>NZ_VJWA01000001.1:0-772500 GCF_007097155.1 Glacieibacterium frigidum
AGGGAGGGGCAGCAAGGGCTAGTTGTCGATGCTCTTGCGCGCGCCGGCGGAGTCGGCGGCCGGGTCGGCGGCGGGCTCGGTGGTCTCGGTGGCCGGAGGCGCCGAGGCTTCGGCGGTTGCCGCCTCGGTTGCCGCAGCTTCGGCGGGCGGCGTGACGGGGGTCTCGGTCGTCATCGCTTCGGTCGTCGTCGCGGGCGTCGTGGCGGTCGGCTCGGCGGCGGGCCGGCCGCAGGCGGTCAGCGCGAGGCCGGCGGCGGAAACGAACAGGATGGTCTTGATCGACATGGTTCTGGGCTCCCGACGCTCCCCCACGAAGCGCCTGACGCCGACGCTATCACGCCGTTACGCGCCCGCCTAGGCGGACAGCGACGCGAGCAGCGCGGCGAAGCGCGGCGACTTGCGCACGGGGTCCAGCAGCGGGTCGTGGCGGGCGTAATACAGTCCCGGATCGCGCACCGCGCGCGCCCGCTCCAGCGCCGCCAGCGCGCCCGCGCGGTCACCCCATTGCGCGCGCACCTGCGCCTGCTGGTAGATCGCGCTATCGCCGTTCTCGGCCACCAGTTGGCGGAAAGCCGCGTCGGCGGCGGCGGCGTTGCCCAGGCGGCGCTCGACGATCGCCAGGCCGGTCAGCCGCGCCCAGCCCTGCGGCTCGACCACATATTCGGCGCGGGCGGCCTTCGCGTCGCCCATCATCAGCAGCGTGTCGCCGATCACCGCGTGGCCCGACTGCAGCGCGGGCGACAGGCGCAGCGCCTCGCGCTGGCGCGGCAGCGCCTCGGCATAGCGCCGCGCATTGTAAAGGCCGAGGCCCAGGAACTTCCACGCGCGCGGGTTGAAGCGGTCGAGCGCGACGGCCTTTTCCAGCGCCGCGATGCCCTTCGCCATGTCGCCGGCGCGGACGTTGAAGGTGCCGTAGCGGATCAGGATGTCGGCATCGCCGCCGCCCGCCGCGATGCTGCGCTCGTACGCCTCGCGCGCGCCGCGCAGGTCGAGGCGCGACTGGCGGACATACGCCAGCGCCGACTGCGCCTCCGCCAGCCCGGGGGCGAGCGCGACGGCGCGGTCGGCGGCGGCGAGGGCGGCGGCGCTGACCGGCGGCACGGCGTCGAGGGTCAGGAACTGCGACGCGATCGTCGTCAGCGTGCGGGCGCGCGCGGCGTGCGCGGCGGCATAGCGCGGATCGGCGGCGATCGCGGTGTCGAACTGCGCGAGCGCGGCGCGGTAGGTCGCCTCGTCCCCCGACAGGTCGAACAGCTGGCGGCCGCGCAGGTATGCGTCGTGCGCCTCGATCGATCCGGTCGCGCCTTCGGCCAGCCGCTGCGCCTCGCGCGGCAGCAGGCGGATCTTCAACGCGTCGGTGACGGTGCGCGCGATCTCGGTCTGGATTGCGAAGACGTCGCTGACCTCGCGGTCATAGGTCTGCGACCATTGTTCGTACCCCGTGCGTGCGTCGATCAGCTGCGCCGAGACGCGGACGACGTTCCCCGAGCGGCGGACGCTGCCGTCGAGCACGTGCGCAACGCCCAGCTTTTTCGCCACTGCGCCGACCCCTTCGGTCGAAGCACGAAACGCGTTCGACGAGGTGCGCGCCGCAACCCTGAGCCCGCCGACCCCCGACAGCGCGCCGCGCAGCTCCTCGGCCATGCCGTCGGAGAAGAACGCCTGGCCGGGATCGCCGCTCAGATTGTCGAAGGGCAGCACCGCGATGCTGTTGGGCGGCGCCGCGGCGGGGGCGGCGATGGTCGGCGCGGGCGGCTTTGCGGGCTCGCCGGTGAGGCGGGTGAAGACCAGGACGATCAGCGCACCCAGCGTCAGCACGCCGACGATGATCGGCAGCGGATCGAAGCGCCCGGCGGTGCCGCCGTCGTGCCCGCCCGGAATCGCCGCGGCGGTATCGGGCAGCGCGATGTCGTGCGCCGACAGGCCCGACGCGGTCATCCGGAAGTACCACGCCCCGCCGAGTGCCAGCGGAAAGCCCAGCACCAGCGCGCCGAGCAGCACCTTCATCGTCGCCGACGGCAGCTCGAGGATGTTGGTCAGCAGGCCGCCGACCTCCAGCACGAGCCAGGCGACGACGAGATAGGTCGCGGCGACGCGCAACACCCCCCGCCGCCTGAACTCCCCCAGCAACTGCACGCCCCGTGTCCCTCCGTCGCCCTATGGGCGATCTTGCACGCGGACGCGCCCCGGTCCAGCACCCCTTGCCCCGCCGCCGTGCCAGCCGTAAGACCGCGCTCGCGTCAGGTTCCCGGCAACGGGATGAAAAGGGAACCCGGAAGCGGCCTCGCAAGGGCCGTAATCCGGGGCTGCCCCCGCAACTGTGACCGGCGAGCGGTCGCTCCACATGCCACTGGGTTCCGGCCCGGGAAGGCGGAGCGGTCCGTGCTGACCCGGGAGCCAGGAGACCTGCCCGGCGCGGTCGGCCCTTCGTGCGCACGGGGTACTTGCGCGTGATCGGGGGAGCACCCTCGCGTGGCGACAAGCAAGACCGGGCCTGACCGCCCGGTTGTCGTCAGGAGTCTGCCCCGTGCCCATGCTATTGCTCGCCGCCGCCACAGTTGCGGCCGCCGTTCCCGTTTCCGATTCCTCCGCCGAGACCATCGTCGTCACCGCGACCCGCTCGCCCGAGCCGCTGTCGCGCGTCGGCCAGTCGGTCACCGTCCTCGACAGCGTCGAGATCCGCACCCGCCAGACGCAGGTCGTCGCCGACCTGTTGCGCACCACGCCCGGCGTCACCGTCGCGCGCAACGGCCCGCCGGGGGGCGTCGCGTCGGTGTTCATCCGCGGTGCCGAGAGCGACCAGACCGTCGCGCTGATCGACGGGGTCAAGCTCAACAACCCCGCCTCGCCCGGCGGCGGGTTCGACTTCGGCAATCTGCTGACCGGCAATATCGACCGCATCGAGGTGCTGCGCGGCCCCTCGTCGGTGCTGTGGGGCAGCCAGGCGATCGGCGGCGTCGTGAACCTGATCACCATCCCGCCGAGCGCCGACCTGATCATCAACGCCCGCGCCGAGTACGGCGGGCGCGACACCGCACAGGCGGTGGCGAACGTCAGCGGCACCGCGGGTCCGCTGGCGATCAGCGGCGGTGCAGGGTACTACCGCACCGACGGCTTCTCGGCGTTCGACAAGGGTGCGGAGCGCGATGGGTACCGCAACTACGGCGCCAATGCGAAAGTCGTGGCGACGTTCAGCGACGCGATCAGCCTCGACCTGCGCGGCTACTATTCCAACGGTCGCGCCGATTTCGACGGGTTCGCACCGCCGACCTTCGCGTTCGGCGACACGCGCGAATACGGGCGGGTCGAGGAGATCGTCGGCTATGCCGGCGCCAACATCGCGCTGTTCGGCGGCAGGCTGAAGAACCGCCTGGGCTTCGCCTACACCGACACCGACCGCGACAATTTCGACCCCGACGGCTTTACCCGCGAGACGTTCAGCAGCGTCGGTCGCAACGAGCGCTTCGAATACCAGGGCGTCGCCGACCTGGGCGTCGCCACCGCGACCTTCGGGGCCGAGCGCGAGACCTCGAAGCTGCGGACATTGAGCTTCGGCACCCCCGACCGCGACCGCGCGCGCATCGACAGCGTCTACGGCCAGATCGGCGTGACGCCCGTCGCCGGCCTGACCGCGACCGCGGGCATCCGACACGACGATCATGACCGCTTCGGCGGCGCGACGACGGTGGCGGGGAGCGCGGTCTGGACGATCGCCACGACGACGCTGCGCGCCAGCTACAGCGAGGGCTTCAAGGCGCCGACTTTGTACCAGCTCGTCGGCGAATACGGCAACGCGACGCTCGCCCCCGAACGTGCCCGCGGCTGGGATGCGGGCGTTACGCAAAGCGCGCTCGACGGGCGGCTGGAGGCGTCGGCGACCTGGTTCGACCGGCGCTCGCGCGACCTGATCGACTTCGTGTCGTGCTTCGGCGTCGCGTCGCCGATCTGCGTCGGCCGGCCGTTCGGCACCTACGACAACGTCGCCCGCGCCCGCTCGCGCGGGGTCGAGGTCGGGCTCGCGGCACGGCCCGTCGATGCGCTGCGGCTGGGGGCGAACTACACCTACCTGAAGGCCGAGAACCGCAGCCCCGGCAGCGCCAACTTCGGGCGCCGCCTGGCACGTCGCCCGGCACACAGCGCCAATGTCACCCTCGATTATGTCTGGCCGTTCGGCCTGACGACGGGCGCGACGCTCAGCCACGTTGGCGACAGCTTCGACAACGCCGCCAACACGCGGCGGCTCGAGTCGTATGTCCTGGCGGACATCCGCGCGGCGTTTCCGGTGACCGCGAACATCGAGGTGTATGGCCGCGTCGAGAACGCCTTAGACGCGAATTACGCGACCGCCTTCGGCTATGGCACGCCGGGCCGCAGTGCCCATGCGGGCGTCCGGCTGCGCTATTGATCCGGGTCGCGGCCCTCGCGCTGCTGCTCGCGTCGCCGGTGGCGGCGCGGGCGCCCCGTATCGTGTCGATCAACCCGTGCATCGATGCCGTGCTGGTGCGCGTCGCCGATGCACGGCAGATCGCGGCGATCAGCCATTATTCGCACGACCCCCGCGCCACCTCGATTCCGCTTGGCGTGGCGCGGCGCTTCCCCTCGACCTCGGCGACCGATCAGATCGTCGCACTCGCCCCCGACATCGTCATCGCGGGCGGCCACGTCGACCCCGCGACGTCGAGCGTGCTGGCCCGCCTCGGCATCCGGCTGGTCAAATATCCGGTGCCGACAAGCATCGCCGAGAGCGTCGCACAGGTCCGCAGCATCGCGACGGTCGCCGGGCAGCCCGCCCGAGGCGAGACGCTGGCGCGGGACATCGAGGCGGCGCTGACACCGGTTACCGCCGCGCCTGTCCCGGCGCTGATCTGGCAGGGGGGCGGCATGGTACCCGGCGCAGGGACGCTTGCCGACGACCTGCTGCGCCATGCGGGGTTCAGCAATTTCAGCGCGACCCTCGGCCTGTCGCAATGGGACGTGCTGGGGCTCGAGTATCTCGTCGCCCGTCCGCCGCGCGTGCTGTTCACGACGCCGGGTGCGACCGACCGGCTGCTCGGCCACCCGGTGCTGCGCGACCTGCGCACCCGCGTCGCGGTGAAGGCTTTTGCCCCACGCCTGCTGTGGTGCGGCGGCCCGGCGATCCCCGAGGCGCTGGCGGTGCTGCGTGCTGCGCGGGCATCGCTCCCTGCCACAGGCGCGGCGCGTGATTAGACCCACCCCCGGGCCGGCTGCGCCGTCTCTCGCCCCTCCCCACGGGGAGGGGCGCCTCAACCTCCTTCTCGCCGTCGCCCTCGTCGCCGCGATGCTGCTCGCCCTGATGGCGGGCAAGATCTGGCTGCCCGCCGCGGCGTGGGACTTTGGCGATCCGCGCTTCGCGATCGTCGCCGAGCTGCGCGCGCCCCGCATCCTGCTCGCCGCGATCATCGGCGCGGGGCTGGGCGTGTCGGGGGCGGCGATGCAGGGCTATCTGCGCAATCCGCTCGCCGATCCCGGCCTGTTCGGCGTGTCGGCGGGCGCCGCGCTCGGGGCGGTGTGCGCGCTGTTCTTCGGCATGGCGTCGGCGACTTTGCTGCCCGTGTTCGCGCTGATCGGCGCGGGCGTCACCATGGCACTGCTGGCCTTGCTCAGCGGGCGGTCGCCGAGCCTCGTGCTGTTCACGCTGGCGGGCGTCATGGTGTCGAGCATCGCGGCGTCGCTGACCGCGCTCGCGATCAGCCTCGCGCCGACGCCGTTCGCCGCGTCGGAGATCGTGCTGTGGCTGATGGGCGCGCTGTCCGACCGCAGCTGGGACGACGTGAAGCTCGCGCTGCCGCTGACCGCGGCCGGCGCAGCCGTGCTGGCGACCGCGGCGCGCGGCCTCGATGCGCTGACGCTGGGGGAGACCGCGGCCCGCTCGCTCGGCCTCGACGAGCATCGTTTGCGCGCGCAGGTCGTCATCGGCGTCGGACTGTGCGTCGGGGCGAGCGTCGCGGCCGCCGGGGTCATCGGCTTCGTCGGGCTGATCGTGCCGCATCTGGTGCGGGGCCTCGTCGGCGGGCGGCCGTCGGCGACGCTGCTGCCCTCGGCGATCGGCGGCGCGCTGCTGCTCGTCGTGGCCGACGCGCTGGTCCGTGCCGCGCCGACCGTCGGCGAGCTGCGGCTGGGCATCGCGATGGCGCTGTGCGGCGGGCCATTCTTCCTGTGGCTGCTGCTCCGCCTGCGCCGGACGCTGGCATGAGGGCGGCGGGCGTCACGCTGAGCCTCGGCGGCACGCGCGTGCTGGACGGGGTCGACGCGAGCTTCGCGCGCGGCCGCGTCACCGCGCTGCTCGGGCCGAACGGGGCGGGCAAGTCGACCCTGCTCGGCGTTCTGGCGGGGCTGCGCACGCCCGACGCGGGGACGGCGACGCTCGACGGCGAGGCGGTCGCGAGCCTGCCGCTCCGCGACCGCGCGCGCCGCATCGGCCTGCTGCCGCAAACCGCCGAGGTTCACTGGGACATCGACGTGCGCAGCCTCGTCGGTCTCGGCCGCTTCGCGCACCGCGACGAGCGCACCGCCACCGGCCAGGCGGCGGTCGATGCCGCGCTCCTCGCCACCGATACCGCGCACCTCGCCACCCGCGTCGTCGGCACGCTGTCGGGCGGCGAGCGCGGGCGGGTGCTGCTTGCGCGCGTGCTGGCCGGTCAGCCCGACTGGCTGCTGGCGGACGAACCCCTCGCCAGCCTCGACCCCGCGCACGCGCTAGCGATGTGCGCGCGGCTGCGCGACGCCGCGGCGGCGGGCGCGGGGGTGATCGTCGTGCTCCACGACCTCGGGCTGGCGGCGCGCTTCGCCGACGATGCGGTGATCCTCGACGGCGGCCGCGTGATCGCAGCGGGGGCGGTCGGCGACGTGCTGACCCCCGAGACGCTGCGCGCGGCCTTCGGCGTCGTCGCGCACTTCGGCGAGGTCGACGGCGTCCGCACGATCACCGGCCTGTCGGCGGCCTAGGACAGCCCCTCGATCCGCCCGTCCGCGCCCAGCGAAATGCGCGCCGCGGCGGGCACGCGCGGAAGACCGGGCATGGTGTTGACGCTGCCGCACAGCGCGACGACGAACCCCGCACCCGCCGCCAGCCGCACGCTGTCCACCGGCAGCACGAAGCCCGAGGGCGCGCCGTGGAGTTTCTCGTCGGCCGTGAAGCTGTACGGCGTCTTCGCCATGCAAACGGGCAGGCGCCCGTGCCCCTCGGCCTCGAAGCGCGCGAGGTCACGCGTCGCGCCCGCGCTGAACGCGACATCGGCGGCGCGGTAGATCGTGCGCGCGACGGCGCGGATCTTGTCGGCGAGCGGCAGGTCGTCGGCGTAGGTCAGGCTGAGCGGCGCATCGTGCGCGTCTGCCGCCGCAGCCACCGCGCGCGCCAGCCCCTCCGCCCCCGCGCCGCCGTCGGCCCAGTGCGTGCAGATGTGCGCCTCGACCCCCATCGCGGCGCAGGCGTCGATCAGCGAGCGATGCTCGTCGGCGGTGTCGCCCGTGAAGGCGTTGATCGCGACGACCACCGGCAGCCCGAACCGCTGCAGGTTCTCGACATGGCGCGCGAGGTTGGCGAACCCCGCCGCCAGCGGGTCGAGCGCGTCGCCGCCCTGGAGCTTGAGCGCGCGCACCGTCGCGACGACGACGGCGCACGACGGTGCCAGCCCGCTCGACCGGCACTTGATGTTGAGGAATTTCTCCGCCCCGAGGTCGGCGCCGAACCCGGCTTCGGTCACCGCGAACTCGCCGAGCGCGAGCGCGGCGCGCGTCGCGATCACCGAATTGCAGCCGTGCGCGATATTGGCGAAAGGCCCGCCGTGGATCAGCGCAGGCGAGCCGCCCAGCGTCTGGACGAGGTTGGGCTGGATCGCATCGGCGAGCAGCGCCGCCATCGCGCCCGCGGCATGCAGGTCGCCCGCGGTCACCGGCGCGTTGTCCGCCGTCCGCCCGACGACGATGCGCGACAGGCGCGCGATCAGGTCGGCGGGGTCGGCGGCGAGGCACAGCACCGCCATGACCTCGCTCGCCACCGTGATGTCGAACCCCGTCTCGCGCGCCGGGCCGTCGGCGAGGCCCAGCACGACCCGGCGCAGCGCACGATCGTTCATGTCGAGGACGCGCCGCCACGTCACCTTGCGCGGGTCGAGCGCGCTGCCGCCCCAGTAGAGCTGGTTGTCGATCATCGCGCTCAGCAGGTTGTGGGCGCTGGTGATCGCGTGGAAATCGCCGGTGAAGTGCAGGTTGATGCGCTCCATCGGCACGACCTGCGCATGGCCGCCGCCGGTCGCGCCGCCCTTGCGCCCGAACACCGGGCCCAGCGACGGCTCGCGCAGCGCGATGACCGCGCGCCGCCCGATGCGGTTGAGCGCGTCGCCCAGCCCGATGGTGGTCGTCGTCTTGCCCTCGCCCGCCGCGGTCGGGTTGATCGCGGTGACGAGGATCAGGCGGCCCGCGGGGCGGCTTGCGAGGCTGTCGAGATAGGGCCGCGTCAGCTTGGCGATGTGGTGGCCGTAATGGTCGAGGCCGGCGGCCGGAATGCCCGCTTCGGCGGCGATATCGGCAATGGGCCGCAGCGTCGCGGCGCGCGCGATTTCGAGATCGATCGACATGGGCGGAGGTGATGCACGATGCCGCCGGGCGCGACAACTTTGGACAAGGGTGCGCGGCCGCACTGTGCTATGCGCGCCACCATGTTCGAAGGCATCTCCGCGCTCGACCTCGCCCGCGCGCAGTTCGCGTTCACCATCTCGTTTCACTTCATCTTCCCGGCCTTTTCGATCGGGCTGGCGTCGTTCCTCGCGGTGCTGGAGGGGCTGTGGCTGTGGACGGGGCGCGACGTCTATCTCAACCTGTTCAAATACTGGCTGAAGATCTTCGCGATCGCCTTTGCGATGGGCGTCGTGTCGGGCATCGTCATGTCGTACCAGTTCGGCACCAACTGGTCGGTGTTCAGCGACAAGGCCGGCCCGGTGATCGGCCCGCTGATGGCCTACGAGGTGCTGACCGCCTTCTTCCTGGAGGCCGGGTTCCTGGGCGTCATGCTGTTCGGCATGCAGCGCGTCGGCAAGAAGCTGCACTTCGCCGCGACGTGTGCGGTGGCGGTCGGCACGGCGATCTCGGCGTTCTGGATCATCGTCGTCAACAGCTGGATGCACACGCCGCAGGGCCATGCCTTTAACGAGGTCGGGCAGTTCGTGCCGCTCGACTGGTGGACGATCATCTTCAACCCGTCGATGCCCTACCGCCTCGTCCACACCGTGCTTGGGGCGTACCTGACCACCGCGCTGGTCGTCGGCGGCGTCGCGGCGTGGCACCTGCTGAAAGGCCGGCGCGACCCCGAGCACAATACCGAAGGCGCGCGCGTCATGTTCTCGATGGCGATGTGGATGGCCGCGCTCGTCGCGCCGCTGCAGATCGTCGCGGGGCACGCGCAGGGCGAGAATACGCTCGCGTACCAGCCCGCCAAGATCGCCGCGATGGAGGGCAATTACAAATCCTACCCCGACGGTGCGCCGCTGACCCTGTTCGGCATTCCCGACAGCGAGGCGGGGGTCGTGCGCCATGCGGTCGAGATCCCGAAGCTCGGATCATGGGTGCTGAAGGGCGACATGGACGCCCCGCTCGAAGGGCTCGACGCCTTCCCGCGCACCGAGTGGCCGCCGGTCGAGATCGTGTTCTGGACCTTCCGCGTCATGGTCGGCATCGGCGTGCTGATGCTGGGGCTGGGCGCGTGGAGCCTGCTCGCGCGGCTGCGCGGCAAATTGTTCGACTGGCCGTGGCTGCACCGCGCCGCGCTGGCGATGGGGCCGAGCGGCTTCGTCGCGGTGCTGTGCGGCTGGGTGACGACCGAGGTCGGCCGCCAGCCCTATACCGTCTACGGCCTGATGCGGACCGCCGATTCGGTGTCGCCGGTCGGTGCGCCGGCGGTGGCGGCGTCGCTGACCGCCTTCGTGCTCGTCTATTTCGTCGTCTTCGGCGTCGGCACCTGGTTCATCGTCAAGCTGATGGGCCATGCCCCGCATCCCGGCGAGACCGGCGTGCCGCAGGGCGGGCCGACGCGCACCGCGGGCATCACGCCGGCACCGGGGCAGAACCCCGACGCCGTCGCGCATCCGGCCGAATAGCATGGGCCTCGGTTTCGACTTCGACCTGACGGTGATCTGGGCGGGCATCCTGGCGTTCGCAGTGTTCGCCTACGTCGTGATGGACGGCTTCGACCTCGGTATCGGCATCCTGTTCCCGCTGCTCGATCCGGGGCAGCAGCGCGACGCGACGATGAACTCGGTCGCGCCGGTGTGGGACGGCAACGAGACCTGGCTGATCCTCGGCGGCGGCGGGCTGATGGCGGCGTTCCCGCTGGCGTACGCGATCATCCTGCCGGCGGTGTACGTGCCGCTGATCGCGATGCTGCTCGGGCTGGTGTTCCGCGGCGTCGCGTTCGAATTCCGCTGGCGGACGACCCGCCAGCCGATCTGGGATTTCGCCTTCTTCGCGGGCTCGGTCGTCGCGGCTTTCACGCAAGGGGTCGTGCTCGGCGCGGTGCTGCAGGGCATCTCGGTCGAGGGGCGCAGCTATTCGGGCCTGTGGTGGGAGTGGCTGTCGCCCTTCAGCCTGTTGTGCGGCGCGTCGGTGGTCATCGGCTACGGCCTGCTCGGCGCGTGCTGGCTGATCTATCGCACCGAAAACGAGCTGCAGGACCGTGCGTACCGCCTCGCCTGGCTGTTCGGCATCGGCACCTCGGTGGCGGTCGTCGCGGTCAGCCTCGCGACGCCCTTCCTCGAGGCCGAGTACTACAAGCGCTGGTTCAGCGCGCCCGGCATCTATGTCCTGTCGCCGATCCCGCTGCTCGCGGGTGCCGCGGCGCTGGGCTTCTTCCGCGCGCTTTCCAAGCGGGCGGAGCTCGCGCCGTTCCTCCTTGCGCTGGCGCTGTTCCTGCTCAGCTTCATCGGGCTGGGGGTCAGCATGTTCCCCTATCTCGTCCCCGGCGAGATCACGATCTGGCAGGCCGCGGCCCCCGCCAAGAGCCAGATGTTCATGCTGGTCGGCACCGCGGTGATGGTGCCGGTCATCATCGCCTACTCGGCCTATGCCTACTGGGTGTTCCGCGGCAAGGTCGGCCACGAGGGCTATCATTGAGGCTTTGGCATTGAAGGCGCGCCAACTCGCGTGGTTCGTCGGCATCTGGGCGGCGAGCGTCGCGGCACTGGGCGCGGTCGGCTGGCTGATCCGGCTGTGGCTGCTCTGACCGCGCGCCTTGCCCTCACCGCGCGGCTTGGCTATTGACCGCCGCTCTTCACCCCTGCGGGCGTGGCGGAATTGGTAGACGCGCTGGTTTTAGGTACCAGTATCGAAAGATGTGGGGGTTCGAGTCCCTTCGCCCGCACCACACCGTCGCTCCCAAAACCAGACGAGTTGCCAGATGCGCATTGCCGAGACGTTGAACGAGGGCCTTCGCCGCGAGTATAGCGTGCACATCCCGGCCGCCGCGCTGACCGCCAAGATCGACGCCAAGGCGGTCGAGGTCGCGAAGCAGGTCAAGATGCCCGGCTTCCGCCCCGGCAAGGTGCCGCTCAACCTCGTCAAGAAGATGCACGGCCAGGCGCTGCGCGGCGAGGCTGTCCAGGCCGCGGTCAACGAGAGCGTCCAGCAGCTCCTCAGCGAGCATAACCTGCGCCCCGCGATGCAGCCGCAGGTCGACCTGACCAGCGACGGTGCGGTCAACGACGACATCGACTTCAACGTCGCGCTCGAAGTCCTGCCGACGATCGAGACGCCGAACATCGAGGGCCTGACGCTCGAGAAGCTGATCGTCGAGCCGTCGGACGAGGAGCTGAACTCCGCGCTGAACCGCCTGCGCGACCAGCAGAAGCAGTTCGAGGCCGCCCCCGCCGACCATGCCGCCGCCGATGGCGACGCGGTGCTGGTCGACTTCGTCGGCTCGGTGAACGGCAAGGAATTCGACGGCGGCAAGGGCCTCGGCCAGCGCATCGTGCTCGGTGCGGGCCAGCTCATCCCCGGTTTCGAGGAGCAGCTGATCGGCGCCAAGGCGGGCGACGAGCGCACCGTCAAGGTGACCTTCCCCGAGGATTACAACGTCGCGACCCTCAAGGGTAAGGCCGCCGAGTTCGCGGTCACCGTCAACGAGGTGCAGACCGCCGCCGAAGGCGCGCTCGACGACGAGTTCGCCAAGTCGCTGGGCCTCGACAGCCTCGACGGGCTGAAGGAGATCCTGAAGGATCAGCTGACCAGCGAGCTCGAGGGGCTGACGCGCACCCACATGAAGCGCAAGCTGCTCGACACGCTGGCCGCCAACCACGACTTCGCGGTGCCGCAGTCGATGGTCGACGCCGAGTTCGAGCAGATCTGGCAGCAGCTCGAGCACGAAGCGAGCCACGAGGCCGACAAGGACGAGGCGATGGCGCGCATCGAGACCGAGCGCGGCGATTACCGCCGCATCGCCGAACGTCGCGTGCGCCTGGGCCTGCTGCTGTCGGAGATCGGCCAGCAGGGCGGCGTCGTCGTCACCCAGGCCGAGATGAACCGCCTGATCGCGCAGGAGGCCAGCCGCTACCCCAACGAGCAGCAGCAGGTCGTCAAGTATTTCCAGGAGAATGCGATAGCGGCCGCCCAGCTGCGCGCGCCGCTCTACGAGGACAAGGTCGTCGATTACCTGATCGGCAAGGCGACGATCACCGAGCGCAACGTGACGCGCGAGGCGCTGACCGCCGAGATCGAGAGCGACGACGAGACACCCGGCCACGTCCATGGTCCCGACTGCAATCACGATCACGACCACGGCCATGATCACGCGCACGAGGCGCCCGCCGTCGCCGCCAAGCCCGCCAAGGCACCGCGCGCCAAGAAGCCCAAGGTCGAGACCGCGGCCGAGCCGCAGCTCGCCGATGCCGGCCCTGCCAGCCCCGAGGCGACGCTCAGCGACGAGCCCGTCGCCGCGGTGAAGCCCAAGCGCACGAAGAAGGCCGCCGACCCCGCTGCGTGACCGCGAGCGGGCGGCGCGGGCGGGGGGCTTGAACGCAGGCCCGTTCGCGCCGATGTTGTCGGTTCAGCCCAGCGGAGCCTTCATGCCCTTCCAGAACGACCCCAGCGCCATGCTCGTCCCCATGGTCATCGAGCAATCGAACCGCGGCGAGCGTAGCTTCGACATCTTCTCGCGCCTGCTGCGCGAGCGCATCGTCTTCGTCACCGGCCAGGTCGAGGACAACATGGCCTCGCTGATCGTCGCGCAGCTGTTGTTCCTCGAATCGGAGAATCCGAAGAAGGACATCGCGATGTACATTAACTCTCCGGGCGGCGTGATCACCGCCGGCATGGCGATCTACGACACGATGCAATACATCCGCCCCAAGGTCGGCACGGTCTGCGTCGGTCAGGCGTCGTCGATGGGCAGCTTCCTGCTCGCCGCCGGTGAGCCGGGGATGCGAGTCGCGCTGAAGAATGCGCGCATCATGATCCATCAGCCGTCGGGCGGCAGCCAGGGCATGGCTGCCGACATCGAGATCCAGGCGCGCGAGATCCTGCGTGTCCGGCATGCGCTGAACGAGCTCTACGCCAAGCATACCGGTCAGGAGCTCGACACGATCGAGCGCGCGATGGACCGCGACAAGTTCATGTCGGCCGAGGAAGCGATGGCTTTCGGCCTGATCGACGCGATCCACGACAAGCGTCCGGCGCCCTTGGAAGAGGGCGGCCTGCGGGCGGCGTAATCGACTATCTCATGCGCCGTTAACCCATGACGGTGCTTATTGCGTTATTGTGACGGATACGCGGCTTGCCGCCGTGTGCCGTGTGCCGCTAGACTGTCTGGCGGCCGGAGAGGAAACCCATGACCAAGTTGAGTGGCGGGGACTCGAAGAACACGCTCTACTGCTCGTTCTGCGGGAAGAGCCAGCACGAGGTCCGCAAGCTGATCGCGGGCCCGACGGTGTTCATCTGCGACGAGTGCGTCGAGCTGTGCAACGACATCATCCGCGAGGAAACCAAGACGGCTTTGGTCAAGACCAAGGACGGCGTGCCGACCCCGCGTGAGATTGCCAAGCACCTCGACGACTATGTCATCGGCCAGGCACACGCCAAGCGCGTGCTCGCGGTCGCGGTGCACAACCACTACAAGCGGCTGAACCACGGTGCCAAGGGCGCCGAGGTCGAGCTGGCGAAGTCGAACATCCTGCTCGTCGGCCCGACCGGCTGCGGCAAGACCCTGCTCGCCCAGACGATGGCGCGCCTGCTCGACGTGCCGTTCACGATGGCCGACGCGACGACGCTGACCGAGGCCGGATATGTCGGCGAGGATGTCGAGAACATCATCCTCAAGCTGCTCCAGGCGTCCGACTATAACGTCGAGCGGGCGCAGCGCGGCATCGTCTACATCGACGAGATCGACAAGATCAGCCGCAAGGCCGACAACCCCTCGATCACCCGCGACGTGTCGGGTGAGGGCGTCCAGCAGGCGCTCCTCAAGATCATGGAGGGCACCACCGCCTCCGTGCCGCCGCAGGGCGGGCGCAAGCATCCGCAGCAGGAGTTCCTGCAGGTCGACACGACGAACATCCTGTTCATCTGCGGCGGTGCCTTCAACGGTCTCGAGAAGATCATCGGCGACCGTCTGCAGGGCAAGTCGATCGGTTTCGGCGCGCATGTCGCCGGCCCCGACGAGCGCCGCACCGGCGCGATGCTGCGTCAGTGCGAGCCCGAGGACCTGCTGCGCTTCGGCCTGATCCCCGAGTTCATCGGCCGTCTGCCGGTGATCGCGACGCTCGAGGACCTCGACGAGCCCGCGCTGATCAAGATCCTGACCGAGCCCAAGAATGCGCTGTCGAAGCAGTACGGCCGCCTGTTCGAGATGGAAGGCGTCAAGCTGAGCTTCGAGATCGACGCGCTGTCGGCGATCGCCAAGCGCGCCATCGAACGCAAGACCGGCGCGCGCGGCCTGCGCTCGATCATGGAGTCGATCCTGCTCGACACGATGTTCGACCTGCCCGGCCTCGAGAATGTCGAGGAGGTCATCGTCGACAAGGATGTCGTCGCCGGTATCAAGGAGCCGGTGCGCGTCCCGCTGAAGGAAAAGGCGGCCTAACGCGGCGCGATGGTCACCCATCCATCGCGCCCACGGGCTGCGGTTTGAAATCTACACCGACGATCACGAACCGCCGCACGTCCATGTCAGTGGGGACGGCGAATTGAAGGTCGTCATCCGGGGTCTGACGGCCTGCCCGAACTTGTCTATGCTATCGCGATGAAGACAGCCCAGCGCCGCCGCGCGATGGATGTCATCCGGGACGAGCAGGCAAACTTTCTGGCTACATGGCAGGCGATACACGGGAGCGGAGAATGACCGCGCATTGGTCCGACGCCCAGATCGACGCCGCGACGGCACGTGGCGAGGCAATGCTGGCGACCGAGCCCCGCGCCCGCGCCGCTCGCTATGATGCTGCGGCGGACCGCATCGTCATTGATCTCGTCAACGGTACCAGCTTCGCATTTCCGCCGCGGCTGGCGCAGGGCCTTCGGGACGCCAGTGCGGCCGATCTTGCCGAGGTCGAAGTCGCGGGCGCCGGTTTCGGGCTGCACTGGGAGCGCCTCGACACCGACTTCTCGGTACGCGGCCTGCTTGAGGGCCGATTCGGTACGCGCGCCTGGATGGACCAGTTGAACCTCGCCGTTGCAGCGGAGTAGCGGTGGCCACTCGCCTGCGGCGATTGCCGGCGCTATGAAGCGGCAACGTCGCGCGGGCTTGCCGACGACAGCCCAGGACCTGATTTGACCTCGCTCTATCACCGCTACGCCCTTCACATCGCCGATGCCCTCGCCGCGCTCGTCGCGGCAGGCGATCTGCCGCCGGGGCTCGACACGTCGGCCGTGACCGTCGAGCCGCCGCGGGACCCGACGCACGGCGACCTGTCGACCAATGCCGCGATGGTGCTGGCCAAGCCTGCGGGCATGAAACCCCGCGATATCGCCATGGCGCTGGCGCAGAAGCTCGCTCGGCTGCCTGAGGTCGAGACGGCCGAGGTCGCGGGGCCGGGGTTTCTCAACCTGCGGCTGCGCGCCGGCGAGTGGCAGGACGAGCTGCGCGCCATCCTGACCGCGAAGACCGAGTACGGGCGCTCGACGATGGGCGCGGGGCGGCCGGTCAATGTCGAATATGTCTCGGCGAACCCGACGGGCCCGATGCACATGGGGCATTGCCGGGGCGCCGTGGTCGGCGATGCGCTCGCCAGCCTGATGGCGTTCGCGGGCTTCGCGGTGACGCGCGAATATTACATCAACGACGCGGGCGGGCAGGTCGATACGCTCGCGCGGTCGGCGCACCTGCGCTACCGCGAGGCGCTTGGGGCGACCATCGAGATCCCCGAGGGCCTGTATCCGGGCGACTATCTGGTCCCCGTCGGCCAGGCGCTGGCGGCCGAGTTTGGTGACACCTACGTCGCGGCCCCCGAGACCGAGTGGCTGGTTCTGTTCCGCACGCGCACCGTCGCGTTGATGATGGAGCTGATCCGCGCCGATCTCGCACTGCTCGGCATCCGGCAGGACGTGTTCTTCGCCGAAAGCTCGCTGGGCGACGCGGTGCAGGCGGCGCTCGACGATCTGGCCGCGAAGGAGCTGATCTACGAGGGCGTCCTCGAGGCCCCCAAGGGCGAAGGTCATGACGATTGGGAGCCGCGCCCGCAGACGCTGTTCCGCGCCAGCGATTTCGGCGACGACAGCGACCGCGCGCTCAAGAAGTCCGACGGCAGCTGGACCTATTTCGCGGGCGACGTCGCGTACCACTACAACAAGCTGCGGCGCGGCTTCGTCGATCTGGTCGACCTGTTCGGCGCGGACCACGGCGGCTACGTCAAGCGCATGCAGGCGGCGGTCAAGGCGCTGAGCGGCGGCAGCGTCAACCTCGACGTCAAGATCGTCCAGATGGTTCGGTTGTTCCGTTCCGGCGAGCCGGTCAAGATGTCGAAGCGGTCGGGATCGTTCGTGACGCTCGCCGACGTCGTGCGCGAGGTCGGCAAGGACGTCGTGCGCTTCATCATGCTGACCAAGAAGTCCGACAGTCAGCTCGATTTCGACTTCGCCAAGGTCGTCGAGCAGTCGCGCGACAATCCGGTCTTCTACGTCCAGTACGCCCATGCGCGCATCCGCTCGGTCGAGCGGCGCGCGGCGACAGCGGGCATGGTTTTGCCCGAGCCCGACCTGACCCTGCTCGATGCCGAGGAACTGGGGCTGGTGCGCTTTGCGGCGCAATGGCCGCGGATCGTCGAGGCGGCGGCGGCGACGCGCGAGCCGCACCGCATCGCCTTCTACCTCGGCGACCTCGCGGCGGCGTTCCATTCGCTGTGGAACCGCGGCAACGACGATGCGTCGCGGCGGCTGGTCATCGAGGACAATGCCGCGCTGACCGCGGCACGACTGGCGCTGGCACGCGGGGTCGGGCACGTTATCGCCAGCGGCCTCGCGGTGATGGGGGTCGAGCCCGCCGAGGAGCTGCACTGATGGCGCGCCGCGATGACGATTACGACGACGACGATGTGCCGTGGCTCGCCGAAGTCGAGGAGGAGCGCCCGGCTTCGACCTCGGTGTCGCAGCGCAAGCTGATCGGCGGCATCGCGCTGTTCGCGGCGCTGCTGGCGCTGATCATCGGCGGCGTCTGGGCGATCACCTCGGGCCAGCGCGAGGGCGGCAGCTCGGGCGAGGTCGCGGTGAATGCCGAGGACGTGCCGCTGATCCCCGCCGACCCCGGCCCGTATAAGGTCCGCCCGGCCGATCCCGGCGGCATGCAGATCGACGGCGCCGGCGACACGATGTACGCGGCCGGCGAGGGTGCCGACGTCGGCGGCGCGCTCGACCCAGGCGCGTTGCCCGAGGATCCGATGCCGCGTCCCGGCACGGCGGCCGCCCAGCCCGAGGACCTGCTCCCCGCCGAGGGCGCGTCGGCGCAGGTCGCGATTCCGCCCGCGCGCGGCACCGTGGCGCCCGCCGCAGGAGCCTCGGCGCAGGTCGCCATTCCGCCCGTGCGGACACCTGCTGCTCCGCCACCGGTGCCGGTCGCCAAGCCTGCGCCGCTGAAGCCGCTGCCCAAGCCCGTTGCGCCCGTCGCCGGCACGCCTCCGGCCAAGCCGTCGACCGGCAGTGCCGCGCTCCAACTCGGCGCCTTCTCGTCGAGCGCCGCCGCCGACACCGCGTGGAAGGACCTGACCAAGCGCTTCACCTACCTCGGCGGCCTGAGCAAGGCGGTCGGCAAGGTCGAGCGTGACGGCAAGACGCTGTATAGGCTGCGCGCCACCGGCGTCACCGACGCCGCCAAGGCCGCCGACCTGTGCGCGCGCCTGAAGGTCGCGGGCGAAGACTGTCTGGTCGCGCCATGACGCCGCTGTTCCTCGGAATGAGCGGTCCGGTGCTGACCGACGACGAGCGCGCGCTGTTCGCCGCCGCCGACCCGGCCGGGTACATCGTCTTCAAGCGCAACTGCGTCGATCCGGGCCAACTGCTCGCGCTGACCGATGCCTTGCGCGATCTGGCAGGCCGCAACGTGCCGATCCTGATCGACCAGGAGGGCGGGCGCGTTGCGCGGCTCGGGCCGCCGCACTGGCCGGTGTTCCCCGCCGCGGCTGCATTCGGTGCGCTGTACGACCGCGCGCCGATCTCGGCGATCCAGGCGGCACGGCTGAATGCCGAGGCGATCGCGCTGACGCTGCGCGGCGTCGGGGTCAACGTCGACTGCCTGCCGCTGCTCGACGTCCCGCAGCCCGGAGCGCACGGCATCATCGGCGACCGCGCCTATGCCGCCGACCCGCAGTGGATCGCGGCACTCGGCAAGGCGACGCTCGACGGCCTGCGCGCGCGCGGCGTCTGCGGGGTGATCAAGCATATCCCCGGCCACGGCCGCGCGATGGTCGACAGCCACCTCGACCTGCCCGTCGTCGACGCGTCGCGCGAGGAACTGGAGACAGACTTCGCACCGTTCCGCGACCTGAACGATGCGCCGATGGCGATGACCGCGCACGTCGTCTACACCGCGCTCGACGCCGCGCGGTGCGCGACCATGTCACCGGTGGTCATCGACCTGATCCGCAGCGACATCGGCTTCGACGGGCTGTTGATGTCCGACGACCTCGGCATGCAGGCACTCGGGCACGGCGCTTCGGGCAGCAACGGCACCAACGACTTCGGCGCCCGCGCGCTCGACAGCCTTGCCGCCGGTTGCGACATCGCGCTCCACTGCTCCGGCGACTTCGCCGAGATGCGCGCGATCGTCGAGGCGGGGCCGGTGATGACAACGCAAGCCACGCGCCGCCTCGATGCCGCGATGGCGTGGGCCGCGACCCCCGACCCCCGCGAGATCGCCGACCTCGTCGCCAACCGCGATGCCTTGCTGGCGCTTGCCTAACCCCTCCCCTTCAGGGGAGGAGCGAGAGACGCCGCAGGCGGGGTGGCGGGGCTGGCCGTGAACGCCGATCGTCCCCACCCCCCGGCCCCCTCCCCTAAAGGGGATGGGGAAGTCCTTCACCTCGACCTCGGCGCGTGGGAGGGGCCGCTCGACGTGCTGCTGGCGCTCGCTCGGGCGCAGAAGGTCGACCTCGCGCAGCTGTCGATCCTGTCGCTCGTCGACCAGTATCTGGCGTTCGTGGCGGACGCGAAGGCGCTGCGTCTCGAACTCGCTGCCGACTATCTCGTGATGGCGGCGTGGCTGGCGTATCTGAAGTCGTGCCTGCTGCTGCCCGCCGACCCGGCTGCCGATCCCGATCCGCACGACCTCGCGGCGCGCCTCGCGTGGCGGCTGCAGCGGCTCGACGCGATGCGTGACGCGGGCGCGCGGCTGATGGCGCGCGACCTCGGCGACCGCGACGTGTTCCGCCGCGCCGCGCCCGAGGGGCTGCGCCCGCTGGTCCGCATCCGCCACGACTGCTCGCTGTTCGACCTGCTGAGCGCCTATGGCGCGATCCGCGCGCGGACGGCGCAGGGCGTCTACCGCATTGCGCGGCGCGCCGTACTGGCGCTCGACGAGGCGATCGAGCGGCTCGAAATGCTGCTCGGCACCGCGCTCGACTGGACCGAGCTGGCGCGCTTCCTGCCGGAAGCCGAGGAGCATGCGGGCGACGAGGAGTATCGCCGCTCGGCGCTCGCCAGCACCTTCGTCGCGACCCTCGAACTGACGCGGCAGGGGCGTGCCGAGCTGAGCCAGGGCGACGCCTTCGGCCCCCTGCTGGTGCGCGCGCGATGAGCCTCGACCGCGAGCTCGAGGCGCTGCTGTTCGCGTCCGCGACGCCGCTTACCGTGACCGAGATCGCGCGCTACCTGCCCGAGGGTGCCGACGTGCCGGCGCTGCTCGCCGACCTCGCTGCCAGCTATGCGACGCGCGGCATCGTGCTCGTCGAGCGTGGCGGCGCATGGCTGTTCCAGACCGCCCCCGACCTCGCGCACGTCGTCCAGCCGGCGCGCGAGCGGCCCGCGAAACTGTCGAAGGCAGCGGTCGAGACGCTGGCGATCATCGCCTATCACGAGCCCGTGACGCGCCCCGAGATCGAGGGCATTCGCGGCGTCGCGGTGTCGGCGGGCACCATCGACGTGCTGCTCGCCGCGGGCTGGGTGCGCCCCGCCGGGCGCCGCGAGTCGCCGGGGCGGCCGCTGCAGTACGCGACGACGCGCGAGTTCCTTGTGCACTTCGGGCTGCAGAACCGCCGCGATCTGCCGGGCCTCGCCGACCTCAAGGCGGCGGGGCTGCTGGAGGCCGACATCGCGCCCGGGGATGACAGCGGCGCGGGCGACGGCTAGGTCGGTCGGGTCCACTTCCTTTCGTCATCCCCGCGCAGGCGGGGACCCAAAGTCCCGGAGTTTGGTGACCTTGGGTCCCCGCTTACGCGGGGATGACGACGAACAGATCGGCAGCTCCCATGACCCATACCACCGACGTCCTCGCCATCGGCAACGCCCTCGTCGACGTCATCGCCACCGCGCCCGCCAGCTTCTTGAGCGAGAACGACATCCCCAAGGGCTCGATGCGCCTGATCGGTGCCGACGATGCCGAGCGGCTGTACGCGCGGATGGGCGCGACGCGCGAGGTGTCGGGCGGCTCGGCGGCGAACACCGTCGCGGGGATCGCGGCGATGGGCGGCAAGCCGGCGTTCGTCGGGCGGGTCGCGGCCGACCAGCTCGGCGAGGTGTTCGCGCACGACATCCGCGCCGCGGGCGTCAGCTACGACGTCGCGCCGATGGCCGACGGCCCGCCGACCGGGCGCTGCCTGATCGTCGTGACGCCCGACGGCGACCGCACGATGAGCACCTATCTCGGCGCCTGCCAGGAACTCAGCGAAGCCGACGTCGACGAGGCCGCGGTGCGCGCGTCCGCCGTGCTGTATCTTGAGGGCTATCTGTGGGACCCCGAGCATCCGCGCGCCGCGATGCGCAAGGCGATCGACATCGCGCGGGCAGCCGACCGCAAGGTCGCCTTCACGCTGAGCGACGTGTTCTGCGTCGAGGGCTATCGCGAAGACTTCAAGGCGCTGCTCGGCACCCATGTCGACGTGATGTTCGGCAACGAGCACGAGGTCTGCGCGCTGTACGAGACGCAGAACCTCGACGCGGCGATGGCCGAGCTGGCGAAGCATGCGACGATCGCGGTCGTCACGCGCTCGGCTCAGGGGGCGGTGGTGCTCGCGAACGGCCAGCGCCACGTCGTGCCGTGCCACCCCGCGACGCAGGTGCTCGACACCACGGGTGCCGGCGACCTGTTCGCGGCCGGGTTCCTGAGCGGCATGGTTGCGGGCCGCAGCCTGCCCGACTGCGCCCGCCAGGGCACGATCGCGGCGGCCGAGATCATCGCCCATTACGGCGCGCGCCCCGAGCGCGACCTGAAGGCCCTGGTCGCCGAGCAGCTGGGGCGCTGACGCGCCCCAGCCTTTACTTCGTCATCGGTGTGCCCGGGGGGGTGTCGGCGTCGAACTCCGGCACCTCGACGATGCCCTTGCCCAGGTGGCTGGCACGGCGGCTGTACAGGAAGTAGATCGCCAGCCCGATGCCCGCCCAGCCCAGGAACAGCATCAGGGTATAGGTCGAGAGCGAGAAGAACAGGAAGGTGCACCCTGCCGCAGCCAGCGGCGCGGTGACCCACACCAGCGGCGTGCGGAACGGACGCTTGCGGCCCGGATCGCGGACACGCAGCACCAGCACGCCGATCGCCACCATCAGGAACGCCAGCAGCGTGCCCGAATTCGAGATGTCGGCGAGCTGTTCGACCGGGAAGAACGACGCAAAGATCGCGACGAACACGCCGGTGATGGCGGTGATGACGTGCGGCGTCTGGTACTTCGGGTGGATCTTCGCGAACACCTGCGGCAGCAGCCCGTCGCGCGCCATCACGAAGAAGATGCGCGTCTGGCCGTACATAAGCGTCAGGATGACCGACGGCAGCGCGATGCCGGCGGCGATCGCCAGCAGGTTACCGCCCCAGCCGTAGCCGATTTCGGTCAGCACATAGGCCAGCGCCTCGCTCGACTTCGCCAGCTCGCCCATCGGCTGCGCGCCGACCGAGCCCGTCGCGGCGGCCGCGACCAGCATGTACAGCACCGTCGACACGCCGAGCGCCCCGATCAGGCCGATCGGGATGTTGCGGTTGGGGTTGATCGTCTCCTCGGCGGCAGTCGACACCGCGTCGAAGCCGACGAAGGCGAAGAAGATCGTCGCCGCCGCCGCCGACACGCCGACCGAGATCATCAGGCCGGGGTTGTACGGATCGGGGATATCGTGCGCGAAGAAGCCGCGCGGCATGAACGGCTCGAAGTTGACCGACTGCATGACCGGCAGCGCGAGCACCAGGAACATCAGCAGCGCCGCGATCTTGATCATCACCAGCACGGTGTTGAAGCGCGCGCTCTCCTTGGTCCCGACGATCAGCAGCGCCGCCATGGCGAGCGCGATGAACATCGCGGGCAGGTTGATCAGCCCGGGTTCCTTGTCGAACGGCCCGTGGACGAAGGTATTGGCGATGTCGGTGCCTAGGAAGCGCTCGGCCAGGCCGACCATATACCCCGACCAGCCGACCGACACGGCGGACGACGCGATCGCGTATTCGAGCACGAGCGCCCAGCCGACGATCCACGCCAGCATTTCGCCGAAGGTCGCGTAGGTGAAGGTGTACGCCGACCCCGATACCGGGATCATCGCGCACAGCTCGGCATAGGCGAGCGCGGTCAGGAAACAGACCAGCCCCGCGATCGCGAAGCTGATCATCATCGCCGGGCCGGCCTTGGTCGCGGCGGTCGCGGTCAGCACGAAGATGCCCGTGCCGATGGTGCCGCCGATCCCCAGCATGACCAGCTGGAAGGCGCCGAGACTGCGCGTCAGCGACTTTTTCTCGGCGGTACGAAGAATCGCGTCGAGCGGTTTGATGCGCCAGTTCAAAAGACTATCCCCTCATCGTGACAGGCGCGGGCTTGGCCCTGCTCCCCGTCGCGGTCTGCATGGGTTTACGGTTGGCCTGTGCCGCGTGGCACGTCAAGCATCTAGCGCGGCAGCATCGCCCCCATCTGCGTGCCGCCGAAGATATGGACGTGGAGGTGCGGCACCTCCTGATGCGCATGGATGCCGGCATTGGCGAGCAGCCGGTACCCCGGTTCCTCCAGCCCCAGTTCGCGCGCTACCTGCCCGACGGCGCGGACGAAGCCGGCGATTTCTGCATCGCCGGCGTTCGCCGAGAAGTCCGCCCACGACACGTACGCCCCCTTGGGGATGACCAGCACGTGCACCGGCGCCTGCGGGTTGATGTCGTGGAACGCCAGCGCGTGATCGTCCTCGAAGACCTTGCGGCACGGAATTTCGCCGCGCAGGATCCGCGCGAAGATATTGGCGTCGTCGTAGGGGGCGAGGGCGGGGACGGGCATGGGTCAGCCTTTCCGTGAAGCTTTCTCGGCGAGCCCCGACACGCCTTCGCGGCGTACCAGTTCGGCGCGGATATCGTCGAAGCTCAGGCCTGCGTCGGCCAGCAGGACGCTGAGGTGGTAGACCAGGTCGGCGGCCTCCGCCGTGATCGCGGCGGGGTCGTCCTGCATCGCGGCGATGACGGTCTCGACCGCTTCCTCGCCCAGCTTCTGTGCGATCTTGGCGCGGCCCTTGGCGGTCAGGCGCGCGGTGTGGCTCTGCGCCGGGTCGCCGAGGCGGTTCGCCACGACGGTCGCGTGCAGGCGGTCGAACACGTCGGCGGAGGCGTCGGTCATGCGTGGTCCCATGCGGCGACGGGCGGGGGCGGGTCAAGGAACGCTTGCGGGCCGCAACGGTTAGGCGGCGATGACAAATGACAGCCGATTGACGACACTGGCGCGGCTCGGCTTTGCGGCACGGGGGTTGACCTATGTGCTGATCGGCTGGTTCGCGATCGCCGCGGCGCGGTCGGGCGGCGCGCCGGGCGACAACCGTGCGGCGCTGGGCAGCCTGGCGGACAGCGCAGCAGGCCAGTGGCTGCTCGCGGTGATCGCGCTGGGGCTGCTCGGCTATGCGCTGTGGCGGTTCAGCGAGGCGTGGTTCGACCCCGAGCGGCACGGCAGCGACGCCAAGGGGCTCGCCAAGCGCGGCGGCTTCGCAGTGAGCGGCTTGGTACACGTCGGCCTAGCGCTGTTCGCGGCGCGGCTGGCGCTTGACTGGGGTGGCGGCGGCGGGTCGGGCGATGCCGAGGCCGACGAAGGCGCGGCCGGGCTGATGGCGCTGCCCGGCGGCGTCTGGCTGGTCGGCGCGGTCGGCCTCGTGCTGCTCGCGTCCGCTGCAGGCAATTTCGCCGAAGCCTATAAGGCCGGCTTCGCGAAGTATTTCCGCGGCGACCTGCCCGCCCGCGAGGCGGTCGTCGGCGCGGGCCGTCTCGGCTATGCGGCGCGCGGCGTGGTGTTCGTGCTCGTCGGCTGGTTCGCGCTGCAGGCGGCGCTCAATCACGATCCTGAGGCCGCGGGCGGCACGGGGCAGGCACTGCGCACGCTGCAGGACCAGCCCTATGGCCCGCTGCTGCTCGGCATCGTCGCGGCGGGTCTGCTGCTGTTCGGCGTGTTCGGCATCGTCCAGGCGCGGTATCGCCAGGTGCAGGTGGTCAGCCCGCTATAGACGCCGCACGCTGATGCCCGCCGCCGCCATGGTGGCGCGCGCCTCGGCCAAGGTCGCCTCGCCGAAGTGGAAGATCGAGGCGGCGAGGACGGCGCTGGCGTGGCCTTTGACAACGCCCTCGACGAGGTGGTCGAGGTTGCCGACGCCGCCGCTCGCGACAACGGGCACGGGCACCGCGTCGGCGATGGTGCGGGTAAGCGCGAGGTCGTAGCCGGCGCGGGTGCCGTCGCGGTCCATGCTGGTCAGCAGGATTTCGCCCGCCCCGCGCTCGGCGGCTTCGCGCGCGAAGGCGACCGCGTCGATGCCAGTCGGGCGTCGGCCGCCGTGGGTGAAGATCTGCCAGCCGTCACCGACGGCCTTGGCATCGACCGCGACGACAACGCACTGCTCGCCGAACTGCCGTGCCAGCGCGTCGATCAGCGACGGGTCGGCGATTGCGGCCGAGTTGACCGCGACCTTGTCGGACCCCGCGAGCAGCAGCGCGCGCGCATCCGCCACCGAGCGCACGCCGCCGCCGACCGTCAGCGGCATGAAGCACTGGTCGGCGATGGCGCGGACGACATCGAGGATGATGCCGCGCTCCTCGTGGCTCGCGCCGATGTCGAGCATGGTCAGTTCGTCGGCACCCGCAGCGTCATAGGCGCGCGCCGCCTCGACGGGGTCGCCGGCGTCGCGCAGCGAGACGAAGTTGACGCCCTTGACGACGCGGCCGGCGTGAACGTCGAGGCAGGGGATGATGCGGGTTGCAAGCATAACTACCCCTCCCCTTCAGGGGAGGGGCGAGAGACGGCGAAGCCGGCCCGGGGGTGGGGCAATCCCGCGCTCGAACATCCCCACCCCCGGGGCCGCTGCTGCGCAGCGTCTCTCCGCGCCCCTCCCCTGAAGGGGAGGGGGAGCGACCGGCGAGCCTTCACGCCGCCGCCAACGCCTGCGCCAGGTCCAGTCGCCCGTCGTACAGCGCGCGCCCGACGATGACTCCCTCGATGCCGTCGCCGGCATGGGCACGCAGCGACACGATATCGTCCAGCCCCGCAACGCCGCCGCTCGCCAGCACGGGGATGCGGACCGCCTGCGCCAGCGCCAGCGTCGCCTCGAGGTTGACCCCCGTCATCATGCCGTCGCGGCCGACGTCGGTGTAGAGCAGCGCTGCGACGCCCGCGCCTTCAAAGCGCTTGGCGAGTTCGGCGACGGGGACGCGCGAGGTCTCGGCCCAGCCGCGGGTCGTCACCATGCCGCCGCGCGCGTCGACCGCGACGACGATGCGCCCCGGGTGCGCCTTCGCCGACTGGACGACGAGATTGGGATCGGCGAGCGCCGCGGTGCCGAGCACGATGCGCGCCACGCCGCGCGCAATCCACGCGTCGAGCGTCGCGCGGCTGCGGATGCCGCCGCCCAGCTGGACGCGGCCCGGGAAGGCCGCGACGATCCGCTCGACCGCGGCCCCGTTGACGCTGCCGCCGGCGAACGCGCCGTCGAGGTCGACGACGTGCAGCGCGGTGGCACCGGCGGCAGCGAAGGCCTCGGCCTGGGCGGCGGGGTCGTCGTTGTAGAAGGTCGCGGTGTCGAGCTCGCCTTCGGACAGGCGCACGCACTTGCCGGCGTGGAGGTCGATCGCGGGGTAAAGCGTGAAGGTCATGCGGTCAGCCAGTTGCGCAGGAAGGCGAGGCCATAGGCCTGGCTCTTCTCGGGGTGGAATTGCACGCCGGTGATGTTGCCCGCCTGGACGATGGCGGCGATCGTCTGGCCGTAATCGGTGGTGGCGCGGACCATCGCCGGATCGGCGGGCACGAAGCGGTAGCTGTGGACGAAGTACGCGCTGCCGGTGCCGCCATCGCTGTCGGTCACGTCGTTCCAGCCCATATGCGGGATCTTCAGCTGGCCGGGGCCGGGGTCGAGCCGCGTCACGTCGCCGGGCATCCAATCGAGCCCGGCGTGTTCGCCATGCTCGTGGCCGGTGGTGGCGAGCAGCTGCATGCCGACGCAGATGCCGAGGAAAGGCTTCGCCTGCCCGTGCACTGCGGTGTCGAGCGCGTCGACGAGCCCCGAGCCCTTCAGCGCGCCGATGCACTGCGCGAACGCCCCGACGCCGGGCAGCACGATGCGGTCGGCGGCGGCGATGTCGGCGGCCGTCGACGCGATACGCACGTCGCCCGCGCCTGCCGCCTCGAGCGCCTTCGCCGCCGAGCGCAGATTGCCTGCGCCGTAATCGACGACGGCGATGCGCTCAGCCACCGAGGCTGCCCTTGGTCGAGGGGATCATCCCCGCCTTGCGCGGGTCGAGCGTCACCGCCTGGCGCAGCGCCCGCGCGAGGCCCTTGAAGCAGCTCTCGACGATGTGGTGGTTGTTGGTGCCGTACAAAGTCTCGATGTGCAGCGTCAGGCCCGCGGTCTGCGCGAAGCTGGAGAACCAGTGTTCGATCAGCTCGGTATCCCATTCGCCGAGGCGCTGGACGGTGAAGCCCGACTTCCACGTGCAGTGCGGCCGGCCGGAGATGTCGAGGACGACGCGGGTCAGCGTCTCGTCCATCGGCGCATGCGCCTCGCCGTAGCGCGCGATGCCGCTGCGGTCGCCGAGAGCGGTGCTGACCGCCGAGCCGAGGGCCAGCGCGACATCCTCGGTGGTGTGGTGCTGGTCGATGTGCAGGTCGCCGGCGCAGGTCAGCTCGAGGTCGAACAGGCCGTGGCGCGCCACCTGCTCGAGCATGTGATCGAAAAAGCCGATGCCGGTGTGGATGCGGTACTGGCCGCTGCCGTCGAGATCGAGGCGGCCGTCGATGCGCGTCTCCGACGTGTGGCGGGCGATGATGGCGGTGCGCGGCATGGCTGCGAGGTAGGGCAGGGCGGGCGTGCGGGCAAGGCTGGAGAGGTCAGTCGCCGGGGATGGTGAAACGGAAGACCGCGCCGCCGCGCAGGCCGGGCTCGTACCAGATGCGACCGCCGTGCGCCTCGACGATGGTGCGGCTGATCGACAGGCCGATGCCCATACCGCCGGCTTTCGACGTCGCGAAGGGGGTGAACAGGCGCGCATGGCCCTCGCCGTCGAGGCCGCGGCCGGTGTCGTGCACGGCGACCTCGCAGAGACCGTCGGGCAGGCGCCGCGTCTCGATCAGCACGTTGCGCAGCTCGAGGTCGCGCAGCGCCTCCAGGGCATTGCGCAGCAGGTTGATGACGACCTGCTGGATCTGGATGCGGTCGACGACCACGGTCCGGGCGTGGGGATCGAAGCGCGTGCGGTAGACAACCCCCAGCGTGGCGGCATCGACCATGGCGATGCCGCAGGCCTCGTTGATCAGCGCCGGCAGGTCCTCCGCCTGCCGCGTGACGTCGCCGCGCGCGACCAACGCGCGCAGGCGGCGCACGATCTCGCCGGCGCGCACCGCGCTGCGGTCCGCGGCGGCAAGCGCATCGATGAACTCGTCGCGGATCGACGGGTCGATGCCCTGCGCCAGACGCCGGCAGCCGCGGACATAGTTGGCGATCGCGGCGAGCGGCTGGTTCAGCTCGTGCGCCAGCGTCGTGCCCATCGCGCCCATCGCGCTGAGCCGGGAAACGTGGATCAGGTCGGCCTGCAACTGCTGCAGCTGGGTCCTCGCACGGTGCTTGTCCTCGATGTCCTCGACGGTGCCGTACCAGCGCACGACGCTGCCGTCGGCGGCGCGGCGCGGCGCGGAGCGCGAACGTATCCAGCGGTAGCTGCCGTCGCGGATCTGGACGCGATGCTCGTGATCGTGCGGCACGATGCGCTCGACTGCGTCGCCCCAGGTCGCGAAGACGCTCGCGACATCGTCGGGATGGACGACGCGCAGCCAGCCAAAGCCCAGCGATTCGTCCAGCGTCGCGCCGGTCAGGTCGAGCCAGGCGTTGCCGATGCCGATCAACTGACCTTCGGGCGACGCGGTCCAGGGGATCAGTGCGCCGAGCTCGATGGTGTAGCGATAGCTCGCCAAACTCTCTTCGAGCGACGCCTGTGCCTGCATCAGCTCCGAAGTACGCGCCTCGACGCGGGCCTCGAGCGTGACGGCGAGGTCGCGGACCTGCTCCTCGGCGGCCTCGCGCGCCGCCAGATACGCCTGGGCGCGCCGCTGCCGGGCGCGGGCGCGCAACGCCGCGCGGGCGGCACTGACCAGCGCGGTCGGGTGCATCGGCGATTCGAGGACCGTGACGTTGCCCAGCGCTGCCACCGCCCGCGGCCCGCTGCGCGCCACCGCCGACCGCGGCGTCAGCACGATGAACGGGCAGTCGGACCAGGGCGGCTGCGTGGCCAGCGCCTCGCTGGTAGCGCGCAGGCCGGCGTCGGTCAGCGCGTCGTCGGTGACGATCGCGGCACCCACCACGCCTTCGTGGATCGCCGCGACCAGTTCGCGCGGCGTCGCCACCGTGCAGGCGATTTCCGCTGCCTCCAGCTGCGCTTCGATGACCGCGGCGTCACGACCCTGCGGCGCGACGACCAGGAACTGGTCGACTTCGCTCAAGCGATGTCCAGCAGCGGCGTCCGCCCCGCATAGACCGGTACCGCCGCCAGCATGCCGGTGAAGCCGTCGAGCACCGTGCCGACATGGATGCCGCCCTGGTCGAAGCTGAGTTCGCGGATCGACCGCTCGTGGCGGCCGGTACGCTTCTTGATGACCGAGATGGCGCGGCGGATCTCGCTGCCCGCTTCGAAGAAGCGCACCAGGAAAACGCAGTCGGCGAGATAGGTCATGTCGAGCGAGGCGCGCAGCTGCGCCCCGACGCCGTCCTGCGCGAGGGTCAGGATGGTCAGCACGTCGAGTTCGTTCAGGTAGGTGACGAGCTCGTGCAGCTGCAGCAGCAGGTGCGTCTCGTCGGGCATCGCGTGCTGATAGCCCGACAGCGAGTCGAGGATGACCGCCGTGGTGCCCGCGGCGACGCGGTGGCGGATCGATCCCGCCAGCTCGCCGGGCGTGATGTGGGCCGGGTCGATCGCCACGAACACCAGCCGCCCGCTGTCGAGATGGCGCTGCGCGTCGAGACCGATGCCGGCGGCGCGGCGTTCGAAATTGCGCCGCGTCTCGTCGAAGCTGATGAAGACCGCGGTCTCTCCGCGGTCGAGCAGGTCGCCCAGCAGGCGCAGCGCCAGCGTCGATTTGCCCGCGCCCGACGGCCCCAGGATCAGCGTCGTGGTACCGCGGTCGAGCCCGCCGCCCGACAGCGCGTCGAGTTCCGCCAGGCCGCTCGGCACCAGCACCTGCGCGTCGCCGGGCGCGCGGCTGGCTTCGGAGATCAGGCGCGGGAACACCTCGACCCCGCCATGCCGTATGACGACGTCGTGATAGCCGCCGCAGAACGAGCGGCCGCGCATCTTGAACACCCGCAGCCGCCGCCGCTCGGCCCCATAGCCGGGGGCGTCGTGTTCCAGGCGCACGACGCCATGGCCGATGCTGTGCAGCATCAGATCCTCGTCGGGCTGGCTCAGGTCGTCGAGCAGCAGCACGGTGCAGCGCTGCGCAAAGAAAAAGCGTTTCAGCGCCAGGATCTCGCGGCGGTAGTAGAGCGCGCTTTGCGCCAGCAGGCGGATTTCGGACAGGCTGTCGATGACGACCAGCGAGGGCGCGGTGGCGATCACGGCTTCCATGACGCTGCGCACCGTCTCGCCAAGCTCCAGGTCGGCGGCGTGGATGATCGACTGGCGCTGCTCTTCGAGCGGGTCGAGGTCGGGCGCGAACAGCTCGGCGATCTCGATGCCGTCGAGCGACAGGCCGTGGCTTTCGGCGACGCTGTGCAGCTCGTGCGCGGTCTCGGAGAAGGTGACGTACAGGCAGGTCTCGCCGCGGGCCTGGCCGGCGATCAGGAACTGCATCGCCATCGTCGTCTTGCCCGCGCCGGGGCGCCCCTCGATGAGGTGGATGCGGTTGGCGGCGTAACCGCCGTCGAGGATATAGTCGAGGCCGGGGAGGCCGGTGGAAACGGTGGCGATCGGGGTATCGGGCATGAGCGGCCTTAGTTGTGCGTCACGTGTCGTCCGCCCGGCGTCGGGACCGGCATGGCGATGGGCAGGATGCCGGCGCGGAACGCGATACGCAGCGCGTCGGGCAGGGTGCGGACGCCGAGCCGGTCCATCATGCTGGCGCGGTGCATCTCGACGGTCCGCACGCTCAGGCCCAGCTCGTACGCCAGCACCTTGTTCGACCGCCCCTCGATCAGCCCGTGCAGCACGTCGTGCTCGCGCTGGGTCAGCCGGGCGATGATGGCGCGCGCCGCGTCCTGCGACGTCATGTCGAGCGCGTGATCCTCGAGCACCACGAAGGCGCGCTCCAGCGTCGCGATCATCTCGTCCTCGTCGCACGGCTTTTCGAGGAAGTCGCTCGCCCCCAGCTTCATCGCGCGGACGGCGGTTGCGACGTCGCCGTGACCGGTCATGACGATCGCCGGCATTGCCGAGGTGCGGTCGCCGAGCGCCGCCAGCACGTCGAAACCGTCGAAGTCGGGCATGCGGACGTCGAGCAGGATGCAGCCCAGGCGCAGACTCGTCACGTCGGCGATGAAATCGCGGCCGCTGGCGTAGCTGCGGGTCGCAAATCCGGCCGCCTTAAGGAAGAACGCCAAGGAGGCGCGTACGACAGCATCGTCATCGACGATGTAAACAATTCGACTTACGTTCATGACGTTGCCCTCTCCGTCACCTCCCCCGTCAGACAGACTATACCCTAAGTCAACTGATTGAAATCGACGGCGGCGTAACTTTCGGCCGGGTGGGCTGTTCGGCAACAGACTTGATAACGCGCCGTTAACTCTTGCTGATTTTTCTTCAACTGTTTGAAGCTTTGAAGGCAGACTGCCTGAATTGATGTTTTCCGGGCTGACTCGACCACCCGCATTGCGACTGATAGAACAGAACAGGAACAATGAGTCGCGAGTCGAGCCTCTTGTCCGCGCTGCGGACCCAGATTTCCGCACCGGCGGAGGCTCATGCATGGCCGTTCGTCGCGACCGGGTCGAGCGTCGCCGACGCACGGCTGGGGGGCGGCCTGGCGCGCGGCGCACTGCACGAACTCTATGCCGAGGAGGGGCATCATGCGGGTGCGGCTGGGTTCGCGCTCCTCGTCTCGCTGTGCGGCGACGCGGCCAAGCCGCTGATCTGGGTGCGTGAGGACAAGGGCGAGCGCGGCGACGGGCGGCTGCACGCGCCGGGCCTCGCCGAACTGGGGGCCGATCCGGCGCGCATCATCCTGGTCACCGGCCGCGACGCGCTGAGCGTGCTTCGAGCGGCAGCGGAGATCGTCGGCTGCGGTGCGGTCGGCGCGGTGGTCATCGAACCCTGGGGCAAGGCGCCGGCGCTCGACCTGACGGCGTCGCGGCGGCTGGCGCTGGCGGCGGCGCGGTCGGGGGTGCTGACGCTGGTGCTGCGCGCCGGCGCGACACCGTCGCCCAGTGCCGCGACGACGCGCTGGCGGGTCGGGGCGGCACCGTCGGGGCCGCTCGCCGCCAATGCGCCGGGACGGCCGACGTTCGACATCAGCCTGCTGCGCCACCGCAGCGGCATTGCCGGGTTCGATGCCCGTGTGGAGTGGGACCGTGACGCACGAAGTTTCCGCGACGCCGCCCCTCATCGGGTCGACGTCGGCACGCCGCTACCTGGGCGCGTATTTGCCCCTGCTGCCGTCCGAACGGTTGCGGAGTTCGGGCGGCGCGCCGCCTGACCTGCCGTTCGCGCTGGTCGAGACGGTGCGCGGCGGCATCCGCCTCGCGGCGGTCGACGCGCGCGCACAGGCACTCGGCATCGTCCCCGGGCTGACGCTGGCGGACGCCCGTGCGCGCGTCCCCGAACTCGCGTCGATCGAGCATCGCCCGGGCGACGACGCGGCGCTGCTCGACTGGCTGGCCGACGCCTGCGACCGCTATTCGCCCTCGGTCGCCTGCCATCCGCCGCAGGGCCTCGTGCTCGACATCACCGGCTGCGAGCATCCCTATGGCGGCGAGGCGGGCCTGCGCGACGATCTCGCCGGCCGGCTGGCACGGCGCGGCCTGACCGCGCGGCTGGCGTGCGCTGCTACCCCCGATGCCGCGCTCGCGCTGGCGTGCCATGCGACCGCAGACATCGGCGCGCTGCCGGTCGCCGCGCTGAGCGTCGACGGCGACACGCACCAGGCGCTGCGTCGCGCCGGGCTGCGGACGATCGGCGACCTCGCGGCGCGGCCGCGCGGACCGCTCGCGGCGCGTTTCGGCGAGGCGCTGCCGGTGCTGCTCGCCCGGCTGCTCGGCGAGGCCGACCCACGCATCGTGCCGCGCCGCCAGCCGCCTGCGGTGCAGGTCGAGGCGCGCTTTGCCGAGCCCGTCGCGCGCACCGGCTTCGTCCTCGACACGCTCGACCGGCTGGTCGGCGAGGCGGCGGTACGGCTCGGCGAGCAAGGCTGCGGCGGGCGGCGGTTCGAGGCTGCGCTGTTCCGCAGCGACGGCCAGGTCGCGCGCCTCGCGGTCGAGACGGGTGCCCCGGCGCGCGATCCGGCGATTCTTGCGCGGCTGTTCCGCGAGCGCATCGACGGGCTGGCCGACCCGCTCGATCCGGGGTTTGGCTACGACCTGATCCGCTTGGCCGTGCCCGTCATCGAGCCGCTTGGCGTCCAACAGCTGCGCCTCGATGGCGGCGCAGTCGCCGATGCCGAGCTGGCGGGCCTGATCGACCGGCTGGCGACGCGGCTGGGGCGCACCCGCGTCCGCCGCCTCCATGCGGGCGACAGCCATATCCCTGAGCAGGCGGCGTTCGAGCTGCCCGTCGGCGACCCCGCGCCGCCGTCGGCCTGGCCGCCGCTCGAACCCGGCGAGCCGCCGCTGCGCCCGCTTCACCTGTTCGATACGCCGCAGCGTATCGAGGTGCTGGCCGAGGTCCCCGACGGCCCGCCGCGCCGCTTCCGCTGGCGGCGCGTCCAGCACGACGTGATCCGCTCCGAAGGTCCCGAGCGCATCGCCGCGCAGTGGTGGCGGCGGCGTGACGGCAAGGGCCTGACGCGCGACTATTACCGCGTCGAGGATGCGCGCGGGCGGCGCTTCTGGCTGTTCCGCCACGGCCTGTACGAAACCGAGAAGGCCGACCCCGACTGGTACGTCCACGGCCTGTTCGCATGAGCTTCGTCGAGCTTGCCGCCGCCACCAACTACTCGTTCCTGCACGGCGCGTCGCATCCGTCGGACATGGTCGCCGAGGCGCTGGAACTGGGCCATGCCGGCATCGGCATCGCCGACCGCAACAGCGTCGCGGGGGTGGTCCGCGCCTACGTCGCACTGCGCGACGCGGTCGAGCGGTCGGGCGAAACGCTCGACTTCCGCCTCGTCGTCGGCGCGCGGCTGGTGTTCGTCGACGGTACGCCCGACATCATCGCCTATCCCGCGACGCGGCACGGCTGGGGTCGGCTGACGCGGCTGCTGACCGTCGGCAACCTGCGCGCCGAGAAGGGCGGCTGCATCCTGCATCTCGCCGACCTGCTGAGCCACGCCGACGACCTGTTGCTCATCGTCATGGCATCGCGGCGCGACGAGGCGGCGCTGCGGTCCGTCGCGGCGGCACGTCCGGGGGCGGTGTGGCTGGGCGCCGCGATGCCGCGCCAGGGCAGCGACCGGCGGCGCCTCGCCGGGCTGATGGACCTGGCCGGGCGCACAGGCGTGCCGCTGCTCGCCACCAACGACGCGCTGTACGCGAACCCCGACGCGCGCCGCCTGCACGACGTGCTGACCTGCATCCGCGAAGGCACGACGGTCGCGCTGGCCGGGCGGCGGCTCGCCCCCAATGCCGAGCGGCACCTGAAGCCCGCCGACGAAATGCTCCGGCTGTTCCGCGACTGTCCCGAGGCGGTGGCGCAGACAACCGCCTTGATGGCGCGCATCGGCTTCACCCTCGACCAGCTGCGCTACGAATATCCGCACGAGCCCGTGCCCGACGGCTGGACGCCGCAGGACTGGCTCGAAAAACTCGCCTTCGACGCCGCGCATGCGCGCTTCCCGGACGGCCTGCCGCCCAAGCTGCTGCGGATGCTCGACGAGGAGTTCACGCTGATCCGGTCGCGCAACTACGCCTATTATTTCCTGACCGTGCACGACATCGTGCATTTCGCGCGGTCGCAGACGCCGCCGATCCTGTGCCAGGGCCGCGGCTCGGCGGCGAACTCGGCGGTGTGCTGGCTGCTCGGCATCACCGCGGTCGACCCGATGAAGCACGACCTGCTGTTCTCGCGCTTCATGTCGGAGGAGCGCGACGAGCCCCCCGACATCGACGTCGATTTCGAGCACGAGCGGCGCGAGGAGGTGATGCAGTACATCTATCGCCGCTACGGCCGCCACCGCGCGGGAATTGCCGCGACCGTCATCCACTACCGCCCGCGCAGCGCGGTGCGCGAGGTCGGCAAGGCGCTGGGGCTGAGCGCCGACGTGACCTCGCGGCTGACCAGCACGGTGTGGGGCAGCTTCGCCGATACGCTGGAAAGGCAGCGCTTCGAGGAGAGCGGCTTCGACCCCGATTCGCCCGAGATCGCGCGGCTCGGCGACCTGGTGCAGCAGCTGCTCAAGTTCCCGCGGCATCTGTCGCAGCACGTCGGCGGCTTCGTGCTGACACAGGACCGGCTCGACGAGACGGTGCCGATCCACAACGGCGCGATGGTCGACCGGACCTTCATCGAGTGGGACAAGGACGATATCGACGCGCTCGGCCTGATGAAGGTCGATGTTCTGGCGCTCGGCATGCTCAGCTGCATCCGCAAGGCGTTCGCGCTGATCGAGACGCACATCGGCACCCGGTACGCGCTCGACAACATCCCCGACGAGACCAACGCCGATGTCGGCGACGTCTACGCCATGCTGAGCCGTGGCGACACGATCGGCACCTTCCAGGTCGAGAGCCGCGCGCAGATCAACATGCTGCCGCGCCTCAAGCCCAACAAACTCTACGACCTCGTCATCCAGGTCGCGATCGTCCGGCCCGGGCCGATCCAGGGCAACATGGTCCACCCCTACCTGCGCCGCCGGCAGGGGCTGGAGGCGGTCGAGTACCCCTCGCCCGGGCCGCCGCACGACCCCGACGAGCTGAAGGGCGTGCTCGGCAAGACGCTCGGCGTGCCGCTGTTCCAGGAACAGGCGATGAAGCTGGCGATCGTCGCCGCGAACTTCACGCCGTCGGAGGCGAACCAGCTGCGCCGCGCCATGGCGACCTTCCGCAACGTCGGCGGCATGCCGAAGTTCGAGGCGAAGATGGTCGGCGGCATGGTCAGGCGCGGCTATGACCCCGACTTTGCCGCGCGTTGCTTCGAACAGATCAAGGGCTTCGGCAGCTACGGCTTCCCCGAAAGCCACGCGCTCGCCTTCGCGCGGCTGGTCTGGGTCTCGTGCTACCTGAAATGCCGCTATCCGGCGGTGTTTGCCGCCGCGCTCCTCAACGCCCAGCCGATGGGGTTCTACGCGCCGGCGCAGATCGTCAGCGACGTGCGCGCGCACGACGTCGAGGTGCGCGCAATCGACATCAACGCCAGCGACTGGGACTGCACGCTGGAACCCGACGGCGACGCCTTCGCGGTGCGCTTGGGGATGCGCCAGATCGACGGCTTCCGCGAGGCCTGGGCGGCGCAGATCGCCGCAGCGCGGCCGTTCGACAGTATCGAGGCGCTCGCGCGCCGCGCCGTGCTGCCCCAGCGCGCGCTGCGCCTGCTTGCCGATGCCGACGCGTGCCGCTCGATCGGCCTCGACCGGCGCGAGGCGCTGTGGGAGGCGCGGCGCACTCCGACCGACGTGCTGCCGCTGTTCGCCGCTGCCGCGGCGCGCGAACTCGGCATCGAGCCCGCCGCCGACCTGCCGGCTATGCGCCCCGCCGAGCATGTCGCGGCGGACTATCAGACGACGCGCCTGTCGCTGAAGGCTCACCCCCTGAGCTTCCTGCGCGCGGATTTCGACCGCGAGGGCATCGCCAGCTGCGCCGCCACCTCGGCGGCACGCGACGGGCGGCGGATCCGCACGGCGGGCATCGTCCTCGTCCGCCAGCGCCCGGGCAAGGGCAATGCGATCTTCGTGACGATCGAAGACGAGACCGGCATCACCAACGTCGTGATCTGGGCGCGCCTGTTCGAGACCTACCGCCGGGCGATCATGGCGTCGCGGCTGATGCTGGTCGAGGGCGTCCTCCAGCGCAGTCCCGATGGCGTCGTCCACCTGATGGCGACGCGCATCATCGACCGCAGCGCCGACCTGAACCGCCTGTCCGAAACCCACGACACCAATACGCAGGCGTCACGCGGCGATGAAAACCTCGCGCCGGGCTATCCCCAAACGCACGGCCACCCGCGCAACGTCCGCGTTCTGCCTAAGTCGCGGGATTTTCATTAGTCGACTTCCGCCAGGACAGTCCAAGTTTACTGAAAATAAATATTATTTACCCGGTTGACTCGTTACGCCAGTCGCAGGAACTTCGTCTTCTCGTCAACGCGTCCAAAAAGGGGAATTTCAGATGAGGTCGTTACTTGCTGCTCTTGCATTTACCCTGGCGGCGCCAGTTGGCGCTGTCACCATATCAAATCCGACACCTATCGTAATTGTCGACGGCGGCGAGGCGTCGAGCGCCATCAACGTCAGCGGCCTCACCGGCAATATCACCAATCTGACGCTGACGATCTCGGGGCTCAGCCACACCTATCCCGACGATCTGGTGATGGGGCTGTACAACGAGAGCCTCAACCTCGGCTTCGTCTTCATGAGCTTTGTCGGCGGCAGCACAGACATCAATAACGTCACGCTGACCTTCAGCGATGCCGCGTCGGGCTTCCTGCCCGAATCGTTTGTCGACAACTTCCCGGTGACATCGGGAACCTATCTGCCATCGAACTTCGGCGGCTATGCGTTCAACAACTTCGACGATGCCGGCTCGTTTGCCGGATTCAACGGCAACAGCGCCAATGGTGAGTGGACGCTGCTCATCGCCGATGTCTTCCCGGCCGACTTCGGCACTGTATCGGGCGGCTGGAGCCTTGACATCACCACGGACGGCATCGCGGCGGTGCCCGAGCCCGCGAGCTGGGCGCTGATGATCGGCGGCTTCGCGATGACCGGCGTCGCGCTGCGCCGTCGCAAGGCTGTCATTACGGCTTGAAGGCTTGATCGATAATCGGGGGCGGTCCGTTGAGACCGCCCCTTTTTTCGTGTGGGCAACCTCTGGTCGAGCCGCTAGCGTCGCCGACGTTACAGGGGGGATCATCGGATGCGCTGGCTGGTCGTGATGGGCGTCGCTTCGGTCGCCGCACCGGCGGCAGCTGCCGATTGCACTTCGCTGCTCAGCGCCAAGCTGCCGATGGCCTCGGTGACCGCGGCGAGCATCGTCCCCACCGGCACCGCGCCGCTCAAGCCCGCGGTCGACGTCTGCCGCGTCACCGTCACCGCGCGCCCGAGTGCGGACTCCGACATCCGTATCGAGCTGTGGATCCCGCAAGGGTCGGCGTGGAACGGCAAGTACATGCAGGTCGGCAACGGCGGCTTCGCCGGGCAGATCCCGTACCGCACCATGGCGCTCGGGCTGCGTGCCGGTTACGCCGTCGCGGGCACCGACACCGGGCACCAGACCGAGGACGCGATCGATGCGCGCTGGGCGCTCGGGCATCCGGAGAAGGTCGTCGATTTCGGCTGGCGCTCGATCAAGGCGACCGGCGACGCCGCGAAGGCGCTGCTCGCGGCGTACGGCACGTCGCCGAAGCGCGCCTATTTCCTCGGCTGCTCCGACGGCGGGCGCGAGGCGCTGATGGCGGCGCAGCGCTTCCCGCAGGATTACGACGGCATCGTCGCGGGTGCGCCGGCCAGCCACTGGACGCAGCTGATGGCAAGCGCCGGGCTGCTCGACCGCACCATGTCGCGCCCCAAATTCGCGCTGACTGCGGCTAAGCTGCCGGCGCTCCAGGCGGCGGCGCTCAAGGCGTGCGGCGGCGGCAAGCCGTGGGTCGCCACGCCGCAGCAGTGCAGGTTCGACCCCGGCGTGCTGGCGTGCAAGCCCGGCACCGACACCGCGCAGTGCCTGACCCGCACCGAGATCGCGACGGTGCGCATGGTCTATCGCGGCCAGCGCGACCCGGCGACGGGCAAGCAATTGTTCGGCCTGCGTCCCGGCGCCGAGGCGGCGTGGCAGGGCTGGCTCGTCCCAGACCCCGGCCAGACCAACGAGAAGGGCTTCGCGCCGAGCTATTTCACCAACCTCGTGCGTGAGGATGCGAACTTTAAAATCGCCGACCTGACGACCGCCGACCTCAAGAAGAGCGAGGTGAAGCTGGCGCCGGTCCTCAATGCGACCTCGCCCGACCTGTCGGCGTTCCGAGCGCGCGGCGGCAAGCTGATCCAGTATCACGGCTGGAACGACCCCGCGATCCCGCCCGACTACAGCCTCGCCTATGCCGCGTCGCTGAAAGCGAAGCTGGGCGACACGCGCGATTTCTACCGGCTCTACATGGTGCCCGGCATGCTCCACTGCGGCGGCGGCGCCTCGCCGACGCGCGTCGACTGGATCAAGCCGCTCGAGGCGTGGGTCGAGGGCGGTTCCCCGCCTGGAACGCTGAACGCGACCGGTGCCGAAGGCGCGACGCAGGAGCTGCCGCCGACACCCTAGGCGCCGCCGCTGTACAATATGGTGACGCTGATCCGCCGGTTGCGCGGGTCGGTGCGGTCCTTCGGGTTGAAGGGGTCGGTCGCCGCGACCCCCTCGATGCGCCGGAAGCGCGCGTCGTCGACGCCGGCGTCGCGCAGCACCCGCCGCGTCGCGTCGGCACGCGCGGTCGACAGCGTCCAGTTGTTGGCGTCGCCACGGTTGTAGGCGACGGCGTCGGTATGGCCGCGAACTGTCAGCGCCGAGGGCCCGTCCTTCAGCGCGCGCGCGACGGTGCGGACCAGCGCCAGCGCCTCGGGGGTGAACACGCTGGTGCCGCTGCCGAACATCGAGAAGTCGGCACGCTCGACGATGTCGATGCGCATCCCTTCGCGCGTCGGCACGAAGCGGATCTGGCCCTTCAGGCCTTTGAGCGTCGGGTCGCCCGCCAGCCGCGCCGCGACGACGCGGCGGACTTTGGCGAAGCGCGCCTCGTCGGCGAGCCGCCGCGCGCCGGGCGCGGTCGCCTTGTCGGGCGAGGCGACCGCCGACTCGAGCGGTCCGCCGCCGCCGCCTGCCGCAAGCGGGGTCGGGCGCTTGCCGTCGCCCGCGGCGCGCAGCGCCTGGCCCTCGTCCATCGCCATGCTGCGCCCGCCGCCGACGCCGTTCGACCCGCCCGAGTTCTTCATCTGGATGACCGTCGGGGTGAAGTAATCGGCGATGCCCTTGCGCTGGTCCTCGTTGGTCGCGCCGATGATCCACAGCAGCAGGAAGAACGCCATCATCGCGGTCACGAAATCGGCATAGGCGATCTTCCACGCCCCGCCGTGGTGCGCGGCGTGCTTGTCGGTCTTCCAGCGGACGACGACCTCGGGCTCGAAATGCGTGGCGGGGTCGAGCTTCACCGCGCCCTCGCTTTTGTGGGTCGGGCGCTCACCGCGCCCTCATGCCGTCGAACACCTCGCTGAACGTCGGCTGGTTGGCAGGCGCGATCGCGGTGCGCGCCGCCTCGATGACCAGCGGCTGCGGCTGGCCTTTGAGCGACGCGACGATGACACGGCGGATGACGAGGTAGATCTCGTGATCGGCATCGAGCACCGACTTCAGCCGCGCCGCACACGGCCCGACGATGCCGTAGCTGAGCAGCACCCCCAGGAAGGTGCCGACCAGCGCCGAGCCGATCATGCCGCCCAGGATCGCCGGCGGCTGGTCGATCGACCCCATCGTCTTCACGACGCCCAGCACCGCGGCGACGATGCCCAGCGCGGGCAGCGCGTCGGACAGGGTCGTCAGCCGCTCGACGGGCAGATAGGCATGGGAATGGTGCGTCTCGATCGCCGAATCGATGACGTCCTCGACCGCCTGCGGGCTGACCCCGCCGGTCGACACGACGAGCAGCCGCAGGCTGTCGGTCAGCAGGTGCAGGAAATGCTTGTCCTTCAGGAACTGCGGATATTCGGCGAAGATCGCGCTCGTCGCGGGATCCTCGATATGCGGCTCGACCGCCACCGCGCCGTCGGTCTTCAGCATCTTCATCAGCCGCGCGGTCAGGTAGATCGCGGCGGAGTAGTCGGCGCGCTTGTAGCGCGGCCCCTTGAAGATCGCGACGAAGCCGCCGCCGATCGCCTTGATACCCTTGATATCGGTGGAGATAAGCGTCGCTCCGGCGGCAGCCCCGCCGATGATGAGCATCTCGTGGGGGAGAGCGTGCATCACCACGCCGAGGTTGCCGCCGGTTAACGCAAAGCCACCGAACACCATGACGAACAGCACGATCAGGCCGATTACCGAGACCATGCGCCCTCCCGCCGACCGACCCAAACGCCCGTCCGTCGAGCCCAGTTACGGCGCGGTGTTGCGTTGCTTGAGGGTCAGAGGCGTTCCCACAGCGAGAGCGCGTTCAGGCGGACAAAGCTCGCCTGCGTCGCCTCGAGGACCGTCGCCAGGCGCTGCAGCCGCGCGATCGCCGCGGCGAGGTCGAGCCCCTCGACCTTCGACAGGTCGTCGGCGAGGCGCAGCCCGTCGCTGCGCAGCCGCTCGGTCTCGGCCTCGACGCGGGCCCCGAGGTTGCCGATTCCCGCTTGCGCATCGGCAATGCGCGTCGTCGCCACCGTGAGGCCGGTGAGGCTGGCCGACAGCGCATCGGCGCGGGTCGCGTCGGGCGCGGTCAGCGCGGCGGCGAGATCGTCGAGCAAAGCGAAGGCGTCGCCGTCGGGGCCTGCGAAGGCGCGCGCGTCCGTCCCTGTCGGAACCGTCGCGCTGCCCAGCGCGATTACGGGCGGCGTGCCGGTGCCCTGCCATGCCACGTCCCCCGCAGCGTCGCGCGCGAACGCCGGGCCGGTGCCCTTCGCCCCGCCGAACAGCGGCGTGCCGTCGGCGGCGGTGCGATTGGCGATCTCCAGCAACTGCTCGCCCAGCGACACGGCTTCGGCCGCGAGCGTCGCGCGGTCGGCGGCATTCAGCGTCGCGGTGCTGCCGAGCAACGCCACTTCCTGCGCGCGCTGCATGACCCGCGCCGCGCTGCCCAGCGCGACATCGGTGGCGCTCAGCCGGCTCGCCGCGCCGTCGAGGGCGCGCAGCTGGGTCTCGCCCGCCGCCGCAACGCGCTTGAGGCGCGCCGCGATGCCGTTCGCGACGGGGTCGTCGGAGGGTTTGGTGATGCGCTTGCCGGTGGCGATGCGGCCCTGCTCGGTGTCGAGCTGGCGCTGCAGGTCGCCCATCCGCGCGACGCGGGCGTCGTGGCTGGCGCGGGTGTTCACTTGCACCGCCTACCCCTCCCCTTCAGGGGAGGGGCGAGAGACGCGCGAAGCGCGGCCCGGGGGTGGGGCCTTCGCGCGGGGGACATTTCCCACCCCGGGGCCGCCGCTGCGCGGCGTCTCTCCGACCCTCCCCGCAGGGGAGGGTGAGCTGCTCGCGGCGGCGCTCACCGCGCCACCGCCAGCAGTTCGTCGAACAGCGCGCGTGCCGTCGCCATGACCTGCGCGCTTGCCTTGTAGGCCGCCTGCAGCCGCGTCAGCTCGGCCGCCTCGGCGTCGAGATCGACCCCCGACACCGCGTCCTGCGCGCGCTTCGCGTCGCTCGCCAGCGCGGACGCCGCCTCGCCGAGGCGCAGGGTTTCGGACAGGCGGCTCGCCAGCCCCGCGACGGTCGCGTCGAGGTCGTCCTCGATGCCCACGTCGCGGCTGGCGAGCAGGTCGCGGACCGTGCCGCTGTCGGCGCTCGACGCGCCGGCGCGGACGATGCGGAAGGTATCGCCGACCGCGGGCGCGCCGTCGACGCGGAAGCTGAACCCCGCGCCCGCGACTGCCGCCCCGGTCGGATAGCTGCCGAGCACCGCGCCGCCCGTGTCGAGCACGTCGAAGCCGCCCGCCGTGGCGCGCAGGGCATAGGCACCAATTGCGGGCAGCCCGGCGGCGCTGTCGTCGAGCGTCACAGTCAGCCGCCCGGTGCCGGCATTGCTCGCGGCGCCGTCCCCCAGCCAGCGTGCCGACACCGCGACCTGCGCCGCCGACAGCGGCCGCAGCGCAATGCCCCCCGCGCCGTCCCGCGCGACAAGCGCGAACGAGTCGCCGTCGCGTGCGCCCGCGCCGGGCGTCACCGTGACGCCGTCGAGGGTCAGCGTCGCCGTCCCGCTCACCGTCCCCGACCCATCGGCGCGCGCCAGCATCCAGCCGCTCCCGGCGCGCCGCAGCACATAGCCGTCGCCGAGCGTCGCACCATCGGCGATCTCGACCCGCACGCTCGCATCGCCCGCGTTCGCCGCGCCGGGCACGACGCCGAGGCTGCGCGTCGCGAACAATGTGCCTCCGTCCGCCCCCGTCGCGTCGACGCCGCCCGCATGGATGCTGTTCGCGGCTTCCGCGAAGCGCGCGGCGAGCGTGTCGAGACTGGCCAAGATCTCGCGGCCCGCGCGCGCCGCCTCGATCAGGCCCGACAATGTGCCGCTCGCGGGCAGGCGGATGGCGCGCGCGTCGTGCCCGGGGTCGAGCACCAGTTCCGCGCCGTTAGCACCGTCGCGCACCGCGATCCGCGTCGCCGTGCCACCGTCGACCAGCGCAGGGGCGGCGGGGCCGTCGCCCGCGGTGACCGTCACCACGCCGCCCTTGCCCTCGGTCACGCCGATCCGCACGAAGCCGCTCAGCGCTGCCAGCAGCCGGTCGCGCTCGTCGAGCAGCGCGTTCGCCGCGGCGCCCCCGGTCGTCCGGCTGCCCGAGGCGCGCTTGAGCTCGACGTTGACCGCGGCGAGCGAGGTCGTGAGCCCGTTGACCTCGCTCGTCGCTGCCTCTGTGGCTGCCGCGAGGTCGCTCTGCAGGCCGTCGATCGACTCCGCAGCTCCCCGGAACGCCGCCGCCGCCTGGTCGGCCCGGTCGAGGAAGATCGTCCGTGCCGCGGTCGAGCGCGGATTCGCCGCGAGGTCCTGCGCGCCGTCGTAGAAGCCGCCAAGCGCGCCATCGAGCCGTGCGGTGTCGCCACCCACGGTCGCCTGCAGCCGCGTCAGCCAGTCGGCGCGTGCGTCGAGCCGTGCCGCGTCGCCACCGGCGTTGCGCGCCGCCTTGGCCTTCAGCGCGTCGTACGCCCGCGTCGCGATGCCGGGATCGACCCCGCCGGCGCTCGCGAGATCGCGCGACAGCGGCGTGCCCGGCCCGGCGCGTGCCGAGGCGGGGGTGATCGTGCGGCGCACATAGCCCGGCGATTCGGCGTTCGCGACATTGTCGCCGACCACCTCCAGCCCGCGCGCATAGGCCCGCACGCCCGCCGCGCCGAGGGCGATGAGGTCGGTCATTTCAGCAGCTTCGCGACGCCGAGCGGCGCGGCAGTGGCGAGGCGCTGCGCGAGGTCGCGGTCCTGCGCGTCGCGGAACGCGCCGTCGTCGGGGGCGAGGGGGTCGTCGGTGAGCTGCGCCGAGCGGGCGGCCTTGAGCATCTGGGCGATGAACAGAGCTTCGAAATCGCGGGCGACGGTTCTCTGCCCCCCTCCCTCTTCAGGGAGGGGTTGGGGGTGGGTGCGCAGCACTTGCTGCGCTTTCGCTGCAAAGAGAGGGCTCGCCAAGCGGCTCGCACCCACCCCCGGCCCCTCGTGCAAGCGGAAGGGGGGAAGATCGACGCCAATCATATCACCACCAGCTCCGCCCGCAGCGCACCCGCCGCCTTCAGCGCCTCGAGAATCGCCACGAGATCCCCCGGCGCGACCCCCAGCGCGTTGATCGCCCGCACGATGTCGGCCAAAGCGACGCCCGGCGCGAACAGCGCGGCGCGCGCCGGGGGTGCCTCGACCGCGACGTCCAACCTGGGCACGACGACGGTGCGCCCCGCGGCCTCGGGGTTGGGCTGGCTCGCGCTCAGCATCTCGGTGACACGCACGGTCAGGCTGCCGTGCGCGATCGCGGTGGGCAGGACGCGGACGCCCGCGCCGATCACCACCGTGCCGGTGCGGGCATTGACGACGACGCGCGCGGGCGGCGCGTCGACCGCGATGTCGAGCGTCTCGATGCGTGCGGCCAGCGCGATGCGCTCGCGCAAGCCCGGCGGGGCAGCGATGCGGACCGTCGTCGCGTCGACCGCCTGCGCCGCCGGGCCGATGGTGCGGGCAATGCTCTGCGCGGTGGTGAAGTCGGGCTCGCGAAGGTCCAGTGTCAGCGCGTCGCCGTCGGCGAAGGGGGAGGGTACCGCGCGCTCGACGCTCGCGCCGCCCGGGATGCGCCCCGACGACGGCGTGTTGACCACCAGCTTCGACCCGTCGCGCCCCTCCGCGCCGAAGCCGCCGACCGACAGATTGCCCTGCGCCAGCGCATAGGCCTCGCCGTCGGCGCCGAGCAGCGGCGACAGCAGCAGCGTGCCGCCACGCAGCGACTTGGCCTTGCCGAGCGCCGACACGGTGACGTCGAGGCGCTGCCCCGGCTTGGCGAAGGCGGGCAGTTCGGCGGTCACGATCACCGCGGCGGCGTTCTTCAGGCCGGGCGCGATGCCCGGTGGCAGGGTGACGCCGAAGCGCTGCGCCGCGCTGCGCATCGACTGGACGGTATAGTCGAGATTGTCGTCACCGGTGCCGGTCAGCCCGACGACGATGCCGTAGCCGGTCAGCGCGTTGGCGCGGACGCCGCCGAAGGTCGCAATGTCCTTGATGCGGTCGGCGTGGGCGGGGGCGCTCATGCCCAACGCCGTCATCCCGGCGAAAGCCGGGACCCATCTCCAGCAGCGGGAAATGGGTCCCGGTTTTCGCCGGGATGACGGCAAAAGAAAGATCACAACGGCGACACCTTCGCGAAGAAGCGCGCCAGCCAGCCCTGGCGACTCTGGTCCGCCACCTGCCCCGTGCCCGAATAGCGGATGCGCGCGTCGGCGACGCGGGTCGAGACGACGCTGTTGTCGGGCGCGATGTCGGCGATGCGGACGAGGCCGGTCAGCTGGACCTGCTCCTCGCCGCGGTTGAGCGTCAGGCGCTTTTCGCCCGCGACGCGCAATATGCCGCCGGGCAGGCGCTCGCGCACCGTGACGGCGATCTCGCCCGACAACAGATTGTCCTGCGCCGCGGCCCCGCTACCCTTGAAAATCTGATTCGATCCGCCGCGGAGCAATCCTTTAGGGATGAAGGAAAACGGCTTGGCGGTCGGCAGGTCGATGCTCGTCTTGCCGTCGCGGCTGGCGTCGGCGCTGGCGGACTTGGACGCGCGCGTACGCTCGACGAGGCGGATGGTCAGCAGGTCGCCGACCCGCGCCGCCCGGTCGTCGCCCGCCAGCGCCGCATAGCGCCGCGCGTCGAACAGGCTGCCCGTCGGCGGCAGCGGCGGCGGCGCCTCGGCGAGCGTCGCGGGGACGGGCGGGGTGCTCGCGAAGGGGGTCAGGGCGCAGCCTCCCAGCATAAGCAGGGGCGCAAACCTAAACATTCTGCGTGACATAGCGCGCCATCTCGTCGGCGGCGTTGATCACCTTCGCGTTGACCTCGTACGCGCGCTGGGTCTCGATCATGTCGACCAGTTCCTGCACGGTGCTGACGTTCGACCCTTCCAGGCTGCCCTGGCGGATCGACCCCGTGCCGTCCGCCCCCGGTGCACCCGCCTGCGCGGCGCCGCTGCCCGCCGTCTCGCCGTAGAGATTGCCGCCCAGCGGCAGCAGGCCGCCGGGATTCAGAAAGCGCGTCAGCTGGATCTGCCCCAGTTCCTGTGCCGCGGTGTCGCCCGCGAGGCGCGCCGAGACGGAGCCATCGGGGGCGATGGTGATCGCGGTGGCGCCGTCGGGGATGATGATCTCAGGGTTCAGTCGCTCGCCGCTGGCGGTGACCAGCCGCCCCTCGGCGTCGAGCTTGAAGGCACCGTCGCGGGTATAGGCCTGGGTGCCGTCCGGGCGCGTCACCGCGAAGAAGCCGCCGCCCTCAATGCCCAGGTCGAGGGCATTGTCGGTTGGGGTCAGCGCCCCCTGTGCATGGATGCGCTCGCTGCCGGTCACGCGCACGCCGGTGCCGGTGCCGAGTGCAGCGGCATATTGCTGGTCGCCGCCCGCCGGGCTGCCCGCCTCGCGCGCGGTCTGGTACATCATCGTCGCGAAGCTCGCGCGGTCGCGCTTAAAGCCCGTGGTATTCACGTTCGCGAGATTGTTGCTGATCGTCTTCATTCGCGCGTCGAGGGCGTCGAGGCCCGAACGCGCGATCTGCAGGGCGGCGGTCATCCTCGGGTCTCCTAATTGTCGAGGCGCATCAGGCGCGCGCCGCCCTCGTCGATCTCGCGCGTCATGCGCAGCAGGCGGGTGACGCCCTCGAAGCCGCGCGACTGCTCGAGCAGTTCGACGAGCGTCGCCGCGGTGCCGACGTTCGACCCTTCGAGGGTGCCGCCGCGCAGCCGCACGCCGGGATCGGCGTCGAGCGGTGCCGCTGTGCCGAAACGCCCGTCGGGCCGCTTGATAAGACCCGTGCCGTCGACGAGCCTTATGCGGCCCGCGACGACCCCGCCTGCCGACACCGTTCCGTCGGGCGCGATGCTCAGCGCGACGCCGCTCGGCACGGTCAGTGGCCCGCCCTCGCCCAGCACCGCGTCGCCCTCGCCGGTTTCGAGGACACCGTCAGCCGAGACGCGCAGGTCGCCGCGCCGCGTATAGCTTTCGGCGCCGTCGGCGGTACGCACCGCGATCCAGCCGCGTCCGTCGACCGCGATGTCGGTGTCCTTGCCCGTCGCGGTCATCGCGCCGCCTTCGAGCATCGCGGTGCGCACGATCCCGTCCGCCTGGGCGCGCGTCGCATCGCCGCCGTCGAGCCAGTGCGCGGCGACGCTCGCGAGTTCGCGCCGGAAGCCCGGCGTCGAGGCGTTGGCGAGGTTGTTCGCGGTGATCGCCTGCGCGGCTTGGCTGGTCCGCATCGCGGTCAGCGCGGTATAGATCAGCCGGTCCATGATCAGTTGCGGATGTTGATGATCGTCGACAGCAGCGTCGACGAGGTCTCGATCGCCTTCGCATTGGTCTGGAAGTTACGCTGCGCGGTGATCAGCCCGACAAGTTCCTCGGTCAGGTCGACGTTCGAGCGTTCGAGGCTGCCCGACAGGATGGTGCCGGCGCCGCCCTGGCCGGCCTCGGCGGTCAGCGGCGCGCCCGACTGCGGCGTGGTCAGGTAACTCGCGTCGCCGGTCTGTTTCAGACCCTGCGGGTTGGCGAAGACCGCCATCGCGACCTTGCCGATGACCTGCACGACGCCGTTGGAAAAGCTCGCCTGCAGCTTGCCCGCGGCGTCGACCGCGACGCTTTCGAGTTGGCCGGTGGCATAGCCGTCCTGGGTTATCGTCGAGACGGTGAACGGCCCCGATTGCTGCGTCGTCAGGCTGCCATGGTCGATCGCGACGACCTGCGCCTCGCCGCTGTCGGGCGGCGTGAAGGGGTCGAACGCCACCGCTGCGGTCGGCGCGGTCAGCACGCCGCCGGCGTCGAAGGTCAGCGTCTGCCCCGCGACGCCGCCGCGGGTCAGCGCCGTGTCGCCGACATAGGTGTAGGCGGTCCACTGGTGGACGGGCGCGGCCGTCGTCGGCGCGGCGGTCTTGACGTAATAGACGGTCGCCGGAAGCGGATTGCCGAGCGCGTCGTAGACCGTCGTCGAGGTCGCGTTGTTGTAGGTCGCCGCATCGTTGCGATCGAACGCATAGGCGTTGGTCGCGGTATAGATCGGCTTGGCCGGGATGATCGGCGCGCTGGCGGGCAGGTTGACCGTCAGCTTGACTACCCCCGTCGCCTGCGGCGCGCCCGAAGTCAGCGGCAGCTGAGCCGCGAGCGTGGCGTCGAGCTGGGTTGTGCGGACATTGCCGTCGGCAGTGGTCGGGAACAGCTGCAGCCGCCGCCCTGCCGCATCGACGACGAAGCGGTCGGCGGTGACCGCGAAGGCGCCGTTGCGCGTGAACACCGCGCCGCCGTCCTCGCCCTTCACGGTGAAGAAGCCCTGGCCCGAGATCGCGAGGTCGAGGGCGTTGTCCGAAGTCTGGATCGCCCCCTGCTGGAACTGCTGCGCGACGCTGCGCACCGCGGTGCCGCTCCCGATGACCCGCGCGGGGTTCTGCAGCGGCGACGAGGCGATGATGTCGCCGAACGCGACGCGCGACTTCTTGAAGCCGTTGGTGCCGGTGTTGGCGATGTTGTTGGACACCGTCGCGAGTTCGGTCTGCGCGGCGTTGAGGCCGGTCAGGGAGGTGAAGAACGACATGGCGCTATTCCTTCGCGGCTAATGTGGCGGCGATCAGCGTGTCGAGCTTGGCGCTGATCTCGCCGAGGCCCGAAACCTGCGAGAACTGCGCCATCTGCGAGACATACTCGCTGTTATCGACGGGCTTGGTCGGGTCCTGGTTCTTCAGCTGCGCCGACATCAGCGCGAGGAAATCCGACTGGCCGAGCGTCGTCTTGTGGACGGGCGCCGCGGCGGTCTGCGTGCGAAGGCCGATGGAATCGATCATTTGCCCATCCTCAAAGTATCCAGGATCAAGGACTTGGCGGTCGCCATGACCTCGACGTTGTTGGCGTACTGGCGCGCGGTCTCGGTCATCTCGATCAGCTCCTGGTTGGTGTCGACGCGCGCCACCCAGACGTCGCCAGCCGCATCGGCGAGCGGGTGGGTCGGGTCGTGACGGCGTTCGGGCGCGCTGCCGTTGGCGATGCGCTCGACGTCGACCGTGGCGAGCGAGCCTGAGTATTCGGTCGCGAAGACGGGTTTGAGCGCGCGATAGGCGCCCGCCTCGGACCCCGCGGCCGACCCGGCGTTGGCGAGGTTCGACGCGACCGTGTTGAGGCGCACGAGCTGCGCCGACATCGCGCGGCCGGCGATATCGAAGACCGTCAGCGCGCTCATTCTCCGCCCCTCAGCGCGGTCATGATCGTGCCGACGCGGCCGTTCAGGAAGGCGAGGGTGGTGCGGTACTGCACGGCGTTCTGCGCGAATTGCGCCTGTTCGACCGACAGCTCGACCGAATTGCCGTCGAGCGACGCCTGCACGGGGATGCGGTAGCGCTCGGCCTTCGCGCCATCGAGTGCGGCACGGAAATCGAGATCGCGCGCCTTGAACCCCGGCGTCGCGGCATTGGCGATGTTCGACGCGAGCAGCCCGAGCCGCGCCTGGCGGACTTCGAGCGCCCGGCCATGAATGCCGAACAGGGGATCTGGCGTCGTCATGGCGAACGCTGTGCAAGGCGTGTGCCAAGTGGGTTTGTCGAGGGGGACGGCGGGGCGGCCGGGTGGTGACCGGCAAGGGGTTGCCGGGTGGGCGGCAATGCGGTGCCTCGATCGTTCAGCCGTCATGCTGGCGAACGCCAGCACCCACTGTCGAGCAAGCCCGGTTTGCGCGTCTCGCACCGCCATGGGTGCTGGCATTCGCCAGCATGACGACCGTTCCCCGCGAGAAGTGGCCCACTCCTTGCAGCGTCCCCCTGAAAGGAGACCCCGCCATGCTCGCCGCCGCCCTCGCCGCGCAGATCGCCGCCTTCACCGGCCAGCCCGTCACCCTCGACCCGCGCCTCGCGCCTCCTGACTGCGCGGCGACGCCGGTCATCGCCTGGGTGCCGCCCGGACGTGGCGCGGTCAGCGTCAGCTGCGCCTCGCCCGGCTGGCGGCTGTTCGTCCCCGTCGCGGGCAACGCCGCCCGCGCCGCGCCCGTCGTGCGGCGCGGCGACGTCGTCGCGGTCGTCGCGGGTGGCCCCGGCTACCGGATCAGCGTCGCGGCGATCGCCGAAACCGACGCTGCGCCCGGTGCGCGCCTGCGCCTGCGCAACCGGGCTACAGGCGAGCGCCTGCAGGCCGAGCTGCGCGACGACGGCGAAATATGGTTAGCGGGCCTTTAAACTCTCGGCGCCCCGCCGTTATCGTGGGTGAAGGGCCCGGGCGTATCGCCGGTGCCTGCGTGGAGTTTGCTCGATGAACGTACCCCCGATCACCACGACCCGCGCTGCGGCTCTCGAGCCCGGCAACGCGCGCAGTGCCGCGACCGCTACGTCGCCGGCGCTTGCCGTGACGCGCGCACCCGATCCGCTCGCCTTGTCGCCGACTGCACAAGCGGCGCGCGACCTCGCCGCCGCACCTCCGGTCGACACCGCGAAGGTGGCGGCGCTGAAGAGCCAGACCGCGGCGGGCAGCTACACGGTCGACCCCGCGCGCATCGCCGACGCGATGATCGCGCTCGATCTACCGGGCAAATGAGCGAGCCGCCGTTCGAGGTGCTGCTCGCCGCGCTGCGCGCCGAACTCGCGGCGCTCGACGGCGACAATGCCGACACGATTGAGGCTGCGACGACGGCCAAGCTTGCGGCACTCGGCGGCTTGCGCGAGGCGCCGACCCGCGCGCAGGTGGAAACCGCGCAAGCCTTGAACGCGCTTGCCGCTGCCCGCGTCCGCACCAAGGCCGCCGGTATCGAGCGCCGCCTCGCCGCGCTGGCGACCGCCGCCGGGCGCGGCCCCGCCCTGTGCTATGGACGCGACGGGCGAACGTCTCTATAGGCCCGCGCTCGCGAAACTGAATCGCCCGGCCGTATTGGGCTGCCGTGGCGATTCGAAAGCGCGTCTTTAGGAGACCGAAATGCCCAAGTTGAAGACCAAGAGCGGGGTCAAGAAGCGATTCAAGATCACCGCTTCCGGCAAGGTCAAGCATGGTGTCGCCGGCAAGCGCCACCGCCTGATCCACCACACCTCGAAGTACATCCGCCAGAACCGCGGCACCACGGTGATTTCCGATGCAGACGCACGGACGATCAAGCTGTGGGCCCCGTACGGTCTCGGTTAAGGGAGGCCTAGGAAATGGCACGCGTTAAGAGGGGCGTTACGTCCCATGCCCGCCACAAGCGGGTCCTCGACCAGGCGAAGGGCTATTACGGCCGTCGCAAGAACACTATCCGCATCGCGCGTCAGGCCGTCGAAAAGGCCGGCCAGTACGCGTACCGCGACCGCAAGGTGAACAAGCGCAACTTCCGCGCGCTGTGGATCCAGCGGATCAACGCCGCGGTTCGCGAGATGGGCCTGACCTACGGCCGCTTCATGCACGGCGTGAAGCTCGCGGGCATCGAGCTCGACCGCAAGGTCATGGCCGATATCGCGATGCACGAGCCCGAGGCATTCCGCGCGATCATCGCGCAGGTGCAGTCGGTCCTCGACGTGCAGGCGCCGAAGCAGACCGGTCCGGTTGCGGGCGTCGCCGCCTAAATAGCGGTTACGAAGAACAAGGGGCGCGGATGGCTTGCCGGCCATCCGCGCCATTTTTCGTGTGCCGCAATGCCTTGCTTATTCGACTGGTAGAACTTGGCGCATCTAGTCGTCCGTCACTTCCACGTCTGCGAGAACGACGCGGAAGAACGCTGGCACAGGCTGATGCGGATCATTTTCACGCTTGTATGTGACCTTCATTTCACCCTCGACATATGGCAAGCGAACGGCTGTAGCCGGGGCGATCAGATCAACAAACACTCGCATCTTTCCACGGCCGAAAAACCTGGTTTTGGGGCTCGGACCTTCGATATTTACAAACTCCCGCGGGTCAATTGTAATTCTGGCCACGCTGGACTCTTTGGGTACACCTATAGCCGGCAGTCTTTCTATCGCTTGCAGCTCCAGTAAGTAGGGGAGCGTATAAGTAAGTGAAACCAGCTCCTCATTCCCTTTAGCGGTCATAGAATTGATCAGATCTGCAACCGCCATATCTGTTTGCAAAATATCAGTGACAACTCTATTTAGAGACCAAACTAGAGAAAACGCCTGCATAGGTGGCGATATATCTGAAACTATTACGGCAACATTGTCTCTCATATGGTACACAACGTAACCGCATGCTATTTCCCCCGACTCGTATGTAATTTCTATTGACTGCAGAAACGCGTAGTTGTGCTTACATTTGTTACAAAGAATGGTAGAAAATCGCTTTAATTTACGTACAATAGTGCGGTACTCGTTTTGTATCTTGCTCGACGGATTTAGCAATTTAATTATCTCGGTTTCATATAGTTCGAAGAGTTCGGATGCAGCATAGACTACGTCTAGAAAATCATCTAGATGGTCGTTTGTGTTACCTTTGCTGCTTTTATCCCAACCTTCATTTTGCCGACTACTCTGATAAACCTCCAAAGATGCTAGGCACCGTTTAAGTGCGCGTTGTAGACGACGGGAAAGGATAGAATATCCGACCAGAAGGTCGCTGACTCTCGACTGTGTTGCGCCAAGTCGTTTACCATGCAGCGCCTCGGCGAGAGGGGACAGAAATACCGCTTTGTCGACACTGGTTGATTCGCTCATCCTGAAGTGTGTGAGGAGTTAATCCTTGTGTCCAGCACCCAACATTCAGGGTCTATCCGCCAACTCCGCAACCGCGATACCTGCTCGCCCCATGGTATCTTTCGGCGCTCGCCCTCTGCCGCGACCGCTGCGGCCGAGCTGTGGCGGCACGTCATGGCCGAGGACGATGCGACGATGGCCAGGCGCAAGCTCAAGTGGACGCAGCGCTACGGCGGGCTTCTTCGCATCGCACCCGGTCAGCCTGAAGTAGGCGGCGACGCTCGCCGCAGCGGTAGCGTCGATGAACGACCCGGGCGACCCCGGTGTCGCATCGCATCGGGCGGCGATCGCGCCGCATCTGCCGCGTTTTCTGAATGCGCAGGTGAGCCTCAATGATTTCGGCGGCTTGGACTATCTGCTCGGCCAGTTGGCCGCGAGCAGCGGCTGGTCGGGTGATCTCCTCTATGCGCGCGGCGAGTTGTACCGGCGGCGGGGCGAGCCCCGCGATCTCGTGACCGCTTCGCAATTCTACGGCGACGCACTCAAGGCGGGCTACACCGCACCCGAAGTGCACCGCGACCTCGGCCTGTCTCTGCTGCGCAGCGGCCAGCCTAGCGGTGCGAAACAGTCTCTTTCCGAATATCTCCGCCTTAAGCCCGACGCCGGCGACGCCAAGGCGATCGCTGCGCTGCTCGCCAACTAGGGATCGACGATGACCAGCCTTCGCTTCGCTTTGTCACTCGCTGCGCTGCTGGCCGCAGTCCCTGCGCTCGCCAACTCGCTTGTCGCGCCGGGACCTGCAACCGGCATCGCCAAGTCGAGCTTTTCCGCGGCCCCGACGAGCGAGTGGAACCGGCTGAGCGCGCGTGAGAGCAAGAAGGCCGAAACCTGGACGCTCGACGGTCCCGACCTCAACCGAGTCGTTTTCTTCGGCGGCATCGCGGTCGGCGAGCCGCTTTTCCGTGAGTTCGACAAGAAGAAGCAGCCGCTGCCGCGCGTCACGCCCAACATGCTGATCACCGACATCCCTGTGCTGCTCGAAACCAGCTACCGCAGCCGCGGCCTCGTCAGCCAGTTCAACGTCGACACGATCGAACCGGCCACCGTCGGCGGCCACAAGGGCGTTCGCTTCACCTATCGCTACGTCCGCGCCGACGATGTCGAGCGCAAGGGGGAGGCGATGGGAGCGATCGTCAAGGGGCAGCTGTATCTGACGACCTACGAAGCCCCCGCGATCTATTTCTTCGACCGCGATCTCGAGAAATTCCGCCAGCTTGCAGGCACGCTGAAGATGTGAGCGGGCAGGCTACCCGGCCCGGTCGCTGAGATACGCGCGCAGCTCGTCACTGCCGCCGATCCGCTCGTCGTCGATGAAGATTTGCGGCGTGGTGTCGACGCCGTGTTCTTCCTTGAACGCGTCGACCTCCTCGCGCGTCTGCAGCAAACGATCGTCGACCTCGTAGCCGCCGTCCTGCAGCAGCTGGTGCGCGGCCACGCCGAACGGGCAGACATGATCGGGGAGGACCATGCGGTAGAGGATTGCGCTGCTCATGGGGGTCGCCTTTCGAATGGGCGAGGGAAACGCGCGGGTGCCGGCGCAGGCCCCACCGGGGTTTCGTTTTCGGCCCCCAGCGGCTACCAGCCTCGCGCCATGACCGAAACGCTTGAACACGACCTTCTCGCCCACATCGCCGCCGCCGACACGCTCGACGCGCTGGAGGCGGTGCGCGTCGCTGCGCTCGGCAAGGCGGGGTCGGTGACCGCGTTGATGAAGACGCTGGGGGGCATGGCGCCCGACGCGCGGCTGGTCGAGGGTCCGCGGCTCAACGCGCTGCGCGAGGTCGTCGCGGGGGCGATCGCGGCACGCAAGGGCGAGCTGGAGGCCGCCGCGCTCGACGCGCGGCTGGCGACCGAGCGGCTCGACATGACGCTGCCCGCGCCCGAGCGGCCGACCGGCACGATCCACCCGATCAGCCAGGTGTTCGACGAGCTGGCGGAGATCTTCGCCGACCTGGGTTTCGCGGTCGCGACCGGCCCGGAGATCGAGGACGACTGGCATAATTTCACCGCGCTCAACATTCCCGAGAGCCACCCGGCGCGGGCGATGCACGATACCTTCTACTTCCCGCAGAACGCCGCCGACAGCGACCGCAAGATGCTGCTGCGCACCCACACCTCGCCGGTGCAGATCCGCACGATGATGACGCAGGCGCCGCCGATCCGCATCATCGCGCCGGGGCGGACGTATCGCAGCGACAGCGACGCGACCCACACGCCGATGTTCCACCAGGTCGAGGGGCTGGTCATCGACCGGGGCATCACGCTCGGCCACCTGAAGTGGACGCTGGAAACCTTCATCAAGGCATTCTTCGAGGTCGACGATGTGACGCTGCGCCTGCGGCCGAGCTATTTCCCTTTCACCGAGCCCGGTGCCGAGGTCGATGTCGGTTGCTCCTGGGCGGGCGGGCGCCTGAGCATCGGCGGCAGTGAATCGTGGCTCGAGGTGCTGGGCAGCGGCATGGTGCACCCGCGCGTCATCGCTGCCTGCGGCCTCGATCCCAACGAGTGGCAGGGCTTCGCCTTCGGCTGCGGCATCGACCGGCTGGCGATGCTCAAGTACGGCATTACGGACCTGCGCGCCTGCTTCGACGCAGACCTGCGCTGGCTCAAGCATTTCGGCTTCCGCGCGCTCGACGTGCCGACGCTCAGCGGCGGGATCGGCGCATGAAGTTCACGCTCAGCTGGTTGAAGGACCATCTCGACACGACTGCCAGCGTCGACGAGATCGCCGCCGCGCTGACCGGCCTTGGGCTGGAGGTGGAGGGCGTCACCGACCCCGCCGCCGCGCTCGCGCCGTTCACCGTCGCGCACGTGCTGACCGCCTCGCGCCACCCGCAGGCCGACAAGTTGCAGGTGCTGACCGTCGATACCGGCGACGGCGCGCCGAAGCAGGTCGTGTGCGGTGCACCCAATGCGCGTGCCGGCATGAAGGGCGTGTTCGGCGGGCCGGGCGCCTATGTGCCGGGCAGCGACCTGACGCTGAAGGCCGCCACGATCCGCGGCGTCGAATCATTTGGCATGATGTGCTCGGCGCGCGAGTTGCAGCTGTCCGACGAGCACGACGGCATCCTCGAACTGCCCGACGATGCGCCGGTCGGCACCGCCTACGCCGCCTATGCCGCGCTGTCGGACCCGGTGTTCAACGTCGGCATCACGCCCAACCGCCAGGATTGCATGGGCGTGTCGGGCATCGCGCGCGATCTCGCCGCCAAGGGCATCGGCACGCTCAAGGACCGGCCGGTCGAGCTGGTGCCCGGTGCTTTCCCGTGCCCGGTGCCGATCACCACGACCGACGACGGCTGCCCCGCCTTCCTGGGGCGAGTCGTGCGCGGCGTGCGCAACGGCCCGTCGCCCGACTGGCTGCAGCGGCGGCTGCGCGCGGTTGGGCAGAAGCCGATCTCGGCACTGGTCGACATCACCAACTTCATCACATTCGACCGCGGGCGGCCGCTGCACGTCTATGACCTCGCGACGCTGCACGGCGGGCTGACCGCACGGCGCGCGAAGGACGGCGAGAGCGTCGTGGCGCTGAACGGCAAGACTTATGCGCTCGACGAGACGATGACCGTGATCGCCGACGAGGCCGAGGTGCACGACATCGGCGGCATCATGGGCGGCGCGGCGTCGGGGGTCAGCGAGACGACGACCGACGTGTTGATCGAGTGCGCCTATTTCGATCCCGCACGGATCGGCGCGACGGGGCGCAAGCTCGGCATCTTCACCGATGCGCGCGCGCGCTTCGAACGCGGCGTCGACCCGGATTTCCTGATCGCCGGGATCGAACTCGCGACGCACATGGTGCTCGACCTGTGCGGCGGCGAAGCGTCCGAAGTGATCACGGCAGGCGAAATTCCGCAGCCCGCGCTGACCGTCGCGTATCGCCCTGAGCGCACGCTGGGTCTCGCCGGGGTTGCGGTGCCCGAGGACGTGCAGGCCGATATCCTGTCCCGCCTCGGCTTCCGCGTCGAGATGGGTGAGCCCTGGGTTGTCGGCGTGCCGTCGTGGCGGCGCGATATCGACGGCGAGGCCGACATCGTCGAGGAGGTCGTCCGCCTGTTCGGCTTCGAGCATGTCCCGTCGACACCGCTCGAACGCGCCCCCGGCGTCGCCAAGCCGACCGCGACGGCGGCGCAGAAGCTCGAGCGCGGCGTCCGCCGGGCGCTCGCGGCGCGCGGACTCGACGAGGCGATCACCTGGAGCTTCGTGCCGCCCGCGCAGGCCGAGCCCTTCGGCGGCGCGGCGTGGACGCTCGCCAATCCGATCTCCGCCGACCTCGCGGCGATGCGCCCGTCGCTGCTGCCCGGACTGCTGGCGGCGACCGCGCGCAACCTCGCGCACGGCCAGTCGTCGATCCGTCTGTTCGAGCTGGGGCGGCGCTATCTGGCCGGGGGCGAGCCGCTGACTGCGGGCGTCGTGCTGGCGGGCGAGCGTACCGCCCGCGACTGGCAGACCGGCGCTGCAACGGCGTTCGACGCGCTCGACGCCAAGGCCGAGGCGCTGGCGGGCCTTGCGGCAGCCGGCCTGCCGGTCGAGCGGCTGATGGTCCTGCCACCCGCCGACGGCTGGTACCACCCGGGGCGTTCGGGCCGCCTCGGCCTCGGCCCGAAGACGATCCTCGCGGCGTTCGGCGAGCTCCACCCGCGTATCGCCGCGCAGTTCGACCTGAAGGGTCGCGTCGCCGTCGCCGAGCTGTTCCTCGATGCGGTGCCGCCGTCGCGCGCGACCGGGCGCACCCGCCCGTCGTATGCCCCGCCGGCGCTTCAGGCGCTGACGCGCGACTTCGCCTTCCTCGTGCCCGCCGACCAGCCCGCCGAGGCGCTGCTGCGCGCGGTGCGCGGGGCCGACAAGGCGCTGATCGCCGACGTCCGCCTGTTCGACCGCTTCGCCGGGCCGGGCGTGCCGGAGGGTCAGGTCAGCCTCGCGCTGACGGTCACCATCCAGCCCGCCGACCGCAGCCCCACCGACGCCGAGATCGAGGCGCTCGCCGCGAAGATCGTCGCGGCGGCGGCGAGGGCTGGGGCGACGCTGCGGGGTTGATTGATAACGTCGTGTGATGACGTTACACTCGGGTCATGCGGACGATCATCGATATACCCGACGAGCAGTTGCGACGCGTCGATACAATCGCGCGGCGGCGCAACTGGTCGCGTGCGGCGACGGTCCGCAAGGCGCTCGAGCAGTTCGTCGAAAGCCAGCCCGACGACTTCGACGCTGTGCTCGACAAAGCGATCGCCGCCTGGTCGCATATCGAGATCGACGGTCTCGAATGGCAGCAAAGGCTGCGTGCCGAATGGGATAGCAGTGTTTCCGCCGAATGATTTTTGACAGCTGCGTCGTAATCGACGGCCTGAAGGCTCACCCCGCCGCGCGCGAGATCGCGCGCTCGGCACCGCGTCGCGTGATCAGCGTCGTGACCCGGGCAGAGGTGCTCGCTGGAGCCAGCGCGGGTGCCGCCGAGATCGGCGCTTGTGCCTATCTCGACCTGTTCGAAGCGATCGATATCGACAGCGCCCTGGCAGATACCGCCGGGCGTCTTCGTCATCGGCTCAAGCTCAAGACGCCGGACGCCCTGATCCTCGCAACCGCGCAGAGGCTCGGCCTGCCGATCGTCACGCGCGACAAGAGGCTGGCGAGCGCCGCTGGGACAACGCCCGCCTACACGCTCGACTAACCCCGGCGCCCGCGGAAATCGTCCTCGACGATCGGCGAGATGTGGATCTCGACGCGGCGGTTCTGAGCACGGCCGGCCTCGTCGGCGTTCGACGCGATCGGCTGCGACTTGCCGAAGCCGCGCGTCGCGATGCGGGCGCGGTTGACGCCGCGGGCGCTCAGATAGTCCGCGACCGCCAGGGCACGCTCCTCGGACAGGCGCTGGTTGACCGCGTCGGTGCCGACCGAATCGGTGTGGCCAGTCACGTCGACATAGGTCGACTGATAACTGCCGAGCGTCTGCGCGACCTGGTCGAGCGTGCCGCGGAACGGCGTCTTCACGGCAGCCGAGTTGAAGTCGAAGGTGATGCCGCTGGGCATGCGCAGGTCGAGATTGTCGCCGCGCCGCACGACCTCGACGCCGGTGCCCGCGGTGCGGGCGCGCAGCTCGCGCTCCTGCCTGTCCATGTACCCGCCGACCGCGCCGCCCGCGACCGCGCCCAGGCCCGCGCCGATGATCGTCTCGGCGCGGTTGTTGCGGCCGCCGAGGATCGCGCCGAGCACCGCGCCGGTGACCGCGCCCGCGCCTACGCCGATGCCCGCCTTCGATACGCGCTGCTGCCCCGTATCGGGGTCGGTGACGCACCCTGCGAGGCCCAGCGAGGCGATGGTGGCGATGACGAGGACGCGCGGCTTGAACATCGTGAAGTCTCCCTATTGGCTGCCGCGCTACGTCCGCGCGGCTGACGCGAAGCTGAACGATGAACCGTGGCGTGCCGGCTGCGTTCCAGTTAAAACCACCGCTGACGAGCATGCGCGCCCGCCCGCGCTACTGGAGACTATGGACGCCTTCCCCTGGCTCGACGCAGCCATCATCGTCGCGCTGATCCTGCTCAACGGTGTCTTCGCGATGTCCGAGATGGCGATCGTCTCGTCGCGCAAGCCCCGGCTGCGCGCCATGGCGAACGGCGGCAGCCGCGGTGCGAAGGCGGCGATCGGCCTGGCCGAGAACCCCGGGCACTTCCTGTCGACGGTGCAAATCGGCATCACGCTGGTCAGCATCGTCAACGGTGCCTTCTCGGGTGCGTCGCTGGCGGTGCCGGTCGGCCAGCGGCTGTCGGCGTCGTTCGGCCTGCGCCCCGAGACGGCGGAGAACATCGGCTTCGGGCTGGTCATCGTCGTCATCACCTATCTGTCGCTGATCATCGGCGAGCTGGTGCCCAAGCAGTTCGCGTTGCGCCGGCCCGAGAACATCGCCAGCCTGGTCGCGCCGCTGATGGCCGGGCTGACCAAGGTGCTGACGCCGGCCGCCTGGCTGCTCGAACGCTCGACGCACTTCGTCTTCGTCGCCCTCGGCCAGCGCCATTCGGCCGACCAGAGCGTCACCGAGGAGGAGCTGCGCTCGGTCGTCGCCGAGGCCGAGACGGCGGGCGTCATCGAGGAGCAGGAGCATGCGATGATCACCGGCGTGATGCGCCTGGCGGATCGTCAGGTGCGCGGCGTGATGACCCCGCGCGGCCAGGTCGAATGGCTCGACGCGGGCGACAGTGATGCCGAGATCCGCGCCGCGCTGGTCGCGACGCCGCATACGCGCCTGCTCGTCGCCGAGGGGTCGGTCGACATGGTGATCGGCGTCATCCAGGCACGTGACGTCGTCGCCGCACTGATCGAGGGGCGGGCGATCGACCTGCGCGCGCTGGCGCGGCCCGCACCCGTGCTTCCCGACGTCATCGATGCGGTCGACGCGCTCGCCGTTCTGCGCGACGCCGAAATCCCGATCGCGCTGGTCCACGACGAGTACGGGCATTTTGAGGGGATCGTGACTCCCGCCGACCTGCTCGCGGCGATCGCGGGCGCATTCCGCAGCGACATCGACAATGGCGAGGAGGCCGCGGTGCAGCGCGACGACGGGTCATGGCTGTTGTCGGGCTCGATGGCCGCCGACGAGATGGCCGATCGCCTGGGCCTCGATCTGCCGGTCAACCGCGACTACCAGACCGTCGCGGGCTATCTCCTGTCCGAGATGCGCCACTTGCCCGAGACCGGCGAGGCACTGACCGTCGGCGACTGGCGCTTCGAGGTCGTCGACATGGACGGGCGCAAGATCGACAAATTGCTCGTCAGTCGGGCCTGAGCGGGGGACTTGCCACGCCTGCCGCGTAATGACCCGCGGATGCTGAGCGTGACCCCCGACGACGACGCGACGCTGATGCAGCGGGTCGCGGGCGGCGACGCCGATGCCTTCACGCTGCTCGTTCGCCGCCTCCATGCCCCCGCGCTGGGCCATGCGATGCGCATCCTGATGAACCGCGCCGATGCCGAGGATGCCGTGCAAGCGGCGCTGACCCGGCTGTGGACCGCTGCGGCGCGTTACGACCCCGCGCGCGGCAGCGTCGGGGCCTGGTTCCACCGCCTGCTGACCAACCTGTGCCTCGACCGGCGGCGCAGCGTCCGCCTAGTGACGACGCGGGTTTCAGCGACGCTCGACGACGCGTGGGACATCGCCGACACCGGGCCTGACCCCGCGCAGGCAGCGGTGGCCCGCGCGCAGGCGCGGCGCATCGATGCCGCGATGGCACGGCTCAACCCGCGCCAGCGCGCCGCGATCGCGCTGTTCCATGGCGAGGGCGCATCGATGGCCGAGATCGCCGAGGCGCTGGGCACCACCCCCAAGGCGGTCGAGGGATTGTTGGGCCGCGCACGTAGTGAATTGAAACAGCTGCTCGCCAGCGATGCCCCCGAAAGCGCCCGATGACGCCCGCCGACCTGATCGATATCTATGGAGCCGACCCCGCCCGCTGGCCCACCGAGGACCGTGCCGCTACACTCGCTGCGATTGCCGCCGATCCGGCGCTCCAGGCGAAGCTTGCCGAGGCGCGGGCGCTCGACGCTATGCTCGGCGACTGGGCGGCGCGCGTGCCTGCACGGGCCGATGCCGACGCCGTCGCCGCACGGATCCTGCGACCGGCGCCGCGCTGGCCGCGCATTGCCGGAACCGGCGGACTGATCGCGGCGGCAGTCGCGGCGGTCGTGCTGGTGACGCCACCGACGCTGGCGCCTGCGCCGGTCACCACCGTCGCCGCGACGGCCGACATCGAGGCCGCCGACGATGCTGATTTCGCCACCCTGTTCACACCGACGCCCGACGAGGAGAGCCTGACATGAAGATTTTGCTGACCGCCTCCGCCGCGCTGCTCTGCGCGACTGCGGCAGCCGCGCAGGTGACCCCGCCCGCGCCGCCCAGTCCGCCGGCGATGACGACGCCGCCAATGCCCCCGATGCCGCCGCGCGGCGGGATGCGCGGCTTCGGCGCGATGAGCGAGCCCGGACGCCAGGCGATGATGGGCGCGATGCGCGCCGACCGTGCCGCGAACCGGGCCGACCACGACCGCGTCAAGGCGTCACGCGACCGGATGCTGGCCGTGCTCGATGCCGAGCGGCTCGACACCGCCGCGCTCAAGCGCGCGATGGACGAGGAGCGCGAGGCCGCCAATGCCATGAAGGCGCGGCGCCAGTCGGCGATGCTCGCGGCGTTTCAGTCGCTGTCGGTTGCCGACCGCCGGGCCTTCGTCGCCGACGCGCGCAGCATGCGCGACCGGGTCGAGACGCGCGTCGAGAAGCGCATGAACCGCCGGATGAAGCGCCACGGCGGGGGCGACGACATGGTCCCGCCGATGCCCCCGATGCCGCCCCAGCCGCCGCGCTGAGGCGTCAGTCCATCAGGCTTTCGTAACGCCGCAGGTGGAAATCGGCATCGCCGAACTGGCTCTCGATCATCGACGCGCGCTTGAAGTAGTGGCCGATCGCGAGCTCGTTCGAAATGCCGATGCCGCCGTGGATCTGCACCGCGCCCTGGCCGACGAAGCGAAGCCCGCGCGCGATCTTGTTCTTGGCGGCCGAGACATGCTTCGACCGGTCGGCGTCGTTGAGGCGCAGCGTCGCCATCAGCGTCATGCTGACCGCCTGCTCGACCTCCATGAACATGTCGACCATGCGGTGCTGCAGGACCTGGAACTCGGCGATCGGTCGACCGAACTGCTTGCGCTGCCGGGCATAGTCGAGCGTGCCCTCGTGGAGGCGGCGCGCGACGCCGGCGCCTTCGGCACAGACCGCGGCGATGGCCTCGTCGACGACCTGCTCGACGAGCGGCAGCGCGCCGCCTTCGTCACCCAGCAGCTGGTCGGCGGCGGCGCGGACGTTCTCGAAATAGACTTCCGAAGCGCGCGCGCCGTCGACGGTCGGATAGTCGCGGCGCGTGATGCCGGCAGCATCAGCCGGGATCAGGAACACCGAGACGCCGCCGCTCTCGCGCTGCGAGCCGCCGGTGCGCGCGGTGACGATGAAATGCGTCGCGAAGGGTGCGTCGCGGACGACTGCCTTGTGGCCGTTGATGACGAAGTCGCTGCCGTCCCTGCGCGCCGTGGTGCGCAGGTCGGCGAGATTGTAGCGGCCCTGCGGCTCGGCATAGGCGAAGGCGATGACGACCTGCCCGCCGATGATCTGCGGGATCACCGCATCGGCGTTGCCGCCACCCGCGCGTTTGAGGAAACCGCCGCCGATTACGACGGTCGACAGGTAAGGTTCGATGACGAGCGCCTTCCCGATCTCCTCCATGATCACCATGTTGTCGACCGCGCCGCCGCCCAGGCCCCCATGGTCTTCGGCGAACGACGCGCCGAGGATGCCGAGCTCCTGCGCGAAGGCCTGCCACACCGCGGGGTTCCATCCGGCCTCGCCGTGCACGGTCTTCATCCGCGTCTCGAAGTCGTAGGTATCGGCGAGGTAGCGCGCGACCGAGTCGCGAACCATCGTCTGTTCGTCGCTGAAGTTGAAGTCCACGGCACTTTCTCCCCGCGCGCGTTCGGCGCTGCTTCATCTCTAGATAAACGTCATGCTGGCGAACGCCAGCACCCACTCCTGCCCGCGCGCCCGTCGCCGGGTCACGCTGCGAACTGGGTGCTGGCGTCCGCCAGCATGACGCGCGCTTAGTTCAGAGCCCCAGCACCATCTTCGCGATGATATTCCGCTGGATCTCGTTCGAGCCGCCGTAGATCGACGTCTTGCGGACATTGAAATAGGTTGGCGCGGCGCGGTGGGCGTAGTCGGGGCCGATCGGGTGCTCGTTGTCGCCCTCGCCGAAGCCGCGGAAATAGGGCGCGCCGTAGTGGCCGACCGCTTCCAGCGCGAGTTCTGTGATGCGCTGCTGGATCTCGGTGCCCTTGATCTTGAGAAGCGACGATTCCGGCCCCGGGCCCTTGCCCGACGCTTCGCCCGCCAGCGTGCGCAGCTCGGTGAATTCGAGCGCGGCGAGATCGATCTCGAGCTCGGCGACCTTGCGCTTGAAGAACGGGTTGGCGAGCAGCGGCGCACTCTCGTCGCCGAAGCTGTCGAGTTCGGTGCGCGCGATCGCCTTGACCTTCTCGACGCCACGCTTCGAGGCCGCGACGCCGGCGATACCGGTGCGCTCGTGCGCGAGCAGGAACTTGGCGCAGGTCCAGCCCTTGTTCTCGTGGAAGACGCGGTTCTCGACCGGCACGATGACGTCCTCGAGCCAGACCTCGTTGACCTCGTGCTCGCCGCCCAGCGTGATGATCGGCCGAACGGTGATGCCCGGCGTCTTCATGTCGATCAGCAGGAAAGAGATGCCCTCCTGCGGCTTCGAAGTCGGGTCGGTGCGGACGAGGAAGAAGCCCCAGTCGGCGTGCTGCGCCAGCGTCGTCCAGGTCTTCTGGCCGTTGACCTTGTAATATTCCTTGCCGTCGTCGCCGGTGAAGCGCTCGGCCTTGGTGCGCAAGCTGGCGAGGTCCGAACCCGCACCCGGCTCCGAATAGCCCTGGCACCACCACACCTCACCCGACAGGATGCCGGGCAGATGCTGCGCCTTCTGCTCCTCGGTTCCGAAGGTCCAGATGACGGGCGCGACCATGTTGAGGCCGAAGGGCAGCAGGCGCATCGCATCGGCGCGTGCGCTCTCCTCGCCGAAGATGTACTTCTGAACCGACGTCCAGCCGGTGCCGCCATGCTCCTTGGGCCAGGCGATGCCGGCCCAGCCCTTCTTCGCCAGCGCGCGGTGCCAGCTCAGGAAATCCTCCTTCGACAGCTCCTCGCCCTCTTCGGACTTGGTGCGCAGCTGTTGCGGATAATTCTCGGCGATGAAGGCGCGAACCTCGTCGCGGAAGGCAAGGTCCTCGGGCGAAAAATCAAGGTTCACGACGGCGACTCCCCAGTCAGGTTGACGTTTACGTTAACATGCGCGCGGAGGCTGCGCCAGCCGGGGCCGGGTGTCGCACCGCGGATTCAGCTGATCGCGGCCATCTCGTACAGGAAATCGACGAAGCCCATCGAGCTGCCGACCAGCCCCTGCACCTTGGGGTTCGACGATTCGACGACGAAATACTCGTTCGGGGCATGCGCGCCGCTGCCGTGGCCCAGCCCGAACTGGCCCGCGGGCAGGCTGACCGGCGGCGCGGTGAAGGTCGCCCCCGGCCACGATCCGGCGAGGCGCGGGAACAGCGTCGCCTGCGCCCCGGCGCGCGCGTACACCGCCTGCTGGGCGCGGATGACGCGGCTGGTCTCGGCGGTCTCGGTCGGGTCGTAGCCGCCGCTGACCTTGACCTCGATATCGCCGAAGCCGCGCTTGGCGAGATGCGCGCGCAGCTTGGCCTGCGCCTCCTTCGCGGTCTGGTTCGGCACAAGGCGGAAGTCGAGCTTCGCGACCGCACGCCCGGGCAACACGGTCTTGCCGCCGGGGCCGGTATAGCCTGCGACCAGCCCCTCGATGTTGACCGTCGGCTGCGACGCGAGCCGCTCGGCGGCGGTGGTGCCGGTCTCGCCGTTGATCCATTGCTTCACCCCGAGCGCCGACAGCCGCTCGGCATCGTCGCTTGCCTTGGAGTTGAGCGCGATCAGCTGGCGCTCGCGGGCGGTCAGCGGGCGGACATTGTCGAACCAGCCGTCGATCGCGGGCGTGTTGCCGTCGGGGCCGACCAGAGTCTGGAGCGCGGCGACGAGGTGGAACGACGGGCTGTCGACGATCGCGCGCAGCGACGAGTGGATGTCGCCCTTCGGACCCTTGCCCCACGCCTCGCCGCTGGCGATCAGCTCGACCTCGATCATCCCCTTGGCGCCGAGGTTGATGTCGACCGCGCCCGATTTCGCCTGCCACGCGCTCGGGATGACGATGCCCTCGCAGCGCTTGAGCGCGGCGAGCACCTGCGGGGCCTGCACGACCTGATGGAAGTTGGGCGACCCGATCTCCTCCTCGCCCTCGGCGACGAGGACGAGGTTGACCGGCAGCTTTTTGCCCGCCGCGCGGAAGGCATGCAGCGCGCCGAGGAAGGCGCCCTGCGGCCCCTTCTGGTTGACCGCGCCGCGCCCGACGATGACCTTGCCCCAGCCGGGCTTGTCGACCAGCGCGGCGTCGAACGGCGGCGAGCTCCATTCGGACGCCACCACCTGCTTGACGTCGTACATGAAGTAGATCCCCATCGTCCGCCGGGCACCGGCGTCGAGCGTCGCGAAGATGCCGGGCTGGCCGACCGTCGGCATCTTCTGCACCGTCTGGAAGCCCGCATCGCGCAGCATGTCCATGGTGAAGGCGCACGACTGCTCCATCTGCCAGTTCTCGGCGGCGATGCCGGGATGGCGGATCCACTCCTGGATGCGCGCGACGCTCGCCGCGGCACCCGCGTCGGCGGCGGTGCGGATCGCCTTCAGGTCGCCGCTGGCGGCCAGCGCCTGACCGGGCACGAACCCCAATGCTGCCGTCGCCCCCAGCAGTTCACGCCGATCGATCATGACTAACCCCTTCGTTTCGCGCCTTTGCGGCTTTGCGTGATCCAGTCTTTCCCGCTCATCCCAAAGGTCGGCAAGAAGAATTGCTCACGCGGCGCCGCAAAGCCGCGAAAAGGCGTCACTCCGGCCCGAGCGGCCAGTCGTCGGGAAGGGGGGCGGTGACGCGGATCGGGTCGGCGCCTTCGCGGTAGGGGATCTCGATGGCCGCGGCGTGCAGGCGCATCGGCCCGCCGCCTGCGCCATAGACCGGATCGCCGAGGATCGGGTGGCCCAGCGCCGCGGCATGAACGCGGACCTGGTGCGTGCGCCCGGTCTCGGGGCTGAACTCGACCAGCGCGCGGTTGCCGTCGCGCCGCAGCACGCGCCACCGCGTCGCGGACGCCTTGCCGCCCGCATCGACGACCATCCGCCAGCCCTGCTCGGCGCTCGAAATCTTGGCCAGCGCGGCGTCGATCCGCCCCTCGTCATCCGCCGGCGCGCCGTCGACGACCGCCAGATAGGTCTTGCCTATACGCCCGCCCTCGAACAGCTGGGTCAGCTTTTTGTGCGCCTTCGGGTGGCGCGCCAGCACGAGGCAGCCCGAGGTGTCGCGGTCCAGCCGGTGAGCCGGCTGCGGGTTTCGCACGAAGCCCTCGCGCAGCTCCCACAGATGATCCTCTAGGCTGCGCGGCGTGCGCGGCCCGGGATGGACCGCGAGGCCGGCGGGCTTGTCGATGACGAGGCAGTGCGCGTCGATGTGAAGGATCGGCAGGATCATGGCTGCCCCCTAGCACCGATGCCGCCATTAAGCATTTCCGGACCCCCGCCGTCCTGAGCCACGCAACCGCAACGGGAGTGGACCATGACCGTCATCAACACCAACATCGCCGCACTGACCGCCCAGGCGGGCCAGCGTAGCGCGCAGATGGGCCTCAGCATGGCGATGGAGCGCCTGTCGACCGGCCAGCGCATCAACTCGGCGAAGGACGACGCCGCCGGCCTCGCCATCGCCACCCGCATGACCTCGGACGTCCGGGGCCTCAGCGTCGCGATGCGCAACGCCAACGACGGCATCAGCCTCGCGCAGACCGCCGAAAGCGCGATGGGCGAGGTCACCAACATGCTGCAGCGCATGCGCGAACTCGCGGTGCAGGGCGCCAACGGCACGATCACCGGCGACGACCGCGCTGCACTACAGGCCGAAGTCGTGCAGCTGCGCTCCGAGATCGACAATGTCGCGACGCGCACCAACTTCAACGGCATCAAGCTGCTCGACGGCTCGGCCAAGGGCCTGCTGCTGCAGACCGGCAGCCGCGCCGGCGAGACCGTCAGCTTCGGCATCGGCAGCGCCAAGGCGACCGACCTCGGCACCGGGCGCACCGCCGCGCTGACCGCGACGGGCAGCTATGAGGCGACGGCGTCGAACCTGACCGCCAACCAGGCACTGAGCGCCGGCGACCTCGTCATCAACGGCGTGACCATCGGCTCGGGCTCAGCCGACGACGACAATGTCAGCTCGAGCGAGAAGTCGGCGTCGGCGCTGGCCAAGGCCGCCGCGATCAACCGCGCCAGTGCCGAGACGGGGGTGCGCGCCGTCGTCGGCAAGGCGGTGATGACCGGCACCGCGATGACCGCCGCGACGCTGACCGGCACGATCACGATCAACGGCAAGACCACCGACACGATCACCACCAACACCAATGCCGCGCAGAGCCGCAAGCTGGTGCTCGACGCGATCAACGCGATCAGCGGCCAGACGGGCGTCGTCGCGGTCGACACCGGCGACGACAATGCCGGGCTGCGCCTCGAGGCCGCCGACGGGCGCAACATCGTCGTCTCGATGACGACGCTCACCGGCGCCGCCACGGGCGTCAAGACCGGCGCGCAGTCGGGCACCTTCTCGCTCGTCGCCGACAACGGCAAGCCGATCGACGTCGGCTCGACGGGGTCGGGGCGGATCAGCCGCTCGGGGCTGACGGCGGGCAGCTACGAGCGCGGCGTCTCGACCGCTTCGACCGACGCCCGCGCCGTCGCGACGAGTGCGGCAACCGCCTACACGCTCAACAACGGCGACCTCAGCATCAACGGGACCAACATCCGCGGCGCGACGGCCGAGGACGACGTGTTCTCCGATGCGACCGCGCTGTCGTCGAAAAAGGCTGCGAGTGCCATCGCCATCGCCAACGCCATCAACGCATCGTCGGACACGACGGGCGTCAAGGCATCGGCGAACGCGCTGACGCTGACCTCGTCGACGACCACGGTGATCGGCGCGACCGCCACCGCGACGCTGGTGATCAACGGCGTCAGCCTCGACGTGACGCTCGACGCCGCGGACTCGGCGCAGGCGACGCGCGATAACGTCGCCAAGGAGATCAACAAGTACAGCGGCCTGTCGGGCGTCACCGCCAAGGACAATGGCCGCGGCGGGCTCGAACTGACCGCTGCCGACGGGCGCAACATCAGCGTCTGGGTCGACAGCGACGAGGCGACCGCGGCGAACCTCGGGCTGGGCGGCGTCACGGTACAGGGCACCGGCACGGCCTACACCGTCGTCGGCGTCACCGACCCGACCGACGTCTCGGCGTCCGCGGTGCAGACCGCCTATTCGACCGTCTCGCTCAGCGCGTCGAAGGGCATCGAGGTCAAGGCGGGCAGCCTCGCATTCGGCAGTGCGTCGAATTTCACGCGGCTCGGCTTCGAGGAGAACAGCTACGGCACCGACAAGGGCGGGCTGAAGATCCGCGACGTCGATGTCTCGACCTCCGAAGGCGCCAGCGCCGCGCTCGGCGCGATCGACGAGGCGCTGCAATCGGTCAACATCGACCGCGCCAACCTCGGTGCTGTACAGAATCGGCTGGAGGCGACGGTCAACAACATCACCTCGAACGTCACCAACCTGTCGGCCAGCCGCAGCCGCATTCAGGACGCCGACTTCGCCGCGGAGACGACCAACCTGGCGAAGGCGCAGGTGCTCAGCCAGGCCGCGCAGGCGATGCTGGCGCAGGCCAACCAGAGCCAGCAGCAGGTCCTCCAGCTGCTCCGCTAATTCCGCTTACCCCTCGACCTCGCCCGGCGCTCACCCCGCCGGGCGTTTTTTCGTGCGCGGCACCGACACGCATGCTACGCGCCGCGTCCGCGCAGCGGAGCGGTGGCCGAGTGGTCGAAGGCGCACGCCTGGAAAGTGTGTATGGGTCAAAAGCCCATCGTGGGTTCGAATCCCACCCGCTCCGCCACGGACCAGTTTGGACAGGTCTTACAGTCGCGATGACGGGATCGTCAGGACGACCTTGCCCTCTACGGTGCCGGACTGCAGCGCCGACGCAGCTTCCGCGATCTCGCGCCAGTGACGGACGGTGCCGACGGGAACCTTGAGGTCGCCAGCGGCGATCAGGGCCACGACTTTGGCCAAGGGTTCGGCGACCCCCGGACCATGGCCGCCGAGGAAGAGACCGTGGAGGCGCACGTTGCTTTTCAGGTAGAAGTCACGGACGTCGAAGGTCGTCTTGGCGTTCGATGAATTGCCGCAGTTCACGCACAGGCCGTTCGACGCCAGCGAGGTCAATGCGAGGGCGAGATAATCGCCGCCGACCGAGTCGAGGATGAAGTCGTAGGGCCCGGCGAGACTGGCATCCTCCATGCTCGCATGGAGGACCGTTCCGGCGACGCCGTCGGCGGCCAGGAGCGACGGCAGCTCGGCGCGGCGACTGACCGCGCTGACCTGCGCCCCGCCGCGTGCGGCCAGCTGGATGGCGAAGCGTCCGACCCCTCCCGACGCGCCCGTGATCAGCACGCGCTTCCCCTGAAGATCGCCGCCGAGTTCGATCGACAGATAGGCGGTGCTCGCCGCTACCGGCAGCGCCGCCGCGTCGGTGAAGCTGATCCGGTCGGGCAACGGCACGAGGCTGGCCGCGTCCGCCGCCACGAACTCGGCCCATCCGCCCCGCGCGACGGCGCCCACCACCCGGGTTCCGGCCGGCGGGGTGCTGCCGTCGGCGGCGCTCTGCTCGATCACGCCGGCGAAATCCCAGCCCGGGGCGTAGGGCTCGGCAGCGCCGAGCGCCGTGCGCGTGTCGCCGGCATTGAGCGAGAAGGCGTGCACCCTGACCAGTGCCTGCGACGGCGTCGGCACCGGCATCGGCACCTCGGCGATCGTCAGCGCCGGTTCGTTCGCCGCATCGGCCCAGATCGTCTTCATGCACCCACCCTCGTAACTCGCATCGTCGCTCGACATCGGATCAGGCGAAGGTCGGGTGCGCATAGATGGGCGTGACTTCGATGTTCTTCAGATACTCGAAGATCGGCATGCCCTGCAGGATCGAGGCCAGCGCCTGATGATCCTCGGCCTCGACGACGAAGATCGAGCCGCCGGCGTCGGCACGCCGCCACAAGGCCTTCAAGGCGCCCGCCTCTTTCAGTTCGAGCGCCTGCGCGGCGTCGGCACTGGCGATCTGCTCGCGCTGCGCGTCGAACCCGAGCGCCTGCTGATCGATCTGGATCTTCACATGGTAGAGCATCAGAACTTCTCCGGCATCAGGGGCTGGTTCGATGCGACTTCGGCAAGCGGACGCGGTGTCGCGAAATCCGGGAAAACCGGGTGCGGAAGGATCGGCAGCACCTCGACATGATCCCAGTATTTGAACATCGGCAGGGTGCGCAGGTCTTCGGCCAGCGACTCATGCGACGGCGTGTCGATGATGAAGATCGAGCCGTTGCAATCGGCGCGCCGGAACAGGCCGATGGTCTTACCCTCGGCACGCGCTTCGCGGGCGCGCTTGATCTCGCCGGCGTAGACTTCCTCCTTGTTCGGGCAGGCGTTGAACGCCGCCCGGTTCAGGTAGGTGTGGACAAGAAACAGCATGAAATCTCCTCGAGTGGAGGCCGCGAATGATCAGGCGGCGATCGGCAGGGCAGGCGTCGGATCGAGCTGGGCGTAAAGCCGCTCGCGCTCGAGCAGGGCAGCGGCGTGGTTGCGGTCCTTGACGTGCCCATAGCCGCGAATGCGCAAAGGCAGTGCCGCGATGGCCGTCGCGGTATCGAGCGTGTCCGGCCGCAGGCGTGCGGCCAGAGTTTCGACCTCGGCGATGTAGTCCTCGATCATCCGGCGCTCGAGCCGGCGGTCGGTCATGCCGCCGAAGGGGTCGAACGGCGTGCCGCGCAGGCGCCGCCCCTTGGCGAGGAGCTTCAGTAGCGGGGTCATCCACGGGCCGAAGCGCTGCTTGCGCAGCTCTCCCGTCGCCGGATCGCGCCTGGCGAACAGCGGCGGCGCGAAGCTGTAGCTGATGCGCGGCGTGCCTTCGAACTGCGCCAGTACGCCGGATTGGAAACCGGATTCGACGTGCAGCCTGGCGACCTCGTACTCGTCCTTATAGGCCATCAGCTTGGCGAGGCTCTTGGCGACGGCAATGGTGAAGCGCTCGCTGCCGGGCACAGCCACGTTCTCCGCAGCGCGCGCCGTTTCAGCAAGTGCACGGAAGCGCGCTGCGTAGGCTGCATCCTGGTACCGGCCGAGCAGGTCGGCGCGATGATCGATGACGCCCTGTGCCGTCTCGGCCTGCGGCGGCAGATTCGCGGGCGCATCGACCGCGCGTGCCACCGCCGCCGGGTCGTGCGCCTCGGCGCGACCCCAGGCGAACGCGGCGCGGTTCATGCCTACGGCGGCACCGTTGAGGATGACCGCACGCTCGATCGCGTCGAGGCTGAGCGGGATCAGGCCGCGCTGAAACGCGAAGCCCAGCATGAAGGCGTTGGCGCCGATCGCATCCCCGACCAGCGCCTCGGCGCGGCGTGCCGCATCGATCACCGAGAGCTTGCCGCCGACGAGCGCTTCCAGCCTTGCAAGCATCGGGCGGCGCCCGAGGTCGAGGTCCGGCTGACCCAGAAAGGCGCCGGTCGGAATGACGTGATCGTTGGCGATCACATGCGAAACACCGTCCTCGAGCGTCGCCAGGGCTTCGGGCGCGGTCGCGACGATCGGATCATAGGCCAGCATCAGGTCGACATTCCCGGGCGCTATGCGGACCGCATGAAGATCGTCGGGGCGCGGCGCCAGCCGCACATGGCTGGTCACCGCGCCACCCTTCTGCGCCAGCCCCGTGAAATCGGAGACCGTGCAACCGCGCCCTTCGATATGCGCCGCCATGCCCAGCAAGGCGCCGATCGTGACCACCCCGGTGCCGCCGACACCGGCGACCAGGATGTTGTACGGGCGGTTCAGCGGGCGCGTCGCAGGTTCCGGCACCTCGGGCGGCTCCGCGGCTACACCGGTGCGCCGGGTGCCCCGCAGCGTGCCGCCCTCGACGACGATGAAGCTCGGGCAAAAGCCCTTGGTGCACGACAGGTCCTTGTTGCAGCTCGACTGCGCGATCGCGCGCTTGCGCCCGAGATCGGTGTCGAGCGGAACGACCGAGACGCAGCTCGACGCTTCCGAACAATCGCCGCAGCCCTCGCAGACGTCCGGGTTGATGAAGACCCGCACCGCGGGGTCCGCCAGCGTGCCGCGCTTGCGCCGCCGGCGCTTCTCGGTCGCGCAGGTCTGCTCATAGACGAGGATCGTCGTCCCGGGCACGTCGCGCAACGTCCGCTGGACAGCGTCGAGATCGTCGCGGTGGTGCACCTTCACGTCCGCCGGCAGATCGCTTCGACGGTGCCAGTCGGGGTTGTCGGAGACGACGTCGACCCGGGCGACCCCTTCGGCCTGGACCTGCCGCACCACCTGCGCGACCGAAAACTGGCCTTCGGCGGGCTGTCCGCCGGTCATCGCGACGGCGTCGTTATAGAGGATCTTGTAGGTGATATTGACCCCGGCCGCCGCCGCCGCGCGGATGGCGAGCAGCCCGCTGTGGGTATAGGTCCCGTCGCCCAGGTTCTGGAAGATGTGCGCGTCGGTCGAGAAGGGTGCCTGCCCGATCCAGTTCGTGCCTTCTCCGCCCATCTGGGTGAAGCCCGCCGTCGCGCGGTCCGGCAGCAGGGTCGCGATCCCGTGACAGCCGATCCCGGCATGGGCACGGCTGCCCTGGGGGACCTTGGTGGAGCTGCTGTGGGGACATCCCGAGCAGAAGACCGGGGTGCGTGCCAGCGCACCCGGCGCCGGCGCGGGCTGGGTGGCGAAAGCCTCGATGCGCGCCAGGCGCTGGGCGATCGGCGCATCGATCGCAGCCATGGCCGCCAGCCGCTTCGCAATGGCGATCGCGACACCGGAGGCGCTCAGCTGGCTCTCGCTCTGCAGCAGGATGCCACCGGCGTCGTTGCGCTTGCCGTGGATGCGCGGGCGCCGGCCGGCAGGCAGATTGTAGAGCAGATGGGTCAGCTGGGCTTCGATCAGCCCCTGCTTCTCCTCGACGACCAGGATCTCGTCGAGCCCATCGGCAAAGCGCAGCGCCCCTTCGCTCTCGAGCGGCCACGACATGCCGACCTTGTAGACGCGCACGCCCAGTTCATCGGAGCGCCGGTCGATCCCGAGCTCGATCAGCGCCTGGGCGACGTCCAGATAGCTCTTGCCGGTCGTGATGATGCCGAAGCGCGCGCGACCCCCGCCGACGACGATGCGGTCCAGCGCGTTGGCGCGGGCGAAGGCGGCAACGGCGTCCATCTTGGGCCCGTGCAGGCGCGCCTCGGCAGCCAGCGGCGGGTCGGGCCAGCGGAGATGCAGGCCCCCGGGGGGCGCCGGGAAGTCGCTCGGCATGACGATAGCGAGGGCGTCCGGATCGACCGAGATCGAGGCCGAGCTTTCGACCGTCTCGGCGAGCGCCTTGAAGCCGACCCAGCAGCCCGAAAAGCGCGACATGGCGATGCCGAGCATGCCGTAGTCGAGATATTCCTGCACCGACGAGGGGTTCAGGATCGGGATCATCGCAGCGATGAAGGTCTGGTCGCTCTGGTGGGCGAGGGTCGAACTCTGCGAGATATGATCGTCACCTGCGACGGCGAGAACGCCGCCGTGGCGCGCCGTCCCGGCGAGGTTGGCGTGCTTCAGCGCGTCGAGACTGCGATCGACCCCCGGCCCCTTTGCGTACCACAGCGAGAAGACGCCATCGACCGTCGCCCCGCCGAAAGTGCCGACCTGCTGCGTCCCCCAGACCGCGGTTGCTGCAAGCTCCTCATTGACGCCGGGGCTGAACACCACGTCGCTCCCCTCGAGGTGCCTGGCCGCGCGCCACAGTTCATGGTCGAGCCCGCCCAGCGGTGACCCGCGATAGCCCGACACGAAGCCGCCGGTGTTCAGGCCCTGCCGCCGGTCACGCTGACGCTGGTCGATCAGCAGCCGCACCAGCGCCTGCACGCCCGACAGATAGACCTGCCCCGACGCGAGCGTGTACTTGTCGTCGAGCGCAACCTCGCGAAGGCGGGGCGCGGCCGCTGCAGTTCGGGTCATGGTGGCCGCGGTCATCGCGTCAGTTCCTGATCGTGAACTCGACGCCGACTACCCGCGGCTCGTTGAGGGCCTGGTAGGCGAAGCCAAGACCGCTGGTGCCGGCCCCCTGGACGAACTTGGTATCGAACAGGTTCTTGACGAAGACCCCGGCCTCGTACCGCCCGCTCGACGCGCCGATGCCGATCCGGCCGTTGACCAGGTTCGACTTGTCCTGAAGGAAGGTCGCGCTGTTCGACGGGTCGGAGAAGCTCTTGCCGCGATAGGTGTAGGTCAGCGACGTGTCGGCATAGTGCCTGTCGCTGAGGTCGAACTTGTAGGATGCGGTCGCCGATGCCGTGAACTTCGGTGCCTCGATCAGCGTGTTCCCGTCGTAATTGCCGAACACCGGCGGTGGCCCGGCCGCGATCAGGAAGGCGTTGGGAAACGAGTCGAACTTCGCGCTGTTGATGCCGACGCCGCCGGACAGGTTCAGGCCACGCACGGGGACGGCCTCGAAATCGATCTCGATGCCCTTGCTCGTCACCTTCGCGGCGTTGTTGATCGTGTTGAAGCGCACGACCGAGGTCACGCCGCCGATCGTCTGGGTCGTCGAATTAAGCTGCGATACCTGGAAGTCGTCGAACTTCATCACATAGGCCGCGAGGTTCAGGCGCAGGCGATTGTTGAAAAACTGGGTCTTCAGCCCGGTCTCGTAGTTCTTCACGGACTCGCCGCCGAACCGGAGGCCGCCGAAGGTGAAGTTGGTCTGCGACGTCAGGTCGACGTTGAAGCCGCCGGGCCGGGCGCCGGTGCTGAACAGGGCATAGCCGTTGATCGTCTCGGTCGGCCGCACGCTGACGCTGATCAGCGGGCTGAGCTTGTTGCTCGAAAGCTTATCCTCGTAGAGCGGCACGTTGGCGAAGCCGAGACCCGTGAGGATGCCGGGCACCTGCGTATAGCGGACATCCTTGGTCGTCCGGCCATAGCGCAGTCCGGCGTCGACCGAGAGCCAGGTCAGGGGCCGCAAGGTGGCGCGTCCGAACCCGGCGATGACCTCCTGATCGACCTTTGCGTGGATGGTGAGCAGGCCGCCGCGCAGCGCCGGGACGGCAAAGTCGGGTCCGGTGCTGAGCGCCCAGTTCCAGCTCGGGCTGCCAGAGAAGTAAAATGCCCCCAGAACATAGTCGAACAGGCCGCCGCTGGACGAGGCAAGGCGCAACTCCTGGCTGAAACTACGGTCGCGGTCGCGGATGTTGTTGGCGCCCTGGCTCAGCGGCGATTGATCGAAGTCGATGTTCAGCAGGTCGCTCGTCGACCGGCGGAAGGCGCTGATCGAGGTGAGCGCCAGGCCATTGTCGAACTGATGCTCGATGTTCAGCGACACGCCGTAGATCGACCGGTCCTTGGTCGGCGAGTTGTTGAGGTTGACCTGATAATCGGAGAGTCCGAGCGTCGCACCGGGGCCGGTGATCGGCCTGCCGCCGAGCAGCACATCGGACTTCGAGCTTGCCCCGTCCAGCGCCAGGTCGACCGTGGTGCCGTCCGACTTGTAGCGCAGCTGAACCCGGCCCGCGACGTTCGAACTGCTCCCGAGTTTCTTGTTGTTGAACAGGTTGCGATAGTAGCCGTCCTGCGACTGGGCGGCGAACGAGACCCGCACCGCGAGCGTGTCGGTGATCGGCGCGTTGACGAAGGCGTTGCCCTCGATCAGGTCGCGGCTGCCGAGACGCAGCGTGCCGCGGTAACCGTCCTCGAAGCTGGGCTTGGCGGAGGTGATCGAGATCACGCCGGTCAGCGAGTCCTTGCCGAACAGGGTGCCCTGCGGGCCTCTCAGGACCTCGACACGCTCGATATCGAAGATCGGGAATTCGGTCGTCGACGACCTGCCCAAGAACACGCCGTCGAGATAGATGCCGGCGCGGTTGTCGAAACCGGGATTGCGCGAGAAGTCGCCAACGCCGCGGATGCCCAGAAAGGGCTGCAGCCGGACGCTCTGGTTGCCGAACGACAGGCTCGGCACCTTGGCATCGAGGTCGATGATCGAGCGGACGCTCATCGCCTCCAGCCGGCCACCCTTGATGACGCCCACCGAGACGGGGACCTTCTGAAGATTTTCCGATACCTGGCGCGCCGTCACGACGATCTCGCCGACCGTATCGTCGGCGTCGGCCGCCGGCGCCGCTGCCGCGGTCTCGGACGGGGCAGCCGTCGCGGCCTGCTGCGCCAGCGCGGCGGCGGGCACCATGCCGGCGAGCGCTATGCCGAACGTGGTCGCGTAGAGGCGGGCCCTGAACGCCGCGAGACCCAGTCCATTGTGTCGTGCCATCATCGAGTTCATGTCGATTTCCCCAAGTCTTGATTGTTTTTATTGCAGACTTTTCCGCTGAAGCCCGGAAGGGCGCAGCGTGTGTTCAAATTGCTTCTTCGAACTGGGCATGAGCCATGCCGGGTGAATAGCTGGTCGGGACCAGCAGCTCGTTGCTCGCCGTGCGAACGAGAATGCCGTCGACCTCGGTCTCGGCCTTGAGACGGATCCACTCCGGATCGGCGAGGAACCCGTCCCAGACCGCCTCGCGCTCGGCAAGCGACTGCCAGGCGAGCAGATACATCAAGGCGTTGTTCGAACTGCCGACCATGGTCGTCCAGAACCCCAGCGGCCGGATCCCAAGCCGGGCCCAGATGGGCAAGGTGATCGTCTCGAAACGCCGATGCAGCGCCGCCAGGCGTCCCGGCATCGCCTCGTAAACACGCAGCTCGCAGATCATGCGAAACACTCCCCCGCGGTGCCCTTGAGCTGCAGCATCTCGCGAACCTCGGCGGGCGACGCGACGGCGAGGCCGAGCGCGTCGAGGACCCTGGTGATCCGGCGCACCTGGTCGGCGTTGCTGCGCGCCAGCTGGCCGGGGCCGTCCCAAAGCGAGTCTTCGAGCCCGACCCTGACATTGCCGCCCATCGCCGCCGCCATGGTGGCGATCGGCAGCTGGCTGCGGCCGGCGCCGAGCACCGACCAGTAATAGTCTCCGCCGAAAAGCCGGTCGGCGGTCCGCCGCATCTGCATCAGGTCCTCGGCATGGGCACCGATGCCGCCGAGTAGGCCGAACACCGACTGGATCAGCAGCGGCGGCTTGAGCACGCCCGCTTCGAGGAAATGCGCCACCGTATAGAGATGGCCGATGTCGTAGCATTCGAGCTCGAAGCGGGTGCCGTTGTCGGCGCAGCGCAGCAGGATGTCGCGAATGTCGCAAAAAGTGTTCTTGAAGACACCGCTTTCCGACGCTTCGAGATAGGGGCGTTCCCACTCATATTCGAATTGCTCGAAGCGCTTGAGCATCGGGAACAGGCCGAAGTTCATCGACCCCATGTTGAGCGACGCGATCTCGGGCTTGAGCGCGAGCGCCGGCTGGATGCGCTCCTCGACCGGCATGGACGGTGCACCGCCCGTCGTGATGTTAACGATGACGTCGCCAGCGGCGCGGATCTGCGGCAGGAACTGCCGGAACAGGTCGGTATCCTGCGAAGGCTGTCCGGTCTGCGGGTTGCGGGCGTGAAGATGCACCACGGCGGCGCCCGCCTGGGCTGCAGCGATCGCCTCAGCCGCGATCTCGGCGGGGGTCACCGGCAGGTGCGGCGACATCGACGGGGTGTGGATCGAGCCCGTGACCGCGCACGTGATGATGACCTTGTCCTGCCTGGCGGCCATGGCCGGCCCTAGCGCGCGCAACCGGGAAAGATCGCCGAGCACGGCACCGATGCCAGTTTCGACTTTCCGCCCCAATTGGTTTTTTGAGTAACCATGGGACCTGAGTACCGAGGCCCGGGGACGCTTTCTAATATCGGTTGGGCATCGCGCTTATCGCGCAACGCGCTCTGCTAATTGCCGAACGATGGCGGCAGCGAGCCACCCGCCGCATCGTCGTCGATCAGGGCGCGACCCGCTGCGGCAATGTCGTTGCAGCCGGTCAGGATCATCGCCACCCGCAGCTCCGACTGGAACCGGTCGATCATCGCCTCGACGCCGCGCTGGCCGGCAGCCGCCAGCGCAAAGGCCCAGCTGCGGCCGACCATGACCGCCGATGCCCCGAGCGCGACGGCCTTGAGGACATCGAGCCCGGAGCGAATGCCGCCGTCCATCAGGATCGTCGCCCGGCCCCCGACCCGATCGACGATCGCCGGCAAGGCCGCAATCGATGACCGCACCCCGTCGAGCTGGCGGCCGCCATGGTTCGAAACGACGATGCCGTCGGCACCGTGATCGATGGCCTGCCCCGCGTCGTCGCCATCGAGGATGCCCTTGATCACGATGGTGCCCGGCCAGAGGCTGCGGACCCAGGCCAGATCGGCCCAGCTGACGCCGGGATCGAAATTCTCGCCGACCCAGGCCCATTGGTCACCGAGTCCTGCCCCGGGTGCCATCGCCCGCGCAAAGTTTCCGAAGGCGTGCGGGCGGCCACGCGTATGGACGTTCCATAGCCAGCCCGGGCGCGCCAGACCCTGTACGGCCTGGCGCGCCAGGCCGCGCATGCCGGGGTCGAGCAGTCCCGACCGCCGGTCCCGGTAGCGGGTGCCGGCGACCGGCAGATCGACGGTGAAGACCAGCACCCGCACGCCGCAACTCCAGGCGCGCGCGATGAGGTCGGCCATGTAGCCACGGTCGCGGATCATGTAGAGCTGAAACCAGGGCGGCGCCGTGACCGCGGCCCGGACCTCCTCGATGCTGCAGATCGACAGGCTCGACAGGCATGATTGCAGCTGCCGGCTTTCCGCAGCGCGCGCCGCCTGAACCTCGCCGCGGCGCGCATACATGCCGGCAAACCCCACGGGCGCCAGGATGACAGGCAGCGCCATGGCCTCGCCGAACAGCGTCACCCCCAAGTCGAGCTTCGAGCCATCGACCATCACGCGTTGCCGAAGCGCGAGCGTCTCGATGTCACCGACATTGCGCCGCAGAGTCGTCTCGGCATAGGAGCCGCCGTCGATATAATCGAACAGCATCCGCGGCAGCCGGCGCTGCGCCTTCCGCCGATCATCGTCGAAACTCATCTCAGCGCCCGCCCGAAACATCCAATGTGGCGCCGTGGACATAGCTCGATGCATCGCTGATCAGGAAGAGCGCAGTTTCCGCGACTTCCTCTGCGGTGCCGGCGCGCCCCAGCGGGACGCTGGCCGATGCGGCCGAGATCGTCGCTTCGCCGCCGTGCACCGCGTGGATCGCAGTCCGGATCAGCCCCGGGCGGAGCGTGTTCACACGCATGCCGTGCGCCGGCAGGTCCTTCGCGAGCGCCAGCGTGAGGCTGTCGACGGCGCCCTTGCTCGCGGCATAATGCGTTTCGTTCGGCATGCCCCCGTGCCGCGCTGCCGCCGAGGACATGTTGACGATGGCACCGCCTCTCCCGCCATTCTGCACCGACATGTGCTTTACGGCCGCCCCGACGCTGTAGAAAATGCTGAAGACGTTGTTGCGAAAGACATCGGAAAGGTGGTCGGTATCGACCTCCGCGATGGCGCGGGGCGCCCCGATGACGCCGGCATTGTTGATCACGGCGTCGATGCGGCCGAAGTGCGCCATGGTTCGGTCGAAGGCCGCAAAGACCGCGTCGCGCTCGCCCATATCGGCTTGCAGGGCCAGCACGTCCGCGCCAGCCTGGGCGGCGTCCCGCTGCGCGCGCTCGGCGGCGCCGCTGTCGCTGCGGTAGGTGAAGGCGACGTCATAGCCACGGGCCGCGGCAAGCAGCACGATCGCGCGGCCGATCCCTTGCCCGCCCCCAGTGACGACGAGGACGGGGCGCGAACCGCTCATCCGCCTGCTCCGGGACACAAGGAGCCGCGCATCCGCGCCCCGCCCAGCGATGAGATCACGACCTCCGGGATTTTCCTGATCATGGCTGCGGACGCTAGGGTGCGGGCGCGCGGTTATCCAATGCGCGACGGGCATAAGGCCTATCTGGCGTGGTTATGCCCGGCATGATAGCAATCGTCCCTGCCGCTACCGGTTCGGCATAGGACGGCGATGGATATCCAGCATCTCAAGTCATTCCTCGAAATCGCGAAACACCGGGGCTTCAATCGCGCGGCGATCCATCTCAACATTGCCCAGTCGGCGCTCAGCCGGCAGATCAAGCAGCTCGAACACGAGCTTGGCGTGGAATTGTTCGAGCGCAACGGGCGCGGCGTCCAGACCACCCCGGCCGGCGAGCGCATGCTCGTCCATGCCGAGCTCATCCTGAAGCATATCCGCCAAGCGCGCGAAGAGATCATCGCCGAAAGCGACCAGCCGCGTGGCGAACTGAATATCGGTTTCCCGCACTCGCTCGAGCAGGCGATCGGGGTGCCGCTGCTGAGCGAATTCATAGGCCGCTACCGCGATGTCCAGATTACCAGCTTTACCGGCACCAGCATCGAACTGCGCGAGCGGCTGCTGGTCGGCATGATCGACCTGGCCGTCATCGGCGTCCTGGAACCCGAGACCATTCTCGAATCGCACAGCTTCTTCCGCGATCCGCTCTATCTCGTCGGCCCGCCCGGATGGGCCGAGGGAAACGATGATCCGGTGGCGGTCGCCGATTTTGCGGATCTGCCGCTGTTGCTCACGTCACGCGGCAACAGCCTGCGCATCCTCCTCGAAAATTCCGCACAGCGCAGCAACAGCCGGCTCAACGTCGCGCTCGAAGTCAGTTCGATCCCGTTGACCGTCGCGCTCATCCAGAGCGGGACCGGCTTTGCGGTTCTGCCCTACACCTGCGTGCGGGACATGCTGCAGCAACGCCTCCTGTCGGCGCGCCGTCTCAAGAACCTCTCGTTCAACTGGGTGATCGTGCATTCGCGCGAGCGCCGGCTGTCGGCGGCCGGCCGCCAGATGGTGGCGATGCTGCAGAAGTTCGCGACACTCGAGCCCAGCGACGCGCACCGGTTCGACCCCGCGCTATGACTTGCCGTCCGCAGCGGGATCCTCGAGCGCCAGCCGACGCCCGTGCGTCTCGATGCCGAGAAAGGTGAAGGCAAGGCCGACGACCAGCCCGCAAGCGGCGAGAAACAGAAAGCCCGGGACCACCGCGCTCTTCGTCGCGGCCGGCGTGACCACATTGTTTGCACCCGCGATCAGGGCCAGGACCAGCGGCCCGATGATGCGACCGGCACCGTTCGCCGCCTGGCCGAGCCCGGTCCCGCGTGCCGCCAGCCGGGCCGGGAACAGCTCGGTCGGCATCGGCCCCAGGTTGACCGCACCGCCGTCGAAAAACACTGCGCCGACGATCAGGCAGATGAGCAGCAAGGGCAGCGCGCCGACCAGGGCATCGCTGCTGAACGCCGCCGCTCCCAGGGCCAGCGCGATGCCGAAGCCGATGAGCTGACCGGCGCGGCGCCGTCCGATGAACTGCGGAACGACCGAGAAGGCGATGCGACCGGCGATGCCGGCGAGGCCGACCATAACGAACATGCCGGCCGCCTCGCTCGGGGTCACGCCGAGCACCAGCGAGAGGATCGTCGGTCCCCAGAGATAGACGCCGTAGCTTGCGGCGCTGAACCCGACCCACATCAGCACGACGAACCAGAACCGCCGCGGGTCTGCATAGATGTCGGACCAGCGGGACGCATCGACCCTTGAGTCGAGCTTTGCCGGGGCGGGAGGCAGCGCGGGCTGGCGAAGCTGATGCGCAGCGACGGCATGCGCCTCCCTGGCGCGGCCACGGACGACCAGCCACCGGACCGACTCCGGCACGAAGAACATGCAGGGGATCAGCAGCACCAGCGGCACGAAGCCGATCATCGCAAGGCCGCGCCAGCCGATCACCGGCAGCATGGTCGACGATAGCGCCGCAGCCGCAAGAATGCCGAAACTGACCGGTACGATCATAGCGCTGGTCAGCATCGTGCGGACGCGCGTCGGGGTGATCTCCACCGCGATCGTGATCGATGCCAGCGTCGCGCCGGAAATGCCGAACCCCGCGAGGAAGCGCAGGACCGCGAACAGCTGCCACGATCCGTCGGCAATGAAGCCGACGGCACCGCTGCTGATCGCGCAAAGCGCGACCGCGCCGATCAGCATCGGCTTGCGCCCGAACCGATCCGAGATCGGCCCGAGCACCAGCGCGCCGACGATCGAGCCCAGTCCGGCGCTGAGCAGCACGATCGAGGTCTGGGCATAGGTCAGCTGCCAGGCCGGCCCCACGACTGAAATGACGAAGCCGACGATGAAGAAGTCGAAATAGTCGAACACCGAGACCAGCATGAGCAGGCCCACGGCAAGCCAGAAGCGATCGGTGAGCGGCGCATTGTCGATGGCGTCGAAAAACGCGTCTGCATCGGCGGCCGTCCGGGGCGGGGGCGTCGCGGTCATGCGCCTGCCGCCGCGGGAATGACGGGCAGCAGGACATAAGGCCGGGCACCGTCGTCGAAGTGCAGCGTGGTGGTGCCGCCGAAGACATCGACCGGCCGGTCGGCCGGGTCGTTGTGCGTGAACGGCCCGCAACCCTTCATGGCGAACTTCATGTTGGAGAGTCCGGACGGCGCCTCGTCATGCTCGAAATCGCGGCCCAGGATCGACAGCGCCAGCCGGTGGCCCGCGGGCACGACGATCGAGGTCGGCCAGATCTCGATATCGAGATCGACCGGCACGTCCGGTGTCAGCAGCTCGTCCTCGTCATGGGCGTGATAGGGGCGATAAACTTCGCTCAGCTCGGGAACCAGCTTGCGCCGCGACGCGCGCAGCCAGCCTTGCGCGACCGGCGTCTTGGGGTCGAGCGCGCCGCGAAACAGCACCTCCTTCCCGGCTGGATCGAAGACGCGCAGCACGAGAAACAGGTCGGCATTCTCGGTGCTCGACGAAATCCTGAACTTGGCGGCCGACGGGCCGGTTATTTCCATCGGCGCGGCGAGCGGCGGCGTCGTGAAGTGCAACCCCTTGCCCAAGGCTTCGAACGCCAGCCGCTTCGGGGCGCCGCTGTCCGGCTCGTCGACCACCAGCCCGCCATCGGCGTGAAGATAGAATTTGGTCCAGTTGGTTCGTGCCAGCGGCCACTCCTGCTCCATTCGCTGGACGAACGTGTCGCCGGGATGGCGGATTTGCAGCTGAACCCGCGGTTGCTTGAGCCAGCCGGTCGGCTCGCCCTTCAGGAAATGCCCGAAGAAGCGCTTCTGCAGGTCGATGCCGTAATCGGTATAGAAGCTGACCCAATGCTCATAGCCGTGCATTTCGAGCCACTTCTGGCTCGATGCGGCGCGCACGAAGCCCTCGACATTGCCGCGGGTATGCAGCGGTTGACCACCCCAGTTCCCGGCGGTGAGCAGAGGCACGATGGTTTTCGCAAAATCGGCCGACCGCTCCGCATACCACTCATCGGCGAACGGATGCTCGGCGATGAGCTTCCGGATCGGAAAGCGGTTTCGGGCAAGCTCTTCTTCCGACAGGGTGACGTCCCCGCACACCAGCTGCCCGGTCACGGCACTGCGCGGCCCGTTGACCCCGCGGCCGTACTGCACCGTGTTCATCTGCATCTCGACGGTGTTGGCCACCATCTCGTTCAAGATGCCGGCGGTGTAGCAGCACTCGCGGTACAGGTCCGCGAACCCTTCCCAGACGCAGATCGCTGCCAGCGACGGCGGCTGATGCTTGGCGACATACCACTGGTTCTGCGCGAAATAGGATATGCCGTTCATCCCGACCTTGCCGCTGCTCCAGTCCTGAACCGCGGCCCATTCGATGCAGTCGTACAGATCGCGGATCTCGCGCGCCGACTGGGAATCGAAATAGCCCGGCGAGCGTCCCGACCCGCGCGAGTCGATCCGCAAGCAGGCGTAGCCATCCGGCACCCACTTCTCGGGATCGACGACTTCCCAGTTCTGGTACTTGTTGGTCGACCCCGCCGCGACTTCGGGGAATTTCTCGATCATGATGTTCCAGGCCGAGGGAAAGCCCTCCTGCATGGCGAGGCCCTTGCCATAGGCACCCATGCTGAGAATGACCGGATAGCGACCCTCTTCGACCGGCAAGAACAGGTCGGCACGCAGGACTAGGCCGTCGTCCATCTCGATCGGCACATCCCAGTAGATCCGCATCCCGTCGGCGATCGTCGGTGTGCCCGATGTCGGGTTCGCGTCAGCCATGATCAAACACCCCAAGCGTTCCGTATTTTCTCGATGGCTACAGGGAGGGCGTTCGACTGGCCAATGCTATTGGCCGATGAAACCAATGCCGCTCCGCGATGGGCAAGGCCCGTCACGCATTAGCCCTGGGCGCCCCATTCATATATCGGCCGGAGTGTGCCCCGCCCCCGGCCTCCGGCTGCGCCGGCGTTCGAGCCACCACAGCAGCGCCGATACCAGCAGCCACCCGACGAACCAGGGCCAGGAGGGCCCGCGGGCACCATCGTTGCTTGTGGCGCTGGGGGGAGACTGGGGCGCGGCTTGCAACTGCAGCATGGCGGTGCGGTTTTCGGCCGCTGCCAGCGCGCGGCCCGGGGTGGCGATGTGGAAGCGCCAGGCCTTGCCGCTGCTGGTAACGCTATGCCAGCCCGCCAGGCGGGGCCAATACCCCGCGCAGCCGGGGGCTGCCGGGTCGGCGAGCAGGGTCGTCGTCGCGCCGCCGGGGTCGGCGACTGTTGCCGGCAGGCTGAGGTCGCACAGTGCCAGTCGTCCGCCGGGTGGCCCGATGACCCTGGGTGGCGCGCCGGCCCGCGCGCGCGCGAGGGTTGCGAACAAGTGGCTCCACAGCCCGGCGTGGCGCTCGGCGGTGCCGGCGAGGGCGAGGATGTAGAGATCGGTGACCGGCCACAGTCCGATGCGGCCGCGGCCGCTGGCCCGCCAGGCGCCGAGCGGGGCATCGGCGGCGTCGCGGTCCAGGGTGACGGTGTCGCGCGGCAGCGGTCCGAGTTGTAGGGCAGTGGCTTCCGTCTCTCCCGCGCCAGCCAGACGGACGGGCACGACCGCCTTGCCGAGCGGCAGTCCGAGCGCCGCCCATTGCCGGCGGGTCGCATCGGGCACCGGTCCGGTGACGCGCAGCACGACGCCGAGGCCGCCGCGCACCGCCGCAAGCACGGCGCCACGCTGCTGGCCCGACAATGCCGCCCAGCTGCGTTCGTCGAGCACGAGCAGATCCTGGCGGGCCAGCGTTCCGGGATCGAGCCGGGCCGCGGCGTCGCCGATATCGAGGCCGGCGCCCGCGGCGACGCTGGCAGTGAGAACGATGCCCGCATCGGATGCCCAGCGGCGCAGATATTTGAGGTCGGGCCCCGCCGCGCCGGCGACGACGAGCACGCGCGGCGGCGCCGCGACCGTGGCATCGACCGGGACGACGACGGTTTCGACGACGGTTTTCGCCACGTCGCGGACGCGCAGGCTGAAGTCGGCAGGGCCGGCGACCCGCGCGGCGCCGGTCAGGACGAAGTCGCCGGAACGCGGCAGCACCGCGGTCGCGACCAGTGCGCCGGCCGGATCGCGCAGCTCGACACTGCCGCCGGGGACACCGCCGACGTTGCCGCCGACGCGGAAAGCGGCGCCGGGGGCGACCGCCGGAGGCAGCGCCAGCGCGTGGAGGCCCGGCGGCAGCGGTGCGGGGGCGAACTCGACTGGCAGCCCGGCGGCGACCTCGCGGTCGCGCGGCGGCAGGCCCTGGCCGATGACGCGCAGCCGGGCGGTGCCGGGGTAACGGCGCAGCGCAGTGCCGAGGTCGGGCACCCGCTCGGCGCCGGCCAGCGCCGGCGCTTCGGGCAGCGCGACCAGCGCGTCGCCCGCAGCGAGCGCATCGAGGCGGGGGGCATCGGCCGTGGCAACGACCAGCGTGCCGGCGCTGCCGGGCACGCGCGGCGGCTGCAAGGTGAGGAATAGCAGCCCGGCGGCGACGGGTTGCAGCGCTACCAGCAGCGCCAGCCGCCACCACGGCGCGCGGTCGGCGGCGGGCGCCCGCACCTGCCACAGCGCGAGGCGCGCCCAGGCGATGGCGACGCCGAGCGGCAGTAGCCCGGCGAGCAGCAGAGGCGGCGGCGTCGCGGTCATCGCAGCGCATCCAGATAGCGGCGGCCGGCCGCATCGCCGGTGGCGCGACGCTGCACCTGCGCGGGTGGGGTCGCCAGCGCCTGCCACAACAGGCCGCGCAGACGGTCGCGACAGGCGCGACAGCCGGGGTCGCGCGCGACGGTGTCGATGGCAGCGGCGAGGGCCAGCGGGTCGCCGACGCGGCCTCCGGCGCGGTCGATCCAGCGCTGCAGGGCGCCGAGCTGGACGTCGCCGGACCCGGCCAGCGCCCGCCAGGCCGCGGCGGGCACAGCGTCGATGTCGCCGGCTTCGCGGGGTGGCGGGGCCAGGCGTGGGCTGCCGAGAGTCTTGCGGTCACCGGTCAGGCGGCGGGCCGGGTCGATCGGCGGCAGGTCGGGGCCGGTGCGCGCCAGGTAAATGCGGGTCGCCTCCTGCACCTGCTTGATCAGGCGGAGCGCGACATAGGCGTGCGGCCGCGCCTGGTCGGGTGCGCTCTGCCGCAGATTGCGTTCCGATTCGAACATGGCGTCGAGCGCCTGGCGCAACAGCGTGCGGGTTTCGGGATCGATCAGGTTTGCGTCACCCTCAGCATGGGTGTGGCCAAATTCGGCGAGGACGTCGCTGGCGTTGCCGAAAACGGCCGATTTGGCCGGCGCATGGTCGTGGCCGTCGTCGAGTGCATGGCCGCTGGGTAGCGCCGCCGGCGCTTCGGCAGCGGGTTTCGGTTTGGCAACGGGGGCGTCGTTGGTCGGCAGCGACGGTTCCTCGCTGACTTCATCGCCCAGAAATCGCCCATAGCGCTGGCGCAGGATGCTCTGGTCGACGCCCAACGCGTTCGAACGCTGCGAAAAGCGATCCGCGGGTAGCCGGCGGCGCTCGCGTTGCAGCGCCTCGGCATCGATGATGATCTGGCGCTGACTGCGGAAATAGGCCGGCAGCACGGTCTTCACCATGCCGTCGAGACCGCTGCCCTGCACGCCCTGGTCGGGCGGCCAGCGCAGGATCAGGCTGGGGCCGCGCACCGCCTGGGGGCCTGGCTCGCGCATGTCGGTGACGATCAGCTGCGCGACGAGGTCGTTGCCGACCGTCAGGCCGAGCGCCGCGATGTCGAGGCTGGCGGAAAAGCGCCGCTTGCGCGCAGGTCCGCTGCCGGTAAGCGTGGTCGTGCGCTCCTGAAAGCTGATGTTTTCGCCTTCGCCCTTGGTGACGATCACGCGCAGGCGGGCGACCGCCGCTACGCCGTAATCGTCGCTCGCCTCGAAATTCAGCGTCCAGCGGCGCTGGCCGGACGTCTTCTGCGTCAGGGTTCGCTCGGGATCGAGGACGCGGATGACGGGCGGTGTGTCGCGGATCGCGTCGATCCGGTGCAGCAGTGGCAGCGCGGCGCCCCTGTCGCCGCTGCCGATGCGGTAGAGCATCGACCGGTCGAGCCCGCGCGTGAGGGTGAAGGTGTCGCCGCGCCGAGCGAGCTGGAGCCGCTCCCCGTTGAGAAGCGTCAGGACCACCGCACCTGGCGCGGGCCTGTACTCGATCGACCAGGAAAGACGCGAACCCACGGGCGCGCGGGCGTCGAGGCCGTTGATCGTCCGCGGCGGCAGGCCCGTATAAGCCGGCGGCACGATGCGGAGCTGCTGCGCCACCAGCTGTGGCGGGCCGCCGGGGACGGCAGCGACGTCGGGCCGGGCCGTCTCGCCGGAGCGCGCTGCCGGCCACAGCAGCGCGGCGGCGGCGATAACGAGGCCGGCGGTCCACGCGGCGGCAATGGCGCGGCCAGACCAGGCGGGGGCAAGCGCCGCGCCGGTTTCGTCGGCAAGCCGCGCCAGGAGCCGGGCGCGCTGAAGCTGCTGCAACGGGCCCAGCGCATCGGGGGCAGCGAGCAGCAGGTCGGTGCTGTCCTCCATGTCGGCGCGGCCGGCATCGAGGCGGCGGACGACCCAGCGCGCATCGAAGCGGCGGGCGCGATACACGGCGAGCCCGGCCGCCAGCGCCACGCCGAAAGCGAGGATGGCGAGGGCGGCGGCCATGCCCTGCCAGCGCCACGCCAGCCCGGCGGCGGCGAGGACCAGCGGCACGGCGACGGCAAGATCGTTGGCGATGCCGCGCCGGCGCGCGGGGGCGGCCAGAAGGGCGAGGTCGAACGGCGCGGTCACGGCGCCGGCGCCCGGGTGCGCCGTGTCGCCAGCCAGCGCTCCGCGATGAACAGCGCAGCGATCAGCAGGGCCAGCCAGGGCTGGAGATTGCGCGCCGGCTGCGGCCAGGCGGGGGCGCCGGTGACCGGACGCACGTCGCGAGCGGCGACGCGGGTCGGCAGCGGCGGTGCATCGCCGAGCAGCGCGGCGAGCTGGCGGGGAAAATCGGGATCGAGCAGAATCGGCAGGGCACCGGCGTCGAGCGGACGGGCGAAGCGCAGCAGGCGGCCCTTGCCGAGCGGGCGGGCGGTGGCGACCGCGGCGCCGGTCTCGTCGCGCCACACGACGGTATCGGCGGCGTTGCCGGCTTCGCTGTCTTGCGGGACGAGGGCGGTACCGCCGGCTTCGATCCAGGCGCGGACGGTGGCGGGGAGCGGGCCGGGAGCGAGCCAGGCGAGGACGCGCGGCGGGCGAGGCAGCGGCGCGTCGGGCGCGGCGGTATCGAAGGCCGGCGGCTGGCCGGGCGGCGTCCAGGCCGCGGCGGCGGCGCGAAGGTAGCGCAGGCCGCGATCGGGGCCGGACGGCTGGCGCAGGCTGAGCGAGGGCGGTGCGGCGCGCACCGGCGCGGGTGCCGCCATGGCGCCGGGCACGATCTGCCAGTCGACGCGGCGGGACAGGCGCGGGCGTTCGGCGTCGGCGCCTTGCAGCACGGTAGGGACGATGATGCGCAGCGGCACGCCGGGGGCAAGCTCGGCGTCGAGCTGGCGAACGAGGCTGAAGACGCTTGCCGCGGATGCCGGCTCGGGGGTGCGCGAGTCCGGAAAGCCGGGGGCGAGCCAGACGGCGCGCGTGCCCTCGGCGGGGGTTGCGCTCACCCCCGGCAGAACTGCCACCACGGGCGTGCGATCGGCGCTGCCCGGCAGCACCGGGAGCGCCAGCCACAGGACGACCAGCGCCAGCAGCAGCAGCCGCGCCGCCAGCAGCAGCCATTCGTCGAAGCGCAGGCGCGAGCGCGGGCGCGGTTTCTGCCGCAGCCATTGCAATGCCGCGAAATCGGTCGGCTGTGCCTCGCTGCGCCGCGCCAGATGGATGGCAAGCGGGATCGCCAGCGCCAGCAGCGCGGCCAGCGCCGCCGGCAGCAGCAGCACCGGCATCAGCGATACTCCGCCGCGGCCTGGGCGCCGAACAGGCGGCGCAACGGGATGTCGAGTTGCTCGTCAAGGAACAGCGCGGCGTGGCGGATCCCGAGACTGTCGAGCCGGGCATGGCGTTCGCTGCGCGCGGCACCGAAGCGCGCGAAAAATTCGTCACGCAGCGCGGCGCCGTCGCCGAGCAGCTCCTCGCCGGTTTCGGGATCGCGGAACCGGTAGCCGCCGCGGTAGGGAAAGTCGCGTTCGGTGACGGTCAGCACCTCGATTGCGACGACCTCGCGGCGCGCGGCAGCGAGGCGGGCGGCGAGATCGAGTGTCGCGGGATCGAAGAAATCGCTGATCATCACGACAAGATCGTGCGCGCCGACGCGGTCCCACAGCGGCGCCAACTGGCCGGGCGCAGGGAAGCCGCCGCCGGCGTCGAGCCGGCGCAGTTCGAGCGCGAGCCGGTCGCGCTGCCGGATCCCGCTGCCCGCAGCGAGCAAGGATAGGCCGGCATGCGAGAGCCCGATGAAGCCGAAGCGGTCGCCCTGTTGCATCGCCAGTTCAGCGGCGCAGGCGGCAAGGCTCCGCGCGGCGGCGAGGCGCGACCAGTCGGGCCGGCCGGGATCGGCCTGTGCCATCGAGGCGCTGGCATCGACCAGCAGCCACAGCGCCAGCGGGCTTTCGCGCTCGGATTCGCGCACGAAAAACCGGTCGGAACGCGCGTAGAGCTTCCAGTCGATGGCGCGCGGCTCGTCGCCGCGCTCGTAGGCGCGGAACTGCGCGAATTCGAGCCCCGCGCCGCGGCTGCGGCTGTGATGGAGGCCGATGCCCTGAAGGTCGACGGCGCGCCGCGCGGTGATGCGGAGGGTCTTGAGGCGATTGCGGACGGCCGGGGGGATAAGGTCGGGCGACACCGGGCTGCGGGTGTCAGGCCGCAGGATGCGGCACGCTGCCGAGCAGCGCGGCGATCACGTCGTCGGCGGACTTGTTCTCGGCTTCCGCGGCGAACGACAGCAGCAGCCGGTGGCGCATCACCGGGGCGGCCAGCGCCATGATGTCGTCGCGGGTGACGGCCAGCCGGCCCTGGAGCAGGGCCCGCGCCTTGGCGGCAAGGACCAGCGACTGGCCGGCGCGCGGGCCCGCGCCCCAGCGGACGTAGCTGTTGACCACTTGCGGCGCCCCCGTGCCGGGGCGGCTGGCGCGGACCAGCCGCGTGATCCAGGCGAGCAGGTCCTCGCCCAGATGGACGTCGCGGACCCAGCCCTGCAGCGCCAGCACGTCCTCGGCATGCATGACCTGCGGCACGACGGCGGCGCGGTTGCCGGTGGTCTGCGCGAGGATGTCGTGCTCCTCCTGCTCGGTCGGATACTCGACGCGGATCAGCAGCAGGAAGCGATCGAGCTGCGCCTCTGGCAGCGGATAGGTGCCGGCCTGTTCGAGCGGGTTCTGCGTCGCCAGCACGAAAAACGGTTTCGGCAGCTGATGCGTGACGCCGCCATAGCTGACGGTCTTTTCCTGCATCGCCTCGAGCAGCGCTGCCTGGGTCTTCGGCGGCGTGCGGTTCAGTTCGTCGGCGAGCAGGAGATTGGTGAACACCGGGCCGGGCTGGAAGCGGAAGTGGCGCTTGCCGGTGCCATGGTCTTCCTCGAGCAGTTCGGTGCCGAGAATGTCGCTCGGCATCAGGTCGGGCGTGAACTGGACGCGGCGGAATTCGAGCTCGAGCGCCTGACCGAGCGAGCGCACCAGCAGCGTCTTGCCGAGGCCGGGAACGCCTTCGAGAAGGCAATGCCCGCCCGCCAGAAGCCCGATGAGCAGCTGTTCGACGACATCCTCCTGCCCGACGATAGCCTGGGCGATGGCGGCGCGCAGGTCGTCGAGCCGGGCGAGCCGGGCCTTGATCTGCGCTTCGGTAACGGCGTCGGGCATCGGGTTCCGGTTCTCAGCTGTTCAGGGCGTACATGACGATATTGACCGCGAACTTGGTATTGTCTTCGGCAAGGAAGCGCTTGTTGCGCCAGTCGTAATCCCATTCGCAGCCATAATCCTTGTTGCTGTAGAGCACCCCAAGGCGGCCATCGATGGTGATGCCCTTCAGATAGTCGTGGACGAGGTCGTCGCCCCAGCCGTTCAGCTCGAAGCCGGTGGCGGGCGGTGCATCGAACTTGAAGAAGCTGCGCAGCAGCGGGTGGCGGGGCGGCAGTTTCTTCAGCGCCGCCGGACCGAAGATGCGCGCCATCTGGGCTTCGAACGACTTGGCGAACAGGCCGTCGATGTCGTGGTTGCAGTCGTCGACGAGGACGAAGCCGCCGTTCCGGACATAGCGTTCGAAGTTGCGGCGCTCGGCCGCGTCGAACTCGACGAGCTTGTGGCCGGCGAGATAGCAGAAGGGCGCGGTCAGCATCGCGGCATCGGACAAGGCGACGACATGCTCGCGCGGGTCGACCCGCAGGTTGGTATAGTCGATCAGCGCGGTGATCAGGTTCGACGGCATGCGCTGGTCGACATCCCAGTCGCCCGAATTGTAGCGCAGCCGCGTGAAGCGGAAGTCATAGGGCAACGCCCGGGGGGCGGCGGCGGGCAACGCCGCCATGGCGATGCCGGCGGCGGCCATGCGCAGGAAGCGGGCGCGGGAGATCACCACCGCGCCCGCAGCAAGATCAAACCGCGTCCGACAGCGAGGTGAAGGTGAAATCGCGCAGCTTCATCGGCGGGATCACCGTCACCATGTCGCCCTCGTCGGCGGAAACGCGGACCGGCTTGCCCAGCTCGTCGATGTTGTTGAGCATGATCACCGGCGACTCGTTGAAGCGGAAATTCTTCAGCGGATATTTGATCTGCCCGTTCTCGATGAAGAAGGTGCCGTCGCGCGTCAGCCCGGTCAGCAGCACGGTCTGCGGATCGACCATGCGGATGTACCAGGTGCGGGTGACCAGGATGCCGCGCTGCGTGCTGCGGACGAGGTCGGCGGTGCTGCGAGTGCCGCCGGCCATCAGCAGATTGCCGACCTGGCCGACGGGGCGCTTGCCCTGCTTCTGGGCCCAGAAGCGCGAATAGTTGAGGTTGGCGATCTTGCCGCCTTCGACCAGCGCCATCTTCTCGCGCGGCAGGCCGTCCTCGTCCCAAGGCATGACCTCGGCGCCGGGGTACCAGGGATCGGTGGTGAAGCTGACCCGCGGGTCATAGACCTGCTCGCCGATCTTGTTCCCGCCGCCCTTCTTCGACAGGAAGCTGCGGCCTTCATCGGCCTGGCGGGCGTCGAAGAAGCGCATCATGAACGTGATCAGCCCGGCGGCAGCGGCGGGTTCGAGGATGACGGTATACTTGCCGGGCTCGAGCGCGCGCGCATCGGCCGAGGCACTGGCCTTGCGCATCGCGGTGCGGATCTCATCGGCGGCGTTGAAGCTCGTCGAATCCTGAAGGTTGCGACCGACCCAGCCCGAGCCGCGGCCGTCTTCGGTGCGGACGGTGCAGGTGTAGTCGAGCGCCGTGCCGGTCTGGTAGCCATAGTTGCCGCGGCTGTTGGCAAAGGCGACGAAGCGGTTGGTGTCGGTCAGGAAGCCGGCGGCGATCAGCTTTTCGGCCTTGCACGGCGCGATCGACGCGTTGGCCATCTTGGCGCGATACTCGGGCGTGATCGCGGCGGTGGCGGCGCTGAAGGTGTTGGTGGGCCGATAGGTCTGCTTGGCGACAGCAGGGACGAACTCGGGGTTCTCCGGCGCCAGCCTTGCCAGATCCTCCGCCCGCCGCACGACGCGTTCCAGCGCCGCATCGTTGAACTCGTTGATCGTCGCGATGCCGACACGCTTGCCGAAGGCGACCTGCACGGCCAGTTCGGTGTCGGTGACGATGCCGCTGGTCGACACGTTGTTGAGGGCAAAGCGGATGTTGCCGGTGGTGGTGCCGGTGATCTGCGCCGTGCATTCGTCGGCCTTGGACATGGCGACGACCTTCAGCAGGATCGCCTTCAGCTCGGCTTCGGTGGGAAAGCTCATGTGTCTGGTCTCCTGCGCCGCAATCAGCCGAGCGAGCGGGCGGTGTTGATTACGTTGATGCCGTTGAAGCGGGCGGTGCTGGAGCCGTGGCTGACCGCCGAAACCTGCGACGGCTGGCCCTTCCCGTCGAAGAAGGAGCCGCCCAGGCGATAGTCGCTCTCGTCGCAAACCGCGCTGCACGCGTTCCAGAATTCCGGCGTGCGGATCTGGTAGGCGACATCCTCGATCTGGGCGCCGAGCTTGCCGTTCTTGATCTCGTAGAACAGCTGACCCCCGAACTGGGCGTTGTAGCGCTGCTGGTCGATCGAGAACGACCCGTCGCCGACGATGTAGATGCCGTTTTCGACGCCTGCGATCATGTCGGCGACGCCCAGTTTCGCCTTGCCCGGCTGCAGCGAGACATTCGCCATGCGCTGGAACTGCACGCTCGACCAGCTGTCGGCGTAGCAGCAGCCGTCGGATTCGGTCTTGCCGAGGATGTGCGCCTGGTCGCGGATCGACTGGTAGTCGACCAGCTTGCCGTCCTTGATCAGATCCCAGCGCTTGGTCTTCACGCCCTCGTCGTCATAGCCGACATGGCCGAGGCTGCCGACCTGCACCTTGTCGGCGAAGATGTTGACCTTGTCGCTGCCGTACTGGAAATTCTCCTTGCGCTTGTCGAGCGTCGCGAAGCTGGTGCCGGCGTAGTTGGCTTCGTAGCCGAGCACGCGGTCGAGCTCAAGCGGGTGGCCGACCGACTCATGGATGGTCAGCCAGGTGTGCGACGGGTCGAGCACGAGGTCGTACTTGCCGGGCTTGACCGACGGCGCGGTCAGCTTGGCACGGGCCTGCTTGGCCGCGGCAATGGCGTCTTCCTTCATGTCGTACGAATTGCCGTAGTTGATGACGCCGTTCGGCGACACGAACTTCCCCGAGGCGGCGCCGTCGAGATATTCGAACCCCATCCCCATCGGCGACGACAGGCCTTCGCGCGTGCGGAACTTGCCGCTGGCCTTGTCGATCGCCGTCGCCGTCATCGGCGCCCAGATACGGTGGACATCCTGGTCGATGTACGAGCCGTCGGTGCTCGCGAAATACTTCTGCTCGTTGACGAGGAAGAGGATCGAATTGACGAAATCGGCGCCCGCCGCCAGCGCCGCAGCGTTGACCTGCAGCAGCATGTCGACCTTGTCCTTGATCGGCACTTCCATCGAATTCTTGACGATCGGCGTCTTCCACGACACTTCGCCGACGCCCTTGACCGGGGCCAGCCGGACCGGTGCGGTCTGGCTTCCGGAATTGGCCTTGGCGATGGCGGTGGCCTGTCTTGCGGCTGCGGCGACGCCGTCGACGCTCAGGTCGTTGGTTGCGGCAAAGCCCCACGCGCCGTTGGCGATGACGCGGATGCCGACGCCGGTCGATTCGGTGTTGACGACGTTCTCGACGTTGGCTTCGCGGGTGATGACGAACTGGCGCAGGTAGCGGCCGACGCGGACGTCGCAGTAGCTGGCGCCGGCGCCGGTCGCGGCGGTCAGCGCCGCATCGGCCAGCCGCTTCTTGATGGCCACATCCATCGTCGATTGCAGCGCCTCCGCGGCGATCGCGCGACCGAACGCCGACGGTATGACGAGCCCGCCGCCGACCAGGCCGGTGACCGCCAGGAAATCACGTCTCAACAAGGCATTTCTCCCCCAGTGCAGGCCCCTGACCGGACCCGGCCGCGCAATGACCGCATGCAGGCGAACCCAGCCGCGGCGCAGGCCGTCGACTATATTCGACGCTTGCGACAGTCATCGCCGCTCGGCTGGGCCGCGTCAATTATCCGCATGCCTCAGCCCAGCGAGCGCGCTGTGTTGATGACGTTTATACCGTCGAACCGCGCGGTGCTCGATCCGTGGCTGACCGCCGAGGATTGCGAGGGCTGACCCTTGCCGTCGGAGAAGGTGCCCCCGAGCCGATAGTCGCTGGCGTCGCAGATGGCGGTGCAGGCGTTCCAGAATTCCGGCGTGCGGATCTGGTAGGCGACATCCTCGATCTGGGCGCCCAGCTTTCCGTTCTTGATCTCATAGAACAGCTGGCCGCCGAACTGGGCGTTATAGCGCTGCTGGTCGATCGAGTAGGAACCGCGGCCCAGCATGTAGATGCCGTTGTCGACCCCGGCGATCATGTCGGCGACGCTCATCTTCGCCTTGCCCGGTTGCAGCGAGACATTGGCCATGCGCTGGAACTGCACGCTCGACCAGCTGTCGGCGTAGCAGCAGCCATCGGATTCGGTCTTGCCGAGGATATGCGCCTGGTCGCGGACCGACTGGTAATCCACGAGCTTGCCGTTCTTGATCAGGTCCCAGCGCTTGGTCTTCACGCCCTCGTCGTCGTAGCCGACATGGCCGAGGCTGCCGGGTTCGGTCTTGTCTGCAGTGAAATTGACCTTGTCGCTGCCGTACTGGAAGCCCGCGTCGCGCTTGTCGATCGTGGCAAAGCTCGTGCCTGCGTAGTTGGCTTCATAGCCGAGCACGCGGTCGAGCTCGAGCGCATGGCCGACCGACTCATGGATCGTCAGGAAGCTGTGCGACGGGTCGAGCACGAGGTCGTACTTGCCGGGCTTCACCGACGGCGCGGTCAGCTTGGCGCGGGCCTGTCTGGCCGCGGCGATCGCGTCGGCCCTCATGTCGTAGCTGGTGCCATAGGCGACGACGCCATTGGGCATCTCCTGGCGACCCTCGGCGGCGCCGTCGAGAAATTCGAAACCCATGCCCATCGGTGCAGCGAGGCTGTTGCGGGTACGGAACTTGCCGCTCGCCTTGTCGATGGCGGTGGCGGTGAACGGCGCCCAGATGCGGTGGATGTCCTGGTCGATGTACGAGCCGTCGGTGCTGGCGAAATACTTCTGCTCGTTGATGAGGAAGAGCGACGAACTGATGAAGTCGGCGCCGGCTGCCATCGCCGCGGCGTTGACCTGCAGCAGCATCTCGACCTTGTCCTTCGGCGGCACGGCCATGCCGTTCTTGACGATCGGCGTCTTCCACGACACCTCGCCGACGCCCTTCACTGGCGCCAGTTTGACCGGTGCAGTCTGGCTGGCGGCATTGGCCGTGGCGATGGCCGTCGCCTGGCGCGCTGCGGCGGCGACGCCGTCGTTGCTCAGGTCGTTGGTCGCGGCAAAGCCCCAGGCGCCATTGGCGATCACCCGGACGCCGACGCCGGTCGATTCGGTATTCACGACGTTCTGGACCGTCGCCTCGCGGGTGACGACGATCTGGCGCAGGTAGCGGCCGATGCGGACGTCGCAATAGGTGGCGCCCGCTGCGGTTGCAGCGCCAAGCGCGACGTCGGCGAGGCGCTTCTTAACCGCGACATCGATGGTCGACAGCAGCGCCTCGGCGGCGATCGCCTTGCCGAAGGCGGACGGTACCACGAGACCGCCGCCGACAAGGCCGGCGGCCGCCAGAAAATTGCGTCGCAGCACGGCAGTTCTCCTTGTCGGTGGTGATTAGCTGCCGACCGTGGGTCCCGCAAACGCCAAGTGCCCGTCGTTCTTCGGAAACGACCGGCGCAGGCTCCGCCGCCGCTGATGCGCTTCTTTGGATCGTACTGTTACGCCGCGCCGGCCAGGCGACGAGCAGAGCACGCTGATGGGAAGAAGGGCGGCACGGCGCCCCGATGTTGGGCATGGGGCACCGTGCCTACCGAGCCCTACACTTTGAGGAACAGGACCCAGGTGTAACGACTATCGATAATCCGCCGCCTTATTGCAATCCGCAAAGCGACTAAAACCGCCATAAACTCAACAAGTTACGCGAACGAAACGGTCGTTCGTAGTAGGCACGGAAAGACCGCCAGGCGCGAGTTCCCTCGGCGGCCTGGCGGTTGAATCAGAGACGATGCGTCGTTGGTTAGGCGGTCAGGCCCGGGCCGCCGCGCGACCGGAGCGGCGGACGGCCAGACCGGTGAACGCGAAGCCCAGGATCATCATGAGCCAGCTCGACGGCTCGGGGACGCCCGGAACGGCGTCGAGCGTGTCAAAGACCAGATTGTCGATGCCGCTGTTGAACGCGTCCGGCCCGATCTGCAGGATGAAGCCATTGGCGACATTGTAGGACACGAACTCGTTGCGCTCATGGCCGACCCCGGGGGCGACGACGTCATAGGCTTCGAGCGGGTTGTACTGCAGGTCGAACAGATGGACCGACGTGTTACGGTTGGTGCGGAACCAGCCGGCGATGTCGAAGGCGGTGAAGGACAGGCCGCGCTGCCCCAAGGGCTCGATGCGGATCTCGGTCACACCTTCCTCGACGGACGCATAGGCGATGCCCTGCAGGTCGCCGTAATCGGTGCTCCAGAAGCGCACGAACGGGTCGATCAGGGCGGTGGCGCCAACGCCGGCGCGCGTCGCATAGGTGACGTTGAAGTCGGCGGTATCGCCATAGTCCTGGCTGATGACCGAACCATCGGCGCACGCTGTCAGGCCGCAGGCCGTATCGGCGTCGAAGGTCAGCGTCGTCACGGCCTGAGCCGCCGAAGACAGGCACAAAGCCGCAGCAAGAATCGCAAATTTAATACGCATACATACGCTCCCGAAACACATGTTAATTACATGCAATAACTAGGCCATTTCGTTACTGCAATCTTTTCAACACCTTAGCCCAGATCGATTTTCGGGACTGTAAAATCTGCCGACATTCCAATGGGCGGCGCAAGCTGGGCCTGGACAAGCGAACGCCCGGGCCACTTTCGTGACCCGGGCGCTTGCCGTGCATTGCTGGCTTAGAACCCGAGCGTGAAGGTCGCCTTGACGCCGTTGTCGCTGTTGTTCTTGCCGATGACGCCGCTGTAGCCGACGCCGAGCGAGGCCGTCGTGCCGAGGCGGAAGTCGACACCCGCCTCGCCAACGAAGCTGCTCTTGTCGAGCGCCACGCCGCGGATGGCGGCATAGCTCGACGTGCCCTGGAACGCCGACAGTGCCACCGGACCCCGGTCGCCGCTGACGTTCTGGTAGCCGGCCGAGCCGCGCAGCGTCGCCGAGCCGCCCAGCGAGGTGCTACCACGCAGACCCACCGAAGCGACGGTGATGTCATACTTGGCATCGAGCTGCGTCAGAGCCGCGAAACCGCCCGCTTCGCTGTACCCGTCGAGGTCGTACTTAACGTACGCCAAGCGGGCAAACGGCTCGATCCGCACGGCTTCGGTCGCCGCCAGGTCATAGGCCACTTCGCCGAAGACCTGATAGACGGTGCCGTCGGTGTCGCCGGTCAGCGACTGGGCGATCCCAGCCGTGCCGATGGTGCGCGAGGTCTCGCCCTTCACGCTGCTGATCGCGGCACCCGCACCGAGCGCGAAGCCGCCCGCCGGGCGATAGCCGACGTAGAGACCACCACCGGTGCTCTCGACCTTGCCCTCGCCCAGCGACTGGGTCTCGACGTCCGACTCGATGTAGTTGAACAGCGCGCCGACCTTCACGTCGCCGAAGCTGTAGTCGATGCCGGCAATGATGCCCTTGGCCTCGATGTCAAGCGCTGCGCCATTGCCGTCGCTGTCGGTGTCGGTCCACGACCCGATGGCGCGACCCCAGAGCGTCGTCGCACGATCGCCGTTGGTCGTCGTCGTCGCGGCATCGCCGTCACGCAGCGCCGCCCCGAGCCGGTCGAACGCGGCTTCGCGAACGTGGCGCGTGTCGGCAAGTGCCGTACGGCTGTTCGCGGCACCGATCTCGCCGGTGAACTGGTTCAGCGAGGCGGTCAGTGCCGCGCCGTTCTGGAGGAACAGCCCGAAGAAGCTCTGCGGGTTGAACCCACCGGCGACGGCGGCGTCGAGCGCACCGGCGATGGCGTTGGTGTTCGCCGTGCCGCCGGCACCCTGCAGCGTCACGATCGACGCGGGGGCAAGGCGCAGCACGACGTCGTTGGCGCCGTAGGTCACCGTCGGGTTGAACGCTTGGCCGAACTGCGTGAAGCTGGTCGTCCCGAACGTGCCCGTGCGGCCGCCCGTTGCCGTCAGCAGCGTGTAGCTGGTGTTGAACAGCGGCGTGCCGCTCGGCGTGATCAGCAGGTTGGCGCCGCCGAGGCTCGCCGTGCCGTTGACCGTGAGCCGATCGGCGGTTGCGCCGACGTCGACCGCGAAGGTCGACCCTGCCTGGAAGGTCGCGTTGCCGTTGACCGTCAGCGTGCCGATCGCACCTGCGGTCGCGCCCGGCGATACGGTCGAGCCCGACTGCGCGGTGAACGAACCAACCGTGCCCGTACCCGCCAGCGTGCCGCCCGAAGCGACCGTGATCGGCCCCAGGACCGAACCCGCGACCGTCAGGGTGCCCGCGCCGACGGTGGTGCCGCCGGTGTAGGTGTTGGCGGCGCCCAGCACTAGATTACCCGTGTTGACCTTGGTGATGCTGCCCGCGCCGCTGATCACGCCGTTCAGCGTGAAGGTGCCCGTGCCGCTGTCGATGCGGCCGGCAGCCGTCGTCTGGACGGCGTTGGTGAGCGTCAGTCCGGTGACCCCCGCAGCCAGCGTCGCGCCGTTGTTAATGGCGATCGCGCCCGAACCCGCGGCGGTGTTGGTGCCGACGGTGACGGTGCCCTGGTTGATGCCCAGGTTCACGAAGCTGTTGTTGCCGTTGAGGACGAGGTTGCCCGTGCCGATCTGCGAGATCGACCCGGCGCCCGAGATCACGCCGTTGACCGTGAACGTGCCTGCACCCGAGTTGATGCGGCCGCTACCGGTGGTGAAGATCTGGTTGGTGATGGTCAGACCCGACACGCCGGCCGCGAGGATGGCGCCATTGTTGATGGCGATCGAGCCGATGCCCCCCGCCGTATTGGTGCCGAGCGTCACCGTGCCCTGGTTGATGCCCAGGTTGGTGAAGCTGTTCGCACCGTTCAGCACGAGGTTGCCCGTGCCGACCTGCGAGATCGACCCGGCGCCCGTGATCGGGCCGTTCAGCGTGAACGTGCCCGCGCCCGAATTGACGCGACCGCCGCCCGTGGTGACGATGGCATTGGCGAGCGTCAGCCCGCTGACGCCGGCAGCGAGGATGCCGCCTTCGTTGATCGCGATTGCGCCGACACCGGCGGCGGTGTTGGTGCCGACGGTGACCGTGCCCTGGTTGATGCCCAGGTTCACGAAGCTGTTGTTGCCGTTCAGCACGAGGTTGCCGGTACCGATCTGGCTGATCGAGCCCGCGCCCGCGATGTTGCCGTTCAGCGTGAACACGCCCGCACCGCTGTCGATGCGAGCACCGCCGGTGGTGATGATCCCGTTCGTCAGCGTCAGGCCCGACACGCCGGCAGCGAGAATGCCGCCGTTGTTAATCGCGATGCCGCCGACGCCCGCCGCGGTGTTGGTGCCGACCGTCACGCGGCCCGCATTGATGCCGAGGTTCACGAAGCTGTTGTTGCCGTTTAGAACGAGGTTGCCCGTGCCGATCGAGCTGATCGAGCCGGCACCCGCAATGTTGCCGTTCAGCGTGAAGACGCCCGACCCCTGGTCGATGCGCGCACCGCCCGTGGTGACGATTGCGTTGGCGATCGTCAGGCCCGACACGCCGGCGGCGAGGATACCGCCGTCGTTGATCGCGATACCGCCGATGCCGGCGGCAGTGTTGGTGCCGAGCGTCACACGGCCCTGGTTGATGCCCAGGTTCACGAAGCTGTTGTTGCCGTTGAGGACAAGGTTGCCCGTGCCGATCTGCGAGATCGAGCCAGCACCACCGATGTTGCCGTTCAGCGTGAACACGCCAGCGCCGCTGTCGATGCGACCGCCGCCCGTGGTCACGATGGCGTTGGTGATCGTCAGACCCGACACGCCGGCGGCGAGGATCGCACCATCGTTGATCGCGATGCCGCCGACGCCTGCTGCGGTGTTGGTGCCAAGCGTCACGGTGCCCTGATTGATGCCGAGGTTGGTGAAGCTGTTGTTGCCGTTAAGCACGAGATTACCCGTGCCGATCGCGCTGATCGAACCGGCACCGCCGATGTTTCCGGCGAGGGTGAAGGTGCCTGCACCTTGATCGACGCGGCCGCCGCCCGTGGTGACGATGTCGTTCGTCAGCGTCAGGCCAGAGACACCCGCCGCGAGGATCGCGCCGTCGTTCAGCGCGATGCCGCCGCTGCCTGCTGCAGTGTTGCTGCCGACAGTCACCGTGCCGGCATTGATGCCGAGGTTCACGAAGCTGTTGTTGCCGTTGAGCACGAGATTCCCCGCGCCAATCGAGCTGATCGAGCCGGCGCCCGCGATATCGCCGTTCAGCGTAAAGGTACCGGGGCCCTGGTCGACACGACCGCTGCCCGTGGTGAAGACGGCGTTCGCCAGGACCAGGCCGTCGGCGCCCGCCGCGAGGATCGCGCCGTCGTTGATGATGATCGCGCCGCTGCCAGCTGCAGTGTTGGTGCCGACGGTCACCGTGCCCAGGTTGATACCCAGGTTCACGAAGCTGTTGTTGCCGTTCAGGATCAGGTTTCCGGTGCCGATCTGGCTGATCGACCCCGCGCCCGCGATATCGCCGTTCAGCGTGAACGTGCCGGGGCCCGAATCGACACGACCGCCGCCCGTGGTGAAGACATCGTTCGCGAGGACGAGGCCATCGGCGCCCGCCGCAAGGATCGCGCCGTCATTGATGATGATCGCACCGCTGCCGGCGGCGGTGTCGGTGCCAACGGTCACCGTGCCTTGGTTGATGCCCAAGTTCACGAAGCTGTTGTTGCCGTTCAGCACGAGATTACCCGTGCCGATCTGCGAGATCGAGCCTGCGCCGGAGATGTCGCCGTCGAGCGTGAAGATGCCCGGGCCCGAGTTGACGCGGCCGCCGCCCGTCGTGAAGATGTCATTGGCAAGCGCCAGGCCATTGGCGCCGGCGGCGAGGATCGCGCCATCGTTGATCGCGATCGCGCCGATGCCTGCTGCGGTGTTGGTGCCGACCGTCACCGTGCCGGCATTGATGCCGAGGTTCACGAAGCTGTTGTTGCCGTTTAGCACGAGGTTGCCCGCGCCGATCGAGCTGATCGAGCCGGCGCCCGCGATATCGCCGTTCAGTGTGAAGGTGCCGGGACCCTGGTCGACGCGGCCGCTGCCCGTGGTGAAGATCGCATTGGCGAGAGCCAGGCCATCCGCGCCGGCTGCGAGGATCGCGCCGTCGTTGATCGCGATGGCGCCGACGCCTGCTGCGGTGTTGGTGCCGACGGTCACCGTGCCGGCGTTGATGCCGAGGTTGGTGAAGCTGTTGTTGCCGTTGAGCACGAGGTTGCCCGCGCCGGTCGCGCTGATCGACCCGGCGCCCGAAATGTCACCGGCAAGCGTGAAGGTGCCAGGCCCCTGATTGATCCGGCCGTTGCCCGCGGTCGAGATGGCGTTCGTCACGACGAGGCCGTCCGCTTCGGCGTCCAGACCCGTGTTGTCGGCGAGAGCGACATCGCCCAGGCCCAGTGCCTGGTTGTTGCCGACGCCGATCGTGCCGGCATTGATCGAGAACAGGCCGGAAAAGGTGTTCGCGGCAGTCAGGTTCAGCTTCCCGACGCCAAGCTTCTGAAGCGGACGCGAGCCACCGGTTTCCGAGATTACGCCCGTCTGGGTTGCCGTCCCCGTCGAGACGCGGACGACCGAGGTGTCGTCATCCAGCACGATGGGCGTGGCGCGGGTCGAGCCGTCGGCGTAGTTGACGACGACCGCCGATGCTGCCGCGCTGCCCAGCAGCAGTCCGAGCAGCGAGCCGTGCGCAACCGCCCGGAACGGTGCAAAAAACGGAACCGTCGTGAGATTGTTGAGCTTAAGCATAGCTACCCCGCGGATAAGACTGTTGTGAACCGAACCTGTATGGCCGGATTGCGCATGAAACAACAGAGAAGTTGGGTTCTAAGCGATAAACCTGCGTTAATCTGCGGCCTGCAAGCCACAGCATCAAATCATTCCGCCAACGCAACGGAATGAGCTCTTGTATGAACGGCGTGTCGAGGATGTCGATTTCTAGATGTAGCCGGGCATATACTCACTCATACTGTCATAAAGATTATCAAGATCTCCCGATGACGCGGCGTACAGGTCAACTGGACTTCAAAGGACCTGATCGCCCTTGGCGGCGATTCGATATCGACGCGCGTGCCCGAGCTGCTTTCGGGCCGGCATGGAAGAACTGACAAGGTCGGTCGCGCGCGCCGGCTAAGACTGTGCGGATCAAGTAAATATCGGCACGAACTTTACGGCCGAAGCGCGACCTTGAGACTCCAGAACATGAGCGCTGCTATGCCCAGACTGATGAGCGTGCCCCAAAGCCAGTACGGCAGGAGCAGGGCATCCGCGATCGCGCCCGTATCCGACCGGTGCATCTGGCCGCCGATGCTGCCGCCGGCGGTGAACAAATAGCCGAATTGTTTCCACGCACTGATGCAGGCCTGCACGCCGAGAATCTGTGTTCCGAGACGCTGCTGCGATGGCGTTCCGCGGTACGCGAGCGCCAGGATAGCAAGTCCCAGCCCGGGGAGCACGATCCAGCCGGTCCACGACCTCACCCAGATCAGGGTCGACAGGATCAGCGTCGCACCAAGCACCGACAGCGCTTGTCGCGCCCTGTTGCGGGAGGCGATGATCAGCAGCGCGCCGGCCACCGCCGGGCCCATCGGCCCACTGGCTGCGACCACGGCGATCTGGAACCGCGATTCGTTGTTCGGGGTCATGAGCTGCGCAACCCCCGAGCCGTTCGGGAAGATCAGCAGGCGCTCGAAGCTGGAGCCGGTGGCCATCGCAGCGATACCGTGACCCATCTCGTGAAACCATGTCGCGAGGATCGTCAGCGGGTAGAGGATGAAACTGCCCAAAGTCGTCTGCCACAGCACGACCAGGGCAAACCCGATCCCGAGCAGCAGGAAGGCGCGATGGCGGCGATCCTGATCGACGAGGCTGCTGGACATCATACGCACCCAGATACGACCGGCGCATTTTTCTGCAACCAGCCAGGCAGTTATCAGGCCGGTCGATCGTCGCCAGAGCGCGCGCGGCTCACACGCGCGTCGCGACGCAAGGCCTAGCCGAGTCCCGCGGCGCGGCGGACGGCGAGGGCGGTCGCGGCCCAGTCGATGTCGTCGCCCTCCTGGGCGATAACGGCGCGCAGGTGGTCACGGACGATGCCGAGGATGGGCATCGGCACCTTGAACGTCGTCGCTGCGGCGTCGGCGAGGCCCATGTCCTTCAGGCCGAGCGGGGCGGCGAACCCGGCGGGGCGGAACTTCTGCTCGAGGAGGATCGCGCCGTAGCTGTGGTAGACCGGCGCGTCGAACAGCGTGCCGGTCAGGACCTCGAGCAGCACGGCAGGCGGCACGCCGCCCTTTTCGGCGAGGGTCATCGCCTCGGCCATCGCCTCGACCGCAGCCATGATCATGAAGTTGCCGCTGAGCTTGACGAGATTGGCCGCCGGCGGGTGATCGCCGATTCGGAAGGTCCGCTGACCGATCGCGGCGAACAGCGGCTCGCACAGGTCGAGCGCCTTGCCGTCGCCCGCGGCCGCGACGAACAGCTTCGCCCCCTGCGCCGCCGCGGGCCGGCCGAAGACCGGGGCGGAGACGAAGCCGTCGCTTTGATCGGCGGTCAGCCGCTCAGCGAGCGCGATGCTGATCGTGCTGTGCGAGACGTGGAGCGCCGGGCTGCCGAGAATGCCGTTCGCGCCGTAGACGACCGCCTCGAGCGCTGCGTCGTCGGCGAGCAACGTCATGACGACTTCGCCCTGCGCCGCGTCGGCAGGGCTGGCGGCGAGACGCGCGCCCGTGTCGACGAGCGGCTGTGCCTTCTCGGGGCTGCGGTTCCACACCGACAATTCGTGGCCGGCGGCGAGCAGGTTGGCCGCGATCGCGCTCCCCATCTGGCCGAGGCCGATGAAGCCGATCTTCACGCTTTGCCGCCCCGGCCCTGGTCGAACAGGTTTTTGTATTGGCGGGGCTGACAGCGCAGATATTGCGGCGGCGCCTCGACGCTCGCGCCGAGATGCGCGGCGGCGTGCCACGGCCAGCGGGGGTCGTACAGGATCGTCCGGGCGAGCGCGATCAGGTCGGCGTCGCCCGTGCCGACGATCGCCTCGGCCTGGTCGAAGTCGGTGATCAGGCCGACGGCGATGACCGGAATGCCGACCGCCGCCTTGACCGCGCGGGCGAGCGGCACCTGATAGCTTGGGCCGACGGGGATCTGCTGGCGCGCATCGAGCCCGCCGCTCGACACGTGGATCGCGGCGCATCCACGCGCCTCGAGTTCGCGCGCGAACCGGACGGTCTGCGCGGCATCCCAGCCGCCGTCGACCCAGTCGGTGCCCGACACGCGCATGGTGACCGGTTTCGATGCAGGGAAGGCGCTGCGCACCGCTTCGAACACCGCGAGCGGAAAGCGCATGCGGTTTTCCGCGCTGCCGCCATACTCGTCATCGCGCCGGTTCGACAGCGGCGACAGGAACTGGTGCAGCAGATAGCCGTGCGCGCCGTGGATCTGGACCGCGTCGATCCCCAGACGGTCGGCGCGGCGCGCGGCATCGGCAAACGCCTGGATGATCGCCTGCATCCGCTCCGCATCGAGCGCGGCGGGGGCGTTCTCGCCCTCGGCAAAGGCCAGCGCCGACGGCGCCTCGGTCTGCCAGCCGTTGGCATCGCCGGGCGGCAGCTGCTTGCCGCCCTGCCATGGCACCTCGGTCGATGCCTTGCGGCCGGCGTGAGCGAGCTGGACCGCGATCGGCATGTCCGACCATCTGCGAATGCTGGCGAGCGTCGTCGCCATCGCAGTCTCGGTGGCATCGTCCCACAGGCCGACGTCGGCGTAGGTGATCCGCCCCTCCGGCACGACGGCTGTCGCCTCGATGGTCAGCAGCGCGGCGCCCGACAGCGCGAGCTGGCCCAGGTGGATCGTGTGCCAGTCGGTCATGCAGCCGTCCTGCGCCGAATACTGGCACATCGGCGCGATGACGATCCGGTTGGCGAGCGCCAGGCCGCCGACATCGAGCGGCTCGAATAATTTGGGCGACGGCACGCGAAAGGCCTCCTTGGCTGGCCCGCTCTCAAATGCTGGCTGGTGCAGGTGTTCCATGGCGCGCGAACAGCGCCTGCTGGCGCGCCAGTTCGTCGGCGAGGGGCTGATAGGCGGTGCGGTCGGCGTCGGGTGTGTAGCCGTCGAACAGGCCATTGGGGCAGTGGCGCTGGTCGTCCCACCCGCGGTGGCTGAGGATCGGGTACAGGCAGACGCCTTCGAGCGGTATGCCCGCCGCCCGGGTGAAGGCGGCCTCGTCGGCGATATAGTGGAGCCACGCGGCGCGGAAGACCCCCTCGGTGCCCGTCTCGGCGATCAGCAGCGGCTTGTGGTACCGGTCGTAAACGCGCGCCAGCTGCTCACGCAACGGCTGGAAGCGCACGTCGCCCAGATGCATCGTCTGGCCGTGGTCGATCCACTGGTTGTTGTAATAGACGTTGAGGCCGCAAACATCGAGGCAGTCCTCGCTGCCGCCCAGCTCGGGCGACTTGCGGCCGGTTAGCATGTCGACCGCCTCGAACTGCGACTCCATGTAGAGCGCGGCCGCCCGGACATGATGATCCTGTGCCGACTGCGGCAGGATGTTGATCAGCGGCTCGGCGGTGATGAAGCGGGCGTTCGGGACGACGGCGCGGATGGCGCGGATCGCGGCGATCGCCATGCGCGTCAGCTGGCGCTTGAGCTCGGCGCCGCGGCCGCGGCCGAAGGGGTTCATGCCGCCCATGTCGCCGCCCGCCCAGCTGAGGAAGCTGATCTCGTTGACCGCGCAGAACCACGGCGGCCCGTCGGCCTCTGCGGCGATCTGCTGCGCGCAGGCGGCGGCGAAGGCGGCGAAGCGGTCGACCATCGATGCGCTCCACGGGTCGACGCCGTTGGGCCAGCCATAGTGGAACAGGTCCCAGATCACCTGCACGCCGTTGGCGCGCGCCGCGGTCAGCTGGGGTATCAGGCTCGACCAGTCGTAGGCGCCGCGCCGCGCCTCGATCAGGTGCCAGCGCACGCCGTCGCGCGCCGCCATCAGGCCGTGCTGGGCAAGCAGCGCATAGTCGCGCGCCGCCTGGACGTCATGGCCGGTCAGGCCGACGAGATCGAGGCGGATGCCGTCGGCACGCTTGTGCGTCGAGCATTCGAATCCGCCGAGGAAGAACGACTTGAAATTGGGCTGCATCGGCGCCGCGTGAAGCAAAGCGCCGCCTTAATCAATCGATTGCGACCTTCGCCGGGGCGAGCCGTGGGCTGAGCAGGTGGACCGCCAGAAGCGCGAGGAAATAGGCCGAACCCGCGACCGCAAACAGCGGCGTGTAGCTGCCGATGCTGTCGAGCACGAAGCCGGCGTATTTCGCCATCAGCATGCCGCCGATCGCGCCGACGGTGCCGCCGATGCCGATCACCGAGCCCACCGCGCCGCGCGGGAACAGGTCCGACGGCAGGGTGTAGAGATTTGCCGAAAACGCCTGGTGGGCGGCGGTCGCGATACCGATGATCAGGACGTTGAGCCACAGGCTGTCGATGCTCTGCGACCAGAAGATCGGCACGACCGCGAAGGCGCAGATCAGCATCGTCATCTTGCGCGCGTAATTCACGCTGCGCCCGGCGCGGATCATCTTCGACGACGCCCAGCCGCCGGCGACGCTGCCGACGTCGGACAGCAGATAGATCACCACCAGCGGCGGCCCGAAGGTCTTGAGGTCGAGGCCATAGCGCGTGCCGAGGAAGCCCGGCAGCCAGAACAGGAAGAACCACCAGATCGGGTCGATGAAGAACTTGCCGAGCGCGTACGCCCAGGTCTCGCGCAGGCCCAGCAGCTTGCGCCACGGGATCGGCACCACCGGATCGGCGGGGTCCTGCTGGATATAGGCGAGCTCCTCGGGCGACACGCGCGGTTGCTCGGCGGGGCGGCGATAGATCGCCAGCCAGGCGACGAGCCAGATCAGGCTGACCGCGCCGGTGATCACGAACGCCATGCGCCAGCCGTAGGCGAGGGTCAGCACGGGGACGACGAGCGGCGTGATGATCGCGCCGATATTGGCACCCGCATTGAACACGCCGATCGCGAAGGCGCGCTCCTTCTGCGGGAACCACTCGGTGACCGCCTTGATGCCGGCGGGGAAGTTGCCCGCCTCGCCGATGCCGAGGCCGAAGCGCGCCATGGCGAACTGCGTGACCGAATAGACGCCGCCGTGCGCCATGTGCGCGACGGTCCAGATCACGAAGGCGACGGCATAGCCGAAGCGCGCGCCGATCACGTCGACGATCCGTCCGAAGCCGAGGTAGCCGATCGCGTAGGCGAGCTGGAAGAAGAAGATGACGTTGGCGAAGTCGGTCTCGGTCCAGCCGAGATCGGCGCTCAGCGTCGGCTTCAGGACGCCGATCATCTGGCGGTCGACATAGTTGATCGCGGTCGCGGTAAACAGAAGCGCGACGATCACCCAGCGGTAGCGCCCGACCTTGACGGTCACTCCCGGCGCGATGGCAGCTTCGTTCGCCATGTTCTACTCCCCCTTCGCCGCGTCCGGTTCAGCCGGACTGCGGCATCGCTGCGACGAACTCGCACGTCAAAGTTTCGGCGCCGAAGCGCGCGATTGCCGACTGGCCGACATGAACCTGGTGGACGCCGCTGATCGCGCCCGTCGATACCAGCAGGCCGTCGGGCACCGCGATGCCGCGACGTGCCAGCACGGTCAGCAGGAAGCGCACCGACCCGATGATGCCGTCCGGAAAGCTGCGCGCACGGCCCGTGCCGGCCGGGGCGCCGTCGATCTCGACCGCGACCTCCCAGTCGTCGAGGCCCGCGGCCCGCCAGTTATCGATCGCCGGGCCGACGATCAGCCCATGGTTGTTGCCGAAGTCGGAAATGGTCACCGCGGGCCCCAGCGCGTTGATCGCCGCGAGCGGCGAGCTGGCGATCTCGATGCCGATATGGACGTCGGCGATCTGCGCGGCGGCGGCGTTCAGCGTCCAGTCGCGGCGCGCCGGGTCGGCGGCCCTCAGGACCACGACGAACTCGGCCTCGACCGCGGCGAAACCCTCGCCGAACACCGGCATGGCGGCGGGCGCGGGGCCGGCCGTGACGATCTGGTCGGCGAAGATCGGGCCCGCGAGCCGGTCGCTGCCGAAGGCCGCGTCGAGCGGTGGCTGGATGCGCCCGACCTTCCAGCCGGCGACGCGGCCGCCGTGCAGCTCGATCGCAGCGTCCTGGATGGCATAGGCGTCGGCGAGCGTCGCGGGCACGGTGCCGGGGTAGGCGTCGAGGCCCTGGGCCGCGCGCCGCGCCGCGACGAACGCCTGCGCGACCGCTCGGGCCTCGGCGAAATTCCCCCCACTCACGTTACGAAACACTCCCCGGCGTCTTGTTCGGTAACCGGTGTCATAACCCTGCGTTTCGCGCAAGCCCGCTCTGGCGGTGGCCGCATCGCGTCGCTAGGGTCGTGCCGAAACGGGGAGCAAACGGTGGATAACGACGGTTCGGGCAAGGCGACGATCAACGACATCGCGCGTCTCGCAGGCGTTTCGAAAAAGACCGTCAGCCGCGTCATCAACCGCTCGGCGCTGCTCAACGAGGACACGCGGCAGAACATCGAGGCGATCATCCGCGAGACGGGGTACGTCCCCAACCCGCAGGCGCGCGCGCTGGCGTTGCGCCGCAATTTCCTGATCGGCCTGGTGCACGACAACCCCAATGCGCAGATGGTGCTGGGCGTCCAGCAGGGTATCCTCGGCGTGCTGAAGGGCACCGAATACGAGCTGATCGTCCATCCGGTCGACCGCGGCTCGACGACGATGGTCGCCGACATAAGGCAGTTCGTGGAGCGGCAGCGCCCGCACGGCATCGTGCTGCTGCCGCCGATCAGCGAGAACCCCGAGCTGGCCGAACTGTGCCGTCAGCTCGGCTGCCGCTACGTCCGCATGGGGTCCGACGTGCTCGACGCGCCCGAGAATTCGGTCGCCTCGAACGACCGCGCGGCGGTCCACGCCGCGGTGCGCCACCTGGTCGACCTCGGCCACCGCTTCATCGGGCTGATCGCCGGGCCAGAGGGCTTCCGCTCGGCCTTCGAGCGGTTCGAGGGGTTCAAGGACGCGATGTACGACGGGCCGATGCATTTCAACGCGCAGGCCGTCGAGCGCGGCGACTATCGCTTCGAATCGGGCATCGCGGCGGGCGAGCGGCTGCTGGCGAACGAGCCGCGGCTGACCGCGATCTTCGCGTCGAACGACGAGATGGCGGCGGGCGCGCTGCACGCCGCGAAGCGCCGCGGGCTCGACGTTCCCGGCGACCTGTCGATCGTCGGCTTCGACGACACCGCGATCGCCGCGCACCTCTGGCCGCCGTTGACCACGGTGCGCTGGCCGATCCTCGAGATGGGGCGTGCCGCGGCGCGCAAGCTGCTTGCAGGAACGCGCGATGCGCAACCCGAGGCGGCGGGCGACCCGCTGTTCCTGTCGACCCTGATCGAGCGCGCCTCGGTCGCCTCGCCGCGGGTTGCCTGACCTTTTGACACCGGTTACCAAGGCGCCGCGATGCGACCCCTGACGCTCTATCCCGACCGCCTGTTTCCCGCCGATCCGGGGGTGCGGGGCATCGCGCGCGCGCTGTTCGCCGAGGTCGAGCGCCTGCCGATCATCAGCCCGCACGGCCATACCGACCCGGCATGGTTCGCGAGCGACGCGGCCTGGTCGAACGCCACCGAACTGCTGCTCGCGCCCGACCATTATCTGTACCGGATGCTCTACAGCCAAGGCGTGACGCTGGAGGCGCTGGGCGTGCCGGCCCACGGCATCGCGCCCGCTACCGACCCGCGCGAGGCGTGGCGGGTTTTCGCAGGCATGCAGCTACTGTTTCGCGGCACGCCGTCGCGGATCTGGCTCGATCACGTCTTCACCCAGGTGTTCGGCATCGACGTCGCGCTCGAAGCCGCAACCGCCGACCTCTACTACGATACGATCGCGGCGCGCCTCGCCGAGCCCGCGTTCCGCCCGCGCGCGCTGTTCGACCGGTTCGGGATCGAGTTGCTCGCGACGACCGAGGGCGCCCACGAGACCCTCGATCATCACGCCGCGATCCGCGCCTCGGGTTGGCCGGGGCGCGTCGTCACCACCTACCGCCCCGATGCGGTGGTCGACGCCGAGCACCAGGATTTCCGCGCCGCGCTCGCTGCCTTCGCCGAGCTGACGGGCGAGGATATCGGCACGTGGCGCGGCTATCTCGCGGCGCACCGGAAGCGCCGCGCCGACTTCCGCGCCGCGGGTGCGACCGCGACCGATCTCGGCCACCCGACCGCGGCAACGCTCGACCTGCCCCAGGCCGATGCCGAGGCGCTGTTCTGGCGCGTCATGCACGGGTCGCCGACGCCTGCAGATGCCGAGGCCTTCCGCGCGCAGATGCTGACCGAGTTCGCCGGCATGAGCCTCGACGACGGCATGGTCATGCAGCTCCACCCGGGCAGCCGCCGCAATCACAATGCCCGGCTCCTCGCCAGCCACGGGCGCGACAAGGGTGCCGACATCCCGGGCCGCACCGACTATGTCGCGGCGCTCCAGCCGCTGCTCGGCCGCTACGGCAACGAGGCGGGGCTGACGATCATCCTCTTCACCCTCGACGAGTCGACCTACGCCCGCGAGCTCGCGCCGCTGGCGGGGCACTACCCCTGCCTGCGCCTCGGTCCGCCGTGGTGGTTCCACGATTCGCCCGAGGGCATGATGCGCTTCCGCGAGATGACCACCGAGACCGCGGGCTTCTACAACACCGCGGGCTTCAACGACGACACGCGCGCCTTCCTGTCGATCCCGGCGCGCCACGACGTCGCGCGCCGCGTCGACTGCGCCTTTCTCGCCCGCCTGGTGGCCGAGCATCGCCTCGACGAGAGCGACGCGCACGAGCTCGCCGCCGACCTCGCCTACAACCTGGCGCATCGCGCCTACCGCCTCTGACCCGGAGCAGACCCATGTTCGACCGCACCTACTACGCCACCCATCCCGACATGATGGAGGTCGTGTCGAACGAGGAGCTGCGCGACCGCTACCTGATCCAGGGCCTGTTCCGCGCCGGTGAGTGCGTGCTCAACTACACCCATGCCGACCGCTTCGTGATCGGCGGCGTCGAGGTCGCGGGCGCGCCGGTCAAGCTGCCCGCGCAGACCGAGCCCGCGTCGGCGGCCGGCCACCCGTTCCTCGAGCGTCGCGAGCTCGCGGTGGTCAATGTGAGCCAGGTCGAGGGTACCGTGACCGTCGACGGCGAAACCTTCACGCTCGGCAACAAGGACTGCCTGTACGTGACGATGGGCGCGAAGGACGTCGAGTTCGCGGGTGCGGGCGCGAAGTTCTACCTCGCGTCGTGCCCGGCGCACAAAGGCTTCACGACGCGCAAGCTGGCGCTCGCCGACGCAAACGCCCTGCAGCGCGGCAGCCTCGAGGAATCGAACGAGCGGACGATCTTCCAGCTCGTCATCCCCGGCATCTGCGACAGCGCGCAGCTCGTCATGGGCCTGACGGTGCTCAAGCCCGGCAGCGTCTGGAACACCATGCCGCCGCACATCCACGAGCGCCGCAGCGAGATTTATTTCTACTTCGAACTCGACGGCCCCAACGACCGCGTCTTCCATTACATGGGCGAGGGCGAGGCGATGCGGCACATCGTGATGGGCAACGAGGAGGCGGTGATCTCGCCGCCCTGGTCGATCCACATGGGGTCGGGCACCAAGGCTTACGCCTTCATCTGGGCGATGGCGGGCGAGAACCAAGACTATACCGACATGAACGTCCTCGACATCTGCCAGCTGCAATGAGCGGGCTGTTCGATCTCACTGGCCGGGTCGCGGTGGTGACCGGGGCGAACGCCGGTATTGGCCAGGCGATTGCCATCGCGCTGGCGGGTGCGGGTGCCGACATCGCGCTGGTCGGGCGGACGCCTGCCGACGAGACGCTGGCGCAGATCGAGGCGCTGGGGCGCAAGGGCGCGCTGATTTCCGCGGACCTCGGGACGATCGGCCCGGTCGAGCGCATCGTCTCGGAGACGCTGGAGAAGCTGGGCCGCCTCGACTTCCTGATCAACAACGCCGGCATCATCCGCCGCGCCGACAGCGTCGACTTTACCGAGGCCGACTGGGACGCGGTGATCGACACCAACCTCAAATCGGTGTTCTTTCTCGCGCAGGCGGCGGGGCGGCACATGATCCGGCAGGGGTACGGCAAGATCGTCAACATCGCGTCGATGCTGACCTTCCAGGGCGGCATCCGCGTGCCGAGCTATACCGCGTCGAAGTCGGGCATCGGCGGGCTGACCAAGCTGCTGGCGAACGAATGGTCGGCGAAGGGCGTCAACGTCAATGCCATCGCGCCCGGCTATATCGCGACCGCGAACACGACCGCGCTGCGGGCGGATGCGGAGCGCAACGCGTCGATCCTGGCGCGAATTCCGGCCGGGCGCTGGGGCGACGCGAGCGACCTCGGCGGCGCCGCAGTCTTCCTGTGCAGCCGCGCCTCGGACTATGTCGACGGACATATCCTCGCGGTCGACGGCGGCTGGCTGGCGCGATGAGCTTCGTCGCCTTCGGCGAGATCATGCTGCGCATGTCCCCGCCGGGGCGCGAGTTGCTGCTGCAGACGCCGAAGCTCGACGTGTGGGTCGCGGGCGCCGAGGCGAACGTCGTCACCGGCCTCGCGCGGCTGGGGCACAGCACTGGTCTGATCGGCGCGGTTCCCGACAACGACCTCGGGCGGGCGGGCGTCGCGGGCCTGCGCGCGCACGGCGTCGATTGCTCGCTGGTGCGCACCGCCGCGGGGCGCATGGGGCTGTATTTCGTGACCAGCGGCGCGGGGCTGCGCGCCACCGACGTGGTTTACGACCGCGCCGGATCTTCGTTCGCGAGCGTGCCGCCGGGCGAGTGGGACTGGGATGCGCTGCTGGGCGGCGCCGACCGGCTGCATCTGTCGGGTATCACCCCGGCACTCGGGCCAGGGCCGGGCGAGGCCGCGATCGCCGCTGCCGAGGCCGCGAGTGCGCGCGGGCTGCCGGTGTCGTTCGACGGCAATTACCGCGCCCGGCTGTGGGAGGCGTGGGACAGCGACCCGCGCGGCGTGCTGGGCCGTATCGTGCCCCACGCCGACATCATGTTCGGCAACCACCGCGACATCGCGCTGTTGCTCGGGCGCGAGTTCGCCGGCGACGGCGAGGACCGGCGCTCGGCCGCCGCCGAAGCGGCGTTCGAGGCGTTCCCGAAGCTGCAAATCATCGCCTCGACCGCGCGCCACGTCGAGGATGCCGACCGCCACCGCCTGTCGGCGCGGGTCGACGGGCGCGACGGCCATGCGCAGACGGAAGAGGTGACGATCGCCGGCATCGTCGACCGCATCGGCGCGGGCGACGCGTTCGCGGTGGGCGTGCTGCACGCACTGCGGCGCGGGGGCGACATCGCGGCGGCTGCGCAAACGGGGCTGGCGCTGACCTGCCTCAAGCATTCGCTACCCGGTGACGCGAGCCTGTTCGGGCAGGCGGACATCGATACGTTCCTGGAGGGTGGGCTGGATGTGCGGCGGTGACACTCCAGGCGCTGTCATTCCGGCGAACGCCGGAACCCATTTGTGACCCAGGCGAAACCTCCGCTCGAAGGAGCAGTGGGTTCCGGCGTTCGCCGGAATGACAGCAAGGGACAGGGAGGCGTCGCCCGCCGCACCGTCATCGCCGGCGCCGCCGCGCTTCTGATCGCCGCCACCCCCGACGTCGAGGCAAGGGCCGGCCGCTTCACCGGCGCGCGCGACGCCGGCATCCACGCGTTCAAGGGGATCCGCTACGGCCGCGCCACGCGCTTCATGCCGCCCGTCGCCGAGCCTGCAGCGACGGTGCGAGCGACCGCCTATGGCCCCTCCGCGCCGCAGGGTTCGCGGCGCTACCAGCCGCAGTCGGAGGACTGCCTTTTCCTCAACGTCTGGACCCCCGGGCCCGACGCGCGGGCAAAGCGCCCGGTGCTGCTCTACATCCACGGCGGCGCCTACTCGAACGGCAGCGTCGTCGATGCGATGAACGACGGCGCCCGGCTCGCCGCGGCGGGCGACTGCGTCGTTGTGACGGTCAATCACCGCTTGAACGCGCTCGGCTATCTGTACCTGGCGCGGCTCGATCCGAGGTTCCCGGACAGCGGCAACAACGGCCAGCTCGACCTGATCCTCGCGCTACAATGGGTGCGCGACAACATCGCGAGCTTCGGCGGCGATCCGGGATGCGTGACGGTGTTCGGCCAGTCGGGCGGCGGCGCGAAGATCGCGACGCTGATGGGCACGCCGGCCGCGAAGGGCCTGTTCCATCGTGCCGCGACGATGAGCGGGCAGCAGGTCACCGCGTCGGGCCCGCTCAACGCGACGAAGCGCGCGCAGGCGTATCTCGCGAAGCTCGGCCGCGACCCGGCGACCGCACCCCTCGAGGCGCTGCTCGAAGCGCTGTCGGCGACCGACCCGGTGCTCGGCGGCGGGGTGTATTTCGGCCCCGTGCTCGATATGCGCAGCCTGACCCGCCACCCATTCTGGCCCGACGCCAACCCGCAGTCGAACGCCGTCCCGATGCTCCTCGGCAATACCCTCGACGAGGCGCGCGCCTTCCTGCCCGCCGAGCGGTTCGCCGACCTGACCTGGGAGACCCTGCCCGCGCGCATGGCGCCCGAGCTGCGCGTCGACATCCACCCCGAATGGGTCGCGGCGCAGTTCCGCGCGCGCTACCCCGCGCTGTCCCCGCGCGAGATCCTCTGGGCCGCCGTCACCGCTGGCCGCAGCTGGCGCGGCCAGGTCGAGGAAGCCGAGGCCCGCGCGCGCGCCGACGCGCCGACCTGGGTGTACCAGTGCGACTTCACCGACCCCGCGCGACCCTTGAGCGGCGCGCCGCACACGATGGACATCCCGCTGGTCTTCGGCACGATCGACGCGCCCGATGCACCGTCGGGCGCCAGCCCCGCCGCCCGCGCTGCAAGCGACGCGATGATGGCGGCGTTCGTGCAATTCGCCCGCACCGGGACGTGCAGCTGGCCGCAATACCGCCTCGACCGCCGCACGACGATGATCTTCGACGCTGCCGCCCGCGTCGAGGACGACCCACGCGCCTGGGAGCGCCAGCTGTTCGCGCGCGTCCCCTACATCCAGCCGGGAACCTGACCCAAAGCCTCTAGTCGTTTCGACTATTTCCCGCAGACCCTCGTCTGCGCCAAATTAAGCGCCTGTTTGCGGAGGCTTTTTCATGATTTCCGACGCCATTGCCCGTTCGACACCGCCGGCGGCCGACACTGCCCGCACCGTCGCGCGCGACACCGTCCAGATCGCGACGCGGATCGCCGAGGCACCGCCCGCGGCGCGGCCCGCGACGATCGCCGCGGTCGCCGGGCATCTGTCGCCCGTCCAGCAGGGTGAGCTGATGCGCGCCATCGAGGCGCACTCACCCGGGCCGATCGACGACATCGGCGACCTGATCCAGACGGCGATCGACGCCATCAAGGGTGTCGTCGCGGGAGCGGTGAAGGCGGCGCGCGAGGCGGGTCCGCTAAGCATCGGCAAGCTGCTGGGTGCCGACACGCTGGCGCTGGCTTCCAAGTCGCCCAGCCTGATGGCCGACATGAAGAAGCTCGAGGCCGATGGCTGGAAGGTCGAGTTCGGCAAGGCGGGCGGCGGCACCTTCGCCGACAAGTCGACCAAGACGATCACCATCGACCGCAACGACAAGGGCGATGCCAAGGAACTGGTGCTCAGCCTGTCGCACGAGGTCGGCCACGCGCGCTACAACGGCAAGGTCGACACGTCGTCGAAGGCGGCGTTCCTGCGCTCGACGCTTGCCGACGAGGGCGCGGCGACGCTGTCGAACATCCGCGCTCAGCGCGAGATCCTGCGCAACGGCGGCGAGGATATCGGCATCGCCGGCAATCCGGCCAACGAAAAGGCTTACAACGCCGCCTTCGACCAGTTCCGCAAGGACGGCAACGCCGCCAAGGCGCGCGACGCGATCGGCACCATCTATGGCAACGGCGAGTTCACCTCGACGACCGGCCAGAGCTACAACGATTATTACGGAAGCTTCTATGACAAGTATTATGGTGGCACGCCGTAACGCGGTCTTCGTTGTCGCATTCGCGGTCGCCGCAACGGGCGGCTGCGCCAGGGAGAGTAAAGTGCAGCAGGCAGCATCGATCGAGGATCTGATCGACAAGGTCCGGGCCGGGCCGACCATCGAGCGTGGCGCGATCGAACGGCTGCTCGGCACGCGCTTGTCGGAAGGCGAGGGGACGTCGGCAGTCGACATCTACGAAGCGAGCGGCGTGGCTCTGCCCGACGGCCGCGTCGACATTGACCTGCGTGCGGCGAAAGCCGGCGCGACGACCGGCGGGCTGCTCAACCTCGGTATCTCGGGCGCATGCCTGAAGCGCGGCGACGTCGAGCGCAAATACGGGCCGCTGACGCTGAGCGGCGTGCCGCGCGGCCGCTCGACCGAGGAGCCGGTATCATTCTCGCGCGACGAGCCCTGGGGGCGCCTGTCGTTCGGCTTCGCGCAGGACAATCCGGACTGCGTGAAGACGGTGACCTTCGACGTCGAGAAGCGCTGAGCTATTTCGCGGTTACCGGATAGCTGATGATCAGCACCAGCGGCTCCTTGCCCTGCTGGACGATGCCGACGGCAGCACCCGTGTAGAGGTACGCCGCCATGCCGGGACCGAGGGGCTTTTCCTCGGTGTCCGACGACACCACGCCGCGGCCCGACACGACGTAATAGACCTCGTCATGGGTCAGCACGTGCATCCCGATCGACGCGCCGGGGTCGAGGCTGCGCTTCCTGAACTCCATCGTGCGCGCCGGGGCCTTGTCGCTGATGCGGTAGGCGGTGCTCATGCCCTTGCCGCCGTGCGGCGGGGCTTCGCGGACCTTCACGGCCTTCTCGTCGACGACGACCATCGGGCGCCCGGCGACCATCATCAGGGCGAGGAGGGCGATCACTGGCGCATCGCCGCGTCACGCGTCGACAGGCGTTCCTGCGGTGCCGGGCCCTTCTGCCCGGGGTAGCGGCCCGATCTCGGTTCCATCGTGGCAAGATCCCATTCGGCTTCGACGAAGGGTGCGCTCGTCGGCTTCTGCTTGGGATAGCCGCCGACGACCGCCTCGTCGTCGATAATCGCGCCGCGCCCTTCGGCGATGAAGAACAGTACGCGGATGTCGTCGGCGTCGCGGTCCCACGGCCGCGCGCCTGCGTTCGCCAGCAGATGCGTCTCGACATCGCGCACCGGCAGCGCCGGCCAGGCGGCGGCGGCCGCGTCGGGGACCTTCTCGGTGATCAGCCGGGCGCGCGTTTCGCCGTAGCGGCCGAACATCGGCAGGGCGACGCCGAACTTGTCGACCGCGAGGTTGTCCTTGCCGAACCAGCGCAGGTCGCCGTCGCCGCCGAGCATCAGGAAGGGCAGGCCGGCATCGGTCGACGGACCGCCGCGCATCACGTTGCCGATCGCGGTCAGCCGCCCGTCGACGTATTTGTGGCCGACCCATTCGAGCGCCATCAGGTTGTAGTGCACGGCGCGCTTGCCGGGGTCATAGATCAGATTGTTGACCATCACCGCCTGCGCGCCGCCCTTGAGCAGCGGGCTGCGCTCGACGTTGTGTGCGAAGACATTGCGGTAGAAGACGATGCCGGTGGCGTTGTCGTGGATCAGCGAACCCTTCGAATGCTCGCCCTTGGGGTGCGACGCCTCGGCGAGTCCCTCGGACGCGAGGTTGTAGCTGAACACCACGTCGCGGCTGGTGTGGGCGCGCCAGTCGGCGACCGTGGTGCCGCCGCCGAAGCGCGGGCCCGACGCCGACATATTCTCGTCGATGCCCCAGCTGAAGGTGCAATGGTCGACGATGACGCGCTGCGCCGCGACGCCGGAGAAGGCGTCGGCCTCCCACCCCGACAGCGCCGCCGCGCCGTCGCGGCCGGTGCGGACGCGGATATGCTTCATCACGACGTCGTGGGTCTTCAGGTCGATGCCGCCGCGGATCAGCGTGATGCCGGGCGACGGCGCGGTCTGGCCGGCGATGGTCAGCTCGGGCTCGGCGATCGTCAGCGTGCTGCGCTTCAGGTCGATGATGCCCCCGACCTCGAACACGACGATGCGCTTGCCCTTGGCCTCGACCGCGGCGCGCAGGCTGCCCGGGCCGCTCGCATCGAGGGTGGTGACGCGGATGATGCGCCCGCCCGCGCCGCCCTGCGTGACCGCCGCCGCCAGCGGACTTGCAAGCGCCAAAGTCCCGGCGATGCACGCCCGCCACAGTCGAAACGACATCGCAAACTCCCCATTCGCGGGGTTCTTGACAACCCTCGCGCTTCGTAACATCACGCTTATGACACCGGTTACTTAGCCGGTCGAGACTGCAGTTCATGCAGCAAAAGGGGAGGCGGCGGGTCACCACAGATAGCCCGCGATCTTCCCGCAAGAATTTAGGTAACCGGTGTCATCCGGTGTGGGGAGAGCTCGAATGATCGTATCGCACCGCATTTCGGCCCGGCTGCTCGGCTGCGCGTCGCTGCTCGTGATTGCCGCCTCGGCGCAGGCCCAGACGCCGGCGACACCGGCCGCGCCGCCGCCCGGCGCATCGGGCGAGGTCAACACCCCGCCGCCCGCTGCCGCCACCGCCGGCACCGACGATGCCGAGGAAATCATCGTCACCGGCTTCCGCCGCTCGCTGGACGCCGCGCTCGACGTCAAGCGCAACAGCGTCTCGGCGATCGACGTCATCGTCGCCGAGGATATCGCCAAGTTCCCCGACCAGAACCTCGCCGAATCGCTCCAGCGCATCCCCGGCATCACCATCCAGCGCGACGGCGGCGAAGGCCGCGCGATCACCGTCCGCGGCCTGGGGGCGCAGTTCACCCGCGTCCGCGTCAACAACCTGGAGACCGTCGCGACCTCGACCGACGGCGCCAGCGCCAACCGCGACCGCGCGTTCGACTTCAACGTCTTCGCGTCGGAGCTGTTCAGCTCGATCGTCGTCCACAAGACCGCCGAAGCCTCGCTCGACGAGGGTTCGCTGGGCGCGGTCGTCGACCTCAACACCGGCAACCCGCTGGCGGGAAAGGCGGGCTTCACCCTCGCGGCGTCGCTGACCGGCTCGTACAACGACCTCAGCAAGGATCTCGGGCCGCGCTTCGCCGGACTGCTGTCGTGGAAGTCGCCCGACGGCACCTTCGGCGCGGCGATCTCGGCGGCCTATTCGAAGACCGACACGCTCGAGCTCGGCAACAACACCGTGCGCTGGGCGCAGGCGCGCTTCGACTCCGTCAACGGCACGCCCTGCTTCGGCACCACCAACGCGATGACGGGCGTGTTCACCGCCTCGCCCAACGCCGGTGGCACCTACCGCCCCAGCGCGGGCTGCGATGCGGTCAGCCTGGCCTTCCACCCGCGCATCCCGCGCTACGGCGTTATCGGCCACGACCGCGAGCGGCTGGGCATCACCGGCGCGGTGCAATGGGCGCCCGGCGACCGCACCAAGGTCTCGATCGACGCGCTGTATTCGAAGTTCAACGAGGTCCGCACCGAGCAATATGCCGAGGTGCTGTTCCGCAGCCTCGAGCGGCCGATCGACGTCTCGAACTACACGATCGACGGCGACAACAACCTGATCAAGGGGACGTTCAACGACGTGCCCGTGCGGACTGAGAATTATTACCGGAAGTCGAAAACCGAATTCTACCAGATCGGCGCCAACTGGGACCAAGAGGTCAGCGATTCGCTGCGCTTCACCCTGCTCGGCGGCTTCTCGAAGTCCGACGCGAGCATCCCGATCGAGACGACTTTGATCTACGACGACCGCGACGCGCAGGGGTATAGCTATGACTATACCGACATGAAGAGCCCGAAGCTGACCTTCGGCACCAGCGTCACCGACCCGGCGAACTTCCAGCTGTCGGAAATCCGCGACCGGCCGTCGAGCACGGTCAACAAGTTCCGCACCGCGCAGATCCGCGGCGAGTACGATGTCAGCGAGGCAATCACGCTGAAGGCGGGCGCAGTGTACCGCCGCTTCAGCTTCGACACCGCAGGCTTCACGCGCGACACGGTGGTGTGCGGCAACGGCGGCGTCGACCGCGTCCTCGGCACGCTGACGTGCTCGCCTTCGGCCGCATTCGGCCCGACCGCAGTCTACGGCTTCCCCGGCACCGCGGCGCTGTCGGAGACGGTCAACATCGGCAAGGCCGGCCAGCCCGACGGCACGACGACCACCTTCATCGTGCCGGGCCGCGAGGCGGGTGCGGCGTTCACCAACCTGTACAGCCGGCCGCTCGCCATCGACGCGGGCAACACGCGGTCGGTCGTCGAGCGCGTCAAGGGCGGCTACGGCCAGGTCGACGTCAAGGGCGACCTCGGCAGCATCCGCTATGCCGCCAACGCCGGCGTCCGCTACGTCAAGACCGACCAGTCGTCGACGGGCCTCAACAACGGCGCCGCGGTGACCGTCGAGCGCAGCTACGACGACTGGCTGCCCGCCGCGAACCTCGCGATCTTCCCGACCGAGCAGATCATCGTCCGCGCCGCGATCGCCAAGGTGATGACGCGCCCGACGCTGGGCAACCTGACGCCGGGCGGGTCGGTCGACGGCTTCAACTACCGCGTCACCTTCGGCAACCCGCAGCTCGATCCGTTCCGCGCCACCGCCTATGACGTGGCGTTCGAATACTACTTCGGGCCGCAGTCGATCTTCTCGGTCGCGCTGTTCAAGAAGGACGTGAAGAGCTTCCCCGTGTCGCAGACGCGCAGCGGCACCTTTGCGTCGACCGGCCTGCCGCTGTCGATCATCCCGCCGGGCTCGCCGGCGGCCGCCAACCCCGAGGGGCAGCTGTACACGATCTCGACGATCGGCAACGGCGCGGGCGCCAATCTGAAGGGCGTCGAGATCGCGCTGCAGGCGCCGTTCAAGTTCCTGCCGGGCTTCCTGGCGAACTTCGGCGGCATCGCCAACGCCACCTTCATCTCATCGAGCGCCGACTATACGGTCAGCGGCCCGGCGGTGGTGTCGGGCGGCGCGCTGGTCGCCGCGACGCGCAACGCGACGCTCTTCGGCCTGTCGAAGCGCAGCTACAATGGCACGCTGTACTACGAGGACGCCAAGTTCTCGGCGCGCGCCTCGGTCAGCTACCGCGGCCGCTACATCGACGCCAACAGCGGTACGGGCAACGTCTTCGAAGGCTATGGCTCGACGATCAACCTCGACGCGTCGGTGCGCTACCGGATCACCGAGAACATCGAGGTGTCGCTCGAAGGCGTGAACCTGACCGACGAGTATCGCTATCGCTACACCGACTTCGACGCCGACCGGAACTACGAGAACAACCACTTCGGTCGCACGATCCTGTTCGGTGCCCGCTTCAAGATCTGAGCCCAGCCGCCGGGCGTGCCTGACGGGCGCGCTCGGCGGACTGGCGCTGCCGGCGCTTTCAGGACTGCCGGGGCTGGCAGCCCCGGCGGGCGCCCAAGGCTCGGCGGCGAGCTCGTCGCTCGACCCTTACGGCGGCATGGCGTGGGGGCAGGGGTACGAGGGGCAGCGCCGCGCCGACCTCGGCGACGGGACCTTCCTCAACCCCGTGTTCGCGGGCGATCACCCCGACCCGACGATCCTGCGCGACGGCGAGGATTACTACCTCAGCTTCTCGAGCTTCGACGCCTATCCGGGCATCGTCATCTGGCACAGCCGCGACCTGGTGAACTGGCGGCCCGTCACCGCAGCGCTCAAGGTGCCGATCGGGTCGGTTTGGGCCCCCGAGCTGGTCAAGCACAATGGCCGCTTCTTCGCCTACATCCCGGCGCGGACGCCTGAGTATAAGTCGATCTGGGTGATCCACGCCGAGCGGATCGAGGGGCCGTGGTCGGACCCGATCGACCTGAAGCTACCGCTCCACATTGATCCCGGCCATGCGGTGGGCGCGGACGGGCGGCGCTGGCTGTTCCTGTCGGGCGGCGATCGCGTACCGCTCAGCGCCGACGGCCTGTCGACTAGCGGACCCGTCGAGCATGTCTACGACCCGTGGCGCTACCCCGAGGACTGGGTCGTCGAGACCTTCGCACCCGAGGGGCCGAAGATCGTGCGGCGCGGCGACTGGTACTACATGACGCTCGCGGTCGGCGGCACCGCGGGGCCACCGACCGGGCACATGGTCATCGTCGCGCGGTCGCGGGGCATCGACGGGCCTTGGGTCAATCACCCGGGCAATCCGGTGACGCGGACCCTGTCGGCGCGCGAGAAATGGTGGTCGCGCGGGCATGCGACCCTGTTCGAAGGGCCGGGGGGCCAGTGGTGGGCGATCCTCCACGGCTATGAGAACGGCTATTGGACGCTGGGACGGCAGGCGCTGCTCGCGCCGGTGACGTGGGTGAACGACTGGCCGGTGATCGGCGGCGGCGACCTGTCGAAGCCGGTGGCGATGCCGCGCAGATTGTCCGGACAAGTTCACGGCCAACCGCTCAGCGACGATTTCCGAACCGACCGGCTGGGGACGCTCTGGTCGTTCTACGACCCCGGCAAGGACGAGGCGCGGCGCATCCGGCGGGCGGACGGCGTGCTGCATCTGGCGGCCAAGGGCACGACGCCCGCGGACTCGTCGCCGCTGACGCTGCTCGCGGGCGACCAGGCCTACCGCTTCGAGGTCGATGTCGAGGTCGATCCCGGCACCGAGGCGGGGGTGCTGCTGTTCTACAACCGCCGCCTCTACGCGGGGCTGGGGGTGAACGAGCGCGGGCTGATGATGCACCGCTACGGCCTGCAGCGGCAGCGCGCCGGCGCAGTCGGCACGGCGCTGCGCCTCCGCCTGACCAACGACCGCAACATCGTGACTCTGCACACCAGCGCCGACCGGGGCCTCACGTGGCGCAAGTTCGACGTCCAGATGGAGGTGTCGGGCTATCACCACAACGTCGCCTACGACTTCCTCAGCCTGCGCCCGGCGCTCTACGCCGCTGGCAAGGGCAGCGCGCGCTTCGCCAATTTCAGCTATCGGGCGCTGCCATGACCACCCGCCGCAGCCTCCTGCTCGCCGGCCTCGCCGCCAGTGCCGCTGCGGCGCAGACCCCGCCGCCGACCGGCAAGCGCGTCGCCGGGCTGCCGCAGCCGACCGAGACGATCGACCTGTGGCCGAAGGGTGCGCCGGGGATGCCGCGCACGCCCCTCGTCGAGACGGTCAACGAGCGCAGCACCGACCCGCAGCTGACCGACCGTGCGGTGTTCGGCATCACCCGCCCCCGGATGGCGGTATTCCGGCCGGCGCGGCCCAACGGCGCGGCGCTGCTCGTCACGCCCGGCGGCGGCTATAAATGGGTGGTCGTCGACAAGGAGGGGTACGAGATCGCGCGGCTGTTGTGCGCGCGCGGCTTCACCGTCTTCGTGCTGTTCTACCGCCTGCCCGGCGAGGGCTGGGCTGCGGGACCCGACGTCGCGCTGTCCGATGCGCAGCGTGCGATCCGCGTCATCCGCCACCGCGCGCGCGATTTCGGCATCGATCCCGAACGCGTCGGCGTGATGGGTTTCTCGGCAGGCGGCCATGTCTGCACCGACCTGATCGCGCGCTTCGCGACACCGACCTATGCGCCGGTCGATGCCGCCGACGCATTGTCGCCGCGCCCGATGATCGGCGCGCCGATCTATCCCGTGGTCTCGATGACCGCGCCGCACGCGCATCCGAGCTCACGCACCCTGCTGATCGGCGCAGACGCCGACGCCGCCCGCGAGGCCGCGCATTCGCCCGACCGCAACGTCACGGCGCAAGCGCCGCCGTGCTTCATCGTCCATGCAGAGGACGACGATGTCGTGCCGGTCGAGAATGCCTTGCTGTTCCGCGCGGCGCTGAAGGCGCGGGGCGTCGCCGTCGAGACGCATTTGTTCGCGCATGGCGGCCACGGCTTCGGCCTGCGCAAGGCGATCGGCAAACCCGTCGCCGCCTGGCCCGAGCTCTTCCTGAGCTGGGCAGCGACGACGGGCTTCGCCTGAGATTTACGCGACGGTCGCGCGGACGATCTTGCCCGGCGCGCGCGGCGGCTCGCCCTTGGGCAGCTTGTCGACGTTGTCCATTCCTTCGATGACCTCGCCCCACACGGTGTACTGGCCGTCGAGGAAGCTCGAATCGCCGAAGCAGATGAAGAACTGGCTGTTGGCGCTGTTCGGCGCCGAGGTGCGCGCCATCGAGCAGGTGCCGCGCTTGTGCGGCTCGCGGCTGAATTCTGCCTTCAGGTCGGGCTTCTTGCTGCCGCCGCTGCCGGTGCCGCTGGGGTCGCCGCCCTGCGCCATAAAGCCGGGAATGACGCGGTGGAAGACGACGCCGTCGTAAAAGCCTTCCGACGCCAGCTCGGCGATGCGCGCGACATGGCCGGGGGCGAGGTCGGGGCGCAGCTTGATCGTCACGTCGCCCGTGTCGAGCGTCAGCGTCAGCGTGGTGGGGGTATCGGTCACTGGTATCTCCTAATGTTGCGCGGGTCATATGGGGCGGGCCGCCCCTTGCCAACACCCGTCTGACCCGGCGATAACCGCGGCCACGCAAACAAATTGGGAGACTGGCCATGGCCAAGGGCGCCTCGAAACCCGGCAAGGAAGCGCGCAAGCCCAAGAAGGAGAAGGTCAAGACGATCGCTGCCAACCCGTCGACCAAGGGCACGATCAAGCCCAGCTGATGTACGCGCACAGCATCGTCGCGGAGGGCCTGGCCTTTCCCGAAGGGCCGGTGTGGTGCGCCGACGGCTCGGTGATTGTCGTCGAGATCAGGGCCGGGCGCATCACGCGCGTCCATCCTGACGGCTGCACGTCGGTGATCGCGACCCCCGGCGGCGGGCCGAACGGCGCCGCGATCGGCCCCGACGGCGCGCTGTACGTCTGCAACAACGGCGGCTTCGGGTGGACCGACATGGGCGACCTCGCGCTGCCCGGCGGTGCTGCGGCCGACTATACGACAGGGCGGATCGAGCGGGTCGACTTGGCAACGGGCAAGGTCGAGCGGCTGTACGATAGTTGCGACGGCGTGCCTTTGTCGGGGCCCAACGATATCGTCTTCGATGCGAGCGGGCGCTTCTGGTTCACCGACCTCGGCAAGCATTTCGACGGGCACACGACCCACGGCGGGCTGTTCTACGCCACCCCTGACGGCAGCCGCATCACCTGCGCGGTGCGCGGCCCCAACCTCAACGGCGTCGGCCTGTCGCCCGACGGGCGCACGGTCTACGCCGCGCATACGCAGGAGCGGCTGCTGCTGGCGTTCGACGTGATTGCACCCGGCGAGGTCGCGCCGTCGCCGCTGCCCGCGCTGCCCGGGCGGGTGGTGACCAGCTGGCCGGGGCGCGTGCTGCTCGACAGCCTGGCGATCGAGGCGGACGGGCGTGTCGCGCAGGCGACGCTTGTCGAGCATCCCGGCATCTGCTCGGTCGATCCTGCGACAGGCGCGCACGAGTTCTTCGATTTTCCCGACCTGCTGACGACCAACATCTGCTTCGGCGGCGAGGACATGATGGACGCCTGGGTAACCCTGTCGACCACCGGCAAGCTCGCGCGCTGCCGCTGGCCGCGCCCGGGCTTGAGGCTGGCACATTACGCTTAGGGGAGACGGGCGGATGATCGGACGGTTCGTGGCGGCACTGGCGGTGGCCGGCATCATGGCATCGGGTGCGGGCGCGGCGGACACGCCCGAGACGATCTACAAGGCGGCGGGCAAGACCGCGTCAGCGCCTGCCGCGACGATCAGCTATGGCGCGCTGCCGCTGCAGGCGGGCGACCTGCGCCTGCCCGCAGGCAAGGGGCCGTTCCCGGTCGCGGTCGTCATCCATGGCGGCTGCTGGCAGGCGAGTTACGACACCCGCGCCGGCATCGCGGGCTTCGCCGATGCGCTGACCAAGCGCGGCATCGCGACGTGGAATATCGAGTATCGCCGCGTCGGCGATGCGGGCGGCGGCTGGCCGGGCACCTTTCAAGATGTCGCCGCCGCAGTCGACAAATTGCCCGACATCGCGAAACGCTATCCGATCGACCTGAAGCGCGTCGTCATCGTCGGCCATTCGGCGGGCGCGCATCTCGCGCTGTGGGCGGCGTCGCGGTCGAAGCTGGAGGGGCCGTGGCGCGGCACCGCGGTGCGCCCCGTCAGCGTGGTGGCGATCGACGGGCCGGGCACCCTCGCGCCGTTTATCGGCATCGACGTGCAGGCGTGCGGCAAGCCGGTCATCGTGCCGCTGATGGGTGGGACGCCCGCCGAGAAGCCTGCCGAATACAAGCTGGCATCACCCGCCGAGCATCTGCCGCTGGGCGTCAAGCAACTGATCGTTGCCGCCGATTTCACGCCGTTCATCCAGCCTTATGCGGCTGCCGCGCGGCAGGCGGGCGACACGGTCGAGGTGCTGCAGCCTGCGAATCCCACCCATTTCGATATTGTGACCCCGACGCTGCCCAACGGCATCGCGGTACTCGACTTCATCGCCGCCAAGGCGTTCGCCGAGCCGGTCGCGCCGAAGCCCTAGCGGCGTTCGGCGAAGAACTGGCGCAGCAGCGCCGCCGCCTCGCTTTCGCCGATGCCGCCATAGACCTGCGGGGCGTGGTGGCACGTCGGGTGAGTGTAGATGCGCGGCCCATGGTCGACGCCGCCGCCCTTAGCGTCGGGCGCGCCGTAGTAGAGCCGGGCGATGCGTGCGAAGCCGATCGCGGCGGCGCACATCGGGCAGGGTTCGAGGGTGACGTACAGGTCGTGGCCGATCAGCCGCTCGTTGCCGAGTGCAGCGCAGGCGGCGCGGATCGCCAGCATCTCGGCGTGCGCGGTCGGGTCGTTCAGCTCGCGGGTGCGGTTGCCGGCTGCAGCGACGATGCCCTCGGCGCCGACCACCGCGGCACCGACCGGCACTTCGCCCCGCAACGCGGCAGCGCGCGCCTCTTGCAAGGCGCGCGCCATTCCGACCGAGTGAGGAAAGGGCGGCGGCATCGCCGCCGCCCTAGCCTCAGTTTGCCTTGGCGACCACCCAGATCGCGTGGACGATACCCGGGATATAGCCGAGCAGCGTCAGCACGACGTTGATCCAGAAATCGGTGCCAATGCCCTTCGCCAGAAATACGCCCAGCGGGGGCAGCAGGATCGAGACAATGATCTGCAGCAGAGGCATTACTTACTTGGCTTCGGCGTCGCCGGCGGGCTTCACGTCGACCGTCGGCACTTCGATCGTGGTCTCCTTGGTGCCGACATCGACGTCAGCAACATTGGCATCGACCGACGGGGCTTCGCCGCCGCTGGTCGTGACATTGACGTCGGGGATCTTGCCCGCATCCGCATCGAGGTCGACCAGCCCGAACGCGAACGCCGCGACGACGAGGGCGACAACGATCAGCAGCGCGACGAGCCAGCCCATCGACGACTTCTTCTCGACGACGACCGGACGGCCGGTCGAATCGCGAGTGGTATCATATTCGGCCATGTTATTTTCTCCCTGAAACGAAAACGTTCGGGAGGCTCAACACGCCGCGACGACAAAGGTTGCCGCGCCGAAAGGACCGGGTTCGATCTTAAGCTGCATAGTGTCCGTAGGGACACGCATCGGTACCGGAACGGGGCGGGCAGGGCCCACCCCGTTACTGGCGTCAGGCGGCGTTCTTGGCCCGCGATGCGCGCTTGCGCTCGTTGGGGTCGAGGTGGATCTTGCGCAGCCGGATGTAGTTCGGCGTCACCTCGACGAGCTCGTCGTCATCGATGTAGGCGATCGCCTGCTCGAGCGTCAGGCGCTTGGGCGGGCTCAGCTGGATCGCGTCGTCTTTGCCGCTGGCGCGGAAGTTGGTCAGCGCCTTCGACTTCAGCGGGTTGACCTCCAGGTCCTCGTCGCGCGCGTTCTCGCCGATCACCATGCCCTGGTAGACCGCCTCGCCGGGCTCGATCATCAGCGTGCCGCGCGGCTGCAGATAGCCGAGCGCATAGCCGACCGCCTCGCCGGTCTCGGTGGAGATCAGCACGCCGTTGCCGCGACCCGACACCGGACCCTTGTATGGACCGTACTTCTCGAACAGCCGGTTCATGATGCCGGTGCCGCGCGTGTCGGACAGGAACTCGCCGTGATAGCCGATCAGGCCGCGCGCCGGGGCCGAGAAGGTCAGGCGCGTCTTGCCGCCACCGCTCGGGCGCATGTCGGTCATCTCGGCCTTGCGGCCCGCCATCTTCTCGACGACCGTGCCCGAATACTGCTCGTCGACGTCGATGACGACGATCTCGTACGGCTCGGTGCGCTTGCCGTTCTCGTCGGTGCCGAAGATCACGCGCGGGCGGCTGATCGACAGCTCGAAGCCTTCGCGGCGCATCGTCTCGATCAGCACGCCGAGCTGCAACTCACCGCGGCCGGCGACTTCGAAGGCGTCCTTTGACGCGCTCTCGGTGACCTTGACCGCGACATTGCCCTCGGCCTCGCGGTTCAGGCGGTCGATGATCATGCGGCTGGTGACCTTGCTGCCGTCACGGCCCGCGTAGGGGCTGTCGTTGACGGCGAAGGTCATGCTGAGCGTCGGCGGATCGATCGGCTGGGCGTGCAGCGGCTCGGTGACGCTGATGTCGGCGATGGTGTCGGCGACGGTCGCCTTGCTCATGCCGGCCAGCGCGATGATGTCGCCGGCGCGCGCGATGTCGACGGGAACGCGCTCGAGACCCTGGAACGCGAAGATCTTCGACGCGCGGCCTTCCTCGGCGACGGTGCCGTCGGGGTTCAGCGCGCGGATCGGCATGTTGAGCTTGAGCGTCCCCGACAGGATGCGCCCGGTCAGGATGCGGCCGACGAACGAATCGCGGTCGAGCAGCGAGACGAGCATCTTGAACTCGCCCTCGGCATCGGCGGCGGGTGCCGGCACGTGGCTGACGATCGTCTCGAACAGCGGCGTCAGGTCGCCCGAGCGCACCTCGGCATCGCGGCCGGCGTAACCGTTGCGACCGCTCGCGAAGATGACCGGGAAGTCGAGCTGCTCGTCGCTGGCCTCGAGAGTGACGAACAGGTCGAAGACCTCGTCGAGCACTTCCTGCGCACGCGCGTCCTGGCGGTCGATCTTGTTGACCACAACAATCGGGCGGAGGCCCAGCGCCAGCGCCTTGCCGGTGACGAACTTGGTTTGCGGCATCGGGCCTTCGGCGGCGTCGACGAGGAGGACCACGCCGTCGACCATCGACAGGATGCGCTCGACCTCGCCACCGAAGTCGGCGTGGCCGGGGGTGTCGACGATATTGATGTGGGTGGTTTCGTCGGTCGCCTTGTCGGTCCATTCGATCGACGTGCACTTGGCGAGGATGGTGATGCCGCGCTCTTTCTCGAGGTCGTTCGAATCCATCGCGCGCTCGGCGACGCGCTGATTGTCGCGGAAGGTGCCGGACTGGCGGAACAGCTGGTCGACGAGCGTCGTCTTGCCGTGATCGACGTGCGCGATGATCGCGATGTTGCGCAAGCGCATGCGTGAAGGCCTTCGGAAGGTGCGGAAATGAGCGCGGGCCATAGCGCAGATGGTGCGACGCAACAAGGTCGTGCGCACAGCACTGCCAAACGATCTGGGCCGCGCGCCCAACGCGCGCCCAAGTGGTTCGTGGGTACGATGGCGTGCGGTTGACTTGCGTTAAGCTTGAAGCGACGGTGCGCCTGCCTCTGCATCGGCAGCGCACGCCGCCTGGGTCAGCGATGCGAGGGGCCGAGGAACGATTGGTGGAAGCAGACGACAGCGACAGCCGGGGGGCTGACGGCAAGGCCTTCGCCGCACCGGCGTTCGGCGGCGCGCGAGAGCGGATCGGCGCGCGGCTGGGTGCCGCCCGCACCGCCGCCGGGGTCGAGCTTGCCGACATCGCCAAGGACACGCGCGTGCCGCTGCGCCACCTGCGCGCCATCGAGGCCGACGCCCACGACGACCTGCCCGCGCTCCCCTACTCGATCGGTTTCGTGAAGGCCTATGCGCGCGCCGTCGGTATCGACGCCGACGAGGCCGCGACGCAGTTCCGCGGCGAGACATCGAAGACCGCGCATGTGCCCGCCACCGTCGCGCTCGAACCGCTCGACGAGCGCCGCCTGCCGTCGCGCGGACTGGTGACGCTGAGCGTCGCGCTTCTGATCCTCGTGATCGGCGGGCTGACCGCGTACGGCGCGGGCTGGTTCGAAGCCTCGCCCGCAGTCGAGACCGCCCAGGCCCCTGTCGAGCCTGCGGTCGTCGAGCCCGCCGTGACCGATCCCGCTTCGCCGGCGACCCCGGCCGCCGCGGGCATCGACGGCACCCCGGTCGCGGTTGCCGAAGCGCCGGTCGCAGCACCCGCGACGCCGGGTGCCGTCAGCGTCGTCGCGAAGGACGATGCCTGGGTGCGCATCACCGCGATCAGCCCGGAGACGGGCAAGCTGATCAGCGTCCGCACCGGACTGCTGGCCAAGGGCGAGCGCTTCGACCTGCCGGCCATCCCCGGCCAGCGGCTGTGGACCGGACGCGCCGGGGCGCTGGCGATCAGTGTCGGCGGCCGCGCCGTGCCGCCGCTCGGCGGGCCGGTCGAGACGGTCAAGAACGTCAGCCTCGACCCCACCGATCTCGCCGCGCGCATCGCGCCCGCCGCGGCCCCCGCCGCCTCAACTCCGCAGGTCCAATGATCCGTTTCGCCGTTGCGTTCTCGCTGCTGCTCGCCGCCCCCGCAGTCGCGCAGGATGCCGATCCGGGCCTCGGCCGCCGCGTCGGCAAGCTCGAATCGGAGATGAAGGCGGTCCAGCGCAAGGTCTTCCCCGGCGGCGACGCACGCTTCTTCGAGCCCGAGGTGGCACCCGCCGCGCCCGCGCCCGCCGAAACCGTCGGGACGCCTGCCAGCGCGCCGCTGACCGACCTGACCGCGCGCGTCGGCGAGCTGGAGGCGCAGCTGCGCACCCTGACCGGGCAGGTCGAGGCCGACCAGAACCGCATCCGCCTGCTCGAGGAAGGCCTCGCCAAGTTCCGCGGCGACGCCGAGTTCCGCTTGAACGCGATCGAGGCGGGCACCCGGCCGCCTGCCCCGGCCACTGCCGCGCCGGTGGAGGAGCCCGCCGCCGGTCCGCTCAAGCCCGCGACGCCGGCCGCACCGCTGACGGTCGAGGGCCAGTGGCGCGCGGCGTACGCGCTCGTCGTCGCCAAAGACGAAGGCGCCGCCGACGCGCTGACCGAGTTCGTCGCTGCCAACCCCAAGGCGGCGCGGGCGTCGGACGCGCTCTACTGGCTCGGCAAGACGCGTTCGACGCAGAAGCAGTACGCCGCCGCGGCGCGCGCCTTCCTCGACGGCTACACGACCTATCCGCGCGGCACCCGGGCGCCCGACAGCCTGCTCGGCCTTGCCCAAGCGCTGATCGACCTCAAGAAGCCCGACCAGGCGTGCCGCTCGCTGACCCAGCTAGACGAAGGCTATGGCGCGAAGCTGTCCCCGGCGCTGAAGGCGCAGGCGGCGAAGGCGCGGGTGACCGCGAAGTGCGCGGCCTGAGGTGAGCGTGCCCGAGCCCGCCGCCGCGCTGCCGGCCTCGGACCGGGCGTTTCTCGGCCATCCCAAGGGGCTCGGCTATCTCGCGTTTGCCGAGGCGTGGGAGCGGTTCTCCTACTACGGCATGCAGTCGCTGCTGGTGCTGTACATGGCGAAGCAGCTGCTGCTGCCGGGCCATGTCGAGAATATCGCCTTCTTCAAGGAGTTCAGCAGCCTGTTCGGCGGGCTGCAGGGCGCGGCACTCGCCTCGGCGATCTTCGGCAGCTACGCGGCACTGGTCTATTTCACCCCGACGCTGGGCGGCATCATCGCCGACCGCTGGACGGGCAAGCGTCGCGCCGTGCTGGCGGGCGGTATCCTGATGGCGATCGGCCATTTCCTGATGGCGTTCGAGGTCAGCTTCCTGTTCGCGCTGCTTGCGCTGATCATCGGCTGCGGCCTGTTCAAGGGTAATCTCGCGAGCCAGATCGGCAGCCTGTACAAGGACGGCGACCTGCGCCGTGCCGACGCCTTCCAGATCTATTATCTGGCGATCAACGCCGGGGTGATCATCTCGCCGCTGGTGACGGGGACGCTGGGCGAGAAGGTCGGTTGGCACTGGGGCTTCGGCGCGGCGGGCGTCGGGATGCTGATCGGGCTGGCGATCTACATCGCCGGGCAGAAATATCTGCCGCCCGAGCATTTCGAGGCGCGGGCCAAGGATGCGCCGCTGCGCGCGCCGATGACGCGCGACGACTGGCTGATGCTCGGTGTGCTGCTGGCGATCATCCCGGTGCTGGCGGTGGCGCTGCTTCCCAACCAGGAGATTTTCAACGCCTATCTGCTGTGGGCCGACCGCGATTTTGCGCTGGAGCTCATGGGCGACAAGCTGCCGACGACGTGGCTGATCACCTATGACGCGGTGGTGTCGGTCAGCTGCCTGGCGGGGGTGGCGCTGTTCTACCGCTGGTACGGCAAGCGCTGGTCCGAGCCCGACGAGTTCAGCAAGATGATCATCGGCACGGCGTTCGCTGTCGGCGGCATGCTGTGCCTGTACCTCGCCGCGGTGACGACGCCCCCGGGCGGCAAGATCGGGCTGGCGTGGCCGGCGCTGTTCCACCTCGTCAACTCGATCGGCTTCGCGCACGTCCTGCCGGTGTCGCTGGCGCTGTTCGCGCGGCTGGCGCCCAAGCCGATCGAGGCGACGGTGATCGGCCTGTTCCAGATGTCGTTCTTCATTGCCAATGCCGCGGTCGGGTATATCGGCGGACTGTTCCAGACGATGCCGGTGACGCAGTTCTGGCTGCTCCATGCGGGGCTGGCGGCGGGCGCGGGGCTGGTCTTCGTGATGTTCAAGATCGCGCTATCGGCGCGGCTCAGGGCGCCGTCGCCGGTCCCGGCCTGACCGCCGCCGCCTTCGCCGCGGTGTGCGACGGGCTTGCCGGCGGCCGCCTGTCCGGACAACTTGCCGTCGCGATATCGGGCGGGCCCGACAGCCTCGCGCTGCTGATCCTCGCGCATGCGGCGTACGGGGAGCGGGTCGTGGCGCTGACCGTCGATCACGGCCTGCGCGCCGAAAGCGCCGGTGAGGCGGCGATGGTCGCTTCGGTCTGCGCGGCACGCGGTATTTTCCACACGACGCTCGTCTGGCGCGGCGATAAGCCTGCAGCGAACGTGCAGGCGGCGGCACGCGACGCGCGCTATGCACTGATGCGCGATCACTGCGTCGCTCACGGCATCGCGTGGCTCGCGACGGGGCACCATGCCGACGACCAGGCCGAGACGCTACTGATGCGATTGGCGCGCGGCAGCGGGACGGGGGGCCTGAGCGGAATCCGTGCGCGCCGCGATCTGGGCGAGGGGGTGACCCTGCTGCGGCCGCTCCTCGAAATGCGCCGGGCGGACCTGCGCGCGATTGTGGATGCGGCAGGCCTGGCCCCCGTCGACGACCCCGCCAACCGCTCCCCCGCCTACGACCGCACCGCCGCGCGGGCGCTGCTGGCGGGCACCCCATGGCTCGACGCCGCACGACTCGCCGACGCCGCTGCGCATCTGGGCGAGGCGGAAGCCGCGCTCGCCTGGACCGCCGACCTCGCCTGGGACAGCCGCGCCGAGATCGGCGAGACGGTCGTACTCGAAGTTGTCGGCCTGCCCGCCGAACTGCGCCGCCGTTTTGTCACCCGGGCGCTTGCGCACTTCGGCGCCGCCCTGCGTGGTCCCGAGACCGACCGACTCATTGCGCGGCTGGCGGGCGGAGAAACCGCGACTTTGGGTGGGGTTCAGGCGCGCGGCGGCGACAGATGGACGTTTCGCCGCGCCCGATCACGCATCTGAGTCGATGATTCATGTCAACCGGCGATTGCGCCCGGCCGTAACACGCCTATCTTGATTTGACAGTTAGAGCGAAAGTCAGCCCGCATGAGTGACCCCAAGCGCCCGCCCAACCCGTGGATCAAGAGTCTCGGCCTGTGGGCGGCGATCCTCCTGGCGCTGGTCGTCGTAGTCAACGTCATCCAGGGCCCGTCGACGAGTGCCACCGGCACCGTCCTCGCCTACTCGGACTTCCTGACCAAGGTCGACGAGGGCAGCGTCAAGGGCATCGAGTTCCGCGGCGGCGAGATCCAGGGCAAGACCCAGGCCGACGAGGCGTTCCGCACAACCATCCCGCCGCTCGGCGACCCGACGCTGATCCAGAAGCTGCGTGAGAAGGGCGTGCGCTTCGACGCCAAGCCCGAGGAGCAGCGCGGCTTCCTCGCGCAGCTGCTGCTGTCGATGCTGCCCTTCGTGCTGATGATCGGCATCTGGATCTTCGTGATGCGCCAGATGCAGAACGGCGGCGGCCGCGGCGGTGCGATGGGCTTCGGCAAGAGCCGCGCCAAGCTGCTCGTCCCGAAGGAAGGCCGCGTGACGTTCGATGACGTCGCAGGCATCGACGAGGCACGCGAGGAGCTGCAGGAGATCGTCGAGTTCCTGCGTGACCCGCAGAAGTTCAACCGCCTCGGCGGCAAGATCCCGAAGGGCGCGCTGCTCGTCGGTCCCCCGGGTACCGGCAAGACGCTGCTGGCGCGCGCCATCGCCGGCGAGGCCAACGTGCCGTTCTTCAACATCTCGGGTTCGGACTTCGTCGAGATGTTCGTCGGCGTCGGCGCGAGCCGCGTGCGCGACATGTTCGAGCAGGCGAAGAAGTCCTCGCCCTGCATCATCTTCATCGACGAGATCGACGCCGTCGGCCGCAGCCGTGGCGCTGGCCTCGGCGGTGGCAACGACGAGCGCGAGCAGACGCTGAACCAGCTGCTCGTCGAGATGGACGGCTTCGATGCCAACGAGGGCATCATCATCGTCGCGGCGACCAACCGCCCCGACGTGCTCGATCCCGCGCTGCTGCGTCCGGGCCGATTCGACCGCCAGGTCACCGTCGGCCGTCCCGACATCGAGGGCCGCGAGAAGATCCTCGTCGTCCATATGCGCAAGGTCCCGATGGCTCCCGACGTCAACCCGCGCGTCATCGCCCGCGGCACGCCGGGCTTCTCGGGCGCCGATCTCGCGAACCTCGTCAACGAGGCCGCGCTGCTGGCGGCCCGCCGCGGCAAGCGCCTCGTCGCGATGGCCGAGTTCGAGGACGCGAAGGACCGCGTCATGATGGGCACCGAGCGCAAGTCGATGGTGATGACCGACGACGAGAAGAAGATGACCGCGTACCACGAGGCCGGCCATGCCGTCGTCTCGCTGCACGAGGCCGCTTCGGACCCGATCCACAAGGCGACGATCATCCCGCGCGGCCGTGCGCTGGGGCTCGTCATGCGCCTGCCCGAGCGTGACCAGTACAGCTATCATCGCGACAAGATGTTCGCGAACCTGTCGGTCTCGATGGGCGGCCGCGTCGCGGAGGAAGTCATCTTCGGCCACGACAAGGTGTCGAGCGGCGCATCGAGCGACATCAGCTACGCCACCGACCTCGCCAAGAACATGGTCACCCAGTGGGGCATGTCCGACAAGCTGGGGCCGCTCAAGTACGGCGAGAACCAGGAAGAGGTCTTCCTCGGCCACAGCGTGACTAAGACGCAGAACGTCAGCGAGGAAACCGCGCGCGTGATCGACGCCGAGGTCAAGGCGATCGTCATGGCTGGCTACGACCGCGCCAAGCAGGTGCTGACCGATAACATCGACCAGCTCCACCGCGTCGCGGCGGCGTTGCTCGAGCTCGAGACCCTGTCGGGCGACGAGATCAAGCGCGTCCTGGCAGGCGAGCAGATCGTCCGCTCGTCGGGCCTGACCTCGCTCCCCTCGCCGGGCTCCACCGGCGTCTCGGCGATCCCCAAGACCGGGCGCCGCGGCGGCTTCGAGGCGCCTGCGCCGATCTGATCGTAGGATACTCGTGCGCGAATGGGCCGTCCGGCAACGGGCGGCCCTTTTGCGTTGCTAGCGGCGCGTCAGGACCGCGCCGACCGCCGCGATGCGTTCGACATTGGCCTCGGCATAGGCCGGCCGGTCGAGTTCCTCACCGAACACGTCGGGGTCGAGTTCGCGGTAGCGCAGCGTGCAACCCGCGTCCGCCGCAGCGCCGCGCAGGGCGGCCTTGAAGCCGTCGATGCCGGCGACGATGGCGCTGCCGGTGTAGAGCAGCAGGCGGCCGCCGGGGCTGAGGCGGGCGGCGATCTCGACCGCCATGTCGAGCGACACCTGGCCGCCGAGCATGCCGCCGCCGTCGCGATAGGCGCGCTCGCCCTCGTCGATGATGTAGGGCGGGTTGGCGAGCGCCAGGTCGACCTCGCCGGCGAAATCGGCAAGACCCTCCCCGAGCAGCGCATCGACATGCAGTCCGGCGTGGGCGGCGTTGATCCGCGCACACGCCAGAGCGTCGGGGTTGATGTCGGTCATCGCGAAACGCGCCGGGCTCGCCGGGCCCGACGCGACGATGACCCCGACGCCGCTGCCCGTGCCGATGTCGACGACGTTGCGGCAGATCGAATCGCGCGCCAGTTCCTCGACGATGAAGTCGGCGAAGCGGTACGAGTCGGGGCCGAGGAACACCGCATTCGGGTCGTCGGTCGGGAAGGGCGAGTGGACGAACAGCCGGCCGCGCAGCCGCGTCACGCGGATCCGGCTGCGCCAGCCGCCCTCGACCGTCTCGACCACTTTCGCGCGTTCGAGAGTCGTGCGCAGCGCGGGGTCCAGTGCGTCGGGCGGGACGATGCGGCTCCAGCCGAGGAGGTCGCGCAACGTCGTGCCATGTCCCGAGCGCGCGACGACGCGCGCGTGCGTCGCGGGGGTCGTCGTGACGAAGTCGTAGCCGCCGGAATCGAGCGCGGCGAGCAGATCGAGCAGCGCAGCATCGTCGCAGGGGTCGAACATCGCTCCCCAAGCGGTGGCGGACGGCATTGGTTCCGGGCGCGGGTCGCTGCTAGGCTGCACGCACACTCTGGGGAGAGACCGATGGCGACGACGACGAGCGGCTGGGACGAGCGCGATGCGGCGGCGATGCTGGCGCTGCTGCACCGGCAACGCGCGGCGTTCACCGCCGAACTGCCCGTCGCCGCGAGCGTCCGCCTCGACCGCCTGAAGCGCGCCGCCGACGTGGTGATCGCGGGCAAGGACCGCTTCGCCGCCGCACTGTCGGACGATTTTGGCCACCGCTCGACGGCGATGACGATGGTTACCGACATCATGGCGTCGGTCGGGCCGATCCGCCATGCCGCCAAGCACCTGAGCGCCTGGATGAAGCCCGAGAAGCGCGGCGTGCAGTTTCCGCTCGGCCTGCTGGGGGCGCGCGCCCGCGTCGAGTATCAGCCGAAGGGGGTGGTCGGCATCATCTCGCCGTGGAATTTCCCGGTCAATCTGACCTTCGCGCCGCTCGCCGGGGTGCTCGCGGCGGGTAATCGCGCGATGATCAAGCCGTCGGAGCATACGCCGGCGACGAGTGCGCTGCTGAAAGAGCTGATCTCCGCGGCGTTCGACGAGACCGAGGTCGCGGTCGTCACCGGCGGGCCCGAGCTCGGCAAGGCGTTCAGCGAACTGCCCTTCGACCATCTGGTGTTCACCGGTGGTACCGCGATCGGGCGGCATGTCATGGCGGCGGCGGCGAAGAACCTCGTGCCGCTGACGCTCGAGCTCGGCGGCAAGTCGCCGGTGATCGTATCGCGATCGGCCGATACGGCGCGCACCGCCGAGCGCATCGCACTGGGCAAGATGATGAACGCCGGGCAGATCTGCCTCGCCCCCGACTATCTGCTGGTGCCGCGCGAGGACGAGGGGAAGATCGTCGACGGGCTGCAGAAGGCGGTGGCGGGCATGTATCCGACGCTGCTCGCGAACGACGACTATACATCGGTGCTCGGCGCGCGGCACCGCGAGCGGCTGGAGGCGCATGTCGCCGATGCAACGGCGAAGGGCGCCAAGGTCACCGTCGTCAATCCGGCGGGCGAGGATTTCGCCAAGCAGAACACCAACAAGATGCCGCTCCACATCCTGCAGAACGTCACCGACGAGATGACGGTGATGCAGGAGGAGATCTTCGGACCCCTGCTGCCCGTCATGCCCTACGACAAGCCCGACGATGCGGTGGCGTACGTCAACGCGCACGACCGGCCGCTCGGGCTATACTGGTTCGGCGAGGACAAGGCGGAGGAGCGGCGCGTTCTCGACCGCACCATCTCGGGCGGGGTCACGGTCAACGACGTGGTGTTCCATGTCTCGATGGAGGACCTGCCGTTCGGCGGCATCGGCCCGTCGGGCATGGGCAGCTACCACGGCGTCGACGGCTTCCGCGCCTTCAGCCACGCCAAGGCGGTGTACAGCCAGCCCAAGCTCGACGTCGCGAGTCTGGCGGGGTTCAAGCCGCCATACGGGGCAAAGACGCTGAAGGCGGTGGCGCGGCAGTTGAAGGGCTAGGCTAAACCCCGATTCGGCCTTATGTATGACGTCGATTTTCAGGAGACGCCGTCATACCACCGCCCCCACGCCGCCCCATGAATGCGCCTGCGCCGATGAACGGCCCGCGCTATGACGAGTTCATCACCGTGCCCAAGGTGCGCGTGATCGATCAGGACGGCGAGAATCTCGGCGTGCTGTACACCAAGGAAGCGATCGCCACCGCGCACGAGGTCGGGCTGAACCTCGTCGAGGTGTCGCCCGGCGCCGATCCGCCGGTGTGCAAGATCCTCGATGTCGGCAAGTTCAAGTACGAGGCGCAGAAGAAGGCCGCTGCCGCCCGCAAGAACCAGAAGACGCAGGAGATCAAAGAGATCAAGATGCGTCCGAACATCGACGATCATGACTACGAGACCAAGATGAAGGCGGTCGCGCGCTTCATCGACGAAGGCGACAAGGTCAAGCTGACCCTGCGCTTCCGTGGCCGCGAGCTTTCGCATTCGGAGATGGGCCTTCGCCTGCTCGAGCGCGTCCGCGATGACGCGATCGATTATGCCAAGGTCGAGCAGCTGCCGAAGATGGAAGGTCGGCAGATGTTGATGGTTATAGCCCCGAGATAGCGGCCGGGCCGAAGGCGAAATTTGCTCTTCGGCGAATTTCGACTTCGGCGCGGACTCGCGCCGGGGCCGGCCGGCGGAGCGGCGGCCCGTTGCCGCCGCCCGTCCGACGGCGCGGCTTTGCCGCGACGCCCCACCCTTTCCCCTCGACTGACACGCACCGCCCTGTAAGAGCGTGGCTGCCCCCGCCCGAGGTTCCCCCTATGCGTAACCGCCTGTTCGCCGCCGCCGCCCTGACCGCCCTCGCGGCGCCTCTCGCAGCACAGGAGGCACCCGCCCCGGCCCCCGCATCCCCGACCGACGCCGCCGCGCCGGCGACTCCCGCGCCGCCGGCCCCCGCCGAGCCCGCCCCCGACGCGGTCGTCCTGACCCCGGCCGAGAAACTCTCGACCCTCACCACCACCGCCCGCCAGCGCGCCGAGCCGCTTGCGACCGCACCGCTGTCGGTCAGCCAGATCGCGCCGGACGACTTCCGCTTGCGCGGCACCGGCACCGCGCTGCCGGTTCTGAACACGCTGCCCAACACGGTCGCGATCCGCGCCCCCGGCCCGGGCGGGTCGACCGGCATCTACGTCCGCGGCCTTGGCAGCAGCGAGACGCTGGGTGGCATCGAGCCGGCGGTCACGACCTTCGTCGACGGCATCGCACTGCCGCACGCCGCGAACGACTTCGGCCTGTTCGACATCTCGCGCATCGACGTGGTGCGCGGCTCGCAGGGCGTGCTGTTCGGGCGCAACACCAGCGCGGGCGCGATCGACGTGACGCTGGCGCGGCCCGGCGATGCGATCGCCGGCTATGCCGAGGGCGGCTACGGCCAGTACGGGCGCGCGCTGGTGCGCGGCAGCATCGACATCCCCGCCACTGCCGGGATCGGCGTCAAGCTGTCGGGCTATTACGACGATGCGCAGGGCGTCGCGTACAACACCACGACGGGTGAGCGCACCAACGACGCCGACCGTGCCGGCCTGCGCGGTGCGGTGCGCTTCAAGCTCGGCGAGTCGCTGACCTGGAACCTCGCCGCCGCGTACATGCGCGACAGTGGCGAGAACGGCCCCAGCACCGACGGGCGCTTCGCCGCGACCGGCCTGCGCCGCGATACCGACACCGTCGCGACGGCTAGCCCGTTCGTCGGCCTCGTCGGCGGCACCAAGGCGACGCGGGGCCTGGGCGTCCGCACGAGCACGCAGCTCTACACCTCGCACATCGACCTCGACCTCGGCAGCGCGACGCTGAGCTCGATCACCGGCTTCGTCGACACGACGCAGCGCTTCACCCTCGATTTCGGCAACGGCCCGGCGCGGACCGGCGCCAATGTCGTGTTGAGCGACGAGCGCCGCGACCGGTTCAGCCAGGAGGTTCGCCTCGCCGGCACGCTCGCCGAGGGGCGTTTCGACTATGTCGCGGGCGCGGCCTACCTCGACGACAGCGGGACGACCGACCTCGCCGAGGTGACGACACCGGGCGGGGTGCGCGCCGACCGTTTGCTGCGCGACGAGACGCAGGCGATCGCGGGCTATGCGCAGCTGGGTTTCGCGCTGACACCGGCGCTGCGGCTGAGCGGCGGGGTTCGCTATACCGACGAGGACCGCGACTTTGCCGTCGTCGACAGCCGCGCCGCCTGCCAGGCCCTGCCGCGCCCGGCGACCTGCCTCGGCAATACTCTCAGCACCAGCAACGGCGTTTGGACGCCGCATGCCGGGATCAGCTTCACGCCAAGCGACGCGGTGATGCTCTATGCCAGCGCGACACGCGGCTATCGCTCGAACGGCTGGAATGCGCGCGCGACGACGAGCGCCACGCTGCTGAGCTATGCGCCCGAGCGGGCCTGGACGTACGAGGCGGGGGCGCGGACGCGCTTCCTGGGCGACCGGGTCAGCGTCAACGTCACGGGCTTCTGGCTCGACGTCCGCGACGCGCAGGCGGTCGACGCTTTCGCGCAGGTCCAGGACGCAGGCAAGCTGCGCAGCCGCGGGGGCGAGATCGAGGTCGCAGCGGTGCCGGTGAAGGGCCTCAGCCTGACCGGCAGCGCGGGCTATCAGGACACCAAGTATCGCACCTCGCCGCTGCAGGCGGTGTATGCGCCCAAGCTGACGGCGAGCGCGGGGATCTCCTACGAGTACGCGCTGCCGCCGCGGTCGGGGGCGCTGATCGTGCCGTCGCTGATCGCGCGCTACCGGTCGAAGTTCGATACCGTCAGTTTCGGGGCGCCGGAAACCGGCTCATCGGTGCTGGTCGACGGCGGGCTGGCGGTGAAGACCGACGACGGCAACTGGACGCTGGGGATCGAGTGCATCAACTGCCTCGACGAGGACGTCGTCGAGAGCCGTATCGGGGGCGTGCAGATTCTTAACAGCCCGCGTGCCTGGCTGATCCGCGCGCGCCGGGTGTTTTGAGCCCGACTGGTTGCCGAAAAGCTGCAGTCCGGCCCGTTTCACCACGGTAAAATGGTTGCGCGGCCTTCGGCTTGCGCTAAGACTTTGTGGTCCGGAACGCCCGGGTGTCGTCATCAGCGACAAGCGCCCGCACAGAGTCCGACAAACGAGGGGAGTTCAATGGCATCACCACCCAAGAACGCAGGCGCCGTCAAGGCTGCGCCGAAGAAGGCCAAGGCCGCGAAGGATCCGGCGGCACCGAAGCCCGCCCGCAACATGGACGCGCTGCAGAAGCCGCTGACGCCGTCGCCCGAGCTGGCGGAAATCGTCGGCAAGGACATGCTGCCGCGTGGTCAGGTCGTCTCGAAGGTGTGGGACTATATCCGCACGCACAACCTCCAGAATCCCGCCGACAAGCGCGAGATCCTGGCTGACGCCAAGCTGAAGAAGGTGTTCGGGCGCGACAAGTGCACGATGTTCGAGATGAACAAGTATCTGGCGCAGCATCTGAAATGAGCGCGGCCTGCGTCCAGTGGGAAATTCGCTCTTCGCGAATTTCCTGCTGGGCGCGGACTCGCGCCATTTCCGGCCGGCGGAGCGGCGGGTTCACCGCCGCCCGTCCGACGGGCGCGGCTTTGCCGCGCCTCTTTTTTTGTCTTCTGAACAGGGAAGAGCCGCGGCAAAGCCGCGGCTAGCGTCGGACGGGTTCGGCTGCGCCGCCCCGCCGGCCGGTTCGGCGCGAGTCCGCGCCTAAGTCAAAATTCGCTGCGCAAATTTTCCCTTAGCCTCGGCCGCGCCTTCACGCGCGCCGCGCCCTATCCCCCCCGACACCTCGTTGATGCCGGGGGGGTAGCGGGCAGGCCGGGGTCAGTCGGCCGCCACGGTGCAGGCGGCGCACCAGGGCCGTAGCGCGCCGCCTGCGATCGCGAACCGGCACCGTCCGGAAGGGGTCCGGAGGCACCGATCCGCGGGGGATCGTGAAGATCGAAGGGCGCTGGGCCGGTCCACTCGTCCTGCCTCCGTGGGGTTCGGTAGGCAGGAGGTGCCGGGCCGCTGCCCCGTCCTCGTGATGTGCTTATGCCGCGGTGCAGCGTCCGGGGTCAGGTGCAACGATCGTCGGCGTCGCGCATGCAACCGTTGCAGGATAAGTTGCACGACCGTGCAGCACGGTTGCATTTAGTCGTTGCGGGGCCGCGCCTTGCTTGTCAGAACGCCCGTCCATGGCGGCAGTGACCTTCGCGCAGCGTCTCGACCTGGTGCTCAAGGCGCTGTCGATGTCGCGTGCGCGCCTCGCTGCAGACCTGGGCATCGACAAGTCGCTCGCCGGCCGCTGGGTGTCGGGTGCGGTCCAGCCCTCGGCGTACAACCTCGAGCGCCTGACCGTGCTGGTCGCGGGGCGCTGCCCGGGTTTCACCATGCTCGACTGGGACCGCGACCTCGATGCGCTCGCCGATCAGCTCGGCGTCGCCCCCGCCGGCGCCCCCGCCGCGCCGCCCCCTGCGGTGCGCGAAGCGCTGTTGCCGCCGCTACCCTATGGCCTTGTCGAGCTTGCCAAGCGCGAGACGCGGCGGCGCGGCAGTGCGTACGAGGGCCGCTGGAAGGCGACGCGCCTGTCGAGCTCGGGCGCGCTGCGCTTCATGGTCGAACACGCGCTGATCCGCTGCGACGGCGACACGCTGGCGTTCCGGCACTTCGGCGGCGGGTGGGAGGTGCGCGGCTGGCTGCTCGTCCTGTCGGTGCAGCTGTACGGCGTGATCTGCGACGCGACCGACGATTCGCTGGGCTTCTACGTGCTGAACGGCGTCACCTCGGCGCGCGCGACGTGCATCGACGGCATCTTCTCGACCGTCTGCGCCGACCGCAACCTGACGCCCAATTCGCAGGTCGTGGTGTTCGAACGCGTCGGCGACCTGGCCGACGACGACGATGCCTGGGCGGCGGCGCACATCGCGCGCTCGGCAGTCGTGCCCGCCGAGCAGATCCCCGAGCGCGTCCGCGCCGCGGTGGCGCGCGACATCGGCCCCGCGGCGGCAGCGGCGGGGGGCGAGGCGATGATGCGCGTGCCGATCGACCGCAGCCTGTGCGCGGGCGCGCTGGGCGGGGACTAGGGCAGTCCCTAGGCCTCGACCGGCTCGACGCCGAGCCCCGCGGCCTCGCAGTCCGGCGACTGGGTGATCCGCGCGCCGTGACCCACCAGCGGCACGAAGACGCGCAGCGCGGTGTCGGCGGGGCAGGGGCGGTAGCTCCAGATGAACTCCCACCCGTCGGGCCAGGCAATGCGGCGGGCGCGGCCGAAATGCGCGACGGGCTGGCGGGTCGCGGCGGCGTAGCGGACCGCATAGGCCTTGGCGATCGCGTCGGCCTCGGCGACCTCGATAGTCTTCGGGCGGAGCCAGAGCCACAGCGCGACGCCGATCATCGCGAGGCCCAGCGTCAGGCGAATCGCCGCCCCCCGCGTCACGCCGCGCGCTTCCAGGTCAGCAGGCGGATCACGTACGTCGCGGCCGCGATGACGATGATCGCGTTCGACACCGGCCCCAGCCAGCGTTCGACGAGCGGCAGCCCGGCACTGCCGAGGCCGTAGCCCGCCCCCGTCAGCACCGCGACCCAGACCGTGGTGCCAAGGGTCGACCACAGCAGGAAGCGCGACCAGGGCATGTCGATCAGCCCGGCGGGGATCGAGATGATGCTGCGGATGCCCGGCATGCAGCGTCCCAGCCCGACCGCCCAGCCGCCGTGCTTGGTGAACCAGCGCCGCACGCGTTCGAGCGTCGCGGTGTCGAGCGTCAGCCAGCGCCCGTGGCGGTCGACCCACGCCTCGAAGCGCGCCGCACCCAGCTGGCGGGCGACGACGAACAACAGGATATTGCCCGCCATCGACCCGGCGAGTCCGGCGATGATCGCGCCCGCGAGCGAGACATGGCCCTTGGCCGCGGCGATGCCCGCCATCGGCATGACGACCTCGGACGGGATCGGGGGGAACACCGTCTCGACGAGGGTCAGCGCGAAGATGCCCGCGATGCCGCCCTGTTCGATGACCTCGCCGATCCAGTTCACCGGGCGGCGTGCCGGGTCTGAATCGCGTCCCAGATCAGCCCCGGCGTGTCGGTGCCGTTGAAGCGGTCGATCGCGACGATTCCCGTGGGCGACGTGACGTTGATCTCGGTCAGATAGCCCGCGATCACGTCGATGCCGACGAACACGAGGCCCCGGCGCTTGAGCTCGGGGCCGATCGCGGCGCAGATCTCGGCCTCGCGCGGGGTCAGCTCGGTCGCCTGCGCACTGCCGCCTGCCGCGAGGTTCGAGCGGATCTCACCCGCCTTGGGCAGGCGGTTGATCGCGCCGGTCGGCACGCCGTCGACGAGGACGATCCGCTTGTCCCCCGCCGACACGTCGGGGAGGAATTTCTGCACCATGAAGGGCTCGCGCCAGACTTGCGCGAACAACTCGACGAGCGCCGGCAGGTTGGCGTCGGTCTCGCCGACGTGGAACACCGCCGACCCGGCGTTGCCGTACAGCGGCTTGACGACCACCGCGCCGTGGCGGGCGCGGAAGTCCTGCGTCTCGTCGAGGCGGCTGGTCACCAGCGTCGGCGGCATCAGGTCGGGATAGCCGAGCACGAACAATTTCTCGGGCGCATTGCGCACCTCGGCGGGGTCGTTGACCACCAGGGTCTCGCTGGCCGCACGCTCCAGCAGATGGGTCGCGGTGATGTACGCCATGTCGAACGGCGGGTCCTGGCGCATCAGCACGACGTCGGTGTCGTGCCCCAGGTCGATCGTCGTCGGCTCGCCGAGCCAGTCCCAGTGGCGGCTGCCCGTGCGGCTGACGCTCAGCTCGCGGGCGCGGGCGCGAACGCGGCCGGCCTCGAACGACAGGTCGGTCGACAGATAATGCCACAGCCGGTGGCCGCGCGCCTGCGCCGCCAGCATCAGCGCGAAGGACGAGTCTCCTGCGGTATTGACGGTCTCGATGGGGTCCATCTGGACCGCGACCCGCAGGCCCATGCTCGCACTCCCTGACGACTTGCGCGCTCTAGCGCGGTCAGTGCGAACTGGCGAGGGTGGTCAGCGCGCTGGCGATGCGTGCGGCGATACGCTCGTCGTGCGTGGTCTCGAGCATCGCGGTCAGGCTGGCCCGCGCCCCGACGACATCGCCGAGTTGCTGCTCCAGCCGCGCGCGTTCCCACCACAGCCCGGTCATGCCGGGCGCGATCAGCGTCATGCGCGCGGTCAGCAGCAGCGCGCGGGCGTTGTCGCCGCCGCGCCGCGCCCGCGTCGCCTGGTTCGACAACAGGCGGACGAGCACCTCGCGGTTGGTCATCGGGCGGACGTGATCGAGCGACGGCGCGACATGGCCGCCGACGGCGCGTGCGACCAGTCCTGCCAGCCCTGCCGGGCCGACCGCGCGGCCATGGTCGAAGGCGTCGATCAGCTGGCGGTCGCTCTCGCTGCCGATGCCGACGAGGACATGGCCGGGCACGTTGAGCGCGTCCGCCGTCCAGCCGACGCGGCGAGCGAGCGCCACGTAGAGCAGCGCCAGCGTGACGGGCAGCCCGTGGCGGCGTTCGAACAGCATCGCCAGGTCGGCATTGTCGGGATCGTCGTAGGTCAGCGTATCGCCGGTCAGCCCCTCGCGCCCCGCGATCAGCGCCGCGAGCAGTCGGGCGCGGGCGCGACTGGTGACCACGCCCGACGCATCGGCCAGCAGGCGCGACGCTAACCCTGCGATGCGGGCGCGCAGGGGGGCGAGGTCGAGGTGCGGACGGTCGGCGGCGGCGCAGGTCAGCGCCGCATCCGCAAGGTCGATATCGCCGTCGTCGATCAGGCCGAGTCGTGCGAGCGCGAGGTCCATGTCGCTGGGTTCCTTCCCCCGACTCGGGATGATGGCATTGTTGCGGGCTTTCGACAAACGCCGCGGCGGCCCCTACGGGCTCATCCGTCCCGCAGTTCGAGCGCGCGGGCATAGACCGCCTTGCGCGGCAGGTTGAGCAGCGCGGCGACGCTGCTCGCGGCGGCACTCAGGCTGGCGTCGGCAAGCGCCGCGTGCAGCGCCTCGTCGAGCGTCGCGGCGTCGGGTGCGGCGACCGCGGCGGGCGGGCCGACGACGATCACCACCTCGCCGCGCGGCGGCTCGTCGGCGTAGCGCGCGGCGAGGGCCGACAGGCTGCCGTCGACGGTCTCCTCAAAGCGCTTGCTGATCTCGCGCGCCACTGCCGCGGGCCGATCGCCGAGGCCTTCGGCGAGGGCGGTGAGCGTCGCGGCGGTGCGTCCGGCCGACTCGTAGAACACCAGGCTGGCGCGCAAGGCGGCGAACTCGGCGATGGCGGTCGCCCGCGCCCCCGCCTTCGCCGGCAGGAAGCCCGCGAACAGGAAGCGGTCGGTCGGTAGCCCCGCGAGGGTCAGCGCCGCGACCGCCGCGCACGGGCCGGGGATGGTCACCACGGTCACGCCCGCGGCGCGCGCGTCGCGCACCAGCTTGTAGCCGGGGTCGGAGATCAGCGGCGTGCCCGCGTCGCTGACCAGCGCCACCGCCTCGACGCCCATCCGCGCGATCAGGCGCGGGCGAACCGCATCGGCGTTGTGGTCGTGGTACGGCAGCATCGGCGTCTTCGCCCCGATGTGCTGGAGCAGCCGCGCCGTGACGCGCGTGTCCTCGCAGGCGATGACCGCCACAGACGCAAGGATTCGCGCCGCGCGGGGGCTCAGATCGCCGAGATTGCCGATGGGCGTCGCAACGATGTAAAGGCCCGGCGGTTGTAGCTCTGCGGCATTTTGGCCGGCGGGGGCGGAGTCTTTCATAATGCGTATCGTGAACCGGTTCGGACGGCGGCTGCAACTTGCTTCTGGCATAGCGATCGCGCTGCTGGTCAGCGGCTGCACGCGCCCCGCGGCGCGCGTCGCGACCGTCAACGCGCCGCCGCCCGTCGAGCGGCCTGTCGAAGCGCCGGTCGCGCCGCCGGTCGCCGCGCCGCAGAACCGCGTCGCGCTGCTCGTGCCGCTGAGCGGGGCGAACGCCGCGGTCGGCCAGTCGATCGCCAATGCCGCGAACATGGCGCTGCTCGAAAGCGGCGAGCGGCGGATCAACCTGCGCATCTACGATACCGCGGGCGGTGCCGCGGCGGCTGCGTCGAAGGCGGTGAACGAGGGTGCGCGCCTGTTCCTGGGGCCGCTACTGGCGGGCGACGTGCGCGCCGTGCAGGGCGTGGCCAGCGCCAATTCCGTGCCCGTGTTGAGCTTCTCGAACGACGCCGCGCTGGCGGGCGAGGGCACCTATGTGCTCGGCTATCAGCCCGGCCAGTCGATCGCGCGCGTCGTGCAGTACGCGCGCGGGCGCGGTGCGGTGCGCTTCGCCGCGCTCATCCCCGACGGCGTCTACGGCCAGCGCGCCGCCAACGCCTTCCTGCGCGCCGTCGAGGCAAGCGGCGGGCGCGTCGTCTCGGTCGTCAATTATGCGCGCACGCCGGCGAAGCTGCTCGCCGCGGCGCGCTCGGTCACCGACTATGACCGCCGGATGGCGCGTGCTGCCAAGGCCCCGGCGCTGCGCCCCGACGGATCGGTCGCGCCGATCGCCTCGCGCCTGCCGCCGGTCGGTTTCCAGGCGCTGCTGATCGCCGACAGTGGTCCCGTGGCCGCCGCCTTCGGCCCGGCGCTGACGCAGTACGGCGCGGGCGGCGTGCTCGTGCTGGGCACCGAGCTGTGGAACAACGAGCCGGCGATCCGCAACGCCCGCGGGCTGCAGGGCGCGGTGTTCGCCAGCGTCGCCGACGGGCGCTTCGCGGCGTTGAGCGGCCGCTACCGCGAGAAGTTCGGCGGCACCCCGTCGCGCCTTGCCAGCTTCGGCTACGATTCGGTGCTGCTGGTCAACAGCCTGGCGGACCGCTGGCCGGTGGGCCAGCCCTTCCCGCGCGCGCTGCTTGCAGCTCCCGACGGGTTCGCGGGCATCGACGGCGTGTTCCGCTTCACCGGCGCTGGCATCGCCGATCGCGGGCTGGAGGTGCAGCGCATCGCGGGCGGCACGATCACCACCGTCCAGGCGGCTCCGAAGACGCTCGGGGGCGGCCGCTAGGCGATCTCGCGCAGCACCGCGTTGACCAGCGGTCGCCCGGCGCGGGTCAGGCGCAGGCCTGCGGCATCGTCCTCGATCAAGCCGAGATCAGCGAGTCGCGCCACCGCCGCGCCGTCGACCGCGTCGGCGAGCGCGACCCCGGTGCGCTGCGCGAACACCGCACGGTCGATGCCCTCGGTCAGGCGCAGGCCCATCAGCAGCGCCTCGGTGGCGCGAGTCGCGGGCGGCAGCGCCTGCGTCTCCACGATACCGTCCCCCGCTGCCATGGCCGCCAGCCAGTTCTCGGGCTTCCGGTGCCTAACCGTGGCCACCCCGCCCCGCCGCCCGTGCGCCCCGGGTCCGACGCCGACATAGTCGGCGTAGGTCCAGTAGCTTAGGTTGTGGCGGCTCGGCAGCCCGTGGTTCGAGGTCTCGTAGGCGGGCAGGCCAGCCGCCTCGGTCATGGCCTGCGTCAGGTCGAACAGGTCGGCGCTGGTCTCGGCATCGGGGGTGCGCAGGCGGCCCGCGGCATGCTCGACGGCGAAGCGCGTGCCCGCCTCGATGGTCAGCTGGTACAGCGACAGATGCTCGGTGCCGAAGGCCAGCGCGCGGGTCAGCTCGGCTTCCCACGCTGCGACGGTGTGGCCGGGCCGGTCGTAAATCAGGTCGAACGAGACGCGCGGGAAATGCGCCTGCGCGACGTCGAGCGCCGCCAGCCCCGTCGCGACATCGTGCGGCCGCCCCAGGACCTTGAGCGCCGCGTCGTCGAGCGCCTGCAAACCCAGGCTGACACGATTTACCCCGGCGGCGGCGAACCCGGCAAAGCGCGCTGCCTCGACGCTCGACGGATTGGCTTCCAGCGTGATCTCGCAACCCTCGTCGACCGACCACAGCCGCGCCGCCGCGCTAAGGATCGCACCGACCGTCGCGGGCGCCATCAGCGACGGCGTCCCGCCCCCGAAGAAGATGCTGTGCACGCGCCGCGGCCCCGTGACTTGGTGCTCGGCGGCGAGGTCGGCGAGCAGCGCGTCACGCCACGCCGGCTCGTCGATGTGCGCGCGGACATGGCTGTTGAAGTCGCAATAGGGGCACTTCGAAACGCAGAACGGCCAGTGGACGTAGAGGGCGAGGGACTCGTCAGGCGGCGCGTTCACGGTAAACGAACTGCGAGTTCGCGCATGAAGTCTCTGCCGGCCTCATTGCAGTAGTGCCCGCTCCCCGGCTCCGGCGGATACACCTTGGGAGTGTGAAGGCATGTCAATCGGACCGCATCGAAAAAGGGGTTGGCGATAGGGCCCGAGATGAAGTCATCCCAATCCCATGGCTCGCTCGAACCATCCAGAAACATCAGGATTGCCTCGCGTACCTCGCCGCTCGTCAGTCTCTCCGCCACGTCAAAAGCACGCCGCGACCAGCTGCTCGAAGGCATGCGCGCGGTGGCTGATCGAGTGCTTCAGCGCCGGGTCAATCTCGCCGAAGGTCTCGGCCATGTCGGCGTGGACGAACATCGCGTCATAGCCGAAGCCGTTCTCCCCGCGCGGTGGCCAAACCAGCCGCCCGTCGACGCGGCCCTCATAGGTCTGCACGTGCCCGTCGGGCCACGCCAGGCTCAGCGCGCAGACGAAGTACGCCGTGTCGGGCGACCCAAAGGCGAGGGCGCGATGCACCCGCTCCATCGCCACGCCGAAGTCCTTGCCCGGCCCCGCCCAGCGTGCCGAATACACGCCGGGCGCGCCGTCGAGCGCATCGACGCACAGTCCCGAATCGTCGGCCAGCGCGGGCAGGCCGCTCGCGGTCGCCGCGGCCAGCGCCTTCAGCTCGGCATTGGCGCGGAAGGTAGTCCCCGTCTCCTCGGGCTCGGGCAGGCCGAGTTCGCCCGCCGCGACCACATCCATCCCGAACGGCCCGAGCAGGACGTCGATCTCGCGCACCTTGCCGGGGTTGTGCGTCGCCAGCACGAGGCGGCCCGGGGCGAGGCGGCGGCTCACCGGCCCGTCGCGGCCAGCTGCGCCGCGAAGATCTGCCCGCAGCCGATGCGTGCGAGGCGGAGCATGCGCAGCAGCGACTCCTCGTCGAACGGCGCGCCCTCGGCGGTCGCCTGGACCTCGACGATGCCGCCGGTCGACGTCAGCACGAAGTTGGCGTCGGTGCCGGCGTCCGAATCCTCGTCATAGTCGAGGTCGAGGACGGGCACCTCGTTGTGGATGCCGCACGACACCGCGGCGACCTGCATCGCGAGCGGGTCCTGACCAAGACCGTTCTTTGCCATGATGCCGTCGATGGCGAGGCGCAGCGCCACCCAGGCGCCCGAGATCGCCGCGGTGCGCGTCCCGCCGTCGGCCTGGATGACGTCGCAGTCCAGCGTGATCTGGCGCTCGCCGAGCAGCTTCAGGTCGGTCACGGCGCGCAGGGAGCGGCCGATCAGGCGCTGGATTTCCTGCGTGCGGCCCGACTGCTTGCCCTTCGCCGCCTCGCGGTTGCCGCGGGTGTGGGTGGCGCGCGGCAGCATGCCGTATTCGGCGGTGACCCAGCCCGATCCCTTGCCGCGCAGCCAGGGCGGCAGCCGCTCCTCGACGCTCGCGGTGACGAGGACATGGGTGCGGCCGAACTTGACGAGGCACGAGCCCTCGGCATGGGCGCTGAAGCCGGGGATCATCTCGATCGTCCGCATCGCGTCGGGTTCGCGACCTGAGGGGCGCATGCGTATCTCCTGTGAACTGGGGCGCGGGCTTACCCCTTCGCGCGGCCCGCACAAAGCCCTACATGGGCACTCCCATGCAGCCACTCAGCCTGCCCGACCTCAACGACCGCGCGCGGACGGTGTTTCGCGAGATCGTCGACGCCTATCTGGCGAGCGGCGCGCCGGTCGGTTCGCGCACGCTTTCGAAGCTGGCGAGCGTCGGGCTTTCTCCCGCGTCGATCCGCAACGTCATGCAGGATCTGGAGGAACTCGGCCTGCTCGCCGCGCCGCACACCAGCGCCGGGCGGCTGCCGACCGAATTGGGCCTGCGCCTGTTCGTCGACGGCATGATGCAGATGACCGCCCCCTCGGCCGAGGAGCGCGCCGCAATCGACTCCGGGCTGCAGGGCGGGGCGATCGAGGATATTCTCGGCCGCACTACCGCCGCGCTGTCGGGCCTCAGCGCCTGCGCCGGGCTCGTGCTGGTGCCGCGCGGCGAGGTCGTGCTGCGCCAGGTCAGTTTCGTGCCGTTGTCGCCGGTCAAGGCGCTGGCGGTGCTGGTCGGGACCGATGGGTCGGTCGAGAACCGTGTCATCGACCTGCCGCCCGAACTGCCGCCGATCGCACTGATCGAGGCGGCGAATTACATCAACGCCCGGCTGGAAGGGCTGACGCTCGCGGGTGCGGCCGAGCGGCTGCGCGCCGAGATCGCCGAGAACCGCGCCGCGCTCGACGCCGCAACCAGCGGGCTGATCGAACAGGGCATCGCCGCCTGGTCGTCGGACGGCAGCCGCGCCGTGCTGATCGTCCGCGGCTCGGCGAACCTGCTGGGGGGCAGCGCCGCCGACCTCGAACGCGCGCGGCTGCTCCTCGGCGATATCGAGGGCAAGGAGGAGCTGGCGCGGGTGCTCGACCTCGCGCGCACCGCCTCCTCGATCAAGGTGTTCATCGGCAGCGAGAACAAGTTGTTCAGCCTGTCCGGCTCCAGCGTCATCGCCGCACCCTATCGCGGGCCCGACGGGCGGGTGGTCGGCGTTGTCGGCGTGATCGGCCCGACGCGGTTGAATTACGCGCGCATCGTTCCGATGGTGGACTATACGGCACAAACTTTGAGCAGGTTGATCTGACAATGAACGACGACATGACCGACGATGTTACCGAGGGCACGAGCGAGGTCGAGAGCGGCGCGCCGAGCCTGGCCGACGAGCTGCTGGCCCGCGACAAGGAGATCGCCGAGCTGAAGGACCGGCTGCTGCGCGGCGCCGCCGAGCTGGAGAATACCCGCCGCCGTCTCGACCGCGAGAAGGCCGATGCGGTCGCCTATGCGTCGACCGGCTTCGCGCGCGACATGCTGGCGGTCGCCGACAATCTGCGCCGAGCGGTTGCGGCGTTGCCCGCGGAAGGGTTCGACGCGGTGCGCACCGGTATCGAGGCGACCGAGCGCGAGCTGATCGCGGTGTTCGGCCGCCACGGCATCGCGCGCGTCGAGAGCGAAGGCCTGCCCCTCGATCCCAACCGCCACCAGGCGATGCTCGAGGTCGACAGCGACGCGCACGAGGGCGGCACCATCGTCGCCGAGCTGCAGGCGGGCTATACGATCCGCGACCGGCTGCTGCGCCCAGCGCTGGTCAGCGTCGCCAAGGCGAAGTGACATGATCATCGTCATCGGCCGCGCCGAGGTCGACCCCGCCGACATCGCGCGGCTGCGGCCGGCGCTCGATGCGATGATGCGCGCGACGTGGGAAGAGAGCGGCTGCCTCAGCTATTCGATGGCGGTCGAGGGCGACAGCGTCGTGACCATCGTCGAACGCTGGGCCGACGAGGCAGCGCTGAAGGCGCATTTCGCGACGCCGCACATGGCGGCGTTCAACGCGCAGATCAAAGGCGCGGTGCGCTCGATGGACCTCAAGATGTACGACGTGACCGGCGAGCGGTCGCTGACCATCTAGTCGTTCCGATTATCGTCAGGGCGCGCGGGCTGGGGCAGGACGCCGGACAGACCAGTCCGGAGTCCCGCGAGATGCTCGAACCAGTTCGCCTTGCCAGCACCGCGAGCCGCGCCACTCAAGCCGCCACCGGCGTCGCCGACACGCTGATCGGTGCCAGCCGCGTCGGCGGCACCGGCGTGGTCAATACTGCGGCGCTCGCCGAAAAGGTCGCCGCCGCCGGCGCGTCGAACCCGTCCGAGGCGGCGAACCTGGCGCGCGAGGTCAACGCCCGCCTGCCGCTCGCCGACCAGCAGCGCTTCCAGGCGAACCTGCGCAGCGAGCTCGCCGAGCGTAACCTGCCCGCCGCCAGCATGGGCGGCGATGCCGCGTCGGCGGCGGCACGGCGTGAGCTGGCACTCGACGTTACGCAGATCGCCCTCGACGTTACCGGGCTGTTCGACCCGACGCCGATCAGCGACGGGGCCAACGCCGTGATCTCGCTGTTCCGCGGTGATTTCCTAGGGGCCGGGCTGTCGGCGGTCAGCATCGTCCCGTACATCGGCGACGCCGCGAAGCTGGGCAAGCTCGGCAAGTGGGCACAGACGGTCGAAAAGGCGGTCGACCTCGCCAAGACCGACAGCGCCTTCGCCAAGGCCGTCGGCCCGGCGCTCGACAAGCTGAAGGACGCGATCGGCGGCATCCCCAAGTCGGCGCTCGACGCGTTGCCGCAGTCGGCGCGCGACACGATCCTGAAGATGAAGGACAAGCTCGACGATCTCGGCGGCGCCGGGGTTGCGACGCGGACCGACAATGTCGCGGCGCTGACGACGCGGACCGGGCGGTACGGCGACAATGCCGTGACTTGGCAGGTCGACGCCGTGGGCCGTCCGACCCGCGCCGAGGCGACGCTGACCGAGGTCGTGCCCGCCGGCACCAAGCGGGCCGCGCCCGAAACCCAGGCTCAGGATGCCGTCCGCGCGCTGGGCAACACCGGCGACGATGCCGGCCACATCATCGGCCACCGCTTCATGCCCGACCAGGGCAGCGTCAACATGTTCCCGCAGGAGCTGAACTTCAATCGCGGCGCCTACAAGACGATGGAGAACGAGTGGGCCGGCTGGATCGACGCCGGCGGCACGGTCAAGGTCAAGGTCGATCTGACGGGCGGCACCGCGAACCGGCCGGACAAGGTCGCGGTCAGTTACGAGGTGTTCGACGATGCCGGAAAGCTGATCTATACCAAGGCGCAGCGCTTCACCAACGCAGCCGACCAGAGTTTCAACCGCGTCGCGAGCGACGACATCCAGCGACTGATGGGACGATAAGATGGCAGGACAGGCCGATACCGACGCCTTGGTGGTCGCGCTGGGGCAGTCGGTGCTCGGCGACCAGCGCTTCGCGAACAGCGACTGGGGGGCACTCGCGCTGGTCATTCAGCTCGACGGCCAGGAAAGCATGTCGGGCTATGCCTATGCGCCGTCGGGCGACTGGGAGGCGGCGATCCCCGCGTCGTTCGACGTGCTCGATCATGCCGAAGCACTGCGCGCGGCGATGGCAGCGGCGGGCAAGGGCGAATGGAAGACCTGCCTCGTCCAGATCAAGCGGCCGGGTCCGAAACTGACGGTCGATTTCGACTATGAGGACGTAGATCGCTGGGCGATCACGCCGGCCAACCTCCAGCAGCGGGTCGAAGAGCTGCGGCCGCGCTGAACGGGATTAGCGCGGCATAAGTCGCCTCGGGCGGTGCACCGCCGACACGGCCGCCCTGCGACAGGCGATAGGCGTCCTCGACGATCACCGCCTGCTGCTCGATGCCGTACGCCGTGAAGGCCTTGCCCGGCACCAGCGGCAGGTAGGCGTAGGGCGCGAACGGGCGGCGCTTGAGGATCAGGTTGACGCCCGACTGGTGCTGCCAGACGTGGGTCATCTCGTGGACGAACAGCGCGCGCTGCCACAGCGGGCCGGCGCTGAAGTCGTCGCACCAGACGCCGCCGTTGGGGTGGCACCAGATGTCGCCGTCGGGGGCCATCGTCACCCAGGCGGGCTGGAACATGAACCACTTGGCGCGGCGCAGGCGCACGGGGTCGGGGTCGAGCGCGGGGCCGAAGACCTCTGCCGCGATTGCGCGCTCGCCCGCGGTCAGCGGGCGGATGATGCCGTCCCGTCGCGCGAAGCGCGGGAAACGATTAGTGCGCGCCATGCCCGGCGTGGGGGTCGGCGATCGCCGCGCCCGCCGCGACCGCGACGGCATCGACGCGCATCGTCTTGCCGCCTGCGAGGCGCAGCGTGATCGGCACCGTCGCGCCGGGCTTCACGTCGCGGCGCAGGCCGAAGATCATCAGGTGGTTGCCGCCGGGCGTGAAGCCGCCGGTCTGGCCCGCCGCGACACGAACCTCGGGCAGCGCGTTCATCCGCATGACGCCGCCCGCCATGCTGGTGCCGTGCAGCTCGACGCGCGACGCCATCGGCGTCTCGGCGCCGGTTACCACGACCGGTGCATCGCCCGCGCGAATCGTCAGGTAACCCGCGGCGGGCCGGCCTGCGACGGCGGGGAGGCGGATGGTGGCGGCGCTGACGCTGGTCTCGGCGGCGTCGGCGCGCGCACTGAGCAGCAGCGAGGCGATCAGCAGCATCACGGCCGCCGCGCACGCCGTCCAGCCCAGTGCCCGGTTGAATGTCGTCGCCACGCGCGTCCCTCCCGATCGGTTGCGTCCCCTAGGCTACACCCCGACCTTAAGTCCATTCGCCCCGGCGTCCTGCGGCGTCGTGTGCTTGTAGCGTAAAATTGCGCTCCCTATATCGCCCCTTGGACGGAGCGCCGGGACGTTGCCTGATGGGGACGACCCGAGGCTGCCGCGTGAAACATCGTCTGAGAGGATAGAGATGGCCAAAGTAATCGGGATCGACCTGGGGACCACCAACAGCTGCGTCGCCGTCATGGAAGGCAGCGCGCCGAAGGTCGTCGAGAATGCCGAGGGCGCGCGCACGACGCCGTCGCAGGTCGCATTCACCAAGGACAAGGAGCGCCTCGTCGGCCAGCCCGCGAAGCGCCAGGCGGTGACCAATCCCGAGAACACCATCTTCGCCGTCAAGCGCCTGATCGGCCGCGGCTTTAACGACCCGATGACCCAGAAGGACATGGCGCTCGTCCCGTACAAGATCGTGCGCGGCGGCAACGGCGACGCCTGGGTCGGTGCCGGCGGCGAGCAGTACAGCCCCTCGCAGATCAGCGCCTTCATCCTGCAGAAGATGAAGGAAACCGCCGAGTCGTATCTCGGCGAGACCGTCACCCAGGCGGTCATCACCGTCCCCGCCTATTTTAACGACGCGCAGCGCCAGGCGACCAAGGACGCCGGCAAGATCGCCGGCCTCGAAGTCCTGCGCATCATCAACGAGCCGACCGCGGCGGCGCTGGCGTACGGCCTCGACAAGCAGGGTGCCAAGACGATCGCGGTCTACGACCTCGGCGGCGGCACCTTCGACGTGTCGGTGCTCGAGCTCGGCGACGGCGTGTTCGAGGTGAAGTCCACCTCGGGCGATACGTTCCTGGGCGGTGAGGACTTCGACGCCAAGGTCGTCGAGTTCCTGGCGGCCGACTTCCAGAAGGCCGAGGGCATCGACCTGAAGAAGGACAAGCTCGCGCTGCAGCGTCTCAAGGAGGCGGCCGAGAAGGCCAAGATCGAGCTGTCGTCGTCGGCGACGACCGAGGTCAACCTGCCCTTCATCACCGCCGACGCGACGGGTCCGAAGCACCTCGTCAAGGCGATCAGCCGCACCGACCTCGAGAAGCTGGTGCTCGACCTGATCGAGCGCACCCGCAAGCCGTGCCTCGATGCGATCGCCGAAGCCGGCGTCAAGACGAGCGAGATCGACGAGGTCATCCTGGTCGGCGGCATGACGCGCATGCCGCGCGTGCGTCAGTTCGTGAAGGAACTGTTCGGCAAGGAGCCCAATTCGAGCGTCAACCCCGACGAGGTCGTCGCGATGGGTGCGGCGATCCAGGCGGGCGTGTTGCAGGGCGACGTCAAGGACGTGCTGCTGCTCGACGTGACGCCGCTGTCGCTCGGCATCGAGACGCTGGGCGGCGTGTTCACGCGCATGATCGACCGTAACACGACGATCCCGACCAAGAAGTCGCAGACCTATTCGACCGCCGACGACAACCAGTCGGCGGTGACGATCCGCGTCTTCCAGGGCGAGCGCGAGATGGCGGCCGACAACAAGCTGCTGGGCCAGTTCGACCTCGTCGGCATCCCGCCCGCGCCGCGCGGCCTGCCGCAGATCGAGGTGACGTTCGACATCGATGCCAACGGCCTCGTCGCGGTCAACGCCAAGGACAAGGGCACCGGCAAGGAGCAGCAGATCCGCATCCAGCCGTCGGGCGGCCTGTCCAAGGACGACATCGAGAAGATGGTCAAGGACGCCGAAGCCTTCGCCGAAGAGGACAAGAAGCGTCGTGCCGTCGCCGAGGCGCGCAACCAGGCCGACAGCCTGGCGCACACCACCGAGCGCCAGCTTGCCGAGCACGGCGACAAGGTGACGCCCGAGGTGAAGGCCGAGATCGAGGCGGCGATCGCCGACCTGAAGGGTGTTCTCGACGGCGGCGACGCCGATGCGATCACCGCCAAGACGACTGCGCTCGGCACCGTCGCGATGAAGCTGGGCGAGGCAGTCTATGCGGCCGAGCAGCAGACGGCGGCATCGCCCGACGCGGCGACCGCGCAGGACGAGAATGTGGTGGACGCCGAGTTCTCCGAGGTCGACGACGAGAAGAAGTAAGGAGGCCCCCCTCCCGGTACGGGAGGGGATGGGGGTGGGCAGTGCCGGCATGGTCTGCATCGCGTGTGGGACGCTGCCCACCCCCGGCCCCTCCCGTACCGGGAGGGGAGTAGAGGGCGCGCATGGCTGACATCGATTATTACGAACTGCTCGAATGCGAGCGCACCGCCGACGACGGCACGCTGAAGGCGAGCTATCGCCGACTCGCGATGCAGTGGCACCCCGACCGCAACCCCGGCGACGCGGCGGCGGAGCAGCGCTTCAAGGCGATCAGCGAGGCGTACGACTGCCTGAAAGACCCGCAGAAGCGCGCTGCCTACGACCGCTACGGCAAGGCGGCGTTCGAGCAGGGTGGCGGGGCCGGTGCCCAGGGCTTCGGCGGCTTCGGCGACATTTTCTCCGACATCTTCGAACAATTCACCGGGCGCGGTCGTCAGCCGACCGGGCGTGGCCAGGATCTGCGCTACGACCTCGAGATGACCCTCGAGGAGTGTTTTAACGGCAAGGAAGCGACGCTTGAGATCGAGGTCGCCGTCGCCTGCGAGCCCTGCGGCGGCTCGGGCGCCAAGCCGGGCACCAGCGCCAAGGCGTGCACAACCTGCCACGGCCAGGGCAAGGTCGGCATGCGGCAGGGCCTGTTCATGGTCGAGCGCTCCTGCCCGTCGTGCCACGGCGCGGGGCGGATCATCGCCAACCCCTGCGACACCTGCCACGGCCAGGGCCGCGTCGAGCGGCAGAAGACGCTGTCGGTCAAGGTACCCGCGGGCGTCGACGAGGGCACGCGCATCCGCATGGCGGGCGAGGGCGAGGCCGGTCAGCGCGGCGCAGGCCCGGGCGACCTGTACATCTTCGTCCACCTGAAACCCCATCCGATCTTCAAGCGCGAGGGCACGACCCTGTTCGCGCCGATGCCGGTGTCGGTGACCACGATGGCGCTGGGCGGCGAGATCGCGGTGCCAGGCCTCGACAAGACCCAGGCGTCGATCAAGGTCCCCGCCGGCACGCAGACCGGCAAGCAGTTCCGGGTACGCGGGCGCGGCATGCCGGCGCTCAATGGTACCGGCTTCGGCGACTTGGTGGTCCAGCTCGACGTCGAGACGCCGGTCAAGCTGACGCGCCGCCAGAAGGAGCTGCTCGAGGAGTTTCAGGCGATCGAGACCGAGCAGGACGGCAAGAACACGCCCGCCGCGTCGGGCCTGTTCGGCAAGATCAAGGCGATGTTCAGCGAAGCCGCCGAGTGACGCCGGAAACAGCGGACCCGGCGACGCTGCGCCGGCTGTACGGCCGGCGGCAGGGCCACGCCCTGCGTAAGGGCCAGGCGGCACTCGTCGAGGACTTGCTGCCGCAAGTCACCGTCCCCGATGAGGGGCCGCTGACCGCCACGGGCCTGTTCGGCGGCGGGCGGCCGCTGTGGCTGGAGATCGGCTTCGGCGCGGGCGAGCATCTCGCGAGCCAGGCCGCCGCCAACCCGCACGTCGGGCTGATCGGCTGCGAGCCTTTCCTCAACGGCGTCGTCGGCGCGCTCAACCATATCCGCGACGAAAACCTCGACAACGTCCGCCTCTACATGGGCGACGCGCTCGACGTGCTCGACCGGCTCGCGCCCGCCAGTTTGGACCGCGCCTTCCTGCTCCACCCCGATCCCTGGCCCAAGGCGCGCCATGCCAAGCGGCGCTTCGTCAATCCGGGGCCGCTCGACGTGCTGGCGTCGCGGCTCAAGCCGGGGGCGGAACTGCGCATCGGCACCGACCATCCGATCTACCTGCGCTGGACGCTGATGCAGATGGCAGCGCGCAGCGACTTCGAATGGTGCGCCGCCACCGCAGCCAACTGGCAGACGCGCCCCGCCGACTGGCCGCCGACGCGGTACGAGGCGAAGGCGCGGCGTCTGGGTCACGAAGTCTGGTACCTGCGCTACCGCCGAATCTGACGCGCCTGTGGCAAATCTGCCGCTGCGAAACAAAAGCAGATCGCAAGCGATGGCCGTGTCTGATATCGTACCGATTGTGGCACTTTTTGCGCCTAGGGGCGTAACGGTGTAGCAGGAGCAATCGTTGGCCAAGCACATGAGCGCTGACGGCAGAGAGAAAAGTCATCCCGCCCCGATCGACAGGGTGGTTGCCGGTCCGGACCGAAGTATCGTCAAGAACCGCCTGCTGGCGGCACTGACCGACGAAGACTATGCCCTGCTCGCAGGCGGTCTGACGCGTGTCGAACTCGCGCGCGACGAGACCATGATCGAGGCCGACTCGAAAGTCGACTTCGCCTGGTTTCCGGAAAGCGGCGTCTGTTCGATGATCGCCACCAATCCGGCCGGCAAGCAGGCCGAGATCGGCCTGATCGGGCGCGAGGGGCTGGTCGACACGACCGTCGTCCACGGCACCGATCGCACCCCGCTGATGGCGGTGATGCAGATCGCCGGCGTCGCGTGGCGCATCCGTGCCGACCTGCTGATGCGCGTCCAGGCCGATCGGCCGCGGATGCACGCGCTGCTGCTCGCCTATGCGCAGGGCTTCTTCATCCAATCGGCGAGCACTGCGCTGTCCTACGCCGCCTACAGCATCCCGCAGCGCCTCGCGCGCTGGCTGCTGATGACGCAGGACCGGCTCGACGGCGACGAGGTCGGGCTGACCCACGAACGCTTCGCGCTGATGCTCGGCGTGCGCCGGGCGGGCGTCACCGTCGCGGTGCAGACGCTCGAACGCCGCAACCTGGTCGAGGCGCGGCGCGGCGCGATCCGGATCGTCGACCGGGCGGGGCTGCGCGACTATGTCGGCGACGGCTACGGCGCGCCCGAGGCCGAGTATGAGCGGCTGCTGGGGATCGCGCTGAAGTAGCGCTTGTCGCGAGCGCCCGGCCCCGCGACAAGCGGGCGGTGACGACGATCCTCGCGACCATCGAACTCGGCCTGCGCTTCGGCCATATCGCGCATATCGCCCCCGTGGCGCGGGGGCTCAGGCGGCGCGGCATCGCCACCGCGGTCGCCGTGCGCGATGTCGTCACCGCGAGCGAGGTCGGCGACCGGCCGTTCGCGGCGATCCTGCAGGCACCCTTCTACCAGCGCCCGGTGCCGCGGGTGCCGACGCTGACCTATGCGCAGGTCGTCGCCGACGGCGGCCTGGCCGATGCCGATCATGCGACCGCGCTGGTCGCGGCGTGGCTGCTGCTGTTCGACGGCGTCCGCCCCGACGCGCTGGTCAGCGAATTCGCGCCGCTTTCGCTGCTCGCCGCGCATGTCGCCGGCCTGCCAGCGGTGCGGTGCGGCCAGGCCTGGGTGGCGCCGCCCGGCGTTCGCCCGCTGCCGACGCTGATGCCGTGGCTGGACCATGACGAGGATGCGCGCGGCGCGGCGGGCGCGGTCGCCGATGCGGTGGTGGCGACGGTGTGCAGGCGGTTCGCGGCACCACCGCTCGACGGCCTGCCCGAACTGCTCGCTCAGTCGCCGCGTTTCCTCGGCACCTGGCCCGAACTCGACCATTATGGCGTGACGCCGGGCGCCACCTATTACGGCCCAATGACCGGCCTCGGCGCCTCTGAGCGCCCCGCGTGGCCGGAGGGCGCGGGACCGCGCGTCTTCGTCTACATGCCCGCGACCCATGCGGCCGCCGGGCCGCTGGCGGCGGCGCTGACCGAACTCGGCTGGCCGACGATCTGGCACGGCACGGGCGGCTGCCCCGCGCCGCCGGCCGCCAATATCACCGTGTCGGCGGCGCCGGTCGACATCGCGCACGTGCTCGGCGGTGCTCAGCTCATCGCGGGGCGCGGCGGGCATGCGACGGGGTGCGACGCGCTGCGCCACGGCTGCGCGCAGCTGATCGTGCCCGACACGCTGGAGACGGCACTGCTCGGCTGGCGGCTGGAGCGCCAGCATCTGGGTCGCCAGCTGCCCGAGACGCCCGACAAGGCAATGGTCGTCGCGGGGCTGCGCAGCCTGGTCGATGACCCGCGCATCGCCGCCGCGACCGCCGCTGCCAGTGCGCGCTACGCGACCTACGACCCCGTCCGCGCCGAGGACCAGCTGGCGCGCGACCTGTGCGCGACCCTAGGCCTGTGAGGATCCGCCCGCGCTTCGTGCCGTGCCCGGGGCCGCCGCAGCGCGCCGGGCTGCCGCTCGTCACGGTTGCCGCAGCCGCGCTGATCGACGCCGACAGGCGCGTGCTGGTCGCCGAGCGTGCGCTGGGCGTGTGGGAGTTTCCCGGCGGCAAGCTGGAACCGGGCGAGACGCCCGAGGCGGCGCTGGTTCGCGAACTCGCCGAGGAACTGGGGATCGAGACCTCGACCGCCTGCCTGACGCCGGCGGGCTTCGCGAGCCATCAGGCCGAGACGCGGCACATTCTGCTGCTGCTGTTCGCGTGCCGCAACTGGGGCGGCGAGCCCGTCGGGCTGCAGGGGCAGGCGGTACAGTGGCGGCGCGTCCCCGAGCTCTACCGCCTGACGATGACCCCCGCCGACGTGCCGCTGATCGGGCAGCTGGACCAACTGCTCTAGACCCGGCTGTTCAGCGCCCGCGCGAGGCTGACCTTGCCGCTGCCGCGCGCCAGCGGCTGAGGCTGCGACGGGGCGGGGGCCCAGCCGGTCAGCGTGACGACGTCGACGTTCACCGCGATCCGTCCGTCGGGGCCCGCGCGGGCGGCGAAGCGTGCGGCGGCGTCGGCCAGCACGTCGCGGCGCAGCGGCGCGCGCTGGGTCAGCGCATTGCCCTCGCCCATGCCGCGCACGTCGGCGAGCAGCGCGAACAGATGGTCGTAGCGCACGGTCAGCGTGTCGATGTCGGCGACCGGCAGCGCGAACCCTGCGCGCTGGAGCAGCGCGCCGCCCTCGCGCGGGTCGACCGCGGGATGGGTGCGCGCCGCGACACGCCCGGTCAGCGCGATCTCGGCCGCGAGCAGGTCGGCGCGCACCTCGCCCAGCGTCGCGCCGGCGAAGAAGCTCGCGACGAACAGCCCGTCGGGGGCGAGCACGCGCCGCGCCAGCAGCAGCGCACCGGGCAGGTCGCCGACCCCCTGCAGCACGCCCGCCGAGACGACGAGATCGAAGCTCGCATCGGCGAACGGCAGCCGGTCCTCCTCGCCGATCACGTCGCCGTGCGTGAGGCCGAGGCGGAGCGCACCCGGCAGCCGCGCCCCCATCGCGCCGCCGATGTCGAGCACGCGGGTAAAGTCGCGCCGCACGACGCTCAGCCGGTCGGCGATGCCGTCCGCAAGCGCGTCGCGCAGGAAACCGTGTCGGCCAAGGTCGGCGCGGCGCGCATGGGCACGGCGGGCGCGCCGGTTGAAGATGTCCTGCGCCATGCGCCGCCTATGCCAGCGCGCGCGGGGGATGGGAATTGCGCGAACCAAAAGACTTGACATTGAGAACCAAAATGGTTATCACCTCGTCATGCGCGGGGCTTCCCAACCCTCGCGCTGCTACGGACCCGTCGCGCTGGCGGACCGTGGCGACCGAACGATGCACGGGCACACGAGGCCGCGCCGGCGGCGACACCCACGACCCTTCGACCCCCTTTTCGTCACCGCCGCCTCGCCCGTGCATCGCCGATCGCAGACCGCACTTCGTCAGCCTCCCCATCCAGTCAGCGCCGGATGGGACCATGAGGACGGCGGAGCGGACCATGTAGCTCTCCCCGGAGGCGTAGGATTGCCGGCCAGGGCTCCGGCGTGCGCTTCGCAATCCGTTTCGCATGCGATACGCTGCGCCGCGTGACCCACGCCGCCCTCGCCACCCCGCTGCGCTGGCTGCGCGCCGGCGGCAACGCGGCGCTCGACACGATCCTGCCGCCGCGCTGCCCGTCGTGCCGCGAGATCGTCGGTCGCGACGGCAGCTTCTGTGCGCCGTGCTGGACGACATTGCGCTTCATCACCGCGCCGTGGTGCGCCGGGTGCGGCGTGCCGTTCGACTATGACATGGGATCCGAGGCGCGCTGCGGTCCGTGCCTCGACACGCCGCCGCGCTTCACCTCGGCGCGTGCCGCGCTGGTGTACGACGGCGCTGCGAAGCGCACGCTGCTCGGCTTCAAGCACGGCGACCGCCAGCATCTCGCGCGGCTGATGGCGCCGCAGCTGGCACGCGTCGGGGCGGGGCTGTTCGATGGTGCGCTGCTCGTGCCGGTGCCGCTCCACCGCTGGCGGCTGTGGTCGCGCGGGTTCAACCAGGCGGCGCTGCTGGCGCGGGCGCTGGCCCGGCGAACGGGCACTGAGCTTACGGTCGACGCGCTGGTCCGCGTGCGCCCGACGACGAGCAGCCGCGGCATGGGGCGGCGGGCGCGGGCGCGGAACGTCAAGGACGCCTTCCGCGTCGCGCGGGCGGACGTCGTGCGCGGCCGGACGGTCGTGCTGGTCGACGACGTGCTGACCACCGGTGCAACCGCAAATGCCTGTGCGCGCGTTCTACTGCGCAGCGGCGCACGCGCGGTCCATGTCTTGACCTGGGCCCGCGTTGTGCGCGACGTTTAGGCTCAGGAGTTTTTGAATGCCGAAGGTCGAAATCTATACGAAATTCTTCTGCCCCTACTGCACGCGCGCCAAGGCGCTGCTCAAGTCCAAGGGCGTGGCGTTCGAGGAGCACGACATCAGCATGGGCGGCGAGCGCCGCACCGAAATGCTGGCGCGCGCGCCCGGGCGCACGACGGTGCCGCAGATCTTCATCGGCGACACGCATGTCGGCGGCAGCGACGATCTCGCCGCCGCCGACCGCTCGGGGCAACTCGACGCGCTGCTGGCGGCGTGACCCTGCGCATCGGCGTCCTGCAGACGACGACGGGCATCGACGCGGCCGCCGGCGCGAGTGCGCTGGTCGAAGGCATTGCGCATCTGGCGGGGGAGGGCGCGAAGCTCGTCTTCACTCCCGAGATGAGCGGCGTCCTCGACCGCGACCGCAAGCGGATGACGCCGAACCTGCGGACCGAGGCCGACGACCCGGTCCTCGCTGCGGTCCGCGAGGCGGCGCGCGCGCACGGCGTCTGGGTGCAGCTCGGTAGCCTCGCGCTGCTGCCCGAGCCCGGCGCTCCCCTGCCGGTTAATCGCGCCCTGCTGATCGACGACGGCGGCGCGGTCGTCGCGCGCTACGACAAGATTCATCTGTTCGACGCCGAGGTCGCGGGCGGCGAAAGTTACCGCGAGTCGGCGGGCTATGCGCCGGGCGACCGCGCCGTGCTCGCCGAAACGCCGTGGGGCAGGCTCGGCCTGACCGTCTGCTACGACGTGCGCTTTGCAGCACTTTACGCAGCACTCGTGGAGGCGACGATCATCGCGGTACCCGCCGCCTTCACCCGGCCGACCGGTGCGGCGCACTGGCACGTCCTGCTGCGCGCCCGCGCGATCGAGACGGGGTGCTTCGTCGTCGCCGCGGCGCAGACCGGCACGCACGAGGACGGGCGCAGCACCTACGGCCATTCGCTCGTCGTCGCGCCGTGGGGCGAGATACTGCTCGACATGGGCGAGGCGACGGGCGCGGCGACGGTCGACCTCGACCTGGATGCCGTCGCGGCGGCGCGGGCGCGCGTGCCCGGCCTGCGCAATGCGCGCGCCTTCGCGCCCGCATGATCGTCTTCGACCTTCGCTGCGGCAATGCCCATGTCTTCGAGGCGTGGTTCGGCTCCACCGCCGACTATGACGCGCAGGTCGCCCGCGCGCTGGTCGCCTGCCCGATCTGCGACGACACCCAGATCGCCAAGGCGGTGATGGCGCCCGCTGTCCCGTCCAAGTCGAACCAGGCCGCCAGTCCCGCGCAGGTCAAGGCGGCGCTCGGCACGCTTGCGGCGGTGCAGGCGAAGCTCGAGGCGAACAGCGACTATGTCGGCCCCGCCTTCGCGACCCAGGCGCGCGCCATGCACGACGGCGACGTGCCGCCGCGCACCATCCACGGCGAGGCGACGCGGGCCGAAGCCGCCGCGCTGGTCGCCGACGGCGTGCCGATCGCCGCGCTCCCTTTCCGCTCGAAAGCCGCGGCCGATGCTTGAGGACCTGCCCGTGAAGTTCGCCGTCGCCCTGCTGCTTATCGCCACCCCGCTCGCCGCGCAGGACAAGCCCGACGCGAAAGCCGACGCCCCCATCCCGCCGCCGACCGTCTCGGTCACGCGCCACAGCGGCAGCTTCGGCGGGGTCACCGTCAACTACACTGCAGTAGCCGGCGAAACCTATCTGAAGGGCCCCGACGACAAGGCCGCGGCGGCGATCTTCTCGACGTCCTACGTCAAGGACGGTCCCGTAGACCCGCGCCGCCCGGTCACCTTCCTGTTCAACGGCGGACCCGGATCGGGGTCACTGTGGCTCCACATGGGGGCGTTCGGCCCGAAGCGCGTCAAGCTGCCCGATGCGAAGGACGACGGCGCCGCGCCGTACCCGATCGTCGCCAACCCCTACTCGCTGCTCGATGTTACCGACCTCGTCTTTATCGACCCCGTCGGCACCGGCTTTTCCAAGGCGCTCGGCAAGACCGAGGCGAAATCCTACTGGGGGGTCACCGCCGACGCGAAGTCGGTGGCGCAGTTCATCCGGCAATGGCTGAACGCCAACGGCCGATGGAACAGCCCGAAGTTTCTCGGCGGTGAAAGCTATGGCACCACCCGCTCGGCGGCGGTGACGCGCGAGCTCGAGGGGACGTACAACGACGTCGCGCTGAACGGCGTCATCCTGATCTCGACGATCCTCGATTTCGGCGCGCAGGCGCAATCGGCGGGCAACGAGATGCAATATGCGCTGACCCTGCCGTCGATGGCGGCCGCCGCCTGGTACCACAAGGCGATCCCCAACCCCGGCCCGTCGGTCGAGCCCGTCGTCGCGGCCGCGCGCGCCTGGGCGACGGGGCCGTACCTGACCGCGCTGGCCAAGGGCAATTCGCTCCCCGCCGAGGAGCGCGCCGCGGTGCGCAGGCAGCTCGCGGCGTTCACGGGGCTCAGCGAGACCTTCCTCGACCGCGCCGACCTGCGCGTCACGCCGGGGCGGTTCTACAAGGAGCTGCTGCGCTCGCGCGGTCAGACGATCGGTCGCCTCGATGCGCGCTACACCGGCGTCGACTACGACAGCGCCGGCGAGGACCCCGACAACGACCCCAGCTTCTACGGCATCGACGCCGCCTATACCGCCGCGATGAACGCTTATGTACGCGGCGACCTGGGGCTGAAGATCGATCGCGATTACGTCACGATCGGCGGCATGCGCGACTGGGACTGGAAACTATCGGGCCGCCGCGACGAGGGCGCGTACCTCAACGTCGCGCCGTACCTGGCGCAGGCGCTGCGCGAGAACAGCAAGCTCAAGATCTGGGTCGGCCAGGGCTATTACGATTTCGCGACGCCCTTCTACGCCGCCGAATACAGCCTCAACCGCACCGGCTTCCCGGCCGGCCGGGTCGAGTTCCATTACTATCAGTCGGGGCACATGATGTACGTGAACACCCCCGACCTGACCAAGCTGTCCACCGACCTCCGCGCCTTCATCCGCCGCCAGCTCTGAGCGCAGGGGCTTGGCGCGGCCCGGCATGGCGGCTAGGTCGGCCCCCACGCGCCCGTAGCTCAGCCGGATAGAGCAGCGGTTTCCTAAACCGGAGGTCGGGGGTTCGATTCCCTCCGGGCGCACCATTTTCCGACCTGCGCGCCAGGCTGCTAGGAGCCCCAGTAGAGTCGCTCAGGGTTGTCGACGAGCAGTGCGCGCTGCAGCGCCGGGGTCGGGGCGAGGCGGGGTACGAGGTCGACGAGCAGGCCGTCGTCGGGGATCCGGTGCTCCATGTTCGGATGCGGCCAGTCGGTGCCCCACAGCACGCGGTCGGGATAGCGCTCGACGAGCGGCCGCACGACCTCCACGAAGTCGTCATAGGGCGGGCCGGTGACCGACAGCCGCTCGGCGCCCGAGACCTTGACCCAGATGCTCGGGTGCGCGTCGAGAAGGGCCTTCAGCGCGCCGATGTCGGCGCCGTCCGGGCCCTGTCCGATGTCGGGACGCCCGAGGTGATCGATGACCACGATCGTCGGCAGCGCCTCAAGGAAGGGCTGCAGCTCTGCCAGCAGGTCCGCCTCGAAATAGACGACGACGTGCCAGCCGAGCGGAGCGATGCGGCGGGCGATATCGAGAAACCTGTCCTTGGGCGCGTTGTCGACGAGCCGCTTCAGGAAATTGAAGCGGACCGCGCGGATGCCGCCGTCGTGGAGCGCCTGCAGCGCCGTATCGTCGATATCGGGATCGACGACCGCGACGCCGCGCGCCCGGCCGCCCGACGCGGCGATCGCGGCCAGCGTTGCGGCATTGTCGGTGCCGTGGCAGCTCGCCTGGACGATGACGTTGCGGTCGAAGCCGAGGCGGTCGCGCAGCGCGAACAGCATCTCCGGCGTCGCATCCTGGGGGTGGTACTTGGCCTGGGGCGCGAAGGGGAACTGCGCTTCGGGGCCGAAGACATGGCAGTGCGCATCGACCGCGCCGGGCGGCGGCACCCACGACGGGGGCGTCGGCACGTCGACCCAGGTCTTGCTCTTCATCCGAAGACCGTCCCGTCCATCAGCTTCCGCGCCGTGCGGAGCAGCGCGACCGCAGTCACCGCGCCCTCGCTGTCGGTATCGAGGACGCAGCTCATCTCGCCGGTCGGGTGCTCGACCGAGAGGGTCTTGCGGGCGCCAGCAGGGACGACGGCGACGCGCGCCGCGACACTGTTCGGGATCAGGCACGCGGTCGCGACGCTGACCGCGCCGAACACGCCGATCGAGGCGTGCGCGCGCTTCGGGATGAAGCTGCGGACCGTCACCGCACCGCCGTCGCGCGGCGGGGCGACGAGCATCATCTTGGGCACCGTGGCGTCGGCGACATCGCCCAGGTTCATCAGCGGCCCCGCCTTCAGCCGGATCGCCTCGATCCGCGCCTTCAGGCCATCGTCGCCGTCGAGGTCTTCGCGGCTCTCATAGCCGGTCGCACCGACGTCGGCCGCCGCCAGCACGACGCAGGGCATGCCGTTGTCGATCAGCGTCACCGCGACCCCGTCGATCGTGTCGAGCGGGTTGCCGGTCGGCAGCAGGGCGCCGCAGCTTGTCCCCGCGGTGTCGCGGAATTCGAGCGGGACGGCGGCCGCGGTCCCGGGCACGCCGTCGATCCGCGCGTCGCCGTCGTAAGTGACCCGGCCGAGCGGCGTCGCGACCGAGGCCACCGCCGTCTGCCCGGTATTCTCCATGTGAATGACCACCGGCGTCACGCCGTCGCGGGCGGGCACGAGGCCCCGCTCGATGGCGAACGGCCCGACGCCCGCGAGCATGTTGCCGCAATTCTGCGTGTCTGACACCAGTGCGCGATCGACGAAGACCTGGAGGAACAGGAAGTCGACATCGACCCCGGGGCGGTCCGACCGCGAGACGACGGCGACCTTGCTGGTCAGCGGGTCGGCGCCGCCCATGCCGTCGATCTGGCGCGCATCCGGTGATCCCATGATCCGGAGCAGCAGCGCATCGCGCGCCGCGGCATCGGCGGGCAGGTCGTCCTTGATGAAGAACCCGCCCTTTGAAGTCCCGCCGCGCATCCACATGCAGCGGACGCCGTCAGACATATTTCAGCCCGAGCGCCGCGAGCTTGCCGCGCATGTCGTACATGTCGAGCCCGAGCTCGCCCGCGGCGAGGCGGCGGCGCTTGTCTTCCTCGGCCGCTTCACGCTTCTGCGCGGCGGCAAGCACTGCCCCGGCGGTGGCGCGCGGCACGATGCAGACCCCGTCGTCGTCGGCGATCACGACATCGCCCGCATGCACAGCGGCACCGCCGCACACGATGGGGACGTTGACCGACCCCAATGTCGCCTTGATCGTCCCTTGCGCGCTGACCGCCTTCGCCCAGACCGGGAAGCCCATCGCGGTCAGGTCGCGGATGTCGCGGACGCCGGCGTCGATGATCAGCCCGCGGCAGCCGCGCGCCTGCGCCGAGGTGGCGAGCAGGTCGCCGAAATAGCCGTCCTCGCACGGGCTGGTCGGGGCCAGCACGAGGATGTCGCCGGGCTGCAGCTGCTCGATCGCGACGTGCACCATCCAGTTGTCACCCGGCGGCGCGCTGATCGTCACTGCCGATCCGGCGACGCGCGCGCCGGTGTAGATCGGCCGCAGCCGGCTCCCCATCAGCCCGGTGCGCCCCTGCGCCTCGTGGACGGTCGCGACGCCGCACGCCGCGAGGCCGTCGATAACTGCGGGGGCAGCCCGCTCGACCGAAGTGATGACAATCGACATGGACTTTGCTTGTCCGCGGCGGCGCGCCCGGACAAGTTGAAATTCTGGACCGGCGATAAGTTCTGGCTAAGAGTCCTTCGATGGACCTGCTCGCGCTCAACCTCCGCCACCTCCGCGCGGTGACCCAGGTGGCGGCGCTCGGGCGGATCGGTGCCGCGGCGCAGTCGATCAACCTGTCGCAGCCCGCAGTGACCCAGGCGCTGACCAAGGTCGAGGCGGCGGTCGGCCTGTCGCTTTTCGAGCGCCGGCCCGACGGCATGGCGGGCACCGCCGCGGCGGACTTGCTGGTGCCGCGGATCGAGGCGGCGCTGCACCATATCGGCAACCCCCGCGTGACCATGTCCCAGATGCGGGCGCTGATCGCGCTCGCCGACGCAGGCAGCTATGTCGACGGGGCGCGCAACGGCGGCGTGACCCAGCCGTCGCTGCACCGTGCGATCGGCGACCTGTCGCTGGCGGTCGGGCGGCCGCTCGTCGAGCGGCGCGGCCGGGGGATCGGGCTGACCGCGGCGGGGCGGCGCACGGTGCGCGCCTTCCGGCTGGCGCGTGCCGAACTGGTCGCGGCGGCGTCGGAACTCGCGGTCCTGAACGGCCGTGAGACGGGCCGCATCACGATCGGGGCGATGCCACTGTCGCGCGCGCGCCTGCTCCCGGCGGCGGCGACGGCCTTTCATCGCAGCCATCCGCAGGTCGAGGTGCGCATCGTCGAAGGGTCGCACGCCGAACTGATCGAGCCGCTGCGCGACGGCGAGATCGATCTGCTGATCGGGGCACTGCGCGCGCCGGTTGCGGGAAGCGACATCGACCAGCGCCCGCTGCTGGTCGACCGGCCGGTGATCATCGGCCGCGTAGGCCATCCGCTCGCCGGGCGCGCGGGCGTGACCGCCGACGTCCTGGCAGAGTTCGACTGGACGATCGCCGCGCCGGGGACGCCGCTGCGCACATTGTGGCAGCGCATGTTCGACGCAGCCGGCGTCGCCGCGCCGCCGGTCCCGATCGAGTGCGGGTCGGTCATCACGATCCGCCAGATCCTTCTCGACAGCGATTTCCTGACGCTGCTGTCGCCCGATCAGGTCGCGGCCGAGCTGGCGGCCGGCTGGCTGGTCAAGATCAGCGACACCCCGGGCGAGCTGGCGCGGACCATCGGCGTCACGACCCGCGCGGGCTGGCGACCGACCGCGCTGCAGAGCGCATTCCTCGCCGCGCTGGACGCCGCCGCCGGCAAGTGACTTAGCCCAGGATTATACCGGGCGCGGCGTTTCGATTGGCGGGTAAGGCGGTCGTCGGTTAGCGATTCGGGCGTGACAGCGCATGTGGCCATGATCGGATGCGGCGAGGCGGGGCTCGCCTTTGCCGGTGCGCCGGGTCGGTGCGGCAGCGTGACGGCGTTCGACATCCAGACCGACGACCCGGCCCGCCGCGACGCCAAGCTGGCGGAGTATCGGGGAGCGGGGGTCACGGCGGCGATGACCGTCGCCGAGGCGCTGGCCGGGGCCGGTGTCGTGCTTTCGCTGGTGACCGCCGATCAGGCATTGAATGCCGCGCAGTCCGCCGCCCCCCGCATATCGCCAGGCGCGCTGTATCTCGACCTGAACTCGGTCGCGCCCGCGACCAAGCGCGCTGCGGCGGCGGTGATCGATACCGCGGGCGGACGCTACGTCGATGTCGCGGTGATGGCCCCGGTTCACCCGAAGCGTCTGGGCGTGCCTTTGCTGGTTAGTGGCGCGCACGCCGCAGCGGCCGTCGACGCGCTGCGCGCCATCGGCTTCACGTCGTTGAAGCTCATCGCCGGGGACACGGGTGCGGCTGCGTCAGTCAAGATGATCCGCTCGGTCGTCATCAAGGGCGTCGAGGCGCTGACCGCCGAATGCATGATCGCCGCCGCCCGGGCGGGAGTCGTCGCCGAGGTGCTCGCCGCGCTCGGCGAGGACTGGGCGACCCGCGCCGATTACAACCTCGACCGCATGATGGTCCACGGGCTCCGCCGTGCGGCGGAAATGGACGAGGTCGCGGCGACTCTCGAAGGCCTGGGCGTCGTACCCTCGATGACACGCGCGACGGCGAAGCGGCAGCGTGAACTGGGGGCCCTCGGCCTCGGCCATGTCGCCGGGCTCGATGCCAAGCTGGAGGCGCTCGCGGCATGATCATCGACTGCCACGGCCACTACACCACTGCCCCGGCGGCGCACGACGCGTGGCGGACCGCGCAGATCGCGGCGTTCAAGGCCGGCGAGGCGCCGCCGCCGTACCCCGAGATTTCCGACGACGACATCCGCGCGACGATCGAGGCGAACCAGCTGCGCCTGCTGCGCGAGCGCGGCGCCGACATGACGATCTTCAGCCCCCGTGCCTCGGCGATGGCGCACCACGTCGGCGACGAGGGCGTCAGCATCGCCTGGGCGCGCGCATGCAACGACCTGATCGCGCGCGTCTGCGCCCTGTACCCCGACGTTTTCGCCGGGGTCTGCATGCTGCCGCAGTCGCCCGGCGCGGGCCTCGACGCGAGCATCGCCGAGCTCGAGCGCTGCGTCGCGGCTGGCTTCGTCGGGTGCAACCTCAACCCCGATCCCGGTGGCGGGCACTTCACCTCGCCGCCGCTGACCGACGAATACTGGTTCCCGTTCTACGAGGCGATGGTGGCGCTCGACGTGCCCGCGATGATCCACGTCTCGGGATCGTGCAACCCCGGTTTGCATGCGACCGGCGCCTATTACATCGCCGCCGACACCATCGCCTTCATGCAGCTGATCGAGGGCGACCTGTTCGCGCGCTTCCCGACCCTGCGCTTCATCATCCCCCACGGCGGCGGGGCGGTGCCCTATCACTGGGGGCGTTATCGCGGCCTCGCCGACATGCTGAAGAAGCCCGATCTGTCGGGGCACGTCATGAACAACGTGTTCTTCGACACTTGCGTCTATCACCAGCCCGGCATCGACTTGCTGGCCCAGGTCATCGAGACGAAGAACATCCTGTTCGGCAGCGAGATGGTCGGCGCGGTGCGCGGGATCGACCCGACGACCGGCCAGTATTTCGACGACACCAAGCGCTATGTCGACGCGCTGCCAGTCGACGCGGCGGCAAAGCACGCGATCTTCGAAGGCAATGCGCGGCGCGTCTTCCCGCGCCTCGACACGCAGCTGAAAGCGAGCGGACGATGACCGACATTCACGCCTATTTCGCCGAGCTCGAGGATATTCCGGGGACCCGCGTCTACACGGGAAAGCGCGCGCGCGAGGGCTATCACCTCAACCAGTTCGCGATGAGCCTGATGAAGGCCGACAATCGCGCGCGCTGGAAGGCCGACGAGGCGGCATATCTCGCCGACTGGCATCTGACCGACGAGCAGCGCAAGGCCGTGCTGTCGCGCGACTACAACCGGCTGCTCGATCTCGGCGGCAACATCTATTTCCTCGCCAAGATGTTTTCGACCGACGGGCTCAGCTTCGTTCAGGCGGTCAGCACGATGACCGGCATGTCGGTCGAGGATTATCAGGCGATGATGGTCGCCGGCGGCCGCTCGGCGGTCGGGCAGCGTTCGATCCGGGCCAACGCCGCCAGCGGCGACAACAAGGGCGCGAACTAATGGCACGCATCACCGCCGGCGTCGCGACGAGCCACATCCCCGCGCTCGGCGTCGCGGTCGACCTCGGCAAGACCGCGGAGGCCTATTGGGCCCCCGCCTTCGCCGGCTACGAATGGACGCGGGCCTGGCAGGCGGCGGAGGCCAAGCCCGACGTCGTCATCCTGGTCTTCAACGACCACGCGACCGCGTTCGACATGAAGCTGATCCCGACCTTCGCGATCGGCTGTGCCGAACGCTTCGTGCCCGCCGACGAGGGCTGGGGACCGCGCCCGGTGCCAGTCGTAGAGGGGCACCCCGACCTCGCCTGGCATATCGCGCAGAGCCTGATCCTCGACGAGTTCGACATGACGATCATCAACGACATGGACGTCGACCATGGCCTGACGGTGCCGCTCAGCATGAATTTCGGCACCGACGCCGCCTTCACGACGCCCGCCGCCTGGCCGTGCAAGGTGATCCCGCTGGCGGTCAACGTCGTCACCTTCCCGCCGCCGACGGGCAACCGCTGCTGGGCGCTGGGCGAGGCGGTCGCGCGCGCGGTCGCGTCCTTCCCCGAGGATCTGAACGTCCAGATCTGGGGTACCGGCGGCATGAGCCACCAGCTGCAGGGCCCGCGCGCAGGGCTGATCAACCGCGACTGGGACAACGGCTTCCTCGACGGGCTGATCGGCGACAGCGACCGGCTCCGCCATGTCCCGCACATCGAATATCTGCGCGAAACCGGCAGCGAGGGCATCGAGATGGTGATGTGGCTCGTCATGCGCGGCGCGCTGGGGCGCGAGACGCGGCTGCTGCACCGCCATTACCACGTGCCTGCGAGCAACACCGCGGTCGGGCATATCGTGCTGGAGCCCGTGGCATGAGGATCGCGCTGGCCGGTGCCGGGGCGTTCGGCGAGAAGCATCTCGACGGACTCAGACTGATCGACGGGGTCGAGATCGTCTCGATCGTCAGCCGCACCGCCGATCAGGCGGCGGCGGTTGCCGCAAAATACGGGGCGCGCCACCATTCGACCGAGCTCGCCGACGCGCTGGCACGCGACGATGTCGACGCGGTCATCCTGTGCACGCCGACGCAGCTCCACGCCGAACAGGCGATTGCCTGCATGGACGCGGGCAAGCATGTCCAGGTCGAGATTCCGCTGGCGGACAGTCTGGCGGGGGCGGAGGCGGTGCTGGCGAAGCAGGTCGAGACCGGGCTGACCTGCATGGTCGGCCATACGCGGCGCTTCAACCCTAGCCACCAGTACGTCCACGACCGCATCGTGCGCGGCGAATTCGCGATCCAGCAGATGGACGTGCAGACCTATTTCTTTCGCCGCAGCAACATCAACGCCAAGGGCCAGCCGCGGTCGTGGACCGATCATCTGCTGTGGCACCACGCGGCGCACACCGTCGACCTGTTCGCCTATCAGGCGGGGCCGATCGTCCGTGCCAACGCGTTGCAGGGGCCGCTCCACCCCGACCTCGGCATCGCGATGGACATGTCGATCCAGCTGCAGGCCGAGAGCGGCGCGATCTGCACCCTGTCGCTCAGCTTCAACAACGACGGGCCGCTCGGCACCTTCTTCCGCTACATCGGCGACACCGCGACCTATATCGCGCGCTACGACGACCTCGTGACCGGCAAGGAAGAGCCCGTCGACCTGAGCGGCGTCGCGGTGTCGTCGAACGGCATCGAGCTGCAGGACCGCGAGTTCGTCGCCGCGATCCGCGAAGGGCGCGAGCCCAATTCCAGCGTCGCGCAGGTGCTGCCGTGCTACCGCGTCCTCGCCGACCTCGAGGCCCAGCTGAGTTGAGGACGCAGGTCGCGATCATCGGCGCGGGTCCCGCGGGACTGCTGCTGGGTCACCTGCTCCGCGCCGAGGGCATCGACTGCGTGATCGTCGAGCGCCAGGCTGCCGCCTATGTCGAGGCCCGCATCCGCGCCGGGGTGCTCGAACGGACGACGACCGACCTGCTGCACCGGCTCGGCATCGACGCGCGCCTGAACGCAGAAGGGTTGCCGCACCACGGCTTCGCGCTGGCCGACGGTGAGCGGCAGATCCGCATCGACATCGCCGCGCTGACCGGCAGCTCGGTCACCGTCTACGGGCAGACCGAGGTGACCCGCGACCTGATCGCCGCCGCACCGGAGCGCGGGCTGCCGATTGTGTGGGAGGCGAGCGGGGTTGCGATCCACGATGCCGACAGCGCCGCGCCGTTCCTGACCTGGGGCGACGGCGAGCGCCTCGACTGCGATTTCATCGCCGGCTGCGACGGGTTTCACGGGCCCTCGCGCGCGGCGATCCCGGCGGGGATCGGCAAGACCTTCGAGCATGCCTACCCCTTCGGCTGGCTGGGCATCCTCGCCGACGTGCCGCCGTGCGATGACGAGCTGGTCTATGCGAACCACGACCATGGCTTCGCACTGGCGTCGATGCGTTCGCCGACGCGCAGCCGCTATTATATCCAGGTACCCGGCGACGCACGGCTGGAGGACTGGCCCGACGACCGGCTGTGGGATGAGCTTGCCATCCGGCTCGGCCCGGCGGGGCAGGGAATCGTGCGCGGCCCGGCGCTCGACAAGTCGATCGCGCCGTTGCGCTCCTTCGTCGGCGAGCCGATGCGTCACGGGCGGCTCTTCCTCGCGGGCGACTGCGCGCATGTCGTGCCGCCGACCGGGGCCAAGGGGCTCAACCTTGCGGCGTCCGACGTCGCCTATCTGTCCGAGGCGCTGGCCGGCCACTACGCGCGGGCCGACGAGAGCGGGCTTCACGACTATTCGCGCCGTGCGCTGGCGCGGGTGTGGAAGGCCGAGCGCTTCAGCTGGCAGCTGACCAAGCTGATGCACCGCTTTCCCGGCGACGGCGCCTTCGAACGGCGGATGCAGCTGGCCGAACTCGACTATATCGCCGGGTCGACCGCCGCGCAGACCGCGATTGCCGAGAATTACGTCGGCCTGCCGCTCTAGCGGCGGACCACGACCTGATCGATCGCCCCGAAGGGCCTTGCGCCGTCGGGCTGGATTGCCGCCATGCGGACGCGGTCGCCGAACTTCATGAAGCCGGTCGAGGGAGCGCCATGGGCGATCATCTCGATCGCGCGGCGTTCGGAAATGCAGCTCGACCCGACCTCGGCATAGCCGCGGTTCGCGACCGTTCCCGACCCGATGATCGTGCCGGCGACGAGGTCGCGCGTCGCGGCCGCGTGCGCGACGAGGTCGTGGAACCCGTACTGCATCTCGCTGCCGTTGGCGTGGCCGAAGGCGGCGCCGTTCCATTCGATCGCGAGGTTGAGTCGGACGCGGCCGTCGTGCCATGCATCGCCCAGCGCGTCGGGCGTGACCGCGAACGGCGCCATCGAGCACGCGGGCTTGGCCTGTACCCAGCCGAAGCCGGTCTTCATCTCGGGTACCGCGAGCGCGCGCAGCGACCAGTCGTTGATCTGGACGATCAGCCTGATGTGACCCAGCGCGTCGGCCGCCGAAATGCCCATCGGCACCGCATCGACGACGACGCCGAACTCGCCCTCGAAATCGATGCCATGCGCTTCGTCGGGGAAGGGCACGGGGTCGTGCGGGCCGTAGAAGCGGTCGGACATGCCCTGATACATCAGCGGCTTGTCGGTCTCGATCGGCGCCGTGCCGAAGGCGACCTGCATCAGTTCGCCGTGGGTCGAGAAGGCCGAGCCGTCGAGCCATTGCCACGACCGCGGCAGCGGCGCGCGCAGCGTGCCGGCATCGAAGGGTTCGCCCTGGCCGGCTTCGACCGATGCCGCGAGCGCGCGCAGGTCGCCCTCGGCTGCCGCCCAGTCGCCGATCGCGGCGAGCAGGTTCGGCCAGCGCGGCGACGCCGCAGCGCGCGTGCCGTCGTCCGAAACGACGATCAATTCGCCGTCGGGACCGGCGCCCGGCCGCGTCGCGAGCCTCACAGCCCGTCTTCGAACTGGCCGTCGATCAGGATGAAGGCGATCCGGCAGTTGCGCCCCGACCGGTTGGCCCAGCCGTGGTTGGTGCCGCGCTGGATGACGATGTCGCCCTGGCGCACGACGGTCTCCCCCTCGTCGACGATCAGCACGAGCTCGCCGTCGAGGACGATGCCGTAGTCGATCGTCTCGGTGCGGTGCATCATCGCGTGGCGCGAATTGGCCGAATGCGACGATGCCGCGCCCGCGCCGACCTCGGCGAAATGCGCCTTGGCCTCCTCGGGCGTCAGCTGCGACAGGCGCTCGTCCTCGGGCGGAATGTCGAGGACGCGGATGCGCGTGCCCCCCTTGGGCGGGGCGAGGACGATGCCCGCCTCGGCGGGCTCGCCCGAATTGCGGTCGATGGGGGCGGGCGTTCCTCGCGTGTTCCACACCTCGTAGAACATCGGCCCGATCTCGCCGCCGATCCGCTGGACGCGCGGCGGCGGGCCGTCCTCCTGGATGATCGCGTTACCCTGGGCGTCGTGCCCGGTGACGATGCGGCGGAAGGGGGCGGTGGTCATGGTCTCTCCTGTCGTCAGCGCGCGGTGCGCCGCAGTTCGGCCCGCAGCCCGATCGGCGTGACTACAGCCGCGAGCAGCACACCATAGGCGATCTTGATCGCGGCACCCGTGCCCCAGGCCAGCGTCGGCACGCCGACGACGGCATCGAAGGCAAGGCCCAGGACGTAGCCGACGCCCGCTGCAATGACGGCGAGCAGCAGCGCACGCAGGACGAAGGAGCGCGGCAGCACCGACCGCCCGCCGAGCGGCGCGACACCGCCGGCGGAAAGCTTGCGCCGCGTCAGGAAGCCCGGAACGAGCACCGACATCAGCGTGATCGCGAACGACTGCGGCACGAAGTCGAAGGCCAGCCCCGGGACCGCGATGTCGGCGAAGGGCGCGAAGAAGATCGCGGTGAAGACGAGGCTGAGCACCCCGTTTATCGCGATGCTGATCAGCGTCTCGCGCCGGATATGGTCGGCCGCCGTGATCACCCGGCGCGGCCGCCCAGCGTGTCGGCGAACCAGTCGGCGATATAGTCGCGGCCGAACGCCATGTTGTCCGCGCCGACGTGCTCGACGCCGCCCTCGCGCGCGGTGAAGATGCGCAGCTCGCGGCGCGGGCTGTTGACCAGCTGGGCGTGCGACTGGTGCGCGTAATCGACCGAGATCTGCCGGTCGTTGGCACCGTGGGTGACGAGGAACGGCACCTTGATGCGCTCCATCTGCCCGTCGAGGCACATTTCGGCACTGCGCGACAGGAAGTCGTCCATGTCGCTCGCACCGAACGCCCAGAAGACGTGCGCCCAATAGTGCGGGACGGGGTTCTCGCCCTCGCGCTTCATCCTTTTGTCCTGAACCTCGCGCCAGTTGTGGTTCGCGCCCCACACCGCGCCCGAGGCGAAGCGCGGCTCGTTGGCGACGGCACGCGGCGCGAAATGACCGCCCAGGCTGATCCCCGTCATGCCGATGCGTGCGCCGTCGACATGGTCCTGGCCCTGCAGCCAGTCGAGCGCGGGCGTTGCCCAGCTCTCGCTGTGCGGATCGACGGGCAGGCCCTGCAGGCGCAGCGCCTCGCCCGATCCGGGCTGGTCGACGCACAGGGTCGAGATGCCGCGCTTTGCCAGCGCCTCCGGCAGGCCCGACCAGTAGAGCAGCTCCTTGCAGCTATCGAGGCCGTTGCAATAAACGACCGCGGGCGACGGGCCGGGGCCGGGCGCGCGAATGAACAGCGCGGGCATGGTGCCGCCACTGGCGAGCGGAATCTCGACCCGCTCGCGGTCGATCGCACCCAATTTGGTCGATCGATCGAACGTGTCGCGGGCGCGTGCATAGATCGCCTCGCGGCCCGGCGAGCCGTGCGCCTGCATGCGCTCGGCGACGAACAGGTAGAGCGACGCGCGCTCGAGCTTGTCCGATGCCGAGAAACCGCGGCCCTGCGCCTCGTCCTCGGTGGCCAGGTCGATCAGCCGGTCGGCCATCTCGACCCAGCGCGCCATGAACTGCGGCGTGCCGGCATCCGCCCCGCCCGCCGCGGCGTCGCGGATCGGCTGGCACATGTCGATGATCTCGCCGATGCGCCCGCCGCTTTCGAGCGCGATGGCGATCGACAGGTTCCAGATGTAATTCGGGAAATATTCGAACAGGGCCATCGGATCAGACCGCGGTCGGCTGGAACAGGCAGGGGTCGGCGACGGGCTTGGGCATCGTCTGCGGCCCGCCGGTACCGATGCCCCACTGGTCCATGACCTGCGGCCCGGGCTTGTGGACCTGATGCTCGTGGGTGTCGAAATCGACCTCGTCGAGCTCCGACGTGTATTCGACCGCGAAGCCGTTGGGCGTCGTGAAATAGCTGAAGGTGTTGTTGCCTGCGGTGTGGCGCCCGGGGCCCCAGCGCAGGTCGGTGCCCAGCTTCTTCAGGCGGCTGACGCCGCGCATCATGCAGTCGAGGGTCAGCATGTCGTAGGCGACGTGGTTGAGGCACGGCGGCCCGGGCAGCAGCGCGATGCGGTGGTGCGCCGAGTTGCAGCGCAGGAATACCATGAAGTCGCCGAGCCAGTCCGACACGCGGAAGCCCAGCACGTCGCTGAAGAACGCCGCCATCGCCTTGTGGTCGGGGGAGTGGAGGACGATGTGGCTGATCTTGACCGGCATACCCTCCCAGCGCGCCATCGTCCGGCTGTCGCCGGGCGCGACGCCTGCCGAAATCTCGAACGGCAGGCCATCGGTGGTGAAGAAGCGGAAGCCGTAGCCGCCGCCCGGTGCGTCGAGGTCGCGAGGCGCGTGGATGACCTTGCACCCCGCCGCGATGACCTTGTCGTGCAGCGCATCGACATCGGCGGGCGTATCCGCCGACAGCGCGATGACGTCGATGTGATTGATGCCCGCCTCGCGCAGCCGGACGACGTGATGCTCGGCGGCGCCGTGCGTCTTGAAATACACCAGCCCGTCTTTGTCGGCGACTTCGACCAGGCCCCAGGCGTCGGCGTAGAACTGCCGCTCGGAAGCGAGGTCCTGGACCCCGTAGCCGACGTAACGGATTTCGGTGACACGGCTCATGGGGCTGCTCTCAGATTGGCTCAGCGGTGCGCTGAAACATTTCGGCGGTGGCAAGGGCGTTGTCGACCGGCGGGCCTTTGCCCAGCTGGCCGCGGCAGATCGCCAGCGACAGGTCGACGATGTAGCGGCAGCGGTCGAAGCGCCGCTCGCGATAGGCGGTGAAGGCGGCCTCGGGGTCGTCGTGACGGCTGACCTCGTCGGCGAGCACGAGCGAATCCTCGATCGCCATGCCCGCACCCTGGCCGAGGTGCGGCGTCGTCGCGTGCACCGCGTCGCCGAGCAGCACGATGCGGCCCTTGTGCCACGGTCCGGTCACCAGCAGCGTCTCGAGCGGGCGATAGACGACGCCGTCATCGTCGACGATGCCCTCGGCGAGCGTGCGGATGTCGGGGGCATGCTGCGCCAGCTTGGCACGCAGCACGCTCGCCAGCCCGTCACGCTCGTAGCGCGGGTTTCCCGGCTCGGGCGTCGTCACGTACATGTACATCAGCGCGTCGCTCATCGGCACGAGGCCCGCACCGATCCGGCCATTGTAGACGTGCAGCGCGTCGAGCCCGGCGCGGCGCGGCAGGTTGTAGCGCCACACCGCCTGCCCCGTGAACGCGGGCTGCGGCGCATCGGGGAAGAGTTTCGCGCGGGTTTCCGAATACAGGCCGTCGGCGCCAACGACGATGTCGAAGCGCGCGGCGGTACCGTCGGAGAAGCTGACGTCGACGCCGTCGCCGTCGTCGTCGAGGGCGAGCGGCGTGATGCCCAGCCGCACCTCCGCGCCCCCCGACTTGGCGCGGCGCCCCAGGATCTCGTGCAGCGCGGGGCGGCTGATCCCGAGGTTCGCGGGATAGCGTTCGACGAGGCGCTTCGACGGCACCTGCGCGACCAGCGTGCCGTCGGGGGCATGCACCGCGACCTTGTCGAACCCGACGCCGGCCGCAAGATAATCGTCGATGACCCCCAGCTCGGTCATCGCGCGGATGACATTGCCCTGCTGGATGATCCCGACCCCGTAGACCGACCAGCTCGGGTCGCGCTCGATCACCGTGACCGCGTGCCCGCGCGCCCGCAGCGCGATCGCCGCGGTCAGCCCGCCGATGCCGCCGCCGACGATCAGGATATCCAGGGGGCTGCCCATCAGAACTTCGCCCGCAGCCGCAGCCCGTAGGTGCGCGGCGCCGAGGTCGAGGCGAGCAATGCCGAGCCGAAGCTGTAGATCGGCGTGTTGATCACGATGCGCTCGTTCTCGATGTTGCGGACGAAGGCGGCGATCTGCCACTGGTCGTCCTCGGGACCGAAGGCGATCTGGGCGTTGCTCGTCCAGGTGCCGCCGACCAGCTCCTCGGGCAGGAACTCGGCCTGGACGAAGCGCTCGGACCGGTACTGCGTGTCGACATTGGCGACCAGCTTGTAGTTGCCGATCGGCACCGTCTGCTGCGCACCCAGCGTGACCGTCCACTTCGGCGCGTTGAACGCCGGGCGGCCGCTGCAGTCGATCGTGTAGATCCCGGCGCTCAGCGTCTGCGCGCACCCGGTCAGCGGCGGCGTCGCGCCGGCGGGCTGCCTGTAGACGAAGCTGTCGTACTTGCTGTCGAGATACTGGACATCGGCGCTGAGCAGCGTGTCGACGAGCGGCAGGACCTGCACGCCGGCCTCGAAGCCCTTGATCTTGGACTGGCCGATGTTCTGCGTCAGCTGGCCCTGGTTGCCGTTGGCGTCGACGCCGATGCGGCCGATCTGCTGATCGACATAATCCCAGATGAAGGCTTCGACGTTCACCTGCAGGCGGTTGTCGAGGAAGCGGTTCTTGGTGCCGATCGTGTAGGCGGTGATGAACTCCGGCGCATAGGTCTCGAAGCCCGCCGCGAGCGAGAAGCCGCCCGAGCGGTAGCCGCGCTCGACGCTGGCGTAGATCAGCGAGGCGTCACCGGCGTCGAACTCGGCCGCGGCGCGCCACGTCACTTCGCTCGAGCCCAGCGTGGTGTTCACCGGCGTCTGGACGCGGCTGAGGATCGCGCCGGTCGCACCGATCGGGCGCGCCTGGCCCGGCGGCGGGATGATGAACGGCGGCTGGAGCGTATTGAAGCTGTCGCCGACCGGCAGCAGCGGCACGGTCGGGCAGCTCGGCTGGCCGAAGGCGTTGCGCACCGTGCAGACGACGACGAACACGTCGGCCTGGCCGGCGAATTTCTTGTCGTCCTCGGTGTAGCGCAGGCCGCCGATCAGGCGGAGGCGGTCGGAGACGTGCGCGGTGAGCCGGCCGAACAGCGCCCAGCTCTTCGTCGAGGAGGTGAACTCCTGATAGGTGTTCAGCGACTGCTGCGCGAAAGTGTAATCGCCGTCGATGCTCTCGTCGAAATAATAGGCGCCGAGGATATAGTCGAACGCCCCCATGCGCTTGCCGGCGAAGCGTGCCTCCAGGCTGAACTGGCGGTCTTCTTCCTGGATGAAGCCGATGAAGGCGGGCGCGCCGAACTTATAGTCGAGCTTCGACTCGCGGTACGCCGGCAGGATGGTCAGTGTGCCGATGTCGGTATCCCAGTTCAGCTCGCCGTTGATCCCGTAGAAGTCGTTGTCCTGGTAGATGTCGTCGTCGAGCGGCGCCGCGGTGCGGCCCGAAACGCCGAGGAACAAAGTCTGGCGATAGGCCTGCGCACGCGGATCGAAGATGCCGGTCGAGCGGCCGAGGCCCGACGGCACGAAGGTGTAGTTGTTGGTCGGGAAGTTGAAGCGGTACTGCCCCTCGTACGACGAGCCGATGCCCTTACCGCCGACGTGCGAATAATCCGCGGCGAGGCGCAGCGTCAGGTCCGACGACGGCTCGAACAGCAGCTGCGCGCGCACCGCCTGCGTCTTCTCGTCCGACGTGCCGTCGGACAGATAGCCGTCGCGGTCGACGATATTGCCCGAGATGCGCACGGCCGCCGTGGCGCCGACGGGCAGGTTGATCGCGCCCTGCACGTTGAAGGCGTTGTAGTTGCCGTAGCTGCCGCTTGCGAAGCCCGACAGCTCGTTCAGCCTGGGCCGCGCCGGCAGGATGTTGATCGCGCCTGCGGTCGCGTTCCGCCCGTACAGCGTCCCTTGCGGACCTTTCAGCACCTCGAGCCGGTCGAGATCGTAGAACAGCCCCGAGGTCGAGGTCGGACGGCCGAGATAGACGCCGTCGTAGTTCACCGCGATCGCGGGATCGGAATAGCCGTTGACGGTGAAATTGCCGACGCCGCGCAGGAAAAAGGTCTTGTTCGCGCCGCCCGCGTCCTGGACGGCGAGCGCGGGCACGATGCGATTGAGGTCCGATGGCTGGGTGACGCCCTGGTTGAGCACCGTGTCGGCCGAGACGACGTCGATCGCGATGCCCGCGCGCTGCGCCGATTCCTCGCGGCGCTGGGCGGTGACGACGATGTCGACGAGGCCCTCTTCCTCGGCGGCGGCGACCGCGACCGGCCCTGCAGCAGGCACTGCCTGATCCTGTGCCCACGCCGCGGGCGCCGCGCTCAACAGCGCCAGACCCGTTCCCGCCAGCAGAATTCCCCGCATCATGCCCTCCCCAGACTATTTCGCTGCCGTTTCCCGGCTTGTCGGGACGCAGATCGCAGGCGGCTGGCTATCGGTCCAGTTTTTATAAATAATGCGGATCCACAAATGGGAGTGATGGATGCGCCTCGATCGTTTCGATCTCAACCTGCTCGTCGCGTTGCAGATGCTGCTCGAGGAGCGCAGCGTGACGGCAGCGGCGCAGCGTCTCAACATCACCCAGTCGGCGATGAGCGCGTCGTTGAAGCGCCTGCGCGACGCGTTCCAGGACGAGCTTTTCGTGCTGCACGGGCGGACGATGGTGCCGACGCCGCGCGCCCTGACGCTGGCGCCCGAGATCGCCCGCGCCATCATCATGCTGCGCAGCCTGATCGCGTCGGCGGCGGGGTTCGATCCGAGGACGTCGGAGCGGCGCTTCCGCATCGCCGCGTCGGATTACATCACCACCGTCGTGATCGCGCCCCTGTCGCGCCATCTCGAGCGTGAGGCGCCGTCGATCCGCCTCGATATCTCGCTGCCCACCGACGAAACCTCGCAGCGCCTCGCGAAGGGCGAATTCGACCTGACGCTGACCCCCGAGGAGTTCGTCGACCCGCAGCATCCCACCGAACTGCTGTTCGAGGAACGCCATGTCGTCGCGGGCTGGGAGCGCAACCCGCTGCTCAACGCGCCGCTGACCATCGAGCAGTTCGTCGCCGCCGGCCATGTCGCGGTGCAGATCGTCGGCCGCAACACCTTCGTCGAGAACGTACTCGCGCATCGCGGCATCACGCGGCGGGTCGAGGTCATCTCGCCGTCGTTCATCCAAACGCCGTGGCTGCTGCCGGGCACGAACCGGATCGCGCTGATGCACGAACGCCTCGCCCGATTGATGGCGCCGGGCCTGTTGCTGAAGATCGTCGAGGTGCCGTTCGACATCCCGCCGATGCAGGAGGTCGTGCAATATCACTCGACCCGCGCCCGCGACGAGGGGCTGTTGTGGCTGCGCACCCGGCTACGCGCCGTCGCCGCCGCCACGGCTTGACAAGCGCCGCGCCGGCGATGCCCAAAGACCGGCAAGGGGAGGCCAAGTCCATGCCATCGTTGACCATCAGCCGCCGCGCGTTCGTCATGGGCGGGGCCGCCGCGACGCTGGGCACGCACGTCCACGCGCAGACGCCCGGGCCGGCGCCGGTCTTCACGACCAGCGCGATCGACGTCCACCACCACTTCCTGCCGCCCTTCTACAAGCCGCTGGCGAAGCCCTGGCTCGACAAGTTCGCGACCGGCGTCGCGGCGGTGCTGGCCTGGACGCCCGAGGCGTCGCTGGCGGCGATGGACGCCGCGCGCATCGACCGCGCCGTGCTGTCGATCTCGGCCCCCGGCGTGCATTTCGGCGACGCCGCGCAGGCACGGTCGCTGGCGCGCGACTGCAACGACTATGCCGCCGGCCTCGGCAAGGCGCACCCGGGCCGCTTCGACTTCTTCGCCGCGCTGCCGATGCCCGACGTCGACGGCGCGATCCGCGAGGCCGAGCGCGCGCTGGCGCTGCCGGGGGTTCGCGGCGTCGGGCTGTTGTCGAACTATGGCGGCCGCTACCTCGGCAGCCCCGAATTCGCGCCGCTGTTCGCCTGGCTGGGGCGGCGCGGCGCGGTCGTCTATGTCCACCCGACCGATGCGCCGTGCTGCGCTGGGCTCGTCCCCGAAATGGCGACGCCGCTGATCGAGTTTCCGGTTGATACCGGGCGGACGATCGCCAGCCTGTTGTGGTCGGGGACGCTGAACGCCCATCCGAACATCCGCTTCATCTTCTCGCACGGCGGGGGCATCCTGCCGATGGTCGCCGAGCGCGTCGCGGCGATGGGTTATGTGCGGCGCGATCTGCTGGCGAAGGTGCCGGGCGGACCGGTCGCGGCGCTGTCGCGGCTCTACGTCGACACCGCGAGCGTGACGACGCCCGGCGCCATGGCCGCGCTGGCGGCGTCGCTGCCCGCCGGCCAGATTCTGTACGGCACCGACTTCCCCTGGGGCGGCCTGGCGAGTTCGCGCGCTGCCCTCGCCAAGCTCGGCCTGTCGGCGCCGCAGCTTGCGGGAATCGAGTGCGCAAACGCCAGGGCTCTGCTCGCTCTATAGGGCCTGATCGACGCGCTCGCCGGGCCGGCATGGTCCGGTTTGCCGCACCCCGTTTCCCTTGCCCGTCCTTCCCAAAAGACTTATCATCATGTCTGCGAAACTTTCGTTCATGTGAAACCGCCGATCAACGGTGGTCGCAGCGCGTATCGATTTGGGAGGATGCGGTGACCGACGACGCGCGGATCTTGCGAACCGGTTCGAGCCGCGGCGCATGACGGTGATCGCAACCACGCATGTCGGCAGCCTGCCGCGCGGCCCCGAACTCACGCCACTGCTGCTCGCGCGCGACGCCGGCGAACCCTATGATCCCGCGGCCTTCGACACGCTCGTCCAGTCGGCGGTCGATGCGGCCGTCGCGGCGCAGGTCGCGGCCGGCGTAACCGTCGTCAGCGACGGCGAACTCGGCAAGGTCGGTTATTCGACCTATATCATCGAGCGGCTCGAAGGCTTCGGCGGCAACAGCGCGCGCAAGCCCGCGCTCGACCTCGCACCCTTGCCCGAGCTGCGCCAGAAGCTCGCCGCGATCATGGGCGCGCAGGAGTTCACGCGAGCCGTCTGCATCGCCCCCGTCAAGCTACGCACACTCGAGCCGCTCCACGACGACATCCGGCGCTTCAAGGGCGCGCTCGACCGCCATGGCAACGGCACCCGCGCCTTCCTCAATGCGGCATCGCCAGGTTTGATCACGGCGTTCCAGCCCAACGCCTTCTATCCGAGCCACGACGCCTATCTGGCGGCGCTCGTCGATGCGATGCGGCCCGAGTACGAGGCGACCGCCGCGGCGGGTTTCGAGGTCCAGCTCGACTGCCCCGACCTCGCGATGTCGCGCCACACCGGCTATCAGGACATGGACGAGGCCGAATTCCTCCGCACCATCGCCGCCAACGTCGAGGCGCTGAATGCGGCGACCGCGAACATCGCGCCGGAAGCGATGCGGATGCACATCTGCTGGGGCAATTACGAAGGGCCGCACACCCACGACATCCCGCTTGAGCGGATCATCGACATCATCCTGCGCGCCCGCCCCGCGACGATCCTGTTCGAGGCGGCCAACCCGCGCCACGAGCATGAATGGACGATCTGGCGCGACGCTAAGCTGCCGGACGACAAGATTCTCGCGCCCGGGCTGATCGACACCTGCTCGAACTATGTCGAGCATCCCGAGCTGATCGCGCAGCGCATCGAGCGGTTCACCGCGATCGTCGGCGCCGACCGTGTGGTCGCCAGCACCGACTGCGGCTTCGGCACCTTTGCGGGCTACGGCAAGATCGACCCGGCGGTGACGTGGATGAAGCTGCGCGCGCTGCGTGAGGGTGCCGACATTGCGGCGGCACGGCTGACTTGACCGCGCACGGCCTGCAGGTCGAGCCGCTGGCGCGCGCCGAGGGGCCGACGGTGCGCGACGCGGTTATGGCGCTGCTCGCCGACCTGGGCATGACGACGATCTTCGGCAATCCGGGGTCGACCGAGCTGCCGATGTTCCGCGATCTGCCGGCGGGGTTCCGCTACATTCTCGGCCTGCAGGAATCGATCGTGCTCGGCATGGCCGACGGCTTCGCGCAGGCGAGTGGGCGCGCGGCGCTGGTCAATCTGCACAGCTCGGCCGGCGTCGGCCATGCGATGGGCAATCTGTTCACCGCCTATCGCAACGGCACGCCGCTCGTCGTTACCGCGGGGCAGCAGGCGCGCTCGATCCTGCCGCACGCGCCCTTCCTCTACGCCGAACGCGCCACCGAGCTGCCGCAGCCCTTCGTCAAATGGGCCGTCGAGCCGGCGCGTGCCGAGGACGTGCGGCTGGCGATCGCGCGGGCTTGGCACATCGCGATGCAGGCGCCGCGCGGGCCGGCCTTCGTGTCGATCCCGATCGACGACTGGGAGCGGCCGTGCGGCGTCCACGTCCCGGCGCGGGTCGCCGGCCGTACGGCACCCGATCCCGCAGCGATCGACGAGCTGGTGGCGCTGCTCGACGCGGGCGCGCGGCCCGTCATCGTGGCGGGCGCGGGCGTCGCCAACAACGGCGCACGCGCGCAGCTGGTGGCGCTCGCCGAGCGGCTCGGCGCGGGCGTCTGGGTCGCGCCGATGGCCGCGCGCAATCCGTTTCCCGAGGACCATGCGCTGTTCCGCGGCTTCCTGCCGGCTTCGCGCGAGGCGATCGTCCGCGCGCTCGGCGATGCCGACTGCGTGCTGGTGCTCGGCGCGCCGGCGTTCACCTTTCACGTCGAGGGCAGGGGGCCGTTCGTCCCCGACGGCGCGACGCTGGTCCAGATCGGCGACGACCCCGCGGTCGCGGCGCGCATGCCGCAGGGACTCGCGATCGTCGGCGACGTCGCTCTGGCGCTCGACGCGCTGCTCGGGCGTATCCGCCTGCGCGAACGGCGGCCGATGCCGGTGCGCGACGTACCCCCGCCCGCCGCCGACCGGCTGACCGACGCGCTGCTGATGGCGCGCCTCGCGGCACTGCGCCCGGCGGGCATCGCCATCGTCGAGGAAGCGCCGAGCACCCGCGGGCCGCTGCACGACCATTTCCCGATCCGCGCCGGCGACGAGTTCCACACCTGCGCCAGCGGCGGCCTGGGTCACGGCCTGCCCGCCGCGGTCGGGGTCGCTCTCGCGCGGCCGGAGCGACCAGTGCTGTGCCTGCTCGGCGACGGGTCGGCGATGTACGCGGTGCAGGGCCTGTGGTCGGCGGTGCAGCACGCCGCCGACGTGCGCTTCGTCGTCGTCAACAACGGCGGCTATGTCGCGCTCGACCATTTCGCCGCGCTGTTCGGGATCGAGGCGGTCGGCAGCAAGCTGCCCGGCATCGATTTCGTCGGCCTCGCGACCAGCCAGGGCATGGCGGCCGAGCGCGTCGAAACCGTCACCGGCCTCGACGCCGCGATCCGCCGCCTGTTCGACCTGCCCGGCCCGCGCCTGCTCGAAGTCATCGTTCAACCGCAATGATCGAACCGGGCGCAAGACCCGGCTACCTCAGGGAGAGACCCATGAAGACCATCCTGTTCACCGCCGCCCTGCTCGCGACGACGAGCGCCCTTGCGCAGGCCCCGGCCCCCGCCGCCGAGACCGGTCCGACACCGGGCGCAGGCGTGCCCGTCGCGGCCGCCGAGACCGAGACCGACGCCGGCGACATCGTCGTCACCGCGCAGAAGCGCCGCCAGTCGCTGCAGGACGTCGCGGCGGCGGTCAGCGCGCTGGGTGCCGACCGCTTGCAGGCGGCGCAGGTGAACAACCTCCAGGACCTCCAGACGCTCGTCCCCGCGGTCAATTTCGGCAGCGACTTCAACCAGGCGAAGATCTTCATCCGCGGCGTCGGCGCCAACACCTCGACGACGGGCAGCGCGACCGGCGTCGCACTCCACGTCGACGGCGCCTACGTCGCGCGGGCCGAGGCGCAGCTGACCTCGCTGTTCGACCTCGAGCGTGTCGAGGTTCTGCGCGGGCCGCAGGGCGCGCTGTACGGCCGCAACGCCGTCGGCGGATCGATCAATTTGATCACCGCCAAGCCGACCGACGAGTTCCAGGGCTATGCCCGGCTGACCTACGGCAATTACAACGCGCTGCAGGGCGAGGTTGCGGTCGGCGGACCGATCGCGCCGGGGATCAGCTTCCGCGTCGCCGCGAAGACCGAGGATCGCGACGGCTTCGGCGAGAACCCGGTCAACGGCAGCGACATCGACAATCTCAACCGCCGCATGATTCGCGGTCAGCTGCTGTTCGACCTCGGCACGCGCACCTCGCTGCTGCTCAGCGGCGAGTATTTCCGCCAGGACGATGCGTCGGGGGCGATCCACTTCCGCCGCGCCTCCTACCCCGGCGTCGCGCGCCTCGCCTCGCTCGGGGTCGGCGGGTACGCGACCGAGCCGCGCGACCTCGCGACCGAGTCCGATCCGGGTACCAAGACCGATTCCTACGCCTTCACCGGCACCTTCTCGACCGAACTGACCGACACGCTGAGCATCACCAACATCGCCAGCTATCGGCGCTTCAAGTCGGCGCTGTTCCAGGATCTCGACCTGTCGGCGGTGATCAACAGCCTCGCGACCACCGGCCAGGCGACGACGGTGCAGGAGCGGCGCATCGATTCGAAGCAGTTCAGCAACGAATTCCAGCTCAACTACAACTCCGACCTGATGAACGCCGTGCTCGGGCTCTATTATTTCAACGAGCGTCAGCGGCCGCGCGACACGGTGGGCCTGAGCAATCGCAACGGCCAGGCGAGCAACATCGGCGTGCTGCAGGCCGCCGGAGTCAACCTCGACACCGCGTACGAGCTGTGCGGCTATGGACCCGGCACGGTGACCGGCGGTTCGACGATCATCGCCCCTAAGCGGGTCTGCACCCGCTCCAACCTCGGCGACCGGACCTATGCGGTGTTCGGCCAGACCGAGATCAAGCTGGGGGCACTCAGCGACGCGCTGTCGGGCTTCACGATCAAGTTGGGCGGCCGCTATTCGAGCGAGCGCGTCACGTCGGAAAATCCGGCGATCATCATCACGCGCAACGGCCTGGGCCCGGTCGTCCAGTTCACCGCCGAAGGCACGCGCCGCGAGCGGACGTTCAAGGATTTCACCCCGACCGCCGGCCTCGAATGGCAGCCCAATCGCGACCTGCTGCTGTATTACACCTATTCGGAGGGCTTCAAGGCGGGGTCGCCCGAGAACGCCGCGGGCAGCACGACGATCGTCGATCCCGAGACGATCAAGAACCACGAGGTCGGCATCAAGGCGAGCGTCACGCCGTGGCTGACGATGAACCTCGCAGGCTACAGCTACAAGCTCGACGGGCTGCAGCTCAACAAGACGATCCCCGGCGGCCCGACGGGCTATCAGACGATCTTCCAGAACGCCGCGAAGACCAAGGCCAAGGGCTTCGAGCTCGAGGCCAATGCGCGCCCCGTCGACGGGCTGACGCTGACCGGCGCGGTGTCGTACACCGACTCGCAGTTCGTCGATTACCTGACGCTCGACCCGCTGAACCCGGCGAACGTCACCGGCGGCACGCCGTACAACGCCGTCACCAACCCCGATCCGACGGCGTTCGGCGCACCTGGCGGCGGTAACATCCAGCTGGCGGGCAATCCGACGCGCAACAGCCCGCGCTGGGCCTACAACGTCCATGCCGCGTACGAGATCGCGACGCCGGGGCTGGGCGGCTCGCTGACCCCGTCGATCGACGTGTCGTACAAGGGCAAGACCTATTTCAGCGAGTTCAAGCGCGATATCGAGGCGAGCGAGTCCTACACGATGGTCGATGCGTCGCTGACCTATGCGATGGAGGGCGACCGGGTGACCGTGCAGGCGTGGGTCAAGAACCTCGGCGACACCTTCCGCCCCGCCAGCACCTTTGCGCTTGCCACCGGGCGCCTGATCGGGGTGATCTACCTGCCGCCGCGCACCTTCGGCGCGACGCTGGGGTATCGTTTCTGATGGGAGCCGCATGACCGACGACGAGCGCCGCGCCGCCGAGGCCGACTGTGCGCGGCTGATCGCGGCCTATGCCAACAGGATCGACGCCGGCGACTGGGCGGCGGTCGCGGCACTCTATGCTGAGGACGGGGCGATGATCCGGCCGACCGCGCCCGACGTGCGGATCGAAGGCCGTGCGGCGATCCTCGCGGCGCTGCAGGGCCGCCCGCCGCGCGTCACCCGCCACGTCTGCGCGAATGTCGTGGTAGACGTGGAGAGTGCGACGGCGGCGCGCGGCGAGAGTGCGATGCTGCTGTTCACCGGCACCGGCCCGCCGCTCGTCGGCTCGTTCCACGACCGCTTCGTGGCGACGCCCGACGGCTGGCGCTTCGCCGAGCGCCGCGGGTCGATCGTCTTCGCGCCATGAGCGACGCGCCGCCCGTCAAGTCGGCGACGCGGACGCTCGACATCATCGAATACGTCGTGTCGCGCGGCCGGCCGCTGGTCGCGCAGGAGATTTCGGAGGCGCTCGGCATTCCGGTCTCCAGCCTGTCGTACCTGCTCGGCACGCTCGTCGAGCGCGAATATCTGTCGCGTACCGGGCGGCGCTATGCGAGCGGTCCCGGGCTCGCGCGGCTGCAGGCGCAGACCCCGGTGTTCAGCCTCGCGGAGACCGTCGCGCCACTGGTGCGGACGCTGCGCATCCAGCTGAACGAGACCGCGTCCTTCTTCGTCCGCCACGGCTGGGAGGTCGAGGCGCTCGCCACCGAGACCAGCGAGCAGGCGCTGCGCTATGCCGTGCGGACGGGGTCGCGCGCCGCGCTGCACGGCTTCTCGGCGGGCAAGGCGCTGCTGGCTGCGATGAGCGACCCCGAAGTCGACGCCTATCTCGCGGGCAGCGAGCGCGTCGCCTTCACCGGCTCGACCATCACCGGCGCGGACGGCCTGCGCGCCGAGATCGAGCAGGTCCGCCGCACAGGCCTCGCATACACCCGCGAGGAGCATACGCCGGGCATCATCGGCATGGGCCGCGCGGCGCGCATCGACGACGAGGTCGTGGGTGCGTTCAGCGTCGCGATCCCCGCGGTGCGCTTCGACGCGGCGGTCGAGCGCCGCGCCACCGACCTGCTGACGCGCGCCGCCGACCTGCTCGGGTCGGGCTGACGCGCGCCGCAGTGAGTTACGCCGGCTGGCGGGTGCGCCAGCTGTCGGCGTAGGCGTCGCGCGCGACCTCCGAGTAGGGTACCGGGCTGACCACCGCCTTGATCTCGGTCTGGACGTGGGGCTCGACGGTCGGTTTGCGGGTCCCGCCGTTCGGCTCGCCCCACAACAGCGTGACGACGGTGCCCGGCGTCGCATGCTCGGCGTCGAGCATGGCCAGCGTCAGCATCTTGCCCTCGTTGGCGCTGTAGCCGATCCACGTCGACACGCCGACGTGCTTGCCGTCGATCAGCACCGAATCGTAGGGGTGCATCGAATAGACCGCCGACGGGAACTCCATGTACTTGGCGCGGTCGCCTTTCTGCAGCGCCGAACTCTGGACGCGCAGCACGTCCTCGGTGTCGAGCGCCAGCGTCACCTTCTTGCGGTGCGGCTGGTCGGCCATCTTCTCCAGCGCCTCGCGGCCGATGAAGTCATGGTCGAACTTGACGAACAGCCCGTAGCCCAGGTCCCAGGGCGTCAGATAATAGCCCTCGACGCTGTCGGGGACGAAGCTGCCGCCGATCGACGCCTTGGCCTCGTACGAATTGGCGGTCAGCCATTCGCGATAGGGCTTGAGCGCCTCGCCGGTGTAGACCGCGGGCAGCGGCGACGGGATCCAGCCCGATTCGAGCGTGTTCGACGAATAGGTGCGCCCGCCGACGAGAGTCAGGCCATAGTCCTTGCCCGCCTCGATCAGCGCCTGGCGGACGGTCTCGCCGTCGGCGAAGGGCCCGAACAGCTCGTACCCCGGCTGTCCGGCCATGCCGTGGCGCAGCGCGCGGACCTTGACGCCGGCGATCGTCATCGTCGTCATGTGGAAGAACTTCAGGTCGGGCGGCGTCTGCCCAAGCGCCTTTTCCAGCGTCTTCATCGCGTTCGGCCCCTGCAGCTGGAAGCGGAACGACTTGCGGTTCTGCGGGTCGGGGCGGACGGCGGTGCGCTCGTCGCGCTCGACGGTGACGTTCCACTTGCCGGTCTGGGCGTGATACTCCACCCACTCGATCACCGGGGCGCGGCCGACGAGGTTGAAGCGGTTCTCCTCGAGGTAGAACAGGATGACGTCGCCGATGACATAGCCGTCGGGAGTGACGGGGACGAACTGCTTGGCGCGGTCGGGGACGAAGCCCTTGAAGCTGTTGACGCCGAGATAGTTGAGCATGGCGAAGGCGTCGGGGCCCGACACTTCCAGGTCGACCATGTGGTACGACTGGTTGAACAGCACGCAGGTCTGCACCCACGCCAGCTGCTCGCTCCGCCAGTTCGAATATTCGGCGGGCACGCCGGGATAGGCGTTGGGGCCGGTCTGCTGGTTGCGCAGCAGTTCGACGATGTCGCCACCGTCGCTCAGCATGGCTTCGAGGGTCTGGGTCATGGGTCGGCTCCTGGTTTTCAGTGAAGCGGGGGCAGCGACAGCCAGTCGGCGATCGCGTCGTTCAGCGCCGCCGGTGCTTCCACCGGCAGCATATGTCCAGCGCCCGGGACGATCGTCATGCGCGCGTTCGGTACGGCATCGCGGATCAGCACATGCTGCGCGGGCGGGCTCCATTCGTCGGCGTCGCCGACCGCGATCAGCGTCGGGCAGCGGATCGCCGGCAGCAGCGTCTCGAGGGCCGGGCGCGACAGCAGCGCGTCGATCTGCGCCGCGAAGGCGGCGACGCCGACCGCCTCGCACATCGCCCGCAGCGGTTCGATCATCGTCGGATCGGTGCGGTGCGCGGGCGCGAGCATCGGGGGCAGCCATTCGTCGACCAGTGCGCTCACGCCCTGCGTGCGGCCGATCTCGACGAGGCGACGGCGCTTGTCGGCCTCGCCGGGGCGAACGGGGTGAGTGCCAGTGCTGACCAGCGCAAGGCGGACGACGCGGTCGGGGGCAAGGCGCACGACCTCGAGCGCGACGCGTGCCCCCATCGAATGGCCGAGCAGCGAAAAACGCGGCGGCGCGGTGTCGAGGACATGGCGCGCCATCGCCCCGAAGTCCGTGCGCGTGCCGAAGCCGTCGATCGCCGTCGCCTCGCCGAAACGGACCAGCTGTGCCGCGAAGATCCGCGCATCGCACATCAGGCCGGGCAAGAGGAGCAGCGGTGGCGTCGACGCCGCAGTCATGGTTTCCCAGTTCGCGCTTGTGAAACATTCTGGTATCCGAATAAATGGGGAGACGCTAGAGGCGTTCGACGCGCCGGGGAGGAGACGCCGACGATGGATGCCAGCGCCATTCACCCCGACTGGGCGCGCCCGCGGCCGTCGGTGATGACCGACGGCTATTCGCTCGAAATCACCGCGAAGGATGTCGATGCGCTGATCGTCGCGGCGCCCGCCGTCCGGCCCGACACGCCGGTCGCGATCACCTTCCTGCCCGGCGAGACGATGGACGCGCGCATCGCCGCCGCGATCAAGGTCCGCGAGCTTGGCTTCGAGCCAATGCCGCATCTGTCGGCGCGGCGCTTCGCATCGCACGACGAGCTGGTCGCCATCGTCGAACGCTCGACAAGGGAGGCGGGCGTCAGGCGCATGTTCCTCGTCGCAGGCGACCCGCCGGTGCCCGTCGGGCCCTTCGCCGACACGATGTCGCTGCTCCGCACCGGCCTGTTCGAACGCCACGGCATCACCGCGATCGGCATCGCCGGTCACCCCGACGGCCACCCCGCGATGCAGGGCGACGCGCTTTGGATTGCCCTCGACGAGAAACGGCGGGAGATCGCCGCGCGCGGCATGGCGACGCTGATCGTCACCCAGTTCGGCTTCGACGCCGCGCCGCTGCTGGCGTGGCTCGGCGAGCTGCGGGCGCGCGGCATCGACGCGCCGGTGCGGATCGGCGTGCCGGGGCCGGCCGGGATCAAGACGCTGATCCGCTATGCCGCGCATTGCGGCGTCGGGGCATCGGCGGCGGTGATGGCGAAATACGGCGTGTCGCTGACCCGCCTGCTCGGCACCGCCGGGCCCGACCGGCTCGTCGACGCACTTGCAGCGGGGATCACGCCGGCGCACGGGGCGGTGCGGCTGCATTTCTATCCCTTCGGCGGGCTGGCGCGTACCGTCGAGTGGATCGTCGAACACGACCGCGCTGCGCACCGGGGGGCCGCCACATGACCGACGTCTGCACTCTGGCTCTGTCGTGCCCCGACCGGCCCGGGCTGGTCGCCACGGTCGCCGGTTTCCTTGCCAGCCGCGGCGGCAATATCCTCGACGCGCAGCAGTTCGACGACCGTCAGACCGGCCAGTTCTTCATGCGGCTGGTGTTCGAGCTAATCGACCCCGCGGTCACCGTCGACACGCTGCGCGCCGACTTCAAAAGCATCGGCGAGGCGCACGCGATGGCGTGGACGCTGCGCCCGTCGACCGAGCGCAAGCGCGTGCTGCTGCTCGTCTCCAAGTTCGATCACTGCCTCGGCGACCTGCTCTACCGCTGCCGCATCGGCGAGCTGGCGATGGACGTCGTGGGGATCGTCTCGAACCACCCGAAGGACGCGATGCAGATCTCGATGATCGGCGACATTCCCTATCATTTCCTGCCGGTGACCCGCGATACCAAGCCGGCGCAAGAAGCCGCGATCAAGGCCATTGTCACCGAGACCGGGGCCGATCTCGTCGTGCTGGCGCGCTACATGCAGATCCTGTCGGACGATCTCGCGACCTTCCTGTCCGGGCGCTGCATCAATATCCACCACAGCTTCCTGCCGGGTTTCAAGGGCGCCAAGCCCTATCACCAGGCGCACGACCGCGGGGTCAAGATGATCGGCGCGACCGCGCATTACGTCACCGCCGACCTCGATGAAGGACCGATCATCGCGCAGGATGTCGAACCGATCAGCCATGCCGACACGCCCGAGGATCTGGTGCGCAAGGGCCGCGACATCGAGCGCCGGGTGTTGTCGCGCGCCGTCGCCTATCACCTCGACGACCGCATCCTGCTAAACGGGACGCGAACCGTCGTCTTCCGCAACTGAACGACGGCCGGCATCGACTGGGGAGTTTGAATGGCAGGGTCAGTTTCGGTCGCGGGCGGCAATCCCGTCACGCTGGCGCTGGCCAAGGCGCCGATGAGCCGTCAGCAGGTCGGTGTGGTCGGCCTGTCGGTCGCGCTGAACGCGCTCGACGGGTTCGACGTGTTGGCGATCACCTTTGCCGCGCCCGGGATCACCAAGGACTGGGGCATCGGCCCGGCGCAGCTGGGTATCGCGCTGTCGTCGGGCCTTGCCGGCATGTCGCTCGGCTCGCTCGCGCTGGCGCCGTTGGGTGATCGCTTCGGCCGGCGCCCGCTGGTGCTGGTCAGCCTGATCCTGATGGCGGCGGGCATGCTGCTGACCGCGACGGCGACCGGATTGCTCAGCCTGTGCTTCTGGCGGGTTATTACCGGGATCGGCATCGGCGGGATGGTCGCGGCGATCAACGCCGTCGCGTCGGAATTCTCGAACGAGCGGCGGCGTGACCTGTCGGTCGCGCTGATGACGGTCGGCCTGCCGCTCGGCGGACTGATCGGCGGGTTCGCGACGGCCGAGCTTGCCGTCACCCACGGCTGGCAGGCGATCTTCGTCGCCGGCGGGGTGATCACCGCAGCCTTCATTCCGATCGTCTGGTTCGGCCTGCCCGAATCGCTCGAATATCTGGTGCGGCAGGGCACGCCCGCTGCACGCCAGCGGATCGACGATATTCTCGCGCGCATGGGCCACCCGCCGCTTGCAGCAGACGTCGTGCTGGCCGCGGCGCCGGTATCGCGCGGCAGCTTCGCGGAGCTGTTCGGCCCGCGCTTCCGTACCGTCACGCTGCTGCTTGTGGCCGCCTATTTCCTCCACATGACGACCTTCTATTTCTTCTCGGGCTGGCTGCCGAAGCTGCTGACCGACCTCGGCTACACCACCCCCGACGCGATCCGGACGTCGGCGATGATGAGCCTGGGCGGGGTCGTCGGCGGCGCGGCGCTGGGTTGGGCGGCACCGCGCCTGGGGCTGACGCGCCTCGTCGTCGTCGCGATGATCGGGACGACGGTGACCTTCGTCGTCTTCGGCCAGGTCGCGGGCCTGCCGGCGCTGCAGGCGGTCGCCTTTCTCGCTGGCGTCTGCGTGTTCGGCGGCATCGTCGGCCTGTACGCGCTGCTCGCGCGGTCCTTCCCGACCGAGCTTCGCGTCACCGGCACGGGTCTGGCGATCGGCATCGGCCGCGGCGGGGCGGTGCTCGGGCCGGTGATCGGCGGCTTCCTGATCGCGGCCGGGACCAGCATCGCGCTGGCGATCGCGATCGTTGGCGCCGGGGCACTCGTCGCGGCCGTGCTGCTTATGGCGCTGCGACGGGTGCAGGCGGTACCGGGCTAGGCGTCAGGTGCCCGGCTGCACGTAGGGCGCGTCGGCGAACAACCGGCGCTGCCATCCGCGCGGGTCGTCGGCGACGCGGGGCTCGACATCAATGATCAGCGTCGCGCGTCGGGGGAGTTCGTATTGCGGCCAGTCCAGCGCCCCGGAAAGGTTCGGATCGCCCGACGCCGCGAAGGCGATGAACCGGTCCTGCAGCGCGCGCGAAACCGCACGCACGTCGGCGTCGTTGCCCGTGCCTGCATCGGGGGCGTCGAGCGTGCCGAACAGCAGGGGCACGTCGATGCAGTGGAAGGCGCCGCGGCGGGGATCGGCGCGCGATGTGAAGTCGGTCTGATACAGCCACACCGGCGCGCCGGCACGGGCGCGGGCCTCGGCGACTTCCAGCTGCCCGCGCCAGCTGCGGCCCGCGGTGGTCGCGAGGAAATACACGTCGGCGGCGGTCGCGGCGGGAAGGCGACGGCGGTATTCGGCGACGATGTGTTCGGGCGCGACATCGACCGGCAGCTCGGCGGCGATGCGATTTGCGACATTGGTCCAGTCCATTGTCCGGACAAATTCGCCGTCGGGGTCGCCGAAGCCGCGCATCTCGTCGCGCGCATTGCCCGTCAGCATCGGGATGCCGAGCGACTGCGGCGGCGCGTCGGGCCAGAACGGGTGGCGCGGCAGCACGCGCATGTCGAGCACCGGGCCCATGTAGACCGGCCCGCCGAGGACCGGGTCCTCGGTATCCAACGCCTCGATCAGCCGCTCGACCGGCAGCGCGGCGGCGCCCGCGGCATCGGTCTTCAGCCGCGCCAGAAAGGCCTGCGCCCGCCGCGTCGCGTTGAGCGGGCCCGACGCCGTCACCTGCTGGCCGCTCATCGTCGCGGCGCGGTGGATCAGCCCGTGCGCCGCCGGCATGGCGAGTAGGGTCGTGACCTTGCCGCCGCCGCCCGAATCGCCGAACGCCGTGACCCGCGCCGGATCGCCGCCGAACGCCGAAATGTTATCGCGCACCCATTGCAGCGCGAGCACCAGGTCGAGCTGCCCCGCATTGCCGCTGTCGGGATAATCGGGCGACAGGCGCGCGAGATACAGATAGCCGAGCGCGTTCAGCCGGTGGTTGAGCGTCACCACCACGACGCCGCGCGCCGCCAGATGCCGCCCGTCGCTGACCGGGTCGCCGCCGCTGCCGAAGGCGTATGCTCCGCCGTGGATATAGACCATGACCGGCAGTCGCGCGCCGGCGCGGGCATCCGGGGTCCAGACGTTGAGGACGAGGCAATCCTCCGACTGCGGGCGGCGCTTGCCACGCTGCGGACAGACCGGGCCATACTCCAGCGCGCGCACGGGCTCGCGGGCGACCGGCTCGGCCACCGGCGCCCTAAAGCGTGCGGCGCGGCCGTAGCGGATGCCCAAAAAGCGGGTCACGCCATCGACTGTCGCGCCGATGAACCGGCCGGCCGGGCACGCGACCTGCGGCTCGGCGCTCATGCGTGGGCGATGGCGCGCGATGCGGCGACGGCCTCGGCCAGCAGGATATTGACCAGCCGCAGCCGGATCGTGCTGCGCGACCAGACGATGCCGATCCGCCTACCAATCTCCGCCGTCGGCAGCGGCAGGCGCGCGACGTTCAGCCCCTCGGGCCAGGGCGGCGACCAGTCGGGGACGATCGAGACGCCCAGGCCGCGGTCGACCATCACCGCGATGGCGTTGAGCGCATTGAGTTCGAAGCGCTCGTGCGGGCGGATCCCCCACTTGCGCAGATATTCGTCGGCGTGGCGCCCGCCCCACTGGTTGCGGTCGTAGCGGATCAGCGGCTCGTTGGTCAGCAGGTCGTGCGGGTCGCGGTGCGCCTGCGCGGCCGGAGCCAGCACGATCAGCGGCTCCTCGCGCAGCACGCGCCACTCGCTGGTCTTGGGCAGCGGATAGGGCGCCTCGAGCACGAAGGCGGCATCGAGGTTGCCGGCCTCGACCTGCGCATACAGCTGCGCCGAATTGCCCGACTCGATATGGACGGTGATGTCCGGGAAGCGCGCGCTGACCCGCGCCAGGATCTCGGGCAGCATCCCCATCAGCGGCGTCGTACACGCCCCCAGATGGAGTTCGCCGCTCAGCGCGTCGTCGTTCGCGATACTCTTCAGGTCGGCGGCGTCGCGAAGCAGCTGGCGCGCATGGGCAAGGATCCGCCCGCCCTGCTCGGTCATCCGCACCGTCCGCCCGACCCGGACGATCAGCGGCGCGCCGATTTCGCGTTCCAGCGCCTGAAGCTGCTGCGCGATCGCCGACGGGCTGAGGTTCAGCAGGCGCGCGGCGGCCGCCATCGACCCCTGATCGACGACCGCGACGAACGTCCTCAGGAAATGGATGTCTATGCGAGCCGCTCCGGTTCGGGGGGAGTTGCGTGCCCCTTGCGTCCGCCGCCGGTAAAGACGGTCAGGCCGTACAGCTGCTCGCGGCTCGGCGCGGGGAAGAGCAGGCTGGCGAGATAGCCGATGAAAATCGACATGCCGATCGCGATCGCCAGGTAGAAATAGGGGTGCACCAGGCCGAAGATCCACACGATCAGCGTGACGATCGACGCGCCGACGATGCCGATCGCCGTGCCCTGCCAGTTGGCGCGCGTCGTGAACATGCCGAGGGTGTAGGCGCCCGCGCAACTGCCGCCCAGCAGGCCGAACAGCTCGATCGTCAGGTCGAGCAGCGACCGGATCTCGAGGCGCGACAGGACGATCGCGATGCCGACGCCGATCAGCCCGATCAGCACCGTCATCCATTCGGCGAAGCGCACCGCCTGCTTCTGCGACGGCGGCGACTTCCTGAGCTTCTCGTAGAAGTCGACCGAGAGCAGCGTCGCGACCGAGTTGATCGTACCGCTCAGCGTCCCCATCGCGGCCGCGAACAGCCCGGCGATGATGATGCCGGTCACGCCGTGCGGCAGCTCAGTGCCGATGAAGCTGGGGAAAACCGCATCGATCGGCAGCAACGGGTCGAGCCGCGTCGGCCGCGCGCGGTAATAGGCGAACAGCACCGTTCCGATGATGTAGAACAGGATGCCCGCGGGCAGCAGGATCGCGGCGAAGAACCATACCGACCGGCTCGCCTGCTTTTCCGACGTGGTCGACAGCACGCGCTGCATCAGCACCTGATCCTTGGGGAAGGTCAGGATGGTGTCGAAGGTGTAGAGGATCAGCAGGCCCCACAGCGTCGGCGTCGTGAAATCGAAGCTGACGTTGACCAGCTTGGTCTTGTCGAACTCCGCGGCAGTATCGACGATCTGGGTGAAGCCGATGGTGTGGACGATGAAGGCGATCGCGAAGATCGCCCCCGACATCAGGACGATGACCTGGAAGACGTCGGTCCAGATCACCGCCTTCATCCCGCCCAGCGCCGTGTAGACGATCGTGCACACGCCGATGACCAGGATGCACAGGACGACGTTGGTGCCGGTGATCGTGCCGATCGCCAGCGCGGGCAGCAGCAGCACGATGCCCATCCGCCCGCCGACGTGCATCAGGATGGCGAGGCCCGACGACAGCATCCGGATCGCCGGGTGGAAGCGTGTCTCCAGATAACCGAACACCGACACCAGGTTGAGGCGGCGGAACAGCGGAATGACCCAGAAGGCGACCGCCATCAGCGCGAAGACCGTGACGATCTTCGACATCAGATACTGCCAGTCGGTGTCGAACGCCTTGGCCGGCACCGCGAGGTAGGAGATCGAGCTGGTGTTGGTGGCGAACATGCTGATGCCCGCCGCCCAGAAGGGGATGGTGCGCGAGCCGAGGAAGAACTCGCTGGTCGATCCCATCCGGGACCGCAGCCAGAAGTAGAAGCCGATCCCCAGCATCGCGGCGAGGTAGGTGACGATGATCGACCAATCGAGCCAGCCGAGCGGGCGGCGCTGCAGCTCCAGCTCGGCGGCGGATGCCGAGCCGTCGGCGCGGACCGCGACGATGCCGTTGCGATAGGGCGCGACCGCGCCGCCCTGCGCGAGCCGGTAGCCGAGCGGTGCCCAGGCGTCGGTGATCGTGCTGTAGCTGTACCAGCCCGCCTCCGCCCCGCCCCCGGCGAGATAGAGCAGATAGGCCTGACCGATCGCGCGCGCCGATCCGGCGACGACCGGCGCGGGGGCGGCGGTGCGCGCGACCCAGCCTTCCTTCGCGGTCCAGCGCAGCTGGCGGTCGCCATCCGGGGCCCGGACCGTCAGGAACAGCGCGGTGCCGCGCGCGGCGAGCGCGACAGGGGTGCCGTCGCCGGGCCAGGCGGCGAGCTCGGTCCAGGCGCCGCCCGCGGTCGGTGCGCTCAGCAGCCGGGGCGAGCCGTCCGGGGTCACTCCGGCGACGACCAGCGCGTCGGGGAGCAGGGCGGCCTGCGCACTCGTCAGGGCGGCGGGCAGGGCAGGCAAAGGGCTCAGTCGCAGCGCCGCGCCGTCGATAGCGATCATGGCGGCGCTGTCGACGCTGCCCGCGCTGCCGAACAGCAGCGCGGCGCGCTGGCCGTCGGTGGCACCGCCGATCGCAGCTTCCGCGCCCGGCGCAACCAGCCGGTCCCAGCGCGCATCGTCGCGCAGTACCGCCGCCATGCCGCCGCGCACCACGACGGGCTGCGCCTCGACCGCGACGACGATCGGCGTCCCTGCGCCGGGGAGCGCCGGCATCGCGGGCAGGGCGCGGGACCGGACGACGGTGACGCCGCCGTCCTCTGCCATCACCGGCACGGCGATACAGGCCAGCAAGGCCAGCCAGCACGCCGCCAGCCACCGCGGCGCGACACGCATCATAGTGCCTTCCCCCCGGCCAGCAGCGTGCGCGCCTGTTCGATCGCCGGCCGGTCGATCATCTCGCCGTCGAGTGTGAAGGCGCCACGCCCCGTCGCCGCGGCGCTGTCCCCTGCGGCGATGATCCGCCGGGCCCGGTCGAGCGTCGCGGCATCGTTGCCGAACACGGCGTTGGCCAGCGCGACCTGCGACGGGTGGACACAGCTTTTGCCGACATAGCCCATGCTGCGCGCCAGCTCGGCCTCGGCGCGGAAACCGTCGGCGTCGTCGATGTTGGGCCACGCGCCGTCGATGGCGACGCAACCCCCTTCGCCCGCCGCCATGCGGATCGTCCACAGCGCGGCATGGACGTGCGCGACGTTGCGCCGGTCGATCCCCAACGTTGCGAACAGGTCGTTGAGGCCGACCTGCAGCCCGGCCACCGCCGGGTGCGCCGCGATCTCGGCGGCGCGGGCCAGCGCGCGGGGGGTTTCGAGGGTGGGCAGCAGCCGCGTGTCCCCGACCGCCTCGGCCGCGGCTTGGATGACCGCCGCGTCCTCGCACTTCGGCAGGTTGATCAGATCGACGCGCGCACCGCGTAGGGCGGCCACATCCTCGGCAAAATCCGGCGTATCGAGGCCGTTAACGCGGACGATGATCGTCTTGGCGCTGCCGCGCACGGCGTCGGACGCCAGCAGCTCGGCGAGCCGCGCACGCGCCGCTGCCTTGGCGCCGGCTGGGACGGAATCTTCGAGGTCGAACGACAGCGCATCGGCGTCGCCGGCCAGAGCCTTCGTGAAAAACTCGGGACGCGCGGCGGGGACGAACAACTTGCTGCGCACCGGCCTGTCCCCCATTCGAGCGTCCGCGTCTTCCGGCGAACCGCAGGAAAACTATCGTGTAGCCGGGCAAACGCGCAAGCGGCATCGCGACACCGCGCAAAATGCGTGGAGTGAACGCAGCGCTGCCCGTTTTATTCCGGCGCAACACGACGATAGAGTTGGAAAAAATACATGGGGGAGGAACTGATGATCAATTTCGCGCGCGCCACCGTCGGCACGTTGATGCTGTCGGCCGCATGGACGGGCGTCCACGCCCAGCCAGCCGGGCCGCAGCCCGCCGAGCCGACCAGCGCCCAGGACGCCGCCACCGCACCGGCCGCCGCAGCCGCCGCCGCGCCCGCCGACGAGGAAGCCGACCCCAACGCCCGCGACATCATCGTCACCGGCAGCCGCACCCCGAAGGCGGTCGACAAGATCCCCGGTGCGATCACCGTGATCACCCCCGCCGAAGTCCAGCGCTCGCTGACGATCACCGAGGACAATACCGCGATCCTGGCGAAGACCGTGCCGGGCTATTCGGAATCGAACCAGACGCTCAACACGCTGGGCGAGACGCTGCGCGGTCGCGCCGCGCTGTACCTGTTCGACGGCATCCCGCAGTCGACGCCGCTGCGCGACGGCAGCCGCAACGCGACCTTCACCGACATGTCGATCGTCGAGCGGATCGAGGTCATCGGCGGCGCCTCGGCGTCCGAAGGCATCGGCGCTGCCGGCGGCGTCATCAACTACATCACCAAGCGCGCGACGCGCGACGGGCTGCACGCCAACATCGGCGGCCGCTTCGGCTCGCAGGGCCGCGACGACAGCGAGATCTGGGGCATCAAGGGTGATGTCTCGTACAAGGGCGGCGACTTCGACATCTTCGCCGCCGCTGCCTATGTCGACCGCGGCGCGACCTACGACGCCCGCGGCCGCCGCATCGGTCTCAGCGCGTCGAGCTCGCTCGCCGACACCACGCAAAAGAACTTCTTCCTGAAGGCCGGGTACGAATTCGGCGAAAGTCAGCGGATCGAGGCGACCGGCAACTACTTCCGCCTCGCGAGCAAGGGTAATTACTACTACGTCGCCGGCGTCCGCCCGCCCCCCGGCACCGACCAGACGACCGGCATCCCGGATACGTCGGTGCGCGGCACGCTGCTGGTCAACGGGCAGGACGTCATCCGCACCGAATTCAACGAGTTCAAGCAGGCGGCGCTCAACTACAGCAACACCGACCTCGCCGGCGGCAGCCTCGTCGCGACGCTGTACTATGCGCGTCAGTCGATGCGCTTCGGCGGTGAGAATACCGACGACCGCCAGGATCCACTGATCGCGCCGATCGGCACGCTGGTCGATCAGTCGGAGATCAACTCGAAGAAGTACGGCCTGCGGACGTCTTACACGCTGCCCGAGTTCGTCACCGGCCTCGAAGTTCGCCTCGGCATCGATGCGGTGTACGACAACACCGAGCAGCGCCTCGCGCTGACCGACCGCGTGCTGGTGCCGCCGCTCAAGTACACGAGCTTCGGCCCCTATGCGCAGCTGTCGTACGACCTCGGCCCGGTGACCTTCACCGGCGGCATCCGGCACGAGGACGGCCGGGTGAAGGTCGACGACTACAACACGCTGTTCCGCCGCAACCGCGCCTTCGTCGAGGGTGGCACGCTGAAGTACAAGAACGACCTGCTCAACGGCGGCGTCATCGCGCGGCTGGGCGGCGGCTTCTCGGTCTTCGCGGCGTACAGCGAGGGCTTCACCCTACCCAACGTCGGCATTCCGCTGCGCAACATCAACACGCTGGGGCAGACGGTCGAGGGCATCGTCGACCTGCAGGCGGTGATCTTCGAGAACAAGGAAATCGGCGCGAACTGGCGCGGCAGCTGGGGCAGCTTCGGCGGGTCCTACTACCGGTCGTATTCGAAGCTCGGCGCGACCCTGTCGGTCGATCCGGCGACGCTCGACTTCGTGCTCAACCGGCGTCCGGTGCGGATCACCGGCTTCGACGCGACGGCGGAGATCAAGCCGACGCCGTGGCTGCGCTTCAACGGGCTGTACAGCTATGTGAAGGGCGTCACGAGCCGGTCGAACAATGTGACGACGCCGCTCGACGTCCAGCTCGGCATCACCAACATCGCGCCGGAGAAGCTGAACCTCACCGCGACCGTGCTGCCGATGGACGACCTGTCGTTCTCGCTGGGCATGGACAAGACGATGGACCGAACGGTGCGCACGGGCACGACCGTCACCGAGCGCACCAAGGGCCGCACCCTGTTCGATGCGACCGTCGGCTACCGGATCGAGGGCGTCGGCACGGTGTCGCTGGCGGCGGAGAACCTGTTCAACAAGTTCTACTTCCTCGCCTTCTCGCAGATCGACTTCTTCCAGAACTATTTCGCGGGTCGCGGCCGGACTGTCACTCTGTCGCTGCGCAGCGACTTCTGACCGGCAAACGCGGCGGGGGGTCGGTGTGATGGGGGAGCCCGGCGGGCGCGTGCTGGTCGCCGGGTCCGCCAATGCCGACTTCGTCGTGCACGCCGCTCATATCCCGGCGCCGGGCGAGACGGTGCTGGGCGGCGACCTGGCGATCGTGCCGGGGGGCAAGGGCGCCAACCAGGCGGTTGCCGCCGCGCGTGCCGGTGGTGCCTCGACCGCGATGCTGGTGGCGTTGGGCGATGACGCCGCGGCGGGCATTCTCGAGGCTTCGCTGACCGGCGCCGGGGTTGCGCTGCACATCGTGCGGAGTGCCCGGGCGACAGGCGCGGCGCTGATCACCGTGTCCGACGCGGCGGAGAATGCGATCACCGTCGCACCGGGTGCCAACGCCGATCTGGCGCCCGGTCACCTGCCCACCTTGAGCGGCGTCGACTGGCTGATGCTGCAACTCGAAACGCCGATCGAGACGGTCACCGCCTACGCCCGGGCGGCGCGGCGGGCGGGGGTCAAAGTGATGCTGAACGTCGCGCCGGCACAGGCCGTGCCGGCCGAACTGTTGGCGGCGGTAGACGTGCTCGTCGCGAACGAGGAGGAGCTTGCCGTCCTGGTGGGGCAGGCGGGATCGCTCGCCGACCGCTTGGCGAAACTCGACGTGCCGACCGCGATCGTGACCCTTGGCGCTCGCGGCTGCTGTGCGCTGGTCGATGGCCGGATCGTGCTGCAACCGGCGTTCCGCGTCACCGCGACCGACACAACGGCGGCGGGCGATACTTTCTGCGGCACGCTGGCGGCGGCGCTGGCGCGGGGGGATGCCCTGGCCGCAGCCCTCGCGGCGGCGAGCGCGGCCGCCGCGCTGGCGACGACCCGCCCCGGCGCCCAGTCGAGCATTCCGGCCCGCGCCGAAGTCAAGGCCTTCATGGCCGTAGCCGCCGCAGAGTCGCACACGCACGCCGCGCTGGCAGACTATTGCAGCGCATCCGGGTTAACGTCCTGACCATGTCTTCACCCCACCGCACCACCAGCGACGTCAAGTTCAGCCACGCGCTGACCGGCCCGTACCTGCCGCCCCCCGGCAAGGTGCCGGGCTGGCCGTTCCAAGACATGGGCCGCTGGAAGATCGACGTCGCGGGCGCGGCGGACGAATGGCTGACCGGCCTGCGCGAATGGCGGCGCGAGCATCGCCTGCGCATCGGGCTCGACGACAGCCTGTACCGCGCGCCGGATTTCGCCTGGTCGCAGCGCAATTTCGTCCACGCGCTGACGATGGTCGAGGACCTGTATTTCTTCGATCCCGAGACCGGGCGCTACACCGTCGACCGCTATCTCGACGACCTCACCGAGCGCTTCGGCGGCGTCGACAGCGTGCTGCTGTGGTACATCTACCCCAACATCGGCGTCGACGATCGCGGCCAGTTCGACCTGGTCCACGACCTGCCGGGCGGGCTCGACGGGCTTAAGCAGGTCGTCGCCGACTTCCATGCACGCGGCGTCAAGGTGTTCCTGCCGACGATGCCCTGGGATCACGGCACGCGCGAGGGCGATGCGCCTGACTGGGAGCGGATGGCCGACATCGTCGCGGCGGTCGGCGCGGACGGGATCAACGGCGATACTTATTCGGGCGTGCCGCGCGCGTTTCACGTCGCATGCGAGGCGCGCGGGCGCGCGGTGGTGCTGCAGCCCGAATCGACCGCGCAGGCCGGCGACCATATCCTCAGCTGGAACCTGCAGAGCTGGACCAAGCGCGTCCCGAACGAAACGATCCCCATCGTCGTCAAGCTGAAGTGGGTCGAGCCGCGGCATATCGTGCAGATCGAGAATCGCTGGAGCCGCGAACGCTGGAGCGATCTGCAGCACGCCTTCTTCAACGGCATCGGCTATGTCGCGTGGGAGAATGTCTTCGGCTTCGTCAACCGCCTGACCGACCGCGACGCCGCGACGCTGCGTCGGGTCGCGGCGATCCAGCGGCGCTTTGCCCGGCTGCTGGTCACCGACGACTGGATCCCGCACGACCGCACGCTGCAGTCGGGCATCTTCTCCAGCCGCTGGCCGGGCAAGGACGCCACGCTGTGGACACTGATCAACCGCTGCGAATACGGCGTCGCGGGCGAGCAGATCGCGGTCGCGCACGTCGACGGCGCCGCATATTTCGACGTGTGGAACGGCCGCGCGGTGACGCCGCGGATTGCCGACGGCCGCGCATATTTCGGGGCCGATCTCGAGCCCCGCGGTTTCGCGGCGCTGCTCCAGCTTGCACCCGGCGCGGACCGTGGCGATCTCGACGCTTTCCTTGCGGAGATGGCGACGCACGCCGCCACCCCGCTGACCGACCTCTCGGCGACCTGGGCATCGGCGCAGCAGCGGCTCGTGCCCGTCGTGGCGACGAAGCCCCATGGCGAGGCGCCCGCGACGATGGTCGCGGTTCCCGCGGCGACCTTCGAGTTCGCCGTCCACGGCGTGGTGATCGAAGGCTATGACGCCGAAGGGGTCGACGTGCAGTATCCGTGGGAGCCGAACGCGCGGCGCTTCCACCGCCACCGCATCGACATCGCCGCCTTCGCGATCGACCGTTTCCCGGTCACCAACGCCGACTTCAAGGCGTTCATCGACGCGAGCGGCTATGCGCCCGCTGACCCCCACAACTTCCTGCGCCACTGGATCGACGGCGCCCCCGCGCCCGGCAGCGAGCGGCAGCCGGTCGTGTGGGTCGGAATCGAGGACGCGCGCGCCTACGCAGCTTGGGCGGGCAAGCGCCTGCCGCGCGAGTGGGAATGGCAGTATGCGGCGCAAGGGCTGGACGGCCGCCGCTACCCCTGGGGCAACGACTGGCGCGAGGACGCTGTCCCGCCCCCGTCGCTCGAGCGCACCATGCCCGCACTCGCCGATGTCGACGCGCACCCTGAGGGCGCCAGCCCGTTCGGGGTGATGGCGATGACCGGCCATGTCTGGCAGTGGACCGACGAGTATCGCGACGCGCACGTCCGCGCTGCCGTCGTCCGCGGCGGCAGTCCGTACCAGCCGCACAGCTCGCACTGGTATTTCCCGCAGGGCTATGCGCTCGACAGCCACGGCAAGTACCTGCTGATGGCGCCGTCAAAGGACCGGTCGGGCGGGATCGGCTTCCGGTGCGCGCTTGACCTCTGACCGGGCCATGACCTTCGCTGCGCCCGGCGCGGTGACGCTGGGCGGACCGCTCGGCGACGCGGTCGCGGCGAACCGTGCCGGCCGGCTGGCGACCTTCGTCACCGGTCCCGACAGCCCGGCGATAGCGATCTTCGACGCGCCGACCGTCGCAGCGAACGAGGGCGGCGACTGGTACGGCGAGCATGCCGGCAAATGGCTCTACGCCGCCGCCCGCTCACGCGACCCGGCATTGCTGCCACGCGTGCGCGCCGTCGCCGATCACCTCATCGCGCTGCAGGATGCCGACGGCTATCTCGGCAACTACCCGCCGTCGCGGCGCTTCATGGTCAGGCAGCCGCCGAAGCCGCACAGCTGGAACGGCGAGCCGGCACTGCGCACCTGGGATATCTGGACCCATGCCTATCTGGTCCTCGGCCTGATCGAGGCGACGCGTGCGACCGGCGACGACCGCTATCTCGCAGCCGCGGTGCGGATCGGCGAGCTCGTCGCGCGAACGCTGGCGACGGGCGACATCGGCATCACCGATCTCGGCAATCACTTCGGCCTGTCGGCGACGGTGATGATCGACCCGGCGTGCGAGCTGTTCTTCGCGACCAGCGAGCCGCGCTTCCGCGACCTCGCGCTGCTCATCCTGGCACAGGCCGAAAGCGATCCGCACAGCGCCTTCCTGACCGCCGCGCTGAACGGCGAAGACCCGTCGGCGATCGCGACTGGCAAGGCGTACCAGCTGCTGTGGAACCTCGTCGGGCTGGCGAAGCTGCACCGCGCGACGGGCGAGCCGCGTTTCCTGACGGCCGTGCATGCGCTGTGGGAGCGGGTGCGTGCCGATCACCTGACGCTGGGCGGCGGTCCGTGGGGCGGGGTGGCGCACCGGTCGCGCGAGGTGTTCAACGCGCCCGGTGCGTTCAGCCCGCACGCCTATGTCGAGACCTGCTCGACGATGGCTTGGATCCAGCTCAACCGCGAACTGATCGGCATACTCGGCGAGGCGAAGTTCGCGCAGGCGATCGAGCGCGCCGCCTACAACGACCTGATCGGCGCGCAGTCGGCCGACGGCGAGGACTGGTGCTACTACAGTTTCCCGAACGGCAAGCGGGTGAACACGACCTATTGGCGCTGCTGCAAGTCGAGCGGCGCGATCGCGGTCGAGGAGCTGCCGGGGGTCGCGTACGGCGTGACGGCGGACGGCGCGGTCGCGGTCAACCTGCTGGGGCCCTCCGAGGCGACGCTGGAGGTGCCCGGTATCGGACCGGTGACCATCACCCAGACGACCGATTACCCGTTCGGCGAGCGCATCGCGATCGCCGTCGATGCGCGCGTTCCGCTGCTGGTGCGCATTCCCGACTGGGCGGAGGGCGCAACACTGACCGGGGTCGAGGGTCCGCTCGCCGCCGACACCTATGTCCGGGTCGACGCCGCCGACCGGGTGACGCTGACCCTGCCGATGCCGCCGCGGCTGCACCGTGCCGCCGCGCGCAACGTTCAGGAGTCGCTCGCGCCCGATGGCACGCCTGTCGCGCAGGAGGTGCTGCGACACGACTATGTCGCGTTGACGCGCGGGCCGCTGGTCTATGCGACCGGCCTGGTCGACGGGTACAAGGCCGAGGAAACGGTGCGGCTGGCCGCGGGCGCCGTCGCGCCGGCCGGCGACGACGGATTGATGCTGTCCCCCCGCGACCGCGCGCCGATCGCCTTCGAGCCCTATTACCGCGCCGGCGGACGGCAGGACGGCGCGTGGCGTCTCACGTGGCTGCGCCTCGCCCCCGAAGACGCCGCATGACCCGCTTCCGCAGCCCCAAGCGTACCGGCCCCGACGGGCCGCTGAGCGGCATCAAGGTGCTCGACCTCAGCGCCTATATCGCCGGGCCGTACGGCTGCACGATGCTGGCGGACCAGGGCGCGGACGTCATCAAGGTCGAGCCGCCGGCGGGTGATAATCTGCGCCATTATCCCTCGACGCTGGAGGGCGAAAACCGCGCCTTCCTCGGCGTCAACCGATCGAAGCGCGGGATCGTGCTCAACCTGAAGCAGGACGGCGACCGCGGCGTCCTGCTCGACCTTGCGGCAGAGGCCGACGTGCTGGTCCACAACTTTCGGCCCGGCGTCGCCGAGCGGCTGGGGATCGACTTCGCGACGCTGGCGGCGCTCAATCCGCGGCTGATCTATTGCGCGGTCACCGGCTACGGCGAGACCGGGCCGATGGCGGGCAAGGCGGGGTACGACCAGGTCCTCCAGGCGATGACGGGGATGACCCGGCTGCAGGGCCGCGCCGGCGGCCCGCCGGAACTCACCTATGGCTCGCCGGTGGATTATTATGCCGCCGCGCTGGTCGCGAGCGGGGTCGCCTCGGCGCTGTACGAACGGACCCGCAGCGGCGTCGGCCAATATGTCGGCGTGTCGCTGCTGCGCAGTGCGATGGCGATGCAGTCGGCGCGGATGGTGCAGGGGCCGGGCGAGCGCCACGACATCTCGCGCGACATGCGGTCGGGCGGCATCACCGGCCTGCACCCGACGGCCGAGGGCTGGCTGTACCTGTCGGCGAACACCGCGCATTTCTGGCGCGCCTTGTGCGAACTGACCGGCCTGGCCGCGCTCGCCGACGATCCGCGCTACGACACGGTAAAGAAGCGCGCCGAACACGCCGACGAGCTGGTACCGCAGCTGCGCGAGGTCTTGCTGACCCGGACCGCCGCGGAATGGGAGGACCTGCTCGCCGACGACGTGCCGTGCTCGGTGGCGCGCGCGGTCGAGGACATGTTCGACGATCCCCAGGTCGCGGCCGAGGAATTGATGGCGACGATCCCCCACCCGACGCTCGGGAGCTACCGCGGCATCACCCGGCCGGTCAAATTCTCGCGCACCCCCGGCCCCGCGCCCTTCGCCGCTCCCTCGCTCGACGAGGACGGCGAGGCGATCGCACTATAGCCCCAGCCGGCGCAACGGCGCGCCGACGAGCCCGGTGACCATCGTCGCCTGCAGCCACTGCACCGGCCACAGCCCCGCGAGCGGCCCGACGACCGCATCGCGGAGCCAGGGGATGACCCGGCTGTCGGACTGATAGACCGGCGTGAACAGCGCGCTCATCGCCTGATAGACGCGGATGTGCAGCCCGCGCAGCGCGACGAACCGCGCCAGCGCGTCGTCGGGCGAGCGCGCGGCGCGCAGGGCCGCCGCCACCGCATAGGCGTCGAGCAGCGCCATGTTCGCCCCCTGGCCCAGCTGCGGGCTCGTCGAATGCCAGGCGTCGCCGATATGGACGAGGGCGGGCGCGACGGGCCGGGCCAGCGTGCGGTGAGTGTAGCGGGCGAAGGTCAGCTGCGCCGGGTCGTCGATCTGCGCGGTGAATGCCTCGGCCGCGGGCCAGAGTGCCGCGACGTCGGCGCGCCAGGCGTCGAGCCCCGCCGCGTGCCACGCGGGCAGGCGATCGGCGCGCAGCGACCAGAAGAAGGCCGCCTTGTCGCCCGGCGCCCCCGGCGTCGTGCCGATCGGCAGCACGCCGGCCATGACGCTCGCGGCGCGGTAGCGCTGTTCGAGCGCCGCGCCGTCGAACCCTTGCGCCGGCCAGTCGAGGCTCGCCCACAGCGCGCCATAGGCGAGGTCGCGTCCGCATGGCTTCGCCAGCGGCGTGCGGCTGCCCAGGGCGTCGACGACCAGGTCGAACGGCCCCGCGCTGCTGCCGTCGGTGAAGCGGAGGTACCGCCCTTCGGCGTTGGTCGTCCCGGCCACCGCGCGATCGGTCTCGACTTCGATCCCGTCTGCCTGCACGCGATCGAACAACAGGTCGAACAGCGTCGCCCGATGGATGCCGACGCCGTGGCGGTCGCCCGAGAGCGCCGCATAGCGCATGTCGAGCACGGTGCGACCGTCGGCGCTGCCGTACAGCCGGTCGATCCGCCGCCCGGCGGCCCGCGCCGCGTCACCCAGTCCGAGCGCGTCGAGCACCGCCAGCCCCGTCGGCTGCAGCATCAGCCCCGACCCTACCGGCCCGGCGTGCGCGAAGCGTTCGAACAGCCGCACGCGGTGGCCGTCGCGGTGCAGCAGCAGCGCCGCCGCCAGCCCCGCCGGACCGCACCCCGCCACCGCGATATCGAGACTGCGCATCGCGGGCTTCTTACCCCGCCAGCGCCGTAACGGACAGCGGCGCGGTGCCGCGCCTTACATGAAGTTATACGGGTCGACGTCCACTGTGACGCGCACCGACGAGGGCAGCTCGACCCCGCCCAGCCAGTCGCGCAGCACGTCCTGCAACGCGAGGCCTCGGCGTGCCTGCACCAGCAGCCGGTGGCGATGGCGGCCGCGCAGCATCGCCAGCGGCGCGGGCGCGGGGCCGAGGACGCTCAGGCCCGGCAGCACGGGGGCGGCCCGGCCGATGGCGCGGGCGGCGGCGATCGTCGCGGCTTCGTCCTCGCTCGACACGACGAGTGCCGCCCAGCGTCCGAACGGCGGCGCGCCGACATCGCGGCGCTGCTCGGTCTCGGCGGCGTAGAAGCCTTCCGCGTCGTACGCGACGAGGGCGCGCATCAGGCGTGCGTCGGGCTGGTGCGTCTGGAGCAGCACGCGCCCCGGCTCGGCCCCGCGCCCGGCACGTCCCGCGGCCTGGGCGATCTGCTGGAAGCTGCGCTCGCCGGCGCGCAGGTCGCCGCCCGCCAGCCCGAGGTCGGCATCGACGACGCCGACCAGCGTCAGGCCGGGGAAGTGATAGCCCTTGGTCAGCATCTGCGTGCCGATCAGGATGTCGATCTCGCGCGCCTCGACTGCCGCGACCAGCGCTGCGGCGCGCGCCGGTGACGAGATGGTATCGCTCGTCACCACCATGACGCGCGCCGCGGGGAACAGGCGTGCCACTTCCTCGGCGATGCGCTCGACGCCGGGGCCGCACGGCACCAGACTGCCCGGCGCATGGCACGCCGGGCATTCGGGCGGGGGCGGGCAGGCGAAGCCGCAGTGGTGGCACAGCAGGCGGCGGGTCAGGCGATGCTCGACCATCCACGCGGTGCAGTTGGGGCAGTTCACCCGCTCGCCGCACGCGCGGCACAGGGTCAGCGGGGCATAGCCGCGGCGGTTGAGGAACAGCAGCGACTGTGCGCCGGCCTCGAGATTGACCTGCAGCTCGGCGACCAACGGCGGGCTCAGCCAGTGGCCCGGCGGCGGCGGGGCGTGGCGCAGGTCGACCGCGCGGATGACCGGCAGCGTCGCGCCGCCGAAGCGCGCCGGCAGGTCGAGCCGCTTGTAGGTGCCGCGCTCGACCTGGACGCGCGTCTCGATCCCCGGCGTCGCGGTGGCGAGGATGACGGGGATGCCCTCCAGCTGTGCGCGCACCACGGCGACGTCGCGGGCGTGGTAGTGGACGCCCTCCTCCTGCTTGAAGCTCGACTCGTGCGCCTCGTCGACGACGATCAGCGCGAGCTTCGCGAACGGCAGGAACAGCGCCGAGCGTGCCCCGACCAGCACGCGCGCGTCGCCGCTGCCCACCGCGCGCCACACCCGGCGGCGGGCGTTGGCCTTCAGGTCGCTGTGCCACGCGACGGGCTGCACCCCGAAGCGCGCGGCGAAGCGGTCGAGCCACGGCGCGGTCAGCGCGATCTCGGGCACCAGCACCAGCACCTGCCCGCCGGCACGCAGGGCGGCGGCGACGGCCTCGAAATACACCTCGGTCTTGCCCGATCCGGTGACGCCGTCGAGCAGCGTCGGCGCGAAGGCGCGCGCCTCGACATCGGCGACGAGCGCCGCGGCAGCCTGCGCCTGTGCAGCCTCGAGGCGCGGCGGCGCGAAATCGGGGTCGGGCACGGGGAAGGGCGCGTCGGCGGCCACCTCGACCTTCGCCAGCGCGCCCGCGGTGACCAGACCTCGGATCACCGCGTCGGACACCTGCCCCCAGCGCGCCAGGTCGCGCGGCGTACCCTGCCGCCCGGCGATGCGCTCCAGCGCCGCGGTGCGCTGCGGCGTCGCGCGGGCGGGCGTTGTGCCCGTCGGACGATACTCGACCAGCGTCCGGTCGCCCCCCAGTGCCGAGGACACCGACAGCGCCATGCGCAGCACCGCCGCCGGCGGTGCGACGTAATAGTCGGCGACCCAGTCGATCAGGCGGCGCATCGGCGCGGGCAGCGGCGGCACGTCGAGGCGCGCGGCGACGGCGCGCAGCTTGGCGTCGGGCACGTCCTTGGCGGGCAGGGCGTCGGCCTCCCACACCGCCCCGGTGATGATCCGCGGCCCCAGCGGCACCGCGACGATGTCGCCGGGCGCGAGGCTCGTGCCATCGGGCACTGCATAGTCGAGCGCGCCGAGCCCGTACTGGAGCACGAGGACGCGGACACGGGATCTGGCTTCGCTCACCCGCCCGCAGATAGGCGGCGCGCCGTCGGCCCGCCATAGCGGCAATCCGTTGGCGGCGTCGCGTGCACGCGTTACGATGCGCGCATGGGCTTAAAAATGGCATTGGCAATCGCAGGCGCGCTGCTCGTCGCGGGGTGTGCGACGACGCCGCGCCAGGCGCTGACGCCGATGCAGGCGGTGTTCGCCGCCGCCAACGCCGCGCCGCATGCGACGAGCGGGGTATTCGAGTTCAAGGTGCGCGCGACGGGCCGCGACGGCGACCGCCTCTACCTCAATTCGGAGGCCGACTACCGCGACCAGCGCAATCTGAGCATCGCGATCCTGCCCGACGCGCAGGGCGAACTGGAGCAGCGCTACGGCCCACTCGCCAAGGGGCTGATCGGCCGCACGATCAGCGTGCGCGGCGCGGCGCGGCGGGTCCGCATCAACTTCACCGACGGCGGCGCGCCGACCGGCAAATATTACTACCAGACGCATGTCGTCGTCGGCACGCCGAGCCAGATCGAGGTGTTGCCGACCCGGTGAGTGCGCCCGTCGCGATCCTGCTCGCCGGCTGTGCTGCGGTCTTCGGCCTGATGTGGCCCGATTTCGATCAGTGGCTGCCCCTGCTCACGCATCGCAGCATCGTCACGCACGGGCTGTGGCTGCCGCTTGCAGTCGCACTCGCGGCGCGGCGGCAGGCGTGGCTGGCGCCGGTCGCGGCGGGGCTGGCGCTCGGCACCGCGATCCACTGCGCGCCCGACCTGTTTCCGAAGGCGATGCGCGGCTACGCGATGATCGACCTGCCGTTCGTGGACGGCTTCGGTCGATGGCTGTCGTGGGCCTGGCTGGCGGCGACGGTGGTGATCGGCATCGTCGTGCCGCTGCGCTGGGTGGAGGCGCGCTGGGGGCGCGACGGTCTGGGTATCGCGGCGGCGGCGACTGCGGTACTCGCGCTCGCCTATTTCGTGCTTCACAGCGAACCACCCGAGATGGGCGTGGCGGTCGGCAGTGCGCTCGCATTGGCGCATCCCGCCGCTCGACGGGTGGCGCTCGCCCGGCTATTGGCGATGCGCCGCCGCCCCGAAAGCTGAACCCATGAAATTCTTCGTCGACACTGCCGATACGGCCGAAATCGCGTCGCTTGCCGAGACCGGCTTGCTCGATGGCGTGACCACCAACCCCAGCCTGATCCACAAGTCGGGGCGCCAGTTCCTCGAGGTCATCGCCGAGATCGCCGGGCTCGTGAAGGGCCCGGTGTCGGCCGAGGTCGTGGCCGTCGGTGCCAAGGAAATGCTGCGCGAGGCCGAGGTGCTGCGCAAGCTCGGCGACAATATCTGCATCAAGCTGCCGCTGACGATGGAGGGGCTGACGGTCTGCCGCAAGCTGGCGGACGAGGGCGTCATGGTTAACGTCACCCTGTGCTTCTCGGCGGCGCAGGCGCTGCTCGCGGCGAAGGCGGGCGCGGCGTTCATCTCGCCCTTCGTCGGGCGTCTCGACGACATCGGTCAGGACGGCATGCTGCTGATCGAGGATATCCGCACGATCTACGACAATTACGCGTTCGATACCGAGATCCTGGTCGCCAGCGTCCGCCACCCCGTGCACGTGCTGCAGGCGGCGAAGCTCGGCGCCGACGTCGCGACGATGCCGCCGGGCGTCATCCGCGCGCTCGCCAACCACCCGCTGACCAATTCGGGCCTCGCGGCTTTCCTCGACGATTGGGGCAAGACCGGGCAGTCGATTGTCTAGAGCGGGCGTGTGACCGCGACGGCGACCACCCTCGTCGTCGAGTTTCTCGACAGCCTGACGCACGCGCGACGCCGTTCGGTGCATACGATCCGCGCCTATGCCGCGACGCTGCACGGTTTCGTCGCCTTCATCGGCCAAAGCCGCGGCGAGGCGGTGACGCAGGCGACGCTCGACGACCTGACCCGCGCCGATATCCGCGCCTGGCTCAGCAGCCGGCGGGGGGAGGGGCTCGTCAATGCGTCGCTGGCGCGCGACGTGTCGGCGCTGCGGACCTTTCTGGCGTGGGCGGCGCGGACCCACGGGTTGAAGCGCGACGCGCTGGCGGGGCTCAGGTCGCCCAAGGTGCCGCGCCGCGTGCCGCGCCCGCTCAGCCCGGCGGCGGCGAAGGACCTCGCGCAGGTCGCGGGCGATGCAGCGGTGCAGCCGTGGATCGCGGCGCGCGACACCGCGGTGCTGCTGCTGTGCTACGGCGCGGGGCTGCGGATCTCGGAGGCGCTGTCGCTGACCGCTGCGGATTTGCCGCTGGCCGAAACGCTGACCGTCACCGGCAAGCGCGCCAAGTCGCGCGTCGTGCCGCTGCTGCCCGCGGTGCGCGAGGCGGTGGCGACCTATCTGAAGCTGTCGCCCTGGCCCGCCGAGGGCCCGGTGTTCCGCGGTGCAAAGGGCGGCCCGCTGCAGCCCGAACTCGTCCGCCGTGCGGTGGCGGGCGCCCGCGCCGCGCTCGGCCTGCCCGACACCGCGACACCCCACGCACTGCGACACAGCTTCGCGACGCATCTGCTGGCGCGGGGGGCGGACCTGCGCCAGATCCAGCAGCTGCTTGGCCACGCCAGCCTGTCGTCGACGCAGATCTACACGCAGGTCGACGCGGCGCAGCTGCTCGACGTCTACCGCAACGCCCACCCGCGAGCGTAAACCAACCTTCTCTGCTTTCCTTCGTGCCTTCGTGTGAGCAATTCTGCCTTCCTGCTTCTCAGGAGAAGAAAGAAAGAAGTGGCTCACACGAAGGCACGAAGGCACAAAGAAGGAAAGAAGTGCTTTTTAGGCGCGAACGAGCGTCCCCACGCCTCTCCGGGTGAAGATCTCGAGCAGCATCGCGTGCGGCACCCGCCCGTCCAGAATCACCGCCGCATCCACGCCCGACTGGACCGCCGCGACGCAGGTCTCGATCTTGGGGATCATGCCGCCCGAGATGGTGCCCGCGGCCACCAGCGCCGCGATCTTCTCGGGGTCGAGGTTGGTCAGCACCTCGCCCGACGTGCCTAGCACGCCCGCCACGTCGGTCAGCAGAAAGAAGCGCGCCGCCTGGATCGCGCTCGCCACCGCGCCCGCCATCGTGTCGGCATTGATGTTGTAGGTGTGCCCGTCGTCGCCCGCCGCGACCGGCGCGATGACCGGCGTGATGCCGGCCGCGAGCAATGTGTTGATCAGCGTCGGGTCGACATGCGCGGGCTCGCCGACGAAGCCCAGGTCGACCTCGCGCTCGATCGCGCTGCCCTCGTCGCGCGTCGTGCGGGTCACCTTGACCGCGCGGACGAGGTGCGCGTCCTTGCCCGAGATGCCCGCTGCGATCCCCCCGGCGCGGTTGATCGCCGCCACCAGTTCCTTGTTGATCGATCCCGCGAGGACCATTTCGGCGACTTCGGCGGTCGCCTTGTCGGTGACGCGCAGGCCGTCGACGAACTCGCTCGTGATATTCAGGCGGCGCAGCATCGCGCCGATCTGCGGCCCCCCGCCATGGACGACGACGGGGTTGATGCCCACCGCCTTCAGCAGCACGATATCCTCGGCGAAGTCGGCGGCCAGCTCCGCGTCGCCCATCGCATGGCCGCCATACTTGATGACGAAGGTCTTGCCGGCGTAGCGCTGCAGATAGGGCAGCGCCTCGATCAGCGTCTCGGTCTTGGCGAGCAGTTCGGGCGGGGGCGCGTGACGGTCTTGCATGGCCGCCTCTATGCGCGGGTCAGCGTTTCGCGCAACTGTCGGCGCTGGTCCCGTCGAGATCGAGGCAGCGCCCGTCGACCGCGGGCGGGGTCACGCCGACCAGCGCGGCGAGCGTCGGCGCGATGTCGGTGGTCGCCACCGCGAGCGGCTGTTCGAAGCCCGTCGCGCCCGGCCACCAGAACAGGATCGGCACGCGCCGGTCGTAATTCCATGGGGAACCGTGCCCCGCGACATAGTCGCCGGGCGCCGCCGGCGCGCCGCCGCTGAGGTAGGGCCGGTACGCGACCTGGATGTCGCCGCTGCGCGCCGGGTAGAAGCTCTCGTGCATGCGCTCGACGAGCGTCAGTTCGTCGGGCGGAGTGCCGGGCTTGGGCTCGGCGGCGACGACCTCGGCGCTGCTGAACACCGCGGCGACCTCGGGGCGCTTGCGCAGCCGCTCGATTGCCGACGCCGCAATCCTGGCGTCGAGCTTGGCATCGCGCTCGCCGAAGCCCGCGATGGTGATCTGCTGCGCGTCGCCCGCGAAGGGGAAATAGTCGAGCTTGAACTCGGCCTGCACCTCGCGGCCGACCTCGGTGAAGGCGTCGGCGGTCAGGCGCTGGGCGGGGATACCCTGCTTCGCGACGCGTTCCACGGCATCGAGCGCGCCGTGATCGGCGGTCAGCACGACGACCACCGGCACCTTCGACGCCGCCAGCTTCGCCAGGAAGACGCCGAGCATGCGGTCGAGGTGCATGAGCTGGTCGCACATCTCCGGCCCGCCGCCGCCGTAGCGATGGCCGACGTAATCGGAGGCACTCAGGCTGATCGCCAGCAGGTCGGGCGCCGCGCCGCGGCCCAGCTTGAAGCGGTCGATCAGGCCCTGTGCGGCGTCGAGCGTCACCTGGTCGAGGCCGGGCGAGGCGCGGAAATACTTGAGGTTGGCGGGCTCGTCCCATCCGCCCGCATTGCCCGCGGGCGGCAGCGTGTGGGTGATGGTCATGGTCCCGAACGTGTCGGTGCCACCGGCCCGGCACTGGCCCGACGGCGTCCACACCGGCGCCTTGATTTCCCAGCGCTTGACCAGCGCGGCGTTGAGGCCCGCGACCGGGGCAAGGCGTTGCGCCGCGGTCGTGCCCTGCGGCACATAGGTGTTGAAGCCGCGCTCCTCGTCCCACCAGAAGGTGCCGTCGGCGTTGTGCCCGGCCATCGCGATCGCGGCGCGGTCCTTGCCCGATACCGCGAAGACGCGGCTGGCGGGGTTCGCTGCCTTCATCCATTCGCCGAGCGTCGGCACCTTCAGGTTGGCGGGGCCGCGCGGGGCGGTGTCGCGTCCGGGCACGGGACCGGCGGGGTCCTCGACGCAGTACATCTGACGACCCAGGTCGGGGTCGTACCACTGGTTGGCGACGATGCCGGTGTGCGCCGGGTTGCGCCCGGTCAGGATCGTCGAATGGCCGGGGCACGTCTCGGTCGCGGCGTGATTCTGGTAGCCGCTGGCGTTGACCACGCCGCTGCTCAGCGTCTTGAGCCCGCCGGTGAAGCGGCCGCGATACTGCTCGAACAACGCTGAGCTGAACTGATCGACGGCGATCGCGACGATCAGCTTGGGCTGGGGCGGCGGCGCGGAGTGCGCGGCGGCGGCGGTCACGAGGGCGGCGAGCCCTGCGAGTATCCGGATTGGCATCTGTCGTTCCCCTGGCTGCCAGCGCCGTCTAGCGGCTGGCCTGCCCAATCTCAATCGCGTGCGCGTATTGCAGGCACGTGACACACGTCGCGGGAGTGGACGACGCGCGCCCGAGCCGCTACGTTCCCGGTTCGTTCGGGGAGAGATCATGGCTCGTGCTGCCGTCCGCTATGTCTGCCAGGGGTGCGGTTCGGTCGCGCCGCGCTGGGCGGGGCAGTGCGGCGACTGCGGCCAGTGGAACACGATCCAGCAGGAGGCGGCGTCGACGGTGACGCCGTTCAGCGCCAAGCAGTCACTGGCGGGCGGCGGCGCGCGCGTCGCGATGGCGGGGCTCGACGACGACGTCGCGATTCCGGCGCGGACCTCGACGGGGATCGCCGAGCTGGACCGGGCGCTCGGCGGCGGGCTGGTCGCGGCGTCGGCCGTGCTGATCGGCGGCGATCCGGGGATCGGCAAGTCGACGCTGCTGTTGCAGGCGGCGGGGCGGATGGCGCTGGCGGGGCAGCGCATTGCCTACGTCACGGGCGAGGAGGCGTCGGACCAGGTGCGGCTGCGCGCGCGGCGGCTCGGGCTGGCGAAGGCCCCGGTGCAGCTCGCTGCCGCGACGTCGGTGCGCGATATCCTGACGACGCTGAGTTCGGGTCCGCCGCCCGCGCTGGTCATCATCGATTCGATCCAGACGATGCACTCGGACACGCTGGAGGGTGCCCCGGGGACGGTCAGCCAGGTGCGCGCGGCGGCGCAGGAGCTGATCCGCTATGCCAAGACGAGCGGCGCGGCGGTGGTGCTGGTCGGGCACGTGACGAAGGACGGCCAGATCGCGGGGCCGCGCGTGCTCGAGCACATGGTCGACACCGTGCTGTATTTCGAGGGCGAGCGCAGCCACCAGTATCGGATCCTGCGCGCGGTCAAGAACCGCTTCGGCGGCACCGACGAGATCGGCGTTTTCGCGATGGGTCAGGACGGTCTGACCGAGGTCGCCAACCCGTCGAGCCTGTTCCTGACCGACCGCGACGCGCCGGTCGTCGGCACCGTGGTGTTTCCGGCGCTCGAGGGCACACGGCCCGTGCTGTGCGAGATCCAGGCGCTCGTCGTGCGGCTGGCGAGCGGCGCCACGCCGCGGCGGGCGGTGGTGGGCTGGGATTCGGGCCGCTTGGCGATGATCCTCGCGGTACTGGAGGCGCGCTGCGGGCTCAGCTTCTCGGCGTGCGAAGTCTATCTGAACGTCGCCGGCGGCCTGCGGGTGCAGGATCCGGCCGCCGATCTTGCGGTTGCAGTGGCGCTGATCTCGGCGCTGACCGATCGTGTCGTCGCCGCCGACACGATCGCGTTCGGGGAGATCGCGCTGTCGGGCGAGGTGCGCGCCGTCGGCCACGCCGGACTGCGGCTGAAGGAGGCGGCGAAGCTCGGCTTCGGCCACGCGCTCGCGCCCGCCAACACCAACGGCGGGGGGGTGCGCATCCAGGGCTTCCGCACGCTCAACGGGCTCGTCGACTTCATGGGGGTTGCGGGGGACTAAGCCCCGCCCCTACACGCGCCGCATGGCCAGCCTGACCGCCTTCGACATCATCGTGCTGCTGCTGATCGGGCTCGGCGGCATCGCCGGGCTGATGCGCGGCTTCGTCACCGAGGTGCTGTCGCTGCTGGCATGGGTCGCGGCGTTCTTCGCGATCCGCTTCTTCTACCCCGCCGGCAAGGTGTTCGCCGCGAAGTTCACCGGGACCGAAGCGGGCGGCGCGGTGCTCGCCTTCGTGCTGATCTTCCTGATCGCGTACATCGGCTTCAAGGCGATCGCGGGGATGCTCGGCAGCCGCACGCGCAACTCGGTGGTCGGGCCGCTCGACCGGGTGCTCGGGCTGGGCTTCGGGGCGTTCAAGGGGCTGCTCGCGGCGTCGGTGATCTATCTGCTCGGGACGATGGTGTTCGACGTCATCGATCCCGGCGAGCCGCGCCCCGAATGGCTTCGCGCGTCGAAGACCGCACCGCTCGTCGAGGTCAGCAGCAAGGCGATGACCGATTTCGTCGAGGAACGCCGCGCCCGGGCGAAGCGCGAAAGTGCCGACGAAAAATGACCGACCTCAGGCTCTACAACACGCTGACGCGGTCGAAGCAGGTCTTCGTCCCCGCCGAACCGGCGCGGGTGACGATGTATGTCTGCGGCCCGACGGTCTATGGCCGCGCGCACATCGGCAATGCGCGGCCGGCGGTGGTGTTCGACGTGCTGCGGCGCGTGCTGCGGCACCGCTACGGCGCGGGCGCAGTCGTCTATGCGCGGAACATCACCGACATCGACGACAAGATCATCACGGCCGCCGACGCCGAGGGCGTGCCGATCGACACGATCACGCAGCGTTTCGAGGATCATTATCTCGCCGACATGGGCGCGCTCGGCGTCGAGCCGCCCGACCATGCGCCGCACGCCACCGCCTATGTCGCGCAGATGGTCGCGATGATCGACGAGCTGGTCGCGCGCGGCGTCGCCTATGCCGCCGAAGGGCACGTGCTGTTCGACGTCGCCGCGTTCCCCGATTACGGCAAGTTGTCCGGACGAAGGCTCGACGAGATGATCGCCGGCGCCCGCGTCGAGGTCGCGCCGTACAAGAAGTCGCCCGCCGATTTCGTGCTGTGGAAGCCGAGCTGGCCCGAGCAGCCGGGGTGGGACAGCCCCTGGGGCCGCGGCCGCCCGGGCTGGCACATCGAGTGCTCGGCAATGATCCGCGAGGTGCTGGGCGAGACGATCGACATCCACGGCGGCGGGCTCGACCTGATCTTCCCGCACCACGAGAACGAGGCCGCGCAGTCGGCGTGCGCGCACGGCGGTGCACCGCTGGCGCGGGTGTGGATGCACAACGGCTTCCTCAGCATGGGTGCCGACAAGATGTCGAAGTCGCTCGGCAACGTTGCGCTGATCGACGAGCTGCTCGCCGCCGGCTGGTCGGGCGAGGTGCTGCGGCTCGCGCTGCTGTCGGCGCATTACCGCCAGCCGCTCGAATGGTCCGACGCGCTGCTGACCCAGACCAAGGCGACGCTCGACCGCTGGCAGGGCTTCCTGCGGCGCTCGGACGTGGCGGCGGGCGAAGTGCCCGAGCGCGTCATCGCGGCGCTGTCGGACGATCTCAACACGCCCGACGCGGTGGCAGCGATCGCGCGGCTGTCGCGGCTCGACGACGTCGCCGGGATGCGCGCGGCAATGGGGCTGCTGGGGCTGCTCGAGCCGGAGGGCGAAGGCGATGCGGCGATCGACGCCGCCGTCGCAGCACGGGTAGCGGCCCGGGCGCGCAAGGATTTTGCGGAGTCCGACCGCATCCGCGACGGATTGGCCGCGCAGGGCGTCGTGCTCGAGGATTCGCCCTCGGGCACCACCTGGCGGCGAGTTTAGGTCAGGCCCGCCGCCGCCGCCGCTTCGGCGCTGCCACGCCTCCGTCGAACACATGCTCCCACACCGGCGCACCGTGCTTGTCGGAGCGGATCACCCCGCCCTTGGCCTTCTCGCCCAGCCGGGTCATCAGCTCGGGCGCCGGTATGGCGCCCCAGCCGACGCGCTTGGCCATCGCCTCGTCGGTCGGAATGAAGGCGATCAGCTCGGAGTGCATCATCGCCTCCAGCCCGCCCTTGCCGGCAGCACCCTTCAGCGTTGCGTTCGAGCTGCCGTGGTGTCCGACCTTGTAGAGGCGCGTGCGGCGGACGAGGTCGGCGCCCTTGGTGCCGTCGGCAAACACCACGCTGTCCCACGTCTGCCAGTTGCCGATCTGCGCGTCGGCGGCGAACAGCAGCACGTCGCCCGCCGGCGCCAGCGCGAAAGCCAGCACCAGCGAGGTGTTGTTGGTGCGGTCGTCGAGCTGCATCGCGACATCGGCAGCCGAGCCCAGCCAGTCGCTGTCGATGCGCCGCCACTGCTGATCGCGCGACGGCGGGTCGGGGTCGCCCTCGACCGTCGTTGGCAGCGACTCCGGCGCCACCGGACCGGCGTAGTGATTGCGGACGAACAGCGCGAGCGGGGTCGGCGCTGCGGCATCGATGTCGAGGCTCGACAGCGGCACTCCTTCCGACTCGTCGAACGGCGAGGCGACGTCGGCGTCCATGTCCATGTCGCCGCCCTCGACCCCGAAGGCGTTGCGCAGGCTCGTCGACATCGCCCAGCCGGCGTCGATGCCGTAGCTGTCCTTCGCCGAATCGCGCAGGCCCAGCATCTTCAGGTCGCGCGGCGGACCGAGCACGTACGCCGTGACGCCCAGCCCCTTGGGCAGCGGCGCGACCTCGCCGGGCTGGAAATAGCGCACCCGGTCGGGCGCTAGCGCGACCAGCGCGTCGCGCGCGGACCGCGAGCGCTCGCCCTTCAGGCCGAAATGGAAGCCCAGCAGCTCCTCGATGCCGTTCGCCAGCGCGCCCTGCTGCGGGTCGTCGCGCAGCCGCACCACCGCGGTCGCCAGCGCCGCCAGCGCCTCGCCCTTGTATCTGTCGAGGGCGCGCGCCTGCTCGTCGCGCGGGTCGTCGGTCCAGCCGAGCCAGACCTCTCCGACGTCGAACTTCGCGAAGGCGCTCGCAGCCGTCAGGAATCCCGAGATATGGTCCCAATGCTCGTGCGTCGCGACGATGACGTCGAGGCGCGGGCTACCGCCGCCTGCCGGGGTCACGGTCGCGGCGATGTCGGCCACCACGGCATCGATCGTCTCCCGCCCGCCCTTGGCCGAGGTGTGGATGCCGCAGTCGATCAGGATCCAGAAGGTCCCGCCATCGGGCCGGGTGATGCCCAGCAGGTTGCAGTCGCCTAAGCCATGGCAATACAGGCGTGTCCGAACCTGGCTCATGCGGGGTCTCCCCGGTGCAGCATCGCGAAGGGCTCGGCCGCCGCCATCGCGCGCGTGTCGAAATATTGCGCGCGCATTCCGCCGGTGAAGGCGCCCGCGGCATAGGCGCGCTGCCGCCGCAGCCGGTCGGCGCTCAGCATGTGCTTGACGATGACGTAGCGGATCTCGGGCACCGGATCGCTGCCGGTCGAGGCGGCGGGGTCGATGATCAGCGTCGCGCCGCCGCGGAACCAGAACTTGCCCTGGCTTTCGTCGTCGGGGTCGCGCCACTCGGCGCGGCGCTGCGCGATGACCGCGACGATCTGGTAGCTCAGCTCGCCGTTGGGCTGGGCGCGGCGGACGCGGCGCAGGCTGTGGACGCTGAAGGTTGTCTTGCCGTCGTGGCCGTCGCGCTCGCTGAAGTCGTCGTTGTAGCGCGGGAGGCCGTGCTGCAGCCCCAGCGCCGCGCACAGGTCGGGGCCGCCCACGGGATCGGCGAAGGCCTCGGCGAGGTCGAGGTGAAGGTCGGTGCTGCGCTCCTGCACCTTGACGAACGAGGTCCAGCGGTCGCCGTTGTTGGCCCAGTCGATGGCGAAGCGCTTGACCGACTTGCCGAGCCATGCTGGCCGCGGCTCCTGCGGGCGCAGCCAGATCAGCGATTCGACCGACACGGTGCGCAGCCGCGGCGGCAGCAGGCCATGCTTCCGGAACGCCTCGAGCAGTGCGGTGCGGTAGCCGAGCTTGTCGTCGGGCACCGAATCGACGTCCGCGGTCATCAGGGCGCGCAGATATTCGCCGAAGCCGATGTCGTTGGGCGGGCAATAGTCCATCGCGCGGATGCAGATGCGCAGCAGTTGCGAGGCGGCCTTGCACGTCTCCTTGGTCAGCCGGTCGACGAGGCCGGGGTGGAGGTCGCCGGGGGGCAGCTCGCCGGTGCCGCCGGTGGCAAGGCGGATCAGGTCGCCGGTGCGCCGCTCGACGATCGCCAGGAAGGCCTCGTAGATCGCGAACACCAGGATCGACCCGCGCTGGTGCGACTCGGTGGTCTTGGCGAGGTCGAGCGCCCCGGTGTCGGGGTCGAGATAGTCGCGCAGCGCGGCCTTCTCGCCGCTGCCCAGCCCGAACTGGCGCGCGAGGCCCGCGAGCAATGTCGTCGCGCCCAGCTTGCCGCGCGCACGGGCGACTTCGTGGCGGACGAGCTCGTCGTAGGTGAAGTGCTGGAACAGCGCGACGATGTCGGCGAAGCCTTCGTGGAAGGCGGCGACGTCGGGGTTGGTCTGCTCCTGGTAGTGGCGGTGGACGCCGTCCAAAATGGCGTGAGTCATCTCGTGCGCGATGATGTCCGCCGACAGGCAGGCGAAGACCATCGAGCCGCGCACCGTCACCGCGTCGTCGGCCGATTGCGCGGGGAAATAGCCGAACAGCAGCGCGACCTTCGACGGGCTGTAATAGGCATTCCGGTCGCGCAGCGCGTGCGGATAGATGCGCAGGCGCGGCACATATTCGAACACCGTCCGCCCGTCGACGCGGTGGCGGCGCGGCGCCCACAGCAGCTTGCGGCCCAGCGCATCCTCGAAATTGCCGATCGTCTTCATCGCGATGGCGTAGACCATCTGCTGGTGGAAGCGCGGGTTGCCCTCCGACGGTGCGAGGCCATCGGTGATCAGCAGGTGGGGATGATCGAGATCGACGGGGGCGTGGACGCGGTCCGACGCGGGGTCGATGTCCACGACTTCCACATATTCGCCGACCGGGCCGGGGCGGAGCTTGCTGAGACCCTGGCCATCGGCCTCGTAGGCGACACTGACCGTCGCCTCCTTGATGTCGTGCGTGCCGAGCGACGCGCCGAGGCTGGGGTCGAGGGCGAAGACCCGCAGGCGGCGGCGTGACGGGACGGGGTCCTGGCGCGGCTTGCGCGGCGCCATGGCGACGGGCGGCGGGGCGGGGGGCGGCGCATCGGGCGGCGGCGGCGGCGCGGGCGGGGCGCTGTGCAGCCCGAGTTCCTTGACCAGCGCCGCGGTCAGGCGCTGCGAGGCGCGGCCCGAATCGAGGACGGCGTGGAAGAAGCGCTTGCGGTCCCGCGCCGAGACGCCGTCGTCGGGGTCGGCCTTGAGCAGCGTCGCCTCGATCTCGCGGTCGGCGCCCGCAAGCTGCATGAGTTCGAGGCCGAGCGCCTTCGCCCGCGGTTCGGCGGCGAGCGCGAAGCCGACGCCCTGGCCCGACAACAGCTTGACCCAGTCCCACGCGGCGCTGGCGGCAGGCGAGGGCACCAGCTTCGCAGGCACGCCGATGCCCAGCGCGGCGAAGGCGTCGAGAGCGCCGGTCCCGAGATAGCGTTCGACGCCTGCGGCATCGAGCCCGGCGGTCGTCTTGCGCGCCGCGCTGAACAGGGCGTGGCGCACCGCCTCGACCCGCTGCCACGAGGGCTTCGCCACCTTCGGGTCGTCGAGATGCGCGGCGAGCCACAAGGCGGCGGCGGCGGCGACCTGCGGCGTCGCGGCGCTGGTGCCTTCGCCGTCGCGGCGGACGGTGCCGCAGCCCAGCATCGCCCAGGGAATGTTCGGGCTGTACCCGGCAATCGCCGTCGCCATCTTGGCTGGCGGCCCCCAGCAGCCCTGCATGGTGCCGGTGTCGAGGCTGAAATAGGGCCGGCCGTCGGCCATTACGCCCGTCGCGGCGATGACGCGCCGCATGCGCGCCGGATAGACGACCGACCGGATCGGCAGCCCCGGCGCGAAGTTGTTGCCCGCGGCGGTGACCAAAGTCAGCCCGGCCTCGTATGCGGCGTTGACCGCATCGGCAAGCGCCGCCGACGCGAGGCCGCCCATGCTCATCGACAGGACATGCGCGCCGCTCGACCGGGCGTGATCGATGCCCTGCACCATCGTCGAGGTCGTGAAGCGCACCACACTGTCGGCGATCCGCACCGCCATCACGCGCGCGTGGGGGGCGCCGCCGAAGCCGCGCCCGGCGAGGATGCTGAGTGTGCCCGTGCCGTGCCCGCGATTGCGCGTGCCCGGGATGCCGCCATCGGGGGTCCGGTCCGCCGCACCCGTGTCGCCGCGGCGCGTGAAGTCGCGTTCGAGCGCGGCCTGCAGCCCGGCCGGCATCGCGGGATGGTCGATGTCGTACCCGGTGTCGAGGTGCGCGATCAGGATACGCGCCTGCGCGTCGGGCGAGACCGATGCAGCAGCGCGCGCGAGGCCGCTGTACGCGTCGCCGAGGTGCCAGTCGTCGCCCGCGCCGACCGCACGGTTTCCTTCTGGCGATTGGGGTCGCGCAGTGCAGTCGGCGGGGCTGCTGCCGTCGTCGCCGGCGAAGCTCTGCGCGAAGTCGGGCTCGGCCGCCATGATGCCGTTGCCCGCCGCGAAGCCCTGGCGCATCGCGTCGTGCGCGGCGTCCCAGGCACTGCCCGCGGCCGGCGCGCGGTACCACACCGCGTCGTTGGGATGGTCGGAGAAGCCGCGCGCTTCGGCGGCAGGCGCCGGTACGGCCAGGATCGGCTCCAGCCCCGCCGGCGACACGCCGAGGCGGTTGTTGGCGGCGAAGCCCGCCGCATCGGCGCGGCGCAGCTTGATCAACAGGCCGGGTTGGTCGCTCATGTCGCGGCCTTTCGAAAGACACCGAGAGTTTGCAGCAAGGCCGGCCCCGCCGCCACCAGCAATGGCAGCAGCGCGACCAGCGGCTGGCCCGAATCGAGGATCGCGCCGCCCAGCGCCAGCAGGCCGAGCGGCAGGATGATGAGCAGCGGCCAGAAGGCGAAGCGCCACCCCCCGCGCGGCTGTTCGGCACGCCAGCGCTGCAGGGTCTGCGGCCGCTCGGCGTGCAGGATGAAGCTCGCGAAGCTGCGGTTGAGCAGGCGCGGCGCGGGGTCGTAGGTGACGAGGCCGCGGCGGATCAGCGACTTGATCGCGTCGCGCGCCGCGGTGCTGGGCAGGCGGCGCAGCGCGAGATTGTGCATCACCAGCTGCTCGGCGCGCGACGAGGCCGACCATAGCTGCTGATAATGTTCGATCAGCATCAGCCCGACGAAGTCGATCGCCGCCTGCGGGCTGGCCGCGTGCAGGCTGCGCGCGAACGCGGTGACGGGCGGGCGGTAGACTGCGTCGTACTCGGCCGGGGTACGCAGTGTCGTCGCGACCGGGGGCGCGTCGCCTGGCGGCAGCAGCGTCGCGATGACTTGTTCGGGCAGGCCCGCCAGCTCGCGCACCACCGCGGTCTCGATCGCCGTCTCGCCGGGCGCCGCGTCGCGGAGCAGCCGGTCGACGGGGCCGAAGATATAGGTCTGGAAGTCCTCGAGCAGCTTCGACCAGCGGATGTCCTCGCGCTGGCGTCGGATCGCTTCGAGGCGCAGGCCGTCGTCGTCGACCGCCGCCAGCTTCTCCTGCTCATAGGCCTGGAGCAGGCGTTCGAGCGGGGTCAGCTCGGCGACCAGCACCAGCGTCGCGGTACCGCTGCGCACTGCAGGATGATCGGCCAGCTTCTCGGCGAAGCGCAGCGCCTCGCGCCGCCGCTCGGGCTCGCGCAGCGTCAGTTCGAGGTTGTAGAGGACATAGTGGCGGGGCGCTTCCCATGCCGCGCCGACCTTCGGGCCCGGCACCAGCTCGAGGCGCTCGTCGCTCAGGTCGACGCGGTGGCCGTGGTCGAACAGCTGCTGGCGCAGGCCGAGCGGCGGGCGGACGATCATCACTTTGGGCGGCAGCGCCAGCGAGGCGAAATCGTCCGACAGGGCGAGCGGCGGATAGGTCACCGCTTCCAGCGGGGTCTTCAGCCCGAACAGGCGGCGCAGCACGAAGGTCAGCGCCGCACCGCACACCGCGAGGCCCAGCACCACGACCAGCGCCACCCAGGCAACGCGCATCAGCGACCCCGACTCCCAGATCAGGTCGGGCTCCGCATAGGTCGCGAGGTCGCCGACCTTGAGCGGCGTGCCCGGGCAGGCGAGGGCGGCGAGTGCCGGGGTCACCGTCGCGGCGCGCGGGGAGGGGCCGTGGTACAGGCCCTTGAACAGCCATTGCGACCAGCCAGCGTACGCCTCGCCCGGCGGGAGCGGCTGCCAGCAGCCGGCTGCGACGCCGATGCGGTCTGCGGGCGTCAGCAGCCGCTCCTTAGCGCCGCCGCGGAGGTTCGAATAATAGACGTTGGCGATCGCCCCCGTCGCGGCGGCGCGCGCCGCGAGCTCGGCGTCGAGCTGCTGTGCGGCTTCGGTGTCGAGGCTGCGGCGGCCGAAGTGCGACGCGTCGGAGTGGAACGCCGCCATCGGTACCGCGACGAGCGCCAGCAGCGCCGCCACCGCCGCGCGGGCATAGCCCCGGGCGGTATCGGGGCGCAGCGGTCCGGCCGCATCCGCAGGGCGCCGCCAGACGATCGCCCAGGCCGCGACGCTGGCGATCCAGCAGGCAAGCGCGACCCCGACCGCGATGCGCGGCCACAGCAGCAGCGCGAGCGTGCCGACGCCCGCGACCAGCGCCAGCGCGCCCGCCAGCCGGGCGTAGTGGCGGGTCCGGCGCGGATCGGGCCACAGCCATGCCCAGCGCACCCGCGCACTGACTGTCAGCGCGATCAGCGGGATCGCCCAGAAGGCGGCGGCGAACACCGAGAAGGTCATCAGCGAGGCGAACAGCACCTGCGCCGGCACCGCGTCGGCGCTGTCGTGCGAATGCCAGGTCAGCACCGCCCAGGGCGCATAGGGCAGGCGCGCGAGGCCGAAATGCTGGCGCGCGCCGTCGTAGGTGGAGGTCAGCGCGGGCGGCCCCTCGTTCTCGGCGTTCGGCTCCTTCAGCCGCGCGACGATGCCGTCGAGCTTGGGCGAGCGGAGTTCGCGGCGCGCCGCCTCGACATGGACGCGCTGTCGCTCCGAATGGAAGATCACCTCCAGCCCCGGCGAGTCGAGGTCGACGACCATGAAGCTCTCGGTCGGCGGCAGCACGGGGGCGAGCAGGCTGCGCAGCACCGCGGCGCTGACCACCACCGCGTCGGGCTCGCGGGCGGCGAGTGCGGCGCGGCTGGCGATCGCGGGCCAGGCGACCAGCGTCTTGTCGATGCCGTCGCTCTGCGAGCGCACCTGCTCGATCGTGTAGCGCGGCGACACCAGCAGCGGCGCACCCGGCTGGCCGGGCACCGCCAGCCGCCGCCAGTTGAGCGGCGTCGCGGGCAGGGGGAAGGTGTCGCCCTCCATCGCCTTGGTGAAATAGTCGCGCATCGAAACGTCGAGGCGCGCGCCGTTGTTGAAGCGGCAGGCGCTGATCACCGTGCCGGGGAGCTGGACGCCGTCGCTGCCGATGACGAAGGCCGACTCGCGTGGCGGCAGGATCCGGCCCTTGAAGTTGTCGCGGCGGCGCTCGTTGAGCGCATAGCCCGGCGACGGCGGCAACCGCACGCTGGCGAGCGCGAGCGGCTCATCGATGCAGGTGCCGGGGTCGCGCCAGCGCCCGCGCCGGTCCTGCCCGTCCTCGACCCCGAGCAGCGGCCCGACCTCGGCCTTGAACTGGCGGCGCAGCTCGATCGCGGTGTCGGCGGTGCGGATGCCGGCGCGCGCGCGGCTCGCCTGGACATCGGCGGCGAACAGCACGGCCGCCGTCGACAGCGCCACCGCGCCCGCGAGCCCGACCGCCAGCGCGGCGATCTCGAGCCGCGCCATCGCCTCGCCGGGGCCGATCAGGCGCAGCTTGATGACCGCGGTCAGCGCGAGGAGCAGCAGCAGCGGGATGCTGAACCCTGCGATGATGATCGGCGCCCGCGGGATGCGCGCCGACAGGCCGCGCACCGGCACCAGCGCCACGGCGCGGGCCTGCGCGTCGCCGCCGGCCACGCCGCCGGGGACGATGTCGCGGACATAGGCGTCGTAGTCGACCGTGCCGATCCGCACCCGTACGGGGGTCAGCGGATCGAGCGAGCGCGGTGCCTCGGCCTTGGGGGCACCCTTGAGCGCGCCGAGCAGCGAGGCCGAGATCGGCTCGGCGGCGCGCAGCTGCGACAGGCTGCCGATCGGCAGGGGGTCGACGCCGAGTTGCGCGGTGACCCGTCCCTGCGCGTCGGCGAGCAGCAGGTTGGCAACGCGCGGTGCAGAGGTCTCCAGGTGGACGAGCGGGTCGAGTGGCAGCGCGGTCGCCCAGCACAGCTGGGTGCCGGGCGCGAGGGTGAACGCCGCCCGCCCGGGCCGCGCCGCGCCGAGCCAGGCGCGCCAGTCGCCGATGCCCGGCATGACGTGGCGGTCGGCGGCCTCCAGCACGCCCAGGTCGTGGACGCCGCGCAGGTGGAGGCGACGACCGGTGAACCAGGCGCGGCGGCCGTCGGCGTCGATCTCGGGGCACAGCTTGGTATCGGCGACCGCGGCGTAGCGGATCGTGAAGCGGCCGAGCTCGGGGTGCCAGAAGCGCGCCTGCAGCTGCCAACCCGCGGCGGCGGCGGCGCTGTCGGCGGGTTCGAGGCGCTGGGGGATGAAGTTCGACCGCGCCATCGACGCGGCGGTGCGCGGCCAGCTCGCCAGTCCCTCGGCGATGATGCCCAGGTCGTGCTCGTTGCGGTGGGTGTCGAAGCCGACGACGCGCCCCGCGGCCTGGGTCAGCCAGATGCCGAAGATCAGCGCGAGGCCAGCAAAGCCGATCCCGGCGAAGCCGAGCCAGCGTGCCTGTGCCTTCCGCGCCTCTGCCAAGCGCCGCTCCCCGTTCGCCGCCCGGTAATCATGACCTTAGTTACACGTCCGAGTCGAGCCTAGGATGGAAGCGACACGGTTGCCGCGCGTGGGGTGCGCCCCTATTTTCAGGCCATGGCCAAGCGCCCCCTGCCCCCGGCACCCGAGCCCGAACCCGGGTTCGTCGAGGCGCTGCGCCGCCACGGCCGGGTGCTCGATACCGACGACGAGGATGCCCCGCTGCCCGAGGGGGTGACGCACGTGTGCGTCGACGGGGTGCTGAGCGAGAAGCGGAAGTCGGCGTTCTAGGCGGGGTGCCGCCCCCGGCACCCGCACGCGAAGGAGATCCGCTCCAGCTGCGCCGCCTTGCCCCGCGCCGCCTTGACCGCGTGGGTCTTCACGTCGGGGCCGGCGACCGCACCCGCACCGCCGCGCTTGGGCTTGTCGAACGCGATGTCGTCGCGGCGTAGCAATGTGGCCACGAAGTCCCTGACCTCGGCGCTGATCGCAGCACCGGCATCGACCGCGCCCAGCATCGCGGCGTTGCCGTTCGAATCCTCGCCGACGAAGGCCTCCTGCGGCGACACCGCGACGGCGCCCGCGAGGCGCGGGTCGAGGCCTGCCAGGTCGACGGCGCGGGGCACGCTGGCGACCGCGACCGCGCGTGCGCCGAACTCGACGCGGCGATAGCCGACCTTGGCGCCTTCGCCCGCGTCGAGCATCGCGCCGACGGTCTTGGCGCCTGCCGCCCCGACGGGCTTGGTGCCGGCGGCCGCGAAGCCGCTCGCTACCGGCCCCAGCGCGACCGACGGCGCGAGGAAGGTCGACGAGCCGATGTCGATGTTGTGATGACGGTACGCCGCGCGGATGGCGGGCGAGTTGGCGCCCTTGTACGCCGCCTGGTCGACGATCAGCATGGTGCGGCCGACCGACTGGAAGAAGCGCGGCTTGACCGGCGCCTTGATCGTCGCCTGCGCCAGCAGCCAGGTCGCGACCTTGGTCGCCTGCCACAGCCCCGCCTCGCCGCCTGCGGTGCGCGCGAAGACGCCGAGCAGGATGCGGTAATAGCAGCCGCTGAGCAGCTGGCCGAGCGAGTGCATCTCGTTGATCAGCACGCCGGGCTTGCCGTCGTCGGGGAGTGTCGCGGGGAAGGCCCAGCGGAAGTCGTTGAGCGCGTGGCGCGGCTTCGCGGCGTTGTGCGACGCGCCGTAGATCGCCGCGATCCCCACCGACAGCGCCTCGCCGAACGCCTCGACATGGTTGGCCTTGGCCAGCTTGGGGTCGGCCTTGATCACCGCCTCGCGCAGCCCCTTGTCGGCGAGCGCGGTCAGCACCGCGATACAGTCGCCGAAGCCTTCGTGGAACGCCGACGCCTCCATCGTCGCGACGTTCCACAGGTCGGGGCGCAGCGCATCGAGGATGGCGTGGCCCGCCTCGTGCGCGACGATGTCGGCCGACGCGCCCGACAGCAGCGGCTTGCCGTTCACGTCCTTGTGGAAGAACGACAGGCTGGCGCGGTCGTAATAGGCGTTGAGCTGGTCGCCCGCGTCGGGGATCAGGTTGAGCGTCTTGAGCGCCGGCTTGCCCTGCCAGCCCGGCAGCGGCCCGGCGCATTCCTCGAACGCCTTGACCGCGCGCAGCGCCGCCTCGCGCGCGGCCCAGGCGACATGCTCGACGGTGCCCAGCGGATAGACTTTCTCGGGCGGCAGCTTGGTCACCTTGAAGCCGACGCGCGGCGGCTTTGGGTCGGGAAGCGGGGTGATGTCGAGCGGCGCGCCCGGCGTCGCGGGGTCGTTGGCCTGGTACGCGATCGTCATGCCGATGCTCCCGTCTACGAACCGGGAGCGTAACATGCGTCTCCAAGGTCGCCAATAACCGGCGGCTGCGCTGGGCCGCGAAGATGAACAAGTAAGCGAATTTGACGGTGGCGAAGGGTTTGTGCGTGCACCACCGTCCCCTCTGCCTTCCCTTTTCTTCGCGCCTTCGCGTGAAAATTCTGCGGTCCCGCTCCTGGTCCGGGCCGGGACATAGGATTTTACGCGAAGGTGCGAAGGCGCGAAGGAGAAGAGATTAGGCGATCATTTAACCGATATGGCACATTCCTGAGCTGTAGGACAGCGGTTTCTGCGTGCAGTCAGGCAGCCGCCGACGGCCGGGCTCCGACGCGCGCGAACCACTCCGGCAGCCAGGTCGCTTCCTCGGGCATCGGCTGGCCGACCGTCGCGCCGAACTTCAGGAAGGCGAACAACAGGATGTCGGCGAGGGTGAAGCGGTCGCCGCAGACGTGAGTGCGGCCCGCCATCTGCCCATCGAGCCACAGCAATTTGTCGCGCGCGATTGTCTTAAGCTCGGCGCCCGCCTCGACGCTGGCGAGCAGCATGCGCTTCTCGAACAGGCGGCGGCCCTCGGTGGCGCGGAAGCCGTTGGTCATCGGCTCGACGATGCCCAGGTCGATGCGGCGGACCCACATGCGCGTCTCGGCGCGCTCCTCAGGCGTCGTGCCGATCAGCGGCGGCGACGGGTGCAGTTCCTCGAGATACTCGGCGATCACCGTGATCTCGCAGACCGTCGTGCCGCACTCGAGCTCGAGCGCCGGGGTCGTGCCGCTGGCGTTCTTCGCGGCATAGGCGGGTTGGCGGTTCTCGCCCGCCATCAGGTCGACCTCGACCGTGTCGAGGCCGATGCCCTTTTCGGCCGCGACGATGCGCACGACGTGCGGGTTGGGCCCGATCGAATCGTAGAATTTCATTGGTCTGCCTTCCCCATGGTTTAACTTGCACCTTGGCAAAGCCGCCGCCGCCCGCCAAGCCGTGCGCCGTGACGCCCGTGCTTCCTCGCCGCCATTTCGCGCTGCTGTTCGCGGCCCTGCTCGTCGTCGCGGCGGGCAATACCGCGCTGCAGTCGGTGTTTCCGGCGATCGCGCGCGTCATCCAGATCCCCGACCTGCTGGTCGCGGTGATCTTCTCGGGCTCGGCGCTGCTGTGGACCTTCAGCGCACCGTACTGGGCGCGCCAGTCGGACGTGCGCGGGCGCAAGCGGCTAACTTTGATCGGCGTCGCGGGCTTCGGCGTGTCGATGCTGGGGTGCGGGCTGGCGATCCTGGGCGGGCTCAACGGCTGGCTGGTGCCGCTCGCGACCTTTGCGGTGTTCGCGTCGCTGCGGCTGATCTTCGGCATCTTCGGCTCGGCGTCGAACCCGGCGGCGCAGGCCTATGTCGCCGCGCACACCACCGAGGCCGACCGCACCAATGCGCTGTCGATCCTGTCGTCGGCGTTCGGGCTGGGCACGATCATCGGGCCCGCGGCGGCGTCGCTCGTCGTGCTCGGGCTTGGCCTCAGCGGGCCGATGTTCGTCTTCGCAGGGATAGCGGTCGTGGTGATGCTCGCGGTCGGGGTCGGCCTGCCAGACGATGATCCGACCCACGCCCCCGGCGCCGGCCGCGGTGCGCCCGCCAGCGAGCCCAGCGTCGGCGGCGCCTCGACGGGCGCCAGCAGCCAGGCCGCCGACGCCGGCCGCCCCGAGCGCCTGTCGCTGCGCGACGCGCGCATCGCGCCCTACATGGTTTACGGCTTCGCCAGCGGCAGCGTGCAGGCGGCGACGGGCCAGGCGCTGGGCTTCCTGATCATCGACCGGACCGGCGGCGACGCGCTGTCGGCGCAGGGGCAGATCAGCATCGTGTTCATGGCGGGTGCGGCGGCGACGCTGCTCGCGCAATGGGGGCTGATCCCGCGCCTCCGCCTGACCCCGCCGCGCCTGCTGGTGTGGGGCACGGTGCTGGCGGGCATCGGCACGCTGGGCATCGCGCTGGCGCACGACTTCGCGCCGCTGGTCATCGCCTACGCGCTGGCGAGCCTCGGCTACGGCCTCGCGCGGCCGGGGTTCACCGCGGGCGCGAGCCTCGCGGTCGGGCGCGTCGAGCAGGGCGGCGTCGCGGGGGCGGTCACCTCGGTCAACGGCGCGTGCTTCATTTTCGCGCCGCTGGTCGGCATCGGCCTGTACGAGATCGAGCCGAGCCTGCCCTATTGGCTGGCGACCGTCGCACTGGGGCTGCTGCTGATCTACACGCTGGGCAACAAGACCCTGCGCCGCGAGCGCGTCCACGCAGAGGCGGACGACAGCTACTAGCGCGCCTCCTTCGTTTTCCTTCTTCGCGCCTTCGCGCCTTCGCGTGAAACCCTATGTCCCGGTCCGACCCACGAGCGGGACCGAAGAATTCTCACGCGAAGGCGCGAAGGCGCGAAGGCGCGAAGAAGACGGAAGGATGCTGCGCACCTTCACGGCTCAAAATTCCGCCCCTATGGTCGAAAGAAAAGCCGTGGGGAGTAGAGACTTGAGCAATGCCTGGCCCGCCATGTCGATCGTACAGGCGCATGCCGCGCTGACCGCGCCAGGGGCGCCGTTCGAGATGGAGACGCTCGACATCCGCGGCGTCCCGACACGGACGTGGAAGAACGCGCCGCCGACGCTGGCGCATGTCTTCGCCGCAGGTCGCGCCCACGACGACAAGGTCTTCCTGGTCCACGACGATGAGCGCGTGACCTTCGAGGCGTTCGGGCGCGCGACGCTGGCGCTCGCGGCGCGGCTGCGGGCGGACGGGATCGTCAAGGGCGACCGCGTCGCGGTGGTGATGCGCAACCTGCCCGAATGGCCGGTCGCCTTCTTCGCGGCTGCGCTGTGCGGGGCGATCGTCACGCCGCTCAATGCGTGGTGGACGGGCGGCGAGCTGGAGTATGGCCTCGTCGATTCGGGTGCCAAGCTGCTGATCGTCGATGCCGAGCGGCTGGCGCGGTTGACCGAGCACCTGCCCGCCACCGCCATCGAACACGTCTATGTCGCGCGCGCCGTCGACGAATATTCGGAGCCGTTCGCCAACCCGCTGATCGTGCGGCTGGAGGGCATCATCGGTGCGCCGATGAGCTGGGCCGACCTTCCCGCCGGCGAACTGCCGCCGGTCGATCTGGTTCCCGAGGACGACGCGACGATCTTCTACACCAGCGGCACCACCGGCAAGCCCAAGGGCGCGCTCGGCACGCACCGCAACATCGTCTCGAACATCATGGCGAGCGCGATCTCGGCGGCGCGCACCTATCTGCGGCGCGGCGAGATGCCCTCCGTGCCCGACCCCGCCGCACCGCAGAAGGCGACCCTGCTCAGCGTGCCGTTCTTCCACGCCACCGGCTGCCACGCGGTCATGTCGCCCTCGCTGTTCGCGGGCGCCAAGCTGGTGATGATGAAGAAGTGGGATGCCGAACGCGCCATGGCGCTGATCGAGCGCGAGCGCGTCACCGGCTGCGGCGGCGTGCCGACGATCGCGTGGCAGATCATCGAGCATTCGGCGCGCGCGAACTACGACCTGTCGAGCCTCGAGAGCGTGTCCTACGGCGGCGCCCCCTCGGCGCCCGAGCTGGTGCGCCAGATCAAGGCGAACTTCCCGAAGTCGCAGCCCGGCAACGGCTGGGGCATGACCGAGACCAGCGCGACCTTCACCCACCACATGGGCGAGGACTACGAGCATCGCCCCGACAGCTGCGGTCCGCCCGTGCCGGTGTGCGACCTGAAGGTCGTCGACGCGAGCGGCAACGCGCTGCCACCCGGCGAGATCGGCGAACTCTGGGGCAAAGGGCCCAATGTCGTGAAGGGTTACTGGAACAAGCCCGAAGCGTCGGCCGAAACCTTCACCGACGGCTGGGTCCATACCGGCGACCTGGCACGCCTCGACGAGGAGGGGTTCTGCTTCATCCTCGACCGCGCCAAGGACATGCTGATCCGCGGCGGCGAGAACATCTACTGCGTCGAGGTCGAGAACGCGCTGTACGAGCATGACGCGGTGATGGACGCAGCGATCGTCGCGCGGCCGCACAAGTCGCTGGGCGAGGAGCCCGCCGCGGTGGTGACGCTGAGCCCCGGCGCGACCGCCACCGCCGACGAGCTGCGCGCCTTCGTCGCGTCGCGCCTCGCGGCGTTCAAGGTGCCCGTCGAGGTGCGCTTCTGGGACGGCCCGCTGCCGCGCAACGCCAACGGCAAGATCGTCAAGACCGAGCTGCGCGACCTGTTCAAGGCTGCGTAGCGGAACCGCGCGCGCCGGCGTCTCGTTGCACCTCCAGAAGCATTGGAGAGTGACGCATGGGCAAGGGCTGTATTCTGTGGGCGGTCGGCGTGCCGTTGCCGATCATCATCCTGATGGCGGTCTTCAACATCTGGCCGTTCAGCTGATCCGCCGCTAAAGCCCGCGGGGTGAGCGAGACCCCTTCCCAGAAACGCCGCCGCCTGCGCTGGCTGACCTTGGCCGAAGTCATCGGCATCGGCGGGCTTGCCTTGGCTGCCGCGGGATACTGGGACTCGCACCGCGAGCGCGCCGTCGCCGAGGCGCCTGCGCCGGCCAAGCCGCTGCTGCTCGCTGCGACCGCCACCGACGGCGACCTGACGCTGCGGCCCGCACGCGGCGAGGCGACGGTCCAGACGCAGACGCTGATCTTCCCCGCCACGATCCGCGCCGACAGCGTCGAGACGACGGGCAACGCGCGCGTCGAGGCGGCGTGGGTCATGGAAGGGCTGCGCAAGGCGGTCGACGACGACACGGTGAAGCCGCCGCGCCTGCCGGTCGGCATCGTCACGACCTTCGAAGACGGCGGCACGGTGCGCAGCGATGCCGCGATCTACGACGTCGGCTATGCCTTCCGCGACCGCGTGCTGCGCGGGCGCGCGGTGGAACTCGAAGGCATCACGCTGGTTCGCCGCATGCCTGCCCAAGGCCTGAAGGCCGCCGTCGAGGCGCGCTGGGCAAAGGTGGTGCCGGCCAAGGAGTGACGATGCGGACCGCGCTGCTTGCCCTCGCATTGTTCGCTGCGCCTGCGCTGGCCAAGGACCCGCCGCGCGACCGCGGTGCGAGCATCCCCTTCGCCAATACGCCCGCCGGCATTCTCGACTGGCGCGTCGCCGACGACCGCACGGTCTACCTGCAGGGCACCCGCAAGCGCTGGTACCGCGCCGACCTGTTCGGCGTGTGCAACGACCTGCCCTACGCCCAGTCGCTGGGTTTTCAGACCAACCTCAACGGCAGCTTCGATGCGTTCAGCGCGATCATCGCCGGGGGCCAGCGCTGCCCCCTCAAGTCGCTGACCGCGCTGCCCGGCGAGCCGCCGCCGATCCCGAAGCGCCGCTGACGACGCTGCGGATCGTCCCCGCGAGCAGCCCGAAATCGGCGGCGCGCGCGCTGCCCTTGCGCCACACCAGCGCGATCCGGCGATAGGCGACCCCGCCCGCCAGCGCGCGCACCGCGATATCGGCGCCCGCTGCGATCCCCGCGTCGATCGCCATCTGCGGCAGCAGCGTCGTGCCGAGCCCCGCGCCGACCATCTGGACGATGGTGTGGAGCGAGGTGCCCGTCATCGCGCCACCCGCGGGGGCGCGGCTCAGGTTGCACGCCGCCAGCGCATGATCGCGCAGGCAATGCCCGTCCTCCAGCAGCAGCAGCCGCGCCGGGTCGATCGCGTCGGCCGCGACCGGCGCGGTGAAGTCGCCTGCTTCGGCCGCGGGCACGCCGAGCAGCAGCGGCTCGGTGACGATCGCCGCTTCCTCGACCTCGCCGCAGTCGAAGGGCAGCGCGAGCAGCACGCAGTCGACGTCGCCGTGGTGCAGCGCGCCGAGCGCCACCGGGGTCTGCGCCTCGCGCAGCCGCACCACCAGCTCGGGCCAGTCGGCGTGGAGGCGCGGCACCAGCCGCGGCAGCACGAACGGCGCGACGGTCGGGATCACCGCCAGCCGCACCTCGCCGACCAGCGGCCGCCCGGCGGCACGCGCCGCCTCTACGAGGGCCTCGCCGTCTCGCACCAGCTGACCGCCGCGGCGCGCGATCTCGGTGCCGATCGCGGTGAAGCGCACGGTCCGCCGGTTGCGCTCGACGAGCGTCACGCCGAGCACGCGCTCGAGCTCGGCGATGCCCGCCGACAGCGTCGACTGCGAGACGAAGCACGCCGCCGCCGCCTGCCCGAAATGGCCGAGGTCGTGGAGCGCCGCGAGATAGCGCAGCTGGCGCAGCGAGGGCAGTGGGGTCATCGCGCTCCTATAGCTTCGATCCCCCCGACGCGTCGACGATCTGCGCGGTCACCCACGACGCCGCGGGCGAGGCGAGGAAGGCGACGACCTCGGCGATGTCGACCGGCTGGCCGACGCGCTGCAGCGCCTGCATCGCCTTGGCCTGCGCCTCGCCCTCGGGGCTGCGCAGCCACGCCGACATGTCGGTGTCGATCGCGCCGGGTGCGACGGCGTTGACGGTGATGCCGCGCCCGCCGAGCTGCGCCGCGAGATAGCGGACATAGACGTTCACCGCGCCCTTGGTCATCGCGTAGGGCGCGAGATTGCCGAACACGACGCGCGCGACCGCCGACGACAGGATGACGATGCGGCCATTGTCGGCGAGGTGCGGGGTCAGCGCCTCGGTCAGCAGATAGGGCGCGCGGACATTGACCGCGAACAGCCGGTCGAAGCCGGCGGCGTCGACGGTCTCATACTCGGCGATGCCGGCGTTGTGGACGAGGATGTCGAGCGGCTTGCCGCCCAGCGCGCCCAGCGTCGCCTCGGCCAGCGCAGCCACCCCCTCGGGCGTCGCGAGGTCGCCTGCCACCGCGGTCGCCGCGCCGCCGTTCGCGATAATCTCGGCAACCAGCGCGCTGTCGCCGGGCGTCCGCTGGTGCGCCAGTACGTGCGCGCCGCGTGCCGCGAGCAGCGTCGCGATGGCGTGTCCCAGCCCACGCGCGCTGCCGGTGACGAGGGCGGTCTTGCCGTGAAGGTCGGTGGTCATGCTCTGCTCTCCTGCTGTGGTGCGCGGGAGATGGGTGCGCGTCGACGCATGGACAGCGGGTCGAGCGCGTAGATTTGATATCCGGTGCGGCTGCGAAACTATCCACTCTTTGCGCGGGCGACGATCGCCGCGATCCGCCTGGCCCGCGTCTCGGGGCGTTTCGCGTCGATCAGCCCTTCGAGCAGCCCGCGCCGGAGCGAAGGGGCGAGTGCCTGCCACCCGGCCTCCGCCTTCGCACCGGCCAGCGCCGCGGCAAGGTCGGCGGGCACCGTGTCGAGACCGTCGAGCGCCGTCCAGCTGCCGTCGGCCTGCGCCGCCGCGACCGCCGCGCGCCCCGGCGGCGCCATCCGCCCCTCTGCCTCCAGCACCGCGACGCGCGCCTTGTTGATCGCCGACCAGCGGCTGCCGCGCCGCCGCGGGCTCATCAGCACCATCGTCCGCGCGTCGTCGAGCTTCGCCGGCAGGCTGTCGATCCACCCCCAGCACAGCGCCTCGTCGCGCCGGTCGCCATAGGGCACGTGCCGCGAATCGCCCTTCTTCCAGCTGACCAGCCAGATGCTGTCCGCCTGCCCGTGATGCACCGCCAGCCAGTCGCGCCACGCCGCCAGGCTGTCGATCTCGACGCGTTCGCGGTCGGCGGTCATGGCACGGTTCTAGCGCACGCCGGTCGCGGCGGTCGACGGCCCTTGCTCGCGCTTGCGCGGTGCGCCATCCGGGCGTCGGGGGTGGCGATGACCGGAGCACGACGATCGACAGGCGCGCGTATCGGCGTGACCGCGTTGAACCTGCCTGCGCTGGGGCTCGGCCTGCTGCGGGCCGGCGACCTGACGCGCGGCATCGCCTGGCTGCTTGCGCCGTCGCTCGCGGTCGCCGCGCTGATCCTCGCGGCAACGCTGCTGCCGCCGCCCGACGTCGATGCGTTTCTGGCCTTCGGCGGGGTGGCCATCGTCGCGTCCATCGCCAGCCTGATAGTCGTCTCGTTTCAGACCTGGCGGCGCAGCGCGGTCGTCGCGCCGCTGCGCTGGTGGAACCGCTGGTACGGCCTGCTTGCGTGCTATCTCGTCAGCGGCGCGCTCGTCATGCTGACGGTCGACGCGATGCACCGCATCTACAAGACCTTCTACGCCCCGTCGGCCAGCATGGTGCCGAACATCCTCGTCGACGATAACTTCCTCGTCGACATGCGCGACCGGTCGCCGCCACGCCGGGGCGAGATCGTCGTCTTCGATGCGCCGCAGGGACAGTGGATCAAGCGCGTCATCGCCATCGGCGGCGACCGGATCGCGATCCGTGGCGGCGTGCCGGTGATCAACGGTCGGCGGGCCGCACAGCGCCAGACCGGCCGGCAAACGGTGGAAATGGACCGGCCCATGGTCGCCACGGTGTTCGAGGAGAGCCTGCCGGGTGCTGCAGCCCCTTACGCGGTTCTCGACGTCGGGCCGATGATGTTCGACGATATGCCGGAGGTGACCGTCCCGCCCGGCTATTTCTACGTGATCGGCGATTACCGCGACAACAGCTTGGACAGCCGCCATCCCGTCGATCAGGGCGGCCTCGGCATGATCCCCGACGCGCGCATCGTGGGCCGGCCGATGTTTCTCTACTGGCGCGACGGCGGCATAGTCCGCGGCGGCCGGATCAACCGCTGACGGGCGTCTCGACGCAGGGGTTGAGCCGCTCCGTTGCACCCGCTAAACAGCGTCCTTCGCGGGCGGCCCTCGGTGCCGCCCGTTTGCGTTGGCGAAAGGCGCATGCACGATGACGATCCCCGCGATGATGCCCGTCTATGGCCGTTGCGATGTCGCGCCCGTCCGCGGCGAGGGCTGCTACCTCTATGACGCGCAGGGGCGCGAGTGGCTGGATTTCGCCAGCGGCATCGCGGTCAACGCGCTGGGGCACAGCCACCCGCACCTGATCGGCGCGATCCAGAAGCAGGCGGCGACGCTGATGCACATCTCCAACCTGTACGGCGCGCCCGACCAGGCGCGGGTCGCGCAGCGGCTTGTCGATCGCAGCTTCGCCGACACGGTGTTCTTCACCAACTCGGGTGCCGAGGCGCTGGAATGCGCCATCAAGACCTGCCGCCGTCACCACACCGCCGCTGGGCGCCCCGAGAAGTATCGCCTGCTCACCTTCAGCAACGCCTTCCACGGCCGCACGATGACGACGATCGCGGTGACCGACCAGGCGAAGCTGCGCGACGGCTTCGACCCGCTGCCCGACTGGGCGACGGTGCTGCCGTTCGGCGACCTCGAGGCAGCGACCGCGGCGATGGACGACAGCATCGGCGGCATCCTGGTCGAGCCGATCCAGGGCGAGGGCGGCATCCGCCCCGGCGGCCATGCCTTCCTGCAGGGCCTGCGCGACCTGTGCGATGCCCACGGCATCCTGCTGATCTTCGACGAGGTGCAGTGCGGCGTCGGGCGTACCGGCAAGCTCTTCGCCTATGAGCACTACGGCGTGACGCCCGACATCATGACGCTGGCCAAGGGCATCGGCGGCGGCTTCCCGGTCGGCGCGTGCCTCGCCACCGAGAATGCCGCCAGCGGCATGGTCGTCGGCACGCACGGGTCGACCTATGGCGGCAACCCGCTCGCGATGGCGGCGATCGACGCCAGCCTCGACGTCATCGACACCCCCGATTTCCTCGCCCACGTGACCGCGATGGGCGACCGGCTGCGGCAGAGCCTCGAGCAGATGATCCCCAACCACGACCATCTGTTCGACTATGTCCGCGGTGTCGGGCTGATGCTCGGCCTCAAGATGAAGTCCGATAGCCGGGCCTTCGTCGGCCATGCGCGCGACCACGGCATCCTGACCGTCGCGGCGGGCGACAACGTCGTGCGCCTGCTGCCGCCGCTAATCATCGAGGAGCGGCACATCCGCGAGTGCGTCGAGAAGCTGTCCGACGCCGCGCGGGCCTATGCCGTGCCGCAGGCGGCATGATGCCGCCCATCCTGAAAGCGCCAGCGTGAGGCATTTCCTCGACCTCGCGACGCCGGGCAAGGCGGCGCTGCGGACGATTCTCGACGAGGCGCACCGCCGCAAGGCCGCGCGCCTCGGCTGGACCAAGGGCCAGCGCGACGCCGACGCGCCGCTCGACGGGCATATCCTCGCGATGATCTTCGAAAAGCCGTCGACGCGGACGCGCTTCAGCTTCGACGTCGGGGTGCGCCAGCTCGGCGGCACCAGCATCGTCGCGTCGTCGTCGGACATGCAGCTGGGGCGCGGCGAGAGCGTCGCCGACACCGCGCGCGTGCTTGGCCGCATGGTCGATGCGGTGATGATCCGCACCGCGGGCCACGACATCGTCGAGGCGTTCGCCGCGCACGCCGGCGTGCCGGTGATCAACGGCCTGACCGACCTCGGCCACCCGGCGCAGGCGATGGCCGACCTGATGACCGTCGAGGAGCGGCTGGGCCGCCCGGTCGAGGGCACGTGCTGGGCGTGGCTCGGCGACGGCAACAACATGGCGCACTCGCTGATCGAGGCGGCAAGCGTCATGGGCTTCGACCTGCGGCTCGGCGTGCCGCACGGCTATGACCCCGACCAGGCGGTCGTCGCGACGGCGTGCGCGCGCGGCGGCTCGGTCGACGTGGTGCGCAAGGCGGCGCTGGCGGTCGAGGGCGCGCAGGTCGTCGTGACCGACACCTGGGTGTCGATGGGCCAGGCGTCGGCGAAGGACAAGCTGGGCGCGATGAAGCCCTTCGCGGTGACCCCCGCGCTGATGGCAGCGGCGGGCGAGGGCGCCTTGTTTCTCCACTGCCTGCCCGCCCACCGCGGCGAGGAGGTCGACGCCGCAGTCATCGACGGCCCGGCGTCGGCGGTGTGGGACGAGGCGGAGAACCGGCTGCACGTGCAGAAGGCGATCCTGCTGTGGTGCCTTGGGAAACTGGGCTGACGTTCCTACTTTAGTCGTCATCCCCGCGAAGGCGGGGACCCATAATCACGATCCGCGCTGCCAGGTCGCGCCCTTCACCCACGCTCGGTGATTATGGGTCCCCGCCTGCGCGGGGATGACGAAAGTGAAGAGATGCTCGAAACCCTCGCCCCCGCCGCCGACCGCTCGCTCGGCTTCTCGGTTGCCGCGCGCAACGTTCGCGGCCGTGTCGTGCGCCTCGACGCGGCGCTCAACGCCGTGCTGTCGGCGCACGCCTATCCGCAACCCATCGCAAACCTGCTCGCGGAGGCGCTGACGCTGACCGCGCTGCTCGGCGGCACTATGCAGGACGGTGCGGGGTCGCTGACCTTGCAGGCGCAGTCGAGCGGCGGCGCGGTCGACCTGCTGGTCTGCGACTACGCGAACGGGCAGGTGCGCGGGTACGTTCGCCATGATCCCGAAATGCTGGGCGACGCGCACGACCTGCCGGGCCTGTTCGGCACCGGCCACTTGGCGATCACCCTAGACGCGAGTGCGACGAGCGAGCGTTACCAGGGCATCGTGCCGCTCGAGGGCGCCTCGCTCAGCGACGCGATCACCGGCTATTTCGAGGGGTCCGAGCAGCTGCCGACTTTGGTTCGCGTCGCGGTCTCGGGCGACGCCGCGACCGGATGGATCGCCGGCGGGATCCTGATCCAGCACCTCGCGCGCAGCGAAATCGGCGGCGAGCGCCTCGCGGTGGCGATCGACGAGGGCCGCGCGCACCCCGACTGGGAGCATGTCGTGGCGCTCGCGTCGACCGTGTCGCCGGCCGAACTGACCGATCCGGAACTGAGCGCCGAGACCTTGCTCTGGCGGCTGTTCCACGAGGAGGAAGTGCGCGTCGTCGAGGGGCTGGTCCCGGCGCGCGGCTGCCGCTGTTCGCCCGCGCATATCGCGACGGTGCTGGGCAAGTTTCCGGAAGCCGAGCGAGCGGAGATGCGCGGGGACGACGGCAAGATACGCGTCGACTGCGAGTTTTGCGCGCGGACGTGGGTCATCGACGTCTGACCCGTCATTCCGGCTCGCCGTCATTCCGGCGAAGGCCGGAATGACGGACGGGCGCGCGCGGTAGGCCTAGAAGTGGAAGACCAGCGCCGCCGACGGGCGGATGCTCTTCAGGTCGTAGGTGTCGGCGGCGAGGCGCAGACGGACGCCCGAATTGCCGGTCAGGCCACCGAGACCAATGGTCTTCGGGCCGACTTCGACGCCGACGCCGTAGATCTCGTTCTTGTCGTCGCCGAAGCCACGCTTGCCTTCGATCCAGCGATAGCCGGCACGCGCGAAGATCAGGCCGCTTTCACCGGCGCGGAAGCCGATGCGGCCCATCGCGCCATATTCCCACTTGATGTCCTGGAAGCCGCGCGAGCCCTGGCCCTCGACGCCGACAACCAGCGGCCCGAGCGGAATGTCGACGCCGACGAAGGCATCGACCGCGGGAGCGCGCGCGCTGCCCTGCTGGTTGAATTCGCCGCCGTTGCGCTTGTTGTCGAAGTCCTGATAGGCGCCGCCGACGCCGAAGTAGGGCTCGATCCCGAAGGCGCGCGTGCCGTCGGGGGCAGTCGCGGTGCCGGTATCCTGCGCCAGCGCAGGCAAAGTGAGGGCGGCCGCGCCAAGCGCGGCGGCAATGACGAATCTGATCATCTGAGCTTCCAATCTGGTTGGTCTGCACCCGGTGCCGGGGGGAAGGCGCTGCCGGGTGTACGCCTGAAAGCATGGGCGGCGGTAAGGGTCCGCGCGGGGCGACGATTTTCAGATCAGTGACTTATGGGACACAACTTCGGTTAACAGATTAAGGGCGTAACGAACCCGCCAAGGTGTCACGCCGCGACCCGCTCCCGCACCTTCGGGTTGGTGAACGCCATCCGCCCGTCGTCGACCTTGCCGTAGCGGATGGTCATGACGTCCTTCATGTAGCTCTGATCGACGCGCCAGGGTTTCTCGACGCCCTGCCGCGGGAAGCGGGCGACGCCGCGGGCGACGTAGCTGCTCGAGAAGTCGAGAAAGGGGGCGGGGTCGACCGCCGCGCCGCCGCGCACCGGCGTGCACTGGCGCATGCCCTTGGCATCCATCGCATTGAGCAGGCGGCAGGCGTACTCGCTCGTCAGGTCGGCCTTCAGCGTCCACGACGCATTGGTATAGCCGAACACCGACACGAGGTTGGGCACGTCGGAGAACATCATGCCCTTGTAGCTCAGCGCCTCGTTGAGCGGCGTCGGCACCCCGTCGACGGTGAAGCTCATGCCGCCCGCCAGCTGCATATCGAGGCCGGTCGCGGTGACGATGACGTCGGCGGGCAGCTCGGCGCCCGACGCGAGGCGCAGGCCGCCTGCGGTGAAGGTCTCGATCGTGTCGGTCACCACGTCGGCGCGGCCGGCCTTGATCGCTGCGAACAGGTCGGCGTCGGGCACCAGGCACAGGCGCTGGTCCCAGGGGTTGTAGCGTGGGGTGAAGTGCGTCGCGACGTCGTAGTCGGGGCCGAGGTGGCCGCGCACCATCTCGATCAGCTTCGCCTTGACCTTGTCGGGCTTCTTGCGCGCCATGTTGAAGAACCAGCCGCCCAGCGTGACGTTCTTGAAGCGCACGAGCTTGTAAGCGAGCTTTGCGGGCAGGTTGCGCCGCAGCCAGTCGGCGGCGGCGTCGGCGGCGGGGCGCGATACGACATAGGTGGGCGAGCGCTGGAGCATCGTCACGCGCGCCGCGGTCTTCGCCATCTCGGGCACCAGCGTTACCGCCGTCGCGCCGCTGCCGATCACCACGACGCGCTTGCCCGTGTAGTCGAGGTCTTCGGGCCAGAACTGCGGGTGGACGAGCTTGCCGGCGAAGTCGCTCATGCCCGGCCATTCGGGCGTGTAGCCGGCGGCGTAGTTGTAATAGCCGCTGCACAGCATGACGAAGTTCGCGGTGAACTCGCGGGCGACGCCGTCGACTTCGGCAACGACGGTCCACGCCGCGTCCGCGGTCGACCAGGCGGCGGACTTGACGTGGGTGTTGAAGCGGATGTGCCGTTCGATATCGGCCTCGCGCGCGGTGTCGCGGACGTAGCCGAGGATCGACGGGCCGTCGGCGATCGCCTTCGCCTCGCGCCACGGGCGGAAATTATAGCCGAGCGTGTACATGTCGCTGTCGGAGCGGATGCCCGGGTAGCGGAACAGGTCCCACGTCCCGCCGATGCTCGCGCGGCCTTCGAGAATGACGTACGACTTGCCCGGGCATTTCTGCTGCAGGTGGTACGCCGCGCCGATGCCCGACAGGCCTGCGCCGACGATCAGGACGTCGAAATGCTCGGTCATTGGCGGTGCCTTACACTAACGGCAACCACGCTAGCGCGGATCGCGCGACGCGTCATCCCCACCAAGCTAGGCGCGAGCGTCGGCTGCCTGTTCGCCGTCCGCCACCCGGTCGCCCTCCCACTTGCTCACCACCGCCGTCGCGATCGCATTCCCGATCACGTTGGTCGCGCTGCGCCCCATGTCGAGGAAGTGGTCGATCGCGAGGATCAGCAGCACACCCTCCTCCGGAATGTCGAAGAAGGGCAGCGTCGCGGTGATCACCACCAGGCTGGCGCGCGGCACGCCGGCGATACCCTTCGAGGTGATCATCAGGAGCAGCAGCATGCCGATCTCCTGATACAGCGTCAGGTCGATGCCGTAGGCCTGGGCGATGAACACGCTGGCGAAGGCGCAGTACATCATCGACCCGTCGAGATTGAACGAATAGCCGAGCGGCAGCACGAACGACGAGATGCGCTGCGAGATGCCGTAGCGCTCCAGCGCCAGCAGCAGCTTGGGATAGCTCGCCTCCGACGAGGCGGTGGCGAAGGTCAGCAGGAACGGCTCGCGGATCGCCTTGAGCAGCCGCACCACCGGCGCGAAGCCCAGCACCGTGCTGCCCGCCGCGATCAGCAGCAGCCACAGCATCGCCAGTGCGAGATAGAAGCCGCCCATGAAGCGCGCGAAGGTGCCGATGATCTCCAGCCCCTCGACCGCGATCGACGCGGCGACCGCGGCGAACACCGCGAACGGCGCGACGTTCATGACATAGCCGGTGATCTTCAACATCAGGTGGACCAGCGCGTCGAGGCCGCGGACGATTGGTTTTCCAGCGTCGCCGATCGCGGTCAGCCCGATGCCGGCGAACATCGAGAAGACGACGATCTGCAGCACCTCGTTGGTGCTCATCGCCTCGAAGATCGACTTGGGCACGATGTGGCTGATGAAGGTCTTGAGGTCGAAGCCGCCCTTTGCCAGGCCCGTCTCGGCGTTCGACGGCGGCAGCGGCAGGTTCACCCCGACGCCGGGCTCGAGCAGGTTGACCATCAGGATGCCGAGGCTGAGCGACACCAAGCTGGCGACGATGAACCACGCCAGCGTGCGCCCGAACATCCGCCCGATGCTGGCCCCCTGGCCCATGTGCGCGATGCCGGTGACGAGCGTCGCGAGCACGAGCGGCGCGATGATCATCTTGATCAGGCGCAGGAAGACATCGGTGACGATGCCCAGATAGCCCGCCGCCGCCTTGGCCTGCGCCGCGTCGACCTGGGTGTTGATCGCCCAGCCGGTCAGCACGCCGAGGACGAGGGCGATGAGGATATAGCGCGTCAGGTTGCTGGTCATCGCGGCGCACCGTGGCGGCGCGCGCGCGGACGGGCAAGCGGATTTACGCGCGCCGCGCCGTTAAGCATTCGGCCTGCGCAAACTCCGCAGCCGTCGGCCGTAGCCTTGGGGGAGGAGAGCGGCATGGCCCTGGCAGAACGCGACGACGAGCATGACGGGATGACGATGGTCGACCGGCGGCGGCCGGGGCGACTGGCCGAGGTCAGCCCGCACCTGATCCCGCTGCTGCGCGCCGAGGAGCGCGCCAAGCTGCCGCCGCTCGAGGATGTGCTGCGCGATGCCGACCGGCAGATCGATACCGGGCCGGGGGTGGTGCTGGGCGTCGGGCTCGGCGCGCTGCTGTGGGCGGCGATCATCGCCGGCGGCTGGTCGATCGCCAGCGCCTTCTAGGCGAGCAGGTCCTCGACGGTGTCGTGGAAGCGCTTGACCCCCTGTTCGAGGCCGCCGAGCAGGACGTGATCGACCGCGCCTGAGCTGAGCCCCTGCTGGCCGAGGGCGGCGGCGCGGAAATCCTCGCCGGCGAACACACCCTGGTCGAGCAGTTTCCAGCTGCGCGCCCAGTGATCCTCGGCCTTGGCGTCGCGGGGCGGCTCGGGGATCAGCATGAAATCCTCGACCAGCGTGCGGTCGACCTCCTGCGGCATCAGCGTCATGATGTTGATGTAATCGGGCGAGGCGACGATCACCGTGGCCGGCAACAGCTGGTACGCGAAGGTCACGCTGCGGCGTAGGGCACCCCAGTCGTTCCAGTCGACCCCCTCCAGCGCGGCAGCCCGCCCGACCGCCGAGCGCGCGTGCGGGCCGATCGCGTCGCCCGTCGTCACGCCGTCCTGGAAGAACTTGCCGATCGTGTCGGCGTGCAGCCGGGTGACGTGATAGGATTCGAGGAAGGCGTCCATGATCAGCTTCCAGTTGGAAGCGACCGCGTGCGTCTGGCGCGCGTAGAGATATTGGTCGGCGAACCCCAGCGCGTCGAAATCGGCGGCGAGCGGCCCGGCGACGAGGTCGAAATCGTAGCTCCGCGCGGGGTCGAGCCCGACCCAGATCAGCCCGCCCGCCTCGCGCATCGGCAGCGCGACGAGGCCGCGCTCGTGTCTGTCGAGGCACGGGAAGGTCTCCGGGCGCGGCAGCCCGGCGAGGCTGCCGTCGAGCTTGTAGGTCCAGGCGTGATAGGGGCAGACGAGCCGCGGTGCATCCGAAGGCGCGCTCCCCTCGACCAGCCGTGTGCCGCGGTGGCGGCAGACATTGAGGAAGGCGTGAGCAACCCCCCGCGCATCGCGGGTCAGCAGCACGGGCACGCCGAACCCGTCATGCGTGACGCTCATCCCCGGCCGCGGCAGCAGCGCCGATGGCGCGAGGCAGACGGGCATGGCCCCGAACAGCCGGTCGCGCTCGCGGGCATAGCGTACGGGGTCGGTATAGGCCGATGCAGGCACGGCCGAGGTGACGGCGGCAGGCGCGATCGCCAGCGCCAGCCCGGGTATCGCCTCGGCCAGCGCACGCTGCCCCGGCGTCGGGGTGCGGAAGGGGGTGACGGCGTTCATTCTGATCTCCCGTGCGCAGTCTGGCACGGATTGACGTAAGCGTGAACCATCACGTGCGTGACAGCCGCAGCGGGCGGGCTACAACAAGGCATGACCATCACATCGACCGGCTGGCGCGCTATCCTCCCCGCCGGCCTGCGCCCCTATACCGAGCCTGCGCCGCTCGCCGCGCTGGCGCTCGGCATTTCGTCGGGGTTTCCGTTCGCGATGATCGCCTCGACCTTGTCGACGCGGCTGGCGGAGGCGGGGATCGACAAGAAGGCGGTGACGGCGTTCGCGCTTGCCTTCCTGCTGTACAACTTCAAGTTCCTCTGGGCGCCGATCATCGACCGGGTGCGGCTGCCGGGGCTGGCGAACGCGATCGGGCAGCGGCGGGCATGGCTGGTGGTGGTCGGCATGGCGACCTTCGCGGCGGTGTGCTGGCTGGGGCTCGCCGATCCGCGCGCGGGGCTGGGGCCGGTGATCGTCGCGACGCTGCTAGTGGCGTTCTGCGGGGCGACGTACGACATCATCATCGACGCCTTCCGCATCGAGATCCTGACGCCCGAACAGCTCGGCGTCGGGTCGGGCATGTCGCAGTACGGCTGGCGCATCGGGTCGAGCGCGGCGGGCGCGACCGCGCTGCTCGTCGCCGAGGCGCAGGGGTGGAGCGCGGCCTATGTCGCCGCCGCCTTCTTCGCGCTGCCGGCGATCGTCGCGGGGCTGCTGATCGGCGAGCCCGTGCGGCACGTCGTCGAGGGGCCGGTCAAGCGCGGCTTCGCGGCGGTGCAGGACGCGGTGTTCGCGCCGCTGGCGGACTTTCTGCGCCGCGACGGGGCGTGGCTCGTGCTGGTGTTCATCCTGTTTCACAAGATCGGCGACACGCTCGCCAACTTGACGTTCCGCCTGTTGTTCAACGATCTCGGCTTCACCAAGCCCGAGGTGGCGTTCTACGATGTTCAGCTTGGCCTCGTCGCCTATCTGGTCGGCGTGTTCGTCGGGGGCATCGTGTTCACGCGGCTCGGCATGAAGGCCGCGGTGCTGACCAGCCTGGTGCTGATGGCGGTGTCGAACCTCAGCTTCGCAGGACTCGCGGCGCTCGGCCATTCGAACGCGGGGATGGCGGCGGCGATCGGCTTCGAGAATTTCACCAGCGGCATCGGCGGGGTGGCGATCGTCGCCTATCTGTCGGCGCTGTGTAACCTGCGCTTTACCGCGACGCAGTTCGCGCTGCTGTCCGCCGCCTCGTCGATCGTCGGGCGGACGATCAGCGGCACGACCGCGGGCGCGCTGATCGAGGGGCTGGGCTACGTCAACTTCTACCTGCTCACCACGGTCGCGGCGCTGCCCGGCATCCTGATCTACATCTACATGCTGCGGAACGGCCTCGCCGATACGCCGCGCGACGAGGACCAAGCGACAGTGTAACAATTCTCGTCTAGGCGCTGTCACAATTGGCGGGGCCGGGAGCGTGACATGGGCAAGCACAAGCGCAGCACGGCGGTTGCCGCCGACTGGCTCGCAGTGACACCGTACATCCACCGCGCCGGCACGCTCGACGTGCGCCTCGCGACATCGAGCGAGGAGATCGAGGCGGCGCAGGCGCTGCGCTACCAGATTTTCTACGACGAGATGGGCGCCGCACCCGCCACGCACATGCTGGCGTCGAAGCGCGACATCGACGATTACGACGCGGTCTGCGACCATCTGCTGGTCATCGATCACGGCGAGGACGGGCGGCCGCATGTCGTCGGCACCTACCGGCTGCTGCGCCAGGTCGTCGCGCAACTGAACCGCGGCTTTTACTCGGCGGGCGAGTATGATCTGTCGCCGCTGATCGAGACGTCGAAGACCAGCGGCCAGCTGCTCGAATTGGGCCGCAGCTGCGTCGCGCCCGACTACCGCAACAACGCGACGATCTCGCTGCTGTGGCGCGGCATCGCGAGCTATCTGCAGACCCACTCGATCGGCTTCCTGTTCGGCTGCGCGTCGCTGCACGGCGCGAACGCCGGCGCGCATGCCGCCGAGCTCAGCTATCTCTACCACCATCACCTCGCGCCGCCCGAGCTGCGCGCGCGGGCGCTGCCCGAGCATTATGTGCCGATGGGGGTGCTGCCGCCCGAGCGCTTCGACGCGCGCGCCGCGTCGAAGGCGCTGCCGCCGCTGATCAAGGGCTATCTGCGCGTCGGCGCGCTGATCGGCGACGGCGCCTTCGTCGACCCGCAGTTCAACACCACCGACGTGTTCGTCGTGATGCCCGTCGAGCGGATCACCAAGCGCTATGCGGGCCGCTTCGACGTCGCGGGCGACGCCAACTAGCCCGCGTCCTGGCTGTTGGCCTTGAGGACGCCGCCCGCGATGTAGAGCGAGCCCGCGACGAGCACGACGGGCGGCCGCGCGCGGTCGGCGCCGTTGGCGATCGCGGTCAGGGCACCCGCGACATCGGGGGCCGCGGCACCGGGCAGGCCGGTTTCCTTGGCGATGCGGACGAGATCGGCGGGCGCGTGGTGGGCGTGGCCGGGGACGGGGACCGGGTAAACCGCCGTGACCCGCCCCGCGAAGGGCTTCAGGAACCCCGCCGCGTCCTTCGCGGCCAACATGCCGAGGACGAGGTAGAAGGGCCGTTCGGCGAGGTTGTGCGCGCGGAAGGCATCGGCCACGGCGCGTGCGGCGGCGGGGTTGTGCGCGCCGTCGAGCCAGACCTCGCTGCCCGGCGGCAGCAGGCCGACCAGCGGCCCGGCGTCGAGACGCTGTAGCCGCGCCGGCCAGTCGGCCCAGCCCATCGCGGCGCGCAACGCCGAGTCGGCGACCGGCACCTCGTGCTGGTGGCGCAGCATCGCGACCGCGAGCGCGGCATTGTCGAGCTGGTGCGCCCCCGCCAGCCGCGGCAGCGGCAGACTGAGCTTGCCGCCCAAATCGCGGTAGTGCAGCGCGCCTTCATACACCGCGGCGTCCCAGTCGGGGCCGCGCTCGATCAGCTTGGCGCCCGCGACGCCCGCGACCTCGGCGACCTTGGCGGCGATGGTGCGCGGGTATTTGGACACCACGAGCGGCACGCGGCGCTTGGCGATGCCCGCCTTCTCGCCCGCGATATCGAGGATCGTCGGCCCCAGCCATTGCTGGTGATCGAGACCGAGCTGCGCAATGCCCGTCATCACCGGCATGACGACGTTGGTCGCGTCGAGCCGCCCGCCGAGTCCGACCTCGATTACGCAGGCGTCCGCCGGGGTACGCGCGAAGGCCAGCATCGCAACCGCGGTAGTCAGTTCGAAGAAGGTGATGCGTCCGCCGCCGTTGACCGCGAGCACTTCGGACAACAGGCCGATCAGCGTGTCGTCGTCGACAATGTTGCCCGCCAGCCGGATGCGCTCGTTGAAGCGTACGAGGTGCGGCGATGTATAGGCGTGCACGCGCCGCCCCGACGCCTCGAGCCCGGCGCGCAGGAAGGCCGCGGTCGATCCCTTGCCGTTGGTCCCGGCGATATGGAATACCGGCGGCAGCTTCTGGTGCGGGTTGCCGAGCCGCGTTAGCAGCCGCTCGAGCCGCGCCAGCCCCAAGTCCATCGTATTCTCATGGAGCGCGAACGCCGCAGCGAGCAGCGCGTCGAGCACCGGATTGTCGCTGTGCGCGGCTTCCATCTACGCAGCGGCGGCGTGCGGCCGCATCAACAGGCCGAGCAGGCGGCCGAGGGTTTCGCGCAGGTCCTTCCGCGCCACGACCATGTCGAGCATGCCGTGTTCGAGCAGATATTCGGCGCGCTGGAAGCCTTCGGGCAGCTTCTCGCGGATCGTCTGCTCGATGACGCGCTGGCCCGCGAAGCCGATCAGCGCGCGCGGTTCGGCGATCTGGATATCGCCCAGCATGGCATAACTGGCGGTGACGCCGCCCGTCGTCGGGTCGGTCATCACGACGATGTAGGGCAGCCCAGCCTCGCGCAATTCGGCGATGGCGACCGTGGTGCGCGGCATCTGCATCAGGCTCAATATGCCCTCCTGCATGCGCGCGCCGCCGGCCGCGGTGAACACCACGAAGGGCGCGTGCGCGTGGATCGCGGCGCGCGCGCCGGTCAGGAAGGCCTCGCCGACGCCCTGGCCCATCGACCCGCCCATGAACGCGAAATTCTGCACCGCGACGACGGTCTCGACGCCGCCGATGCTGCCGCGCGCCAGCGTCATCGCCTCGGTCTCGCCGGTGCCGGTGCGCGCCGATTTCAGCCGGTCGGTGTAGCGCTTCTGGTCGCGGAAGCGCAGCGGGTCCTCGGTCGTCGGCGGCACGGTGATGCCGACGTGCGCGCCGTGATCGAAGATCTGCGCGAAGCGGTCGCTGGGCCCGATGCGCTCGTGATGGTCGCAGCGCGGGCAGACCTGGAGGTTCTCCTCGAACTCCTTGGTGTAGAGCATCGCGCCGCAGTTGCGGCACTTGTGCCACAGATTGTCGGGTGTCTCGCGCCGCTTCATGAAGCCCGTCAGGCGCGAGCGTGTCGTGGTCAGCCAGCTCATGCTGCGTCATCCAATCTGGCGGCGCGCACCGCGGTGGCGAGCGACGCGACGAAGGTCTCGACCTGTCCGGGCAGGTCGTTGGCACGCGCGGTGTGCGCCGCACCGATCAGCTCAACGATCGCCGAGCCGACGACGACCGCATCGGCGACGCGCGCCACGGCGGCAGCGGCAGCGGGGGTGCGGATGCCGAAGCCGACCGCGACGGGCATGTCGGTCGACGCCTTGATGCGCGCGACCGCGACGCCGATGTCATCTGCGGTCGCGCTGCCTGCTCCCGTGATGCCGGCGACGGCGACGTAGTAGAGAAAGCCCGATGCGCCCGACACAATCGCGGGCAGGCGGCGGACATCGGTGGTCGGCGTCGCGAGGCGGATCAGGTGCAGCCCGTGGCCGGTCAGCGCGGTAGCGAGCTCGGCATCTTCCTCGGGGGGCAGGTCGACGACGATGCAGCCGTCGAGGCCCGCGGCGTGTGCATCGCGGGCGAACTTGTCCGGACCGTACGCGAGGATCGGGTTGAAATAGCCCATCAGGACCAGCGGCGTGTCGGCATCGCGCGTCCGGAAGTCGGCGACCATCGCGAGCAGGCGCACCAGCGTCACGCCGCCGCCGAGCGCCCGGATATTGCCCGCCTGGATCGCCGGGCCGTCGGCCATCGGATCGGTAAACGGCATGCCGATCTCGACGATGTCGGCCCCGCCGCGGACGAGCGCGTCGAGGACCAGCGGCGAGGTCGTCAGATCGGGATCGCCCGCGGTCACGAAGGTGACGAGCGCGGCGCGGTGCTGCGCGGCGCAGCGTGCGAAGGTGCGGGAAAGGCGGTCGGCGCTCACAACGCCACCCCCAGCGCAGCCGCCACCGTGAAGATGTCCTTGTCCCCCCGCCCGCACAGGTTGGCGACGATGATCTCGTCCGCGCGCATCTGCGGTGCGAAGCGCGTCACCGCGGCGATCGCGTGCGCGGGTTCGAGCGCGGGGATGATCCCCTCGGTGCGGCACAGCAGCTGGAACGCCCGCAAGGCTTCGTCGTCGGTCGCCGACTGGTATTCGACGCGGCCGATCGAGTGGAGCCACGCATGCTCGGGGCCGATGCCCGGATAGTCGAGGCCCGCCGAAATCGAATGCGCCTCGGCGATCTGCCCGTCGGCATCCTGCAGCAGGCGCGTCTTGTTGCCGTGGAGGACGCCGTCGACGCCCCCGACCAATGACGCGGCATGCTCGGCGGTGTGCAGCCCGTGGCCCGCCGCTTCGACCCCGACCATCCGCACGCTCTCGTCGTCGAGGAAGGGGTGGAACAGGCCGATGGCGTTCGACCCGCCGCCGATTGCTGCGCACAGCACGTCGGGCAGGCGGCCCTCGGCCTCCATGATCTGCGCCTTGGCCTCGCGGCCGATCACCGACTGGAAGTCGCGGACCAGCTCCGGATAGGGGTGTGGGCCGGCTGCAGTCCCGATGATGTAGAAGGTGTCGTGGACGTTGGTGACCCAGTCACGCAGCGCCTCGTTCATCGCGTCCTTGAGCGTCTTCGATCCGCTCTCGACGGGCCGCACCTCGGCCCCCAGCAGCTTCATGCGGAAGACGTTGGGCGACTGCCGCTCGACGTCGCGCGCGCCCATGTAGATCGTGCACGGCAGGCCGAAGCGCGCCGCGACGGTGGCGGTCGCGACGCCGTGCTGGCCGGCGCCGGTCTCGGCGATGATCCGCGTCTTGCCCATGCGCTTCGCCAGCAGGATCTGGCCGATGCAGTTGTTGATCTTGTGCGCGCCGGTGTGATTCAGCTCGTCGCGCTTGAAGTAGATCTTCGCGCCGCCGAGATGTTTCGTGAGCGCTTCCGCGAAATACATCGGGCTCGGGCGGCCGACGTAGTGTGTCATCAGCCAGTCGAACTCGGCCGCGAACGCCGGGTCGGCCTGTGCGGCGCGGTATGCGGTCTCGAGGTCGAGGATCAGCGGCATCAGCGTCTCGGCGACATAGCGGCCGCCGTACGCGCCGAAATGGCCGCGCGCGTCGGGTCCGGCCCGGAGGGATGCTGCACTCGCCACTAGATCGTCCTGACCGTTTCCAGAAATGCCCTGATCTTCGCCACCGACTTGACGCCCGGTGCATCCTCGACGCCCGACGAGACATCGACGAGGCCGGGGCCCGCAATGCGGATCGCCTCGCCGACATTGTCCGCGTCGAGCCCCCCCGACAGGCCCCACGCCATCCCCGGCCGCGCACCGCCGAGCACGCGCCAGTCGAAGCGCAGGCCGTTGCCGCCCGGCAGGGGGGCGGAACTAGGCGCTTTGGCGTCTAGGAGCAACAGCGCGGCACCATGCGCGGTGAGGCTCGCGGCGCGGATGTCGGCGGCAGACGCGACGCCCGCGGCGCGCCACACAGGCTTGCCCCAGCGCGCGCGGATTTCGGTGAGGCGGACGGGGGTCTCCGACCCGTGCAGCTGGACGATGTCGATGGCGGCGATCGCAGCGTCGAGGAGGGCGTCGTCGGGGTCGACGAACACCCCGACCCGGGCGACGCGGCCCGGCACGCGCGAGGCGAGGCCCGCCGCGCGCTCGGGCGTCAGGTTGCGCGGGCTGCGCGCGAAGAACACGAAGCCGACATGGCTCGCGCCGTGCGCGATCGCCGCGTCGAGCGTGTCGGGCGTCGACAGGCCGCAAATTTTCACCTGGGTAGTCACAGGCACGATCAAATTCCGTCATCCCCGCGAAGGCGGGGACCCAAGGTCATGATCTTTGGCGCGAAGGCCGAACACCCTTGTGCCACAGTCGGTGACCTTGGGTCCCCGCCTTCGCGGGGATGACGGACGAAGCTAGTCACAGGCTCGCGGCGATGGCGCGCGCCGCTTCGGCCGGGTCGGCGGCACCGGTGATCGGGCGGCCGATGACGAGCATCGACGCGCCCGCATCGAGCGCCGCGCGGGGGGTCAGAGTGCGCTTCTGGTCGTCGCCGCCGTCGACGACGCGGATGCCGGGGACAACGAAATAGCCATCCGTCCACCCGGCCTTGAGCGCGGCGACTTCGTGCGGCGAGCAGACGACGCCGTCGAGCCCGGCCTCGCGACTGAGGTCCGCAAACCGGGCGACCTGCGCCGCGGCGCCGTCGCTCACGCCGAGCGGCAGCAGGTCGTCGTCGTCGAGGCTGGTCAGCACCGTCACCGCGATCAACTTCGTCGCAGGCGCACAGGCATCGCGCGCTGCCTTCAGCATGTCGGCCCCGCCGCCGGCGTGGACGTTGACTACCGCGAGGTCGAGCGAGCCCAGCGACTTCAGCGCCCCCGCGACGGTGTTCGGAATGTCGTGCAGCTTGACGTCGAGGAAGATCGGCAGGCCGAGCCCGCCCATTCGCCGTACCCCCTCCGGCCCGTTCGCCATGAAGAACTGCAGGCCAAGCTTGAGCCCGCCGACATGGCCGCCGACGGCGCGCGCCAGGTGCTCGGCATCGCCTAGGTCCGATGTGTCGAGCGCGACGAAGACGGGGTTCATCCGCACCCCGGTGGCACGACGATCGGCTGCGCCTCGCTCGGCAGCGTCGCGCGCGGCTGGGCCTGCAGCTCCGCCGGCGCGGGCGCGACATAGGCGACGGCAGCGTCGCGCGGACGCATCCGGTAGCGCAGCGATGCCATCACATAGCCCGCGAAGCCGACGACGAGCAGCAGCAGCGGCAGGCGCACGACGACCTCGGTCCGCCCGAAGATCATCGTCACCGCGGTCCAGTTGGCGGCGGCGAAGGCCAGGAAGGCGAAGGCCAGCAGCAGCCAGAACACCAGGCGGACGATCCGCACCGCTACAGCTCCCCGTCGACGGGATCGAGGCCCGCGTCGGTCAGCGCGGTCAGCAGCGCCGCCGCACACGCGCTGAGCAGCGCCGGGTCGGTGGCGCGGATGACGAAGTTCGCCCCCGTCCGCCCCTCGCGCCAGAACGGATAGCTGCCGATCTGCGTGCCGGGATTGGCCTTCTCGACCGCCCCCAGCGTCGCTGCGACCGCGCTCTCGGCAGTCCACGCCGCGACGGTGCGGCTCAGCACCGGCTTGCCGCCGGGCAGCTGGCCGTCGAGCGCCGCCAGCATCCCCTGCGTGATCGCCGGCACGCCCGCCATGATGAAGACATTGCCGTAGCGGATGCCCGGCGCCCCGGTGCGCGGGTTCTCGATCAGCTCGGCACCGTCGGGCACCCGCGCCATGCGCAGCCGCGCGTCGGTCAGCTTGTCGCCGTAATATTTCTCCAGGATCGCGCGCGCCGCCGGGTGGACGATCACGTCGACGCCCAATGCTGCGGCAATCGCGTCGACCGTGATGTCGTCGTGCGTCGGGCCGATGCCGCCGGTGGTGAACAGATAGTCGTACGCGTTCCGCAGCGCGTTGACCGCATCGCCGATGGCGGCATGATCGTCGGCGACGACCCGCACTTCCTTGAGCCGGATGCCCTGCACCCCCAGCCATTTCGCGAGATAGGCGAGGTTCGCGTCCTGTGTCCGCCCCGACAGGATCTCGTCGCCGATGATCAGCAGCGCAGCGGTATAGACGCGGTCGGGATCGGTCGCGGGGGTCATGCAGGGCGCGGTCTAGCGCAGCGCCGGGGGCGGCGCAAAGCGCTTGCCACGTCGCATGCCGCGACGCATCATCAAGCCTCGGGGGATGCGGGGGTTTTCGATGTACGTGCGCGCGTTGTCGGCGATTGCCGGTCTGCTGTTGCTGGCCGCAGCGCCGGTCGACCTGGCGACCAAGTTCGGGGTGCGCGAGAGCATCGAGTCGATCAGCCTGTCGCCCGACGGCAAGGGCATCGCCTTCGTCGCGCCCAACGGCAGCGCTGGGACCGCGCTGTTCACCGTCGGCCTCGAAGGTGGCGAGCCGAAGCTCGTGCTGGCGACGACCGATGCCGCGCAGAGCCTGTCGAACTGCGGCTGGGTGTCGGATGCGCGACTGGTCTGCCAGGTCGTCGGCACGGTCAAGTATCAGGATTATCTGCTCGACGTCTCCCGCATCGTCGGCGTCGACCGCGACGGCCGCAACCAGAAGCTGCTGAGCGAGAAGACCAACGAGACCCAGACGCGGCTCGCGGTGTTCGGCGGGAACATCGTCGACTGGCTGCCCGGCGAGACCGACAAGCTGCTCGTCGGCCGCGACTTCATCCCGGAGGCGCGCGGCAACACGCGCCTCGAGCAAAAGCTCGACGGGTACGGTGTCGTCCGCCTCGACGCGCGGACCGGCGCGGTGACGCGCAGCGAGAACCCCAAGCGCGACGCGGAGGAATATATCAGCGACGGCCAGGGCCGCATCCGCATCATGGGCCTGCGCCCTGCGGCCGGGGCCAGCGGCCAGATGGGCGCGACGATCAACTATTTCTACCGCACCAAGACATCGGACGAATGGCGTCCGTTCGGCGCGCTCAAGACCGGCATGACGGCCAACCAGGAGGGCCTGAACCCCTATGCCGTCGATTCGACGCTCGACGCCGCATACGCGATGCGCAAGGTCGGGGGCCGCCTGACGCTGGTCCGCGTCGCGCTCGACGGCACGCTGGTAGAGACGCCGGTGTTCGCGCACCCGCAGGTCGATATCGACGGCGTGGTCACGCTGGGCCGGGCGCGCCGGGTCATCGGCGTCACCTATGTCACCGACCGGCGCGAGACGGTGTATTTCGACCCCGCGCTGAAGGCGCTGGCCCTGTCGTTGTCGAAGGCGCTTCCTGGCAAGCCGCTGGTCCGCTTCGCAGGCGCCAGCCGCGACGAGCAGCGGCTGCTGATCTGGGCGGGCAGCGATGTCGATCCCGGCCGCTATTATGTCTTCGACCGCGCGACCAAGAACCTCGCCGAGATCATGCTGGCGCGGCCCGAGCTCGAGGGGCGGGCGCTGGCGACGCAGACCGCGATCACCTACCCGGCTGCCGACGGCACGCTGATCCCCGCCTATCTGATGCTGCCGCCGGGCAGCACCGGCAAGAACCTGCCCGCGATCGTGCTGCCGCACGGCGGTCCCAGTGCGCGTGACGAGTGGGGCTTCGACTGGCTGTCGCAATATTACGCGGCGCGCGGCTATGCCGTGTTGCAGCCGCAATTCCGCGGCTCGGACGGCTACGGTGACGCATGGTTCAGGAACCAGGGCTTCCGCAAATGGGCGGTGGCGATCGGCGACGTCAACGACGCCGGGCGCTGGCTGATCAAGCAGGGCATTGCCGACCCGGCCAAGCTGGGCATCGTCGGCTGGTCGTATGGTGGCTATGCGGCGCTCCAGTCGGGTGTGGTCGCGCCCGACCTGTTCAAGGCGGTGGTGGCTATCGCCCCGGTCGCCGACCTGGCGCTGCTTGCCGAGCAGTATCGCGGCTACACGAGTTTCGCGCTGGCGCGGGACTTCATCGGCGTCGGCCCGCACCTGCGCGACGGATCGCCTGCGCGTCAGGCGGCGCTGCTCAAGTCACCCGTGCTGCTGTTCCACGGCGACGTCGATTCGAACGTCAAGCCGGTCCAGTCCAAGGTGATGCGCGAGGCGCTGGCCAAGGCGGGGGTGAAGCACGAGCTGATCACCTACCCGGGGCTGGACCATTATCTCGACGACTCGGTCGTGCGCGCCGACCTGCTCCGCCGCAGCGACGCCTGGCTGCGCAGCGCGATGAAGCTGCCCGCCGACTAACGCCGGCGCTGCGTCGCCACGCGCACGATGACCGCGGTCGACAGCAGGATGCTCGACACCAGGCCGCCGATCGCCAGCAGCCCGGCGGGGGTGACGTCGACCGTCATGCGAACGCGCGCCTTGCCCCAGCGGGCGTGGAGTTCGGCGTGCTGGGGGGCTTGCAGGTCCATGCCGGCATCTACGCGCGGGGCTGCTGCGGGTTCAACCGCCTTGCCCCGGTGACACGCGCGTCATACATCGGATCCATGAATTTCGCCCCGACCTATGAAGCGCTTGCCGACGCCGAGGAGCGGACGGCGACGATCAAGCTGCACGGGCCCGACGCGTTCGCGGGCATGCACAAGGCGGGGCGGCTGGCGGCCGAAGTGCTCGACATGCTGGTGCCGCACGTCATGCCGGAAGTGGTGACCGCCGACCTCGACAAGCTCGCCTATGATTTCGTGCTGGCGCGCGGCGCGCTGCCCGCGACGATCTTCTACCGCGGCTATGCCCATTCGCTGTGCATCAGCGTCAACCACGTCGTCTGCCACGGCATGCCGTCGGCGAAGCGGCTGAAGGACGGCGACATCGTCAACATCGACGTGACGGTGATCGTCGATGGCTGGCACGGCGACACCAGCCGGATGTTCCTGGTCGGCGACGTGCCGCTGAAGGCGCGGCGGCTGGTCGACATCACCTGGGAATGCCTGCAGCGCGGCATCGGCGCGGCGCGCGCGGGCAACACGCTGGGCGACATCGGTCATGCGATCCAGAGCTATGCGGAAGCGCAGCGCTGCTCGGTGGTGCGCGATTTCTGCGGGCACGGCGTCGGCCGCGTCTTCCACGATGCGCCGAACATCGTTCACATCGGGCGGCCGCGCACGGGCGAGGTGCTGAAGCCCGGGATGATCTTCACGATCGAGCCGATGATCAACCTGGGCGGCTTCAAGGTAAAGCTGCTCGACGACGGCTGGACGGCGGTGACGCGCGACCGCTCGCTGTCGGCACAGTTCGAGCATTCGGTCGGCATCACCGACGGCGATCCCGAGATCTTCACGCTGTCGCCGGCGGGCCTCGAAAAGCCGCCCTACAGCACCGCCGCTGCAATCACCGGCGCGTAGATCGTTTCCCACATCAGCGGGTTGAGCGCGCCGACGTAGTTCTCGACGAGCTTGCCGTCGCGAAAGCCCAGCAGGTGCGTTTCGCTCAGCACCAGCCGCTTGCCGGTCGCGGCGACGCCGTCGATCGTGCCGACATGATCGGCCTCTGCCGTGAAGCGCGCAACGACACGCCCGTCGGCGGTGGCGACGCATTCGTGCAGCACCATCGTCGCGGTCGTGAACTCGAGCGCGCTGCCGAGGGTCGCGCCGATGACGGCTGCATATTCGGCCTTGGAGGTGATCGGCGCACCGGGCTTCAACCCCGTCGACACCCAGACATCGTCGGCAACGATCTCGTCGAACGCTGCCATGTCGCCCTTGCCGAGCGCGTCCTCGACGAAGCGGCGCGCCAGCGCGACGTTGGCGGCGGCGATCTCCGGGGTTAGGCCGGCCGGGGCGACCCAGGGTTCACGGCGGAACGCGTCGATCGTCATTGCCTGTCCTTCCGTTACGGCCCCGGCTACACTCGTCCGGCAATGTTACGGGGGCAAGACGTTGGCGGGGGGTGACAGCGACGCGAGCGGACATCGCGAACGCCTGCGCGCGCGCCTGCTCAGCGGCGGCGGCGACGCGTTCCATGATTACGAATTGCTCGAATATGTCCTTGGCCTGGCGATCCCGCGGCGCGACACCAAGCCGTTGGCCAAGCGCCTGCTGGCGGAGTTCGGCAGCTTCCCGGCGCTGCTCGCAGCGTCACCCGCCGAGCTGAGCCGGGTCGAGGGGCTGACCGAGGGGGCGGCGGCGGCACTGAAGTTCGTCGAGGCGACGGTGCAGCGGACGCTCCGTACCGCGGCGCTCGACCGGCCGGTGCTGTCGGGGTGGCAGGCGCTGACCGATTATCTCCACGCGTCGATGGCGCACCGCGTGACCGAGGAGTTCCGCGTCATCTTCCTCAACAATCGTAACGTCATGGTGCGCGACGAGGCGATGGGCAGCGGCACGGTCAACGCCGCACCCGTGTATCCGCGCGAGATCGTCAAGCGCGCGCTCGAACTCGGGGCGAGCGGGCTGGTGCTCGTGCATAACCACCCGAGCGGAGATCCCTCGCCGAGCCGCGACGACATCCAAATGACGAAGCAGGTCGTGGAGGCCGGGCGGCCGCTGGGCCTCAGTGTCCACGATCATGTCGTGATCGGCCGCACGGGCCACGCCAGCTTCCGCGCACTAGGGCTGCTTTAGGCACAAAAAAAGGGGCCGCCGAAGCGACCCCTTCCTTGAGACGATGTCGGCCTTACGACGGCGTCTTCATCATCTTCTTGTGGGCCTTGATCTCGGCCTTGGTCGCAGGGCGATCGCCCATGAACCACTTGCCGTCACGCTCGACCATCATCTCGGCCGACGCGGTCGTCGTCCCCGCCGGGGCAGCGCTTGCCGCGGGTGCAGTGTCGCTCGCCATCGGCGCCGTGTCGGTCGTGGTCGGCGCAGTCGGCGCGGTCGTCGGCGCCGACATGCCGGGCTGCTGCATCGCCGGCGCGCCCGGGCTTGCCGTCTGGGCGATTGCGGCGGTCGAAGCCAGAGCGGCGGCGGTCAGGGTCAGGAAAATCTTCATGTCATTTCACCTTTGTTCGAGGGTTACCGACGAAGGACTTCAGCGCGGCTCGGGTGCCGGCGTCGGCGGGGTCGGCATCGCGTCGGCCGGCGGCGTCGCCTCGCTCGGCATCGCCGACGGAGCGGCGCCGGTGTCGGGTGCCGGGGCCATCGGAGCGGCGGTATCGCCAGCCGGTGCCATCCCGGTTGCAGGTGCGGGCATCGCGGTGGTCGGCGCCATGCCAGCGCCGCCCGGCATTGCAGCCACACCCGCCAGCTGCTGGGCGTTCAGATCCTTGGTCGCCGCACGCTCACGAGCTTCCTGGCCCGAGGCATTGCCACGCTTGCGCGCGTTCTGTGCATCTGCAGCGGTTGCAGTGAACGCCATTGCCGCAATCGCGGCGGTGATAATCATCTTGGACATATCGTAACTCCTTGGCTGATTAGGCCCCGCAGCGCGTCAACGCGCGCGGAGCGGATCAGGTTGCGGTCAGCGCGGACCCTCGGGCGTGCCGGCAGTGCCGACCGTGCCCGGCGTGCGCGCCGAGCCGTCGCCGTTGACGCTGGCGCCCGGCGTTATGCCGGGGGTGGCGGGGAAGCCGGCAGTGCCCGTCGTGGCACTGCTGCTGCCCGTCGTCGTGTCGCTCGGCGTCGTCGGAGCACGCGTGCCCACGGCGTCGCGGCCGGTCCGTGCACGGTCGCCGCGAGCGACGCCCGTGGTGCTCGCGCCGGTGGTGGCCGAGGTGCCCGGGGTCGTCACGCTGGTGCCCGGTGCACCGGTGGTCGCACCGACACTGCCCGAAACCGACGGGCTCGACGCGCCGACCTGTGCGGTGGCGGCGGTTGCCGTGGCCAGTGCCGCGGCGGCGATGATCGCAAAAGTCTTCATGGCAAATTCCTTCTTTCGACAGGCCTTAGCCTCGGATGACCAACCGCTGAACGGGGGCGCGGGTCCTCAACCCGTCCCGCTGTCGGTGCGGCTCGCCCCATGCTAGGGGGCAGCGCTCAACCGTCTTCGAAAGCCGTCACCGCCGATGATCCCGCGCTACTCCCGCCCCGAAATGGTCGCGATCTGGGAGCCCGAGGCGCGCTTCCGCATCTGGTTCGAGATCGAGGCGCACGCCATGGATGCGCTTGTCGAACTGGGCGTCGTACCGGCGCAGGCGGCAAAGGACGTCTGGGAGAAGGGCGCGTTCGAGGTCGAGCGCATCGACGAGATCGAGCGCGAGACCAAGCACGACGTCATCGCCTTTCTGACCAACCTGGCCGAACATGTCGGCCCCTCGGCACGCTTCGTGCACCAGGGCATGACGAGTTCCGACGTCCTCGACACGTGCCTCGGCGTCCAGCTGGCGCGCGCCGCCGACCTGATGATCGCCGATGTCGATGCGCTGCTCGCGGTGCTCAGGCGCCGTGCCATCGAGCACAAATTGACTCCGACGATCGGGCGCAGCCACGGCATCCATGCCGAGCCGACGACCTTCGGCCTCAAGCTGCTCCAGGCCTATGCCGAGTTCGACCGCTGCCGCGCGCGGCTGGTCGCGGCGCGTGCCGAAGTCGCGACCTGCGCGATCTCGGGCGCGGTCGGGACCTTCGCCAACATCGACCCGCGCGTCGAGGCGCATGTCGCCAAGGCGATGGGCCTGACCGTCGAGCCGGTCAGCACGCAGGTCATCCCGCGCGACCGGCACGCCATGTATTTCGCGACCTTGGGTGTCGTCGCGGGCTGCATCGAGCGTCTGGCGACCGAGGTCCGCCACCTGCAGCGCACCGAGGTGCTGGAGGCGGAGGAGTATTTCGCGCCCGGCCAGAAGGGCTCGAGCGCCATGCCGCACAAGCGCAACCCGGTGCTGACCGAGAACCTGACCGGCCTCGCGCGGCTGGTCCGCGGCATGGTCACCCCGGCGCTGGAGAATATCGCGCTGTGGCACGAGCGCGACATCAGCCACTCGTCGGTCGAGCGGATGATCGGCCCCGATGCGACGGTGACGCTCGACTTCGCGCTCGCGCGGCTGACGGGCGTCATGGACAAGCTGCTGATCTATCCGGAGCGGATGCAGGCCAACCTCGACCGCATGGGCGGGCTGATCCATTCGCAGCGCGTGCTGCTCGCGCTGACCCAGGCGGGGGCGTCGCGCGAGGCGGCATACGCGATGGTCCAGCGCAACGCGATGCAGGTGTGGCGCGCCGACGGCAAGATCGCGCTGCTCGACTTGCTCAAGGCTGACCCGGAAGTGACGGGCTTCGTCGCCGCTGCGGACCTCGAGCAGCTCTTCGACTTCGGCTATCACTTCGCGCACGTCGACACGATCTTCGCGCGCGTGCTGGGGGCCTAGGCCGGCCGGCGGAAGCCCAGCAGGTTGACGCCGAGCCGGCTCTGGACGACCCAGACCAGGGCGAGGTTGCGCAGCGAGATGGTGATCACCGTCGCCCAGGCGGCACCCTCGGCACCATAGGTCGGCACCAGCAGCGCCACGGCGATGATGCAGACGGCGACGGCGAGCCCGGCGGAGGCCAGGATCCAGCGCTGGTCGCCGGCCATGACCAGGATGCTGCCGATCGGCCCGCATGCGAGGCGGAGGAACTGGCCGACGACGAGGATCTGCAACACGGTCGCCCCGCCACGGAACTCGGGCCCGAACAGGCCGAGCAGGGTTTCCGGAATGACCAGCAGCACGAGGAACAGCGGCCCGCCGAGGACCAAGACCAGCACGACGGACTTGCGCGCCACGCTGGCGATCTCGTCGAGCGCGCCGATGCGCGCGGCGGCGGCGATGCGCGGGCCGATCACCGTCTCCACCGCGACCTGCAGCAGCCCGGCAAGCGCCACGAACTGCCAGGCCGCGCGGTAATATCCGACCACCGCGACCGGCCAGTTGCTGCCCAGCGCGACCGTCGTGTACCACTCGGTGAACATATTCCCCAGGTTGGACACGACGATCGGCACCCCGGCGGCGATCATCGGGAGTGCCAGCACCGGCACTGCGCTCGGCCAGCCGCGGCTTACATTGCGCCACGCCAGCCAGCCGACCACGGCGCCGAGGGACAGTCCGGCCACGTACAGGGTCGCCGGCAGCATCAGGCCGTGGACGTTGCCGAACCACACGCCCAAGCCGACGCCGATCATAGCCGCCGTGGTGCCCAGCGGCCCGTCGATGATCTGCGAGATGATAATTCGATCGGCCGAGCGCAGCGCCGCGCTGGCGATGCGCTGCAGGGCCAGCGGGATCACCGCCCACAGCATGATGCCCAGGATCGGCCCGATGTTCGGCTGGCGCAGTATCTCGGCCGCGAGCCAGTCGCGCAGCAGCCAGAGCGTCCCGGCAACGAGCGGCGCGGCCACCAGGACGACGCGCGCCGCGCTGCGCACGGCCCCGCGGGCGCGGTCCTGCTTGCCTTCGCGCAGATCGCCGGACGCGTCGCGCACGACGATGTAATCGAGGCCCAGCAGGACGAGGTATGACAGCATCACCACGGTGTTGACGCCGATCGCGTAGGTGCCGGTGCCCGATGCGCCGAACTGGCGGGCGATCAGCAGGCCGAGCGCGAAGCTGGCGCCTGCGCCCCAGATCTTGAGGGCGAAGGCCATCACCGTCTGCCCGCCGAGGCGTCCCGGGGCGAGCATCGCGGTCGCCTGTTTGAAACGCTTGCGCATCGCGGCGCTCTTGCAGGACGCCGTGCCGACAGGCAACCATGCCATGTTGCACCGCAAAAAATTCTTGTGACGACAGGCACGTTGTGCGTGTAACCGGACGGCAAGCAGAGACGGGGTGGACTTTGAATTTGGCACGAGCCCGTGGCTGAGCGCCGCGTCCTGGCGATCGCGTCGGGCGGCGGACACTGGGTCCAGCTGCTGCGCTTGGCGCCCGCGTTCGAGGGCTGCACGGTCAGCTTCGCGACGGTCCACGCCGACAGCGCCGCCGACCTCGCGCCCGGTGCGCGGCTGTTCACCTTCCGCGACGCGTCTCGCAAGGACTGGTGGAATTTCTTCAAAAGCGGCCTGCAGATCGCGGGCATCGTTCTGTGCGTCCGCCCGCACGTCGTGGTGACGACGGGCGCGATGCCGCCGCTCGCCGCGCTGCTGGTCGGGCGTCTGACCGGGGCGCGGACCCTGTGGGTCGACAGCGTCGCGAACAGCGAGGAGCTGTCGGGATCGGGCCGCATCGCGCGCCGCTTCGCGCACCAGGTCATCACGCAATGGCCGCAGCTGGCGACACCCGAGACGCCGTGCTGGGGTTCGGTGCTGTGATCTTCGTCAGCGTCGGATCGATGATGCCGTTCGACCGGCTGGTGCGCGCCGCCGACGAGTGGGCGGCGGCGCACCCGGCAACGGACGTGCTGATCCAGCTCGGCAACGGCAAGCATCTGCCGGCGCACGCGCGTCAAGTCCGGCTGATGCCGCCGGGCGAGTATCGCCGCCTCGTCGAGACCGCCGAGCTCTTCGTGGCGCATGCCGGGATGGGATCGATCATCAGTGCGATCCAGGCGGGGCGCCCGCTGCTGATGCTGCCGCGCCGCGCCGACCTGGGCGAGCACAACAACGACCACCAGCTCGCGACGGTGCGCAATGTCGCCAACCGCCCCGGGCTGCATCATGTCGAACGTGAGGATCAGCTGGGCGGCGCGATCGACCGGCTGCTCGCCGGCGGCGGCGAGGCCCCGGCGCCGATCTCGCCTTACGCGTCGCCCGAGCTGATCGCTGCGGTGCGCGGCTTCGTGCAGGGATGATCGAGCTCGAGACCGCAGGGCTGAACCGCTTCGCGCTGGCCGTCACGCCCGGCGTCTGTGTCGGGCCGCCCGACTTTCAGTTCCTGTTCGGCGGCGCGGGGCTGGCGGCGGCGGTCGCGGCGCTGGAGGCGGTGACGGGCCGCCCGACGGTGTGGGCGGCGGCGCAGTATCTGAGCTACGCGCGGCCGCCGTCGGTGCTCGACCTCGACGTCGTCGTGCCGGTCGCGGGCAAGCATTCGAGCCAGGCGCGGGTCACCGGCCATGTCGAGGACACCGAGATCCTGACCGTCAACGCCGCGCTGGGCAGCCGGCCGCAGGCGCTGGTGGCGGGATGGGCCGCGATGCCCGCCGCGCCGCCGCCCGACGAATGCGAGGAGCTGACGCAGGGCTGGTCGCGCACCGACGACGACATCCGCGGCCGCATCGACCTGCGCGTCGCGTCCCCGCGCGATCCCGCGCCGGCGGGCCGCTCGCTGCTCTGGGCGCGGCGCCTCGACGGCGGCGCGATCGACCGGGTGACGCTCGCGGTGTTCGCCGACTTTCTGCCGTCGGGGATCAGCGCGGCATTGGGACGGCGGGCCGGGGGCAACAGCCTCGACAACACGATCCGCTACGTCCGCGTCGTGCCAACCGAGTGGGTGCTGCTCGACACGCAGATCGACGCGGTGGCCGACGGCTTCGGGCACGGGCGCATGTATCTGTTCGCGCAGGACGGTACGCTGATGGCGAGCGCCAGCCAGTCGCTTATCGTGCGCCTGCCCGAGAGCTGAGCCACGCCGCGGCGTCGGCGGGCGAGCGCTTGTCGGCGTCGCGGTCGACCATCAGGTTCGCGGCGCGCATCCGTTCGACGCCGATGCTGCCGATCAGCGGCTTTAGCGCCGCGATGAAGGCCGCGTCGGCACGCTTGTCGGGGGCGATCAGCAGCACCGCCTCGTAGGCGGGAATGGCGCTCTTGGGGTCGGCCAGCACTGCGAGCCGCTGCGCCGCGACGCGTCCGTCGCTGGAAAAGGCCGAGATGACGTCGGCCTCGCCGCTCGCCAGCGCGCGGTACATGAAGGTCGGCTCATAGGTCCGTGCCTTGCGGAAGCGCATGCCGTACGCAGCCTGAACGGCGCGCCATTCGGGGCGCGTCTGGAACTCGATGTCGCCGCCCAGTGTCAGGCGCGGCGCGACGCGCGCGAGGTCGGCGAGGTCGCGTACCCCGAGCTTCGCGGCCTCGTCACCGCGCATCGCCAGCACATAGGCGTTCTCGAACCCCAGCGGCCCGACGACGCCGACCCCGGTGCGCGCGGTCAGGTCGCGGCTCAGTTCGGCGAGCGGCGGGTCGTCGGCGCGGTCGAGCACCGTCGTCGCGAGCGTCCCCGAATAATCGACATAGACGTCGATATCGCCGGCCTTGAGCGCGCGGAACGCCACCGCCGAGCCCAGCCCGCTGCGGATTTCGGTGCGGTAGCCTGCCTGCGCCAGCCGGGCGGCGATGACCTCGGCGAGGATATATTGCTCGGAGAAGGACTTGGCGCCGACGACGATCGTCCGATGATCCCCTGCCGGGCGAGCCGCGACCAGCGCCGCGACGGCGATTAGTCCAAGACCTGCAAGGCCTGCGAAAATCCGCGCGCGCGACCGGTGCGACAGGCCGTGCTCGATAAGGCCGAGGAGCGCGTCGACGGCGATCGCCAGTCCCGCGGCGCCCAGGCAGCCGACCGCGACGCCGATCCAGTCCTCGGTCTGCAGCCCGACGAAGATGAAATCGCCCAGGCTCGTCGCGCCGATCGGCGTCGCCAGCGTCGCCGCGCCGATCGTCCAGACCGCCGCGGTGCGCAGTCCAGCCATCATTACCGGCGCAGCGAGGGGCAGTTCGACGCCCGTGAACTTCTGAGTGGGCGTCATGCCGATCGCGTCGGCAGCCTCGGTCACCGCCGGGTCGATGCCGCGCAGGCCGGTCATCGCGCCGCGCAGCAGTGGCAGCAGCGCGTAGAGCGTCAGCGCGAGCAGCGCGGGCAGAAAGCCGAGGACGGGCACGTCGACCCCGCTCGCGGTCCGCAGCACGACGAGCAGCGGGTAGAACAGCGCGAGCAGCGCCAGCGCCGGGATCGTCTGGATTAAGGACGCGATGCCCAGCACCGGAGCGGCAGCGCGGGGGCTGCGCCGCATCGCCAGCACCAGCGGCACCGAAATCGCGAGCGCGAGGCCCAGCGCCGCGGCGCTCAGCCCGACATGCGCCGCCAGCCGGTGGGGCAGCAGTTCGAGCGCCGGCGCCCAGTCAGCCACGCGCCATCTCCGCCAGCCGCGCCGCCTGGTCGCGCGGCACCGCGATCATCGCCGCAACCCCGGCATCGCCCGCGCCCGCCATCAGCGCTGCGGGCGTCGCGTCGGCGACGATGCGCCCGGCGCGCAGCACGACGATCCGGTCGGCGAGGAGCAGCGCCTCCTGCACGTCGTGCGTCACCATGATGCTCGTCAGGCCGAGCCGGCCGTGCAGGTCGCGGTAGCGCGTCGCCAGCGCATCGCGCGTTGTCGGGTCGAGCGCACCGAACGGCTCGTCGAGCAGCATCAGGCGCGGACCCGCCGCCAGCGCGCGCGCCACCCCGACCCGCTGGCGCTGGCCCCCCGACAGTTCGGCAGGCAGGCGCGCGGCGACGTCGGCGGGCAGGTCGACAAGATCGAGCAATTCGATGACCCGCGCCGCGGCCTTCGCGCGCGACCAGCCGAGCAGACGCGGCACGCTGGCGATGTTGGCCGCGACATCCATGTGCGGGAACAGCCCGACGTTCTGAAACACCGTGCCGATGCCGCGCCGCAGGGCCACCGCATCGACGCTCGCGACGTCGACGCCGTCGACCGAGACGGTGCCGCTGTCGGGCACCACGAGGCGATTGATCGTCTTGAGGAGGGTCGTCTTGCCCGATCCCGATGTCCCGATCAGCGCGACGAAGCTGCCGGCGGCGATGTCGAGGTCGATGCCCGCCAGCGCCGCATTCCCGCCGAACGCCTTGCCGACGCCGGCGAAGCCGACAGCGCTCACGCCGCAGCGCGCGTGTCGGTCAGCCCGAAGGCGTCGGCCACGAGTTCATAGCTGCGCCGCCGTGCGCCGTGATCGTGGAGGATGTTGACCAGCATCGCCTCGTCGGCGCCGTATTCGGCGACCGCCGCCTCGATGCCGCGCTTCACCGTCGCGGGCGACCCGGCAATGACCCGCCTGCCGGCGCGGGTGCTGGCGACCTCGGAGTGGTCGGCGAGCCAGGCGAGCGCGGTCTCGGGCGTCGGCACCGGGATCGAGCGGCCCATGAGGAGGTGCGCCATCATCATCCGCGCGCTCGACGCCAGCCGCTCGGCCTCGGCGTCGCTGTCGGCGCAGACGGTCCACAGTGCGGTCATCGTGTAGGGCGCCGCGAGGTGCGCCGACGGCTGGAAGGCGGCGCGGTAGCGGTCGGCAAGCGGCGCGCCGTTGCCATTGATGAAGTCGGCGACGCAATAGGGCAGCCCGACCTCCGCCGCCCAGCCCGCGCTGTCGGGCGACGAGCCGAGCAGCCACAGGTCGGGCACCTCCGGACGGCCGGGCAGGGTGCCCGCCAGGTCGGCGAAGGGATGGTCCGCGGGCAGGCTGTCGCCGAGATACCCCATCAGCTCGGCAAGCTGGTTGGGGAAGTCGTTGGGCGACTGCTGTCGGCGGTCGCGCTGCAATGCATAGGCCGTGCGCCCGTCGCTGCCCGGCGCGCGGCCCAGCCCCAGGTCAATGCGGCCCGGGTAAAGTCCGGCGAGCAGGCTGAAGCTCTCGGCGACCTTCAGCGGCGAATAATGCGGCAGCATGATGCCGCCCGATCCGATGCGGATGTGGCTGGTCGCCGCACCGATCGCCGCAAGCAGCACCTCGGGCGCAGCACCTGCCAGCGCAGGTGATGAATGATGCTCTGCGACCCAGTAGCGGTGGTAGCCGAGCCGCTCCGACAGACGCGCCAAGTCGATCGAGTTGGCGAGTGCCGTGCCGCCGCTCGCACCGGCGGGGATCGGCGATTGGTCGAGGACGCTCAGTCTCATGCGAACCACCTCCGCCGCGGGATTTCGCGTGTCGCGAGTTCGGCGACCAGCGCGGCGCGTGTTGCTTCGCTCGCGGTCGGCCAGGCCATGATCTCGTCGACGGTTCGCAGGCAGCCGCGGCACAGGCCCGAGCGGCGCTCGATCTCGCAGATGTTGATGCACGGCGAACGAACCATGGAGGGAATGTAGTGGCTGCACGGGCGCGCGGCCACCCCCGTTCGACGGGACGATCCCCTATCGAAGGGTTGCGAAAACGTTGCGTAAAAACAACACAGCCAAAACCTGTTCGATGAGTTTTCAAGGCTTTCACAGCCAATTTTGGTAAAATGATAACCAAGATTATTGCAAAATTGACACGTTAATTCAGCAAATACGGTCGGTAGCCATACCGTATCGTTACGGTAACCGATCATTAAATAAATTAACCTCACAGCCTAATTTTGACCAATCTGACGAGTCGGAACGGTTTGTAACGGCCAAGGTTCATTGCTGATCCGGACCGAAGATGCGGCGCATCCAGCGTCGCGCGCGGGCCGGGTTGGGAGGACCGTCATGACCGTTGCCACCGCGCGCGCCCGCCGCGCTTTCGTACTGCTCAATTCGGCTGCTACGGCGCTCGCCACCGCGCTGATCGCGACACCGGCGCAGGCCGCGCTGGTCGGCGCGTGCACGGGGGTCAGCCTGCCGCGCTCGGTGGTCACCGACATCGTCGCCGGGCCGCTCAACGGCATCGTCAACCCTCTCCAGGGGCGGGTCAACGACATCCTGGGGGTCGTCGGGATCATCCCTATCGTCGGCGAGGTCTTCCCGCAGCTCTCGATCGACGTCGCCGGCCTGCTCAACAACGCCGCAAGCGGCGCACCGATCACGCTGCAGGCGCTCGACGTCAACGGCGTCATCGTCGGCCCGGCCGACAACTGCCAGTCGACCGCGGACTCGTTCCAGCTCGACACGCCCGCCGGCATCTCGATCGGCGGTAACCGCATCCTCGGCCTGGGGTCGGAGGGGCTGGTGGCGAACGCCGGCGAGATCGGGTCGATCGCGCTGGGCAACACCGCGAGCACGACCGCCGCTGCGACCAACGCCGTTGCGATCGGTACCGGCGCATCGGTGACCGCGGCGAACAGCGTCGCCGTCGGCGCCGGATCGACCGCGACCCGCGGTGCGGTGGCGGGCTATACCGCACCCGGCCTTGCGGCACCGCAGACCTCGGCGGGCGAATTCTCGGTCGGCGCGGCGGGTGCGACGCGGCAGATCACCAACGTCGCCGCGGGCTCGGCCCCGACCGATGCGGTCAACGTCGCGCAGGTCAGCGCGGCGATCGGTGCGACGGCGGCGGCGCAGCCCATCCAGTACTCGACCCCCGGCGCGCCGACGACGCCCAACCCCGGCGTGACCTCGAACGACGTGACCCTGGTCGGCACCGCGCCCGGCACCGCTGTCGCGCTGCACAATGTCGCCCCCGGCGTCGTCGCTTCGGGCTCGACCGACGCGGTCAACGGCGGGCAGCTGTTCACCACCAACACCAATGTGACGAACAACACTACGAACATCACCAACCTCAACAACGGCCTCGCGGGGCTGGTGCAGCAGGCGGGCGGCAGCCCGGGCGCGGGCGCGATCAGTGTCGGCGCGGCGACGGCGGGGACGGTGGTGAACTTCACCGGCACCGGCGGCACGCGGACGCTGACCGGCGTCACCGCAGGCGCCCTCGCGCCGGGGTCGACCGACGCGGTCAACGGCAGCCAGTTGTCGGCGACCAACACGCAGGTGACCAACACCACCAACGCGCTGGCGGTCACCAACAACAACGTCACCAACCTGACGACGGGGATCAACACCGGCACGATCGGCCTGGTGCGGCAGGTCGGTGGCAGCCCGGGTGCGGGCCTGATCACCGTCGGTGCAGAGACCGGCGGCACCAACGTCAGCGTCGCGGGGACCGACGGCAACCGCATCGTCTCGGGCGTTGCAGCGGGCGTCGCACCGACCGACGCGGTCAACGTCTCGCAGCTCACCGCCATGGGCGGCGGGGTCGCGAACGCGGTGCAGTACGACGTCATCGGCGGCCTGCGGACCAACACGGTGACGCTGACGGGCGGTGCGGCGGGGCCGGTAACGATCACCAACCTCGCACCCGGTGCGCTGACCGCGACATCGACCGACGCGGTCAACGGCAGCCAGCTGTCGGCGACCAACACGCAGGTAACGGCGATCAACACCCAGGTGACGACCAACACCGCGGCGATCGCGGTGACCAACACCAACGTCACCAACCTGACCACCGGCATCAACAACGGCACGATCGGCCTGGTGCAGCAGACCGGCGGCGCGCCCGGCGCGGGTCAGATCACCGTCGGTCAAGCGACGGGCGGAACGAGCGTCAGCGTCGCGGGCACCGACGGCAACCGCGTCGTCTCGGGCGTCGCGGCGGGTGTCGCGGCGACCGACGCGGTCAACGTCTCGCAGCTCAACGCCGTCGGCAACGGCGTCGCCAATGCGGTGCAGTACGACGTCGTCGGCGGCGTGCGGACCAACACCGTGACGCTCGCGGGCGGTGCGGCCGGGCCGGTGACGGTGACCAATGTCGCGGCGGGTGCGCTGAACGATACGTCGACCGACGCGGTCAACGGCGCGCAGCTGTTCGCGACCAACAGCCAGGTAACGACCAACACGACCAACATCGCCAACCTGACGACGACGGTGGCGGGCAACACCACCGCGATCACCGCCAATACGACGGCGATCACCAACCTGACCAACGGCACGGCGGGTCTGGTGCAGCAGGACGGCGGTGCGCCGGGGGCGGGGACGATCCGCGTCGGGGCGTCGACTGCGGGTACGACCGTGGACGTCACCGGCACCGGCGGCACGCGGACCGTCACCGGGGTCACCGCGGGCGCGCTGAACGACACGTCGACCGACGCGGTCAACGGCGCGCAGCTGTTCGCGACCAACAGCCAGACGACGATCAACACCACGAACATTGCGGGCAACACCACCGCGATCACCAACCTGACGACCAACATCAACAACGGCACGGTCGGGCTGGTGCAGCAGACCGGCGGCTCGCCCGGCAACGGGCCGATCACCGTCGGCGCGACGACGGGCGGCACGACGATCAACGTCGCGGGCACGGGGGGCGACCGCATCATCACCGGGGTCGCGCCGGGCCTCGCGGCGAACGACGCGGCGACGGTCGGTCAGCTGGCGCAGGTCACCGGCGGCGCGTTCAACGCCGTGCAGTACGACACCGACGCCAACGGCGGCCGGCTCAACTCGGTGACGCTGATCGGCGGATCTGCGGGGCCGGTGACGATCAGCAACGTCGCGGCGGGCGCACTGACCGCCGGGTCGACCGATGCGGTCAACGGCAGCCAGCTGGCGGCGGCGAACGCCCAGATCGTCACCAACTCGACGACGATCAACAACATCATCGCGGGCAACGCGGGTGCCTTCCGGTCGAACAATGCGGCCGGTGCTCCGGCGGCATCGGCGACCGGAGCGAACGCCAGCGCGGGCGGCTTCGGGGCGACCGCCAGCGGCGTCCAGTCGGTGGCACTGGGCAACGGCGCGGTGTCGACGGGCAGCCGCTCGGTGGCACTCGGTGCCCAGTCGACCGACGGCGGCGTCGCCAACGTCGTCTCGGTGGGCAGCGTCGGGGCGGAGCGGAGGATCGTCAATGTCGGACCCGCGATCAACGGCACCGACGCGGTGAACCTCAGCCAGCTGCAGGCGGCGACGGGCACGATCAACTCCAGCATCAACAACCTGCAGGGTCAGATCGACGGCCTCGGCTTCGACCTGCGCAATGCCCGCCGCCGCGCCAACGCGGGTACGGCGGGCGCGATGGCGGTCGCGGCACTGCCGCAGCCGTTCACCGAAGGCGCCGGCATGGTCGCGGGCGCGGTCGGCTTCTGGCAGGACCAGGTGGCGTTCGCGATCGGCGTGTCGAAGATCGTCAGCGACAGCGCCATCGTGAAGGCGGGCGCCTCGGTCAGCGGCCGCGGCAGCGGCGGCTTCAACGCGGGCGTCGGCTTCCAGTTCTAAAGGCTGGGTAAAGGGACGGGCCGGGGCAGCGATGCCCCGGCCCGTTTCTTGTGCGTGTCACAGAAGCGGGGCAGGATGTGCCGATGATCGATCTGCTCGAGGCGCCGACCCGCCGCATGGTGCTGACTGCCGGTGCTGCGCTGGGCGGCGGGCTGATGTTCGGCTGGGCCCCTGCAGGCGCGCAGGCGACGCCGGCGAAGCTCGGCACCTACGTCCGCATCGCGCCCGACGGCATCGTCACCCTCGTCGCGCATAATCCGGAGTGCGGGCAGGGCACCAAGACCTCGATCCCGATGCTGGTGGCGGAGGAGCTCGACGTCGACTGGGCGCAAGTCCGCATCGAGCAGGCGATCGCCGACACCGCGGTCTATGGCCGCCAGGTCGCGGGCGGCAGCCAGGCGACGACGCTGCAGTACGACGCCTTCCGCCGCATCGGCGCGGGCGCGCGGGCGATGCTGGTGGCTGCCGCGGCGCAGGGCTGGGGGGTCGATCCCGCCAGCTGCACCACCGCGCCGGGCGTCGTGCGCCATCCCGCGAGCGGGCGCTCCCAGCCCTACGGCGCGCTCGCGGCGCAGGCGGCGACGATGCCCGCGCCCGATGCGGCGACGCTGACGCTCAAGGACCCGAAGGCCTTTGCGATCATCGGCAAGCCGCACCCCGGCGTCGACAACCGCGCCATCGTCGAGGGGCGGCAGGCGTTCGGCATCGACACGGTCGTGCCGGGCATGAAGTACGCGACCTACAGCAAATGCCCGGTCCCCGGCGGCAAGCCGACCGGCGGCGATTTCGCGAAAGCGAAGACGGTCAGGGGTGTCCGCGACGTCTTCATTCTGGAGGGCGACGGCGACATCGGCGCCGGCCTGATCCCCGGCGTCGCGGTCGTCGCCGACAGCTGGTGGGCGGCCGAGAAGGCGCGGCGGCTGATCGACATCAGCTGGGACGAGGGTGCCGCCGCCGGCATCGACAGCGCCGGCCTCGCGGCGCGCGCCGCCGAGCTGCTCAAGGCGCCGCCGCAGCGGACCATCCACGCCACGGGCGACGTCGACGCCGCGCTGAAGGCGGCGAAGAAAACGGTGACCGCCGAGTACGACTACCCCTTCATCGCGCACGCGCCGATGGAGCCGATGAACTGCACCGCGCACGTCGTCGGCGGCAAGGTCGAGATCTGGGCGCCGACGCAGAACCCGGAGCCGGGTCGCGCGCAGGTCGCCAAGGTACTCGGCGTCGCCCCCGCCGATGTGACGATCCGCATGACGCGCTGCGGCGGCGGCTTCGGGCGGCGGCTGGTCAACGATTTCATGGCCGAGGCCGCGGCGATCTCGAAGCGCGCCGGGGTGCCGGTCAAGCTGATCTGGAGCCGCGAGGACGACCTGCGCCAGTCCTTCTACCGCGCCGCCGGGTGGCACCGCTTCACCGCCGGACTCGACGCCAAGGGGCGGGTCAGCGGCTGGCGCGACCAGTTCGTGTCGTTCGGCGAGGGCGAAACCTTCAAGCGGTCGGCGGCGATCACCCCGCAGCAGTTCCCGGCAGGCTTCGTCGACGACTTCGCGCGGGTGTCGTCGGTGATGCCGCTGCGCCTCGACACGGGTCCGCTGCGCGCCCCGTCGAACAACGCCTTCGGGTTTGCCTTCCAGTCGTTCATCGACGAGCTGGCGCACGCCGCGGGCGCCGATCCGGTGGCGTTCCGCGTGGCGCTGCTCGGCCCCGACCGGCTGGTCGGCGACCCCAAGGCGCGCGACGTCTGGAACTCGGGCCGGATGCGCGGCGTGGTCGAGGCGGTCGCCAAGGATGCCGGCTGGGGCCGCAAGCTGCCTCCGCGCTCGGGGCTCGGCATCGGCTTTCACTTCAGCCACCTCGGCTATGTCGCGCATGTCGTCGAGGCGAAGGTCGCCAACGACGGCGCGGTGTCGGTCGTCAAGGTGTGGAGCGTCGCCGACGTCGGCCGCCAGATCGTCAACCCGAGCGGCGCGATCAACCAGATGCAGGGGTCGGTGATCGACGCCATCGGCTCGACGCTGGGCCAGGCGATCACGCTCGAGCGCGGACGTGTCGTGCAGGGCAATTTCGATTCCTACCCGCTGCCGCGCATCGACCAGGCACCGCCGGTCGCGGTGCGCTTCCTGCTGAGCGACAACAACCCGACAGGTCTGGGCGAGCCTGCCTACCCGCCGCTGCCGCCGGCGCTGTGCAACGCGATCTTCGCCGCGACGGGTGTGCGGGTGCGGTCGTTGCCGGTGGACACGGCGTTGCTGCGCAAGGTTTGAGCGCGGAAGTTCGCGAGTGTCGTGCTAGCGCGGCACGGGCGGCGAAGCCGGGAAACACGAGCGCGCCAAGTCGTTAAACAGTCCTGCGGCGATCTTGGCGGACCACGGGTGTCGATAACCCATCGTCAGTCGCCGCTCGACCCCCTCATCATGCACAGCGACTGATATGATTCCCTTGCCGCGCCGGCCCATACTCATGTCCAGCGCCACACCATCGGGCAAGGGCACAGGCGTAACCTGCCCCCCTCGCCCCATCTGCCGCGTGATGCACGCCTGCAGACTGACCAGTGTCTCAGGCGACCTCGCTTCCACCCCGGCGTCCCGAAACCCGTCGGCATCGGCGGCAAGCAACAGCAGGGCGATCAGGATCATGCTCAGCTCCATAGGAAGGGCAGGCGTGTCCCTAGCGCCGTGTCCCAAAATCTGCGCTCACGCCCGGTGCGCGGTAACCTCGATCTCAATCCGCATCGCGGGGTCGACGAGGCCCGCCTCGATCATCGTCGCGGCGGGTGGTGCAGCGCCGAAGGCAGCGCGCAGGTGGGGCCAGCACACTTCGAACTCGCGCCGGTCGGGTAGATAATAGGTCACGCGCACCACGTCGGCGAAGCTCGCCCCGGCCTCGCTTAGCGCCGTGCCGATGATCGCCAGCGCGTTGATGCACTGCGCCTCGGCACCCTCAGGCAAAATGCCGGAGACGGGGTCGCGACCCGTGGTGCCCGCGACGAAGATGAAATCGCCGCTGACGACGGCGCGGGCATAGGCGACCAGTGGTTCGTGCGGCGCCCCTGAGAAGATGCGTCGCTTGTCGGTCAACGCGGGCGCGTCACCGCGAGCACCTCGTCGTCACCCGACCCCTGCTCGGCGAGGTGTTCGAGAGTCTGGTCGTTGAGATCGTCGATCTCCGACAGGTTGGCGCTGACCGTCGTCATCTGCCCGCGCGACCGCTTGGTCAGCACGTCGAAGCCGGTGTCGAGCAGGCTGGTGACATTGCCGTCGCGCGCCAGCCGGTTGGGGCCGCCCAGCACCACCGCGATCAGCCGCACGCCGTCGTGCGCAGCCGATGCCGCCAGCGTGAAGCCGGCCGCGTTGGTGAAGCCCGTCTTGATGCCGTCGACGCCGGGCAGCGTCTTCAGCAGGTGGTTGTGGTTGCCGATCGACTGCCCCTCGAAGTCGTAGGCGACCTTCGAGAACACGTAGTAATATTGCGGGAAGTCGCGGATCAGCGCGCGGCTGAGCGTCGCGATGTCGCGCGCGGTGGTCAGCTGGCGCTTGTCGGGCAGGCCGGTGGCGTTGACGAAGGTCGACTTCGTCATGCCGAGCGACCGCGCCTTGGCGGTCATCATCGCGCAATAGGCCGCCTCGCTACCCGCGATATGCTCGGCGAGCGCGACGGCGATGTCGTTCGCCGACCGCGTCGCGATGACGCCGATCGCGTCGCGCACGCTGATCTGCTCGCCGACCCGCAGGCCCAGCTTCGAGGGCGGCTGCGCGGCGGCGCGCGCGGTCATGGTGATATAGTCGGTCTCGCGCAGCTGACCCTTGGTGATGGCGTCGAACGCCATGTAGAGCGTCAGCACCTTGGTGATCGACGCCGGCAGACGCGGCGCATCGGCCTGGCGCGCGTACATCACCTCGCCGCTGTCGGCATTGACGAGGATCGCCGCATATTTGGGCTCGGCATACAGGCTCTTCGCCGATGCCGCCGGGCCGAGCAGCATCGCGCCGCAGGCGACGCTTAAACAACCCGCTCTAAAACCCTGACTCCGCAAAGGAACTCCCCGCTCCCGCCGCACGCAGACTGTAACAGATGCCGAATCGCGCGCCAAGCGCGTTTGAACGCGGTGCGGCGTCGCTTCGGCTCAGTCGCAGTGCGCCGCCATGACGCGCGGCACCTCGTCGAGCAGTTCGCGCGCCAGGAAGCCGACGCGGCCGATGGTCCGGGTCAGGCGCGCGCCCGCCTCGCCGTGCAGGTACACGCCCCAGATCGCCGCCGTCAGCGGGGCGCAGCCGCGCGCCGCGAGGCCGGTGACGATGCCCGCCAGCGTATCCCCCGATCCGCTCGTCGCGAGGCCGACGCCGCCGCCGCCGTAGCGGTACAGCTCGCCGTCGAGCGTCGCGATAAGCGTCTGGCTGCTCTTCAGCACGACGATGCTGCCCGTCCGCTGCGCCGCGTCGCGGGCATGGCCCTCGGGATCGGCGAGCACCGCGTCGCGATCGGTATCGAGCAGCGACGCCATCTCGCCGGCGTGCGGCGTCAGCACCGCGCGGCCGGGGCGGGCGGCGAGCAGGGCATGCGGGCACTTCAGCGCGGCGGCGTCGAGCACCAGCACCGCGTCGCAGGCATGTTTCGCAAGCGCGGACGCGAGCGCCGCGGTCTCGTCGTCCCCCGTCATGCCGGGGCCGACCAGCACCGCGTCGCAGCGGTCGAGCCGCTTGCACAGATCGTCGCTTGCAGCCGGATCGATGCCGCCGTCGGGCGTCTCGTCATGCCCGCTGACCAGCGCCTCGGGCACCGCGAGGGCCAGTGCGACGGCGACGCTGCGCACCGTGGCAACTTGCAGCTTGCCCGCCCCGGCACGCAGCGCGGCGACGCTGGCGAGGAGGGCGGCACCCGGCACCTCGACGCTGCCCCCGATGACCAGCACCCGGCCGCGCGCGTCCTTGTCGACCTCGCCGTCGTGTGCGGGCAGCGGCAGGGTGCGCAGCAGCGCCTCGTCGATGGCGATCATCCCGCCGCCACCGCGGCGTCGGGGGCGCGCGTCACCGGCGCCTGTGCCGCGACCGGCGCGACGTGATTGTAGCGCACCAGCGCGGGGGCACCGCCGCCGAACTCGTACTCGGTGACCGAGCAGTTGGCGACGTCGCCAGCACGGTCGATATCGAGGATCGTCGCCTCGTCGAGCCCCTCGAGGATATAGCGCAGGCACAGCACGACGACCTGGTGCGCGACGATGACGACGCGCTCGCCTTCGTGGTGCAGGCTGATCGTATCGAGCACGCTGCGCAGGCGCAGGATGACGTCGGTCCAGCTCTCGCCGCCGGGCGGGCGGTGGTAGAACTTGCCGAGCATGGTCAGCGATGCCGCCTGCTCGGGATGGAATTCGGTGACCCCGGCGCGGGTGAGGCGGTCGAGGATGCCGAACTCGCGCTCGCGCAACCGCTCGTCGGCGGCGCGCATCTCGCACGGGCAGATCGCGTCGGCGACGTGCTGCGCGGTCTGGCGGGCGCGGAGGAAAGGCGAGTTGAGGATCACCGTCGGCGGCGCGGGCAGGGCGGCGAACCACGTGCCGAGCGCCTTTGCCTGGTCGTGCCCCAGATCGCTCAGCGGCACGTCGCAGTCGCGCATGTCGAGGACGATGCGGCTGTGCCCCGCGGCCTCGGCGGCGTCGGCGGCGACATTGCCGGCGCTCTGCCCGTGCCGCACGATCCACAGGCGTTCGGGCCAGCGCTGATGCAAGTTTGCTCTCCGGTTGAGGCACATCAAAGCGTCAGGGCCGTTAAAGTTCACGGACGCCAGCTATCGCCGCGAGGCGGTCTGGCCTAAAGGACGCCCATGACCGACACCCCAGACGAAGCCGACCTGACCGGCGTTCCCGGCCGCCGCCGCAAGGTCGCCCAGCAGGCGCGCAGCATCGGCAACCGCAAGCTGCACCCCTCCACCCTGATGATGGGCTACGGCTTCGACCCGACGCTCAGCGAGGGGTCGCTGAAGCCCCCGATCTTCCTCACCTCGACCTTCGTGTTCGAGAGCGCCGCCGACGGGAAGCGCTTCTTCGAAGGCGTGACCGGCGTCCGCCCAGGCGGGTCGGAGGGCCTCGTTTATGGCCGCTTCAACGGTCCCAACCAGGAAATCCTCGAGCAGCGGCTGGCGCTGTGGGAGGATGCGGAAGAAGCCCTCGCCTTCAGCAGCGGCATGTCGGCGATCGCGACGACCTTCCTCGCGCTCGTCAAGCCGGGTGACGTGATCGTCCATTCGGCGCCGCTGTACGCCGCGACCGAGACGCTGATCGGCCGCATCCTCGGCAAGCTCGGCGTCACCTGGCTCGATTTCCCGGCCGGCGCGACGCAGCCCGAGATCGAGGCGGTGATGCACGCGGCGAAGGCCAAGGGGCGGATCGCGGCGATCTACCTCGAAAGCCCGGCGAACCCGACCAACGCGCTTGTCGACGTCGAGGCGGTGCGCGACGCGCGCGCTGCGGTGCTGGGCGGCGGCGACGACCTGCCGCCGATCATCATCGACAACACCTTCCTGGGCCCGATCTGGGCGCAGCCGGGGCGGCAGGGCGCCGACCTCGTGATCTATTCGCTGACCAAGTACGTCGGCGGGCACAGCGACCTGGTTGCGGGCGGCTGCGTCGGGTCCAAGGCGGCGCTGCTGCCGGTCCGCATGATGCGCAACACGATCGGCACGATCACCGACCCGCACACCGCCTGGATGCTGCTGCGGTCACTCGAGACGCTCGAGCTGCGCATGTCGCGCGCCGGCGAGAATGCCGCGACGGTGTGCGCCTTCCTGCGCGATCATCCCAAGGTCGAGCGTGTCGGCTACCTCGGGTTTCTCGAGCCCGGCAGCCGCCAGCACGACATCTACACGCGCCACTGCCTCGGTGCGGGGTCGACCTTCTCGGTCATCGTCAAGGGCGGCGAAGCGGAGGCGTTCCGGCTCCTCGACAATCTGCGCCTCGTCAAGCTGGCGGTCAGCCTGGGCGGTACCGAAAGCCTCGCGTCGCACCCGGCAGCGATGACCCATCTGTCGGTGCCCCCGGCGCGCAAGGCCGAGCTCGGCATCACCGACAGCCTGGTGCGCGTGTCGATCGGCGTCGAGAACGCGCAGGACCTGGTGGCCGACTTCGAACGGGCGCTCGACGCGGTCTAATTGGTCTCGCGCAGCAGCTCGCGGGCGATGATGACGCGCATGATCTCGTTGGTGCCTTCGAGGATCTGGTGGACGCGCAGGTCGCGGAACAGCCGCTCGACCGGATAGTCCATCAGATAGCCGTAGCCGCCGTGCAGCTGCAGCGCATGGTTAGCCACCGCGCTTCCGGTGTCGGTAGCGAGGCGCTTGGCCATCGCGGCGAACTTTGTCTTGTCGGGCGCCCCGGCGCTGACCTTCGCGGCGGCGGCATAGAGCAGCGTGCGCGCCGCCTGCAGGTCGGTTTCCATGTCCGCCAGCTTGAACTGCGTCGCCTGGAAGTCGGCCACCGCCTTGCCGAACTGGCTGCGCTGGCGCGTGTAGGCGATCGCCTCGTCGAGCGCGCGCTGCCCGCCGCCGAGTGAGCACGCGCCGATGTTGAGGCGGCCGCCGTCGAGGCCGGACATGGCGATCTTGAAGCCTTCGCCCTCGGCCCCCAGCCGGTTCGCGACGGGCACGCGGACGCCGTCGAAATTGACCTGCGCGGTCGGCTGCGAATGCCAGCCCAGCTTGCGTTCGGGCGCGCCGAAGCTGACGCCGGGCATATCCTTGTCGATGACAAGGCACGAGATGCCGCGCGGGCCCGGCTCGCCGGTGCGTACCATCGTGACATAGACTTCGTTCGCGCCGGCGCCCGAGATGAACGCCTTGCTGCCGGTCACGACATAATCGTCGCCGTCGCGGATCGCCGTGGTGCGCAGCGCCGCGGCGTCGGAGCCCGAGCCCGGCTCGGTCAGGCAATAGCTCGCGATGCGGTCCATCGGCACGAGGCTGGGCAGGTAGCGCGCCTTGACGTCGGCGTCGCCGAAGCTGTCGATCATCCACGCCGCCATGTTGTGGATCGAGATGAACGCGGAGGTGCTGGGGCAGCCATAGGCCATCGCCTCCATGATCAGCGCCGCCTCCATGCGGCCGAGCCCGATGCCGCCGCTGGCCTCCGACACGTAGATCGACCCGAAGCCGAGTGCCGCCGCCTCGCGGATCGTGTCGCGGGGGAAGATGTGCTCCTCGTCCCATTTCGCCGCAAACGGCGTGATGCGGTCGGCGGTGAAGCGCCGCGCCACCTCCTGGATTTCGCGCTGGTCGTCGGTCAGGTCGAATTGCATGGCCGCTTCCTATCGCGTCGGCCGCGCGCCGTCACCCACCGGATGCCGCGTCCGAAAGTCGCCAGACGGCTCCGCGCCGCAAGCCTAGGCAGGCGGCGTCCAACCGGAGCCCCCTGCCATGACCTTCCGCATCCTCGCCCTCGACCCCGCGCCGTTCGTGCCGCTGTTCGCGCTGTCCGACGCCGAGCTGGCGGCGCGCGACATCGTGCGGGCGACCGCGACCAGCGACACCGGCTTCCCGTGCCGGGTCAGCCTGGCCGACGCCGCGACCGGCGAAGAGCTGTTGCTGCTCAACTACGAACACCTCCCCGTCGCGTCGCCGTACCGCAGCCGCCACGCAATCTATGTCGGCAGGCACGCGGTGCGCGCCGAGCCGGCCCCGGGCAGCGTGCCGCCGTACATCGAGCGCCGCCTGATCTCGGCGCGCGCCTTCGACGCCGCGGGGATGATGACCCGGGCCGATGTCGTCGAGGGCGCAGCGGTCGCGGAGACACTCGACGCCTGGCTGAACGATGCGAGCACCGCGCATGTCGACCTGCACAGTGCGCGCCCGGGCTGTTTCCTCGCGCGCGCCGTCGCCGCCTGACCGACTTTGCGCCGTCACGTGGGTGCGGCTATAGGCGGTCATGACCTCCGCACACATCGTCGACCGCCTGACCACCATCCACACCGCCGCGACGCAGGCGTTGCGCGCTGCGCTGCGCGACTATGTCGAGACCGGCACGCCGCCTGACCCGGCGGCGCGCGCGGCGGGGGATTTCGCCTATCCGGCGCTGACCCTCACCTATCGCGGCGGCGGCGCGCCGCGGATGATGCGGGCCTATGCACGGCTGACGCGGCCCGGCCGCTACAGCGCGACGATCACCCATCCCGAGCTGTTCCGCGACTATCTGATCGATCAGCTCGACCTGCTGACCGCCGATTACGACGTCGACATCGACGTCGAGCGGTCGAGCGTCGAGATCCCTTACCCCTACGTCCTCGACGGCGCCGACGACCTGCGCCTCGACGCGACCGCGGCGATCGAGCTGGCGCGGCATTTCCCGACCACCGACCTCAGCCATATCGGCGACGAGCTGCCCGACGGTCTGTGGGACGCGTCGCTCAACGTAGAGCGGCCGCTGGCGCTGTTCGACGCGGCGCGCACCGATTTCAGCCTGGCGCGCCTCAAGCACTACACCGGCACCCCGGCGGATGATTTCCAGCAGTACGTCCTGCTCACCAACTACCACCGCTACGTCGACGAATTCGTGCGCTGGGGCTGCGCGCAGCTCAAGGACGGGTCGTTCTACGAGACGCTGTCATGCAGCGGCGGCACGGTCATCGGCCAGGACGACCCCGACCCCGCGCGCGCCATCGCCGACGGGGCGTGGCGGCGGCACCAGATGCCCGCCTATCACCTGACCGCGCCGGGCCGCGCCGGGATCACGCTAGTCAACATCGGCGTCGGGCCGGCGAATGCGAAGACGATCTGCGACCATCTCGCGGTGCTGCGGCCCGAGGCGTGGCTGATGATCGGCCATTGCGGCGGGCTGCGGCCCAGCCAGGCGATCGGCGATTATGTGCTGGCGCACGCCTATCTGCGCGACGACCATGTCCTCGACGACGTGCTGCCGCCCGAGATCCCCGTGCCCGCAATCGCCGAGGTCCAGCAGGCGCTGCAGGAAGCCGCCGAGGCCGTCACCGGCGCACACGGCGAGACGCTGAAACCCCGGCTGCGTACCGGCACTGTGGTGACCACCGACGACCGCAACTGGGAACTGCGCTTCAGCCGCTCGGCGCTACGCTTCAACCAGAGCCGCGCCGTCGCGGTCGACATGGAGTCGGCGACCATCGCCGCGCAGGGCTACCGCTTCCGCGTTCCCTACGGCACCCTGCTGTGCGTGTCGGACAAGCCGCTGCACGGCGAGATCAAGCTGCCCGGCCAGGCCAACCGCTTCTACGAAGGCGCGATCAGCGAGCACCTGAACATCGGCATCGAAGCGGTCGACCGCCTGCGCGCGGCGGGTGCACGGCTGCACAGCCGCAAGCTCCGCGCCTTCGACGAGCCGCCGTTCCGCTGAACGGCGGCCCGCGTACGGTTCAGGCAGCGACCGCCGAGCGGCGGCGACGACGGGCGACGCCGACGAGGCCGAAGCCGGTGATCATCATCGCCCAGGTCGCAGGCTCGGGGATCGCGCCGATGGTGTGGTTGTCGCTCTCGAAGCCGGTGCCCGACGCAGCCGTGAAGACGATCGAATCGAAGTCGTCGGCGCCGCTGAAGGCGAAGTTGACGAAGCTCGAACCGCTGAAGTTGCTGCCGACCGTGTAGCTGTAGACCAGCGACGCACCGTCGTAGAACTGAATCGTGTTGCTGGGGTCCGACGAGGTGATCAGCAGGCCGAAATAGGTCGTCGGCGCAGCGAGGCTCAGCGTGTACGAGCCCGTCGAATCGATGCCGACGTTGCTGTAGGCGCCGGCGTAGATCGTGCCGTTGCCGAACCCGTAATCATTGACGTTGACGCCGGTGTAGGTGCCGACCGCGCTGGTGAAGCTCTGCACCGAGGTCGACGGCGCGGGCGGCGCGACATCGAAGGTCTCGACGACGGTGCCGGTGACATAGGCCGGGACTGCGCCATAGCTGACGGTGACGACCGCGGCCGCGGGAGCGGCCATGCCGAGCAGTGCGAACGCCGTGAGAAGCTGCTTCATCGAACGGGACTCCAGAAAACCAATACCCATGGCCTCATGCAGACTCCGTGCCAGATGCTTCACCGTGGAAGGCAGCGTCGCCACCTATCGAAAGTGTAAACCCTGGTTAACAGTTTGTGTCAGACCTTCGCCGCACGCCGCGCGCGCAGGAGCGAGCCCGCAAGCCCGAAGCCGAGGATCAGCTGCAGCCAGACGCCGGGCTCGGGTACCGCGGCCGCGGGGAAGCCGCTGACGACCAGCCCGCCCATGTAATCCGGGCCGAAGGGCTGGCTGCTGATGCCCACCCCGATCGCATCGTCGAAGCTGCGCAACGTGTCGCCACCACCGCGCCGCCCGCTGACGTTGTACTGGACCAGCGTGCCGCCCTGCGACGCCATTGCGGCGAACAGCGTGTCGCGGCCGTTGGCGCGGCCCGCGGCGACGTTGACGCCGCCCCGGAAGCTGGGGTCGAACGCGAGAAAGGCATCGAGGAGCGACAGGTCGGACAGGGCGAACACCCGGACCTGCGGGGCAACGTCGCTCCCGGCACCGAGGATGAGCGCCGCGACACCCTCGAAACGCCCGACCGCGAGCGACATGCCGTTCTGGGGGCCGTCGAACCCGCGGAACTGGGCGAGCAGGTCGTTGGTCACGCCGTCGAAGATCCTGACGAAGCCGTCGCCGGTTGCCGGGGCGACGATGATGTCGTCGCGTCCGTCGCCACCGAAATCGCCGACCGCGACGGAGACACCGCCCATGAAGCCGAATTCGTAGGCGAAGAAGTTCTGCTCGACACTGCCGGTGCTGCCGTCGAACACCTTGACGTTCGGGGCGCCGCCGGCACCGGCACCGGTCACCACGTCGGCGCGGCCGTCGCCGTCGAGATCGCCCGCCGCGACATAGACGCCGCCGGTGAACCCTTCATAGGCCTGGAATGCCAGCAGCGTGTCGCCGGTCGCGCCGTCGATCGCCTGGACGGTGGGTGCGCCGCCCGGGCCTGCACCGACGACCACATCGGCGGCCCCGTCGCCGTTGATGTCGCCGAGCGCGACGCGGACGCCGCCGGTGGCCTGGGCATCGCCCGCGCGGACGTCGCGCAACGGCGCACCGGTGCTGCCGTCGAAGGCCCGGACGCGGGCGTTGGGTCCCGATGCGGTACCGACCGCAAAGCCGACCGGCGACTCGCGCGGCGCTGCCACGACCGGCACAGCGCACAGTGCGGCGCCCAGAAGAAATACGGTCTTCATCAACGATTCCCCTGCCTTTGTTTCGGTGGCGCATAGCACGACAGGGCGGTGCAGTCAGCGACAAGATGCGCAGGTGTAACCGGCGCGCCCGCCGGCGCGAATGCCGTTTCGAGACTTCGACCGGAGATGACGCCCGTGATCCGCACCCTGCTTGCCGCTGCCCTGCTGAGCGCGCCCGCGACGGCGGCACCGCTGACGGTCGTCGAACTGTTCCAGAGCCAGGGCTGCTCGTCGTGCCCGCCCGCCAACGCCAACGTCAACGCGCTGATCGCCAGCCGCCCCGACGTGCTCGCGCTCAGCTATGCGGTGACCTATTGGGACCAGCTCGGCTGGAAGGACCGCTTTGCCAGCGCCGCGAATACGCAGCGCCAGTGGGACTATGCCAAGGGCCTGCGCCACACTCAGGTCTGGACGCCGCAGGTGGTGATCAACGGCCGCGCCGACATCACTGGGACCAAGGCCGCGCCACTCGCTTCGCTGATCGCCGCGACGCCGCGTGTCGCCGGCCCCGCGCTGACCGTCGCGGGCGGCACCGTCAGCATCGCGGCGGCGAAGACCGCGGTGCCCGCCGATGTCTGGCTGGTGCGCTACGACCCGCGCACGCAGGAGGTGGCGATCAAGGCCGGCGAGAACGGCGGCCGCACCTTGCCCCACCGCAACATCGTCCGCGACCTGACGCGTCTCGGCCGCTGGTCGGGCGCGGCGGCGTCGTTCAAGCTGCCGCCGGCGCCCGCAAGCCTGTCGACGGCGATCCTGGTGCAGGCACCGCAGGGCGGCCCGATCCTCGCGGCGGCGCGCGGCTGAGCCGCAAGATTTCGAAAGACGCCGGCTTGGGCGGTGCGATGGTCACGGTCATGCTAGGATCGGCGTCGGTCGCATCACGATGGACAGGGGACTACCGATGGCGACGATGGCAGCACCCGACATTCCCGCACCGCCGGCGGCGCCCTATCTGTTCAAGCGTCACGCGCTGGCGACGCGCATCACGCACTGGGTCAACGCGCTCGCCATCGCCTTTCTGATCGGCACCGGGCTCAACATCTTCAACGCGCACCCGGCGCTGTACTGGGGCGAGGCGGGCGCGACGACCGACACGCGCGGCCAGTGGCTCGCGATCGGCGCGGTGCAGGGTGCAGGGGGTGAACCGCGCGGCATGACGCGCGTCGGACCGGTGACGGTGGACACCACGGGCGTGCTCGGCGTCGCCGGCGGACCCGGCGGGCAGCCGCTGGCGCAGGGCTTCCCGTCCTGGTCGACCTTCCCCAGCGTCCGCGACCTGGCGACGGCGCGCAACTGGCACTTCTTCTTCGCCTGGATCTTCATCCTGAACGGGCTGCTCTACATCGGCTTCGGCCTCTGGTCGGGGCATCTGCGCCACGACCTGCTGCCGCGCCTGAGGGAGCTGCGCGTGTCGAACATCTGGCACGACATCGTCACCCACGCGAAGCTGAAGTTCCCCAAGGGCGAGGACGCCAAGCGCTATCACATCCTGCAAAAGCTCAGCTACGCGGGCACTGCGCTCGTCGTGCTGCCGCTGCTCGTGCTGACGGGGCTGGCGATGTCGCCGTCGATGGGGGCGACGACGGGCTGGCTGATCGAGCTGTTCGGCGGGCGGCAGAGCGCGCGGTCGATCCACTTCATCTGCATGGTGCTGACGGTCGGGTTCACCCTCGTCCACATCCTGATGGTCATGCTGGCGGGGCCGTACAACGAGATCCGCTCGATGATCACCGGCCGCTTCCGCATCGATCCGGAGAAGAGCGCATGAGCCGCATCCTGACCCGCCGCGGGCTGCTGACCACCGGTGCGCTGGGAGGCAGCGTACTGCTCAGCGGCTGCGACGCGCTGACCCGTTCGCCGGGCATCACCAATGTCGTGCGCAGCGCGGAAGAGGCGACCTATCGCTGGCAGCGGCTGATCGGCCGCGACGCGCTGGCGACCGAATATACGCGCGCCGACCTGTCGCCGGTGTTCAAAGCCAACGGCTCGGTCGATCCCGACGACGAGGCGTATCGTGCGCACGCCCGCGCCGGCTTCGCCAACTGGCGGCTGAAGATCGACGGCCTCGTCGAGCGGCCGGCGGACATCAGCCTGGCGGACCTGCGCCGCCTGCCGGCGCGCACCCAGATCACGCGGCACGACTGCGTCGAGGGGTGGAGCGCGATCGGCGAATGGGCGGGGCCGCAGCTGGGCACCTTGCTCAAGACGGTCGGGCTCAAGCCCAACGCGCGCTACGTCGTCTTCCACTGCGCCGACAAATATAGCGGCGAAATCTCGAAGGGCGGAATGCAGTCGAGCGGTATGTATTACGAGAGTATCGACCTGGTCGACGCCTTCCACCCTCAGTCCATCCTGGCGACGCGGATGAACGGCGCGCCGCTGCCGGTCGCCTATGGCGCGCCGATTCGCCTGCGCGTCGAACGCCAGCTCGGCTACAAGCACGCCAAATATGTGCAGCGGATCGAGGTGGTCGAGAGCTTTGCCAACATGGAGCTCGGCAAGGGCGGCTATTGGGAAGACCGCGGCTACGAATGGTATGCGGGCATCTGAGAAACAGGCACGGCCCGCGCCCCCGGCGCGGACCGTGCCTGCCGGATCAGGCCGTAACCGTGACGGGGCGACGACGGCGCATGGCGTTGCCGACCAGACCGAAGCCGCCGATCATCAGCGCCCAGGCCGCAGGCTCGGGCACGGCACCGCCGACGCTGATCGTGCCGGGACCGGCAATGGTCAGCACATAGCTGCCGAAATCGAGATTATCGAAGCCCGTCTGGACCGCGAAATAGGACGTGCCCGCGAGCAGGTTGGCGGTGAAGCCCGACGTGTTGAAATTCCCGCCGTTGATGTCGTCGTTGGCGACGATTGCATTGGCGAGGGCGTTGCCGGGATCGAAGCTGCCCGAATAGAGCGTCAGGAAGCCGTCATAGCTACCCGGCGTCACCGCGGTGAAGGTGTAGCTGCCCGCCGACGAGACGCTGAACGCCGTCGTATCGTAACGCACGGCGGTGCCGACGCCCGACAGCGAACTCGGCGGCGTACCGGCCAACGGACGATTATAGGTCGAGCCGCCGGTGGTATCGCCGTTGATGACGACGGTATCGGCGAGCGACGGCGTAGCGATGATCAGAGCCAGCGCGGCAAGTGCGATCTTCATGTTCATATCCCTCTGTTAAGCAACGTTGTTACCCCGCTATTGGAGGCTGACCCGGAACGACCGGCCGGTCAATCGGGAATCTTCAGACTCATTAACCTAGATCAATGGAGGCGTGATTGAACGCGCCTGCCGAGGTCTGGGCGCGGCTGATGATCGCCGCGCAGGGCGGCGACCGGCACGCCTATCGCCTGCTGCTCGACGAGGTGCAGGTCTGGCTGGCGCGCTACTATCGCCGCCGCCTGCCGCCCGACATGGTCGACGACGCGGTGCAGGAGGCGCTGGTCGCGGTCCATAGCAAGCGCGCCAGCTGGGATCCGTCACGGCCGTTCGGACCGTGGCTGGCGGGGATCGCCCGCTACAAATGGATCGACCGGCTGCGTAACCTGAAGTCGACTCGCACCGAAGAACTGCCCGAAGGACTGAGCGTCGGCGATCACGGCGACGGGATCGTCTCGGCGCGCGTGCTGGGCGACCTGCTGGCGACGCTCAAGCCGGCGCAGGCGACGGCGATCAGGCTGGTCAAGCTCGACGGCCTGTCGATCGAGGAGGCGGCAGCGGCGACGGGTCAGTCGCCGTCGCTGGTCAAGGTCAACATCCATCGCGGCATGGCGAAGCTGATGGCACGGGTCGAAGGATATCGGGACGACGACGATGGCGACTGAGCACCCTTCACTGATCGTCGATCGGCTGGTTGGCGATCTGGAGCCCGTGCGTCCGCACCGCGCGTGGCACGGCGTGGCGCTGCTCGCCGCGGTGATGCTCGCCGAACTCGCGCTGATCCTCGCGATGATGCCGGCGCGGCCCGACCTCTCGAGCGCGATGACGGGGCCGATGTTCTGGTGGAAGCTGGTCGGCTGCGCGGGCGTCGCGGTCGCGGCGGCAGGAGCACTGCTGGTGCTGGTGTCGCCTGCCGCGCGGCCCGGTGCCGGGCGGCGCTGGCTGTGGCTGAGCCTCGGCGGTGCGGTGATCGCGGGCGCGGCGCTCTGGGCGGCGGGCGCGATGCCGGCGCGGCTGGCGGAGACGCTCGACTGGCGCGCGGGGCTGCACTGCGTCGCGATCGTCGAGGCCTATGCGCTGCCCGTCTGGCTCGCAGCCTTCGTCGTGGCGCGGCGTGGTGCCCCGGCCCGCCCGCGCGCCGCAGCGGTGGCGGCGGGCCTGTGCGGCGCGGCCTGGGGTGCGGCGGGCTTCGTGTGGAGTTGCCCGCACGACGACCCGCTGTACGTCGTCACATGGTACGGCCTCGCGCTGCTGATCGGCGCGGGCGCGGGCGCACTGGTCCTGACGCGCTGGTTGCGCTGGTAATCAGATATCTGCCGCCGCGGTGATCGTCAGGCGGCGGGGCAGGTTGTAGACGATCAGGCCGCCGCCACCGACGCCAAAGCCGTAATTGTCGAAGACGTTGCCGACCTGCGCGCGCACCGTGACCGGCGTGTCGCCCGCCTTGAAGCGGTAGCGGCCGCCCAGCGACAGCACGGCCCGCGGCGCGACGAAGAAGCTGTTCTCGCTGTTGGCGACGCGCTTGCCGGTCGATTCAGCGACCGCGTCGAGCGAGAAACCGCTGTCCGGGAACCGATAGTCGAGCGAGGCGAAGCTGTTGCGCAGGATCGCCGCGACCGGCCGCCTGCCGAGCTCGCCGCGGTCGCGTGCCGCGCCGGTGACGACGGGATCGAGAAACACCGTGCCCGCGACGAGGTTGAGGCCCTTCGCCAGCGTGCCCGCCAGCGACAGCTCGATACCGCGATTGCGCACCGTGCCCACCTCCTCGAACACGTCGGCGGGGTTGAGGTCGTAGAAGGGCTTGGTCACCTCGAACACGCCCGCGACCAGCTTCAGGTCGGGGCGAATCGCCCAGCGTATGCCGGCGTCGTACTGGCGCGTGCGGATCGCGGGCGGCGCGTCGTTGCGGTTGACCGCATTGTCGGGGGCGCCGGGGCTTTCCTCGAGCCCGCGCGTGAAGCCGGCATAAACGACGATGGAGCGCGACAGGTTCGCCGCAGCGGTGGCGTTGATCAGCCACGGACTGTCGGTCGAGGCGGGCAGCGTGCGCCCCGGCTCGGCGCTGGTCTTGCGGTAATCGGTCTTCTGGACGCCGACCGAGACCTCGCCGACGCGCGCCCAGTTGACGCCGTAGGCGAGGCCCACGGTGCCCTGGCGGATGGTATCTCGCGACTTGGCGCCGAAGCTGAGCACCGGCCTGGGAACCGGGTCGGCCTCGCCGATGACGATCGGGCCGAGGTCGAGGACCTGGTCGCCGCCATAGCTGCGCTGGCTGTCGCGACCGCGGAGCGAGGCGGTCAGCGTGTGGCGGCGGGGCCCCTCGTCGAAGGTGCGTGCCAGCCGGACCTCGCCCGAGGTCGAGGCCGAGCGGTTGCCTTCGCTGGCGATCAGGATCTCCTCGCCGCGCCCCGCCTGATCGACGCCGGTGAACAGCGCGGTGAAGCCCGAATCGAGATCGTAGGTCGAGCGGAACAGCCCGGCGCGCAGGCTCCACGGCCCGGTCGTCCAGCTGCCGGTCACGCCGTAGTTCTGCCCCGTCCCGGCATTCCTGGCCCAGCTCTGGCCGTAGTAATTTCGGCGCGCGATCTTGGGCGGCAGGAAGTCGCCGCTGGTGAAGACGAGCGGCTGGGGCTCCTCGGAGGTGTTGCGGATGCGCGAGTAGAAGGCGACCAGCTCGACGCCCGGCGCCGGCGTCCAGCGCGGCGCGACGGACAACGAGAAATACTTCGGCGTGGCGCCGAAATGCTCGTGGCTGCGGTACAGGCCGGCGCCGAACGCAACGCCCAGGCTGTCCTTGGCCAGCGGCACCTGCGCGTCGAACTCGGCCGACCAGCCGCCATAGGGGCCGACGACGACCACCGGGCTGACCAGCCTTTTGTCGCCGGGGCGGCGCAGCGCATAGTCGGCGATGCCGGTCGGCGCGGGGAAGGGATAGCTCTGCGCCGACAGGCCGACGCGTACCGTCGAACCGTCGACGAGCCGATCGGTCAGGTCGGTCTGCTGATCGAAATACAGGCCTTCAAGGCGGACATTGCCCGCGTCGACGGGCGAGAAACCGCGCACGTCGAAGGGGTTGTAGATGCCGACCCGCTCATTGCCGACCGACTTGCCGAAAGCATCGTCGGCCTCGCGCGCGGCGTTGTCGTCCGCCCGCTGCGCCCAGGCCGCTCCACTCGTCGACAACAGCGCCGCCGCAACCAAAACCCGCATGCCACCCTCCCCAACCGTGTTAGGCTGGTATGACACGCAAGGCTGTATGGCAAGTGAACGGCTACGTAACGGTCAGCGCGAGGCGAAGCGCAGGCCCAGCCACAGGGTGCGCGGCGTCGCGATGTCGCGCGTGCCGTCCGCCGCGATGCCGGCGACGACGCGCGTATCGAAGACATTCTCGGCGCGCGCCTCGACCTCGACGCCCTTTCCGACCTTCAGGCGGACGACGCCGTCGAGGGTGGTCGCGGGGGGCAGGCGGCGCGACTCGAGGTCGTCGTCGTACTGGCCCGCGACGTGGCGCAGCGTGAGGGACGCCCCGCCGAACGCCGGCTCCCAGCCCAGGGTCGCGCTCGCGCCGAAGGTCGGCGACTGCGCCGGGCGGCGGCCGTCGAGCTCGATCGCCGTCCCCGAGGCGCGGACGCGCGCGTCGGCGTAGCTCGCGGAGCCGCTGAGGCTCCAGTCGGCGAGCGTCAGTGCCGCGGTCGCCTCGACGCCGCGGACGCGCACCGCATCGACGTTGCGGCGGACGCGGTAGGCGCCGCCCGCGGCGACGAAGCCGACCTGATCGAAGGTGCCGGGCCCGCGCCCCTCGGTGACGTTGGCGATCGCGCCCTTCAGGCGGTTGGCATAGGCGGTCAGGCCGATCCGCGCGGTCGCCAGCGGACGCCAGTCGATGCCGGCCTCGACGCCCGTCAGCTTCTCGAGGCCGAGACCGGGGTTGGCGGCCGTCGCATCCGCCCCGACGCGGAACGGGCGGTACAGTTCGTTTGGGGTCGGTAGGCGGAAGCCGCGATACGCCGCCCCGCGCAGGTCGAGGCTGGTGACGGGCGTCCAGACGATGCCGCCGCGCGCGGTCGGCTCCCAGCCGCTGCGCTGCGCCGTACGGATCGACGTGACGCCCGCACCGGTGCCGAGTTCGGTCTCGATCAGGCGGCCCTCGGTGATCGTCCAGCGGTCGACGCGGACGCCGCCGGTCAGCACGACGCCCTCGCGGACGCGCCAGCTGTCCTCGGCGAACAGCCCCGCGACGCGCGTGCCGCCGCCGGCGTCGCGGGCGCGGGTGAAGGCGCCGTTCTGGAAACGGAAGCGCTCGCGCGTCGTGCCGCGCGCGTCGCGGACATCGGCACCGATCTGGACGTCGTGCGCGTCGCCGACGGGCGGACGCAGCTCGATCTTGCCGCCGAGGCCCGTGGCTGGCGTGTTGTACTGGTCGAGCGACGGCGTCGCACTGGCGCGGCCCGCCCCGACCGCGACGAAGCCCGAGGTGAAGCGCCGCGCCTGAATGTACGCCAGCGCCTCGAACCCCCAGGTGCCGCGTCCGACGACGCGTAGGGACGCGTCCGCGCCCTGGCTGCTCGACTCGGTGCCGACGATGCCGCGCAGCCGCGAATCGTCGAAGATCGCGCCGCTGGCCTGCAGTTCGGTCGTCTCGTCGAGCGGCGCGACGCCGCGCAACGCGACGCTCGTCGAGCGGTAGCGCGCGGGCACGTCGATGTTGCCGCGCTGGTCGCGGGGGATCAGGATATAGCCGTCGCCGCGGTCATGCCGCGCGCTGATCGTCACGAACCCCGCGCCGAGCGCCGCGGCGCCGGTGGCGGCAAGCTCCGCCGAGTCGCGCGACCCGTACGCCGCGCGCGCGGTCAGGCCGTCGATGTCGGCAAGGCCCGCGCTGAACAGCTCGACGGTGCCTGCCACCGCACCCGCGCCGAACGCGCCTGCGCCGCCGCCGCGCGTGATGCGGACCGCGCTCAGGCGCTCAGGGTCGAGCGCCGCGAAGGGCACGAAGCCCGCGAAGGGATCGGCCTGGGGCACGCCGTCGAGCAGCACCAGCGCACGGCTCGACGCGTTGCCGCCGAGTGCGCGCAGCGTCACGCCCTGGCTCGTCGGGTTGGCGGCGCGGCTGTCGGTGCGGCGGAACTGCTGCACGCCCGCGACGTCGCGCAGGACGTTCTCCAGCCGGCCCGACGCCTCACTGGTCAGGCGTTCGCGGTCGATGATCGTGCTGCCGTACGCCGCGGCCCCCGCGGGCGCGGGCAGCGCGGTTCCGGTGACGACGATCTCGGCAGGCAAAGCAACAGGCATCGGGCCCCCTAGCCGAGGCGGCGCGGCGATGCGAGGATAGGTGCGTGGCCGCACTGAACCTCGCCGGGACGTACGTGCGCGATGTGCGGGCGAACATGGCGCGCATTTGGGAGAACGTCCTCGACTGGGAGCATCTGCCCGCGCTCCACGCGTCGAGTTTCGCGGGGTGCGACCTCGTCGAGGCGCGCGCCGACGGGTGGCGCATCCGCCTGCGCGGGCATGGCGGGCCGGACCAGCAGCTGCGGCTCGATTGCGACTTCGATGGCGGGCAGTACCGCGTCACGACTGAGGCCGGGCCGGGCGAGACCAGCGAGATTCGCGTCGCGCTGACCCCGACGGGCGCGCACGCGACGCACGTCGTCGTCGATTACCACGTCCCCGTTGCCGACCCCGAGCGGCTGGCGATGATCGGCCGGGGTTTCGTCGCGGCGTACGAACGGCTGTGGGACGAGGACGAGGCGATGATGCGCCACCGCGAGGCGGCGCTCGCCCCGCGCGCGCGGGTGGCGGTGCCCGAGCGGGTCGATCTTGGTGAGGCGCGGGCGGGGACGGTCTTCGACTTTGGCCCGGGGCGTTTCCGGCTGGTCGAGATGGACGGCGCGCTCGTCGCGCACAGTGTCGTCTGCCCGCATTGGCTCGGCCCGCTCGACGACGCGGCGGTGGTCGACGGCTGTGTCACCTGCCCGTGGCACGGCTACCGGTTCGACGTCACGACCGGCCGCAGCGCCGATGGCCGCGGCCTGCGCCTTGGCCCCGCGCCGCGCATCGCGGTCGAGGATGGGCGCGTGGTGGCGTATCGGGCATGAGGGTCTGCCTGTTCACGCGCTGGCCCGAGGCCGGGAAGGCCAAGACGCGGCTGATCCCGGCGCTCGGCGCGGCGGGTGCTGCAGACCTGCACCGACGGTTGACCGAGCACACGGTGGCGACGGTGCTGGCGAGCGGGCTGCACTGCGAGGTGCGGTCGACGGGGGCTGAGGTCGGGGCGTTCGAGGACTGGCTGGGTGTCGCCGCGATCGACCAGGGTGACGGCGACCTCGGCGAGCGCCTGGCGCGCGCCGCCGAGGACCTGCCCGTGCTCCTGATCGGCGCCGATTGCCCCGGCCTGACGCATGCGCATCTCCAGCGGGCCGCCGACGCTCTGGCGCATGCCGCGGCAGTGATCGGCCCCGCCGAGGACGGCGGCTATTGGCTGCTCGGCCTTGCCGCGCCCGCGCCGGTGTTCGACGGCATCGCGTGGGGCGGGCCGCGCGTGTTTGCGCAGACGGTCGCGCGCCTGTCCGCGCCGCCGGTGGTGCTCGACTGCTTGGCTGACCTCGACGTCCCCGCCGATCTCGCGCGCTGGCCCGGTTTTTGAGCGTCGCGCTCGTCGTCCCGATGCTCAATGAGGCGGCGGCACTGCCGCGCCTGTTGCGCTGCCTGAGCGCCCTCGATCCGGCACCGACGGAGATCGTCTTCGTCGACGGCGGCTCGGCGGATGGTTCGGCGGCGATCGTCGACGCTGCCGGCCATCGCGTCATCACCGCGCGCCGGGGCCGCGCCGCGCAGTCCAACGCCGGGGTCGCGGCGACGACCATGCCCGCCGTCTGCATCCTGCACGTCGACACCTGGCTGCCCGACGACGGCATCGCCGTGGTCGAGCGCACGCTGACGGGTCGCACGGTTCTGGGCGGCTTCACCGCGATCCTGTCGGGGCCAGAGAAGGTCCGCTGGGTCACGAGTTTCCACAACTGGATCAAGACCTGGTACGCGCCGCTGCTCTTCCGCCCGCACTTGTTCCTGCGCGGTGGGCGGCTGTTGTTCGGCGACCACGCGATGTTCTTCCGCCGCAGCGCGTTCGAGGCCGTTGGCGGCTTCGACGAGCGCATGATGGTCATGGAGGAAGCCGACCTGTGCGTCCGCATTGTCGGTCAGGGTCGCACGCGGCTGGTCAACCGCATCGTGCTGACCAGCGACCGGCGCGTCGCGCGCTGGGGCGAGTGGCGCGCGAACTGGGTCTATCTGAAGGTCGGCGTGCTGTGGGGCCTTAATATCCGCCCGAAGCAGCTGGGCGCGCATTATCCGGACGTGCGGTGACGAAGCCGCGCTCGAGGCAATAGGCGATCAGCCGGTCGAGCCACGCACGGTCGGTCGGCGGGCAGGGCGGGACGAGCCGGCTCGCGTTGGCCTGGTCGAACACCGGCGCGCGCGTCAGATAGTTCGTGTAGAGCGCCGCTGCCGCCGCATGCCAGCGCCGCTCGGCGGGAGGCAGCGCGGCGACGTCGAAAGCCAAGGGATCGACGAACTCCGGGTGCCCCAGTCCCGGCACCGCAGCGATCGCCGCGCCGAGGTCGTGGACGCGCGTCGGCGTGGCGGCGGTCAGGTGGACCGTCACCCCCGGGGCCGGCGTCTCGGCGAGCGCGACGAGGCCGCGCCCCACATGGTCGATCGGCACAAGGTCGAGGGTCGCGCGTGCGCTCGCGGGCAGGGTCCGCACCCGCCCCTCGGCGATCAGGCGGAAGATCAGGTAGATGTTCTCGAAGCTGGCGATGGCGCCCGTCATGCTGTCGCCGACCACCACCGACGGCCGCGCGATCGTCCACGGCGCGCTGCTGGCGCGGACCAAAGCCTCGGCCGACGCCTTGCTCGCCTCATAGCCGTTGACGAAGGCCTCGCCGACCTCGCCCTCGCTGATGCGCCCGTCGCGCGTCCCGCAGACATAGGCCGTGGAAACGTGGAGCAGCCGCGCGCCGATCTTTTCGGCGAACGCCACGACATTAGCGGCGCCGCCGACGTTGACCCGCGCGTACGCTTCGGGTGTGGCGTCGAAGGCGGTGATCGCCGCGCAGTGCACGACGAGGTCGGGCCGGAGGTCGATGCCGAGACCCTTTACGGCGACATCGCCCGCCACCGTTTCGCCGTCCGCGCCACGCCGGTGGACGAGGCCGGTGACCTGGTGGCCGCGCTCGCGCAGCCGGACGCACAGGTCGGCGCCGACCAGGCCCGCCGCGCCGGTGACCAATATGTGCATCCCCGCCGCCCTACCGCCCCGCGGCCCGCGCGGCTATACGGCGATGATGCTGCCGTCGCCCTTCGCCGTCACCGCGCCGCCCCTCGCGGCGGAGAAATTCCGCGATCCGGCGACGACGGCGAAGGGCGAGCCGCGTGCTTCGGTGGCGCTGCGGGGCCTCGACACCTTGTGGTTCAACACCGGAACCCTGTGCAACCTGTCGTGCGCGACCTGCTACATCGAGAGTTCGCCGACCAACGACGCGCTCGCCTATCTGACGCTCGCCGAGATGACCGCCTATCTCGACGAAATCGCGCGCGAGGGCCTGCCGACGCGCGAGATCGGCTTTACCGGCGGCGAGCCCTTCATGAATCGCGAGGCGCCCGCGATGATCGCGCTGGCACTCGACCGCGGCTTCGAGGTTCTCGTGCTGACCAACGCGATGCGCCCGATGCGGCGCTTTGAGGCCGCGTTGCTGGCGCTGCCGCGCGAGCGCCTGACGATGCGCGTCAGCCTCGATCACTACACGAAGTTGGTGCACGAGGCCGAGCGCGGCGTCGGGACTTGGGACATCGCCATCGATGGCCTGCGCTGGCTGAGCGCCAACGGCTTTCGCATCGCCATCGCAGGGCGGCATCTGGGCACCGAAAGCGACGCCGACGCCCGCGGCGGTTACGCCGCGTTGTTCGCCGGGCTGGGCCTGCCCGAGCCGGACCTCGTGCTTTTCCCGGAGATGGACGCGGCCGCCGACGTGCCGGAGATCAGCACCGCCTGCTGGGGCATCCTCGGCGTGTCGCTCGACAGCATCATGTGCGCGTCGAGCCGCATGGTCGTGCGCCGCAAGGGCGCCGCTGCGCCCGCCGTGCTGGCGTGCACCCTGCTCGCCTACGACCCGCAATTCGAGCTTAGTGCGACGCTGGCCGAGGCGGCGCGCCCGGTGCCGCTCAACCACCCGCACTGCGCGCGCTTCTGCGTGCTGGGCGGGGCGAGCTGTTCAGGCTGACAGCACCCGTCCCGCGACCGCGTCGAGCTTCGCGATGAGCGCCGGGTCGCGTGCTTCGGGCGCGGTGATCAGCGCCCAGTCGAGGCACGTGTCGATCGGCGAAGCTACCCGCTCCGGCGGCAGCGCGTGTGCCAGCCGGATGACCAGCTCCCGCGCCCGCGCCGCGTTGGCGTGCATGACCCCGAGGATTGCCGACACCTCGACCGGCGCCTCGCCGACGCGCCAGCAGTCGTAGTCGGTGACCATGCCGACCAGCGCGTAAGGCAGTTCGGCCTCACGCGCGAGCTTGGCCTCGGGCATCCCCGTCATGCCGATCACCGCGCAGCCCCAGGACCGGTACAGCTCGCTTTCGGCGCGCGTCGAGAACTGCGGGCCCTCCATCGCGAGGTAGGTCCCGCCGCGGTGCGTGCCCGGCCCGGCGGCGTCGGCAGCCAGCGCCGACAGGCGCGGGCAGACGGGGTCGGCCATCGACACGTGCGCGACGAGGCCGGTGCCGAAGAAGCTCTTGGCGCGTGCGAAGGTGCGGTCGACGAACTGGTCGACGACGACGAAATCCCCGGGCGCATAGCCCTCCTGCAGCGAGCCGACGGCCGAGATCGCCAGCACGTCGGTGCAGCCGGCGCGCTTCAGCACGTCGATATTGGCGCGGTTGTTGAGGTCGCTCGGCGACAGGCGATGCCCCCGCCCGTGGCGGGGGAGGAAGACGAAGCGGTGCCCGGCGATGGTGCCGCTCAACAGCTCGTCCGACGGCTCGCCCCACGGGCTTTCGACCCGCGTCCAGGTCGCGCCCTCCAGCGCGTCGACCGCGTAGAGGCCGGAGCCGCCGATGATGCCGATCGTCCAGTCACTCATGGCGGGCACTTTGACACGCGCGTGGCGGCGCGCAAGAACGCCTGTCGTGATGGCATCCGCAACGGTCGACCTAGACGCCCAGCTCGACGCCGCGACGCGCGATGTCGACATGATCCGCGCCGCGCAGGCGCTCAACGACAACCGCCTCGACATTGCCGAGGCGCTGCTGCGCGCTCGGCTGAAGGCGCGGCCGCACGAGGTCGCGGCGATCCGCATGCTCGCCGAGCTGGCGGGGCGGCTGGGGCGCTATGCCGACGCCGAGACATTGCTACGCCGCGCGCTGGCGCTCGCCCCCGGCTTCGACGCGGCGCGGCACAATCTGGCGGTCGTGCTGCACCGGCAGAGCAAGGTCGAGGAGGCGCTCGTCGAGATCGACGCGCTGATGCAGCGCGACCCGCACGCCCCCGGCTACCGCATCCTGCGCGCCGCGATCCTGGTGCGGCTGGGCGAGTACACGCAGGCGATCGCGACTTACGACGAGGTGCTGGCGGCGCATCCGGCACAGGCGAAGACCTGGATGAGCTACGGCCATGCGCTGAAGACCGTCGGGCGCCAGGCCGACAGCATCACCGCCTATCGCACCGCGCTCGCCGAGACCCCGTCGCTGGGCGAGGCGTGGTGGAGCCTCGCCAACCTCAAGACCGTGCGTTTCGACGACGCCGACATCGCCGCGATGCGCGCCGCACTGGCGGGCGAGCTCGACGACGAGGAGCGCTATCACCTCGATTTCGCTCTCGGCAAGGCGCTCGAGGACCGCGCCGACTATGCCGCGTCGTTCCGCCATTATGCCGCGGGTAATGCGCTGCGCCGCGCCGGTCTCGACTATGACGCCGCCGACACCACCGCGGCGATGGAGGCGGCACGGGCACTGTTCACGCGCGAATTTTTCGCGGCGCGCGCCGGGCAGGGCTGCCCCGATCCCGATCCGATCTTCGTCGTCGGTCTGCCGCGCTCGGGCTCGACGCTGATCGAGCAGATCCTCTCGTCGCATTCGCTGGTCGAGGGCACGATGGAGCTGCCCGATGTCAACGCGCTCGCCCGCCGCCTCGGCGCGCGCGCGAAGGGCGACCCCGGCGAACGCTATGCCGAGCGTCTGCGTGGGCTGGGCGCCGACGAGCTGGCGGCGCTGGGCCGCGAATATCTCGACCGCACACGGGTGCAGCGCAAGACGGCGAAGCCGCTGTTCATCGACAAGATGCCCAATAATTTCGCGCACGTCGGGCTGATCCACCTGATGCTGCCCAGAGCGAAGATCATCGATGCGCGGCGCCACCCGCTCGGCTGCTGCTTCTCAGGGTTCAAGCAGCATTTCGCGCGGGGCCAGGCGTTCACCTACGACCTTGGCGACATCGGCGCCTATTGGCGCGACTATGCCGCGCTGATGGCGCATTTCGACGATGTGCTGCCGGGCCGCGTCCACCGCGTCGATTACGAGACGATGATCGCCGATCCCGACACCGAGATCGCCGCGCTGCTCGCTTATTGCGGGCTCGACTACGAACCGGCGTGCCGGAATTTCCACGAGACCGACCGCGCCGTGCGCACCGCGAGTTCGGAGCAGGTGCGCCAGCCGCTCTACGCCTCGGCTGTGGATCATTGGCAACACTATAACCTTTGGTTGGGTCCGTTGAAAGATTCGCTCGGAAAAGCGCTGGACAGCTACGCGATTGTGTCACAGCCTATCCCCTGAGGTGTAGCGTTAGAAAACGCACATCGGCGTCTTGGGTGGGATCGACGCTTTCAATGGGGGTTTTCACAATGCCGACCAACGTCCGCCGCTCGACCCGTATCGCGCTGTGGCTGACCAGCGCGCTGGCGCTACCCGGCGTGGCGCTGGCGCAGACCGTGCCGCCCACCGAGGTCGCCGCGGCCGACGTCGACGAAGGGCTCGCCGACATCGTCGTCACGGCACGCAAGACGAACGAGACCCTTCAGGACGTGCCGATGTCGATCCAGGTTCTGGGCCAGGCGCGGCTCGACCAGCTGCAGGTGCAGGCCTTCGACGATTATGTCCGCTTCTTGCCGTCGGTGACCTATCAGACCGCCGGTCCCGGCAGCGCGCGCGTCTATTTCCGCGGTGTGTCGTCGGGGGAGAACGCCAACCACTCGTCATCGCAGCCGACCGTCGGTATCTATCTCGACGAGCAGCCGATCACGACGATCCAGGGCGCACTCGACATCCACCTTTACGACATCGCGCGCGTCGAGGCGCTCGCCGGGCCGCAGGGCACGCTGTACGGCAGCTCGTCCGAAGCCGGCACGATCCGCATCATCACCAACAAGCCAGACCCGTCGAAATTCTCGGGCGCCTTCGACTTCGAGGTCAACAAGGTCACCGACGGCGAGTTCGGCTATGTCGCCGAGGGCTTCGTCAACGTGCCGCTGAGCGACAAGATCGCGGTCCGCGCCGTCGGCTGGTACGACAAGGACGCCGGCTTCATCGACAATGTGCTGGCGACGCGACGCTTCCCGGTGTCCGGCATCCTCGCCACCACCGCGCCGTTCGTCGAGGACGACTATAACGACGTCGAGACCTATGGCGGGCGCATCGCGCTGGGCATCGAACTCGACGACAGCTGGACGATCACGCCCGCGATCATGGGCCAGAAGCAGCGGTCGGACGGCTTTTTCGGCCAGGAATCGGGCCGTGCCAAGAAGCGCCAGGTCGCCCAGTTCAATCCCGAGTTCAATACCGACGACTGGTACCAAGCGTCATTGACCATTGAGGGCAAGGTCGGCGACTGGTCGCTGACCTATGCCGGCGCCTATCTGAAGCGCAACATCGACGGCATCTCCGACTACTCCGACTATTCCTATTTCTACGACGCGCTGAACGGGTCGGGGGCGTACATCTGCGACAATGCCGGAAACCTGGTCAGCCCGAACCAGTACATCATCTCGAAGCCGCGCTTCACCAAGCAGAGCCACGAATTCCGCATCGCCTCGCCCGCCGACAAGCGGCTGCGGCTGATCGCCGGCCTGTTCTACCAGCGCCAGAAGAACGGCATCGAAGAAAATTACATCATCGACAATATCGCCGACATCATCACGGTGAAGGGCACCGACAGCAACATCTGGCTGACCAAGCAGGTCCGCGTCGACCGCGACTATGCGGTGTTCGGCGAGCTGGCGTACGACATCACCGACAAGCTGACGCTGACCGCTGGGACGCGCGTCTACAAGTACGACAACTCGCTGGTCGGCTTCTTCGGTTATGCCGCCGGATTCAGCAGCCGCACCGGCGAGGCCGCGTGCTTCAATACCGACGGGACGACGCGGCGCTCCAATCCGGCGGGTACGCCGGTGCCGAACACCGTCGCCGGGGCGCCCTGTATCAATCTCGACCGGCGCACCAAGGACACCGACTGGCTGCCCAAGGTCAATCTGACCTACAAGATCAACGACGACGCATTGGTCTATGCGACCTTCAGCCGGGGCTTCCGCCCGGGCGGCATCAACCGGCGCGGAACGGTGGAGCCCTATGCCCCCGACGTGCTCGACAATTACGAGCTGGGCTTCAAGACAAGCTTTGCCGACAACAAGGTCCGGTTCAACGGCGCGATCTACCAGCTCGACTGGGACGACGTGCAGTTCTCGTCGCTGGGCGAGAACGGGCTGACGATCATCCGCAACGCCGGCAACGCGCGCATCCGCGGCTTCGAATTCGACCTTAATGTGCAGCCGACGACGGGCCTGACGCTGGGGGTCAGCGGCAGCTACAACAACGCCAAGCTGGTCACCGACTTCTGCGCCTCCGCCAATTCGACGCAGGACTGCACGATCCCCGGGCCGGGAGGCGCGGCCAACTCGGTGCTGGCTCCGGCGGGCACGCGGCTGCCCGACACCGCGCGCTTCAAGGGCAATGCCGTGGCGCGCTATGAGGTCGAGGTCCGCGACGGCATCGACGCGCACATCCAGGGTGCGGTGGTGCGCGAGGGCAAGCGCTTGGGCGACCTGCGTCCGGCCACGCGCGCGATCGTCGGCGACTTTCCGGGCTATACGACGGTCGATCTGAGCGTCGGCTTCAAGACCGGGCGCTTCTCCGCCGAGCTCTACGGTACCAATATCTTCGACGTGAACGGCCAGACGTCGCGCAGCGTGCAGTGCGGGGAAAGCATCTGCGGCGATCCCGACGGCGTCACCGCGTCGGGCGGCATCTTCTACACCTATGTCATCCGCCCGCGGACGATCGGACTGAAGGTCGGCACCAAGTTCTAGGCAGAACAAGCCGGGAACGAAATCGGGGCGCGGGGGGTTCTCCTCCGCGTCCTTTTTTCGTGGAGATCATTGTGAGCGACACCGAGAACCCCAAGACCAACCCGACGTCGAATGCCGAGAAGGACCCCGCCGACTGGACGACGGGCGACGAGCCGATGACCGGCGCGCAGGCGTCGTACCTGAAGACGCTGAGCGAGGAGGCACACGAGGAGTTCGACCCCGAGCTCAACAAGGCCGACGCGTCGATCCGCATCGACGAGTTGCAGGAGCAGACCGGGCGCGGCCGCTAGGGCAGGGGCAGGGGCAGGGGCAGCGCGGCGACGGGGCGGAGCGTCAGCGCCGCCTCCTCGAGTACCGCCAGCGCGCGCCATCCCGTCTGCAAGCGCCGCGCAGATGCGAGCCAGGCGGTCGTGCCCGGCCCGCGCGGCAAACGCTCGACGGCCGCGACCGCACTCGCGACATCGCCCGCGGCGAGCGCGGCATCAGCGCGCGCCATCGGATCGTCGGCGCGGGCATTGCTGCGTTCGCGCACCTCGACGACGCTCGCCAGCCCTGCGGTGAAGCGGCCCCACCAGCCGGCATCGGGGGCGGGCGCAGTGCCGCGCAGGCGGGCGAGCCCGGCGCGCAGCGTCGCAGGCGTGACCGGCGCGCTGCCGAGTGCCACCACCGCCTCGACCTGGGGGCCCTGGGTGTCGGCGAACAGCGCGCGCAACGGCGTCGCGAGGCCCGGCGTCCAGCGTCCCGCCTCGATCGCGCGGCGTGCCGCGAGGACGCTGAGCGCACCCTGCGCCCGGTCGGCATCGACGCGCGCGGCCTGCAGGGTCAGCACCGTCTGGCCCGCGTTCGCATCGACGCGGCCGGTCAGCGCTGCGACGCTGCCGGTCAATGTGTCGATCCGCGCGGTGCCCGCATCGCTGGTGCGCTCGAGACCCTCCAGCCGTGCCTCGAGTGCTGCGACGCGCTCGTTGCTCTGCGGGGCCGCGACGGGCGCGACCAATTGCTGCGGGGCGCGCGCCTCGACCGCGCGCAGGCGCGCATCGAGTGCCGCAACGACGGCAGGATCGACGCCGGTGCTGGTCTCGACGTCGGCGAAGCCCGGGATCTGCGAGCGGATGTTGCGCTCGAACCAGGGGTTGGCGATCAGCCCGAGCGCGAAGGTGAACAGCGCGGCGGCCAGCACCCACGGTACCACCCCGCGCCGCGGCGGCGGGGTCATCGCGATCGGCTTGCCCGCCAGGCGCGCGCGCAGGCGTTCGGTGGCATCGGCCGGTTCTTCGCTGGCATCCATGGGCGCCCTATTCGCACGCCAGACGCGCGGCGGCAAAGAGCGCATCCTCGGTCGGCTCGGCTGCGACCGCGATTGCCGCCCACCCAGTGCCCGCGGCGGCGGCAATGGCGGGGCTCAGCGCGGCGATGCGCACGGCCGCAGGGTCACCGCTGAACAGCGCGGCGAAGCGCGCGGCGGTGCGGGCCGAGTAGAGGAGCGCGAGGTCGAAATCTTCGGCCGGCAACGCTTCGGCGAGGTCGGCAGCATAGACGGTGACCACGCCGACGCTCAGCGCTTCGGGCACCACCGCCGCACTGCGGTCGGCCCCTGCCAGATGCAGCAGCCGAGTGACCCCGTCGCCGGCGGCCTGCGCGAACACCGCGCTTGCATCGCCGCGGGCGACCCGGACATCGCAGAACCCCGCCGCGCGCGCCGCCTCGCCGGTCGCCGCACCCACGGCGTAGGCGGGCAGGTGCGCCAGCGCGGCCAAATCACCACCGAGCGCCGGAGCGGCCGCTGAGGTGAACGCCACCGCCTGCCAGTCGCCCGGCGGCAATTCCCACGCCACCGCCCGAGGAATCAGCAGCGGCGCGACGATCGGCTCATGCCCAAGTGCGCGCAGCCGCCCGGCCGTCCGCGACGCGGCGGGTTCCGGCCGGGTGACGAGGACGCGCAGGCTTTACTCTCCGAACTGCGCGCGCAGCTCCGGCGAGGCGCGCGCCAGCAGCTCGGCCGCGAGCAACGCGACTGCATCCCTGGCGCCCGCGAGCGGCGCGTGCGTCGCACCGTGCTGCCGCTCCGTCCCGTCGTTGCGGATGATCTCGCCGGAGAAGCTGACCGAACCGTCGGCCACGCGCGCCAGCGCCGCGACGGGCGAGTGGCAGTCGGCGTCGAGGCACGCGAGGAAGTGGCGCTCGAGCAGCACCGCCGCATGCGTGTCGGCATCGTCGATGCGCGCCACCGCGTCGCCCACCGCCGCGTCGCCCTTGCGGATCGCAATGCCCACCGCGCCCTGCGCCGGCGCGGGCAGCCAGTCGTCGATCTCCAGCGCATGCCCCGCGTCGATGCCGAGCCGGTCGAGCCCCGCCGCCGCCAGCAGCGTTGCGTCGAAATCGCCCGCCGCGATCCGCGCCAGCCGCGTCGCGACATTGCCGCGCAGCATCTCGATGACGAGGTCGGGCCGGCGGGCGAGCAGCTGCGCCGCCCGCCTGGGGCTCGACGTGCCGACCTTCGCACCGTGGCGCAGCGCGCCCAGCGTCGCCGTACCGATCAGCCGGTCGCGGACATCGGCGCGCGGCATCATCGCAGCGAGCGCGACGCCGTCGTTCAGGTCGGTCTCGACATCCTTCATCGAATGCACCGCGAAATCGATGCGGCGGTCGATCAGCGCGGCGTCGAGTTCCTTGGTCCACAGCGCCTTGCCGCCGATCTCGGCGAGCGGCCTGTCCTGGACGCGGTCGCCCGTCGTCGTGATCACCACGATCTCGCAGGTCGTGCCATGCACGGCGAGCGCACCCGCCACCATGTTCGCCTGCGCCAATGCCAGCGGCGAACCGCGCGTCCCGAGCTTCAGATTTGTCGTCATGCCCGCGCCTTGTGCTAGGGCAGCCGCGACATGGCAAGCAGCCCCGCCCCAATCGCATCGTCGCCGCCCGTCACCGTGCGGCGGCTGACCCGCGCCGACGCCCCGGTCGCCGGGTCGCTGCACCGCGCGTCGTACGAGGATCGCCTGCCCTGGCTCGCCGGGCGGCACGACGAGGCCGGATTCATACGCTTCTTCGCCGACACGCTGATCGACGCGGGGCCGGTCTGGGGGGCCTTCGCCGACGACCGCCTGCTCGGCTTCATCGCGCTGCGGGGTGACCTCGTCGACCAGCTGTTCATCGCGCCCGGGCACCAGTCGCAGGGGGTCGGTAGCCTGCTGCTCGATCTCGCCAAGGCGAGTGCGGAGCGGCTGACGCTCGTGGTTTTCGAGCGCAACGAGGCGGCGTGGCAATTCTACGAGCGGCGCGGCTTCGTGGCGGTCGAGCATCGCGACGGCACGTGCAACGAGGAGGGCGAGCCCGAGATCCTCTATGCCTGGCAGCGCGGACCAGGCGATTGCCCCCGCGAACGCTTCGGCGATGGGCCGGCACTGGCCGACACGCTGCTCGCCTTGGTGCTGGCGGGCGTCAAGACAGCGACCTGCTGGGACGCGCGCGAAGGACTGAAGGGGTCGGCGATCGGCGGCCGCTGGGCCGCGCTCGACGGCGCCGGTGCACCGCGCGCGCTGCTCGAGACGGTCGAACTGACGACCCGTCGCTTCGACGAGGTCGATGCCGGCTTCGCGTTCGACGAGGGCGAGGACGACCGCAGCCTCGCGGCGTGGCAGCGCGAGCATCGCGCCTACTTCCAGCGCAACGGGCATTTCGCCTCCGACATGCCGCTGTGCTGCGAGCGTTTCCGCCTGGTCGCCGCACTATGACGCTGATCCTCGGCATCGAATCGAGCTGCGACGAGACCGCGGTCGCGCTGGTCCGCGGCGACCGCAGTATCGTCGCGCAGGCGGTGGCGAGCCAGGATGCCGACCATCGGCCGTTCGGCGGCGTCGTGCCCGAACTCGCGGCGCGCGCGCATGTCGAGGCGCTGACGCCGATGATCGAGCGCGTGCTGCGCGACGGCGGGGTGCGGCTCGCGGACGTCGATGCGATCGCCGCGACGGCCGGGCCGGGGCTGATCGGCGGGGTGATGGTCGGGCTGGTCACCGCCAAGGCGCTGTGCCTTGCCGCGCACAAGCCGCTGCTCGCGGTCAATCATCTCGAGGGGCACGCGCTCAGTCCGCGGCTCGTCGATGCGGAGCTCGAGTTTCCGTATCTGCTGTTGCTCGTCTCGGGCGGGCATTGCCAGCTGCTCGCGGTCGAAGGGGTCGGGCGCTACCGGCGTCTCGCGACGACGATCGACGATGCGGTCGGCGAGGCGTTCGACAAGACCGCGAAGATTCTGGGGCTGGGATTCCCCGGCGGGCCGGCGGTCGAGCGGGCGGCGCGCGAGGGCGACGCGCGGGCGGTGCCGCTGCCGCGCCCGATGGTCGGCTGGCCCGAGCCGCACTTCTCCTTCGCCGGGCTGAAAAGCGCGGTGCTGCGCGCGCATGCGACGGGCAATTACGGCATCCCCGATCTCGCCGCGTCGTTCCAGGCGGCGGCGGTCGACTGCCTCGTCGACCGGACGCAGCGCGCGCTGCGCAGCATGCCCGAGGCGAAAGCCCTCGTCGTCGCGGGCGGGGTCGCGTCGAACGGCATTGTCCGGACAGCTTTGGCGGGTCTGGCCGCGACGCACGGCACGAGGTTCGTCGCGCCGCCGCCGTGGCTGTGCACCGACAATGCCGCGATGATCGCCTGGGCCGGGGCAGAGCGGCTGGCGCTCGGGCTGGTCGACGGGCTCGACGCGCCGGCGCGGCCGCGCTGGCCGCTCGATCCGGATGCGGAAATCGCGCGCGGTGCAGGGATCAAGGCATGAAGGTCGGCGTGATCGGCGGCGGCGCGTGGGGCACCGCGCTGGCGTGCGTGCTCGCGGGCAAGGGGCTCGACGTGCTGCTCTGGGCGCGCGAGGGCGCGGTCGTCGATGGGATCAACGCCAGGGAGGGCAACCCGCGCTTTCTGCCCGGCGTCGCGCTGCCGCCCGGCATCGCCGCCACGACGCGCCTCGCCGATCTCGATGCCTGCGACCCGTGGCTCGTCGTCGCGCCCGCGCAGCATCTGCGCAGCGTTATCGCCGCCGCCCCGTCGGGGCCGCGCACGCTGGTGCTGTGCGCCAAGGGGATCGAGGCCGACACGCATCTGCTGATGGCCGAGGTCGCGGTGCAGGCGAACCCCCAGGCGACGTGCGCGGTGCTGTCGGGGCCGACCTTCGCCGCCGAGGTCGCAAGCGGCCTGCCGACCGCGATCACGCTGGCGTGCGCCGACGCAGGTGTGGGCGAGAGCCTCGTCGAACTGCTCGCGACGCCGCGCTTTCGCCCGTACCTGACCGACGACGTGACGGGGGCCGAGATCGGCGGCGCGGTCAAGAACGTGCTGGCGATCGCTTGCGGCGTCGTGATCGGGCGGGGGCTCGGCGAGAACGCCCGCGCGGCATTGCTGTCGCGCGGCTATGCCGAGATGCTGCGCTTCGCCTCCGCGCGCGGCGGGCGGGTCGAGACGTTGGGCGGGCTGTCGGGGCTCGGCGACCTCGTGCTGACCTGCGGGTCACCGAAGTCGCGCAACATGAGCCTCGGCATCGGCCTGGGCAAAGGCCGGTCGGCCGCCGAACTGTTGGGCAGCCGCGACACGGTGGCGGAGGGTGCGGCGACCGCGCCGGTGCTCGTCGCGGCGGCGCGCGCGGCAGGGGTCGAAATGCCGATCGCGGCGGCGGTCGCCGCGCTGCTCGATGGGGCCGAAGTGGCCGAGACCATCGATGCCCTGCTCAGCCGACCGTTGGGGCGGGAAGGCTAGAAGTCGACCGCGATCCCGCCCTTTTCCCAGTCGCCGTAACGCACCGGGTCGAGCCCGCCCCGGCCGCCCATCTCGGGTTCGGGCAGGACGCTCGGCTCCATCTCGGGCTCGGGTTCGGCGGGGAGCAGGCCGGGGGGGAGGTCGTCGTCTTCGTAATCGGGCCGCGATGCCATGGGGGTTCTCCGTGCGCGCCGCTTGCGCTAGTCGCTTCTTAACGCCGGGGAACGGCGAAGGGGACCCGTCGATGACCTATGCACGCGCGACGCTCGACGGGCGGATCGTCGCACTGACCGGCGCGGGCAGCGGCATCGGGCGCGCGCTCGCGGTGCTTCTGGCGGGCAAGGGCTGCCGCCTGGCGCTGGCCGATAAGGACGCCGAAACGCTGGCCGAGACCTCGCGGCTGCTCGGCAACGCGCACCACGCGACGACGGTGCTCGACGTCAGCGAGGACGCCGGGGTGAAGGCTTGGCTCGACGGCGCGGCGGCGGAGTTCGGCGGGCTCGACGCGGTGATCAACAATGCCGGGCTGACCGTGATGGGGTCGTTCATCGAGACGCCCGAGGCCGATTTCGACCGCGTCATGGCAGTGAACTTCGACGGCGTGGTCAGCGGCTGCCGGCACGCGCTGCCGCACCTGAAGGGCCGCCCCGCGGCGTGGATCGTCAACCTCAGCTCGGTGTTCGGCATGATGGGCTATCCGGGGCAGGCGGCGTACAACGCGTCGAAGTTCGCGGTGCGCGGCCTGTCGGAGGCGCTGCACCTCGAGCTCGCGGTCAGTCATCCCGAAATCCGCGTCGTCCGCGTCCACCCGGGCGGGATCAAGACCAATGTCGTGCGCAACGGCAAGCTGGTCGGCACGATGCCCGTGCCGTCGGACTTCGACCATGCCGACGCCTTCGAGAAGAGCTCGCCGACGACGCCCGCGCAGGCGGCGAAGGTCATCGTCGACGGCATGGAGAAGGGGCTTCACCGCGTGCTGATCGGCCCCGACGCGAAGATGATCGACTGGCTGACGCGGCTGTATCCCAACACTTATTTTCAGAAGATCGGTAGATTCTTGAACAAGCAGAAAGCGACTTGAGGGCCCCCGATCCCCCCGGCCTCGCGTCGCGGCGCGGTGCGGCACGGCTGCTCGATGCGGTGCTCAAGCAGGGCCTGCCGCTCGACGGCGCGCTCGACGGCGCTTTGCGCGGCATCAAGCGGCCCGACGACCGGGCGCTGGCGCGCAATCTCGCGAGCAGCGTGCTGCGCTGGCTGCCCGACCTCGACGCGCTGATCGACGGCGCGACGCAGCGGCCGCTGCCCGACGATGCGCGGGCGCGGATGGCGCTGCGCACCGGCATGGCGGGGCACCTGCTGCTCGGCACGCCCGACCATGCGGTGATCGCGACGACGCTGGCGCAGCTGGAGGGCGGTCCGCGCCGTCTCGCGCACGCGGTGCTGTCGCGGCTGTTCCGCGAAGGGGCCAAACTGCCCGACCTGCCGACGCTGCCCGGCGATTTTGCGACGCGCTGGGCGATGTGGGGCGAGGACGTGCCCGCTGCGGCCGCGGCGCTGCTGGCGCACGAACCGCCTCTCGACGTGACGCTGCGCGACCCCGCGACGACCGACGAATGGGTCGAGAAACTCGGCGGCACCAGCCTGATGCCCGGACATGTGCGGCTTGCGGGCGGCACCGCGATCCCGATGCTGCCGGGCTATACCGACGGCGCGTGGTGGGTGCAGGACATCGCCGCGCAGCTGCCGGCGCGCCTGCTCGGCGTGCAGCCGGGGATGCGCGTCCTCGACCTGTGCGCGGCGCCCGGCGGCAAGACGATGCAGCTGGCGGCAGCGGGAGGTACGGTGACCGCGCTCGACGTGTCGAGCCAGCGGCTGGCGCGGGTGCGCGAGAACCTGACGCGCACCGGGCTCAGCGCGGAGATCGTCACCGCCGACGCGCTGACCTGGCAGCCGAAAGGGCAGTTCGACCGCATCCTTCTCGACGCGCCGTGCTCGGCGACCGGCGTGTTCCGCCGCCATCCCGACGTGCTGCACCTGAAGGGCGCGCGCGACCTGACGCCCGTGCTGGGCCTGCAGCGGGCGCTGCTCGACCGCGCACTCGGCTGGCTCGCGCCGGGCGGGCGACTGGTGTTCTCGACCTGCTCGCTCGACGTGCGCGAGGGCGAGGACCAGGTCGCTGGCCGCGCGGTGGAGGCGATTCAGCCGGACGAGCTGCCCGCCGGCGTCGTTCCGGCTTCCGGCATCGTGCGGCTGGTGCCCGGCGTGCTGGGCGATGCGGGGGGCTGCGACGGCTTCTTCATCGCGCGGCTGACGGCGTAACGGACCCGCCTTGCGCGTGTCACAACCCACGCGCATCATGGGCGGAATGCGCGTCGTCATCCCCGCTTTGCTCGTCGTCGCCGCGGGCCTGGGCGTGCGCGCGGCGAGTGCACCGCAGGCGGGCGTCGAGCTGTTTTCGCCCAGCGGCAGCGTCGAGCGCGTCGAGCAGATCAAGATCCGCTTCGCGACGCCGATGGTGGCGTTCGGCGATCCGCGCCTGCCTGCGCCGGGGACGGGTAACTGCACCGCGAAGGCGCCCGGCCGCTGGGTCGACGCGCGGACCTTTGCGGTCGATCTGTCGGCACCGCTGCCCGGCGGCCTGCGCTGCACCTATACGCTGACCCCGGGCCTCAAGGACGCCGCCGGCGCACGCGTTGTTGGCCGTACGACCTTCGCCTTCGACACCGGCGGGCCCAACATCCGCTCGATCATCCCGCAGGAGGACAGCGGGTCGATCGAGGAGGACTCGGTCTTCCTGCTCGCGCTCAACGCCTTGCCGACCCCGGCGAGCGTCGCGGCGCACGCGTCGTGCACGATCGAGGGCGTCGGCGAGGCGGTGCCGCTCGACCTGCTGCCCAACGCAACGCGCGACAAGATCCTCAGCGAAGCGGGCCAGGACTACAGTGTGCGCCGCTTCCTCGGCGAGGCGGGGCAGCGCAAGGCCGAGTACGAGGGCGAGGAGATCCCGCCGCGCGCCGAGATCGTCGCCGCCAAATGCCGCCGCGCCTTCCCGGCGGGCGGGCGCGTCGCGATCCTGTGGGGTGCGGGCATCGCGAGCCCCGCTGGCCTCGTCACCGCCGCGCCGCGCCGCCTCGACTTCCAGGTCCGCGCGGCGTTCGCCGCCCGCTTCGAATGCTCGCGCGTCAACGCGGCCGCCGCCTGCTCGCCGCTCGAGGCGATGCGCGTCGCGTTCACCGGCGAGGTGCCCGTCGAACTCGCGGCGAAGGTCCGCCTCGTCGGGCCATCGGGCAGCGTCGCGGCCGACAAGATCGAGGGGCGCAAGACGACGATCGGCTGGGTCAAGTTCTCCGGCCCCTTCGACGAGCGCGCGAAATACCGCGTCGAGATGCCCGCCGGGCTGACCGACGACGCGGGCCGCACGCTCGCCAACGCCGCGCGCTTCCCGCTCGAGGTCGCGACCGGCGACCTGCCGCCGCTCGCCAAGTTCGCCGGGCCGTTCGGCATCGTCGAGGCGGCCGAGGGCGGCGTGTTGCCGGTCACGCTGCGCGGCATCGAGGCGCCGGCGCGCGGCCTCAGCACCGTGCCGCTCAACGCCCGCACCATCGCCGTCGACAGCGACGCGACCGTCGCCCGCTGGCTGCGCGCGCTCGAAGAGGCAGAAACCGACACCAGCTATCAGGAGCCGATCGCCGGCACCAAGGACACGCAGACGATCAACACGACCCGCTCGACGCCGCTGATCCAAGCCGGCGCCGATGCACGCGCGCTGACCATCCCCAAGCCCGGTGGCGCCCGCGCCTTCGAGGTCGTGGGCATCCCGCTCAAGACCAATGGCTTCCACGTCGTCGAGATCGCCTCACCGATCCTGGGGCGCGCGCTGCTCAGCAAGGGCGGCACGCGCTATGTCGCGGCGGGCGCGCTGGTCACCGACATGGCGGTGCATTTCCAGTGGGGCCGCGGCCGGAGTCTTGCGTGGGTGACGCGGCTGAAGGATGCGACCGTCGTCGCGGGCGCGAAGATTGCGGTCAGCGATTATTGCTCGGGCCAGGTCCTGTGGACGGGCACCACCGACCGCAGCGGCCGCGCCGTGATCGGCGATCTGCCCGACCCCGCAAGCTATGGCAGCTGCCGCTACAGCCAGCCGCCGCTGATGGTCAGCGCGCGTACTGTGGACGACTATAGTTTCACGATCACCACCTGGAATCAGGGCATCCAGCCCGGCGATTTCCAGCTGCCGACCGGCTATGGCCGCGACAACGACACCTATCACAGCGTCTTCGACCGCACGCTGCTGAAGGCGGGCGAGACCGTCCACATCAAGCACTTCATCCGCACGCGCAGCGACCGGGGCCTGGGTTTCCCCGCCGAGCTGCCCAAGAACCCCAGCGTCGTCATCCGCCACACCGGCTCCGACCAGAGCTATGAGCTGCCCCTCGCGCTTGGCCGCGACGGGGTCGGGGTCAGCGAATGGGCGGTGCCCAAGGACGCCGCGCAGGGCGATTACGAGGTGTCGATCGCCGAGACCGGCGCGACCGACCGCAAGGTGTCGGGCAGCTTCAAGGTCGACGAGTTCCGCCTGCCGACGATCCGCGCGACGGTGCGCGGGCCCGCCGCCAAGCAGGTCGCGCCGACCGCGGTGCCGATCGACCTGTCGCTGACCTATTTGTCGGGCGGCGCCGTGGCGCGCGCGCCGGTCAAGCTGCGGACGCTCGTCGAGACGCGCGACGTCGAGATCGCCGACTATCCGGGCTTCACCTTTGCGGGCGAGCCGGTGAAGGCGGGCATCGTGCCGCTCGGCGGCGGCGAGGAGGCCGAGAGCGCCGGCCCGATGCGCGCCTCGGTCGAGCCGGTGACCCTCGCTGCGAACGGCGGCGCGCGCGTCACGGTCGGCAAGCTGACCCCGGTGACCCGCCCGTCGCGGCTGGTCGCCGAAATGGACTACGACGACGCCAACGGCGAGGTCGCGACGGTCAGCGCCAATATCGACCTCGACCCTTCGTCCCTGCGTGTCGGCATCGCCGGCGACGGCTGGCTGATGAAGGCCGACGATCTGCGGCTGAAGCTCGTCGTGCTCGATCTCGACAACCGCCCGGTCAAGGGTGCTCGGGTCAAGGTCGCGCTGTTCAGCCGCGAGACCTACTCGTACCGCAAGCGCCTGATCGGCGGCTTCTACGCCTACGACAACAGCCGCGAGACCAAGCAGCTCGACGCCGACTGTACCGGCACCAGTGACGACAAGGGTCTCGTCAGCTGCGCCATCGACGTGGGCGTGTCGGGCGAGGTCATCGCCCAGGCGACGGTGGCCGACTCGAGCGGCCGCGTCTCGACCGCCACCAAGTCGGTCTGGCTTGCGGGTGACGACGACTGGTGGTTCGGCGGCGACAACGGCGACCGCATGGATGTCGTGGCGGAGGCTCCCGAGGTCGCTGCGGACGGCGTCGCGCGGCTGCAGGTCCGCATGCCCTTCCGCAGCGCGACCGCGCTGGTCAGCGTGCTGCGCGACGGGGTGATCGACAGTTTCGTGACGCAGCTCGACGGTAAGGATCCCGTCGTCGAGGTGCAGATGAAGCGCGGCTATGCCCCCGACGTCTATGTCTCGGTGCTCGCGGTGCGCGGGCGCGTCGCCGGGTGGCGGCTGTGGCTGGCCGACCTCGCGCGGCGCTGGAACCTGCCGTGGATCAGCCGCGACGCCGCGTCGCCGACCGCGCTCGTCGACCTCGCCAAGCCGAGCTACCGCCTCGGCATGGTCAAGCTGCGCGTCGGCTGGGACGATCACCGGCTGGGGGTGAAGGTCGCAAGCGACGCGCCGACCTACGGCGTGCGCAAGGTCGCGCAGGTCGCGGTGCAGGTGACCGCGCCCAAGGGTCGCACGCTGCCGTCGGCGGAGATCGCCTTCGCCGCCGTCGACGAGGCGCTGCTGCAACTGCAGGACAATGCCAGCTGGGACGTGCTGACCGCGATGATGGCGGAGCGGCCAGTCTGGGTGCAGACCTCGACCGCGCAGGGACAGGTCGTCGGCAAGCGCCACTATGGCCGCAAGGCGGTCGCCGCGGGCGGCGGCGGCGGCGAGGGCGCCGGCGGCGACGTGCGGCGCGATTTTCAGCCGCTGCTGCTGTGGCGGGCACGCGTGCCGCTTGACGCGCAGGGCCGCGCGCGCGTCGCGGTGCCGCTGAACGACGCGCTGACAGGCTTCCGTCTCGTCGCGGTGGCGAGCGCGGGGGCCGATCTGTTCGGCACGGGCAGCGCGACGATCCGGACGACGCAGCCGCTGCAGATCCTGCCCGGTATCCCGCCGCTGGTGCGCGAAGGCGACCGCTATGTCGCGACCGTGCTGGCGCGCAACGCCACCGCGAAGCCGATGCGCATCACGCTGACCGGCCGCGCGGGGACGCTGACGCTGCCGGCGCGCACCGTCGATGTCGCGGCGAATGACGCCGTCACCGTCGGCTGGGCGGTCGTCGCGCCGCCGATGTCCGAGCCCTTGCCGTGGAGCGTCGACGCGGTCGCGAGCGCCAACCGCGACCGGGTGCAGGTTGTCCAGACAATCGCGCCCGCGGTACCCGTCACCGTGTGGCAGGCGAGCCTCGTCCAGCTCTCGCCCTCGACGCAGTTCCCCGTCGCGCTGCCCGTCGGCGGGCTTCCCGGACGCGGCGGCATCGACATCGCGCTCAGCCGGACACTGGGCGGCACGCTGCCGGGGGTGCGCGCCTACATGGCCGCCTACCCCTACGACTGTATCGAGCAGCAGTTGAGCCGCGCCGTGTCTCTCGGCGACCGTGCGATGTGGGACCGCACCGCGGCGGCTCTGCCCGCCTATCTCGACCCCGACGGGCTGGTGCGTTTCTTCCCCGCGTCGTGGATCGCCGGCGACGACAGCCTGACCGCGTACATCCTGCGCCTGTCGGCGGACGCGGGCTGGGCGCTGCCCGCCGAGGCGCGCGAACGGATGATCGCGGGGCTGCAGAGCTTCGTCGCCGGGCGCACGGTGCGCAGCCACGCCGAGGTGCTGGTCATCGACAAGGGCACGGGCGACGCGGAGGTTGCGGGCTTCGGCGGCGATCTCGCGACGCGGCGGCTGGCGGCGGTCGCGGCGCTGACCGCGGCGGGGTCGGCGACGCCGACGATGGTCGAGCCGCTGGCGCTGACTCCCGACGCCTGGCCGACGATCGGCGTCGTCGACTGGGCCTATATCCTGCAACGCCTGCCCGGCATTCCCGATGCGGCGACGAAGCTGACGCAGGCGGAGAACGTGCTGCGCGCGCGTCTCGACCTGCAGGGCACGCGCCTGACGCTGGCGCGCGCCGACGACCCCTGGCAGGTCCTCGCGAGTGGCGACACGACCGCAGCGCGCCTGCTGACCACCGTCGCACCGCTGCCCGGTTGGCGCGACGACATCGGGGCGCTGGCGAAGGCGCTGATGCTGCGCCAGCAGAAGGGGCACTGGGACACGACGCCCGCCAACGCCGTCGGTACGCTGGCGATGGCGGACTTCTCGCGCCGCTTCGAGCGTGTGCCCGTCGGCGGCACGACGCGCGTGACCGTCGGGGCCGCGGCACGCGATTTCGCCTGGGGGTCGGGCGACCCCGCGCCGCAGACCCTGGCCTGGCCGCCGGCGCGCGCGCCGCTTGCCGCGACGCACACCGGCTCCGGCGCGCCCTGGGCAACGATCACCGCGCGCGCCGCGGTGCCGCTGACCAAGAGCTTCGCGAGCGGCTTCGCGGTGCGCCGCCAGGTGTTCCCGGTGTCGCGCGCGCTGCCCGACCGCTGGTCGCGCGGCGACGTGATGCGCGTGCGGATCGAGGTGACGTCGCGCGCCCCGGTCGAGTGGGTGGTCATCGACGACCCCGTTCCCGGTGGCGCGACGATCCTCGGCGGGTCGCTCGGCGGCCGCTCGCAGATCCTCGCGGGCGGCACCGCACAGGGGCTGCAGCCGACCTTCGTCGAGCGCAAGGCGGACGCCGTGCACGCGCACTTCGCGTGGATGCCGAAGGCGCCCGTGGTCTATGAATACACGCTGCGGCTGGGCAGCCAGGGCGTCTTCCGCCTGCCGCCGACCAAGGTCGCGGCGCTGTATTCGCCCGAGATGATGGCGCTGATCCCCAACCGCATCGTCGAGGTGGCGGCGGCGAAGTGAAGCGCTGGGCGATTGCCGCCGGGCTGGCGGTCGCGGTCATTCTCGCGATCGTCACCTGGCCCCCCGCACTCCCCGATTATCCGCAAGTCCGCGCCGCGTGGGTCAGCAGCGAGGCGCGCCTGCTCGCGCGCGACGGGCGGGTGCTGGAGGTCGTGCGCGCCGACCCCAAGGTGCGCCGCCTCGACTGGGTGCCGCTGACGCGCATCGCCGCACCGCTGGTCGATGCGGCGATCGCGCAGGAGGACCGGCGCTTCCGCGACCATGGCGGCGTCGACTGGCGGGCGCTGGCGGGGTCGGTGCGCGACCGGCTGCGCGGGCGGCCTTTGCGCGGGGCGAGCACGATCACCATGCAGCTGGCGGGGCTGCTCGACCCGGTGCTCGGACGGTCGGGGTCGCGGGGGCCGCTGCAGAAGCTGCGCCAGATGCGCGCGGCCTGGGCGCTCCAACGCCGCTGGAGCAAGGACCAGATCCTCGAGGCGTGGCTCAACCTGCTGCCGTGGCGCGGCGATCTGGTCGGGGTCGATGCCGCGGCGCGGGGCCTCGCGGGGGTGCCGCCGTCGGCGCTCGACGCCGCCCAGTCGCGCATCCTCGCGGCGCTGATCCCCGCGCCCGCCGCGTCGCCGGCGCGGGTCGCGGCGCGTGCCTGCCGGGGTGAGGGCGACTGCACGGCATTGCTCGCCACTGCCGACCGGATGCTGGGGCCGCGGGCGGCGCTCGTCCAACCGCACCTTGCCCCCCACCTCGCCGCGCGCCTGCTCGGCCCCGCGACGCGCGAGGTGCGCACGACGGTCGACGCCGACGTCCAGGCGTTCGCGACCGAAGCGCTGACCCGCCGCCTCGCCGAACTGAGCACGCGAAACGTCCGCGACGGCGCGGTCATCGTGGTCGACAATGAGAGCGGCGACATCCTCGCCTATGTCGGGTCGGCGGGCGCGGCGTCGACCAGCCCCCAGGTCGACGGCGCCGCCGCACCGCGCCAGGCGGGGTCGACGCTGAAACCCTTCCTGTACGGTCTGGCGATCGAGCGCCGCCTGCTGACCGCCGCCTCGGTCCTCGACGACAGCCCCGTCGATCTCGACACCGCGAGCGGCCTCTACATCCCGCAGAACTACGACCGGACCTTCCGGGGGCCGGTCAGCGTGCGGTCGGCGCTGGGCAACAGCCTCAACGTCCCGGCGGTGCGGACCCTGCTGCTGGTCGGCGTCGATGCCTTCCGCGAGCGCCTGTTCGACACCGGTTACCGCGGCATCAGCCGCGAGGGCGATTACTACGGTTTCAGCCTCGCGCTCGGCTCGGCCGAGGTCACGCTCGTCGAACAGGCCGCCGCCTATCGCAGCCTGGCGCGTGGCGGGCGCTGGTCGCCGCTGCGGCTGACACCGGTGACCGTGACCGAGCGCGCCGTCCTCGACCCGACTGCCGCCGCCATCGTTGCCGACATCCTGAGCGACCCCGCAGCGCGCACCGCGACCTTCGGCACCGCGAACGGCTTCGCGCTGCCCTTCCCGGCGGCGGTCAAGACGGGGACGTCCAAGGCCTTGCGCGACAACTGGTGCATCGGCTTCACCGATCGCTTCACGGTCGCGGTCTGGGTCGGCAATTTCGAGGGCGACGCGATGGGCGCGGGCGTGTCGGGGGTCAGCGGCGGCGCGCCGGTGTGGCGAGAGATTATGGCGTGGCTGCACCGTGACGCCCCCGCCAGCGGGTTGCCCGCCCCCGGCACCGTGCGCCACCGCGTCACCTTCGTCCCCGCCATCGAGCCGCCGCGCAGCGAGCTGTTCATGCCGGGCACCGAGCTCGACACCGTCCGCGTCGCCCCCGCCGCCGCCGAGCGGCCGCGCCTGCTCAGCCCGGCGAACGGCGCGGTAATCGCGCTCGATCCCGATATCCCCCGCGACCGCCAGCGCGTCGCGATCCGCGTCGGTGGAGCAGCACCCGGCATGCGCCTCGACATCGACGGGCGGGCGCTGCCGCTGACCGGGGCGCTCTGGCCGCCGCTGCCCGGCGCACACCGCATCACGCTGCGCGCGCGCGACGGCAAGCCGCTCGATACCGCGCTCGTGACGGTGCGCTAGCCGCACGGTTCGACCCGGCGGCCCAAATCGGCTACCAGCCCGGCCCATGTCCCCCATCAAACCCACGGTCGTGATTGTCGGCCGCCCCAATGTCGGCAAATCGACGCTGTTCAACCGCCTCGTCGGGCGCAAGCTGGCGCTCGTCGACGATACGCCCGGCGTGACGCGCGACCGGCGCGAGGGCGCGGCGCAGCTGTTCGACCTCGACTTCACGATCGTCGACACCGCCGGCTTCGAGGATGCCGATGCCGCGAGCCTCGCGGGCCGCATGCGCGCGCAGACCGACGCGGCGCTGGGCGAGGCCGATGTCGCGCTGCTGGTGTTCGACGCGCGCGCCGGCGTGACGCCGCTCGACCGGCATTTCGCGCAGTGGCTGCGCAGCCACGACATGAAGGTGCTGCTCGTCGCCAACAAAGCCGAGGGGCGCGCGGGCGAGGGCGGCGTCGCCGAATCGTACGAGCTGGGGCTGGGTGCCCCGATCCAGATCTCGGCCGAGCACGGCGAGGGGCTCGCCGACCTGTACGAGGCGCTGATGCCCGTCCTCGACCCGATCGTCGCGGCCAATGCGCTGCCCGAGGAGGAGCCCGACGAGAGCCCCGAGGCCGAGGAAGCGCGGCGCTATGCCGAGCCGCTCAAGTTCGCGATCGTCGGGCGGCCCAATGCGGGCAAGTCGACGCTGATCAACCGGCTGCTCGGCCAGGACCGGCTCGTCGTCGGGCCCGAGGCGGGGATCACCCGCGACTCGATCGCGATCCCCTGGGAGTATAACGGGCGGGCGGTGCGCCTGATCGACACCGCCGGCCTCAGGAAACGCGCGCGCGTCATCGACAAGCTCGAGAAGATGTCGGTCGCCGACACCAAGCATGCGGTCGACTTCGCCGAGGTCGTGGTGCTGCTGCTCGACGCGACGCTGGGGCTGGAGGCGCAGGACCTGCGCATCGCGGACTTGGTGCTCAGCGAGGGACGAGGCCTCATCGTCGCGCTCAACAAATGGGATGTCGCCGCCGACCAGTCGAGCCTGTTCCAGGGGGTGCGCAAGGCGCTCGACGAGGGGTTGGCGCAGATCAAGGGCGTGCCGCTGCTCACCGTCTCGGGCCAGACCGGCAAGGGGCTCGACACGCTGATGAAGGTGGCGTTCGAGGCGCGCGATGCGTGGAGCCGCCGCGTCAGCACATCGGCGCTCAACCGCTGGTTCGAGGCAGCACTCGACCGCAACCCGCCGCCCGCGCCGCACGGGCGGCGCATCAAGCTGCGCTATGCGACGCAGGTCACCAGCCGCCCGCCGACCTTCGTGGTGTTCGGCAACCGGACCGACGAACTGCCCGAGTCGTATCGCCGTTACCTCGTCAACGGCCTGCGCGACGAACTGGGTTTCGAGGGCGTGCCTATCCGCCTGACCTTCCGCGGCGGCAAGAACCCCTTCGACGGCGACCGATAGTTTCGCCTCCGGGCCGGGAATCCGCTTTCCTATTGGGGTACAAAATAGGAACATGACGATACATGGATAGGAGTTTCCCCATGATCGTGCTTGACGGAACGCTGTTACTGGGACTGTCCGCGCTGCTGACCGCGGTGTCGGCGTTGATCTGGGCGGTGCGGCGCAAGCCGTGAGCGCACGGTCGAGGTTGCCGGCATCGGGCGCGGCGCGTATCCGCGCCCGATGACCGAACCTGCCCGCGTCCTCTACGATTACTGGCGCTCGTCGGCGTCGTACCGCGTGCGCATCGCGCTGGCGGTCAAGGGCCTCGACTGGACCGCGAAGCCCGTCGACCTGCGCAGCGGCGCGCAGTCGGGGGTGGGGTTCACGATGCTCAACCCGCAGGGGCTGGTGCCCGTGCTGCTCGACGGCAACCAGGCGCTCAACCAGAGCATCGCGATCATCGAATGGCTCGACGAAACCTATCCCGAACCGCGCCTGCTGCCCGGCGATGCGGCCTTCCGCGCCCGCGTCCGTGCCGCGGCGCTGGCGATCGCCTGCGACATCCACCCGATCAACAACCTGCGCGTGCTCAAGCATCTCAGAGGCATGGGCCACGAGCAGGCGGCGATCGACGACTGGCAGCGTCACTGGATCGAGACCGGCCTCGCGCCGCTCGAGGAGCTTGCCGAAGCCTCGCCCGGCCCTTTCCTATTCGGTCCGCAGGTGACGATGGCCGAATGCTGCCTCGTCCCCCAGCTCTACAACGCCCGCCGCGTCCAGGCCGACGTCGCCCGCTTCCCTCGCCTCGGCGAGATCGACCGCCGCCTGAACCTGCTGCACGCCTTCCAGGCGGCACGGCCCGAGCGCCAGGCGGGGGCGGACGCGTGAGGCGCCTTGTCGCGGGGCTGGTTATGGCAAGTGTCCCGGCCAGCGCAGCGGCGGGTTCGATCTATTTTCATAAGGCCGGCGTCGACCGCGCGACCTTCATCAGTGGTGCCGAGGTGTGCGAGGGCCTCGCCGGTGGCGTCGTCGTCCGACCGCAAACAAGCTATAGCGCCGATCCCATCGCTGCCGGCGTCGGTGGCCTGCTTGGCGGCATCGCTGCATCGCGCCAGCGCCGGGCGGTCGTGGACAGCATATTGCGAACCTGCATGGCCGATCGCGGTTATCGACGCGTCGAAAGTTCAACATTGCGTAAGGAGCTTGCCAGGCTCGATAGCGGAGCGCGCCTCGATCGCATGCACGCACTTGCTACGGCGGCGGACCCCGATGGTGTGGTGCTGCCGCGATGATCGCCCGGGTTGCGCTGCTGCTTCTCCTCGTCACGGCGCGCGCGGCTTCGGCCGAGCCGCTGACGACCGTGCCGACCACGCTCGATCCCGCCAAGGCCTATGTTCTCGTCGAGTACAAGCTGATCGCCAATACGATGGCGAACTTTCCCGGCTCGCGGAAATATTATCCGCAGATCTTCGGGCTGTCGTTCGCGCGGTACGACGCGACGCTGGCGGACGTGCGCGGACAGGGGCGCGCGGTGGCCAACCCCGCACCAGACAAGCGACCGTTCGAGGCGTTTCGCAACCGCCCGCTCGTCAAGGGCGAGGGCGCGCAGCTGTTTCTGATTGCCGTCGAACCCGACACCTGGGTCGTGCAAGGCTGGGCCGATACGTCCTTCTCGCTCGGGTCCTATCGCTTCCAGCTGGCGGCCGGCGACATCGTCGATCTGGGCGTCGTCAGTGCCCTCGCCGACTGGCCCGACGGTCAGCCGCCGAAGGCGCCCAGCCTCGCCAAGCTGATGTTGCTCGGACCTTTTGCGAAAAAGCCGCCCGTGACACCGGTGCGTGTCAGCTTCCGCGCGCGCGGAGCCGACGACTTGCCGCTTCCGCCCGAACTCGTGGCGCGGGTGCGCAACGTCGAGTTCGCGCCGGGCGCAACCTTCGGCAATTATCTCGGCGGCCCGGTCAACCGGATCGAGGGCGTCAACGCGCCGAAGTGACCCGCCGCACCGGCACCGGCGCGTTGCACAGGTCGACCCCGCCGGCGGGGCGAAGGAAGAAGCTTTCGCGGCGGTTGGCGCGGGCCTCGACATAGGCGCGGAAGGTCGGCGAGGCGGTGTCCATGACCTCGAAGCGCGGGGCATCGGGCACGTCGGCGGCGAGGCGGACGCGGGTCAGCGGTGTGCGCTGCGACGGGTCCTTATAGAAGCCGAGCGCCTCGGTGCCGCGGGGCAGGCTGGTCCAGCCGGCGAAACCCTCGACGACGCGGCCGACGAGGGTGATGTTGCGGTCGAGGTGGCGCGGGGCGTGGCCGCTGACGGCGTACAGCTCGCTGCCGTCGCCGGTCGAGGGCGGTGCCTCGCGGCCGACGCCGATCATGGCATAGCAATGGACGAGCCACTCGCGGCCCTTGTCGCGCGCAACCGGCCAGCCGCGCTTGTAGCCCGCAGCGGACGCATAGGCATCGCGGTAGCCGAGCGGCGTGAACTGCCCCGCGACGGGCGCTTCGTATTCGGCCGGCAGTTCAGCGGGCGGCGTCGCGGGCGGCGGCACCTCCTTGGCGGCGAACTGGACGACGTAATTGTCCTGCACGCGTACCACCGCGCCGCCGTCGAAGCGTCCGGCGCGGACCAGCGCACGGATCGCGGCGACATGCGCGGGGGCGAAATCGGGCGCCAGCTCGATCGCAACCGTGCCGCGCGGCGAGTCGATCAGCATCAGGCTCTCGGGCGCGACCGCGCGCCACGCGGCGGCGGGGGCATCGCGGACGATGTCGGCGGCGCCCGGGGGTGCGGCAGCAGGGGCGGCGGCGATCAGGGCGATCAGGGCGAGATATCTCATGCCCGCCAGACTGCCCGCGCGCGCGCGGCTTGTCACGCCGGGTAGGCGCGCACCGTCGTCGGCACCAGGGTCAGCGCGTCGCCGGGGGTCAGGCCTTCGGGCGGGCGCGCGGATGTCGCCTCGACGATCCGCCCCTCGACCTCGCATTCGAGTGCCGCGAGCGCGCCGGTATGCGCGACCCGGCGCAGCGTCGCGGCAATTCCCGGCTGGCCGGCGGCGGCGATGTCGAACTCGTGCGGGCGGACGAAGGCCTGGCCCCGGCCGTCGCCCGCGGGCGGTGCGGCGTTGGGCAGGGTCAGCCCGCCGATCTCGACGCCGCCGCCGCGCAAGGCACATTCGAAGCGGTTGGCGTTGCCCAGGAAATCGCAGACGAAGGCGGTGGCGGGGCGGTTGTAGACGGCGTCGGGGGTGTCGACCTGCTCGATCCGCCCCTTGTTCATCACCACGACGCGGTCGGCGAGGTCGAGCGCCTCTTCCTGGTCATGGGTGACGAAGACCGACGTGACGTGGCTCGCGTCATGGACGGCACGCAGCCAGCGGCGCAGGTCCTTGCGCACCTTGGCGTCGAGCGCGCCGAACGGCTCGTCGAGCAGCAGCACGCGGGGTTCGACCGCGAGCGCACGGGCGAGCGCGACGCGCTGGCGCTGGCCGCCCGACAGCTGCGCGGGGTAGCGCTTGCCGAGGTCGGGCAACTGGACGAGGTCGAGCAGTTCCTTGACACGCGCCGCAATCGCCGACGCCGCAGGCCGGTCACGGCGAGGGCGCACCGTCAGGCCGAAGGCGATATTGTCGGCGACCGACATGTGCCGGAACAATGCATAGTGCTGGAAGACAAAGCCGATGCCGCGCTCGCGCGCCGGGCGGTCGCTCATGTCGACGCCGTCGAAGGTGACGCGGCCCGAATCGGGAAAATCGAGCCCTGCCATGATGCGCAGCAGCGTCGTCTTGCCCGACCCCGACGGCCCGAGCAGCGCCAGGAACTCGCCCGGCCGCGCCTGCAGGGTCACGCCCTCCAGCGCTGCAAAGCCGCCGAAGCGCTTGACGAGGTCGTGCGTCTCGACGGTCAATGCCCGCTCCCCGCGATGGTGTCGGCGAAGCGCCATTCGAGCAGCGACTTGACGAGCAGGGTGACCAGGGCCAGCCCCGCGAGCAATGACGCGACCGCGAACGCCGCGACGAAATTATACTCGTTGTACAGGATCTCGACGTGCAGCGGCATGGTGTTGGTCAGTCCCCTGATGTGGCCGCTGACCACCGAGACCGCGCCGAACTCGCCCATCGCGCGGGCGTTGCACAGCAGCACGCCGTACAGCAGGCCCCATTTGATGTTGGGCAGGGTGACCCGGCGGAACACCGTCCAGCCGCCGGCGCCGAGCGACCGCGCCGCCTCCTCCTCGTCGCGCCCCTGTTCCTGCATCAGGGGGATCAGCTCGCGCGCGACGAAGGGAAAGGTGACGAACACCGTCGCCAGCACGATGCCGGGCACCGCGAAGATGATCTGCACGCCCGCATCGCGCAAGGATTCGCCGAACCAGCCCTGCAGGCCGAACAGCAGGACGTAGATCAGCCCCGAGACGACGGGCGAGACCGAGAAGGGCAGGTCGATCATGGTGATCAGGACCGCCTTGCCGCGAAAGTCGAACTTGGTGATCGCCCAGGATGCCGCCAGCCCGAAGACGATGTTGAACGGCACCGCGATCGCCGCGACGAGCAGGGTCAGGCGGACCGCGGCGAGTGCGTCGGGCTCGATGATGCCCTCGACATAGGCGTCCCAGCCCTTGGCGAACGCCTCGACGAAGACCGCCGCGAGCGGCAGCGCGATGTTGGCGCCGAGGAACGCCAGCGCGAGCGTGATCAGCAGATATTTGGGCCAGCCGGTGGTCATGCCTCGCGCCGCCCGCGGTCCCACGCCTGCAGCGCGTTGATCGCCATCAACACCGCGAACGACGCGACGAGCATCGTCGCCGCGATGGCGGTCGCTCCGGCATAATTATACTGCTCGAGCTGCTGGACGATCAGCAGCGGCGCGATCTCCGAGCGGAAGGGCAGGTTGCCCGCGATGAAGATCACCGAGCCATATTCGCCGACGCCGCGCGCGAAGGCGAGCGCGAAGCCCGTCGCCAGCGCGGGTGCGACGGCGGGAAAGACGACGCGGGTGAAGCTCTGCCAGCGTGTCGCGCCGAGCGAGGCGGCAGCCTCCTCGACCTCGGCACCCAGGTCGGCCAGCACAGGCTCGACGGTGCGCACGACGAACGGCAGCCCGATGAAGGTCAGCGCGACGACGACGCCGAGCGGCGAGAAGGCGACCTTGATGCCCGCGGGTTCCAGATACTGCCCGATCCAGCCGTTCGATGCGTAGAGCGCGGTCAGCGCGATGCCCGCGACCGCGGTCGGCAGCGCGAAGGGCAGGTCGACGAGCGCCGAGACGATGCGCTTGCCCGGGAAGTCGGTGCGCACCAGCACCCAGGCGACGAGCAGCCCGAACACCGCATTGATCAGCGCCGCGATCGCCGCCGCGCCGAAGCTGAGGCGATAGGCGAGCAGCGCGCGCCGGCTGAAGGCCACCGCCACGAACTGGTCCCACCCCATCCCCGCGGTCTTGATGAAGACTGCCGACAGCGGGATCAGCACAATCAGCGACAGCGCGAAGACGGTGAATCCGAAGGTCAGCCCGAAGCCGGGCAGGATCGACCGGCGGTAGCCGAGGAGGGTGCGCGTCGCCACGCCTCTTCCATGCCCGCGCGCCGCGGTGGCGGCAATCACCAGTCGATGTGCAGGCGGGTCGCGACCGCGTCGCCCTTGGTCTTCGCGCCGACCGGGTCGAGCGGCGTGTTGCTGCCGGCGAAGCGGATATAGTTGAACTGGAGTTTGAAGTTGGGGGTCAGGTACCAGTTGGCGCCCGCCGTATAGCTGTGCGCGTCGTTGCCCGCGCGCGCCGCGACAGGCGTGTCGCCGACGTCGAGCTGGTCGTAGCGCAGCAGCAGCTCGATCGCCCCGGTACCGCCGGTGTTCGAGAAATTGTTGAGCGGGCGGATGCGGTCGAAGTTGCCGTTGCGGAAGGGGCGTGTCTCGCCGGTGACGAACCAACTGCCGTAGACGTAGAAGCCGTCGCTCGAGAAATCGCGGAAGCCGGCGAAGCGGTCGATCTCGAGGTGGCCATATTCGCCGGTCACCGACAGCGGGCCGAACACCGCGGTGCCCTCGACGCCGAGATAGTAGAGGTTCTCGACATTGGGGATGACACCGGTGTCGATGATATTGCCGTTGTCGACGCGAATGTTGGGCCGGTCGCTGAGCCGCAGGCCGTCGTCAGTGTCGCCCGACTTGAGCCCGGCGCGCCAGAAGCCAGACGCGCCGACGTGGATGATGCGCCCCGTGTCGAGCACCGGCTCCCAGGTGACGCGGGCGTTGGCCCCGTAGCTCTCGTCGGGCGCTGCTGTCAGCGCTGCGCCGGTCGAGCGGCCGATCGACTCGTTGTCGCCGAACAGGCCGGCGGTGAAGGTGAACTTCTCCTTCAGATACGCCACCGACACGCCGATGCGGCGCTCGGCGCCTGCCGTGCCGAAGGCGTTGGTGAACATGCCGCGTTCGAGGAAGCTGTTGAAATTGTCGCTGTTGTTCGATTCCAGCCCGAACGGCGCCTTGTGCTGGCCCAGCGTGATGGTGAGGGGCTTGAAGCCGTTGTACTGGAGATAGGCGTCCTGCACCGCGACGACATTGCCCGCGAAGTCGACCTCCAGCCGCCACGCCCAGTCCTTGAACGCCGTACCCTCGAAGCCCAGGCGCGCGCGGCGGAAGCCCGTGCCGTCGTTATAGTCGTAGGCGCCCGCGCGCTCGGCGAAGTGCACGTAATCGACGTCGAGGACGCCGCGCGCCTTGAAGGTGAAGACGCCGCCCGGATCGGCATGGGTCGGCGCGACATTGGCCTGGACGCCCTTGGCGGCGCGCACCTCGACGGTCTGGATGCGCGTCGTCGATTCCTGCAGCGCATCCTCGAGACTGCGGTTGCGCGCCTCGAGCGCCTGCACCTTGGCCTCGAGGGCGTTCAGCCGGTCGAGCGTCGCGTCGCCGGTCGGTGCCGGGATGGACGGGGGCGCCGTCTCGAAGGCCGGCTCCTCGGTATCGAGGGGCGTCTCCTGCGCCGCCGCACCGGTTGCGATCAGGATCAGCGCGGACAAAGCTCCGCCGTTCAGCAGTCGCTGCATTTCGAAAATCCTTCGTCAGGCGTGGGTCAGCGTTTGGCCGCGTCGAAGATCTGGTCGAAGATCGCGCCGTCGTTGAAGTGCGCCGCCTGCGCCGCCTTCCACCCGCCGAAATTGCGGTCGATGGTGAACAGCGCCAGCTTGGGGAAGGTCGCGGTGAACTTCGCCGCCGCCGCCGCATCGACGGGGCGATAGAAATTCTGCCCGATCAGCTGCTGCGCGGCCGGGGTGTAGAGGTATTTCAGGTAGGCCTCCGCGACCTTGCGCGTGCCATGGCGGTCGACGTTCTTGTCGATCACCGCGACCGGTGGCTCGGCCTTGATGCTGACCGACGGGGCGACGATCTCATACTGGCCGGGGGCGTCCTTCTGGCTGAGGTACGCCTCGTTCTCCCACGCCAGCAGCACGTCGCCCTGGCCGCGCTGGACGAAGGTCGTCGTCGACCCGCGCGCGCCCGAGTCGAGCACCGTGACGTTCCTGAACAGCTTGGTGACGAAGTCGCGCGCCGCGGCGGCCGTGCCGTATTTCTTCTGCGCATAGCCCCACGCCGCGAGGTAATTCCAGCGCGCGCCACCGCTCGTCTTGGGGTTGGGCGTGATCACTGCGACGCCGGGCTTCACCAGGTCGTCCCAGTCGCGGATCTTCTTCGGATTGCCCTTGCGGACGAGGAAGACGATCGTCGAATAATAGGGTGTCGAACGCTGCGGCAGGCGCGCCTGCCAGTTGGCGGGCAGCAGCTTCGCCTTGTCGGCGATCTCGTCGATGTCGTACGCCAGCGCCAGCGTCACGACATCGGCCTCCAGCCCGTCGATGACCGATCGCGCCTGCTTGCCCGACCCGCCGTGCGACTGGTTGATCGTCACCACGTCGCCGGTCTGTGCCTTCCACTGCGCCGCGAACTGGGCGTTGACCGCCTTGTACAATTCGCGCGTCGGATCGTAGCTGACATTGAGCAAGGTGACCGGCGCGGCATGCGCGGCGGTGGCGAACAGGGCGGCGACAATCAGCAGCGAGCGCATCGTTGGAGCCTTCCGTTGAGGTCTGGGAACAATATTCCCACCTTTCAACTAGGCAATGCGAGCAAAAGTTGCGCGGCGCGAAGCGCGGCTATGCGGCAACCTGTTCGTCGACGCGCACGGGGTCGATGTCGGCGAGGCTGGTGCCATCGAGGATCGCCGCGGTCTTGTCGCGAACGCTGAGCATCAGCTTGCGGATTGCGCAGACCGATTCCTCGAAGCAGTCGGGGCAGCGCTGGTACGCGGTCTGGCTGACGCAGGGTACCAGCGCCAGCGGCCCCTCGATCAAGCGGATGATCTCGCCGAAGCTGATCGCCGATGCCGGGCGCGCGAGGCGATAGCCGCCCAGCTTGCCGCGCGAACTCGTCACCAGCCCGCCGTTGCGCAGTTCGAGCAGGATGATCTCCAGGAACTTGCGCGGCAGCTTCTGGTCGGCCGCGATCGCGCTCATCGGCACCGGCGCAATGCCGGGGGCGCGGGCGAGGAAGATCAGGGCGCGCAGGGCGTAGCGCGAACGCTGGGTCAGCATGCCGGGGTAATGCACCCGTGACGCGGGCGTTTCAAGCGCCGCGGCGTTGCGAGGCCCGGGCACGCGGCGGTAGATGCGGCCATGACGCTCGACGATCTCGGACCGCGCATCTGCATCCTGGGGCCGTCGAACAGTGGCAAGTCGACCCTTGCGGCAGCGATCGGGCGTGCGCGCGGCCTGCCGGCGGTACACCTAGACCAGTTGCAGCACCTGCCCGGCACCGACTGGGTGCAGCGCCCCGAGGCCGAGTTCGGCGCGCTGCACGATGCGGTCATCGCCGGCGAGCGCTGGGTGATCGACGGCAACTATTCGCGCCTGTTGCCGCAGCGGCTGGAGCGCGCGACAGGTATTATCGCCCTCGACCTCTCGACCGCGCGCAGCCTGTGGCGCTACGTCCGCCGAACGCTGTTCGAGCGCGACCGGGTCGGTGCGCTCGACGGCGGGCGCGAGCGCGTCAAATGGGAAATGATCCATCACATCGCCGTCGCCACGCCGCCGCGGAGCCGGCGGCAGGCCGCGCTGCTCGAAACGACCGACCTGCCGGGCATCCGGCTGCCGAACCCGAAGGCACTCACCGATTTTTATCGGGCTCAAGGCCTGACACGCTGATCCTATCAAGGTCGCTTGACACCAACCCGACAGAGTGAGTAAAGTGTCCTTATCAAACAGCAAGGGAAGCTTGTCGTGTCCAGGTCTAGCGTGCGTCCGGCGAAGCGGGTCTATAATCGCCGCATCATCATCGCATCGGTCGTCTATGCGGCGATGCTGCTGCCGACGACGTACATCGTCAGGCATTACACGCCCGAGCTGCCGCTGCGCATCGTCCTCGGCCTGCTGCCAGCACTCGGTATCGTTGCGATGTTCGTGGCGCTCGGGCGCTACCTGCTCGAGGAGACCGACGAATATCTGCGCGCCTGCATGGTCAACCAGATCCTGTGGGCGACCGGCGGCACGCTGAGCCTCGCGACGATGTGGGGGTTTCTGGAGAATTTCGATGCGGCGCCGCACCTGCCGCTGTACGTCGTCGCGATCGTCTGGTTCTTCTGCCTTGGGCTGGTCGGCGCGCTGACCCGCGACCGCGCGGCATGAACAACCGCCTGCGCGTGCTGCGCGCCGAACGTGGCTGGAGCCAGGCCGATCTCGCGGCGCGGCTCGACGTCTCGCGGCAGAGCGTCAACGCCATCGAGACGGGCAAGTACGACCCGTCGCTGCCGCTCGCCTTCCGCATCGCCGCGCTTTTCGAGGCGCCGATCGAGGCGATCTTCACGGCCGATTGACCGCGCGCTATCTAGGGCATCGATCGGGCGCTAGGCTGGTCCGGTGAGTGTCTCCACCGTCCGCGTCGTCGATCTCGAAACCACCGGCTCGCGCCCGCCCGCGCATGCAGTGTGCGAGATCGGCTGGCAGGACGTGACGCTGGGCGAAGACGGGTGGCAGGTGACCGCGTCGCGCGGGTCGAGCCTCGTCGATCCGCAGCGCGCCATTCCGCCGGTGACGCAGGCGGTGCACCACATCATCGACGAAGACGTCGTCGGCGCACCGCGCTGGGCCGACATTGCACCCGTCGTGCTGCGCGCCTTTCCAGTCATGGCGGCGCACCGCGCCAGCTTCGAACAGCGTTTCTGCACCCCGGCGCTGTCGGGCGGGGCGCGCTGGATCTGCACGTGGAAATGCGCGCTGCGGCTGTGGCCCGACAGCCCGTCCTTCTCGAACCAGGTGCTGCGCTACTGGCGCAAGCCGGTGGGGCTCGACCGCGAGCTCGGCCTGCCGGTGCATCGCGCGCTGCCCGACGCCTATGTGACCGCGCACCATCTGCGCGACATGCTCGCCGAGGCGAGTGTCGACCAGCTGCTCGAATGGAGCGACCTGCCCGGGCTGCTGCCGCGCGTCCCCGCCGGGCCCGACCGCGGCAAGGGGTGGGCGGAGATCGACGATGCGGCACTAACCGGGTGGCTCGGCGACCGCGACGAGGATGTCCGCTATTCGGCGAGTGTCGAGCAGGCGCGGCGCAGCGGCACGGTCAGGGACGTCGCGCCGCCCTCACAGGGCAGCCTGTTCGCCTGACACGAAAAAGGGGCGGACCCTGCGGCCCGCCCCTCCGATCTTCGGACTGATACGAGAAATTACTGCGGCATCAGCACGGTGTCGACGACGTGGATGACGCCGTTCGACTGATAGACGTCGGCGATCGTCACGGTGGCGGCGTTGCCCTTGGCGTCGATCAGCTTGACGGTCTTGCCCGACGCGGTCGCGGTCAGTTCGCCGCCATTGACGGTCTTCAGCACGGCCTTGCCGCCGCCGTCCTTGATCGCCTTGGCAACGGCCTTCGAATCGAGCTTACCCGCGACGACGTGGTAGGTCAGGATACCGGTCAGCGTGTCCTTGTTCTCGGGCTTGACCAGCGTCTCGACAGTGCCGGCGGGCAGCTTGGCAAACGCCGCGTTGGTCGGCGCGAACACGGTGAACGGACCCGGGCCCGACAGCGTGTCGACGAGGCCGGCGGCCTTCACGGCGGCGACCAGCGTCGTGTGATCCTTCGAATTGACGGCGTTCTCGATGATGTTCTTGTTCGGATACATCGGCGCGCCGCCGACCGTCACGGTCTTCGCGGCAGCCGGCGCGACGCCCGCGCCTAGGCCAGCAGCAGCCATAGCGAACAGGGCCGCACCGAACGCGTGCTTGGAAATGCTCATACAGAAATTCTCCCTCGTGGATCCGTCAGGCGGACGAACCCTATACGAAGATGGGTACGGAACAGTTGCATTACGGCCACAGAACGGCCCTGCGGCTAAATGCCCGTCAGCTTGCCCGTCGCAACCACCGGCCCGGTCGGTGCGCCGGTCTTGGAGCCACCCTTGGGCTCCAAGCTGATCGCCAGCGTCGAGCCGGGCTTCAAGCCCTTCAACCGCTCAGCCGGGATCGCATGGCTCTCGGGCGATGCAAGGTCGATCGTGCCGAGCGAACGCGGCGGATTGTCACCCTCGATAACCCACAGCTCGGGCGTCCGCCCGGCGTCGTCGGTCTTGCCGGCGGGCGTCAGGATAATCGCCTCACGCGATGCATCGTAGGTCGCGGTGATCAGCGACACGCCGCCTTCGGAGGCCAGGTTGGCGACCAGCAGCTGCGGTGCCGCCGGCGTGTCGGGGCGCGCGATCAGCAGGATCGCGGTGACTGCCGCGACGGCCGTCGAGGCACCCGCCAAGCCGCGCCACAGGTTGAGGCTCGACCAGATCGACGGCTTCGCAGCGACACGCGGCGCGGGTTCGATGACGCTCATGATACGGCTCCAGACCTCGGGTGACGGGGACACGGGCGCAGTCGCCTCGTCGAGCGGCGCAAGCAGGCGCTGCCACTCCTCGACGCTGGCGCGGAACACGGGGTCGCTCGCCATGCGCGCCTCGGCGGCGCGCAGCGCGTCGCGGCTCAGCGCACCCAACGCGGTATCGATCGCCAGGCCGTCGTCGCCGTCGAGATCACTGCCAGCGCTCATGCCATGGCTCCCTGCATGCGGAGCAGGCCGCGCCGCACCCAGCTCTTCAACGTGCCGACGGGTACGCCTTCCCGTACCGCCAGCGCCTCGTAGGTGAGGCCTTCGAAATAGGTGCTGCGGATCGCCGCCGCGTGGCGCGCGTCGAGCGTGTCGAGCGCTGCATGCAGGCGGCGCGCATCGTCGCTCGCATCGATCAGTTGGTCGGCAGGCAGCGAAGTGTCGGGGACATCGGCCGCGGCATCGAGCGCCGTCGTCGGGCGGCTGCCGCGAGCGCGCAGCCGGTCGATGGCGCGGTTGCGCGCGATCGTCGCCATCCAGGTGATCGGACTGGCGCGCGCGGCATCGAATTCCGCCGCCTTTCGCCAGACCGTTGTATAGACTTCCTGCAACACGTCTTCCGCCTCGCCCCGTTCGTTCAATATACGGAGGATGACGCCAAATAGTTTTGCGCTCGTCGCGTCGTACAGGTTTTTGAATGCCGCCGTATCGCCGGCGCCGGCGCGGTCGAGCAAAGTCACCAGCATTGCGCTGCCGCTCATCCCCCGCGCACCGCCATCTTGATCGGCCCCTCCGCCCGCCCGTTGACGAACTGATAGACATAGGGATTGCCCGTCGCGTCAATCCCCTCGCGCGGTCCGTGCCAGACAATGCGGCCGGCGTAGAGCATCGCGACGCGGTCGGCGACCTTGCGGACGCTCGCCATGTCGTGGGTGATGGTCAGCGCGGTGATCTTCAGGTCGCGGACCAGCTCGACAATCAGGTCGTTGATGACGTCGGCCATGATCGGATCGAGGCCGGTCGTCGGCTCGTCGAAGAACACGATTTCCGGCCGCGGGGCGATCGCGCGGGCCAGCGCGACGCGCTTCTGCATGCCGCCCGACAGCTCGGACGGGCGCAGGTCGGCGACTTCGGCACCCAGGCCGACACGCGCCAGATTGTCGATCGCCGCCGCCCGCAGGTCGGCACCTTTCCGCGACTGGTCGAGCGCGAAGCTGACATTGCGCCAGACGCTCAGCGAATCGAACAGTGCGCCCCCCTGGAACAGCATCCCGAAGCGCGCCTGATGCGCCGCCAGCGCGCGGCCCTTCAAGTGCGTCACATCGACCCCGTCGACCTCGATCCGCCCCGCGTCGGGGGCGATCAGGCCGAGGATGCACTTCATCATCACCGACTTGCCCGTGCCCGAGCCGCCGATGACGACCATCGACTCGCCCGCGCAGATGTTGAGGTCGACGCCCTGCAGCACCTGCTTCGACCCGAAGCGCTTGCGCAGGCCCTTCAGCGCGATCTTGGGGATCTCGGTCATGTGCCGAACACCAGCACGGTGATGACCAGGTTCGACAACAGGATCATGATAAAGGCGCTGACTACCGCATTGGTCGTCGCCTTGCCGACACCCGCGGCGCCGCCGGTCGAGCGGAAACCGTGGTAGCAGCCCATCAGCGCGATGAAGAAGCCGAACACCGCCGCCTTGACCATCGACGACACGACATCCTCGACCTTCAGATATTCCATAGTCGTGTTGAGGTAATTGGCGCTGTTGAACCCCAGCCGCCCGGTCGCGAGCAGGAAGCCGCCCAGCACGCCGACGATGTTCGCGACCAGCACGAGGATCGGCATGACCAGCACCGCCGCGACCAGCCGCGGCGCGATCAGGTAGCGATAGGGGTCGGTGCGCAGCGTCGCGAGTGCGTCGATCTGTTCGGTGACGCGCATCGTGCCGAGTTCGGCCGCCATCGCCGAACTGACGCGGCCCGCAACCATCAGGCCACCGAGCACGGGGCCCAGCTCGCGGACGATGCCGATGACGGTCACCGCAGGCACGGTCGAGGCGGCGTTGAAGCGGCTGCCGCCGATATAGATCTGCTGGACCAGCGCCGAGCCGATGAACAAGGCGGTCAGCCCGACGACGGGCAGAGAGAAATAGCCGATCACCAGGATCTGCTCGAGCAGCCGCGCCGGGTAGTAGGGCGGCAGCACGGCGTGACCAAGCGCGCGCGCGGCGAATTTCGACATGCGGCCGATTGCGGCAAGCCCGCCGATGACGAATCCGCCGATCGCGCTCAGCACGCCGACCGCGTCGTGAGCGATTCCTCTCATACGTACCGCCGCTGATAGCGGTGGCCGAGGCCGGTCAGCAACTCATATTGTGCGATACCGCTCAACGCACTAGCCGCGGCCAAGTCGAAATCGACGCGCAGCCAGTCGCCTTCGCGGACATCGTGCCCGGTGACGTCGATGCCGGTCAGGTCCATCGAAACGCGTCCGACGACGGGGCAGGGAGTTTCTTCGACATAGCCGCGCCCAACGCCCGAGAAGGCGCGGCGGTACCCATCGGCGTAACCCAGGTTCAGGATCGCGACCCGGCTGGCGCGCGGTGCAGCCCAGGTGGCGCCGTAGCCAAAGGTCTCGCCCGCCGCGATGTCGCGGACCTGGACGACGCGCGCCTCGACGCCTGCGACGGTCTGCAGCTGCCCCGCCGCGGCGGGGTGCATGACGCCGCCGTACAGGCCGATGCCGGGCCGTGTCAGGTCGAAGGCGTAGTCGGTGCCGAGGCAGACTCCAGCCGAATTGGCGAGCGCGGCGCGGGCGTGCGGCACCTGCGCGCAAGCCTCGTGGAAGCGCGCGAGCTGCGCGGCATTGAGCGGATGGCCGGGCTCGTCGGCGCAGGCGATGTGGCTGTGCAGCACGTCGATGTCGAGGGCGGGCAGCTGCGCGAGATCGGCGTGGTTCAGCCCCAGCCGGTTCATGCCGGTGTCGACCATCAGGTCGCAGCGCCCGCCGCCACTGTCGACCCAGCGCGCGACCTGCTCGAGCGAGTTGAGCACCGGCACGACACCCGGCAAAGGCGTCTCGCCCGGCAGCAGCCCGTGCAGCACCGCCAGCCGCGTGCCCGCCGGCATCGTCAGCGCCGCGGCCTCCGCCCAGGTCGCGACGAAGAAGTCCCGGCATCCCGCCGCCGCCAGCGCCGCCACCGCCTCGCGTGCGCCCAGCCCGTACCCGTCGGCCTTGACCGCCGCGCCTGCCGCCACGCCGCCCTGTGCGCCGAACCAGCGCCAGTTGGCGGCAAGCGCGGACGTGTCGACGGTCAGGCGGAGGGGGGCGGACATCGCCTCCGGCTTAGCGGCTTGGGCGTCGGGGGCAACCTTCAGGCTGCGCCCCGTGCTTCGGCGAGCATGCGGCGGGCGCGCAGGAACATCTCGACGCGCTGCATCGCCAGCAGGCCGACGGCGAAGGCGACGAAGGCATCGATGACGCCGGCCGCGGGCATCGTGCCCGTTGCGCCCAGCTCTTCACGCAGCACGAAGCGCATCCCGATCAGTCCGACGATGAGCAGCAGCGCGGCGGGCGACTGGCGCTGGTTGAGCGCGTGGCTGACGGGATCAATCTCGATGCGCATCAGCTTGCCGCGCCACCAGCCGATCGCGCTGCCGAGCAGCAGCGCCGCCGCGGCCCACAGCCACTGCACCCCGTGGGGCGGCCGCCACCAGAACAGCCCGGCGGCGAAGATGCCGTACAAGGTCGGCACGATCCACAGCCGCTCGAGGCGCAGGGGACGGCCGCGCTTCAGGCCGCGCAGGCGGAAGAACAGCACGATGAGGACGGCGACTGCGGCGACCGCGTAGGTGATCGCCTGCGGGGTCATTCGTAGCGCTCGGGCAGGAAGGCGTCGTCGGCGCGGTCGGCGAACTTGGTCGTCGATTTGTGGAAGGTCAGCGGCACGGTGCCGGTCGAGCCGTGGCGCTGCTTGGCGACGATGACTTCGGCAAGGCCGTGCAGCTTCTCGGCACGCTCCTTCCACTTGGCGTGCTTCTCGCCGTCCTCGATGTCGGGCTGCTTGAGCGCGTGGTAATATTCCTCGCGGTAAACAAACAGCACGATGTCGGCGTCCTGCTCGATGGTGCCCGACTCGCGAAGGTCGGCGAGCTGCGGGCGCTTGTCCTCGCGGTTCTCGACCGCGCGGCTCAGCTGCGACAGCGCCAGCACGGGGACCTGCAGCTCCTTCGCCAGCGTCTTCAGGCCGCGGGTGATCTCGGAGATTTCCTGCACGCGATTCTCGCTCGTCTTGGCCGAGCCCTGCAGCAGCTGGAGATAGTCGACGACGATCACCCCGACACCGCGCTGGCGCTTCAGGCGGCGCGCGCGGGTGCGCAGCGCGGCGATCGACAGTGCGGGCGTGTCGTCGATGTAGAAGGGCAGCTCGCTGAGCGCGCCCGCCGCACGTGCCAGCCGGTTGAACTCGTCCTGGCTGATCTTGCCCATGCGCAGGCTTTCGGAATTGACGTCCGACTGCTCGGCGAGGACGCGCGTCGCGAGCTGGTCGGACGACATCTCGAGGCTGAAGAAGGCGACGCCCGCGCCGCTGCGCTTGCCCTCGTCGATCCCGTCGGCGGCGTCGCGCTGCGCCCGCTGCGCGCAGGCAAAGGCGATGTTGGTGGCGAGCGCGGTTTTGCCCATCGCCGGACGCCCGGCGAGGATGACGAGGTCGGACTTGTGCAGCCCGCCGATCTTCGCGTTGAGTGCGTCGAGGCCGGTCGTGTAGCCCGACAGATGCCCGCCCGACTTCATCGCGCGGTCGGCCATCTCGACGGCTTCACGGGTGGCCTGGGCGAAGGTCTTGACCGCACCCGCGACCTCGCCCTGCTCGGCGACCTTGTACAGCGCGAGCTCGGCGTCCTCGATCTGCTTCAGGGGCGAGACATCGGCGCCCGTGTCGAAGGCGCCCGCCGCCATCTCGCGCCCGACGCGGATCATCTCGCGCAGCAGGGCGAGGTCATAGATCTGCTGGGCGAAGTCTTTGGCGGCGATCAGCGCGCCCGACTGTTCGGTCAGCCGCGCGAGGTAACCGGTGCCACCGACGTCGGCCATCGCCGGATCGGCGTCGAACAGGGGTTTGAGGGTAACCGGTGTCGCAACCATATTGCGGTCGGCGAGCGCGACGATTTTCTCGTAAATCCGGCCGTGCAATGCCTCGTGGAAATGCTCGGGCCGCAGCTTGAGCATGACGTCCTCGACGAGGCGATTGTCGATCATCAGCGCGCCGAGCAGCGCGGCCTCCGCCTCGAGATTCTGGGGCAGGATGGCGGTTTCAGGGACGGGCGGGACGACTCGCAGGGGCAGCGGCTGGATCATGCCACGCTTGTCGCGCGAGGGGGCGACGGGGGCAATCCGCGGGTGTGGGCAGGTCTGTGGACGGTCGTGGATAAGCTGTGAGTGCGAGTGAAAAACTCGCGTCGTCATCCTCGCGAAGGCGGGGATCCAAAGTCACAGAGTTACGACCTTGGGTCCCCGCCTTCGCGGGGATGACGAAGTGCGGAGTTACCGACCTCGCGAGCGCAGTGGGTTGACCACGACGCGCGGGTCGCGCGGCGGGCGGGCACCGCCGCCGCCGCCGCCACCGCCGTTGCCGCGGCCACGACCGCCGCCTGCACCGCCGGCACCGGCACGGCGGCCGGCCATCGACTGCGGGTGACGCTCCTCGCGCACCGGCTGCGGCGACGCACGCTCGACCTTCGCGGCGGCCGAGACCAGCGCGCGGAAGTCTTGCGGCAGCGGCATGCGGACGATCTCCTGCCGCGTCAGCTTCTCGATGTCCTTCAGGTACGGCTTCTCGTCGTCGGCGCAGAACGCCACGGCCTGGCCCGCCGCACCCGCACGCGCCGTCCGCCCGATGCGGTGGACGTAGGACTCGGGGACGTTGGGCAGCTCGTAGTTGAAGACGTGGCTGACGCCGGTGACATCGATGCCGCGCGCCGCGATGTCGGTGGCGATCAGCACCTTGACCTTGCCGGCCTTGAAGTCGGCGAGGGCACGCTCGCGCTGGCCCTGGCTCTTGTTGCCGTGGATCGCAGCGGACTGGATGCCGGCGTTGCCGAGCTGGCGGACGACGCGGTCGGCGCCGTGCTTGGTGCGGGTGAACACCAGGCTGCGCTCGACGCCCTCCTTGCGAAGCTCGATCTGGAGCAGCGCGGGCTTTTCCGACTGGTTGACGAGATAGACCGACTGCTCGACGCGCTCGGCGGTCGTGGCGGCGGGCTTGACCGAGACCTTGGCCGGGTTGGTCAGGAACTTGGCGGCGAGATCCTCGATGGCGCGCGGCATGGTCGCCGAGAAAAACAGGGTCTGGCGCTGCTTCGGCACCATGGTGACGAGGCGCTTCAGCGCGTGGATGAAGCCCAGGTCGAGCATCTGGTCGGCCTCGTCGAGGATCAGCACCTCGACCATGCGCAGCGTGATCGCGCCGCGGTCGATCAGGTCGATCAGGCGGCCCGGGGTCGCGACGAGGACGTCGACGCCGTACTGCATGGCGCGCTCCTGCCGGTTAATCGGCACGCCGCCAAAAACCGTCTCAACACGCAGCTTCATGAACTTGCCGTAGGCGGTGAAGCTCTCGGCGATCTGGCTTGCGAGCTCACGCGTCGGCGCGAGCACCAGGCAGCGGACATGGCCGCGGCCGAGCTGCTTCGGGGCGGCGGCGAGGCGGTGCAGCGTCGGCAGCGCGAACGCCGCGGTCTTGCCGGTGCCGGTCTGCGCGATGCCGCACAGGTCGCGGCCCTGCATGACGATCGGGATCGCCTGGCACTGGATCGGGGTGGGTTCGGTATAGCCCTTGGCGTCGAGCGCGCGGGCGAGCGGATCGGCCAGGCCGAAGTCGGTAAAAAAGGTCATGGATATAGCTCGTAATCTGAGCGTGCGCGCGCCTGTCGGTCACGCGAACGCGGGTTCGCTGACGACCCGCGTGATGGGGGCGGCCCTGGGGCTTGCGGCTGAGGAGGGGTCGGGCGAAAAGCCGCCGATCACGCACCCGTCCTGGCGGCGATGCCGCTGACGCCAGTACGATATGGTGCAGTGCGGCGGGAAAGTCAATTGGCGGTGGGCTGGCGGGCAGGCTAGGGTGACTGATGGCCCGTTATCTCCCCGTCCTCGCGGCGTTCAACGCGCTCGTCGCGATCACCTTCGGCACCTTCGCCGCGCACGGCATCAAGGACCCGCAGGCTCGCGACTGGATCATGACCGGCGTGCTGTTCCAACTGCCGCACGTCGCCGCGGTCTTCGCGCTGCTCGGCTGGCGGGACACGCCGATGGTGCGCGGCGGGGCGTGGCTGATCGCGGTCGGCAGCCTGATCTTCGCGGGCGTCCTCGATGCGCTGGCGCTCGGTGCCCCGCGCGGCGTCGCGGCCCTCGCGCCGATCGGCGGTACCGCGATGATGGCAGGCTGGGCGTGGCTGGTCATCGCGGGCATCGCGAGTCCGGCGATGGACAAGATGCTGGGAAGCAAGCGCGACGCTTGACCCGTAGTCGTCAACCATTATCATGGTCATTGTCAGGAGATGGTGATGGCAGCGACAGAGCGTGTAGTGGTGCTATTCGAACCGGCGGAGAAGCGTGCTCTGCAGTCGCGCGCTGCCGCCGCAAGTTTGAGCATGGGCGAGTTCATCAAGCGCGCGGTGATCGGTGCCGAGGCTTCGCCGAATGCGGACCAGCAGGCCGAACTCGAAGTGCTGGCGACCGAATTGGAGAAGGCGGTCGTCCGGATGAGCGACCGGCTCGACACGACCATCGCGCGGGTCGATGCGACACTCGATCCTGGCCGCGATGCCGAGCGCCGCGCGCGGATCGAGGCCGAGGTTGCCGGGCTCGACCTTTCGGGGGTTGCAGCACTGCTCGGCCGCGCTGCCTGATGAGCGTCTTCGATCGGATCCTGTCGGCGACGCGCAGCATCATCCTGTTCGAGCATCGCGTCGATCAGCTGACGGCGCAGGTCGAGAAACTTTCGAGCGCGCATGATCAGCTGCGTGACCGCGTCCTGCGACTGGAGATCATCATCGGCGAGGCGCAGCGCCGCGCCGAGACGCCGCGGCTGACCTGAGTCTCAATCCCGGAAAGACGGATCGAGCCGGTCGAGCTTGCGCAGCAGCGCCGGCCACGCCAGCCGGTCTGCGACGATGCCGAGGCCCGCGCTGCCCTGGCCCGCAGCCTTCTCGGGCGTGCCCTGCGGCGCGGCGTTGAGCCCTGCGATACCCGCCGACAGCGCCTTGATCTGGGCGTCGCAGGCGCGTTCGAGGAAATACATCTTGATGAAGCACTGGCCGACGGTCGCGCCGACGGTCAGCGTGCCGTGGTTGCGCAGGATCATCGCGTCCTTGGTACCCAGATCCTCGACCAGCCGCTCGCGTTCCTCGAGGTCGGTCGCGACGCCCTCATAGTGGTGGTAGGCGACCTGCTCGCGGATCAGCATCGCGGTCTGGGTGATCGGCATCAGCCCCTCCGCCTGCGCCGCGACCGCCTGGCCGCTCGATGTGTGGAGGTGCATCACCGCCTGCGCATCGTCGCGCGCCATGTGGATCGCCGAGTGGATAGTGAAACCCGCCGGGTTCACGAGATACGGCGTCGGCATCACCGGATGCCCATCGACGTCGATCTTGACGAGGCTCGACGCGGTGATCTCCTCGAACATCAAATTATACGGGTTGATCAGGAAGTGATGCTCGGGGCCGGGCACGCGCGCCGACAGATGCGTGAAGATCAGGTCGTCCCAGCCGTATAGCGCGACCAGGCGATAGGCGGCCGCCAGGTCGACGCGGACCGCCCATTCCTCAGGCGTGACGCTCGACCGGACATCGTCGACCGATTTCAGGACAGTGGCCATGGAACGCGCTCCGGGTTGACGTGCGCGTCAGTCTGCCGGAACCGCAGGGCTTTGGGAAGCGCCGCGCGTCATGCGGCACTTGTCGGAGCAGTAGCGGACATTCTCCCAATCGCGCTCCCATTTCTTGCGCCACGCGAACGGGCGGCCACAGGTCAGGCACGGCTTCGACGGCAGATCGGCCTTGTGGCGCATCCGGGGCATGCGCCAGGATAGGCCGAACTGTCACGGAACCGCCCTAGAAAAGCGCGGGTGCGGCATTGGGGAGTATCGATCATGCGTAGCGAGTTCGACCGGCGGGGGCTGCTAAGCCTCGGATTGAGCGGCGGCGCCCTGGCGCTGCTGCCGGGCAGTGCGGCCGCTGCGCCGATGCGCGGCTTCACCCACAGCGTCGCGAGCGGCGATCCGGCGGGCACGTCGGTGCTGCTTTGGACGCGCTATGTCGGGACGGGGAGCGCCGCCCAGCCGCTGCGCGTCGAGGTCGCCGCCGAACCCGGCTTCGGGCACATCGTCGCGCGCGCCGAGGGCGTCGCCGATCCCGCCGGCGACTGGTGCGTGCGCGTCCGCGCCGACGGGCTGACGCCCGGCAAATGGTATTTCTACCGCTTCGTCGGTCCCGACGGCGTGCGCTCGGAGACGGGACGGACGCGCACCCTGCCGCAGGGCCGCACCGACCGCTTCAACGTCGCGGTGTTCAGCTGCTCGAACATCGGCTTCGGCTTTTTCAACGCCTATGGCCACGCCGCTAAGCGCAACGACATCGACCTCGTCGTCCACGTCGGCGACTATCTCTACGAATACGAACACGGCAAGTATCCCGACGCCGGCAAGGGCATTCCCAGCCGGCTCGCGGGCCCGGCGGGCGAGATCGTCAGGCTGGAGGATTATCGCACGCGCTACGCCGACTACCGCCGCGATCCCGACCTGCGCGCATTGCACCGGCGCTTCCCGATGATCAGCATCTGGGACGACCATGAGTTTACCAACGACGCCTGGAAAGACGGCGCCGAGAATCACCAGCCGAACGAGGGCGATTGGGCGACACGCAAGGCGGTGGCGCGCCAAGCGTATCAGGAATGGCTGCCCGTCGCGCCGCGGGCGTACAATCGCTACGACATCGGCGACCTCGCGTCGCTGCTGGTGCTCGATACCCGGGTCGAGGGGCGTGACAAGCAGCTGTCGCTGGCGCCGGTGATCAAGGGCGGGCGCGAGGCGCTGATCGGCTTCCGCGACGGTGCGTGGAGCGATCCGAAGCGCACGCTGCTCGGCGTCGAGCAGGAGAAGTGGGTCGCCGAGAACCTGAAGGCATCGACGGCGGCGGGCACGCGCTGGCAGCTCGTCGCGCAGCAGCTGGTGATGGGCAAGGTCGTCGCGCCGAAGCAGGCCGCCGACTGGCTCGGCCCCGACGCCCCGGCACGCGCCAAGGCCTATATGCAGGCCGGCCAGCTGGCGGCGAGCGTCGGCCTGCCGATGAACCTCGACAGCTGGGGCGGCTACGACCCGGCACGGTCGCGCTTCCTCAAGAGCGCGCAGGATGCGAACGCCGACCTCGTCGTCGTGTCCGGCGACAGCCACAACGCCTGGGCGTGCGACCTGGCGGAGGGCGGCAAGCCGGCGGGCGTCGAGTTCGCCGGGCAGGGCGTGACCTCGCCGGGATTCGAAGCGGCGCTCAAGGCCGATCCGAAAATCGTCGCGGCGGGCGTCGTCGGCGCGAACCCTGAGCTGAAATGGGCCGACCTGTCGCGGCGCGGCTACCTGACGGTCGCGTTCACGCCCGACGCGGCGCGCGCCGACTGGGTGTTCATGCAGTCGATCCTGTCGCCGACCTACGCCACCAGCCGCGGCCAGGCGGCGACGGTGCGGCGGGGCGAGCGGCGGATGACGCTGGCCTGACGATGCTCCAGCTCTTCGCCCACCCCTTCTCGTCCTACTGCCAGAAGGTGCTGATCGCGCTGTACGAGAACGACACGCCGTTCGAATGGCGGCGCGTCGACGAACCCGACGCGATGGACGAGCTGGCGGCGCGCTGGCCGTTCAAGCAATTCCCGATCCTGGTCGACGAGGACGAGACGATCGTCGAGGCGACGATCATCATCGAGCATCTGGCGATCCATCATCCGGGACCGGTCGCGATGCTGCCAGCCGACCCCGGGGCGGCGCTCGACGTCCGCGCGCTCGACCGCTTCTTCGACAATTATGTCATGACCCCGCAGCAGAAGATCGTCTTCGATCATCTGCGGGAGCCCGGCGACCGCGACGCCGTGGGAGCAGCCCAGGCGCGCGCGATGCTGGAGACGGCCTATACCTGGCTCGACCTGCACATGGCGGACCGCGAATGGGCGAGCGGCGACTTCAGCCTCGCCGACTGCGCCGCGGCGCCTGCGCTGTTCTACGCCGACTGGACGCATCCGATCCCGGCGCGCTTCGCCAACGTCCACGCCTATCGCCGCCGCTTGCTGGCGCGCCCGTCGTTCGCTCGCGCGGTCGACGAGGCGCGCCCGTTCCGCGCCTACTTCCCGCTCGGCGCGCCCGACCGCGACTGAGCCGTGGCGGCGGGCGCAAAGCCCTTGTCACGCAGCCATGCATCGACCTTGGGATCGCGCCCGCGGAAGTTGCGGAAGGCGGTCGCCGGGTCGACGGTGTTGCCGACCGACATGATCGTATCGTGGAAGCGCTTGGCGACTTGCGGGTCGAAGGCGCTGCCGGCCTCGGTGAACGCCTCGAAGGCATCGTTGTCGAGGACTTCGGCCCAGAGATAGCCGTAATATCCCGCGGCATAGCCCTCGCCCGCGAAGATGTGCCCGAATGCCGGGATGCGGTGGCGCATGACGATCTCCGACGGCATGCCGAGTTCGGCGAGCGTCGTCTTCTCGAACGCCTTGGGGTCGATCGGCGACGCGCCCGCCAGGTGCAGCTTCATGTCGATCAGCGCGCTCGCCTGCGCCTCGACGACCGAGAAGGCGAGGTTGAACAGGTTCGCCGCCTCGATCTTCTTGATCAGCGCGGGCGGCAGCGGCTCGCCCTTGGCGTTGACGAAGAACTTCCGCACTTCGGCGGTGTCGAAGAAATGCTCGTGGATCTGGCTCGGGAACTCGACGAAGTCACGCACCGTGTTGGTCCCCGACACCGTCGGGTAGGTGACGTTCGAGTTGAGGCCGTGCAGCGCATGGCCGAACTCGTGGAACATCGTGCGCGCGTCGTCGAAGCTGATCGTCGTCGGCTGGCCTTCGGGCGCCTTGATGAAGTTCGAGTTGTTGGAGACGATCGTCGGCACCTCGCCGTCGTAGCGCGACTGCTCGCGGTACGCGCTCATCCACGCGCCCGAATTCTTGCCGGCGCGCGCGAACGGGTCGAAGTACCACAGGCCGACATGCTTGCCGCCGCGGGTCACCTTCCAAACCGTCACGTCGGGGTGGAAGACGGTGACGTCATTCACCTGCGTGAAGGTCAGGCCGTAGTTCTTCTCGGCGACCCAGAACATCGCCTTGCGGATGTTGTCGAGTTGCAGGTACGGCTTCACCTCGTTGAGATCGAGGTCGTACTTCGCCTTGCGGACCTTCTCGGCATAGTAGCGATAGTCCCAGGGCGCGATCTTGAAGCCGCCCTTATCGGCGTCGACGACCGCCTGCATCACCGCAACATCCTTGCGGACCTGTTCGACGGCGGGCTTCCACGCCTGCAGCGACAGCGCCAGCGCGGTCTCCGGGTTCTTCGCCATGCGGTCGGCCAGCGTCCAGTGCGCGAAGGTCGGATAGCCAATCAGCTTCGCCTGCGCGGCCCGCAGCGCGAGGATCTGCGTGACGAGGGCGTTGTTGTCGGTCGAGCCGCCGCCGTCGCCGCGCGACGTCCACAGGCGGAAGCCCTTCTCGCGCGCCGCGCGGTCGTCGGCATAGGTCAGGAACGGCTCCATCGACGAGCGGGTGTTCGAGATCACCCATTTGCCGGGCACGCCGCGCTTGACCGCCTCGGCCGCCGCCGCGTCGACCTGTGCCTTGGGCAGGCCCTTGAGCTGCGCCGCGCTGTCGAGGGTCAGGAACAGCGACTCCTCGTCCGCCAGCTGGTTCTGCGCGAACTTCGCGTACAGGCCCGCGAGCTTCTGATTGTTCGCCGAAAATTCGATCTTCTGCGCCGGCGTCAGCTTGGCGCCCTGCTGCGCGAAGCGGTTCCACACAACCCAGGTCAGGCGCTGCTGCTCGGGCGTCAGCTTCGCTTTGTCGGGGGAGTTGTAGACGGCGTCGACGCGCGCGAAGAGGGCGGCGTTCTGCGTGATACGGTCGCCGAGCGCGGCATACTTCGGGAAGACCTCGGTCTCGACCTTCTGGAAGTCGGCGGTCTTCAGGTTGCCCGACCAGACGCCGAACAGCGCCCCGCCGCGCGACAGCGCCGCGCCCGAACGCTCCATCGCGACGATCGTATTCTCGAAGGTCGGCGGCGCGGGGTTGTTGGCGATCGCGTCGATCTCGCGCAGCGTCTCGGCGATGGCGACGTCCATTGCGGGGACGAAGTCGGCGACGCGCACCTTGTCGAACGCAGGCGTGCCGCCGTACGGCCCCGTCCACGGTGCGAGGAGCGGGTTGGCGGTCTGCGCGGCGAGCGGCGCCCCCACGATTGCGGCAGCGACACCGATCATCAGCCTGGCCTTCATCTGTTTTTCCCCAAGTCCGCGAGCCTCTGCCCGAGGAAGATTTCGACTGCCGCGAGCGACACGTCCGTCGCAACGAAAGCCTGCCCTATACCGCGCGCGAGGATGAACGCGAGGTTGCCCGCCGCCATCTTCTTGTCCTGCCGCATGTGCGCGATGAGGTCGGCAGCGTCGGCGGGAAGCGGATCGACGGGCAGCCCGGCCGCGACCAGATGCGCCCGCACCCGCGCCGCATCGGCGGCGCTGCATAGACCTTGGCTCGCAGAGAAGTCGAACGCCAGCGCCATGCCGGTGGCGACCGCCTCGCCGTGCAGCAGCCGGTCGGAGAAGCCCGCCTCCGCCTCGAGCGCATGGCCGAAAGTGTGGCCGAGGTTGAGAAGCGCGCGGATGCCGCTCGTCTCATGCTCGTCGGCGGCGACGGTCGCGGCCTTGGCGCGGCACGACACGGCGATGGCGTTCGTCAGCGCGTCCTCGTCGCGCGCCAGCAGGGCGGCGACATTCGCCTCGCACCAGTCGAAGAAGCCGGGGTCGCCGATCAGCCCGTACTTGACGACCTCGGCATAGCCGGCTCGCAGCTCGCGGTCGGGCAATGTGTCGAGCAGGTCGGGGTCGATCAGCACCAGCTCGGGCTGGTGAAACGCCCCCACGAGGTTCTTGCCGGCGGCCGCATTGATCGCGGTCTTGCCGCCGACCGAACTGTCGACCTGCGCCAACAGGGTCGTCGGCACCTGCACGAACTTGCAGCCGCGCCGCAGGATCGCGCAGGCGAAGCCCGTCAGGTCGCCGATCACCCCGCCGCCGAACGCCACGACGGTATCGCCGCGCTCGACGCCGCTCGCGAGCAGCCGCTCGACGACGCTCTCCAGCGTGCGCCAGTTCTTGGTCGCCTCGCCGGGCGGCAGGACGATGACCTCGCCCATCAGCTCGCCGAGGCCGGCGCGCAGCTGGTCGAGGTGGAGCGCGGCGACGCTCGCATCGGTGACCACCGCGACGCGGCGTTTCACCCCGACGGCCGCGAGGTGGCGGCCGGCGTTGCCCAGTTCGCCGCCGCCGATGTGGATCGGGTAGCGCCGCGCGCCCAGCGCGACCTCGACGGTGATCATGCGGCGGCCCGCCGGTGCTCGGCCAGTGCAGCGACGATTGCCTCGACCGTCACCTCGTGCGGCGAGGGCTTCGACGAGATGTGGATGTGCGCCTGCGCGTAGATCGGGTTCCGCACCGCGGCGAGTTCGGCAAGCACTTGCGCAGGATCGCGGTCCTTGAGCAGCGGCCGGTGCGAGCGCCGCGCGACGCGGTCGATCAGCGTCTGCAGATCGGCATCGAGCCACACCGCGATGGCGCGCGCCAGGATCAGCGCGCGTGTCTCGTCCTGGATGAAGGCGCCGCCGCCGGTCGCGATGACCTTGGCGGGCCCCTCGATCAGCCGCGCGATGACGCGCCGCTCGCCGTCGCGAAAATGCGCCTCGCCGTAGCGTTCGAAGATTTCGGCGACGCTCAGCCCGCTCGCGGTTTCGATCTCGGTATCGGCATCGACGAAGGGCAGCCCGAGGCGGGCACTGAGCCGCCGGCCGATCGTCGACTTGCCGACTCCCATCAGCCCGACGAGCACGACGGGCTGCGCCGGTGCCCGTCCGCGCCGCGGCGTTGATTTCGCATCGCACTCCATCGGCGTTCGATATACACGCGGGGCTTGAGCCGCCAAGGGTGCGGCGTTGGCCAAGCGTTGGGACATACATGGGTCGTCTGGTTCTCTGGATCTTCGTCATACTGCTGGTGATCGCCGTCGGCGGGCTGATCTGGCTCGGCACGGCGGACGTGCCGGCGCCGACCGCGCGGGTCGAAAAAGTGCTGCCGAATGCGCCTGCGGCGCCATAGGCTCGCGCTCGGCGGGCTGCTGACCGCGGCGTTGCTGGTCGCGCTGCCGGTCGTCTCGCAACAGGCCGACGCTCCCGAATCGCTGCTGCCCGAGGGGCTGGAGACCGCGCCCCCGCCGCCGGTGGAGAGCGCCGAACCCGTGATCGCGCCGGTTCCCGATGCGCCCGCAGCCGCGCTTGCCGTGCCCGAGGAAGCCGAGGTCGCGCCGAGCCCGTTCGACCTGCCCGCAGCGACGGGGCGCAGCATCGACGTCGCCGGGCCGCTGCGGCTCGACAACGGCGGCTATGGCACGGCCGCATTCACCGGCAGCAACGGCCGCTTCGTCGCGGGGGTGCTGTATCGCCTCGACACGCCGGTCGCGTCGCGCTGGGCGCATATCGTGCTGCGCCGTGCATTGCTCAGCGAATCGAGCGCGCCCGGCGGGATCGCGCCCGCCGACTGGATCGCGGCGCGGGCGCGGACCTTGCTCGCGATGGGCGAGGTCGACGGGGCGGTAGCGCTGGTCGATGCGGTGCCTGCCGACCGCTATTCGCCGTCGCTGTACCGCGTCGCAGGGCAGGCTCATTTGGCGGCGGCCGACATCGGCGGGCTGTGCCCGCTGGCGCAGACCGGCGTCGCGGTCAGCCGCGATCCGCTGTGGAAGCTGCTGACCGGCATGTGCGGCGCGATGTCCGGTGACGACCTGACCTCGGCCAGCGTCTTCGACCGGCTGAAGGGCAGCGACACGCTCGATCCGTTCGACCTGCAGCTTGCCGAGCGTGTCGCGACGCTGTCGGGGGGCGGCGGGCGCGCGGCGAATATCGAGTGGGAGACTGTGCCGCGGCTGACGCCGTACCGCTTCGGCGTTGCGGTCGCGGCGGGGGTGCGGGTGCCCGACGCGCGCCTGGCAGGCATGCCGCCCGGCTGGGTGCTGCGCGCGCCCGGCATCGGCGACACCGCACGGCTCGCGGCGGTGCGGCCGGCGGCGGCGCTGGGCATCGCGTCGGCGCAGGAGCTGGTGTCGACGATCGCCGCGACGGCGGATGACGAGGGTCTGGCGGGGTCGCCGGCGTCGCGGCTGCGCAGCGCCTATGCGGCTGCGTCGCTCGGCGACCGCTATGCCGCGCTGAAGGCGATCCGCGACGAGGCGAAGACCCCGCAAGCGCGCTATGCCGCACTGCTGGAGACGGCACTTCCCGCCGCGCGCCTGCCCGTCGACAAGCGCCGGGCTGCCGAGGCGCCCGACGTGATCGCGGCACTGCTGGGGGTCGGGCTCGAGCGTGAGGCGCTGCGCTGGTGGCGCGTGCTCGACGGCAGCGACGCGGTGCCGCGCGCATGGGGCCTGCTCGCCAGCAGCGGCGGCGTGCCGGTGACGCCCGAGCGTTTCGAAACCTGGGCCGACGGCGACAACGACGAGCATCGGGCACGGCTGCTGCTCGCCGGGCTCGACGCGCTCGGCCGGACGCGCGGCGAGGGCTGGGCGGCGGTGCGCACCGACCTCGGCCTGACCCCGGTGTCCAACAGCTGGACGCGCGCGCTCGCATCGGCCGCAGCACGCGGCAGCGCGGGCGAGGTCGCGGTGCTCGCGGCGTCGGGGCTGCAGTGCGACTGGCGCGCGGTGCCGCCTGCACATTTCGGCGCGATCGTCGCGGCGTACGTCCGGGTCGGGCGCGCGCAGGAGGCGCGGCTGCTCGTTGCCGAGGCGGTCACGCGGGGGTGACGCGCCCCGACCTGTCGGACGGCTCCTTAACAGACGGGGGCGCCATCGCGCTGTATCTCGACATGCTGGCCGCCGAACAGGGCGCGGCGAAAAACACGCTGCTGGCCTATGGCCGCGACCTGCGGCTGGCGAGTGAAGATTTGTCCGGACAATTGGCGCGCGCTGCGCCCGCCGACCTGGCGCGGCTCGTCGCGGGGTGGTCGGGCCTCGCGCGTGCCACGGTGGCGCGCAAGGGGTCGGTGCTGCGCCGCTTCTTCGCGTTCCTCGCCGCCGAGGGGCACCGCGCCGACGATCCGGCGCAGCTGATCGAGGCGCCCGCCCCGGCGCGGCCCCTGCCCAAGACGCTCGCCGAGGGGGACGTCGCGCGATTGTTCGCGGTGCTGAGCGAACGGCTCGCCGCCGATGCTTCGCCCGCAAACCTGCGCCTATCGGCCCTCGTCGAGCTGCTCTACGGGTCGGGCCTGCGCGCCACCGAGCTCGTCTCGCTGCCGCGCCATGCCGTCCGCACCGGCCAGGGGCACGCCATCCTGACCGGCAAGGGCGGCAAGCAGCGCCTGGTCCCCGTCGGCGGTGCCGCCGAGCGCGCCGTCGCGGCGCATGCCGCCAACGTCGCGCCCGGGGAGCGCTACCTGTTCCCCAGCGGCGCGAGCCACCTCAGCCGCGTCCGCCTGTTCCAGCTGCTGAAGGGACTCGCGGCCGAAGCCGGCATTCCGCCCGCGCGGATCAGCCCCCATGTGCTTCGCCACGCCTTCGCGACCCACCTCCTCGAAGGCGGCGCCGACCTGCGCACGCTGCAGACCCTGCTCGGCCACGCCGACATCGCGACGACGCAGATCTACACCCACGTCCAGTCGAAGGCGCTCGTCGACCTCGTCAACACGCGGCATCCGCTCGCCGACTAGGTTTCCGCGAAAACGCCCTATATCGTGGGCGCAATGTCCGAGCCGCTCTACAACACCGCGATCCTCCGCCTCGCCGCCACGCCTGCGTCGCCGCGGCTTGCCGACGCCCAGGCGAGCGCCGTGCGGGTCTCGCCGATCTGCGGCAGCCGGGTGACGGTCGACGTCGATCTCGACGATGCAGGGCGCGTCGCGGCGTTCGGGCAGGAGGTGCGCGCCTGCGCGCTGGGCCAGGCGGCGGCGGCGCTGCTCGACGCGAACGTCGTCGGGCGGTCGGCGGTCGAGCTCACCACCGCGCGTGACGATCTGGCTGCGTTCCTGAAGGGCACGCGCGACGACGCGGGCGACTGGCCCGGCCTCGACATCTTTGCCCCCGCACGGCCGCACAAGGCGCGCCACGCCTCGATCCTGCTCGCCTTCGACGCAGCCGCCGCTGCTGCCGAGGATGCCGCGAAGGTGCCTGCGTGACGGGGCACGACAGCACGATCCTGCGCGACACCGTCGCCTATTTCGCCGCCGTCGTCGTCATCGTGCCCTTGTTCAGCCGCTTCGGGCTGGGCGCGGTGCTCGGCTATCTCGCGGCGGGAATCGTCATCGGGCCGTCGCTCTTGGGCCTCGTGCAGGACCCCGAATCGGCGAGCGGGTTGGCCGAATTCGGCATCGTGCTGCTGCTGTTCGTCATCGGGCTCGAACTCAAGCCATCGCGGCTGTGGTCGCTCAGGCGCGACATCTTCGGGCTGGGCGCCTCGCAAGTCGTCGTCTGCGGCCTCGCGCTGACCGCCGTCCTGATGGCGCTGACCTCGCTCAGCTGGCAGGCGGCGCTCGTCGTCGGGCTGCCGCTGGGGCTCAGCTCGACCGCGCTGGTCATGCAGCTGCTCGCCGAGAAGGACATCACCAACACGCCGTTCGGAACGCGCAGCTTCTCGATGCTGCTGTTCCAGGATCTGGCGATTGTGCCGCTGCTGACCATCGTCGCGGCGCTGTCGCGCGTGCCGCCGCCGCCCGGCCTGCCGCCGGCCCTCGACGGATTGCAGACGCAGGCGCTGCGTATCATCGAATTCACGCCGCTGACCATCGTACCGGGCTGGCTGCAGGGGCTGGTGACCGTCGTCGCCCTCGGCCTGCTGGTGCTCATCGGGCGCTACGGGCTCAACCCCGCCTTTCGCCTGATCGGCCAGTTGCGCGTGCGCGAGGCCTTCGCTGCCGCCGCTCTGCTCACCGTGCTCGGCGCGGCGCTGCTGATGCAGAGCCTCGGGCTGTCGATGGCACTCGGCGCCTTCGTCGCGGGCGTGATGCTCGCCGAATCGCCGTACCGCCATGCGCTCGAGGCCGATATCGAGCCGTTCCGCGGCTTGCTGCTGGGCCTGTTCTTCGTGTCGGTCGGGATGACGCTCGATCTGAACGTCGTGCGCGACCAGTTCGGGCTGATCGTGCTTCTCGTGATCGCTGTCCTTGCGACCAAGACGATCGTCATCGGGCTGCTGGCGCGCGCGTTCGGGACCGGCTGGCTGCGCGCCTTCCAGATGGGCCTGCTGCTCGCGCAGGGCGGCGAGTTCGGCTTCGTGCTGTTCGCGGCCGCCCAGCAGGGTGCGCTGATCTCGGGCACCGCGGCGCAATTGTTCGGCGCGGTGGTGACGCTGTCGATGGTGCTGACGCCGCTGCTCGTGCGCCTCGCCAGCCGCTTCAACCCGGCCGAGGTGGCGCGCACCGACCTCGACGGGCCCGAGGCGGCGGCGCCTCAGGATGCCGCGGCGCGGGTGCTGCTGGTCGGCGGCGGGCGCTTCGGTCAGGGCGTCGCGCAGATGCTGCTGGCGCGCGGCGTCGAGGTGATCGCGATCGACAATGACCCCGAGCTGATCGACGTCAGTCGCCTGTTCGGCAACCGCGTCTATTTCGGCGACGGGCGGCGGGTCGACATATTGCGCGCTGCGGGCGCGGAAAACGCGCAGGCGGTCGTACTGGCGATCGACGGCAAATGGGACGTCGGCATCATCCAGCCGATCCGCGACGCCTTCCCCGACCTCAAGATCGTCGCGCGCACCTACGACCGCATCCACCTGCTCGACCTGCTGCGCCTCCACCCCGAGGTGACCGCGGTCCGCGAGGTGTTCGACAGCGGCGTCGCCGCGGGCCGGGCGACGCTGGAGGAGCTCGGCACTCCGCCCGAGACGATCGCGGCGATCGAGGCCGAGTTCCGCCGCCGCGACGGCGAACGCCTCGAACTCCAGCTGTGCAGTGGCGACCAGCTGTCGGGGGCCGAGCGTCTATTCCGCCCCGGCGTGGCCTTCATCCCCGAGGCGATGGGCGAGATTCCCTTTGCCGGGCCAATTGACGCCGATGACGGCGCGCCGTCACCGCAAGCCGACCTCCTGGTCTTGCAGGGCGAGCCCGTGCGCGCCTAGGACGCCTGCATCCCAAAATGCGAGCCAGTAGTCATGCGTGATATCGACCATTTCATCGGCGGCGTGAGCGTCGCCGGGACCTCCGGCCGCTTCGGCGACGTCTTCGACCCCAATACCGGGCGGGTGCAGGCGCGTGTCCAGCTCGCCACCGCCGCCGAACTCGACGCGGCGGTCGCGGTCGCGGCGCAGGCGCAGCCCGCCTGGGCGGCGACCAACCCGCAGCGCCGCGCGCGCGTGCTGTTCGAGTTCAAGCGCCTCGTCGAGCGCGACATCGAGGGCCTCGCCGAGCTGCTGTCGAGCGAGCACGGCAAGGTGATCGCGGACTCGAAGGGCGACATCCAGCGCGGGCTCGAGGTCATCGAGTTCGCCTGCGGCATCCCGCACCTGATCAAGGGCGAGTTCACCCACGGCGCCGGGCCGGGGATCGACATCTATTCGATGCGCCTGCCGCTCGGCGTCGGCGCCGGCATCACGCCGTTCAATTTCCCGGGCATGATCCCGATGTGGATGTTCGGCGTCGCGCTGGCGTGCGGGAACTCCTTCATCCTCAAGCCATCGGAGCGCGACCCGTCGCTACCCGTTGAGCTGGCGAAGCTGCTGATGGAGGCGGGGCTCCCCGCGGGCGTCTTGAACGTCGTCCACGGCGACAAGGAGGTCGTCGACGCGATCCTCGACAATCGGTCGATCAAGGCGGTCAGCTTCGTCGGGTCGAGCGACATCGCCCACCACGTCTATTCACGCGGCACCGCGAATGGCAAGCGCGTCCAGGCGATGGGCGGGGCAAAGAACCACGGCATCGTCATGCCCGATGCCGACATCGACCAGGTCGTCGCCGACCTGTCGGGCGCGGCGTTCGGCAGCGCGGGCGAGCGCTGCATGGCGCTGCCGGTGGTGGTGCCCGTCGGCGAAGGCACGGCCGCGACGCTGCGCGAGAAGCTGCTACCCGCGATCGCGGGCTTGCGCATCGGCGTGTCGACCGACCGCGATGCGCACTACGGCCCGGTGGTCAACGCCGCGCACCGGGCGCGGATCGAAGACTATATCCAGATGGGCGTCGACGAGGGCGCCGAGCTCGTCGTCGACGGACGCGGCTTCGCGCTGCAGGGGCACGAGGAGGGCTTCTTCATCGGCCCGACGCTGTTCGACCATGTTCGCGCCAACATGCGCTCTTATCAGGAGGAAATCTTCGGCCCTGTGCTGCAGATCGTCCGCGCCGAGACGCTGGCGCACGCGACCGCGCTGGCGTCCGACCACCAGTACGGCAACGGCGTCGCGATCTTCACGCGCAACGGTGCCGCGGCGCGCGACTTCGCGGCGAACGTCGAGGTCGGCATGGTCGGCGTCAACGTGCCGATCCCGGTGCCTGTCGCCTACCACAGCTTCGGTGGCTGGAAGCGCTCGGGCTTCGGCGATCACAACCAGCACGGCATGGAAGGCGTGCGCTTCTGGACACGCGTCAAGACCGTCACCCAGCGCTGGCCCGCCGGCGGCGTGCTCGACGATTCGAGCTTTGTCATCCCGACGATGGCGTAGATACTCGCGCATCGGGGGCCGCGACTTCGCGCGCGCCGAGGAGGCGCGGCGATGCGCGAGAAGGAACTGCGGCTGGCGCTGGTCTGCTACGGCGGCGTCAGTCTCGCGGTCTATATGCACGGCATCACCAAGGAGGTGTGGAAGCTCCTCCGGGCGTCGGCCGCGCGCGGTGCGCCCTATGGCGCGACGCCGGTCGTCGTCCATGATACGGAAGCCGTCTACCTCGAGCTGCTCGACGCGCTGAGCCCGCACCTCAATTTGCGCGTGCTGACCGACATCGTCGCTGGCGCCAGCGCAGGCGGCATCAACGGCATCCTGCTCGGCCACGCCATCGCGGGCGGGCACGATATGGAGCCGCTGCGCGACCTGTGGCTCAACGGCGCCGATGTCGAGAAGCTGCTCGAGCCGATCGGTGCTGCCCGACGCTTCAGCAAATGGTGGGCGTCGCCGCTCGTGTGGTGGGCGCGGCGCCGCGGCATCGGCATGGACATGGCCGAACCCGCCGTCCAGGCCGAGGTCCAGTCGAAACTGTCGCGCCTGATGCGCAGCCGCTGGTTCAAGCCGCCGTTCTCGGGCGATGCCTTCACCCGCATGCTGTACGACGCGCTGGCGGCAATGGAAGAGGGCGAGCGCGGCCCCGCGCTGATCCCCGCCGGCCAGCCGCTCGACCTGTTCGTCACCGTCACCGACTATCACGGCGCGCCCGAGCACCTCCGCCTGCATTCGCCACCCGACATCGTCGAAACCGAGCATCGCCTGATCATCGCCTTCCACTCGGCGGGCAGCGCCCCCGGCTGCGGCGCCGATGTGGACGAGCCGTGCGCGCGCAGCCTCGGCCACCGCGCCGAGCTGACCTTCGCGGCGCGCGCCACCGCGTCCTTCCCGGGCGCCTTCCCGCCGGCGCGCATCGGCGAGGTCGACCTCGTCGTGAAGGCGCGCCACGAGCAGTGGCCGGAGCGCGAGGCGTTCCTCGCGCGGCTGTTCCCGCAGCGCACCAACTATGCCGACGCGACGCTGATCGACGGCAGCGTCCTCAACAACCGCCCGTTCGGCCCGGCGATCGAGGCGCTGCGCCACCGCCCGGCGCACCGCGAGGTCGACCGCCGCTTCGTCTATATCGACCCCAAACCGGGCATGCATCGCACCCTCGCGGGCAATCCGAGTGCGCTGCCGGGCTGGTTCTCGACCGTGCTGCGCAGCCTTGCCGACATCCCGCGCGAACAGCCGATCCGCGACAATCTCGCGGCGATCGCGGCGCTGTCGGCACGCGTCCGGCGGCTGCGCTTCGTCGTCGACGGCATGACGCCGCAGGTCGATGCGGCGATCGAGCGCGCCGTCGGGCCGCGCTTCTTCCTGTTCCGACTGACGCCCGCGCGCCTGTCCGACTGGCGCACCCGCACCAACGGTGTCGCGGCGAAGGAGGCGGGGTTCGCCTATGCGGCGTACGCGCAGCTGAAGCTCAGCCATGTCGTAGAGAGCGTCGTCGCGCGGCTCAACCTGCTCGGCGACCATGCGGCGCGGGGTACCGAGGAGGCGACGCGCGCGGCGGTCTGGGCGGCGGTGCGCGCGCACGGCTTCGACGCGGTCGCTGCGGCCACCGCACGCGGCGGCGCGGCATCGGAGTTCGTGATCTTCCTGCGCACCTTCGACCTTGGTTTCCGCATCCGCCGCCTGCGGTTCCTGATCCGCCGCGTCAACGCGCTGGTGCAGGGTTTGGGGGACATCGCCGAGCGGCGCGCGGTGGAGGGGGTCAAGGCGGCGCTGTACCAGATCCTCGCGCCGTATCTCGATCGCCGCCGCGCGGGCTTCTACGACGAGGTGCTGCGCGAGGCGTGCGCGAACGATCCTTCAGGCAATCTGTCGGCGCTGGGCGAGGCGATGGACCTGCGCGACCTCGACACGCTGAGCGACGAGCGGCTGACGCAGGTGCTGGCGGGCGTGCCCTCGCCGCTGCGCCGCGCCATGCTGCGCGCCTATCTCGGTTTTCCCTTCTACGACATCGCGATGCTGCCGCTGCTCGAGGGCGACGGCATCGACGAGTTCGACGAGATCCTGGTCGACCGCATCTCCCCCGACGACGCCCAGTCGATCCGCCGGGGCGGCGCTGCGGCGACGCTTAAGGGCATCCAGTTCAACGCCTTCGGCGCCTTCTTCAGCCGTGCCTACCGCGAGAACGACTATCTGTGGGGCCGCCTGCACGCCGCCGAGCGGCTGATCGACATCGTCGTTTCGACGCTGCCGCCGGGGACGCCGTTCGACCCGGTGCCCTATAAGCGAAGGGCGTTCCACGCCGTGCTCGACGCGGAACGCCCCTATCTGACGTCTATCCCAGAGCTGATTGCCAGCCTGGAGACGGAGATCAGTACGCCACGACCCGGCGACGGCGGCGCTCCATGACGCCGACTGCCGCAAAGCCGCCGATCATCAGCGCCCAGGTGCCCGGCTCCGGAACCGGCGCGAGCGCGACACCGACGCCCGGCGTCGTGTCGAAGCGGACGCCGAACAGCGTGTTGCCGGCGACGTCGGCATAGCCGTACTGGAAGCCCTGGCCGAGGTCGAAGCGCAAGCCCACCAGGCCCCTTGAGATCGAGAACGGCACGGCCGCGGGCGTCGTGTAGCCGATGAACTGCGCGAGCGTGTCGGGACCGATGCTGCCGCCGCGATCGAGGAAATAGCTGGTCGGGCGCGGCGGATTAAAGAAGGGTGCGCCCAGACTGGCGATCTGCGTCGAGCCGCCCGTCGAGACGCCGGCCGGATTGAAGAAGTCGCTCAGCGCGGTGAAGGTGATCGTGTTTCCGCCACCGAAATCATAGGTGAACGGCGTATCGGCGAACGATACGTTCAGATTGACGGTCTGCACCTCCGCCAGCGCCGGGGTCGCTGCCAGCCCGACGACGATCGCCGCCACGTTCCAGATACGCATCGCAACTCTCCAATTTACTTGCCAGGACATTAACGCCCTTCTTCGCGACGCGGGCGGACGCGCCGCGTTCCGTCGGCCCGCGCAACAATCGGAGGATTTGCGACGAGTCGTTGCGGGCGCATATCGTTCGATCAGGCAGGGCGCCATCGGTCGATAGTGCGACGCCGCCCTGAACCCCCGCGCCTTGCACCGCAGCATCCCCCATGCTAGCAGCCGCCGCGTCAGCGCCGGGGGCCATCCGGTCCCGCGCGGACGGCTAATCCTAAGCCAATTCTTCTCGGGCGAGGTTCGTGGAAACATCGGGCGGCATCGTTGCTGGACTATCGGGACGCTATGCGACCGCGCTGTTCGACCTGGCGAAAGAGGGCAAGACCCTCGACGCCGTGTCGGGGAGCCTGGCAACGCTGAGCAGCGCACTCGGGGAATCACCCGACCTGCGCACGCTGATCACCTCGCCGCGCCTCGACCGCGCCAGCGCTGCCAAGGGCATCGCGGGTGTCGCGGCCAGCCTGGGCCTCGACAAGCTGACCTCGGATTTCCTCGGTGTGCTCGCCGCGAATCGCCGCCTGTCGGCGCTGCCGCAGATCATTCGCGATTTTAATGCGCTCGCCGCCCGCTACCGCGGCGAATCGACCGCGACGGTGATCAGCGCTCACCCGCTCGACGACGACCAGCGCGCTGCGCTCAAGACCAAGCTGCGGGCGCGCCTCGGCCGTGACGTGGCGCTCGACCTGCGGGTCGACAAGGATATCCTGGGCGGGCTGATCGTCCGCACGGGCTCGCAAATGATCGATTCTTCGCTGCGCACCAAGCTCGCAGCGCTCAGCACAGCGATGAAAGGCTGACAATGGACATCCGCGCCGCGGAAATCTCGAAGGTCATCAAGGACCAGATCGCATCGTTCGGTACCGAGGCCGAAGTTTCCGAAGTCGGCCAGGTGCTGTCGGTCGGCGACGGCATCGCGCGCGTCCACGGCCTCGACAACGTCCAGGCGGGCGAGATGGTCGAGTTCCCGGGCGGCCTGAAGGGCATGGCGCTCAATCTCGAGGCCGATAACGTCGGCATCGTGATCTTCGGCTCCGACGCGGGCGTGAAGGAAGGCGATACTGTCAAGCGCACGGGCACGATCGTCGACGTCCCCGTCGGCAAGGGCCTGCTCGGGCGCGTCGTCGACGGTCTCGGCAACCCGATCGACGGCAAGGGTCCGCTGGTCGACGTGACGCGCAGCCGCGTCGAGGTGAAGGCCCCCGGCATCATCCCGCGCAAGTCGGTCAACGAGCCGATGCAGACCGGCCTGAAGGCATTGGACGCCCTCGTCCCCGTCGGCCGCGGCCAGCGCGAGTTGATCATCGGCGATCGTCAGACCGGCAAGACCGCCGTCGCGATGGACACCTTCATCAACCAGAAGGTGACCAACGACGCTGCGGGCGGCGACGACGCCAAGAAGCTGTTCTGCATCTACGTCGCGGTCGGCCAGAAGCGCTCGACCGTCGCGCAGATCGTCCGCGCGCTCGAAGAGAATGGCGCGATGGAGTATTCGATCGTCGTCGCCGCGACGGCGTCGGAGCCGGCACCGCTGCAGTTCCTCGCGCCCTACACCGGCTGCACGATGGGCGAGTATTTCCGCGACAACGGCATGCACGCCGTCATCGTCTATGACGACCTTTCGAAGCAGGCGGTCGCGTACCGCCAGATGTCGCTGCTGCTGCGCCGCCCGCCGGGCCGCGAGGCGTACCCCGGCGACGTCTTCTATCTCCACTCGCGCCTGCTCGAGCGTGCGGCGAAGCTCAACGATGCCAACGGCAACGGCTCGCTGACCGCGCTGCCGATCATCGAGACGCAGGCGGGCGACGTGTCGGCGTACATTCCGACCAACGTCATCTCGATCACCGACGGCCAGATCTTCCTCGAGACCGAGCTGTTCTACCAGGGCGTCCGTCCGGCCATCAACGTCGGCCTGTCGGTCAGCCGCGTCGGTTCGGCCGCGCAGACCAAGGCGATGAAGAAGGTCGCCGGCACGATCAAGCTCGAGCTCGCGCAGTACCGCGAGATGGCGGCGTTCGCGCAGTTCGGCTCGGACCTCGATGCCTCGACGCAGAAGCTGCTGAACCGCGGCGCGCGCCTGACCGAGCTGCTCAAGCAGGGCCAGTTCAAGCCGATGCCCTTCGAGGAGCAGGTCGTCAGCATCTTCGCTGGCGTCAACGGCTTCCTCGACGGCGTCCCCGCCAAGCAGGTCACGCGCTTCGAAGGCGCGCTGCTGTCGATGATGCGTTCGGAGCACGCCGACGTCCTCGCTGCGATCCGCACGTCGAAGGACATCTCGGACGACACCAAGAAGGCGCTGAACGAGGCGATCGGCGGCTTCGCGAAGTCGTTCGCGTAAGTCGTGGCCTCGCTCAAAGCCCTGAAGGTCCGCATCACTTCGGTGAAGTCGACCCAGAAGATCACCAAGGCGATGAAGATGGTCGCCGCCGCCAAGCTGCGCCGTGCGCAGGAGGCGGCGGAGGCGGCGCGTCCGTACTCGGAGCGCATGGCCGCGGTCATGGCGTCGTTGGGCAGCCGCGTCACGGTCGGTCCCGAGTCGCCGCGCCTGCTCGCAGGCACCGGCAAGGACCAGGTTCACCTGCTCGTCGTCTGCTCGTCGGAGCGCGGCCTCGCGGGTGCGTTCAACACCAACATCGTGCGCCTGGCGCGCAAGACGATCGAGCGGCTGGTCGCCGAGGGCAAGACCGTCAAGCTGCTCCTCGTCGGCAAGAAGGCGCGTGCCCAGCTGGCGCGCGACCATCGCGACAAGATCATCGAGACGGTCGACATGACTCACATCAAGCGCCTCGCGTTCAGCGATGCGCTGTCGGTCGCCGAGGATGTCGTGCACCGCTACGAGGCGGGCGAGTTCGACGTCGCGCACCTGTTCTTCGCGCGCTTCCGCTCGGCGCTGGTGCAGGAGCCGACCGCGCTGCAGATCATCCCCGTGCCGCTGCCCAAGGTCGAGACGGATACCGTGGCACAGGCCGGCGGTGTGCCCGCGGTTGTCGAGTACGAGCCCGACGAGGAGGCAATCCTCGCCGACCTGCTGCCGCGCAACCTCGCGGTCCAGATCTTCCGCGCGCTCCTCGAGAACGCCGCATCGGAGCAGGGCAGCCGCATGACCGCGATGGACAATGCGACGCGCAACGCCGGTGACATGATCAACCGCCTGACCATCACCTACAACCGCACCCGTCAGGCCGCGATCACCAAGGAGCTGATCGAGATCATCTCGGGCGCGGAGGCGATCTGACCCTGATGGGCGGCGCACTGCTCCTGTTGGCGATGGCGGCAGCCGTGCCGAGCAAGGCGGACGTGCGTGCGGCGGCCTATATCGGCGCCAACGGCGGCATCTGCGGCGACCGGGCGTGTGCGGCCGACCCGAATATCGCGCAGGTGCGCCGCGTGCGCTGCCGCCCGATCGACGAGCCGGCGGCGGCGGCTTGCGACTATCAGTTGCGCACCCCCGGCGCGCGTTGGCAGCAGGTCAGCGACGTTTTCTACCGCGCGCCGAACGGCAAGCGCTGGTATCTCGACGACAATGATGACGATGACGACAAGGCAAGAAGGTAAGATCATGGCAACCGCCCCCACCACCAACAACGTCGGCCGCGTGAGCCAGGTCATCGGCGCCGTCGTCGACGTGCAGTTCGACACCGACCTGCCGGCGATCCTGAGCGCGCTCGAGACGCGCATCGGCGAGCAGCGGCTGGTCCTCGAGGTTGCGCAGCACCTCGGCGAGAACACCGTCCGCACGATCGCGATGGACGCCACCGACGGCCTCGTCCGCGGCCAGGAGGTCGTCGACACCGGCTCGCAGATCCGCGTTCCCGTCGGCCCCGCGACGCTCGGCCGCATCCTCAACGTCATCGGCGAGCCGATCGACGAGCGCGGTCCGGTCAATGCGACGACCACCATGCCGATCCACGCCGAGGCCCCGCTGTTCGTCGACCAGTCGACCGAGAGCAGCATCCTCGTCACCGGCATCAAGGTCATCGACCTGATCGCCCCCTACGCCAAGGGCGGCAAGATCGGCCTGTTCGGCGGGGCGGGCGTCGGCAAGACCGTGCTGATCCAGGAGCTGATCAACAACATCGCCAAGGGTCACGGCGGCACCTCGGTGTTCGCCGGCGTCGGCGAGCGCACCCGCGAGGGCAACGACCTGTATCACGAATTCCTCGACGCCGGCGTCATCGCCAAGGATGCCGAGGGCAATGCCACGAGCGAAGGCTCGAAGGTCGCGCTCGTGTTCGGCCAGATGAACGAGCCGCCGGGCGCGCGTGCCCGCGTCGCGCTGTCGGGCCTGACCAACGCCGAGTATTTCCGCGACGTCGAAGGCCAGGACGTGCTGTTCTTCGTCGACAACATCTTCCGCTTCACCCAGGCGGGTTCGGAAGTGTCGGCACTGCTCGGCCGCATCCCGTCGGCGGTGGGCTATCAGCCGACGCTCGCCACCGACATGGGCGCGCTGCAGGAGCGCATCACCTCGACCAACAAGGGGTCGATCACGAGCGTCCAGGCGATCTACGTTCCCGCGGACGACTTGACCGATCCGGCGCCCGCGACCTCGTTCGCCCACTTGGACGCGACGACGACGCTCAACCGCTCGATCGCCGAGCTCGGCATCTATCCGGCGGTCGATCCGCTCGATTCGACCAGCCGCGTCCTCGACCCGCGCATCGTCGGCGACGATCACTATGCCGTCGCGCGATCGGTGCAGGAGGTGCTGCAGCGCTACAAGTCGCTGCAGGACATCATCGCGATCCTGGGCATGGACGAGCTGTCGGAAGAGGATAAGCTGACCGTCGCGCGCGCGCGCAAGATCCAGCGCTTCCTCAGCCAGCCGTTCCACGTTGCCGAAATCTTCACCGGCACGCCGGGCGTCTTCGTGTCGATCGAGGACACGGTGAAGGGCTTCAAGGCGATCGTCGCGGGCGAGTACGACCACCTCCCCGAGGCGGCCTTCTACCTCGTCGGCACGATCGAGGACGCGGTCAAGAAGGGCCAGCGCCTGGCAGCCGAGGCGGCATAAGCGGTTTGTGACGGTAGAGCTGAACAGAGCGCTGTTTCAGCGATTTGTGCAGCTCTATCTCGTTGTTTTCGGGCTTGGGCTGGCGAGTGCAACGTACGAGGCGTTTTTCTCGCCGGAATGGAAGGTGTTCGATGATGCCTTCTTCGATCTGGTGGCGGAACATTTCGGCTGGGAGGACGCCAGCGCCGCTTATTTGATCCCGGGCGGTGCCCTAGCGCTGGTCCACGTTGTGTCTGCCATAGGGTTGCTTTGGACGAAGCGTTGGGCACGTATGGGATTTGCGACATCGGTTGTTGCTTGGATCGCATTCGACGCGCTGTTCGGCCCACCCGCGGCTTACTTTACTGGCCCGACGTACGCGCTTGAAACCTTGAGTGCGGTAGCGTCGGGTGCAATGATTTTAGTTTCCTACGCCCGCGGAGCTGGTGCGGTCTGGTTCGGCGACGAGCAATCATCGAGAGAGTAGATTATGGCAAACCTCCACTTTGAACTCGTCAGCCCTGAGAAGCTGCTGCGCTCGGACGACGTCTTCATGGTCGTCGTGCCCGGCAGCGAGGGCGACTTCGGCGTGCTCGAGGGGCATGCCCCCTTCATGTCGACCATCCGTCCGGGCACGATCGCGGTCTATCCGAACGGCATGGGCGACGTGCCCGAGCGCATCTTCATCGACGGCGGTTTCGCCGAGGTCGGCGCAAACGGGCTGACCATCCTCGCCGAGAGCGCGACGCCGGTCGGCGAGCTCGATGTCGAGGCGGCGGCGCAGGGTCTTGCCGAGGCGCGCGAAATGGCGCGCACGGCGAGCGGCGAGGCCGAGCGCCTGATGGCCGAGAAGCGCGTCGCGACCTTCGAGGCGATGCAGGCGGCGGTCGTCAACTAGGGTGCAGCCGTGACCGGCAGCTGCCGTATCGGCACTGCCGGCTGGTCGATCCCGGGCGCGGTGGCGGGCGCGTTTCCCGACGCCGGCTCGCATCTCGAACGCTACGCAACGGTGTTCCCGGCGGTCGAGATCAACTCGTCCTTCCATCGGCCGCATCGCCGGTCGACCTACGAGCGCTGGGCGGCGGCGACGCCGGCGAACTTCCGTTTCGCGGTCAAGCTGCCGAAGCAGATTTCACACGTGCTGCGGCTGGTCGATGCCGAGGCGCCGCTCGCGACCTTCCTCGACGAGGCGGGCGGGCTGGGCGATCGGCTCGGCGTGCTGCTGCTGCAATTGCCGCCGAAACTCGCCTTCGACGAGGGCATCGCTGCGGCGTTCTTCGAGATGCTGCAGGCACGCCGCCCCGGCGGTGCGGCGCTGGTCTGCGAGCCGCGTCACGCGAGCTGGTTCACCCCTGACGCCGAAGCGTGCCTGACCGATCATGAGGTCGCACGGGTCGCCGCCGACCCGGTGCTCGCACCCGGCGGCGAGCGGCCCGGCGGATGGCCTGGGCTGGCGTATCACCGCCTGCATGGCTCACCGCGCGTCTATCACTCGGCTTACGGGCCGGAGCGGCTCGACGCGCTGGCGGCGACGTTCACGCCGGCCGATACCTGGTGCATCTTCGACAACACCGCATCGAGCGCCGCCACAGGCGACGCGCTCTACTTGCAGTCGCTGGTCAGCCCAGACCAAGCTCCTCGGTCGTCATGAACACCGGCTCGTCCGCCGCCCATTCGCGGAACTCGGCCGCGACCGCCTGCGCCGCCTCGGTCGCGATGTCGGTCCAGAACCCCTGCATGTCGGCGATCTCGATGATCTCGACATAGCCGTACGGCGCGGGCGTGTCGGAACCCAGCAGGCCGGTGGTGCGGAGCACGGTGAAATCGTCGACCGAGGGCATCGAGCGGACGCCGGGAATGTCGCGCGTCCGCGCCCAATCCTCATAGTCGGCGGCGGTCTTGCCGGGCTTCAGGTTGAAGAGCACGATGACGCGCATGGAATTCTCCGTTAAGCGCCGGGCAAGGCGTCGAGTGGGTAATATCTGCTGAGCCGGAGCGTTCCGTAGCTGCTATACGTTGCCCGCGAAACCGAGAAAGATCCGTCCCGATGCGTCTTCCCCTGCTCGTCCTGCTGCTGACCGTCGCCGCGCCGGCGTACGCGCAATCGGAGATCAAGGGCGCACCCGCCGCCGACGGCAGCCGTCCGCGCGAGCGTTTCGTGACCGTGTTCGGCACCGACGCCTGCCCCAAGTCGACCAACGACGAGATCATCGTCTGCTCGCGCCGCCCCGACGAGGAGCGCTACCGCATCCCGGCCAACGTCCGCCAGGCGACCGGCACGCGGCCGGGCAACAGCGGCAAGGGGCGCCAGGCACTGCTCGGCAGCGGTGCCGGGGGTGCGGGCGGCGGCATCGGCTCGTGCTCGGCGGTGGGTCCGGGCGGCGGCACCGGGTGCAACCAGCAGATGCAGGACGCGTACCGCGAAGAGAAGAACCCGCGCTAGCTGCGGATCCCGCTCGCATCGACGAGCACCTCGCGCCGCCCGACATGGTCGGGCGCGCCGACGTAGCCGTCCTTTTCCATGCGCTCGACGAGCCGCGCGGCGCTGTTGTAGCCGACACGCAGCTGGCGCTGGACGTAACTGATCGACGCCTTCTGGCTCTCGGCGACCACCTGCACGGCGCGGGCATAGAGATCCGAATCGTCGCCGCCGCCGGGTCCACCGCCGCCGCCACCACCGCCGTCGAAGCCGCCGCCGCCATCATCCTCAGGCGGGCCCTGCGTCACCGCGTCGATATAGTCGGGCCGCCCCTGGCCGCGCCAATGCTCGGCGATGGCCTCGACCTCCTCGTCGCTGACGAACGGGCCGTGGACGCGCACGACCTGCTTGCCGCCGGGCATGTAGAGCATGTCGCCCTTGCCGAGCAGCTGCTCGGCGCCTTGCTCGCCGAGGATGGTGCGGCTGTCGATCTTGCTCGTCACCTGGAAGCTGATGCGCGTCGGCAGGTTCGCCTTGATGACGCCGGTGATGACGTCGACCGAGGGGCGCTGCGTCGCCATGATCAGGTGGATGCCCGCCGCGCGCGCCTTCTGCGCGAGGCGCTGGATCAGAAACTCGACCTCCTTGCCGGCGGTCATCATCAGGTCGGCGAGCTCGTCGACCACGACGACGATCAGCGGCAGCGTCTCCAGATCGAGCTGCTCCTCCTCATAGATCGCCTGGCCGTCGTCGTCGTAACCGGTGTGGACGCGGCGGATGAACGGCTTGCCGGTCTGCCGCGCCTCGACGACGCGGGCGTTGAAGCCCGACAGCGAGCGGACGTTGACCGTCGACATCTTGCGATACCGGTCCTCCATCTCCTCGACCGCCCATTTCAGCGCGCGGATCGCCTTGGGCGGGTCGGTCACGACGGGGGCGAGCAGGTGCGGAATGCGGTCGTAGATCGACAGCTCGAGCATCTTGGGGTCGATCATGATCATTTTGCACTGGTCCGGGTTGAGCCGGTACAGCAGCGACAGGATCATGCAGTTGAGGCCGACCGACTTGCCCGATCCGGTAGTGCCGGCAATCAGCAAATGGGGCATCGGCGACAGGTCGGCAATCACGGGGTCGCCCGCGATATTCTTGCCGAGCACGAGCGGCAGGGTCTGCGCGCTGTCGTCGAACGCGGCGGAGTTGATCAGCTCGGCCAGCATGACGCCCTCGCGGCGCTGGTTGGGCAGCTCGATGCCGATGACGTTGCGGCCCGCGACCACCGCGACGCGCGCCGACAGGGCGCTCATCGAGCGCGCGATGTCGTCGGCGAGGCCAATGACGCGGCTCGCCTTGATGCCGGGGGCGGGTTCGAGCTCGTACATCGTCACGACGGGGCCGGGGCGGACCTCGCCGATGCGGCCCTTGACGCCGAAATCGTCGAGGACGCTTTCGAGAAGGCGGGCATTCTGCTCGAGGCTCGCGGCGTCGATCTTGGCGACCGGACCCTTGGGCGGCACCTTGAGCAAGGTCAGCGACGGCAGCTGGTAACGGTCGCGCAGGTCGAGTGACGGCTGGCGGTCCTTCGCGGCGCGCTTCGACGGCGCCGGGGCGGTACGGCCGCCGGTCACGATGGTGGCGCGCGGCGCCGCGAGGTCGGGCTCGGCGACCTCGATCAGCGGCTGCGGGCGGGGCGTACGGGTGCGCGGCGCGGGCGCGTCCTCATCCTCGACTTCGCGGCGACGGAATAGCGCCGGGATGCCGCTGAGGTCGCGCAGCTCGATTCCCGATCCCCAGATCGCGAGGCCGAGCGCGGTCGCGGCGAGGACCGCGGCGATCGGGCCGTCGATCGGGACAGCGCCGAGCGGCGGCAGCGCGCCGAGCGCCTTGCTTGCGAGCAGCCCGGTCATGCCGCCGGCGCCTGCGGGCAGGCCGGGTGCCACCGCGAGCACGCCGAGTGCGGCTGCGCCCGCGATCACCGCCAGCGCGGTCAGCAGCGCCATCGTCCGCCCGCGCGCCAGGGTCTGTCCCCGCACCAGCCGGATGCCCGCGATGCCGAGCGGCGGCAGCAGCAGCGCGCCCGCATAGCCGAACAGCAGCAGCACGGCGTCGGCGAAGCCTGCGCCGATCAGGCCGAGGGGGTTCTGCGGCACGCGCCCGCTTGCGGTGCTCAGCGACGGATCGCCCGGGTCATAGCCGATCAGTGCCGCCGCGCCGCCGACCGCCAGCACGATCAGCGCAATGCCCGCCGCGACCCGCACGCCGCGCCGCGCCGCGCCGATCCAGGCGGCGGGAATCATCCCGCCGCGCCCCGCGCCCTTGCGCGCCGCTCCCGCTCGCGTCGCCATTTGTCCGCCCTTCGTTCCCGCCGCGTCAAAATGCGCGCCCGCGGACTCGCGGTCAAGAAAAACGGCCGGAGGTCTGCACCCCCGGCCGGAAAGTTGTGAACCCGAAGGCCCGAGAGCGAGCACAGGAAGCCGAAGGCATCCGGCTGCTACCCTTCAAGATGCGTGCCAAGCGGCGCACGAGGGACAGGCTTCCAAGATATTGCTCAATTCGACGCCGCTGCGGCGCGGCTGCCTATTTTGCGGTCAATTTAGCGGCATCGGCGAGGATGGCGGTGCACGGTGCATCGGTACGCCGCGGTGGACCGGCGCAGCGGTCGGCGGCGATGTTCCGCGGGATCATGTCGACCGGCTCGGCGCTGGCGTCGCGGCGCGCGATCACCACGCCGAGGTTGCGAGTATAGCCGAGCAGGCCGCGGCGCTGCTTCGCGGCCTCGATCTCGGCGTAGTTCTCCACGGTGACCCCCGTACTGCCCGGGACCGGCTTACCGCGCGGCGCGGGAACCGGGACGTCGAGGCTGGCGACCGGCAATGCCGCGAGCGCCGCGGCGGCCGCATCGAAGTCGCCGAGTTCGCGCAGCGCATTGGCGGCCCGCGCCCTCAGGCCGATCGAGCCGATCTCGTCGCTGGCGGGCAGGGCAGCGACGGCGGCGACGTAGGTGCGCAGGTAGCGCGCGCGCCGCGCCGGATCGTCGTCGCTCTCCCAGATGGCACGGTACAACAGGCCGAGCGCCTCGTCGGACGCGGGGTCGAGCGTGCGTGCCAGCCAAGCCGCGCGGTAATAGGGCGTCTCGGAAGCGAGCGCGCGATAGGTGGTCGACGCGACCATCGGCTTCAGCCGCGCGACCTCGTCAGGGGTGAAGTCGCGGTACATGACGAGGCGGTTGCCGGGGCAGACCGGCAGGGCCAGCGGAAACTCCCAGCTGCCGTACGGCTTGCCGTCGGGCCGCGCGCCCCAGGTCGAGTAGGAGACGGTTTCGACGTGGTCGAAGCGCTCGCCGCCGATCGGGCAGCGCTTCTTGGCGACATAGGGAGTTCCCGCCAGGACGGGCGTGACGACGAGCAGGGCCGCAAGCATCAGGATGCGCATGACAAATCCCCCTTGCCACCGACGATAGCGCCGCGGCGACGCGAGACAAGCTGTCGCTTCGCATCACCCCGGCTTCGCGCTACACCCCGCGCATGCAACACGACGTGATCATCATCGGCGGCGGACTGGTCGGCATGACCTTGGCGCTGGCGCTCGACGCGCATGGCGTGACGAGCGCGGTGGTCGATGCCGCCGACCTGGGTGCGACGACGACGAGCGAGTTCGACGGGCGGGTGTCGGCGATCGCGAGTGCGAGCGCGCGGATGTTCCGGGCGATCGGGCTGGGCGGCGTCCTCGACAAGCATGGCGGGGCGATCGACGGCATTCGCGTCACCGACGGGCTGTCGCCGCTCAACCTGCACTTCGACGCGGCCGAGGGCGACGCCGGGCCGCTCGGCTGGATGGTCGAGAACCGGCTGCTGCGCACCGCGCTGCTCGAGGCGCAGGCGAAGGCCGCAGGGCTGACGCTGCACGCCCCGGCGCGCGCGGTCGTCGAGCGGACTAAGGCGGGCGTCACCGCGACGCTGGGCGACGGCACGGTGCTCGGCGCGCCGCTGGTCGTCGCGGCGGACGGGCGGCGCTCGGCACTGCGCGAGGCAGCGGGCATCCGCGCCAGCCGCTGGACCTACCCCAACGTCGCGCTGGTCACGATGATCGAGCATGCGGACGAGCACGGCGGCGTCGCGGCCGAGATCTTCTATCCGTCGGGACCGTTCGCGGTGCTGCCGATGCGCGACCCGCACCGGTCGGCGATCGTCTGGACGGTCGATGAGGGCGATGCGCCCGGTTACCTGAAGCTCGGGCCGCGCGGCCTGTCGGCGGAGATCGCGCGGGCGACTGGGGGGTATCTCGGCGACCTTCAGGTCATCGCGCCGCCGTCGTCCTACCCGCTGTCGTTCCATCACGCCGGGTCCTATGTCGCCGAGCGGCTGGCGCTGATCGGTGATGCAGCGCACGGCATCCACCCGATCGCGGGGCAGGGGCTCAACATGGGGCTGCGCGACGTCGCGGCGCTGACCGAGGTGCTGGTCGACGCGGTGCGGACGGGGCTCGACCTCGGCGCGCCGGCGGTGCTCGACCGCTACGATCGCTGGCGGCGGGTCGACAACATGGCGGTGGCGGCGGCGACCGACACGCTGAACCAGCTGTTCGCCCTGAAGGGCCGTGCGCCCGCGGCAGTGCGCCGCCTCGGCCTCGCGGCGGTCGAGCGCATCGCGCCCTTGAAGCGCCGCTTCATGGCGGAAGCCCGCGGCGAGACGGGCGACCGGCCCAAGCTGCTGCTCGGCGAGCTGGTTTGAAGCCTAAGCTATTATAATAGATGGCTATATTGGAAATACCCGGCGGTTTCGGAGATGCGTCCTCACCGTCAAATTCGCTTACTTGTTCATCTAGCCCCGTACGAACAGCGCGACCGTCAGCGCCGCGCCGATCACCACGACACCGGCCTTGAGCACGCCCGCCGGCAGCCGCCGCAGCCCCTGCGCGCCCGCATAGCCGCCGATCATCGACCCCAGGCCGATCGCCAGCGCCTTGTCCCACGCGATCGCCGCGGTGAAGGCGAAGACCAAGGCGGCGGCGATGTTCGAGATCGCAACGAGGACGTTCTTGGTCCCCCCGGCGTTGCGCACCGGCATTCGGGCGAGGGTCAGCGCCGCCAGCGTGACGATCCCCGCGCCGCCGCCGAAGAAGCCGCTGTAGACTGCAATGACGCCCTGGATCAGCGCCGACACCCAGGCCGGCGGGGGCACGGGCTCGACCTTGGGTTTGGGCCCGAAGCTGCTCCACGCGAACAGGCACGTCGCCGCCAGCACCAGCCACGGCACCATCGCGGCGAACACGCTCGACGGGGTGCGCAGCAGCAGGAAGGCGCCCGCGATGCCGCCCACCAGGCTGATGATCGCGAGCGCGCGGAAGCTCAGCCGCTCGGCGCCGGCGACCAGGCTGCGCCCCGCCCAGCCGGTGGTGACCTGCCCCGGGAACAGCGCGACGGTCGAGGTGATGTTCGCGAGCTTCGGATCGAGCCCCGACAGGATCAGCGCGGGCAGGGTGATGAACGACCCGCCCCCCGCCAGCGCGTTCTGCGCACCTGCCCAGATGCCGGCGGCAAACAACAGGGCGGCCATCGATAGCTCCATGCCGACGCCCGTAGCGGCAAGCCCCGCAAAACGCACGTTGAGACGTTAATCATTTCGGGCTAGACATGTCCCCAGGGTCGCTTTCCGCTGTTTATCGAAAGACAGGCAGGCATGAGCGCATATCTCGACCGGCTGGGGGCGCTCGCTCCCGCCGCACGCTGGCCGCAGGCGCGGACCTGGCTGTACGGCGAACCGCTGCCGTTCTTCGCCGAACTGCGCGCCGAAGCGCCCGTCTACGTGACGCCCGAGCTGACGCTGGTGACGCGCCACGCCGACTGCAGCGCGATCCTGCGCCAGCATCACATCTTCGGCGTCGACCTCTACAAGCCCAAGCAGGGCGATTACTGGATGGCGCAGGACGAGACGCCGGTGCACGTCCGCGAGAAGGCGATCATGCGCGCCATCCTCGACCGCGAGCAGCTGCCCGCGATGCGCAAGTTCATCGGCGAGGTCGCCGCCACCCGCCTGAAGAATGCAAAAGGCAGCCTCGACATCCAGCACGGTCTGGCGCGCGCCGTCGCGCTGAGCCTCGTCACCGACTGGTTCGGGTTCGAGGGCGCCGACCGCCAGTCGTTGTTCGAATGGTCCTACTGGTCGCAGCAGGACGCCTTCCACAACCAGCCCTTCGACCACCGATCCGATGCCGCGGGGGTCATCGAGAAGCGCCAGAAGGGCAGCTTCATGATGGCGCTGTACCTTGCGCGCCTCGTCGCGAAGAAGGCGATCGAGGTGAAGACCGGCGGCGGGGGCGACAAGCCCGTGGCGCGGCTGCTGCGCCTCAAGTTCTCGGGCGGACTGGCGCCCGAGTTCGACATCAAGCGGCTGATCTTCAACGTCGGCGGGCTGCTGATCGGCGCGGTCGAGACGACCAACCACACCGTCGGCAACGCGCTCGACTGGCTGTTCCGGCACCCCGAAGCGCTGGCCCGCGCCCGCGTCGCGGCACAGAACCCCGACGCGCGCAAGTTCGACGGCTTCGTCTGGGAGGCGCTGCGCTTCAACCCGGCCTTCCCCTATTTCTTCCGCACCGTGCAACGCGACACGGTGCTCGGCGGCGTGACCTTGCCGAAGGGCGCCACCGTGCTCGCGGTGACGCACTCGGCGATGCAGGACGCCGCCGCCTTCCCGCACCCCGAGACCTTCGACGAGAACCGCGCCTTCGACGACACCTTCACATTCGGCCAGGGCATCCACGAGTGCCTGGGGAAAGCGATCGGCGTGGCGCTGGTCGCCGAGACGGTGCGGCAGGTGCTGCGCGTGCCGGGCATTGCGCCCGCGGGCGACATCGAATGGCGCGGCGGCGTGCCTGAACACTGGACCTTGAAATGGGCGGCATGACGATGCGGACACCGATCACCCTCGCGCTGGCACTGCTGGCGACCAGCTGCACCGAAAAGGCCGTCACCGACGCCGGGCCGCAGGGCTGGGGGCCTGCCCAGCAGAACGCGTGGTACGGCGCGACGCAGGGGTCGCGCCTGCTGCCCTGGGCGTGGGCCGAGGTGCTCGAACGGCCGGGCGAGCCGGGCCGGTTCTTCGATGCGCAGTGGCTGACCAAGTTCCGCCTGCTGCCGCGCGGGGCCGGCGAACTGCCCGTCGGCATGGCGATCGACAAGCAGGACGACCGCGACTTCACGAATACGCGGCTGCGCTGGGTCGCGGGGCAGCCCAATGACGCGGCGTGGGTCGGCTTCAACTGCTCGGCGTGCCACACCGCCGAGATCAATTATCAGGGCAAGGCGCTGCGCATCGACGGCGGCCCGGGCTTGACCGACTTCCAGAGCCTCGTCGAAGCCGTCGACGCGGCGATCATCGAGACGCGCGCCGACCCGGCGAAGTGGGACCGGTTCGCCAAGGCCGTCCTGAAGACTGGCGACAGCCCGGCGGCGCGCGAGACGCTCGGCGGGGCGGTCGACCAGTGGCTGGCATGGGCGAAGGGTATCGACCGCGCCAACAAGGCCGACCTGCGCCCCGGTTTCGCGCGCGTCGACGCCTTCGGCCATATCTACAACAAGGTCGCGCTGCTCGCGAACCGCGGCCCCGACTTCGACCCGCCGCCGCCCAACGCCAGCGACGCGCCGGTCAGCTACCCCTTCCTGTGGAACATCAGCCAGGCCGACCGCGTGCAGTGGAACGGCATCGCCGAGAACACCAAGATCAAGGTCGCGGGCAAGCCGTTCGAATATGGCGCACTGGGACGCAACGCGGGCGAGGTAATCGGCGTCTACGGCGACGTGAAGATGGGCGGCCCCGCCAGCCTGAAGGGCTATCCGTCGAGCATCCGGGTCGAGAGCCTGAACGATCTCGAGCGAACGCTCAAATTGCTGAAACCCCCGATGTGGCCCGCCGCGCTGATGGGCACGCCCGACGCCGCCAAGGTCGCGGCGGGCAAGGCGCTGTTCGACAAGCAGTGCGGCGGCGCGTGTCACGGCACCGTCAAGCCGGGCGACATCGAGACGCCGTTCAAGACGACGGTCTTCCCGCTGAAGGTCGCGGGCACCGACCCGTGGATGGCGTGCAATGCGTACACCTACGAGGCACCGTCGGGGGCGATGGCGGGGCTACCGTCGGGCTATATCAAACTGCCCGGCAAGCCCGAGCCCGAGCGCATCGGCCAGACCGCGCCGATCGCGACGCTGCTCCGCACCGCCGTCGTCGCCAGCCTGATCGAGGACAAGGGCGCGCTGGTGAAGGCCGCCGGCGCGACATGGCTCGGCGTGCCCGCGCGACCTCAGATCGACCGGCCCGCGATCGGGCTGACCCCGGCCGAGATCAAGGCGGCACGGCTCAAGCGCTGCGAGACCGAGGTCAACGCGCTGCTCGGCTATCGCGCGCGCCCGCTGACCGGCATCTGGGCGACCGCGCCGTTCCTCCACAACGGCTCGGTGCCGACCTTGTGGGACCTGCTGCTGCCACCCGACCAGCGGCCCGCCGCGTTCAATGTCGGTAGCCGCGAGTTCGATCCGGTGAAGGTCGGGTACGTCACCGCGCCGTCGGCGACGAACAGCTTCCGCTTCGTGGCGCGGGATGCGAACGGGCTGGTGCCGGGGAACGGCAACCAGGGGCATGACTATAACAATGCGAAGCTGAGCGACGAGCAGCGCTGGGCTTTGGTGGAGTATATGAAGACGCTGTGAAGCCCTCTCCCGCAAGGGGGGGGAGGGACTCACATCGCGGATATGCCCCCATCCACATACAGCCCGTGCCCGGTCACGAACTTCGCCTCGTCGCTGACCAGATACACCGCCGCCCAAGCCACATCGTCGGGCTCGCCGACCTTGCCTAGCGGGATCTGCCGCCCGAGCTTCGCCAGCCCCTCGTCGCGCCCCATCCGGTCGATCAGTGCACCCAGGATCGGGGTATCGATGAACACCGGGTGGATCGAGTTGCAGGTGATGCCGTAGCGCTGCTTGGCGCAGTGCAGCGCGACCGACTTGGTCAGGTGGCGCACGGCAGCCTTGGCCGAGTTGTAAGCCGCGCTGTTGCCGCTCGCGATGACCCCCGCGATCGATGAGATGTTCAGGATCGAGCCGCCCGTGCCCGTCTCGGCGACGGTCTTCGCCATCATCGGCAGCGCCAGCTTGCAGCCGTAGAACACGCTGTCGAGGTCGATCGCATGGACACGGCGCCAGTCCTCGAAGCTCGTGTCCTCGACCGTCGTGCCCGCCGCGATCCCGGCATTGTTGACGAGCACGTGCAGCCCGCCGAACTTGGAGTGGGTGAAGTCGAGCGCCGCCTGCCACTGGTCGGGCGCGGTGACGTCGTGCTGCACCGCCACCGCGTTCGGACCCAGCGCGCGGGCCTGCGCGTCGGCGCCTGCGCCGTTGATGTCGGTCAGCACGACCTTCGCGCCTTCGGCCACGAATTTCGCCGCCATCGCCGCGCCCAGTCCCGATGCCGCACCAGTAACGAGTGCAATCTTGTCTTTCAGCCGGTCCATGCCGCTCTCCCCTGTGATTTTGCGGCCACCATGACCACGCCCTCGCTGCACTGCAAGGTGATGTAGCCGCGCAACAGCGTGACAAGACTTTGTTACGGCGGAGGCTACCGCAGTTGTGCGGCGTGCGGCTCCCGCTTAACCGTTACACCAATCACGCGGCATCAACCGCGGAATCCTTGGGGAGTCATCATGAAGAGCATCTGGCTGGCGTCCGTCTGCGCGCTCGGAATTCCCGCTGCGGCCCTGGCGCAGGCGCCCGCGTCCCCCGCCACCAGCCCCGAGGCTGCCACCACCGCGACGCCGTCGACCCCGTCGCCCGCCAATCCGACCACCGCCGAAGCCGACGACAGCGAGCTGGCGCGCGGCGAGATCGTCATCACCGCGACCCGCCGTGCGCAGGTCCTCTCCGACGTGCCGATCGCGGTCAGCGCGGTGTCGGCCGAACAGCTCAAGAATTCGGGCGGCAGCGATATCCGCCAGCTCAACCAGCTTGCGCCGTCGCTGCTCGTCAGCTCGGCCACCAACGACAGCTCGGCCGTGGCGCGTATCCGCGGCATCGGCACGGTCGGTGAGAACCCCGGCCTCGAAAGCTCGGTCGCAGTGTTCATCGACGGCGTTTACCGCAGCCGCACCGGCGTCGGCCTGACCGAACTCGGCGAGGTCGAGCGTATCGAGGTGCTGCGCGGGCCCCAGGGCACGCTGTTCGGCCGCAACGCGTCCGCCGGCCTGATCAACATCATCACTGCCAAGCCCAGCTTCGACTTCGGCGGCTCGGCCGAGGCGACCTACGGCAACTACGACAATATCCGCTTCGCTGGCGGCCTGACCGGGCCGATCCTGGGCGACAGCGTCGCCTTCCGCATCGACGGCGTGTACAACAAGCGCGACGGCTTCCTGCCCGACATCATCTCGGGCCGCGACACCCAGAACCGCGACCGTTTCCTGGTTCGCGGCCAGCTGCTGATCAAGCCCAGCGACGACCTGTCGATCCGCCTGATCGGCGATTACAGCGAGAAGGACGAGGAGTGCTGCGGCGCCGCGTACATCGCGCCGACGCGTAACCTCAGCCGCGCCGCCGACGGCTCGGTGGTCGAGTCGCCCAACACGATCCAGCAGATCATCCAGCAGCTCGGGGGCGTCGTGCCGCTGCCGGCCAACGCCAACGACAAGTACACGCGCGTGGCGTCGATCACGCCGGGCCGCGGCTATTTCCAGGACACCAAGGATTTCGGCATCTCGGGCGAGATCAATTATGATCTCGGCGGGGCCAGCATCACCTCGATCACGGCCTATCGCGAATACAAGAACAAGGGCGCGCAGGACGGCGACTTCAACAGCCTCGACATCCTGTATCGCGACGATCAGGACCGCAAGTTCGAGACGTTCACGCAGGAACTCCGCCTGCAGGGCACGCTGTTCGACGACCGGCTCGATTTCCTCGTCGGCGGCTATTATTCGCGCGAGACGCTGACCGTCGACGACAATATCAAGTACGGCAACGACTTCGAGCGTTTCGCCAACTGCGTGCTGTCGGATAACTTCGCCCGGGCCGTCGGGCAGCCGAGCCTGGTCAACACCGCCGACAGCAGCTGCTTCAATCGCACGGTCGCCGGTGCCCTTGCCGCCAACCCGGCGCTGCCGGCCGCGACGCGCGGCCAGATCGCCGGTCTCGCCGGCCTCGCGCCGCTCAGCGCGGCGGGCTTCAACCCGCTCGGCGGCTTCCGCAACGTCGCCGCGGCGATCGGCTTCCCGACCACCGGCGCGTTCCTCAATGGCACCGGCGTCGTGCAGAACGAGTTCGAGCAGAAGAGCCGCAACTATGCGATCTTCACCCACAACGTCATCGACATCATCCCCGACCGGCTGATGCTGACGCTGGGTGCGCGCTACACCAACGAGCGCAAGACGCTGCAGTCGAACTTCAATTCGAACAACGCGTTCTGCGGTGCCCTGCGCGCCACGGCGCTCGCCGGCCTCGCCAACCTGCCATGCGTGATCAACAACAACGCCGGGCCGGGCTTTACCAGCGGCCAGGCGGGTACGATCAAGAAGGAGAGCGAGGTCACCGGCACCGCCGTGCTGTCGTTCAAGCCGGTCGACGAACTGCTGACCTACATCTCCTATTCGCGCGGCTATAAGGCGGGCGGTTACAACCTCGACACGTCGGCTCTCGACGCCCCCAACGCCGCGCTCGCCGGCCTGCCCGCCAACACCCCGGGCAACGGCCGCGTCGAGGCTGCCGACCTGCTGTTCGAGCCCGAAATCGTCGACGCCTATGAGTTCGGCGCCAAGCTCGACCTGCGCGAATTCAAGCTCAACACCTCGCTGTTCTACCAGTCGTTCAACAACTTCCAGCTCAACACCTTCAACGGCGTCAACTTCGAAGTCGCCAACATCGGCGCGTGCAAGGACGACCTGGGCGGGCGCGACGGCGACCTGATCGCGGGCAACTCGGCATGCGCCAGCGACCGCACGCGTGCCGGCGTGATCTCCAAGGGCGTCGAGATCGAGGCGTTCGTCTTCCCGGCGCGCGATGTCACCTTCACCGCGGGCGTCACCTACACCGACACCGCGTATCGCAAGAACCTGACCGGCCTGAACGGCACGTCGCTGGCGACGACGCTGTTCCAGCTTCCCGGTCGTCGCCTGTCGAACAGCTCGGCCTATGTCGTGACCTCGAGCATCGCGTTCACGCCCCAGATCAACGAGAACCTGTCGACGCTGTTCTACCTCGACTTCCGCTACCAGTCGGACCTCAACACCGGCTCCGACCTCGACTTCGAGAAGCGCCAGGATGGCTTCGGCGTCGTCAACGGCCGCATCGGCCTGTACGGGAAGGACAGGATCTGGGGCGTCGAGCTCTGGGGTCAGAACCTGCTCGACCAGAAGTATCAGCAGATCGCCGCTGACGCACCGCTGCAGGGCGGCAGCACCTTCCGCCAGACCCAGCAGTTCGGCACCTCGACCAACGGCCTGTACATCACCTTCCCGGCCGAGCCGCGCACCTACGGCATCACGCTCCGCACGCGCTTCTGATTGGGCTAGGCCCCGGTCGCTGCGCGTGGCAGTGACCGGGCTTCCCCCTTCCGAAGGATTGCGAATGACCGACCTTCCGACGCACGGCCTCCAGCTGCTGACCCTCGTCCGCGACGACGCGACGCTGGAGATCTCGCTGGTCAACCAGCCGGTGCCGACTCCGCGCGACCATGAGGTGCTGGTCGAGGTGCTGGCCACCCCGATCAACCCGTCCGACCTCGGCCTGCTGGTCGGGGCCGCCGATGTCTCGACGCTGCGCGCGTCGGAGCGTGACGGCCTGCCGGTGCTGACCGCCGACATCGCAGCCCCCGGCATGCGCGCCATGGCGGGCCGCGTCGGCGAGGCGATGCCGGTCGGCAACGAAGGCTGCGGTGTGGTCGTCGCCGCCGGCGCCTCGCCCGCCGCGCAGGCGCTGCTCGGCAAGACCGTCGCCCTGCTCGGCGGCGCGATGTACGCCCAGTATCGCTGCCTTTCGGTGGCCGCCTGCATGGAACTGCCCGACGGCACCGCGCCCGAGGACGGCGCCTCGTGCTTCGTCAATCCGCTGACCGCACTCGCCTTTACCGAGGTGATGCGCGCCGAGGGCCACAGCGCGCTGGTCCACACCGCCGCAGCATCGAACCTGGGCCAGATGCTGGTGCGCATCTGCGCCGCCGACGGCATCCCGCTCGTCAACATCGTCCGCAGTTCGGCGCAGGTCGCGCTGCTCGAAGGGATCGGCGCGACCCACATCGTCGACTCGAGCGCCGAGGATTTCCGCAGCAAGCTCGGCGCGGCGATCGAGGCGACCGGCGCCACGTGCGGCTTCGATGCGATCGGCGGCGGCAAGCTGTCCGGACAAATCCTCGCGGCGATGGAAGTCGCGGCGGTTAAGTCGGCGAAGACCTACAGCCGCTACGGCTCCGACACCTTCAAGCAGGTCTATGTCTACGGCATGCTCGACGTCGGACCGACGATCCTCGATCGCAGCTTCGGGCTAAGCTGGGCGCTGTCGGGCTTCCTGTTGACGCCCTTCATGGCGAAGGCGGGGCCGGAGGTCGTCGCCCGCATGCGCGCGCGCGTCGTCGCCGAGCTGACGACGACCTTCAAGAGCCACTACAGCCACAATATCAGCCTGCACGAGGCGCTCGATCCGGCGGTGCTGACCGCCTACAACGCCAAGCGGACCGGCGAGAAGTACCTGATCCGCCCGAAGGGTTGAGCCCGCCGCTCACCCCCGACGGCCGCTACATCGTCGTCCGCGGGCGGCTGTGGCGCGCCGCTAACCCTGCTCTCGATGACGCGACCCGCCAGGCGGCGGTCGACCGACTTATGACGGCGCGCCGGGCGATCGCACGCGGCGATATGTCCGCCCGCGCCGAAGTGCAGGCCGCGAAGGAGGCGCTCGGCGAGCGCGGCCCGGTGTGGTGGGACGACGGCGCCCCCGACCTCAACCGCCACATGGTGCGCAACACGCCCTACGCCGACTGGTTCGCCGCACTGGAGGGCTGAGCCGCCGGAACGGGCGCGCGCGGCGCGGCGTTATTTGCGTGAAGGAGATCATTCATGTCCGACGACACCCCCGCACCGCCGCCCACCACGCACGACGACGGCCGCGAGCTCGGCTACGGCGCTGTCGGCGCGCGTCCCGCCATCGCCGACAGCGAAGCAGCCCCCGGCAAGATCGAGGGCGGCGAGTCCTCGGGCGGCGCCTATCAGCACGCCGTCAAGCCGCGGAACAGCGACAGCGACAGCGACTCGGCAGGCCAGAACGAGCAGGGCTATTCGGGTCCCGACAACCCCAACGCGACGAGCACCAAGGACGCGTCGCATGACCGCGCCAGCTGACGGCGGCGTGCCCGGTGCCGCGACCGGCCCCGACGCGACGAGTGCTGCGAAGCCCGACAACGGTCAGGCAGAGGATGGCAAGCACGGCGGCCAATCGATGGGCGGGCACGCCGGTGCCCCGAGCACTGCGAGCGACGGCGCCGGGATCAACGCGCAGTCGGGCGAGAAGTCGGGGACCGAGACCGAGCGCAACGCGCCGGGCATGTCGACCGACAAGCAAGCCGACGATACGCGGTAAATTTTTTCTGGCTGTCATTCCGGCAAACGCCGGAACCATCGGCTTTCCAAGCGAACGTCCGCTTGTTGATCGCTGGGTTCCGGCGGTCGCCGAAATGGCAGTTCAGGGTGTTGCCGCTCTACCGCTCCAGCCGCCGGCCTTCGCGACCATCGACGGCAGCGGACGCCCCAATACCTCGGCAAACCAGCCGTTGATCGCGATCAGCGCATCGAGATCGACCCCGCTCGCGACCCCGCTGCGATCAAGCATGAACACGAGATCCTCGGTGGAGATATTACCCGTCGCCCGTGGCGCGAACGGGCAGCCGCCCAGTCCGCCGAGGCTCGCATCGAGTACCCGCACGCCGCTGCGGTAAGCCGCCCACGCATTCGCAATGCCGGTGCCCCGCGTGTTGTGAAAATGCGCACGCATCGCGACACCCGGCGCCGCCTCGGCGAGGCGCCCGAACAGCTCCTCGACCTGCGCCGGCACCGCAACGCCGATCGTGTCGGCCAGCGCGATCTCGACCGCACCCGCATCCGCCATCGCGCGCGCGATGTCGATCACCCGCTCCGGCGGCACCGACCCTTCGAAGGGGCAGCCGAACGCCGCCGAGATCGTCACCTGTGGCACCAGTCCGGCCTCGCGCGCCAGCCGCAGCATGGCGACATTCTCGGCAATGCCCTGGGCGACCGTCTGGCCCTGGTTGCGCTGGCCGAAGCTGTCGGACGCGACGACGACGCACCCCGCCTCGTCAACGCCGCGTGCGCCCCCCTCGCGGCTCGCGATGGCGCGCAGCACGCCGCGCTTGTTCAGGCACAGGCCGATGTAGGACACGTCCGGCCGGTCGGGCAGGCCGGCGATCACCGCCTCGCCGTCGGCCATCTGGGGCACCCGCGCCGGATTGACGAACGACGCGACTTCGATGCGCCGCACGCCGGCCCGGAGCAGCCGGTCGATCAGCTGCGCCTTGTCGGGCGTCGCGATGACCTCCGCCTCGTTCTGAAGCCCATCGCGGGCGCCGACCTCGACGATCTGAACCTGTTCCATGCGCGCCTTATAGTGCGACAATTTCGTGGTTGTCAGCCGGGGGTCATTGCGCCTCTAAAGCCGCGCATGGACGACTTTCTCGACGACGGCCCCGAACGCTCGGTTCAGGCGATGGGGCACGAACCGATTCCGCAGGCGCGCGCCGAGGATGCGGTGCGCGAACTGCTGCGCTGGGCGGGCGACGATCCCGAGCGTGAGGGGCTGCTCGACACGCCAGCGCGTGTGGCGCGCGCCTTCCGCGAATATTTTCGCGGCTATCTCGAGGACCCCGGCATCCACCTCAGCCGCACCTTCGGCGAGGTCGGCGGTTACGACGAGATCGTGCTGCTGAAGGACATCCCGTTCCAGTCGCACTGCGAGCACCACATGGCGCCGATCATCGGCAAGGCGCACATCGCCTATCTGCCGCGCGACCGCGTCGTCGGCATCTCCAAGCTGGCGCGCGTCCTGCACGGCTATGCGCGCCGCCTGCAGGTTCAGGAACGGCTGACCGCCGAAGTCGCCGACTGCATCCAGCACCACCTCGATCCCGTCGGTGTCGCGGTCGTCATCGAGGCGACCCACGCCTGCATGAGCGCGCGCGGCGTGATGACCGCGGGGGTCGTGATGACGACCAGCCGGATGATGGGCGTGTTTCGCGACGACGATCGGTCGCGGAAGGAAGTGCTGGCGCTGATGGGACGGGGCTAATCGCAACCAACTCCCATTAGGCCCGTTGCCCCGACCATGTTCATGTTCGCCACCGGCATCGAAAATTCCTACCCCAAGGTCGGGAGCCGGCGCGTCGACCAGATGGCGAAGTGCGGCCATTACGAGCGTTGGAGCCAGGACTTCGACCTCGTCGAGGCGCTCGGCATCCACTTCCTGCGCTACGGGCCGCCGATCCACACGACCTGGCTCGGCGACGGGCGCTACGACTGGTCGTTCGCCGACACGACGATGCGCGACCTGCACCGGCGCAACATCGTGCCGATCGTCGACCTCTGCCATTTCGGCGTGCCCGACTGGATCGGCGACTTCCAGAACCCCGATTTCGGCCCGCTGTTCGCGCGCTATGCCCGCGAGTTCGCGGCGCGCTTTCCGTGGGTGCAGCTCTACACGCCGGTCAACGAGATGTTCATCTGCGCGATGTTCTCCGCCAAGTACGGCTGGTGGAACGAGGCGCTGACGACCGACCGCGGCTTCGTCACCGCGCTCAAGAACCTCGTCAAGGCGAACGTCCTGTCGATGAAGTGCATCCTCGAGGAGCGCCCCGACGCGATCTTCATCCAGTCGGAATCGTCGGAGTATTTCCATGCCGAGGACCCCAGCGCGATCAAGCCCGCCGAAATCTTCAACTCGCTGCGCTTCCTCAGCCTCGACCTCAACTATGGCCGCCGCGTCGATTCCGAGATGTTCGAATATCTGATGGATAACGGCATGGCGCGCGAGGATTACCAGTTCTTCCTCGACAACCGCTTCAAGCAGCACTGCATCATGGGCAACGATTACTACATCACCAACGAACATCGCGTGGCGGCCGACGGCGAGAGCCGCGCCGCGGGCGAGGTGTTCGGCTACGACGGCATCACCTGGCAATACTACGACCGCTACCGCCTGCCGGTGATGCACACCGAGACCAATATGACCGACAATGCCGAAGGGACCGCGGCGGTCGACTGGCTGTGGAAGCAATGGGCAAGCGTGCTGCGCGTCCGCAACGACGGCGTGCCGATCACCGGCTTCACCTGGTATTCGCTGACCGACCAGATCGACTGGGACAGCGCGCTGCGGCACGACAACGGCAACGTCAACGCGGTCGGGCTGTACGATCTCGACCGCAACATCCGGCCGGTCGGGGCGGCGTACAGGGATCTGATCCAAGACTGGGCGGACGTGCTGCCGATGCAGTCGGTGTGCCTCGTCGTGCCGGTGGTCCGGCCGCAGGAGTATGACGAGGGCTTCGCGGTGCGGCGGCGCGACACGCTGCGCAACTGGCGCGCGCGGCGGGCACCCCCGGCCGCCGCAGTCGCTACGGCAGCCGAGATGTCCCCATCGGGGCGCGGCAGCGACGCCCCCTGACGCGGTCTGGCAAAACCGCGTCGCGCGCGCTACGGATGCGGCAATTGCGAACAAGGGGCACGCGCGATGGGCAAGCTACTCGGTAACCTGAATACGGCGATCCTGACGGGGGTCGTGCTGCTGGTCGTCATGGCGCTGGGGCTGCACCATGCGCAGCTCGACGGCGGCTATGCGGTGCCCTTCACGCTGTTCCTGCATGTCCTGTCGGGCATCGTGTGGATCGGTTTGCTCTATTATTTCAACCTCGTGCAGATCCCGACGATGCCCAAGGTGCCGGCCGAACTGAAGGGCGGCGTCAGCAAGTACATCGCCCCCGAGGCGCTGTTCTGGTTCCGCTGGGGCGCCATCGCGACGCTGGTCACCGGCCTCGCAGTCGCCGGACTCAAGGGCTATATGGCCGAGGCCTTCACGCTGCAGGACGGGTTCCGCCCGATCGGCATCGGCATGTACCTCGCAATCATCATGGCGGCGAACGTCTGGATGATCATCTGGCCGAACCAGCAGCGCGCCCTCGGCCTCGTTCCTGCTGACGATGCGGTCAAGGCGTCCAGCGCCCGCACCGCGATGCTCGCCAGCCGGACCAACTTCGTGCTGTCGCTGCCGATGCTCTACGGCATGGTCACGCAGATGTACCTGCCGGGCTGACGCGGTAGGCGACCGTCAGCGTCAGCGTCTCGCCCGGCGCGAGGCGCGCGACGCCGGGTTGTCCGGACAGGTTGAGCGCGTCGGTCGGGTGCGTCACCGGCTCGACCGCGGTGATGCTGTCCCCCGTCGGCGCATAGACTACGAGCCACTGCGCGTTCGCCGACGCAGTGAAGGTCAGGCGGTGCGTCGGCCAGTCGAGCGCCACCGGACCGGCCGGCCCCGTGAACACGTGATCGGTCGTCGTGCGCCCATGCAGCCGGTGGCTCCAGTCGTCGCCTACCTCGGCGACATGGCCGAGCGGCATGACGAAGGCATCGGTGCGCCACCAGCCGTCGAGCTTCGCGGTCAGCCGCGTCGCGGGCGGGTTGGGGAAATAGGGGTGCAGGCCGAGCCCGGCGGGCATGTCGGTCGCGTCGCGATTGGTCACCGACAGCGCGACGTCGAAGCCGTCGTCGGTCACCGTGAAGTCCTGTCGCGCGTCGAACGCCCAGGGCCAGACGCTGCCGTCGTGGGCGTAAGCCAGGCTGGCCGTCGTGTCGTTCGCGGTACCAGCCCACGGCGCCTGCCACGCCAGCCCGTGGATCGCATGCGGGTGCGTGCCGAAATTGCGCGGCAGGCGCACCTCGCGCCCGTTCCAGACGAAGCGCCCGTGCGCGATGCGGTTCGAATAGGGCACCAGCGGAAAGCACGCGAGGCCCAGCGGATCGCGCGCCGCGACCGCCTCGTCTCCGCTCGCACGCATCACGTCGATGCCGCGCCAGCGGAACGCCGCGATGCTGCCTCCAACCTCGGGCGCCAGCACGAGTTCGGTGTCGCCGCTCGCCAGCCTCATGCCGCATACTCCACCGGCGGGCAGCCGCGCGCGCCATGCCCCAGGATCTCGAACAGCGCGCCCGCCAGCGGCTGCGCGGTCAGCGCCGCCTCGTCGAGCCCCTGCCGCGCGCAGGTCACGAACAACCGGTCGAGGTTTGGTCCGCCGAAGGTGCAGCTGGTGATGTTCGACGCCGGCAATGCGTACTCGCCGACGATCTCGCCCGCCGGCGACACGCGCCGCACCGCCCAGCCGCCCCAGAAGGCGACCCACAGATAGCCTTCCGCATCGACCGTCATGCCGTCGGGCACGCCCAAAGTCGCGGGCCAGCGCGCGAAGTCGCGCTTGTTCGACAGGCTGCCATCGGCGCCGAGGTCGAAGGCGTAGGTCACGCCGTCCATAGTGTCGCTGTGATAGGCGGTCCGCCCGTCGGGGCTGAACGCCGGGCCGTTGGTGATGCGGTAACCGGTGTCGGCGACCGCCCAGCCGCCCGCGTCGACGCGGTACAAGGTACCCTGCCGCGCGGTCTTGCGGTCGTCCATCGTGCCCGCCCAGAAGGCGCCCGACGGATCGACCTTGCCGTCGTTGAAGCGATTGGTCGGCAGGTGCAGCTCGGGGTGGTCGATGGGCTCGAACACGCCTGCCGCCGGGTCGATGTGCGCGAAACCCTGTTCGGTCCCTGCGATGAACCCGCCGCCGATGCGTGGCGCGAGCGACCCGACGCGGCACGGCGGTGTCCAGCTGGATCGTTCCCCCGTCGCGGGATCGTAGCGGTGGACGGCGGGTGCCTCGATGTCGACGAAGTACAGCGCCGCCTCGCGCGCCACCCACACCGGCCCCTCGCCGAGCGTGCAGCCGACGTCCCACAGCGTCCGCCAGCCGGGTTCGTCCGTTTCGGTCGCCATTTTTGCTCCCATCGCCGTGACGGCGCGTTCTAGGCGGGACGGGCGGCGCGTGTCGATGCTGACGCCCACGCTTCGGCCCGCTAAGGACGGGCTTCACCTGAAGGAAACAGCATGGATTTCGTCGCGGTCGACTGGGGCACCTCGAACCGTCGCGTCTTCGAGATCGCGGGCGGCGTGGTGACCGCCACGCGCGAGGACGACCAGGGCATCCTGAACTGCGCCGACTTCGCGGGCGACGTCGCCTCGATCCGCGCCGCGGCGGGCGGGGCGCCGGTGCTGCTGGCAGGCATGATCGGGTCGAACCGCGGCTGGGTCGAGGTGCCGTACGTCGCCGCGCCCGCGGGCCTTTCGCAGATCGCTGCCGCGGTGACCTGGGTGCAGCCCGGCGTCGGCATCGTGCCCGGCGTGTCGTACAGCGACAATATCGCCGCCGACGTGATGCGCGGCGAGGAGGTGCAGGTGCTCGGCGCGCTGGCGCTCGGCGAGGTCGGCGACGGGCTGCTCGCCCACCCGGGCACCCACGGCAAGTGGATCGAGGTCGAGGACGGCCGCATCAACCGCTTCCGCACCGTGATGACCGGCGACGTTTTCGCGGCGCTCAAGGCGAAGTCGATCCTGTCGGACCTGTTGCAGGGCGAGGCGGGCACCGGGCCGGCGTTCGTCGCGGGGGTCGACCACGGCCTCGCGCACGGCGACCTGCTCGCCGAACTGTTCAGCGTCCGCGCCCGCGTCCTGCTGGGCCAGGCGGCGAAGGAGGATGCCGCATCCTACGTCTCGGGCCTGCTGATCGGCAACGAGGTCAGCATCGGGCTGGGCCGCCGCCGCGAGCCGATCGTCCCCGTCATCGGCACCGCGGCATTGTCCGAACGCTTTGCCGTGGCGCTCGACCGGGCAGGGCGCACCGCGCGCATCGTCGACGGCGAGGACGCCTTCGTCGCGGGAATGATCGCCATCATGGGAGCCACGCGATGACCGCCCTCGAGACCTTCCGCGCGCACCTCGCAGCGGTGCCGCTCGTCGCCATCGTGCGCGGGATCGAGCCGCACGAGGCCGAAGCCGTCGGCGCCGCGCTGATCGAGGCGGGGGTGCGGATCATCGAGGTGCCGCTCAACTCGCCGCGCCCGTTCGACAGCATCGCCATCCTGGCGAAGGCGTTCGGCGCGCGGGCGACGATCGGCGCTGGCACGGTGCTGAACGTTGCCGACGCGGGGCGCGTGGCAGACGCGGGCGGCGTGCTGGTGGTGTCCCCCAACGCCTGCCTGCCCGTCATCGCCGCGACGGCGGCGGCGGGCATGGTGTCGGCGCCGGGCATCTTCACGCCGACCGAGGCCTTCGCCGCCCTCGACGCGGGTGCGCATGCGCTGAAGCTGTTCCCGGCCGAAGCCGCGACGCCCGTTGTCGCGAAGGCACTGCTTGCGGTGCTGCCGAAGGGCACCGACCTGTTGATCGTCGGGGGCGTCTCGCCCGAGACGATGGCGCCGTGGGTCGCGGCGGGCGCGCGGGGATTCGGGCTCGGGTCGGGCGTCTTCAAGCCGGGGATGAGCGCCGCCGACGTCCGCGCGAAGGCTCGCGCATACGTGGCGGCGCTGGCCTCCGGCTAGGACGCGACGGCCATCCGGCGGCGGCGGGCGGTGGCGCCGACTATGCCGAAGCCGACGATCATCAGGCCCCAGGTCGCGGGCTCGGGCACTGCGGTGCCGAAGAAGCTGACTTCGCTGATGAACGCCCAGCTGCTCGGGCTCTGCTGGAACTCGATCGTGTGCGTTCCGCCGCTTAGCGACAGTCCGGTGAAGCTGACCGTACCGACGAAGGCCGGCGCCGTGAACGGCGTGACGACGCCGTCGATCAGGATCGCCGCGGGCGCGAACACGCCGCCGATGCCGCTGTTGTCGAGCGTGATGTCGATCGCCGTGATCGTCGGGCTGCCGGCGAAGTGGAAGGTCACGACCGGGTTGAGCACCGCGCTCGCGAGCCAGCCGACATAGGGGCCGGTCCCGGCGCCGTTCTCGACGGCGTTCCACGCCTGGGTTTCGGCATAGCCGTCGGTCAGGTCGCCGGTGCCGCCGGTCAGCGCGGCGCCGTCGGTCGTCGTGTTGCCGAGACCGGTGTAGCCGAGGTCCCAATAGTTGAAGCTGCCGCCGCTCGCCTGCCCATTGCCGTTGGGCATGTCGTAGCTGGTGACGATCAGCTGGGCTGCAGCGGCAGGCGCGGCAACGGTCAGTGCAACGGCCGTCAAAGCGGCGGAAATGTTCAGACGCAACATGGACTTGCTCCCCTCGCCGCAACACGCGGCACCGTCGAGAGCTTTGCAAAAAGCGGGCCAAAACCTGACCGAAACATTATCAATGCGTTAGCGAAACATGAATTAAAGAACTGTAAAGATCTCCAACGGTCGGCGTGGCTTTTCAGCTGGTTAGCGGCGGCACTTACGCAAGTCGGTCGGGCAACAAGCTTTGTTGCCGCAAGATCTTCGTCATCGGGCGGCCCTTGGCGAGCTCGTCGATCAATTTGTCGAGGATGCGGATCTCGCGCATCAGCGGGTCCTCGACCGCTTCGACTCGAACGCCGCAGACGGTGCCGGTGACGAGGTCGCGGAGCGGGTTCATCGCCGGGGCTCGGGCGAAGAAGTCGCGGAAAGTCGTGCCCTTCGCCAGTTCGGCGTCGAGGCTGTCCTGCGTGTGGCCAGTCTGCCAGCGGATGACCTCGTCGACCTCGGCCTTGGTCCGCCCCTTCTTCTCGGCCTTGGCGAGATAGGCGCGGTACACGCTCGCGACGGCGATCCCGAAGATGCGGTGGCCGGTCATGCGAACACCCGCGCCAGCACGCCCGCGTAGATTTCGGTCAGTGCGTCGATGTCCGCGACGGGGACGCTCTCGTCGATCTTGTGCATCGAGGTGCCGACGAGGCCGAACTCGACGACAGGGCAGAGGCGGCGGATGAAGCGGGCGTCGGAGGTGCCGCCGCTGGTCGAAAGTTCGGGGGTAACACCAGTGACCGCGTGGATGGCGTCGGCGACGAGGGTCGAGAGGGGGCCGGGCTCGGTCAGGAAGGCCTCGCCCGAGATGCGGACCTGCACATCGGCGGAGGGGGCATGCGCGGCGACCACCCCGCGCAGCCACGCCTCGAGGTCGGAGCCGCGCTGCAGGTCGTTGAAGCGGATATTGAGGCGGGCGCTCGCCTGCGCCGGTATGACGTTGGTTGCGGGGTTGCCCACCGTGAGGTCGGTGACCTCGAGGTTCGAGGGCTGGAACCAGTCGCTGCCGGTGTCGAGCTGGCGCGCCTTGAGCTCGGCGAGGATCGCGACGAGGCGCGTCACCGGATTGTCGGCCCGGTCGGGGTAGGCGACATGCCCCTGCGCGCCGTTGACGGTGATCCAGGCGTTCAATGACCCGCGCCGTCCGATCTTGATCGTGTCGCCCAGCACCCGCGCGCTGGTGGGTTCGCCGACAAGGCACAGGTCGGGGACGAGGCCGCGCGCTTCGATCCAGTCGAGCAGCGGCGCGGTGCCCCAGGTCGCGGGGCCTTCCTCGTCGCCGGTGATGATCAGGCTGAGGCGGCCCGAGCCACGGGGCCGTGCGCAGGCCGCGACGAAGGCGGCGATCGAGCCCTTCATGTCGGCGGCGCCGCGTCCGACGAGCTGGCCGTTCGTCACGGTCGCGTCGAAGGGCGGGACGCTCCAGGCGGCGGGGTCGCCGGGCGGCACGACATCGGTGTGGCCGGCGAAGGCGAAGTGCGGGTGGCCCTCGCCGATGGTGGCGAACAGGTTTTCGATCGGGCCGTCGGGGGCGTCGCCGAAGGTCAGGCGGTGGACCTCGAAGCCCAGCTCCTCGAGCGCGGCGGCGAGCATTCCCTGCGCGCCCGCATCGGCGGGCGTGACGCTGGGGCAGGCGATCAGTGCGCGGGCGAGGTCGAGCGCGGTCATGCGGTGCGCTTCTTCCGCAGCAGCAGCGGCAGGCCGAGCGCCAGCAGCGCCAGCGACCACAGCGAGTTCTCGGTATCCTCGATGAAGAAGGCGACCAGCAGCGCGCCGCTGACCAGCAGCGTCAGCACCACCGGCAGGGGGTAGAGCGGCATGCGCCACGGCCGCGCCAGCTCGGGCTCGCGTGCGCGCAGCTTGAGCGCCGCCAGCGCGGTGGCGATGATCGGCACCATCGACAGCGGCGCGTAGATCGCGACGATGGTCAGGTATGTCCCGCTCGACGCGAGCAGGGCGGCGGCGGCGCAGGTGACGATGACGGCAACCCATGGCGCGCCGCCCGGCGTGACCCGCGCGAAGATGCCCGGCAGCGCGCCGCTTTCGGCAAAGGCGTACAGGGTGCGCGGCGTGAACATGACGGTGATGTTGAGCAGCGTCAGCACCGCGAGCAGTGCAAAGCCGGTGGTCAGCCGCTCGCCGGCGGGACCGGCGATGACCCCGATCGCATCGGCGACGGGCAGCGTCGAGGCGCTGAGGACGCTGAGCGGCAGCGCGTGGAGCAGCGCCGCGTTGACCGCGACATAGACGAGGGTGACGCCGACGAGGCCGAGCAAGGTCGCCCGCGCGATCGTGCGGCCGGGGGCCTCGATCTCCTCGCCGAGATAGAACAGCGCGCCGTAACCGCCGTAGGTGCCCGAGATCAGGCGGATCGCGACGACGGCGGCGACGAAGGTCAGCGGCGGCGCCGGGCTCGCCGGCACAGGCGCGGCAGGGGCGAACAGGTAGAGCGCGGCGACGAGGGTGACGATCGCGGCGATCTTGATCACCGTGCCCGCGGTCTGACTGGCGCCGGTGACGCGCGTGCCGAGGCAATTGACCCCGGCAAGTACCGCCAGCATCAGCACCGCGAGGGTGCCGATCGACAGGCCGCCGCCGATCCCCAATCGCTGCAGATACTCGCCGAAGACCACCGATATGAAGCTGATCGCGACGAGGTTCTGCAGCCAGTCGGCCCAACCGACGAGCGTGCCCGCGGTATGCCCGAAAGCGCGCTCGGCATAGACGACGGGGCCGCCGGCGCGGGGCAGGGCGGTCGCCAGCTCGATCATCGGCATCGCCATGGCCAGCGTCAGCACGCCGCCGAGTGCCCAGAAAGCGAGGATCGTCGCGGGATCGCCGAGCGCTGCGGCGACCGGCCCCGGCGCGCGCATCAGCCCCGATCCGACGGTACCGCCGATGACGGCTGCAATGCCGAAGCCCAGCCCCAGGACACGCAGCAGGTGCGGTTGTCCGGGTTTCGTCGCGGCGCTATCGGCGGCAGCCATGCCCAAGCTCGCTCTGGATGCCATCCCCTCGATCGCCCGCACCGGCTATCCGCCGCCGCACGACGCTGCGGTGCAGGGCCGCAGCTGGGTGCCGCTCGCGGGTGCGCTGACCGACGTCGGCGTCAATCTGGTAACGCTCGCCCCGGGCGCTGCGTCGAGCCAGCGCCATTGGCACAGCGCCGAGGACGAGCTCGTCTATATGCTCGCCGGCGAGGCGGTGCTGATCGAGGACGACGGCGAGACGCTGCTGCATCCCGGCGACGTCGCGGTATTCCCGAAAGGCGTTCCCAACGCGCATCACCTCGTCAACCGCTCGGCTGCCGACGTGCGCTTCCTCGCTATCGGACCCGACAAGCCAGGCCAGGACGCCTGCGTCTATCCCGATATCGGCATGCGCTGGAGCAATGCCGAGGGCTATACCCTCGGCCACTAGCTCAGCTTGGCCAGATAGGCGCGGATGCGTTCGGCGTTGACGCCCATGTCGCCCTCGCCGACGCGTGACTTGGAGCGCACGTCGACACGGCTGCCGCCGGCATCGGGGCGGACGCGGACGACGACATCGTCCTTGAACCCCCACCACGGCACCGTCGCCACCGCCTCGATGCGGCCCGCGGCGGCGTCGGCGAGGACGATGCGCCAGCCCATCTCGCGCGTCGCCGCCAGCGCCTTGTCGAACGCGGCGGCGGGGTCTTCGGTAAGCAGCACGCCGGTCAGGTCGGGGTAGGCGGTGCGCTGCGCCGCGGCGACCGCCTCGCCGTCATAGGCTGCGGGGCTGACGTTCTCGCCGCGCTCGGCGAGCAGCGCCTGGAAGGGCGGCGGGTCGCGCGTGTCGGTGGTGATGTCATGAATGCGCGGCACGCTGCGCCCTTCGGCGATCTTCAGCGCGAGTACGCCGAAGGCGATCAGGCCGGCGACGGCGGCGACGCCCATCAGCGCACTCGGTCCGCGCTTGCGCAGCGCATAGACCGCGACGATCAGCGCGCCGACGCCCGCGACCAGCCCGCCGAGTGCGAACAGCGCCAGTCCCAGCTGCCACGGCGCCCCTGCGGCGGTCAGCGGCCCCGCGGCGATCACCAGGATGGCGGCGACGAGGGTGATCAGCGCCAGCCGCAGCGGCCAGGACGAGGTTCGCGGCACGGCGGCGTCGGCGCTCGAGATCGGGGGGCTGGCCATGTTCAGCGTCCTTTGCGTGGGATGGTGGGCGCGCCGGGCGCGAAGGTCGCGCCGAAATAATCGCCGGTGTACCAGCGCGGACGCGTGGGCGCGTCGGCGAGTTCCTTGGCGATCAGGTAATTGACCTTCGCGTATTTCGCGCCCGCCGCCCAGTCGATCGGCAGCTTCATGTCGTCCGACGGCTGGTGGTAATCGGTGCCCAGGTAATTGTCCCAAGCCGCCTTGCCGCCGTTGCCGTGCCCGGTGGCGAGCAGCAGCGCCGGCACGCCGCGCTTGACGAAGGTATAGTGGTCCGACCGCGTGAAGATCGCCTGCTCGGGCATCGGGTCGGGCGCGACCTTCACCCCGGCCTTGGCGACCGCGCGGGCGATCGCCTCGCCCATCGTCGAATGGTCGCCGCCGAAGGCGATGACGTCGTTGAAATCATAGAGGAGCATCGGCTGGTCGAGGTCGACGACCGCGGCGATGTTGCCGATCGGCACCGGCGGGTCGTTGGCCAGCGCCTCGGCGCCCAGCAGGCCCTTCTCCTCGGCCGTGTTCGCGACGAACATCAGCGTGCGCTTTGGCGCCGGCCCGGCGGCGAAGGCGCGCGCCACTTCCAGCATCGTCGCGACACCCGCGGCATTGTCGAGCGCGCCGTTGTAGATGCGGTCGCCCTTGATCTCGGGCCCGATGCCGAGATGGTCGAGGTGCCCCATCAGCACCACGACCTCGGCCTTCAGCTTCGGGTCGCTGCCGGGCAGGACGCCGATGACGTTGGGGCTGGTGACAGTGCGAAACGCCGCGGTGGCGGTGATCCGCACACGCGTCGGCAGCGCGAAACCCTTCGGCCGCGCCTTGGGCGTGCCGGCCTCGGCATAGATCGCGGCGAAGGCCTGCGGGCTGCCGGCGAAGAGCGTGTCGGCGGCCGCGCGGTTGAAGGTCGCATTGGCCTTCAGCGACGGGGCGGCGTCGTTCGCCAGGCCGTCGGCACCCAGGTACGTCATCGAGGGGATCGCCGAGGACGTCACCGACTTCGCCCAGGCACCACTGCGCCGCTCCGACGCCGCGGTCGGCAGGTTGATCAGCCCGATCGCCCCGCGTGCTGCGGCGGCGGCCGCCTTGACGTTGCGGTTCTGCAGATGGGCTGCGATCTCGTCGGGCCGGTCGGCGGGGGCGCCGCTGAGGATCGCGACGATCTTGCCGCGCACGTCGAGCCCCGCATAATCGTCGAAGCCCTGCGCGGGCGCATCGAGGCCGTAGCCCGCGAATACAACCTCGCCCTCCACGTCGGTCGCGGCGTCGCGGCGGCTGACGCCGACCAGCACGTCGCTGCCCTGCGCATAGGTCTTCACGCCGTTCGGACCAGTCAGCACGAGCTGCGCCGGCGTCGCGCCGGGCTTCTGCTCCTGCAGGCGCACCTGCTGGTACCAGCTGCCGTCCTTGGCGCCCGGAGTCAGGCCGAACGCCGCGAACTGTGCCGCGACGTAGGCTGCAGCGACCTCATGTCCGCGCGTGCCGGTACCGCGCCCCTCAAGCAGATCGTCGGCGAGAAAGGCGACATGCGCCTTGACCCGGTCGGGCGAGAAGGCCGGGGTGGCAGCAGCGAGGGGGGTGGCGGCTAACAGCGCCGTAAGCAAAATCTTCATGCGCCGGGACGGTAGAGCGCGCGGGAGCCGGGTCAAGCCGGGACGCCGCCTGGGACCAAGTAGCGCGCAAACGGATAGGTTTCCGCCTTTGCAGCCTCGGTCCATTCGACCATCCACGGATGCGCGGCCACAGCCTCGCAATAGGCGGCCGACACGTCCGAGACCGGCAGGCCGTAGGTGCGGATGCGCGTCACCACCGGCGCGTACATCGCGTCCGCCGCGCCGAAGCCGCCGAACAGGAAGGGTCCTTCGTGGGCGACATCGGCGTGGGTGCCGAAGACGTCGCGGGCGCGGCTCCACAGCGCGTCGATCCGCGCGACGTCGGCGAGCACCTCGGGCGAGGGCACGAAGTCGGGGAAGTTGTACTTCAGGTTCATCGCACAGCCCGAGCGGAGCGCCTGGAAACCACTGTGCATCTCCGCGCTCATCGAGCGCGCCAAGGCGCGCGCCGCCATGTCCTGCGGCCAGAAATGCCCGCGGCTGACGCGCGCGTTGCGCACCTTGTCGGCCAGCCAGTCGGCGATCGCGAGGCTGTCCCACACCGCAATGTCGCCATCCCACAGCACCGGCACCTTGCCCGACGGCAACTCGCCCTTGGCGGCGCCGCTATCCCATTCCGGCGTGTCCATCGGCAGCACGACCGTCTCGAAATCGAGCGCCGAGATCTTGCACGCCAGCCAGCCGCGCAGCGACCAGCTCGAATAGGCGCGGTTGCCGATGATCAGCCTGAGCATGTGCGTCTCCCCCGGATTTTCTTTGGTTCTAGCGCCGCCGCGCCGCCTTGACGAGCAAGTAGAGCAGCAGCCCCGCCGGCCCCGCCAGGAAGGTCAGCACCAGGCAGATCAGCAGCAGCCAGTGGGGCACCCGCGCGCGCGGCGCGTCCTCGACCTCCCAGCTTCCGACCCACAGGTCGAACGCGAGGTAATGCACCCAGCCGCCGAGCAGCGCGGTGCGCGACGAGAACAGGCTGGCGATGCCGTCGAGCGTCATGAAGCTTGCCCCCGACGGCGCCGGCCCGGTCGCCAGCGCATGGCCGACGATCGCGACATAGCCCCCGCACAGCAGCGCCGCGACGAGCCGCGCCGTGGTCACCATTGCAGGCCGCTTGAGCGGCGCGAGCGCGAGCGCCAGCCAGCCGACCAGGACGACGGTCGAGGCGATGCGGAACAGCTGGTCGAGCGGCATGAAGCGTCTCCGGCGCTCGCGGTGGACACGCGCGCGAGACCCACTAACCTAGGCGCGTTCCGCCGGAGACATCAATGCGCGTTGCCCTGCTCGCCGCCCTGTTCCTCGCTGCGCCCGCCGCGGCACTCCCGGTCGCCGAGGCGCGGGCGATCCTGAAGGAGGCGGTCGAGACGCCGAGCGTGCAGGGGCGGGGTGAGAACATCAAATACGCCGAAAAGCTGCGCGCGCGGCTGGTCGCTGCAGGCTTTCCGGCCGCCGACGTGACGGTCGAGCCGGTGGCGGGCGAGGCGATCCTGAGTGCTCGCTATCGCGGCACCGGCGGGGGCAAGCCGATCGCGGTGATCGGGCACATGGATGTCGTCGAGGCCGACGCGAAAGACTGGGTGCGCGATCCGTTCAAGCTGGTCGAGGACGGCGGCTATCTGTTCGGTCGCGGCGTCGCCGACAACAAGTTCGACGTGACGATGATCGTCGCGACGCTGATCGACCTGAGGAAGTCGGGCTTCAAGCCGAAGCGCGACATCATCCTCTATTTGTCGGGCGACGAGGAGACGGCGGGCAAGACCGCCGCGGTGCAGGCCAAGGCGGCGAAGGCGGCGGGGGTCGAGTTCGTCCTCAACGGCGACGGCGGCGGGGGCGGGCTGGCGACCGACAATAGTCCGATCGCCTATGCACTGCAGGGCGCCGAGAAGACCTATGCCGACTTCGAATTCGCCTTCACCAACCCCGGCGGGCACAGCAGCGCACCGCGCGAGGACAACGCGATCTACCGGCTCGCCGCCGCGCTGGCGAAGCTGCAGGCGTACAAGTTTCCGCCGCAGATCAACCCGCTGACCCGTGCGACGATGGCCGATGCCGGGCCGCGCGTCGGTGGCGCGACTGGGGCGGCGCTGACAAAGTTCGCGACCGACCCGACCGACAAGACGGCGGCCGCGACGCTCGCCGCCGATCCGGCCTGGGTCGGGCAGATCGGCACGACGTGCGTCGCGACGATCCTGAGCGGCGGCCACGCCCCCAACGCGCTGCCGCAGCGCGCCGCGGCGATGGTCAACTGCCGCATCTTTCCCGGTACCAGCGTCGCCGAGGTCAAGGCGAAGCTGGTCGAGGTCATCGGCGACCCGACCGTCGTCGCGACGACCAAGGTCGACTGGCCCGTCACCAGCCCGTCGCCGCTGCGCCCCGACGTCGTCGGCGCGGTGACCAAGGCGGTGCACGGGCGCTTCCCCGGGCTCGCGGTGGTGCCGGGGCAGACCTCGGGCGCGACCGACTGCGTCTTCTACCGCGCGCTCGAGATGCCGTGCTACGGCGTGTCGGGCCTGTTCATGCGCAGCGAGGACGAGTTCAGCCACGGCCTCAACGAGCGCGTGCCGGTGGCGGCGATCGAGCCCGCGCTGGCGCACTGGCGCGTGCTGTTCACGGAACTCGCGAAATGAGTCTCGCCGTCGTTGCCGACACGCGCGATCCGCTCGACGATTACAGCCTTCCAGGCTGGCTGTACCACGACCCCGAGTTTCACGCGCTCGAGATGGCGCGCGTCATCCGCCCGTCGTGGCAGATCGTCTGCCACCTGAGCGATCTGCCCAAGACCGGCGACTGGCACAGCCTCGAGTACGCGGGCGAGAGCGTCATCGTCGTGCGCGGCGAGCACGGCGAGGTGCGCGCCTTCACCAACGTCTGCCGCCACCGCGGCTCGCGTCTCGTCGACGGGGCGTGCGGCTCGGCGCGGAAGCTCGTCTGCCCGTACCACGCCTGGGTGTACGAGCTCGACGGGCGGCTGTCGGGTGTGCCGCAGCGCTCGCAGTACAAGGTCCCGCTGCCGCAGGGACTTATTCCCGTCGAACACGAGGTCTGGCACGGCTTCGTCTTCGTGCGGCTGGAAGGCGGCGGGCCGTCGGTCGCCAGCATGATGGCGCCGCACGAGGACGAGATCGCGCCCTACCGCTTCGCCGAGATGCAGCCGCTGAAGCGCGTCACCGAGCGGCCGCGCAGCGTCAACTGGAAGAACCTCTGCGACAATTATTCTGACGGGCTGCACGTCCCCGTCGCGCACCCGGGGCTCAAGCGGCTGTTCGGCGACGGCTACTGGATCGAGGCGGGGGCGCATGTCGACCGGCTGGGCGGGACGATCCTCGACCTGTCGCGCGGGTCCTGGTCGGAGCGCGCGTACCAGCGCCTCAAACCGCGCGCCGACCATCTCGACGACGCGCGGCAGAACCTGTGGCTGTACTTCAAGCTGTGGCCGAACATCGCCTTCGACATCTATGCCGACGGCATCGACTTCATGCAGTTCCTGCCCACCGGCCCGACGACGACGAGCCTGCGCGAGAGTGCGTACGCGCTGCCTGACGATCGGCGCGAGATGCGTGCCGCGCGCTACCTCAACGCGCGCATCAACCGCGAGGTGAACCGCGAGGACACCATCCTCGTGACGCGCGTCCAGGCGGGAATGCAGTCCGCGAGCTATAAGGCGGGGCCGCTCGGCGACAGCGAGGTCTGCCTGCGCTCCTTCGCGCAGCGGCTGCGGCGGGTCATTCCGGAGGCGCGGCTGGAACGGCCGCCGACGCCGGGGTGGAGCGCCGCGCGCACGGGGTGACTTCGCAGGGTTCGGCGCGTACACGCCCGGGCAATGAGCAATTCCAAGAAAGCCCGGACCGGCAACGCCCGCTCGGCGGCGCGCCTTGCCGCGGTGCAGGCGCTGTACCAGCGTGAGATGAACGGCGCGGCGCTGCCGCAGCTGCTGACCGAGTTCCACCGCCACCGCCTCGGCGCGACGATCGAGGGGGCCGACTATGTCGATGCCGACCGCGACTTCTTCGACGATGTCGTGGCGGGCGCGGGCGCACGCGAGGCCGAGATCGACGGCCAGATCGCCGGGGCGCTGGCGACCGGCTGGTCGCTCGAACGCCTCGACCGCCCGACCCGCGCGCTGCTCCGCGCCGGCGTCTATGAGCTGATCGCGCGGCCCGACGTGCCCGCGGCGGCAGTGGTCGACGAATATGTCGACGTCGCCCACGCCTTCTTCGAGGCGCGCGAGGCGGGCTTCGTCAACGCGCTGCTCGATACGGTGGCGCGGCGGGTGCGCGGCTGACAAGCCGATACGGTTCGTTTCTGTAGGATTTTGTTCCACGTGAAACAATCCCCGGGACCATGCGCGAACGCGCGCTGATCGCCGACCTGCTGGCGCCGCTCGCCACGCATCGCGCGGCGCGCGGGCTGACCGACGATGCCGCGGTCTGGCTGCCGCCGCTGGGGCGCGAGGTGGTGCTGACCCACGACGTGATCGCCTGCGGCACCCACTATCTGCCCGACGACCCGCCATCCGACGTGGCGTGGAAGCTGCTCGCGGTGAACCTGTCCGACCTCGCCGCGATGGGGGCGGAGCCCGTGGGCGTGCTGCTCGGCCTGACGCTGGGCGGGCACGAGGACGACGACTGGCTGCGCGGCTTCGTCGCCGGGCTGGGGCGGGCGTTGACGCATTTCGAGGTGGCGCTGCTGGGGGGCGACACGGTGCGCTGGGGCGGCGCGGCGGTGCTGGGATGCACGGCGGTGGGGCAGGTGCCGCATGGCTGCGCGCTGGGTCGCGACGGTGTTCGGGTCGGCGACGCGGTGTGGGTGTCGGGGACGATCGGCGACGCGGGCCGCGGGCTCGCCGTTGCGCGGGGGGAGGCACCCCACGACAAGCGCCTGCTCGACCGCTACCGTCGCCCGAACCCGCGCCTCGCGCTCGGCCGCGCGCTGGTCGGCACCGCGACCGCGTGCATGGACGTGTCCGACGGCGTGCTGATCGATGCGCAGCGCCTCGCGGCAGCGAGCGGCGTCGGGATCGAGCTAGACCTCGCCGCGCTGCCCGTGACCGGCGACTGCGACGAGGCCGAGCGCCTGATACGCGCCACTGCGGGCGACGATTACGAGCTGCTGTTCACCGCCGCGCCGGACGCCGAACTCGCTGCATTGGCCACCGCGAAAGTGCCGCTGACGCGCATCGGCCGCGTCGTCGCCGAGCCGGGCCTGACCGTACTCGGCGCACACGGCCTTATCACGCCCGCGCGTCTCGGCTGGGAGCACTGAACCCGCGCGGCTTGCGTAACGGCCCCGCCTTTGCCATTAGCGCCCCAAATCTATCGAAGGTGCAGCCCCATGCAGGGCGCACCTCATCAGGGGCTCGAGACACATGGACATGGTATTGCTCGCGATTTTGTGCGGGCTTGTCGCCGTCGCGTACGGCATCGTGACCGCGCTGCAGGTCCTGCGCGCGCCCGCCGGCAACGCCCGCATGCAGGAGATCGCCAAGGCGATCCAGGAGGGCGCGGGGGCGTACCTCCAGCGCCAATATATCGCGATCGGCATCGTTGGCGTCATCGTCGCGGTCGGCGTCGCGGTGTTCCTGGGGACGGTCCCTGCGATCGCCTTCGTGATCGGCGCGGTGCTGTCGGGCGTCACCGGCTTCATCGGCATGAACATCTCGGTCCGCGCCAACGTGCGTACGGCCGAGGCCGCCCGCGGCAGCCTGCAGGGTGGGCTGACCATGGCGTTCCGCTCGGGCGCGGTCACCGGCATGCTGGTCGCGGGCCTCGCGCTGCTCGCCATCGCCGGGCTGTATTACGTGCTGACCTCGGTCAACGGCCTCAGCGTCGAGGATGCCGTCGAGCAGCGCCAGATCGTCAACGCGCTGGTGGCGCTCAGCTTCGGCGCGTCGCTGATCTCGATCTTCGCGCGCCTCGGCGGCGGCATCTTCACCAAGGCCGCCGACGTCGGCGCCGACATGGTCGGCAAGAACGAGCTCGGCTTCGACGAGGACGACGACCGCAACCCGGGCGTCATCGCGGACAACGTCGGCGATAACGTCGGCGACTGCGCCGGCATGGCCGCCGACCTGTTCGAGACCTATGTCGTGACCATCGGCGCGACTATGGTGCTGGTCGCGCTGCTGATCGGTGCCGATGCGGGGCGCCTGATGACGCTCCCCCTTTTGGCTGGTGGCGTCTGCATCCTGACCTCGATCATCGGCACCTATTTCGTGCGGCTCGGCAAGGGCAGCATCATGGGCGCGCTGTACAAGGGCTTCATCGTCACTGCCCTGCTGTCGATCCCGGCACTGTACTTCGCGACCAACGCGGTGTTCCCCGACATGGAGGCACCGATCGCGCTGAACGACACCGCGGCGATGAGCTTCAACGCGCGTCACCTGTTCTACTGCATGCTCGTCGGCCTCGGCGTCACCGGGCTGATCGTGTGGATCACCGAGTATTACACCGGCACCGACTATCGCCCGGTGCAGTCGATCGCCAAGGCGTCGGACTCGGGTCACGGCACCAACGTCATCCAGGGCCTCGCGGTCAGCATGGAGTCGACCGCGCTGCCGACGCTGGTGATCGTCGTCGGCATCGTCGCGGCGTTCCAGCTGGCGGGGCTGATCGGTATCGCCTTCGCGGCGACCGCGATGCTCGCGCTGGCGGGCATGGTCGTGGCGCTCGACGCCTACGGCCCGGTCACCGACAACGCCGGCGGCATCGCCGAGATGTCGGGCCTCGACGCCGAGGTCCGCGAGCGCACCGACGCGCTCGACGCCGTGGGCAACACCACCAAGGCGGTCACCAAAGGCTATGCGATCGGCTCGGCGGGCCTCGCCGCGCTCGTGCTGTTCGCGACCTATACCGAGGACCTGCGGCAGTTCTTCAGCGCCGTGACGGTCGATTTCACTTTGTCGAACCCGTACGTCGTCGTCGGCCTGCTGCTCGGCGCGCTGCTGCCCTACCTGTTCGGCGGCATGGCGATGACCGCGGTCGGCCGCACGGCTGCGGCGGTGGCGCAGGACATCCGCGCGCAGTTCAAGGAAAACGGCCCGGCGATCATCAACCGCACCGCGCGGCCCAACTATGCCCGCACCGTGGGCCTGGTGACCGCGGGCGCGATCAAGGAGATGATCGTGCCCTCGCTGCTGCCGGTGCTGGCGCCGATCGTCGTGTACTTCGTCATCACCGCGGTGGCGGGCCAGGGCAACGGCTTCGCCGCGCTCGGCGCGCTATTGATGGGCGTCATCGTCTCCGGGCTGTTCGTCGCGATCTCGATGACCAGCGGCGGCGGCGCGTGGGACAATGCCAAGAAGGTCATCGAACAGGGCGCGTACGGCGGCAAGGGCTCCCCGGCGCACCAGGCGGCGGTGACCGGCGACACGGTCGGCGATCCGTACAAGGACACTGCGGGGCCGGCGGTCAATCCGATGATCAAGATCACGAACATCGTGGCTCTCTTGTTGTTGGCTGCTCTCGCCGGACACTGATCTCTATTGTCATTCCGGCGAACGCCGGAACCCATCGTCGCCGCACACGGAAGGTCCGCTTGGATGATCTATGGGTTCCGGCGGTCCGCCGGAATGACAACGAGGGGATGAAGCCGCGCCTTTGCACCCCCGCCCGCCCGGGCCTATGCTCTCCCCAATCAAGTTCTGGGGAGAACGCCACATGACCTATGTCCGTCCCGACGTCGCCGCACTGCTCGGCATGCTGAACAGCCAGCCCGGCCCGCAGATGCACGAGTCCGATCCCGCGACGGGCCGCCAGATGATGCGGATGATGGGCCAGCTGACCGACGCCAAGCGCGGCGAGCTGGCGCGCGTCGAGGACTTCACCATCCCCAGCCCGCACGGCCACGCCATCCCGGCGCGCCTGTACAGTGCAAAAGGCGGCACTGCGCCGGGCCTGGTGCTGGTGTTCTACCACGGCGGCGGCTGGGTGATCGGCGACCTCGAGACGCACGACCCGCTGTGTGCCGAGGTCGCGCGCGTGCTCGGCATGACGGTGGTCAGCATCGACTATCGCCTCGCGCCCGAGCATCCCTTTCCCGCCGCGACTGAGGACTGCCTCGCCGCGACGCGCTGGGTGGCGGGATCGCCGGCCGAGATCGGCCATGCCGTGACCGGCCTCGTGCCCGCGGGCGACAGCGCGGGCGGTAACCTCGCGGCGGTGATCACGCAGCAGCTCCACGCCGAGTTGCCGGTGCCGATCCTCGCGCAGTGGCTGATCTATCCGGGCGTCGACATGGGCGCCAAGGGCGGCTCGATGGACGAGTTCGCCGAAGGCTATCTCCTCAGCCGCGCCGGCATGATGTGGTTCACCCAGCATTATATGGGCGACGCCAGCCAGTTCGCGCACGCCTATGCCTCGCCGATCCTGCAGCCGCTCGCCGGCCTGCCGCCCGCGATGGTGTTCACCTGCGGCCTCGATCCGCTGCGCGACCAGGGCCGCGCCTATGCCGCGCGCCTGATCGAGGCGGGGGTGCGGACGATCTTCCGCGAGGCGGCGGGCCAGATCCACGGCTGCATGAACATTCGCGGCGCGGTGCCGAGCACCGACGCCGACCTGCACGGCTGCCTCGCCGACCTGCGCCTGCTCGTCGACGAGGCGGTCGCCGCACAGGCCCCGCCGCTGGCGCAGGCCGCCGAGTGAAGTCAGGGCTGGCGCTGCTGGCGCTGCTGGTTGCGCTCCCTGCCGCGGCGGCGGAGCCCGGCGAGCTCGACGTTCAGCCGATAGCGCAGATGATGCGCGAGATCTGGAAGACGCAGAAGACCGACAGCGCCAAGACCGTGCAGCAGGTCTGGACTCGGACCGTCGGCTTCGACCTGCCACGGCCGTTCGTTGCCGGTTTCCGCGCGCAGAGCATCGGCCGCTTCATCATCGAATATGTCCCTGACGGCGAGACGGTACAGGCGTGGACGCGATTGATCACCGTTACCGGCACGCGTGGTGCCGGCGCGGCGCGAGTCGACGATGCCATGCTGGCCAGCGTCCTGTACGACGCGCGGTCGTGTCCCGATTGGCGCTACCGCGACCTCGGTGCGACGGCGCAGCCGGGCCTGCCTTACCGCACGCTGGTCATCGGCTGCGGCACCGAGGGCGAGGCGGGTAGCGAGCGCGGCGTCATCGCCTTCTTCCGCGACGAAGAAGACAGCTGGACAGTGCAATACGCCGCCCGCGGGCCGGCGTCGAAGGGTCTCGAAGCAGGGGCGGCGGCAGCAATCGCGCGGCTGAAGCCGTTTCTGACCTGCAAGACCGGCGACAAAGCCTGTATGGATCGCAAATGACCGACCGCATTCACACTTCCGGCCTGCCGTACCGCGCCGGGGTCGGCATCATGCTGCTCAACGAGGCTGGGAAAGTGTTCGTTGGCCAGCGCCTCGATTCGACGCTGGAGGCGTGGCAGATGCCGCAGGGCGGGATCGACGCGGGCGAAACCCCGCGCGAGGCGGCGCTGCGCGAGCTGACCGAGGAGACCGGCGTGCCCGCGGCCCTCGTCGAGGTGCTGCAGGAAACCGACGACTGGCTCTACTACGACCTGCCGGCCGACCTGATCGGCACGGTGTGGAAGGGGCGCTATTGCGGCCAGCGCCAGAAATGGTTCGCGATGCGCTTTCTGGGCACCGACGCCGACGTGCGCATCGATACCGAACACGCCGAATTCCGCGCCTGGCAATGGGCCGACCGCGACCAGCTCGACGCGCTGATCGTTCCGTTCAAGCGCGATCTTTATTCCCAGGTCCTGGAGGCACTCTCGTGATCATGATCGGAATAGCGGCGGCGCTGGTCACGGCGACCCCGGCGACACTCAACCGCGATCTCGCCGCCGCGCGCGGGGGCGATGTCGTGCGCCTCGCGCCCGGAAAATATTCCGACCTGGTCGTGCAGAACAAGCGCTGGTCGCCGGCGGTGACGATCGACGCGCGCGAGGCCGACGTGACGACGGTCAAGATCTACAGCAGCGACGGCATCAAGCTGGTCGGCGGGGTGCTGCGCCCGCTGCCGAGCGGGCCGCTGTGGCAGCCCGCCGTGCTCGTCATGAAGTCGCAGAACATCGATTTCCAGGACAGTATCTTCGCCGGCACCGAGCGCAGCGGCCGCGGGCTGATGGTTCGCGAGAGCACCAACGTCAGCGTCAGCGGCGCGACTTTCCAGTACCTCCACACCGGCGTCCAGTTTCTCGACTCGACCGGTGGCGGGGTGTCGCAATCGCGCTTCAAGCTGATGCGGTCCGACGGCATCAATATCGCGGCGTCGCACAAGATCACCGTCGACCGCATCGAATGCAGCGACTTCGCGCCGGTCGAGCCCGACCACCCCGATTGCGTCCAGCTGTGGAGCATCAAGGGCAAGCCGCCGACGTCGGACATCGTCATCAAGGACAGCAAGGCGATCGGCGCGATGCAGGGGTTCACCGGCTTCAACCCCAACGACGGCGGCTACGACCGGATCACGGTGACCGGCAATCTGGTGCGCAGCAGCTATCCGCAGGGCATCGCGCTGTACAAGGCGCGCGACTCGCTGATCAGCGGCAACGAGGTCGACACCCTGCCGGGTTCGAAGTGGCGGACGCGTATCCGCGCCGACCCGGAGACGCGGGTCAGCAAGAACCGCGAAGGCGCGCACAAATAGCGCCGACCGCAGCGCGGCGGCAGGTCACAGCTCGCGCGTCCTGAGGACCGCGACACGGCCCCCTGCGGTGTAGCCGATCGCGAGCACCAGGTAGTCGGGGGCCATGTCGTTGCGGCCGAGGTAGTAGATGTCCTCGCGCGGCCCCTCGCCGTCGGGGAGGCCGAGTGCCGCCCGCACGCGCGGTCGCGACGTCCCGACCGCAACGCCCACGGAGCCGAGCGACGCGACCATGTCGAGCCGCGCATTAACCCCGGTGGCGTTGCCCCGCTCGGCGGCCCAGCGCGGCGCGTCGAAGCCCGGACTGCACGCCGCGAGCCCGAGGGCGACGAGCACTGCCCGGATGCCGCGCCGCACCGCTGCGGCCGCCTAGATCAGCCCGGCCAGCGGGCTCGACGGGTCGGCGTAGCGGCGGCGCGCCATGCGGCCGGCGCGGTAGGCGAGCCGCCCGCTCTCGACCGCGAGGCGCATCGACCGCGCCATCAGGATGGGGTCTTTCGCCTCGGCGATCGCGGTGTTCATCAGCACGCCCGCGCAGCCGAGCTCCATCGCGGCGGCCGCGTCCGACGCGGTGCCGACGCCGGCGTCGACGAGCACGGGGACCTTGGCACCCTCGACGATCATGCGGATCGTCACCGGGTTCTGGATCCCCAGCCCCGAGCCGATCAGCGAACCGAGCGGCATGATCGCGCAGGCGCCCAGGTCTTCCAGCCGCTTCGCGGCGATGGGGTCGTCGGCGCAATAGACCATGACGTCGAAGCCTTCGCGGACCAGCGTGTCGGTCGCCTTCAGCGTTTCGGCCATGTCGGGGTAGAGGGTACGCGCCTCGCCCAGCACCTCGAGCTTTACGAGGTTCCAGCCGCCCGCCTCGCGCGCCAGGCGCAGCGTCCGCACCGCGTCGTCGCCGGTGAAGCAGCCTGCGGTGTTCGGCAGATAGGTGTACTTCTTGGGGTCGATGAAATCGGTCAGCATCGGCTGGCCGCGGTCCATGACGTTGACCCGCCGCACCGCGACGGTGACGATCTCCGCTCCCGACGCCTCGAGCGCCGCGGCGTTCTGCGCAAAGTCCTTGTACTTGCCGGTGCCGACGATCAGCCGCGACGTGAAGTGCCGCCCGGCGACGGTCCAGCCGTCGTCGTCCTGCCCGCCGCCGACGAAGTGCACGATCTCGAGCTTGTCGCCGTCGGTCAGCTGCGTCTCGCCGAAGGCCGAGCGCGGCGCGATGCTCAGGTTGCGCTCGACCGCAACCTTGGCGGCGTCGAGGCCGAGGTCGCGCAGCAGCGCGGCGATCGTCGTCGCGGGCGCGAGCGTGCGCGGGTCGCCGTTGATGGTGATGTGGAGGGTCATGGGGCCTGGGGATGACGGCGGGGGGTTCGACCCATATAAGCAAGGTCGTGACCGACGCCAGCACCCTTGTCTACGTCCTCAATGGGCCTAACCTCAACCTGCTGGGGACGCGCGAGCCCGAGGTCTATGGCGCCGACACGCTCGACGACATCGCGGCACAGCTCGAGGACCGCGCCGCGGGGCTGGGCCTGACCATTGACCTGCGCCAGTCGAACCACGAGGGGCACCTGATCGACTGGCTGCACGAGGCCGCCAGCCGGGGCGCCGTGGCGGTGATCCTCAATGCGGGCGGGCTGACCCACACCTCGGTGGCGCTGCGCGACGCGGTCAAGGGCATCGCGACGCCGGTGATCGAGGTGCATCTGTCGAACCCGCATGCGCGCGAAAGTTTTCGGCATCTCAGCCACATCGCGCCGGTCGCCAGGGGGACCATCGCGGGGTTCGGGGCGTTGGGCTATTCACTCGCGCTGGACGCGGCGGCAGCATTGCGGCACTGAACCGCAGGCAAACTAGTCAGGGGCAAAATGACTGAACCGACAACGATGCAGGTCGACACCGCGCTGGTGCGCGAGCTCGCCGAACTGCTCGACGCGACCAAGCTGACCGAGATCGAGGTTTCGGACGGCGACCGCAAGATCCGCGTCGCGCGCAAGGCCGCCGCCGTGCAGGGCTTCGCGCCCGCATCCGCCGCCGCTGCCCCCGCCGCCGCGAGCGCGCCCGCCGCTGCGGCTGCGGCACCCGCCACCGAGGACTGGAAGGCCCATCCCGGCCTCGTCCGCTCGCCGATCGTCGGCACCGCCTATCTGACGCCTGACCCGACGAGCCCGCCGTTCGTCGCCGTCGGCAAGACGGTCAAGGAGGGCGACACGCTGCTGATCGTAGAGGCGATGAAGGTGATGAACCCGATCGTCGCGCCGCGCGCCGGCACCGTGGTGCGCATCTGCATCGTCAACGAACAGCCCGTCGAATACGACGAACCCCTGGTGATCATCGAATAATGTTCAACAAGATCCTGATCGCCAACCGCGGCGAGATCGCGCTGCGGGTCCATCGCGCATGCCGCGAACTCGGCATCAAGACGGTGGCGGTCCACTCGACCGCCGACGCCGATGCGATGCACGTCCGCATGGCCGACGAGGCGATCTGCATCGGGCCGCCGTCGGCGACCGATAGCTACCTCAACGTCCCCAACATCATCTCGGCGGCCGAGCTGACGCAGGCCGACGCGATCCACCCGGGCTATGGTTTCCTGAGCGAGAATGCGCGCTTTGCGGAGATCGTCGAGGAGCACAACATCGTCTGGATCGGGCCGACGCCCGACCATATCCGGCGCATGGGCGACAAGATCGAGGCGAAGCGCACCGCCGCGATCCTCGGCTTGCCACTGGTGCCGGGCAGCGACGGCCCCGTCGAGACCACGGAAGAAGCGGTCGCGGTCGCCGACCGTATCGGCTACCCGGTGCTGGTCAAGGCGGCGTCGGGCGGCGGCGGGCGCGGCATGAAGGTCATCCCCGACGGCGAGAGTGCTGCGGCGCTGATCGCGGCGGCGAAGTCGGAGGCCAAGGCGGCGTTCGGCGACGACACCGTCTATATCGAGAAATATCTGAGCGAGCCGCGCCACATCGAATTCCAGGTGTTCGGCGACGGCAAGGGCGGCGCGATCCATCTCGGCGAGCGCGACTGCTCGCTGCAGCGGCGCCACCAGAAGATGCTCGAGGAGGCACCGTCCCCCGCGCTCAGCCCCGCCGAGCGTGCGGCGATGGGCGAGGTCGTGCGGCGCGCGGTGGCGAAGCTCGAATACCGCGGCGCCGGCACGATGGAGTTCCTGTACGAGGACGGGAAATTCTACTTCATCGAGATGAACACCCGCCTGCAGGTCGAGCATCCGGTGACCGAGGCGATCACCGGCATCGACCTGGTGCGCGAGCAGATCCGCATCGCCGCCGGCCTGCCGCTGTCGGTAACGCAGGAACAGATCCGCTTCGACGGCCATGCCATCGAGTGCCGGATCAACGCCGAGGACCCCGCGACCTTCGCACCGTCGCCGGGCCGGGTGACCGATTACCACGCACCCGGCGGGCTGCACGTCCGCGTCGATAGCGCGCTGTACGACGGGTACCGCATCCCGCCGTACTACGACTCGCTGATTTCGAAGCTGATCGTCTTCGGCGCGACGCGTGACGATGCCATTGCCCGCTTGCGCCGCGCGCTGGAGGAATATGTCATCCACGGACCCAAGACGACGATCCCGCTCCATCAGGCGCTGATCGAGGACCCCGAATTCCAGGCGGGCGAGTATTCGATCAAGTGGCTGGAACGCTGGCTGGCGGCGCGCGCAGCGGCGAATTGAACCTTCCCGAACGGCGTTCGTTCGGGAGGCGTGTTGAAGTTGCGTATCGCTTTGCTGTTGGCCGCCGGCGTCTCGGCTTGCACCGACAAGCCGGATGAGGCGGCCACTTCAGCCCCGGCCGGCAAGGCCGGCAGTCAGCTCGCCGGTTTCCTGAAGGCCCACGGCTCCGACCTCGACGCCTGTTTCAATGGCGCGCCCGACATGCGAGGGCCCGGCGCGACGGCAGTAGCGCCCGGGACGCCGGCTCGCGCGGTGCCGGTCAATCGTCTGGTCGTCGCGATCGACTCTTCGGGCTCGATGGCGGCGAAGGTCGGCGGAGTCGCGAAGCTCGATGCCGCCAAGCGGGCCGCCGCGGGCTTCCTGAACGGCGTTCCGACGGGGACGCAGATTGGCCTCGTTGCCTTCGGCCATCGCGGTACCAACCGCCCCGACGGCAAGGCGGCGAGCTGCGCCGCGGTCGAGACGCTCTATCCGCTCGGGACCGCCGACCGCGCCCGGATCGACGCGGCAATGCAGGGCTTCCGGCCTGCGGGCTGGACGCCGCTGGCGGCGGCGATCACCACCGCGGGCAAGTCCTTCACCACGAGCGAACAGCCCGGCGACCAGGTCGTCTACGTCGTCTCCGACGGCATCGAGACGTGCGGCGGCGATCCGGTCGCGGCGGCGTCGGCGTTGCACGCCGGCGCGGTCAAGGCGATCGTCAACGTGATCGGCTTCGACCTCGGCGCCGCCGACCGCGCTCAGTTGAAGGCCGTCGCCGATGCCGGCGGCGGGACGTTCGTCGAAACCACGGCAAGCGAACTGGCCCGCATGCTCGACGAGGTCCGGCGCCAGGCCGGGCTGGTGACCGCGATCACCCGCGAGCGGCTCGACGCCGGTCGCCGCACCGCCGACAACAGCGTCGCCGCGGGCCGCTTCGTGACCAGGATGAACATGTGCATGTATCGCGGCATCACGGCGGAAAGTGTCGCGCTGCCGCGTGCCGCCGTGTCGCCTGAGGAGCGCGAAGCGCTGCGCGAGGCCTTGGTAGGCCGGCACGAGGCCTATCAGGCGCATTCGAAGCAAATCGCTGACCGCGTCGAGGCCGCGCGTGCCGCTGCCAACACGAGCATCGACACTCAACTCGAAGGCAGCGAGGTTCGCCTGGAGCAGCGCTAGAGTGTGGCGGCGCGGGCCAGAAGGCCCGCGCCGCCGAATCTCAGACCGCGCCTTCGCCCTGGGTGCCGAGGTCGGTGCCCATCGTGCCACCGTCGATAGCGGAGCCGGCGGTGGTGCCCTGCGGACCGGCCATCGCGGTCGAATTGAACACGCTCGGGCGGCTGTAGTCGTAATCGTCGGGGATGACTTCGACGGGAGCAGCCTGTCCGCCGTTGAGGCCGTCGAGCTTCGACTTGAGCTGCTCGATCCAGCCGCCGACCTCGTCGCGCTTCTGCCAAAGTGCATAGACGCCGAGGCCGAGCAGGGCGACGGGGAGGACCGCCTTGGCCTTGCGCCTGGCCATGGCGGCTGGAGTATTGTCTTCGACGCGGTAGCGGGTCTTGCTCATAGTCAAGCTCCTGTAAGGATTGAGAGTGCGCGCCCAACGGGCCGGGCGAATGCGGCGTTCCCGCCGTTACGCGACGCACCTACGAAACTGTCAGAGCCAGCCGAACACCATCGCCAGGATGACCGTCGCGACGACCGAGATCAGCAGCGACAGGCCGCAGCCGAGGCCGCTCGAAAAGAACAGCATCAGGCGGCGCCGCGCAGCAGGTCGAACTTTATGACGAGAGGCTTCATCGGCAGTCCTTCGCCCCCGAAAGATCGCAAACCGGCCCGGCGGTGCGGGGTTCCAGCGCACCTACGGGCTGTTTCGCCGCCGCCCGTCTTGCCCGCGCCCGGCAATCCCGCCACATAGCGCCGCATGGCTAGTCCCGCGCCCAATGCGCGCCGCACATTCGCGATCATCTCGCACCCCGACGCCGGCAAGACGACGCTGACCGAGAAGCTGTTGCTGTTCGGCGGCGCGATCCATCTGGCGGGCGAGGTCAAGGCGCGCGGCCAGAACCGGCGTGCGCGCTCGGACTGGATGAAGATCGAGCAGCAGCGCGGGATCAGCGTCACCTCGTCGGTGATGACCTTCGAGCGCGGCGGCGTAACCTACAATCTGCTCGACACGCCGGGGCACGAAGATTTCAGCGAGGATACCTACCGCACGCTGACCGCGGTCGACTCGGCGGTCATGGTGATCGACGCGGCGCGCGGTATCGAGGCGCAGACGCGCAAGCTGTTCGAGGTCTGCCGCCTGCGCGACGTGCCGATCATCACCTTCATCAACAAGGTCGACCGCGAGGGGCGCGACCCGTTCGCGCTGCTCGACGAGATCGCCGACGTGCTGGCGCTCGACGTCGCGCCGCTCAACTGGCCGGTCGGGCAGGGCGGGCAGTTCCGCGGGCTCTACGACCTCAGGAAGCACACGCTGCTGCTGCCTGACGGCACCGACACGCGTGCTGCCGGACGGACCGAACAGCTGTCGGGCATCGACGACGAGCGCCTCACGGGCCTCGTCGGCGACGAGGGTGCCGAGCTGCTGCGCGAGCAGGCCGAACTGGCGCTCGGCGGCTATGCAACGCTCGACCCCGACCTGTACCGCGCGGGCGCGCTGACCCCGGTGGTGTTCGGCTCGGCGCTCAAGGATTTCGGCGTCGCCGACCTGATCGACGCGCTCGCGCAATACGCGCCGCCGCCGCGCACCCAGCCGGCGATTCCCGCCGCGGTGACCCCCGACCGCGCCGACGTGACGGGCTTCATCTTCAAGGTGCAGGCCAACATGAACCCGCAGCACCGCGACCGCATCGCCTTCATGCGCATCTGCTCGGGCAAGTTCCGGCGCGGCATGAAGCTGAAGCAGGTGTCGACCGGTAAGGCGATCGCGATCAACTCGCCGATCTTCTTCTTCGCACAGGACCGCGAGATCGCCGACGAGGCGTACCCAGGCGACATCATCGGCATCCCCAACCACGGCGTGCTGCGGGTAGGCGACTCACTCGTCGAAGGCGAGGCGGTGACCTTCACCGGCATCCCCAATTTCGCGCCCGAGATCCTGCGCCGCGTGCGGCTCGGCGACCCTACCAAGTCGAAGCAGCTGCGCACCGCGCTGACCGACATGGCGGAGGAGGGGGTGACCCAGCTGTTCCGCCCGCTGATCGGCGCGCAATGGATCGTCGGCGTTGTCGGGCAGCTGCAGCTCGAGGTGCTGATCAGCCGGCTCGAAGCCGAGTACAAGGTCGATGCCGGCATCGAGCCGTCGCCGTTCGACACGGCGCGCTGGCTGTCGGCGGAGGACCCCAAGAAGCTGCAGACCTTCATCGAGCAGCACCGCCCGGCGATCGCCGAGGACCGCGACGGGGCGCCGGTGTTCATGGCGCGCGACCAGTGGGAGCTCAACTACACCGCGCAGCGTGAGACCGCGCTGAAGTTCACCGCGACGCGGGAACGCGCGTGAGCTTCCTCCGGCGCTCCCGCGAGGATCCGGTCGACGACGACGACCTGACGATCCCCTGGTCCCCGGACGATGAATTCGAGCCGCCGCGCCGCAGTTTCCTGGCGCGCCACTGGGGAAAGATGCTGCTGGCGTTCGTGGTGGCGTTCGCGCTGCTGCTCGGCTGGCTGATCTATACCGCGCCGCTGGGCCGCGCGCTCGAGCCGCTGACCGAGCCCAGCCTCGTCCTGCTCGACGTCGAGGGCGAGCCGATCGCGCGGCGCGGTAACTACAAGGAGGCGCCGGTCAGCATCGCCGAGCTGCCGAAGTACGTGCCCGCCGCCCTCCTCGCGATCGAGGACCGGCGCTTCTATTCACATTGGGGCATCGACCCGCAGGGCATCGCGCGCGCGCTGTTCACCAATGCAAAGGCAGGCGGCGTCCAGCAGGGCGGATCGACGCTGACGCAGCAGCTGGCGAAGACCAGCTTCCTCAGTTCGGAGCGCAGCCTGAAGCGCAAGCTTCAGGAGGTGATCATCGCCTTCTACCTCGAAAGCCGGCTGACCAAGGACGAGATCCTGTCGCGCTATTTGTCGAGCGTCTATTTCGGCGAGGGCGCTTACGGCATCCGCGCCGCCGCGCGCACCTATTTCGACCGGTCGCCGTCCGAGCTGACGGTGGGCCAGGCGGCGATGCTGGCGGGGCTGGTCAAGGCGCCGTCGAGCCTCGCGCCGTCGCGCCACCTGCGCCGCGCGCAGGAGCGCGAGAAGGTCGTGCTGCAGGCAATGGTCGATTTCGGCGCGCTGACCGCCGAGCAGGCACGCAATGTCGGCTTGGCGCGCTACACGCCCGGCCGCGAAGCCGTGCCGACGGGGTCGTACTTCGCCGACTGGGTGCTGCCGCAGGCGCGCGCCGGGGTCGACACCGCGCAGTACGGCGACATCACGGTGGCTACGACGCTCGACCCCGAGATGCAGAAGCTCGCCGAGAAGGCGGTCAGGGACACGCTGGCGGGGTACAAGGGGCTCAACGTCACGCAGGCGGCGCTGGTCGCGATGCGGCCCGACGGGCGCGTCGTCGCGATGGTCGGCGGCACCGATTACAACGAATCGAGCTTCAATCGCGCGGCGCAGGCGCTGCGCCAGCCGGGCAGCTCGTTCAAGCTGTTCGTCTATCTCGCGGCGCTGCGGGCCGGTGCCACGACCTCGACGATCGTCGAGGATGAGCCGCTGGTCATCGGCGACTGGGCACCGAAAAACGACGAGAACAAGTATCGCGGGCCGATCAGCCTGGCGACCGCCTTCGCGGCGTCGAGCAACGTCGCGGCGGTCCGCCTGACGCAGCAGGTCGGCGTCTCGGCGGTGCGCGCCGAGGCGCGCCGGCTGGGCATCACGCCGCCGCTGTCGAACTACGAGGCGCTGGCGCTCGGGACGTCGGGCGTGCCGCTGGTCGAGCTGACCGCGGCCTATGCGGCGCTCGCGGCGGGGCGCTATCCGATCAAGGCGTACGGCTTGGCGAATACCCAGGGTCCCGGGCTGGTCGGTCAGATCCGTGGCGCGGTGTCGGCGCTGCGGCCGTGGCCCGAGCGCGAGCCGATGCTCCAGCTGCTCAACTCGGCGGTGGCGCGGGGCACCGGCAAGGATGCGACGCTGCCGATCCCGACGTACGGCAAGACCGGCACGACGCAGAACCACCGCGACGCGCTGTTCGTCGGCTTCGCGGGCGACCTGGTGGTCGGCGTGTGGGTTGGCAACGACGACAATTCGCCGATGGGATCGAGCGTCGTCGGCGGCACCGTGCCGGCGCGGCTGTGGAAGCGGTTCATGACCGCTGCACTGACCCGCGAAGGCGTGCTCCGCCCCAACGCGCCCCCGCCGCGCACGACCCTGGACGAGATTGGCGAACTGCTCGGTGGCGAAGTCGCGGGCGAGGTCGTCGACGCGGTCGGCGATGCGGTGAGCGACGTGGTCGAGGGCGTGTCCGGCGACCCGCCCGAGCCCGGGGCGCCGCCCGAGGAGCCGCAGTAAGAATTGCTCACACGAAGGCACGAAGGCACGAAGAAGGAACGAAGAACTTCTTTTTTTCTTCGCGCCTTCGCGCCTTCGTGCCTTCGTGTGACATTCTATGTCCCGCTCCAGCCACAAGCGGTAAGCTTGGATCGGGCGGGAAAGAGGTTTCACGCGAAGGCGCGAAGGCGCGAAGGCGCGAAGGCGCGAAGAAGCGAAGGCGCGAAGGCGAAGAGGCGGTCTGGCTTTACTTCCCGGTCTTCTTCTTCGTGCCTTTGTGCCTTCATGTGAGCAATCCTTACTTCACGCCTCCAGCAGCCGATGCGCGCCGCGTTCGAAGCGGTGGTAGGGTATCGGCCGCGCCGGGTCGGCTTCGCGCAGCGCGACCTCGGCGAGGATCGCACGCGTGATCGCCGGCAGGTCGAGCGCCGCTGCCGCCTCCCAGTCGAACCACGCCAGCTCGCCCAACTCACCCGACCCGGCGCCGGGCTCGAGCTCCATCAGCGCACTCGCGTCGGCGACGAAGAAGCGCGCGTCGAAGCGGCGGGTGCGCGCCGGCGGGGTGATCGCGCGCGCGACGTAATCGAGCGCGCCGAGGTCGGGCAGGCCGCCGCTGAGAAAGTCGCGCCATTCGCCGCGGCTGGAGCTCGAACCGGGGCGAGCGAGGCGCAGACCGGTCTCCTCGAAGGTTTCGCGGATCGCCGCCATTGCGATGGCACGGCCGCGCTCGGGCGAACAGCCGCGCGCCAGTGCAGCGGCGACGTCGGGGCGCAGCTCGGTCGCGGCGGGCACGCGAAAGTCGGAAGGGTGGATGCGCCCGCCCGGAAAGACCCATTTGTCGGGCATGAAGGCGTGGCCGCCGTGGCGGCGCCCCATCAGGACGCGCGGCCCCGGCCCGTCGCGGCGCACGATCAGCAGCGTCGCGGCGTCCTTCGGGCGCGGAGCCGCCATCAGATCGCGGGGTAGCGCAGCCGCCCGAGGAAGCGCGCCGGGCTCGGCAGGCTGATGCCAGTCAGGCGCGCCTTGGCCTTTTCGAAGCGCATGATGCCGTCGATACGCCGGTCGAGGAAAGCGTGCGTGTCGGCGAACCCCTCGCTCTCGTCGTCGAGCCAGACGAGCAAAGTCGCCGAATAGACCGCACCAAGGATGGCGCGCTTGGTATAGTGATTATAGTCGGTCGCGGTGTCGCCCGCCGCGCGCCACATCGTGTCGGCGGTGCGCCACAGGGTGCGCGTGCCGAGGCGCGGGTGCATCGCCAGAATGCTCAACGCGCGCCGCACCGCCTCGCGCTCGCCGCTCGCCTGCGTCAGGCGGGTCGCGACGGCAAGCCGGATGCGCTCGCGGATCTTGAGGCCGCCCATGTCGCCCAGCGCTTCGATCAGCCGCGCGTCGGCGTGCGCGGTCCACGCGTCGACCATCGTCGCGGCGTCGGGCAGCGCGAGCGCTGCAAGGTCGGGGTCGATGCCCGTCTCGGCCGCGGCCCGGTCGCGCGCCTCGCGGCCCCAGCCGTCGAAGGCGACGTGCGGCGGCATCGCGGCGACGACGATGGGGCGGATCTCGTCGAGGGTCAGGTCGGTCATGCCCAAGACCCTAATCCCGCTTGGCCGCGCGGAACAGGCGCGAATCGTCACTCGCGCATCCCTGTTGACTTCACGGGGTGGCCCGCCACTGTCGCCGCGGCCAGGGGGGACGCGCGTGAACCAGACTGAATCGACGCCAGCAGCGCGCCGCATGCTGATCGGCCTGTTGTTCTTCGCGATCGCGCTCAACTATGTCGACCGCCAGGTGCTGGCGCTGCTCAAACCGACGCTCGAGGCCGAGTTCGGGTGGAGCGACCAGGACTACGGCTATCTCGGGACCGCCTTCCAGATCGCCGCCGCCTTCTCGTTCCTGTTCGTCGGCTGGATCGTCGACCGCTTCGGGGTGCGCCGCGCGCTGGGCTGGGGCGTCGCGCTGTGGAGCCTGTTCGGCATGGCGCACGCCGCTGCCTCGACCGTCGCGCAATTCATCGCGGCACGCGTCGCGCTCGCGGCAGCCGAGACGGTGGGAACGCCCGCCGCGGTCAAGTCGGCAGCGGTGTACCTGCCGCTGAAGGAACGCTCGTTCGCGCTCGGGCTCGGCAACACCGCGCCCAACATCGGCGCGATCGTCACGCCGCTGCTGATCCCGCCGCTCGCACTCGCCTTCGGGTGGCGCGCCGCCTTCATCGTCTGCGGCGCGGTCGGCTTCGTCTGGCTCGCGGCGTGGGTGGTCGGCACGCGTAATCTCGTGCCCATTCCCCGTTCGGGCCATGCCGTCGCCGAGGCCGCCGACAAGGTGCCGTTCGGTGTGCTGCTGCGCGACCGGCGGACCTGGGCGGTGCTGGGCGCGAAGCTGCTCAGCGACGCATCGTGGTTCTTCCTGTTGTTCTGGATCCCCGACTTCTTCAGCCGCCAGTTCAGCATGTCGCAGGGCGACCTCGGCGGGCCGGTGGCGGTGATCTACAGCTTCGCGGCGCTCGGCGCGCTGTCGTCGGGCCTGTTGTTCCCGGCGTTCATCGCGCGCGGCTGGAGCGTCAACCGGGCGCGCAAGACCTCGATGCTGCTCTATGCCTGCGTGATCCTGACGATGCCGCTGGCGCTGTACACGAGCAGCCCGTGGACCGCGGCGCTGGTCATCGGCGCGGCGCTGTTCGCGCACCAGGGGTTCTCGACCAACGTCTTCGGCATGACCGCCGACATCGTGCCGACAGCGCGGGTGGCGACGGTGGTCGGGTTCGGCGCGGTCGGCGGCAACCTCAGTGGCGCGGCGATGATCGCGTTCGCGGGCTACGCTCTGACCAACGGGCTGGGATACTGGCCGATGTTCGCGATCTGCGGCGGCGCGTACCTCGCGGCGACGGCGTGGATCCACCTGCTGCTGCCGCGGCTGGTGGTGGCGGAGGACTAGGGGCCGGGCGTCGCGGCAAAGCCGCGCCGTCGGTCGGACCGGGGGCCCGCCGGCCGGGCTGGCGCGAGTCCGCGCGCTGCTCGGCGAACGCAAGCGCGTTCGCGTCGCTACGCGCGGCCGCGCTGCGCCTCAGAAATTCACCTTCCCCGTCACCCCGAAGTACCGATCCGCGTCGCGCGTAATCTGGTAGCGATACGCCCCCGACGGCCCGCCGCTCGAAATTGCCGAGGCGAAGCTCTGGTCGAACAGGTTGCGGACCTGGAAGGTCAGGCGGTAGCGGTCCTCGCTCTCGACGATCGACGCCGACAGGTTGACCAGGCCGTAGCCGCCGATCGTGCCGGCCTCGCGCTGAACGGGGTCGGCGACGAACAGCGACAGCTGCTTCGACTGGTACGACCCCTGCGCACCGAGCGCGAAGTCGATGCTGCCGCCGGTGCGGATGCGATAGTCGGCCGACAGGCTGCCCTTCCACTTCGGCGCGAAGGCCAGCGGGGTGCCGTCGGGGACGACGTCGTTGGGGGTGCGCACCGTCGGGATCTTGAAGCGGTCGACCTTGGCATCACTGTACGCGACGCCGCCTGAGATGGTGAAGTCGGGGGCCGCGCGGAACACCAGGTCGACCTCGCCGCCGCGCGTCGACACGGTGCCGGCGTTGGTGAAGCGCGCGATCGTCGTGGTCACGCCGTTGATCGTCAGCGAGTCGGGGTTGTTCGCCTGAAAGTTCTTGTAGCGCGCGTAATAGGCCGCGAGGTTCAGCGTCAGCCGCCCGTCGAGCAAGGTGTTCTTCAGGCCAAGTTCGTAGCTGTCCGAGGTTTCGGGCTCGATCTCGACCGCACCCGTCGGCTGCAGGTTGAAGAACAGGTTGTACGCCGGGCCCTTGTAGCCGCGCGTCCAGCTGGCGAAGGCGGTCGAGTACTCGCTGACGTCGAACTGCGCGCCGGCTTTCCCTGAGAAATTATCGGCGGTGGCGCGCTGCTTGAACGGCACGCCGTTGCTGGCGAGCGGGTTGCCGTTGTTGGCGGGCGAGGTGCGCGAGTCGAAGACGCCCTGGTCGAGCGGCGGCTGTGACGCGAGGTTGCCCGGCGAGGTGACGCGCGTGAAGAAGGTGTCGAGCTGGTCGATCGTGTAGCGGATGCCGCCGATCAGCCGGAAGCGCTCGGCGACGTTCAGCGTGCCTTGGCCGAACAGCGCGACGTTCTTGGCGGTCGCACCATAGGTGGCACGGCCGAACGCGCTGACCGACGGCGCCGCGAGCGGACTGGTGCACGGCGTCAGCACCCCGGCCGGCAGCACCGCGCCGGGTGCGGCCGAGCAGATGATGTTCTGCCGCTCGAAGATGCGCTTGGTGAAGGTGCGCGAGTAGAAGGCGCCGACGACATAGTCGAAGAACTGCTTGCCCGGCGAGGTCAGGCGCAGCTCCTGCGTGAAGGTGCTGCCGGTTTGCGGGCCGAAGTCGTGGCTCTGCGGCGCGCCGATGTACGGCTGCGAGTAGAAGTCGCCGTCGCGGATCTCGTTGTTGCGGAAGTTGCGGTACGAGGTGATCGAGGTGACCGTCTGGTCGCCCAGCTCGACGTCCGCCTGGCCCGAGAAGCCGTAGCCGACCTCGATCGTGCGGGTCACGAGATTCTGGTTGATGCGCCGCGTCTCGTCGCCCTGCAGCGGCGGCAGCACGGTCTGGATCAGCGCGAGCGCCGTGGTGTTGACCGCGCCGGGCGTTGCCGAATTGAACGCCAGCAGCGGCGGGCCGCCGATCACGTCGGCGCAGCAGTCGTCGTCGTTCTTGTGATAGTCGCCGATGAAGGTCAGCTTGACCGTCTCGCTCGGGTCCGCCTCGATGATGCTGCGAACGCCGTAATGCTCGAAGCCGTTGACGCGGCGGTTCACCGTCGGCGCCTGGTTGAAGATGTTGCCGTCGTACTTGTCGTAGAAGGCGGTGGTGCGGGTGCGCAGCTGCTCGCTGAGCGGCACGTCGAGCGCGCCGCGGACGCGGTACTCGTTGCCGTTGTCGAAGAAATAGCTGCCCTCGACGCTGCCGCCGAACTCGCGGCCGGGGCGCTTCGAGACGATGTTGATGACGCCGGCGCTGGCGTTCTTGCCGAACAACGTGCCCTGCGGCCCGCGCAGAACTTCGATGCGCTCGATGTCGACGAGGTCGGTGAAGGCCTCCGCCGCGCGGCTCAGCACGACGCCGTCGAGGACAGTCGACACCGACGGCTCGACCGCGATCGAGAAGGTCGTGGTGCCGATGCCGCGCAGGAACAAGGTCTGGTTGAGCGCCGTGCCGGCCTTCACGAAGTTGAGCGCGGGGACGAGATACTGCGCACCCTCGAGGTTGACGCGGCCCTGGTTGGCGATCGCCTCGCCGCTGACCACCGACACTGCCACGGGCACGTCCTGCAGCCGCTCCGACCGCTTCTGCGCGGTGACGATGATCTCGCCGCCGTCGACTTCGTCGGCAGCCGCGGTGGCGGCGGGTTCGGCGGGTGCGGGTGCCTGCGCAAAGGCGGCGGCGGCGGCGAGCGCGTAGAGCGCGGTCCCGCCGAGCGTCAGCGTACGGATCATGGTCGGTCCCCAAGGTTCGGGCGGGTTTGCGCCTCGGCTTCTGTCTTGCACCGAAACGGATTCGTCGCGGAAGCGTTTTTTGTGTCCGGACAAATCCCGCTTCGCTGGTGGGGATTTCGGGTTACAGCAGCTCCGCCATCGTCACGACGCGGTGCTCGCGTGCGCTGATCTCGGCGGCGACCCCCATCGCGACGGCGCGCAGCCCGTCGTCGGCGGTGACTTCGACCTTGCCCTGACCGCGGACGGCGCGCGCGAAGGCGGCGTGGCTGTAGAAGCTGGCGCCGTGGTGATGGCCGGCCGCGAGCGCCGCGGGGTCGACGTTGACGTGGGTGCGCGTCACCGCCTTGGGGTTCATGAAGCCGGTGCGGCGGCTGAGCACGAGTTCGCTCGACGGCACGAAGACCTCCAGCCGCGCCTCGTCGCCGACCGCGGCGATTTCCTCCTGGTTCTCGGCGCCTTCGGCGAACATCGACAGGTCGAGCATCGCGCGCACCCCATTGTCGAAGTCGACGACCGTATAGCTGTTGTCGATGATGTCGGGGACGCGGCCGTCGTAGCGCTCGTCGCGGTGGTTCACATCCATCGCGCCCGAGCAATAGACGCGCACCGGCTCGGCGCGGACGATGACGCGCATCAGGTCGAAGAAGTGGCAGCACTTCTCCACCATCGTGCCCCCGGTGTTCTCGGCGAAGCGGTTCCAGTCGCCGACCTTGACCAGGAACGGGAAGCGATGCTCGCGGATCGACAGCATCCGCAAAGTGCCGACCGCGCCGCCGTGGACCTGCTCGATGAAGGCGGCGGCAGGCGGCATGTAGCGATATTCCATGCCCGTCCAGAACACGCGGTCGTAGGTGGCAGCGCGGCGCGCGACGGCCTGCGCATCGGCAATCGTCGTCGCCAGCGGCTTCTCGCACAGGATGTGGAGGCCCGCGGCGAAGAGCGGCTGGAGCACGTCGATGTGCGTGAAGTTGGGCGACGCGACGACCACCGCGTCGCACAGCCCCGACGCCGCGAGCGCCTCGGCCGAGTCGAACGCCGCGACCTCGCCGCCGGCTGCTGCGGTGGCGCGCGCGATCGAGGGCGCATGCGGATCGGCGAGTGCCACGACCTGCGCGCCGGGGGTGATGCGAAGGTTCTGGATATGCTCGATGCCCATCATGCCGGCGCCGACGATGCCCCAGCGGATCGTGCCGCTTCCCGTCATCGTCTCTCCCATTCCGTTCATCCCTGTGCCAAACACGCGGTCCATGACCGAAATCACCCTTTCCCCCGAACCGCGCCCGCTCGGCAAGTCCGGGCTGTCCGTGTCCCCGATGGCGTGGGGGATGTGGCGCTTCGGCGGCGACGACGTGCGCGCGGCGCGGGAGAAGGTCGAGGCGGCGTTCGACGCGGGCATCACGCTGTTCGACACCGCCGACATCTACGGCCCCGACAATGACGAGCCGTTCGGCGCGAGCGAGCTGCTGCTCGGGCGGGTGTTCGCCGAGGCGCCGGGTCTTCGCGACCGCATGGTGCTCGCGTCCAAGGGCGGCATCCGCATGGGCGTGCCCTACGATTCGTCGCCCGCGTACCTGCGCGAGGCGGTCGAGGCGTCGCTGACGCGGCTGGGGGTCGAGCGCATCGACCTGTGGCAGGTCCACCGCCCCGACATGCTGGCGCACCCGGCCGAGGTCGCCGCCACGCTCGATGCGCTGGTGACTGAGGGCAAGATCGGCGCGGTCGGCGTGTCGAACCATACGCCGGCGCAGACCGCGGCGCTGGCGGCGCACCTGACGTCGGGGCTCGCCTCGACCCAGCCCGAGTTCTCGTGCCTCGCCACTGCGCCGCTGTTCGACGGCACGCTCGACCTCGCGATGCAGGCGGGCACTGCGGTCCTCGCCTGGTCGCCGCTGGGGCAGGGGCGGCTGGCCGAGGGCGATCCCCGCCCCGGTCGCGGCAAGCCCGACGACGCGCAGGCGACGCGGGTCAAGGCGGCGCTCGACGCCCACGCGGCGAAGTATGGCGTCGACCGTACCGCCGTCGCCTATGCCTGGGTGATGGCGCACCCCGCGCGGCCGATCCCCATCGTCGGCACGCAGACGCCCGCGCGAATCGCCGCCAGCGCCGACGCCTACAAGGTGAGCTTCACCCGCGCCGAATGGTACGCGATCCTCGTCGCGTCGCTGGGGGAGGACCTGCCATGAGCTGCGAGGTCAGCTGGTTCTCGGCGCTCTGCGACGACGATTACGAGTTCCTGGGACAGCCCGACCCGCTGCTCAAGTCGAGCTGGGAGCACTGCCGCGACATCGTGCTGGCAGCCGAGAGCGGCGGGTTCGACAATATCCTGCTGCCATCGGGCTATGCTCTGGGGATCGACACCACCGCCTTCGCCGCGGCGATCGCCGTGCTGACGCGGCGCATTCGCTTGCTGATGGCGGTGCGGGTCGGCGAGGCATGGCCGCCGCAGTTGACGCGCCAGATCGCGACGCTCGACCGGATCGCTGGCGGGCGGTTGACGGTGAATATCATCAGCTCGGACCTGCCCGGCCAGACGCTCGCGTCCGCACCGCGCTATGCGCGCACTGCCGAGGTCATGCTGGCGCTCAAGTCGCTGCTGAACGGTGAGCGCATCGAGGTCGACAGCGAGCACTACACGTTCGCGGTCGATCCGCCGGGCGTCACCACCGTGTCGGGCAAGTGCCCGCCGCTCTATTTTGGCGGGCTCAGCCCCGATGCGCGCGACGCCTCGGCGAAGGCTGCGGATGTCTACCTGATGTGGCCCGACACGATGCCAGCGGTGCAGGCGATCCTCGACGACATGCGGGCACGGGCTGCGGCGTACGGGCGGACGCTCAAGTTCGGCTACCGGGTGCATGTCGTGGTGCGCGACACCGAAGCCGAGGCGCGGACCGCCGCCGACCGGCTGCTGTCGAAGCTCGACGCCGCGACCGGCGACGCGATCCGCGCCAAGTCGCTCGATGCAACGTCGGTGGGGGTCAAGCGCCAGGCCGAGCTGCGCGACGCCGCGGCCGACGGCTATGTCGAGGATAATCTCTGGACCGGCATCGGGCGCGCGCGCTCGGGCTGCGGCGCGGCGATCGTCGGCGATCCCGACCAGGTGCTGGCGAAGCTGCAGGCGTATCAGGCGATGGGGATCGAGGCGTTCATCCTGTCGGGCTACCCGCACGCGGCCGAGGCCGACCTGTTCGCGCGGCACGTGCTGCCGCGGATGACGCATGGGCCGCTGCTCCCTTGATCTACAAGTCCGTCGCCATCGTCGGTGCCGGCTTCTCGGGGTCGCTGCTGGCGATCAACATCCTGCGCCACGCCGGGCCGCATGCGACGCTGATCGAGCGGCGCGGGGTCTTCGGGCGGGGCACTGCCTATACCGCGCCGCATCCATCGCACCTGCTCAACGTCCGCGCCGGCAACATGAGCGCGCTCAGCGACCGGCCGCAGCATTTCGCCGAATGGTGCACGGCGCGGGGGCTGGGCGGCGGCGGCGATTTCGCCCAGCGCAAGATGTACGGTGAATATCTAGGCGAACTGCTCGAACGGTCGAGCGCGCGCGCCGGGGAGCGGCTGGCGTTGGTCAACGACGATGTCCGCGGCGTCGAGGTCGGCGACCAGGGCGTCACGCTGCACTTCGCCGCGGGCCCGGCGCAGATGTTCGACGCGCTCGTCGTCGCGGTCGGCAATCTGCCGCCGCACGCGCCGCCGGGGCTCGACCCCGATGCGTTTCCGCCCGACCTGTACGCGCATGATCCGTGGGACCCCGGCCTGACCGAGGGCCTGAGCGACGACGACACGGTGCTGCTGATCGGCACCGGGCTGACGATGGTCGATGTCGCCCTGTCGCTCGACGCGGCGGGCTTCGGGGGCAGGATCGTCGCGATGAGCCGACGGGGCCTGCTGCCGCGCTCGCACGTTCCGCCGGGACCTGCGGGCGACCGCAACGAGAAGCCGACGAGCCGCGCGTCGGCGCTGCTCCGCGAGGTCCGCGCCCGCGCCCGCGCGATCGGCTGGCGCGCCGCGGTCGACGAGCTGCGGCCGTTCACGCAGGGCCTGTGGCTATCGGCGTCGGTCGATGAGCGTGCGCGCTTCCTGCGCCACCTGCGGCCGTGGTGGGACGTCCACCGCCACCGCCTCGCGCCTGCGGTCGCGGCCAAGATCGACGCGCTGCGCGAGTTCGGACAACTGTCGATCGTCGCGGGCAAGCCCTTCGATTACCGGCAATCGGAGGCTGGCATCGCGGTGCAATGGCGGCCGCGCGGCGCGGACGACAGCGAGACTCTCGTCGCCCGCCGCGTCGTCAATTGCACCGGCCCGCAGGGCGACCTCGCGCGCTCGACCGAGCCGCTGCTGCGCGGGCTGATCGAGCAGGGCCATGCGCGCGCCGACGCCAATCGCCTGGGCCTCGACGTCGACAGCCAGTCGCGCCTGATCGGCGCCGACGGCGCCCCGCACCCCCGCCTGTTCGGCCTCGGCCCGATGACGCGAGGTGCGTTCTGGGAGATCGTCGCGGTGCCCGACATCCGCACCCAGGTCTGGACCGTGGCACGGCGCCTGGCGCAGGCGCACTGGGTCGGCGGCGAGGGGCTTTAGCCGAACGCCTCGGCGAAATGCGCGGTCATCGCGCGCCACGACCGTGCCTCGGTGCGCGCGTGGTGGCGCAGGCCGGGCAGCACGCTGCCGTCGGCGTTGCGATTGGTGAAGCTGTGCACCGCGCCGGTATAGGCGATCGTCGTGCAGTCGGCGCCGACGCCCGCCATCTCGCGCAGGAAGGCGACGAGCGCGGCGTCGGGGACCAGCGGGTCCTCGGCACCGTGGCAGACCATCAGGCTCGTCGCGAACGGCGCGGTTGCCGGCTGCGGCGTCGCGACGTCGCCGTGGAAGCTGACCCCCGCGACATAGCCGGCCGCGTGGTGGCGCGCCATTTCGAGCACGACCGTCCCGCCGAAGCAGAAGCCGATCGCCCCCAGCTTGCCGTTGCAGCGCGGGTGCGCCGCCAGCGCCGACAGCGCCGCAGCGCCCCGACGTGCGAGGCCCGCCGGATCGGCCTTCATCGCCGACAGGCGCGGCATGCCGGCCGCGAAGTCGGCGGGCAGCCAGCCCTCGCCGTAGGTGTCGGCGGCGAGCGCGACATAGCCCAGTTCGTCGGCCAGCCGCGTCGCCCAACGGATGCTGTGCTCGCCGATGCCGCCGATGTCGGCGAACACCGCGATCGCCGGACGCGGATCGTCGCCCGACGGCAACGCGAGCTGGCCCCGGCACGTCACGTCGCCGTCGCGATAGTCGAAGCTTTCGGTCATTTGCACGCCCCCAACCGCCGTCCGACGCTGGTGCTGCGCATCGTCATCGGCATGTCGCCGCTGACCGTCGAGCGCCCGGTCACGGTGAAGCTGACGGGGGTGAAGCTGCCCGCGCTCACCGCTGTCGTGGTCGAACCGCCCTGCTTGCAGACCATTTCGGAATTCAGCTTGCCGCCCGCCATCGAATAGCGCGTGAAGACGCAGCCCTTGCCCGATTTCAGCAGGTCCTGCGGCCCGCGCGCGGCATCCTCGGGCGATATGCAGTGCTTCACCTTGGTCGTCTTGCCGGTCATCATTTTGGCGACGAATGCGGGGCCGCCGGGCATGTCGACCTCGTTGACGGTGACGGCGATTTCCCATTGTCCCGGTTCGACGCCGGCCGGCTGGGCCATGGCCGCGACAGGCACGAAGGCCAGCATCAGCACCGTCGTCCGAAGCATCGCAACGTCTCCCCGATCGCTGCAGCGCAGTCTAGCGGCGCGCGGCATGGCGGCAAGCGGTAGCTGGAGCGGGTGAAGGGAATCGAACCCTCGTCACTTGCTTGGGAAGCAAAAGCTCTACCATTGAGCTACACCCGCGACGGGCGCCAAGTGCCACACGGGCGGGGTGACGGTCAACGCTCGCCAAGCGCCGAAAGCCGGTTTACCACCGCGTCACCTGCCATTCGGAGTTGTCCATGCGGAATACCGTCGCCAGCGTTCTCGCCGCGCTGTTCGTGCTTACCCCAGCCATCGCGCAGACGCCGGCCCCGCCCGCGCCCCCGCCCGTCGACAAGACGCAGGGGCCCGAGAACGAAGCGACGAACCCCGATCCTGCCGCGCCCGCGAAGCCAGTCGTGCCCATCGCGGCCGCCGACAAGTCGCCGCCCAAGCCCGCCAAGTGGGACGTCAACGCGCCGCAGGGCGCGACCGTCCGCCAGGTCAAGCTCGACGTCACCGAGGGCAGCTGGATGGACCTCGACGTGTCGCCCGACGGTCGCACCATCGCCTTCACCCTGCTCGGCGACATCTACACCATGCCGATCGCCGGCGGTACGCCGCGCCGGATCGCCGAAGGTCTTGCCTGGGAGGTGCAGCCGCGCTTCTCGCCCGACGGTACGCGCATCGCCTTCACCAGCGACCGCGGCGGCGGCGACAATATCTGGACGATGAACGCCGACGGCTCGAACAAGCAGCAGGTGACGAAGGAGGAGTTCCGCCTGCTCAACCAGCCGTCGTGGTCGCCCGACGGCAAGTATATCGCCGCCAAGAAGCACTTCACGACGGGCCGCTCGCTCGGCACCGGCGAGGTCTGGCTGTACCATGCCAGCGGCGGCGGCGGCGTGTTGCTCGTCAAGCGCGCCAGCGAGCAGTTGCAGAAGGAACTGGGGGAGCCGACGTTCACTCCGGACGGCAAGGGCATCTATTACACCCGCAACATCACGCGCGGGCCGATCTTTGAATATGCGCAGGATTCGAACACCGACCTGTTCAACATCGAACGCTACGACATGGAGACGACCGAGGTGACGACCGTCGCCAGCGGTGCGGGCGGTTCGGTGCGGCCCAACCCCTCGCCCGACGGCAAGAAGATCGCCTTCGTCCGCCGCGAGCGCGCCAAGTCCAAGCTTTACGTCCGCGACCTCGTAAGCGGCGAGGAGCGCAAGATCTACGACGCGCTCGACCAGGACGTGCAGGAGACGTGGGCGGTCACCGGGGTTTATCCGAACATGGACTGGACCCCGGATTCGAAGTCGGTGGTGTTCTGGGCGGGCGGCAAGATCCGCCGCGTCGATGCCGACGGCTCGAACGCGCGCGAGATCCCGTTCCGCGTCAGCGATACGCGCGGCGTCGTCGACGGCCCGCACCCGCAGATCGCCGTGTCGCCCGACCGCTTCACGACCAAGATCCCGCGCTGGGCGCAGGCGTCGCCCGACGGCCGCACGATCGTCTTCGAAAGCCTCGGCAAGCTGTACTTGAAGCCCGCGAGCGGTGGCACGGCGAAGCGCCTGACCAGCGGCGGTGACGGCTTCGAGCTGTTCCCGTCATGGTCGCGCGACGGCAGGTCGGTCGTCTTCGTCGCCTGGACCGACGCCGGGCTCGGGACGATCAGCGTCGTTCCCGCAAGCGGCGGCAAGGCGCGCGCGGTGACGACGCAGCCCGGCCATTACAGCCGCCCGCGCTTCTCGCCCGACGGCCGCACCATTGTCTTCGAAAAGGGCAGCGGCGGCGGGGTGACCAGCCCGCGCTGGGGCGAGAACCCGGGCGCCTACCGCGTCGCCACCAGCAGCGGCGCGATGACGCGCATCGCCAAGGACGTCGCCGAGCCGCACTTCGGCGCGTCGAACGATCGCGTCTTCATGGTTGCGCAGGCCAAGGAAAAGCGCCAGCTGGTCTCGACCGACCTCAGCGGCGAAGCGAAGCGGGTGCACGCCAGCGGCGACCTCGTCACCGCCTATCAGGTCGCGCCCGACGGCCAGAGCTTCGCCTTCCGCCAGAACTACGAGGGCTATGTGATGCCGCTGATGCCCGGCGCGCAGGAGGTTTCGGTCGACGGCAAGGGCGGCCCGCTTCCCGTCGTGCGCGTCAGCAGCGGCGGTGCCGACTGGCTGCACTGGTCGGGCACCAGGCTCAACTGGAGCATGGGGCCGACGCTCTATTCGGTCGCCGCACCGACCCTGTTCGCGCAGGCCCCGCGCGGCGAGGATGCGCCGAAGTTCAAGGCGCCGACGAGCGGCGTCTCGCTGGCGATGGACGTCAGCGCCGACCGTCCGTTGGGCAGCGTCGTGCTCAGCGGCGCGCGCGTCGTGACGATGGCGGACGCGCAGGGCGGCATCATCGACGACGGCGTCGTGGTGGTCACCAATGGCCGCATCGCCGCGGTCGGCAAGCGCGGGTCGGTGGCGATCCCCGCGGGCGCCAGGACGGTCGACGTGACCGGCAAGACGATCATCCCCGGCCTCGTCGATGCGCACGCGCACGGCTCGCAGGGGTCGGACGAGCTGGTGCCGCAGCAGAACTGGTCGCTGCTGCAGAACCTCGCGCTCGGCACGACGACGATCCACGACCCGTCGAGCCGCTCGGCCGAGATCTTCCCGGCGGCCGAGATGCAGCGCACGGGCCTCATTTTGGGCCCGCGCATCTTCTCGACCGGCGAGATCGTCTACGGCGCCAAGGCTCCTGACGTGTACGCGCAGATCGACAGCTACGACGATGCCCTCGCGCACGTCCGCCGGCTGAAGGCGCAGGGTGCGAACAGCATCAAGAACTACAACCAGCCGCGCCGCGAGCAGCGGCAGCAGGTCGTGGCGGCGGCGCGTGCCGAGAATATGCAGGTCGTCGCCGAGGGCGGCTCGCTGTTCGGCATGGACATGAATCTGATCGCTGACGGCAACTCGACGCTGGAGCATAATATCCCGCTTGGCGTCTTCTACCAGGATGTCGTCGACTTCTTCGCGGCTTCCAAGACCAACTACACGCCGACCCTGGTGGTCAGCTATGGCGGCCCGGCGGGCGACCCCTACTGGCGCCAAGCGACCGACATCTACGACCAGCCGCTGCTCAAGGCGCACACCCCGCCGGCCGAACTCGCCGCCGACGGCGCTCGCCGGGTCAAGGCGCCCGAGGCCGACTATATTGACGACGACAATGCCCGCGAGGCGCACAAGGTGGCGAAGCGCGGCGTGCTGGTGTCGATCGGTGCGCACGGCCAGCAGGCGGGTATCGGCCCGCACTGGGAGCTGTGGAGCTTCGTCCGCGGCGGCATGACGCCGATCGAGGCGCTCGCGGCAGGCACGATCACCTCGGCCAAGTCGCTCGGCATGGCGAAGGACATCGGCAGCCTCGAACCCGGCAAGCTGGCCGACCTCGTGGTGCTCGACGCCGATCCGACGGCCGACATCCGCAATTCGGAGAAGGTCCGCCAGGTCATGCTTGGCGGGCGGCTGTACGACGCCGCGACGCTCAACGAGACGGTGACGGGGACGCGCAAGCGGCTGCCGTATTATTGGGAAAAGTAGCGCACCCTAGCACGGGGGGAGGATCGCTTGGCACTCCCCCCGCCATGCGCTAAAGCAGCGCCCATGATCCGTGTCCCCCGTGCGTTCTTCCCCCTCGCTGCGGCGCTGGCGCTGACGGCGTGCGCCTCGTCGGGCGTCAAGAAGGACCGCGCGTACGTCGCGCGCGATGTCGAGACGCTGTACAACGTCGCGCGCGAGACGCTCGACAAGCGCCAGTACAAGCTGGCGGCGGCGATGTTCGACGAGGTCGAGCGCCAGCACCCCTATTCGGTCTGGGCGCGCCGTTCGCAGCTGATGAGCGCGTTCAGCTATTATGTCGCGCGCCAGTATCCGGACGCGATCCAGTCGGCGCAGCGCTTCCTGTCGCTCCACCCCGGCAGCCGCGAGGCGCCCTATGCCTATTACGTCATCGCGGTCAGCTATTACGAACAGATCAGCGACGTCGGCCGCGACCAGAAGATCACCCAGCAGGCGCTCGACGCGCTGAGCGAGCTGATCCGCCGCTACCCGAACACCGACTATGCCGCCGACGCCAAGCTGAAGATCGACCTGACTCGCGACCACCTTGCGGGCAAGGAGATGGAGGTCGGGCGCTTCTACCAGGACGGCCGCCTGTATCTCGCGGCGATCCTGCGTTTCCGCACCGTGGTCGACAAGTACGACACGACCAGCCACACGCCCGAGGCGCTGCACCGACTGGTCGAATCCTATCTCGCGCTCGGCATCCCCGAGGAGGCGAAGAAGGCCGCCGCGGTGCTCGGCTACAACTATCGCGGGTCGAAATGGTACGATCGCTCCTACGCGCTGATCGCCAAGAAGGCCCCCGGCGGGGCGACGCCCGCCTGACGCGGCCCCCGTGCTGACCGCGCTCGACATCCAGGGCGTGGTGCTGATCGAGGCGCTGCGCATCGATTTCTCCGACGGCCTGAGCGTGCTGACCGGCGAGACCGGCGCAGGCAAGTCCATCCTGCTCGATGCGCTCGGCCTGGCCCTCGGCGCGCGCGCCGACCCGGGCCTCGTGCGCCACGGCGATGCCGCCGCGCGCGTGACCGCGACCTTCGACCTCGCGGCCGGCCATCCGGCGTTCGCGATTCTCTCGGGCGGCGACATCGACAGCGACGCCGGCGAGCCGCTGATCCTGCGCCGCCAGCTCAAGGCCGATGGCGGCAGCCGCGCCTTCGTCAACGACCAGCCGGTGTCGGCGGCGCTGCTCCGCGAGATCGGCGCCAGCCTCGTCGAGATCCACGGTCAACACGACGATCGCGGCCTGCTCTCCGCACGCGGCCACCGCGCCCTGCTCGACACGTTCGCCCGTAGCCCGACTGCGCCGGTCGCCGCCGCGTGGGAGGCCTGGGCCGCCGCGATCGAGGCGCGCGCCACCGCCGCGGCAACGCTAGAAGCCGCGCAGCGCGACCGCGAATGGCTCGCCCACGCCGTCGCCGAGCTCCACGCGCTCGCCCCGGTCGCGGGCGAGGAAGCGAGCCTCGCCGCCGAGCGCGCCGACATGCAGAAGGGCGCCCGCCTTGCCGACGATCTGGCGAGCGTCGGCGACCTGCTCGACGGGTCGAGCGGCGGCTTCGCGCAAATGCGCAGTGCCGCGCGGCGCCTCGACCGCATCGCCGCCGAGCACCCGCTGCTGACGGAGGCGCTCGCCAGCCTCGACCGCGCCATCGTCGAGGGCAGCGAGGCCGAACAGCATCTGGCGGCCGCGCACGCCGCGCTGACCGTCGACCCGGCGCGCCTCGACGCCGCCGAGACGCGGCTGTTCGAACTCCGCGCCGCCGCCCGCAAACACCGCGTCGAACCCGATGCGCTCGCCGACCTCGCGGCCGAACTCCAGGCTCGCGCCGATGCGCTCGATGCCGGCGAGGCGGGCCTGGCGGGGCTCGACGAGGCGGTGCGCGTCGCGCGGCTGCGCTACCTCGACGCCGCCAACGCGCTGACCGCGACGCGCCAGGCGGGCGCCATCCGCCTCGACGCCGCGGTGATGGCCGAACTCGCGCCGCTGCGCCTCGACGCGGCGCGCTTCCGCACCGCGCTGGTGCCGCTGCCCGAATCCGATTGGTCGGCGGGAGGACGCGACCGTGTCGAGTTCGAGGTCTCGACCAATCCATCGGCTCCATTCGGCCCGCTGACCAAGATCGCCAGTGGCGGCGAGCTGTCGCGCTTCGTGCTGGCGCTCAAGGTCGCACTGGCTGGCACGGGCAGCGCGGGGACGCTGATCTTCGACGAGATCGACCGCGGCGTCGGCGGCGCGGTCGCCAGCGCCATCGGCGACCGGCTGGCGCGCCTCGCGAGCGGCACCCAGGTGCTGATCGTCACGCACAGCCCGCAGGTCGCGGCCCGGGGCGCGCACCAGTGGCGCATCGCCAAGTCGCACGACGGCAGCGTGACCCGCACCGACATCGTTGAACTGTCGGCGGACGAACGCCGCGAGGAGATCGCGCGCATGCTGTCGGGTGCGGAGGTCACCGCCGAGGCGCGCGCGCAGGCCAAGCGGCTGCTGGGATTGGGGGGATGACGATGGACCTGCCGATCGAGGTCGCCGGCGAAGGCGACCTCGCTGCGCTGCATGTGCTGATCGAGGCCGCGTATCGCGGCGACAGCGCGCGGCGGGGCTGGACGCACGAGGCTGACCTGCTCGGCGGGCAGCGCACCGATATCGAGGCGCTGGCGGCGATCGTCGGCGATCCCGGTCAGCGCCTGCTGGTCGCGCGCGGTCCGGCGGGCCTTGCGGGCTGTATCCAGATCGCGGTCAAGGACGGCGGCACCGGCTATCTCGGCCTGCTCGCGGTCGATCCCGAGGTGCAGGCGAACGGTCTCGGCGCGCGGCTGATCGCGGCGGCGGAGGCGCATCTGGCGCAGCTGAGCGCCTCGCAGGTCGAGATGACGGTGATCCGCCAGCGCACCGAACTGATCGCCTATTACCAGCGCCGCGGCTACACTTTGACCGGGGAGGTTCGCGACTTCCCCTATGGCGACGCGCGCTTCGGCGAGCCGCGGACCGGCGACCTGGCGTTCGTCGTGCTGGCGAAGTCGTTGTGAGCGACCCCGCCGCCGAGCTGGCGCACCTCGCCGCCGAGATCGCCGCGCACCGGCGGCGCTACGATGCCGAGGACGCACCGACGATCAGCGATGCCGAGTTTGACGCGCTGGTTCGCCGCAATGCCGAGCTGGAGGCGGCGCATCCGCACCTGAAGCGTGCCGACTCGCCGTCGGAAAAGGTTGGCAGCGCGCCCGCGCCGCAGTTCGGCAAGATTGTTCATGCGCGCCCGATGCTGAGCCTCGACAATGCGTTCAGCGAGGCCGAGCTGGCCGAGTTCGTCGCGCGCGTGCGGCGCTTCCTGCGGCTTTCCGACGACGAACCCGTGGCGCTGCTCGCCGAACCCAAGATCGACGGCCTGTCGGCCTCCCTGCGCTACAAGCGCGGCCGCCTGGTCAGCGGCGCGACCCGCGGTGACGGCGCGACGGGGGAGGACGTCACCGCCAACCTGCGGACTCTGGCCGATATTCCCGAGACGCTGAAGGGCGCGCCCGACGTGCTCGAGGTCCGCGGCGAGGTCTACATCCTCAAAGGCGATTTTCTCGATTTCAATGCCGCGCAAGTGGCGGCAGGCGCACGCGTCTATGCCAACCCGCGCAACTTCGCTGCCGGGTCGCTGCGTCAGCTCGACGTCGCGGTCACCGCGGCCCGGCCGCTGCGCTTTTACGCGCACGGGCTGGGCGAAATGAGCGCGCCACTCGCCGAGACGCAGAGCGCGACGATGGCGGCGCTGGCGAAGCTGGGCTTCCCCGTCGCCGAGGCGCGGCTGGTCGGCGACGTCGCTGGCGCGGTCGAGGCGTACGGCGCGGTCGATGCCGGGCGGTCGGCGCTGCCGTTCGACATCGACGGCGTGGTGTTCAAGGTCGACCGGCTCGACTGGCAGGAGCGGCTGGGGCAGGTCGCGCGCTCCCCGCGCTGGGCGGTGGCGTGGAAGTTCGCCGCCGAACAGGCGACGACGCGGCTGCTCGCGATCGACATCCAGATCGGGCGCACGGGTAGCCTCACACCGGTAGCGCGGCTCGAGCCGGTCGGCGTCGGCGGGGTGATCGTCGAGAATGCGACGCTGCACAACGAGGACGAGATCGCGCGCAAGGACGTGCGCGTCGGCGACGTGGTGCGCATCCAGCGTGCCGGAGACGTGATCCCGCAGGTGCTCGGCTTCGCGACGCCGCAGGCCGAGCATGATGCGCTCGAACCATTCCGGTTTCCGCATGTCTGCCCCGATTGCGGCAGCGACGCGGTGCGCGAGGCGGGCGAGGTGGTGCGGCGCTGCACCGGCGGGCTCATCTGCCCGGCGCAGCGCGTCGAGCGGCTCAAGCATTTCGTGTCGCGCCGGGCGCTGGACATCGAGGGGCTGGGCGCCGAGCGCATCGAGCTCTTCGTCGGCGAAGGCCTGATCGCGACGCCGGGCGACATCTTCCGGCTACGGGATCATCGCGACGTGCTGGTGGCGCGCAAGGGGTTCGACGCGATCTCGGTTGATAAGCTGCTGGCGGGCATCGACGCGCGGCGCTCGGTCGAGTTCGAGCGCTTCCTGTTCGGCCTCGGCATCCGCCACGTCGGCGAGGAGCGGGCGCGCGACATTGCGCGGGCGAGCAGCGATTGGGCGTCTTTCGCGGCGCGGATGGATGCGGCGGTAGGGCTGAAGGCGGCTTTCGTGCCTGCTGTCGGCGAGAGCGACGAGAAGGCGGCGCGGCGGCTGGCGGGGGCGCTTGCCGAACTGGTCGGCGTAACCCGCGTCGGCCCCGAGGTGGCGGCATCGCTCGCCGACTTCTTCGCGGAAGCCCACAACCGCGACGTCGTCGCCGACCTGCTTGCGCAGGTCGAGGTGCGCGCCGTCGAGCATGTCGTGCGCGCGTCCGCCGTAACGGGCAAGACGGTCGTGTTCACCGGCACGCTCGCGACGCTGAGCCGCGACGAGGCGCGTGCGCAGGCGGAGGCGCTGGGTGCCCGCGTCGCCGGGTCGGTATCTGCGAAGACCGATCTTGTTATCGCAGGCGAAGGTGCGGGGTCCAAGGCGGCGAAAGCGGCGGCACTCGGCATCGAGGTGATCGACGAAGCCGCGTGGCAGGCGCTCGTATCTACCGCACGTTGAGGCTATGTCGCACCTGCATGGCTGCTACGATGTTTGCTGCACTGCACAACCCTGCTTCTGCTAGGTAGATAACAGCACCGGATCGGTAAACGATCGATCCGGATTTTGCAGGAGTAGCGGCAATGAAAGCCGTCGTAGAGACCATGGAGCCGGTTGTCCGGCCCGTCACCATCCGCCCCGTCGTTGCCACCGCGCCGCGCCGGCCGATCGCGCAGTTCATGCCCGTTCGTGCCGAAGCAACGCTGTTCCACGCCTGGCGCGCGTAACCGTCTAAGGGCGTTTCAACACCAGCGTCGGCCATTCGCCGCCGCTGGTGGCAACCCGTCGCAGACCGCGCGCCGCATAGGCCGCGGTCACTCGCGTCGCCTGACAATCGAGCAGGCCCGCCAGCACGAGATGCCCGCCGCGTGCCAATACGGCACTGACCGGCCCCGCAAGCGCGATAAGTGGCGCCGCGAGAATATTCGCGGCGATCAGGTCGTATGGGCCGCGCCGAACCAGCCGCGCATCGGCCATGCCGACCGCGGTAAACACCTCGATCCTTCCCTCGCCGATTCCGAGCCGCAGGGCGTTGGCGCGGACATTGTCGCGTGTCACCGCCACCGAGACAGGGTCGATGTCGCTCGCGGTGACCCGCGCGCGCGGCCAGCGCTTCGCCGCCGCCATCGCCAGTACGCCAGTACCCGTCCCCAGATCGAGAATGTCGGTAAAGCGATTCGCATGGCCCAGCCGGTCGATCGCGGCGAGGCAGCCGTGCGTCGTCGCGTGCTGTCCGGTCCCGAACGCCAGCCCCGCCTCGATGACCAGCCCGATCTGCCCGGCCCGGCGCTCGTGCGCGTGGGCGGCAGTGGCGACATGGAAACGTCCAGCGCTGACGGGGGTCAGGCCGGCCTGGCTAAGCGTTACCCAGTCACTGTCGGGGAGCCGCTCGACGAGCGGCTGACTTCCGCGCGACGGCACCATCGCCGCAAGCCGCGCGAGCCATTCGGGTTCGGGCTCCTCCGCGAAATAGGCGTGCAGCCGCCAGTCGTCGGGAGCGTGCGGGTCGGGCTCGTCGGCGATCAGCGTCGGCGGCTGGTCGAGGTCGGCAAAGGCGTCTTCGGCAAAAGGCAGCGCCTCCGCCTCGGCGCGCGTGCAGGCTAGGGTGACCTTCCAGACCCCTGCCTCAGCGGACATAGCTCGCCCCGTTGACGTCGAGCGTCGCCCCGGTCAGCGACGGCGGGGCATCGAAGGCGAGCCAGCGGATCGTCTCGGCAACCTCCGCCGGCGTCGCGACACGGCCGAGCGGGATGTCCGCCAGCAATTTGTCGCCGCCGCGGCTGGCCAGATAATCCTCCGCCATACCGGTCATCACGAATCCCGGCGCAACCGCGAAGGCGAGGACGCCCTGTGCCGCATAGGCACGCGCGATGGTCTTGGTCATCGCGATCAGTCCCGCTTTATGCGCGGCATAGTGCCAGTGCGCGGGGCTGTCGCCGCGGTGCCCGGCGCGACTGGCGACGTTGACGATGCGCCCGCCGCCGCGGCCCTGAAAATGCTGCACGGCGCGGCGGCACAGGTCGGCGGGCCCCTGCAGGTTGATCGCATGCCCCCGCGCCCAGGTCGCCTGCCACTCGGCGTCCGGCGCGTCGAGCGCGACGCCTTCGAACACCCCGGCATTGTTGACCAGCACGTCGATCCGCCCGCCCAGCTGCGCCAGCGCCGCCTCCCACAGCGCATCGCCCGCCCCGGCAAGCGACAGGTCGGCGGCGATCAGCCCGTCGTCCCCGCCGGTCGACTGCCCGGCGATGGTCGCGCCAGCGTAGCGCAGGACGTTCAGGGTGGCGGCGCCGATGCCGCGCGATGCGCCGGTGAGGAGGATATTCATGCAGCCTCCCATGCCGGTCCGCCGCCGCCGGTTCAACTGTCGGCGCACCGTTGCGGGGGTCGTGACGGCGCGGGCGGCCTGTTCTATGCCGGTGGAATAACTGGGGGGGTGCGCATGCGGCTGTTGTTGATCCTGGCGGCACTGCTCGCGGCTCCGGCGCTCGCCGCCGACATGCTGCCGACGCCGGCGCGTTCGGCGAGCGAGGGGGCGGGCCCCTATCCGCGGCTGGTCATCCGCGGTGCGACGATCATCCAGGGGGATGGTGCACCGCCGTACGGGCCCGCGGACATCGTCATCGAGGGCAACCGCATCGTCGATATCCGCAGTGCGGGCACGCCGGGCCTGCCGCTGAAGGCCGACCGCGAGCCGCGCGGGAGCGCGCGCGAGATCGATGCGAGCGGCATGTTCGTGCTGCCGGGCTTCGTCGATACCCACGCGCACAGCGGCGACGCCGACAAGGCGCCCGACCACAGCTATCCGTACCGCCTGTGGCTGGCGCACGGGGTCACGACGGTCCGCGGCGTGCCGCTGTTCGGCGATCCCGCGCGCAGTCTTGACGACAAGCGCCGGTCGGCTGCGAACGCGATCACCGCGCCGCGCATCTATGCCTATCAGACCTTGGGCAGCGGCTGGGCGCAGGGCCGCGTCGATACGCCCGACAAGGCACGCGCCTGGGTGCGCTGGGCGGCGGCTCAGGGGGTCGACGGCATCAAGTTCTTCAACCGCGGCGACGAGACGGCGGCGATCATCCGCGCGGCGATCGCCGAGGCCAAGCTGCGCGGGCTGGGCACCGTCGCGCATCTGTCGCAGCCGGGGATCGCGCAGCTGAATGCCGCGCAAGCGGGTGCTGCGGGGCTGGGCGCGGTCACGCACTTCTATGGGCATTTCGAATCGCTGCTGAAGGGCCGCCGCCTGCAGGATTATCCGGCGGACTATAATTTCTACGACGAGGCGAAGCGCTTCGGCGGCATCGCCGAGATCTGGGACCAGACTCACGAACCCGGCGGGCCCGAGTGGCAGGCCTATCTGGAGGCGCAGAAGGCCTCCGGGGTGACCTTCGACCCGACGTTCAACATCTACTCCGCGTCGCGGGACCTGATGCGGGCGCGCAACGCCGACTGGCACGCGCTGTACACGCCGCCGTCGCTCCTGCGCTTCTACCAGTCGAACCGCGACAACCACGGGTCGTATTTCTACGACTGGACGACCGCAAACGAGGTGACGTGGCGCAATTTCTACGCGCGCTACATGCGGCTGATCAACGATTACAAGAACATTGGCGGGCGGGTCACGGCGGGGTCGGACTCGGGCTTTATCTTCCAGACGTGGGGCTTCGGCTATGTGCTCGAGCTCGAGATGCTGCAGGAGGCGGGGTTCGCACCGCTTGAGGTGATCGAGGCGGCGACGTGGAACGGCGCGCAGACGCTGAACGAACCCAAGGGGACCGAGCCGCAGTTCGGCGTCGTGCGGCGCGGCATGCTCGCCGACCTGGTGATCGTGCCGGAAAACCCGCTCCAGAACCTGAAGACCCTGTACGGCACCGGCACCGAGCGTCTGAACGAGCGCACCAACCGGCAGGAGCGGGTGGGCGGCGTGCGCTGGACGATCAAGGACGGCATCGTGTTCGACGCGCCCGCGCTGCTGGCGAGCGTGGCGCGTGACGTGGCGGCAGAGAAGGCTCGAGATGCTGCGGCCCGCTGACGGAACGTTCGAGACGCCGCGCTGCCGGGTGCGCTTCGTGCGTGTCGAGGATGCGGCGGCGATGTACGTGATCCGCTCGCAGATGCCGTGGGACCCGCAGACGCGCGACATGGACGCGACGATCGACATGCTCGCCGAGATCGCGGCGCGGCCATGGGACGAGCTCGGCTGGCGGCAGTTCGCGGTGCTCGATACGGATGACCGCATGATTGGCGACATCGGGGTCAATTTCGGCAGCCCGACGGTGGGGCAGGCCGAACTGGGCTTCGCCTTCGCCCCCGAGGCGCGCGGGCAGGGCTTGGCGAGCGAGAGCATCGGCGCGCTGATCGAGCGGCTGTTCGACCGCGCGGGGCTGCACCGCATCGAGGCGACGACCGACGCGCGCAATCTGCCAACACAGCGCCTGCTGACCCGCCTGCGTTTCCGGCAGGAAGCCCATTATGTGCAGAGCTGGCCGCTCGAAGATGGCAGTTGGTCCGACGAACTGGGCTATGCCCGGCTGGCGAGCGAATAGGGGAGGGTGCGCGTGGACATCACCGAACTGCTGATCGATCGGACCGACCTGGCAAGCGCCCATCTGGCGACCCGCACCGCAGCGGTCGGTGAGGGGCAGGCCGCTTTTGCGGTGGAGACCTTCGCGCTGACCGCCAATAACGTGACCTACGCGGCGCATGGGAAGGACATGCGCTACTGGGATTTCTTTCCCGCGCCCGAGGGGCATGGGATCGTGCCGGTCTGGGGCTTCGGCCGCTGCGTCGAAAGCCGCGTCGAGGGGATCGCCGTCGGCGACCGCGCCTATGGTTACTGGCCCTGCGCGAACGGTGCTGTGCTGACCCCCGCCAAGGTAACGCCGCGAGGCTTTGTCGATGCGGCGGCACACCGCAGTGAACTATCGGCGGTCTACAACGGCTATCTCCGCGCCGATCCGGCGATGGGCGACGAGCGTATTCAGGCGCTGTTCCGGCCGCTCTACATCACGTCCTTCCTACTCGACGCGCAGCTCGGCGAAGGCGGTGGCACGGCGGTGCTGTCGAGCGCGTCGTCGAAGACTGCCCTGGGTTTTGCGCATGCGCTGAAGGCGCGCGGCAACTGGCACGTCGTCGGGCTGACTTCCCGGCGCCACGTTTCGTTCGTCGCAGCGACGGGGTGCTACGATTCGGTGGTCCCCTACGACGAGGTCGGGTCGCTGACTGCCGATAGCCGTGCGATCTTCGTCGACTTCGCGGGCGACGGCGCGTTGCGTGCCGCGGTCCATGCGGCACTCAAGGATGGGCTGGCCGCGAGCATCGTGGTCGGCGACACGCACTGGGACGTCGCGGGCAACCCGCATGCGGTCGGCCCCAAACCACAATTCTTCTTTGCGCCTGCGGTGCTCGCGGACCGGCTGAAGGACTGGGGGCAGGCTGGCTTCGACGCGCGGCTGGCGGCGGGCTGGACGGCGTTCACCGCCGCCGCGGCGGATTGGCTGCGTGTCGTCGATCGGGCCGGAATGGCGGAGGCGCAGGACATCTTTACCGCGCTGGTTGCGGGCCGTGTCGACCCCGCGGAGGGGATTATCGTCCGGCCGTAACCTGCTAGGGAGGGGCATGGACCTCGCCCGCTTTCCCCGCCGCCGCTACACCCCCGGCCCGACGCCGCTCGAACGCATGCCGCATTTGTCCGGACAAGTGCGCCGCGACCTGTGGATCAAGCGCGACGACCTGCTCGGCCTGGCAGGCGGCGGCAACAAGACGCGAAAGCTTGAGTTTCTCGTCGCCGATGCGCTGGCGAAGGGCGCCGACACGCTGATCACCGTCGGGGCGCCGCAGTCGAACCATTGCCGCCTGACGCTTGCCGCCGCGGTGCGCGAGGGGCTGAAGTGCCGCCTGATCCTCGAGGAGCGCGTGGCCGGCAGCTATGCCGCGCAAGCGACGGGCAACAATCTGTTGTTCGACCTGATGGGCGTCGAGAACATTCGCGTCATGCCGGCAGGCAGCGACCTCGCGGCCGCGATGGCGGAAGAGGCCGAGGCGGTGCGCGCACTCGGCCGCGTGCCGTACGCGATCGCCGGCGGCGGATCGGTGCCGCTGGGCACGCTCGGCTATGTCGCGTGCGCGCAGGAGATTCTGGCGCAGAGCCTCGATGCCGGCGTCGCGTTCGACCGCGTCGTGGTGGCGAGCGGCAGTGCGGGCACGCACGCCGGGCTGCTCGTCGGCCTCAACGCCGCGTCGTGGGACGGCGCGGTGACGGGCATCAACGTCCGCCGCCCGCAGGCCGAGCAGGAGGGCAATGTCCACACTTTGTGCGTGCAGACCGCTGCGATGCTGCGCACGGCGCCGCCCGAGCGGCACGCGGTGACCTGCCTCGATCGCTGGGTCGGGCCGGGCTATTCGCTGCCGACGCCGGAGATGGCGGCGGCGGTACGGACCGCGGCGCGGACCGAGGGCGTGCTGCTCGACCCCGTCTACACCGGCAAGGCGTTCGCCGGGCTGCTCGGCCTGATCGAGACGGGCGAGATCGAACCGGGCGAGCGCGTGCTGTTCGTCCACACCGGCGGCTCGCCCGCACTGCATGCGTACGCGGACCAGCTGAGGTGAAAACGGTCGGCGTGCTCGGCGGCATGGGGCCGGCGGCGACGCTCGACTTTCTCGTCCGCCTGCACGCCGCGACGCCGGCACAGGGCGATGCCGATCACCTGCGCGTCATCACCGATTCGGACCCGCGTGTGCCGGGGCGCAATGCGGCGCTGAGCGGGGACGGGCCGTCGCCGGGACCGCCGCTCGCGGCGATGGCGCGCGGGCTGGTCACGGCGGGGGCCGAACTGCTCGCGATGCCGTGCAACGCCGCGCATGGCTGGGCAAACGAGATTGTCGCCGCGACGCCGGTGCCCTTCGTCTCGATGATCGACGCCGCGGTCGCTGCGGTGCTCGCCAGCGGGGCACGGACGGTGGGGGTGCTCGCGGCCGACGCGACGCTGCGGTCGGGTCTGTACCGCAACGCGCTGACCGCGCACGGGATCGCGGTGATCGACGTCGCGAGCGCGGACTTCATGCCCGTGCTGGCGCGCATCAAGGGGGGCGACACCGGACCCGCGGTCCGCGCCGCGATGGCCGCCCTCGCCGCCGGCCTCGTCGCGCAAGGGGCGGACGCGGTGCTGGCGGCGTGTACCGAGGTGCCGCTGGTGCTCTCGCCCGCCGATGTCGCCGTGCCGCTGATCGACGCGACGGGCGCGCTGGTCGACGCGGTGCTGGCGGCGGCGCTCGCCTGACATTCGTCGACCGGGGCGGGTCGTTCGTCGATGCGCGGCGACCCCCGTCGAAGCGCGGGAAGCCTTGAACGAAGCCACCGCGACGCCGTCCGGGTGGTCACCTAGCAAGCGCGGGACGGCGATTGGCGCCGTCGCCGACTTTGCAGGAGAGCCCCCATGTTCCGCCGTCTTACCTTGTTCGTGCCGCTGCTGATCGCGGTCCCCGTCTGTGCCGGTCCGGCGCAGGTCACCGTCTCGCACGCCGACCTTGACCTCGCGTCCGCTGCCGGCCAGTCGACCCTCGAGAGCCGCTTGAACGGTGCGGTGCGCCAGGTCTGCGGCGTCAGCAACGAGCCCAGCCTGAAGCTTCGCATGGCGATGGCGAAGTGCAGCAGCGATGCCCGCGCAGCTGCGAAAGCGCAGATGCAGGTCGCGGTCGCCCGCGCCGAAGCCGCGACACAGTTCGCCGCCGCCAGCAGCGCCCCCCGCGCCCAGGCGTCAGCCCTGCGTTAAGGCGCGTGCCGCGTCGAGATAAGTACGGCCGATGGACGCGACGCGGCCATCGGTCAGTACCGCCGACCAGGTCCCGCCGCCCTCGCGCCGCAGGCCTGCGATCCGGTCGCGCCGCACGATCGTCGAGCGGTGCAGGCGGATGAACGCCTGCGGGTCGAGCCGCTGCTCCAACGCGGCGATGGTCGCGTGCATCAGATACGACCGCTCGCCCAGGTGCAGCCGCATATAGTCGCGCTCGGCCTCGATCCGGTCGATCGCCGCGACGTCGATGCGCAGGATTTCGCCGCGATGCGGCACCCAGAACTCGCTCGCCCAATTGCTCTCGGCCGCCGCCGCCGGGGCATCGCGCTTGGCCTGCGCCCGCGCCACCGCCCGCGCCAGCCGCGCCGCGTCAATGGGCTTGAGCAGATAATCGACCGCCTCGACCTCGAAGGCCGCAACCGCGAAGTTATCGTACGCCGTGCAGAAGATGATCAGCGGGCGCACGGGACGCTGGCTCAGCTCCGTCGCGAGCGCGATGCCGCTCATCCCCGGCATGGTGATGTCGAGCAGCAGCAGCTCGGGCGCCGTCGCGTCGATCAGGCGCAGCGCGGCGGAGGCATCGCCCGCGCTGCCGACCAGCCTGATCTCGGGGAGGCTCGCGCACAGGATCTGCAGCCGCTCGATCCCTAGCGGCTCGTCGTCGACGATCAGCGTCCGCAGCGGTGCGTCAGGCATGCGCGGCAGCGGGGCGGGGCAGCCAGCGCAGCGTCGTCGGCATCGGCACGCCGAGCACGACGCGGTAGCCGCCGCCGAGCCGCGGTCCCGCCTCGCAGCGGGCGCGCTCGCCGAAGCGCGCGGCCAGGCGCTCGCAGACGTTGCGCATGCCGGTGCCGGTGCTCGGCGCCGCGGTGCCCGCCGGTGCGCCATCGTCCTCGACGACGATCTCCAGCCAGTCGCCGACCGCGCGTGCGCGGATCGATACCGTCACCGGCCGCTGCGTCGGCGCGACCCCGTGCTTGATCGCGTTCTCGACGACCGGCTGCAGAATCAGCCCTGGCACGCGCACGTCGGCGAGCGCGTCGGGGACATCGATGTCGATCAGCAGGCGCTCGGGAAAGCGCACCGCCTCGATCGCCAGGTACAGGCGCTGCATCGCGATCTCGTCGGCCAGCGGCACGTCGGCGACGGGGTCGCCGGTCAGACTGCTGCGGAAGAAGGTCGACAGCGTCATGATCATCCGCTCGGCGTCGGCGTTGCGCCCCGCCAGCACCAGCGCCGACAGCGAGTTCAGCGTGTTGAACAGGAAATGCGGGTTGATCTGGTACCGCAGCGCGCGGAGTTGAGCGGCCTGTGCCTCGGCCTGGTAGCGCGCCGCCTGGCGCTCGGCGTGGCGGACGCGCGCGGCATTGGCCATCGCCACCCACAGCACGCCCCAGGCGACGATGAAGAAATACCAGCTGACCGCCGAATCCACGATGTGGTGCAGCGGCGAATCGAGCTTCTTCGGGTTTTTCGCCAGCTCGGCAAGCGTGTTCTCGCTGGGCGACACGACGTAGAAGGCCATGTAGTTGATCGCCGAATAGGCGAGCGCGATCGGTACCGCCGCCAGGATCGCGGTGAGTACTAAGGTACGCGTCGTCCGGCCCTCGACCTGGCGCAGGACGAGATACAGGATCCCGGTGAGCATGATGCCGAAGACCGCGACGACCGCGCGCCGTCCGAGCATGTCGAATTGGTCGGGCCCGTCCCACATCGCCGCGCGCATGCTGTTGAGCGAGAAATAGAACGCCCAGAAGCCAAGGATCGACAGGACCGCAAGGCGGGGCGGTGCCCGTCCGGTCGGCGGCTGTTCGGGGTCGGCCATCCCCAATGACTACAAAGCGTGACACCCAGCGTCCATGCGCCCCGCGTCGTCTGTCGAAGCAGGGGTGACGTTGGTCGAACGGTCGCGCCTGATTCAGTATCCGGTCAGTTCGCTGCCCGTCAGCCGCACGACATGGACGACGTTAGTCGTGCCCGGCGTCGAGAAGGGCACCCCGGCGATCAGCACGAGCAGGTCGCCGCCTTTGCCCAGGCCGGTGCGCAGCGCCATGCGCTTCGATTTCTCGACCATCTCCTCGAAGCCCGCGACGTCGCGCGTCGTGACCGCATGGACGCCCCACACCAGCCCCATGCGGCGCGCGGTGGCGAGCACCGGCGTCAGGCACAGGATCGGCACAGAGGCCCGCTCACGCGCCACGCGCCGCACGGTCGAGCCGGTGATGGTGAAGCAGGCAATCGCTTTCGCCCCCACGGTGCGCGCGATCGCGCCGCCGGCGGACGAAATCGCGTCCGCGGTCGTCGCGCCGCTCGCCGCCTCGGCGAAGTGGACGCGCGCGTACCACAGGGGGTCGTCCTCGACCTGGTCGGCGATGGCGTCCATCATCGCGACCGCCTCGACCGGCCAGTTGCCTGCCGCGCTTTCGGCCGACAGCATGACCGCGTCGGCGCCGTCGTAGATCGCGGTGGCGACGTCGCTGACCTCGGCGCGCGTCGGCGACGGCGACTGGATCATCGATTCGAGCATCTGCGTGGCGACGACGACGGGCTTGCCCAGCGCGCGCGCCATCGCGACGATGCGCTTCTGCGCACGCGGGACCTGTTCGGGGGGCAGCTCGACGCCAAGGTCGCCGCGCGCGACCATGACCGCATCGGCAAGCTCGAGGATCTCGTGAAGCCGCTCCATCGCCTGCGGCTTCTCGATCTTCGCGAGCAGCGCGGCGCGACCGCCGATCAGGGCGCGCGCCTCGGCGACATCCTCGGGGCGCTGGACGAAGCTCAACGCGATCCAGTCGGCACCATGGTCGAGCGCGAAGGCAAGGTCGGTGCGGTCCTTGGGGGTCAGCGCCGCGAGCGGCACGACGACGTCGGGGACGTTCAGCCCCTTGTTGTTCGACAATTTGCCGCCGACCACCACCTCGGTGACCAGCCGCGTGGGCGCCGCCTCGACGACGCGCAGCACCATCTTGCCGTCGTCGAGCAGCAGGCGCGCGCCGACCGTCAGCGCGGCGAAAATCTCCTTGTGCGGCAGCTCGACCCGCGTGGCGTCGCCGGGTGTCTTGTCCATGTCGAGGACGAAGCGCGCGCCGGTCGTCAGTTCGATCGACCCTTCGGCGAAGCGCCCGACGCGCAGCTTCGGGCCCTGCAGGTCGGCGAGAACGGTCAGCGGGCGGCCGGTTTCCTTCTCCAGCGTGCGGATGTGCGCGATCAGCGAGGCGCGCGCCTCGGGCGTGCCGTGGCTCATGTTGATGCGGAAGGCGTCGGCGCCGGCCACGAACAATTTGCGGATCATCTCGAGGCTCGCGGACGCGGGCCCGAGGGTGGCGAGAATCTTCACGCGGCGGCGGCGCGGGTCGGTCATGGCTCGGCTGCTCCTGTGCGCGCGCCGCTGCTAGCGGTATAGCAGCGCGACCTCAAGGAGCAGAAAGCAATGAACGAAGCCGCCGAAGCCGCTGTCTTCCGCCGACTGGTCGCGCATCTGCGTCACCGCACCGACGTCCAGAACGTCGACCTGATGGGGGTCGGCGGGTTTTGCCGCAACTGCCTGGGCGACTGGCTCGCCGAAGCTGCGGGAATCTCGAAGGAACAGGGCCGCGAGCTCGTCTACGGCATGCCCTATGCCGAGTATAAGGCGGCGCACCAGACCGCGGCGACGCAGGAACAGCTCGACCGCATGGCCGCGAGCGTCGCGAGGAACGAGCGGCTCGACGCCGCGCTCGCCGACAGTTTCCCGGCCAGCGACCCGCCCTCGGCAAGCGAACCCTGACGCGCCCAGTAGCGCCTGCGCGCCGCTTGCCCTAGCTTGCCCGAATACGAATCACCGGGAGTAAGAATGTCGACGGAAAACGTCTCCGCCGAACAGCTGCGGCTGTTCATCGAGCGGATCGAGCGCCTCGAAGAGGACAAGAAGGCTCTCGCGGACGACATCAAGGATGTGTACGCCGAGGCCAAGGGTACGGGGTTCGACACCAAGACGATGCGTGCCATCGTCCGCCTGCGAAAGATGGAGAAGGCGGCACGCCAGGAGGCCGAGGCGCTGCTCGACACCTACAAGACCGCGCTCGGGCTGATCGACTAGGGGGGACACGACGATGCACCTGTACGGCGCGAAACTTTCGCCATTCGTGATGCGGCCGGTGCTCGCGGCGCGCGCCAAGGGGCATGAGCTGGAACCCGAGCCGTTCGAAGGTGGCATCAAGTCGCCCGAATATCTGGCGCTGTCGCCGATCGGCAAGATGCCGCTGCTCGTCGACGACGACGGCTTCGCGCTGCCCGAAAGCCAGGCGATCACCGACTATCTCGACCGCAAGCTCAGCGGCCCCAGTCTCGCACCGAGCGAGCCGCAGGCCGCGGCGCGGTGCCGGCTGATCGTGCGCATCGCCGACATCTACGTCGTCCCGCACCTGCGCGGCCTGTTCGGCGGGCGCGATCATCCCGACGGCATCGCGCCTGCCAAGGCTGGCACCGCCGAGGGACTGGGGTTCATCGAGCATTTCCGGAAGGACGACGATGTCTTCGTCGTCGGCGACGCCTTTTCGGTCGCCGATGCCGCGCTGATCCCGCTGTTCTTCTTCTACGACGCGCTCGACCGGGCGATGCAGACCGGTGCGCTGATCGCCGACCGGCCCGGCCTTGCGGCCTGGTGGGAACGCGCCAGGGCGAGCGAGCTGGGCTCGCGCTGCATCGCCGAACAGGCGGCTGGATTGAAGGCGATGCGCTCATGACCGGACTGACCATCAACGGCATCGCGCATAGCGCCGACGTGCCCTCGGCGACCCTGCTCGTCGAATATCTGCGCGACCACCTCGGCCTTACCGGCACGCATATCGGGTGCGAGACCAGCCAGTGCGGCGCGTGCAACGTGCTGATCGACGGCGTGCCGGTGAAGGCGTGCACCGCGCTCGTCGCGACGCTCGACGGTGCGGCGGTGACGACGGTCGAGGGGCTGGCCGCGGGTGAAACGCTCCACCCGATGCAGGCGGCGTTCCGCGAGCATCACGCGCTGCAGTGCGGCTTCTGCACGCCCGGCATGGTGATCGCGGGTATCGGCATCGCGCAGCGCCATGGCGCGGACGTGACGCCGGGGGTGATCGCGCACGAGCTCGAGGGCAATCTGTGCCGCTGCACCGGGTACATCAACATCGTCGCGGCGATCGCGGCGGGCGCAAAGGCGATGCACGATGCGTGATTTCGATCTCGTTCGTCCGGCGTCGGTCGCCGAAGCGGCAGCGGCCTTCGCGGCGAGCGGCGACGCGGCGTACCTCGCGGGCGGCCATACGCTGATCCCGGCGATGAAGGCCCGGCTGCGCGCGCCCGAGACCCTGGTCGACCTGTCGCGCCTGCCGGGTCTGACCGGCGTGACGCGCGACGGCGACCGGTTGTGGGTCGGCGCGCTGACCACCCACGCGGCGGTGGCGGAGGACGCGACCGTCGAGGCGGCGATCCCCGGTCTGTCGGCGCTGGCGCTGCTGATCGGCGACCCGCAGGTCCGCGCCAAGGGCACGCTGGGCGGCGTCATCGCCAACAACGACCCCGCCGCCGACTATCCCGCAGCGTGCCTCGCGCTCGACGCGACGATCGTCACCGACCGTGCCGAGTACGGCGCCGGCGATTTCTTCCAGGGCATGTTCGCAACCGCGCTGAGCGACGGCGAGATCGTCACCCGCGTCGGCTTCCGCGTGCCCACGGCGAGTGCCTACGCCAAGTTCCGCCACCCCGCATCGCGCTACGCGGTCGCTGCGGTGTACGTCGCGCGCTTCACCGACGGCGTGCGGGTCGCGGTAACCGGTGCCGGCCCGGGCGCCTTCCGCTGGACCGAGGCCGAGGCGGCGCTCACCGCCAGCTTCGACGCAGGCGCAGTCGCAGGCCTGACCCTCGAAGACGGCGATCTCAGCAGCGACATCCACTGCTCGGCCGAGTATCGCGCGCATTTGTGCGGCGTGATGTTGGCGCAGGCGGTTGAAGGTTCGATCAATGGATGACCAAGGCCTTGAATATGATGCTGAGAAAATCGCAGAACCTGTCACCAAGGGGCAGCTTTGGTCTATTTTACTGAAAGTAGATTTGCTTGCGCACGCAGCCCGAACGCTAGCAATCGCAGTTAGTATCGGAAACAAGGACTATATTAAAGAGATGACGGAGCGGTATGACCGAATAGACAAAGAATTCGAGGTAGAGCGCGATGCTCTCGTTGTTAAAGGTCGGACTGGTGAATTTTCGTGAGCCGGACGTTTAATCGTAACGTTGTCGACTTTGAAAAGGCCCGGGCTGACAAGAGGCTGACCGACGCGGTCTTGAATTCCGACGGGGGCGGTGGCACCTATGACGGTATGGAGAGGCGCGTCACCCATTTGGAAACGAGCTTAGAGTTTATCAAGCGCGACGTAGGTGAGCTACGTGTCGATGTTTCTGGTTTAAAGGTTGATCTTGCACGCCTTGATGAACGCGTCAAAAATCTTCCGGGCAAAGGATTTATCGTTTCGGCATCCATAACCATCATCGGACTAATCACCGCGATGATCGTGCTCAGCGATCAGATCAAGACCGCGCTGGGCCTTGCCGCCAGCTAGGCCTCAACGCCGCCGCTGCCGCTCCCGCCCGTAGTCGCTGTGTTCGAAGGAGAATGCCGCGAAGCCCTTGTCGCCCAGCGGCATCTCCGCCGTGCCGAACACGCCGCGCGCCCCGCCGGTGCCGACGAACGCGCCGACCTCGCCATGGACGCGGCGGTCGCGGCGGACCTCGGTCTCGTCGAACAGCGAGCGGTCGAACAGCGGGTCGACGGCGGGGGCCTTGGAGGCCTTGGCGATCTCGTCGGGCGTCAGGCGGTAGACGGTGCCGGGCTGCGCGGCGCAGGGGGCAGCGGCGAGGATCAGCAGGATCGGCCAGTAGCGTCGCATCGTCGTTCTCCGGCCCCGCGGGCGACGATAGCCGCGCCTCAGCCTTTGCGGAAGGGGCCGTGCTCGTCGAGCGCCTCGATATGCTCGACGACCGCCTCGCGCTCGGCCTGGAGGAAGTTGCCGACGGCGCGGCGGAAACCCGGATCGGGGATGAAGTGTGCGCTGTAGGTCGGCGTCGGGCGGTAGCCGCGCGCCAGCTTGTGCGACCCTTGCGCGCCCGCCTCGACCCGCGCGCGGCCGTTCGCGATCGCCCAGTCGATTGCGCGGTAGTAGCAGAGTTCGAAGTGTAGGAAGGGCACGTCCTCGCGGCAGCCCCAGTAGCGGCCGTACAGGCAGTCGTCGCCGATCAGGTTAAGGGCACCCGCGACCGCGCGGCTGCCGCGCCTGGCCAGCCCCAGCAGCACGCGGTCGCCCATCGTCGCCCCGAGTCGGCTGAAGAAGTCACGCGTCAGGTAGGGCTGGCCCCATTTGCGCGCGCCGGTGTCCTGATAGAACTCCCAGAAATCGTCCCAGTGTGCCTCGGTGATCTGGTCGCCGGTCAGCATCTCGATCTCGATGCCCGGCTGCATCACGCGCTCTTTCCGGATCTGCTTGCGCTTGCGGCTGCTCAGGTCGGCGAGGAAGTCATCGAAACTCGCATAGCCGTCGTTGACCCAGTGAAACTGCTGGTCGACGCGCACCAGCCAGTCGGCGGCCTCGAACGCCGCCACCTGCTCCGGCTCGATGAATGTCGCATGCGCCGACGACAGGCCGTTCTGGACGGTCAGCGCCTCCGCCGCGCCGAGCAATGCGGGGGCGAGGGCGGGGTCACGCAGCAGCAGCCGCGCGCCGGTCGCGGGGGTGAAGGGCACGCACGACTGGAGCTTGGGGTAATAGCGCCCACCGGCGCGCCGCCACGCGTCCGCCCAGCTATGATCGAAGACATATTCGCCCTGGCTGTGCGACTTGAGATACGCAGGCAGGATCGCCGCCGCCTTGCTGTCCGCGCCGTCGACGACGAGGTGCACCGGCTGCCAGCCGGTCGCGGGCACCGCGCTCTCGGACTCCTCGAGCGCGACGAAGAATGCGTGCTGCAGGAAAGGGTTGCCGGGTCCGGCGCAGGCGTTCCACTCGGCCGCCGGTAGATCGCGTGCACGCCGAAGGATGCGCGCGACCGTCTCAGGCATCGACGGCGATGATCGCGTCGATCTCGACCGCCACGCCGAGCGGCAGCGCCGCCACGCCGACCGCACTGCGCGCATGACGTCCACGCTCCCCGAACACCTCGACCATCAGGTCCGACGCGCCGTTGGCGACCTTGGGCTGGTCGGTGAAATTGGGCGTCGACGCGACGAAGACGCCCAGCTTGACGACCCGGCGCACCTTGTCGAGGTCGCCCAGCACCGCGTTCATCTGCGCGAGCAGCCCGATGCCGCAGCGGCGCGCGGCCGCCGCGCCTTCCTTCATCGTCATGTCCTCGCCCAGCCGCCCGCGGATCAGGTCGCCATTCTCGTCGAACGGGATCTGGCCCGAGATGTGGAGCAGCCCGGCGTGGACGACGCCCGGCACGTAGTTGGCAGCCGGTGCGGCGGCGTGCGGCAGGACGATACCCAGCTGGCCCAGGCGTTCGGCGATCATCTCAGCCCTCCATGAAGTTCAGGATATGCGGCAGCGCGGTGTCCCAGTCGTCGATCCGCGCGTCGGCGTCGTTCGCCTGCGGGATCAGGTCGCGCAGCCGCGGGTCGGCCACCATGTGCAGGCGATGCACCTCGGGGACGTGCTTGCGGACCGATGAGTGATGGTGCGGCAGGTCGTCGACGAAAACGCTGCGCGTCGCCATGAAGCTCTCGACCAGCGCCGCGACCGGCACGCCCTTCGGTCCCGAGTTGCCGATGACGCGGTACGGCATGCCGAGGCGCGCCAGCTCGCTTGTCCGGACAGCTGCGTGATGGTCGGCGATATTGGTCAGGATGACGATGTCCGCGACCTCGGCGATGCGCGCCAAGGCGTTGGCCGCGCCGGAGGCAGGGGTCTGGGTCGTCATGTGCGTGTCGAAGAAACCGTTGAGCAGCGGCATGAAGTCGGCCTGCTCGACCGTGCTGCCGTCGGCGCGGCGGATGTTGCCGCTCAGCGCGAAGGTATCGAGGCCGAGGCTCAGCTCGTGCGTGTCGCGCAGGTAGTCCTGGAACGGCCCGACGAAGTGCAGCAGCACCTCGTCGCAGTCGCAGATCAGCAGCGGCCTCATGTGTCGAGCCGCATCGCGGCATCGGCAAGACGCTGCGGCGGCACGTCGAGCGCCTCGGCGACCTCGATCAGGCTGGGCTCGTGTGCGGTCAGAAAGTTGAGGACGGCGGCCAGCACCGCCGGCTCGCCCGCTCGCGCGCGCAGCGAGGCCGCGTCCATGCCGGTCATCTCGAGCAGGCGAGGCCCGAGGTCGTAGTCGCCCGCGATATGCGCGAGTGCGCGAAGCGCCAGCGTCGCGTCGTCTTCGGCAGGGCGGCGCTCGCGGATCACGCGGCTGGACTTAGCGGATCGGCGCGCCCGGACAAGCGCACAAAACGCCGCTTACTTGATCTTGGCTTCCTTGAACTCGACATGCTTGCGCACGACGGGGTCATACTTGCGGAAGCTCAGCTTTTCCGTGGTGTTCGGCGAGCGCGGGTTCTTCTTGGTGACGTAGTAGAACCCCGTGTCGGCGGTCGACACGAGCTTGATCTTGAGGGTAGTCGGCTTGGCCATGTCACAGTCCTGTTGAGCGCAGCAGGCAGGGCCAGGCGCAAACGAAGCGCGCTAGTGGCTGGCAGGGGGGCAAAAGTCAAGGCTCACCGCCCCCGGCGCACGCCCCTGGGCACCCGCGACTGTCCCGCCCGCCGCCCGGTGCGCACGCGGTCCTGCCGGGGGCGGGTCGCGCCTTCGCCCAAGGGGAGTTCGAAGCGCAGGGCCCCGGTGATCGGGTTGGCCTCGACGAGGCGCAGGTCGAGGCGCTGGCCGGGGACGAAGGCGGTGCCGGTCTCGATGCCCTCCAGCCGCTTGAGCCCCTCGTCGAAGACGAAGCGCTCGTCGCCCAGCGTCGATACCGGCACCAGCCCGTCGCCGCCGATCCCGTCGACCGTCGCGAAGAAGCCGAAGCGCGCGACGCCGGTGATGCGCGTGCCCAGCGTCTCGCCGACCTTGGTTGCGAGGTGCGCGGCGACATAGCGGTCGAGCGTGTCGCGCTCGGCCTCCATCGCGCGGCGCTCGGTCATCGAGATATGTTCGGCGGTGCGCGCCATCGTGCCCGCCGCGGCGTCGCTCAGCCCGCCGTCGCCCAGCTTGTAGGCGCGGACCAGCGCGCGGTGGACGACGAGATCGGCATAGCGGCGGATCGGCGAGGTGAAATGGCCGTAGCTCGCCAGCGCCAGCCCGAAATGCCCCTTGTTGTCGGGCGAGTAATAGGCCTGGGTCTGCGTGCGCAGCACCTGCTCGCTGATCTGCTGACTGTACTCGGTCGCTTTGGCGTCGTTTAGCAGCTTGTTGAAGGTGCGCGGCTGGATGACCTGGCCGAGCGCGAAGGGGATGCCGAAGGTCTCGAGATAGTCCTTCAGCGCAACCAGCTTCTCGCGGCCTGGCGCCTCGTGCACGCGGTACATGCAGGCGGTGCGCTTCGCCTCCAGCGCCAGCGCGGCGGCGACGTTCGCGGCGATCATGAAATCCTCGATGACGCGATGCGCATCGAGGCGCTCGCGGACCTCGATGGCGGCGATGCGGCCGGCTTCGTCGAGGCGGACGCGGCGTTCGGGCAGGTCGAGGTCGAGCGGGGAGCGCGCGTCGCGGGCCTTCGACAGGGCGCCCCAGGCGCCCCAGAGGTGGCGAAGGACATCGAGCTCTGCGCCCGCGCTACTGTCGATCGCCGCCTGCGCATCCTCATACGAGATATTGACCACACACCAGATCACCGCGCGCGAAAACCGGTGCGCGACCAGCTTCCCCTCGGGCGAGATCGTCAGATGGCACGCCAGCACGGCGCGGTCGGCGCCCTCGACCAATGAGCAGGCGTCCGCCGACAGCGCTTCGGGCAGCATCGGCACGACCCGGTCGGGAAAGTACACCGAGTTGCCCCGCTCGCGCGCCGAGCGGTCGAGGGGCGAGCCCTCGCGGACGTAGAAGGACACGTCGGCGATCGCCACGACCGCATCCCAGCCGCCGTCGTCGCGGGGGGCCGCCCAGACCGCGTCGTCGTGGTCGCGCGCGTCGGCGGGGTCGATCGTCAGGATCGGCAGGTGCCGCAGGTCCTCGCGCTCGCCCAACGGCAGCGCGGCGGCGCGGTCGGCGTCGGCGATCGTCTCGGCGTTGAAGGCGTGTGGGATGCCCTTGGCGTGGATCGCGATCAGCGAGAAGCTGCGCGGCGCAAACGGGTCGCCCAGCACCTCGACGACACGTGCGTGCTGGCGCGGCGGGCGGCCCGAGGGTTCGGCGAGCACCAGGTCGCCGGGCTCGGCGTCGCCGCGGTCGAGGACGGCGAAGTCGATCCGCGCCTTCTTGTCGACGGGGACGAGACGGTAGCCCAGCGCTTCCTTGCGCAGGATGCCGAGGACGAACTCCTCGGACTTGGCGAGCGTCTTCATCGGGAAGGCGCGGTAGCCGCTGCCCTGTTCCTCGATACGCGCCAGCACCCGGTCGTTGACCCCGAGGGCGCTGCGGCTGCGGCCCTCGTTGACGCGGATGCGCGGCGGCGGGGTGCCGCGGTCCCACGCGTCGGGCACCGCGACGCACTCGCCGTCGCCGGCCTCGATGATCCGCAGGACGGTGACCCTGGGCAGGCCGCCGCCGCGGTGAACGGTGCGGCCGGGGCCGACCTCGAGTTCGCCCGCGTCGGCCATTTCCTTGAGCAGCGCCTTGAGCGCGATCTTGTCCTGCGCGTGCAGGCCGAACGCCTTGGCGATCTCGCGCTTGCCGACTGCGGTGGGGCTGTCGGCGACGAAGCGCAGCACGGCCTCGCGCGTCGGCAGGCCGGGGGGTGGAGGAGGGGGGCGGCGCGGCATCACATGCTCATGCGCGGCACGCGCCGCCCCGGCAAGTTCCTAGTCCTGCATGCTCGCGGGCACCTTGCCGCCGTTCGCCGCCAGCTTCGCCATCACCGCCTTGTGGAGCGCGATGTTCTGCTCGGCCGAACCGTGCTCACCGGCATGGACGCCCAGTTCCTCGGCCAGTTCGCGACGCGCGGCCATATCCGAGTCGAGGTCGAGCAGCTTGAGCAGGTCGACGATCGACGTCCGCCAGTTGCCGCCGCCGCCGGCTGCACCGCCCGCCATCTGGCTGAGCACCGCCTCGACATCGACCGGCGCAGCGCCTGCGGGAGCGGCTGCAACGGCGGGCTTGGCGACGGGGGCGACCCCGGGGGCTGCAGCCGGACGCGCGGCCGGAGCGGGGGCGGCAGCAGCGGGGCTGCGGCCCAGAATCTTGTCCATGATCTTGCCGAAAATGCTCATGCGTAACGCTCCTTGGTTGTCGCGCGCATTGAACGCCGCGGACATGACAAGAGACGCATCGCGTAACGAAAAAGGCCGCCCGGTAAGGGGCGGCCTTCGTCTCGTCGAGGTCGGTCGATCAGGCGGTGACGACGGGCATGCGACGACGCATGCCGAGGCCGACCAGGCCGAAGCCGGTGATCATCATCGCCCAGGCGGCGGGCTCGGGGACCGTCGCGCCGATCGTGATGTTGTCGAGCTCGAAGCCGCCGCCGCCGTTCTGCGACAGCACGACGCGGTTGAAGCCCTCGGTCACGTGGAAGTTGAAGAAGGCGTACTTCTCGCCGCCGTTGGCACCGGCAAAGGGGCCGCTCGGGTTGCCGCTATAGGCGCCCGACAGCGGAAAGGCGGTCAGGTTGGTGCTGCTGAGCAGCGTCGTGCCGTTGTAGAAGCTGACGGTGTTGTTGGCATCGAGCGCCGATGCCCAGACGCCGAAATAGTCGAGCGGCGTTCCGGTGAAGCTGATCTCCAGGTCGCCGGTCTCGCGGACCGCGACACCGTTACCGACGCCGTCGGCGCCGGTGTACTGGTCGGCGGCGAGGATCTGCGTCGAGGTAAAGATACCCGTCACGCCGATCGCGGCGAAGCTGGTGTTGACGGGCACGACGCTGCCGCCCGTCGGCTGGGCGTCGAAATCCTCGACGGCGCTGACGGCGAGGTCGCGCGTCGTCGACACCAGGCCGGGCGCCTCGACGGTGACGATGGTGACGGCCTGTGCGGCAGTCGCGCCGAACAGCGCGGCGGCGAGGGCCAGGGACTTGAAGGTCATCGAAAATTCTCCAGACTTAACAACTCGAAACCGAGTGCTGCCGGATCTGCAAAACCCGTGCCAAACGGGTTAACGTCGCTAATTGCTTGAATTCTATAGAGACGACTTCGTAACGAAGGTTAACAGTGTAAGAATATCCGACACGGCAGCGAAATGATGCGGCGGCTTATGGAACGGCTGGTTCGCGCAACGAAAAGGCCGCCCGGTGAGGGGCGGCCTTCAAGTCGTTCGAAACAGGCGATCAGGCGGCGGCGACAGAGCGGCGGCGCATGCCGAGGCCAACGAGCGCAAAGCCGGCGATCATCATCGCCCAACTGGCGGGCTCGGGCACCGCGGCGAGGGTGCCGACGGTGACGTTGTCGAGCTCGAATCCGCCACCGAGATTCTGGATCAGGTGAACCTCATCATAGCCGCCGGCCACGACGAAATTGAAGAAGGCATATTTCTCGCCGATGTCCTGCCCGTTGTAGGGCGGGTTCGGGTTGCCGTCGTAGCTGTCGTCGAGTGCCACCATGACGAGGCTGATCGTGTCGATCAGCGCGCCGTTCTTGTAGAAGGCGACCGTGTTGCCACCGTCGAGCGCCGACGCCCAGAGCCCGAAATAGTCGGTCGCGGGGCCGCTCAGAGTCAGGATCTGCTCGCCCTGGACGGTCTCGTACCTGCCGGTACCGCCAGCGCCGCCATAGGCGTCCGCGCCCGTGCTCAGCACCCCGTTGAACGACCCCGTCCAGGGGCTGCCGCCGAAGGTCGAGACATAGGGAAAGGTATAGCCACTCAGGCTGTCGAAATTCTCGACCCCCGACGTCGTGGCGAGCGTGGTGTTCTGGACACCGGCGGCCTCGACGGTGACGGTGGTAAGGGCGCTGGCCGAGCCGGCGAGCAGGGCGGCCGCGAGCGCGGCGCCGACGATTTTGGTCATAATCAAAGCAAGCTACTCCTGGATACGATGGGGGTAGCCATGCATGGCCTATGCCAGACAGGTTAACGCGCCGCTACAGTGGAGAGGCGCCAAACGCCGTCGATAGAGTGTAAGGCCAGCCGACGGTTTTTGGTTAACCTTCGTTTAGGTCGAGGATTTAGCCGGCTTTTTCGCGGCCTTTGGCGGCGCCTTCTTCTTCGCCGCAGGCTTGGCGGCGGCCGCCTTCTTCTTCGGCGCGGGCTTCTTCTTGCCCTTGGGCGGCATCGCGGCGCGCGCGTCGAGCAGGGCGACCGCCTCGTCGAGGGTCAGCGCCATGCCGTCCGAATCCTTCGGCACCGTGGCATTGGTGGTCCCGTCGGCAAGATACTGGCCGAAGCGCCCGGCGATCAGGCGGATCGGCGCGCCGCTCACCGGGTGCGGACCGAACTCGCGCAGCGGCGCGGGCGTGTTGCGCGCCCGCGGGCCGGCGGCGAGCGCCTCCGCCAGCTTGACCACGGCGGCGTTCATGCCCGTCTCGAACACGTCCGCGGTCGAGGTCAGGCGCGCATACTTGCCGTTGTGCTGGAGGTAGGGGCCGTAGCGGCCGATGCTCGCGACGATCTTTTCGCCGGTCTCGGGGTGGATGCCGACTTCACGCGGCAGCGCGAGGAGGCGCAGCGCCATGTCGAGGTCGTCGGGGCCGGCGACCGTCACGTCCTTGGGGATCGAGGCGCGGGGTGGCTTGGGCGCGTCCTTGGGTCCGTCGTCACCGAGCTGGACGTAGACGCCGAAGCGGCCCGACCGCAATGACACCGGTTCCCCCGACACGGGATCGGTGCCGAGCAGCAGCGGCGCACCGCCGTTGACGCTCGCCTCCGACGGGTCGCCCGCGAACTGGCGGGTGTAGCGGCACTCGGGATAGTTCGAGCAGGCGATGAAAGCGCCGAACTTGCCGGTCTTCAGGCTCAGGCGGCCGGTCCCGCACGTCGTGCACAGACGCGGGTCGGTGCCGTCGTCCTTGGGCGGGAAGAGCAGGGGCGCCAGAAACTCGTCGAGCGCCACCGTCACGTCGGACGGGCGCATGTCGAGCATGTCCTTGGTGCGCGCCTCGAACTCGGTCCAGAAACGGCCGAGCACGGTCAGATAGTCGAGGTCGCCCGCGGATACCTCGTCGAGCTCGGTCTCGAGCTCGGCGGTGAAGTCGTAGCCGACATATTTCTCGAAGAAGCGTTCGAGGAAGGCAGTGACCAGCCGGCCCTTCTCCTCGGCGAAGAAGCGGTTCTTCTCGATGCGGACATAGCTGCGATCGCGCAGCGTCTGCAGGATCGAGGCATAGGTCGAGGGGCGACCAATGCCGAGCTCCTCGAGCTTCTTGACGAGCGTCGCTTCCGAAAAGCGCGGGGGTGGCTCGGTGAAATGCTGGTCGGCGGTCACGTCGTTGACCACCGGGGTCTCGCCCTGGGTCAAGCGGGGCAGGCGCTTGCCGTCGTCCTCGTCGCCGTCGGCCGGGGTCTCGTCGCGGCTCTCGTTATAGACCGCCATGAAGCCTTCGAAGACGACGACCTGACCCGAGGCGCGCAGGCCGGTGCGGCCGTCGTCGGACAGCAGGTCGACGCTGGTGCGCTCAAGCCGCGCCGACGCCATCTGGCTGGCGATCGTGCGCTTCCAGATCAGGTCGTACAGCTTCGCGGCGTCGGCCGAACCGGCGTGGCGCTTCGACGGCTCGGTCGGGCGGATCGCCTCGTGCGCTTCCTGCGCATTCTTGGCCTTCGTCGCGTAGTGGCGCGCCTTTTCGGGCAGCGCGTCGCGGCCGAACTCCTTGCCGATCACGTCGCGGATCACGGCGATCGATTCGGCGCCGATCTGCACGCCGTCGGTCCGCATGTAGGTGATGTGGCCCTCTTCATAGAGGCCCTGCGCGACGCGCATCGTGTGGCTGGCGGTGAAGCCCAGCTTGCGCGACGCTTCCTGCTGCAGCGTCGAGGTGGTGAACGGCGGGTAGGGGTTGCGCGTGACGGGCTTGGTCTCGACCGCCGACACGGTGAAGCGGCCGGCCTCGACCTCGGCGCGGGCACGGTGCGCGTCCTGCTCGTTGGTCAGGTCGAACTTGTCGAGCTTCTTGCCGTGGAACAGGCTGAGCCGCGCGGTGAAGGTCGCGCCGCTCGCGGCGGCGAACACCGCCTGCACCGTCCAATATTCGCGGGCGCGAAACGCCTCGATCTCGCGCTCGCGGTCGACGACGATGCGCAGCGCCACCGACTGGACGCGCCCCGCCGACTTGGCGCCGGGCAGCTTGCGCCACAGCACCGGCGACAGGGTGAAGCCGACCAGATAATCGAGCGCGCGCCGCGCCTTGTAGGCGTCGATCAGCGCGTCATCGAGCTCGCGCGGGTGCGCCATCGCGTCGAGCACGGTCGCCTTGGTGATCGCGTTGAAGGTGACGCGCGCCGTGCCGCCCTTGGGCACCGCCTTGCGACCCTTCAGCCATTCGAGCAGGTGCCACGCGATCGCCTCGCCCTCGCGGTCGGGGTCGGTCGCCAGGATGATCCGGTCGGCGCCCTTGCTGGCGTCGGCGATGGCCTTCAACTGCTTGGCCTTGTCGCCGTACAGCTCCCACTGCATCGCAAAGCCGTTCTCGGGATCGACCGAGCCGTCCTTGGGCGGCAGGTCGCGGATATGGCCGTAGCTGGCGAGCACCTTGAAGCCGGGGCCGAGGTATTTTTCGATGGTCTTCGCTTTGGCGGGCGATTCCACGATGACGACTTGCATCTAGGTCTCCGGGGTCGCCGCCGGGGTGGCGTCAGGCGGGGCGGCCCCTACGCGCATGATATGGGGCTTGGCAAGCGGGCAGGGCAAGCGGGGGGCAGTCAGGCGGGCCTAGACCCCTCGCGGCAGATGCGCATCCAGCGCGTTACGGATGGCGCAAACAACAGGTTCAGGCTGCCCAGCTGGAGCGCCAGCGCCGCCACGCCGACCGCGACCGCAACGTCGCGCGACCATGCCTCGGTGCCAATATTGAAGGCGGCAACGACGGCGAGCGCGACCAGTCCCGCGAACAGCCAGCGCGCCGTCCGGCTGCCCCGGCGCGTCACGAACAGTACCAGCGCGGCGGTGAGCAGCGGGATGAGCACGGTGAACGCGACGGCGAGCGGCACGCCGTCGACTGCGATGCGGCGCTCGAACAACAGGCTCAGGTGCAGCACGTCGAGGGTGACGCCGGCCAGCGCCACCCTCTCGAACCACACGGCCGCGGCCGGCCGCACGCGTTGGCCTACGCCCCGAAGGTGCGCGACCACCAGCCCTTGCGCGGCTCGCCGGCGGGAACCGGGGCTTCCTCGCCTGCGTCATTGGCCGGAGCCTCCGACGCTGCGTCGTTCGCCGGTGCTTCGGCGACGGGGGCCTTCGCGGCCGGCGGGGCAGGGGGTGCCTCGTCGGCAGCTGCGACCGGCTCGGCGGCGGGCTCGCCCGCCTTGCGACGAGGGGCACGCTTTCGCGGCGCCTTCACGGCCTCGACGGGCGCTTCCTCGACCGGGTCGGCGGCGGGCGGTGCGGGCGGGGGCGCGTCCTCGGCCACCGGCTCGACCGCTGCAGCAGCCTTGCGGCCACGGCGCGGACGCTTGGCGGGCACCTCGGGCTCGGGCGCCGGCTCGGGCTCGGTGACGAGCTCGAGTTCGGGCTCGGGTGTTGCCTCGACCGTCTCGGCCTCGGCCGTCACGGGCTCGTCGGCACGCTCGGCACCGCCCTCGCGACGGCGACCGCCGCGACGGCCGCGACGGCGGCGCTTGGTGGCGTCGGCATCGGTCTCGCCCACGGGCTCGGCCACGACCTCGATCGTGTCGTCCGCAACCGCTTCTCCGTCGGCGGACGCATCGCCCTCGATGGTCTCGACATCGGCAGGGGCCTCGTCACCGGCTGCACGGTCGCGACCGCCGCCACGACGACGGCGCCGCCCGCGGCCGCCACGCTCGCGGTCACCGCGCTCGCCCTCGGGACGGGGGGCACGCGCCTCGCGCGGCGTGTCGCCCTCCTCCTCGTCGTCCTCGTCGTCACCGGTGTCGGCGGCGACATACTCCTCCTCGTCGTCGACGACGCTGACCGGCGCGGGGATCGGCGCGAGGACGATCTGGCGCGTCGGTGCGGGGCCGCCGGCATCGATGACATAGTTCGGGCCCATCAGGCTCTCGTCGGGCACCGCCTCGATGCCGACGCCATAGCGCTCCTCGAGCTCGGCGAGTTCGGCGCGCTTGCGGTTGAGGATGTAGACCGCGACGTCGGGGCCGGCGCGCAGCGTGAACTCGCTGCAACGGCCCTTGATCGCCTCAGCCTCGAGATCGCGCAGCGCGGCGAGCGCGGCGCTAGCCACCGCGCGGACATAGCCCGAGCCGTCGCACATCGGGCAGACGTGGGTCGATGCTTCCAGAATGCCGGTACGCAGGCGCTGGCGGCTCATCTCCATCAGCCCGAACGAGCTGATGCGGCCCAGCTGGATGCGCGCGCGGTCGTGGCGCAGCGCGTCCTTCATGGCGCGCTCGACCCGGCGATTGTTGCCGTTGACCTCCATGTCGATGAAGTCGATCACGACGAGGCCGGCCATGTCGCGCAGGCGCAACTGGCGGCCGATTTCCTCGGCTGCCTCCATGTTGGTCTTGAACGCCGTCTCCTCGATGCCGTGCTCGCGCGTCGAGCGGCCGGAGTTGATGTCGATCGACACCAGCGCCTCGGTCGGGTTGATGACGAGGTAGCCGCCCGACTTCAGCTGGACAACAGGCTGGTACATCGCGGCAAGCTGCGCCTCGACGCCGAAGCGCTGGAACAGCGGCACCGCGTCGTCGTACTGCATGACCTTGGGCGCGTGCGTCGGCATCAGCATCGACATGAATCGATGCGCCGCCTCGAAGCCCTCGGGGCCGTCGACGAGGATCTGGTCGATATCCTTGTTGTACAGGTCGCGGACGGCGCGCTTGATGAGCCCCGAATCCTCATGGACGAGGCACGGCGCGGTCGATGCCAGCGTCGTCTCGCGGATCTCGTCCCACAGGCGCGTCAGATACTCGAAGTCGCGCTTGATGTCGGCCTTGCCGCGCTTTAGGCCCGCGGTGCGGACGATCGCGCCCATGCCGGCGGGCAGGCGCAGGTCGGCCATGATCGACTTCAGCCGGCGGCGGTCGGCCATGTTCGAAATCTTGCGGCTGATCCCGCCGCCGTGCGCGGTGTTGGGCATCAGCACGCAGTAGCGGCCGGCGAGGCTGAGATAGGTGGTCAGCGCAGCACCCTTGTTGCCGCGCTCCTCCTTGACGACCTGGATCAGCAGCACCTGGCGGCGGCGGATGACCTCCTGGATCTTGTAGCGGCGGCGCAGCGCCTGGCGCTGGCGGCGCAGCGAGTCGGTGTCATCGTGACCGCCGGTCGCGACGACCTCGTCCTCGCCCTCGTGCTCCTCGTCGTCGTGCGCTTCCTCGGCGTGCAGCTCCTGCTCTTCCTTGAGCAGCGCGTCGCGGTCTTCCTTGGGAATCTGGTAATAGTCGGGGTGGATTTCGCTGAAGGCGAGAAAGCCGTGGCGGTTGCCGCCATATTCGACGAACGCCGCCTGCAGCGACGGCTCGACGCGCGTGACCTTGGCGAGATAGATGTTGCCCTTGAGTTGCTTGCGGTCGGCGGCCTCGAAATCGAATTCTTCGATGCGTTGTCCGTTAACGACCGCAACCCGTGTCTCTTCCGGGTGGCGGGCGTCGATCAGCATGCGCTGTGACATTGATATGCTCCATGGCGCGGTGCCTTGCGGCGCGCGCGCGCGAATGTGGGTTGAGAGATGTAAAACGGCGAGGTGACGGCGACCGTCCAGCCGGACCGCATGCGGCCCCGGCTGAATGTGTACGCGTCGGCGTCATGCGACCCTAACCTTGGTGGCCCGAAACCGGGCCGGAGTGGTGCCCGTCCCAGAAGGCGGCTCGCCCTGGCATGAGCCCTTCGCAGGGCGGCCGGGGGTCGCGCGACCGCAGGGGTGCGGGCGACGGCGCTGACGAACCGCTGCTGTATCGCCGCTGGTTCCGCCGTGTGAACGATGCGTAGCAGCACATCTTGCGACCGACAAGCGCGCGCGCTTTGCCGAGTTGCCGCCGGCGGGTGCGGGCGGTAACCCTGACCGCAATGCGCATCCTTGCCCTGTCGATGCTGCTGCTGTGCACCGCCCCCGCGGCGGCGCAGACCCCGGTGCGGGCGGGCGCACTGCGTGCCGCCGCCGAGAGCGTGACCGTCGAGCTGAACGGAGTGGTGACGGCGCGCGTGCTGGCGCTCGAATCGCCGCTGCGGCTGGTCGTCGACCTCGGCGGCGTCGATGCGGCGCGGGCAACCGCGGCGGGTGGCGGCGCGGTCATGCTGGCGCGGATCGGGCCGTTCGACCCCGCGACGGCGCGGCTGGTCATCGCGCTGCGCCGCCCGATGCGGATCGCGGTGGCGGTGCAGGACCGCGACTTCGGCCTGACGCTGAAGCTCGTACCGGCGAGCGCTGCCGACTTTACCGCTGCCGCCAAGTCCGGACGCCGCCCGCTGACCGTCATCCAGACGAAGCCTGCCGCCCCGCCGCGCCCGCCGGGGGGTAACATCCCCAACGCCGGCGACCCCGGTGGCCCCGTCGTGACACCCGATTTCGACCTGCCCGCCGACGTCTTCGGCCCGCCGCCGGCCGCGACCACGCCGGCACCGCCGCGCCCTGCACCACCGAAGGACGACCGGCCGCGCACCCGCCCGGGCGTCAAGCCGCTCGTCGTCATCGATGCCGGCCACGGCGGCAAGGACGTCGGCGCGATCGCCGTCGACGGCGGCTACGAAAAGAACGTGACTCTCGCCATCGCGCGTGCCGCGGCGCGCGCGCTCGAACGCGGCGGCAAGGTGCGCGTCCACCTGACGCGCGGCGACGACCGGTTCATCCCGCTGGGCGGGCGCGTGACGATTGCCCGCAGCAAGCGCGCCGACCTGTTCATCTCGGTCCATGCCGACGCCGCGCCGAACGCGCTGGCGCGGGGCGCGACGGTCTACACCCTGTCGGAGGTCGCGTCCGATGCCGCCGCCGCCCGGCTGGCGGCACGCGAGAACCGCGCCGACATCATCGCGGGCGTCAACCTGGGGGTCGAGGCACCTGAGGTCGAGGGCATCCTGCTCGACCTGCTGCGCCGCAGTACGCTGAACGGCGCCGCGGCCTTTGCCGACCTGCTGCAGGACGAGCTCGACGACGACATCGGCTTCCGCAAGAATTTCCGCGGCTTTGCGGGTTTTCGCGTGCTCAAGGCGACCGAGATTCCCTCGGTGCTGCTCGAAACCGGCTATGTCTCGAACAGCGAGGATGCCGAAATGCTGTTCTCGCGCACGGGCCAGCGCAAGATCGGCGAGGGCATCGCGCGCGCGGTCGAAGCCTATTTCCGCCGCTAGGCGCAGGAACCCCGACGTGCCGCGCGCGCTTGGAGCGACGATGACCGATAGCCCGACACCCGCCCGACCGCTGGCCCGCGTCTGGCTCGTCGTCAACGCAGGCTCGGGATCGACCGACGCGGCGGTGATCGAGGGGCTGACCGTGGCGCTCGGCACGCGCGGCGTCGCGGTCGCCGGCACCACCGATTTTCCCGAACAGGCACTGCCCGATGCGGCGCGGCTGCGTGCGGCTGACGCCGACACGCTGCTGATCTGCGGAGGCGACGGTACGATCAACGCGGCGTGGAGCGCCGCCGACGACTGGGAGGGCCAGTGCGTCGTGCTGCCCGGCGGGACAATGAACGGGCTGGCCAAGGCGCTGCATGGCGACAACGGCCGCGATGCGATCCTCGATGCGGTAGCGACCGCGACCCTGGTCAACCCGCCCACCGCCAGCACGGGTGTGTATCACGCGCTGGTCGGCGTCATTCTGGGGCCCGCCGCATCGTGGGTGCGGGCGCGCGAGGGGGTGCGGAAGGGTCGCTTCATCCGCGCCATGCGCGCCGCGCGGCTGGCCTGGGCGCGGTCGTTCGGACGGACGATCCGCGTCGCCAGGACTGCCGGCAAGCACCGCGCGGTGATCGTCACCCCTGGCGAGACGGGGCTGGAGGTCGCGACGATCAGCGCGGACGGAGTGACCGATGCGATCCGCCTCGGCTGGCAATGGCTGCTCGGCGACTGGCGCACCGCGCCCGGCGTCGCAGTCACCACCACCGACAGCGTGACCCTGCTCGGTCACCGCAAGGTCCGCGCGCTGTTCGACGGCGAGCCCGCGATGCTGCCTAGCCCGGCCGTGGTGCGTTTCGGGCGCACGCGCCTCAAATTTGTCCGGACAAAGCCCGCATGACGCGCATCTTCCACGTCAGCGACGTGCATTTCGGCACCGAGGACCGGGCAGCCCTCGACTGGTTCGCGGAAACCGTCCGCGCCGAGCAGCCCGACCTCGTACTGCTGACCGGCGACCTGACTGCTGCGGCACGGCGCAGCGAGTTCGCCGCCGCGAGTGCCTGGCTCGACACGCTGGGCGTTCCGATCCGCATCGAGCCCGGCAACCACGACCTGCCCGTCTACAGCCCGTTCATGCGCCTGTTCGACCCCTATGCCCGGATGCGGCGGATGTATGCGCGCTTCCACAAGCCGCTCGACCTGCCCGGCGTGACTTTGGTGTCGCTGAAGACCACGGCGCGGGTGCAGCTGCGGCGCAACTGGTCGCTGGGCCGTGTCGGACGCGATGCGCTGGCGCGGACGCTGCGGGCCTTGCGCGGTCACGACCCCGACACGCTGGCGATCGTCGCGTGCCACCATCCGCTCGTCGAGGCAGGCACGCGGACCCGCGGCGGCACGCACGGCGGCGTCGGCGCGATCGCTGCGCTGGCTCAGGCAGGCGCGCATGCGGTGTGCACCGGCCATGCCCATGACCCCTTCGACCGGCTGTGGACCGACGGCAAGTACAGCGTCCGGATGATCGGTGCCGGCACCTTGTCCGAGCGCGTCCGCGACACGCCGCCGTCGTTCAACGAGCTGCGGATCGTCGACCGCCAGCTGACCGTGACGGTCCGCACCGCCGGCTGAATCGGGCTTCCCCCGCGCGAACGTTGCGGGCACAACGACGCAAGGCCCCGGGGGGAACGCGACATGACCAAGGCATCCGATCTGCTGGTGCAATGCCTCGAAGGCGAGGGTGTCGAATATGTCTTCGGCGTGCCCGGCGAGGAGAATCTCGATTTCCTCGACAGCCTGTCGCGCAGCACCAAGATCAAGTTGATCCTGACGCGCCACGAGCAGGGCGCGGGCTTCATGGCGTCGACCTATGGCCGCCACACCGGCAAGGCGGGGGTGTGCGTCGCGACGCTCGGCCCCGGCGCGACCAACTTCGTGACCGCCGCCGCCTATGCCTTCCTCGGTGGCATGCCGATGCTGATGATCACCGGCCAGAAGCCGATCAAGAAGTCGAAGCAGGGCCGTTTCCAGATCCTCGACGTCGTCGACATGATGCGTCCGATCACCAAGTACACGCACCAGCTCGCGTCGGCCGACAATATCCCCGCCCGCGTCCGCGAGGCGATGCGGCTGGCGCAGGAGGAAAAGCCCGGCGCGACGCATCTCGAACTGCCCGAGGATATCGCCCACGACCCGACCGACGCGACGCCGATCCCGCCGAGCTTTGCCAGGCGGCCGGTGCCTGACGCCAAGGCCATTCGCGAAGCGGTCAAGGCGATCGAAGCGGCGAAATCGCCGGTGCTGGTGATCGGCGCGGGCGCCAACCGCACGATGACCTCGCGCATGCTCGGCCAGCTGATCGACAAGACCGGCATCCCGTTCCTGACCACCCAGCTCGGCAAGGGTGTCATCGACGAGCGCCACCCGAAATTCCTCGGCTGCGCGGCATTGTCATCGGGCGATTTCGTCCACGCCGCGATCCGCCACGCCGACCTGATCGTCAACATCGGCCACGACGTGATCGAGAAGCCCCCCTTCTTCATGGCCGCCGGCGGCACGACGGTGATCCACATCTCGAACAAGTCGGCCGAGGTCGACCCCGTCTATTTCCCGCAGATCGAGGTGATCGGCGACATCGCCAACGCCGTCTGGCAGATCAAGGAAGACATCGTCCCCAAAGGCTGGGATTGCAGCAAGATGCTCGCGGCGCGGGCCGCCGAGGTCGCCCACCGCGACGCCGCGATCGGCGACATGCGGTGCCCGATCTACCCGCAGTATCTGGTCGACCAGGTGCGGAAAGCCATGCCCAGCGACGGCATCATCGCGCTCGACAACGGCGTGTACAAGATCTGGTTCGCGCGCAACTACATGGCGCACGCGCCGAACACCGTGCTGCTCGACAATGCACTGGCGACGATGGGCGCCGGCCTGCCTAGCGCGATGGCGTCGGCGATGGTCTACCCCGACCGCAAGGTCATGGCGGTCTGCGGGGATGGCGGCTTCATGATGAACAGCCAGGAGATGGAGACCGCCTTCCGCCTGGGGGTCAACATCACCGTGCTGATCCTGAACGACAACAGCTACGGCATGATCCGCTGGAAACAGGCGAACATGGGATTTGCGGACTGGGGCTTGACCTACGGCAACCCCGATTTCGTCAAGTATGCCGAGAGCTACGGCGCGACCGGCCATCGCGTGACCAGCGCCGAGATGCTGCCGGGGCTGCTGGAGCAGTGCCTGAACGCCAAGGGCATCCAGCTGATCGACTGCCCGATCGACTATGCCGACAACGACCGAATCCTGAACAAGGACATCAAGGAGCTTAGCGCGGCGTTGTAGACGCTGCGAGCCTACTCGCTGAACTCCGCCAGCTCCGGGATCCGCGTGAACGCGATCTTCGGCCCCGAACTTCGCGTCGCCCCCCGCGCGTCGTGCCCGATCGTCACGGCATCGCGGCCCCAGCGGTTGTTGACCTTGTCGAGGGCGTGGCTGAGCGACAGGCGCCGGGCCTCGGTCGCGGCGCTGATGCTCGTGCCGGCGTCGAACAGCGCGAGTTGCGCCTCGCTGGCGGGCGACAGCTCGAGGAAGGTCACCGAGACCTGGCGGTAGCGATGCTCCGCCATCTCGCCCAGCATCCGCGCCCACAGCCGGTCGAGCACCGACAACAGGGTGAAGCTGTCCTGCGCCGCGACAAGCCGCGACCCATGCGACCATTTCGTCTTGTCCTCGCCCTTAACCGTCAGCACCATGAGCGATGTGCGGCACTCCATGCGGCGCAGGCGCGTCGCGGCCTTCATCAGCAGGCGGCGCGCAACCAGCCGCGCGCGGTCCGGGGCGCGGCGGTCGGGACCCAGCACGTGGCTGTGGCCGATGGTGCGCCGCTGCGTCGGGCGTTCGGGCAGGTCGGCGCCGCGCAGCATCCAGTGCAGCCGCTCGCCCCAGACATTGCCCCAGACCTCGCGCGCCTCGCGCGGGTCGAGTGACAGTATCCGCGCCATGTCGACCACGCCCTTCATGGCGAGGCGCTTCTCCATGTTCTTGCCGACCCCCGGGATGTCGCCGGGCTTGAGCTCGCACAGCCGCCGATGCAGCGACGGCGCGTCGAGGATGGTCAGCCCGTCGGGCTTCTGCATGTCGCTGGCGATCTTGGCGAGCAGCCGGTTCGGCGCGACGCCGATCGACGATTTGAGCCACTCGCCGACGTTGGCCGCCACCCCCGCCTTGATGCGCGCAGCGAGCGCCGCGACCTGCGTCACCGAGTTCTCGTTGTCCATCAACCGGCACGCGACCTCGTCGATCGAGCAGACCGCGGTGACGGGGACGTGGGTCTCGATCTCGGCGATGATGCGGTGGTGGTAGCGGACATATTCCTCGTGCCGCGCCGGCACGACGATCAGGTCGCGACACATCGCCTTGGCCTGCCAGATCGGCGTGCCGGTCTTGATGCCGAAGGCCTTCGCCTCGTAGCTCGCGGCGATCGCGGCGGTCGAATCGGTGTGGACCGCCGCGACGGCGATCGGGCGGCCGCGCAGGTCGGGCTGCAACTGCTGCTCGACACTCGCGAAATACGAGTTGAGATCGAAATACAGCCAGCGAAGGGGCGGCGACTCGTCCACGCCGCGACACTAGCACAATCGGAACATAGATAGAACATGGTTGCGGGGGCGAGCCGACTTCGCCAAGGTCGTTTCGAGGGGGACGCATGGACAGCATCAAGCCCGTCGAGGCGGCCGCGCTGGGGGGGCGCCAGCTGCGCTACTACGACTTCGCGATGGCGGCGTTCGTCGCGATCCTGATCTGCTCGAACCTGATCGGCGCGGCGAAGCAGGCGACCTTCACGCTGCCCGTCGTCGGCCAGGTGATCTTCGGCGCGGGCATCCTGTTCTTCCCGCTCGGCTATGTGCTCGGCGACGTGCTGACCGAGGTCTACGGCTACGCCCGCGCCCGCCGCGTCGTCTGGGTCGGCTTCGCGGCGTCGATCTTCGCGGCCGCGATGGCATGGGTGGTGGTCGCGATGCCGCCCGCGCCGGGCTGGCCCGACCAGGCGGTGTACGAAAAGGCGTTCGGCAACACGCCGCGCATCTTTCTCGCGTCGATCCTCGCCTTCTGGGCGGGCGAGTTCGCCAACTCCTTCGTGCTCGCGAAGCTCAAGGTGCTGACCCAGGGCCGCATGCTGTGGACCCGCACGATCGGCTCGACGGTGGTCGGGCAGGGCGTCGACAGCCTGATCTTCTACCCGCTGGCGTTTCTGGGCGTCTGGGAGACCTCGCTGGTCGTGCAAGTCATGCTGACCAATTACCTGCTCAAGGTGCTTTGGGAGATCGTCCTGACCCCAGTCACCTACCGCGTCGTCGCGGCATTCAAGCGGGCCGAGGGGGTCGACGTGTTCGACCGGGCGACAGACTTCACGCCGTTCCGGGCGAAGGTGTGACGGCCGGAGGGTTCAAGCCCTTCAATGCCGTCTTGCTGAGCGATACCGCCACGCTCAGCCTGACCGGGCTGCTGGCCTATGTGGACAGCCACCGCGAGGCTTTCGTCGACGAGCGCGGGACGGGTGGACTGGTCGCCCTCCACGGTGCCGATCTCGCGACCGGGACGCTGCAATTCACCGACGGTGTCGCGCGGCTCGACGTGATGACGCCCCAGCAACTCGTGCTCGTGCTCGACATGGCTTCGACCCTCGGAGCGCGCGTCCGCGACGATCGCTTCGAGACGCTGATCGCGCCGGATACCCGCTATTGTCACCTCGACGACGCGACGTACCTGCGAACGATCTACTTGGCGCAACCGACTTTCGCCACGCGGGTCAGGCCGTGGCTGCACGCGGTTCTGATAATGCTGGGCACGCTGGTCTTGATCGTGCTGGCATCGGTGCCGTCGCTCCTGCAGGAGCCATGGCTGCGCCCGATGCTGCCGCGGGCGATCGTCCCCGAGATTTATCCGGAGGCGTCCGGGCCCGTCGTCGCGCGGCCTGCGCAACCTGGGCCGGCGAAGATCGTCATTCTGGTGCTCCCCGACTTCAACCCGGACCTCGCCGCCCGGCTGGGCGCTGGGCTGGGTGCCGAGCTTCGAGAGGCTGTTGCAGTCGAGTCGGCGCAAACCGGCACCTTGGATGGCTTCGAAGGGCAGGTCGATGCCAGCGACATCGTGACCCGGCTCGCAGGCGATCTGACATGGCTCCGGGAAGCCCATCCCGGCAGCCTGGTCATCGTGCTGACCAACGCCGATATCAACAACCGCGCCTGGTCGACGCGTTTCCTGTTTTCGGTGCATTTCTCGGGGGGTGCGGCACCGTGGAGCGTCGTTTCCGGCAGGCGGCTCTACACCATGAACGCGCTGTTCGACCGCACACTCGTCGAAAGTCGTCTGGAAAAGCTTTTGCTTCGGGCTGTCGGCGAACAGCTCCGGGGTCTGTCACGGACCACCGACCCGAGTGACCTCATGTACGCACCGCTATTGTCCGCGACGGATATCGACCGCCTGGAGGGGAAACTGCCCCCGGCGCCCTAGCCGAGCGCCGCGACCAGTCCGTCGAACATCCGCCGTCCGTCGGTGCCGCCGTGGGCGTCCTCGATAACGCGCTCGGGGTGGGGCATCAGGCCAAGGACGTTGCCCTGGTCGTTGACGATGCCCGCGATGCGGCGCGCCGAGCCGTTGACCGACTCGCCGTAGCGGAACACGACGCGGCCCTCGCCCTCGAGCCGGTCGAGCGTCGCGTCGTCGGCGAAGTAATTGCCGTCGTGGTGCGCGACCGGGATGCGGATCGTCTCGCCGGCGTCGTAGCGGCTGGTGAAGCTGGTCTGACTGTTGGCGACTTCGAGCGCCACGGTGCGGCAGACGAAATCGAGGCCGGCGTTGCGCATCAGCGCGCCCGGCAGCAGTCCCGCCTCGGTCAGCACCTGGAAGCCGTTGCAGACGCCGAGGACCGCGACGCCGCGCTCGGCCGCCGCGACGACGGCGCGCATGACCGGCGAGCGGGCGGACATCGCGCCCGAGCGCAGGTAATCGCCGTACGAGAACCCGCCGGGCAGCGCGATCAGGTCGAGGCCCGCGGGCAAGTCGGTGTCGCCGTGCCAGACCATCGCGGGCGCGACGCCGGTCGTCTCTCGCAGCGCCACGGCGAGGTCGCGGTCGCAATTCGACCCCGGGAAGACGACGACGGCCGTCTTCACAGCGTCTCCACGCGGAACGTCTCGATGACGGTGTTCGCCAGCAGCTTGCGTGCCATGTCTTCGATTGCTGCAGTCGGCGTACCGTCGGCGAGATCGAGTTCGATGACCTTGCCCTGGCGCACACCCTCGACGCCGTCGAAGCCGAGGCCGTTGAGGGCATGGTGGATGGCGCGGCCCTGCGGGTCGAGGACACCGGGCTTCAGGGTGACGGTGACACGGGCTTTCATGGCGCGCGGTTTAGGCGCGCGCGCTGGAACCGGCAAGCGCCTGCCGCTATTGTTGCGGCACGACCGCACTGGAGGTTCTCATGCGTATCGCTCTTTTCTCCGCCGCTCTCGCCGTCGCCGTGCCCGCTGCCGCGCACCACGGCTGGAGTTCGTACGACGCCGCTAGGGCGATCAAGGTCAGTGCGCCGGTCTCGGCCGTGACGTGGGGCAACCCGCACGGCACCGCGAAGGTCGCCTATCAGGGCAAGACCTGGGACGTCGTGCTCGCGCCGACGACGCGCATGGAGGCGCGCGGCCTGACGCAGGACATGCTGACCAAGGCCAAGTCGGTGACGCTCGAAGGCTATCCGCGCAGCGACGGCACTACCGAGATGCGCATCGAGCGCGTCATCGTCGGCGACAAGACCGTCGAGCTGCGCTGATCCCGTGGAGGCCGTCGCGCTCGACTGGGCGCGCGAAGTCGCGACCACCGGCCTGGCGCGCTGGGCGAGCGGGTCGGCCTATCCGTGGATCAATGTCGCGCATGTCCTGGGGCTGGTGCTGTTCCTCGGCAGCATCGCTGTCGTCGACCTGCGGGTTGCGGGTGCCTGGCCGCGCCTGCCGGCCGGTGAGTTGACCCGCGCGCTGACCCCGTTCGCAGTCGCGGGATTCGGGGTGATGCTGGTCAGTGGGGCGCTATTGTTCGCCGCCGATGCGCCCGCGACGGTCGCGTCGGCGGCGTTCCGCTGGAAGCTCGCGGCGATCGGGCTTGCGCTGCTCAATGCCGCGGCGTTCCGGTCGTGGTTCGCCGATGGCGCGAACAAGCGCGCCGCGGGCCTAATGGCGGTGGCATCGCTCTGCCTATGGGTGACGGTCGCCACGCTCGGCCGCATGATCGCCTACACATGAGGCGCTGGCTTCTGCTCCTGCTGTTGATCGCCGGCCCGGCGCAGGCCGATGAGGCGGGCTGGCGCGCCTTCCTCCAGCCGGGCACGCACGCGATCATGCGCCATGCCGAGGCACCAGGCACGGGCGATCCGCCGGGCTTCCGGCTTGACGACTGCGCGACGCAGCGCAACCTTAACGCCGCCGGACGCGCGCAGGCGGCGCGCATCGGCGCGGCGATCCGCGCCCGCAGCGTACCGCTGACTGCGGTTCTGACCAGCCAGTGGTGCCGCGCGACGGACACCGCGCGGCTGCTCGGCCTCGGCGCACCGCGCGCGCTGCCCGTACTCACCTCGTTTTTTGCGCAACCCGGTGCCGAGGCGCGCGCCACCGCAGCGCTCAAGGCCGCACTCGCCGGTCGCGGCAAGTCTTTGCTCGTCAGCCATCAGGTCAACATCACCGCGCTCACCGGTGTCTTCCCGGCGTCGGGCGAGATCGTCGTGTTCAGCCTGTCGCCCGGAGGCGCGGTGCGGGTCGAGGGCCGGATCTAGCCCGGCGACTGACACTATTCCGCCGGCTTGGCCTTGGCTTCGGCCTCGCGAGCCAGATCGGCGGCGTGTTTGGCGAGCGCCACCGGCGCAGCTGGTACGTCGGACTTCGCCCAAGGGTTCGAGCGCACGCAATAGCCGCTGTAGTCACCGCACTGGCGGACTTCGCCCGTCCGGCTGTCGACGACGACAATGACATTCTCATCGTCGCCGATCGTCGCCGCGTCCGGGTCCGCCGGCGGCGCGACCTTCATCTGCGACCACAACTGCCCGGCGGCGAAGGTACCGAGTCCGAGGTAGCGGCCGTGCCCGTCTGCTGTGGCGACGCCAGCCTTGTCGTTGCACCCTGCAACGAGCAGTGCGACCGCGGCGAGGACGATCGGCCCCCGCACGTGCCTACTTCCCGCGTGCCTTGCGATGCTCGTCCATGTCGAGCACGGTCGACACCACGCCTTCGGGCAGCAGGCCGAGGCGGCGGGCGACTTCCTGATAGGCCTCGACTTCGCCGCCGAGGTCCATGCGGAAGCGGTCCTTGTCCATCTTCTCGTTGGTCTTCATGTCCCACAGGCGGCAGCCGTCGGGGCTGATCTCGTCGGCGAGGATGATGCGGCTGAAGTCGCCTTCGTACAGGCGGCCGAACTCCAGCTTGAAGTCGACCAGGCGGATGCCGACGCCGGCGAACAGCCCGGCCATGAAGTCATTGATGCGGATCGCCAGGTCGGCGATGTCGTGCATCTCGTCCTGGCTGGCCCAGCCGAACGCCGAGATATGCTCCTCGGTGACCATCGGGTCGCCGAGCGCGTCGTCCTTGTAATAATATTCGATGATCGTGCGGGGCAGCGGCGTGCCGTCTTCCATGCCGAGGCGCTTGGCGAGGCTGCCGGCGACAACGTTGCGGACGACGACCTCGACCGGCACGATCTCGACCTGGCGGACAAGCTGCTCGCGCATGTTGAGGCGGCGGATGAAGTGGGTGGGCACGCCGATCGTGCCGAGCAGCGTGAACAGATGCTCCGAAATACGGTTGTTGAGCACGCCCTTGCCGCTGATCGTGCCCTTCTTCTGGGCATTGAAGGCGGTGGCGTCGTCCTTGAAATACTGGATGATCGTGCCGGGCTCGGGGCCTTCGTACAGGATCTTGGCCTTCCCCTCATAGATCTGGCGGCGGCGGGACATGGGCGGGGCCTTCTTCGAATCGAACGCCCCGGCGCGGGCGTCAATGAACGCTGCGCGGCCGGGGCGGGGTTCCCTTCCACATAGCGCGGAGGTGCCCTTATGACAATGTTTGGCCCCCCAAGTTGAACCGGGCGGCGCGGCGCTCTATCTGGAGGTGAACCGCGACCGGGGAACCGCATGACCACGTTTGATACTCGCCAGAAAGCCTTCGAAGACAAGTTCGCGCGCGATGCGGACCTGCAGTTCAAGGTCACCGCACGGCGCAACCGCCTGCTCGGCCTGTGGGCCGCCGAGCGCCTGGGCATGACGCCCGAGGCCGCGTCGGACTATGCCAAGTCGGTCGTCGCCGCCGATTTCGAGGAAGCGGGCGAGGAAGACGTGTTCCGCAAGGTCGCCGCCGACCTGGGCGATGCCGCGACCGAGGCCGAGATCCGCGCCGCGATGCAGTCGACCTTCACCGAGGCGCAGCGCCAGTACATGGACGCTGCCTGATGGGCATGGCCGCCGCCGAGATCGAGGCGATGATCGTCGCCGCCATTCCGGGGGCGGCGGTGGAGATCACCGACCTCGCCGGCGACGGCGATCATTATGCGGCAAAGGTGGTGGCGGCAGCGTTCGTAGGCATGCCGCGCGTGCGGCAGCACCAGATGGTTTACAATGCGCTCGGCGGACGGATGGGCGGCGTGCTTCACGCGCTCCAGCTGACCACCGCCGCGCCGGCACAGGAGTGAGTTGAGATGGACGACCAGGTTCAGGCGCGCATCGGCGGCATCGTCGGTTCGAACGACGTCGTGCTGTTCATGAAGGGCACGCCGATCTTTCCGCAGTGCGGCTTCTCCTCGACCGCGATCCAGATCCTCGAGCGGCTCGGCGTCGAGTTCGAGACCGTCGACGTGCTGCGCGATCCCGAGGTGCGTGCCGGGGTGAAGATCTTCAGCGACTGGCCGACCGTGCCGCAGCTGTACGTCAAGGGCGAGTTCGTCGGGGGCTCGGACATCATGATGGAGATGTTCCAGTCGGGCGAGCTCGAGGAGCTGATGACCGACAAGGCCGTGGCTCGCGCGGCTTGATTGGCAGGACGGCCGTGCGGGCCGCCGGATGAAGAAACTCGACTTTGCCGAGGTGTGGCGCACGACCTTCGCCGACGTGCGTGCCAACGTGGGCCTCTACGGCACGCTGGCCGCGGCGTTCGTGCTGCTGCCTGCGATGGTCGTAGCGGTACTCGGACCCGGCGAGGCGCGCACCGTCGCCGACCTGAACGGCACGCGCCTGTTCGCGCAGCTCGTCGTGGCGCTGATCGGTGCGGTCGCGCAGCTGGCGATCATCGCGCTGGCATGCGGCACGGTCCCGACCCCGCGTGCAGCGCTGGCGCGCGGGTTCGCAGCACTGCCGGGACTGGCCGGCGCGTCGCTGCTGACCGCCTTTGCGATTTTGCCCGCGGTGCTGCTGCTTTCGGCGTCGCGCCAGGGCTATCCGGCGCTGCAGTTGGCTGGCCTCGTCGTCTTGCTGCCGGGCCTGTACGTGATCGTGCGGTTGACGCTTGCCGTGCCGATGCTGGCGACGCGGACCTTCGGGCCGGTGACCGCGCTGCGCGCCAGCTGGGCCGCGACGGCTGGCAACGGTTTCCGGATCTTCGGCTTTCTCGCAGCGATCGCGGGCTTGCTGTTGCTGGCCATGCTGCTCGCCGGGGGCGTCGCGGCGGCGCTCGGCTCGGTTTTCAAACTGGTCGGTGCGCCGCAGCTCGCCAATTTCGTTGTCGCGCTGATCTCGGCCGTGGTCCTGAGCGGCTACACCGTGGTCAATTCGGTCGGCCTGGCGACCCTGCTCAAGCGTCTCGCCTAGTCCCACTTCGCCAGCGGCGGCAGGCTCATCAGGATCGCATCGACATTGCCGCCGGTCTTCAATCCGAAGGTCGTGCCGCGGTCGTAGACCAGGTTGAATTCGGCATAGAGGCCGCGGTAGCGCAGCTGGACGTCACGCTCCGCGGCAGTGAACGCGCGGTCCATGTTGCGCCGCACGAGCATGGGGAAGGTCTGGAGCAGCGTGCGTCCGACATCCTGCGTGAAGGCGAAGTTCGCCTCCCAGTCGCCTTCGAGGTGATCGTAGAAGATGCCGCCGACGCCGCGCCCGCGACCACGGTGCGGCACCCAGAAATATTCGTCGCACCATTTCGAGTAGCGGTCCCAATAGTCCGCTCCGTGGCGTCCGCAGGTCGTCTCGAAGGCCGCCTTGAAGTCGGCGGTATCGGCAGCGACCGGCAGTGCGGGGTTGAGGTCGGCACCGCCGCCGAACCAGCGCTTCGTCGTCACCAGCATGCGCGTGTTCATATGGACCGCCGGCACGTGCGGGTTCGCCATGTGCGCGACCAGGCTGATGCCCGTCGCGAAGAAGCGCGGGTCTTCGCTGGCACCGGGGATCTGCTTGGCGAACTCGGGCGAGAAGGTGCCGTGGACGGTCGAGGTGTTGACGCCGACCTTCTCGAACACGCGGCCCTTCATCACCGACATCACGCCGCCGCCGCCGGGCTCGCCGCTCGGATCGGGGCGGTCCCAGCTTGTCCGGACAAAGCGGCCGGGTGCGCCGCCGCTGCCCTCGTCCTCGAGGGCTTCGAAGGCTGCGCAGATCTGATCGCGGAGCGACTGGAACCACGCCTGGGCGCGCAACTGCTGATCGTCGAACTGTGTCATAAGCGCGTCATGGCGCGGCACACCGCTATCGACAAGCCACCCCGCGCCAAAATGCCCGTTGCGCAAGGGATGCATGAGCGTCTAACAGCCGCCTGACTAATTTCAGGGCAAACACCGCAATGGCAACCCAGCCGCACGACGACCTGACCGAAACGGGCGAGCGTCGCCGCGATTTCATCTACATCGCCACCGGCGCCTTCGCGGCCGCCGGTGCCGCCGTTGTGGTCTGGCCGCTGGTCAACCAGATGAACCCGTCAGCCGACGTGCTGGCGCTGGCGTCGATCGACGTCGACCTGTCGCCGATCCAGCCCGGCCAGGCGATCAAGGCGAGCTTCCGCGGCAAGCCGCTGTTCGTGCGCCGCCTGATGCCGGCCGAGATCGAGGCCGCCAACAAGGTGCCGGTCAGCGAGTTGCGCGATCCGCAGTCGCTTGCCGACCGCACCAAGCCCGGCAATGCCGAGTGGCTGATCACGCTGGGCGTCTGCACCCACCTCGGTTGCGTGCCGCTGGGCGCGGGCGAGGGCGAGAACCGCGGCGACTTCGGCGGCTACTTCTGCCCGTGCCACGGCTCGCACTACGATACCGCGGCGCGTATCCGCAAAGGCCCGGCACCGAAGAATCTCGAAGTGCCCGAATACGCCTTCAAGTCCCCCACTTCAGTCACCATCGGTTGAGGCGCACAGCATGAGCTTCCCCTGGGCCAAGCACTACGAACCCAAGAGCGGGTTCATGAAATACGTCGACAGCCGCCTGCCGATCCCGCGACTGGTCTACAACAGCCTCGGCGCCGGCTATCCGGTGCCGAAGAACCTGAATTATTTCTACAATTTCGGCGTGCTCGCCGGCGTCGCGCTGGTCATCCAGATCATCACCGGCATCGTGCTGGCGATGCACTACGCCGCCAACGCCAAGATCGCGTTCGACAGCGTCGAGCACATCATGCGCGACGTCAACGGCGGCTGGATGATGCGCTACATGCACGCCACCGGTGCGTCGTTCTTCTTCATCGCGGTCTACATCCACATCTTCCGCGGCCTGTATTACGGCTCGTACAAGCCCCCGCGCGAGGTGTTGTGGCTGCTCGGCCTCGTCATCTTCCTGCTGATGATGGCGACCGCGTTCATGGGCTATGTGCTGGTCTGGGGGCAGATGAGCTTCTGGGGTGCGACGGTCATCACCGGGCTGTTCTCGGCCCTGCCGCTCGTCGGCGAGACCATCCAGACGTGGCTGCTCGGCGGCTTCGCGCCCGATAACGCGACGCTCAACCGCTTCTTCTCGCTTCACTATCTGCTGCCGTTCGTGACGCTGGGTGTCGTCATCCTGCACGTCTGGGCGCTGCACATCCCGGGGTCGAACAACCCGACCGGCATCGACGTCAAGTCGGAAGCCGATACCGTGCCGTTCCACCCCTACTACACCGCCAAGGACTTCTTCGGCCTGGGCGTGTACCTGACGATCTTCGCGGCGGTGGTGTTCTTCTGGCCCAACGCGCTGGGCGAGGTCGACAACTACATCCCGGCGAACCCGCTCTCGACGCCGGCGCACATCGTCCCCGAATGGTATTTCTGGCCGTTCTACGCGATCCTGCGCGCCTTCACCGTGGACTTCCTGTTCATCCCGGCGAAGCTGTGGGGCGTCATCGCGATGTTCGCGGCGATCCTGCTGCTGTTCTTCCTGCCGTGGCTCGACACCTCGCCGGTGCGTTCGAACAACTATCGGCCGATGGCGAAGATCGCCTTCTGGGTGTTCTTTGCCGACATCATCCTGCTGGCGATCTGCGGCGGCAAGCCCGCCGAGGAGCCGTGGGTGCGGCTCAGCCAGCTCGCGTCGGTCTACTACTTCGCGCACTTCCTCATCATCCTGCCGATCCTGAGCCGGATCGAGCGACCGCTGCCGTTGCCCAATTCGATCTCGGAGGCCGTGCTCAAGCGCCAGACCAACGTCGGTGCGCCTGCGTCGCAGCAGCTGCCGGGGGCGGGGATCGCCGAGATGCCGGCGACCGGCCGCGCGCAGCCGGCCGAATAAGGGGCATTCGATAATGGTTAAGCTCATTGCCGCAGCTATCGGCGCGATCTTCTGCGCTGCGCTGCTGTGGGGCGCGGTCCAGCCGCGTGACGCGGTCGTGCCCGATCTGGTCAAGAAATATTATCAGCACGCCGAGCCGGCGGGTTTCAGCTTCGACAATCCGATCGTCGGCAAGTTCGACCGTGCGCAGCTGCAGCGCGGCTTCCAAGTCTACAAGGAAGTCTGCTCGGGCTGCCACTCGCTCAATCGCGTGGCGTTCCGCACCCTGACCGACATCGGCTTCTCGGCCGCCGAAGTGAAAGCGATCGCCAAGCAGTACGACATTCCGTCGCTCGACGCCGCGGGTGAGCCGACGACGCGCAAGGGCCTGCCTTCGGACAATTTCTACGGCCCGTACGCCAATGACGACGCCGCGCGTGCCGCGAACAACAACGCGCTGCCGCCCGACCTGTCGCTGATCGGCAAGTCGCGCGAGGGTGGTGCGAACTACGTTCACGCGCTGCTGATCGGATATAAGGAGACGCCGCCCAAGGATTGGACGACGCCCGATGGCCTGTATTTCAACGTGCACTTCCATTCGCTCAACATCGCGATGCCGCCGCCGCTGAACCCCGACCAGGTCACCTACGTCGACGGCACCAAGGCGACCGTCGACCAGATGGCAAAGGACGTCGCGGCGTTCCTGATGTGGACTGCCGAGCCCAAGCTGGAGGAGCGTCGCCGCACCGGTGTCGGCGCGGTGATCTTCCTGATCATCCTGACCGGCCTCGCCTATCTCAGCTATGCACGCGTCTGGCAGAGCGTGAAGGCGAAGAAGACCCAGGTCTAACGCCGCCGCGCGGCCAGTGCCGCCAGCCCCGCGTTCAGCCGGCGCCTGCACTCCTCGTGCAGCGCCGGCGTCGCGGCAACCACGCCGACGATGACCGGATCGGGCTGGTTGAAGCGGAGCGGCTGCCCGGCCCGGTCGGTGATCAAGCCGCCCGCCTCGGTCAGGATCAGCGCGGCAGCCGCCAGGTCCCACTCGTTGACCGTCCGCCCCTCGAGCCATGCATCGCACTCGCCACTCGCGACCTTGGCGGTTCGCAGCGCGATCGAGTTGGGACGCTCGACGGCGATCGCATCCCAGGGCTCGGGCCACCATTGCGCGTGCAGGTTGTGCGGCTCGATCGGCAAGCCGAGACCGGCGAGGTCGTGGCGCCCGCTGACCGCGAGCCGCACGCCGCCCAGATGCGCGCCGCGCCCCGCGACCGCGACGAACAGCTGCCCGCGCACTGGCGCCGCGAGCGCCGCGAGCACCGGCCGGCCCGCCTCGATCAGCGCCACCGACACTGCCCAGCCGTCGCGCCCTCGGATGAAGTCGCGCGTGCCGTCGATCGGATCGACGACCCACACACGGTCGCGCGTCAGCCGGTCGGGCGCGTCGGCGGTCTCCTCCGACAGCCATCCATAGCCGGGGCGCGCGCCGAGCAGCCGGTCCTTCAGATAGGCATCGACCGCGAGATCGGCGTCGCTGACCGGATTGCCCGGTGACTTGTCCCAAACCGTATTGTCGGCGCGGAAATAGCGCATCGCCAGTTCGCCCGCTGCACGGGTGGCGCGCACCAGCAGCGCGAGGTCGTCGCCGGTATCGGGCGCGTCAGGCACCGGCGAGCGTCATCCCCTCGATGCGCAGCGTCGGCACGTTGGTCGCATGACGGAACACGAGGTCATCGGCGGCAGCGAGGTTCGCGAACATGTCCTTCAGATTGCCCGCGATGGTCACCTCGGCGACCGCTTCACCCAGTTCGCCGTCCTCGATGACGAAGCCGCTGCAGCCGCGCGAATAATCGCCGGTCAGCCCGTTGACCCCCATGCCAATCAGTTCGGTCACGTACAGCCCGCGCCCGATCCCGCGCATCAGGTCGGCCGCCGTACCGCTGCCGCCGCTGAGGTGCAGGTTCGCCGGTCCGGCGCCCGGCGCTCCGCTTGTGCCGCGCACCGCATGGCCCGTCGGCGCGAGGCCGAGCTGACGCGCGCTCGACGCGTCGAGCAGCCACTGGGACAGCACGCCGTCGCGGATGATCGGCGTCGGCGTCGTCGCCAGCCCTTCGCCGTCGAACGGACGCGAGCGCAGCCCGCGGATGCGGTGCGGATTGTCGGTGACCTGGATGCCGGGCGCGAAAATCTGCGTGCCAAGTGCGTCGAGCAGGAAGCTCGTGCGCCGCGTGATCGACCCGCCGCCGATCGCCCCGATCAGATGGCCGAGCAGGCTGCTGCCGACGCGCGGATCGAACACCACGGTCAGCGACTGGGTCGCCAGCTTGCGCGGGTTGAGGCGGCGGACTGCGCGCTCACCGGCGCGGCGGCCGGTGGTTTCGGCGTCCTCGAGGTCGGCGAGGTGGCGCACGCTGTGATAGGCATAGTCGCGCTGCATCGCCTCGCCCGCGCCCGCGAGCACGCTCGCCGACACGCCGTAGCTGGTGCCGCGATAGCCCTGCGCGAAGCCGCCCGAGGTCGCGAGCGCGGTCACCGCACGTCCGGCGCTGGCACCGCCGCCTTCGGAATTTGTCACGCCTTCTACCGCACGCGCGGCGTCCTCGGCAGCGAGGGCTGCGCTTTTGAGCGATTCGGACGACGGGTCGCCGCCGTCGTCGAGGTCGAGGTCGGGGGCGGCGGCGCGCAGCAGCCGCTCCTCGGGGGCGAGGCCGGCGAACTGGTCCTCGCTCGCCTCGCGCGCCATCGCCAGCGCACGCTCGACGACGAGGCCGAGGCCGGCGGGCGACAGGTCGGAGGTCGAGACGCTGGCGACGCGCTGCCCGACGAAGACGCGAAGGCCGACCTCCTCGCCTTCGGACCGCTGGATATCCTCGAGGACGCCGAGGCGCACGCCGACCTGGGTCGAGGCGTCGCCGATGTACACCGCGTCGGCAGCGGTCGCGCCGCCCGCCTTTGCGGCCGACAGGGCATGGGTCAGGCGATCGAGCGCGGCATCGACGGTAAGCATCGCCGGGATGTAGGGCGGCGAGGGGGGCTAGGCCAGCCCCACGACGGCGAGGCCTGCGAACACCAGTGCACCCGCGACCCGGTTCGACCGGAACAGGCGCAGCGTGTTGGCAGTCGAGCGGTCCCCCAGCGACGCGACCTGCCAGGCGAAGTGCATCGCCGCCGGCAGCAGCGCGAACAGCGCGAGGGGGTCGGGGAACATCTGCCAGACCGCGACCGCGAGCAGGATCATCGTCGCGGCGTAGAACAGCCCTACGCCCGTTCGCGCCTGCGGCCCGAGTGCCCGCGCGCTCGATTTGATGCCCGCCAGCGCGTCGTCCTCGATGTCCTGCAGCGCGTAGATCGTGTCGTACCCCAGCGTCCAGGCGATGCCTGCGGCGTACAGCGCCGCCAGCCCCCACGACGGCTCGGCGACCGCCACCCATGCCACCGGTATCCCCCAGTTGAAGGTCAGGCCCAGCCACGCCTGCGGCCACCAGGTGATGCGCTTCATGAACGGATAGGCGGCGACCAGCCCGAGGCTGGCGAGTGCCACCAACTGCGCCTGCCACCTGAGTTGCAGCAGCACGACCAGCCCGATCAGGCTGAGCGCCACGACCCAGGCGAAGGCGGCGCGGCGCGACACGCGCCCGCTGGCGATCGGACGGTCGCGTGTCCGGACAACCTGCGCGTCGAGGTCGCGGTCGACGATGTCGTTGTAGACGCACCCCGCGCCGCGCATCGCCGTGGCACCCAGCAGGAACCACAGCAGCAGCGGCCAATCCTCGCGCAGGCCCCCCGCCAGCGCCAGTCCCCAGGCGCACGGCCAATACAGCAGCCACGTCCCTGCTGGCCGGTCGAGCCGCGCCAGGCGCGCATAGTCGCGCATCCCCTGCGGCAGCCGGTCGATCCACGAGGTTTCCGCGTCGGGGGTGGCGATGCTAGGCACGCTGCCATCTACTGTCGTCATGCTGGCGAACGCCAGCACCCACGGCCGCTCAAGGCTCGACACTTTGGGCGCGGGGGACGATGGGTGCTGGCGTTCGCCAGCATGACGGGGTGAAGATTTGAGCAGGACCAGCGACACTCTGCCCGCCAGCACGCCGCGCCTGTTCGTCGATGCGCCGATGAGCGAGGGTGCCCACGTCACGCTGCCCGCGCCAGCGTCGCACTACCTCGGCGGTGTCATGCGGCTGGGGGAGGGCGACGCGGTCAAGCTGTTCGACGATTCGACCGGCGAGTGGCTGGGGCGCGTCGAAGGTGGGACGCGCAAGGCGCTCGGCGTGCGGCTGGTCGAGCAGCTGCGGCCCCGCGAGGCGGTCGCCGACCTGTGGCTGTGCGTCGCGCCGTTGAAGCGCGGGCGCATCGACTGGGTCGCCGAAAAGGCCTGCGAATTGGGCGTCGCGCGGCTTGTGCCGGTGCTGACCGCGCGCACCGTCGTCGACAAGCTCAACCTCGACCGGTTGCGCGCGCACATGGTCGAGGCGGCCGAGCAGTGCGGGCGTACCGCGCTGCCCGAACTCGCCGAGCCCGTGAGCCTCACCGCGCTGCTGAATGGCTGGAACCCGGCTCGAACGCTGATTTTCGCCGATGAGGAGGGCGGCGCGCCACTTGCCGCGACCCTGCGCGACTGCCCCGCGCCCGCGGCGATCCTCATCGGCCCCGAGGGCGGTTTCACCGACGCCGAGCGCGCCGCGATCCGCGCGCTGAACGCGGCACGGCCGGTCAGCCTGGGGCCGCGCATCCTGCGGGCCGATACCGCCGCCGCGGTCGCAGTCGGCGTCTGGCAGGCGGTGGTGGGCGAATCGTAGCGCCTGCGACCTTGCCGCCCCCGCGCCACCGTGCCACATCGCCTGCCTTGACCAAGTTCGCGCCCCCCACTGCCGCCGTGCCCGCGCGCCGCGGCCTGATGTTCGTGCTGTCGAGCCCCAGCGGCGCGGGCAAGACGACGATGTCGCGCCGCTTGATCGTCGACGATCCCGAGATCGTCATGTCGGTGTCGGTGACGACGCGCCCGCCGCGCCCCGGCGAGATCGACGGCCGCGACTATCATTTCATCGACGATGCCAAATTCGACGAACTGCTCGAGGCGGGCGAGCTGCTCGAATGGGCGACGGTGTTCGGCCACCGCTACGGCACGCCGCGCGAGCCCGTGCAGGACGCGCTGCACGCCGGCCGCGACGTGCTATTCGACATCGACTGGCAGGGCACGCAGCAATTGCAGCAGACCGACGCGGGCTCGGACCTGGTACGCGTCTTCATCCTGCCGCCCGGTATGGGCGAGCTCGAGCGGCGGCTGCGCTCGCGCGGCACCGACTCGGACCCCGTCATCGCGCACCGCATGCGCCGCGCCGCGACCGAGATCAGCCATTGGGGCGAGTACGACTATATCCTGATCAACGACGATCCCGACCTGTGCCTCGGCGAGATCCGCGCCATCCTGAAGGCCGAGCGCCTGGCCCGCCGACGGCAGATCGGGCTGGCGGGGTTCGTCCGCGACATGCTCGCGAAGACCTGAAACTCGCCGCAATCGCGGGATAACCTGCGTCTATGAAGCTCGTCGCCTTTGCCGTGCTCGTGTCGCTCGCCGTACCGGCCGTCGCCGGGCCGCAGCCGTGGCGGCGCGAAATCACCGAGACCGACCGCAAGCGCCTCGCCGGGCTTTGGCGTGCCTGGACCACGGCGCGCGCTCAGGTCGGCGCCGCCGGTCACTCGGACGCCTGGGCGAAGGAAGAGCCGCTGACCGACCCTGCCGCGGGCGCGGGCGGCGAGGCACCGCCGCCGGGCCGCTACCGCTGCCGCACCGTCAAGCTGGGCACGCGTACTGCGGGCATGCCCGTGTGGACGATGAGCGAGACCTATCCTTGCCGCGTCGAGCAGGTAGAGGGCGGCTTGCGCTTCGTCCGCGAGGGCGGGGCGCAGCGGACGGCGGGGCTGCTGTTCCCCGACGGCGACCGCCAGGTCTATCTCGGCGCGCTCAGCCTGGGCAGCGAGGGCGGGTTGTTCGACTATAACGCCGATGCCGAGCGCAATCAGGTCGGCGTGTTGCGGCGGCTGGGGGAGCGGCGCTGGCGGCTCGAGCTGCCGTGGCCGAAATGGGAATCGACGCTCGACGTGATCGACATCGTCCCCGCCTGAGGCGCCGCGCCACCCTTTTCGCGGGAACCTCGGGGGACTATATTGCGTCGTTCGAGACCCCGTCCGCGAGACCATGACTGCAATGATTTACAACGGCCCAGACCGCGACGACGATCGTGACGGCGACACCGGCGTCGGCATCGCGACCAAGACCAAGCCGAAGACCAAGCAGCCTGCGCTGTACAAGGTGCTGCTGCTCAACGACGATTACACGCCGATGGAATTCGTCGTGCTGACGCTGCAGCGCTTCTTCCGCATGACGATCGAGGATGCGACGCGGGTCATGCTGCATGTCCATCAGCGCGGCGTCGGCATCTGCGGTGTCTTCACTTACGAGATCGCCGAGACCAAGGTCAGCCAGGTCATCGACTTCGCGCGCGAGCACAACCATCCGCTCCAGGCGACGATGGAAAAGGATTGATCCTTCCGTCGTTCGGCCCCGACCTGCGCGCGGTCGTGGTCGGCGCGAGCGGCGGCATCGGCGGGGCGCTCGTTGAGGCCCTGGCGCTGCGCGGCGAGGTGACCGGTCTGACGCGCGCCGATCTTGACCTCACCGATCCGGCGTCGATCACTTCGGCAGCAGCGCGGATCGACAGGCCGCTGGACCTCGTCATCGTCGCGACGGGCTCGCTAGGTGCCCCCGAGAAGGCCCTCCGCGACCTGGACGCCACGCGTCTCGCCGACCAGTTCGCGGTCAACGCCATCGGCCCCGCGCTCGTCGCCCAGGCCTTCCTCCCGAAGCTGCGCACCGACCGCAGGACGGGGTTCGCCGTGCTATCGGCACGCGTCGGGTCGATCGCCGACAACCGGCTGGGCGGCTGGCACGCCTATCGAGCGTCGAAGGCCGCGCTCAACCAACTTGTCCGGACAATGGCGATTGAGCACGCGCGCCGCTGCCCGCTCGGGGTCTGCGTCGCGCTGCACCCGGGGACGGTCGACACCGGGCTGTCGGCGCCGTTCCAGCGCGGGGTGCGTGAGCTGTTCACGCCAGCGGTAGCGGCGGGACACCTGCTGACGGTGCTCGACGGTCTGCAGCCGGCGGATACGGGCGGGTTCTTCGCCTGGGACGGCAGCGCGATCGCGTTCTGAATCGATGCCCCGGGCACATGGCTGTGCCTCACTGGTGCAACGATCTGCCCCTCCCCACATCCCCCGGCGAAGGAGACCTTATCCCATGATTACCCATCGTCCGGCCGCCGCGCGCGGCCATGCCAACCACGGCTGGCTCGACAGTTTCCACAGCTTCAGCTTCGCCGACTACCATGATCCCGCGCAAATGGGCTTCCGCGCGCTGCGGGTTGTCAACGAGGACCGCGTCGCCGGCGGCGGCGGGTTCCCGACGCATGCCCACTCGGACATGGAGATCGTGACGTACATCGTCGACGGCGCGCTCGAGCATAAGGATTCGACCGGCACCGGCGCGATCATCCTGCCCGGCGACGCGCAGCGCATGAGCGCAGGGACAGGCATCCGCCATTCGGAGTTCAACGCCAGCACAACGGCGCCTGTCCACCTGCTGCAGATCTGGCTGCTGCCCAACGTGCGCGGCATCGCGCCCGGCTACGAGCAGGCGACGCTGCCCAGCGTGCCGGAGGGCGACAGCCGCCTCGACCTGATCGGCGGCCCCGACGGCGGCGCGGTGACGATCCGCAGCGATGCGACGCTGCACCGCGCGATCGTCGGCGCCGGCGGCACGCTCGAGGTGCCGATCTCGCGCGGCCATGCCTGGGTGCAGGCGGTGAAGGGCAATGCCACGCTGGGCGACCTGGCGCTCGCGCCCGGCGACGGCGCGGCGGTGACGGGCGAGACGGCGCTGCATCTCGCCAGCGAGGACGGCGCCGAGCTGCTGGTCTTCGACCTCAGCTAGGCGCAGGCGGGCGGGGGCTTTGTCGCATTACCGCGTATTCACTCGACGCGAAGATTCCGCCCGCTAAACGAGTATCGATGCCCGCCCGCCTGTTGCTCATCGCCAGTCTGCTTGCCGGGCCGGCGTTCGCCGCGAACCCCGACCCGCGCGGGCTGATCCCGACCGAGCGGCCGCGCGTCACCAACGGCCCGGCGTGCGGCAATGCCGTACCCGCCGGGCCACTGGCCTTGCCCGATCTCGTCGACCTCGCGCTGTGCCGCAATCCCGCGACCGCCGCGGCCTGGGCAAGCGTGCGCAGTGCCGCGGCGGGCGTCGGCATCGCGCGCGCCGCCAACCTGCCGACCGCGACGGTCAGCGTCGGGCCGACACTGAGCCGCACCGACTTCTTCCGGAACGACAGTTTCAGCAGCGGCGGCCAGACCTTCACGACGACGGGCGGCGGCACCGATTTCGGTGCCACGGCCAGCCTCGCGCTCGACTATCTGATCTTCGATTTCGGCGGGCGCCGCGCGCGGATCGACAGCGCGCGCGCCAGCCAGGCCGCGGCACTCGCCAGCTTCGCCGACACCGCGCAGGGGGTCGCCCTCGACACCGTCACCGCCTTCAACGCAGTGACCGCAGGCGTCGCGTCGGTTACCGCGGCGCGTGCCAGCGTCGAGTTCGCGCGCTCCTCGTTCGACACCGCCCGGGCGCGCGAGATCGCAGGGGTCGCCACCCCCTCCGACCGTCTGCAGGCGCGCAGTTCGTTGGCGCAGGCCGAGCTCACGCTGACCCAGGCCGAGGGCGACCTGCGCACCAGCCAGGGGCAGCTCGCGACCGTCGTCAGCCTGCCACCCTCGACGCGTCTTGCGCTCGCTGCGCCTCCGGCGCTCCCCGCGACGACGCGGCTGACCGGCGATGTCGACGCGCTGATCGCCGAGGCCGAGCGGCTGCGTCCCGATATCCTGTCGCAGCGCGCGCAGCTCGACGCCGCCGCCGCACAGGTCCGCGCGGCACGGTCGGACGCGCGGCCGTCGGTCAGCGCCAACGGCAGCAACAGCGTCAGCGCGCTCGGCGGCTCGAACGACCGCAACTCGGCCAGCATCGGCCTGTCGCTCAACATCCCGCTCTTCAACGGCGGATCGCGGCGCTATGCGGTGACGCAGGCCGAGGCCGAGCGCGACCGCGCCGCCGCCGTCACCGAGCAGGTGCGTCAGCAAGCGGGGCTCGACGTCTTCACCAACCATACTGCGCTCGACACCGCGATCCGCAGCCTCGCGACGGCGCGTATCCTGATCGAGAGCAGTGTCGCCGCCGCCGATATCGCGCAGGGACGCTACAAGGCGGGCGTCGGGACGTTCACCGATCTGCTCAATGCGCAGAGCCAGCTGGCGAGCGCGCGGCAGCAGCTGGTGCAGGCCGAATTCGACGTGCGCACCCGGCAGGCACAGCTGGCGCGCGCCATCGGCGGGATCGGCGCCGAGGTCGATGCAATGAGGACGGGTCGATGAAGCGGATCAAGAAGCGCTGGATTCTGCTCGCGCTCGTCATCGCGGCCGCGGTCGGCTGGTATTTCTACAGCCGTGCCAACGCCCCCGCGCCGGGGTCGCAATACAAGACCGCCGAAGTCACGCGCGGCGACCTGAGCGAGGTGATCACCGCCAACGGCATCCTGAACCCCGTGCGGGTCGTCAGCGTCGGCACGCAGGTGTCGGGAACGGTCGCCAAGCTCTACGTCGACTTCAACGACAAGGTGAAGGAGGGGCAGCTGCTCCTCGAGCTCGACCCGTCGGTCTATGCCGCGCGGCTGGCGGCCAGCGAGGCCGCGCTGGCGAACGTCCGCGCCACCGCGGCATTGCAGAGCGCCAATGCGCGCCGCTCGGCGCAGCTGTTCAAGCAGCAGTATATCAGCCGTCAGGAATATGAGACCGCGCTGGCGAGCGCCCAGTCGAGCGCTGCGCAGGTGCAGGCGGCGCAGGCGCAGATCAAGCAGGACCGCACCAACCTCGGCTACACCGTGATCCGCTCCCCGGTATCGGGCGCGGTGATCGCGCGCTCGGTCGATCTCGGCCAGACGGTGGCAGCGTCGTTCAGCACGCCCGAGCTGTTCAGGATCGCGCGCGACCTGACCCAGATGCAGATCGAGGCGGCGGTCGCAGAGGCCGATGTGTCGAAGGTGCGTGTCGGGCAGAAGGTCAACTTCACCGTCGATGCGTACGGCACGCGCAACTTCGAAGGTTTCGTCCGCCAGATCCGCCTCAACCCGACGTCGCAGCAGAATGTCGTGACCTACACCGTCATCGTCGGGGTCGCGAACCCCGACGGCGCGTTGCTGCCGGGCATGACCGCCAATGCGTCCTTCCTGATTTCGAACTTTGAGAATGCCGTGCTGCTGCCCAATGCGGCGCTCAGCTGGAAGCCCGCCGACTACACGCCGCCGCGCCGCACCGGTGCCGGACAGAAGCGTGTTCCGAACGATCCGTCGATGCTGACCGTCTTCGTGCTGCGCGATGCGGCACCGGTCCCGGTGCGCATCAAGATCGGCGCGTCGGACCAGGACAATACCCAGGTCGTGTCGGGCGCGCTCAAGGCCGGTGACAAGGTCATCGTCGGCGATACATCGAAGGACAAGAAGGGCGGCGGCTTCGGTCCCCCGGGCACCGGCGGCAACAGCGGCGGCGGTGGACGCGGTAGCAGCAGATGAGCGTCCCCGTCCTGTCGCTGCAGAACGTCATCAAAGACTATGCCAGCGAGGCGGGGACCTTCCGCGCGCTGCACGGCGTCAGCATGGACGTGCAGCGCGGCGAGCTGATGTCGATCATGGGGCCATCGGGCTCGGGCAAGTCGACGCTGATGAACGTCATCGGCTGCCTCGATTCGGCGAGCGACGGGGTCTACCGCTTCGAGGGGCAGGACACCGCGACGCTGGGCGAGACCGCGCTCGCGAAGCTGCGCAACAAGGGCATCGGCTTCATCTTCCAGCAGTTCAACCTGCTGCCGCGCCTGACCGCGCTGGGCAATGTCGCGCTGCCGCTCGTCTATGCCGGGTTCGACCGGAAGGCGCGCGAGACGCGGGCGCAGGAGCTGTTGACCAGTGTCGGGTTGGGCGACAAGCCGCGCTCGCGTCCGTCGCAGCTGTCGGGCGGTCAGCAGCAGCGTGTCGCGGTGGCGCGCGCGCTGGCGAACGATCCCGACCTGCTGCTCGCCGACGAACCGACCGGCGCGCTCGACACAAAGACCGGCGCCGAGGTGCTCGGCCTGTTCAAGACGCTCAACCGCGAGCGTGGCGTGACGGTCGTGCTGGTGACCCACGATCCCGAAGTGGCGCGAGCGACCGACCGCGTCGTGCGCATCCAGGACGGGCTGGTGTTCTACGACGGCCCGCCGACCGAGGACGCGCTGTACGGGCATGCGCCTGAGGGTATCGCATGATCAGCGCGATGCTCGCCGAGGCCTGGGGCGCGCTGATCGCCAACCGGCTACGCTCGGCGCTGACGATGCTCGGCATGATCATCGGCGTCGCCGCGGTGATCCTGATGCTCGCCATCGGCGGCGGCGTGCAGAAGCAGGTGGCGGACTCGATCGCCGGGCTCGGCTCGAACATGCTGATCGTCACGGCAGGCTCGGGTCGGCAGGGCGGCTTCATGGGGGGGGCGGGGACCGGCGCAACGCTGCGCCTCGACGACGCCGACAAGATCGCGCGGCTGGAGCATGTCGTCGCGGTCGCGCCGACCGCCAACATCCCCGCGCAGGTCGTCGCCGGGCCGGCCAACTGGGCGACGACGGTGACCGGCGCGCCCCCTGCGTGGTTCACCGTACAGGACTGGCGCCCCGCCGACGGGCGCACTTTCTCGGACATGGAGGAGCGGGCCGCGGCGCGCGTCGCGCTGATCGGCCAGACGGTCGCCGACAATTTGTTCGGCGCCAACGACCCGATGGGCCAGTCGGTGCGCATCAAGGGCACCAGCTTCACCGTCATCGGAATCATGTCGAAGCGCGGGCAGGGGTTCGGCGGCATGGACCGCGACGACCTGATCGTCGTGCCGCTGACCACCGCGCTGCGTCAGCTGCAGGGCAACTTCTTCCGCCGCTCGATCCGGTCGGTGTCGGTCGCGGTCGACAGTGCCGAGAACCTCGATTCGACCGAGGAAGCGATCACCCAGACGCTGCGCCGCGCGCACAAGCTCGACCGTAACGCCGCGGACGATTTCAGCGTGACCAACCTGACCGCGGTGACCGACACTTTGTCGACGACGACCGCGGCGATCTCGGCGCTGCTCGCGGCCATCGGGTCGATCAGCCTGGTGGTCGGCGGCATCGGCATTATGAACATCATGCTGGTGTCGGTGACCGAGCGGACGCGCGAAATCGGCATCCGCATGGCGATCGGCGCGCCGCGGTCGGCCATTCGCCTGCAGTTCTTGCTTGAGGCGCTGATGCTGTCGCTGCTCGGTTGCTCGATCGGCGTGGGGCTCGGCACGCTGGGCGCGACCGCGGCGAGCGGGGCGATCGGGTTCGACACGTCGGTGACGCTGTTCGCGGTGGTCGTCGCCTTCGCGGTGTCGGCGTCGATCGGCATCTTCTTCGGCTGGTACCCGGCGACCCGCGCCGCGAAGCTCAGCCCGATTGAGGCGCTGCGGTCCTGACGCAGAAAGGGGGCCGGGACTTGCGTCCCGCCCCCCCTTCGAACCTCGTCTCGAATTAACGATTGAAGGTGGTGGCAGCAGCCGTCTTCAGCTTGTCGGTGGCGACCGCAACGCGGTTCTGGACCGGCTCGAAGACTTCGCCGGCGAGCTTGACCAGCGTCTCTGACAGCTTCGACATCTCGCTGATCGCCGCGTCGAACTGCGTCTTGGCGAAGTCGTTCTGCAGCTGCATCAGCTCGTTCGGGGTCTTGACGGTCGTCATCGCGCGGGCGGCGGCGGTCGTCTCCTCGAAGCTCTTGCGGCTGAAGTCGGCGACCTGATGGGCGATCGACTCGAGGCCTGTGGTGGCCGCCTTGGTCGACGCGAGCAGCGCCTCGACGTTGCCGCGTGCCATCGCCGTCATCTCGTCGAGCGACTTCATGCCGGTCTCGATGGCTTCCTTTGACTTGGCGGTCATCTGCTCGAGGGTGGCCTTGCCCTGCGACATGGCGTTCTCGGTGCCGTTCTTGATCGCGTCGGCGGCGCCGTTCTGCATGTTGGTCATGGTCTCGTTCATGGAAAATACCTTCTTGGGTTCGGGGGTGAGGACGGGTGCTTCGGTGGTGATGACAGGCTCGGGAGCGACCGGCTGGGGCGCAACTGCGATCGGCTCGGGAGTCGGCGCAGCAGGGGCTGGCGTGGGCGCGACGGGCTCGGGCGTGGCTGCGACGGCAGCAACCGGCTCGGCCACGACCGCGGCTACGACAGACTCGGCGGCCAGCACCGGCGGCAAGTCGGCCATCGGCGGCACGAACTTCGGCGCCTTGGGCTTGCTCCGCGCAATCGCGGGAGCGATTGCGGGCCCGGCTGCCGGAGCGGCCTGGTTTCGCGGTTTGCGATTATCTGCCATGCGTGTCTCCGGGCTCATGCTGCACTGCACAATAAGCCCGGATCGTGACGATTGCAAGTCCGATGCTGCACCGCAGCAAAATAATTGTCCCGCTAATGTCCGACGACGACGGGCTCGACTCCGCTCGCCGCCAGCTCGCCGTTGAGCGCCGTCATCAGCCGCTCGAGTGACGCTTCGCTGACTGCCTCGGCGCGCGCCACCAGCACGTCCTGCGTGTTCGACGCGCGCAGCAGCCACCAGCCGTCGGGCGTGTTGACCCGCGCCCCGTCGGTACGGTCAACCTTGGCGCCGCTCGCCTCGAGGCGCGCCAGCACCTCCTCGACGACGACGAACTTGCGGTCTTCCGACGACTGGAAGCGCATCTCGGGCGTGTTGATCATTACCGGCATCGAGTCCTTGAGTGCGGTCAGCGACCCGCCCATCTCGCTGACTGCGCCGATCAGGCGGACGGCGGCGTAGATGCCGTCGTCGAAGCCGTACCAGTCGTGCTGGAAGAAGACATGGCCCGACATCTCGCCCGCCAGCGGACTGCCGACCTCCTTCATCTTGGCCTTGATCAGCGAGTGACCGGTCTTCCACATCAGCGGCGTGCCGCCGAGTTCGGCGATGCGGTCGAACAGCATCTGGCTCGCCTTGACGTCGCCGATGATGACCGCTCCCGGCAGCGCCTTGAGCACGGGTGCCGCGAGGATCGAGAGCAGCTGGTCGCCCCAGATCACGCGGCCCTGGCCGTCGACCGCGCCGATGCGGTCGCCGTCGCCGTCGAAGGCGACGCCGAAGTCGCAGCCCTTCTCAGCAACGACGCGCTTCAGGTCGACGAGGTTCGCCTCGTCGGTCGGGTCGGGGTGGTGGTTGGGGAAAGTGCCGTCGACGTCGGTGAACAGCAGGTGATGCTCGCCCGGCAGATGCTTGACGAGCTTCTCGACCACTGGCCCGGCGACGCCGTTGCCGCAATCCCAGGCGATCTTGTAGGCGGGCGGCGCAAAGCCCTGCAGCAGCCGCTCGACGTACCGGTCCATGATCTCGTGGGTGCTGGCCTCGCCCGCGCCGCTCTCCCAGTCGCCCGCTGCAGCTGTGCGGCCCAGCGCCTGGATGTCGGCGCCGAAGAACGGGCCGTTGCCCAGCATCATCTTGAAGCCGTTGTAGTTCGGCGGGTTATGGCTGCCGGTGATCATCACCCCGCCGTCGCAGCCCAGCTCGTGCACCGCGAAATACAGCATCGGCGTCGGCCCCAGCCCGATCCGTACCGCATCGACGCCGCTGTCGTTCAACCCCTCGACGAGCTTCGCCTCCAGCCCCGGCGACGAGGTCCGCCCGTCATAGCCGACCGCGACCTTGCGGCCCCCGGCACGCGCGATGCGCGTCCCGAAGCTGCGCCCGATGGCATAGGCATCGGCCTCGCCCAGGGTCTCGCCGATGATGCCGCGGATGTCGTACTCGCGCAGCGACGTGGGGTGGAAATCGTGCGTCATGGGTTCTCCGAAACGGGCGCGGCGCGCGCTTACTGCACTGCCGAATGTTACAATGCCAGTGGCGGCTACGCCTTGGGGCCAGTGGCGGTTCCGCCTCCATCGACAGCGCCGGGCGGCGGCGCTAAGTCCCGGGCGTGCACGGCAAACGGATCCTGCTGATCGTCGGCGGCGGCATCGCGGCCTATCGCGCGCTCGACGTCGTGCGCGGGGTGCGGCGCGCCGGCGGCGAGGTCACGCCCGTGCTGACGCGCGGCGGCGCCGAGTTCGTGACCGCGCTCAGCCTCGCCGCACTCGCCGAGGCGCAGGTTCACGAGGCGCTGTTCAGCGTGACCAACGAGGCCGCGATGGGCCATATCGCGCTCAGCCGCTCGGCCGACCTGATCGTCGTCTGCCCCGCCACCGCCGACCTGATCGCGCGCCACGCCGCCGGCATCGCCGACGATCTCGCGACGACGCTGCTCCTCGCCACCGACACGCCGGTACTGATGGTGCCCGCGATGAACGTGCGGATGTGGGACCATCCGGCCACCATCGCGAACATCGCGACGCTGCGCGCACGCGGGGTGCAGGTCATCGACCCCGACGAGGGCGTGATGGCGTGCGGCGAGTTCGGGCGCGGCCGCCTGCCGCCGGTCGATGCGATCGTCGCCGCGATCGCCCAGGCGCTGGCCGGGCCGCAGCGGCTGGCCGGCCGCCATGCGATCGTCACCGCAGGGCCGACGCACGAGGCGATCGACCCCGTGCGCTATCTCGCCAACCGCTCGTCGGGAAAGCAGGGCTATGCCGTGGCCGGCGCGCTTGCCGCACTCGGCTGCCGCGTCACGCTGGTCAGCGGCCCCGTCGCGCTGCCGACGCCGGCCGGATGCGACCGGGTCGATGTCGTCAGCGCGCGCGACATGGCGGCGGCGGTGGAGTCCGCGCTGCCCGCCGACATCGCGGTGATGGTCGCCGCGGTCGCCGACTGGCGCGTCGAGGCGGCGGGCGCGAAGCTCAAGAAGAAAGGTGCGCCGCCTGCGCTGACGCTCGTCGAGAACCCCGACATACTGGCGGGCATCGCCGCGCCGGGTCCGCGCCGCCCGCGCCTCGTCGTCGGCTTTGCGGCCGAGACCGAGACGACGCGCGAGCATGCTCAGGCCAAGCGGGTGCGCAAGAACGCCGACTGGATCGTCGCCAACGACGTGTCGGGCGATGTCTTCGGCGGCGACGCCAACCTCGTCCATCTCGTCACCGGCAGCGGGGTCGAGGACTGGCCGCCGCTGCCCAAGGCCGAGGTCGCGCGGCGCCTCGCTGCAAGGATCGCCGATGCCCTCTGAAGTGCCGATCCGCGTCGTCCGCCTGCGCCACGCCCTCGACCTGCCGCTGCCCGAATATGCGACCGAGGGTGCCGCGGGCATGGACATCGTTTCGGCGGAGACGCTGACCCTGTCGCCGGGCGACCGCGCAGGCGTGCCGACGGGCCTCAGCATCGCGATCCCCGACGGCTACGAGGTCCAGGTCCGCCCGCGCTCGGGCCTGGCGCTCAAGCACGGGCTGACCGTCGCCAACGCGCCGGGCACGATCGACAGCGACTATCGCGGCGAGGTCAAGGTCATCCTGATCAACCTCGGGCCGCGTCCCGTCCATATCGAGCGCGGCATGCGGATCGCGCAGCTGGTTGTTGCCCCGGTGACGCGCGGGCGTTTCGAGGAGGTCGACAGCCTCGACGACACGGCGCGGGGGAGCGGCGGCTTCGGCTCGACGGGGTGATGGGCGGGTGAGCCTGTCCGACGACGAACTCGACCGCTACGCGCGCCACATCGTGCTGCGCGAGGTCGGCGGGGCAGGGCAGCTGAAGCTCAAGGCGGCGTCGGTTGCCGTCATCGGCGCGGGCGGGCTGGGCAGCCCATGCCTGATGTATCTCGCTGCCGCAGGCGTCGGGCGGCTGACGATCATCGACGACGACCGGGTCTCGCTGTCCAACCTGCAGCGGCAGGTCCTATTCGGAACCGCCGACGTCGGACGGACCAAGACCGACGGCGCGGCGGACGCGCTGGCGCGGCTCAATCCCCACGTCGAGGTCGCGACCCACGCCGTCCGCCTGACCGCCGAGAACGCGCGCGAACTGCTCGCCGGGCACGACGTCGTCGCCGACGGGTCCGACAGTTTCGCCACCCGCCTCGCGGTCGCCGACGCGGCGCACGCCTTGCGCATTCCGCTGGTGTCGGCAGCGGTAGGGCCGTTCGACGGTCAGCTGGGCACCTTCCGCGGCTGGGAGGGGGACAGGCCGTGCTACCGCTGCCTCGTCGGTGCGGCCGCCGACCGCGCGGGCGACAGCTGCGCCGACACCGGTGTCATCGGCGCGCTGACGGGGATCATGGGGGCGCTGCAGGCGCTCGAGGTGATCCGCGAGATCGTCGGTTTCGGCGACAGCCTCGCGGGCCGGTTGCTGCTCTACGACGCGCTGTCGGCGCGGATGCGGACGCTGACGCTGCCCAAGGACCCGGGCTGCGTGGGCTGCGGGGTCGTATGACCCGCCTAATACGGCTTGCGGGCGCAATCGAACGCGCCTAACGCACGCGCGTCCCATGCCCCCGCGCCCCCGCCGTTCCCCGCCCGCCGCCCGGCCCAACCCGTTCGCCACGATCGCGAAGGTGATGGGCGGGCTGTTCCTCGCCGGTGTGCTGACGCTCGGCATTGCGGTCATGGTCGCGCTCGCCTCGCTGCCCGGTTTCGACGAGCTGATGCGCTCGCCGAACGGCCAGTCGGTCGAGCTGCGCGGCGCAGACGGCACGCGGCTGGTGACGCTCGGCCCCAGCTACGGCCAGTGGCTCAACTTCAATGCGATCCCGAAGCCGATGGTCGACGCGATGGTGTCGGTCGAGGACCGGCGCTTCTTCGCGCACCCGGGCATCGACCCGTGGGGCATGGCGCGCGCCGGGGTCGCGGTCGTGCGCGCCGGCGGTGCCAAGGTGCAGGGCGCATCGACGATCACGCAGCAGCTGGCGCGCAACATCTTCCTGACCTCGAACAAGGATTACGGCCGCAAGATCCGCGAGATCGTGCTGGCGCTGGCGATCGAGCGCAAGTTCACCAAGCAGGCGATCCTCGAGCTGTATCTCAACCGCGTCTATTTCGGCGGCGGCGCGTACGGCGTCGATGCCGCGAGCCGCAAGTTCTTCGGTCATAGCGCGCGCACCCTCAGTCTCGAGGAGGCGTCGGTAATCGCCGGGCTCGTCAAGGCGCCCAGCCGCTACGCGCCCTCCGCCGACCCGGCGCGGGCCAAGCAGCGTGCGCGGATCGTCATCGCGACGATGGCCGATACCGGTGCGATCCTGCCCGGCGAGGCGAGCGCGGCGAACCTCGACGGCCTGCGCTTCGCCGCCCAGGCGCCGCAGTCGGGGGTGCGCTATTTCACCGACTGGGCGCTGGGTGAGGTCGAAGGCCTGACCGACGAGACCGTCGAGCCGCTGCTCGTCACGACGACGCTCGACCCCAAGGGGCAGCAGGCCGCCGAGGCCGCGATGCGCGCCGAGACGCCGAAGGGCGCGCAGGGTGCGCTGGTAGCGCTGGCGCGCGACGGCGCGGTGCGGGCGATGGTCGGCGGCCGCGATTACGTGGCGTCGAACTACAACCGCGCGGTCGTGGCGCGACGCCAGCCGGGATCGTCGTGGAAGCTGTTCGTCTATCTCGCGGCGCTCGAAGACGGGCTGACCCCCGACGACCGCGTCGTCGACGAGCCGGTGACTTTCGAGGGCTGGAGCCCGCGCAACAACAGCCGCGGCAACGCCGGGGAGGTCAGCGTCACCCAGGCGTTCGCGCTGTCGATCAACACCGTCGCGGCCGCACTCGGCAACCGTGTCGGGTTCGACACCGTGGCGGATGTGGCGCGGCGCTTCGGCATCACTACGCCGATCGACCGCCGCCCGGCGATGGTGCTCGGCACGTCCGAGGCTACGGTGCTCGAGATGACCGCGGCCTATGCGGCGATCGCCAACAACGGCGCCGAGGTGCGCCCCTATGCCGTGACGCGCATCGCCACCGCGTCGGGACGCGTGCTGTACGAGCGCGAGGCGGCGACCCCGCGCGTGCTGGTCGCGCCGTACGTTGCGGCGAACATGACCAAGCTGCTGCAGGCGGCAGTCGAGACCGGCACGGGTCGCGCCGCGCAGATCGGCCGGCCGCTGGCGGGCAAGACGGGCACGACGAGCAGCAACAAGGATGGCTGGTTTCTGGGCTTCACGCCCGAGCTGACGACCGGCGTGTGGATGGGCCGCGACGATGCGAAGGCCGTGCCGGGCCTGCAGGGCGGCCGGGCACCGGCGCGGGCGTTTGCGGCGTACATGGCGCGTGCGGTCGGCGGCACCCCGCCGTCGCCGCTCACCACCGAGGTCGACACCGGCGGCGGCTTCGGTCTCGAGCCCGACGACCAGGTCTATGGCATCGACCCGGGCACCGAGGAGCTGACCGCGGGCGATGGCGGCGAGGTGCCCCCCGCGACCGTCGAGCCCGATCCGCCGCGGCTCGACGAGCAGTTCCTCGACGAGCAGGTCGGGGCGCCGGAGCTGCGCTGACACTAGGCGCGAATTTGAGTGGTTGCCCAGGCGGCCGCCTCGGCGACCACCGCGTCCCCATCTTCCGCCAGCCCGACCAGCACCGGTAGCAAGGCCGCATCCCCGCTATTCCCCGCCGCGATGCACACGTTCCGCACGAAGCGCCCCCGGCCGATGCGCTTGACCGGCGAGCCCGCGAAGCGCGCGCGGAAACCGGTGTCATCGAGCGCCAGTAGCTCCGCCAGCGACGGCGCGGCGAGGTCGGGCCGGGCTGCGAACGCCAAGTCGGCGCTGGCCTGCGCGAAGCGGTTCCACGGGCAGACCGCGAGGCAGTCGTCGCAGCCGTAGATGCGGTTGCCGATGGCCGCGCGGAACTCGACCGGGATCGGCCCCTTGTGCTCGATCGTCAGGTAGGAAATGCAGCGCCGCGCATCGAGGCGGTACGGCGCGGGGAAGGCGTCGGTCGGGCAGGCGCGCTGGCACCGGTCGCACGACCCGCACAGGTCGCGGTGTACCGCATCATAGGGCAGTTCGGCGGTCGTGTAGATCGACCCCAGGAACAGCCACGACCCGTGCGCGCGACTGACGAGGTTCGTGTGCTTGCCCTGCCAGCCGAGGCCCGCGGCTTCGGCGAGCGGCTTTTCCATCACCGGCGCGGTATCGACGAACACCTTCAGGTCGTTGCCCGTCGACCCCAGCCAGTTGCCAAGCTGCTTCAGCCGGCCCTTGATCGTGTCGTGGTAATCCTTGCCCTGCGCGTAGACCGAGATGACACCGGTGTCGGGGTTCCCGGCATGGCGCAGCGGGTCGAGCGCCGGGGCGTAGCTGGTGCCGAGCATGACCACCGACCGCACCTCGGGCCATAGGCCCTGCGGCGAGGCACGCCGGTCGGCGGTGTCGGCCATCCAGATCATGTCGCCGTGGCGGCCCTCGCTAAGCCACTGGCGCAGCCGCGCGCCGGCCAGCGGGGCGGCGGTGGCGGGAGCGACGCCGAACGCCGCGAAGCCGAGCGCGTGCGCGCGCGCTTCGAGCGCAGTGCGGAGGGCGGCGGGGGTCATGGGGTTGCCCTTAACCGGGCGATCGTAGGGTTAGAAATCGAGTTTATCGTAGTGCGCAGGCGGCGGCAGGCCCTCCATCCGCTCGGCGAGCAGCGGGCGGAACGTCGGGCGTGACTTGATCGCCGAATACCAGGTGCGCGTTTCCTCGTGCCCGTCCCAGTCGATGCCGCCGAGGTAGTCCGCCACCGACACCTGCGCCGCCGCCGCCACGTCGGCCAGCCCGAATGCCGGGCCCGACAGCCAGCGGCGGTGTTCGAGCAGATAGTCGAGATAGTCGAGGTGCCCCTCCGCCGCGCGCTGGGCGCCGCGGATCGTCGCGGCGTCGGGCTGGCCGCGGGTCACGAGGCGCTTGAACATCCGCTCGGCGAGCAGCGGCACGACGACTTCCGAATAGAATTTCTGGTCGACCCACGCGCACATCCGTCGCGTCTCGGCGCGCGCCTCGGCCCCGGCCCCGTACAGCGGCGTGCGCTCGACGGTCTCCTCCAGATACTCGGCGATGGCGGTCGAATCGCTGAGCGTCACCGCGCCCTGCACGAACACCGGCGTCTGCCCGGCAGGATTGAGCAGCAGGAAGGCATCGCGCCGCTCCCACGGGTGCTCGCGCACGCACTCGACCGCGACGCCCTTCTCCGCGCACTGGAAGCGGATTTTGCGGCTGAACGGGCACAGGGGGTATTGGTGAAGGATCCACATTGTCGCCGCGCACCCTAGCGGCGAAGCGCCGCGCCGCAAGCGGTGCTGTGTTGCAAGTCGTTCGCATCAAGGCTAGGCGAGCGGTGGTGCCGAAGTCGCTTCTCTGGGTTTTGCTCGCGCTGCCCGCGCTGTGGTGGGCCGTGGCGGCGGTGCAGCCCGATGCCGACCTCGAGGCGCTGCTCCATCCGACCGGCGAGTTGTCGGCGCGGCTGCTGATCGCGGCGCTGGTGGTGACGCCGCTGGTCCGGCTGGTGCCGCGCTGGCGCGGCCTGATCCGCTACCGCCGCGCGATCGGCGTCGCGGCGTTCGGCTACGGCCTGCTGCACCTGGTTTTCTACGTGATCGCGATGGGCAGCCTCGACGACATGCTCGCCGAACTCGGCGCGCGCGGCATCTGGACTGGCTGGCTCGCGCTGCTGCTCATGCTGCCGCTCGCGCTGACCAGCAATCAGGCGGCGGTGCGGGCGCTGGGGCGCAGCTGGAAGCCGCTGCAAAGGCTCGCCTATCCCGCCGCGCTGCTGACCCTGCTGCATTGGGTTTTCGTTCACGACGGCCTCACGTCCGCGCTTTTACACTTCGTCCCGCTCGCGTTGCTCGAAGCGACGCGCTTTCTTCCCAGCCAAAGGAGATTCGCATGAAACTTATCATCTCGGCCCTCGCGCTCAGCCTCGCCGCCGCCGTCGCGGTTCCCGCGTCTGCCACCGGTGTCATGACCTGCCAGGGCGACAAGGCGAAGTGGCAGTCGATCGCCAAGCTGACCGACACGATCATCAAGGACGGGTGGAAGGTCCGCAAGGCCAAGGTCGATGGCGGCTGCTACGAAGTCTATGGCACGACCCCCGAGGGCGACCGCGTCGAGGCCTATTTCGACCCGATCACGCTCGAGAAGCTGTACGTCTCGCGCCGCGGCGAGGTGCTGTTCCAGAAGGCGAAGTAGCCCTAGCGGATGACGGCGACGCGCTGCTTGATCGCGCCGAAGATCGAGTGGCCGTCGTCGCCGTGCATCTCGATGCGCACAGTGTCGCCGTCCTGCAGGAAGGGCGTGACCGCTGCACCGCCGACGATCGTCTCGACGGTGCGCAGTTCCGCGAGGCACGAATAGCCGACGCCGCCGTTGGCGATGGCGCGCCCCGGGCCACCGTCTGCACCCAGGTTCGACACCGTCCCCGACCCGACGATCGTCCCCGCACCGAGCGCGCGGGTCTTCGCGGCATGGGCGATCAGCGTTCCGAAGTCGAACGTCATGTCGAGCCCGGCGTCGGCTCGCCCGAACGGCTGGCCGTTGAGGTCGACCCGCAGCGCCCCGTGCAGCTTGCCGTCCCGCCAGCGGTCGCCTAGCGCGTCAGGGGTGACGAACACCGGCGACATCGCGCTCGCGGGCTTAGACTGGAAGAAGCCGAAGCCCTTCGCCAGTTCGCCGGGGATCAGGTTGCGCAAGCTGACGTCGTTGGTCAGGCCGATCAGGCGGATGCTGGCGAGCGCCTCGTCGCGCGACGCCCCGTACGGCACGTCGCCGGTGACGACGACGACCTCCGCTTCCAGGTCGCAACCCCACGCCGGATCGCCGAGCGGGATCGGGTCGCGGGGGCCGAGAAAGCCGTCGCTGCCGCCCTGGTACATCAGCGGCTCAGTCCAGAAGCTGTCGGGCATCGCGACGCCGCGCGCCTGGCGCACCAGCGCGACGTGGTTCACGTACGCCGACCCGTCCGCCCATTGATAGGCGCGCGGCAGCGGGGAAGCGGCGTCGCGCTCGTGGAAGCGCGCGTGCGGCACCGCGTCGTGCGCCAGGCTCTCGGCGACCCCGCGCAGGATCGGCTCGGCATGCGCCCAGTCGTCGAGCGCCGCCTGCAGCGTCGGCCACATCGGCGGCGGCGCGGCGCACCACGCCAGATCGTCCGACACGACGACAAGCCGCCCGTCGCGGCCGTGCTTCAGTGACGCAAGCTTCATGGCAATCGGGCTTTCGGAAAGCCGCTCCACGCGGCGTCGTAATCGGGCTGGGCGGTCGCGGCGGCGTGGGCGGTCGGGCGGAACGGCCAGCAGCTTTCGACCATGAACGCCATCGTACCGTTGACCTTGTGGGGCTTGAGCACAGCGTCGCTCGCCGCCTGCCAAGTCGCAACGTCGGGGCCGTGGGCGTTCAGCATATTGTGCAAGCTGAGCGCGCCGGGCGCGAAACCGTCGGCCTTGGCGTCGTAGGCGCCGGCGATCAGCCCCATCGCCTCCGACATCAGGTTACGGTGGAACCACGGCGGGCGAAATGTGTCCTCGCCGACCAGCCAGCGCGGCGGGAAGATGACGAAATCGGCATTGGCGCGGCCGGGCGTCTCCGACGGGCTGGTCAGCACGGTGTAGATCGACGGATCGGGATGGTCGAAACTGACCGTTCCCATCGCGTTGAACCGCCGCAGGTCGTACTTGCAGGGCGCGAGATTGCCGTGCCACGCGACGACGTCGAACGGCGAGTGGTCGAGCGTCGTCGTCCACAGCTTGCCGCCGAATTTCTGGAACAGTTCGTGCGGCTGATCCCAATCTTCGAACCACGCGACGGGCGTCAGGAAGTCGCGCGCCGCCGCTAGTCCGTTCGCACCCAGCGGGCCGAGTTCGGGGAGGCGGAACGGCGCGCCCCTGTTCTCGACGAGATAACCGCAGGCGGAGCCGTCAGGCAGGTTGACCTTGTAGCGCAGCCCGCGCGGGATCAAGGCGACCTCCAGCGGCTCCAGTGCGATCCGGCCCAGTTCGGTCGTGATCAGCAGCCGCCCGGCCTGGGGAATGATCAACGTCTCGCCGTCGCTGTTGAAATAGGCACGGGCACCCATGTTGCAGGTCGCGGAATAGGTCGCGACCATGACGCCCGTCAGTGCTTCCGGGTCGCCGTTCCACAGCATCGGAATAGCCGAGTCGTGGAAATCCTGCAGCTCGTCGGGGTCGACCGGCACGGTACGCGGCGACCAACGCAGGCGGTTCGGGGAGACCGGCTCCCGGAAGTCGGATGAACGATCCGCTGCCAACACGAAGGGTGAATGCCCGGCGCTTGGCCGCAGCCGGTACAGCCATGACCGCCGGTTCTCGTGCCGCGGCGCGGTGAAAGCGGAGCCGCTCAGCTGTTCGGCATAGAGGCCGAAAGCGGGGCGCTGCGGCGAGTTGCGCCCGATCGGCAGCGCACCGGGGACCGCTTCGGTCTCGAAGCTGTTACCGAAGCCCGATTGGTAGTGGCTGGCCAGTCTTCCCGCCTCTCCGGCCAGCCGTCGCTCCAGCAAACTGGTGTCGAAGCGCTCAGACCTTTCCCCATCGCGCGCCATCTGCTCGCGGAGTTGGGCGATGAAGCGCTTGCTCTTGACCGGCGTCCGGGGCGACGGCGCGTCGGTCACGCCTCGACTTTCCCCGGGATGACCCCGCGGCGCAACTGGTCGAGCTCGAGGCTTTCGAACAGCGCCTTGAAATTGCCCTCGCCGAAACCGTCGTTGCCCTTGCGCTGGATGATCTCGAAAAAGATCGGCCCGACCATGTTCTCAGTGAAGATCTGGAGGAGCAGGCCGCCGCCGGTCTCGGGGGCGCCGTCGATCAGGATGCGGCGCTTGCGCATCTCCTCGACCGAATGGCCGTGGCCGGGCAGGCGCTTGTCGATCAGGTCGAAATAGGTCTCGGGCGAGTCCTGGAAGCGCACGCCGTTGGCGCGCAGTGCGTCGACGGTGGCGAAGATGTCGTCGGTGGCGAGTGCGAGGTGCTGGATGCCCTCGCCGTTGTAGCTGCGCAGGAACTCCTCGATCTGGCTGTGCTCGTCCTGGCTTTCGTTGAGCGGGATGCGGATCTTGTCGTCGGGGGCGGTCATCGCCTTGGAGAACAGGCCCGTCGACTGGCCCTCGATGTCGAAATAGCGGATCTGGCGGAAGTTGAAGATGCGCTCGTAGAACTCGGCCCAGTGCGCCATGCGCCCGCGGTTCACGTTGTGCGTCAGATGGTCGAGCGTGTGCAGCCCGACCGAGTTGTCGTCGACGCCGGCACCCGGCACCGGGCGGAAATCGATGTCGTAGATTTCATGCTCGCCGGCGCGGTCGACGAGATAGAGGTTCGACCCGCCGATGCCCTCGATCGCCGGGATGTTGAGCTCCATCGGGCCGACCGGGCCGGTGACGGGGGTCGCACCGCGCTCGACCGCTAGTCCGAACGCGGTGCGCGCATCGGCGACGCGGAACGCCATCGCATTGGCCGACGGGCCGTGCGCGTTGCGGAACGCCGCCGCCTGGCCTTCCGTATCCATGTTGAGCAGGAAATTGATGCCACCCTGCGCATAGCGGCGCACGGGCTTCGAGCGGTGCGTCGCGACATGCGTGAAGCCCATCGCGACGAACAGCGCGGCGAGTGCATCGGGGTCGGGGCCGGTGAATTCGACGAATTCGAAGCCGTCGAGGCCGAGGTCGTTGGTCGGTGCCGTGTCGCTCATGAGAGCCTGGTCCCCAGGAATGATTGTTGGGGCCGCTCTACCGGCTGGCGGCGGCGAAGTCACGGGCGCGGTGGATGCGCAGGCCGCACTGTGCCATGCGCGGCGGCTATGGGAGCGCGGGACCGGCCAGCCGAAAATTGGGGCGAATTCCTCGCCGTCTGGCTGCGTATCGGCGCGCTGGGTTTCGGCGGGCCGGCGGGTCAGATCGCGCTGATGCACCGCGAGCTCGTCGAGCGGCGCGGCTGGATCGACGACGCGACGTACCTGCGCGCGCTCAATTTCTGCATGCTGCTGCCGGGGCCGGAGGCGCAGCAGCTGAGTGTGTGGTGCGGCTGGCGGCTGCGCGGCGTGCGCGGCGGACTGCTCGCGGGACTTGCTTTCATCATCCCCGGCGCGGCGGTGATGGCCGCGCTGACCTTGCTCTACCTCGGCTATGGTCGCCTGCCGCTGGTGCAGGCGATCTTCTTCGGCGTGCAGGCGGTGGTGCTGGCGATCGTCGCGCAGGCGCTGACCAAGGTGGCGAAGCGCGCGCTGCACGGGCGCTTCGCCTATGGGCTGGCGGTCGCGGCGTTTGTCGCGCTGTTCTTCTTCGACGCGCCGTTCCCGGCGGTGGTGCTCGGGGCGGGCATCATCGGCTGGCTGCGCGGGGGCGTCGCGGTGAATGCCGCGCCGGTCGCGGCCGCCTCGTGGCGGGCGTCGGCGGCGACGGCGTTGTTGTGGGCGGGCATCTGGGCCGCACCCGTGGTCGCCGCAGCGCTGTGGCTGGGTCCGACCCACGACCTCGTCACGCTCGGGCGCTTTTTCGCAGGCCAGGCAGCGGTGACCTTCGGGGGCGCGTACGCTGCGCTCAGCTATGTCGCGCAGGCGGCGGTCGAGCAGCGCGGCTGGCTGACCGCGGCCGAGATGATCGACGGGCTGGGGCTCGCGGAGACGACGCCGGGGCCGCTCGTGCTGGTCTTTCAGTTCGTCGGCGGGCTGGCGGGGGCGCGCTTCGACGGGCTGGGTGGCGCGGGCGCGGCGCTCGGCATGGCGATGGTGTTGTGGGTGACCTTCGCGCCGTCTTTCCTGTGGGTATTCGCGCTCGCCCCGCACCTCGACGCGCTGATGCGGCGGCCCGCGCTGGCGAGCGCGCTGCAGGCGATCACCGCCGCGGTCGTCGGTGTGATGGCCAATCTGGCGCTATGGTTCGCGCTCCACGTGCTGTTCGACCGCGTCGATGCGGTGCGCACCGGGCCGCTGCGCCTGTGGGTGCCGGGCGGCGGCTTCGACTGGGGGGCGGCGGCCATCGCGGTCGTCGCGCTGATCCTGCTGCTGCGCCTCCGCCTCGCGCTCGGCTGGGTGCTCGCGCTGGGGGCCGTGGCGGGCGTCGCGCTGATGAACGGTATCTGACGAACCGACTCAGAAATGGTTCACGCCGGAAATGCGAATCACCTGACACGGACGGCGCGGCGACCCGCAAGGGACGCTTCGCCAACCGGTCGTAATCAGTAGCGAGTTGCGTTGCGTAACCCGACCCGAAAGGAGACCGTCATGCGTAAGATCATCCTGTCCACCCTGGCCCTGGCGACGCTGGCCTCGCCTGTCGCAGCCCTCGCCCAGCGTGGTGAAATCCGCGAGGACCGCCGCGAAGTCCGCCGCGAGTATCGCGACCTTCAGGAAGCCAAGCGCTACGGCGACCGCGGCGACATCCGCGAGGAGCGCGGCGAGTACCGCGACGCCCGCCGCGAGCTGCGCGAGGACATCCGCGACCGTCGCGATGATCGCCGCGACCGCTACGAGGGCCGGCGCTACCAGGGCGGCGCCTATTACCATCCGCGCGGCTATGCCTATCGCAACTATGCGGTCGGTGCGTACCTGCCGCGCGCCTATTGGGCCGACCGCTACTACATCGGCCGTCCGGCACAGTTCGGCCTGGGCAACGCCTGGCGCGGCACGCGCTGGGTCCGCGTCGGTGGCGACGCGCTGCTGATCCGCGTCCGCAACGGCGCGGTGCTGCAGGTCGTCCGCGGCATCTATTACTAAGTCGGGATCGCGGTCCCGAAATAGTTGACCGAGACATCGCGGCCGAGGACGAAACCCGTCCCCGGCCGCCATGTCATGCCCTGCACGCCGGTCACGGTCAGCCCGGCGTCGGCCAGTTCGGCGGTCAGCTCGTCGGGCTGGACGAATTTCGACCAGTCGTGCGCGCCGCGCGGAATGCTGCGCAACACCCGCTCCGCCCCGACGATCAGCGTCGCGTATGACAGCGGTGTGCGATTGGGCGTCGAGAAGACGAACAGCCCATCCGGCGCGAGTAGCGTCCTGAGCGCGGCGAAGAAGGCCGGGCGGTCGGCGACATGCTCGATCACCTCCAGGCACGTGATCAGATCGTAGGTCGCGCCCTCGCGCGCCAAAGCCTCGACCGCAATCGAGCGATAGACGATCGGCAGCGCGCCCGCATGCGCCTGCGCCGCCGCGATATTTTCGGCCGCCGCGTCGATCCCGGTGACCGCCGCGCCCATGCGCGACAGCGGCTCGGTCAGCAGTCCCGCGCCGCACCCGACATCGAGTGCGCGCCGCCCCGACAGCACCGCGCGGGCGCGCCGGTCGAGCCCCCAGCGGTCGACACACGCCTCTCGGATATAGCCCAGCCGCAGCGGGTTGATCCGGTGCAGCATCGCCGAACTGCCCTTCGGGTCCCACCAGTCCGACGCAAGCCCGCCGAAGAACGCCGCCTCGCGCGGATCGGTCGTTGCGGACGCGGCGGGGCTTTCCTTGCTTTCCATGGCCCTGGTTTCTATCAGCCACGCGAAACCCGGCAAGCCGCTGCGGTGCCGCACGAAGGACTGTCCCGCCGCCATGGCTCGCATCGTCATGAAATTCGGCGGCACGTCGATGGCGGGGACCGAGCGCATCCGCAATGTCGCGATGCGGGTCAAGGCGCAGGTCGAGCGCGGCGACGAGGTCGCGGTGGTGGTCTCGGCGATGGCCGGCGAGACCGACCGGCTGGTCGGCTTCTGCCGTGAAGCTTCGCCGCTTGCCGATCCGCGCGAGTATGACGTCGTCGTCGCCAGCGGCGAGCAGGTGACCGCGGGCCTGCTGGCGATCGCGCTGCAGTCGCTCGGGCTCAAGGCGCGGTCCTGGCTCGGCTGGCAGCTGCCGGTGCGGACCAGCGATGCCCACGGCTCGGCGCGGATCGAGGATATCGACACGCGGGCCTGCCTCGCGTCGATGGCCGCGGGCGAGATCGCGGTGATGCCGGGCTTCCAGGGTGTCGACGCCGGGGACCGCGTCGCGACGCTCGGCCGCGGCGGCTCCGACACCTCCGCGGTGGCACTGGCGGCGGCGCTCAAGGCCGACCGCTGCGACATCTACACCGATGTCGACGGGGTCTATACGACCGACCCGCGCATCGTGCCGCGCGCGCGCAAGCTGACGCTGATCACCTATGAGGAGATGCTCGAACTCGCGAGCGTCGGGGCGAAGGTGCTGCAGACCCGCTCGGTCGAGCTCGCCATGAAGGAAAAGGTGCGCGTGCAGGTGCTATCGTCGTTCACGGTGCACGGGAATGACGAGCTGCCGGGGACGCTGGTCGTCGATGAGGATGAGATTGTGGAACAGGAACTGATCGCCGGCGTCGCCTACAACCGCAACGAGGCCAAGGTCACCGTCGTCGGCGTGCCCGACAAGCCCGGCGTCGTCGCCAACATCTTCGGACCGCTGGCCGAGGCGAACGTCAACGTCGACATGATCGTGCAGAACTACGCCCAGGCCGGCGGCACCACCGACGTGACCTTCACCGTGCCGCGCACCGAGCTGGTGCTGAGCCTCGACGTGCTGGCCAGGTCGCAGGGCCTGATCGGCTACACCGATGTCCGCTCGGACGATGCGGTGGCGAAGATCTCGGTTGTCGGGGTCGGCATGCGCAGCCACGCCGGCGTCGCGGTGACGATGTTCAAGGCGCTCGCCGACCGTGGCATCAACATCCAGGCGATCACGACCAGTGAGATCAAGGTCAGCGTGCTGATCGCCGAGGAATATACCGAACTCGCGGTGCGCGTACTGCACACGGCCTATGGACTGGATGCCACCACATGAGCCGCCTCGCGCATCTTTCCGCCCGCGGCACCGCGTTCCTGGGCTCGCGCCATGCCATCATGGCGGGCGCGATGACCTGGGTGTCAGAGCGCAACCTCGTCTCGGCGATCAGCAACGCCGGGGGTTTCGGCGTGATCGCCTGCGGGTCGATGACACCCGCGCTGCTCGATGCGGAGATCGCCGCGACCAAGGCGCTGACCCAGTGCCCGTTCGGGGTCAATCTGATCACGCTGCACCCGGCGATGAACGAGCTGATCGACGTGTGCGCGAGCCACGGGGTCGGCCATGTCGTGCTGGCCGGCGGCATCCCGTCGGGTGACGCGATCGCGCGGATCAAGGCGAGCGGTGCCAAGCTGATGTGCTTCGCGCCCGCCTTGTCGTTCGCCAAGAAGTTGATCCGCTCGGGTGCCGACGCGCTGATCATCGAAGGCGCCGAGGCCGGGGGACATATCGGCCCCGTCAGCACGTCCGTGCTGGCACAGGAAATCCTGCCTGTCGTCACGCAAGTGCCTGTCTTCGTCGCGGGCGGGATCGGCCGCGGCGAAGCGATCGCCGCGTACCTCGAAATGGGCGCCGCCGGGGTCCAGCTCGGCACGCGCTTCGCCGCGTCGACCGAGAGCGTCGCGCACCCGAATTTCAAGCGCGCCTTCATCCGCGCCTCGGCACGCGACGCGGTCGCCAGCGTCCAGCTCGACGGCCGCCTGCCGGTGATCCCGGTGCGCGCGCTGAAGAACGCCGGCAGCGAGGCGTTCACCGCCAAGCAGCGCGAGATGGTCGGCCACCTCGACGCCGGCAGCGTCGAACTCGCCGAGGCGCAGCTGCAGATCGAGCATTACTGGGCGGGCGCGCTGCGCCGCGCGGTGGTCGACGGCGACGTCGAGACGGGCAGCCTGATGGCGGGCCAGTCGGTCGGCATGGTGACCCGCGAGGCGCCGGTCGCCGAGATCATCGCCGAACTCGTGATGGAGGCCGAGACCGCGCTGTCGCGGCGCGACTCTGCACCCGCGGCGCCTGCCTGATGGCGACGATCACCGCCGCGCGCGAGATCCTGCGGGGCCTGCACGATGTCATGGCATCGAAGACGCCCGCGCAGGCGAAGCTCAACGCAGTCGTCGGCATCGTCGCCGACGCGCTGACCAGCGAGGTCTGCTCGATCTACCTGCTGCGCGACGGCGCGCTCGAACTCTACGCGACCAAGGGCCTGGCGCAGTCGGCTGTGCACGTCACGCGCCTCGCGCTCGGCCAGGGCCTCGTCGGCACGATCGCCGCGACGCGTGAGCCGCTGAACCTCGCCGAAGCGCGCGCCCATCCGGATTTCGCCTATCGCCCCGAGACCGGCGAGGAGGATTATCACAGCTTCGCGGGCGTCCCGATCATCCGCCGCGAAGGTGCGATCGGCGTGCTCGGCGTCCAGCACGCCGACCCGCGCGAATATGCCGAGGTCGAGATCGAGGCCCTGCAGACCGTCGCGATGGTGCTGTCCGAGCTGCTCGCGGGTGCCGGTCTCGTCGACGATGTCGCCGCCGCCAAGGCGCGCGCGCAGATCAGCGGGCCGGTGCGGCTGACCGGCCTGAAGCTCGTCGACGGCTTCGGCCGCGGTGTCGCGACGCTTCATCAGCCGCGCGTCGTCATCGAACACACCGTCGCCGACGATACCGAGGCCGAGCGCCGCCGCGTCTACGGCGCGTTCGAGAAGATGCGCGAGCAGATCGACCGCATGATGGGCCAAGCCGAATTCACCGGCGGCGGCGAGCACGATGAGATCCTGGAGACCTACAAGGCCTTCGCCTACGACGAGGGCTGGTCGCGGCGCATCAACGAGGCGATCGACACCGGGCTGACCGCCGAAGCCGCGATCGAGCGTGTCCAGCAGCGCACGCGCGCCAAGATGCGCGCCATTCCCGATCCATACCTGCGCGAGCGGCTGGCCGACCTCGACGACCTGTCGAACCGGCTGATCCGCATCGTCGCGGGGCAGCTCGGTACCGCGGCACAGTCGGGACTGCGCGCCGATATCATCCTGCTGGCGCGCAACCTGGGGCCCGCCGAGCTGCTCGAATACGACCGGCGCTTCCTCAAGGGCGTGGTGCTCGAGGAGGGGTCGCTGACTGCGCACGTGACGATCGTCGCGCGCGCCATGGGAGTGCCCGTGCTGGGCCGCGTCCGCGACTTCCGAACCGCGATCAACGACGGCGACGAGCTGCTGCTCGACGTCGGCAGCGCCGCGCTGTTCGTCCGCCCGACGACGACGATGGTCAAGTCGTTCACCGCGATGAGCGCGCTGCGCGCCAAGCGTCAGGCGGGCTATGCCAAGCTGCGCGACCTGCCCGCCGAAACGAAGGACGGGAAGCGCATCGCGCTGCTGATGAACGCCGGTCTGCAGGGCGATGCGGATGCGCTGCGGCTGACCAACGCCGACGGCATCGGGCTGTTCAGGACCGAATTCCAGTTCCTCGTCGCCGCCACTCTGCCCAGGCGGGAGCGTCAGACCGCGCTGTACAAGGCGGTCCTCGACGCGGCGGGCGACAAGCCGGTGATCTTCCGCACCGTCGACATCGGCGGCGACAAGGCCGTCCCCTACATGCGCGAGGAGACCGGCGAGGAGGAGAACCCCGCGATGGGGTGGCGCGCGCTGCGCCTCGCGCTCGACCGCGACGGGCTGATGAAGGTCCAGGCGCGTGCGCTGCTCGACGCGGGCGCAGGTCGGACGCTGAATGTCATGTTCCCGATGATCAGCGAGCCGTGGGAGTTCGACGCCGCCAAGGCGCTGATCGAGGAACAGCGCGCGTGGCTGGTCAAGCGCGGCCGGCCGCTGCCTACCGTGATCAACTATGGGGCGATGCTCGAGGTGCCGGCGCTTGCCGATGCGCTCGACGTGCTGCTGCCCAAGGTCGATTTCCTGTCGATCGGCACCAACGACCTGACGCAGTTCCTGTTCGCCGCCGACCGCGCCAACCCGCGGCTGGCGGACCGCTACGACTGGTTGAGCCCCAGCGTGCTGCGCTTCCTGCGCCGCATCGTGCGGGCGTGCGAGGCCGAGGACGTGCCGGTGACGATCTGCGGCGAGATGGGCGGGCGACCGCTGGAGGCGCTGGCGCTGCTCGCGCTCGGCATCGAGCGCCTGTCGATCACCCCCGCCGCCGTCCTGCCGATCAAGGCGATGGTGCGCTCGACGACGCTCGAGCCGCTGCGCGCCGCGATGACGGGCTGGCTCGACGCGCCGGGCAGCGACGTGCGCGCACTGCTGAGTGCGGCGGCGGACGAGGCGGGGGTGGTGCTGGGGTAGGTACGCACGCCGGTTAAAGACTTTTCGCGCCCTGTCTGCCAATAGCGCCTGCATGAAGTTCCTCGACCAGGCCAAGATCTACCTCCGCTCCGGACAGGGCGGTGACGGCGCGGTGTCGTTCCGCCGCGAGAAGTTCGTCGAATATGGCGGGCCCGACGGCGGCGATGGCGGCAAGGGCGGCGACATCATCTTCGAAAGCGTCGCCGGGCTGAATACGCTGATCGACTTCCGCTATGCCCAGCATTTCAAGGCCCAGCGCGGCGGCGGCGGGGCAGGCCGCAACCGCACCGGCGCGGGCGGCGACGACCTGTTGATCAAGGTGCCGGTCGGGACGCAGGTCATCGACGAGGACGGCGACACGCTGCTCGCGGACTTCACTGCGCCGGGCCAGCGCATCGTGCTGCTGCGCGGCGGCGACGGCGGTAAGGGCAACGACTTCTACAAATCCTCGACCAACCGCGCGCCGCGCCAGTTTCAGCCCGGGTTTCCTGGCGCTGAATGCTGGGTCTGGCTGCGGCTGAAGCTGCTCGCCGATGCCGGGTTGCTGGGGGCGCCCAACGCCGGCAAGTCGACCCTGCTCAATGCCGTCACCAACGCCGACGCCAAGGTCGGGGCGTACCCGTTCACGACGCTGAAGCCGCAGCTCGGCGTCGTCGCGTGGAAGAACCGCGAGTTCGTCATGGCCGACATCCCCGGCCTGATCGAGGGTGCCGCCGACGGCGTCGGCATCGGCGACCGATTCCTCGGGCATATCGAGCGCTGCCGCATCCTGCTGCACCTCGTCGATGCGAGCGGCGACGATCCGGTCGGCATGTATGAAACCGTGCGCGACGAACTCGCCGCCTACGGCGAGGGCCTCGACGACAAGGACGAGATCGTCGCGCTGTCCAAGTCCGACGCGGTCGATCCGAAGGTCCTGGCGAAGCTGCAGAAGAAGCTGGCGAAAGTGTCGGGGGCGGAGGTGTTCACTCTGTCGGCCGCCACGCACGAGGGGGTGGACGCGGTCCTCGACCGGCTGATCGAGGTGGTCGGGCGCAGCGCTGCGCCGGTCGGGGGAGTGAAGGCGTGGACGCCCGTCTAGCTCCTTTCGCCACCACCCCGCGCCTCGTCGTCAAGATCGGCTCCTCGCTCCTCGTCGAGGGCGGTGCGATCCGGCAGACCTGGCTCGCGTCGGTCGTCGCCGACATCGCCGCGTGCCGCGCGGACGGGCAGCAGGTCGTCGTCGTCTCGTCGGGGGCGATCGCGCTCGGCGCGCGGCGGCTGAAGCTGGGCAAGGGCGGGCGCGGCAGCCTCGACGACGCGCAGGCCGCCGCCGCAGTCGGCCAGATCGCCCTTGCCCGCGCCTGGGCCGAGCTATTCGCCGGCCACGGCATCGAGGCGGCGCAAATCCTGCTGACGCTGGGCGATCTCGAGGACCGGCGGCGCTACCTGAACGTCGCGGCGACGCTCGACCGGCTGCTGGCGCTCGGCGCAGTGCCGATCCTCAACGAGAACGACTCGGTCGCGACGCAGGAGATCCGCTTCGGCGACAACGACCGGCTTGCGGCACGCTCGGGGCAGGCGGCAGGGGCGGGCGCGGTGATCCTGCTCTCCGACATCGACGGGCTGTACACGGCCAACCCGTGCGAGCCGGGCGCGACGCTGATCCCGACCGTCGCGCGCATCGACGACGTCGCGCACATGGCCGACGGCCGCTCGGCATCGGGCCTCGGCACCGGGGGCATGGCGGCGAAGATTGCGGCAGCGCGCATCGCGGTTCAGGCGGGCATGCCGCTCGCGATCGTTGACGGACGACGCGACCACCCGCTCACAGCATTTGCTAAGACCGGCCACGGCACGGTGTTCACCGCCGAAAGTTGCACCAGCGCCCGCAAGGCCTGGCTCGCCGGCCGCCTGACCGTCGCGGGCCGCCTGACCATCGACGCCGGCGCAGCGGCTGCCCTCGCAACCGGCAAGAGCCTGCTCGCCGCCGGCGTCGTCTCGGTCGACGGCGACTTCGCACGCGGCGACGCCGTCGAGATCGCTCACGCGGGTTCGGTCATCGCCCGCGGCCTCACCGCCTACGACGCCCCCGACGCCCGCGCCATCGCCGGCGCCCGCAGCGACGCCCAGGCCGCCATCCTCGGCTACGCACCCCGCGCCGCGATGGTGCATCGGGATCAGTTGGTGATGGTGTAGGTCGTTCGCATGGCCTTTGGTGTCTTCATCCACCGCTTCGATTCGATCTACGACGACAGCCCAGCTGAGCGTTATCAGTTCCCGAGCCAGTACCTCAGCCGTGTGCAGGCCTGTATCGGCGACTGGATCATCTACTATGAGCCTCGGAAGGTCGCAGAAACGCGCGGCTACTTTGCGACTGCAAAGGTTGCCGCGGTGACGCCCGATCCCAGCGTGCGGAACATGTTCGTCGCGCTGATCGAGCCCGGCAGCTACCTGCCGTTCACCGAGCCAGTAGCATTTGTCGGGCCTGGAGGTCTGGTCGAGCAAGGCTTGTTGAACGACGAAGGCCGAATCTCGGGACGCGCCCAATCAGCTGTTCGACCGCTATCAGCCGCCGACTTCAAACGCATTATCGATCTCGGCCTTCAGGATAGGACCGTGCTGCTTCCGCGCGACGAGCCACAATCCGCTGCCTTTGAGATGCGCGAGGAGCAGGTGCCTTGGCAGTTTGACAACGTCCGTGAGCGCATCTCAATCCTGAGCACCCGGGCAGTTCGAGACAGAGTTTTTCGGAAAGTTGTTTTGCAGGCGTACGATGAGCGCTGCGCAATGACCGGCCTCAAGTTGATCAATGGGGGTGGACGCGCCGAGGCAGATGCCGCGCATATCCGGCCGGTGCAAGCGAACGGACCCGACATCGTCAGCAACGGGCTGGCGTTGTCAGGCACAGCGCATTGGATGTTCGACCGCGGCTTGATCAGCCTCGCCGACGATCTCACGATACTCGTATCGAGGCAGGCAAACGATCCGGATAGTATTCGGGCGTTGATCAACGAGAATGGACGCGCGACGGCACCGATGCGGGCGGCAGACCGGCCGCATCCGAGTTTCCTCCAGTGGCATCGAGAGATGACGTTCAAGCAGTAGCCGCGCACAGCTGAGGCGAGGCTATCCAACTCCGGTGCTTTGCGGCGCCGGCGCATTCTGACATGGACGCGCCAATGTCTAATGCGGAAGCCAACCAGTCGATCGATGTTCTCGCGAGCGCGGCGCGCCGCGCGTCGGCGGTGCTGTCCCGCACGCCTACCCCGGTGAAGGCCGCCGCCATCCGCGCCGCCGCCAGCGCGATCCGCGTGCATGCTGCCGCGATCCTGGCTGTGAACGCGGCCGACATGGCATCCGCCCAGCATCTTGACGAGGCGATGCGCGACCGGCTGCTGCTGACACCCGAGCGGGTCGAGGCGATGGCTGCGGGGCTCGACACGGTGGCGGGGCTCGACGATCCCGTGGGGCGCATCATCGACGCGTGGGAGCGGCCCAACGGGCTGCGCTTCGAGCGGGTGCGCGTGCCGCTCGGCGTCATCGGGATCATCTACGAGAGCCGGCCCAATGTCACGGCCGACGCTGGCGCGCTGTGCGTGATGGCGGGCAATGCCTGCATCCTGCGCGGCGGCAGCGAGGCACGGGGCTCGAACGCGGCGATCCATGCGGCTCTGGTCGAGGGGCTGGTAAGCGCCGGGTTGCCCGCCGAGGCCATTCAGCTCGTCGGCGACCCCGACCGGGCACTGGTCGGTGCCATGCTCGCGGCACATGGCGGAATCGACGTCATCATCCCGCGCGGGGGCAAGGGCCTCGTCGCGCGCGTCCAGGCCGAGGCGCGGGTGCCGGTGCTCGCGCACTTGGACGGAATCAACCACGTCTATGTCGACGCCGCCGCCGACCGGGCAAGGGCTGAGGCGATTGTCGTCAACGCCAAGCTGCGCCGCACGGGCGTCTGCGGCGCGATGGAGACCGTGCTGATCGACCGCGGCTATCCGCACGCCCGGGCACTCGTCGCGGCGCTGATCGACGCCGGCTGCGAGGTGCGCGGCGATGCCGGTCTCGACGCGCGCATCGTCGCACCGGCGGCGTTCGACACCGAGTGGCTGGCGGGCATCGCCTCGGTCGCGCTGGTCGACGGGGTGGGCGGTGCGCTCGCGCACATCGCCGCGCACGGCTCCCAGCACACCGATGCGATCGTCACCGAGGACCCTGCCGCCGCGGCGCGCTTCCTGGCCGAATGCGACTCGGCGATCGTCCTGCACAACGCCTCGACCCAGTTTGCCGACGGCGGCGAGTTCGGCTTCGGCGCCGAAATCGGCATCGCGACCGGCCGCCTCCACGCCCGCGGCCCCGTGGCGCTGGAGGGGCTGACGACGTATAAGACGCTGGTGCACGGGCAAGGACAGGTGCGGCCATGACGGCACGGCGCGGCCTTCTCCGCTGAAGCGGGTCGGCATTCTTGGCGGATCGTTCAACCCCGCGCATGGCGGGCATCGGCGCGTCGCGATGGCGGCGCTCGACCGGCTGGGGCTCGACGAGGTGTGGCTGATGGTCAGTCCGCAGAACCCGCTCAAGGGCACCGCCGGCATGGCGCCGCTCGCCGACCGGCTGGCGTCCGCGCGCGCGGTCGCGCGGCATCCGCGGATCAAGGCTCGTGCGCTCGAGGTCGATCTCGGCACCCGCTACGCTGTCGACACCGCGCGCGCGCTGGTCCGGCGCTTTCCGGGGCATCGCTTCATCTGGCTGATGGGCGAGGATAATCTGGTCGAGCTGCACCGCTGGCGCGACTGGCGCGGCTTCGCGCGGACCGTGGCGATTGCCGTTTTCGCGCGTCCGGGCTATGGGGGAGCGGCGCGTACCGCCCCGGCGATGGCGTGGCTGCGGCGCTGGCGGCACGGCGCGCGCGACTGGGCACGCTGGAACCCACCCGCAATCCTGTTCGTCGACATGCGGCTTGATCCGCGTTCGGCGAGCGCCATCCGGCGGACCCGCCCCGACTGGGCCCAGACTTGACGTAAAACCGACATGAGGACGAAATCTTGGCACTGACCCCCGCAGGCCCCGGCGACGCTGCCGTCACCGCGCTCCACGAGCTGATCATGGCATCGCTCGACGACGACCAAGCGGTCGAGATCGTCACCATTCCGCTGACCGGCAAGACCAGCATCGCCGACCACATGGTCGTCGCCAGCGGGCGCTCGTCGCGCCAGGTCGCGTCGATGGCGGGAAAGATCGCCGAGCGCATCAAGACCGAACTGCGCCAGAATGTCCGCATCGAGGGCCTGCCGACTGCCGACTGGGTGCTGATCGATGCCGGCGACGTGATCGTCCACCTGTTCCGCCCCGAGGTGCGCAGCTTCTACAATCTCGAGAAGATGTGGTCCGCCGACGGCCCCAGCGGCTCGACCAGCGAGCGCCGCGCGCCGCCGAAGGCCGTGACGCCCGAGGACGCCGAGCCCGCCGCCGACCTCGCGCCCGAGTGAAGCTCCACATCGTCGCGCGCGGACGGATCGGGCGCGACCCCGAAGCGGAGATCGTCGCCCGCTACGTCAAGCGCATGGCGTGGCCGACGACCGTCACCGAATTGAGTGAAGCGACGCCCTTGCCGCTGCCGGTCGCGCGGTCGCGGACCGTAGTGCTCGACGAGCGCGGCACCGCGCTCGACACTCGGGCGCTTGCCGATGTGCTGTCGAAGTGGCGCGACGGGGGCGTGAGCGAGGCGCGCTTCCTGATCGGCGCGGCGGACGGGCACGACGACGCGACGCGCGCGAGCGCCGACCTGCTGCTGTCGTTCGGCCCCGCGACTTGGCCGCACCTGCTGCTGCGCGCGATGCTCGCGGAGCAGCTGTACCGCACGACGAGTTTGCTGGCGGGGCATCCGTACCACCGCGAGGGTTGAGTCCGGCATCCCGGCTTTCGCCGGGATGCCAAACAGTCAATTCAGGCCGCGTCGAGCCCGCGCAGGAAGGTCAGCAGGTCCGCCGTGACCTTGTCCTTGTGCGTCGCCAGCAGGCCATGCGGCGCGCCGTCGTACTCGATCAGCTGCGACCCCGGGATCGCGCGCGCGGCGGCGCGGCCCGAGATGTCGATCGGCACGGTTTTGTCGGCGGTGCCGTGGATGATCAGCGTCGGGACTGTGAAGCTCGCGAGGTCGGGGCGGAAGTCGGTCTTGGCGAAGGCATCGACGCAGTCGAGCGTGCCCTTGAGGCCCGCCTGCAGCGCCAGCGACGTCGACCAGTCGATGACCTCGGCGCTGACCGGCGACGAGATCAGCCCGGCGCCGTAGAAGCTCTTCATGAACCCCGCGAGGAACTTGGGTCGGTCCTCGAGGATGCCTGCCTTGATCTCGTCGAACACCGCCTCGGGGGCGCCGTCGGGGTTGGTGCCGTCCTGCAGCAGGTAGGGCACCACCGACGCGACCAGCACCGCGGCGCGCGCCTGGCCGGGGAAGCGCGTCAGGAAACGCGCGACCTCGCCGCCGCCCATCGAGAAGCCGATCAGCACGGGGTTGTCGGCTTCGGTCGCCTCGATCACCGCCGCCAGGTCGTCGGCGAGCGTGTCATAGTCGTAGCCGTCCCACGCCTGCTCCGACCGGCCGAAGCCGCGGCGGTCGTAGGCGATGACGCGGAAGCCGGCATTGGCGATGGCATAGGCCTGGTCGTCCCAGCTATCGGCATTCAGCGGCCAGCCGTGCAGCAGCACCACCGCCGGGCCGTCGCCCCACTCCTTGATGTACAGCTCGGCGCCATCCGAACCTTCGACATAGGGCATGATCGTCTCCTTTGAATGCCGCCACCGAACGCCTGCGTGCGGCAACGTATCCGCCGCGTGTGCACTGTGGCGTTCGGACGTTGCAATGCTATGATAGAGCTTCCCGGGGGCGGGAGGAGTCTCGATCATGCTGTCGAACCGCTGGAAGATCGCGCTGCCGCTGGCGGCGCTGGCGCTGATCCCGGCTAGCGCTGCGGTCAATGCCGCGGCCGAGAGCGACACCTACAAGCAGCTCGACACGCTTATGGACGTGTTCGAGCGTGTGCGTACCGATTATGTCGACAAGGTCGACGACAAGACGCTGATCGAAGGCGCGATCAACGGCATGCTCGCCAGCCTCGACCCGCACTCGGGCTATCTCGACGCGCGCGACTTCGGCAACATGCGCCAGACCACCGACGGCGAATATGGCGGGCTCGGCCTGACGGTCTCGACCGAGGAGGGTGCGGTCAAGGTCATCGCGCCGACCGACGACACGCCCGCGGCGCGCGCGGGGCTCAAGCCCGGCGATTACATCACCCACCTCGACGGCGAGCTGCTGTACGGCCTGACGCTCAACGACGCGGTCGACAAGATGCGCGGCGCGCCGGGCACGACGATCAAGATCACCGTCGTCCGCGAAGGCAGCCCCAAGCCGATCGACTATACGCTGAAGCGCGAGGTCATCCAGATCCGCCCGGTCAAGTCCGACGTGAAGGGCACTGTGGGCGTCATCCGCATCTCGGCGTTCAACAAGAAGACCGGCGACGCGACGCGCGCCGCCGTCGCCGATATCGAGAAGAAGCTGGGGCCGAAGTTGACCGGCTTCGTCATCGACCTGCGCTCGAACCCGGGCGGCCTGCTCGACCAGGCGATCGAGGTCAGCGACGTGTTCCTCGACCGCGGCGAGATCGTCTCGCAGCGCGGCCGCGCCAAGACCGACATCCAGCGTTATTACGCGCGCGCCGGCGACCTGACCGGCGGGCGGCCGATCGTCGTTCTCGTCGACGAGGGCTCGGCCTCGGCGTCGGAAATCGTCGCGGGTGCCTTGCAGGATCACCGCCGCGCCGTCGTGCTGGGTGCGCGCAGCTTCGGCAAGGGCTCGGTCCAGACGCTGCTCCCGCTGAGCACCGAAGGCACGGGCATTCGCCTGACCACGGCGCGCTACTTCACGCCCGCCGGGCGCTCGGTTCAGGAGGGCGGCATCGAACCCGACATCACCGTGCCGCAGCTTAGCGACGCCGTCGTGCGCGACCGGCCGCGGCTGCGCGAGGCCGACCTGCGCCGCCACCTCGTCAACGAGATCAAGGCGACTGACGACAAGCTGGTCGAGGCCGACGCCAAGCCCGATCCGCGCTTCACCGAGACTGCCGAGAGCCTGAAAAAGGCGGGCATTCTCGACTATCAGCTCGACTATGCGGTCAAGCTGATCGGCCGCACGGCGATGGCGGCACCGGTGCAGACGGCGTCGCGCTGACCTCTGGAGGGCGCGAGGTTTCGCCGCCTCGCGTAATGCTCTAGGGGCCACCCGCGCCTTCAGCTGAATCGGACCATCCCTTGCTGCGACGTGTCTACGACTGGATGCTCGGCCTTGCCGGCCGGCGCGACGCCGAAGTGTGGCTGGGGGTCGTGTCGTTCGCCGATTCGAGCTTCTTTCCGCTGCCGCCCGACATCATGCTCGCGCCGATGTGCATGGCGCGGCCGGAAAAGGCGCTGCGCTTCGCCTGGACCTGCACCTGGACGGCCGTGGCGGGCGCGCTGCTTGGCTATGCCATCGGCTATGCGCTGTTCGAGCTGATCGGCCAGCCGCTGCTCAGCGCCTACGGCTACCAGGACAAGTTCGCGGAGTTCGCGGCCGACATCAAGGCGAACGGCTTCTGGTGGATGCTGGCGTTCGCCTCGCTGCCGATCCCCTACAAGGTCGCGACGATCGCCGCGGGCAGCGTGCAGATGGACCTGGTGACGCTGATCGTTGCATCGTTCCTCGGCCGCGGCGCGCGCTTCTTCCTCGTGGCTGTGCTCATCAAGCGCTACGGCGAGGTCGCGCAGCGGCTGATCGACAATCACTTCGAGAAGCTCGCGGTGCTGTTTACCGTGCTGTTCTTCGGCGGCTTCGCGGTGGTCAAATATGCGCTCTGAGGCGGCCGCCAACGCACTTGTTCTGGTCGGCCCGGCGGCGCTGCTCGGCGGCGCGCTGCTGTTCCAGCATGTCGGCGGCCTGTACCCGTGCGAGATGTGCATCTGGCAGCGCTGGCCGCACGCCGCGGCGCTGGTGCTCGGGTGCGTCGCCTGGGCGATGCGCAGCAACCGCGCCGTCGTTGCGCTCGCCGCGGTCGCGGTGCTGGTCAGCGGGGCCATCGGGGTGTTCCACGCCGGCGTCGAGCTGAAATGGTGGGAGGGGGTGACCGCGTGCAGCGCGAACCTCGCGGGCGGCAGCCAGGCCGACATCATGGCGTCGATTCTCAACACGCCGCTGGTGCGTTGCGACGCCGTGGCATGGTCATTGTTCGGCATTTCGATGGCAGGGTGGAATGCGATCCTGTCGACCGGGATCGGCGGAGGTACATTATGGCTGCTGGCTCGAAAGTGACGCGCGAGAGCATCGCCGCGATGATCCGCGTCGATCACGCCGGCGAATATGGCGCGGCACGTATCTATGCCGGGCAGCTCGCGGTGATGGGATCGCGCGCGCCGGGCAGTTCGGCGATCGCGCGCATGAAGCAGCAGGAGCAGCGCCACCTCGACGTCTTCGACCGGCTGATCAGCGAGCGCGGCGTCCGCCCGACCCTGCTCGGGCCGATCTGGCACGTCGCGGGCTACGGCCTCGGCGTCGTTACCGCCTTGATCGGCCCGCAAGCCGCGATGGCGTGCACCGCCGCGGTCGAGACCGAGATCGACGCGCATTACCAGGAACAGCGCGACGCGCTCGGAACCACCGACCCCGAGCTTAGTGCGCACATCGAGGATTTCCAGGCCGAGGAGGTCGAGCACAAGGCGACCGCGCTCGAGCACGGTGCCGAGGGCGCGTTCGGCTATCCGCTGATGTCGGCGATCATCCGCGCCGGATGCCGGGTGGCGATCGCGGCGACGAAGCGGATTTAATTGCGGACTTCCGGCCGCAGGATATAGCGCCCGTCCTCGAACCCGCCGAACATCTGCGGGATCGCAGGATGGCCGACTTCCTCGCCGCCGTCTTCGCGGATCAGGTTCTGCTGGCTGACATAGGCGACGTACGCCGACTCGTCGTTCTCGGCGAGCAGGTGATAGAAGGGCTGGTCCTTGCGCGGGCGCACGGGCTCTGGGATCGCCTCCCACCACTCCTCCGAATTCGCGAATTCGGGATCGACGTCGAAGATGACGCCGCGGAAGGGAAACAGCTTGTGGCGCACGACTTCGCCGATGCCGAAGGTCGCGGTTGCCGTCGTGGTGGGATGCTCCGTCATACTCTGCCTCACGCGGGTGCCAGCGCACCCTGAAGGACAACATATAAGACGTGACGAGGTTTCGTGAAGGGGATTGGCAAGTGGCCGCCTGCGCGGCTATACGCCCGCCTTCGACCGGGCTTCGGCCCTGACGCGCCCCATGCGGAGAGGTGCCAGAGTGGTCGATCGGGACGGTCTCGAAAACCGTTGTGCGTGTAAGCGCACCGTGGGTTCGAATCCCACCCTCTCCGCCATGGGCCCTTTGCCCGATCCGAAACTCAAGCCGGGCAGGCCGCGCCATTTGCGGCCCAGGCCTTGAACAGCGCGCCGAATTCGGCCTGGGTGCCGGGGGCGGGGGTGCGCTTGCCGCCAGGCTTCCAGCCCCAGCCGACGAGTTCGTCGGCGGCCATGTGTTCGATCAGTGCGGCCATATCCATGTCGCCGTTGCGCTTGCGGTCCTTGATCTGAAGGCAGATCTGGCCGAGCGTCTTGCCCTGCCAGGCCTGCTCGGCGGGGGCGAGCGCCCATTTCGGGTTCCCCGGAACGCCCGCGACATCGTAGTTCGTGTCGTGGTGGCAGGTGTTGCAGCGCAGCCCGACCGCACCGATGCCGCCGTCGCCGCGAACGACCAGCGGCATGTGCGGGCGCATGTCGTCGGACTGGGTCGGGCGCGGCGTGGCGGGGTGGCAGTTCAGGCAGCGCGGGTGCTGGATGACCTTGCCGACCTCGGCGAACAGCGCCAGCGCGCGCGGCTTGCCGGCGGGGATCGCGTCGAACGAGGCCAGCGGCTTGAGCGTCTTCGCCATCGGCGGGTGGCGCATCGGCGCGGCTCCCGCGACGGTCGCGGCGACGAGGAGCAGGGCGGCAATTCGGATCATGCGGTACGCACCATGGGCAAACGGGTCGGGCGGTCGCGGCCGAGCTTGGCCAGCGCGTTGGCGATCGCCGGCGCGCAGGGCGGCACGCCGGGCTCGCCGATGCCGGTCGGCTTCTCGGTCGACGCTACGATGAGGACCTCGACCGCGGGCATCTCCATCCCCCGGAGCGAGCGATAGTCGTTGAAGTTCGACACCGTCGCGCGGCCGGCGACGAGCGGCACTTCCGCATAGAGTGCGTGGCCGACGGCATAGCCGACCCCGCCCTCGATCTGGGCGCGGATGATGTCGGGGTTGACGGCGACGCCGCAGTCGACCGCGCACCAGATCTTGTGGACTCGCGGCTCGCCGTCGGTGCCGACCGAGACTTCGGCGACCTGTGCGACGAAACTGTTGAAGCTTTCGACCACCGCGACGCCGTGCGCGCGGCCCTTGGGCGGCGCCTTGCCGTTCCAGTCGGCCAGCTTGGCGACCGCCTTCAGCACGCCTGCGGCGCGCGGCTGCGCCGCCATCATCTCGAGCCGTCCGGCGACGGGGTCCTTGCCGGCGGCGACGAGCAGCCGGTCGACGAAGGTCTCGACGACATAGCCGGTATGGGTGTGGCCGACCGAGCGCCACCACAGCGTCGACACCGGCGACTTGTCGGCCGTGACGTCGCAGCGGAACGCCGGAAAGGCATAGGGCGGGTTGCTGCCGCCCTCGATCATCGTCGAATCGATGCCGTTCCTGACCACCATCGCCTCGAACGGCGAGCCGATCATGAACGACTGGCCGACGACGCTGTTCGACCAGGCGACGATGCGGCCGTCCTTGATCGCGCCCTTGATCCGGTGGACGAACAGCGGGCGGTAGTGCCCGCCGTGGATGTCGTCCTCGCGCGTCCAGGTCAGGCGGATCGGCGTGCCCGGGCCGATCGCCTTGGCGCACTCGGCGAGCTCGGCGGCGAGGTGGCAGCTCGGCTGCGCGCGCCGCCCGAAGCTGCCGCCCGCCAGCACCGTGTCGATCGCGACCTTGTCGGGGGCCACGCCCAGCACGCCGGCGATCGCGCCCTGGTCGCCGGTCTGGATCTGCGAGCCGAAGCGCGCGCGGGCCGACGTGCCGTCCCACTCGATGAAGCCGCCCAGCGGCTCCATCGGCGCGTGCGCGAGATAGGGGAATTCATAGACGGCCTCGACGACCTGCGCGCCGGGCGTTGCGAGGGCCGCATCGACGTCGCCGGTTTTGGCGGCGGTCGTGCCGGGCGTCTTGCTGCGCTCGGCATAGGCGGCGAACATCGCGTCGCTGCCGCGCGTCTCTGCGGCGCTCTCGTCCCACTTGATCGCCAGCGCGGCGCGGCCCTTAATCGCGGGGTAGGTGCTCTTGGCAAAGACCGCGACGCCGCTTCCGATCTGCTTGACCGCGACGACGCCCCGCACGGCGAGCGCCTTGCTGGCATCGAACGACGCGACCTTGGCGCCGAAGCGCGGCGGGTGCGCGACGACGACGGTCAGCATGTTCGGCGCGGTCTGGTCGATCGAGAATTTGGCGGTGCCGTCGGTCTTGGCGCGGCTGTCGACCTTGAAGCCCTTCTGGTCGCGGCCGATCAGCGTGAACTTGGCGGGGTCCTTGAGCGTCACGTCGGCGGGCGCCGGCAGCTTGGCGGCCGCATCGGCGAATGCGCCAAAGCCGCTCTTCCGGCCGCTCGCGGGATGCGCAATGACGCCCTTGCTGACCGTGATCTCGCTTGCCGGCACGCCCCACGCCTGCGCCGCCGCGGCAACGAGCATCGCACGCGCCATCGCGCCGGCGCGGCGCAGCTGGTCGTAGCTGTTGGCGATCGCCGACGATCCGCCGGTGCCCTGCACGCCAAGCAGGCCGTTGGCGTAAAGGCGCACGTCGGCGGGAGCCGCGGCGGCGCGCATCTGCGACCAGTCGGCGTCGAGCTCCTCGGCGACGATCGTCGGCAGGCCGGTCCACGGCCCCTGGCCGAACTCGATATGCTTGCACAGCACGGTGACGCTGTCGTCGGCGGCGATGCGGATGAAGGCGTTGGGGTCGACCGGCGCGGGCGCCCCCTGCGCTAGCGCGCGGCCCATGCCCATCGGCAGCACCAGCCCGATGACCAGCCCGCCACCCAGCACGGCGCGGCGTGAGAGGGCGGTCATGCGATCGCCTTCGCGGCTTCGTGAATTGCCGCGCGGATGCGGATATAGGTCGCGCAGCGGCAGATATTGCCGTTCATGGCGAGGTCGATGTCGCTGTCGGTGGGCTTCGCGATCTCGCGCAGCAGCGCAACCGCGCTCATCAGCTGCCCCGACTGGCAATAGCCGCACTGCGGTACGTCGAGCCTGACCCACGCATCCTGCAGCGCCTTCGCCTCGGTGCCGGTAACCGCCTCGATCGTCGTGATTTCGCCGGTCACCGCCGACACGGGCAGCGAGCAGGAGCGCAGCGGTTGCCCGTCCATGTGGACGGTGCACGCACCGCATGCCGCGATGCCGCAGCCGAACTTGGTGCCGGTCAACCCCAGCTCGTCGCGCAGCACCCAGAGCAGCGGCGTGTCCTCGTCGACGTCGACGGTTCGCGGCTGGCCGTTCACGGTGAGTTTGTAGGTCATCAGCGGCTCGCCTGTCGCCCGCGCAGGGGCAGGGGTTTCAACCGTGTAACGATGTCACTAGACAGATTTATGTCAAGATACGGCGGCGAACAGCAGCATTGCCAGCCCGGCGAAACTGACCAGCCAGACGATAGAGCGCAGCCACGGCACGCCGGCAGCGTAGAGCGGCAGATAGGCGATCCGCCCGAACAGATAGAGCTGGCAGCCGAGCACGGTCAGCGCGCTCGACTTCCCCGCGACGTGGAGGATCAGCACCGCGGCGATGAACAGCGGCAGCGTCTCGTACAGATTGTCCTGTGCGCGGCGCAGGCGCTCGGCGACCGAGGACAGCGGCGGCATCGCGGCATCGCGCGCGCCGGTGTTCCACTTGACGCCGTACTGGCCGGTGCGCGCGATATCGAAGGCGAAGATCTGGACGACCGCGAGCACCAGCGTCCACGCCAGCAGGGTCAGTTCGGTGGTCATGCTTTATTCCCCCGTTCCGGTCGGCTAGGCCGCCGACCTGGGGTCAGCATGACGGCGGACGAGGGCAGCGGCAATGCGCATCGGCATCGACCTCGGCGGCTCGAAGATCGAGGGGGTGGCGCTGGCGCGAGACGGCAGCGTCGCCGGCGCGCTGCGCGTGCCGACTCCGCAGCATGACTATCCCGGCACGATCGCCGCGGTTGCGCAGGTCGTCGCGGCACTGGAGGCCGAGACCGGCGTGACGGCGAGCGTCGGCATCGGCGCGCCGGGCTCGGCCTCGCGCACCACCGACGCCCGGGGCAACCGCCTGTGGCAGGGAGCGAACGCCACGTGGATCAACGACCGGCCGTTCGAGGCCGATCTCGCTGCTGCGCTGGCCCGCGAGGTGCGGGTCGCCAACGACGCCAACTGCTTCACCGTCTCCGAAGCCGCCGACGGCGCGGCCGCGGGTGCGGCGGTGGTGTTCGGGGTAATCATCGGCACCGGCGTGGGTGGCGGGCTCGTCGTCGACGGCCGGCCGATCACCGGGCGGCACGGCATCGCCGGCGAATGGGGGCACGTGCCGCTGCCCTGGGCGCGCGCCGACGAGTTTCCGGGCGAGGTGAACTTCTGCGGCCACTACGGCACGATCGAGACCTGGGTCGCCGCGAAGGCGCTCGAGCGCGACTATCTCGCTCGCGGCGGGAGTGCCCTGCGCGCCACCGACATTGCCGAAGCCGCCGGCAGCGACCCGGTCGCGGCAGCGGCGTTCGACGACTATGTCGAGCGGCTGGCGCGCGGCCTCGCGATGGTCGTCAACATCCTCGATCCCGACTGCATCGTGCTGGGCGGCGGTGCGAGCCGGATCGCGGCGCTGTACGACCGCCTGCCGGCGCGCATCGCAGCCTATGCCTTCACGTCCGCCTTCGACACCCCCGTCGTGCCGGGGCTGCACGGCGATGCCAGCGGCGTGCGCGGGGCAGCGCAGCTCTGGCCATGAAAAGGCCGGGCCCCTTCGCAGGGGCCCGGCCGGTACGCTTTTACTCAGACGGCGACGTGATTAGTCGCGGCGGCCGCTGACCAGCCAGCCGAGCAGGAAGCCGAGCGCAACACCGCCGGCGATGATCGCGACGGGCTGCTCCTGGACGACGGCCTTGGCCTTCTCGGTGCCCTGGGCGGCATAGCGGCTGGCGGTCTCGCGAGCGCGCTGCACCGACTCGGGCGCGTTGTCGGCCCACTCGGTGACCTTCTCGCGCGCCTTGCCGTAGACGTCCTGGACCTTGCCCTTGAGCTCGTCGATCTTGCCTTCGGCCTGGGTCTTGGTGTCGCCCGTGACGTCGCCGATGAAGCCCTCGGCCTTGCCGCCGAACTCGTTGAGCGTGCCTTCGACGGTGTCGCTGTTGATGGTGGCCATGATGTAATTCCCTTCGTACGTGAATGGTGCAACCGATATGGGTCGGCGTTGCGGAAGCACAACGAGCATGCCGCCAAAATGTTCACCGCGCCGCAGCAATCATCGTGCGCGCGAACCTATTCGTCTCGAATCCGCCCGCGCGTCGCCTTCACGGCACCGCGCAGCACCTTGCCCTCGACACGGCGCGCCTTGGTCGCCTTGGGCACTTTTGTGGCGCGGCGCGGCACCGGCGGGGCGGCCGCCTTGACGATCAGCGCGACCAGCCGCTCGCGGGCGTCGGCGCGGTTGCGCTCCTGCGTGCGGAAACGGTCGGCGGTCAGCACGATGACCCCGTCGCGCGTCAGCTTCGATCCCGCCGCGTGCATAAGGCGGACCGCGACGGCATCGGGCAGCGCGCGGCAGCGGCGTGCGTCGAAGCGCAACTGCACCGCGCTCGACACCTTGTTCACGTTCTGCCCACCCGGGCCGCTGGCGCGGATGAAGGTCTCGACCAGGTCTTTCTCGTCGATCTCGATTTCGGGGGTGACGGCGATCATCGGCCGATTGTACGCTGCGGCATGATCATCATCCACCACCTCAACGACTCGCGCTCGCAGCGCATCCTTTGGCTCTGCGAGGAGCTCGCGCTCGGCTACGACATCAAGTTCTACATGCGCGACGTGACCACCCGCCTCGCGCCGCCCGAGTTGAAGGCGATCAACCCGCTCGGCAAGTCGCCGGTGATCGAGGACGGCGACCTGGTACTCGGCGAGTCCGGCGCGATCGTCGACTATCTGATCCGCACCCACGGCAAGGGCGCGCTGGCGCCGGCGCCCGGCACTGCGCTCCACGAACATTATCTGGTCTGGCTGCACTTTGCCGAAGGATCGGCGATGCTGCCGTTCATGCTGCGGCTGTACACTGGGCGGCTCGGCGATGCGGCGGCACCGCTGAAGCCCCGGATCGACGAGCAGATCGCCAGCCATCTGAAGGTCTTCGAGGATGCGCTGGCCGGCAACGACTGGCTGGTCGGCGACGCGCTGTCGGGCGCCGATATCATGATGAGCTTCATCGCCGAATTCACCGCGATCCAGGGTTTGGGCGACGCCTATCCGAACATCGTCGCCTATGCGCGGCGGATCCAGGCGCGGCCGGCGTGGCAGGCGGCGCTGGAGCGCGGCGGGCCGTACGCCTTCACTCTCCCCGCCGCCTGACCGCGAGCAGCGCCAGCACGCCCGCGAGCACGGCGAAGAGGAACGCGAGGCCCAGGCTGAGCGCGATCAACCCGCCGATCGCCCGGCCGTCGCTGCCGACACCGACGGCGATGTCGTAGATCAGCAACGCGACCGGTGCCGCAAAGCCCAGCAGCGCGCTGAGGATCAGGCACGGGCGGATCAGGCGGATCATGCGACCGGCAACGCACGGCGCAACAGGCGCGGTCCGAGCAGGTTGACCGCCAGCCCGCCGAGGATCAGCGCGCCCGCGCCGAGCTTCCACGGCTGTAGCGGCTCGCCGAGGAACCACGCCGACGCCGCCATGCCGAACACCGGCACGAGCAGGGCCATCGGAGCGACGCTCGCCGCCGGGTAGCGCGCCAGTAGCCAGCCCCAGGCGCCGAAGCCGAACATCGCATTGCCGACCGCTTGCCACAGGACCGCGAGCCACGCGCCCCAGCCCGCCGCCAGCGTCGCCGCGACGACGACCGACGGCCCCTCGAAGACCAGCGCCAGCACGATCAGCGGCGGCACCGCGAACAGGCTCGACCAGACGACGAAGGCCAGCATGTCGATGCGCCCGGCGCGGCGCTGGACGATGTTGCCGAACGCCCAGCTGAGCGCCGCGACGAGGCACAGCGCGACGCCCGCCAGCGTCGTCGTGCCGCCGGTATGCGCGACGATGATGCCGAGGCCCGTGCCGGCCAGCGCCAGCGCCAGCCACTGGATGCGCAGCAGGCGCTCGCCGGTGCTGCGCATGACCAGCGCGATCGTGAAGAACACCTGCACCTGCATCAGCAGCGACGCGAGACCCGGCGCGATCAGCCCGTCGATGGCGATGAACAGCAGCCCGAACTGCCCGACGCCGATCAGCAGCCCGTACGCGGCGAGGTCGCGCATCGGCACTCCCGGGCGCTTGAGGAACAAGGCCGCGGGGAACACCACCGCAGCAAAGCGCAGCGCCGCGAACAGCAGCGGCGGCAGCTCGCCCAGCGCAAGCTTGATGACGACGAAGTTCGTCCCCCACACCGCGACCACCGCAAGCGCGAGCAGGAACGCACGCGGCGTCACGGCACGCGGCGCGGCAGCGCGAGGCCGAACAGCGCCGCCGCACTGCCGCTCATGCAGATCAGCATCGCGATCGTCATCGGCAGCGCGGTGCCGTCGTGCGCCAGCCCGACCAGGGTCGCGACGACAGCCCCGAACGCGAACGCCGATGCGCCGATCAGCGCGGAAGTCGTCCCGGCGCGCAGCGCGTCGACCGCCAAAGCCCCGGCGGTCGTGTTCGCCGCCATGAAGCCATAGCTCGCCAGCACCGCGAACAGCGCGACCAGCATCGGCACTATGCCGGCCCCGGTAGCGGTCGCGACGACCAGCGCCACCGTAGCGGCGATCCCGGCGAGTGCTGCGACCTTCAGCACGTCGTCGGGCTGGTAGCGGGTCAGCAGGTGCCGGTTGACCTGGCTGCCGCCGATCACCGCGACCGCGAGCAGCGGGAACAACCAGCCGAAGGCGAGCGGCGAGAAGCCCCAGATGTTGATGATCAGCTCGGGCGCGCTGGCGATATAGCTGAACAGAACCGCACCCTGCAGCGCGCCCGCGAGGATGTAGCCGACCAGCCGCCGGTTGCGCAGCAGGTCGAGGTAGGAGCGCAGCGGCGACTCGGCGCGCGCCTGCGCTGCGGTCGCGTCCGACCGGCTCTCGTCGAGGCGCAGATAGACGGCGATCCCGACTAGCGCGCCAAAGCCCGCAAGCGCGACGAAGACGGCGCGCCACGACACCAGCGAGGCGAGCAGCCCGCCCGCCGCCGGGGCGAGCATCGGCGCGACCGCGAGCACCAGGACAAGCAGCGAAAGGATGCGCGCCGAAGCGACATGGCCGTAGCGGTCGCCGACCACCGCGCGCGCCAGCACCTGGCCGCAGCACGCTCCCAGCGCCTGCGCGAAGCGCCCGGCGATCAGCCATTCGATGGTCGGTGCGAAGGCACACGCCAGCGACGCGACGACGTACACCGCGCAGCCGAACAGCAGCGCTGGCCGCCGCCCGACACGGTCGGAAACGGGGCCATAGATCAGCTGGCCCACCGCCATGCCGATGAAGAAGGCCGACATGGTCAGCTGCACCCGCGCCGGCGTCGCGTCGAGCGCGCGACCGATCTCGGGCAGGGCCGGCAGGTACAGGTCGATCGTCACCGCGCCGAACGCCGTCAGGCTGCCGAGCAACAGGATTTCGCCGAGCTTGGGCTCGCGGACGGGGGCGGCGGATTGCTGCATCGCAGCAGAAATAGTCGCTGGACCCGATCGAAACCACCCTAAGCGCCGAAACTAAGTCGTTACAAGTTGTTCATGTACATTCCGAAATATGCGACGAACCGAATGTCGAAAGTTTGGCAATAGGCATCCGAAGCAAATGTACAACCGTATCTGGCGCGTGGCTGACAAAAGTATCGCCACTACCGCCTCGGAGTAGTTAGAGGCCATTAACTTAGTGTTGCCGGGCCGGTGCAGCACAAGAGCCTTGTCAAACCTTAAACAAAAGGAATCCGGCCATGAATCCCGTACTCTATTGGAACGACGTGCTGCTCGAAGCTTCACGCCGCGACTTCACCCGCGGCTTCAACAATGCCCAGCAACCCGGGCCGATCCGCACCGCGCGCGCCATGGCGATCGTCCATATCGCGCTCCACGACGTCATCGCCTTCCGCACCGGCAACGGCGCGTCGGCCTATCTTAACAAGAAGGGCGTCGCGCACGGGGTCGTCGCCCCCAACGGCGGCAGCTTCGACGGTCAGATGGCGGGTGCCGCGATGACGACGCTGAAGGCGCTGTATCCGAATTTCACGCAGTTCTTCGACGACTCGCTGGGCGCGGTGAACGCCGGCGATTTCGCCTATGGTGTCGCGGTTGGCAACGCCGTGCTCGCGCATCGTGCGAACGATGGTTCGAACACGATGCTGACCCGCGGCCAGCCGAGCAGCCCCGCCTATGGCCAGCACCGCGCCGACCCGTTTCAGCCGGGCCAGAGCCAGCTCGGCCCGGTCTGGGGCAATGTGACGCGCTTCCTCGGCGCGGCGCACAAGCCGCTCGCTGACTTTCCCGGACGCGGCACGCCCGACTATCTGGCGAACGCCGACTACCGCGCCGATTTCGACGAGGTTCGCGACCTCGGCGCGGTCGGACGCGGCGCGCGGACGGCCGAGCAGCAGCGTATTGGCGTGTATTGGGGCTATGACGGCGCCAACAATCTCGGCGTCCCGCCGCGCCTCTACAACCAGATCGCGCGCCGCGTCGCCGCGGACCGTAACCTGATCCTGGCGCAGACGGCCGAGCTGTTTGCGATCGTCAACGTCGCGATGGCCGATGCCGGCATCGATGCGTGGCACTACAAATACACCAACGACCTGTGGCGGCCGGTGGTCGGCGTCCGGCAGGAAGACGCGACCGAGGGCGGCGATCCGTTCTGGGCGCCGCTCGGTGCGCCGCAGACCAATGTCCCGGGGCGGTCGACCTTCACGCCGAACTTCCCGGCCTATCCGTCGGGGCACGCGACCTTCGGCGCGGCGCTGTTCCAGGCGCTGCGCCTGACGCTCAAGACCGCGCCCGCGCCAATCAGCGTCGCCGATGTGCTCGCGGTCGAGAGCGGCGGCGCGGCGGCGGTCGCTGGCGAGACCTTCAACTTCGTCTCCGACGAGCTCGACGGCATCGCGAGCGACCCTGACGGCTCGGTCCGCACCAAGGTCGACAAGCAGTTCACCAGCTTTGCCGAGGCGGTGTGGGAGAACTCGGTCAGCCGCATCTACCTCGGCGTCCACTGGCGCTTCGACGGCATCCCGCGCGACGCGGCGCAGAATGTCGGCGGTGTGCCGCTGGGCCTGGCGATCGGGCAGGAGGCGCACAGCTTCTTCAACACGTTGCCGTCGCTGGCTGGCTCCGCCTGAGCGTACGGGGCGGCGGGTCTGGCCCGCCGCCCCGTTTCGCGTCTAAGGTCTCCCGAACAAATCCTGGGGAGAGCGACGATGGCAGCGATGAGCGCGGTGGTGGACCTGAGCGTCGATGGCGATATCGGCGTGCTGACGATCAATTCGCCGCCGGTCAACGCGCTGTCGGCCGCCGTGCGCGACGGGCTCGCGGCGGGCGTCGCAGCCGCCGTCGCCGACCCGGCGGTCAAGGCGATCGTGCTGCACTGCGCGGGCCGCACCTTCATCGCGGGGGCCGACATCAGCGAGTTCGGCGGTGCGATGAAGGGCGCCAGTCTGCCTGCTGTGCAGGCGGCGATGGAGGACTGCCCCAAGCCGATCATTGCGGCGATCCACGGCACCGCGCTCGGCGGCGGGCTCGAGGTCGCGCTGACCTGCCACTACCGCGTCGCGGTTCCCTCGGCGAAGCTCGGCCTGCCCGAGGTTAAGCTGGGCCTGCTGCCGGGTGCCGGCGGCACGCAGCGGCTGCCACGCCTCGTCGGTCCGGAACAGGCGCTCAAGATGGTGACCAGCGGCACGCCGATCTCGGCCAAGGCGGCGCTCGCCAGCGGCCTGATCGACGAGATCGCGCCGGAGGACGGGCTGCTCGAAGCTGCCAAGGCGTTCGCGCGGCGGCCGAATCTGGCGCTCGTCAAGGTGCGCGACAAGCAGGACAAGGTCGAGGCGGCACGCGCCACGGCGCCCGAGATGTTCGCGCAGTTCCGCAAGGACAATGCCCGCGCGATGCGCGGCTTCGAGGCGCCCGAGGCCAATATCAAGTGCATCGAGGCGGCGGTGAATCTGTCCTTCGACGAGGGGATGAAGGTCGAGCGCGACCTGTTCGTGCCGCTAATGATGGGGCTGCAGTCGAAGGCGCAGCGCTACGTGTTTTTCGCCGAGCGTCAGGCCAACAAGGTCGAGGGGCTGCCCGCCGACGCCGCACCGCTGACGATCGGCTCGGTCGGCATCATCGGTGCGGGCACGATGGGCGGCGGGATCGCGATGAATTTCCTGAACGCCGGCGTGCCGGTGACGATCGTCGAGATGAAGCAGGAGGCGCTCGACCGCGGCGTCGCGACGATTCGCAAGAACTACGAGAACACAGCCGCCAAGGGCCGCATGACGGCCGCCGACGTCGAGGCGCGCATGGGCCTGCTGACCCCGACGCTCGACATGGAGGAACTGTCCGCCGCCGACCTGGTGATCGAGGCGGTGTTCGAGACGATGGAGATCAAGCGCGACGTCTTTGGCAAGCTCGACCGCATCGCGAAGCCCGGCGCGATCCTGGCGTCAAACACCAGCTATCTGAACGTCGACGAGATTGCCGACGTGACCTCGCGGCCCGGCAGCGTGCTGGGGCTGCACTTCTTTTCGCCCGCCAACGTCATGCGGCTGCTCGAGGTCGTGCGCGGCGCCAAGACCGAGCCTGCGGTGCTCGCGACGGCGATGGCGACCGCCAAGAAGATCGGCAAGGTCGCGGTCGTCGCGGGCGTCTGCCACGGCTTCATCGGCAACCGGATGCTGAGCAGCCGCCAGGCGGAGGCGATGAAGCTGATCGTCGAGGGCGCGACGCCCGAGCAGGTCGACCGCGTGCTGTACGACTTCGGCTGGCCGATGGGACCGTTCCAGATGTCGGACCTGGCGGGGCTCGACATCGGCTGGTCGGCGGAAAAGTCGAAGGGCGAGACGATCCGCGACCGCCTGTGCGAGGCGGGGCTGCGCGGCCAGAAGAACGGCCGCGGCTTCTACGACTATGACGCGCAGCGCAACCGCACGCCGAGCCCGGTCGCGACGCAGATCATCCTCGATTACGCCGCCGAGAAGGGTGTCAACCGGCGCGAGGTCGGCGACGAGGAAATCCTCGAACGCTGCCTCTACCCGATGGTCAACGAGGGCGCGCTGATCCTGGCGGAGGGCATGGCGCAGCGCGCCAGCGACATCGATATCGTCTGGATCAACGGCTATGGCTGGCCGGTCTATCGCGGCGGGCCGATGTTCTGGGCCGACTCGGTCGGGCTGGCGAAGGTCGCCGAGCGGCTGACCCACTATGGCTACGAGGTCGCCCCGCTGCTCGCGCGGCTGGCGGCGGAGGAGAAATCATTCACCGGGCAGTTCTGACGCAGGTGTAACCGGGGAGGGCATGCTTACGTATCTCGGTACATGATCCATGCTCTCTCCCGCCGCGACGCACTGACCTTCGGCGGTCTCGCGCTCGCCCTGCCGCTCGCCCTCAAGCTCGACGGCCCCGCCGTCGCGAAGATCGCGACGAAGTTCGAGGTGACGCTGACGCCTGCGCAATGGAAGGCGCGGCTGAGCGACGACGCCTATGCCGTGCTGCGCGAGGAGGGCACCGAGCGTCCGGGCTCCTCGCCGCTCGACCGCGAAAAGCGCCGCGGCATCTTCAGCTGCGCCGGCTGCAAGCTGCCGCTGTTCAGCAGCACGACCAAGTTCGACAGCGGTACCGGCTGGCCGAGTTTCTACGCGCCGCTCACGAATGCCGTCGGCACGACGACCGACCGGACGCTGATGATGACGCGGATCGAGGTGCACTGCCGCCGCTGTGGCGGGCATCTGGGCCATGTCTTCGACGACGGCCCGCCGCCGACGGGCAAGCGCTACTGCATGAACGGCGTCGCGATGACTTTCGCGCCCGCCAAGGCCTGATGGAGTGAAGAAAATGCGCATTTTGCCGTTGCTGCCGATCGTCGGCGTTGCCGCCGTCACCTTTGCCGTTCTGCAGCCGACGCAGGCCGCCGAGAGCGTCCGCCTCGTCCCCGCCGCGAAGATAGACGCGCCGCGCGCTGCCAAGCCCGCGACCGCCACCGCCGTGCTGGCGGGCGGTTGCTTCTGGGGCCTCGAGGGCGTTTTCGAGCGTGTGAACGGCGTCAAGGACGTCGTCTCGGGCTATGCCGGCGGCCGTGCCGCGACCGCGCAGTACGAACTGATCGGCACCGGTATGACCGGCCATGCCGAGGCGGTGCGCATCACCTACGACCCGTCGAAGATCAGCTATGGCCAGCTGCTCCGCATCTATTTCTCGGTCGGTACCAATCCGACGCAGCTCAACCGCCAGGGTCCGGACACGGGCAGCCAGTACCGCGGCACGATCTTCGCGCAGAACGCCGACCAGGCGCGCATTGCCAAGGCGTACATCGCGCAGCTGAAGCCGAGCTTCGGGCGTCCGATCGTCACGACGATCGAGATGGGCAAGCCCTTCTACGCGGCGGAGGCGTACCACCAGGACTTCATGCGCCGTAATCCCAACCACGGGTACATCGTCGTCAACGATGCGCCCAAGGTCGCGGCGCTGAAGCAGCTGTTCCCGGGCGTCTATCGCGGCTGAAGCAGGCCTGAGCGGCGCATCGCCGCGCCGACGAGGCCGAAGCCGGTGATCAGCAGCGCCCAGCTCGCGGGCTCTGGCGCGGTCGAAGCGATGATCGCCGTGCCGGTACGCGGCGCGGTGACATTGCCGCCGGGGCCGAAGAACAGCACGGTCTCGCTCGGCGCCTGGCCGAGGCAGGTGACGGCCGATGCGGCGCCGTCGAGGCAATAGGCGCCGCGCCCGAAAAACAGCATCGCGAAAAAGCCGTCGCTGGCGAAATCGAAGGTCAGGTGCCGGTCGCTTGCCGACAGGCCACCGCCCGAAAGTTGGGGCGCCTGATCGGCATAGGCGACCGAGGTGGTGCGCGACGGGCTGGTCAGCGTCACGAAGAAGTCGGTGATGTTCGCTTCGGTCAGGACGCCAAAGCTGCCGTCGGTGGTGATCGAGATCGTCGCGGTGTTGACCCCGACGGTACGCGTGCCGGTGTAGACCAGCGCTGCGGCCGGCATCGCCAGCGTCGCGACCAGCGCCGCCATCGTCAAACGCAAAACTATCGTCATGCCCGTATCTCCACCCTGTTGCAGGCGGCGAAGTTAACGAGCCGTAACGACTTCGCATACTGGCATTAGGTAGTGGGCCAGCCCGCGAACAGACCGCGCAGTGCGGTGACGAAGGCCAGCGGCTGGTCGACCATGACGTGGTGCTCGGCGCCGGGGATGCCGATCGCGGGGCTCGTGGCGGGGAGCGTTTCGCGCATCGCCGCGACGCGGTCGGGCTGCATCAGCGCCGACGCCTCGCCCCAGATCAGCGCGACCGGGCACTGGGGGCTGCGCAGCAGATCGCGCGCGTCGCCGATCCGGAAGCGGCTCCACAGATAGGGGTCGAACGCCCAGGTCCAGCCGCCTTCGACCTCGACCAGCGAGCGCCGCGCGATGTCGTCGGCGATGAACGGGTTGTCGCAACCCTGCTGCGGCGCGAAGCGGAAGCGCGCCAGCGCCTCGGCCAGCGTCGGATAGATGCGGTGCGGGCGCAGCGTCGCGTTGGGCGGCCGGCTGCCCTCTTCGCCGGGGGCGCGGAACGGCGTGTCGACGATCACCGCCGCCGCCAGCTCGGCACCGCGGACGGACGCCGCCGCCATCATCGGGAAGCCCCCGAAGCTGTGCGCGACGACCCGCGGCGGACCCGCCTCGTCCAGCCCTGCCGCGGCGATGATCGCGAACATCTCGCGGACGAAATTCTCGACCCCGTATGCGTCGCGGTGGTCGCTGCCGCCCATGCCCGACCACGACAGCGCGGCGACGCGGTAGTCGGCGGCGAAGAACGGCGCGATGAAGCGCCACCAGCCGGCGTGCGCGCCGTTGCCGTGCAGGAACAACAGGCCGGGCTTGCCGCGCTGCCCCCAGGTCAGCATCTCGATGCCCGCACCGTCGACCTCGACGCGTCCGACCTCGGGGGCGTCGGCGATGGCGGCGCTGAACCACGCGGGCGCGGGCGGCACTGCGCCATGGTATTCCGCCAGCGGCGCGCGCGTATCCTGTTCAGCCATGGCAGCGCTCGTCGCGCAGGTTGACGTTCGCGTCAACTATACTTCGCGGCGTCCCACCACGGGTAGAAGTCGGGCATCCCTTCGCTGACCGTTTCCGGGAACACCGCCGGGCGCTTCTCGAGGAACGATACGACCCCCTCGCGCGCGTCGCCCGAGCGGCCGCGGCTGTAGATCGCGCGGCTGTCGATGCGGTGTGCGTCCATCGGCGACGCCGCGCCCAGCATCCGCCACATCATCTGGCGGGTCAGCGCAACCGACACGGGCGCGGTGTTGTCGGCGATCTCGCGCGCCATCGCGTACGCCGTGTCGAGCAGCGCGTCGGCGGGCACGACATGACCGACCAGCCCGCCCGCAAACGCCTCGTCGGCGCCGAAGACTCGGCCCGAGAAGCACCATTCGAGCGCCTGCGCGATGCCGACGATGCGCGGCAGGAACCACGACGATGCGGCCTCGGGCACGATGCCCCGGCGCGCGAAGACGAAGCCGAACTTCGCGTCCTCGCTGGCGATGCGGATGTCCATCGCCAGCTGCATCGTCGCGCCGATGCCGACCGCCGGGCCGTTGATCGCGCCGATTACCGGCTTCAGTGATTCGAAGATGCGCAGCGTCACGCGCCCGCCGCCGTCGCGCACCGCGTCGTGGCTGTAATCGATGCTGCCGTCCTCGCGCACCGGCGAGGCGCCACGCGGATTGTCGGGGCGGTTGTCGTAGTCGAAGGTCTTGGCGCCCTCGCTCAGGTCGGCCCCGGCGCAGAAGGCGCGGCCCTCGCCGGTCACCACAACCGCGCGCACCGCGTCGTCGGCATCGCTCAGATCGAACGCGGCGATCAGCTCGGCCATCATCGTGCCGGTGAAGGCGTTGAGCTTGGCCGGGCGGTCCAGGGTGATCGTCGCGATGCCGTCGGCGACGGCGTAACGGATCTGCGTGAAGTCGGTCATGCGGCGGGTCCTCGGTGTGTCGGGCACAGCCTATCGCGACGCAGCCGCCCAAGCAAAATCGCAGGCGGGCGGCACCGATCCCGCTACCGAGTGTTCCTTAACGCGAACGCCCCGTACGCTAACGCACGTTAAGTTTGGAGTTTTGTGTGGATCCGGAAGTCCCCAGCGCGGCGCGTCTGACGCCCGATGCCGCTGCGGCCTCGTCGCCGCAGGGGCTCGCGGACCGTCGTGCGCTGGCGCTGATCGCGGTCGAGCGCACGCTGATGCCGATGGTGGTCACCGACCCGCGCCAGGCGGAGAATCCGATCGTGCTCGCCAACAAGGCGTTCCTGACACTGACCGGCTATTCCGCCGACGAGGTCATCGGCCGCAACTGCCGTTTCCTGCAGGGGCCCGACACCGACCAGGAAGCACTCGACGAGATCCGCGCCGCGATCCGGACGCCGCGCGAATGCTGCGTCGACATCGTCAACTACCGCAAGGACGGTGTCCGCTTCGTCAACGAGCTGCAGATCAGCCCGATTCACGACGACGACGGGCAGCTGCTGTATTTCTTCGCGTCGCAGATGGACGTGACGCTGCGCCGCCAGGCCGCCGACCTGCTCGCGGCCGAGCATGCGCTGCTGCGCGAGGTCGACCACCGCGCCAAGAACGCGCTGGCGCTGGTGCAGGGCATCGTGCGGCTCAGCAACGCGTCCGACGCCGCCCGCTATGCAGCGGCCGTGCAGGGGCGTGTCGATGCGCTTGCGGCGGCGCACGGCCTGCTCGCCGAAGGTCATTGGCGGACGGTGCCACTCGACCGGCTGATCCGCAACGTCGTCGAGCAACACGGGCTGCGCCGGATCAGCATCGTCGGGCCGGCAATGGAGATCGACGCCGGGCAGGTGCAGCCGCTGGCGCTGGTCTTCCACGAGATCGCGACCAATGCCGCGCGCTTCGGCTCGCTGTCGGTCGACGACGGGCAGCTGGCGATCAGCTGGCAGCAGGACCCGCAGCGCGTCGCGGTGACGCTCGCCGAGAGTGGCGGCCCGCCGCCCGCGCCGCAGCGCAAGCCGGGTTTCGGCCTGACGATGATCGACGCGATCGTGCGGCGTCAGTTGGGCGGCGAGGTCGACTACGACTGGGCGCCGCAGGGCCTCAGCGCGCGCATCCATATCCCGCCGACCATCGCCCGGCACGGCCCGCAAGCCTGATCCGGCCGCCTGCTTGCGGTTCGCCAGCGCTGCGATAGACTGGCCCCAATCGCGCCCAACGGCAATAATATTGCTTTACGAGGCGGGCAACAGCAATTAGCTTGCTGTGAGGGGTAATTGAATTGGCGAATAGCGTGGATGTGAGTCAGAGCGGCGGCAGCGTCGCGCGCAGTAATCCGGTCATCGATCGTGCCGCGTGGGACGCCGCGCGCGCCGCGTGCGTCGCCGATCCGGGCGCCTTCCACGGCGACATCGCAGCGCGCACGCTGCACTGGCTGGTCGACGGCACGTGGCTGATGCGCGAGGGTGGCGGCTGGAGCGGCTGGGACGCCGTCACCGGTGCTGCGGTGCACCGCGACCTGGGCGCCGACTTCGCACCCTGGGCGACCGCCTTCGACGATAGCGCCGCCCCGCACTACCGCTGGTTCGCGGGCGCGCAGACCAACGCCGCGTTCAACGAGGTCGACCGCCACGTTCTTAGCGGCAACGGCGCCGAGGCCGCGATGATCTTCGAGGGCGACCGCTGGGACATGGCGGCGAACGCCGGGCGCGGCGGCCCGGTCGACGTCTTCCCGGTGTCGCGTCGCGAACTGCTGCTGGAAAGCGCAAAGTGCGCGCTGGCGCTGAAAGCTTTAGGCCTGAAGCAAGGCGACACGATCGCGCTCAACCTGCCGTCGATCGTGCCGCAGATCTTCTGGACCGAAGGCGCCAAGCGCGCCGGTATCGTCTACACGCCGGTGTTCGGCGGGTTCAGCGACAAGACGCTGAGCGACCGTATCCACGACGCCGGGGCGCGCGTCGTCGTCACTGCCGACGGCGGCTACCGCAACGCCCAGGTCATCCCGTTCAAGACCGCCTACACCGACCCCGCGCTCGACAACTTCGTGGCGGCCGAGGTCGCGGTGCGCATCGTCGGCGAGCGGCTAGCGACGCTCGACCTGTCGGCCGAGGATGCCGCGACGATCCGCGATACGGTCGCGACCGCGCTGAAGGGCGAGGTCACTGTCGAGCGCAGCGACGTCATGCGCGGTGTCGGCCGCGCGCTCGCGACGCTCGGGTTGGGCGCCGCCGAAGCCGCGACGGTGCGCATCGCGCTCGCCGAGGGCCTCGTCGACTCGCCGCCGCGCGTCGACGCGGTGATCGTCGTGAAGCATGTCGCGACGCCCGATCTCGTGTGGCGCTCGCGCGACCGCTGGAGCCACGCGCTGACCGATGCCGCCGAGGCCGAACTGCTCGCCGCCGCAGGGTTGACCCGCGCCGAGCTCGACGCGCTAGACGATACCGCCTTCGCCGCGGCGATCTGGAAGTCGTGCCCGCCGCTGCCGGTCGACGCCGAATTCCCGCTGTTCGTGATCTACACGAGCGGCTCGACGGGCAAGCCGAAGGGCGTCGTCCACGTCCATGGCGGCTATCTGTCGGGCATCGCGCACAGCATGAAGGTGGCGTTCGACGCGGTGCCCGGCGACGTCATGTATGTCGTCGCCGATCCCGGCTGGATCACCGGGCAGAGCTACATGATCGCCGCCGCGCTCGCGACGCGCGTCACGACGATCATCACCGAGGGCGCGCCGGTCTTCCCGCACGCCGGGCGCTTCGCGTCGATCATCGAGCGCCACGGCGTGACGATCTTCAAGGCGGGCGCGACCTTCCTGAAGTCGGTGATGAGCGACCCGCAGAACCTGCGCGACCTGCGCGCGTGGGACATGAAGGGCCTGCGCGTCGCGACCTTCTGCGCCGAGCCGGTGTCGCCCAGCGTGCAGGAATTCGCGATGCGCGAGATTACGCCGCGCTACATCAACTCCTACTGGGCGACCGAGCACGGCGGCATCGCCTGGACGCACTTCCACGGCAACGACGATTTCCCGCTCCGCCCCGATGCGCACACCTATGCGCTGCCGTGGATTCGCGGCGAAGTCCGCGTCGCCGAGGACGAGGCCCCGACCGAGGCCAAGTGGCGCCAGGCGGCACCCGGCGAGAAGGGCGAGATCGTCATCGCCGCGCCCTATCCTTATCTCGCCCGCACCGTTTGGGGCGACGCCGCGAACGTCGGCCAGCCGGGCTGGCGCGGCGACGCCGACCGCTGGGCGCAGTCGTACTGGACGCGCTGGTCGGGCGGCTTCGCGTACACGCAGGGCGATTTCGCCATGCAGCACGACGACGGCTCGTTCTCGCTGCACGGGCGCTCGGACGACGTCATCAACGTCAGCGGCCACCGCATGGGGACCGAGGAGATCGAGGGCGCGATCCTGCGCGACAAGGCGCTCGACCCCAATTCGCCCGTCGGCAACGTGCTGGTCGTCGGCGCCCCCGACGCGACCAAGGGCCTGACCCCGCTCGCCTTCATCGTGCCGACGCCGGGCCGCAAGATCGGCCAGCACGACCGCACCCGCCTGACCGAGCTGGTGCGGTCGGAGAAGGGCGCCACCGCGGTGCCCGCCGACTATCTGGAGGTCTCGGCCTTCCCCGAGACACGGTCGGGCAAGTATGTCCGCCGCATGGTCCGCGCCCTCGTCGAGGGCGGCGAGCTGGGCGACACTTCGACGCTGCGCAATCCCGAGAGCCTCGACGAGCTGCGCACCGTTATCGAGACGTGGCAGCGCCGCCAGCACCTCAGCGAGACGCAGCAGCTATTCGAGCGCTACCGCTACTTCAAGATCCAGTACAACAATGTCGGACCGGGCAAGAAGGTCGCGACGGTGACGATCACCAACCCGCCAGTCAACGCCCTCAACGAGCGCGCGCTCGACGAGCTCAACATCGTCGTCGATCATTTGTCGCACCGCGACGACGTAATCGCGGTGGTGTTCACCGGCGAAGGCACCGCGAGCTTCGTCGCGGGCGCCGACATCCGCCAGTTCCTCGACGAAATCCACGACGAGGACGAGGCGCGCGTCCTGCCCAACAACGCGCAGCTGGCGTTCAACAAGATCGAGGCGATGGACAAGCCGTGCATTGCGGCGATCCAGGGCGTCGCGCTCGGCGGCGGCATGGAGTTCGCGCTGGCGTGCCACTACCGCATCGCCGAACCGCACGCGCGCTTCGGGCAGCCTGAGATCCGCCTGCGATTGATCCCGGGGTACGGCGGCACGCAGCGGCTGCCGCGGCTGCTCGCGGAAAAGCGCGGCGGTGCCGGGCTAATCGAGGCGCTCGAACTGATCCTCGGCGGGCGCAGCATCGATGCCGATCAGGCCGATGCGATCGGGCTGATCGACGCGCGCGCGGACGGGACGAGCGACGCGCTGTCGCTGGCGCATGCCGCGGTCCGCGACTTCGCGCATCGAGGTCTCGAAAGCGCGCTCGGCGTGGCGTTCGCCGACCGGCGGGCGATTACCGCGCAATGGGCGACGGCGGGTGCCCTCGACCTCGACACGGCGCTGGAGGACGAGTTCATCCATCGCACGCTGCGTCAGCTCGATTGGGCTGGCCGCGGCGAGGCGGGGCGGCGTGCGATCGACGCGGTCCGCACCGGCTGGACGCAGGGCATTGCCGCCGGGCTGGCGCGCGAGGCCGATCACTTCGCAGCCGCCGTTGTCGACCCGCAGGGCGGCAAGACCGGCATCCGCCAGTTCATCGACAAGACCAGCCCGCCGCTGCCGGTGCGGCGCGACTCCGACCAGCTGAGCCATTCGGGCAGCGCCGACGCGCTGCCCGTCGGCGCGCCCTTCTTCCCCGGCGTCACCCCGCTCCCGACCGTCCAGCATGCCTTCGGCATCGCACGCAGCCTCGACACCGGCGAGCCCGGTTTCGGCCCGCCCGCGACGCACGAGAAGGAAATGCTGGTCCCCGTCGACCAGCCCGAGGCCAACGATGCGCTCGTCTACATGCTGACCTCGGAGGTGAACTTCAACGACATCTGGGCGCTGACGGGCATTCCCGTGTCGCCGTTCGACGGGCACGAGAACGACTATCAGACCACGGGTTCGGGCGGTGTCGGGCTGATCGCGGCGCTGGGGTCGGAGGCGCGCGCCGAGGGGCGGCTGAAGGTCGGCGACCTGGTCGCGGTCTATTCGGGCACCAACGACCTGCTGTCCCCACAGGTCGGGCGCGACCCGATGTTCGCCGACTTCGCGATCCAGGGTTACGAGACCGAGACCGGCAGCCATGCGCAGTTCCTGATCACCCAGGCGCCGCAGCTCCACCATGTTCCCGCCGACCTGACGCTCGAGGCGGCGGGGTCGTACATCCTCAACCTCGGCACCGTCGTCCGCGCATTGTTCACGACGCTCGAAATCGAGCCCGGCAAGCGCCTGTTCGTCGAGGGCTCGGCGACCGGCACCGGGCACGACGCGCTCAAGACCAGCATTCGCACCGGGCTGCACGTTACCGGTCTCGTCTCCTCGCCCGAACGCGCGGCTTTCGTGAAGAGCGTCGGCGCGGTCGGCGCGCTCCACCGCACCGATGCGCGCTTCAAGGCGGCGTTCACGGCAGTGCCCGAGGACCCTGCCGAATGGGCGGCGTGGGAGGCGGCGGGCCAGCCGCTGCTCGACGAATATCGCGCGATCAACGACGGTGAGCTGGCGGACTATGCCGTCAGCCACGCCGGCGAGACGGCGTTCCCGCGCACCTTCCAGCTGCTCGGCGAGGGCGGCATCCTCGCCTTCTACGGCGCGTCGTCGGGGTACCACTTCACCTTCGTCGGCAAGCCGGGCGCGAGCGATGCGACGACCATGCTGCGCCGCGCACGCCTGCGTGGCGGCGAGGCGGTGCTGCTGTTCTACGGCCCCCGCAGCCGCGCGCTCGCCGACCCGACGGGTCTCGAAATGATCGAGGCTGCGCGCGCCGCCAAGGCGCGCACCGTGGTGGTCACCACCACCGACGGCCAGCGCGAATTCCTCCAGTCGCTAGGGTTCGAGGATGCCATCGCCGGCACCGTCAGTCTCGAGGACCTGAAGCGCCGCCAGGGCGACAATTTCGAATGGCCCGACGCGATGCCGCGCCTGACCCCGGCGCGCGACGACATCGAGACCTTCCGCGCAGAGGTCCGCGACTATCAGGAAAAGACCCTCAAGCCCTTCGGCGCCGCGGTCGGCCGGCTGCTGCGTTCGCCCGACAATCCGCGCGGGAGCCCCGACCTGATCATCGAGCGGGCAGGGCAGGACACGCTCGGGGCGTCGACCGCGCTGGTCAAGCCGTTCACGGGCCGCGTCGTCTATGCCGAGGACTGCGCCGGGCGCCGCTTCAGCTTCTACGCGCCGCAAGTCTGGACCCGCCAGCGCCGCATCCTGATGCCGACTGCCGAGATCCGCGGCACCCACCTCTGCAACGCGTACGAAGTCACGCGGATGAACGACATGATCGCCGCCGGCCTGCTCGACGTGACGCCGCCGACGGTGGTGCCATGGGAGGGGCTGCCCGAAGCGCACCAGTCGATGTGGGAGAACCGCCACTCGGGCGCGACCTACGTGGTCAATCACGCGCTGCCGGCGCTGGGGCTGCGCAGCAAGGACGCGCTGCTCGAAGGCTGGGCGGCACAGGAAGCGGCCAAGTGAGCGCTGCAGTTTTTGATCGTCATGCTGGCGAACGCCAGCACCTACTGCCGTCCATGGTCGGTACTGCGCGTCGCGCTCGACCATGGGTGCTGGCGTTCGCCAGCATGACGAAGCGTTTGAAGAGGGTGTCGCGATGACCAACCGCCTGTCAGGCAAGATCGCCCTCGTCACGGGGGCCGCGGGCAACCTCGGCGGCGAGATCGTGCGCGCCTATCTGCGCGAGGGCGCGACCGTCGTGCTGACGGGTCGTACCCGCGAGCGGGTCGAGGCCGCCGCTGCTGCCGCGTGCGCCGAGGCGGGCGTTCCCGAGACGAGCGTGATGAGCGTCGTCCTCGACGGCGGCGACCCGGACTCGGTGCGCGCTGCCGTAGCCGAGGTCGTGGCAGTGCACGGGCGCATCGACATCCTCGTCAACAACGCCGGGTCCGCCGGACCCAAGGCGCCGCTCGGCCGCCTGCCGCTGACCGAGGATGAGCTGGCGAACGGCGATACCGAGACCGTCGCGCAGGCCGCGCGCAGCCTGCTCGGCGTCGCGTGGAACCTGATCCGCGCCGCCGCCCCCGCGCTCGCGCCTGGCGCATCAGTGGTCAACGTCTCGACGATCTTCAGCCGCACCGAATATTATGCGCGCACCGCGTACGTGGTGCCCAAGGCGGCGATGAACGCCCTGTCGCGCGCCGTCGCGCAGGAGCTGGGCGCGCGCGGCATCCGCGTCAACCTGCTCTTTCCCGGCCCGATCGAGAGCCAGCGCATCCGCACGGTCTTCGCCGCGATGGACAAGTTGCAGGGCAAGGCCGCGGGCGCCACCGCCGACCAGTTCACCGGCATCATGGCCCTCAACCGCGACGCCGCCGCGCCCGACAAGCCGCTGCCGACCCCGCAGGATATCGCCGCGACCTGCGTCTTCCTAGGCAGCGACGAGTCGCAAGCGCTGTCGGGCCAGGATTTCGAGGTCACCAACGGCATGAACGTGCCGAAGGAATCGCGGTCGACGTACATGTCGCGTCCGACGATGCGCTCGATCGACGGCGCGGGGCTCGGCGTGCTCGTCGCGGCGGGCGACCAGCTCGACGAGGCGATCGAGATCGCACGCGTCCAGGCGGCGTGCGGGGCGGCGGTGCTGCTCGGCTTCGGCAGCGAGGCGGGCGTCGTCATGGCGCGCCAGCGGCTCGAGTCCGACCCGCCGGTGGGGCGTGTCGCGCTGGCGCTGTTCGACCGCGCCGACCCGGCCGCGATGGATGCGGCGCTGACCGAGTTCACCGCCAGCGACGGTGAACTGACGGGCGCGATAATCATGCCCGATTTCGCCACCGACTATTTCACCGGTCCCTTGAGCGAAGCGAGCGACGAACAGGTTGCCAGCTTCATCGACGGTGAGCTGACCGGCGCCATCGCCATCGCACGCACCCTGACGCGCTATTGGGGCGTGCACGACAGCCTGGTCCATGACCCGCGCTTCGTCTTCGTCACCAACGGCAGCGACGGCGCGGGCGATGCGTGGAACGCCTTGCTGTCGGCGGCGATCGAGCAGCTGATCCGCGTCTGGCGCGACGAGAGCGCGGTCGATGTCGAGTTCGGGCGGCGGCGCCAGGCCGAGTGGGGCAACCAGATCGTCCGCTACGCCAATGCCGAGCCCGAGAATATCCGCTTCGCCGCCGGCCAGGCGGCGCGCATCCTGCTGAAGGAGCGGCGCATCACGCCGGTCAGCCTGCACCTGCCGCCGTCGATTGGCGAGGCGACCGGCGCCCGCAAGGCGATGGTCGGGTTCGCGGAGAACATCACCGGCCTCCACCTCGGCAAGGTCGCGCTGATCACCGGCGGCTCGGCGGGCATCGGCGGGCAGGTCGCGCGCCTGCTCGCGCTGGCGGGCGCCAAGGTCATGCTGGTGGCGCGTCGCGAAAGCGAGCTGCAGGCGATGCGCGCGCGGATCGTCGGCGAGCTCGAGGATGTCGGCTTCTCCGGCGTCGAGCGCCGCGTGCGGACGATCTCGAACATCGACGTTAGCGACCATGCGAGCCTGAAGGGCTGCGTCGACCAGACGATCGCGGCTTTCGGGCGGATCGATTATTTGATCAACAACGCCGGCATTTCGGGCGCCGAGGAAATGGTCGTCGACATGGACCTCGCGTCCTTCCGCCGTACCCTCGATGCCAATCTGATTTCCAACTATGTGCTGGCCAGCCACGTCGTGCCCCTGATGAAGGCGCAGGGGTCGGGCTATATTCTCAACGTCTCCAGCTATTTCGGCGGCGAGAAGTATCTGGCCGTCGCCTACCCGAACCGCGCCGATTACGCCGTGTCCAAGTCGGGCCAGCGCGCGATGGTCGAGGCGATGGCGCGCTACCTCGGCCCCGAGATCCAGATCAACGCGATCGCGCCCGGCCCCGTCGACGGCGACCGGCTCGGCGGCACCGGCGGCAAGCCCGGGCTGTTCGAGCGGCGCGGGCGGCTGATCCTCGAGAACAAGCGCCTCAACGCCGTCCACGCCGCGTGCGTCAAGGCCGTGCGCAACGGCAAGCGGATCGAGGCCGTGCTCGGGCGCCTGTCGCGCAACGACACGGTGCGCATCGCGCACGACACCGACAACCCGCGCGAGCTGCGCGACCTCGCGCTCGCGTGCGCGCAGGAGGGCGACGACAGCTCGACGTGGGACCGTTTCCTGCTGACCCGCGGCATCGCGGCGCGGCTGGTCAAGCGGCTGCGGCTGGGCGGCTATTTCACCGACGCTGCCGCCTGGGCGACGCGGCCCGATACCGAGGAAGCAAACGGCGGCTGGCTGCTGCGCGTGCCCCCCGATGACAAGCCGTGGCTGCCGGCGAAGAAGATCGCCAGCGAGGCCGCGAAGGTCGGCAGCGGCGTGACCTCGCTCCTCAACCTCGGCCGCATGCCGACCGAGGGCGAGGTCGCGCAGGCGACCGTGTTCTTCCTCGCCGACCGTGCGGTCAGCGGCGAGACCTTCATGCCTTCGGGCGGCCTCAGCCTCGAACGCTCAACGACCGAACGCGAGCTGTTCGGCAGCCCCAAGCAGGAGCGTCTCGACCGCATGCGCGGCAAGACCGTGTGGGTCGTCGGCGAGCATCTCGTCGACTATCTCGTCGGCGTGACGCAGGCGTTCGCCGACTGCGAGGTCGCGCGCATCGTGCTGATGACGAAGACCGGGGAGGGCGGCGCGGCGCTCGTCGCGGCGCTGGAGGAAACCACGGCCGCGGTCGAGACTCTCGTCTGCGGCGACGACCTGGAAGCGCAGTTCGACGCCGCGCTCGCTAAGTGGGGCACCCCGACGACGATCGTCTCGACCCCCTTCACGCCGCTGCCCGACCGGCTGTTCGGCGAAGATGTGCTGACCCCGGACGAGTTCGCGGCCGTCTGCGAGGATAATCTGACCCATCACTTCCGGGTCGCGCGCAAGGCGTCGCTATACGACCATTGCCAGCTCGTGCTGGTGTCGCCCGACGTCGAGATGGGCACCACCGGCCCGGCGTTTGCGTTGGCGAACTTCGTCAAGACCGCCCTTCACGCCTTCACGGCGACGCTGGCGGTGGAGAACGAGCGCCTCGTCCACGACGTGCCGGTCAACCAGATCAACCTGACCCGCCGCGTCCGATCGGAGGAGCCGCGCAATCTCGACGAGCATCTGGAAGAGGTGAAGCGCTTCGCCCGCGCCGTGCTGCTCGCCGGCGCACCGCTCCCCGATGCCGAGGACAGCCGCTACCGCGCGCGCATCTATCGCGGCATGTCGATGACGGTGTGATCCGGCTCCTCGCGGCCCTTTGGCTGGCCTGCGCTGCCGCAGCGAACGCGCAGATCAGCGTCGGCAGCGGCGACGGGCCACGCGGCTGGGTCGACGCGGCCGACGGCCCGCGGCTGGCGGCAGCCGATATCGCGCTGCCGCGCACGCTGGCAGGGTTCCAGCTGCAACGCCGGGAGCTGTTCGCCGGCCAGCAGTTCGACGGCTTTGCCAATTACAACGACGGCTCCGGCAGCTTCGTCACGGTCTATATCTACCAGCCCTCGCGCATCGAGCCGCGCCTCAACTGGCTGGCGGTCAGGCAGTCGATGGCGGCGCGCTTCGGCGATGGCACGGTTTCAGGGGTCGAGCAGCGGCTGACGGTTCCGCGCGGCGAGCTGGTGCTCGTGCAGCAGCCGGGCAAGATGGACGCTACCCCGGTCAGCGAACTGGTTGCGCTCGCGGTCACCAGCCACGGCTGGATCATCAAGATCCGCGTCACGTCGGTCGGCGACGCTGCCAGGACACAGGAGATCGCGCGCGCCGCCGCGACGGCACTGGTCCTGCCGGCGAAGGTCACGCTGGTCCCCATCGCCACGGGGGGCTTTCCCGACTGCTCGGTCCGCGTCGTCGCCGCGCCGCCGGTCGACGTGCCGCGCGGTTCGGCCGAGGACGAAACCGCCAGTGACTTGATGGCGGCGCTGACGCTCGCAACCGTGTCGGTCACGGTGAAGGAGCCCGACCGTTGCCGCCTGCCGACGGTAAAGACGGCGTTCGGGGTGTTCGTGCCTTATCGGTCGCGCGCCGCGACCGGCCCCGTCGACTACATCGCGACGATCGGCGACAGCGGCACGACTGCCGGGCTCCGCGCTGATTTGTCGCGTCCGGGCGTGACCAGCCTGTCATTCGATACCGCCGACGCGCACACGGTCTTCAAGCGCGTCCGCGGCGACGTCGATGACGCTGATTTCATGGCCTTTCTCGCGGCCTTGCCCGACATGTTCGACGCGCCGCCGCTGTCGGTGGTGAAGCGCCGCTGACCCGAAATCTGCTATCGATTCGCCGTCCGATCGCGGCTAGGCTCCGCAAAAGGCCCTGCAACAAGGGCGCACACTGGGGAGCGAAATAATGAAGCTGCGCCGTGCCGCACTGACCGCCATTGCCCTTATGGCCGCCGTGCCGACGCTGTCCGCCGAGCGGCCAAGCCAGTTGTTCGTGTTCGGCGACAGCCTCGTCGATGCCGGCAATATCAATGCGGCGTTCGGCAGCGACGCCTTCAACCCGCGCGCGGCGGGCTATTTCCCCGGTCAGTTCAGCAACGGGCCGAACTACACGACACTGCTCAGCCGCAATTTCTACGGCACGTCGATCCAGCCGTCGCTGCTCGGCGGTACCAACTTCGCCTTCGGCGGCGCACGCGCGGTGGCGAACGGCGATCCGATCCCCGATCTCAACCTGCAGATCGCGGCGTTCGGTGCGGCCTATGGCGGCGTTGCCGATCCCGACGCGCTGTACGTCATCAACATGGGCGGCAACGATATCTTCGCGGTCGGGTCGGGTGACACCGGCGGCGTCGACCCGGCGACCTATCTCGCCAATGTTGCGTCGACGATCGCGGGTTCGGTAACGACGCTGCAGGCGGCGGGCGCGCGGCGCTTCCTCGTCACCGGCATTCCGCAGACCACGGCGACAGGGTTCGCGGCGCAGTCGCTGCTGACCAGTGCGCTCGACGGGCTGACCCTGGCACCCGACACCGAGCTGACGCGCTTCAGCTATCAGAGCTTCTTCATCGCGCTGTCGACCAACCCCGCGGCCTTCGGCGTCGCGCCGTTCACCGAGGTCGGCAACTGCATCGGCAACCGCCCGGTGACCGCGCAGGGCATCGACTGCACCGGCTATTTCAGCTTCGACGGCATCCACCCGACCGCGCAGGTGCAGGGCGCGCTGTATCGCACCGTGCTCGGTCAGCTCGGACTGGCAGCGGTGCCCGAGCCCGCGACCTGGGCGCTGCTGATCGGCGGCTTCGGCATGGTCGGCACGGCGATGCGGCGGCGGCGCGCGCTGGCGGTCTGACGCAGAGCGGGCTAGTGACGCCTGCATGACCGATTGGCTCGACTTCGAAAAACCCGTGCAGGCGCTGTCGAACAGTGCGGCCGAACTCCGCGCGCTGAACACGCCCGAGGCGCTGGCCGAGGCGCCGCGGCTCGAGGAGCGGGCGACGCGGCTGCTCGCCGACCTGTACGGACGGCTGACGCCGGTGCAGCGGCTGGCCGTCGCACGCCACCCGGCGCGGCCGCACTTCAAGGATTATGTCGCCGGGCTGATCGACGACTTCACGCCGCTGGCGGGCGACCGCGGCTTCGGCGAGGACGAGGCGATCGTCGGCGGGCTGGGGCGGCTCGACGGGCGCACCGTCATGGTCATCGGGCACGAGAAGGGCGCCGATACCGCGACCCGCGTGAAGCATAATTTCGGCATGGGTCGCCCCGAGGGCTACCGCAAGGCGATCCGCCTGATGGAGATGGCGGGGCGCTTCGGCGTGCCCGTGGTGACCCTGCTCGACACGCCGGGCGCGTACCCGGGGCTCGAGGGCGAGGCGCGCGGCCAGGCCGAAGCGATTGCGCGGTCGACGCAGGCGTGCCTCGACCTGCCGGTGCCGATGGTCGCGGCGATCGTTGGCGAGGGCATGTCGGGCGGCGCAGTCGGCCTCGCGGCGGCGAACCGCGTGCTGATGTTCGAACACGCCGTCTATGCGGTGATCTCGCCCGAGGGTTGCGCGTCGATCCTGTGGCGCGGCGAGCAGGGGCGCGCGGCGGACGCGGCCGAAGCCATGAAGATCACCGCGTCGGACCTGCTGCGCCTCGGTATCATCGACCGCATCGTCTACGAGCCTGCGGGCGGTGCGCACCGGGCGCCGGCGCTGGCGATCGAGCGGCTGGGCGCTGCAATCACTGCGCAGCTGGCGGAGATGGAGGGCCAGGACGCCGCGACGCTCAAGAGGGGGCGGCGCGAGAAATTTCTGGCGATGGGGCGGAGTTGACCGCAAGGCGTCGCGGCAAAGCCGCGCCGTCGGACGGGCGGCGGTGAACCCGCCGCTCCGCCGTCCGGTCTTGGGCGAGCCCGCGCCCAGCAGACGAACGCAAGCGCGTTCGCTGCGCTAGGCGCGGCCGCCCTGCGACACGATCCACGCGTCGATCTTCTTCTCCAGCACCTTGAGCGGCAATGCGCCGGTCATCAGTACCTCGGCGTGGAAGGCCTTCACGTCGAACTTCGGACCCAGCGCCTTTTCGGCCTTGGTACGCAGGCGGCGGATGGTCAGCGCGCCGATCTTGTACGCCAGCGCCTGGCTGGGGATCGCGATGTAGCGCTCGACCTCGCTCGTCGCGTCGGTCTTCCCCATCGCCGAATGGTCGAGCATGTACTGGATCGACTGGTCGCGCGTCCAACCCTTCGAATGGATGCCCGTGTCGACGACCAGCCGCATGGCGCGCAGCATCTCGTCGTCATAGCTGCCCTGCAGCTGGTACGGATCGGTCAGCAGGCCCAGCTCCGGCCCCAGGCTCTCGGCGTACAGCGCCCAGCCCTCGACATAGGCAGTATTGCCCCCGAAGCGCTGGAACGGCGGCAGCGCGGTATTCTCCTGCGCAAGGCTGATCTGGAAGTGATGCCCCGGCGCGCCCTCGTGCAGGTACAAGGTCTCGATGCCCGGCGTCGTGCGCGACGGCAGGTCATAGGTGTTGAAGTAGAACACGCCCGGCCGCGACCCGTCGGGGGTGCCGCTCTGATACGAGCCGCCTGCGTCGTTCTTCTCGCGGAATTCGGGGACCGGGCGGATCTCCAGCTTGGACTTGGGGATCGTCGAGAACAACTCGCCGATACGCAGGTCGACCGCCTTGCCGACGGCATAGTAGCGATCGGTCAGATCCTGCTTCGATTTCGGCTTGAACTGCGGGTCGGTGCGGATGAATTCGAAGAACTCCTTCAGCGTGCCCTTGAACCCGACCTTGTTCTTGACCGTCTCCATGCCCTTGGTGATGCGCGCCACCTCCGACAGGCCGAGCGCGTGGATCTGCTCGGGCGTCATGTCGGTCGTCGTCGTGTTCTGGACGAGGTAGCGGTACAGGACAGGCCCGCCCTTCATCTGGCCCAGCCCGACGCTGTCGCGCGCAACCGGCAGATACTCGTTCTTCAGGAAGTCACGCAGGCGGGTGAAGGCCGGATTGATCTTGTCGGCGACCGCGGCGCGGTACGCGGCCTTCAGGCGGACCTGTTCGGCCTCCGGGATGCCCGCGGGGAACTTGGTGACGGGCTTGTACATCACCGCACCCTCGACGCCCGCGGCAAGCAGCGTGTCGAGCTGGCCGATGACGTTGTTGACGACCAGCTTGGGCTGGACGACGCCCGACTTCATGCCCTGGCGGAAGCGCACGATCGAGTAGTCGAGCGCCTTGACGAAGCCGTCGATGCGGCTGAGCCCGTTGTCGTAGTCCTTGACCGTCTTGTACGGCGCCGCGCCTTCGCCGCTCGAGAAGTCGGGGAAGAAGGTGTGGAAGCCGAAGAAATGGTCGATCGGGCGGACGATCGTCGCGTCGAGGATCGCCGGGTCATAGCCCTTCAGGTCCTGCTGCGACTGATATTCGAAGACGTCGTAGCTGATCTTGTCGTTGTCGTTGAGGCTCGCGCGCGGGATGGCGCGCAGTGCCGCGAGTTCGCGCGTCGTGATCGCCTTGCCCTCGGCGATGAAGGCGTCGCTGCCATAGTCGCCGAACTGGTCGGCATAGCGCAGGTCGCCGCGGAAGATCGCCGAGATCGGGCTGCGCTTGAGCGCGGTCTCGTCCGAATCCTTGAACAGCTGCGACAGGCGCGCGGCCGGCGTCGTGGCGGTCGCCGCAGCGGCTGGAGCGGAGGTCGGCGCCTGCGCCAGCGCGGGCAGGGCGGTGGTCATCATCAGGCTGGCGAGAAACAGGCGCAGGGACATCGAGTACTCCGAAGATCGAGTGTATCGGTTGCGTAGGACAGTAATATTTGTTGCGCAAGGCGTCACTGCATCGGGACGATGCGCCCCGCCGTCATCACGAAGCGCACGCGCGTCAGGGCCGCGACATCGCTCAACGGATCGCCCTCGACCGCGATCATGTCGGCCGCCTTGCCCGGTGTCAGCGTCCCCGTCTCGGCCGTGATGCCGAGCAGTTCGGCCGCACCCGTGGTGCCCGCGATCAGCACCGCCTTGGGCGTCATCCCGCCGTACTTGACCATCTGGCCGCCCTCCTCGCCGTTGCGGCCGTGCGCGAAGACGCCCGCGTCGGTGCCCCAGGCGACGCGCACCCCGGCGCGGGTCGCCGCCGCCAGCGCCTTGCCGCGCACGGTCAGCGTCTCACGCACCTTCTTCTCGACGACGGGGGTGTAGACGTTCTTGCCGACGCGCTCGTCGATACCCTGCAGCGCCATCAGCGTCGGTACGTACCATGTCTTGTTCGCCACCATCGCGCGCAGCGCGTCGTCGTCGGCAAAGACGCCATGCTCGATCGAATCGACGCCCGCCTTCGCCGCCGCCTCGACGCCGCGCGCGCCGTGCGCATGCGCCGCGACCTTCAGGCCCAGGCCGTGCGCGGTATCGACGATCGACTTCATCTCGGCGTCGGTGAAATGCTGGCCGAGCCCGCGGCCCTGCTGGCTCAGCACGCCGCCGGTCGCGGTGATCTTGATGACGTCCGCCCCGCGCTGCGACGCCTCGCGGACGCGCTTGGCGCACTCTTCCGCGCCGGTGCAGGTGTTGCCCTGACCCAGCACCGCGTTGACGTCAGGGCGGAAGCCCGAGGTGTCGCCGTGGCCGCCGATGATCGACACCGCCGGTCCGCTGGCGATGACGCGCGGGCCGGGCAGCAACCCCTCGGCGATCGCGTCGCGGATCGCGAAGCCCGTCAGCTTGGCCGACCCCAGGTCGCGCACCGTCGTGAAGCCGGCGCGGGCGGTGATCAGCGCGTTGTGCAAGCCCATCGCCACCGAATGCTCGTCGGTCTCGCGCGCTTCGTTGACCAGCGGCGCGCCGGGCGTCGAGGTCAGATGGACGTGCGCGTCGATCAATCCGGGCATCAGCGTGACATTGCCCAGGTCGATGACCCGCGCCCCCGCCGGCACCGCCGCATCCGCCGCCCCGACCGACACGATGCGCCCGTCGGTGACGACGACGCTCGACGGCCCGCGGGGCTTGTCGGCAGCATCGACGATCACCCGCGCGGCGCGGATGACGACGGTGTCGGCGAGCGCAGGCGCAGCGATCAGCAAGGCGAGCGGCAACAGGCGGAGTGACATGCAGGCAGGTCCCTTTTGATTTTGCGCGAACCTTAGCCGTGCCGCCGCACGACGCAACGCTTGCTCCGCGCGCCGCGCGCCGCCATGCTGCGCCGGTCGTTCCTGGGGAGGACCGCTTGAAACTCAGCCGGGCGACGCTCGCCGCCTTCGCCGCGCCGTGCCTGCCGCTGTCGGCGGTCGGCCTGCCCGCAATCGTCTATCTGCCACCCTATTATTCGCGCGACCTGGGGCTCAGCCTGTCGGCGGTCGGGATCATCTTCCTCGTCGTGCGGCTGATCGACATCCCGCTCGATCCGCTGATCGGCCATCTGATCGACCGGACGCGGACGCGCTTCGGGCGTTTCCGTCCGTGGCTGGGGGCTGGTGCGGTGCTGCTCGTGCTCGGCGCGCTGCTGGTGTTCATGGCGAGCCCCGGCATCACGCCGCTGCAGGCGCTCGGCGGGCTGTTCGTCCTCTATGTCGGCTATTCCCTGTTCATGGTCGCGCACACGGCGTGGGGCGGCGTGCTGACCACCGATTATCACGAGCGCAGCCGCATTTTCGGTTGGTGGATGACCTTCACCCAGCTCGGCCTGTTGTCGGTGCTTATCCTGCCGCCGCTGCTCGCGCGGGTGCTGCCCGGCGAGGGCAATGCGCCCGGCATCCATGCGATGGGCTGGCTGTTGATCGCCGGCGCGCCGCTGACCGCCGCCTGGATTTTCTGGAAGGTCAGCGAGCGGCCGCTGCTCGCCGACCATGCGCCGCGACTGCGCGACCTGCTCAGCGTCTTCGCCAACCCGCTGATGCGGCGCATTCTGATCGTCGACCTGCTATCGAGCCTCGCGCCCGGGCTGACGGGCGCGCTCTTCCTGTTCTTCTTCGAAAGCGTCGGCGGCTACCCTCAGGCCGAGGCGTCGCTGCTGCTGCTCTTCTATTTCCTGGCGGGAATGCTGTCGGTGCCGCTGTGGACGCGGCTGGCGCGCGCCACGTCGAAGCATCACGCGATGATCGTCGCGCTGCTCGGGTTCGTCGCGACGCAGGGCGTCATCGTGCTGGTCCCGCCGGGCAATTTCTGGCTTGCGGCGCTGTCGATGACGCTGGCCGGGGCCCCCTATGCCGCGCCCGGTTTCCTGCTGCGCGCCATCCTCGCCGACGTCAGCGATGCCGAGACGTTACGGTCGGGGCAAGAGAAGACCGGGTTGTTCTACTCGGCGCTCGTCGCTGTTTCGAAGCTTGGCTACGCCATCCCCGTGGGGCTCAGCTATCCGATCCTCGCGGCGATCGAATTCGATGCGAAACTGGGCACGGCGAACAGCGTGCAGGCGCTCAACTGGCTGACCTTCCTGTTCATCGTCCCGCCGATCCTGCTCGCGATCTACGCCGCATGGGTGGTCCGGGGCTGGCCGATCGATGCGGCGGCACAGGCGGCAAACGCCGCCGCGCTCAAGAGCTAAAGGTTACCGAACGGCTGCAGCTTGCGGGCGAGCACGCGCGCACCCTTGGCGTCACCGGCGTTGAGCTTGGCGAGGACCTGAACCGCTGCCTTGCGGTTCTCGGCATCGAAGGCATCGCGCACCGGCAGCGTAACCGCGCTCCTCAGCAGCACCGTCGCCTTCGGGCCGTTGTTGGCGTCGATGTCGAGCAGCGTCACGGCATAGGTCACCGGGTGCACGATCGACTTGGGATCGCGCGCCATGGCGTTGTTGAAATACGTGTCCATCGCCTTGCGGTTCGCACCGAGCAAAGTCGAGGCCAGGAACGACCCGAGCGTCGCCACCGCGCCGCCATGCCAGCCGCCGAGCGCGGCATTGGCGAGCGGGTAGTTGGGGTCGCGCGACAGCACCGCCTCCATCTGCGCCTTGGCGTCCTTGCCCTCGCCCGGCGACTTGTCGAGCTTGGCGCGGTAGCCCATCGCGATCGCCTTCTGCGTGCGCGCCTCGAGGTTGTTCGGGGCCTTGGCGATGGCCGCTGCGAAGTCGCGTTCGGCGAGGTCGATGGTGGCTTTCGCCGACGCCTTGTCGGCCGATTGGTAGCCGGCGACCATCAGTGCGGCGCGGCCAGCGTAGACGAGTGCCGACGCAGTACCCTCGGCACGGCCCAGCTTGATCGCTTCGGCAAAGCGACCGTCCTTGAATGCGGTCGCGGCGTCGGCAAATGCCGGGGTGGCCGTCGTCATGGCGACGACGCAGATCAGGGTACGCATCATGACAAAGTCTCCGATATCAGCCTCCGCGTTTCCGCCAGGCCGTATAATTTGATGAACGATCCCATCCGCGGCCCTTGGGCGGTGCCGAGCAGGGTTTCGTAAAGCGCCTTGAACCAGTTACGCAGTGGCTCGAAGCCATGCGCCTTTCCGGTCTCGTAAACTTCGAACTGGAACGCCTCGGCGTCGGCATCGGGTCCAAGCGCCGCCAGGCGACGATCGAGGTCGGCCAGCGCTGCCGCCTCCTGCGCGTCGGGCTTGCGACGCTGCAGGCCGGGCAGCACGAAGTCGCGGGCGTAGGCGATGGCGTAGCGCACCAGCGCATCGACCTCGGGATGCGTCGCGGCACTCGTGCCCGGCACGTAGCGCGACACGAAGCCCCACAGCACGGCGGGATCGTCGGTCCCCGCCACCGTCACGAGGTTGAGCAGCAGCCCGAAGCTGAGCGGCAGGTCCGTCGCCGGCGGCCCACCGTGGTGGATGTGAAACACCGGATTGCCGAGCTGCTGCTCGATCGGCTGGCCCGGGTAGGCGCTGAGGAAGCTGTAATATTCCTCGACCGCCTTGGGAATCACATCGAAGTGCAGCCGCTTCGCCTTGCGCGGGTTCTGGTACATGTACAGCGCCAGGCTGTCGGGCGAGGCGTAGGTCAGCCACTCGTCGATGGTCAGGCCGTTGCCCTTGGACTTGGAGATCTTGGTGCCCTCGGCATCGAGGAACAGCTCGTAGTTGAACCCCTCGGGCGGCCGGCTGCCCAGCACGCGCGTCACCGCGCCCGACAGGGTCACCGAGTCGATCAGATCCTTGCCCGCCATCTCGTAATCGACGCCGAGCGCGACCCAGCGCATCGCCCAGTCGACCTTCCACTGCAGCTTCGCATGCCCGCCGGTGACGGGAACGGTGAAGGACTCGCCCTCGGCGTCGACGAAGCTGATCGTGCCCGCCGCGACGTCACGCCCGGTCAGCGGCACCTGCAGCACCTCGCCGGTCACCGGGTGCAGGGGCAGGAAGGGCGAGTAGGTGGCGCGCCGCTCGGGCCCCAGCGTCGGCAGGATGACACCGGTGACCGCATCGTAGTGCTCGAGCACACGCAACAGCGTCGCGTCGAAGCGGCCGGAGGCGTAGCAGTCGGTCGACGACAGGAATTCGTACTCGAAGCCGAACTGGTCGAGAAAGGTGCGCAGCCGGGCGTTGTTGTGCGCGCCGAAGCTGTCGTGCGTGCCGAACGGGTCGGGCACGCGGGTCAGCGGCTGGCCGAGATGGGCCCGCAGCATCTCCTGCTGCGGCAGGGCAGGCGGCACCTTGCGGAAGCCGTCCATGTCGTCGCTGAACGCGATCAAGCGGGTCTGCACCCCGGGCGCTATGACCTCGAACGCGCGCCGCACCATCGTCGTGCGCGCGACCTCGCCGAAGGTGCCGATATGCGGCAGGCCCGACGGGCCATAGCCGGTCTCGAACACCACGCCCGCCTCGGGGAAGCCCTGCGGGTAGCGCGCCACCAGCTTGCGCGCCTCCTCGAACGGCCAGGCCTTGGAAACGCGCGCGGCGTCGCGGAGTGTGTCGTCTGCGGTCATGATGGGCGCGGTTTGGGCGAAGCGGCGCGGTCGGGCAAGCCCGGGGTGTCAGCCAGCGGCCGCCGCCAGCATCGCGCCCATCTTGCGGTGGACCATCTCGACCGCCTTCAGCGGCCGCACCATGACCTTGAAATGGGTGATCAGCCCGTCTGCATCCCAAGTGATCATGTCGACCCCGTTGACCGTGATGCCGTCGACCACCGACGTGAACTCCAATACCGCGCTGTCCGCCGCCTGCCACTCGCCGCGATAGGCGAAGTCGGGGCCGCCGAGTACCTTGTCGGCGCTGCTGAGATATTTGAACACGATGTCGCGCCCGCGCTGCGGCGTGTGGACGACGGGGCTCTCGAACACCGCGTCGGGGTGCAGCATCGCCCAGAGCGCGGCGTCGTCATGGTCGCGGATATAGGCGTACCAGCGGTCGAGGTTGTTCACACTGTGTTCCCTTGCTAGGCTCGACCGGTGATCGTCAGTCTGCCCTATCCCGCGCTCGTAGCCAATCATGGCGGAGTGTGGATCGATGCCGGCGACGGGCCCGCGATGGTGTCGCCGCGCGATGCGGTGCGCCGCGCTGCCGATACGCCGATGCTGCTGCTCAACGCTGCCGTCACCGCGTCGCGGCTGGGCCTGCCCGAGATCGGCGGGCTCGACCTGCTCGAGCTGTTTGCCTTCGTGCATCCGGCGCGCTTCTGCGTGCCGACCGCTGGCGGACTTGCTGCGGCGCTGGGGCTCGACACGCCAGGGGCTCAGGGGGCGGAGGCCGCATTCCTGCGCGTCGCGGCGGCGCGGCTGCTCGACACCCTCGGCGATCCGGCCTGGCCCGAGCGGCACGGCGCTTGGGCGATCGCGCAGTCGCTGGCGCGGCAGCGCTGGGGCTGGGCGCAGGAGGTGACGCGGCGCCTGAAACAGCCGGCGAAACCCGAGCGCCTGTTGTTCACGACGCTGCCGAAGTGGGAGGACGCCGCCCCGCGGCCTCGCCCGAAGGATATCGCGGTCCCCGACGGACAGGTCGACGCGACGCTCGCGCGCCTGCTCGGCCCGGGATCGGAGCAGCGGCAGGGCCAGCGCGACTATGCCCGCGCCGCGGCGCACGCCTTCCGACCGCGCAGCATGGCGACCGCACCCAATGTCGCGCTGGCGGAGGCCGGGACGGGCATCGGCAAGACGCTCGGCTATCTCGCGCCTGCCGCGCTCTGGGCGGCGGAAGCTGGCGGCACGGTGTGGCTGTCGACCTACACCAAGGCGCTGCAGCGCCAGCTCGATGCCGAATCGACGCGTGCCTACCCCGACGCCGCGACGAAGCGCGCCAAGGTCGTCGTCCGCAAGGGGCGCGAGAATTACCTCTGCCTGCTCAACCTCGAGGACGCGATGCAGGGCGGCTTCGGCGGGCGGGCGGGCATCTTCGCGCAGCTGGCGGCGCGCTGGGCCGAATATTCGCGCGACGGCGACATGGTCGGCGGCGACCTGCCGGGGTGGCTCGCGACGCTGTTCGGGCGCGCCGCGGTGGCGGGCCTGAGCGACCGGCGCGGCGAGTGCATCTACGCCGGTTGCCCGCATTACCGGACGTGCTTCATCGAGCGCAGCACGCGCGCATCGGCACATGCCGACCTCGTGATCGCCAACCACGCGCTGGTGATGATCAACGCGGTGCGCGGCCGCGACGAGGCGGGGCGGATGACGCGCATCGTCTTCGACGAGGGACACCACCTGTTCGACGCCGCAGATTCGACCTTCGCGCTGCATTTGTCGGCGCGCGAGTGTGTCGAACTGCGCAGCTGGATCCTCGGGCCCGAAAAGGCGGCGCGCGGGCGGCGGCGGGACCTCGCGGCGCGCCTGTCCGACGTGATCGCGTATGACGACGCCGGCGCGCTGGCGCTGGAGGCCGCGGGGCAGGCGGCGCGCGCTTTGCCCGCCGACGGCTGGGGCCAGCGCCTGACCAGCGGCGCGCCGTACGGCCCGATCGAGACTTTGCTGTGCGCGGTGCGCACGCAGGTCCATGCGCGGGTTACGGGGCAGGAGACGGGCTACTCACTTGAGAGCGAGGTCGCCGAGGTGCTGCCCGCGGTCATCGAGGCGGCAGTCGGTGCGGCAGCGGCACTCGAAGCGCTCAGTGCGCCGCTGCTCGCGCTTGAGGCGCGGCTGGTCGCGGTACTCGACGAGGCGCCCGACTGGCTCGACGTGCCCTCGCGCGCACGGCTCGACAGCGCGGCGGCGGGGCTGCGCCAGCGCGGGCAGCTGCTCGCGGCGTGGGGCGTGCTGCTGGCGCGCCTCGGCGGCGCGGCGGACCCCGATTTCATCGACTGGTTCGCGGTCGACCGGGTCGAGGGGCGCGAGTACGACGTCGGCATCCACCGCCACTGGCTCGACCCCACGCGGCCGTTCGCGAAGGCCGTTCTGGAGCCCGCGCACGGCGTGCTGGTGACGTCGGCGACGCTGCGCTCGCGCGCACCGGGGCAGGATCATTGGCGCGATACCGAGCTTCGAACGGGCGCCACCCACCTCGCTTTGCCGCCCCAGCGTTTCGCGGTCGACAGTCCCTTCGACTATGCGCGCAACTCGCGCGTGCTGATCGTCACCGACGTCAAGCGCGGCGATATGGCCGGGCTGGCGTCGGCGTATCGCCAGCTGATTGAGGCGGCGGGCGGCGGCACGCTGGGCCTATTCACCGCGATCGCGCGGCTGAAGGCGGTGCACGCGCGCATCGCCGACCCGCTGACCCGCGCCGGCTGGCCGATTTTCGCGCAGCACGTCGACCCGATCGACACCGGCACCTTGGTCGATATCTTCCGCGCCGATCCGCGCGCGTCGCTGCTCGGCACCGATGCCCTGCGCGACGGCGTCGACGTGCCCGGCGCGTCGCTGCGGCTGGTGGTCATGGAGGGCATGCCCTGGCCGCGCCCCACGGTGCTCCACGCGGCGCGGCGCGCGGCGTTCGGCGGCGCGGCGTACGACGATCTGGTGACGATGGGACGGCTCGCGCAGGCCTTCGGGCGGCTGATCCGCCGCGCCGACGATTGCGGCACGTTCGTCCTGCTCGGCCCCGCAGTGCCGTCGCGGCTGCTGTGCGCCTTTCCCGCCGGGACGCCGGTCGAGCGCGTCGGCCTCGACGAAGCGGTGGCGCGCGTCGCGAACCTCCTTGCTTTCGTAGCCGCGCCCGGCAAGGTGAGCGCGGGGGACGATCGTGCGAGAGGCGGGCCGTGAAGACATTGACGCTGTTGCGCCATGCCAAATCCTCGTGGGACGATACCGTCGAGCGTGACTTCGACCGCCCCGTCAACGGCCGCGGCCGGCGCGCCGCGGCGCGCATCGGGCGCTGGATCGGCGACGAGAGACTGAGTTTCGATCACGTCGTCGCGTCGCCCGCGGTGCGCGTCCGCCAGACCATTGAGGGGGTTGAGGACGGGCTTGGGTCGATGCTCCAGCCGCTGTGGGACACGCGCATCTATCTGTCGTCGGCGGCGACACTGATGCTCCTCGCGCAGCAGTTCAGCGACGCGAAGGACGACGCGCTGCTCGTCGGCCACAACCCCGGCTGCGAGGACCTGCTGCTGATGCTCGTGCCGCCGGGGTCGGGGCCCCTGCGCGACGAGGCCGAGATCAAATACCCGACCGCGACGCTGGCGCGCATCGAGCTCGACATCGCGCGCTGGGCCGACCTCGACGACAACAAGGGCCGGCTTTCGCACTTCATCCGCCCGCGCGACCTCGACCCGACACTGGGGCCGGATGACTGACGCGCGGAGATCATCGACGCACGACCGCGTTGATCGGACGCGACGTGCTGAGTGGCTTTCATCTGTCGGATCGTCGATGCCCGGCGTCGCTGTTGCCGTCGCTATCATTGTCACAATCGCTGCATTTGCCGTGCCGATGAACACCGCTCGTCAACTGGATGGCCGCATCATCGCGCTTGCGACCTGGCAGGGGAGCAAGGGCAGCTCTCCCCGGGCGCAGATCGATCTGGGCATGCGCTCGCCGGTTTGGGTCAGCCTGCCACGGTCTTCGGTCTGCCGCATCGGCGAGCGGGTTGCCGTCGTCGAGACGACTGTCTGGGTCGGGTCGCAATACGCGCTTGTGCCAACCGCCTGTCTGCCTGTCCGCGCTCCCGGTCGCGCGGGTTCCCTTGACTGACGGCAGCCGCTGGCTCGTCGCCGGCGGCGTGCTCAGCGCCGTCGCGTCGCTGCTGCACATCGGCTGCATCATCGGCGGCCCCGACTGGTACCGCTTCTTCGGCGCTGGCGAGGGCATGGCGCGCGCCGCCGAGCGCGGTGAACTCCGACCCGCGCTGATCACCTTGTTCATCGCGGGCGTGCTCGCGGCCTGGGCGGCCTATGCGTTCTCGGGCGCCGGTCTGCTGCCGCGCCTGCCGCTGCTGCGCGCTGCGCTGGTCGCGATCACTGCGGTGTACCTGCTGCGTGGACTGGTCATCGTGCCGATGGCGGCGCTGCGGCCGGAACTGCTCAGCCCGTTCGCGCTGTGGAGCTCGGCGATCGTGCTGGTTTACGGGATCGTGCACGCGGTCGGAGTTTGGGCGAGCTGGAACAAGCTTTAAGCCGCAGCCTCCAGCAGCTTCGCCCGCCGCCGCGCGACGCTCGACCCGATGTTCATCGCCTCGCGATACTTGGCCACGGTGCGCCGCGCGATGTCGAACCCCTCGGCGCGGAGCAGGTCGACGAGGCGGTCGTCGCTCAACGTCTCATGCGGCGGTTCGGCGGCGATGAGCCGGGCGATGCGATCCCTGACCGCCGATGCCGACACCGCGTCACCGCCGGCCTCCATCGCCTGGATGGCGCTGGTGAAGAAATAGCGGAATTCGAACAGTCCGCGCTCGCACTGCAGATACTTGTTCGAGGTCACGCGGCTGACGGTCGATTCGTGCATGCCGATCGCTTCGGCGATGGCGCGCAGCGTCAGCGGCTTGAGGTGGTGTACGCCGGCCTCGAAGAACGCCTGCTGCTGCTTGACCAGTTCGGTCGCGACCTTGACGATCGTCGTCGCGCGGCTGTCGAGCGCCTTGACCAGCCAGTTGGCGCTGGTCAGGCAGTCGGTCAGGAAGGCCTTGGTCGCCTTGGTGCCGTTGCGCGCCAGCTCGGCGTGATAGTCGCGGTCGACCAGCACGCGCGGCAGCGTCGCGGAATTCAGCTCGACCCGCCAGCCGCCGCCGCGGCCGCGCGACACGAACACGTCGGCGATCACCGCCTGCGCCGTGCCGCCGCCGTAGCGCAAGCCTGGCTTCGGGTTGTAGCCGCGCAGCTCGCGGATCATGTCGGACATATCCTCCTGATCCACCCCGCACAGGCGGCGCAGGCCCGCCAGGTCGCCGCGCGCCAGCAGGTCGAGATGGTCGAGCAGGCACGCCATCGCGGGGTCGTAGCGGTCCGCCTCGCGCGCCTGGATCGCCAGGCATTCGCCCAGCGTCCGCGCGCCGACGCCCGACGGCTCGAAGGTCTGGATGACGCTCAGCACCTGCTCGACCTCGTCGAGTTCGGCGTCGAGCCGCTCGGCGACGTCGTCGAGGGTGCCGGTCAGGTAGCCGGCGTCGTCGATCAGATCGATCAGGTGGCGCGCGATCAGCAGGCGCGGGCCGTCGAACGCCGCGACCGCCTGTTCGACGAGAAGGTCGGTCAGCGACGCCTCGGCAGCGGCGAAGCTGTCGAAGTCGGGGGCCTCGCCCGACGACGCACCGCTGCCCGCGCCACCGCCGTCAGAGACGCTGTCGTGGTGGAAAGTCTCGGCGCCGTAGTCGACGTCGAGCGGGGCGTCGGCGGTCGCGTCGCCGGCTGCGATCAGCTGGTCGGTGCCGGCATCGTCACCCGCGGGGGGCGGCGCGACCTCGGGCTCGGCGCGCTCGGGCACGTCCTCGGGGGCGGTGTCGAGCAGTGGGTTGCGGTCGAGCTCCTCGCCGATATAGGCCTCGAGCTCGACATTGGTCAGCGCCAGCAGCTTGATCGCCTGCTGCAGCTGGGGGGTCATCACCAGCTGCTGCGACTGCCGCAGGTCGAGGCGGGGCCCGATGCTCATGCGAAACTCAGAGACTGAACCCTTCGCCGAGGTAGACGCGGCGCACCGTCTCGTCGGCGACGAGCGCCTCGGGCGTGCCCTCGAACAGCACGCGGCCGTCGTAGATGATGCACGCGCGGTCGACGATCTCCAGCGTCTCGCGGACGTTGTGGTCTGTGATCAGCACGCCGATGTCGCGGTCGCGCAGCTGGACGACGAGGTTGCGGATGTCGGCGATCGAGATCGGGTCGATGCCCGCGAACGGCTCGTCGAGCAGCATGATCGACGGATGCGCGGCGAGTGCACGCGCGATCTCGCAGCGCCGCCGCTCGCCACCCGACAGCGCCATCGCGGGCGCATCGCGAAGCCGCGTAATGTTGAACTCGTCGAGTAGCTCCTCCAGCCGCGCGGCGCGCACCGTCTTGTCGCTCTCCGACACTTCGAGGACGCTCATGATGTTCTGCGCGACCGTCATGCCGCGGAAGATGCTGGTTTCCTGCGGCAGATAGCCGAGGCCGAGTGCGGCGCGCCGGTACATCGGCAGTGCGGTGATATCGATCCCGTCGAGCAGGATGCGGCCTTGGTCGGGCATGGCGAGGCCCATCACCGAGTAGAAGCAGGTCGTCTTGCCCGCGCCGTTGGGGCCGAGCAAGCCGACGACCTCGCCGCGGTTGACCGTCAGCGACACGTCGCGCAGCACGACGCGCTTGTCGTATTTCTTGCCGATCGCGACGACGGCGAGACCCTGGCCGGTCGCCGCGGCGCTCGCTGCCGCCTCGCGTTCGATGACGTCGATATCGGCCACGCCCACCCCGTTCACAACTTGGCCCGATAAATGCATGGGCGCGTAATCACTGTACCGCGCGCCCGTGTCATTGCAAAGTCACCAGTGCGGCGGCGACTATTTGCTCGGATTGCGGGGCGGTACGACGAAGCGGCCGGAGACGCGTCCGCCGGCCGCGGGCTTGCCCGGCGTGGCGGTGCCCGAGGCGCCGTCGAGGGTCGAGCGGCCGCTGTCGAGGTCGATCGCGAGGCGCTGGCCGCGTAGCTGCGACTGGCCCTGGTTAAGCACGACATCGCCGATCAGCGTGATCTGCTTCTCGGTCACGTCGTACACGCCGTAGCGCCCGGTCGCGCGCTCGGATGGAGAGACCAGCCGGACATTGCCCTGCGCGTCGAGGCGGCGGACCGACGGATCGCCGCGGACGGGGCGGGAATAGAAGATCTTCACCGAATCGGCGTCGAGCGTCATGTTGCCCTGGCGGATCTTGACATCGCCCGACAGCAGCGCCTGGTTCTCCTTGTCGCGAACCTCGATCCGCGCCGCGTCGAAGTCGATCGGCGCATCGGTATCGTGGTTCTTCAGCGACGAAGTCTGCGCCGAGGCGGCACCTGCGACCAGCAGCACGAGGAGGAACGCGGACTTCATCGCGCGGCTTTCGCCGAACGCCGGTTGATGCGCAAGTGGACGCGGCCCTCCAGCACCAGCTGCTTGCCCGAAATATCGGCGCGCAGCCGGTCGGCGCGGAAGCTGCCGAGCGGGATCGTGCCCTTGACCGGCAGGTCGGTACGCACCGTGCGGTCAATCAGGCTGACCGTTACGTCCTGGCTGTCGAGCGAATAGCCCGCCTCGCCGTCGACGCGCACGGGCCCGGCGATGTTCAGCCGGTCGCGGTCCATGTCGTAGCGCCCGGTCGGCGCGGTGACGCGCGCGGGGCCGTCGTCCATCTGCAGGGTGGCCGCCAAATTCGACATCTCGACGATCGGCACCGCGCTCGACCGCTGCACGGCTCCCCCGGCGCGGATGACGAAGGGCTGACCCTTGGCGGTCGCGCCGCGATAGATGGCGTTGTCGAGGCGAAGCCGGTCCTTGGCCATCGCCACCTTGTCCTTCGACAGCAGAAAGCTGAACTCCCGCGCGCTGGTCAGCGGCCAGATCACGATCGTCGCGAGCAGGCCGAGCGCCAGCAGGGGCAGCGCGACCTTCAGCACCGCGACGACGACGTCGTGGCGCCCGCCGGGCAGCGCCGCACGCCGCCGCGTCTCGAGAGCGGCCGCGGTCATACGTGCGCGAAGATGTCCGAGCCCGTCTCGTCCCAGCCCATCAGGTCGAGATGCGCGCGCCATGGCAGGAAATCGAAGCACGCCTGCGCCAGCTCGGTCCGTCCCTCGCGCGCCAGCCGCGCGTCGAGGACCTCGCGCGCACGGTGCAGGAATCGCACGTCGGACGCGGCATAATCCTTCTGCGCCTCGTTCAATTCGTCGGCGCCCCAGTCCGACGACTGCTGCTGCTTCGAGATGTCGACCTGGATCGTGTCCTTCAGGACATCCTTCAGCCCGTGCCGGTCGGTGTAGGTACGGATCAGCTTCGACGCGATCTTGGTGCAATAGGCCGGCGTCGCGCGGACGCCGAGATAATGCTCGATCACCGCGAGGTCGAAGCGCGCGAAGTGAAACAGCTTGAGCCGCGCCGGATCGGCCAGCACGGACTTCAGCACGGGTGCATCGAAGTTGCCGCCGGAGAAGCGGACGAGATGCTCGTCGGGGCCGCCGTCGGACAGCTGGAGCAGGCACAGCCGGTCGCGGTGCGGCTTCAGGCCCAAGGTTTCGGAATCGACGGCGATCGGCCCGGGGGCGAAGACATCGGCGGGCAGGTCGCCCTCATGCAGGTAGACGGTCATCGCGGGCGTTTAGCAGGCGCAGGCGTGCCGGGCTACCTCCGCAGCACGAAGCGGATCTTGCGGTGGCGGAAGTCGAGGCTGACGCGGCGGAACGCCTGCAGCAGATCGGTGCCGAGCAGGATGGCGGGCTTCCGGTCGAGGCCGAACAGCGCGAACGGCGGCGCATCGACGAATGCCACCTGGACATCCTGCAGGATGACCCCGCCCAGCCTGATCTGCGGGAGCGTGACGAGGCTCGCCTCGATCGACGCGCCGGTGACGCTGACCAAGGTGATCGGCGTCGCCACCGGCGCGCTGCGGCCGGCGAAGACCCGCGCGCGCAACGCCATATTGCCCATCGTCAACTCGGCACCGGTATCGACGATTGCTGCGATCGGCACGCTGCCTGCCGAGGCCTGCGTCAGGATCAGCTGGCCCTTGCGGCGGCGCGCGGTGACGATGATCTCGTCGGGGTCGAAGCGCGTGCGGACGCGCGTGTCCTGGACGGTCACCGTCCGCGCATCGAAGTCGAACATCAGCCGCTGGTCGGCGAGTGCGTCGATGCCGACGATACCTTGTGCGCCCAGGTCGGCTTCGGCGAGCGCCGGTGCGACGATGCCGTCGATGCTGCTGCGGCCCAACGTCAGCGTGCCGACGGTGACGGTGTCGACGCGGCTGCTGCCCGCGACGCTTTGCAGCACGGCACTGCCGGCCGGTGCCAGGCCCAGGTCGCGCGCTAATCCCGACCCGACGACCGTGCGATCGGCGCCGCTGTCGACGAGGAAGCGGTACGGACCCTTGCCGTCGATGCCGACCGAAACGAGCATCCGGCTGCGGATCTGCCGCGCGGCGAGGCCCTCGCCGGTCACTTCGAGGCTGTCGTCGAGCGTCGCCGGCGGGATCGGCGCGACGACCGGCGGGGTCGCCAGCAGGGCCGCGGCGGCCGCGACGGCGAGACTGATCATTCCGCCATCAATGCGCCGCGGCGGCGCAGCGGGCAAGTCGCCCGCTACGCCGCCGCTAGCGTAGTCGTCGGATCAGGCGGCGAGGGCAGCCTTGCGGCGGCGCATCGCGACACCGGTCATCGCGAAGCCGGTGATCAGCAGACCCCAGGTCGCGGGCTCGGGCACATAGGCCGCGAAGGTCCCGGCGCCGTAGCGCGTCGTGCCGACATCGGCATTGGTCGCCAGCACGCCGGGCGCGTCGTTATTGCTGTAGCGCGTGCCGACGGCGGTCAGCGCGCCGAACAGGCTGTTGAAGGTGATCGGGCCGCCCGGGCCTTCGTTGTTGAAGTTGAGGTCGGCGCCGAGGTTATAGCCCCATGCCGCCAGCTGATAATTGCCGGCGGCCAGCACGATCGACGAGACGGCCTGCGACACGTACGCGGTGCCGCCAGCGTTGGCGGTGCCGTTGAAGTTGACCGCCGGGGCGACCAGCTGGCCGTTCGCCAGGTTGAAGATGCCGACAAAGATGTTGTTGGTGATGCCGTCCTTGCCACTGTCGAAGGTGCCGAGGCTCGTCACCGTGACCTGCGTGTTGACGGTGAAGTCGAGACCGAGCGTGCCGCCCCAGGCCTGAGTGCCCGGCGTCGTGGGGGCCGTGTCGTAAACCTGGGTCACGGCGGCGACGGGCGCGGCGGCGAGCAGGGCGGCAGCGAGAGCAACAGCACGGAACATGGCAATCTCCACTAAGCAACGTTTCGGAGTCGACGATGCAAGGAGTGTGCCGGAATCTTAACGATTGTGATTATGCGATAAATCTCAGCGGCCGATCTGGAGGTGTAAAATCGGCCGACAGTTTCGACGATATTGCGACGAACTCCCGTCAGTTCAGCCGCTCGATCGCCATCGCAGTGGCCTCGCCGCCGCCGATGCACAGCGACGCGACGCCCAGCCTTTTGTCGGTGCGCTGCAGTGCATGCAGCAGCGTGACGAGGATGCGCGCGCCGCTCGCGCCGATCGGGTGGCCCAGCGCGCACGCGCCGCCGTGGATGTTGACCCGCTCCTCATCGAGGCCGAGGTCGCGGACTGCCGCCATCGCGACGACGGCGAAGGCCTCGTTGATCTCCCACAGGTCGATCTCGGCAACGCTCAGCCCCGTCTTCTCGAGCAGCTTGCGGATCGCGGGGGCGGGGGCGGTGGCGAACGCCGAGGGTGCCTGGGCGTGGACGCTGTGTCCCAGGATGCGCGCCAGCGGGGTCAGTCCGTGCGCGGCGGCGACGCTGGCGCGGGTCAGGATCAGTGCTGCGGCACCGTCGCTGATCGACGAGGCGTTGGCGGCGGTGACCGTGCCGTCCTTGGCGAAGGCGGGCTTCAGCGTCGGGATCTTGTCGAGGCGCGCCTTGCCGGGCTGCTCGTCGACACGCGCCTCGCCGCCCTTGACGGTTACCGGCGTTACTTCGGCGTCGAACGCGCCGCTTGCGATCGCGGACTGTGCGCGCGTCGTCGAACGGATCGCCCATTCATCCTGCGCAGCGCGCGTGAACTGATAGTCGCGCGCCGTATCCTCGGCGAAACTGCCCATCAGGCGGCCGGTCTCGTACGCGTCCTCCAGCCCGTCGAGGAACATCGAATCCTTGATCTCGCCGTGGCCCATGCGGAAACCGCCGCGCGCCTTGGCGAGCAGGTAGGGCGCGTTGGTCATGCTCTCCATGCCGCCCGCGATCATGATGTCGGCCGACCCTGCGACCAGCGCATCGTGCGCGTCGATCGCCGCCTGCATGCCGCTGCCGCACATCTTGTTGACCGTCACCGCCGCGCACGACTGCGGCAGGCCGGCGCCGAGCAGCGCCTGGCGCGCCGGGGCCTGGCCCTGGCCCGCGCCTAGCACGCAGCCCATGACACCGCGCTCGACGCTCTCGCCCGGTACGCCCGCCTGCGCCAGCGCGGCGCGGATCGCGGCACTGCCCAGCTGCGCCGCGGTCAGCCCGGCGAGCTCGCCCTGGAAGCCGCCCATCGGGGTGCGGCGAGCGCCGACGATGACGATCGGATCATGGGTCATTTTCGTGTTTCCTCGATACTCAGTGCGCCGAGCGGGTGCTGTCCGCCCTGGTTGTCGGTCCAGCCGGTAACGCCCTTGCCGACCAGTGCCCAGCGTACCGGCACGAACAGCGGGATCATCGGCGTATCGGCGAGCATGGCGGCCTCGGCATGCGCCAGCGCTTCGCCGCGCGCCCCCTCGTCGGCCATGACGCGCGCGCCGTCGATCAACGCGTCGGCGCCCTTGTTGCAATAACTGCCCCCGCTGCCGGCGCAGGTGAAGGGGCGCAGGAAGAACAGCGGCTTCGGCGCTGGGGCACTGCGCTCGACCACCGCCAGGTCGTAGTCGCCGCGCGCGACGGCGGCGCGCTGGGCGGCGGGCGCGCGCTCGACCGCGGTCGCGACGATGCCCAGCATCTGCCAGTCGCGCAGCACCGCGTCGAAGATCTGCGCATGGTCACGCCCGGGCGGCAGACTGACGCGCAGGCGCAGCGGATTGTCGGGACCATAGCCCGCCGCCGCGATCAGCTGCGCCGCCAGCGCGCGCCGCGCCGCCGCATCGAGCGCCGCCCAGTCGGGGACAGCAGGCTCGCCTGCGCCGGCATCGGGCGGCACCAGCGAGACCAGCGGCACCAGCTGCGGCAGCGCGAACAGACCGCGCACCAGCGCGTCGCGGTCAACCGCCATCGCCAGCGCGCGGCGGACGCGCGCATCGCTCATCGGGCCGGCCTTTAGGTTCACCTGATAGCCGTACAGGCCCCAGGTCGGCTCGATGCGCAGCGTGCCGCGCGGGGCCAGCACGCGCGCTTCGCCGAGCCCCGCGATCCCGTCGCCGGTGACGAGGTCGGTCTCGCCGCGGCCGAAGCGCGCGATCGCCGCCGCGGGGTCGGGTGCCGCAGTCAGCGCGAGACCGCCCAGGTTGACGTCGGCAGCGTCGAAATAGCGCGGGTTACGGCGCAGCTGCAGTGGCCGCGCGGCGCCGTCGGTAACCGTGAATGCGCCGATCGACGGCGGCCGCGACCCCGACCGCACGATCGCCGCCTGCGGCAGCGCGAGCAGCTGCAGCAGCCCTGCGTCGGGCGACGACAGGCGAATCTCCACGACATTGTCGAGCGGCGCGGACACACCCAGCATCGACATGGGCGCCCGCCCCCCGACCACCGAAGCGGCGTTGTCGATGCCCGTCAGCAGCGGCTTCAACGGGTTGCGGCTGCCCGGCGCCATGATCCGGCGGAACACCGCGACGACGTCGCCCGCCTTCAGCGCGCGCCCGTCGGACCAGGTGGCGGGGCGCAGACGGAAGATCAGGCTGCGCCCGCCGTCGACGACGCGCCAGCTTGCCGCCAGACCGGGCACGACCTGACCGGCACCGTCGAACTGGACGAGGCCGAGCTGCGTCGACTGGGTCAGCGCGACGCGCGGCGGTGAGGCGGGATCGTCGAAGGTGCCGACGACATCGGCGCGCAGCACCGCCGCGGGGGCTTCGGGCTCACCGACGCACGCTGCGAGGAGCAGCGCGGGACCCAGAATCGCGATGGCTCGCATGCGGCCTCTCGATAGCCGCGCCCGCGCATCTGCGCGACCGCAAAGTTTCGCTTTGTTGATCGGTAGCGGCCACTTGCCTAGACGGTGGCGATGCAAACCGCTGCAAGCATCACCGACCTGATCGGCAACACTCCGCTCGTGCGCCTGAAGGGACCGTCGGAGGCTGCCGGCGCGACGATCCTCGGCAAGTGCGAATTCATGAACCCGGGCGGGTCGGTCAAGGACCGCGCCGCGCTCGCGATCATCGAGGATGCGGAGGCGCGCGGCGTGCTGCTGCCCGGCGGCACGATCGTCGAGGGGACGGCGGGCAACACCGGCATCGGACTGGCGATGGTCGGCAATGCGCGCGGCTACCGCACGATCATCGTGATGCCCGACACCCAGTCGATCGAGAAGCAGGACTCGCTGCGTGCGCTGGGCGCCGAGCTGGTGCTCGTGCCGGCCGCCAAATACTCGTCGCCGTGCCACTACGTCCACCAGTCGCGGCGCATCGCCGAGGAGACGCCGGGCGCGGTGTGGGCGAACCAGTTCGACAACAGCGCCAACCGGCTCGCGCACATCAAGGGCACCGCGCCCGAGATCTGGGAACAGACCGGCGGGCAGATCGACGGCTTCACCTGCGCGGTCGGCACCGGCGGCACGCTGGCGGGCGTCGGCATGGGGCTGAAGGCCGCGAAGCCCGACATCTGCATCGCGCTGACCGACCCGATGGGCGCCGCACTCTACGACTGGTTCGCGCACGGCGAGCTGCGGTCGGAGGGCTCATCGGTGTCCGAGGGGATCGGGCAGAGCCGCATCACCGGCAACCTCGACGGCTTCGTCCCCGACATGCAGTTCCAGGTGCCCGACCTGGAAGCGCTGCCCTGGGTCCACCGCCTGATGGCGGAGGAGGGGCTGTGCCTCGGCCTGTCGTCGGGGATCAACGTCGCAGGCGCGGTCCGGCTGGGCCGGGCGCTTGGCCCAGACAGCGTCGTCGTGACCATCCTGTGCGACAGCGGGATGCGCTACATGTCGACGCTGTTCAATCCGGCGTGGTGCGCCGCCAAGGGCTTGCCCGCGCCCCCCTGGTTGCAGGGTTAGTCCCCGGGGGTCGACATTTATCCCCTGCGTGACTATCCTGTCACACAGAAAGCCTGGTCGCACGCCATGGGGGTGTCGCGCGAACACGGGACGGCGAGGGTCTATGCAACGCGTTCGCGCCGGTCTGACCGGACTGGCCGCTATTTTCCTGATGGTACTGATTGCCGCGGCTGGGATGAAACCCAACCGCTCGGCCGCGCCGGCCGGTACGCACGGCGAGACTTTGGCTGTGCTGGGCGTCGCGCCGGGGCCGGGCGATGCCGATCGCCGCGCCGTCGCCGAGACCAAGGCGCCGCCGCGCAAGCCGCCGGTAAAGCGACCCACAACCATTTGACAACGTGCCGCGCACGCTTCGCGCACAGAGTTATCCACATGCAGAGACAAGAGGAATGAAAGTAGAACGACCGCCTTGGTATGAAGTTTACCCACGGAAACAGCCGATTTAGAAGCTCTTTCCCAACAATTCCCATTGTTGCCCATCGCTGCCCATGATAATCGCTTGTCCACAGATGGTGGCGAGCCCGATTCCCGATGTCGTTCGGAGAGGTCCCGCTACTGGGGTGAGGGATTTCGGTGGAAGCGGGGGCTTATCTTGGTAATGCGCTGAACGCCGTCGACGCCAAGTCGCGCGTTTCCGTGCCGCCCACCTTCCGCGAACTCGCCCTGAAGCGCGCCGGCGACAGCCGTGAAATGATGGTCGGCAAGTCGAGCTTCTACGACTGCCTGATCGCCTTCGACCCCACCTATCTCAACACCTTGCGCGCCGAGATCGAAGCGCAGTTCGGCCTCGTCGCATCGCGCGAGAAGGTCGCGGCGTCGCGCCGTGCCTTCGGCAGCGCCGTGCCGCTCAAGATCGACGAGGGCCACCGCCTGACGCTCACGATCGGGCTGAAGGAAGCGGGCGGCATCGACCGCCAGGCGTTCTTCGTCGGCGTCGACGCCTATTTCGAGATCTGGGATCCGGCGCGCTACCTCGCCGATCCCGACGCCGATCCGCTGACCGCCGCCGACCTGCGGCGCGCCTTGGCGAGGGCGGCGGCATGAGCCACGTTCCCGTCCTCCTCGACGAAGTGCTCGCCGCGCTCGCGCTGGCGGAAGGGCAGACCTACGTCGACGGCACCTTCGGTGCGGGCGGCTACACGCGCGCCGCGCTGGCGACCGGCATCGGCCATGCTTACGGCTTCGACCGCGACCCCAATGCCATCCGCGATGCCTTTGCCGACGACCGCCTGACGCTGATCGAGGCGCGTTTTGCCGTGATGGACCGCGAGCTCGCCGACCGGGGCGTGACCGCGGTCGATGCCATCGCGCTCGACATCGGCGTGTCGTCGATGCAGCTCGACCAGCCCGAGCGCGGCTTTTCGTTCATGACCGACGGTCCGCTCGACATGCGCATGGGCGGCGACGGGCCGACCGCGGCCGACTTCATCAATTCGGCCGACGAGGCCGAGATTGCCGACGTGCTGTTCAACCTGGGCGACGAGCCCAAGGCGCGGCGCATCGCGCGCGCCATCGTCGCCGACCGGCCGCTGACGCGCACCGCCGAGCTGGCGCGCCTCGTGCGCAGCGTGTGCGGGCCCCAGCCGGGCGGCAAGGACCCCAGCACGCGGACCTTCCAGGCGCTGCGCATCCACGTCAACGACGAGCTAGGCGAGCTCGACGCGGGGCTCGCTGCGGCCGAGCGCCTGCTGCGCCCCGGCGGGCGGCTCGCGGTGGTCAGCTTCCACAGCCTCGAGGACCGCGCGGTGAAGAACTTCCTGCGCGAACGCTCGGGCAGCGAACCCGCCGGATCGCGCCACCTGCCGCCCGCGCAGGCCGCCCGTGCCCCCAGCTTCGCGCGGCCCGCCAAGCCGGTGCGCGCTTCCGACGCCGAAACCCGCCGCAACCCCCGCGCGCGCTCCGCCACGCTGCGCGCCGCCGTCCGCACGTCCGCCCCCGCCTGGTCCCTGGAGTACGCCGCATGATCATCAATTTCGGATCGATGGCCTCGGGCGTCGTCGCACTGGCGATGGCGCTCGGCTGCTACACCGTGTCCTTGAAGGTCTCGGGCGAGCGCAAGGCGGTCGACGACCTGCGCGCCGCGATCGCGCGCGACCAGCGCGGCATCCGCGTGCTGCAGGCCGAGCTCGCGACGCGCGCACGCACGCCCGAACTGCAGCGCTGGAACGACGAGGTGCTGGCGCTCGCCGCGCCGACCGCCGGCCAGTTCGTGCGCGATCCCGTCCAGCTGGCGAGCTTCGCCGCGCCCACCGCCCCCGTCGCCGCCGCGGCGCCCAAGCCCGATGTCAGCTACGCGCTCGCCCGCGTCCCGACGGCGCCCGCGTCGCCGGTGGTCAAGGCCGCCTATGCGCCGAAGCCCGCCGCGGCGCCCGCCCCGCGGGTCGCGCCTGCGGTCACGGCGAACCTCGACCTCGACGACAGCGTCGTCACGACCGCGTCGCTCGACCGCGTCGCCTTCCGTTGACGGGTGCCGCCGCCTCGCTGGGCCAGCGCGCCGTGCCGCCGCGCGCCGCGCCGCTCGCACTCGCGGGTCGGCGTCAGGCGGCGTTCGCGCGCGCGCGCTATCGGCTGGTCATCGGCGGCATGGTGTTTACCGCGCTGACTGCGGCGCTGGCGTTGCGCCTCGGCGATCTCGCGCTGCTTCACGAGCCGCCTGCGACGGGCAGCGCGTCGGCGCTGTCGCCGAAGCGTGGCGACATCCTCGACCGCAACGGCGTCGTGCTGGCGCGCAGCTTCGAGGCGTTCGGCGTGTCGGTCTTCCCGCAGCAGCTGGTGTCGGAGCCCGACCGGCTGGCGCATCAGCTTGCCGCGATCCTGCCCGAGCGCAGCGAGGAGCGGCTCAAGTCCGAACTCCTCCACCACGCCACCTACCGCGTCCTGTCGCGCCGCGTGCTGCCGGCGCAGGCGCAGGCGATCAACAACCTCGGCGAGCCGGCGATCGTGCTGGAGCGCGAGCCCGACCGGCTTTACCCCAACCTGTCGCTCGGCGCGCACGTGATCGGCTATACCGAAGCGGGCAAAAGACGCGCATTCGGCCGTTCGGGGCTGGAGAAAGTCTTCGACGAGAAACTGTCGGGCGAGGCGACCCGCGGCACGCCGCTGGTGCTGGCGATGGACAGCCGCGTCCAGCAGGCGCTCGCCGCCGAGTTGCGCGCCTCGATGGTCAAGCACCACGCGGTCGGCGCCGCGGGCGTCGTTCTCGATGTCCAGACGGGCGAAGTCATCGCGATGGTGTCGCTGCCCGACTTCAATCCCAACGCGCCGGGCATGGACTATGTCACGCCTGCGGACGGATCGCCCGACAACCGCTTCAACCGCACGACGCAGGGCATGTACGAGCTCGGCTCGACCTTCAAGGCGCTGACCGTCGCGATGGCGATGGACGAGGGCATCATCAAGTCGATGAGCCAGACCTTCGATGCCACCGCGCCGATCCGCATCGGCAAATTCACGATCGACGACGACAAGAGCCATCGCCTGCGCAAGTACGTCAACACGCCCGAGATCATGGTGTTCTCGTCGAACATCGGCACCGCGCGCCTCGCCTCGGCGCTGGGCGGCGAGCGCCAGCGCGACTATCTCAAGCGGCTGGGCTTCTTCGATCCGGTGCGCGTCGAACTCGGCGAGCACAGCCGCCCCTTGTACCCGGCGATCAGCAACTGGGGCGAGAGCGCGACGATGACGGTCGGCTTCGGCCACGGCTTCGCGGTGTCGCCGCTGCACCTCGCGATCGCCTATGGTGCGGTCGTCAACGGCGGCATCCTGCGCCCCGCGACAATGCTCAAGGTCGCCCCCGGCAAGGCCGTTCCCGGCACGCGTATCTTCACCGCCGAAACCTCGGCGAAGATGAACGCGCTGCTGCGTCTCGTCGTGACCAGCGGCACGGGGCGCAAGGCGAACACGCCGGGCTACCGTGTCGGTGGGAAGACCGGAACTTCGGAAAAGGTTGTCAACGGGCGCTACGTCAAGAACGCGCGCGTTGCGAGCTTCGCCGGCGCCTTCCCGATGGACAAGCCGCGCTATGTCGTGGTCGCGATGGTCGACGAGCCGAAGGGCATTCCCGAGACCTACGGCTTTGCGACTGCCGGCTGGGTCGCCGCGCCGATCATGGGCAACGTCGTCGCGCGCATCGCGCCGGTGCTGGGCGTCGCCCCCGATGTGACGCACGACGTCGACATGCGGGGTATCCTGGGCCTCGTCGAGACTGCCGGGGCCGAGCACGAATGACCCTCGACGACCTGGTCGGCGGCGGCAGCGCCGTCGTGACGGGGTTTGCGCTCGACCATCGCAAGGTCGCGCCGGGAACGATCTTCGGCGCCTTCGCCGGCGCCCGCGTCAACGGTGAGGATTTCATCCCCGCAGCCGTCGCCAATGGCGCCGTTGCGGTCGTGGCGCGGCCCGAGGCGCCGGTCGAGGGTGCGCTGCACATCGCCGATGCCGAACCGCGGCGCCGCTTCGCGGGCCTCGCGGCGCGCTTCTTCGGGCCATTTCCGCGAGTCACGGTCGCGGTCACGGGCACCAACGGCAAGACCTCGACTGCGGAGCTGACGCGCCAGCTGTGGCGGCTCGCAGGCCACGCGGCGGCCAGCATCGGGACGCTGGGCGTCACCACCGCGCACGACCAGGTGTCGACCGGGCTGACCACCCCCGATGTCGTCACCTTCCTGGCGAACATGGGCGGGCTGGCGCGCGAGGGCATTACTCACGCCAGCTTCGAGGCATCGAGCCACGGCCTGTCGCAGTATCGCACAGAGGGGCTGCCCGTCGCGGCGGCAGCCTTCACCAACCTGAGCCGCGATCACCTCGACTATCATGAGACGATGGCGGCCTATTTCGACGCCAAGCTGCGGCTGTTCACTGAGGTCGTCGATGGCGACGGAGCAGTGGTGGTGTGGGCTGACGACGGCGACCACAGCGCGCGTGTTATCGAAGTGGCGCGGGCGCGCGGTCTGCGCGTGCTGACCGTCGGCGCGGGCGGCGAGACGCTGCGCCTCGTGACGCGCACCCCGACGCAGCTTGGACAGACCTTGGTCATCGAAGCCGAAGGGCGGACACACAAGGTCGAGCTGCCGCTAATCGGCGCGTACCAGGCGGCAAACGCGCTCGTCGCGGCAGGGCTCGTCATCGCGACCGGTGGCGACACCGCCGCGACGCTCGCGCATCTCGCGCGGCTGCTCCCCGTGCGCGGGCGGCTCGAGCGCGCGGTCATCACGTCTGCCAACGTGCCCGTCTATGTCGACTATGCCCACACCCCCGACGGTCTTGTCGCGGCGCTCGCGGCGCTCCGGCCGCACGCGACGGGCCGCCTGATCGCGGTGATCGGCGCAGGCGGCGACCGCGACGTCGGCAAGCGCGCCGAGATGGGCGCGATCGCGCAGGCGCAGGCCGACCTGGTCATCGTCACCGACGACAACCCGCGCTCCGAGGATCCGGCCGCGATCCGCGCCGCCATCCTGACCGGTGCGCCGGACGCGACCGAGATCGGCGACCGCCGCTCGGCCATTGCCGCGGCGATCGCGCAGGCGCAGGCCGGCGACATCGTGCTGATCGCCGGCAAGGGGCACGAGCAGGGCCAGATCGTCGGCGACCGCGTTTTGCCCTTCGACGATGTTCAGGTCGCGCGGAGCTGCGCGGCATGAGGGCGCTGTGGACCTCCGACGAAATCGCCGCCGCGACCGGCGGCGTCGCGAGTGCGCCGTTCGACGTCGATGCGGTCAGTTTCGACAGCCGCGAAGTCATCGGCGGCGAACTGTTCGTTGCGCTTACCGGCGAGGCCGACGACGGCCACCGCTTCGTGCCACAGGCGCTGCAGCGCGGCGCGAGGGGCTTGCTGGTCAGCCAGCCGGCCGACGCACCGCACGTGCTGGTGCCCGACACGACTGCGGCGCTGAACGCTCTCGGGGCAGCCGCCCGTGCGCGCACCGATGCGACGATCGTCGGCGTAACTGGCAGCGTCGGCAAGACCGGCGTCAAGGAGGCGCTGCGCCTGTCGCTCGAACGCTTCGCGCCGGGCCGCGTCCATGCCTCGGTCAAGAGCTACAACAATCATACCGGGGTGCCGCTCAGCCTGTCGCGCATGCCCGCCGACACCCGCTTCGGCGTGTTCGAGATGGGCATGAACCACGCCGGCGAGCTGAGCGGGCTGACCGCGCTGGTCCGCCCGCACGTCGCGCTGGTGACCTGGATCGCCAGCGCCCATGCCGAATTCTTCAAGGACGAGGCCGCGATCGCCGACGCCAAGGGCGAGATCTTCGAGGGGCTCCAGCCCGGCGGCACCGCGATCATCCCCTACGACAGCGAGCACCGCGACCGCCTGCGCGGCCACGCCGCAAACGCCGCGACGATCATCACCTTCGGCGTCGGTGGCGGCGACGTGCGCGCGCTCGACTATGCGCTGCTACCCGACTGCACGACGGTGACGGCCGACGTGATGGGCGAGCGGCTGGTGTTCAAGATCGGCATGGCGGGCCGCCACTGGCTGGGGAATGCGCTCGGCGTGCTCGCGGGCGTCAAGGCGTGCGGCGGCGACCTCGCGCTGGCGGGATTGGCGCTCGCCGAACTCAATGGCCTGCCGGGGCGCGGGCAGCGCTTCCGCACCGCCGGCCGCGCGGTGGTGATCGACGAAAGCTACAACGCCAACCCCGCGTCGATGGCTGCGGCACTCGGCGTGCTGGGCGGCGTGACGCCCGAGCGGCAGGGGCGGCGTCTGGCGCTGCTCGGCGAGATGCGCGAACTGGGCGACAAGTCGGCGGACTTCCACGCGGGCCTCGCCGATGCCGTGGTCGCCGCGGGCGTGACGCGCGTCGTGCTGGTCGGACGTGCGATGGCGCCGCTGGCGGACGCGCTGAAGCGCCGGATCGGCGTGCGCCATCTCGACAATGCGGGCGAGGTCGGCGATGCGCTCGATCTCGCTGCCGACGACGTGCTGCTGGTCAAGGGCTCCAACGGGGTCGGGCTGGGGGCGGTCGTCGCCGCCCTCCGCGAGGACGCCGCATGATCTACGCACTTGCCCAGTATTTCGAGTTCGAGGGCCTGTGGAACCTGTTCCGCTACATCACCTTCCGCTCGGCCGCCGCGGTGATTACCGCGCTCGCGATCGCGCTGCTGATCGGGCCGCGCTTCATTGCGCTGCTGCGGCAGAAGCAGGGTAAGGGCGGCCAGCCGATCCGCGCCGACGGCCCGGCGTCGCACCTGCTGACCAAGCGCGGCACGCCGACGATGGGCGGGCTGATGATCCTCATCGCGCTGACGCTGTCGACCCTGGTCTGGATGGACTTCTCGAACGGCTTCACCTGGGTTTGCCTGTTCGTGACGCTGGGCTTCGGCGCGATCGGGTTCATGGACGACTACGACAAGGTCACGAAGCAGAGCCACAAGGGCGTGTCGGGCAAGGTCCGCCTGCTGATCGAGTTCTTCGTCGCAGGGCTCGCGGTGACGTGGATCGCCAGCCGCACGGGCACCACGCTCTATCTGCCGCTGCTCAAGGACACGGGGCTGGCGCTCGGCTTCGCGTACATCGCCTTCGGGGCGTTCATCATCGCCGGCTTCGGCAATGCGGTGAACCTGACCGACGGCCTCGACGGGCTGGCGACGATGCCGGTGGTGATCGCCGCGCTGACCTTCGGGATCATCGCGTATCTCGTCGGCAACCTCCGCTTTTCGGACTATCTCGGTGTCCATCACGTGCCTGGGTCGGGCGAGCTGGCGGTGTTCACGGCGGCGACGATCGGCGCGTGCCTGGGCTTCCTCTGGTATAATGCCCCGCCGGCGGCGGTGTTCATGGGCGACACCGGCAGCCTCGCGCTGGGCGGCGCGCTCGGCACCGTCGCGGTGGTGACCAATCACGAGATCGTGCTGCTGCTCGTCGGTGGCCTGTTCGTGCTGGAAACGGTCAGCGTCATCGTCCAGGTCGTCAGCTTCAAGACCACCGGCAAGCGCGTCTTCAAGATGGCGCCGCTGCACCATCATTTCGAGCATCTCGGCTGGTCGGAATCGACCGTGGTGATCCGCTTCTGGATCGTCTCGATCGTCCTCGCGCTGGCCGGCCTCGCGACGTTGAAGCTGCGGTGATCGTCAGCGCGGCCTGGGCAGGGAAGACCTACGGCGTCTACGGCTTGGCGCGCACGGGGCGCTCGGTCGTCGATGCGCTGACCGCGAGCGGGGCGACGGTCCATGCCTGGGACGATGGCGAGGCCGCCCGCGCCGCCTGGGGCGGTGCGCTGACCGACCTGCACGCCTTCGACCTGGGTACGCTCGATGTATTGGTCGTCTCACCCGGCGTGCCGCATTCCGCCCCGCTGTTCGTCGCCGCAAGCGCGGCGGGCATACCGGTGATCGGCGATATCGAGCTGTTCGCGCAGGCCCGCGACGGGCTGCCCGCGCACAAGGTCGTTGGCATCACCGGGACCAATGGCAAATCGACGACTACGGCGCTTATCCACCACATCCTCGCGTCGGCGGGCGTCCCGGCGCGTATGGGCGGAAACATCGGCTTGCCGATCCTTTCGCAGGAGCCGCTGGCCGAGGGCGGCGTCTATGTCCTCGAACTGTCGAGCTTCCAGATCGAGATCACCCACAGCCTCGATTGCGAGGTTGCGGTGCTGCTCAACATCACCCCCGACCACCTCGACCGCCACGGCAGCGTCGCCGCCTATGCCGCCGCCAAAGCGGGGCTGTTCGAGATGCAGGGTCCGGGCCAGGTTGCGATCATCGACCGCGCCGCGGAGGAAGAGTTCGGCACGCTCGACGAGGCCGAGGCGCCCGTCGTCGAGTTCATCGACGATGTCGTGATCGGCGACCAGTCGGCCTGGCCCACGCTGCAGGGCCCGCACAACGCGCAGAACGCCGCTGCAGCGACCGCGGTGGCGCGCGCTCTCGGGCTCGACGACGCCGCGATCGAGACCGGCCTGCGCAGCTACCCCGGGCTTCCCCATCGCATGGAACGCGTCGCCGAGCGTGGCGGCGTGCTGTTCGTCAACGACAGCAAGGCGACCAACCCCACCAGCACCGCCCCGGCGCTCGCGGCCTACCCGAGCATCCACTGGATCGCCGGGGGCCTCGCCAAGACCGACGATCTCGATGCCTGCCTGCCGCACATCGCGCACGTCCGCGCCGCCTATCTGATCGGTGACGCGGCACCGCTGTTCGGACGGCTGCTGGAAGGCCACACGAACGTCACGCAGGCGGGCACGCTCGACCGCGCCGTCACGCTCGCCGCCGCCGCCGCGCACGCAGGCGACACCGTGCTGCTCAGCCCGGCGTGCGCGTCGTACGATCAGTTCAAGGACTATGAGGCACGCGGCGCCGCGTTTCGCGCTGCGGTGGGGGGGCTGGCATGAACGCGCTGTCACGCAACGACAAGACCGCGGTCGGCCGCTGGTTCTGGACGATCGACAAGCTGCTTCTCGGCCTCGTCCTGCTGCTCATCGGCATCGGCATCCTCGCGGTCGCCGCCGCGTCGCCCGCCGCCGCGCACCGCTATTCGGGGTCGGGCACCAGCATCGACGAGCTGCATTACCTCAAGCGCCAGATCATGTGGGTGCTGGCTGGCGTGCCGCTGATGCTCGGCGTGTCGATGCTGTCGATCGCCTGGGCGAAGCGCGTCGCCATCGGGCTGACGATCGCCTTCCTCTTCGCGCTGTTCCTCGTACCGTTCTTCGGGTTCGAAACGAATGGCGCCGTGCGCTGGATCCAGCTGCCGGGGTTCCAGTTCCAGCCGTCGGAGTTTCTGAAGCCCGTCTTCATCGTCACCTCGGCCTGGCTGCTCAGCGTACGCTTCGACGACAAGTCGATGCCGACGATGCAGCTGTCGTTCGGACTGCTCGTCATCGTCGCGTCGCTGCTGGTGAAGCAGCCCGACATTGGTCAGACCGCGCTGTTCGCCGCAGTCTGGCTGGTCCAGGCGAGCCTTGCCGGCATGAGCGTCGCGATCGTCGGTGGCGCCATCGCCGCGGGCGCGGCGGGCCTCGCGACCGCCTATGCCTTCGTGCCGCACGTCACCAGCCGCATCGACCGCTTCATCCAGGGCACGGGTGATACGTACCAGATCGACCGCGCGCTCGACTGCTTCAAGGCGGGCGGCCTGTTCGGCGCCGGGCCCGGCGAGGGCGTCATGAAGTTCAAGCTGCCCGAGGCGCAGACCGATTACATTTTCGCGGTGATCGGCGAGGAGTTCGGCGCGATCGCCTGCATCGCGCTCGCGGTCCTCTACCTCGGCATCGTGCTGCGCGTGCTGCTCCAGCTGCTCGATGAGGAGGAGCCATTCGTGTTCCTCGCCGCCGCCGGCCTTGCGACGCAGTTCGGGCTGCAGGCGGCGATCAACATGTCGGTCAACCTCAACCTGATGCCGTCGAAGGGCATGACGCTGCCGTTCGTCAGTCACGGCGGCTCGTCGTTCCTCGCCTTGTCGATGGGCATGGGGCTGCTGCTGGCGCTGACGCGGCGCAACCGCTTCCTGAAGTCGTCGCCCTATCTGGGGACGGCGCGCGCATGAGCCATTTCGTCGTCGCGGCGGGCGGGACGGGGGGCCATATGGTCCCGGCGTCCGTCGTCGCGCACGAACTGATCGGGCGCGGGCACCGGGTGACGCTGATGACCGACGCGCGCGGGCTGCGGTTCCCTGGCCTGTTCGACGGGGTGCCGAGCCGCATCGTCGACTCAGCGGTGCTCAGCCTCAAGCGCCCGTTGAGCGGTCTCGCTGCGATCTGGCGCGGGCGCAAGGCAGCGATCGCCTTCCTGCGTGCCGAAGGGGTGACCGGTGTCATCGGCTTCGGCGGCTACCCGTCATTGCCGCCGCTGCTCGCGGCGCGGGCGCTAGGCAAGCCGACGATCCTGCACGAACAGAACGCCGTCTTCGGGCGCACCAACCGCCTGCTGGCGCGCGGCGCGACGCTGATCGCGACGAGTTTCCAGAACACGCGGCGATTGAGCCGCACGCACGAACTGACGGGCCTGCCGGTGCGCGACGCGGTGCGCGCCATTGCCGGCACGCCGTACCCGCCGACTGACGGCGCGATCGAGCTCCTCATCGTCGGCGGAAGCCAGGGGGCGACGATCCTGTCGCGGGTGGTTCCGGCCGCCGTGGCCTTGCTGCCCGGCGAGGTCAGGACGCGGCTGCATGTCGTCCAGCAGGCGCGGACCGAGGATGTCGAAATTGTCCGGACAAGTTATGCCGAGGCCGGGGTTGCGGCGCACGTCGACAGCTATTTCGCCGACCTGCCCGCACGCCTCGCCGCCGCCCATCTGGTGATCTCGCGGTCGGGCGCCTCGACGATGGCCGAGCTGGCGGTCGCGGGACGACCGGCGATCCTCGTGCCCTTCGCCGCCGCGATGGACGACCACCAGACCGCGAATGCCGAGGAGTTTGCCCGTGCCGGCGGTGGCCCCGTGCTGAGCGAGGCCGCGTTCACTCCGCCTGCGCTCGCCGAAGCGATTATTTCGCTGCTGACCGTGCCGGGGGCGCTGCAAAACGCCGCGGCTGCCGCTAAGAGCGTCGGTCGCCCCGACGCCGGGGCCCGCCTCGCCACTCTCGCCATCGGACTGACATGACCGGCCTCGCGATCAATATCGGCACGATCCACTTCGTCGGCATCGGCGGCATCGGCATGTCGGGCATCGCCGAGGTGATGAAGAACCTCGGCTACACCGTGCAGGGCAGCGACGTGGCGGAAGGCTATGTCGTCCAGGGCCTGCGCGACAAGGGCATTGACGTGATGATCGGCCAGTCCGCCGACAATCTGAAGGACGCCGCCGTCGTCGTCACCTCGACCGCGATCAAGCGAACCAACCCCGAGGTCGTCGCGGCGCTCGAACGCCGCATCCCCGTCGTCCGCCGCGCCGAGATGCTGGCCGAGCTGATGCGCCTGAAGTCGACGGTCGCGGTCGCCGGCACGCACGGCAAGACGACCACCACCTCGATGATCGCAGCCCTCCTCGATGCCGGCGGGCTTGACCCCACGGTGATCAATGGCGGGATCATCAACACCTATGGGTCGAACGCGCGGCTCGGCGCGGGCGACTGGATGGTCGTCGAGGCGGACGAGAGCGACGGCTCCTTTCTGCGGCTCGGCGGCACGATCGGCGTCGTCACCAACATCGACCCCGAGCATCTCGACCATTGGAAGACCTTCGACGCGATCCGCGACGGGTTCGCCACCTTCATCGAGCACGTGCCCTTCTACGGCGCGGGCGTGCTGTGCATCGACCATCCCGAAGTCCAGGCGCTGCTGCCGCGTGTCCAGGACCGGCGGCTGGTGACCTACGGCTTCTCGGCCCAGGCCGACGTGCGCGGCGAGAATGTCGTGCCCGTGCCCGGCGGCAACCGCTTTGACGTCATGGTCCGCGACCGGCTGGGGGGCGAGCGCCGTATCGACGGCCTCGTGCTGCCGATGCCCGGCCGCCACAACGTCCAGAACGCGCTTGCCGCGGTCGCGGTAGCGCTCGAACTCGGCCTGAGCGACGAGGCGATCATGCGCGGCTTCGCCGGCTTCGGCGGGGTCAAGCGGCGCTTCACCAAGGTCGGCGAGGTCGACGGCGTGACCGTCATCGACGACTACGGCCACCACCCGGTCGAGATCCGCGCCGTCCTCGCCGCCGCCCGCGAAGGCGCGCAGGGCAGGGTGCTCGCGGTCGTCCAGCCGCACCGCTTCACGCGCCTGCGCGACCTGATGGCGGACTTCCAGACGGCGTTCAACGACGCCGACGGCGTGTGGGTCGCGCCGGTCTACACTGCGGGCGAAGCGCCGATAGACGGCGTCGATGCCGAGGCACTCGCGAGCGGATTGAAGCGCGCCGGCCACCGCCTCGTCGCGGTTACCGACAGCGCCGACATGCTCGCCGAGCAGCTCGCCGCCGAAGCGCGCCCGGGCGACATGGTCGTGTGCCTCGGCGCGGGCGATATCACGAAATGGGCGGCGGGCCTCGCCGACGGCATCCGGGCAGCGCGCGCGACGTGAGCGCTGCAGCCGCCTCGATGGACGCGCCGCAAGTGCGGGTGACGCACGATGCGCCGCTGGCGCCACTGGTGTGGTTCAAGACCGGCGGCGCGGCCGAGATGCTGTTCGAGCCGCGCGATCGTGACGAGCTGAGCGCGATGCTGCACGATCTCGACACCGCGACGCCCGTCTGGGCGCTGGGGCTGGGGTCGAACCTGATCGTCCGCGACGGCGGCGTGCCCGGCCTCGCGGTTCGCCTCGGCAAGGCGTTCGCACGCGTGGCCGTCGAGGGCGACCTCGTCCGCGCCGGTGGCGGCGCGCCGGGCATTTCGGTCGCCAGCGCGGCGCGTGACGCCTCGCTGGCGGGCCTCGAGTTCCTGCGCGGCATCCCCGGCACGGCTGGCGGCGCGGTGCGGATGAACGCGGGCGCTTATGGCCGCGACGTCGCCGACTGCCTGGTCGAGGCGACGGTGGTGCGCCGCTCGGGCGCCGTCGAGGTGCTGCCCGCCAGCGCCTTCGGGTTCAGCTACCGCCACTCGGCGCTGCCGCACGGCGACATCGTCGTCGAGGCACTGTTCCGCGGAGTTCCGGGCGACAAGGCGGCGATCGCTGCCGAGATGGACCGCATCGCCGCCGAGCGCGAGGCGTCGCAGCCGCTGCGCTCGCGCACCGGCGGATCGACCTTCAAGAACCCGCCGGGTCACAAAGCCTGGCAGCTCGTCGACGCCGCCGGTTGCCGTGGCTTCCGCCTCGGCGGCGCGCAGGTCAGCGAGAAACACACGAACTTCCTGATCAATACCGGCGACGCGACCAGCGCCGATATCGAGGCGCTCGGCGACGAAGTCCGCCGCCGCGTGCTCGCGCATTCGGGCGTCGCGCTCGAATGGGAAATCGAGCGGGTGGGGCACGCATGAAGGTCGCGGTCCTCATGGGCGGGTGGTCCGCCGAGCGGGAGGTGTCGCTGACCAGCGGCGCGGGGATCGCCGCCGCCTGCGCGCGCCTTGGTCACGAGGTAACCAGCATCGACATGGGCCATGACGTCGCCGCGCGACTGGCGGACGCTGCGCCCGACGTGGTCTTCAACGCCCTGCACGGTACGCCCGGCGAGGACGGCAGCGTGCAGGGGCTGCTCGACCTGATGGGGCTGAAATACACCCACTCGGGCCTGCGTGCCTCGGCGATCGCGATCGACAAGGTGCTGACCAAGTCGGTGCTGGTGCCGCTGGGGATTCGCATGCCGGGCGGGCGGATCGTCGAGAGCGCGAGCCTGCACGACGCCGACCCGCTGCCACGCCCCTATGTGCTCAAGCCCGTCAACGAGGGCTCGTCGGTCGGCGTCGCGATCGTCACCGACCAGTCGAACTACGGCAATCCGATCGCGCGCGACGCGACGGGGCCGTGGCAGAAGTTCGACCAGCTGCTCGCCGAACCCTTCGTCGCCGGGCGCGAGCTGACCGTCGCGGTCCTGGACGGGAAGGCCCTGGCGGTCACCGAGCTCGTCTCGACGCAGGGCTTCTACGATTACGACGCCAAGTACACCGACGGGCTGACCGAGCATCACTGCCCCGCCGACCTGCCGGCCGATGTCGAGGCGTCGGCGCTCGACATGGCAGCCCGCGCGCACGCCGCGCTCGGCTGCCGCGGCGCGTCGCGGTCGGACTTCCGCTATGACCCCGCGCAGGGCGAGGCCGGGCTGTACCTGCTCGAGGTCAACACCCAGCCCGGCATGACGCCGCTCAGCCTGGTGCCCGAGCAGGCGAAGTATCGCGGCATCTCGTACGACGATCTCGTCGCGCGCATTCTGGCGAGTGCGCTCGCATGACCCGCACCGTCCAGCGTCGTGGCGCAAAACGCCCGCCCGCCCGGAAAGCGGTCAAGGTCGCCGCGCCGCAGCCGCGGCTGGTGACGCTGCCGATCGCGCCGCGCCGCCTCTACACGCGCGTCGCCTCGGCGCTCGTTGTTCTGCTCGTCATCGCGGGCGGGGTGACCGCGACGTTGCTCGGCTATCCGCAGCGGTGGTGGCAGAACACCGCGATCGCCACCGCCGACGCCGGCTTCGAGGTGCGCCATGTCGAGATCGAGGGCATCCGGCACATGCCACGCCTGCCGGTCTATACCGCGGCACTTGCGGGCGGCACCAACGCGATGCTGCTCGTCGACCTGCCGGCGGTGCGCGACCGGCTGAAGGCGCTGCCATGGGTAGCGGACGCCAGCGTCGCGCGGCGGCTGCCCGATACACTGGTCGTCGAGGTCGTCGAGCGGCGCCCGGTCGCATTGTGGCAGTACCGCCAGCGCCTCGTCGCGATCGACGCCAGCGGCAAGGTCCTCGACAACCAGCGCCTCGAACGCTTCGGCGCGCTGCCCCTCGTCGTCGGGCGCGGCGCGAACCTGCAGGCACATGGACTGGTCAGGCATCTGTCCGACCAGCCCGCGCTGGCGCGGCGGATGACGGCGGCGCTGCTCGTCGGCGGGCGGCGCTGGGATATCCGCTTCGACACCGGCGAGACGCTGGCGCTGCCCGAGGGCGACCGCGCGACGCAGCTGGCGCTGACCCAGTTCGCGACGCTCGACCGGGCGTCGGGGCTGCTCGCCAAGGGCTTCACGCGCTTCGACATGCGCGCCGGCGGCAAGATGACGGTGCGCGGCCCGGGTGTGCGCGAGGCGCTGGCCAATTCGCCGAAGATGGCCGAGGCGATCAAGATATGACGGTGAAGGCTCCCAGCAAATCGAGCGTGCGCTCCATCCGCGGCGAACGCACCGTCGCGGTGCTCGACGTCGGCACGTCGAAGGTCGCCGCACTCATCGCACTCGTCCCGGCCGAAGGCAGCCCGCGCGTCATCGGGGTGGGCCAGCGCGTCTGCGTCGGGCTGCGCCGCGGGCTGGTCGCGGACATGGAGAAGACCGAGGCCGCGATCCGCGCCGCGATGGACCAGGCCGAGCGCAACGCCGGCATCCAAATCGAGGAGGTCTTCGTCAACCTGTCGGCGGGCGGGCTCGACAGCCATGTCGCGTCGGTCGAGATCGACATCGGCGGCCACCGCATCGCCGCCGAGGACATGGCCAACCTGATGGCCGCGGGCCGCGCGCGCATCGATCCGGGCGCGCGCTCGGTGCTGCACGCGTCGGCTGCGCTCTACACCGTCGACGGCACGCACGTCGCCGCCCCCATCGGCTTCCACGCCGACCGGCTGGGCATGGCGGTGCACGTCGTGACCGCCGAGACGCCACCGATCCGCAACCTCGACCTCGCGGTGCGCAGCGCGCATCTCGGCGTCCGCACGATGGTCGCCTCGCCCGTCGCCGCGAGCCTCGCGTGCCTGGCGCGTGAGGAGCGCGAACTGGGCGTCGCGCTCGTCGAGATCGGCGCGGGGGTCACCAACATCGCGGTGCATGCGGGCGGCCAGCTGGTCGGCGTCGCGACGGTACCGATGGGCGCGAACGACATCACCAACGACATCGCCGCCGCCTTTTCGACCAAGCGCGCGCATGCCGAGCGGCTGAAGGCGCGCCATGGTGCTGCGATCACCAGCCCCAAGGACAATCACGAGCCCATCGACGTGCCGCCAATCAGCGACGACGACGGCGCCGAGCCGCTGCGCGTGCCGGTCGCGCAGATGATCGGTGTCATCCGCCACCGCCTCGACGCGCTGTTCGGCGAGGTCGGGCGCGCCTTGACCGCGATGGGCTTCGTCGGCCCGCAGGCGCGCCAGGTCGTGCTGACCGGCGGTGGTGCGGAACTCAAGGCGATCGCCGATTTCGCGCAAGGGGTGCTGGGCCGCCAGGTGCGGATCGGGCGCCCGCGGGGGCTGACCGGTCTGCCCGAGGCGCAGTCGGGGTGCGCCTTCGCGACGCTGGGTGGCCTCGCGCTGTTCGCCGCGGCCGACGAGCCCGACCTGTATCACGTGCGCGGCGGCGGGAAGCCCGTGATCGAGCTTCCGGGGCAGAACGGGTGGGCAACAATGTTGTCCAAACTGAAGAAGAGTATTTGAAGCGCTGCCACATGTAATGGTATGTGATTTTGAAGGGAGACACGACATGCTGGAACTGCAGCGCGCACAGCTGACCGAGCTCAAGCCGCGGATCACCGTCATCGGGGTCGGTGGTGCAGGCGGCAACGCGGTCGCCAACATGATCGCCGCGCAGCTCCAGGGTGTCGACTTCGTCGTCGCCAATACCGACGCGCAGGCGCTGCAGGCATCGAAGGCCGAAACGCGCATCCAGCTCGGCCTGAAGATCACGCAGGGGCTCGGCGCCGGGTCGCGGCCCGAGATCGGCAAGGCCTCCGCCGAGGAGACGATCGACCAGCTCGAGGGCGCGCTCGAGGGCTGCCACATGTGCTTCATCACCGCCGGCATGGGCGGCGGCACGGGCACCGGCGCGGCGCCGGTTGTTGCTCGCGCTGCGCGCGAGAAGGGGATCCTGACCGTCGGCGTCGTCACCAAGCCGTTCGCCTTCGAGGGCCTGCGCCGTATGCGCGCCGCGGAGGAGGGCATCGTCGAGCTGCAGAAGCACGTCGATACGCTGATCATCATTCCGAACCAGAACCTGTTCCTGATCGCCAACGCCAACACGACCTTCAAGGAGGCGTTCGGCATGGCCGACCAGGTCCTTCACCAGGGCGTGCGCGGCATCACCGACCTGATGATCATGCCCGGCCTGATCAACCTCGACTTCGCCGACATCCGCACCGTCATGTCCGAGATGGGCAAGGCGATGATGGGCACCGGCGAGGCGAGCGGCGAGCGCCGCGCCATCGAGGCGGCGGAGAAGGCGATTGCCAACCCGCTGCTCGACGAAGTGTCGATGCGCGGTGCGAAGGGCGTCATCATCAACATCACCGGCGGCGACGACCTGCGCCTGCACGAGGTCGACGAGGCCGCGACGCACATCCGCGAGATGGTCGATCCGGAGGCCAACATCATCGTCGGGTCGGCGTTCAACCCCGACCTGAACGGCATGATGCGCGTCTCGGTGGTCGCCACCGGCATCGACGTCGTCGCACGCACCCCGTCGATCAGCACCGCGTCGCGCCCGCGCGATTTCGGCGGCACCGCGAGCGCCTTCAACGGCCCGACGGTCGCCGTCCCCGGCCGCACGCCGGCACCCGAGCCCGTCGTGCCGGAGCCCGTTGCGGTCGCGCCGATCGAGCCCGAGCCGGTCGCGGTCGAGCCCGAGATGGCCGAGGAACTCGACCTGTCGAGCGCCGAGATGATCGACGAGCCCGCACCCGCCATCGCCCGCTTCACCCCCGGCCCGGCGGTCGTGCCGATCCGCCCGCCGGTCGAGGCCGTGCGCCAGCCCGAGCCGGTCGAGGAGGAGGAGCCCGAGCCGCAGTCGCTGTTCCAGCGCATGCTCAACCTCAGCCGCGGTTCGAAGCCCGTGCCGCCGCGCGCGCCGACGACGCTCGCCCCCGACCGCGACCCCGACCACCAGCCCGAGGCCGCGACCGACGTCGAGATCCCGTCGTTTTTCAAGAAGCAGGTCAACGAATAGGCGCTTCTGACCGGGGGATCGCGGGCTTCTCCCGCGTAACCCCGGCATGACCGCGACCAGCATCGCCCGCGACCGCTTCGGCCTTGGCGCACGCGCGGGCGAGGCCATGCTCGCCGATCCGCGCGCCGCGCTGCGCGATGCCGCCGCGCGCTTCGACCCGCGCCCGCCGGCCATCGCGGCGGTGCCCGGCAGCGGGCCGATGGCGGCGCAGTTCCGCGAATATCTCGCCGAGCTGCGCGATACCCGGGCCGGCGACATGGGCGAGGGCCCGATGGTCATGGGCAAGGTCGCCGCGCAGTCGCTGCGCAAGGGCCTGCGCAAGCAGTACCGCGACAATTACGGCGCGCAGGTCCGCGCGCGCGTTACCGCCGCGCTGACCGGAGCGTCGCCCTTCGCCGAACGGCTGACGCATTTCTGGGCCAATCATTTCGCCGTCTCGGCCGACAAGCTGCAGACCATCGGGCTGGCGGGCACGCTCGAGTTCGAGGCGATCCGCCCCAATCTGTTCGGCACATTCGGCGCCCTGCTGCTCGCGGTCGAGACGCACCCGGCGATGCTGCTCTACCTTGACCAGGCGCAGTCGATCGGCCCCGGCTCGCTGGTCGGCATGCGCGCCGCGCTGCGTGAAAACGCGAAGCGCAAGGTCGGTCTTAACGAGAACCTCGCGCGCGAAATCCTCGAACTTCACACGCTCGGCGTCGGCGGCGGCTATGCCCAGGCCGACGTGCAGGAGCTGGCGCGCGCGATGACCGGGTGGAGCGTCGGCGGCTTCGTGCGCCGCCCGGTCGGCATCGAGGCCCCCGACGGCGCGTTCGTCTTCCAGCCCAACTGGCACGAGCCCGGCCCGCGCACCCTGCTCGGCAAGCCCTACCGCCAAGAGGGCGAGGCGCAGGCCCGCGCGATGCTTGCCGACCTCGCGGTGCATCCCGCCACCGCGCGTCATCTCGCAGCCAAGCTGGCGCGGCATTTCGCAGCCGACGTGCCGCCGCCCGCGCTCGTCGAGCGGCTGACTGCGGCGCACCTGCGCAGCGGCGGCGACCTGTCGTCGCTCTACGCCGTGCTGATCGACGCGCCCGAGATCTGGGCGACGCCAGCGTCGAAGTTCCGCACCCCCTGGGAATGGACGATCGCCGCATTGCGCGGCATCGGCGCGCAGAGCGCCCCCGACCTGCGGCTGGTCAACGCGCTGCAGGAACTGGGCCAGCCGGTGTGGCGCCCGGGCTCGCCCGCCGGCTGGGACGATACCGCGGCAAGCTGGGCGGCGCCCGATGCGCTGCTGCGCCGGGTCGAGGTCGCGCAGCGCTTCGCGACCGCGGTCGGCGACCGGATCGACGCCCGCGCGCTGGCGACGCAGCTGCTCGGCCCCTCGCTGACGCCCGCTACCGCATCGGCGATCGCGCGCGCCGATTCGAACGTGCAGGGCCTCGCGCTGCTGCTCGTCAGCCCGGAGTATATGCGGCGATGACCCAGTTGAACCGCCGTGCGCTGCTCGCCGCCGCCGGCCTCGCCGCGGTGCCCGGCATATCCTTCGCCGCCGCGGCCACCGAGCGGCGCTTCGTCTTCATCATTCTGCGCGGCGCGATGGACGGGCTGGGCACCGTCATGCCCGTCGGCGACCCCGCCTACGCCGCGCTGCGCGGTGCACTCGCTGAGCCGCAGCAGGGGCCGGCGACGAAGCTAAACGCCCAGTTCGCGCTCCACCCGGCGCTGGCCGAGACCGCAAGCATGTACGCGTCTGGTGAGGCGGCGTTCGTCCACGCCGTCGCGTCGCCGTACCGCGAGCGTTCGCACTTCGACGCGCAGAACGTCCTCGAGAGCGGCGGCACCGGGGCGTATGTCGTCAACGACGGCTGGCTCAACCGCCTCGTCGCAGCACTCCCGGGCGCGAAGGACGCGGCGATCGCCATCGCGCCGACGGTGCCGCTGCTGCTCCGCGGACCGGTCGCGGTGACCAGCTACGCGCCGTCGGTCCTGCCGCAGGCGAACGAGGACCTGCTCGCGCGCGTCGGCGCGCTGTACGCGGGCGACGCGCAGCTGCACCCGCTATGGAGCCAGGCGATCGACGCGCGCATGCTCGCCGGGGCCGACGCCGCGGGCCGCGCCAACCCCGTGGCACTCGGCAAGCTCGCCGCGACCTTCCTCGCCAAGCCGGGCGGCCCGCGCGTCGCGGCGTTCGAGATCGGCGGCTGGGACACGCATGCCGCACAGGCCGCGCGCCTCAACAACCAGCTGAAGCAGCTCGACGGCACGCTCGCGGCGCTCAGGACTGGCCTCGGCGCGCATTGGGCGAACACCGTCGTCGTCGCGGCAACCGAGTTCGGGCGGACGGCGGCGGTCAATGGCACCGGCGGCACCGACCACGGCACCGGCGGCGTCGCGATCCTGGCGGGCGGCGCGGTCAGGGGCGGGCGCGTGCTCGGCGACTGGCCCGGGCTGGGGCCGTCGCAGCTGTACGAGGGGCGTGACCTGCGCCCCACCACCGACCTGCGCGCACTGCTGCTGGGTGTCGCTGCCGACACCTTCGCGCTCGATCCCGCGCGCCTGTCGCCCGCGCTGTTCCCCGGCGGCGGGGTCAAGCCGATGGGCGGCCTGACCCGCGCTTGACCTCGCGCCCGCTTAATCGGATCACGCGCGCCTGACACATGGAGCGCGCATGCCCGGACCCTTGCACGGCCTGACGATCGTCGAGATGGCGGGCATCGGCCCCGGCCCCTTCGCGGGCATGATGCTCGCCGATCACGGTGCGCGGGTGATCCGCGTCGAGCGACCCGGCACGCGCGTCGATGCCCGCGACCCGCTGCTGCGCTCACGCGAAGTGGTCGCGGTCGACCTCAAATCCCCCGAGGGCATCGCGCTGGTCCGCGACCTGTGCCGCGCCGCCGACGGGGTGTTCGAGGGCTTCCGCCCCGGCGTCATGGAGCGCCTCGGCCTCGGCCCCGACGTGCTGACCGCCGACAATCCGCGGCTCGTCTACGGCCGCATGACCGGCTGGGGCCAGACCGGGCCGTACGCGCCGGCCGCTGGGCACGACATTAACTACATCGCGCTGGCGGGTGCGCTGCATGCCTATGGCCGCGCGGGCGAGAAGCCGACCCCGCCGATCAACATGGTCGGCGACTTCGGCGGCGGCGGCATGATGCTGGCGTTCGGCATGGTCGCCGCCCTCCTTCACGCCGCGAAGACGGGGCAGGGCCAGGTCATCGACGTCGCGATGACCGACGGTGCGGCGGTGCTGATGAGCATGATCTGGGGCTTCCGCGCCAACGGCATGTGGAGCGACGACCGCGGCACCAACCTGCTCGATACCGCCGCCCATTTCTACGACACCTACGAGACGAGCGACGGCAAGTGGCTGTCGATCGGCAGCATCGAGCCGCAATTCTATGCCGAACTGCGACGCCTCTGCGGCCTCGCCGAGGATCCCGACTTCGACGCCCAGATGGACCGCGCCGCGTGGGGGCCGCTGAAGGCGAAGCTGACCGCGCTGTTCCTGACCCGCACCCGCGACGCGTGGTGCGAACTCATGGAGATGACCGACGTCTGCTTCGCCCCCGTGCTCAGCATGGCCGAGGCGCCCGCGCACCCGCACAATGTCGCGCGCGGCACCTTCGTGGAGGCCGGCGGCGTCACCCAGCCCGCGCCCGCACCGCGCTATTCGGTCAGCACGACGGTGCCGCCGGTGATGGCGCGCGCCCCCGACAGCGCGGGCGTGCTGGGCAGCCTGGGCATCGCCGCCGACCGCATCGCGGCGCTGACCGCGGCGGGTACCATCCGTTGATCGACCGGCGCGGCGCGATCGCCGGGGGTGCTGCACTGCTGCTGCCCGCACGGGCCCTCGCGGCAGGCGTCACGCCGCTGCGCCTGGTGGCCGACCGCATCTATATCGACGCGGTGATCAACGGCGTCGCGACCGAGGCGCTGCTCGATTCGGGCGCCGAGATGACCGTCCTCGATCGCCGCTTCGCGCGCCGCCTGCGCCTCGGCGGCGGCACGGCAGCGACCGCGCGCGGCACGGGCGCCGCGACCGCGGAGGCGACGCTGGTCACCGGGGTCACGGTCGACGTCGCGGGGCTGACCTTGCGCTCGCCGACTGTCGCGATCATCGACCTGGGCGATATCGCGCGGCGCCTTGCGCATCGCCGCATCGACGCGATCGTCGGTCGCGACCTGTTCGACGCGTCGCGGCTCGCGATCGACCTCGCCGCCGGCACGCTCGCGGTGATCGAGCGGCGGCGCGAACCCGCGGGCGAGCGGCTGATCCTGACGCCGCGGCGCGGCATCGAGACGTTTCCCGTGCTTATCGAGGGGCAGCCGGTGGCCGCCGATTTCGACCTCGGGAACGGGGGGCGGGTGCTCGTCGGCGGCGAGACCGCGGCGCGCCTGTTGCGCGACGGGCGCGCGACCTCGACCGTCGGCGGCGGTGGCATCGGCGGCGAGACGCAGCAGCGCACCCTGACCCTGCGCGACCTCGTCGTGGCGGGGCGCCGCTTCACCAACGTCCCCGCCGCGGTCGACGCCAGCCCGACGGCGGCCCAGGCCAATATCGGGGTCCGCATCCTGCGCAACTTCGGCATCATCACCGACTTCGCCGAGCGGCTGGTCTGGCTGCGCGCCCGGTGAGCTGGGCCACCGACCCGGCCGCCTCGCGCGGCCGCCGCCACCCCGAAGCGCCCAGCGCGACCCGCGACGCCTTCCAGCGCGACCGCGACCGCATCGTCCATTGCAGCGCCTTCCGCCGGTTGCGGGACAAGACGCAGGTCTTCGTCGCCCCCGACGGCGACCATTTCCGCGTCCGCCTGACGCATAGCCTGGAGGTCGCGCAGATCGCGCGCACGCTGGCCCGCGCGCTCGGCCTCAACGAGGACCTGACCGAGGCCTGCGCGCTGGCGCACGATCTCGGCCACCCGCCGTTCGGGCACAGCGGCGAGGACGCGCTGCAGGCGGCGATGGCCCCCTTCGGCGGCTTCGATCACAATGCCCAGACGCTGCGCGTGCTGACGCGCCTCGAACACCGCTACCCGGGCTTCGACGGGCTGAACCTCAGCTGGGAGACACTCGAGGGGCTGGCGAAGCACAACGGACCCGTCACCGCCCCCGGCTGGGCGCTGGCGGAGATCGACGCCGACTGGCCGTTGGAGCTCGGCGCCTGGCCCAGCCTCGAGGCGCAAATCGCGGCCCTCGCCGATGACATCGCCTACGACAACCACGACCTCGACGACGGGCTGAGAGCGGGCCTGTTCGACCTCGACGCGCTGCTGGCCGAGGTGCCGTTCACCGCGGACGCTTGGGGCGCCGTGACGGCGCGCTGGCCCGGAGTGAGCGAAAAGCGCCGCCTCGTCCCCGAACTCGTCCGCGAACAGATCGGCCGGATGACGCACGACCTGCTGACCGAAACCCGCGCGCGCCTCGCCGCCGCCGGCCCCGCATCGCCGGCCACGGTCCGCGCCGCCGCCCGCCCGCTCGCCGGTTTCTCAGCGGCAATCGAGGACGCCACCGCCGCGCTAAAGGCCTTCCTGCGCGCCCGCATGTACAGCGCCCCGGAGGTGAAGGCGCTCCGCGACCCCTCGCAGTCCGTCGTCGCCGCGCTGTTCGCAGCCTTCCATGCCGACCCCGCACGATTGCCCGACCGCTGGCGCGCCACCCTGCCACAGACCGAACCCGGCCGCGCTCGCCACATCGCCGACTTCATCGCCGGCATGACCGACCGCTATGCGATCCGCGAGCACGAGCGCGTCGTCGGCCCGTCGCCGCTGCCGGCGGGGGTGGGATTCTGAAGGCCTCGGAGAAGCCGCGCCCGCTCAGGCCGGTTCGTTGAACTTCGGCTCGCTCGGCTCGACCACGTCGTAATCGCGCTCCCAGCCTTCGTTTTCCAGCACGAGCGTCTGGATCGCCACCGCATTGGCATTGGCGTCGAGGTCGGGAAGCGCCTGGAACTGCGACGGCCAGCAGCGGAACACCTTGTAGGCCATGACCAGCTGCCCGGCCTCGTTGTGCAGCTCGATGACGATATCCTTGCGGAAGTCGCCGAGCGAGGCCTGCGCGCCGCCGCCGCTGCCGAGGTTGAAGATCTTGTTGGCCCAACGCTCGAATTCCATGTCGTGGGTGACGCCGCGCTCGATGGTGATCGGCTCGAAGCGGGTCTGCCCGGGCGTCTGGCGCGACGCCGACGGCGCGCCGCCCTGGCGGTGGGTGACGACCTCCGTCGTCCGCTTCAGCGCACTGATCCGCGACACGCCGGCGATATATTTGCCGTCCCACTTCAGCCTGAACTTGAACGACTTGTAGGGGTCTAAGCGCGTCGGATTGACGGTGAACTCGGCCATGACTGTCTCCCTTCGGCGGGGATGAGAGGGCAGGGGGCGGGGTGATGTCAATTGGGGGGTGTCCAACGCGTCATGACGAGCCGCCTCATCCGCCGCCTGCGGAGCCGCCTCGACCTTAGCTAGGAGGCATCGGCGCGCTAAGGCATCCCCGTCGCCACCATCCGCCGGTACGGGTTCAGCCGCCAAAATGCCGCCGCCGGCGGCGCTGGCGTATCTGAAGATCATCAAAGCGGGGCCGGAGATCGTGGTGCGAGTGCTGTCGGTGGGACGATAGTCTCATATTAGCGCGTCGCGGCGGTTGCGATCTACGCCTGTATGCGCCGGTCAGTCTCAGCTATGGTCGACCTGAGTAGACGGGCATGGAAACGGCCACCCTTTTCAAGGCGCAACAATGAGCGGCAAGTTCGACTTTGACAGCATGGGGATCGGAGACCTGCTGAAGCGGGGACTACTAACCGTGCCTGCGAACCAACGCTCCTATGCGTGGGGCGAGAAGCAGGTCAGGGAGCTGCTCCAAGATCTGAACGAAGCCATCACCAACGACGACCCAGACTATTTTCTCGGTACCGTCGTGCTAGTAATGAAGGACGATGGTGTCCCCTCAATTGCTGATGGCCAGCAACGAATTGCAACAACTTCTATAATTCTTGCTAGAATGAGAGATTTGCAAACTAGGCTGAGGCGGGGTCCCCGTGCGCAGGCTATTGAGAATACTTATCTCCGAGAGATTGACGTCGATACTGAAGAGCATGTTCCGAAATTGCGGATGAACATAGAGGACAATGAATTCTATGCAAATGATATTTTGCAGCATCATGGCTTAGATCAGTATAATCCGAAAAGGACGCCGGAGAAGATTGCATCGAACGAAAAACTCAAGAAGGCTTCAAGCCTTATCGTGGAATTTTTAGACGACGTTATTAAGCCGTTGAAACCGGAGCAGCAATCCGACTACCTAAATCGATGGCTTAAATTCATTAAAGAACGAGCAAGTGTTGTCGTCGTTACGGCGCCAGATGAGGTCGGCGCTTATAGGATGTTCGAAACATTAAACGATCGGGGCCTGAAGGCATCGCAGGCTGATATTCTTAAAAACTTTCTTTTTAGTAAGGCGCCAAACCGTCTAAACGAAGCACAGAGCTTGTGGAGCGCTATAACTGGGGCCATTGAGTCGCTTGGCGATCCCGACGGTTCAAGGCTCGTCACCTACATCAGGCACTATTGGATCGTCATTAATGGACCGACTAAAGAGAGAGAGCTTGCGGCTTCTGTAAAAATTGAGATATCAAATGAATCGAAGGCTTTATCTTTCCTTAAGGCATGCGCAGATGGTGTAAACACATACGTCGCATTGTGGTCGTCCAATCATCCTTACTGGAGTACCCATAGGCCAAAAACTCGGAATGCCGTGGATACGATCGCTCATCATTTACAGATCGAACAGATCAGACCATTGATGTTTGCCGTTGCGCTAAAATTTAGCGTCAATGAGGCAGAGAAAGCTTTTCGACTGTTTGTAAGTTGGTCTGTCCGATTTCTAGTTTTCGGCGGCCGTGGGGGCATGCTGGACAGTCAGTATTCTCTGCGGGCAGCTGAGATCGGTGATGAAAAGATTAAGACGGCTGCTGCCTTGCGAACGGCTATGTCTCGCTATGTCCCCACCGACCCTGAGTTTGAAACAGCATTTGCGACTGCTCGCGTCTCACGCGCTCGGTTAGCACGCTATTATCTCCGGGCCATTGAAAATGAAATGGCCGGAACAGAGCAACCGGAGATGGTTCCGAATGAAGACGTTGAGTCCGTTAATCTCGAACACGTCGTCCCGTTGACACCCGGGGATTCGTGGGGCCTTTCCGACGACGAAGCCGAGGCTGTTCAGAAACTTATTGGTAATCTCGCGCTGATGCAAGCTGGTCCGAATAGTCAAGAAGGCAACGGGTCGTTTGCAGATAAGAAAAAAGCCTATGGCGCGTCGCAATTTAAAACTACTTCAATGATCGCGTCTTTCGAGAAGTGGGATGCTTCGTCAATACGGGCGCGGCAATCCGAGCTTGCAAAGCTTGCGGTAGGCGCATGGCCGCTCGCTTTTAAGTAAGTTCTTTTTAACCTGAGAGCGCTCTCAATTGCTTATGCGACTTCCGGCTAGTTCTTCGCCACATAAATCTCCCCGCCCGTCTCCCGAAAATTCTCGCTCATCTCCGCCATCCCCCGTTCCGCCTCGAGCATCCCGTCCGCGTTCTGCTTCGCCGCATACTCGCGGACCTCCTGCGTGATCTTCATGCTGCAGAGCTCGGGCCGCACATTGAGCAGAAGTGAGCGGTTTTGGCGCCTTTGGCAGGCAGGGTCTTGTCGGGGAATTTGAGGGCGGTTTCGGGGTCAAGCGACAGGTTGAACTGATTGCGACGTCGCGGGCGCGGCTGACGGCGTCGCGGCCCTGCGTCGTCCGCGCCGCCGCAGTCCGCGTTGTGCCCCAAACGCTCGTCGCTTGAAGGTTCGGTCGTCGATGGCCAGGCCGAACTAGCGAGACCGATCGCCGTCAGGCCTTTCCGATTGGTTGATCTTGATCGTCTCGGACTAGGTGGTGCCTGCCCTTACCTCCCGACGACCCGCTCCTTGACGAGCGGCAGCAGCGTGTCGACGATCCGTCGTGCCGAGGCTGCGTCCCGGGCGATCGCCCGTATTGTAAGCAGGTCGCCGTCTCGGATCACGATCGCCGTCGCGCCTGCGGTATCACCGACCCTGTAACTGCTTACCCACCCGACCGCCGGCGCGACGTCGAGCGCCGATATACGGCATTCGGGACTGCGCGCCCGGCAGATGCGTTCCAGGTCGTCGATCTTGGTCTGACCCGCGCGCACGCGCTGCTCGGTCCCGTCGTTCTGAACACCGATCTGCACGCCGACGATCGGCTCCCCCGCGCAGCTCGCGCACATCAGGTCGATGCGGGCGGGCGCGGCGCGTCCGATGAAGCCGGGGCCGAGCGCCTCGGTCACTGCCCGCTCGATGGTCGTCAGATCCTTGACCGCCAGGCCTTTCGAAAACGCACCTGCAGGGGCCAGCATCGCAACCGAGGCAAGAAACGCGCGCAACATCAGCTTTAGCCTCTTCGTCACGAGATCCAGCACGCCCTCGTCATCGACATCGCTGCCTTGTGCGCGCGCCAATCCAGCTGACGTGCGTAGAGCAGCCGCTCGGCGGGCACCAGCCAGACGGACCACCCCCGGCGCGCGATCGAGCTTGCTGCGCAGGCCAAATCCGCTTCTTACCATGACTTACGTACGCCTATCTGGTACAAAAGCCGGGTATCGTTTAGCGTCGGTTGCGTTCGCAATTCGGCCGGCCAAGCAATCCTCGAAATCGGAGTCAAAAGCGTGAACATCGTGACCTTGCCAGCCCCGCGCCCGATCCGGAGATCTGCAAAATCATCGTCGAATCGTGAACTTCGGGACCTTCGCAGCCGGCCCGGGGCGGCTGCCTCCCCAGACCGGGCACCGGCCTCCCGCCCGCCGCATGCGCGACGGCTGGGCGGGTGGTCAGGAACGGTTTTCGAAACCGCTCCCCGGTGTCAAATTCGCTTACTTGTTCATCTTCGCCGGGCTCACCGCCCGACCGGCAGGTAGATTTCGGCACCCTTCTCGAGGAACTCGGCGCTCTTCGCCGCCATGCCTGCGTCGGCATCCACGAAGCCGCCGCCGTTCTGCTTCGCGGCGTACTCCCGCACCTCCTGCGTGATCTTCATGCTGCAGAACTTCGGGCCGCACATCGAGCAGAAGTGGGCGGTCTTGGCGCCTTCGGCGGGGAGGGTCTCGTCGTGGTATTTGAGGGCGGTTTCGGGGTCGAGCGACAGGTTGAACTGGTCGCGCCAGCGGAAGTCGAACCTCGCGCGTGACACGGCGTCGTCGCGGCCCTGTGCGCTCGGGTGGCCCTTCGCCAGGTCGGCGGCGTGGGCGGCCAGCTTGTAGGTGATGACGCCGACCTTGACGTCGTCGCGGTCGGGCAGGCCGAGGTGCTCCTTGGGGGTCACGTAGCAGAGCATCGCGCAGCCGAACCAGCCGATCATCGCGGCACCGATGCCGCTGGTGATATGATCGTAGCCGGGCGCGATGTCGGTGGTGAGCGGCCCCAACGTGTAGAACGGTGCCTCGCCGCACACCGCGAGCTGCTTCTCCATGTTAACCTTGATCTTGTGCATCGGGACGTGGCCCGGCCCCTCGATCATCACCTGGCAGTCGCGCTCCCACGCGATCTTGGTCAGCTCGCCCAGCGTGTCGAGCTCGGCGAACTGCGCGGCGTCGTTGGCATCGGCGATGCTGCCGGGGCGCAGGCCGTCACCGAGCGAGAAGGAGATGTCGTAGGCACGCATGATCTCGCAGATCTCGGCGAAGTGGGTGTAGGTGAAGTTCTCCTTGTGGTGCGCGAGGCACCACTTGGCGTGGATCGAGCCGCCGCGGCTGACGATGCCGGTCACGCGCTTCGCGGTCAGGTGGATGTACGCCAGGCGGACGCCCGCGTGGATGGTGAAATAGTCGACGCCCTGCTCGGCCTGCTCGATCAGCGTGTCGCGGTAGATCGCCCAGCTCAGGTCCTCGGCGACGCCGCCGACCTTTTCGAGCGCCTGGTAGATCGGCACGGTGCCGATGGGGACGGGCGAGTTGCGGACGATCCATTCGCGGGTGTTGTGGATGTTGCGGCCGGTCGACAGGTCCATGACGGTGTCGGCGCCCCAGCGGGTGCTCCACACCATCTTGTCGACTTCCTCGGCGACCGAACTGGCGACCGCGGAATTGCCGATGTTGGCGTTGATCTTGACCAGGAAATTGCGGCCGATCGCCATCGGCTCGCACTCGGGGTGGTTGATGTTCGACGGGATGATGGCGCGGCCGCGGGCGATCTCGTCGCGGACGAACTCGCCGGTGACATGGTCGGGGATCGACGCGCCGAAGTCCTCGCCGTCGCGGACATGGCCGGCGAGTGCCGCGCGGCCGAGGTTCTCGCGGACGGCGACATACTCCATCTCGGGCGTGACGATGCCGCGGCGGGCATAGGCGAGCTGGGTGACCGCGGCGCCGCCACGCGCGCGCAGCGGCATCAGGTTGACGTTGGGGAAGGCCGCGACCTCGGGCTGCTGGCGGCCCGACATGCCGTTGTCCTCGGGCTGCACGTCGCGGCCGGGGTATTCCTCGACATCGCCGCGCGCCAGCGTCCAGGCGCGGCGCAGGGGGGGCAGGCCGCGGGCGATGTCGATGTCGGCGAGCGGGTCGGTGTAGGGGCCGCTGGGGTCGTAGATGCGCACCGGCGGCTCGCTGGCGGACGGGTCGAGCGCGACCTCGCGCATCGCGACCTTCACGTCGGGAAAGCGGTCGGATGGCACGTAGATCTTGGCGGAGCCGGGCAGGGGGCCGGTGGTGACCGGGATTTCGATACGCGACTGGATATCGGCCATGCTCTTGCGCTCCATTGCCGGACGGAGTGCGGGCGGGTGCCGCTCCCTCCCTCCGCCGGTTCTAACCGGATCAGGTTCGACGGGTCGTGGCACTGCCACTCTCAGCCGCGACTGCGGCCCCCCGGGGAAGCGGCGACGATACGCGCGGCGGGGCCTAGTGGCCAGTGCTATTCAAACCGGGCAGGATCAGCGCGATCGTGGTGTCGACATGCCGCTCGATGAAGGCGTCGGACAGTGCGTCGGTGCCGTCGATCAGCGTGTATTCGGCGGCGAGCACAATGGGCAGCGCGAAGGCCCCCGACAGTACGAACTTGGCGTGGGTCGCGTCCATCGCGGGCAGGTAGCCGGCCGCCTGCGCCGCATCGACGATGCCGACGATGTGCGCGGTGATGCGGCCCTGGTGCCCCGCAACGAGCCATTCGAGGCGCGGCGACGCCTCCATGCCCTCGTGGAAGACGATCCGCATATACTCGGGGTGCGCGGCGAGTGCGGTGACGAAGGCGCGGATCTGCAGGCGGAACCACGCCGGGCCTTCCGCTTCCGCCAGCGCAGGGGCGAAGCCCGCAAGGTGCCCGGCGATGCGCGCATAGACGGCCTCGACGCAGGCGCGCCACAGGCCGTCCTTCGACTGGAAGTGATAAACGATCAGCGGCACCGCGACGCCGCAGCGCTGGGCGACTGCGGGCAGGGTCGTGCCCTCGAAGCCACGCCGCGAGAACAGCGCGAGCGCGCCAGTCAGGATCGCGGCGCGCGTCGCATCGCGCTGGCGGTCGCGCCGGCCGGGTGCGTCGATCTGCGCAATTTCGGACACGTGCGGACTCTCGTTGACAACCTAGTCAGTCAATTGCATCGTAGCAGGGTCAGTGACGTCACCCAAGGTGAAAGCGATGGACCTGCTCGACTCGGCCCGCACGATCCTCGCCGATGTCGCGTGGAAGATGGGGCACGGGCAGGGCTTCTGGATCACCTTCGGCACCTACATGACGATGCTGGCGATCGAGCGCATCGCCTATCTGTTCGAGGGCGCGCCGCGCTGGGACGAGCGCGACGCCTGGGCCAATGTCGGCAATGCGCTGGTCACACTGGCGTTCGACGCGCTGGTCTTCGGCGCGATCGTCGTCGGCGTCTATCTGTGGGTCTACGAGCACCGCATCGCGAGCGTGCCGTTCGTCTGGTGGGGCTGGGTGCTGGCGTTCGTGCTCAACGACCTCGCCTATTACATCGACCACCGCATCGCCCACCGCACGGGGTTCCTGTGGGCGATCCACACGTCGCACCACAGCAGCCGCGAGATGAACCTGCTCGTCGCCAACCGCGGCACCATCCTCGGCAGCGGAGGACTGATCTCGCCGACCTATTTCGTGCTGGCGCTGGTCGGCGTGCACCCGGCGATGTGGCTCGCGGTCAAGTTCTTCGGCAATCTGTGGGGCATCTTCAACCACACGCGGCTCGTCGGGCGGATGGGCGTGCTCGAGAATTGGCTGTGCACGCCGGCCAACCACCGTGTGCATCACGGCGTCGACACACCCTATCTCGATCGCAACTACGGCCAGACGCTGCTGATCTGGGACCGGCTGTTCGGCACGTGGCAGCGCGAGACGGTGCCGCCGACCTTCGGCCTCGTCGAGCAGATGGACAGCCACCGTATCTGGGATATCCAGACTTGGGGGGTGCAGCGGCTGGCGGCCCGCATGCGCGCCGCGCCGACCTGGGGCGACCGGCTGCGCTATCTGTGGAAGCCGCCGGGATGGAGCCACGACGGGCGCCACTCGACGACCGAAGCGATCCGCGGCGAACCTACAGGAAGTACTTCAGCTTGATCGTCTCGACCGTGTCGCCGGTCACGTCGAAGCGCGTCGCGGCATAACTCGGCGGGCCGAACGCCAGCTTGGGGTTCTGCGAGAAGCCGACGCCTTCCTTCGGGATGCCGAGCAGGTTCTTGTCGAGCTTGCCGTTGCCGTTCTCGTCATGGAGCAGCGACACCGCATAGTCGCCCGGCGCCAGCGGTACCGACACCGCGACCTGGGCAGCGGCGCGCACGATGATCTGCTGACCCTCGCCCTCGCACTTGCCGTCGGGGAAGCGCTTGGGGCTGTGCCAGATGCACAGGCGGACATCACCGTTGGTCGAGCGAAGTCCGGCGAGTGCGATTTCTAGCCGCGCCGGGTCAGGCGCCGGCGCGCTGCCCAGCAGGGGCAGGAGAAGCAGCGGCAGCAGGGCGCGGTTCATCGATGAACTCCGGTGCCAGGCCAGCGTCGGTACGGCACAATCGATCCCATACACGAAAATATAGCCCGTAGTTGGTCAGGTAGCGGCGGTGATGCAGTTCATGGTGCGCTGCGGTAATCATGCCACTACCGAATCGACCCTTAACCCAGGATTTCGGAAAAATCTCCCACCCCATGTGGTTCGTCACCCCGAAGAAGCTGGCGACGAGCAGCACCACCAGCAGCGCCCCCCAGTGGATCGGCACGAGAAAGACCAGCGCGGGGAACAGCCACGCGCCCGAAATCGCCTCGTAAGGATGGAACGCCATAGCGGCCCAGGCAGTCGGCGGGCGGCTGGCGTGGTGGACGGCATGGACGCGCGCGAACCACCACGGCCGGTGCATCAGGCGGTGCGTCCAGTAGAACCAGGTATCGTGCGCGAACAAGTAGATGGCGATGCTGAGCGGCAGCCACCACCAGCCGTACGCCAGCGGGTCGTCGTAGATGCGCGTCCAGCCGAGCTCGTGCCAGCCGACCGCGACGATCCCGGCAGGCAGGCCGTAGATCGCCGCCGACAGCAAAGACCAGCCGATCTCGCTGCGGATCTGGCGCCGCCGCCGGACCTCGTTGGCCGGACCCGCGACAATACCGCGCCGGGCGGTCAGCCACGCGAAGCCCCCCGACACGCCAAGGTAGCGCACCGCGACGATCGCGATCATCGCGAGCGTGCCGATCAGGAAGGGCAGGGCCGTCATCGCGCCTGCCTAACGCCGCGTGAGGCCCCCGTCACCTGCCGCACCGTCGCACGGCCCTGCGGCACCATGCGCGGGGTACCGGGGTCGCGCTGCGGCGTGCGCCCTGCTAACCCGGCGCGACCATGGACTTCGACGTGATCCTTGCCGGCGGGGGCCTGCACAACGGGCTGATCGCGCTGCGCCTGTCGCAGTTGCGCCCGGACCTGCGCGTCGCGATTGTCGAGGCGGGCGAAACGATCGGCGGCAACCACACCTGGTCGTCGTTTGCGAAGGACATCAGCCCCGAACAGGCAGTGTGGACGGCGCCGTTGTTCGAACATCGCTGGGACCGCTACACGATCCGCTTTCCGGCGCATCGCCGCGAACTCGACGCCGGCTACGGCAGCGCCACCTCCGCGCGTCTCGACGCCGCAGTCCGCGCCGCGCTGCCCGCCGACCGCATCCTGACCGACGCGCCCATCGTCGCACTCGACGCGACGAGCGTGACTCTCGCCGATCAGCGCGTGCTGACCGGTGCGTGCGTGATCGACGGGCGCGGGCAGGGGCCGACCAAGGCGCTCGACCTGCGCTGGCAGAAATTCCTGGGCGTCGAGGTCGAGCTGGCGGAGCCGCACGGCCTGACCGGCCCGATCATCATGGACGCGACCGTGCCGCAGCACGACGGCTACCGCTTCGTCTACACGCTGCCCTTCGGGCCGCGCCACGTGCTGATCGAAGACACGTATTTCAGCGACGGCAACGACCTGTCGCCCGCATTGCTGCGTGGCCACATCGCCGATTACGCCGCCGCGCAGGGCTGGACGATCGTCAGCAGGGGGCGCGAGGAGCAGGGCATCCTGCCGCTCGCTCTCGGCGGCGATATCGAGGCGTTCTGGGACGAGGGCGAGGCCGGCGTGCCGCGCGTCGGGCTCAGGGCCGGCCTGTTCAATCCGGTCACCGGCTACAGCTTCCCCGACGCCGTCCGCACCGCCGACCTCGTCGCCAGCCTCCCAGCCTTCGACGCCCCGGCGGTCTACGCCGCCCTCCGCGCCGACAGCTCCGCCGCGTGGAAGGCTCGCCGCCTGTATCGCATGCTCAACCGCATGCTCTTCCTCGCCGCGCACGACGAGGAGCGGCGGCACATACTGCAGCGCTTCTACCGCCTCAACGCGGGGCTCGTGTCGCGCTTCTACGCCGCGCGCTCGACGCTCGCCGACTGGGCGCGCATCCTCACCGGCAAGCCGCCGATCCCGATCTCGCGCGCCGTGCGCACCCTTATCGCCTACGAAATGGAACACAGATGAAGACAGCCTGCGTCATCGGCAGCGGCTTCGGCGGCCTCGCGCTTGCGATCCGCCTGCAATCGGCGGGCGTTCAGACGACGCTGATCGAAAGCCGCGACAAGCCCGGCGGCCGTGCGTACGTCTGGGAAGACGAGGGCTTCACCTTCGACGCCGGCCCGACGGTGATCACCGACCCGTCGTGCCTCGAGGAATTGTGGGAGCTGTCGGGCCGCAAGCTCAGCGACTACGTCGAGCTGCTCCCCGTCACGCCCTTCTACCGCCTCCTCTGGGAAGACGGCAGCGTCTTCGACTATTCGAACGACGACGCCGAGCTGTTCCGCCAGATCGGCGAGTTCAACCCCGCGGACGTTGCGGGCTACAAGAAATTCCTCGAGTTTTCCGAAGGCGTCTTCCGCGAAGGCTATCAGAAGCTCGGGCACGAGGCGTTCCTCGACTTCCGCTCGATGCTCAAGGCCGCGCCGAGCCTGATGAAGTACGAGGCGTTCCGCTCGGTTCACGCCATCGTCGCGCGCCACATCAAGGACGAGCGGCTGCGCCAGGCGTTCAGCTTTCACTCGCTGCTGGTCGGCGGTAATCCGTTCAAGACGAGCAGCGTCTATGCGCTGATCCACGCGCTCGAGAAGAAGTGGGGCGTCTGGTTCCCGCGCGGCGGCACCCACGCGCTGGTGCGCGGCATGGTGAAATTGTTCGAGGACCTCGGCGGCACCTTCAAGTGCGGCAGCGGCGTCGAGCAGATCACCGCGACCGGCGCCCGCGTCACCGGCGTGCGGACCAAGGACGGCTGGAGTGGCAGCTTCGACACCGTCGCGTCGAACGCCGACGTGGTGCACACCTATCGCGACCTGCTGAGCGGCCACCCGCGGGGTCCTGCGATGTCGAAGTCGATGCAGCGCCGCAGCTTCTCGCCGTCGCTGTTCGTCACCTACTTCGGCCTCAAGCGCGAATGCCCTGAGGTCAAGCACCACACGATCCTGTTCGGCCACCGCTACAAGGAGCTGCTCGGCGAAATCTACGCCGGCGGAACGCTGGCCGAGGACTTCAGCCTCTACCTCCACCACCCGACCGCCACCGACCCCGCGATGGCCCCCCCGGGGTGCAGCGCCTTCTACGTCCTGTCGCCGGTTCCCCACCAGGGCAAGCTCGACATCGACTGGCAGGCGGAGGCGCCGAAATACGCCGACTCGATCCTCGACGCCCTCGAGCGCCGCATCCTGCCCGGCCTGCGGAACGACCTGGTGACGATGCGCACCTTCACCCCGCAGGACTTCTCGACCGAGCTTAACGCGCATCTGGGCAGCGCCTTCAGCCTCGAACCCGTCCTCTGGCAGAGCGCCTACTTCCGCACCCACAACCGCGACGACGTGCTGTCGAACCTGTACTTCGTCGGCGCGGGCACGCACCCGGGCGCGGGGATCCCGGGGGTGGTGGGCAGCGCGAAGGCGACGGCGAAGCTGATGATCGGCGAGGGGGAGCGGGTGGCCGCTTAGGCAGTCACTCCATGAACCACCCATGGCTCACGACCACGCTCTGACCAGTCAGCGCGTTGGTCGGGAACGCCGCCAGGAACACCGCGGTGCGAGCGACGTCGTCGAGGGTGGTGAATTCGCCGTCGACCGTGTCCTTGAGCATGACCTTGGCGATCACGTCTGCTTCCGACAGGCCCAAGGCTGCGGCCTGTTCGGGGATCTGCTTGTCGACGAGAGGGGTGCGGACGAAGCCGGGGCAGATGACATTTGTCCGGACATTGTGCGCGGCGCCCTCCTTGGCGACGACGCGGGCGAGGCCGAGGAGGCCGTGCTTGGCGGTGACGTAGGGGGCCTTCAGCACCGACGCGGTCTTCGAATGGACCGAGCCCATGTAGATGATGCTGCCGCCTTGGCCCTTTTGCATGTGGCGCAGGGCGGCCCGGGTCGTGAGGAAGGCGCCGTCGAGATGGACGGCGAGCATCTTCTGCCAGTCGGCGAAGCCGAACTCGGCGACGGGGGCGACGATCTGGATGCCGGCGTTCGAGACGAGGATGTCGAGGCCGCCCCATAGTTCCGCGACGGCGTCGATGCCGGCGTCGACCTGGGGCTCGCTGGTGACGTCCATCGCTACGGGATGGGCATTGGGGCCGAGCTCGGTCGCGGTCTTGGTCGCGGCTTCGAGACTCAGGTCGGCGATGGCGACCTTTGCGCCTTCGGCGAGGAAGACTTTGGCTATTTCTCGGCCGATGCCGGAGGCTGCGCCGGTGACGAGGGCTCGTTTGTTCTGGAGAAGCATGGGGTGGGGTTAGCAAAGTAAGAGCGTCGCGGCAAAGCCGCGCCGTCGGACGGGCGGCGGCGTTGGGCCGCCGCTCCGCCGGCCGGAATAAGCGCGAGTCCGCGTCTAAGTCGGGGAACGCGAAGACGCGTTCGCCGCCTTAGCCTCGGCCGCGCTTATTCGTAATCCGGACCCATATTCTGGTTCCGCGGCGGCTGAGCAGCCGTCAGGCGCAGAGCCTCAGCAGACGCCGCCAGCGACCCGACCGCGTCGGGCGTATCGTCGTTGTCCGCGATCACCCGCTGCATCGACGCGACGAGCGCCTCCTGCAGCACCTTCGGCTTGACTGTCTGCTCGGCGATTTCGCGCAGGGCGACAACGGGGTTCTTGTCGCGGTCGCGGTCGACGGTCAGTTCGCCGCCGCTGCTGATCTGGCGGGCGCGGGTGCCGGCCATCAGGACGAGCTCAAAGCGGTTGGGGATCTTGTCGACGCAATCCTCGACTGTGACGCGCGCCATAGGTAACTCCGGGGTGTTCGGGAAAGGCGGGGCACTACGCCACGCGGGCCCGTCCGTCAAGGAAATCACCTTGACTGGCGCCTCCGCCAAGACTAACGGGCGCGCTTCGCAATTGGCCCTGCACCCCCGGTGAAGCAGTGGCCGCGCCCGGCAACAGGCCGTGCGGTGCGAGACCGGGGTATGCGCTGGCACTCCGCCCGCGCAGTCATAGCGAATTGGACCGACATTGACCAAGCGTACTAGCTCGAAGCACAAACTCGATCGCCGGATGGGCGAGAATATCTGGGGCCGCCCCAAGTCGCCCGTCAACAAGCGCGAGTACGGCCCCGGCCAGCACGGCCAGCGCCGCAAGTCGAAGCTGTCGGACTTCGGCATCCAGCTCAAGGCGAAGCAGAAGCTGAAAGGCTACTACGGCGACGTCACCGAGAAGCAGTTCCGCGCGACCTATGCCGAGGCCGTCCGCATGAAGGGCGATACCTCGCAGAACCTGATCGGCCTGCTCGAGCAGCGCCTCGACATGGTGGTGTATCGCGCCAAGTTCGTGCCGACGATCTTCGCCGCGCGCCAGATCGTCAACCACGGCCATGTCATGGTCAACGGCCGCCGCTGCAACATCGCCTCGGCGCGCGTGAAGCCGGGCGACGTCATTGAACTCGGCCAGAAGGCCAAGGACATGGCGCTGGTCATCGAGGCGCAGAGCCTCTCCGAGCGCGAGACGCCCGAGTATGTCGCGGTCGACGGCACCAAGGCGACCTACGTGCGCGTGCCGACGCTCGACGAGGTTCCGTACGCTGTGAAGATGGAGCCGAACCTGGTCGTCGAATTTTACAGCCGCTAAGCGCGGCGAGTGGGTAGCGTGGCGAACGCACTTCGCGTTCGCCACGCTACGCGCCGACTCGCGCAAGGCCGGCCGGCGGAGCGGCGAGCACATCGCAGCCCGCCCGACGGCGCGGCCTTGCCGCGACGCCCTTCCTACTTGTTGCTAGCCCGCGCCTCGGCCACCGCCGTCTTCAGCGCCTCATACCCCACCGCCCCCGACAGGATGCGGTTTCCGACGATATAGCTCGGCGTCCCCGTCAGCCCGAGCGCGCGACCCAGGTCGAGGTTCTTCTTGATCTCGGCCTTCAGCGCCGGCGAGTTCAGGTCCTTCGCCGTGCGCATCTCGTTCAGGCCGGCGGTGCGCACCGCGGCGATGGTCTTCTCGTGGCTCACCCGCCCGGCGCTGTCGAAGATGCCGTCGTGGAACGCCAGGTAACGGCCCTGCTGCGCCGCCGACAGGCTCGCCATCGCCGCCTCGGTGGACTGGTCGCTGAGCACGGGGAAGTCGCGGAAAACGATCTTCAGCCGCTTGTCCTCAGCCATCAGCCGCCGCACGTCGTTATGCGCCGCTTTGCAGTAGGGGCAGGCGTAATCGAAGAATACCACCAGCCGCACGTCGCCCTTGGGATCGCCCGCGAAGGCGCCGGCGAAGGGCGTCTCGATCTCCTTGCGGTTGTTCTCGATCAGCTTGGTGACCTCGCGGTTCTGCAGGCCGTTGATCGCCTCGGGGATGATCTCCGGGTGCGAGAGAATGTATTCGCGGACGATCGCCTCGATCGCGGCGCGGTCCTTCGGCGCGACGTTGGCGGCGGGGTCGCCGCGCGCTGCGCCGCTCAGCAGGACCGCGACGGTCACGCCCAGCACCGCCGACGCACCCACCGCAAGCTTCATGCCGCTATCCCATTTCCTGACGTGATCGATCACGCTCATCGCCGCTTCTTCCGGTCGGCAAGCTCGTTCGCCGCGACCTCGGCGATGTCGTCGGCGCGCAGCCAGTCGCGTGTGCCCTGCGGCAGTTGCGACCGCGCAAAGCGGGCCTTGGCGGCGGCCGAGCGCGCGTCGCCCGACAGGTTGGCGGCCTCCGCCTGCGCGAGCGCGGCGCGCGGTTCGTCGCGCTTGCGGTCGAAAATGACGCCGAGGTTGTACCAGGCGAACGGGTTCTCACGGTCCTGCGCCAGCGCCTTGCGCAGCAGCACCTCGGCCTCGGCGAAGTCCTTGGGGTCCTCGGTCGAGACCAGGGCATGACCGAGCTGGGTCGCGATCAGCGGCTGGTCGGGGGCGGCGGCGACGGCGCGGCGCAAAATCGGCACGGCCTCGGCCGGCTTGCCGCCTTCGAGCAGGATCTGGCCCTTCAGCTCGAGGAAATACGGGTCGTTCGGGCGGCCTTTCAGCAGCGCATCAATCTCGACGGCGGCCTGGTCGGCATAGGCGGTGCGGTGCCAGGCATAGGCACGGGCGTAGCGTGCCCCCTCCGAACCGTCGCGCTCGGGATAAACGACGAAGACATGCGAAGGGTCGTCGACATAGCCGACCAGCTTGCCCTTCACGCGCTTGAACCGCGCCTCGAGATTGGCGTCGGGGGGCGTGTCGTACGAGGGATCGGCGCGGTAGACGGCTTCCAAATTGTTGATGCGCGTGCCCGACAGCGGGTGGGTGCGGTCGTATTCATTGTCCTGCGCGATCGCGAGGCGGAATTCCTGTCCCTGCAACTTCTTGAAGAAGTCGATCGAGCCCTTGCCCGAGATCTTCGCAGTGCTGAGGAACTGTGCGCCGGCGGCGTCGGCGCGCCCCTCCTGCTCGCGACTGAATGCGAGGAACTTGCCCTGCGCGACCGTCGTGCCCGCGCCCAGGATTGCCATCCCCGCCTCGCCCGCACCGAGCGCCACCGCCGCGCCGGCAGCGAGCAGCGACAGGATCGAGATATTGGTCGCCGGCCCCGCGCCCTCGTTGAAGCGCACGTTGTGGCCGCCCGACAGATGCCCGAGCTCGTGCGCGACGACGCCCTGCAGCTCGTTGACGTCGTCGGCGGCGATGATCAGGCCCGAGTGAATGAAGACGTTCTGGCCGCCGCCGGCAAACGCGTTGATCGTCGGGTCGCCGACCAGCACGATCTGCACCGACCGCGGGTCGAGCCCGGCGGCGAGGATCAGCGGGCGCGCGAGGTCCTTGAAGAACGCCTCGGTCTCGGCATCGCGCAGGATCGACGGGCCGGCCTGCTGCGCCGCCGCAGGGACAGCTGCGACCAGGGCGAGCGCGGTCGCGGCGATGCGGAGGATGGATGGCACGCTGGGCACTTGTGCCGTCTAGACTGAACTCGGCCTGAAGGCGAACCTCAGGCCGGGAACACCTTGTGCCACGCGGTGATTGAGCGTGACGCGAAGAGGCCCGCGAGGTGGTACGGATCGGCGGCGGCATAGGCGACCGCGGCGTCGCGGTCCTCGAACTCGGCAATCAGCAGCGTGCCCATCGCCCGCCCGTCGTCCTTCAGCAGCGGCCCGGCGCACAGCAGGGCGTCGCCCAGTGCAGCGACGTGCGGCAGATGCGCGGCGCGGGTCGCAGCGCGCAGTTCGCCCGAATCGGGCTTGTCGATGCAGTGGATCGCGAAATAGGGCATCGGGACCGATCACCTCGCTGCGGCTGCCCGAGGCTTAGCCGGGCACCACCGGAGTCGGAAGCGCTTTTCGTGTCGCTGCCATGCACCCTTGTCCGGCGCGACGCGTTAGGCCGGTCCAACTTCAAGGAATTCCGACCATGGCCGGCACCGACCACGACATCTCGACCCTCAATTCGCTGATCGCCACGACGATCGACAGCGTTGACGGCTACACCGAAGCCGCCAAGGAGGACACGAGCTACACCGCGCGCTTCACCGCCAACGCCGCCGAGCGTCGCGCCATCGCGACGCAGCTGCAGGCCGAGGTCGCCCGCCTGGGCGGCGAGCCGCAGGACGACGGCACCGCGCTGGCGGGTGCCCACCGCATGTTCCTCAACCTGAAGGCGACGCTGACCGGCCATGACGACAAGGCGATCGTCAACGAGGTCGAGGCGGGCGAGGATCACATCAAGGCGAAGTTCGAGGACGCTCTCGACGACCGCGAGCTGTCGCCGGGCGTGCGCGACACGATCGAGGCATGCTATACGTCGGTGAAGCGCGGCCACGACGAGATGCGCGACCTCAAGCACTCGCTGCAGGGCGCCAACTAAGCCACGCTTAGACGGCAAAGAAGAGCCGGTGCGCCTTGACGGCGCGCCGGCTTTTCCTTATGCGCCACCGCTTTCCAGAACTGATCCTGTAGGAACGAACGATGTCGCGCATCTGCGAACTGACCGCCAAGGGGCGCATGGTCGGCCACAACGTCAGCCACGCCAACAACAAGACCAAGCGCGTCTTCCTGCCCAACCTGCAGAACGTCACGCTGATGTCGGACATCCTGGGCCGCTCGGTGCGTCTGCGCGTCTCGATGAACGGCCTGCGTTCGGTCGAGCATGTCGGCGGCCTCGACAACTGGCTGATCAAGACCCGCGCCGAGAAGCTGTCGGATCGCGCGCAGAAGCTGCGCCGCGAGATCAAGAAGAAGGTCGCCGCGACCGCCGCCGAGGCCGCTCCCGCCGCCTGATTTCGTTACGGGCATTGCGAAACTGATCGACCGGCTCTAGCGGGGGATACCCCTGCTGGAGCCGTTTCATGTCTGCCCGCTACCTCGCTGCGCTCGCCCTGCTGACCGCCACCGCAGCGACCGCGCGCGATCCGGCGAACGTCATCATGCCGACCGACCCCCGGGCGCTCGCGCAGCAGCAGCAGTACGGCTACGCCGGCGCGGTCATCGCGGGCGACACCATCTATCTATCGGGCGTCATCGCCGGCCCTGCCGCGACGCCGGCCGACATGGAGCCCGCCTATGAGCGCGCCTTCGCCCAGATCCCGGCGATCCTGAAGCGCAGCGGTGCGAGCTGGGACGATGTCGTCGACATGACGACCTACCACACCGACCTCGCCGGCCAGGCGGCGGCGATCTCGGCTGTCAAGAACCGCTATGTGAAGGCGCCTTTCCCGGCGTGGACAGCGATCCAGATCTCGAAGCTATTCGAGCCGAGCGGGATCACCGAGATCAAGGTCGTCGCGCGGAAGCCGGCGAAGCGTTGAGCAGCTCGAACTTGAGCAGCAGGGTGCGCTGGTAGCCGGCGAAATTATCGTCCGACGCCAGATAGACGAAGGTGCGGCCGTCCGCGCGCATCACGGCAATCCCCTCCATATTGTCGGTAGTCAGCGGCGGCACGAGACGCGCGACGACCTCGCCCTGCATCACCGGCGCCACAGTGGCCAGCGTGACCACTGCCGACATGCCCTCCATCGGCGTGAAGCGGCGGTTGACGATCAGCACCCGGCCCGGCGCGACTTCGGCGGCGTCGGTCGGGCGGAAGCCAGTCGGGGCGGCGTAGAGCAGCGCCGATACCGTGCCGTCGGGCGCAATCCGCAGCGCGGGTGAGCGTCCCTCGGCGTCCTGCCCGTCCTCCGCGAACCACAGCAACGTGCCGTCGCTCAGCCGCACCAGCGTCTCGCCGCCGCCATTGTCGGGCCAGCCGCTCGTCGCGGGCGTGCGGATGATGCGCGCGGCGCGGGTGCGCAGGCTGTCGGGGCGCGCCGGATCGATGCGCGGATAGACCGCGATGCGGTCGTCCTGCTCGAAGCTGACCGACGCGGTGCCGTCGGCGTCCCACACCACCGCCTCGGCATCGCCGGCCTTCTTGACCAGTGCCGCGCCGCCGATCTCGTCGAGCAGGGGGGCAATGACGCCGTCAGTCACGCCGACCAGCCGCCCGTGCTTCTCGACCGTCCGGAAGCCCACCCAGTTGCCGGTGTCGCTGACCGCGAGCAGCCAGCCGTCGCGCCCCGCCGCCAGCCCCGACAGGCCGCCGAACGTCACGTTGGTCGATTGCAGCTCGACCCCGCCCATGTAGCGCAGCCGCCCAACGTCACGCACCGCCGGGTCGCGCGGCGCGAGCGGCACGGGCGTCGCGGTAAGGGGCAGCGGCGCGACCCCGTCGGCGGCGGGCGGTGCTGCGGCGAGCACGCCGCCCACCACGACACCGCCCGCCAGCACCAGAAGAATTCGCGGCCACATTTCGCCCGCGCGCATAGCATCGCGGGCGCGCAGCCGCTACCAGCAGCGGCGATGCGATCCCCCGAACAAGTGCTCCACGAAGTCTTCGGCTTCCCCAGTTTCCGCGGGCAACAGGAAGGCATCGTCCGCGATGTCTGCGCCGGGCTCGACGCGCTCGCGATCATGCCCACGGGCGCCGGCAAGTCGCTGTGCTACCAGGTGCCGGCGCTGGTGCGGCCGGGGTGCGCGCTCGTCGTGTCGCCGCTGATCGCGCTGATGAACGACCAGGTCCGCGCGCTCCGGGCCTACGGCGTGCGCGCGGCGGCGCTCAACAGCCAGTCGGGCGACGGCGGCGAGACGATCGACGCGCTGCAGAACGGTCAGCTCGACCTGCTCTACGTCGCGCCCGAGCGCGCCGCGATGCCGGGGTTCCGCCAGCTCATCGCGCGCAGCGACATCGCGCTGGTGGCGATCGACGAGGCGCATTGCGTCAGCCAGTGGGGCCACGACTTCCGCCCCGAATATCGCCAGCTGCGCGCGCTGTGCGACCTGCTGCCCGGCACCCCGCGCATCGCGTTGACCGCCACCGCCGACGTCGCGACGCGCGCCGACATCCTCGACCAACTCGGTATCGCACCCGACCGCATGGTCGTCGCCGGCTTCGACCGGCCCAACATCCGCTACGAGGTCGCCCCCAAGGTCAACGCCGCGAAGCAGCTGCTGGCCTTCCTCGACACGCAGCGCGGGCGTTCAGGGATCGTCTATGCCTCGACGCGCAGCCAGACCGACAAGACGGCTGCCGCGCTGGTCGCGCACGGCATCAACGCGCGCGCCTATCACGCCGGCCTCGACGGCGTGGAGCGGGCGCGCAACCAGGATGCCTTCGTCCGCGCCGAGGACATGGTGATGGTCGCGACGATCGCTTTCGGCATGGGCATCGACAAGCCCGACGTGCGCTTCGTCGCGCACCTCGGCCTTCCCAAGTCGATCGAGGCCTATTATCAGGAGACGGGCCGGGCAGGTCGCGACGGCGACCCGGCGGTCGCGCACCTGCTCTACGGCGCCGACGACATCGCGCGCGCCCGCGGCTTCATCGGCGAGGGCGGAGCGGAGAAGATCGCCGCCGACACCGCGCGCCTCAACGCGCTGATCGCCTTCTGCGAGACGAGCGGGTGCCGGCGCGTGCCCCTGCTGACCTATTTCGGCGAGCCTGCGCCGCCGCCGTGCGGTAACTGCGATACCTGCCTATCACCGCCCGCGATGCGCGACGCGACGGAAGCCGCGCGCAAGCTGCTGTCGGCAGTTGTCCGGACAGGTCAGCGCTTCGGGGTCGGGCATCTGGTCGAGGTGCTGCACGGGACGGCGGGCGAGAAGGTCCGCAAGTTCGGGCATGACGCGCTGTCGGTGTTCGGCATCGGCGGCGAGCTCGACGCCAACGCCTGGCGGTCGCTGGCGCGGCAGCTCGAGGCAGGCGAGGCGCTGATCCGCGATCCCGAGTACGGCGGGCTGAAGCTGGGGCCGCGCGCCAAGGCGATCCTGAAGGGCGACACGCCCGTCGAGCTCCGCATCGAGGCGGCGCGGCCCGAACGCGAGCGCCGCCGCCGCGCGCCGGGGGTGCCGCCGGCGGGGCTTTCGGATGAGGAGGGCGCGCTGTTCGACGAGCTGCGGCGCGTGCGGCGCGAGATCGCGGCCGAGGCTGGGATGCCGCCCTACGTCATCTTCCACGACGCGACGCTGCGCGCGATGGCGAGCGAGCGGCCGCAGACGATGGACGCGCTGGGGCAGATTTCGGGGGTGGGGGCGCGCAAACTCGAGGCTTATGGCGCGGCGTTCTTGGGGGTGTTGAGGGGGTAGGTCAGGGGCGTCGCGGCGAAGCCGCGCCGTCGGACGGCACCGGGCGGTGGTCGCCCGGGCCGCCGGCCGGCTTCGCGCGAGTCCGCGCGTAGTGCAGGAAACGCGAAGCCGCGTTTACCGCACTACGCGCGGCCGCGCTTCAGCTCAACAACGTCCGTCGCGCTCGATGGCCGTACCAGCCACCGCGCCGATCCCGGCGCCGATGACCGTGCCTGCGCCGCGGTCGTAGCGGCTGCTCGCGGCGTTGCCGATCAGGCCGCCCGCAATGGCGCCGAGGACCGTGCCACGGCCGCTGGTGCGGCAGCGGTAGTAGCCGCGCCCGCCGCGATAGCCGTCGTCGTAATAGGCGACCGGACCGCCGTAGCCGCCGCCGTAGTAGCCATCGTAATAGCCGCCGCCATAGCCATAGGCGGGAACGACGACGACGCGGTTGCGGTACGGACGCCCGTAGTAGCCGCGATAGCCGCTACGATAGGCCGGGCGGTAATAGTCGCGCCCGTAGTGGCCGCGGTAGCCGCTGCGATACGAATGGCCGCGATAGCCGTCGCCGCGGTAGCGATCGCCGCGATAATGGTCGCCACGATAGCCGCCACCGCGATAGCTGCTGCCGCGGTCGTGATCGCCGCGGCTGTAGCCACCGCGATCACCGCGATCGGCCAGGGCCGGAGTCGCCGTCAGCGTGACCACGCCCGCGAGTGCGATGAGTAAAGTCTTCATCCCAATTCTCCTCGACGCTTACCTTGCCGAATCTCGAAACGTCTCCGGCACCCTCGAATATTCGTGCCCGCGGCGTGAACCGCCTCTGAACGCTGCGTTCACCGGGAACCAAGCTTGGGCAATCTACATTGTGCGGACGTTACGGTCACACAAGGAGCTTGCCATGCGCATCATCAACAGTCTCGTCATCGCCTCATTCGCCGCCGCGTCGTTCGCCGCAGTGCCCGTCCAGGCCCGCAAGAACGACCGCTATTACTACGGCGACCAGAGCTATTCGAGCTATGCGGCGTGCAAGCGCGCGCGTGACCGCGCCGGCAAGCGCGGCACGGTGATCGGCGCGGTCGGCGCGGGTGCCGGTGCAGCGCTGCTCGGCGGCAATGTCGGCGAATCGCTGCTCGGCGCAGGTGTCGGCGCGGTTGCCGGGAACCAGATCGGGCGTGCGACCGAAAAGAGCTGCCGTCGCCGCTGACGTAGCGCGGCCAAGCTGACGGCGGAATTTGCTCTTCGCGAATTCCGCCTTCAGCTCGGACTCGCGCAAGGCCGGCCGGCGGCCCGGGCGACCACCGCCCGGTGCTGTCCGACGGCGCGGCTTCGCCGCGACGCCCTTACTTCCCTGAACGACCTTCCTCAAACAACCCAGCCAGCTGGTCGACAATCGTCCCCCCCAGCTGCTCGGCATCCATGATCGTCACCGCCTTCGCGTAATAGCGCGTCACGTCGTGCCCAATCCCGATCGCCACCAGCTCGACCGGTGAGCGTCCCTCGATCCACTTGATCACCTGGCGCAGGTGCTTCTCCAGATACGAGCCGGTGTTGACCGACAGCGTCGAGTCGTCGACCGGCGCGCCGTCCGAGATCACCATCAGGATCCGCCGGTCCTCGGGCCGCGCAAGCAGCCGGGCGTGCGCCCACAGCAGCGCCTCGCCGTCGATATTTTCCTTCAGCAATCCTTCGCGCATCATCAGGCCGAGGTTCTTGCGCGCCCGCCGCCACGGCGCGTCGGCGGCCTTGTAGATGATGTGCCGCAGGTCGTTGAGCCGCCCGGGCTTGGCCGGCCGCCCCGCCGCCAGCCACGCCTCGCGCGACTGCCCGCCCTTCCACGCGCGGGTGGTGAAGCCCAGGATCTCGGTCTTGACCGCGCAGCGCTCGAGCGTCCGCGCCATGATGTCGGCGCAGATCGCGGCGATCGAGATCGGCCGCCCGCGCATCGACCCCGAATTGTCGATCAGCAGCGTGACCACCGTGTCGCGAAACTTGGTGTCGCGCTCGATCTTGTAGCTCAACGCGTGCATCGGGTTGGTGATGATCCGCCCGAGCCGCGCGGCGTCGAGCATCCCCTCTTCCTGGTCGAAGTCCCACGCACGGTTCTGCTGCGCCATCAAACGGCGCTGCAGGCGATTCGCCAGCTTGGTCACCGCCCCTTGGAGATGCACGAGCTGCTGGTCGAGATAGCCGCGCAGCCGCGTCAGCTCCTCGGGGTCGCACAGCTCCTCGGCGCCGACCGTCTCGTCGTACTTGGTCGTGTAGCTCGAATAGTCGAAGTCGGGCGGCAGGTCGCTGAGCGGCGTGTTGGGGCGCCACGGGGTCATGCCCTCGCGGCCTTCCTCGCCCATCTCGGCCTCGGAAACCTGGTCGGCCTCCATGTCGACGTCGCGCGTCTCGGTATCGTCGGAGGGGGGCTCGTCGGACTGTTCGGCGCGCGTCTCGACCGACTGGTCGGCCGACGATCCGGCGTCGTCCTGCGCGTCGCCGTCGTCGCCGGGGGCCTCGTCCTCGGCATCCTCCTCCTCGCCGCCGTCGTCGGGCTCGGGGTCGGCATCGGGGTCGATGCCCAGCCCCAGGTCGCTCAGCACGCGCTTGCACGCCAGCCCGAACGCCGCCTGGTCGCCGATGTTGGCCAACAGCGTGTCGAGGCTGCCCCCCGCCTTGGCCTCGATCTCGGCGCGCACCATCGCGACCGGCCCCTCGGCGAGGCGCGGCACCGCCTGGCCGGTCAGCCGCTCGCGCACAACGAGGCCCAGCGCCGTCGCCATCGGGACCTCGTCGGGGGTGCGCGCGCGGACGATCGCGTCGCTGCGTACCCGCGCCTCGGTCATGCGGTCGAGGTTGAGCGCGACGCCTGCCATGTCGCCCGACCCGATCGCCTCGATCCGCGCCTGCTCGACGGCGTTGAAGATGTCGCGCCCGACGCCTGCGTCGGGCAGGTCGGCGGCGTGCTGCTTCGCGTCGTGGTGGCGCTTGCGCAGCGCGAAGGCATCGGCATAGCCGCGCACCTCGGCGACCTGCTCGGGCGGCAGCGACCGCGTCGGCTGCGGCACGCGCGCCTGGTCGCCGTAGCACGACGGCTTGTCGGCGGTGTACGCCAGCTCGAAGTCGGGCTCGTGCCCGAGCGCGCGCAGCGTCGCGGCGAGAGCGACGCGGAAATCTTCGAGGGGGTTTTCGGGGGCGGGCATCGCAGTCTAGGCCCGCCCGACGCACCACGGGTCGGGCTGCATGTCGACCGGCGGTCCGGCGGCGTCGGCGGGGAAGCGCGCCTTGAAGGTGAAAGCCTGCGGGCTCGGGCCGTAGCGGTCGAGTATCCACAGGCGCGACAAGGCCTCGTCGACAGTCGGGCGATACCCGGCGGGAACCCACCACAGCGCCTGGAACGCGCCGTCGAAACGTTCGAACCACGACCGGCGCTTTGCCATGCGCGTCGTGTGGCCGCTGCGATAGACGTAGTCGAACAGCGCTTCGGCGTCGGTCCAGACCGAGATATTGACGATGAACAGCGGGTCGGGCGTCGGCTGCAGGTCGGTTGCGTCGTTGCCCTCGCCCTTCAGCCGCCAGACGAAGCCAGGGCTCGCATCGGCGAGCGCGTTGACCGCATCGAGCTCGGCGAAGAACTCCGCCACTCGCGCGTCACCCTTCGGTGCGGCGAGCCGCCCGACGTTGGTCTGCGCGAGCTGCCAGCGGCTCACCGCTTGCCCTTGACCGCCACGCTCTCGGGCAGGTCTTCGCCGAACACGCGCTGGTAGTATTCCGCGACGATCGACCGCTCGGCCTCGTCGCACTTGTTGAGGAAGCTCAGGCGGAAGGCGAAGCCGATGTTCTTGAAGATCCCGGCGTTCTGCGCCCAGGTCAGCACGGTGCGCGGGCTCATCACGGTCGAGATATCGCCCGACATGAAGCCCTGGCGCGTCATGTCGGCGACCTTGACCATGTTGGCGACCTGCTTGCGGCCCGCCTCGGTATCGAAGCCCGGGGCCTTGGCGACGACGATCCTGGTCTCGACCGCGGGCGCCAGATAGTTGAGCGTCGTGACCACGTTCCACCGGTCCATCTGGCCCTGGTTGATCTGCTGCGTGCCGTGATACAGGCCGGTCGTGTCGCCCAGCCCGACGGTGTTCGCGGTGGCGAACAGGCGGAAGAACGGGTTCGGGCGGATCACGCGGTTCTGGTCGAGCAGGGTCAGCTTGCCCTCGACCTCGAGCACGCGCTGGATGACGAACATCACGTCGGGGCGGCCGGCGTCATATTCGTCGAACACGAGCGCCGTCGGCGTCTGCAGCGCCCAGGGCAGCAGGCCTTCGCGGAATTCGGTGACCTGCTTGCCCTCGCGGAGGACAATGGCGTCCTTGCCGACCAGGTCGATGCGGCTGATGTGGCTGTCGAGGTTGATGCGGATGCACGGCCAGTTCAGCCGTGCCGCAACCTGCTCGATGTGCGTCGACTTGCCGGTGCCGTGAAAACCCTGGACCATGACGCGGCGGTTGAAGGCGAAGCCCGCGAGGATCGCCAGCGTCGTGTCGGGATCGAACACGTACGCCGGGTCGAGGTCGGGGACGCGCTCGTCGGCGACCGAAAAGGCGGGCACCTGGAAATCGACGTCGACCCCGAACACCGCACGCGCATCGACATGCATGTCGGGCGCGGCCATCGCGGCGGGCGCGTGGTCGTGAGCGTCGGGCGTATCGCTGTCGGCGTTGAGAACGGTGGCCAAGTGACTAACCTCAGGCGGTCTTGAAGGCGGGGGCGGACCGCAGGTGCGTATAGGCTTGCACCACGTCCTGCAACCGCCGCTCGTGGCTGCGGTCGCCGCCATTGGTGTCAGGGTGAAATTGCCGCACCAGCGCCTTGTACGCGCGCTTGATCGTCACGAAGCTCGCGGCGGCGTCGAGGCCGAGCACTTTCAGCGCCCGCACGTCGGCCTCGGCCAGCACGACGCCCGCCTTGGTGCGCCGTCCGGCAAAGGCATCCTGCCCGAACTTGCCGTGCAGAGCGTTCAGCGGATCGTTGAACTTATAGCCGTTGACGTCGTGGACGACGTGCGCCCAGCCCGCGAGCGGCGATTGCGCCTCGCTGATCGCGTCGGGGCTCATGCCGTCGAAAAAGTTATACCCCGCGTTGAACTCGCGGACATGGTCGAGGCACAGCCATTGCCACCCGCCGACATGCCCCGCGACGCGGTTCGACGCGGGTGCACGGAACTCGGCGGGCTGGTCGCAGCCGGGGTGTCCGCACGGCGTACCCTCGGGCAGGTCGACGCGGCCGTGGAAGCGCGGGCGGGGGCGGGGATGATCGGACAAGCTGACTCACTGGCGGGAACGAACTTCGAGATATAGGGATTAGCCTCAACGACGGGAGATGGTCGATGGGCGCGCGTGCAGACGAAATCGAGCGGCGTCTCGTCGCGGCCCTGGCGCCGGCCAGCCTGACGGTCATCGACGACAGCGACGACCACAGCGGCCACGCCGGCCATTCGGGCGAGGGCGAAAGCCACTTCACCGTGCGCATCGTGTCGGACGCCTTCGCGGGCCAGTCGCGCGTCGCGCGCAGCCGCGCGGTCTATGCGGCACTCGGCGACCTGATCGCCCCCGACCGCGTCCACGCCCTCGTCATCGAAGCCCACGCCCCCGGCGAGGCTTGACCGCCGCCCGCGCTGGGCATAGCGCGACGCCAACGCCGGCTTAGCTCAGATGGTAGAGCACCTGATTTGTAATCAGGGGGTCGCGGGTTCGATTCCTGCAGCCGGCACCGTCTGAATTGCTAGTTTAGTTGGGCGGCGATGTCCTTCGCTAATGGTTTCCCAACAGGCGCGAGCGCTGCTAGCGAACAGCGTTGCCACTGGTGATCCGCAACGATCCGGCCGCTAAGCTGCCGGCGTGGCCTAGTTTGGCGATCGCCGAAGGCGAGATTGCGCAACTTTGACGTGACGGCCTTGCCCGGCGTCCAGTAATCTTCCGCACGACGTGCCGTCAGTCGTACAAGGCGTCACCCTACTGCCAGCCCGAGGTCACGAATCTTTCGAAGATCGGGTCTCGGGCCACGAGGTCATCGAACTGGCCGTGATCGACGATGCGGCCGGCGGACATGAAGACGATCACGTCGCACGCGCGGACGGTTGCCAGCCGGTGGGCTACCGTTATCGTCGTGCGCTTTCTACGCAAAGCCTGGAGCGTGGCACCGATGGCTCGCTCGGTTTCGCTGTCGAGGGCCGATGTCGCTTCGTCGAGGATCAGTACCGGCCGCGCAGTGTAGAGCGCGCGGGCGAGACCGACGCGTTGCCGCTCGCCACCCGACAGGCGGCAGCCATCCTCGCCGACCGCCCCGTCGAGGCCGTGCACCGCGACGACGCCCTCGAGCTGGGCGAGCCCGACGATATGGTGCAGCTGCTCGTCGTCGATGTCGGCGTCGGCGAGACCGAAGGCGATGTTGGCGCGGAGCGTCGCGTCGATGATCGTGACGTGTTGCGGCACATAGGCGATCTGCCGCTGCCAGCCGGCCAGGTCCGACGCGATATCGACCCCGTCGATGGTCACCCGGCCACGCGCCGGGGGCACGAGGCCGAGCATGACGTCGAGCAACGTCGACTTGCCCGCCCCCGATGCGCCGACGATGCCGATCGACTGCCCCTTGCGGATAGTCAACGAGACGCCGTCGAGGGCAGCCTGCGTCGCGCCCCCGAAGTCTACGCCGACGCCCTCGATGCGAATCGCCTCGGCGAGGTCGGCAAGCGGACGCTGCGGCGACTCGGTGGCGGCGGGGTAGGCGGCCAAGTCGGCGCTGATTGCCTCGATTGCCGGGCGATACGCCTTTATGCTCGCCACCGCGCCGAGGGTCCGCGTCAGCGACGGGATCAGCCGAAGTCCGCCGATCGCGAACAGGCCGAGCACGGCGACCGCATCGCCCAGCTGGTCGGGGCGCAGGGTGACCAGCCCGACGATGACGGCGACCCACGCCATGACGATCAGCGGCTCGAGGACGAGGCGTGGCAGGGCGAACAGCATGTTGAGCTGCTGCTGCACCGCGCCGTCGCGGGTGCGTGCCTCGGCATATCGGGCCTCAAACCACGCCGGGCGGCCGAGAATACGGATTTCACGCAACCCGTCGAGCGCGTGCCGGATGGCCTGGACGCGGTCGGCGACGACGGCGGTGCCCTGTTCGCCGAGCGCATGCAGGCGGCGGCTGCTGTAGCGGGATACGGGCCAGAAGACGCCACCGACGGTGCTCGTCGCGACGAGCATCGGCAGCGGCGCCGCCCACAGCATGACGCCGAGAACGCCGACCAGCACGAGCCCCTCGGTGACCAGCACGATATGACTGCGCAAGGTCGTCACGAGCGGCCAGGTGGCAGCGCCGTCGGCGATGCCGATCAGCGCCGCGGTATTGCGCTCGAGATGGCGGAGCCAGGGCGCGGCCATGTAGCGGTGCAGCAGCCGCCGCGAGATGTCGGCCGAGACGCGCTGATACCAGCCCTCCTGAAACCGCAGCAGCCCGAAGTTGTAAACGCTCTTCACGACGACCAGCGCGAGGAAGCCACCCGATGCCGCGATCAGCGCCCGGCCGTCGCCGACGCTCTTCGACCCGATCAATTGCAACAGTGGATAGACCAGCGCGACGGTCAGCATCTCGAGCCCCGCCGCGCCCACCGTCAGTACCGCGATCAGGCTCAGCGCGCGTCGCCCGCGCCGGTCGAGCAGCGCCGCGAGGGTGCGCAGATGCGGTACCATCACAAATCGAGGTAATAGACGATATTGCCCGTGCCCGCCTCGGCATGCGACGCTGTGAAGCCCATTTTGGCGGCTCCGCGCACTGCGGCTGCATTGGCGGGATGCACCTTGCACATCATCCGCGTCGCGCCGGCCAGACGGCTGGTCAGGCGCGCCGAGGCCATGGCGACGTCGAGCACCTCGCGGCCTCTGAAGGCGGCGCTGACGGCCAGGCCGAACGCGGGGATGTCATAGCCCTCGTCCCAGCCGCGCAGGCTGACGATGCAGATCAGCGCGCCGCCCCAGAACAGCCCCGAATAGACGTCGCGGCGCGTCGCGGCGAGCAGCGCGGCGGTCGCGGCGGCGTCGCTGCCGAAGGCGTGGAAGAAGCGGAGATACTCCTCCGGCTGGGCGTCGATCAGGTCGCGGATGATTGCCACGTCACCGGCATCAAGCGGACGCATGGTGAGGCCTGTGGTCATGGCGCGCACCCTAGCATCGCGCGCCACCAATGTTCGAGGACCAGCGCCTTGAACGACAGCGGGGAGATCGCGCCGGAGGGGAAGGCGCCCTTGGCCAGCTCCCGCGCCGCCGCGCCGTCGAGGACGCCGGCACCGACCAGCGCGCCATCGATCAGCATCGTACCGTGCGCCGCGAACAGCGCTGCGTGCCACGCGGCCACAGGGGGCTCAAAGCCGCGCTTGGGGGCGTCGATGATGCTGTCGGGCACGAGGCCCCTAGCGGCCGCCTTGAGCCACGCCTTGGGGGGCAGGCCGCCGTCGCTGCGACTCTTGCGCAGGCCGACGATGGTTTCGACCAGCCCGTGATCGAGCAGCGGCAGGCGCAGCTCGACCGACGATGCCATCGCAAGGCGGTCGCCCTGGACAATACCGTTGCCGCGCAGATAGGTCGCGCAGATCGCCGCGGTCAGCGCGACATCGATGCCGTCGTCGGTCGCGACGGCGAGGTCCCGGTTCGGCGCGACAGCCAGCCGTGCGGCGAAATCGAGACTGTACTGTTTGGCAGCATGCTGCCTCGCATGGCGGTAATCCGGTGCATGTTCGTAGAATCGCACAGGCGATGCGCCTTGCCCGGTAATCTTCCGCCATAACCGCGAACGGTGCGCCGCCGTGCGCGCCGCACGCAGCTCGGAGTAGCCCCAGAACAGCTCGTCGCCGCCCTGGCCCTTCAGCATGACCTGCACGCCGTGACGGCGGGCGGCGCGCATCACTGCGAAATAGCCGAACCCCGCGATGTCGGCGACGGGGTCGTCGGCGGCCGCGACGAGCTCGCCGAAGCTATCGACGACGTCGGCGGTCGCGATCTCGACCTCATGAAAGTCGAGACCTGCCAGCTGTGCGAAGTCGCGCGCGACGTGCCGCTCGTCGCTCGGTGGGCGTCCGGCATAGCCGACCGTGAAGGCCGTGACGGGCCGGTGCCGCGCTGCGAGTGCGGCGACCAGGCTCGAATCAAGCCCGCCGCTCAGCGCGACCCCAACCGGCACGTCGGCGCGGGTCGCGAGTTCGACAGCCTCGTCGAGTGCTGCGGCGATGACCTTGGGAGGGTCTCCCGTAATCGCTGGCGCGTCGGCCATCCGCCAGTAGCGATGCTCGCGGACCTGCCAGGGGGCGACGTCGACGACCAGCATCGTGCCTGCATCGAGCTTGCGGACCCCGGTGATAGCGGTTTGCGGCTCGGGTACGTACTGGATGTGGAAGTATCGATCGACTGCTGCGGAATCGAGCCGCGCCTCGACCAGCTCCGATCGCAGCAGCGCCTTCATCTCCGACGCGAAGACCAGCGCGCGGCCGACCTCGCACAGGTAAAGCGGCTTCTCGCCCATCCGGTCGCGCGTCAGCACGAGCCGCCGGCGGTTCTCGTCCCACAGCGCAATCGCGAACATGCCGCGCAGATGATCGACGAAGTCGAGGCCGTGCCGTTGGTACAGCGCAGCGATGACCTCGCCGTCGCCGCCGCTGCGGAACGCGCCGCCGAGCTGCGCGCGCAGGGCGGCGTGATTGTAGATCTCGCCGTTGAAGACGACCGCGATGCTGCCGTCGTCGCTGAACATGGGTTGCGTTCCCCCGGCCAGGTCGACGATCGCCAGCCGCCGCATCGCCAGCGCGACATGCTCTGCATCGAAAACCCCGTCACCGTCGGGACCCCGATGCACGAGCGCGTCGCCTATCCGCGCGACGGCGGCGCGTTGCGGCGGCGTCAACGGCGCGGCGGCGACGATGCCGCTAATGCCGCACATCGGGGCCCGGCATGAGGTCGCGAAACTGTGGGTAGCGCTCGATGACGAAGGCGATGCTCTCCGCCAGAGCCGCGGGAGACGTCTCGATGGGCATGAAGCGTGTCCGGAAGAACAGGTCGCGCGGGTCGCTGCCGTTGAAGACGATGTCCTGCAGGAAGTTGCCCGAACGGTCGCCGCCGATCAGCTCGAAGCAGCTGCCCGCATGCGCCGACGGCAGGATCATGTTTGAGCCGTGCACCCCGACGACGACGTGGCTCTCGGCGTAGCGCGCCAGCCAGTCGCGGTCGCTGGCGGCATATGGTTTGGGCACGCGATGGTCGGCGATCCACTCGGGTAGGCCGCCCGGCGCGCCAATCCCCGCGACCGCGACGTCGAGTGCGGGTAGGCGGCGGCGGAGCATGGTCAGCAGATCGATCACGGCGCGCGTCTGGTGGTGCCGCGCCGTGAAACGGGGCAGCCCCGGCAGCCACAGGCGATCCTCGCGCCAGATGAAGGTCAGCGTCGGCGGCAGCTCGCTCCAGGACGCGGGATCGAATGGGCGAACGCGGGAGAAATTCTCAATCGAGAAGGTCGAGGGGTGTGGATGCGACTGCGCGGCGGCGAACGCGACACCGGGAAAGCGTGTCATCTGGGCGGCGAAATCGCGCGCGAGGCGGTCGCTCCACATCGCGCCATCGCGCAGCGGCAGGTCGACGACCCAGGTCTCGGCGACGCCGTCGGGCACCAGCGCCGCGATGCACGGCTGGACGATCGCGACGACGTCGACCTGGCCGGCGTCGAGGTAGCGCTGCACGTTGAACAGCTTGAGCAGCGCGTGACCGTACAGGACGTCGATGCAATTGAGGACGACGACCTGTCGCGTAGCGGGGTGATGCTGCCGGATGTGAAAGGCGGGTGACGCATCGCTGCGCTGGCGATGGGCGTCACGCAGCCAGTCCGACCACCAGGTCACACAGGCAGGATCGACGGTTTCGCCGGTCGACGCATCGAGCGCCACGGGCGAGAATTGCCCCTGCCCGACGGGCAGGTCGATGAACCAGTCCCGCGCACACGGCTCGCACCGGGCACGCGCCAGCTGGCGCATGCCTGGCATATACCATCCCAGCGTCGTCATCTCCCCACGGCAAGCTGGGCAGGGTGTCGAAACGTCCGGCAGGGGACACAGCTCTATCACGGTCGCGCGATATGCATCGCGAAGCGCGCGGTGCGAACGTCGCTGCCGCCGGGCCATAGCGGCTCGTTCGCGATCAGGTTTTCGAGCTTGTAGCCACAGTCCGTGAGAAAGGCCGCGAGCGCAGCGGGCGTGTTCCCCATGTCGAACGTCGCCTGGCCGAACTCGAAGATCACGCAGGCGATGCGAGATTCTGCGAGCATGGCGCGCGCGCCGCGCAGCACCTGCAGCTCGGCCCCCTCGACGTCGATCTTCAGCAGATCGATGCTGCGGATCGCGTTCGCCGCGCAATAGTCGTCGATCGTCGTCGCAGGCACCGTGTCGCGGCGCACCGGCCCAGGGTCGATGCCGTAGTCGGCGAAGGGTCGGTCGGCGAGCGAGTTGAAGGCACGGAACGGCCCGTCGTAGCTGTGGAGCTGGACGCTGCCTGCATGGTCCGACACCGCGACGGCGTTAACGACGAGATTGGCGATCCCGCGTATGTTCTCGCGCAGCTCGGCGGCGACCCCGGGATTCGCCTCGAAGGCGTGAACCGTTCCGCCGACGGCGAGGCTTGCGAACAGGCGGCTCAGTTCGCCGAGATGCGCGCCGACGTCGAACACCGTCATGCCGGGTCGCACGGTCTGGTGATAGAAGGCCCGCTCGGCTTGCTCGACAGCCTCGAACGACGCCGCGCCGGGCTGAAGACGCGCCGCGATCCTTCGCCAGAGATCGGCGGTGCTCACAGCGCTGCGCCGAGGATGGCGTCGAGCCGCTCGGCGCGGCGGTCGAAATTATGGTCTGCGAGCGTCCGCCGCTGGCCGGCCGCGGCGATGGCGGCGCGTTCGGCCGGATGGTCGGCGAGCCAGGCATAGGCCTCGATCGCCTCGTCGGCGCAGCCGTAGGACACGACCTCGCTGCCATCGGCGAAGAGTTCGCTCAGATTGTCGCGGCGATCGGTCAGCAGGCAGGCACCGACCCCCGTCGCTTCGAACAGCCGCATGTTGGAGGCGCTGCGCGGCGAGATATCGATATGGGAATTGAAGGTGACATGGCTGTCGCGCAGCGTCGCGAACATCGCCAGTCCGTACAGCGGCGGGCGGTCCGGCGAGGCCAGTGCCGGCACCTGCGGTGTCCCGCGTAACCGGTCGAGCCAGCGGCGCCGACGCGACCGCGTGTCCCCCGAGGGCGACCAGATTTCGAGCGGTGTTTCCTCGACCAGCCGCGCCAGCAGTGCGGCGCGCCCCCGGTGATAGCCGTCGCGCTGCCACACCGATCCGATGAAGCTGAAAGCAACCGACGCGGAATCGGGTGGGGCGAGCTGCTTGAGGATGCGCGGCTCGAAGCCATGGTCGACGTGATGCGTATCGAGCCCCGCGGCGCGGAACTCATCGACGATCTCGGGCACGCACGACAGCGCGATGTCCCATTCGCGCATCACCGTGAGGTCGCGATACGGCGCGCCGCACCAGCCGACGATCAACCGCAGCGACGGACAGGTCGCGCGCAACTGGCGCAGATAGGCGGGCGTGAAGGTCGAATAGTCCGCGATTAGCAGGATGTCCGGTGCGAAGGCCGCAACCTGCGCCGCGGTGACTGCAAACACTGTCTCGCAATCTGCCGCCAAGCCATTCTCGATCGCCCAGCGCGCCTGCAGCGGCGCTGCGTTGGCGATCAGGTCGCACGTCGCATAGCCGCGTCGTGTCAGGGCCGCGGTCCAGAAATCCGACGAGGCGGCGCGGTCCGCGATCAGCGCAGTGTGCTGCTCTGCATAGGGTGCGCCGACGAGCGCCGGGCGGTCGCGGTAGAAGCAATGCAGATAGGCGGCGTCATAGACTCCCAGCTTGAGCAGTCGCGCCATGCAGCCAACGTGCCCGCGGCGCGCGGCGAGAGCAAGGGCGGCGACTGGACGCCGCGCCGCGACGCGTTCATGCTGTGTGAACCAGTCTGTGGCTTTGGGGTAGCGTCGAGCGGTGAGTGATTTCGCCCATAGCCTTGACCGCGACGGCCCGGACGAACGGCGCCCGACGGCCAGCAGGCGAATTCCCCTTGCCCAGCCCGATCTCGGCGTCAACGAGGAAGCCTATGTTCTCGAGGCGCTGCGCAGTGGCTGGATCACGTCGCGAGGCAAGTTCGTCGACCGCTTCGAACGCGAGTTTGCCGATGCCGTCGGCAGCGCGGGTGCTCTGGCAGTGTGCAACGGTACCTCGGCTCTCTATCTTGCCATGTTGGGCCTGGGCATCGGCCCCGGCGACGAGGTGCTCGTCCCCAGTCTGAGCTTCGTCGCCACCGCCAACGCCGTGCGCTTTGCCGGCGCCGAGCCCGTCTTCGTCGATATCGACCCGGCGACGTGGTGCATCGACCCGCAAGCCCTGGCCGCCGCGATCACCCCGCGGACCCGGGCGATCCTCGCCGTCCACCTCTACGGCCATCCTGCCGACATGGATGCGATCAACGTCATCGCGGCGCAGCACGGTCTTTTCGTCGTCGAGGATGCAGCGGAGGCGTTCGGCGCAACCTACAAGGGCCGGCCGGTCGGTGCGCTCGGCGACGTCGGGGTGTTCTCCTTCTACGGCAACAAGATCCTGACCGCGGGCGAGGGCGGTGCAGTGACCGCTGCCGACCCCCGGCTCCTTGCGCGGATGCGGCTGCTGCGCGGCCAGGGCATGGACCCCGACCGCCAGTATTTCTACCCCGTCATTGGCCACAACTTCCGTCCGACCAATATAGCCTGCGCGCTGCTCTGCGCGCAGCTCGAGCGGGCACCTACGATGCTGAGCCGCCGACGGCAGATCTTCGCGCTGTATCGAAAAGGTCTGGCGGGCATTGCGGGGATCGGCAGGCAACCCGTCACGCCGGATGCGCGGCAGTCGCCCTGGCTGTTCAGCATGACCATCGATGCCGTCGTGTTCGGCATGTCGCGCGATGCACTGATGGCGCGACTTGCGGCGCTGGGCATCGAAACGCGACCCTTCTTCATCCCCAGCCACCAGCTGCCACCCTATCTCGACGCCGCGACCCGCCAGGGCGCTAAGCTGCCCGTCACCGACCGGGTCGCGGCGAGCGGGATCAACCTGCCGACCTTCACGACCCTGCCCGACGCTGCGATCGCCGAGATCTGCGCGGCGATCCGCAAACTGGCTTCGCGAGGAGAAGCCGCATTGCAACTATCGGCCTGACGCCCGAGTTTTTTCTGGGCTGGCAGGGCGCGCGCGACCTGTTTCAGCATATCGCCCAGTGCCTCGTCGCTGCTGCCGACGGTGATCAGATCGAGATCGCTCTGGGACGGGATGATCCGGGGCCTCTCCGGCGCACGGTTCGCGCTATTCGCCAGGCGGTCGGGTCGCGACCGTCCGATGCGGACGCCGTCGCCCTGCAGGTTCGTGAGCTGGTCGGCCCGGACATTCCGCTCGGTGACGGGCACGACGCCGACGTCATCGGGCCGTTCTGGACGGCGCAGGCGAAGTCCCAGAAGACACCGTGGGTTGGCTATATTGCTGACCTCCAGCATCGCAAGTTGCCGGAGCTGTTCTCGCCGGCCGAGCGACGGGCGCGCGACCGCGGCTTCCGGCGGCTCCTGCATCATGCGGATACGGTCCTCGTGCATGCCGGGGCGGTGCGTGACGATATCCTGCGGGAGTATGGCAGCGCCGCGCGCATCGTCGTGATTCCCTTCGCTCCGTGCCCCGAGCCCTGGTGGTTCGACGAGGACCCGACGATCCTGACGCGCTACGGTATCAAACGGCCCTTCTTCATGTGCTCCAACCAGTTCTGGAAGCACAAGAACCACCGCGTCCTGCTTGCCGCGATCGCCGAGGCCCGGCGCACCGGCGCCCCGATCCACGTCGTTTTAACGGGCGCCACCTCCGACCATCGGCACCCGGCTTATCTTGCCGAGCTTCAGGCTGAGATCGCAGACGCGGGGATCGCCGACGACGTCCGCATCCTCGGCCTGTTACCGAAGGCCGATCAGTTGAAGCTGATGCGGCACGCAACGGCGGTCGTTCAACCAAGTCTTTTCGAGGGCAGCCCGGGCGGAGGGTCGGTCCACCATGGCATTGCACTCGGCAGGCCAACGGTGGTTGCCGACTTACCGGTCAACCGAGAAATCTCGGACCTGGTGACGGCGTATTTCGACCCTCATGATCCGCATATGCTTTTGCATGCGCTCAAGAAGGTCGCATCACATCAGAGCGAAGCGAGTGATGAAGGCCTTTTACTGATGGGGCTGCGAAGGCGTCGCGCCGCCGGGGAAGTCATCAAGGCTGCCTTTCTGGAAGCCGGCTCGGACCGCAGGCTGAGGCAGTGAGAGCGGACCGACCTGGACGACATTGCCAAAGGCGAGTGCGCGTCCGTCCGCTCCCGAGTTCAGGTCTTTACACCGGAGGAATGGCGAACTCGGCGGCCGCCGACCGGGTTTCCGGCAGGATATATGCGATGCCCGGCGCGTGGCCGAAAGTCGGCTGAATGAAGCTGTCGTAGAACGCCGTCGCGACGTTCACGCAGCCCAGCGACACGCGCTTTTCGGCCGCCGTCGTGCTGCCCAGCCGCTCGACGCGGCTGCGCGCGCCCATGCCCGGCTTGCGGTCCGAGGCGCGGTGCAGCGACACCGCCGCGTCGTAATCGATCCAGACGATGTCCTTGCCCGCCATGTTCTTGCCCGCCTCGAGGACGAAGCGGCCAGCGGGCGTGATGCGTTCGGCGGGCGCGATCGCCGATAACTTGCGGGTCCCGATACCCGGCGGCGAATCGTCACCGCGCGCAAGGCCGAGCAGCACCGGGGTTGTCGCGCGCACCATGCCCGAAGCGTCGAAGAGCATCAGGCGCGCATTGGCCTTGTCGACCACGATGAAGGCGTTGCCGCCGTTGTCCCGCGACGCCACCACCCAGTCGACGACGCGCCGCGCCTCGGGCGACATGACGACGTAAGGTGTGGTGGCAGTGGCTGCGGCGGCAACCCCGGCTGACAGGGCGACGGCAACGGCGAGCGCCCGGGGGAGTTGGCGAATAATCGGGAAAGCCTTGCAAACAGTGCGAATAATTCGGTTAGCATTTCCGTAATTAAAGAACCAGCAATGATCTGTTAATCAACTGGGCGTTGAGGATGGTTTCTGTGCACTGCGCACTGCGCGCGAAACCGTGTGTGAAGCCGAACCGCGACACGATGGCGCAGTAACGGATCAACTATTCGGAAGTCAGCCGCTGATTCAGTCGCAGTATACTCGGGTTAACACCGCGATAAGGACAGGCCCGGTAGTTACCACATATGTCCCGGCCCGGCTCGACCGGCTCAAATGACACCTGCCTGCTGTCGGCGACTCACAAGGGTCTTCGGCAGCGGCGCCGGGACTTCCGTTGGCACTCTTCCCTCGGCGATCCGCGACGACAACGCCCACGCCGGGAAGGAATTTGGTTTGCGTAAGCGTCTCCCGCTCATTGTCCTGCTCTGCGCCGGGACAGCCGTGTCGGCCCAGCAGCTGCCCAGCGCCGGCGGCCAGTTGCAGCAGATTCCGCCGCCGCCCGCGCCGCGAACCGAGATCCCCGAAATCCGCGTCGAGCGTGCCGGGGCCGCCGCTACACCGGCCGATGCCGGGCCCGGCTTCCCGGTCACGGCCCTGCGCATCACAGGGCAGACGGCATTCACCGAGGCCGAGCTGCTGGCGGTAACAGGCTTTCAGCCCGGCGCGACGCTCAACCTCGGCGACCTGCGCGCCATCGCGGCGCGGATCACCGATTTCTACAGCCGCCAGGGCTATTTCGTCGCCCAGGCCTATCTGCCCGCGCAGGCGCTGGAGGGCGGCAGCGTCACCATCGCCGTCATCGAGGGGCGCTATGGCAAGGTCACGCTTAACAACTCGAGCCGCCTGTCCGACGGCGTTGCCAACAAGGTGATTGCCGGCCTCGACCCCGGCGACATCGTCGCCAACGCGCCGCTCGAGCGGCGCTTGCTGCTGCTGTCCGACATTCCCGGCGTCGCCGTCCGCTCGACGCTGGTGCCCGGCGAGGCGGTCGGCACCTCGGACCTCGTCGTCGACGTGCTGCCGGGGCGCAGCGTCACGGGCAGCGTCGAGGCCGACAATGCCGGCAACCGCTACACCGGCTATTTTCGCCTTGGTGGATCGCTCAATTTCAACAACACGCTCGGGATCGGCGACACGATCGGCGTCCGCGCGCTCGTCTCGGATCGCGGCCTGACCTATGTCCGCGGCTCATACCAGGCGCCGCTGTTCGGTGTGACGGTCGGCGTCGCCTATGCGCGGCTCGATTACCGCCTGTACCGCGAGTTCAAGAGCCTCGACGCGCACGGCTCGGCCGACATTGCCAGCGTCTACGCCAGCTACCCGCTGACCCGCTCGTACAAGGCCAACCTCAACCTCCTCGGCGGCGTCGACTTCAAGCGTTTCCGCGACGACATCGATTCGGTCGGCGCCACCAGCCGCAAGCGCTCGACGGTCGGCTTCGCGGGCCTTGCCGGCGACTGGCGCGGCAAGGGCAGCGCGAGCTATGCCTCGGCCGTCGTCAGCACCGGCGACCTCGACATCCGCACGCCGGCGGTGCGCGCGATCGATGCGCTGACGGCGCGCAGCAACGGCGGCTTCACCAAGGTCGCGCTGGCGGCGGGGCGCGTCCAGACGCTGTCGGGGCCGCTGTCGCTGTCGGTCGCGGCGCGTGGCCAGCTGGCGTCGAAGAACCTCGATATCTCCGAGAAGATGGAGCTGGGCGGCGCGTACGGCGTCCGTGCCTATCCCGAGGGCGAGGCATACGGCGACCAGGGCTATGTCGCCACCGCCGAGCTGCGCTTCGACCTGACCGCGCTGTCGCAGCGCGTGCCCGGCGACGTCCAGCTGTTCGCCTTCATCGACAACGGCGGCGTTACCTTCAGCCGCGACCGCTTCTTCGCAGGCTCCAACAGCACCAACCTGACCGGCGGCGGCGGTGGCGTCAGCTGGTCCGCGCCGGGCGATTTCCTCGTCCGTGCCTCCTACGCCCACCGCATCGGTGACACGCGTGTCGTCTCCCAGCCCGACAAGACGGGGCAGTTCTGGGTCCAGCTCACCAAGCTTTTCTGAACAGGGAAATCGTCATGCGTAGCCAGACCCTTGCCGTATCGCACCGCCACACCCTGCTGCTCGGCGGCGCGGTCGCCGCGCTGATCGCTGGCCCCGCCCTCGCCCTGCCGACCGGGGGTGCGGTCGCTGCGGGTGCCGCGACGATCAGCGCGGCGCCCGGCCAGATGACCGTCGCCCAGTCGACCCAGAATGCCGTGATTAACTGGCAGAGCTTCGGCATCGGGGCCGGGGAGGGCGTTACCTTCGTCCAGCCCAACAGCCAGTCGGTGGCGCTCAACCGCGTCGTCGGGCAGGACCCCAGCGCGATCCTCGGCAGCCTCAGCGCCAACGGGCGCGTGTTCGTCGTCAACCCCAACGGCGTGCTGTTCGGGCAGGGCGCGCAGGTCAACGTCGCCGGCCTCGTCGCCTCGACGCTCGACATCGCCGACGCCGACTTCATTGCCGGCAACTACCGCTTCAGCGGCGATAGCACGGCAGGCGTCGTCAACCACGGCACGATCGCCGCCAACGGCGGCTATGTCGCGCTGCTCGGTGCGACGGTCAGCAACCAGGGGCTGATCGCGGCACGGATGGGCACCGTGGCGCTCGCGGCGGGGTCGGCGGTGACCCTCGACGTCACGGGCAACGGCCTGCTGAGCGTCGCGGTCGACAAGGGTGCGGTCGGCGCGATGGCGCGCAACGGCGGCATCATCCGCGCCGACGGCGGCCAGGTCGTGCTGACCGCCAACGCCGCGAACAGCCTGATCCGCACCGTGGTCAACAACACCGGCGTGATCGAGGCACGGTCGGTCGGCAGCCGCGGCGGCGTGATCATGCTGCTGGGTGAGGGCGGCGGCATCGACGTCGCGGGGACGATCGACGCGACGGGCAGCGGCGCGGGCGAGCGCGGCGGGCGGATCGTAGCCACCGGCACCGCCGTCACGCTGGCGAATGCGACGATCGACGCCTCGGGCGCGGCGGGCGGCGGCACCGTGCTGCTGGGCGGCGGCTATCAGGGACGCGACGCGAGCGTCGCCAATGCGAGCAGCCTCGACTTCGGTTCGACCGCGACGGTGAAAGCCGACGCGACCGGCAGCGGCGACGGCGGCACGGTCGTCGCCTGGTCGAACGGCGAGACGCGCGTCGCGGGCACGATCAGCGCGCGCGGCGCGGGTGGTACCGGCGGCCTCGTCGAGACCTCCGGCGCGCATGTCGTCTTGGGAAAGACGGCGTTCGTCGACACGCGCGGCACCGGCGGCACGACCGGCCTGTGGCTGCTCGATCCGGTCGACTATAAAATTGCCATCGCGGGCGGCGACGAGACGCCGTCGCAGGTGACGATCAGCCTCGCGAGCTCCAACCGCCTGATCGTCGCCGATCACGACATCACCGTGTCCGACGCCGTCACCTGGACGACGCCGCAGACCCTCGAGCTGCGCGCCGGCAACGACGTGCTGATCAACGCCGCGGTCACCGCGAGCACCGCAGGTTCCAAGCTCCGCCTCGTCGCGGGCCGTGACATCCGCGTCAATGCGGCGGTCACGGCAAGTGCGCTGGGGTCGCTGATCGACTTCAACGCCGGTCACGACATCGTCCTGAACGGCGCGCTGACCGCGAGCGGCGGCGGCGCGGTGCTGCTGATCGCCGATGCCGACGGCTCGGGCGGGCTGGCGGGCGGCACGGTGCGGCTGAGCCCGCTGTTCCCCGTCACCTCGGTGTCGAAGACGATCTACTACTCGCCCGAGAACGGCTATGGCGCGCCCAACGACTATACCGGCTTCACGGCCTATATGTGGGTCTTCGCGGGGGCGCTCGACAAGGTCTACGACGGCACGACGCCTGCGACTTTGACCTTCCGCGGCGGCGACCCGACGGTCGGCGGATCGAAGGACGTGCGCCTCGTCGGCGGCACGGCGAACTTCAACAACCCCAATGTCGGCACGCTGAAGCCCGTGACCTTCAGCGGCGTCGGCCTCGCCGGTGCCGATCAGGGGGCCTACGCGCTGTTCGCCGCCGCGGGGATCACCACGGCGTCGATCACGCCTGCTGCGCTGACCGTCACCGCGAGCAATGTCGGCAAGACCTACGGCCAGGCGGTCGGCTTCACCGGCACCGCCTTCACGTCGGCGGGCCTCGTCAACGGCGAGACCATCGGCACGGTGACGCTGGCGAGCGCCGGGGCCCCCGCCACCGCGAGCGTCGCGGGCGGGCCGTATGCGATTCAACCCAGCAACGCGACCGGCGGCACCTTCGCGGTGTCGAACTACAGCGTCACCTACGTCAACGGCGTGCTGAGCATCAACCCTGCGCTGCTGACCGTCACCGCCAACAACGCCGTCAAGATCTACGGTGACGTCAAGGCGTTCACCGGCACCGAGTTCACCGCGGCCGGCCTGAAGAACGGCGACACGATCGGCACGGCGACCCTGGTCAGCGCCGGTGCGCCCGCCACCGCAAGCGTCGCGGGCGGGCCGTATGCGATCATCCCCAGCAATGCGGCGGGCGGCAGCTTCGTCGCGTCGAACTACACGACAAGCTACATCAACGGCACGCTGACGCTGACCCCGGCCAGCCTGGTCATCGCGGCGAACAGTGCGAGCAAGGTCTATGGCGACACGTTGACCCTGTCGCCGACGGGCTTCGTCGCGACGGGCCTGAAGAACGGCGACACCGTCGGCAGCTTCACCGCGACCAGCGCCGGCACGGTGGCGACCGCTGGGGTCGCAGGCGGCCCCTATGCGATCAGCGGCAGCGGCGCGGGCGGCGGCACCTACATGCCGGGCAACTATGTCGTGACCTATGTCGACGGCGCGCTGACCGTGACCCCGGCGGCACTGACCATCACCGCCAACGACGCGTCGAAGCTAGGGGGGACCGCACTGGTCTTCGCCGGCACCGAGTTCGCCGCCGACGGCCTGAAGAACGGCGACACGATCGCCCGGGTGACGCTGGTCAGCGACGGTGCCGCGAGTGCGGCGACCGACGGCCCCTATGCGATCGACGCGAGCAACGCATCGGGCGGCAGCTATGTCGCGAGCAATTACGCGACGACCTACACGGCAGGCACGCTGACGGTGGCGAGTGCGACGGTGCCGCCGGTCCCGACGCCGACCCCGACGCCCACGCCTACTCCGACGCCCACTCCGACCCCCACGCCTACGCCTACGCCCACTCCGACGCCGACGCCGACGCCGACTCCGACCCCGACACCAACTCCGACTCCGACTCCGACTCCGACCCCCACTCCGACGCCTACGCCGACGCCGACGCCTACTCCGACGCCGACGCCGACGCCGACCCCGACACCAACTCCGACGCCAACACCGACCCCCACTCCTACCCCAACGCCCACGCCCACGCCCACGCCCACGCCCACTCCGACACCGACACCGACGCCGATCGCCGATGGCGGTCTGTCGGGCGAGGGGCAGCGCTTCGTCGGCGACGATGTCGGCTCCGGGCAGGAGAATGGCGGCGGCGCAGGTGTCGTGGCGGTCGCGGCTCCCGCAGCGGGCGTCCAGTTCGCCGTGCTGAACGGCGGCGTGCGGATGCCCGCGGCGGCACCGGTGGCAGCACCTGCAGTCGAGGCCGCGGCACCCGCCGCCGTGGCGCGCCCTGCGCCCGCCGCGCCGGTGCCCGTGATGCGGGTCCCGAAGCCCGACCGCAACTGAGCCGGGGGGCACAGTGACGAGCATGCGGCGCGTGGTGCTGGCGGGGACAATGGTCTTCGCCAGCATTGCCGCAACTCCGGGCCGGGCGGCAACGCCGGTCGAGACGCTGACTGCCTGGGTCGTCGCCAGCGGCGACAATCGCGGCGTGCCCTTCGCGGTCGTCGACAAGCAGGCGGCGCGCGTCTTCGCTTTCGACGGCGCCGGACGACCGCGCGGGGACGCCCCCGTCCTCCTCGGCCTGGCGCGCGGCGACCATTCGGTGCCGGGCATCGGCGACCGGCCGCTCGCCAGCATCACGCCCGCCGAGCGCACCACGCCTGCAGGCCGCTTCGACGCCGCGATCGGCACCAACGCTGCGGGCCGCCGCATCCTGTGGGTCGATTACGCCGCCGCCGTCTCGCTTCACGCGGTCGTCACGGCGAAGCCGCGCGAGCGCCGCCTCGAACGCCTTGCGTCGCCGACCCCGGCCGACAACCGGATTTCGTACGGCTGCATCAACGTGCCCGTCGCGTTCTTCGCGGACACCATCGAGCCGCTGTTCATGGCCAGCGGCGGAGTCGTCTACGTCATCCCCGAGGTCGTCCCGCTGACCGAATTCTTCGTCGGGCTCGCCGCACCGGCTCGCTGATCCACTTGCCGCCGCAGCGCGGTGTGCATGACGGGCGCGCCGATATCGCGGGCGCGGAAGTGATCAACCTCACCCGGTCGCATACCCCGCGTTTCGCGGCCGAGCAGGCGGACATCGGCGCCCAAAATAGGGACCAGGCTGGGTCTCAACTTACAGGTCGGTGGAGCCTCACTCACCGCGCGCAAGCGGTCATCGGCACGTTGACGTAGACCTGGCGGACGGCCGACACCGACAGCGCGCCGGCACTGCTCGCGATCACCAGCGGGCTCGCGACCTGCGCCATGTCGATGCCCTGCTTGGCGAAACACTGCAGCGGAATGCTCAGCGTCGTCCATTCGCCCGGCTTGCTCGCCGCCAGCGTCGCGGGAAGCGCGATGGTCGCGACCTTGCCCGCCGTGTCGGCCATCGCCACCGTGACCGGCCCGACGGGCGCGGTGTCGACGCGAAACTCGACGGTCAGGCTGATTTCACCGTTGGTCTCGCGCGTCAGGTCGACCGGCGCGGGCGGCGTCAGGCGCAGCTCGGCGGGGCCGGTCCAGGTGAGGCGGCGCGAATCCTCCTGGCTCGCCCGGTCGACGGCCGTGACGACGAGCTTGCCGCCCGTCGACTGGCCGACCGCGCCGGTCAGCACGGCCACGGGCCCGCCGGGCTCGACAACGGCGAAGTTCCAGCCCTCGGGCACCGCGCCCTTGGCGAACAGGATGCCGCCGGTGTCGCTGGCCAGCCCCGCGGGCCGGGTCTCGTCGAGGGTCGGCACGGTGCCGGGCTTGGCGTAGCTCAGGCCATAGCCATAGGCGAAGAGCGGGTCGTAGGGCTTGTCGCGGCGGTTGAGCAGATATTGGTCGGGGCGCCGCGGCCAGGAGAAGCTCAACTTGCCGCGGAAGTCGTGCGCGATGCCGCCATCGGGCTTGCGGAACAGCACGTCGGCGATGGCAGCGCCCTCGCTGCCGGGCAGGAAGGCGGCGACGAAGGCATCCGACGCGTTGATCTCGGCATTCACCCACAGCGGGCGCCCCGACAGGAACACCGCGACGACGGGAATACCCGCCGCCTTGAGCTTGCGCAGCAGCGCGAGATCGGACTTGTCGCCGGCGCTGTAATCGAGCGTCGCGCGGTCGCCCTTGAACTCGGCATAGGGCTGCTCGCCGAAGACGACGATGGCGGCGGCGGGCGTCTTCGTGAAGCTGCCGTCGGGGGTCAGCGTCGCGCGGCCGCCGGCGGCGGCGACGGTGTCGCGGATGCCCGTCCAGATCGAGTGCGCGTTCGGGAAGGCGCTGTTGGGCATGTCGTCGCCCTGCCAGCTGAGCGACCAGCCGCCGGCCTGCTGGTTGATCTTGTCGGCACCGCCGCCGGCGACAAGAATCTCGGCGTTCGGGCGCAGCGGCAGGGTGCCCCGCTCGTTCTTGAGCAGCACCAGCGAGGCGCGTACCGCAGCCCGCGCGATCTCGCGATGCGCGGGCGCGTTGATCAGCTCGAACTTGCCCGCCAGCGGCCGCGACGACGGGCGACCCTTCTCGAACAGCCCGGCGCGGATCTTGGCGCGCAGGATGCGGCGCACCGCGTCGTCGAGCCGCGCCTGCGGGATCGTCCCCGCCATTGCCTGGGTGAGCGTGTTGGCGTAGAGCTTCTTCCAGTCGGGCCCCGAATACATGAACATGTCCATCCCGGCGTTGATCGCCGCGGCGCAGTCCTCGTTGGTGCAGCCGGGCACCTGGCCATGGCTGTTCCAGTCGCCGACGACGAAGCCGTCGAAGCCCATGCGGACCTTCAGCACGTCGGTCAGCAGGCTCTTGTTGCCGCTCATCTTGACGCCGTTCCAGCTCGAGAAGGACGCCATCACCGACTGGGTGCCGGCCGCGATCGCCGCGGGGTAGCCGCCCAGATGGATGTCGCGGAAGTCCGCCTCGGGCAGGCGCGTGTCGCCCTGGTCGCGCCCGCCGGTGCCGCCGTCGCCGAGGAAATGCTTGGTCGTCGCCAGCACGTGGCTCGAACTCAAAAACTCGGGCGTGCCGACCTTGCCCTGCAGCCCCTCGATCGTCGCGGTCGCATAGTCGGCGAACAGCGCAGGCTCCTCCGAATAGCTCTCGTAGGTCCGCCCCCAGCGGTCGTCCTGCACCACCGCAAGCGTCGGCGCGAAGGTCCAGTCGAGCCCGGCCGCCGCGGTCTCGAGCGCCGTGACGCGTGCGATCTCGCGCACCAGTGCGGGGTCGCGCGCCGCGCCCAGGCCGATGTTATGCGGAAACAGCGTCGCGCCGAAGATGTTGTTGTTGCCGTGGACCGCGTCGGTGCCCCAGATCACCGGGATCTGCGGCCGCCCGTCGCTGCGGGTCATCGAGGCGTCGTAGAACTTGTCCGCGAGCTTCAGCCACTCGGCCGGCGGCGCTAGGGGATCGCTGTTCGGGTCCGAATTTCCGCCGTTGAGGACCGAGCCAAGCTTGTAGGTCAGCAGGTCGGCGGGCGTCAGGCTGCCGATGTCGACCTGCAGCAGCTGGCCGACCTTGTCCTCGATGCTCATTTTGGCAAGCAGCGCGTCGATTTGCGCCTCGACCTTGGCATCGCGTACCGGGCGCGCCGCGACCTTCGGCCAGAGCGCGGGGTTTGCGACGGGCGACAGCGCGGGCTGCGCGGCGGCTACGGCAGGCAGCGAAACCCCGGCCAGCGACGCGGCGATCATCAGGAAGCGCAACGCAATTCTCCTAGGCGACGGCGGGGGCGCCGGCATTGGTCTCGACACCGGCGACCGGATGGGCGCCGCAGTAGCGTCCGAACAGCGCGATGCCGGCATAGCAGAGCGCCGGCACGAGCAGCGCGCCGCGCAGCGACGTCGCGTCGGCAGCGAAGCCGACGAGCAGCGGGATCACCGCGCCGCCGACGATCGCCATGCAGATGATCCCCGACCCCTCCGCGGCGCGCGGACCGAGGCCCGCGGACGCGAGGCTGAAGATCGTCGGGAACATGATCGAGTTGAACAGCCCGATGCCGATCAGCGCGACGCCCGAGATGGTGCCGCTGGTCAGGCCCGAAACCGCGAGCAGCGTCATCGTGCCAATCGCCGCGCACAGCAGCACCGTCGAGGGCGCGACGCGCCGCATCAGCGCCGCGCCGATGAAGCGCCCGACCATCGCACCGCCCCAGTAGAAGGCGACCAGCTCGCCGGCGGTCTGCGCGGTCAGGCCCATCGTGTCGCGCTGCATCAGGTAATTGACGAGCAGCGAGCCGATCGCGACCTCGGCACCGACGTAGAGGAAGATGCCGAGCGTACCGAAGGCGAAGCGCGGCCGGCGGAGCAGGTCGAACGCCGCCAGCACATTGCCACCCGGCGGGGGCAGTTCCTCGCGCAGCCGGTTGCGCCGGATCCAGACGAGCGCCGCGACGACGAGGAGCGCGACCGCGATGCCGAGATAGGTCTGGTCGATGACCCGCGTCTCCTGCGCGCGGTAGGCTGCAAGCGCAGCGCCGGTCAGCCTGGTCTCGTCGACGACGGGCAGCGAGCCGAGGATGATGATCGCACCGAAATAGGGGAAGACGGTCGTGCCGAGCGAGTTGAACGCCTGTGCGAAGGTCAGCCGCGCCGGCGCGCTGGCGGGCGGCCCGAGCAGCGAGATCAGCGGGTTGGCGACGACCTGGACGATGGTGATGCCCGACGCGAGGACGAACAGCGCGCCGAGAAAGGCGACGAACATGCCCGACGACGACGCCGGGATGAACAACAGGCACCCCGCCGTCATGGTCAGCAGCCCGACCACGGTGGTGCGCATGAACCCCAGCCGCCGGACGAGCGCCGCGGCAGGCAGCGAGACGAGGAAATAGCCGAGGAAGAACGCCGACTGGACCAGCATCACCTCGCCGTAGCTCAGCGTGAACAGGTGCTTGAGCTTGGGGATCAGCACGTCGTTGAGACTGGTGATCCCCCCGAAGATGAAGAACAGCCCGAAGATGAAGATGCGCAGGTCGGCGACGCCGCCGGTGACCTGGCCGGTCGCGGGGGCCGGGGTCGAGGAATTCAACGCCATGACGGTCTCACCAGAACTGCCGCCGCCCGGCGGAATGGCGGCGGCGGCATGCGCCAGGCACATGCCGCCGCCGAGTTTGACGATGTCCGGGGAAAGATCGACATCATCGATACCAAATTGATCGAACGACCTAGAAGTTCAGCCGGGCGCGGGCGCCGAAGGTGCGCGGCGGCTGCAGGTTCGACAGGAACACCGGCGCATAGCGCGTCGGTCCGAAGGTCGAGGCGTTGGTGCGGATCTTCCCGTCCTCGATGTTCTGCACGAAGGCCTCGAGCAGCCACTTGTCCTCGGGCGCGGTGTAGCGCAGCGCGAAATCGCTGCGCGAATACGACTTCTGCTTGTCGAAATCGGTGCCATAGTTGACCGGCACGCCGCCGACGACGCGGTTGGTCCGGTCGCCGTTGAAGAAGCTCAGCCAGCTGCGCGTCTCGTAGTGGATCGTGCCGCGCGGCGTGATCGTCCCGCCGCCCGCCAGGTGGAAGTCGTGCTCGTAGGTCGCGGTCGCCGAGAAGCGCGGGGCGTGCGCCAGCTCGTTGCCTTCCAGGTCGCGCTGGTTGGCGACATTGCCCGCATCGTCGAAGCGGCCGTCGACGGTGATCAGCGTCTTCAGCTTGGTCTTCTGGACGGTCGCAGCGAGCTGCAGCCGGTCGTCGTCGGTGAAGTTGGCCACTGCCTCGGCCTCGAAGCCGTAGGCGGTCGCACCCTCGGCGTTCTCGGTGACGATCTGCGACGCGATGACATTGCCCGCGGAATCGCGCGTGTTGCGGACCTGGTTGACCTGGTAGTCCTTGAAGTCGCTGTAATAGGCGGCGAGGTTCAGGGTCAGGCGGCGGTCGAACAGGCGCGTCTTGATGCCAACCTCATAGTTGGTGATCGTCTCCGGGTCGGTGGTTTCGCCGCCGTCCTGGATGTTGCCGCCCTTGAAGCCGGTGCTGACGCTGGCATAGCCCAGAGTGTCCTGCGCCAGGTCGGCATCGACGCGCGCCAGCCAGCTGAGCTTGTTCCAGCTGCCCTTGACGTCGTTGTTCGAGATCGAGAACGCCCCGCCCTGCGCGTTGAGCAGCGCGACGAGCTCGGCCGCGGTCGCGTTCGGGAACTGGCCGAAGATGTTGACATTGCACGGCCCGGTCGCGGGGCAGCCGAAGGCGGTGACGTTGCGGCCGCCGATGTCCTCCTTCTTGTCGTGCGTGTAGCGCAGACCGCCGGTGGCGCGCAGCGCGTCGCTGACGTTCCAGGTCAGCTGGCCGAAGCCGGCGAGCGAGTCGATCTGGCGGTTGGCCTGGATGAAGCTGCCGACGAAGGCCCGCGTGCCGCCGAAGCGGTAGCCGTCGCGCTGGTCGACGTCGAAGCGGATATAGTTCTTCTCGTGGCTGTAATAGACGCCCGCGATCCAGTCGAAGGCCTGCTCGCCCGCCGACTTGAGCTGGAATTCGTGGCTCATGAAGTCGAAGCGCGAGGCGATCGTCGCGTTCTCGCCGAAGCCGCCGAGGAACAGCAGCTTGGTCGGATCGGCGGGATCGAAGCCGCCGGTCGGGGGCAGGGCGCCGGCGTCGGCGTCGGTCCGCGTGCTGCCGCCGATGCGCGAGAAGCCGGCGATATAGGTCGCGGTGATGCCGTCGGTGATCGAGTAATCGATGTTGCTGCGCACCGCGACCGAGTAGCGGTCGGTGTCGGGCGCGGTGTCACTGAGCGTCGACCAGCGCTTGGTACCGGGCCGCGGCGTCTGCAGCAGGCCGATGACCGGCGCGCCCTTGTCGAGGAAGCCCTCGGCGCTGAGGTTCCAGGTCAGCCGGTCGCTCGGCTTCCACAGCAGGCTGACGCGCGCCGAAGACTGGTCGCGGGCGTAGTATTTCTTGCCCGAGGTGACGAAGGCTGCGGGGTCGATGCCGGGGGCGTTCGGGGCGGGCTGGAAGTCGGCATAGCCGTCGTTGCGCTCGGTCGCGAAGCCGATGCGCAGCGCCAGCGTGTCGCTGAGCGGCAGGTTGAGCGCGCCGCGGGCGCCGAAGCGCTGATAATCGCCGGCGATCGCCTCGACATAGCCCGAGACGCCGTCGAAATTCGGCTTGGCGCTGACGAAGCTCAGCGCGCCGACGGTGGCGTTGCGGCCGAACAGCGTCCCCTGCGGCCCGCGCAGCACTTCGATGCGCTCGAGGTCATAGGCCAGCACCGATGCGCCCTGCGAACGCGGGCTGTAGACGCCGTCGATGTAGATCGCGACTTCGGGGTCGGCGACCTCGGTATAGGCGCTGTCGTTGCCGATGCCGCGCAGCGTCAGCACGACCGCCGACTGGTCGCCCTGCTGGCTGAACTGCAGGCTGGGGACGAAGCGCGCGAGGTCGGTGATGTCGCGGACCTGCTGGCGGTCGAGCGTTGCCTGGCTGAATGCCGAGATCGCGATCGGGGTCTTCTGCAGGCTGCTCTCGCGCCGAGTCGCGGTGACGATGATGTCGCCCTCGTCGACGCCGGTGTTGGCTGGCTGCGCCGAATTCTGCGCCTCGGGTGGCGGCCCCGACGGGGCGGCGGTCTGGGCGACGGCGGCCGTTCCGGCGAGGAGCGAGGCCACGAGGGTAAGCGCGGAAATCTGGTAATTCATCGTTAATTCCTCCCTGAGTCGCCCTCAACGTGGCTTGATGCCCGTGTCTTGCGGATTGACAGCGTTGTCAAATCGTATTCGACAGCGTTGTCACTTATTTTCTGTTGATGTGTTCCGGAAGCTGCGGTGACGCTGTAAGGCGTATGAATGGATGGGGAGGCACCAGCGCGGACGAGCGGTCAGGACGCGACGCGTCAGCTGTTCCTGCTGTCGATCGGCGTGTTCTTCATCGGCGGCTTCCTGACCGCGATCGTCAGCCTGCTGGTGCCGCGCTTCCGCGCCGTCTTCGACCTTGGCTATGCCGAGGCGCTGATGATCCAGTTCGCGTCGCATCTCAGCTATCTGATCTTCGCCGTGCCGATCACCGCGATCATCGTGCGCAGCGGCTATATGCGGTCGATCGCCACCGGCCTCGCCGTGATGGCGCTGGGCTGCCTCGCGTTCGTCGCGGCGAACAACAGCCGCGATTTCGGCCTGGTGCTCGCGGCGCTGCTGCTGCTCGCGCTCGGGATCACCTTCCTGCAGATCGCGGCGAACACCGTCGTGACGATCGTCGGCCCGGCGGCAGACGCGGCGTCGCGACTGACCCTGCTGCAGGGGTTCAACTCGCTCGGCACAGTGCTCGGACCGCTGCTGACCGCGCCGCTGCTGCTCGCCGGGGCGAGTGGCGCGGCACCGTCGGATTTCTCGGTCGGCCTGCCTTTCCTGCTGTGCGCGCTGGTGCTGGCGGGCTTGGCGCTCGCCTATTTCTGGCGGCGCGAACTGCTCGGGCGGCAGCAGACGGCAACCGACCGGCTGCCCAGCGTCGACAATCTTCGCCTGCTGCTGCGCGACCGGCGGCTGGTCGCCGGCACCGCGGCGATGTTCGCCTATGTCGGTGCGGAGGTGACGATCGGCGCGCTGCTGACCAACTACCTGATGCGCGGCGAAATCCTCGCCGCGAGGCCGGTCGTCGCGGGGCAGATGGTCAGCCTCTACTGGGGTGGCGCGATGATCGGGCGCTTCGCCGGCGCCGCGCTCATGCAGCGGCTGGCCCCCGCCCGCGTGCTGATGGCCGCCGGCGCCGCGGCGACGATCCTGACCTTGGTCGCGACGACCGCGAGCGGCGTCACCGGGGCGGCGGCGCTGCTGCTCGTCGGGCTGTGCAACTCGATCATGTACCCGACGATCTACGCCCTCGCGATGCCCGACGATCATCGCTCGGCACCACTCGCGTCGATGCTGCTGTGCATGGCGGTGGTGGGTGGTGCGATCGTGCCTGTGGTAACCGGTGTCGCGGCCGACGCCTCCAGCTTGGGCGCGTCGCTGCTCGTGCCGGCGCTCTGCTATGTGGGCATCGCGCTGTTCGCGCGATTTGTCCGGACATGAGGCCGGTCACCCTCAAGGACGTCGCGCTGCGCGCCGGGGTGTCGCCCAAGACCGTGTCGCGCGTCATCAACGGCGAGCTGCACGTCCGGCCCGAGGTGCGCGCCGCGGTCCAGCGCATCGTCGACGAGCTCGACTATCGCCCCAACGCCTTCGCGCGCAGCCTGTCGAGCTCGCGTTCCTACCTGCTCGGCCTGTTTCTCGACGATCCGGGGTCGGGCTATGCCGCCGACCTGCAGCTCGGCGCACTGATGCGCTGCCGCGAGCGCAGCTATCACCTCGTCGTCGAGCCGCTCGATATCACCGCGCCGAACTGGGCGGGGCAGATCATCGACAGCATCCGCGCGCTGCGTCTCGACGGCGCGATCCTGACGCCGCCGATCTGCGATTCGGAGGCGCTGCTCGACCTGCTCGACAGCGAGGGGCTGGCGTACGTCCGGATTTCGCCGCGCGGCGATGCGACGCGTTCGGGCCTGATCGAGATGGACGACCGCTCGGCGGCACGCGAGATGACCGAGCATCTGATCGGCCTCGGGCACCGCCACATCGGTTTCATCAAGGGCGATCCGGCGCACAGCGTGTCGTTGAAGCGGTTCGAGGGCTTCACCGACGCGATGACCGCGGCGGGCCTGACATTGCGACCCGGCGATGTTCGCGAAGGCGATTTCTCTTTCCGTTCGGGGTTGAGGATAGGCGAGGAAATGCTGGGCGGCACCGCCTTCCCCAGCGCGATCTTCGCGAGCAACGACGATATGGCGCTGGGCGTCCTGATCACCGCGATGCGGCTGGGGATCGGCGTGCCCGACCGCCTGTCCGTCGCGGGCTTCGACGACGCCCCGACGTCGCGCGCGGCGTGGCCGCAGATCACGACGATCCGCCAGCCGAAGGGCGAGATGGCGGCCGGTGCCGTCGATATCCTCGTCGACCCGAGCTACCGCGCCTCGCCGACCAGCGCCCATTTTCGGCGCCTGCTCGACTATGAACTGGTCGACCGGCTGAGCACGGGGCCGAACACGCGCGACGGTTCAAGCCAGCGTTCTTGAACGTAGCCGCTACTAAACTACGTGCCTCAAAAGAGCGTGGCCAGCGACGCTGCGTCGCTGGCCGGCTTGTCGCGCCGCCGAGTTAGAACTCAGGCCTCTTCTTCGAAGGTAACGGCAACGTCGCCGTTCGCCGACAGGCGGACCTTGTCGCCTTCGACGCCGGCGACCAGGCCGCCGGGGATGAAGTGGTGGTGGCCTTCGTGGCTGCCTTCGCCGCTGTCCTTCTTGGTCAGCTTGATGCGTCCGCCCTCGACCTTGTCGACGGTGCCGACATGGACGCCGTCGGCGCCGATGACTTCCATATGCTCACGAACCTGATCGATCATTTCGTAGACTCCTGATTGGGACGGGGGTGTAACGCGGCGTTTCCGCATGGGGTCCGTGGACCAGGCATATTGCGGATTTGCGAACGGGGCAGGGCGATCAAGGTCGCTGGACCTGTACCGCTTGGGCCGGCGAATCCGATCCTTGAACGACGATCTCGAGCCAGCGCCGGGTCGTCCCGCCGTCCCGCACGATCTGGCGGATCTGTCCCGTTGCATTGACGATGGCCGCGCCTGCCGGATTGGTCGTAAACGATGCCAGCGGCTCGAAGGCGCCGGCCGCGTCCCTGAAGCCGAGGACGTAATTCGCACGTGGCGCCAGCTCGGTGACGGCTGCCTCGAGCACCTGCACCAGGCCCTGATCGTACAACGCGACGGTGGTCGGCGCGGCACCGTCCTGGCCGGGCGGTCCCATGGCCAGATGAAAGGCATTGCCCGCGAGGCCCAGAGGCTGCAGCCCCGCCGTGCCGTCGCCGACCGGCACCGCGCCGGGAACATAGTTGAGGGCCTGCGCGCCTTGCCCGATCGGCACCCGCGCCACCACGTTGTTGGTGCGGGTATCGATCGCGACGAGCTCGTCGCCGCCCTCCAGACCGACATAAACGCGGGTCCCGTCGCCCGATGGCCAGATGCCGTGCGGCAGGCTGCCGACCGGGATCGTCACAACCTTGGTGAAGCGCCACCGGTCGAAGACCTGGACCTCGTTCAGCCCGCCGACGGTGACGTAAGCGAAGCGTCCCCGGGCGGTGTCGACGAAATTGACATGGTTGGTGATTGGTCCGGTGTCGAGGGTCGCCAGCGTTGCGAACGGTGGCGCGGCGTCGATGACGACGGTCTTGCCGATGTCCTTCAGCGTGTACCAGACCTGCTTGCCGTCGGGCGTCGCGGCGATGTTCGGGCAGAACGGGCTGGGCTGCGCGACACGCCCGGCCTCGGCGCGGGAAGCGACGTCGAACACCACGAGCGTCGGCGTGAACGACGAGCAGACATAGGCGTAGCGGCCGTCGGGGGAGAAGATCGTCATGCCCGGACCGTTCGGCGTCCTGACCCGGGCGACCTCGGCAAAAGTCGTGGCGTCGAGCACGGCGATATAATCCTCGCCGCGCACCGTGACCCAGACCTCGCGGCCGTCGGGGGTGTAGAAGGCCTCATGAGGCGAGCGTCCGACATAGGTCGTGTGCTTGACCGCATTGGTCGCGGTATCGATGAAGCTGACCCCGTTGGAGCCGATCGAGACGACCGCGATCGTTCGACCGTCGGGCGCGAAGCCCATGCCATGCACGAGGACCTGGCCACGGTAGAGCGGGCTGAAATTGGCGGGCTGCGGGTCGCCGAGGCGGATCACGCCGAGCAGCCGGTTGGTCGACGGATCGGTCACCGAGACCGTGTTCGAAAACTGCTCGGCCGCATAGACGCGGTCGCGGCTGCTGATCGGCGTGTCGGGCGCGGCCGCGGGGAAGGGCGCCTGCGCGGCTTGGGCGACGCCGGCCAGCGCGAGGCCGGCCAACATGGCAAGGCAGCGTCTCATCGCTTGCTACCGTCGGCGGGTGCCGGGTGCCTGAGCGCGAGGCGCATGGCGTCGATCTCCTGCCGCTGCGACACGACGATGCCCTGGGCGATGCGGCGCAGCTGTTCGTTCCTGCCGTAGCGGAGTTCGAGCAGCGCCATCGCGACGGCACCCTGGTGGTGCGGCACCATCATGTTGACGAAGTCGGTGTCGACGTTGCCGCTCGACGCGACGTGCATCGCGGCCATCATCTCCTGCATCGCGCGCGCATTGGCGATCGCGAAGGCCTGGCTGTCGGTCGGCGCGGGTGCGGCGGCGAGCAGCGCGAATGCGATCAATATCGTCTTGGCCATCGGCGTCTCCAGCTTTCGAAAGGACAGGACGCACGCGGGCTGGAAAGCCCCATCGCAGCGGGCGTCAGCGCCCGGCGAGCGGGACGTCGAGGGTCAGCTGGAACCTGCGGCGGCGCGGATCGCCGTAGAAGCTGTACCCCGGCCCGTTCGGGTCGACGACCGTCGGCGGCCGGCGGTCGAAGACATTCGACAGGCCCCAGCGCAGTTCCGGGCCGCTTGCGGCATCGTTCGGGCCTAAGCGATAGGTGCCGTAGAGATCGACGTAGAACTGCGCCGGAATATGCAGGGCGCCCTGCGCCTTGATGGTCTGCGCTTCCGTCGCCGTGGTGACGGAGCGGACCACACGATAGCGGCTGTAGAACTGGCCGTTGCACCCGACCGTGAAGCGGCCGCGCGACCAGTCGAGACCGGCGTTACCGCGCCATTCGAGTGGCCCGTCGACGTAGCCGACCCGTTCGATCGCCAGCGCGCCGGGTCCGGCCTGTTGCGTGAAGGTCGGTTCCCAGGTGGCCCGGAGATACGCGTTGAAGTCGCCCGCCGGCGCGCTGAAGCTGTGGTCGAAGGCGACATCGACCGCGTCGATCCGCGTCCGGCCGAGGTTGATGCTGCTCAGGTCGATCCTTGTCACCGGTCCTGCGGTAAAGCCCAGCACGCGGTCGGCGTCGCTCAGCGGGGCGCGCGTGATGCGATCGGGGTAGATTGCCTCGTTGGCCAGCAGCAGCGCCTCGTTGCCGCCGAGGAGCGGCACGATCTCGTCGCGCTTGGTGATGCGCGTGAAGTCGACCGACAGGCGCGGACTGGCGCCATCGCCCAGCGACACGATGGCACCGGCCGAGATACTTCGCGCTCGCTCCGGCCGCAGGTCGGATCGTCCGCCGGTGACGAAGGTCGTCGTGACCTCCCTACCCAGAAAGCGACCGCCGCGCTGCGGATCCGGCGTCGAATTCGACCCCGTCGACTGCCGTGCGCCGATCTGGTCGGTCGCGGGCGGTAGTGCGCCGGTCGCGGTGCTGGCGCGCAGCAGCAGGCCAGGCATCGGCGCGACGCGAAAGCCCGCGGTGTACATCGTCGTGCTGTTGCGCTTGGCGTAAGGCGGTGGGTCGGTTTCGAAGAACGTTACTGCGCCGGGCAGGGTCGTCCGGGTCCAGTCGTGGCGCAGCGCCAGCTGCAGCTCCAGCCTGCTGAACAGCCCGGCATCTGCAGTCAGGGGCAGCCGGCCCTCACCGTACAGCGACTGCACCTTTCGCGCGACCCGCGGCAGGTTGAAGACGATCGGCTCATCGCTGAAGAACAGGAGTGTCTGGCTTTCCGCGATGGTTTCCCGCCGGTTTTCGGCGAGCAGGGTCAGCGCAGCAGGCCCGCCGGCGAGTTGCAGGACTGGCCCGGCGAGCCGCAGAGCGAGATTGCGGAAACGGTCGGACTGGCCGCTCGTGGTGGCACGGGCCTTTGCATAAGACCCGATCGCCGTCGTGAATTCGTCCCAGTCCCCGAGCGGCCTGAGGACAGGCTTTCCGGCCGGCGTCACGTCGCGATAGAGCGCGAGAAAAAGGTCATCGGTTTCGCCGGTCACGGTCGCCAGAGTTGCGGCGCGGGCATGGCCCCGGCCGATCTCGGCATTGGCGCGCCAGCGGCCGGGTAAAGGCACGGTCAGGCTGGCGGTCAAGCGCTGCGTATCGTTGATCGTGCGTTCCAGCGCGACCCCCAGCGGGTCGGCCGGGATGGCGAGAAAGACCGTCTGCTGAAACGGGTTGTTCGGCTGGCTCGCCGGGATCGGGTAGATCGACGAACTATAGGATGCCGAGCGGCGGCGCCCGCGATTGCGCGTGTCGATCAGGTCGACCGCCGCTTCGACGCCGCCGCCGAAATCGTGCCGGACGTTCAGCAAGATCGACCGGACTTCGGGCGACCCCTGGACGCTGGCCCCGGTACCGCGGACGCCCGGCGCCTGGTCGAGCGTGAGGGTGCCCGCATTGGCGACGAGCAAGGCGTTGCGCGTCGCGACATCGGCACCCAGGCCGAGCGGCAGCGTCGTGAAGCGCGCGCCCAGCGCCGTGCCGCCGAATTCAGGATCGAGGGTGAGCGGCTCGGTGCCGATGATGTTGATGCCGTTGCCGGTCGGGAAGGGGGAAGCGCCCAGTACGGTCTCGGGATCGTTGGCGAAGCGTCGCCTTGCCGCCCGATCGAGATAGTCGCGCTCGCCGGCCTGCAGGATCGCTTCCCGCGCCCAGCTGGCCGCCAGCATGACGTTGGTGCGGCCGTTGTCGGGGGTAAAGCCGACCCGCCCGAACAGCCGGTATTCGAAGGCGTCCCCGCGCGAACTGACGCCGGTGGTGGCGCTGACCTCCGCCCCGCGAAAGTCGTTCTGCAGCACGATGTTGACTGCGCCCGAGGTGGCGCCGGTGCCATAGACGCCGCCCGCCGTGGCGGTCAGCACCTCGATCCGGTCGATCATCTCGACCGGAATGCCGTTGACGTCGGGCTGGTTGAACGAGAACGGCGGGCTGGGCAGGTTGGGCATGCGCCGGCCATCGACCAGGATCAGCGTCTGGTTCGCACCCAGCCCGCGCAGGTTGATTTCCGACCGGGTGTTGCTGCCGGTCTGGCGCGGCGAGGCGATCTGCGCGTTGGCCGGCAGGCGGCTGCGCGCGAAGGCTTCGATCGAGCTGCTGCGGGCGCGCTGCACGTCGTGGCGGCTATAGACCTGGTAGGGCTGGATATCGTCCTGCGTCCGCCGGATATCGCTGTTCTGTACGCGGCGGCCGATGACCAGGATTTCGGGAATCGCTTCCTCGAACTCGGTCGGCGCGACTGCGGCCTGCTCGATGATGTAGGCACCTTCGGCAGTCCGGCGGTAGGTCAGACCGCTGCCTGCCAGCAGCCGGGCGAGGGCGTCACCCGGCGCGACCTCACCACGCAAGGCAGCGCATTGCCGGTCGCCGATCACTCTGTCGGAAAACAGGATGTCGATGTTCGCCTGGCGACCCAGCGCGGTCAGTGCGGCCGACAACGGTCCGGCGGGCACATCGACGCCGGGTACGACCGCCGCACTCACGGGCGTGGCCACGAGAGCCGCGACGACGAGCGCCAAGCAATCTACCCCCGATGACCGCATCTCGGCTCCAGGGCATCAGAATAACCCTTCACGGGCCGCAGAGGAACCCGGACCTGCGAACGCCGATTAGGCTGCAGCGTCCTCGACCATCCGCAGCGACATGTCCCACAAGCGGTCGGCATTGGCCGGATCGAGCGCGTAGCCCGCATAGCCGCCCGAAAAGTCGGTCGGACGCCGCGCGACCTGGACCGCTTCGTTGCAGTCCTCGAAATAGCGCCCGCCGATGCCGTCCAGCAGCGGCGACGCGGCCAGCAGCACGGTGGTGGCAGCTCCCTGTTCGGGCGTCTTGCGGCGTTCGACCGGGGTCTTGAGACCGCCGCTGTGCTTCTGAAGTCCGGTCGCGATGGCACCAGGGTTGAGCGCGTTGGACAGGATGCCGTCGTCGGCCCAGCGCCCGGTGATCCCCACCGCCAGCAGCGCGGTCGCCGACTTCGACTGCCCATAGGCCCCGATCGGCGTGTAGGGCACGAAGTCGAAGCCGAGGTCGTCGAAGATGACCGGCGAAAAGAAGTGCCCGCTCGAACTCACCGAGACGACACGCGCGCCGTCCGCTGCCGCGAGGTGGCGGTGCAGCCCCATCGCCAGGGCAAAATGGCCGAGATAGTTGGTGCCGAACTGAAGCTCGAAACCCTGCGCCGTCCGCCCGAGCTCGGGCACGGCCATGATGCCGGCATTGTTGATCAGGACGTGGAGCGGACCGGCCCAGTCATCGACGAAGGCGCGCACCGAGCGGAGGTCCGACACGTCGAGCGGCCGTACCCCGATTGCCGGATTGCCGGTGTCGCGGCGCAGCGCCTCGGCGACGGCCAGCGCCGCCTCCGGGCGCCGGACCGCCAGCGTGACCTGCGCACCCGCACCGGCCAGCGCGCGGGCGGTTTCCACGCCGATCCCGCCCGCACCGCCGGTGATGACGATCCGCTTGCCGGCAAGGTCGATATCGCGCGCGACGTCCGCAGCGGTCGACCGAAACCCGAAGGGGGTAGTGAGACGCTGCATGATTTCCTCGCGAGTGATGTGCGTGCCGGCGGCCTCAGTTCTGACCGGCAGCGCGCTCGATCATGCGCGCGACCTCGCGCGGGTGCGAGACCATCACGACGTGCGAGGCACCGGCGATGGCGACCGTCGCCTTCGCCCCCGCACGCTTCGCCATGAAGGCGTGCAACGCGGCCGGGATGTTCTTGTCGAGCGAACCGTAGATGAAATAGCTCGGCAGGGTCTTCCAGGTCGCCGGTGCCGCGGACGCCTCGCCGAGCGCCTCGAGCGGGATCGGGCGCTGGGTCGCCGCCATCTGCATCGCGGCCTTCAGCGGCACGTCGGCAGCAAACTGGGCGTGGAACTTGGCCTGGTCAATATAGACGTCGCCGCGGCCATCCGCCTGGGGGACGGGCTTGGTCAGCGTCTGGCCCAGCGTGCCGGTGGGAAACTGGTTGCCCAAGCTGACCGCGCTCTCGCCGGTCTCGGGCGCGAAGCCGGCGACGAAGACGAGTGCCTTCACATTCGGCGCGTCGGCAGCTGCGGCGTTGATCACCTCGCCGCCATAGGAGTGACCGACCAGGACGACCGGCCCGTCGATCGAGCGCGTCAGGCGCGCCACATAGTCGCCGTCGCCCGCCACGCTGCGCAGCGGGTTGGCAGCGGCGATGACGCGGTAGCCGCCGGCCTGCAGCTCGCTGACTACAGCGTTCCAGCTCGACGAGCCGGCGAAGGCGCCGTGGACGAGAATGATCGTCGGGCGTGCCGCCGGCTGCGCCGTCGCGGAGCCTGCAAGTGCAAGCGCACCCAGTGCAACTGCCATGCCGAATTTGCTCATTGTCATCGTCTTCACTCCGTCGGGCTGGGGGTTCGGAAAGGGAGACGCACCGGGCGTGAGAAACCTCACCAGGCCCGATGGTCAGCTGCTCAGGGTCCTCAGTTCGCCGCGCGCGATACCGAGCAGGGTGCGGCCCGCAAGGCCGGCGATCACGAGCGAGGCCAAGGCCAGCAGCGCGAGAGCGACTACGTCCGCGATCAGGCCGGGCATCGTCGTGGCAAAGCGGATTGCGGCCGCGGCGGCGGCTGCCAGCGGGAAGCTGACCGCCCACCACGACGTCCGGAACGGGCAGCAGCGGCCCAGCAGCCGCAACCGGCCGAGCAGCACGGTCAGGACGAACAGGGTCAGCGCGTACAGCGCCTGCGCGAACAGGTCGACGCTGCCGACCGTCGCGACATAGGTAGAGAAGCCGACCGCGAACGGTGCCACCAGAATGAGCAAGGTCGGCTGCAGCGCATCGGACAGCGGTGCCTCGAACAACAGCCGGGCGAAGACCATCGTGAACAGCGGCACCGCGAAGAACAGGCCGATCGCGAGGCAGGCAACCATCAGGCCGTGCATCGGCGGCAGCTCCAGGCCGGGCAGCGCCAGCGGCACGTCGAGCAGCCCGACGACCGGCACCATCCACGCCGGCGTCGCGTGCGCGACCTGCTGGCGGTCGCTCATCCAGCGGTCGATCATCAACCAGGCGAAGCCGAGCATTCCGATCGCGCCGACGATCCACATCGCCTGCGCGACCCGCAGCGCGACCGGCGCGATGACGATCGGCAGCAGCAGCAGGCTGATAAGAACCGTGCCGAACAGATTGCCCGCGACCGGGTGCGCGAATTCGGCCCGGACGGCGTCGGAGGCGGCGAACAACTTGACGAGGTAGGCCGCGCTTATCGCGACGAACGCCAGCACCGCCGCGCCGGCGAGCCCGTGCGCGATCCAGTCCGGCGCGCCGTACCGCCCCGCAGCCAGCCGCCACGCGACGCTGAGCCCGGACAGGCCCATCACCGACGCGAACAGCGCAACGGGCAGATATTCGAGGCGGCGCGGCCGGGCCGCCGGCGCGCTGCCTGGCATGGTCACGACGGACGCGAGGGCGTCACGCATGGCCTTCGCCGCCATCGACGAAAAGTTCGGAGCCGGTCACGAAGCTCGCATCGTCCGACGCGAGGAACAGCGCCGCACGCGCGATCTCCTCGGGCTGGCCGACGCGGCCCAAAGGCACGCCGAGCGCGAACTGGTCGAGCAGCGCCTGCTGCTGCGCCGGATCGTCGCCCGCCAGACCCTTGAGCCCGGTGGTGCCCGTCGGCCCCGGGACCAATGTGTTGATTCGGATGCCGCGACCCTTCAGGTCCGCCATCCAGTTACGCGTGAAGGCATGGACCGCGGCCTTCGACGCCGAATAGACGCTGAAACCGGGGGTCGACTTGGCGGCAGCGGTCGACCCGGTGAGGATGATCGACGCGCCCTTCGCGAGCAGCGGCAACGCCTTCTGCACGGTGAACAGCACGCCCTTCACGTTGCGGCCGAAGGTGTCGTCGAAGTGCGCCTCGGTAATGTCACCCAGCGGTAGCAGCGAGCCGCCGCCGGCGTTGGCGAAGACCACGTCGAGGTGGCCGAACTTTGCCGCGATGGACGCGAAGACCGTGTCGAGGTCGGTCAGCACCGACGAGTCGGCGCGGTAACCGGTGGCACCCGGGATTGCGGCGACCGCCGCGTCGAGTTCGGCCTGGCGGCGGCCGGTGATGATCACCCGCGCCCCTTCGCTGGCGAACAGGGTGGCCGTGGCCAGTCCGATGCCGGACGTTCCGCCGGTGACGAGTGCGATCTTGCCTTCGAGCTTGTTCACGGGATCATCCTTGCAAAGCGCGGCGCGACGGCCTGCGGGGTGGGATTCGCGGTGGCGGCCGCCTGACCGATCGCGGCGAGCCCGACCCGGATCAGCGGGCGCAGGTCGTCGTCGAGCTGACGCTCGATCAGGTGCAGCGCGCTGGCGGCGACCTGCAGCAGATTGCACAGGTCGCCCCGCGCCGCGGGCGGCTGGCGGTATGCGGCGCTGTCGATGGCAAGGGCGGTCATGGCGGTCTCCCCGAAAGACGTGATCGTCTCGCGGTGATTGACGCAGCCGTTCCGGAAACCCGCACGGCCGACTCGTACCCTTAACGAAAATCAATTATCTGGGTTGTGACGGAGCGGCCATGACCCTGCGCGCCACATTCCTGCTGCTGGCAACGGTTCTCGCCGCCGAGCCTCTGTCTGCGACCGACGCCGCAGCCGTGCCGCTTCGCTTCAGCATCCCAGGCGCCGGCCTGTCGTCGGCGCTGACCATCCTCGCGACGCAGGCGGGCATCGAAATCCTGTTCTCGGACAAGTTGGTCGGCGAGCGCCTGGTGCCGCCCCTGTCCGGGGAGATGACGGTCGATACCGCGCTCGAGACGCTGCTGGCCGGCACGGGGCTCGTCTTTCGCCGGACCGGCGACGGGGCCCTGATCGTCAGCCGGCCGCTCGATGCGCCGACCCTGGCTGCGGCAGAGGACGGCCTTCCCGAGATCCTCGTGATCGGCCGCCGCGTCGAGAACAGCGACATCCGCCGCACCGAGGGCGATATTCAGCCGTATCGGGTGTTTACGCGCCGCGAGATCGAGAATGCCCACACCGGCTCGATCGATGCCTTCGCGCGAACCCGCCTGTCGGCCAACACGCAGACCATCGCGCCGGGCCAGAACGTGCGCAGCGGCACCGGCTCGAATCGCTCCGAGATCAACCTGCGCGGGCTGGGGGCAAGCCAGACGCTGCTGCTGGTCGACGGGCGACGCCTGCCCGGCATCTCGCAGCCGCTGGGCGGCGACCTGCAGCCGGATATCAACGGCATCCCGCTCGAGCTCATCGACCGTATCGAGGCGCTGACCGCAACCGCCGGCGGGATCTATGGCATCGGCGCGACCTCGGGGGTGCTCAACGTCGTGCTGCGGCACGACTATAACGGCGGCGAGGTGGCGCTGACGACCGGGCTGACCTCGCGAGGCGACACGTTCGAGCGGCGTATTTTCGGTCGCTTCGGCCTGTCGTTCAATGGCGGGCGCACCGGCGTCATGGTCGCCGCCGGGCATTCGCGCGCCGACCCGCTGCTCGTGCGTGACCGCGACTATCTGCGCGGCGCCCGCGAGCGCGCCCTGGCCAACGATCCCGAGAACTTCCTGGCGACCTACCCCGCCGGCAACGGCATCAACGTCTTCGCCGACTCCGATCTCGTCCTCGACGAAAGTCAGGGCGGCGCGGCGCTCGGCGCGAAGCGTACATTCATCCCGCTCGGGCTGGGCGCGTCCACCGGCGTCCGCAACACGCTGTTGCTGGTCAACGCGGGTACGACCGAACTGTCGGCGGTTGACGCCGGACGGCGCAACACCATCACCACCCGGCCCGACGTCCGTTCGATCTTTGCCGATTTCCGGCACGACTTCGGCGGCGGCTTCGTCGCGTTCGCCAACATCCTGTCCAACCGCAACATCGGCAGGTCGTCGCTCGGTGGCCAGTCGACGGCGTTCACGAGCATCGCCGCCGACAGCGCGCTCAACCCGTTTCAGCAGGACGTCGTCATCGCGGCACCCGTACCCGGTACCGGCATCGATACCGTCAGCCGGATCACGACGACGCGCTACACGATCGGTCTCCTGACACCGCTATCGGGCGACTGGAAGATGAACCTTGAATACAACGGCGGCGGCACGCGGTCACTCTTCACCACGACGAGCGTGCTTGGCTCGGGTGATCTCTTCGATGCGATCTTCTTCGGCCAGGTGCCGGGCAAGCCGGCCCTCGACCCGCTGGCCGACTGGGCGAGCTTCGTTGCCGCGGCGCCGGCCTATCTGGGACGCTCGACGAGCGTGGCGCCGCGCACCAATGAATTCGACGACGCGACGCTGCGGGTCGCGGGACCGGTCGCCAACCTTCCCGGTGGCGCGATGACACTGACCCTGCTGGGCGAAGCGCGCCGCGAGGTGACGGCACGCAGCGTGACGAGCCAGATTTCCGAGGCATTCCGCTTCACGAGTCCGTATCCGCGGATCGAGCAACGCGTCCTCTCGCTGTATGGCGAAACACGCGTGCCGCTGTTTGCCGACCGCGGGCTGCTGAGCGGGCTCGAATTCCAGCTTGCGGTGCGGCAGGATTGGATCAGGCTGCTCGTCCCCGGCCCGCCCGCCGTGGTCAACGATGATCCCGTGGTAATCACCGCACGAAATACCAGCCCGGCGCTGACCTTCGGGACCCGCTTCCGCCCGCTGCCCGGCGTGCTGGTCCGCGGCAGCATCGGCACCGGGTCGCTGCCGCCGACTTCGGACCAGATCACCCGGGTGGAAGTCACCGGCGGCGACTTTCGCGGCGATCCAGCGCGGGGCGGGCGACAGCTCGGCAGCGAGGGCGACGTGACCTTCCTGTATGCTGGCAACCCCGACCTGCGCTCGGAACGGGCGCGAAGCCTGTTGATCGGCACCGTGCTGACGCCCGCCGGTGATACCGGTCCGCGGCTGTCGATCGACTACACCAGGATCGTCAAGCGCGGCGAGATTCAGGAGTTTCCCCTCGCCGATGTCGACGCCCTTCTGGCGGCCGAGCCCCTGTACGCGAGCCGGATAACCCGGGCACCGCTCACCGACGCTGATCGGGCGCTGGGCTTCACTGCCGGGCGCATCACCCGGCTCGATTTCGGTCTGCGCAACATCGGGCGGACCCGGATCGATGCGATCGACGTGGCGATCGACTATCCGTTCGAAGTCGCGAACCTCGGCAGGTTCAAGGCCTATCTCAACGCGACATGGGAGCCGCATTACCGGCAGCAGAACGTCGCGGGCGGCCCCGTCGTCGAGCGGGTCGGCTTTGCCGACGGCCCCCTCGAATGGCGCGGTAATGCCGGCATCGACTGGTCACGAGGGCCGTGGTCGGCCGGGCTCAACGCGCAATTCTACAGCCGCTACAGGGTCACCAGCGCCCTTCCGGATGCGTTCGGGAATGAGGAACTGCTCGCCTATAATGGCCGCAGCCGCGTCCCCGCACAAATCTATGTCGACCTGGCCGGCCGCTACCGGTTCGATGACGCGCAACCGGTCCCGCGCGGTACCGAGATACGCGCCGGCATCGTCAACCTGTTCGATCATCGGCCGCCGACCATCGCCGACCTGAGTTCGTCGGGTGTCAGCTATTATGGCGACCCGCGCCGCCGCCGCGTCGAGGTGACGGTCGCTGTGCCGCTGCAAGGCAATCGATGAGGCGAAGTGTGGGTTTCCGCAGCGCCTGCGTCCTGGTCTTTCGAGATCATGGTCCGGAGCTGCCGTCACGCCTGTCCCGTCGCCCCAATGCGCTCACGCCGGTCTGGACCGTTACGGCCAGATACCGCATCATCACAGGGTGATGAGTGCGAGCGACCCTGTGCGCGGCGCGCCCGCCGCGATGCCCGAGGCGGCGGTCTATCGTCCGGCGCTGATCCAGTATTTCCGGCGCAAGACCCGCGACCAGACCGAAATCGAGGATCTGGTGCAGGACGTGTTCCTGCGCATCGCCGCCCGGCGATCGGGCGAGGCGGTGGAGAATCTCGCGGGCTATGTCTTCCAGACGGCGGCGAGCGTGCTCGCCGACCGGCACCGCCGCCGTACCGTTCGCCACGCCGACGCGCATGTCGAGTTCGACACCGAGCGCCACGGCAGCACCGATTTCGACGCGGTGCGCATCCTCGAGGCACGGCAATCGCTGCAGAAGGCGGTCGCCGCGCTCCAGTCTCTTCCCGAAAGGACCCGAACCATCTTCGTCCTACGCCGCCTCGAAGGCCATGCCTATCGCGACATCGCGAGCCAGTTCGGCATCTCGGTCAGCGCGGTCGAGAAGCACATGGTTCGCGCCGTCCAGCACCTGGTATCCCTGTCATGATCCGTGAAATCCTTACCCTCGAGCAGCTGGAGCGGCTCGGCGCGCCCGAGGCGGCAGCGCTGCTCCGCGTCCGTCAGGATGCCGGCGGCGACGACCATGACGATGCGGTGTTCGACGAATGGATCGCCGACCCGGCAAATGCCGAGGCCTGGACGCGCGTGTGCGGCGTCTGGGCAAGCTTCGACGACGCCGGCGACGATGCCGGGCTGCAGGACCTCCGCGAGGCAGCGCAGGAAAAGCCCGCTCCGCGCCAGCGCTGGGGCTTCGCGATCGCCGCCTCGCTTGCGGTCGTCGCCGCGACCGGCGGCGCGCTGATGCTCAACCGGCCGGACGACAAGGGACCGGCAGGCGGCACTTTGGTTGCCGATGCCGGCACGGTGCAGACGCTCACGACCGCGAAGGGCGAGCATCGCAGCTTCGCGCTTGCCGACGCCAGCACGGTGACGCTGAACACCGACAGCGTCGTCGCGGTCGCGTACCGCCCCGGCGGCGAGCGGCGGCTGCGGCTGCTGCGTGGGCAGGCCTATTTCAAGGTCGCGCCCGACAAGGCACGACCCTTCGTCGTCGCGTTCGAGGACCGAACCGTAACCGCACTGGGCACGGCGTTCGAAGTCAGGGCCGAGGGCGACGCGATGCGCGTCGTGCTCGTCGAGGGCCGGGTCAGCGTCAGCCGTACCGGCGGTGCGCCGGTGGTGATGCGTGCCGGGCAGCAGCTGCTCGCCGGACCGCAGGGCCTGACGCTGTCGACCGCCGACGTCGGCGCCGTCGACGACTGGCAGCGCGGCGTCGTGACCTTCCGCAACACGACGCTGAAGGCAGCGGCGGCGGAGCTCAATCGCTACGCCGACCAGCGGCTCGTCGTCACCGATCCGCGGGTCGCGCGGCTGACCGTCAGCGGGGTGTTCCGCACCGACGATACCGGCCGCTTCGCCCGCACCGTCGAGGCGATCCTGCCGGTGCGCGTCGCGGCAAAGGGCGACACGCTCGAAATCGCCGCCGCCGATACGAATTAATCGAGACCGGTGGTGCGGATTTGCGAGTGACCTGCGTCTGACCATTCGAGACCTCCCGGGCGAGGTCGACAGGGAGCAAAACATGAGCAGCATCACCACCAAGGACGGCGCATCGATCTGGTACCGCGACTGGGGCACCGGTCCGGTGGTCATGTTTTCGCACGGCTGGCCGCTTAATGCCGACGCCTGGGAGGACCAGATGTTCGTCCTCGCGTCGAACGGCTTCCGCTGCATTGCGCACGACCGTCGCGGCCATGGCCGCTCCAGCCAGACCTGGGACGGCAACGACATGGACACCTATGCCGACGACATGGCGGCGGTGGTGCAGGCGCTCGACCTGAAGGCGGTCACCCACGTCGGCCATTCGACCGGCGGCGGCGAGGTAGCGCGCTATATCGGCCGCCACGGCACGGCCCGCGTCGCCAAGGCGCTGCTGCTTTCCGCCATCCCGCCGGTCATGCTTAAGTCGGCGACCAACCCGCTCGGCTCGCCGATCGAGGCGTTCGACGAGATCCGCGCCGGCGTCGCGGCCGACCGCTCGCAGTTCTACATGGACCTCAGCCTGCCGTTCTATGGCTACAACCGGCCGGGCGCGAAGGTCAGCCAGGGCATCCGCGACGCCTTCTGGGCGCAGTCGATGACGGCCGGGCTGAAGGGCGCCTATGACTGCATCAAGCAGTTCTCGGAGCAGGATTTTCACGAGGACCTGAAGAAGTTCGACGTGCCGACGCTGGTCATCCACGGCGACGACGACCAGATCGTTCCCATCGACGCCGCCGGCCGCCTGACGGCCAAGCTCGTCAAGGGTGCCGAGCTCAAGGTCTATCCGGGCGCGCCGCACGGCTTGATGGTCACACACCGCGACCAGTTCAACGCCGACCTGCTGGCCTTCGTCCGCAGCTGACCGCCGCCGCACGCGCGGCACCGCACCAGAGTTCGAAAAGACGCGGGCGCCGCGACCGATGTCGCGCGCGCCGAGGAGATCATCATGCGCGAATCGCTCGTCCAGCGCTGCACCGGCACACGGCCGGCTACGTCGAACCGCTATGTCGGGCCCGCCGTCGCCATCCTGATCGGCATCGGCCTGCTCACTGCCCCCGCCAAGGGTGTCGGCAAGCCGACGCCGTACGACATGATCAACGCGTCCGCCGCGAGCTCGCCGATCACCGTGCACAAGTTGCGTGGCGGGGTCGCGATGCTGGAGGGGTCGGGCGGCAATATCGGCGTGCTCGTCCAGCCGGGTGGCAATCTGATGGTCGATGCCGGCATCGCGGTCTCCGAAGCCAAGATAAAGGCGGCGTTGCGCGGCCTCGGGCCGGAGCCGCTGAGGACCGTGATCCTGACCCACTGGCACTGGGACCATAGCGACGGCGACGCCTGGGTGCGCCGCACCGGCGCGACGCTGCTTGCCGACCCGAAGGTCATCCTGCGGCTGAAGCAGACCAACCGCATCGTCGAATGGGGCCACACCTTCACGCCGGTCGCCGCGGCGGCGCTCCCCAACGAGGCGCTGACCAGCGACCGCACGATCCGCTTCGGCGCGGAGACCGTACTCGTCCGCCATTATCGCCCGGGTCACACCGACGGCGACGTCTCGGTCTATTTCCGCAAGGCCGACGTCCTCCAGACCGGCGATACCTTCTGGAACGGCGTCTATCCGTTCATCGACTACGTCACCGGAGGCAGCATCGACGGCGCGATCGGCGCGGCGAACGAGAACCTCCGCCTCGCCCGGCGCGGCACCATCGTCATTCCCGGTCACGGCCCGGTCGGCGACTATGCCGGGCTCGTCGCCTTCCGCGACATGCTGGTCGACGTGCGCGGCAAGGTCGCGGCGCTGAAGGGGCAGGGCAAGTCCCTCGCCGAGGTTCAGGCCGCGCGCCCGACCGCGGCGCTCGATGCACGCTGGGGCCGCTCGGTCATCGACGGCCGCCTGTTCACCGCCCTCGTCTACCGCGGCGTCTGACGTTCGCACCCAAAGGAACATGCAGATGAACCGTCACCTCGCCACATTCGCGCTCGCGACCGTGCTGCTCGCGTCGGCCGCGCACCCGGTCCATGCCGCGCCGCCGCGCGCCGCCGCGATGGCTCCCGTCCCCGTGCCCCACTACCGCAGCATGGTCATCGACGGGGTCCGCATCGCCTATGTCGAGGCGGGGCCGAAGGACGGTCCGGTCGTGCTGCTGCTGCAGGGCTTCCCGACGTCCTCGCACCAGTTTCGCAAGCTGATCCCGCTGCTCGCCGACCGCTACCGCGTCATCGCACCCGACTATCCAGGCTTCGGTGAGAGCGACGCGCCCGACCACAAGGCGTTCGAATACAGCTTCGCCAAATACGCGACGCTGATGGACCAGCTGCTCGGCCAGCTCGGCGCGAAGCGCTACGCCATCTATCTATTCGACTATGGCGCGCCAGTCGGGCTGCGGCTGGCGCTGAAGCATCCCGAGCGCGTCAGCGCGCTGATCGTCCAAAATGGCAACGCCTATGAAGACGGTCTCGGCGACTTCTGGAAGCCGATGAAGGCGGACTGGAAGGAACGCTCGCCCGAAACGCGCGAGAAGCTCGCCTTCCTGGTCGCGCCCGAGACGACGAAGTTCCAGTACACCGACGGCATGCAGGACGTGTCGCGGATCGACCCGGCCAACTGGCGGCACGACCAGCCGCTGCTCGACCGGCCCGGCAACCGCGAGATCCAGCTCGACCTGTTCCGCGACTACGGCGGCAACGTCGGCCTGTACCCGCAATTCCAGGCGTTCTTCCGCAAGTACCAGCCACCGACGCTGATCGTCTGGGGGAAGAACGACAAGATCTTCCCGGCCGCCGGGGCCGAGCCCTATCGCCGCGACCTGCCCAAAGCCGAGTTCCATCTGCTCGACACCGGCCATTTCGCGCTGGAGGACCAGCTCCACGTCATGGCGCCGATGATCCACGACTTCCTCGACCGCACGGTGCGCAAATGAGCCGCACCCTCGCCCTGTTCGGAGCCGCGATGATGACCGCCCAGCCTGCCGTGGCGCAGAGCGCCTATGACATCCTGGGTGCCGCCGGCGTCGTGCCGCTCGATAGCCCGCAGCCCGCGCCGAAGCTGGTCGTCGACCCGCCGCTGCCCGGCCCGCTGTCGTTCGGCCGCGTCGTCATCCAGTACCGCGCCGAGAACCTGCGCATCGTGCCGGTGTTCGGCCCCAAGGCGCTCGAGGTCACCCCGCGCATCGGCCATATCCACGTCACCGTCGACGACCTGCCGTGGCACTGGGCCGACGCCAGCGGCGAGCCGCTGATCCTCAACGGCTTTCCGCCAGGGCCCCACAAGGTGCTGATCCAGCTGGTCAACGCGAACCACGTGCCGTTCACGCAGAGCGCGGTCGAGTTCGTCATCCCGACCCCCAAGCCGCGCCGCTAGGCGGGGCGATGGTCCGCTATCACGCCGAAGGGCTGTCCGGTTATCTGGTCGCCCTCGCGCAACCGGCGCTGGCCGAGATCGACTTCGACGACCTCGCCGACCTCGCCGAGGACCCCGCCAACGGCTGGAGCATCGGCAGCTTCGGGGCGCTCGGCGAGTTCGTGCGCGATGCCGATGAGCCCGCGCAACTTGTCCGGACAAGCGACCGCCTGACCATCGTCACGGCGCGCGGCGCGATGCGGCTGGAGCGACGGCCGCTCGCTGGCCTCGCCTGGGAAAGCCTGTCGTCGGACGGGCGCGGCTGGGGGCATAATCTCGCGCTGTGCGTCCCGCGCGGCGACGCAGACTTGTGCGGTATCGTCCCGCTGGGCCCCGACGACGGGGCGGCACGTCCGGAGGACCGCGAGGGCTGGCTGTTCGACCTGGGCGTCGCACGCGGCTGCGTCAGCATGTGCGTCCGGACCCGCGATGCCGTGCTGAAGACGATGCTCGACGACGCGGCCGGCCAGTCCCTGCTCGGATTGCCGGATCTCGGCGCGGCGATCCTGCGCGCGCAGCCGCATCGCGTGATGCTGTCGCCGGCGGGACGGATCGAGGTGTTCCAGCCGATTCCCGCGCCGCACGACGTCTCGCCGGAGGGGCCGCACACGCATCTGCTGCCCGGCCTGATTGCCAGCGGTCGCCTGCACGGCGCCAACGATCCGATCCCCGCCGGCTGGCAGGCGGCGCTGTCGATGCATCCGCCGCCGCCTTGGCCCGGGCCGCGCGGCCAGCGCCGGCTGGTCGAGGCACGCGTCGCCGCCTTCGCGCCACTGCTCGCCCGCTACGGGAGCCGGGACGACGCGGCCACCGCCCGGCGCCTGATCGGAGCGCTGGTCGAAGGCCGCTCGCCCGAAGGCTTCGCATGGTTCGAAGACCGTCGCAGCCGCGCGAAGGCCCGGATCGTGCTGCGCCAGCTGGCGGCGCGCGATCGTTCGGGCGTCGTCGCCCGCTGGCGGCGCGTCCATGACCGCGGCGCCTCGTCGTGCCGCGAGGTCGTGGTCTGGCAGCCGCGGCTTTCGCGAGCGGTGCCGCCGCCGGCCCCGTCCGGCGACTATCTGCGCTCGCTCGACGTCGCCGCAGGCATCTTCCGCATAATCGACCGCGAGGCGGGCGAGGGGTTGCGCCCGCTCGTGCGGATAGGCCTCGCTGCGCTGTTCCAGGCCAGCCGGCACGTCGCGGGGGACCGCCATGTCCGATGACCGCTTCGCGACCGTTTTCCCCGAGGGCGAACGGGCCGCGTTCAAGGCCGGCGACCGTGTCCGCATCGCGACGCGCGCGCCGATCGGTCACTACCGCGTGCCGACCTACCTGCGCGGCCGAGCTGCAGTCGTCGAGGCCGTCATCGAGCCGGCGGCGGTCGACAACGAGGCCGAGGGCTTCGGCCGCGATGCCGGGATGAAGCGGCACTATTACCGCGTCGCCGTGCCGATGACCGAGATCTGGCCCGACTACGCCGGCTCGCCGCGCGACGGCCTGTACATCGAAGTGTTCGAGACCTGGCTCGAGGAGGCACCATGAGCGGCCACGACCATGACCACAACCATCCCCATGCGGAGGTCGGCGGCGAAGGCCCGCCCGGCTATTACGACATCATGGAGACGGCGGTCCGCGAGCTGCTGATCGAGCGCGGCCTGCTCAGCGCCGCCGAGATCCGCCGCCAGATCGAGGTGCTCGACTCGCGCACCCCCGCGCTGGGGGCGAAGGTCGTGGCGCGCGCCTGGGTCGACCCGGCTTTCAAGGCGCGGCTGCTCGCCGACGGCTGGGCGGCGTGCGGGGAGCTCGGCATCACCTCGTACGACGAGACCGCGATGATCGTGCTCGAGAACACGCCGCAGGTGCACAACCTGATCGTCTGCACCCTGTGCTCCTGCTACCCGCGCCCGCTGCTCGGCCTGCCGCCCGACTGGTACAAGCTCAAGCCCTATCGCGCGCGGGCGGTCAGCGAGCCGCGCAAGGTGCTCGCCGAGTTCGGCACGGTCATTCCCGACGACGTCGAGATCAGGGTCAGCGACTCCACCGCCTTCGTCCGCTTCCTCGTGCTGCCGCAGCGGCCCGCCGGCACCGAGGGCCTCAGCGAGGACGAGCTTGCGGCGCTGGTCACGCGCGACGCGATGATCGGGGTCGTGCCCGCAACGCCCATCGGAGGACCCGTGCCATGAGCGATACGCGCGACTTCGTGCGCCGCCTGCCCAACGACATCGGCGGGCTGGCGGCCGACCGCATCGACCGCGTCGAGCACGCGCTGCAGCCATGGGAAAAGCGCTGCCACGCCCTCGCCGACGTGCTCGACTATCACAAGATCATCAGCACCGAGGCCAAGCGCCGCGGTGTCGAGGCGCTGGGCAGCGAGGTCATCGGCAAGCTCAGCTATTACGAACGCTGGATCGTCGCCTTCGCCAACATCCTGTTCCAGCAGCAGATACTTACGCCCGTCGATCTCGCCCGCAAGATGGCCGAGGTCGGGGCGCGGTGGGAGACACACGCATGACGCCCGAAGGCCTGACCCGCTTCGCCAGCCGCTACGCGGTCGGCGTCACCATCGACCATCTCGCGGCGGCGGTCTTCGCGCGCGGCATGACGGTCTTCGCGCGGATCGACCACGCCGCCGGTGCCGCCGCCGCGGGCCTGTCGATACCTCCGACCGAACTGCTGATTTTCGGCAACGCGCGGGGCGGCACGCCGCTGATGCAGGCCGCCCCGACCATCGGCATCGACCTGCCGCTGAAGGCGCTGGCGTGGCAGGACGACAGCGGCGCGACCTGGCTGGGCTTCAACGATCCTGCCTGGCTCGCGCGGCGTCACGCGCTGCCCGCCGCCTGCGACGCGAACCTGCAGGCGATCACCGCCAGCCTGATCGCCGTGGTGCGCGAGGCGATCGCAACCGGCTGACGCGCGGCGTGTGGATTCCGGGCGCGGCCGCGTCCTGACAAGCGAGTACCGGCGACGGCGCTCGTGTTGCCCCGGATAGACCGGCATCGATCACCCCCCCCTGATCGATCGCCGGGCGGCAGCACTCAGGACGGGCGGCCCGCCACCCCACCGGCCGCCCGTCCCATTTTCAACGCTTGCGTGGAGACCGTCGGATGCCGAGCGTCACACCGGCCACTTCCACCGACTGCCAGCTGCGCTGGGCGTACCAGCGCACCGCGATGGCGTTCGAGCGCACCTTCGCCGCGTGGATCAGGACCGGCCTCGCGGCGCTGGCGTTTGGCATCGCCATCCACGGCCTGAAGGGCGACGCGCCGGGCTGGCTGTCGCGCGTTGCCGAGACCGGGCTGATCCTGTTCGCCGCCTTGTGCTTCGTCACCGGCCTGCGCCGTTTCCACGCCTTCGCCGGCGCCGCGCCTGCGGACAGGTTCCTCGCGCTGCGCCTGTTGCCCGCGATGAGCTGGACCCTGCTCGGCGCGTCGCTCGCGGCGCTGTTCGAAATCTGGCTGGCATAGCGCGCGGTCCCGCTGCGGGGCGGCGACGATTGGCAGATCGGGCGCGACTGGTTTACGGGCACCCGCCTCGATGATGCGTGCCGTCCCCCTCCATCAACCCGATCGCGCTGCCGCCGGCCTCGAGGCCGTGTTCCTCGACAATCGCGCCGTGCTGCTCGCCTTCCTGCGCGCGCACGGCGCCGGTGAAGCCGCCGAGGACGTGCTGCAGGACCTGTGGCTGCGGGTGATCGCGGCCCCGCCCGGGCCCGTCGCGCAGCCGCTGTCGTACCTCTACCGCGCGGCGAACAACCTGATGCTCGACCGCTACCGCTCGGCGCGACAGGCGGCGCGGCGCGACCACGACTGGAGCGAGACGCGGCCCGAAGCGCAGGCCGCGACCGGCGAGCGCGCATTGATCGCGCGCGACCAGATCGAGGCGGTGCGCAGGGCGCTGACCGCGCTCGGCCCGCGCACCGAGGCGATCTTCCGCCGGCACCGCCTCGACGGTGTCGCACAGCGCGACCTTGCATCCGAGTTCGGCGTCAGCCTGAGCACGGTCGAGGCCGACCTGCGCAAGGCCTATGCCGCGCTGATCGCCCTGCGCCGGAGCTTCGACGATGCATGACCCGTCAAGGCTGGCCCGCCGCGCCTCCGTCTTGGGGTTGAGAGTCGCATGACCGAGGACCCGACCCTGCACGACGAGGCGCTCGACTGGATCATCCGGCAGCGCGATCCCGCGTTCGACGCCTGGCCCGAGTTCGCGGCGTGGCTCGGTGCCGACCCGGCGCGCGCCGAGGTGTATCAGGCGATGGCGGACGCCGACCGCGACCTGCCCGCGATGCTGCCTGCCGCACCCCGGCCGCAGGCGGTCCCCGCGCGCCGCGTCGGGCGCCGCGCCTGGCTGGGCGGGGCCGTCGCCGCGTCGCTGGTCGCGGCCGGCAGCTATTCCTTCCTGTCGCTGCGCCCCGAGCCCTACGAGGTCGCGACCGCCGCCGGGCAGACGCGGCTGCTGGTGCTCGTGGACGGTACGCGGATCGACATGAACGGCGCGACCCGGCTGCGGCTCGACCGCAACGACGAGCGCTTCGTCGAACTGGTCGACGGCGAGGCGGTGTTCACCGTCGTCCACAACGAGGCACGGCCGTTCGAGATGCGGGTCGGGGGCGCGACACTGCTCGACGTCGGCACGGTGTTCAACGTCAAGCGCCACAAGGGCGCGACCGACGTCGCGGTCGCCGAGGGCGAGGTCATCTTCAACCCGCAGACCGAGAACATCCGCCTGCCCGGCGGGCGCTGGCTGCGCACCGTCGACAAGGAAACGCGGCTGGTCATCGGCGAGATCGAGCCTGGCGTGATCGGCGCGTGGCGGACCGGCCGGCTGGTCTATCCGGGCACCCCGCTCGAGCTGGTCGCGCAGGACCTGTCGCGCAACCTGGGCATGACGATCGAGGCCGCGCCCGCCGTCGCGGGGCGCAGGTTCCGCGGCGTCATCAGCTTCGGGCGCGACCGCCAGGGCGCCGTCGCACGGCTGGGGCCGCTGCTCGGGGTGCAGGTGCGCGGGGCCGGCGACCGCTGGCTGCTGACCGACGAGGACGGATGACGGGCGGCTGGCTCCCCGTCGCTGCCCTGCTGATCGCAACCCCCGCGCTGGCAGGCCCGGCGATCGACCTGCCGGCCGGGCCGCTCGGTCGCTCCGTCGAGGCTCTCGCGCGGCAGAGCAATATCAGCGTCGCCATTGCGGACGGGGTCGCCTGGGCCGCGCCGGTCAAGGCGGTGCGCGGACGGCTCACCCCGGTCGCGGCATTGAAGCGGATCGTCGCGGGCACCGGCGCGCGTGTCGTGGCGATCGACAAGGTGACGTTCCGCATCGAGCCGGCTCTGCGGTCCAAACCAGTGGCGCGCTCCATGCCGCCACTGCCGGTGGCAGCCGTCGAAGATGATCCCCCGATCATCGTCACCGCCAGCAAGCGCGACACCCGCTTCGGCGACTATCAGGGCATCGTGCAGCGGATCGACGGCGACGCGCTCGGCTTCGGCGGCGAGATGGGAACCGACGGGCTGATCTCCCGCTTGGGCAGCCTGTCGTCGACGCACCTCGGCGCGGGGCGCAACAAGCTCTTCATCCGCGGCGTCGCCGACTCCAGCTTCACCGGGCCGACGCAGGCGACGGTCGGCCAGTATCTCGGCGACATCCGCCTGACCTACAACGCTCCCGACCCCGACCTTCGCCTGTACGACATCGCCGCGGTCGAGGTGCTCGAGGGGCCGCAGGCGACCTTGTACGGCGCAGGCTCGCTCGGCGGTATCGTCCGCATCGTGCGCAACCCGCCGCGGCTGGGCGCTGCCGAAGCCGCGGTCTCGGCCGGCGTGTCTTTGACCCAACACGGCGACCCCGGCCTCGACGTCGGCGGCAGTGTCAACCTGCCGGTGCTGGACGACCGCATCGCGCTGCGCGCCGTCGCCTATGGCATCACCGAAGGGGGTTATATCGACGATCCCGGGCGTGGGCGCGACGACGTCAACCGGACACGCATCGCCGGCGGCAGGGCGGTGCTGCGCTTCGATGCCGGCAACGACTGGACGGTCGATCTCGGCGCTACGCTGCAGCACATCCGCGGCGAGGACAGCCAGTTCGCCGACCGCGACGCCCCGCCGCTGACCCACCGCAGCGCCTTTGCGCAAGGCTTCACCGCCGACTACCGCCTCGCCGAGCTCGTCGTCGGCAAGGACTGGGACGGGCTGCGCCTGTTGTCGTCGACCGGCGTCGCGCGCCAGCGCCTGTCGGAGCGCTATGACGCCGGTTCGGGGCGCGTCTTCACGCAGGACAACCGCACGCTGCTGATCTCCAACGAGACACGGCTGTGGCGGCCGATGGACGACCGTTTCGGCTGGGTGGCCGGCGCCAGCCTGGTGCACAACCGCGCCGAACAGGCGCGCGCGCTGGGGCCGGTCGATGCGCCGGTACCATCGACCGGGGTCACCAACCGCATCTTGGAGACCACGGCGTTCGGCGAGGCGAGCCTGATGCCGATCGCAGGCCTTACCCTGACCGCGGGCGGACGCCTGACCCACGCGCGCCTGTCGGGCGACGGCGAGGACGCGGCGCCCGCCTTCAGCGCCGCCGCCGCCGCAGCGCGTGCGCGCATCGTCGCCGACCGCAGCGAGACGCGCTTCCTGCCCTCGGTCGCGGCGTCGGCGTCGGTGCTGCCCGGCACAATCCTATTCGTCCGCTACAACCAGGGCTTCCGGCCCGGCGGCCTGTCGGTCGACAACGACTTCGTCCAGCGCTTCCGCAGCGACCGCGTCGCGACGCTGGAATCGGGCGTGCGCTACGGCCAGCCCGGGCGCGATAGCCTCGACCTGGCGGCGTCGGCCGCGTGGACGCGCTGGTCCGACATCCAGGCCGACTTCATCGACGGCGCCGGGCTGCCCGCGACCTCCAACATCGGCGACGGACGCATCTACAGCCTCGCCGTGAACGCCGGCTGGCGGCCGACGCGCGAATTTTCGTTCGACGCGGCGATGGTCTTCAACGACAGCCGCGTCACCGACCCCAGCACCGCGGCACAGACCCGGCCGGCGATCCCGCTGCGCCGCATTCCCAATGTCGCGCGCTGGACGGGGCGGCTGGGTGCCGAATATCGGACCGATCTCGACGGCGACCTCGAACTCAGGGTCGGGGCGTCGGCGCGCTACACCGGGCGCTCGCGGCTCGGTGTCGGGCCGATGCTGGGCGACGCGCAGGGCGACTATCTCGACACGTCGCTGACCGCGCGCGTCGGCCGAGATCGCATGGGCGTCACGCTGTCGCTGACCAACCTTGCCGACAGCATCGGCAACCGCTTCGCGCTCGGTACGCCCTTCGCGCTCGACCGCGAGCAGATCACGCCGCTGCGGCCGCGCACCGTCCGCCTCGGGGTCGACGCCCGCTTCTGAGATTTTCGCGCGCGTCCGGCCAAGGCTGAGCGGCGACGTCCCCGTCTTCCCTCCTGACGGCAGCCCGCACTGGCGCGGGACGCCCCCCGGAGACTTGCCTTGCGCCTGTTGTTCGCTTCGACCTGCCTGACGCCGATCGCCCTGCTCGCCCTCGCGCCCGTCCATGCCGAGACCCTGATCGACACCCGCCGCACTACCCCCGCCGCGACCGCGACGATCAAGTCGGGTGCTGCCGACGATATCCGCATCACCACCGCCGGCTCGGTCGTCCTGACCACCGGCACGGGCGTGACGCTCGACAGCGCCAGCAAGGTGACCAACGAGGGCACGATCCAGATCACCGATGCCGACGGCGCGACGGGCATCCTCGCCGTCGCCGGCAGCACGGGCACGATCGCCAACAGCGGCAGGATCACGATCGACGAGACCTACGAGCCGACCGACACCGACAAGGACGGCGACCTCGACGGCACGCTGGCGAAGGGCAGCGGGCGGACCGGCATCAAGACTGCGGGCGGCTTCACCGGGACCATCACCAGCACCGGCCAGATCACCGTCGAGGGCAACGATTCGGCCGGCATCGCACTCGGCGGCCCGCTGACCGGGGCGCTGGTCAACAACGGCACCATCGCCGTCGTCGGCGACCGCTCAATCGGGATCCGGACCGAGGCGGTCAGCGGCTCGGTCCGCCTCGCCGGCACCATCGCGGCGCAGGGCAGGGACGCCGTCGCCGCCGCGATCCGCGGCGACATCGGCGGCGGGCTCGTCGTTCAGGGCGCGCTGACCGCCAGCGGCTATCGCTCGACGGCGCTACCCGGCGACGTCAGCAAGCTCGACGCCGACGACTTGCTGCAGGGCGGCCCGGCGCTGGTTGTCGCGGGCAATGTCGCGGGCGGCATCGTCTTCGCCATCCCGCCCAAGGACGCCGACACCAAGAACGACGACGAGGACAAGGACGGCATCCCCGACGCCAGCGAGGGCTCGGCCTCAGTCACCTCCTATGGCGCCGCCCCAGCCGTTCAGATCGGCAGCGCGACGCGTGCAGTCAGCATCGGCGCGGTCGCCGGAACCGGCCTCGGCATCGTCGTCGACGGCCGAATCGAGGGCAGCGGCGTCTACAAGGATGTCGCCGCGACCGGCTTCGCGATCGGCGGGCTGGGCGGCACGGTGAGCATCGCGGGCGGCATGAGTGTCACCGGCACCGTCCAGGCGACGTCGAACAACGCCAGCGCCACCGGCATCCGCATCGGCAGCGGCGCGACCCTGCCCGAACTGCGCATCGGCGGCACGGTCGCCGCAGCCGGCGGGGGAATTGCGGTCGCGCAGAGCAGCGCGCTCGCCATTGACGCCGGGGCCACCATTCAGACCGTGCGCAACACCGGCCAGGTCAAGGCGACCGCAGCGGGCGTGGACGGCTCCGCGACCGCTATTCTCGACCGGTCGGGCACGCTGACGCTGATCGAGAACAGCGGGACGATCGCCGCATCGGGGGCCGCCACCACGTCCGCGCGCAACGTCGCGATCGACCTGCGCGCCAACACCAGCGGCGCGACCGTCCGCCAGATCGCGGGCGCGACCGGCGCGGCGGCGCCGAGCATCGCGGGCGACGTGCTATTCGGCACCGGCAACGACACGCTGTCGCTCGCGGGCAAGTCGAGCCTGCGCGGCACCGTCGACTTCGGCGGCGGCACCGACCAGCTGACCATCGTCGAAAACAGCAGCTTCAGCGGTGCGCTGTTGCGCAGCAATGGGCTGGCGGTGAACGTCGCGAGCGGCACGCTGGCGCTGAGCACGCGGGGCCCGGTGGCACTCGGCTCGCTCGCCGTCGGCGCGGCGGGGGTCATCGGGGTCACCATCGATCCCGCGGCCAAGACCAACACGCAGTTCCAGGTCGGCGGCAACGCCAGCTTCGCGGCGGGCTCGAAGGTCGCGCTGACGCTGACCAACGTCGGCAATGCCGAGGGCAGCTACGTCATCGTCAAGGCGGGCTCGGTGACCGGCGGCGGCAATCTGGCGGCGAGCGCGATGCAGCTGCCGTTCCTGTTCAGCAGCAGCATCAGCAGTACGGCGACCAGCGTGTCGGTCGACCTGAAGCGCAAGACCGCGACCGAACTCGGCCTCAACGGGTCGCAATCAGTCGCCTATGACGCGGTCGTCAAGGCGCTCGACAGCGACGCCAAGGTGGCGAGCGCCTTCCTCGACATCGGCGAAGCCAAAAGGTTCGGCACCCAGCTGCGCCAGATGCTGCCCGACCATGCCGGCGGGGTGTTCGAGGCGGTGACACAGGGGTCGCGCGCGACCGCCCGGCTGCTCGCCGACCCCGGGACGCCGGTCGCCGTCCGCGGCCGCTTCACCTCGTGGCTGCAGCAGGTCGCCTGGGGCTCATCGAAGGACCTGAAGAGCACCGCCGCATACGACGTCAACGGCTGGGGCGTCGCGGGCGGCGGCGAGCTCGCGACCGGGGCGGGCAGCTTCGGCCTGTCGGCCAGCTTCTTGAACGGCAAGGTCGCCGACGGCGGCACCGACAACGAGGTGACGTCCGGCCAGTACGAAGCCGCCGCCTATTGGCACGGCCAGTGGGGCGGGTTCAGCGCCAACGCCCGCGCGTCGGCCGCGCATATCGACCTGAACGGCCAGCGCCGCTTCCAGGGCAGCATCGGTAACGAGGCCGTCGAGCGCACCTCGAAAGGCGACTGGAACGGCCGCCTGCTGTCGGCGTCGGGCGGCATGGCTTACGAGGTGCGTGTCGGCCGGCTGACGCTGCGGCCGATCGCGGCGGTCGACTATTACCGCCTACGCGAGGGCGGCTACACCGAGCGCGGCGGCGGGAAGGCGTTCGACCTGACGGTCGACAGCCGGCACAGCGACGAGCTGGCGGTGTCGGGTACGGTCGCCGCGGGCCTGAACTTTGGCGGCAGAGAGGCCGAAGACAGCTGGATCCGCGTCGAGGTCGAGGGCGGGCGGCGGCAGATCGTCGGCGGCAGCCTGGGCGATACCATCGCGCGCTTCGAGGGCGGCCAGAGCTTCACCCTGCGCGCCGAGGACCGCACCAGCGGCTGGGTCGGCAAGCTTCGCGCGGTCGGCGGCAACCAGGGCTTCAAGATCGCCGGCGAGTTCGGCGCCGAGGAGCAGCAGGGCAAGGCCGCGGTCGCCGCCCGCGCCAGCGTGACCTTCGCGCTGTGACGGGCAGCCGGCGCAAGCATCTGGCCGCGGCGGCAGGCCTCGCGCTGCCGCTCTGGCTGCTGCCGGCCGGCACCTCGGGCGGCACCGTCGGCGCCCCACCGCACGTCGATGCGGCGCTTTTCGGAGACGATGCGGGGGCGGCCCGCCGCCTCCGCGTCGTAGATCGGGCGGTACTGCCGCAGCTGCGGACAGCGCGGTCAGAGCCCAAGTCGTTCAATCCGGCATGACCGTCCGGCCGGCGGCCCGGCGACCATTGCCGCCGGGCTCCGACCTCTTCACGGTCACCGTTCGTCCTCGGGCAGGCGGTTCGGCACGGTGTTAGGATCGACGGGCGCCAGGCCGGCGAAGTGCCGGGCATAGGCGGCGATCTGCGGGTCGGGCATGTTATGCGCGATCCGCGCCATGTTGCCGGGCACTGCGGCATCGCCGCGCGCGCCGTCGCGGAATAGCCGCAGCTGGTTGGCCAGATAGCGCGCGTCCTGGCCACGCAGCTGCGGATAGACGAGCGCATTGCCCGCCACGAGACCATGGCATCCGTTGCAGCTGCTGGCATCGACAGCGGGTGCGGGACTAGTCGGCGCGGCCCGCGCGACGGCGGGCGTGAGGCCAGCGTAATAGCGGGCGACGCCGTCGATCTGCGCCGGCGACAATTGGGCGGCCACAGATTGCATGATGGCGCTGCGCCGCGTCCCGTCCGCGAACTGCGTCAGCGCCCGGCGCAGCTGCGCCGCCGTCTGCCCGGTCAGGTTGGGGAACCCGCCCTCCGGCCGGCCGGTGCCCGCGACGCCGTGGCAGCGCGCGCAGGTCGACAGCGGATTGCCGTCGCGGGCGAAATCGGCAGGGCCCCAGACGGGCGTCGTGAAGCTGCTGGTCTGCGGCGGGGCGCTGGAGTTGCGGCTTGCGTAGGGGCGCAGCGGGGAGGGCGGCCCGAATGCGATCGCCGGCAGCGCCGCGGCCTCGGCATCGCCGACGGTTAGCTGGCGAAAGCTCGCCTGCGTCTGGCGCGGTAATGTCCGGACAAAGGCGACCATCGACCAGATTTCGTCGTCGCGGCCCTGCGCGGGCCAGCCCGGCATCGCGGTGAACTTGACGCCGTGCTTGATGACCCAGAACAGGTGCCGGTCGCTCATGCCCCGTACCTGCGCCGGCAGCCACGGCGGCCGCGGCGACATGGCGAGCGCCGACGGGCTCTGGCCGAAGCCCGGCGCGCCGTGGCAGTTGGCGCAGACATTGGCGAAATGCCCCGCGCCGATCGCGATCCGCGACGGGTCGTTCAGGTCGCCGGGCACCTTGACTCCGGCCGACTGGACCTTGGTCGAGCGCTCGAAGACGGCATGGACGACCGTGCTGAACAGCGGCGGATCGGGCGTCGTCGCGGACAGGTCGAGCCAGCCGCTCGCCGCCACCGCCGCCGCCCCCGCGGCGACCACAACCCCGGCGACGGCAACGGGCAGGACCCATCCGAACCGGCCTCGTCCGCGTGGTTCCTGCACCATCGTCTGCTCTCCCCTGCGGCGGCTTCTCGCGTCAGAACCGGTAGCCTACCCCGGCGAGCTGGTTCTGGCGGAAGCCGCCCGATGTCCGGCCGAGGCGATCGTCACGACCGTAATGAGACTAGCGATACTCGCCCGAAACATAAATGTTTCCAGCAATCGCTTACTGCTGGCCGCTGCCGACGCGGACGCCGCTGCGAGTGGTCACCAGCCGTAGGGACCGAAGCCCCAATGAGAGCCCCACGGCCCCCAACCGCCCCAATTCCAGCGGGCATCGGCATAGGTCTGCGCGGCGAGCGTCTGCTGATCGGCGAGGCGCCGGTCCTGCATGTCGCGCAAGTACTGGGCATAGGCATCCTGCGTGCCGACGTAGAGGCAGGCGCACACCTTGGGGTCCGCGTAGACGTAGGTGACGGCGTCGCCGTTCGCGCGCTGGACGAAGGTGTTTGCGGGCAGGCGCGTCAGCATGTCGACGCGCTCGGGCGTGTTCGCCGGCTTCGCCAGGAACCCGGCGGCGGTCAGGTTGTCCTCGATCTTCTCGATGTGCCGCTTGGTCTTGGCCGCGACCGGCGATGCGATCAACATCGCGAGCGCGGCAGCGGTCAGCAGGGGCATGGATTTCGGCGCGCGTTCGACTGCAGACATTTTCGATCTCCGGCTAATCCGTTCGGTCGAGCCATCGGCTGTCGACACAGGTTGAGGACGCAGGAGGGCCGGAGACCCGCATCGGCAATTCGCGTTTCGACCAGCAGGGCGCGCAGCGGTCTGGCGGGGCGCCGCCGCCAGGCACCGCTGCCGCACCGGTCCGAAAATCGCGTCCGGAAATGCGGTTTCCGCACCCAACCCACGGAAAAGGCAGAGGCGAAACAAGCGCGCGGCGGGCGCCATCGTCAGGAACCATCGGACAAAATCATGGTTTTGTTTAGGTTCGGTTAAGCAGTCTTACTTGGCCCGGTCGATTTTTCCGTCCTGAGCGACCTGCATTTCGATGAGGCTCTCATCGTGATTGGGTGGGGGCTGGTGCTCAAATGGGGGGCTGCGAGGAGGCGTCGATGTTTCGCGACCGGCATGTCGACTTCGGGGGCTCGAGGCCCGATGAACCATCGATCGGGGTCGCTATCGCGGCAGATGCGGACCTTGAGATCTTGTTGCATCGCGTCCTGCGGCTGCTTGCAGCGACCGATGTCTCCGCCTTCGTGCACCAGGGCGGCAAGGCGCCGCGCCTGCTCGGCAGGGTCGGAGCGTCAGACGATGAGGGCGGATGTTTCGGCGCGTCTCCCCAACCCGTCGGCCAGGGCCGTCCGGCCGATCGCAACGGCGTGTCGGTCGCCCGGCAGAGTGCCGATGGCGGTCCCGCCAATATCGTGATCACGATCGACGTCGACGCCACGACCGTGCTGACCGTCGTCGCGCAGCGCGAAGGCGATACCACGCTCGAGCTCGGCCTGAACGAGGAGCGTGCGGCGCGGCGTGCCGGCGACTGGATCGGCGATTACCTGCGGCTGTGGTGGCGGCTGCGTCGCGACCAGGAGCGCAGCGAGGGCCTGCGCGACGGGCTCGACCTGTTCGGGATCGGCGTGCTGATGATCGATGCGGGCGGCGGGCTGTTCGAGGTCAATCGCGCGGCGCAGGTCATGCTCGACGATCGTGACGGGCTGACCGCGCATGACGGGCGGCTTGGAGCCGCGAACCTCAACGACGCGGCACGGCTGCAGACCGCGATCATGCACGCCCGGACCGACCATGGCAGCCGCGACCGCTCGGGACGCCAGGATGCGCCGCTGATCAGCATCCGGCGCCGGGGGCGACGGCCGCTGTCGGTCGCGGTGATGCGCGGCGTCGCCAGCCTCGCCGGCCCCAACGCGGTGGTCATCCATGCCGTCGATCCCGAGCACGACCTGGAAAGCGCGATGGCCCCGACCTGCGCGATGTTCGGGCTGACCGGTGCCGAGACGCGCCTGACCAACCTGCTCGTCACCGGTGCCAGCCTCGCCGAGGCCGCGGCCCGGCTGCGCATCCAGGCGCCGACGGCGCGCACCTATCTGAAGCAGGCGTTCGCAAAAACCGGCACCAACCGGCAATCTTCTCTGGTTCAGCTGCTGCTGACCAGCATCGTCCGCGCAGGGCCAGGCGTGGCGCTAACCGCACTGCGCTGATCCAGGTAAAGCGTTTCGGCCCCTCATCCAGATGGGCGGGTTGCATCGGTACGGGCGATGCCGCCGCTGCGGCCCCTCGACTACTACGCTGACGGCCCTCCGAACCGGATGGGCGCCGGTCGTCCGTCCGGATGTTCGTAGCGTAAAGGATTAGTCTCGATGAAGAATCTGTTCATGATCACCGTGTCGGCGGGCGCGATGGCGTTCGCGAGCATGGCGACCGCCCAGTCGGCCACGCCCAACACCAGCAGCTCGTACAACGACCAGTCGGTCGCCGATTCGTACAACGACAATTCGACCGCCAGCACCGACAACACGCGCAACACGTCGACCAACACCGACAACACGCAGACCACGACGAACACCGATGGCTCGACGCGCACCAGCAGCAGCGACAGCAGCAGCGGCGTCGTCTCGGGCACCGTGGGCGCGAACAACGGCGGCTCGGCCAGCGACTACCGCGATTCGTCGAACAACAGCGACAACTCGGTCCGCAACACGTCGACGAGCACCGACAACACGCGGAATACGTCGACCAACACCGACAACACCCGCAACACGTCGACCACGACGACGAACACCGACAACAGCGACAGCTCGCAGCGCTACAGCGACAGCAGCGGCGTCGGGAGCGGCACGGTCGGTGCCAACAACGGCGGCAGCGCCAGCGACAGCAGCGACAATTCGGTGCGCAACACGACGACCAGCACCGACAACACGCGCAACACGTCGACGATGACGACGAACACCGACAATAGCGACAATTCGTACAGCGACAGCAGCGGCGTCGGCAGCGGCACCGTCGGCGCCAACAACGGCGGCAGCGCCAGCGACAGCCGCGACATGTCGGATCGCAGCGACAATTCGGTGCGCAACACCACGACGACCACCACCGACGCCAGCGCCGCGAACGCCGGCACGGTCGGCGCCAACAACGGCGGCACCGCGACCGACAACAGCGACCGCTCGACCAACGAGCAGACGTACAACTCGAACGATCAGCGCACGACCAACACCGACAACACGCGCAACACGACGCGCAACACCGACAACAGCGACAACTCGATGCGCACGACGACGACGAACACCGACAACAGCGACAATTCGCAGCGCACGCGGACCACGACCACGACCAACACCGATGCCAGCAGCGCCACCGGTGCCCAGGTTGCGGCGAACAACGGCGGCAGCGCCAGCGACAGCCGCGACATGTCGGACAGCTCGACCAACGGCTCGTACAACGACAGCTCGAACAACTCGGTCAACGACTCGGGTAACGACAGCTCGCAGCGCACGGCCAACACCAGCTCGGGCAGCGGCTCCAGCGTCGGTGGCGGGTCGGCGACCTATAGCGACAGCTCGACCTACACCTACGGCTACGCCACGACCACGGCACCGGGCACGGCCGCGACGAACAACCAGTTCGGCGGCGGGTCGGTCGTCTCGTCCTCGACGCTCGCGGGCTACGTGACTGGCAACAGCGTCAGCTACGACATCCCGGGCAGCGGCGGCAGCGGCACCAGCAACGGCGGCACCGCCACCGATCCGACCGGCGGCTCGACGACGAGCGGCCAGCCGGGCGGCACGGCCACGGGCGCCGCGGCGTCGGGTTCGGTGAACAACAGCCTGAACGTCTCGGGCTCGGCGTTCCAGAACTTCGCAGGGTTGCAGGGCCTCAACCAGAACACCGGCGTCGGCGCGTTGCAGAACGCCTCGGTCAACGTCGCGGTGTCGGCGGGCACGATCAACGTCGGCGGTCCGCGCTGACCTGACCGGTCCCTTCGAGTCCGGGGCGGGCGTTCGCGCCCGCCCCGGCTCTTCTCATGCCGAAAGACACCACATGGTTCGCGATCTTCTCATCTTCGCGGTCGGCTTAAGTGCCGCAACCGCAGCGTCCGCCGGCCCGTTCGACGCTGCGCCAGTCGCCGACACCGCGCTCGCCACCATCGCCGGCAAGGCCGATCCAGTGCAGGCCGTCCTCGCCAGCAACAGTTCGACGGTCGCCAACAACCGCATCGTCGGCATCTCGACGACCGGCGTCATCAGCATCGACGGCAACGCCTTCCAGAACCTCAACGGCCTCGCGGTGATCAATGCCAACACCGGCAACAACGTCGCGATCAACGCCTCGCTGAACGTCAATGTCGCGATCCGCCCGTAACGTCGCGGTGGTCGCGCTGCTGCTCGGCGGGTGCAGCGCGGCGACGCCGTCGGGCACCAATCGGCTGGCGATCGGCAATTTCGAGGCCGGGCTTCCGGTCGCGTCGATGTACGAGCGCCGCTTCGCCACCGTCATCCGCCAGAATTACGATTTCAGCTGCGGGTCCGCCGCGCTCGCGACGCTGCTGCGCTTTCATTACGCGCGCCCCGTCGACGAGCAGGCGACCTTCGTCGGCATGTGGGCGGGCGGCGACCGCGCCGCGATCCGCAAGCTGGGCTTCTCGCTCCTCGACATGAAGCGCTACCTGGCGGCGAACGGCCTCAGCGCCGACGGCTACCAGGTCAGCCTCGCGCAGATCGCGAAGGCGCGCATCCCCGGCATCGCGCTGATCGAGACCGGCGGCTACAAGCATTTCGTCGTCGTGAAGGGCATCAAGCAGGGCCTGGGCGACGAGACCGTGCTGCTCGGCGACCCCTCGACGGGCCTGCGCCGCATGCCGGTGCACGAATTCATCAAGGCGTGGAACGGCGTGTTCTTCGTCGTCGGCACGTCGGGGCCCGAGGTCCAGGCGACCTTCGCCCGCGCGTCGGAGCTGGCGCTCGCGCCGGGCGCGCGCACGACACTTCAGATGGAGCCGATCAGTCAGGCCGCGCTGGCGCTGACGCGGCCGGGACCGGGTGACCTATGATCGCTGCCGCACTCGTCGCCGCGACGCTGTTCAGCGCCGTGCCGCTGCCCGATCCTGTCCTCGCCGCGCAGCGCGGGGGCATCCTGCTGCCCGACGGATCTAGCGTCGCGATCGGCATCGCGCTCGAGACTCGCATCGACGGCGTCCTCGCGCTGCGCACCATGTTCTCGACCGAGACGTCGGGCGTGCAGGTCTTCGCCGGCAACGGTCAGGCCGCGTCCGACGACGGCACGACCCCCGCGACGACCGGCTGGATGATGCCCGAGGTCAGGATCACCCGCACCGGCGTCGGCACGACCATTGCTGCCGCGCCTGCGGCCGGCGTTTCGCAGATCCGCTTCGGCACCGTGACCGCGGCTCCGTCGGGTCCGGCGCTCGACCTCGACGGCGGGCGCAGCGTCGCGACCCAGTTCGGCACGGTGCAGGCGCTGCAGACCGCGAACGGCACGATCGTGCAGCTGACCGGTCCCGACCTGACGGTGCAGCAGAGCATCGGACAGGCGATCGGCACCGTCGTCGCGAATACCGCCGATAACCGGATTATCGATACAGTAACCTCAGTTAACATTGACTTGCGCGGCATGGTTATACCGTCGGGCATGACCTCTGCGCTCGAAGCAGTGGCGATTTCGGTCGCGACGCGCGGGCGCTGACAAGCAAGGAACGATTATGCGCCGTACCGGGACCTGGGCCTGTCTGCTGCCCGTTGCGCTGGCTGCCGCACCGCTGCATGCCGAACCCGTCTTCGACAGCCTGAAGGCCGAGATCGCGGCACAGCGGCAGGAGCTCGAAACCCAGCGCCTGCGCCTGCAGAAGCTCGAGGACCGGTTGCTCGGGCTCAGCCGCGGCACCGCCGCCGCCGACCAGATTGCCGCGCCGTCGCCGCTCGCCCCCGATCCCGCCGCACCGCCGTCGTCGCCGGTCCCGGGCACCCAGGTCGTCGGCGTCGCGCCGCCCGAGCGCGACCGCGCACCCGAGGTCGCGGTGATGTCCGAACAGGGCGGCATCGTCACCCGCGCCGGCCAGTTCACCGTCGAGCCCAGCTTCGAATATGCCCGCGCCGACCGCAACCGCGTGATCTTCCGCGGCATCGAGGTGCCGCAGTCGGTGCTCGTCGGCGTGTTCGATATCAACGAGAGCCGCCAGGACATCCTGACTGCAGCGCTCGGCCTGCGCTACGGCGTCAGTTCGCGGATCGAGCTCAACGGCCGCGTGCCCTTCGTCTACCGCAACGACGTGTCGGTGCTGACCGCCGCGGCGCCCAACCAGAACAGCAGCGTCGACCGGTCGGACGTGCCGGCACGCGGCCGCAACATCGGCGATGTCGAGTTCGGCGCGCGGTACCAGCTGACCAGCGGCCGGCGCGGCTTCCCCTATCTGATCGCCGGCATCCAGGCGGTCGCGCCGACGGGGAGCAACCCATTTACCGTGCGCCGCGACACCGGCACCGGCGTCGCGCTGCGCTCGGCGACGGGCGCGGGTTTCTGGGGCGTCACCCCGACGCTGACCGCGCTGCTGCCGACTGACCCGGCGGTGCTGTTCGGCTCGCTCGGCTATACGCGCAACTTCGGGCGCAGCTTCGAAGGGGTGCAGCTCAGCCAGGACGTGCTGATCGACTACGTCAAACCCGGCGACGCGATCCAGGGCAGCGCCGGCATCGGTATCTCGCTCAACCCGCGCGTCGCGCTCAGCCTCGGCTATGCGCACAGCTGGTCGTTCGGGACGCGCACCGTCGGCCGCGCCATCCAGCGCGGCGGGCTGACCGGCCCGACGACCAGCGCGCCGTTCGACAGCCGGCTGCGCGATCTGCAGGTTGCGCGATTGCTGTTCGGCGTCAGCTACCGCACATCGCCGTCGACGACGGTCAACTGGAACGTCGAGCTGGGTGCAACTGCGGATGCCCCCGACGTCCGCACGACGCTGCGCATCCCGTTCAGCTTCGGCGGCCGGAACTAGCCGCCTGAGTCACGCGACGGCGGGCAGCTTCTCGAAGAACTTGTCGAGGGTGATCGGATAGTCGCGGACGCGGACGCCGGTGGCGTTGTAGATCGCGTTCGCCACCGCCGCCGCGACGCCGCAGATCCCGAGCTCGCCGACGCCCTTGGCTTTCATCGGCGACGACAGTGGGTCGACCTCGTCGAGGAAGATGACCTCCTGCGCCGGGATATCGGCATGGACGGGCACCTCGTAGGTCGCGAGGTCGTGGTTGACGAAGAAGCCGAAACGCTTGTCGACAGCGAGCTCCTCCATCAACGCCGCGCCGGCGCCCATCACCATGCCGCCGATGACCTGGCTGCGCGCCGACTTGGGGTTGAGGATGCGGCCCGCCGAGCAGACCGCGAGCATGCGCCGAATCCGCGTCTCGCCGGTGTAGCTGTGCACGCCGACCTCGACGAAATGCCCGGCGAAGGTCGACTGCTGCGCCTTCTCCTCGTTCTTCTCGCCGTATTCGATGCCGTCCTCGGCGACCAGCGGCGCATCATGCGCCGCATCGCGCAGCGACACGCTGCGGTTGCCCGCGCGCACCTTGCCGCCGGCGAAATCGACCTCGCCCGAGTTGAACCCCAGCTTCTGCGCGACCTGCTCGCGCAGCTTCACGCACGCAGCGTAGACACCAGCGGTCGAATTATTGCCGCCCCATTGGCCGCCCGATCCCGCCGACACCGGGAAGTCGGAATCGCCGAGCTTCACGACGACGTCCTTCAGGTCGACGCCCGTCATCTCGGCCGCGGTCTGGGCGATGATCGTGTAGCTACCGGTGCCGATGTCGGTCATGTCGGTCTCGACCGTCACGACGCCCTTGCTGTCGAGGCGGACGCGCGCCGCCGACTTCATCTGCATGTTGTTGCGGAAGCCCGCGGCGACGCCCATGCCGACCAGCCACTGGCCGTCGCGGACCTGGCCCGGCTTCGCACTGCGCTTGCTCCAGCCGAAGCGATCGGCACCTTGGCGCAGGCACTCGACGAGCTGGCGCTGCGAGAAAGGCCGCTCGGGCTTCTCGGGGTCGACCTGCGTGTCGTTGACGATTCGCACCTCGACCGGGTCCATGCCCAGCTTCTCGGCAAGCTCGTCCATAGCGATCTCGAGCGCCATCAGGCCCGGCGCCTCGCCGGGCGCGCGCATCGCATTGCCCTCGGGCAGGTCCATCACCGCACGCCGCAGCGAGGTCAGTCGGTTGGCACCGGCATAGAGCAGCTTGGTCTGGGCGGTCGCGGTCTCGGGGTCGCCCTTGGGCAGGTTGCCCGACACGCTGTCGTGCCCGATTGCGGTCAGCCGGCCGTCGCGCGTCGCGCCGAGGCGGATGCGCTGGATCGTCGCCGGGCGGTGGGTCGTGTTGTTGGCGACCAGCGGGCGTTGCAGCGTCAGCTTGACCGGCTGCCCGGCAGCCTTTGCGCCGAGCGCCGCGAGCACGACATCGGCGCGGATGAACAGCTTCGCGCCGAAACCGCCGCCGATGTAGGGCGAGATCACCCGCAACCTGTCCTCGGGCACGGTCAGCGTCTTGGCCAGGTCCTTCTTCGCCCAGGCGATCATCTGGTTCGACGTCCAGACGGTCAGCTTGTCGCCGTCCCAGCGCGCCAGCGTGGCGTGCGGCTCCATCATCGCGTGGCTCTGGTCGGGCGTCGTGTAGCGCGCGTCGAGCTTGACCGGCGCCTTGGCATAGGCGGCCTCGAAGGCGCCCTTGCGCGTGATCGGGTTCTCGTTCTCCTTCTCCGGGCTCTCGGCCTTGTCGGGCGGTGCGGTCGGGGCGAGGGTCGCGAGGTCATGCTTGCCCTTTACGCGGGCATAGTCGACGCGGATGAGATTGGCGGCGGCGCGAGCCTCTTCGAAGGTCTTGGCGACGACGAGCGCGACGGCCTGGTGATAATGCTCGACGACCGCGCCGCCGAACAGGTGCGCGGTATTGTGCTCGGATAGCGGCAAGGGCTGCATGTCGAGGGTCGAGACGACCGCAATGACGCCGGGGGCGGCACGCGCCTGCGTCGTGTCCATCGAATTGATCCGGCCCTTGGCGATCGCCGAGCCGAGGAGGTAGCCGTAGGCGGCGTCGGGCGCGATGTCGTGGCGCTCATAGGCGTAGGGCGCGGTGCCGCTGGTCTTGTACTTGCCGTCGATGCGATCGGTCGGCTGGCCGACGATATTCAGCCGGTCGATCGGGTTGGGGCCGGCGGCGGTCTCGAACTTCATGCTGTCCTCGCTTCGGCAAGGACCGCGCCGAGCGTGCGCTCGACGAGCGGAACCTTGAATTCATTGTCGCGGGTCGGCGTCGCACCCGCGAGCAGGAGCGCGGCAGTGGCCTTGGCACCCTGGGGCAGGGCGGCCTCGGCATTCTCCCGGCGCCACGGCTTGTGGGCGATGCCGCCGATCGCGACGCGACCGGTGCCGCCCGGCTGGATGACCGCGGCGACCGAGACCAGGGCGTAGGCGTAAGACGCGCGGTCGCGGACCTTGTGGTAGATGTGGCGGCCGCCGATCGGGGGCGGCAGCGTTACCGCAGTAATCAGCTCGCCGCGCTCAAGCGTCGTGTCGATGTGCGGCGTGTCGCCGGGCAGCTTGTGGAAGTCGGCAATTGGAATGGTCCGCGTCGTGCCGTCGGGGCGCACCGTCTCGACGGTCGCGTCGAGGACGCGCATCGCCACCGCCATGTCGCCGGGATAGGTCGCGATGCACGTGTCGCTCACGCCGATCACCGCGAGCTGGCGGCTGTACCCGCCGATCGCGCCGCAGCCCGACCCCGGGCGACGCTTGTTGCACGGCTGGTTGGGGTCGTAGAAATAGGGGCAGCGCGTGCGCTGGAGCAGATTGCCCGCGGTCGTCGCCTTGTTGCGCAACTGGCCCGATGCACCCGCGACGATCGCGCGGCTGAGCACACCGTAGTCGCGACGCACGCGGGCGTCTGACGCGAGCTTCGTGTTCGTTGCCAGCGCGCCGATGCGGAGGTCGCCGTCACGCGTCGCCTCGATCGCGTCGAGCTTGAGGTCGTTGACGTCGACGAGGTGCGCCGGCGCCTCGATCTCCAGCTTCATCAGGTCGAGCAGGTTGGTGCCGCCAGCGATGAACTTGGCGTTCGGCTGGCGCGCTACCGCCGCAGCGGCCTCGGCCGGCGTGCGGGCACGCTCATAGGTGAATGGCTTCATGCCCGGACCCCCGCGACGTCGTTGATCGCGTCGACGATGTTCGCGTAGGCGCCGCAGCGGCAGATATTGCCGCTCATCCGCTCGCGCAGCTCGTCGTTGCTCAGGCTCGGCCTAGTCGTCAGGTCGTCGGTGACGTGGCTCGGGATACCCGCCTTGATCTCGGCAAGCACCGCGACCGCCGAGCAGATCTGGCCCGGGGTGCAATAGCCGCACTGATAGCCGTCGTGCTTGACGAACGCCGCCTGCATCGGGTGCAGGTCGCCGGGCGTGCCGAGCCCTTCGATCGTCGTGATCTTGTCGCCCTCGTGCATGACCGCGAGGCTGAGGCACGTATTGATGCGGACGCCATCGACGAGCACGGTGCAGGCGCCGCACTGGCCATGATCGCAACCCTTCTTGGAGCCGGTCAGTTGCAGGTGCTCGCGCAGCGCGTCGAGCAGGGTGGTGCGGGTGTCGAGCTCCAGCGCGCGACGCTTGCCGTTGACCTCGAATGCGACCTTCATCAGCTTCGGTGCTTCCACTTTGCCAGGCGCGGCGGTCGCGACCGCCGGCAGGGCCGCCGACGCCGCACCCGCGGCGAGCACGCCACGCCGCGACAGTCCGAATGCTTCGGGGCTGTCCATCATTACCTCAAGTTCCGGGATTCAGGACAGTCAACGCGCGCAAAGCCGCATTGGCTGCACAAAAAAAGGGGGGCGTCGCGATGTGCGACACCCCCCGCATGCGTGGGACCGATCAGAACACCAGGCGAAGGCCGCCGGTGATGCCGTTGATGTTGCGGTCCTTGGCGAACTCGCCGGTGTAATCGACGACGAGCGACAAGGGGCTGGTCGCGCCGCTGACCGTGAAGCCCGCGCCCGCGGTGTAGTAGCTGCGGCGCAGCGGCGTCGGCGTGAAGGCCAGCGCGCCGTTGTTGCCGGTGCCCGCAAAGCCGAAGCTGAAGGCCGCCTCGCGGTCGTCCTTGAACTCGTAGCGATAGGCACCGCGGACTTCGGGACGCACCGTCGCGTTGCCGACGGTGAACTCGCCGCCGACCTTGGCGCCGAAGTTGCCGAGGACCGACTCATAGGTCGTGCGGCCCAGCGTCAGCGCGCCGATGCCCGTGCCGTCGCTGAACCCGTCGATCTTGACGCGGGCGTAGCGGGCACCGGCGAACGGCTCGAGGACGAAGCCGCCGGCCTTGATGTTGATGCCGACCGTACCGCCGCCGAAGTAGGTGCGGCTCTCGGTCGTCGAGGCGAAGTCGAGTGCGGTGGTGCCGCCGCCGAACTGCACCGTGCGGCGCAGGTCGTAATCGGCCTCGCCGTACGAACCGAACAGGTCGATGAAGCCCGGCCCCAGGCGCGCCGTCGCGTACCCGCCGACGAACCAGTTCTCGATCTTCGAATTACGCGTGCTGCCGAGGCGGACGCGGGCATCGTCGTAGCCGCCGGTGATGCCGACCAGCAGGTTCTCGCGCAGGCGCAGATCGACGCCGCCAATGACGCCGGCTGCGCCATACTCGACGCGGCTGCGGTCGGTGGCGGCGTCGTAGCGCCCCTCACGCCCGCTCGCGACGAGGAAGCTGCCGATCTTGGCATCGCCGCCGACGCGGTTGCCGGTGCCGCCGTCGCGGAAGTCGCGCAGGTAGCGCTGCAGCGTGTCCTGCTGGAACTCGACGGTGCGCAGCGTCACTTCGGGCAGCAGCGAATAGGCGGCGGGCGTCAGCTGCGACAGTGCATCGGCGCGGGCACCGGGGGCGAGGCCGTCGATCGACGCGAACAGCGCGCCGAGCCCGGCGCCGGGGACGCCAACGAAATTGTCAAGCGCGCCGCCGACCGCGGTCTGGTTGGCGGTCGTGCCGAAGCTGGCGACGCTCGGCAGCGCGATGGCGAGGCCGGTGTAGGTCTGGCCCGCGGTGCCGACGGTGCCGATCAGCGTCGCGGCGCCCGTCGCCAGGTTCAGGCTGTACAGCGAGGTCGTGCCCGTCGCCGGCGAGGTGAAGCTGGCGAGCACGGTGCCGTCGCGGCCGATGTCGAAGCCGGCGGCATCGGTGCTCGTCACGCCGGTCGCGCCGACGGTGAACAGCTGGCCCGAATTGGGCGACACGGGCGCCGAATTGACGCTGCCCTGCGTCGCCAGAACGCCGCGGCCGGTGTCGATGACGTACAGCGTCGTCGGCGTCGCGCCCGGCAGGTTGTTGGTATAGGCGGCGGCCGTGACCCGCGGTGCGGTGCCGAAGCCCGCATCACCCGCGGCATAGGCGAGCGGCGCGTCGGTCGCGGCGAGCGCGCCGTTGTCGGGGTTCAGGCGCAGGTCCTGGCCCGCGCTGGTGACGACGCGAATGCGGTCGACCGACGGGTTGAAGTCGACGCCCGCGGCGGTGCCGGTGATCACCACCGGCGCACCGAGCGCAGTGGCGCCACCGGTCAGCGGGTTGATCGCATAGACGCGGCCGGTGCTGCCGAGGCCGTAAAGGACGCGCGGCGAGGCGGGGCGATAGTCGAAGCCGAGCAGCGTTTCGCCCGCCTGCAGGCCGGTCAGCGCGGTGGTCGAGCTGACGGTGCCGGGGGTCGCGCTGTCGACGCGGATCAGGCGGTTGGCGTTATCAAGGAAATTGACCGGCACGGCGTGCGCCGCGCCACCCGACACGAGCGCCAGCGCAAGGCTGGCGGAGAGCTTCGATCGGATAAACATCTATCATTTCCTTCGGCAAGTGAGCCGCAGGAACGTGGGCCATGGACAATGGACGCATGATCTTTCCCATTAATCGGTGTCGTGGCGGACGGGACACATTGGTCCGATGGCAGTTCGCTGCCGAAACTACCAGCGCCAGCGCCAGGCAAATCCGCCGATCAGGACAGGCAGCGTCGCGTACACCATCGGCGCATAGACCGCTGCGCGCCCGCCCTGCGCGGCAAGGATGGTCGAGACGATCGCGGTGCCACACAGGATCAGCCAGATGATCATGTCGCCCAGCACGGGGGCCCGCTGCGCCGGGGTCAGGTCGGGACGCCGCAGCACGTCGGCGAACAGCGCCGCCATCGTCGCCGACATGGCGAGGAAGGCGACCCCGTAGATGGTGAACAGCTCCTGCAGCGAATGTTCGTCGGGACGGCCGAGGATATAGGCCGAGAAGCTGTCGGCCATCGCCGCGAGCGGGAAGACGAAGACCAGTACGACGAAAACCAGCACGAAGGTCAGCAGGACCGACAGACCGTCGCCCGGCCCGCGGTGCCGCCGCCAGCGGACATGCGCGTGCCAGAACATGCCGATGATCGCGAAGCCGATCGCGAACGCCGGCACGTCGGCCAGGCGGCTCCACAGGTCGGTCCCGCCGTTGCCGCCGCCGCCTGCGACCAGCAGCGACACCGCGAACGCGAAGGCTGCGTCGGTGAAGCCGTCGAGGCGCTCGGCGGAGCGGTCGGTCATTCGGCGGCGATCGCCTCGATGCCTGCCACGGGCGTCGCGGCGATTTCGGTCAGGCGTTTTTCCAGCGCGCGCAGGCGGGCGGCGTTGTCGACCTTCTGGCCGGTCAGGTCGGTCAGGTAGAACGTATCGGTGGCACGCTCGCCGTAGGTCGCGATGTGGGCGCTGTGGATGGTCAGGCGCGCGGCGAACAGCGCGTGGGTCAGGCTGTAGAGCAGGGCAGGGCGGTCGAGCGCCGCGACCTCGATGACGGTGTAGCGGTTCGACGCCTTGTTGTCGGTCAGCACCGCGGGCTCGACGCGGAACACCTCGGCACGGCGGCGTGCCAGCGGCCGGGCCGCGAGGCGATCGGCGAGGCGGATCTTGCCGGTCAGCACGTCCTCGATGCTCCGCTTCAGGCGCGACAGCTGCGCCGCTTCCGCGAACGGCCTGCCGAGCGGATCGCAGACGACGAAATTGTCGAGCGCCTGGCCGTCGCGCGTCGTGTGGATGCGCGCGTCGAGGATGTTCGCGCCGCCGAGCGAAATGGCGCCCGCGATCCGGTAGAACAGGCCGGGGTGGTCGGCGGCGTAGACGGTGACCACGGTCGTGCCGCTGCCCGGGTCGGCGGTCATGCCGATCGACAGCGGCGCGCCCTCGAAATCGGCGCGCTCGACCAGCACGGCGTTGCCGACCAGCACCTCGTGCGGCTCGGCGATCCAATAGGCCTCGGTCATGCGGCGTGCGTAGGTGGCGAATTCGGCCGCAGGCCATTCGAGATCCGCGGCAAGCGCTGCCTGCTTGGCGGCGACGCGCTCGCTGCGGCCCTTCTGCTTGTGGCCGAGGCGCAGGACTTCCTCGGCGGCGTCGTAAAGCTCGCGCAGCAGCTGGCCCTTCCAGCCGTTCCACACGCCCGGCCCGACCGCGCGGATGTCGACGACGGTCAGGATCAGCAGCAGGCGCAGGCGTTCGGGGCTCGCGACGACCTCGGCGAAGTCGAGGATGGTCTTGAAGTCCGACAGGTCGCGCTTGAAGGCGGTCGATGACATCAGCAGGTGGAAGCGCACGAGCCACGCCACCGTTTCGGTCTCGGCCGCGGTCAGCCCGAGCCGCGGGCACAGCCGCTCGGCGATCTCGGCGCCCAGTTCGCTATGGTCGCCGCCACGCCCCTTGGCGATGTCGTGGAGCAGCACGGCCACATACAGCACGCGGCGCGACACCAGCTGCTTGACGATCGCCGACGACAGCGGATGGTCGGCCTTGAGCTCGCCCGCTTCGATCCGCGCGACCAGCCCGATGGCGCGGATGGTGTGCTCGTCGACGGTGTAGTGGTGGTACATGTCGTACTGCATCTGCGCGACGACGCGCCCGAAGTCGGGCACGAAGCGGCCGAAGACACCCGCCTCGCTCATCCAGCGCAGCGTCCGCTCGGGCGTCTTGTGCGAGGTCAGCAGGTCGAGGAACAGCGCATTGGCACGCGTATCGCGGCGCACGCTCTCGCCGATCAGGTGGGCGTCGCGCCCCGCCTGGCGCATGGCGAGGGGGTGGACCTCGAGCCCCTCGGCATCGGCCAGCGTGAACATCTCGAGCAGGCGGGTGGGGTCCTTGGCGAAGAAATCGTCCGCCGGCACGCCGATCTTGCCGTTCCGCACCGTGAAGCCCGCCAGCCGCCGCGGCCGCCGCGTGAAGCTGGGCAGCCATGACTTGCTCGCGAAACTCTCCTCGACATGCGCGAGGAACAGGCCCGTCACGTCGCCGACGTGGCGCGCCATCAGGAAATAATGCCGCATGAAGCGCTCGACCGCCGCCAGCCCCGCACGCTCGGTATAGCGCAGCCGCAGGCTCAACTCGCGCTGGACGTCGAAGGTCAGCCGCTCCTCGGCGCGACCGGCGATGTCGTGGAGGTTGCAGCGCACCGCCCACAGGAAATTCTCGGCGCGGCGGAACTGGCGCAGCTCGGGGGCGGTCAGCAGCCCCTTGTCGACAAGGCCCTCGACGGTCTCGACCTGGTACGCGAACTTGCCGATCCAGAAGAGGGTGTGGAGATCGCGCAGGCCGCCCTTGCCCTCCTTCAGGTTGGGTTCGACGACATAGCGGCTGTCGCCCATCTTCAGGTGGCGCGCGTCGCGCTCGGCCAGCTTGTCGGCGATGAACTGGCGCGCGTTGCCCGCGACGATCTCCTTGCGGAAGCGCGCCGACGCCTGGTCGTAGAGCGGACGGTCGCCCCAGATGAAGCGCGCCTCCAGCAGCGCGGTGCGGATCGTCAGGTCGGACTTCGCCATGCGGATCATGTCGTCGAGGCTGCGCGTCGAATGGCCGACCTTCAGCTTCAGGTCCCACAGCAGGTGGAGGATCGTCTCGATCACCTGCTCGCCCCACGGCGTCTGCTTCCACGGCGTCAGGAACAGGATGTCGATGTCCGAATAGGGCGCCATCTCGCCGCGGCCATAGCCGCCGACGGCGACGAGGCTCAGCCGCTCCGACGCGGTCGGGTTGCCGAGCGGGTACAGCTCGGTGGTGACGAAATCGAAGGTCAGGCGCAGCAGCTGGTCGGTCAGGAAGGACTGGCCCGCCGCCGCCTCCAGCCCGCGCGACGGCGCCGCGAGCAGCCGGCGGCGCAGCTCGAGGCGGCCGGCGGTGAGCGCCGCACCGATGACGCGCGCGCACGCGTCGCGGCGCGCCTTGACGCCGTCGAGCCCCGCCACCGCCTCGCGCAGTGTATCGGTGACGACGACGCGGTCGATGATCGCGCGGCGGTTTGCGACGGTTTCGAAACGAGAAGCCATGGCAGCCAGATAAGGGGTTCGATCGCCGCGCGCTACACTATCGCGCCCGCGACGCGCTTGAGCTCGTAGATCAGGTCGAGCGCGGCGCGGGGGGTCAGCGTGTCGGCGTCGATGTCCGCCAGGGTGTCGCGCAGCGCGTCACGCGGCGGCGGGGCGGGGGCTGCGGCAAACAGCGGCAGGTCGGTGAGTGCGGCGGCGAGCCCGCCGGTCTTGTCGCGCTGGCTTTCGAGGCGGCCCAGCACCTCCCTGGCGCGCGCGATGACGGGGGCGGGCAGCCCGGCGAGGCGCGCGACCGCAAGGCCGTAGCTGCGGTCGGCGGCACCGGGGGCGACCTCGTGCAGGAAGACCAGTTCGCCCTGCCATTCGCGGACGCGGACGGTCGCGAGCATCATGCACTTCAGCCGCTCCGACAGGCGCGTCAGCTCGTGGTAGTGGGTCGCGAACAGGCAGCGGCACGCCAGCCCGTCGTGCACCGCCTCCAGCACCCCCCAGGCGATCGCCAGCCCGTCGTAGGTCGAGGTGCCGCGCCCGACCTCGTCGAGGATGACGAGGCTCGACTTGGTCGCCTGAGTCAGGATCGCGGCGGTCTCGACCATCTCGACCATGAAGGTGCTGCGGCCCGCGGCGAGATCGTCGGACGCGCCGACGCGGCTGAACAGCCGGTCGACGATGCCGATATGCGCCGACGCCGCTGGCACGAACGACCCCGCCTGGGCGAGGACGGCCAGCAGTGCATTCTGGCGCAGGAAGGTCGACTTGCCCGCCATGTTGGGGCCAGTCAGCAGCCACAGGCGCTGATGCTCCGACAGGTCGCAGTCGTTGGCGACGAACGCCTCGCGCTTGGCGCGCTGCGCCGCCTCGACGACGGGGTGCCGCCCCGCCGAGACCGCGAACGCACAGCTGTCGTCGACCGTCGCCCGCACCCAACCGTCGCGCGCCGCCAGTTCCGCCAGCGCGCTCGCGACGTCGAGGCGGGCGAGCGCGCGCGCGGTCGCGGCGATGATGTCGGCGCGCGCCAGCAACCCCTCGCGCAGCTCCTCGAAATGCGCGGCTTCGGCAGCGAGGGCATGGTCGCCGGCTTGCGCGATCTTCAGCCCCAGCTCGTGCAGTTCGGGCGAGCCGAAGCGCACCGCGCCCGCCATCGTCTGGCGGTGGGTGAAGCCCGAATCGGCGCGCAGCAGCGGGTCCGCCGCACGCGCCGCGACCTCGATATGATAGCCGAGCACGTTGTTGTGGCGGATCTTGAGGCTCGCGACCCCGGTATCGGTGCGCAGCCGCGTCTCGAGGCTCGCGACGAGCCGCCGCCCGTCGGTCGCTGCCGCACGAAGCTCGTCGAGCGACGCGTCGTAGCCGGGGGCGATGAAGCCGCCCTTGGCCGCGTCGACCGGGGGCTCGGGGACCAGTGCGGCGCGCAGGCGATCGATGTCGTGGCCGTGCGCGCCGATGCCGTCGAGCGTCGCGCCGAGCAGCGCGGGCAGGCCCAGCGCGTCCTGCGCCGTCAGCATCTCCTTTAGCGCCAGCGCGACGGCGAGCGCGTCGCGCACGTTCGCCAGGTCGCGCGGACCGCCGCGCCCGAGCGCCAGGCGCGCGGTGGCGCGCTCCAGATCGGGGGCGGCCTTCAGCGCGTCGCGGGTGCGGGCGCGCACGACGCTGGCGCCCGCGAACCACGCCACCATGTCGAGACGCGCGTTGACCGCGCCCGCGTCGGTCAGCGGCCCCGCGAGGTCGTCGGCGAGCAGCCGCCCGCCGCTCCCCGTGACGGTCAGGTCGATACAGTCGAGCAGGCTGCCCGCGCGGCCGGCCGGGGTGCGCGTCAGTTCGAGGCTGGCGCGCGTCGCCGCGTCGATCGCCATGCAGCCGTCGGCGAGCACCCGCTGCGGCGGGTCGAGCCGCGGCATCGCACCCGCGCCCGCGCGGTCGAGATAGGCGAGCAATGCACCCGCCGCCCCGCACTCGGCGCGGCTGAACTGTCCGAAAGCGTCGAGGGTGGCGACGCCGTAGTGATCCTGCAGGCGACGGCGACCCGCCTCGCTGTCGAAGTCCCGCGCGGACCGGGACACCGCCGGGTGACCGTCCCAGCCCTCGGGCGCGATGACCTCCGCCGCGCCGATCCGCGCCAGTTCGGCGGCGAGCGCCGGTGCCGGGCAGGCGAGGGTGCGGAATGCGCCGGTCGACACGTCGCACCACGCCAGCCCGATGCCGCCGGGTGTCGGCGCGACAGCGGCCAGCCAGTTCGACGCCCGCGCATCGAGGAGTGCGCCCTCGGTCAGCGTGCCCGGCGTGACGATCCGCACCACCGCGCGCGCCACCACCGCCTTGCTGCCGCGCGCCTTGGCGGCCTTGGGGTCCTCGATCTGTTCGGCGATCGCGACGCGGTGCCCGGCGCGGATCAGGCGCTGCAGATAGACCTCGTGGCTGTGCACCGGCACGCCGCACATCGGGATGTCGGCGCCGTCGTGGACGCCGCGCCTGGTCAGCGCGATGTCGAGCGTCGCGGCGGCGGCGGCGGCGTCGTCGAAGAACAGCTCGTAGAAGTCCCCCATCCGGTAGAACAGCAGGCAGTCGGGCACCCCGGCCTTCAGGCCCAGGTACTGCGCCATCATGGGGGAGGGCGGCGGGGCAGGTCCGGGCATCGCCACCGTCTAGCGGCGCGATGCCCGGTCTGTCATCTATGCTCGCGCCGGTGTCAGGCGGTCAGGACGGCGCGGCGGCGCATCGCGGCGCCGACCATGCCGAAACCGGCGATCATCAGCGCCCAGGTCGCGGGTTCGGGGACGACCGGACCGTCGGCGACGACGCCGAGGTGCAGGTTGTCGAGCGACGGCCAAACACCGATTTCGTCACCGATCAGGAAGGAGAGCGAAACGAGGGTCGAGTCGGTGATGAAGCCGCGGAAGGTGCTGGTCGTCGGGTTCAAAGCGATCTCGGTAACCGTGCCGCTCGAGTCGGTGGCGAGGATCGTGATCGACGTCGCCGCTGTCGTGAAGCCGTTGATGTCCGAGCCGAAGAAGAAGCCGCCCGCCGCCTGGATGCCCGGTGCGAAGCCGTCGAGAACGACGGTATCGAAGCGGTTGTTGGTCGACAGGAAAATGTCGGTGCCGTCGTCGGAGCCGGGGAAGAAGTTGGTGCTCTCCGAGCCGACGGTCGCGGTGTAGCCATAAGTCCCCGCGCTACGGCTGAGCGGTCCGGGAGTGGACGAGACGGCGAGGTCGTTGAAGTCGTCAACGCCGAAGTTATCGACCGCAGCGAGAAAAGCCGCGGCGTCGGTGTAGACGGTGATGGCGGCCTGTGCCGCGCTGCCAAAGGCAAGCGACATTGCAAGTGCGAGCGGTGCAAACTTCGAGATGATCATCATACTCTCCTAAACAACTACGGGTTATGCCTGACCAGCCGGGATGCCGTGCAAGGACCGGGCCAAAATCGTGCAACCCGGATTGTTTATTGATTTGAAACGGTTGTGCAGGAGCGAACCGTGGCGCTCGAACCGAAGTGTAAGGAATCATTACACATAGGTGTAGATTTCAGCCGGCGACGGCGCGGGTGATGGAGGTTACGCCGCCCTCGCCCTTTCGCGATCCCTTGCGAACCCCTAAACCCGGCGCTGGTGCGGTTGGGAGGGTCACGATGGCGGAAGACACGGGTTCGGGACAGGTCTCCGACCGCGAGGCACTGCTGTTCCACTCGATGGGCAAGCCGGGCAAGCTGGAGATCGTCGCCACCAAGCCGATGGCGACACAGCGCGACCTGAGCCTCGCCTATTCCCCCGGTGTCGCGGTGCCCGTGCTGGCGATCGCCGCCGATCCGGAGACCGCGTACGACTATACCGCCAAGGGCAATCTCGTCGCGGTGATCTCCAACGGCACCGCGATCCTGGGGCTCGGCAACCTCGGCGCGCTCGCGTCGAAGCCGGTGATGGAAGGCAAGGCAGTGCTGTTCAAGCGCTTCGCCGACATCGATTCGATCGACATCGAACTGGCGAGCGAGGACACCGAGAAGCTGATCGCGGCGATCGAGATCATGGAGCCGAGCTTCGGCGGCATCAACCTCGAGGACATCAAGGCGCCCGAGTGCTTCATCATCGAGACGACGCTGAAGGAGCGGATGAACATCCCGGTCTTTCACGACGACCAGCACGGCACCGCGATCATCGCCGCCGCCGGCCTGATCAACGCGCTCCACCTGACCGGGCGGACGGTCGCGGACATCAAGATGGTGGTCAATGGCGCCGGCGCCGCGGCGATCGCCTGCACCGAGCTGATGAAGGCACTGGGCGTCCGCCACGTCCTGATGTGCGATACCAAGGGGGTGATCTTCCAGGGCCGCACGACGGGCATGAACCAGTGGAAGTCGGCGCACGCCGCGGTCACCGACGACCGCACGCTGACCGAGGCGATGCGCGGCGCGGATGTCTTCCTGGGGCTCAGCCAGAAGGGTGCGGTGAATGCCGAGATGATCGCCTCGATGGCGCCGCGGCCGATCATCTTCGCGATGGCGAACCCCGATCCCGAGATCCTGCCCGAGGAGGTCGCAGCGGTCCGCCAGGACGCGATCGTCGCGACGGGGCGGAGCGATTATCCGAACCAGGTCAACAACGTGCTGTGCTTCCCGTACCTGTTCCGCGGTGCGCTCGACGTGCGCGCGACGACGATCAACGAGGAGATGAAGCTGGCCGCCGCGAACGCGCTTGCCGCACTGGCGCGCGAGCAGGTGCCCGACGAGGTCGCCGCCGCCTACGGCGGCCGGGCGCGCTCGTTCGGGCCCGAGTACATCATCCCCGCACCCTTCGACCCGCGCCTGATCGAGCGCATCCCCGCCGCCGTGGCGCGTGCCGCGATGGATTCGGGCGTCGCGCGCAAGCCGTTCTTCGACGAGGCCGCGTACCGCCACCAGCTGCGCAGCCGCCTCAACCCGACCAACGCGCTGCTCGCGGGGTCTTTCGAGATCGCCAAGGCGCGGCCCAAGCGCGTCGTGTTCGCCGAAGGCGAGCAGGAGGTCGTGCTGCGCGCGGCGATGACCTTCCAGAACCTCGGCTACGGCACCCCGGTGCTGGTCGGTCGCGAGCAGCCGGTGCGCGAGGGGCTGGAGGCATTGGGCGTCCGGGACATCGACGCGTTCGAGATCCACAATTCGGCAGTCAGCCCGCTCGTCGAGCGGATGGTCGAGTTCCTCTACAAGCGGCTGCAGCGGCGCGGCCATGTGCTTCGCGACGTTCAGCGGCTGGTCAATCACGAGCGTAATATCTTCGGCGCGCTGCTCGTCGAGCTGGGCGAGGCGGACGCGATGATCACCGGGATCACGCGCAACTTCGCCAACACCTTCCGCCAGATCCGCCAGGTGCTCGACCCGGTCGCGGGCCACACGCCGTTCGGCATCCACATGCACGTCGGGCGCAGCGACACGATCTTCATCGCCGACACCACGGTCACCGAACGCCCGACCGCCGAACAGCTCGCCGACATCGCCGAGGGGACGGTCGCGGTGGCGCGCAAGCTGGGGCAGGACCCGCGCGTCGCGTTCCTCAGCTATTCGAACTTCGGCAACCCGCCGGGATCGTATCTCGCGGCGCTGCGCGATGCGGTGCGGCTGCTCGACGAGCGCCGCGTCTCGTTCGAATACGAGGGCGAGATGTCGCCCGACGTTGCGCTCAACCGGCGCATGAAAGCGAACTATCCGTTCAGCCGCCTGTCGGGGCCGGCCAACGTGCTGATCATGCCCGGGCTGCAGTCGGCGAACATCTCGGCGAAGCTGCTGCGCGAACTCGGCGGCGGGAAGATGATCGGGCCGCTGCTCGTCAACATGTCGAAGGCGGTGCAGATCGCGCCGCAGACAGCGAGCGCGGGCGACCTGGTGACGATGGCGGTCCTCGCCACGTCGGGCGTGGTGCGTTGACCTCGCTGTACTTCATTCACGGCATGTGGAGCACGCCTGCGGTCTGGGACGGGCTGCGGGCACGCTTCGAGGCGGCGGGCCATGCGACGCATGCGCCGTCGTTGCCGTACCACACCAACCGCCGTGCCGACGGCCCGCCGCCGGGCCTCGCGGCGCTGGGGCTGCGGGATTACATCGAATATCTGGTCGACGACGTGTCGCGCCTGCCCGAGCCGCCGGTGATCGTCGGGCACTCGCTGGGCGGGTTTCTCGCGCAGGCGGTGGCGGCGCGGGTGCAGCCTGCGGGCGTCGTGCTGCTGTCGCCCGCCGCGACCGCGAAGACCAGCGCGGCGGGAATCGCGCCGGTCCGCACGCTGTGGCCGATCCTGTCGAAATGGGGCTGGTGGAAGCAGCCCACGATACTCGACGCCGAAGCCGCGCGCTGGGGCATCTTCAACGAGGTGCCGACCGACATCGCGACCGCCGAGATCGACGCGCTGGTCTGGGATTCGGGGCGCGTGCTGGCGGACCTCAGCGCGCCCTGGGCGGTGCGAAACGGGGCGGCGAACGTCGATTATGCGCGGCTGACGGCGCCTGCATTGATCGTCACGGGTACCGCCGACCGGATCACGCCGTTGGGCATCGCGCGGGCGACGGCGCGGGTGTGGCAAGGGCCGGTGGACTACCACGAGCTGCCGGGGGTGGGGCACTGGCTGTTCCACGAACCCGTCGTGGAGCGCGTGGGCGCGTTGATCGGGGACTGGTTGCCCAGCAAGTTCGTCATCCCCGCGAAGGTGGGGACCCACGGTCACTGAGTTCAGAGCAGATAGCGCGGCCCTCTGCGACGACAATTTGTGACCTTGGGTCCCCGCCTTCGCGGGGATGACGACTTCAAACTACCGGCGAGACTCAGCCCTCGACCGCCGCCTCCGGCCGGTCGTCGCCGCGCGCCGTCTCCTCGTGCCACTTGCCGTCGGCGTCCTGCCAGCTGATCGGCACGTCCTCGCCGCCCAGCTGCTGCTCCTGCGCGGCGACATCGGCGGCGGCGCGCGCTTCGTCGTGGGTGCGGTAGGTCTCGGCGAAGACGTCGCCCAGCTTGTAGGTCCAGCCGCCGTCGTGCTCGACGATCTCGTAGGTGATCTTGGTCATGATACCGCTCCCGTTCTGAACTGCCTCAACCGGTCGGGCGGCCGCGTGGTTCCGCGGCTCAGCGCCGGTCGCGCCGGTCGTCGCGCTCGTCCTCCAGCCGCTCCTTCTCGCGCTTGGCGGCCTTGCGCGCGGCCTTGCGGTCGCGCTCCTCGCCCTTGCGGATTTCGCGGCCGCGGTTGCGGTCGGCCTCGTCCTGGCTGGTGGTCAGCCAGTCGGCGGTCTGCCCGACCGCCTGGAAGGGCGCCTTGGCCACCGCGACGGCGGTCGACACGCAGCCCGGCAGGGCGAGCAGCAGCGCTAGACTGTAAAGCTCTCGCCGCATCCGCAGGCCCCCTTGGCGTTGGGGTTTTCGAACACGAAACCGGCGGTGAAATCGTCTTCGCGCCAGTCCATCGTGCTGCCGATCAGGTACATCAGCGACCCGCCGTCGACGTACAGCGTGCCCGCGGGCGTCGCGACCGCCTCGTCGCCCTTCTTGGGCTCGGCGACGTACGACAGGTCGTATGCGAGGCCCGAACAGCCGCGCTTCGGCGTCGTCAGGCGGACGCCCGCGGTGCCCAAGGGAGCCTTGGCCATCAGTTCGGCGATGCGCGCCACGCCGCCCTCGGTGACGATGATCGCCGGCGGGCGCTGGCGCACGGGGCGTTCGCGGACGTCGCTCACAGCATGCCCAGTTCGAGCTTGGCCTCGTCGCTCATCTTGCCGGGGTCCCACGCCGGATCCCAGACGAGGTTGACCTCGCAGGTCGCGATGCCCGGCACGCTCATGACGCGCATCTCGACTTCGCCCGGCATGGTCTCGGCGACCGGGCAGTGCGGGGTGGTCAGCGTCATTTGGACGGTGGCGTGCCCCTCGTCGATCTCGACGCCGTAGATCAGGCCGAGATCGTAGATGTTGACCGGGATTTCGGGGTCGAAGATCGAGCGCAGCGCGTCGAGGACGGCCTCGTACAGCTCGCCGCCGGGGGCCTCGCCGCTAGGGGCGGGCTTTTCGCGCAGGAAGCCCTCGAGGTAATCGGGCTGGCGTTCGCTGCCCACGGGCGGGGCCTTCGCCACGACGGGCGCTTCGCTGACTTCCTCGGTGGTGAATCCGCTCATCCGAAAATCCTCGTCACACGCTTTACGCCGTCGATCAGCCGTTCGACATCGCTCGCGTCGTTGTAGACCGCGAAACTCGCACGCGCCGTCGCGGGTACGCCGAGCAGGCCCATCAACGGCTGGCAGCAATGATGCCCGGCGCGGATCGCGACGCCGCTCTCGTCCAATATGGTGCCGATGTCGTGCGGATGCACCCCGTCGAGCGCGAAGCTGACGATGCCCGCCGACTCCTCGGGACCGAACAGCCGCACCGAGTTGATGCGGCGCAGCCCCTCGCGCGCAAGGGCCGCCAGTTGCCGCTCGTGCGCGTCGATCGCGCCCAGCCCGATGCCCTCGACATAGTCGATCGCCGCCGCCAGCCCGATCGCGCCGACGATGTGCGGCGTCCCCGCCTCGAAGCGCTGCGGCGCGGGGGCGTAGGTCGAGCCTGCGAAGGTCACGGTCTCGATCATCGCGCCGCCGCCCTGCCATGGCGGCATGGTGTTCAGGATCTCGGCGCGCGCCCACAGCACGCCGATGCCGGTCGGGCCGTAGAGCTTGTGGCCCGAGAAGACGTAGAAATCGCACCCCAGCGCCGCGACATCGACCGACAGGCGCGGTGCCGCCTGGCAGCCGTCGACGAGCAGCAGCGCACCCACCGCATGCGCCGCATCGGCGACCTTCGCGATGTCGGCGATGCTGCCGAGCACGTTCGAGACGTGCGCGATGGCGACCAGCTTCGTCCGCGGGGTCAGCATGGCGATCAGCGCCGCCTCGTCGATGCGGTGGTCGGCGGTCAGCGGTGCGACGTCGACCTCGATGCCAGTCCGGTCGCGCAGCAGCTGCCACGGCACGATGTTCGAATGATGCTCGAGCGCCGAGATCAGAATGCGGTCGCCGGGCTTGAGGCTCGACCCCCACGTCTGCGCGACGAGATTGATGCCCTCGGTCGCGCCGCGCACGAACACGACCTCGTCGGGGCGCGCGCCGATGAAGCGCGCGACAGTCGCCCGCGCCGCCTCGAACCGCTCGGTCATCGTCGCCGAGCGCGCGTAGACGCCGCGGTGGACGGTCGCGTAGTCGGGGCCATAGCCCTTGGCGATCGCGTCGATGACCGCCTGCGGCTTCTGCGCCGTCGCGGCCGAATCGAGGTAGGCCCAGTTGTCGGCGAGGCCGGGAAAGTTGGCGCGGTGGCTATGCGCCGGGTTCAGCGGCGCGGTCATCGTGCCGCTTCCAGCCACGCCACCGCGTCCGCCGTCACCGCGTCGCGCACGACCTCGTCGCCGATCCGGTCGAGCGCATCGCCGAGGAACGCGCGCGTCAGCAGCGCCTTCGCCCCCGCCGGATCGACACCGCGCGACTGCAGGTAGAACAGCGCGTCGCGGTTCAACTCGCCGACCGTCGCGCCATGGGCGCATTTGACGTCGTCGGCCCAGATTTCGAGTTCGGGCTTCGCGTTGGCGGTCGCGGTGCGCGCCAGCAGCAGCGCCTTCAGCGACTGCACCGCGTCGGTCTTCTGCGCGTCGCGCGCCACCGACACGCGGCCCGCGACGCTCGCGGTCGCCAGGTCGTCGGCGACCGAGCGCCACACCTGATGGCTCGTGCCGCCGGGCGCCGCATGATCGACGAGGGTGAAGGCGTCGAGCGTCTGTGTCCCGCGTGCCAGCAGCACGCCGTCGGCCTCGGCAAACGCGCCGGTGCCCTGCAGCCGCACCCGCGCCTCGATGCGCGCCGAGTCGGCCCCCGCGACGAGCGCCGCGCTGGTGTAGCTCGCCGCGCCTGCCACGGTCGCGAGCGTGAAATCGGTATGTGCGCCGCCGTCCTTGAGCACGCGCGTCGTGCGCATCAGGCGCGCGCCCTCGGCGAGCGCGACGGTGCAGGTGACGTTGCTCCAGCCCGCGCCGACGTGCGTCTCGATGATCTCGGCGTGCGCGCCGGCCGCGAGTTCGATGCGGCTCGCCAGGTGCGACGCCCCCCCGCTCGCGACATGGACGATCTGCACCGGGCCGATCGCCGCGGCGTTTGCCGAGCGCGTCAGCCACAGGCCGCTCGTCGCCTTGGCGGCGGCGATGTCGCCGAGCGGATGGCGCGGCGCGCTGCGCACCGCCGTCACCGCCAGCCCGCGCCGGTCGCTCAGGCTCTCGACGAAGCGCCCGTCGACGAACACCAGCCGCGGACCATCGAGGTCGAGCCAGTAGTGCGCGAGGTCGGGCGCGGCGTCGTTCGCCGGCTGCGCGGCGAGCGCGTCGAGCCCCGACAGGTCGCTCCAGCGCCAGTCCTCGGTCTTGCGGGTCGGGAGGCTCACGCCGCCACCCTCACATAGCCCTCGCGCTCGAGCTGGTGCGCGAGTTCGGGGCCGCCGCTGCGCTCGATCCGCCCGGCGACGAGGACGTGGACCCGGTCGGGCACGACATAGTCGAGCACGCGCTGGTAGTGAGTGATCAGCAGCGTCGCGCGGTCGGGCGCGCGCATCCGGTTAATGCCGTCGGCGACGACCCGCAGCGCGTCGATGTCGAGGCCCGAATCGGTCTCGTCGAGCACCGCGACGCGCGGGCGCAGGACGGCCATCTGGACCATCTCGTTGCGCTTCTTCTCGCCGCCCGAGAAGCCGACGTTGACCGGCCGCTTGAGCATGTCCATCGACAGGCCCAGCCCCTCGGCTTCGACCTTGATCAGCTTCATGAACTCGGCGCCCGACGCCTCGGCCTCGCCGCGCAGCTTGCGCTGGGCGTTGAGCGCGGTGCGCAGGAACAGCAGGTTCGATACGCCGGGGATCTCGACCGGGTATTGCAGGCCGAGGAACAGCCCCGCCGCGGCGCGCTCGTGCGCCGGCAGCGCGAGCAGGTCGCGGCCGTCGAGGGTCACGCTGCCGCCCGTGACCTCGTACCCCGCGCGGCCCGCTAGCACATAGCTCAGCGTCGACTTGCCCGCTCCGTTGGGGCCCATGATCGCGTGCACCTGGCCCGCGCCGACGCTGAGCGTCAGCCCGTTGAGGATCGCCTTGCCGTCGACGGTGGCGTGGAGGTCGGTGATTTCGAGCAACTAACTGGCCTTCAGCTTGGCGCGAACGATCGCGGTATTGGCGCGCTCGCGCAGTTCGGAATCGGCGAGGCGCACCGAACGCTCGGCAACGAGCCGCGCGGTCATCGGATCGACCCCGCCCGACGTGCCCGCGAGCTTGACCGCCTCGACGAGGGCAGTTCGCTGGTTGATGCACGCCTTGAGCGCGCGGTCGGTCAGCGCCGCGGGCTGGTCGGCACTGAGGTCGACAGCTGCAGCCGCCTTGTCGACGCACGCGGCGTACGCAGCCCCGGCCGCATCGGCAGCAACCTGCTCCGGCTTCGCGGCGGCTGTCTCGTTGGTCCCACACGCTGCGAGCGCGAGGAAAGGCAGAAGGAGGAGCGCGCGGATCAACCGACGCTCCCCTCGAGCGAGATCCCGAGCAGCTTCTGCGCCTCGACCGCGAATTCCATCGGCAGCTGCTTTAGCACCTCGCGGCAGAAGCCGTTGACGATCAACGCGACCGACTCCTCGGCGTCGAGGCCGCGCGACTGGGCGTAGAACATCTGGTCGTCGCTGATCTTGGAGGTCGTCGCCTCGTGCTCGATCTGCGCGCTCGGGTTGCGCACCTCGATGTACGGCACGGTGTGCGCGCCGCACTCGGAGCCGAGCAGCAGCGAGTCGCACTGGGTGAAGTTGCGCACCCCCTCAGCCATCGGCGCGACGCGGACCAGCCCGCGATAGGTGTTCGACGAACGGCCTGCCGAGATGCCCTTGCTGACGATCGTGCTGCGCGAGCCCTTGCCGAGGTGGATCATCTTAGTGCCGGTATCGGCCTGCTGGCGGTTGTTGGTCACCGCGACCGAGTAGAATTCGCCGACCGAGTTCTCGCCCGACAGCACGCACGACGGATATTTCCAGGTAATCGCGCTGCCGGTCTCGACCTGCGTCCAGCTGACCTTGCTGCGCTTGCCGAGGCAGTTCGCTCGCTTGGTCACGAAGTTGTAGATGCCGCCAACCCCGTTCGCATCGCCCGGGTACCAGTTCTGCACGGTCGAATATTTGATCTCGGCATCGTCGAGCGCGACCAATTCCACGACCGCCGCATGCAGCTGATTCTCGTCGCGCATCGGGGCGGTGCAGCCCTCGAGATACGAAACGTGGCTGCCCTTGTCAGCGACGATCAGCGTGCGCTCGAACTGCCCGGTGTTCTGCGCATTAATGCGGAAATAGGTCGACAGCTCCATCGGGCAGCGGACGCCCTCCGGAATGTAGACGAAGGTGCCGTCGCTGAAGACCGCCGCATTGAGGCAGGCGAAATAGTTGTCGCGCTGCGGCACGACCGAGCCCAGCCACTTGCGGACGAGGTCGGGGTATTCCTTCACCGCCTCGCTGATCGAGCGGAAGATGACGCCCGCACGCTCGAGCTCGGCGCGGAAGGTCGTCGCGACCGAGACGCTGTCGAACACCGCGTCGACCGCGATGCGGCGCGAGCCCTCGACGCCCGCGAGCATCTTCTGCTCCTCGATCGGGATGCCGAGCTTCTCGTAGGTGCGGCGGATCTCGGGATCGAGCTCGTCGAGGCTCGCCAGCGTCGGCTTCGCCTTGGGCGCGGCGTAGAAATACATGTCCTGATAATCGATCGGCGCGATCTCGAGCTTCGCCCAGTCGGGCGTCGGCATCGTCAGCCACAGGCGATACGCCTTCAGCCGCCAGTCGAGCAGCCACTGCGGCTCGCCCTTCTTGGCGCTGATATAGCGCACCGTGTCCTCCGACAGGCCCTTGGGCGCCATGTCGGACTCTATGTCTGAGACGAAGCCCCACTTGTACGTCGCGAGGTCGTCGACCGCGGCATGCGCGGCGGCGTCGCGGATCAATACGTCGTCGGTCATGCCGTCACCTCTACGCGCGCCGGCTGAAGCAGGTCGGCGAGGCTGACCGCGACCAGCGCATCGCGCACCGCGCTGTTGATCGGCCCCCAGTGCGGGCGCACCGCGCAGCTGCCGTGCAGCGCACAGGCCGAGACTTCGCCGTGCTGGCAGTTGGTCAGCGCGATCGGCCCGTCGACCGCCTCGACGATCGACGCGACGCTGATCACCGATGCCGGCCGCGCGAGGTGGAAGCCACCCGCGACGCCGCGCGTCGAGACCAGCAGCCCCGCGCGGGCGAGCGTGCCCATCAGCTTGGCAACTGTCGGTGCGGAGATGCCGGTGTGCGCCGCGACCGCCGCTGCGGACAGCCGCGGATCGTCGCACTTGGCGGCGGCGGTCATCACGACCACCGCATAGTCTGCAAGATTACTGAGCCGGATCACGCACGTCCCCAAAAGCGGAGCGAATTGGTCCGGCTTATGTGGGGGAGGGTGCGGTCAAGTCAAGCCGGGGGCACGCGCCGGGTCGCACGCGTGCCCCCGGCGGTCAGGCCGCGACGACCTGCCCCCGGCGTCTCCGCCGCGCCGCCGCGCCGACACCTGCAAATCCGGCCAGCAGCATTGCCCAGGTGCCGGGTTCGGGCACCGTGGCGCCGGTTGCCGCGAGGGTCGTTCCGCCCCGCGCCGGTGCCGCGATCAGCGCAGCAGCCAGGCCGATGGCAAAGATCGTTACAGCCACCGCGCCGCGCGCCGTAGGATGCTTCGACCAGGACACGGGTGAAACCCTCCACTCTTCGCAAACAAGTAATTGTTAGCTATGGGCGTAACGGTTCGCATCGGCCGCATGGCCGAACCGGATGGGGGAGGTGGCGCGACCGGATGGACACGGGGGCTCAGGCGCGGGCGGCGGTGATCGCCGCCGAATTGCGCGGCGCACGCGGCCCGACCCTGATCGGCGTCGTCATCATGACCGCCGTGCTGATCTTCGTGACCCTCGCGATCCGCCCGCTCGCCGCGACGCCGTGGCCGATCGATGCCTGGGTCGCGGCAATGGCGATGGTGCTCGTCGGGGTGCTGACACTGATGGTGGCCGGCACGCTGACCGACCGCCCCGGCCGTCCGGTCGAGCCCTGGGTCCGCGGGGCGCGCGCGCTTCAGTCGACGATGTCGGCACTGATCGTCGTCAGCGTGTGGATCCTGCTGCCGCCGGCGGGCCCCGACCTGCGCGCGCTGATGTTGATGATGTACGTCTGGTACATCGCCACCGTCATCGCGGCGTCGAGCGAGGCGTCGCCGATGCCGGCGCGCGACATCGTCGTGCTGACCCTCTCGATGGTCGGCTGGGTCGTGTGGGACCGCCCGCCGTACTGGGAGGCGTGGGCGGTGTTCCTGACGATGGCGGGGGGCACGATGCTGGCCTTCCGCCGCATGATCCGCCGCGCAGTCGTCGCGGCGCTGGAGGCGCGCATCGCGAGCGAGACTGCCGAGGCCGCGACCCGCGCCGCGCTCGCCACCGCCGAGGCCGCACGCGATGCCAAGACACGCTTCATCGCGTCCGCCAGTCACGACCTGCAACAGCCGCTCCAGGCGGCCGCGCTGTTCTTCGAGAATGCCGTGGCAACCGGCGATGCGGCAGCGCGGGCGCGCGCGGTGACGGGGGCGCGCGCGGCCTTCGCCTCGACGCAGGGGCTGATCCGCCAGATGCTCGATCACCTGCGGCTCGAGGCAGGCGCGGTGCGGGCGCGCCCCGAACCCGTCGCGCTGGGACCGCTGATCGCCGAGGTCGCGGCCGAGCATGAGCCTGCGGCACGTGCCGCAGGCATGCGCCTGATCGCGCTGCCGTGCCGGCTGGTGGCGACGGCCGACCCGGCACTGCTGCGCCGCGCGGTTGGCAATCTTATCGCGAACGCGGTGCGCCATGCAGCCGGCGAGCGCGTGCTCATCGGTGCGCGCGCTTGTGGCGGCACGGTGACTTTGTGGGTGATCGACGACGGGCGCGGGGTGAGTGCCGCCGACGCCGGGCGGCTGTTCGAGGATTATGCGCAAGGGTCCGACAATGCGACGCGCGGCGGCTTCGGGCTGGGGCTGGCGTCGGTGCGGCGTTCGGCACGGCTGATGGGCGGCGACGCGGACCTCGACCCGCGCTGGACGGGCGGCGCGGCGTTCCGCCTGATGCTCCCGCGCGCGGACACGGTGGAGGCCCTGTGCGAAGCTGCCTGATCGCCGACGATCATGCGCTGGTGCGCGACGCGCTGGCCGCGACGGTCGCGGCGCGCTGGCCCGATGCCGAGATCCTGCAAGCGAGCGACTTCCCGACCGCCTGGTCTGCGGCGGCGCGTGCGCCAGACCTGTGCCTCGCCGATCTCGACATGCCGGGGGCCGCACCGGTCGAGGGCGTCGAGGCGTTGCGCGCGGCGGCGCCGGCCATGAAGATCCTCGTCGTCACCGGGTCGTTCGACGATGCCATGATGCTCGACCTGCTGGCGCGCGGCGTCCACGGCTTCGCGCCCAAGTCGCTGTCCGCCGACGTCATCGGCGCGGCGATCGCGCTGGTGCTGGCGGGCGGGCGCTATCTGCCGCAGCGGCTGGCGGAGATGCAGATGCCCGAGCGGCACTTCGCCCCCGCGCCGCCGCCGCGCCTGCTGACCGAGCGCCAACTGGAGGTTGCGCGGCTGATGGCGCGCGGCCAGACCAACAAGGACATCGCGCGCAGCCTGGGCATCGCGCCCGCCACCATCAAGACGCACGTCGCGCAGGTCATCGCACTGACCGGCGCCGCCAACCGCACCGAGGCGGCGATGCGCGCGACCGCGCTGGGGTTGCTGTAGACGCGCGAAGACGGCTCTGTTATGGCCCCCGCTCTTCCGCCGACGGGACTCGCCCGCCGGCCCCAACCTTATGACAAGCGCGTGCCATGCTGAGGTGCGTTGCGTGAATGGAGCGACAAGGCCCTTATGCAGATCGTAGTCCGCGACAATAATGTCGATCAAGCGCTTCGTGCGCTCAAGAAGAAGCTACAGCGTGAGGGCGTGTACCGCGAAATGAAGCTGCGCCGGCATTACGAGAAGCCGAGCGAGAAGCGTGCCCGTGAAAAGGCCGCCGCGGTTCGCCGCGCGCGCAAGCTCGAGCGCAAGCGCGCCGAGCGCGACGGCGCCAAGTAAGCATAATGGCGGATAGCGCAGCGCGGTCGGGCTCGGCCCGCTGGATCGTCGTGGCCATCGTGGTCGCGGCGCTGGTCGGCGGCCTCGTGTGGCTGGGTACCCAGTCGGCCGTCGACGCCGTCCGCCCTGCCGATGCGGCCTATCTGAAGGCCAACAAGGGGAAGCCAGGCGTGATCACCACCGCGAGTGGCCTGCAGTATCAGGTCCTGACCGAAGGCAAGGGCGCCAAGCCGACCAAGAGCGATACCGTCGCGGTCCATTACGAGGGCAAGCTGATCGACGGCACGGTCTTTGATTCGAGCTATCAGCGCGGCCAGCCCGCGGTGTTCCCGCTCGACGCGGTCATCCCCGGCTGGACCGAAGGCGTGCAGCTGATGACCACGGGGTCGAAGTACCGTTTCGTCATCCCGCCCGAGCTCGGCTACGGCAAGCGCGGCGCACCGGGCGCGATCCCGCCGAATTCGGTGCTGCTGTTCGATGTCGAATTGCTGGCGGTTCGGGGCGCTTAACTACCCCTTCGTCGTCATCCCCGCGAAGGCGGGGACCCAAGGTCACTAACTTGGCGGCAAGAACCGCTCGCCTCATGGCGCGGCTTGGGTGCCCTTGGGTCCCCGCCTTCGCGGGGATGACGAGGGGAATGGCGGGGACCTGCTCACGCCAAACCCCCGGCCGGCGATCCTATCGCCTCCGCTCCCAAGCTCAGCCCGTCGTCTCCGGCTTGACCCCCCATCCGGCGCTGACTGGACGAGGAACCGGCAGACGATGCAGGTGCGGTCGCGAGTGCCCGGGCGAGGGCGGCAGTGACGTGAAACTGGGTACAGGGGGATCGAAGATGTCGCTGCCGGCGTCCGGCCTCGTCATGCCCGGGCAATCGCTCGCGTGTCCGTCACCCCGCTAGCGCGTCGGGGATCGGGCCGGCCGCGGGGTTGCTATGCCCGCCACCTGGACAGCGGGCTTGCCAGGGCCCGCCGCATGCGAGCGTATTAACCGATCTGGTTCAGAAAGTCAAGGCCCGACCTTGGCGTGCAGGCTGGTGAAGGCGCGGCCCGAGCGGAAGGCGCCCAGCCAGGTCGCGGGGTTCAGCGTCCACGATCCGTCGACCGAATAGGTCAGGAACTCGGCACGGCCGACGACATTCTCGATCGGCAGCAGCCCCAGGCCGCCGCCCTCGACGGGGACGCGACTGTCCTGCGAATTGTCGCGGTTGTCACCCATCAGGAAGACATGCCCCTCGGGCACCACGATCGGCGCGGTATTGTCGTTGTCCCAGTTGCCGAGGTCGAAGACGTCGTAGCTGCGGCCGTTGGGCAGCGTCTCGCGGAAGCGCGGATAGCGGCAGACGGGCACCCCTTGCGCGTTGGTCGTCTGGAAGGCCGCGTCGACGACGCCGTTGCAGGTTGAATTGGGGGTGATCTTGATCTCGGCCGGGGCCATCGGGACCTTGGGCACCGCGGTGCCGTTCAGAAACAGCACGCCGTTCTTCATCTGCACAGTATCGCCGGGCAGGCCGACGACGCGCTTGATCCAGTCGTCGTGCTGGATCGGCGACTTGACGACGACGATGTCGCCGCGCTCCGGGTACGAGCCGAAGACGCGGCCCGGGATCTCGGGCAGGATCGGCAGGCTGGGCGACAGATAACTGTAGCCATAGGGGAATTTGGAGACGATCAGCTGGTCGCCGACCAGCATCGTCGGCAGCATCGACGCGCTGGGGATATAGAAGGGCTTGGCGATGAAGCTGTGCACAGCGAGCACCGCGAGCGCGAGCAGGAACAGCTGCCACGCCTCGTGCGCCCAGTTGGTCTTCTTCTTCGGTGCAGCCACTACAGCCTCGGTCATGTCGGGGTCGCCGTAATCAGGACGATCGCCTGCGCGAAAGGGTGATCGTCGGTGAGCGTCAGGTGTATTACCGCGCTATAACCCGCAGGCGTCAGCAGCGCCAGCCGCTCCGCAGCCCCGCCGCTGAGCTGCAGCGTCGGCGCGCCCGACGGCAGGTTGACGACCCCCATGTCGCGCATGAACACGCCGTCGCGAAAGCCCGTGCCCAGCGCCTTGGAGCACGCCTCCTTGGCGGCGAAGCGCTTGGCATAGGTGCCGGCGCGGGTCAGCGGGCGCCGCTCGGCCTTGGCCTGTTCGTGGGGTGTGAAGACGCGGGCGATGAAGCGGTCGCCGAAGCGGTCGAGCGATTTCTGGATCCGCTCGATGTTGCAGATGTCGTTGCCGAGACCGAGGACAATCACGACCCCTCGTCCATCGCCGCCCGCATCGCCCGCACCGCCGCGTCGAGGCCGATGAACACCGCCTCACCGACGATGAAATGGCCGATGTTCAGCTCCGCGAGGCCCGGGATTGCCGCGACCGGCCCGACATTGGCCGTCGTCAGCCCGTGGCCGGCATGGACTTCGAGCCCCAGCCCCAGCGCATGCGCGGCGGCCGCCTGCAGCCGCTCCAACTCGCCGTCGCCGCCGTGCGCGTAGGGGCCGGTGTGCAGCTCGACGACCGGCGCCCCAAGCCGCGCCGCAGCTTCGAGCTGGCGGATGTCGGGGGCGATGAACAGGCTGACGCGAATGCCCGCATCGCGGAGGCGCGCGACGAAGGGCGCGAGGCTGTTGTGCTGTCCCGCGGCGTCGAGCCCGCCCTCGGTGGTGCGCTCCTCGCGGCGTTCGGGTACGATGCAGACCGCGGGCGGACGGTGGGTCAGCGCGATGCCGAGCATCTCGGGCGTGGCCGCCATTTCGAGGTTGAGGGGCAGCCCGGTGGCGTCGATCAGGCGGGCGATGTCGTCGTCGGTGATGTGCCGCCGGTCCTCGCGCAGGTGCGCGGTGATGCCGTCGGCGCCGGCCGCCGCCGCCATCTGCGCGGCGCGCACGGGATCGGGATGCTCGCCGCCCCGCGCGTTGCGGATCGTCGCGACGTGGTCGATGTTGACCCCTAGGCGGAGCACAGGGCCGCGCTCAGCAGTTCGTAGGTGACGCCCTTGCCCTGCCACGGCTCGCCGAAATCGGTCGGGCGGTCGGTGAAGGCGACGACGATGCGGCCCAAAGCGGGCGCGATGACGTTGCAAATCTCGACGCCGCCGATCTGGCCGCGGCGCTCGACCAGCGCGACGGGCGTGGCGCAGCCCTTCAGCGGCACGGTGTACGACCATTGGCCGAGTGCGACGAACCCCAGCTTGGGCTCGCCCTTCCACATCTCGGCACGTGCCGCCGCACCGATCAGGCGGCCGCCGAGCAGCGCCTGGTCGAAGCGCACCAGATCGGCGGGCGGCCCCGCGACCGCGCCCGCCGCGCCGAAGCGCCCGACATCGACATAATCGTCGGCGACCCCGTCGGCGAAATAGCCGCGCCGCCCGGCCGGGTCACCGGCGGCGAGCAGGCGCGCGCCCGTCATGCCCGCGGGCCGGAAGATGCGTTCGTCGAGCAGCTTCGCCAGCGGCCGGCCGGTTACCGCCTCCAGCACCGCGCCGACGATCTCGGTATCGCAGTCGTTGTATTCGAAGCGCGCGCCCGGTTCCGCCTTGGCGGGGCCGAGGCAGATCGGGCTGATCCCCTGCCACGCCGGCGCCGTGCGCAGGAACTGGACGAGCATGTCCTTGCGTTCGTTGACCGGCCCGTCCTCGACATTGGGCAGGCCGCTGGTGTGCATCAGCAGCTGGCGCAGCGTGACCTTGCCGGCGTTGGCGATCTTCAGCTTGGACGCATAGCGTGCGATCGGCGTGTCGAGGTCGAGCTTGCCCGCCTCGACCTGCTGCATCACCGCGGTCGCGACGATCTGCTTGCTGACCGATGCCCAGCGCCACATCGCTGGCAGCATCATCTTCACCTGCGGGCCGACCTCGGCGCCGTGCTGCGCGGTCAGGTCTCCGACCCGCAGGTGGCCGCGCAGGCCGGTCTTCAACGCCGCAGCGTTCGCGGCCTCCCACATCTTCGCCAGCGCTGGCGGCGGTGCGGCGGCGGCGCACGGGACGGCGACCGCAAGCAGGACGGCGAACAGGATCTTCATGCAGCACGACTCCCCGGCTTCACCGCCGGCAGCGCCGCAAGCTCGGGCGGCAGCGCGTCGGCACTGTAGGTGGGCACGTCGAGTGCGATGAGGCTGGTCAGAGGCACGCCGATGTCGGCCTTGCCGTTCGAGCGGTCGACGAGGCAAGCGCCCGCAACGACGCACCCGCCCGCGGCTTCGATGGCGACGATCGCCTCGCGCGAGCTGAGCCCCGTGGTGACGACATCCTCGACCATCAGGACGCGCGCGCCCTCGGTCAGAGTGAAGCCGCGGCGCAGTTCGAACACCCCCTGCGGCCGCTCGACGAACAGCGACTGAACGCCCAGCTGGCGCGCCACCTCGTAGCCGACGACGACGCCGCCCATCGCGGGGGCGACCACCGCATCGACCGCCAGCCCCTCGCGCGGCAGCTTGGCGATCAACGCCGCGACCAGGCGCGCGGCACGCGCCGGGTCGGCGAGGACGCGCGCGCACTGCAGGTATTTCGCGCTGCGCAGGCCCGACGACAGGATGAAATGCCCCTCCAGCAGGGCGCCTGCGGCGTGGAATTCGGACAGGATTTCGGCGTCGGTCATGGCGCGGGTCTAGCAGCCCGCCAAGCTGCGTGAAACCACGCCCGTAGAATCTGGCCAACACCGTTACGAATCGGTATGGCTGCCGGCGTAACTAGGGGAGTAGAGCGTGGTGAAGCGAGTTTCGATCGGGCGCCTGTGCGGTGCCGCCGTGGCGGTTTCATTGGTGGCGACGCCGCTGCCCGCCGCCGCCCAGCTGAATTCCAAAGCAGGCAAGACCGCCGAAAAGACGCGCGCCGCGGCGCAGGCGACGCTGCCCAATTGCGCGCGGCCGCTCGGCACGCTGGCGCTGGCCGAGCCCGAGACCAAGTGGTGGGGCGGCGTCGGGCTGGGCTCGCCCGAGGCGCTGATCCGCGTCTATGTCCAGAAGTCGAAGTGCTTCCGCCTCGTCAACCGCTCGAACCGCGGCATGGAGTCGATGCAGCGCGAGCGTGATCTGGCGGGCAGCGGCGAGCTGCGCCGCGGCGGCGTCGTCGGCAAGGGCCAGATGGTCGAGGCCGACTTCACGATGATCCCCGACATCGTCACGGGCAACAACAACAAGGGCGGCCTCAACGTCGGCGGCCTGGTCGGCGGCATCATGGGCGGTACGCTCGGCGGCATCGTCGGCGGGATCAGCATCAAGAAGAAGTCGGCGAACGTCATCCTGAACGTCGTCAACAACAAGACCAGCGAGGAGTTCGTCGCGGAAGGCCAGTCGAAGAAGTCCGACCTCGGCTTCGGTGGCGGCGGCGGTTTCTTTGGCGGCGGCGCGCTGGGTGGTGCTGCGGTCGGCGGCTACGACAATACCGAACTGGGCCAGGTCGTCGCGCTGGCGTATCTCGACGCCTATGCCCGGCTGGTCAGCGACCTCGGCGGCATGGAGGCGGCGATCAACTCCGCGCCCGCGGCCGAAAAGGCGCTGACGCTCGGCCGTCCGGGCCGCATGTTCGCAACGCCGTCGCTCAAGGGTCGCGTCGTCAAGGCGCTCGACGCCGGCGCGATCCTCTACCCGACCGGCCAGCGCGCCCCGGGCTTCCGCGAGGTCGAGGACGAGATCGGCACCAAGGGCTGGGTGTCCGAGGCGTCGCTGCAGGTCGCGCGTTGATCGTCGGCGTCGGAGCGCGATAGTCGTCATCCCCGCGAAGGCGGGGACCCAAGGTCACGAGGTTCGGCGCGAAGGGGTATTTCCCCGGGCGAGATTTGTGACCTTGGGTCCCCGCCTTCGCGGGGATGACGACCTAAAAACTCAAGCCTTTACCCGCTCCACGCTCACCACCGCCGGCGCACCCCGCAGCGCCGCGGTGATCGCGGTCAGCTGGGCCAGCCCCTCGACCTCGATGTCGATGATGTTGGTGTGGAATTCCCGGTCGCGGTGCTTCAGCGCGAGGCCGACGATGTTGCCGCGCGCCTGGGCGATGATGCTGGCGACCGCCGCCAGGCTGCCGGGCTGGTTGTACACCACCGTCGCGACGCGCGCGACCGCGCCGCCCGAGTTCGCGTCCCACGCCAGTTCCAGCCAGTCCTGCGGTTCGTCGGCGAGCGTCGCGCAGTCGATGCCGTGCACCTCCACCCCCATGCCGGGGCGCGACAGGCCGGCGATGCGGTCGCCCGGCACCGGGTGGCAGCATTCGCCCAGCGTGAAGGCCGCACCCGGCGCCAGCCCCTTGATGGTGATCGCGCCGGCGCCCGGCTTGACCTTGCGCGGCCGCTTGGCGCCCTCGGTCGAGCCGGGGCTCAGCGCCTCGCGCAGCGCGAGGTCGCCGACCGTCTGGCGGGCGAGCGCGACGTACAGCGCGTTGCGGTCCGCCAGCTTCAGGCCGCTCAAGGCGGCGTTGACCGTCGCGTCGTCGGACGGCAGGCCGTGCCTGGCGACCGCGGCGTCGAACAGCTGCCGCCCCATCGCCAGCTGCGCGTCGCGGGTGCGGGTGCGCGCCGAGCGGCGGACCGCGGCGCGCGCCTTGGCGGTGACGACGTACGACTCCCACGCCGGATCGGGGGCGCGGATCGACGAGCGCAAAATCTCGACCTGGTCGCCGTTGACCAGCTTGGTGCGCAGCGACACGACCCGCCCGTTGACGCGCGCCCCGACGCAGGTGTCGCCGATCTCCGAGTGCAGCAGATAGGCGAAATCGACCGGCGTCGCGCCCTTGGGCAGCTGCTGCAGCTCGCCCTTCGGCGTGAAGACGAAGACCTGGTCGTGGAACATCGCGAGGCGCGTGTGCTCGAGCAGCTCCTCGGGCGTCGCGGCATGGTCGAGGATTTCGAGCAGGTCGTTGAGCCACGGATAGGACTCGCGCGCTGCCGCACCCTCGTTGCCCGACTTGTACGCCCAGTGCGCCGCCAGCCCCAGCTCCGCCTCGCGGTGCATCGCGGCGTCGCGGATCTGCACCTCGATGCCGATGCCGCTGTGCATCACCGTGGTGTGCAGCGAGCGATAGCCGTTCGCCTTGGGGGCCGAGATGAAGTCCTTGAAGCGCCCGACGAACGCCGGCCAGCGCTGGTGGATGATGCCGAGCGCGCGGTAGCAGTCGGCGGGACTGGCGACGATGACGCGGAACGCCATGACGTCGGTCAGCGCCTCGAAGCTCTTGTGGTCGGCGTGCATCTTGCGCCAGATCGACAGCGGCTGCTTCTCCCGCCCCCAGACGTCGGCCTCGACGCCGTTCTGGGCGAGCAGCAGCTTGAGCCCGCTGGTGATGCGCGACACCACGTCGCCGCCGCCCACGCGCAGCCGTTCGAGGCGCGCGGTAACGCTGGCATGGCCCTCGGGCTCCAGCTCGCGGAAGGCGAGTTCGTTCAGCTCGTCCATGAACTCGTACATGCCGATGCGGCCCGCCAGCGGCGCGTAGATGTCCATCGTCTCGCGCGCGATGCGGCGGCGCTTGTCGGGGTTCTTCAGGTGCTTGAGCGTCCGCATGTTGTGCAGCCGGTCCGCCAGCTTCACCAGCAGCACGCGGATGTCGTCGGACATCGCGAGCAGGAACTTGCGCAGGTTTTCGGCAGCCCTCTCGCTCTCGGTCTGCGCCTCGATCTTCGACAGCTTGGTGACCCCGTCGACCAGCCGCCCGACCGCGGGGCCGAACAGCTTGTCGATCTGCTCCTGCGTCGCGACCGTATCCTCGATCGTGTCGTGCAGGATGCCGGTGGCGATTGTCTCGTCGTCGAGCTTCAGGTCGGTCAGGATGCCCGCGACCTCGATCGGATGGCTGAAATAGGGGTCGCCGCTAGCGCGCAGCTGGCTGCCGTGCGCCTTCATCGAAAACACGTAGGCGCGGTTCAGCAGGTCCTCATCGGCCTGGGGGTCGTAGGCGCGGACACGCTCGACGAGTTCGTACTGACGCAGCATTCAGCGAGTGTGGGGCGCGCGTCGCATGCGCGCAACCGTTCACCGCACGCCGGGCTCGTTCAGATGCTCGGACTTCCACTGCATCGCCATCCGGATGCGGGTCGCGCCCGAGGGATGGTCGTAGAAGATCGCCTCCTCAATCGGGCCGGGCTCGAGCTTGCGATACGCCCCCAGCCGCAGCGCCGAGCGCGCGAAGCCGTCGGGGGCGCGTGCGGCGTTGAGGCCGAAGATGTCGGCCTGATGCTCGTTGAAGCGGATCAGCGAGTTGGTCACCGGGGTCAGCAGCAGGAAGAACACGCTGAACACGATCGACCAGACCGCGAAGGCGCCGGGGTCGCCGATGTCCTTGATGCCCCATGCCGGGTTGCGGCGGATGAGCGCCGGGACCGCGACGCTGACCACCAGGAACGCCAGCGTGATCAGCACGACGAAGGACAGGATCAGCACGACGACATGGCCGAGGACGTAATGGCCGAGTTCGTGACCCATCACCGACAGCGTGCCGGCATCGTCCTTGGTCGCGAGCAGATTGTCGTTGAGCGCGACGCGTGTCGTCGGCCCCAGCCCGGCGACGTTGGCGGAGATGCGCTTGGTCTGCTTCGATGCATCTACCACCAGAACATCGTGCGCGGGTACGCCGTTGGCGCGCGCCATCGACAGGATCTGCGCCTGCAGCGGCGACGCCGGCATCGGCTTGTAGGTGTTGAACAAAGGCTCGATGAACACCGGCCCGGCGGCGATGAAGAACGACATGACGACCGCGGTCCCCGCCGCGCCGTACGCCCACCAGCGCTTCGGCGACCGGCGCACCCCGATGAACAGCGCGGCGATGGCGAGCGCCGTTATCGGCAGGCTGATCGCCGCGCCCTTGAGCATTTCGACCAGCCACTCGCCCAGCGTCTGGTTCGACATGCCGTACTGATGCTCGCGGAAATACCCGGTGTACGCCTGCCACGGCAGCTCGATCACCGCGGTCAGCAGGCTGAAGACGAGGAGGAACAGCGCGGTGGCGAGGAACATCCGCCCGCCCGTCTGGCGCTGCGCCCAGGCCGACAGCCGGGCCGCCCAGCCCATGCGCAGGAACAGATACGCGACGCCGATGCTGATCAGCGCGCCCCACAGGGTCAGCCAGTAGCCGCCCTCGAAATAGGCGTCGGAGCGGATGCGCGCGGCCCCCGACACAGTCGCCAGATAGGCGCGCGTCGCGGCCTCTACATCGAATGCGGCTTGCGCGATGGCCATGATCGTCCCCCGACAGTGTCTGGTCTGTGTAACACACCTGCTGTGGTGCGCAAGCGGGTGACGCGGCGTTGAGGGCACGCTACATCGCACTGCACAAACGAAAGTTCACGATGCTCGACGCGCAGTTCACGCCGCAGGTGCCGCATACCGTGCGGCTGTCCGACTATCGCCCGCCCGACTGGCTGGTGCCGACGGTGGCGCTCGACTTCGATCTCGCGCCGGGCTGCACGCGCGTTCGCGCGACCCTCACCGTCACCCGCAACGGCGCGCACGACCGGCCGCTGGTGCTCGACGGGCAGGAACTGCGCCTGTTGTCGCTGACCGTCGACGGCGTGGCCGACGCGACCCAGCCGGTGGGCGAGCATCTGACGCTCCGCCTGGCGGGCGACACCGCGGTCATCGAGACGCTGGTCGAGATCGTGCCATCGGCCAACACCCGCCTGATGGGGCTGTACGCCTCGGGCGGCAATCTGTGCACGCAGTGCGAAGCGGAGGGCTTCCGCCGCATCACCTTCTTCCCGGATCGCCCCGACGTGCTGTCGACCTACAGCGTCCGCATGAAAGCCGATGCACGCGCCTATCCGGTGCTGCTGGCGAACGGCAACATGGTGGCGCGCGGCGACGATGACGGCGGCGACACGCATTGGGCGGAGTGGACCGATCCGTGGCCCAAGCCGTGCTATCTGTTCGCGCTCGTCGCGGGCGACCTGCAGCCGCTGCGCGACCGCTTCACGACGATGTCGGGGCGCGAGGTGCAACTGGCGATCTGGACCGCGGCGGCCGACGTGCCGCGCTGCGCGCACGCAATGGCGGCGCTCAAGACCTCGATGGCGTGGGACGAGGTGCACTACGGCCGCGAGTACGACCTCGATGTCTTCAACATCGTCGCGGTCGCCGACTTCAATTTCGGCGCGATGGAGAACAAGGGTCTCAACGTCTTCAATTCGAAATACATCCTCGCCGACCCGGAGACCGCGACCGATGCCGACTTCGACGCCGTCGCGGCGGTGGTGGCGCACGAGTATTTCCACAACTGGACGGGCAATCGCATCACCTGCCGCGACTGGTTCCAGCTGTCGCTGAAGGAAGGCCTGACGGTCTTCCGCGACCAGCAGTTCTCGGGCGACCAGGGCAGCCGCGCGGTGCGCCGCATCGACGACGTGCGGTCCCTGCGCGCCGTGCAGTTCCAGGAGGATGCCGGCCCGACCGCGCACCCGATCCGCCCCGATCATTATATCGAGATCGGCAATTTCTACACCGCGACGGTCTACAACAAGGGCGCCGAGGTCATCCGGATGCTCTACACGCTGCTGGGCGAGGCGGGCTTCCGCGCCGGCACCGACCTGTACTTCGAGCGCCACGACGGCCAGGCGGTGACCTGCGAGGATTTCGTCCGCGCGATGGAGGATGCGTCGGGGCGCGACCTCACCCAGTTCCGCCGCTGGTACGAGCAGGCGGGCACGCCCCGCGTCGGCGTCACGCTGGCGCACGAAGGTTCGACCGCGACGATCACTTTGACCCAGACGACGCCGCCGACGCCGGGCCAGCCGATCAAGCTGCCTGTCCATCTGCCGCTGCGCCTCGCGCTGTTCGACCGCGCGAGCGGCGCGCGGATCGGCGACGAGCGGCTGGTCGAGCTGACCGAAGCGACGACGACGGTCGTGATCCCGGACGTGCCCACGCGCCCGGTGCTGTCGCTCAACCGCGATTTCTCGGCCCCCGTCATCGTCGAGCACGCCTGCCCGGCGGCCGACCGGGTGTTCCTGTCGGCGCATGACGACGATCCGTTCGCGCGCTACGAGGCGCTGCAGCAGCTGGCGCTCGACACGCTGTCGGCCGAGGGGCCGTGCGACGATCTGGTGGCGGCGCTCGGCGCGACGCTGGGCGGTGACGACCCGGCGTTCATTGCCGAGGCCGTGCTGCTGCCGACCGAGGCGTTCATCGGCGATCAGGCCGCCGTCGTCGCGGTCGACGCGATCCATGCGCGGCGCGAGGCCGTGCGGCATGCAGCGGCGACCGCGCACCGCGATGCCTGGTGGGCGGCTTATCGCGGCAATGCCGACGCCGCCTATGCCCAGACACCCGAGGCGAAGGGCCGGCGCCGCCTCAAGAACGTCGCGCTCGGCTATCTGATGGCGACCGGCGAGCGCGAGGCGGAGGTTGCAGCGTACGCGCAGTTCGAGAACGCGAACAACATGACCGACCGCATCGCGGCGCTGAGCGTGCTGGCGAACAGCGACGCGCCCGAGCGGACGGCGGCGTTGGCGGCGTTCTATGACCGCTTCAAGGGCGACGCGTCGGTGATCGACAAATGGTTCTCGGTGCAGGCGATGTCGAGCCGCGCCGATACGCTTGCGGCGACGATCGCGCTGACCCGCCACCCCGATTTTTCGCACAACCCCAACCGGCTACGCTCGCTGGTCGGCGCGTTCGGGGTCAACCAGCTGCGCCTGCACGCCGCCGACGGCGCGGGCTATGCCTTCCTCGCCGACCAGGTGCTGAGCGTCGATCCGGTCAACCCGTCGACCGCGGCGCGGCTGATGACCCCGCTCGGCCGCTGGCGGCGGTTCGACGAGGGGCGGGCGGCGTTGATGCGGGCGCAGCTGCAGCGGCTGCTGAAAACGCCGCGACTGTCGAAGGACGTGTTCGAGATGGCGTCGAAGTCGCTAGCTTGACACGATTTCGCGGCGGCAGCGCCGCGTCGCGAGGCCGATCATCGCGAAGCCGGCGAGGAGCTGCGCCCAGACCTGCGGCTCGGGCACGGTGCCGACGCCACCGGTGATCGTCGCGTTGACGTCGATGGTCATGTGCGACAGCGCGAGATCGTCGAGGCCGAGGAAGCGGCTGAAACTCTCGAGCAGCAGCGTGCGCGAGTAATTGCCTGCCGTCAGGCCCGCGGTGGCGAAGCTGAGTTGCGCGCCGGTATAGGTCATGTCGCCGTCGATGCCCGCGAACGACGCGCCAGTCAGGCTGAACGGCCCGCCCGCACCGGTGAAGCTGCCGCCGAGATTTTCGGAGAAGGTCGAAAGCGCGATGTCGTTGAGCACGCCGAAATCGGTGGTGATCGTCTGCGTGCCTGCTGCGAAGCTGCCGAGATCGAGTGTGTAGCTGTTCGCCCCCGTCGCGGTCAGCGTGCCGAACCCCGCCGCCTTGAACAGCGAGGCGAGCGAAACCTGGGTGACCTTGCCGGTCAGCGTCAGCGTCGCGTCGGCGACGTTGTCGAAGTTGTTGGCGATCGTCAGCGACTGGCCCGCGAAGTCGCCGCTGACGCTGCCATAGGCGAGGGTGGCGTCGGCGGTGCCGCCGTTCGCAGCGACGACGAAGTCCGCCCCCGTCACGCTGACACTCGCGGCGTTCGTATTCTGCACCGCGCCGCGCAGCGTCGTCTCCGTGCCGAGGTTGGTGATCGTCAGCGTCCGCGTCGCCGCGCCGACGCGCTGCACGCCGAGGTCGAGCGTCGATCCCGAAAGGCCGGTCGCCGACAGCGTCTGCGTCGCGCTGGTCGCCTCGATCGTGCCGGTGCCGGTGACGTTGGCGCGCGCGGCGAAGCTGTTGCCGCTGCCGAAGCCTGCGTTCTGATAGTCGGCGGTGACCGCGACGACGTTGGCCCCCAGCGACAGCGCGCCGTTGATGACGAGCAGGCGTGGCGTGTAGGTCCCCGTGCCGAACGCCAGTACCGCGCCCGCGTCGCTCTGCCCGGTGCCGCCGGTGAGGCCGGCGAGGGTCAGCGTGCCCTCACTGGCGCGGACGATGCCGCTGAAGCCACTGATGCTGTTGGTCACCGATGTCCCGATGAATCCGTGGCCGAAGATCGTGCCCGAATTCGCCAAGGTGCCAGGGGTGGTGAAGCTGCTGTCGACCTGCGCGGCGGTGCCGCCGAGCAGCACGATTCCCCGGTTGGCGAAGTTATCCCCTAAGCTGAATTCCCGTCCATCGACAATTTCGAGGCGGCCGCTGGCGTTGATCACCGACAGCGTTTCTTCGAGCGCGTTACTCGCCCCTCCAACATCGTAGCCCGTCAATATTTGCGATGCTTCGCCCGACAGGCGGACCACCGTGTCGGTCGCGGTGCCCGTCGTGCCGATGGACTGGATAAAGGCGGATCCTGAATCTGTGCGCAGCGTCAGCGTTCCCGCGCGCGACGCATAGACACCCTTCGACAGGTTAGCACCGCTCAGGTTGGTGAGCGCGGAGTTGGTTCCCATCGTCAAATTCTGACCGTCGGCGAACATCGTCGCGTCTTTCGAGTTCTCGTAGAGGCCGCCAGCGAGCGACATCTGACTAGTTCCCGCAATCAACGAGCCCGTATTGTACAGCCCGGCGTTGCGGTTGGTGCCGACCCCGGCACCCGACAGTCCCGACGCCGTGCCCAAGGGGTCGATATTGATCTCCCTGGGCCCCGTCGACCGGATCGTACCTTGGTTGTTGAGGATGCCCGCATTAGCCAGGATGCGCGCCGAACCGAGCACCGTCTGACCCGCGCCCAGCGTTATCGAACTGGCGCTGCCATTGAACAGAACTGTATTTGCCGCATTTGCCAAGACGATCGTGCCCGTCCCGCTGACGATCACCGTCGCCCCAGTTGTTGCGCGGAGACTGCCCGTGACATCGATCAAGCCGTTGTTGACGAGCGCGCTGACGGTAAAAACACCTCCGGTCTGCCGTAATGCAGCGCCCGACGCAATCTGTACCGAGCCTGTAGACGTGGTGCTTGAAACATCCGCTCGCCCCGTGCTGATGATCGCCGTGTCAGTGGTCCCGGGAACACGGCCGCAGTCCCAGTTTGCGGCGGTGGCGAAATTGCCGCCGACGCTACCATTCCAATTGCAGTCCGCCGCCCGCGCCGCCCCCGGCAGCGCGGCGACGCCGAGCAGGATGGCGGCGCGGACACCGCGCACGCGGTCGATCGTCAGTTTGGTCATGTGGCCCCCGGCATCGCAACGTACCGCGAGCACAACGCCCGCCCGCGCAGGGGTCGCAGAGGCAAAAGCCCTTGTTAAGCAGTCAGCTACCCAAAATGGGTCAGTTGCGCGGCTTTCTCGGTCGCGGGTGCCCCGGGGTCAGTTCTTCTCGCGCGTCAGGCGGTCGACCCAGGCGATGCCGACCGCCGACACGATGAAGATCGTGTGGATGATCGTCTGCCACATCACGCCGGTCTCGGTGACGCGCGCGCCCGCGGTGCCGATGTTCGACGCCTCGATGAAGGTGCGAAGCAGGTGGATCGACGAGATGCCGATGATCGCCATCGCCAGCTTGACCTTGAGGACGCCGGCATTGACGTGGCTCAGCCACTCGGGCTGGTCGGGGTGGTTCTCCAGCCCCAGGCGCGACACGAAGGTCTCGTAGCCGCCGACGATGACCATGACGAGCAGGTTGGAGATCATCACCACGTCGATCAGGCCGAGGACGATCAGCATGATCTCCTGCTCGCCGACGCTGTTCGCGGTCGCGACGAGGTGCAGCAGCTCCTTCAGGAACAGCCAGACATAGACCGCCTGCGCGACGATCAGCCCGATATACAGCGGCACCTGCAGCCAGCGCGATCCGAAGATCAACAGCGGCAGCGGCGCAAGCCGCTTCGCGGGTCCGGTGGGGGCAGGGGTCATTTCGGCGATATAGTGCGGCGGCTCAGCGCGGCAACCACGCCGCGACCTCGCCCGCCACCGCATTCGCAGCGCTGTTCAATGCGACCGCGACATCGCCCGGCGCCTGGCTCGACACCGGCACGCGCCGGTCGAAGCGGCGGACCAGCAGCGTCTTGCCGCCGTCGCCCGACAGCAGCGCATCGTAGCGCAGCACTACCGCGGGGGCGGCGGCATCGCGCACGTCGAGGCTGAACTCGACGAGTTGTCCTGACAAAGTGCGCGCCGCGCCGACGTTCGACTGGCGCGCGTCGATCACCGGCACGCCGCCCGCCGCAATCGTATCGGCCAGCACGCGCGCGAACAGCTTGTTGGGCTGCTCGGCCCAGGTCGCGCCGGTCAGGTAGGCCAGCTCGGTATCGCGGGTGATGACCGGCAGGCGCAGCGTCTGCAGCGGCCCCGGTACCGTCGGCGTGACGACGCTGACCGACCGCGACAGATCCGCCGCCGGTGCCCCGACGGTTGCGGTGGCACGCAGCGTCAGCAGCGCGACCGGCGCCTTGTCGTTGCCGCCGATCTGCACGAGCGGGCCGCAGGCGCTCAGCGCGAGGGCGGCGAGGGGGATCAGCAACCGCATCTTACTTGGCCTTCGCATTGGGGTCGTATTCGGGCAGGCGGCGGCCGCCGAGCAGCGCGCTCGCCGGGTCCTCGTCGAGCTTCGCCGACACCGCGCCCAGCGACGTCGTCACGGCGCGCAGGTCGCTGATCAGCTGGCCGATTTCGGGCACCGTGCGCTGCGACAGCGCGTCGACGCCGGGCTTGGCGGCCCCGACCAGTTCGTCGACTTTGGTCAGCGAACTGTTGGCGCGCACCACGGTCTTGTCGAGATCAGCGACGAGCGTCCGCACCTCGCCGTTGAGCAGGCGGTCGGTCGAGCCCGCGACCTTGCCCAGCTGCTCGACCGCCAGCGTCGCCGCGCGCAGCGTCTGGCGCGTCTCGGCGATGGTCGCCGCGATCTCCGGCCCGCGGTCGGCGAGCGCGTTCGACAGGCGATTGGTGTTCGCGAGGATGCCGCCGATCGATTCGCGGTTTTCGGGGTTCAGCAGCTTGTTCAGGCTGGCGGTTAGCTGCGAGACGTTGTTAAGCAGCTCAGGCGCACTGGCGAGCAGCTGGCCCAAACCGCCGCGCTTGGCGGGAATGATCGGCCGGCCCCAGCCGCCGACTGCGGTAATCGGCGGCTGGCCGCCCATCGCGCCGGTCAGCGCGATCTGGCTGACGCCGGTGAAGCCGACGCCCTCAACCGTCGCAGTGGTGCCCTGCAGGATCGGGGTATCCTTGTCGATCGCGATGCGGACACGGACGAGCTGCGGCGCCTTGGGGACCAGCGCGATCTTCTGCACCGATCCGACGGGCACGCCGTTGAAGGCGACCGCGCTGCCGACCGCAAGGCCGGTGATGCCGTTCGAGAACAGGATGTCGTATTCGGGCTTGTCCTCGCCCGAGAAGCGCGCGAGCCACAGCACGGCGGCAAACAGCAGCACGGTGAAGGCGAGCACCACCGAGCCGACGAGGACGTAAGAGCTGCGCGTTTCCACTTCAGGCGGCCTTTTCACTTGGCATCGCGGCGCGGCCGCGGGGCCCGCGGAAATATTCCTGGACCCATGGATGGTCGAACGCCATTAATTCCGCAATCGTTCCGACCTTCAGGACCTGCCCGTCGGCGAGCACCGCGACCCGGTCGCAGATCGCGTGCAGCGTATCGAGGTCGTGGGTGATCAGGAATACCGTCAGCCCCAGCGTGTCGCGCAGCGTGCGGATCAGCTCGTCGAACGCCGCCGCGCCGATCGGGTCGAGCCCCGCGGTCGGCTCGTCGAGGAACAGCAGCCGCGGATCGAGCGCCAGCGCGCGCGCCAGGCCTGCCCGCTTGCGCATGCCGCCTGACAGCTCGTTCGGGAAGCGCGGCCCGGCATAGGCGGGCAGGCCGACCATGGCGATCTTGTAGCCCGCGATCTCGTCCATCAGCTTGGGCTCGAGCTTGAAGAACTCGCGCATCGGCACTTCGATATTCTCGGCGACGGTCAGCGAGCTGAACAGCGCGCCGTTCTGAAACAGCACGCCCCAGCGGCGGCGCAGGTCCTTGGCCTCGGCGGCGTCGAGCGACGCGACATTCTCGCCGAACACCTCGATCTCGCCCGCCTGCGGGGTCTGCAGCCCGATGATCGAGCGCATCAGCACCGACTTGCCGGTGCCCGAACCGCCGACGACGCCCAGGATCTCGCCGCGCCGCACTTCGAGGTTGAGGTCGCGGTGCACGACCTGGTCGCCGAAGCCGTTGTCGAGGCCGGTGACGCGGATGACGATCTCCGCATTGTCCGCCGCCCGGCTGCGCGCGGCGTTGGTCGAGGGGTTGCGCGGCGCGGCCATCAGATGAACCCCAGCGCGGTGAAAAACACCGCGAAGAACGCGTCGAGGACGATTACCAGGAAGATCGACTGGACCACCGCCGCGGTGGTGCGCTGACCGACCGATTCGGCGTTGCCGCTGACCTGCATGCCCTGGAAGCAGCCCGTCACCGCGATGATCGCGCCGAACACCGGCGCCTTGAACAGCCCGATCCAGAAGTCGGCGATCGGCACGACCTCCTGCAGGCGCTGGACGAAGGTCACCACCGGCATGTCGAGCGACAGCCAGCAGAACAGCCCGCCGCCGATGATCGCCATCAGCGAGCCGTAGAAGCCGAGCAGGACCATCATCAGCGAGGTCGCGATGACGCGCGGCAGCACCAGCACCTCGAAGGCGCTAAGGCCGATCGTCCGCATCGCGTCGATCTCCTCGTTCAGCTTCATGCTGCCGATCTGCGCCGCGAAGGCCGAGCCCGAGCGGCCCGCGACCATGATCGCGGTCAGCAGGATGCCCAGCTCGCGCACCGTCGAGCGGCCGATCAGGTTGACGACGAACACCTCGGCACCGAACTGCCGCAGCTGCACCGCGCCCTGCTGCGCCAGCACGATGCCGACCAGGAAGCTCAGGAGCCCGACGATGCCGAGCGCGTGGACGCCGACGACGTCCATCTGGTGGACGATCGAGTTCCAGCGGAACGAGCGGCGCGAAAACAGCGTCTGCGCCAGCGTCACCAGCGTCTTGCCGAGGAAGGCGAGGAAGTTGCCCAGCGTGTCGACCGCGCCGACGACGCCGCGGCCGATCTCTTCCAGGCGGCGGGTCATGCGCGGGCCGGGGTCGGGGCGAATCTTGACGTCGGGATCGGCGGCGCCGACCTGCTCGATCAGCCGTGTCGCATCTTCGGACGCGCCGGTCAGCGTCGTGCCGGGATGATCGCGCGTCAGCCGGTGGACGAGCCACGCGCCGATCGTGTCGATCCGCTCGATCTGCGACAGATCGACGGTCAGCCCGCTGCCGCCGGCAGGCAGCGCTCGCAGCTGCGGCTCGACCGGCCCGATGTGCGCGACGGTCCAGCGTCCGGTCAGCACGATACGCCGGCTGTCGCCGGTGGCTTCGTCGAGAAACGCCGCATCGTTCATCGTATCTGTGGTGGCGGATGCAGGCATGGTTCGACAAGCCCCAATCGTTGGGGTCGCGTAAAGTTGCGCTTGGGCGTTCACGCCGTCATGAGCGGCAGCCATGTGGACCGCGATCATCCTGGCCGGCGAGCGCCCCGGCGGCGACCCGTTCGCAGCCTCGCTCGGCGTCGCGGCGAAGGCCCTCATCCCAGTCGGCGGCGTGCCGATGCTGGCGCGGGTCGCCAGCACCCTGCTCGACTGTCCGGACATCTCGCGCATTCTCGTGCTGGCGCAGGACATCGACCGGCTGCGCGCCCATCCGGGCACGGCGTGGCTGGCGGACGAGGCGCGGGTCGAGTTCGGCGTGTCGGCGGCGGGGATCGCAGGCTCGGTGCGCGCGGTGGCGGGGGTCGCGGCGCCCTGGCCGGTGCTGGTCACGACCGCCGACCATGCGCTGCTGACCCCGCCGATGGTCGCGGCCTTCCTGGGCAGCGCGGGCAGCGCCGACGTGGCGTTCGCGGTCGTCGAGCGGCGCGTGCTGCTCGCCGCCTATCCGAACAATGTCCGGACCTGGCTGCGCTTTCGCGGCGGGGCATGGTCGGGGGCCAATCTGTTCGCGCTGTCCGGGCCGCGGGCCTTCGCCGCGCTCGACCTGTGGGCGGGGGTGGAGCGCGAACGCAAGTCGGGATGGCGGCTGATCCTGAAGCTCGGCCCCGGGCTGCTGCTCGGCGCGGTGCTGCGCGTGCTGACCATCGAGGCCGCGGCGGCGCAGCTGGGGCGGCGGCTGGGCCTGACCGCGAAGGCGGTGGCGCTGCCGTTCGCGGAAGCCGCGATCGATGTCGACAAGGCGTCGGACCTGGCGTTGGCCGAAGCGATCGTCGCGGCGCGATGACCCCGCTCAGCATCTTCGACATGGACCGCACCATCACGCGCAGCGGCACCTGGTCGCCGTGGCTGTTGTTCTGGGCGGCGCGCGAGGCGCCGTGGCGGCTGGCGCTGCTGCCCGTCGCGGCGGTGTTCGGCGCGGCCTATCTGGCGAAGCGCGTGTCGCGCGCCCGGCTGAAGGAGCTGAACCAGCGCCTGCTGATGGGCGACGCGGTACCGCGCGCCCGCGTCGAGGCGGCGGCGCGGGCGTTCACCGCGCGGCTGCTGGACCGCGGGGTGTTTCCGGACGCGCTCCTGCGGCTCGAGGCCGAGCGCGCGGCAGGGCGCCGCGTCGTGTTGGCGACCGCAAGCTGCGAATTCTACGTCCGCGCCATCGCCGACGCGCTGGGTGTCGCCGATGTCGTCGCGACGCGGTCGGTGTGGGACGGCGACGTGCTGCGGGCGCGGTTGGCGGGGCCGAACTGCTACGGCCAGGCCAAGCGCGACATGGTCGAGGCGTGGCTGGCCGCGGAAGGCCTGACCGGCGCGCCGATCCGCTTCTTCTCCGACCATGTCAGCGACGTGCCGATGTTCGAGCTTGCCGACGAGCAAGTGGTGACCACGCCGACCCCGAAACTGCGCGCCGTCGCCCAGGCGCGCGGCTGGCCGATCATCGACTGGGTCTGAATACGAAAACGGGGGGCACATGGCCCCCCGTCACGCTGCCATGAAGGCAGTCGAGGCTTTAGGCGGTCGCGACGCCCGAGCGACGGCGGCGCGCTGCTGCGCCGACGAGGCCGAAGCCGCCGATCATCAGCGCCCAAGTGCCGGGCTCCGGCACCGCGATCGCTGCGGTCGTGTTCAGGATCTTCGTCGAGAACGACTTGGTCGGCGCTGCCAGCACGTCGAACGCGATGTTCCAGCCCATCGCGTCGTAGGCGGCGAGGTCGAGCGCGTCGATCACGCTCTGCTGGCCGAAGGCGACGGTCGGGTCGAGGATGCCGAGCTGCGGCTGGCCGGGGGTGTTGTCCTTCCAGTGCGACGCCTGACGACCGTCGCCATAGGTGCGGCCGGTCGACATGTAGGCCGGGCCGTTGGCACCCTGGAAGATGGTCAGGCCGCCGTCGATCGAGAAGTAGGGCGCATCGCCGTTGGCGATCGTGCCGCCGACCGCGAGGTCGAGAACGCCGACGCCGATCGCCGTGCTCGCGGCGCTGTAGCGGAACGAATCCCACACCGTGAAGATCGCGAAGTCGTCGAGGTTGCCCGTGAAGCCCGTGTTGGTGTCATAGACATCGACGCCCGAGCGGAAACCGAGCGCGTGGCCGATCTCGTGGATCGCGACGCCGATGAAGTCGATTGCGTTCGACGAGATGCCGTCTTCCGGGTTGAAGTCGAAGTTGAACTGGGTGCTGAACTGCACCGTGCCGTCGGCCTGGATGCCTGCGTTGGCGCCCGTGTAAGTCGGGGTGAAGCCCAGCGCCTTCAGCAGCGAGGTGTTCGCCGAGAACACGGCGTTGTTGCCGCTCTGGTCGTTGTCGAGCACGCGGGTCAGCGGCAGGGCAACGCCGGTGCCGTCCTGGCGCGGACCGGAAATCAGCGCGTCGAAGGTCGCGAAACCCGGATCGCCGGCGACCGGCGTCAGGGTCGGCAGGACGGCGCGCTGGTCGAGGCGCGAGTTGCCGGTCGCCTTGATCTGGGCGAGCGTCTGCTCGGCACTGACGACCTGCGTCGTGCTGCCGGTCGAGCCGAGGACGTTCGGCGCGAGCTGCGAGAAGCCGACGTTCAGCTTGACGTTGACGTCGTTGGTGATGAGGTTTTCCCAGAAGTTCGCGGCGGCGCGGAAGCCGTCATACGCCTGGGTACCCGGGGTGACGTTGTTGAGATTGCGCAGTTCGATGGTCAGCGCATTGGCCGGAACGGCGGCGGCGCTCGCCAGCAGGGCGGCCCCGATCAACTTGGTGAAGCGCATGAATTTTTCCCTCTCTCACGGTGTGTGATCCCGCAGGGCAAGCGGCCGTCGTGGTGCCGCCGCATTTGCGGTCTGAGCACCACGAGCGGCCTCGCCACCCCACTCACGCCCCCGCTCCCTCCGCGACGCCGTTGACATTGATTAAGACAGAATATTGCGAGTCCATAGTGTAATAATACCACAAAGCCCTTTAATCATAATTCGTTACGGACATGATACGGGGCGCCCGAATCGGGTACGGCGGTGTTTTCGGTTGGCGACCGGATCTTCAGAGGGTCGGAAGCCTCGTCGGCACCGTTTTCGAGCCGACCTGCCCATGAAAACTGCGGCATCTTCGCAACACCCGGCCAAAATCTGACGGCAAAATCCCTAATGTCTGTTAATTACAATGATTTCGGCCGTCGCCGGCGATGACGGCGGCTTGTCGAAATCAATCGCTGCAATTTACAATTTTTCTCGTGCGAAACATTCCTCGCGCCGGGTCCAAAAGGGGTAAGTTCATGCGATTCAGTACGTTTGCTTTGCTTGGTGCAGCAGCGCTCGCGCCGCTTTCGGCGGCGCACGCCGCACCTCGGGTCGCCACGGGCAGCCTCAACGGCGTCGACTGGCGGGCGGAGAGCCGGATCATCGGCCAGACGTCGACCGCCACGGTCGTCGGCGGCGGCAACCCGATCTATCTCGGCACGGCGGCGCAGTATCGCGGCACCGTCGGCCTGCTGATGGATTACGGCGCGGGCGGCGCGTTCGTCTGCTCGGGCAGCCTCAGCGCGAATGGCACGTCGATCATCACTGCCGCGCATTGCGTCAGCGACGGCACGTCGGCGCGGCCCAACAGCGTCACCGCGTTCTTCTACAATCCGGCCCAGGGCGATGCGGCCGAGACGCCGATCTACAGCATCGGCTCGCCGGGCGTGACCGCGGTCGACGTCGGCTTCATCCACGTGAATCCGCTGTATACCGGCGAAGTCATCGACCAGAACGACATCGCGGTGCTCAAGCTGACGGCGCCGGCCCCTTCGTTCGCGGTCGGCTATGACCTGTACACCGGCAATGATCTGACCGGCCTCGGCTTCAACGTCGCCGGCTACGGCGGTCGTTCGGACGTCGGCGGTGCGCTCGGCCAGAACCTCGGCACCGGCCGTCTGCGCCAGGGTGACAACCGCTACGACTTCGCCTTCGGCGACGACGACTTCGGCGGCTTCTTTACCGATGTCGTCGACGGCACGAACTTCTTCGGCACCGCCGACATCGAGTTCTCGTACGTCTCGGACTTCGACAACGGGCTGGCTGCCAACGATGCCTCGTGCCGCCTCGCGACCCTCGGCCTCGGCGTCGCAGCGAGCGACAAATACTGCAACACCGGCGTCGGAGCGCTCGAGGTCAACATCGCCGGTGGCGACTCGGGTGGCCCCGGCTTCATCGACGGCAAGCTCGCGTCGGTGAACAGCTACGGCCTGTCGTTCGGCGCGACCTTCGGTGACTTCAATCCGGGCCTGAACAGCAGCTGGGGCGAGTTCAGCGGCTATGCGCCGATCTTCGCCAGCCTCGCCTTCGTCCAGGGCGCAATCCCTGAGCCCGGCACCTGGGTGATGATGATCGGCGGCTTCGGCCTGGTCGGTGCGGCGTCGCGCCGTGCTCGCAGGGCTGCGCTGACCGCCTGATCGGCATAGGCGTGAACGAAAGAGGGGAGGGGCCGCGGCCCCTCCCCTTTTTTGCGTCCCGGTGATGCGCCGTTTCCGGCGCATCACGTCTTGGTCAGGCGGCGGTCGCCACGCGGCGGCGCGCCCGCAGCGAGCTGCCGACCATCCCGAAGCCGCCGATCATCAGCGCCCAGCTCGCCGGCTCGGGGATCCCCGCCAGCACCGCGACCTGCGCGGTCGAGAAGTTGTAGCCCTGGTTCTGCGCGACGTTGAAGTTGATGTTCCAGCCGATCGCATCGAACGCCGCGAGGTCGAGGGCGGTGATCGAGTCCATCTCGCCGTCGCAGGCGTAGGGGTTCATGATGCCGATGAAGTTCGCGCAGGTATTGTTCGACTTCCAGTGCGACGCCTGCCACCCGTCACCATTGTACGACCCCGTCGAGAAGCCGGCGAGGTTGGTCGCGCCGCCATTGATCGAGAAGTAGCTGTTGGTGCCGGTCGACCAGTCGAGCACCGGACCGGTGCCCGGGGCGATGTTGGTCGGATCGTTGCTGTAGCGGTACAGGTCGAGCACGCTGCCCCACGAGAACTGCTGCGCGGGCAGGTTGCGGCACTGGATCGGCGACGCGGCCGAACCGCAGTTCGCGGTCGCTGCCGGGCCGCCGGTGCCGAGATAGTCGTAGTCGTCGACGCCGCTGACGAAGCCGAGCGCATGGCCGAACTCGTGGATCGCGACGCCGATGAAGTCGATCGTGTTCGCCGAGATGCCGTCGCGCGGATCGAAGTCGAAAGCGAAGTCAGAGCTGAAGGTCACCTCGGCGTCTGCGGCGTTGGGATCGTAGTCATAGCCCAGCGCCTTGCCGTTGGCGGTGGTGAAATACAGGTTGCGGTTGTTGAAGCCGTTGGCGTTGTTGGTCGGCGTGTCCCATGCCTTGGTGTTGTTGTTGATGCCGTTGCCCGTGCCCGCTCCGGCACGGTAGCCCGGGGTGATCATGCTGAGCCCAGCGCCGGTGGGCAGGTTGTTCGTGGCGACCGTGTCGATCGTGCTGGTCGCGCCCGCGTTGAGCTGGTTGCGCACGCTGACGAAGGTGCGCTCGTCGTAGCTGCTGCCGGTGCCGCCGATGATGTTCGGCCCGAGCGGACCGAAGGAGATATCGAAGTTGACGTTGACGTCGTTGGTGATGACGCTCTCCCAATAGAGCGCCGCGGCACGGAAACCGCGCGCTGCCTGCTCGTCGATCGCCGCGCCATTGTCGCGGAGCGTGATGGTCAGCGCCGACGCCGGCGCCGCGGACGCCATGCCGACGAGCATGGCTGTGGTGCACAAAAGCCTGATATTCATTTGATTGTTCCCCTCTGTGCGGTCCCCTCAACCGCATGCTGCACTGCAACTTATCGCAGCCGTATTGGCTAGTGCAGGAAAGACACAATGCCGGATTTATCAGGCTTTTGATGCCTGACAGTCGGGCAGATCGACGATCGGCCCAGGCTAGAGGCAGGGCATCCGCTTGAAGCGGCGTCCGGGCATCAAATTATAGGCGTGCGCCGTACCGTCGCCGTCGCGGACCTCCAGCGCCAGCCCCGTCGCGGTTTGCCGTGCGATGAAGCGGACCGGGCGGATCGGCGGCGGCGCATCGGCGTCCTGCGGCCCGGGGGTGTGGATCTCGCGGTGGCCGCGTGCACTGAAACCGCCACGCGCGTCGCTGCTGACGGGGCCGTCGATCGTCGCGGCGGCGCAATCCTCGACGAAGCGGCCGCCCGTCGCGGTCAGCGTCAGGGTGGCGCGGTCGCCGCTCCACTCGCCGATCAGGGGTGCAGCTGACGTCATCGAAGCCCCCGTCATCATCACGATCGCGAAGAGCGATTTCATCATGGCTGTAGCCTGACACGAACACGGGGGCCGCGCCAGCGACCCCCGCATCCTTCTGCTGACCGGAAATCAGGCAGTCGCGTAGCCCGACCGCGACCGGCGCGCCTGGGCGCCGACAAGGCCGAAGCCGATGATCAGCATCGCCCAGGTCGTCGGCTCGGGAACGCCGCCGACATTGATCGCTGCGATATACGTGCCCCAGCGCGAGCCGCCGGTGCCGCCCGGATGGCCGCCGGCCGCATTGTTGTACTCGCGCGCAAACGTGCCGCTGACCCAGAAGGTGTGGAAGCTCGTCGGGTCGGTGGTGACGGTCGCATAATCCGCCCAGCGCTGCCGTCCGGCGAACGTCTGACCGAAGAGACTGCCGTTGTGGTAATCGTCGGTGTCGCTGACGCGGAGCACGATCTCCGCCCCCGTCGAGTTGAGACCGCCGATGGCCGTCGTCATGAACGTCCGCGCCGCGAGCGTGATGCGCCCGTCGGTGGGATCGAGACCCGAACGGTTATAGGCGACCACGACCTGACCGATCGAGTTCACCGACAGCGACCCCTGGTAATAGTCGTGGGTCGAGTCGCCGATCGTCGTCTCCGACAGCACGGCGTTGGTCAGCGAGTCGAGGATCGTCACGCGGACCTGCGTGAACTGTCCGCCGAGCGGCGTCACGGTGTGGACGCTGTAGATCTTGCCGTCGTTCTCGAAGGCGCTGCTGCTGATCTGATCGCCGAACGTGTCGATGATCCGCTGGTTTGCCGGGATTGCGACCGACGGCTGACGTCCGGCTGCGTTGTCGGTGTAGGTCGTCCCGATCGTCGTGCTGGCGGTCGCGGTGCGCACGGCGCCTGCGGTGCCGGCGTTGAGAACGTCATAGCGCGTCAGGCCATAGTCGTTGATCGACGCGGCGATGATGTTGCCCGTCGTCGTCACTTCACGGCTGTTGACGCCCTGGATGGCGAAGCCGCGGGTGAAGTCGTTGCCGCTCGAGGCGCTGTTGAACGGCGTCTCGAACTTGACGTTGTTCGCGACCGTCGGACCGGTCTTGTTGAACAGGTCGGAGAGCGGGATGACGTTGAGCGTCGTGCCGCGGAAGCTGTTCGCTCCGCCGTTGGTCGCGGGCGCGAAGTTGTTCGTGCCGATGTAGATGGCGTTGGTGTCCATCGCGAGCGTCGGATAGTCGGCGGTGCCGCCGAAGCCGAGACCGGCATAGCCCTGGAACTGGGTCGCCTGCCACGGGCCGTTCGCGTCGGCGGTCTTCGAAACCGCGATCTGGATGTTGCGCGCATCGGCCGCGAAGGACAGCGCGATCCAGCGGTTGGCCTGCGCGTTGTACAGCACGCGCGAGTCGCCGTTGGCGCCGGGCTGGCCGAGGGCGGACCAGAATGCGAGGTCGGACTGGAACGATTGGCGCGTGCCCGTCGCCTTGTCGTACACGGCGACACCGCCGTTCACGAACTGCATGTACTGGGTGCGGCCGACGGCACCGATGGTGTCGGGCGGGATGAAGTTGCGGCCAACGGCGGCGACGTCATACTGGCTGATGCCTTCGAAGCCCGCCTGGATCATGCCCTGGTTGAAGACCGGGTCCGAGATGCCGGCATTGTCGACGCCGAAGACTTCGCCGAGGTCGGGCGTGATCGCCCTGGGCTTCTTGAATTCATAATAGGTCTTGATCAGGTGCTCTTCGGCGCTCGCGGCCGACGCGATGCTCATCACTGCGGCCGACGCGGCCAACACATGAAACAACTTCATTGAAACCCCCTGATAAAATTTTCTTCCGATCAGCCCCTCTCGCCGACGCAATAATGATCTGCCTGCTTGGCGCACTTGGCAAGCAACCATTGTTAGCCTGCACGCAAGATTCTTCCCGGACGGCCGTTAAACTGTGCCGAGTCAAAGGTTTGGCTAAATTTCCGGGCTTTTTGTCTTGCGCGTGCCAAAAAGAAGGGGGAGCCGAAGCTCCCCCAATTTCAACGTCTTAAAGAAAATGCCGGCACCGCCGGACAAGTGCGCGGCTAGGCTGCCAGCTTGCGCAGCACGTACGGCAGGATGCCGCCGGCGTAGAAATAATCGAGTTCCTGCTCGGTATCGATCCGCGCGCGGGTGGTGAACTCGCCGGTGCTGCCGTCGGCGCGGGTGAAGCGCACGGTCACGTCCTGGCGCGGGCTAAGGGTGGCGACGCCTGCGATGTCAAAGGTTTCGCTGCCGTCGAAGCCCAAAGTCTTGCGGTCGGTGCCTTCGGGGAACTGTAGCGGCAGCACGCCCATGCCGACGAGGTTCGAACGGTGGATACGCTCGAACGACTCGGCGATCACCGCGCGCACACCCAGTAGGGTGGTGCCCTTCGCCGCCCAGTCGCGCGACGACCCGGTGCCGTATTCCTTGCCCGCGACGATCACCAACGCCGTGCCCTCGGCGCGGTACTTCTCGGCCGCGTCGAAGATCGCCAGCTGCTCGCCCGAGGGGATGTGCTTCGTCACGCCGCCCTCGACGCCCGGCACCATCTCGTTCCGGATGCGGATGTTGGCGAAGGTGCCGCGCATCATCACCTCGTGGTTGCCGCGGCGCGCGCCGTAGGAGTTAAACTCGGCACGCGCGACCTGGCGCTCGTTCAGATAGACGCCGGCGGGCGACGCTTCCTTGATCGAACCCGCGGGCGAGATGTGGTCGGTGGTGATCGAGTCGCCGAAGATCGCCAGCGGGCGCGCGCCGCTGATGTCCTGCGTCGGCACCGGGGTCATCGTCATGCCCTCGAAATAGGGCGGGTTCTGCACATAGGTGCTGGCCGGGTTCCACTTGTAGGTGGCGCCGCCCTCGACCTTGATGGCCTGCCAGCGCTCGTCGCCGGCGAAAACGTCGGCATAGCGGCCGCGGAACATGTCGGCGGTGACCGACGACAGCACCATGTCGCTGACCTCCTGGTTGGTCGGCCAGATGTCCTTCAGATACACGTCCTTGCCCTCGGGCGTCTGGCCCAGCGGGTCGGTGACCATGTCGTTGCGGATCGTGCCCGCCAGCGCGTACGCCACGACCAGCGGCGGCGAGGCGAGATAGTTGGCGCGCACGTCGGGCGACACGCGGCCTTCGAAGTTGCGGTTGCCCGACAGCACGCTGACCGCCACCAGATCGTTCGTCGCGATCGAGTCGCTGATCGGCTGCGGCAGCGGACCCGAGTTGCCGATGCACGTCGTGCAGCCATAGCCGACGAGGTTAAAGCCGAGGTAATCGAGGTCGTCCTGCAGCTTCGACGCCGCGAAATAATCGGTGACGACCTTCGACCCCGGCGCGAGGCTGGTCTTGACCCAGGGCTTCGACTTCAGCCCCAGCGCACGCGCCTTGCGCGCGACGAGGCCGGCGGCGACGAGGACGTTGGGGTTCGACGTGTTGGTGCAGCTGGTGATCGCCGCGATGACGACGTCGCCGTGGCCGAGGTCATGCGCCGCGCCGGTCACCGCGTAACGCTCGGTGTTGGTCGCGTGGGGCTTCTTGTAGCCGCTCGCCAGCTCGGTTTCGAACGCCTCGTCGGCCTGGCTCAGCAGCACGCGGTCCTGCGGACGGCGCGGACCCGCCAGCGACGGCTGGACGCTGCCGAGGTCGAGGTGGAGCGTGTCGGTGAAGACGGGGTCGACGCTGGTGTGGTCGCGCCACATGCCCTGCGCCTTGGCGTACGCCTCGACGAGCTCGATGCGGTGCGGGTCGCGGCCCGACAGGCGCAGATAGTTGATCGTCGCCTGGTCGACGGGGAAGAAGCCGCACGTCGCACCGTACTCGGGCGCCATGTTGGCGATCGTCGCGCGGTCGCTGAGGCCCAGCGAGTCGAGGCCCGGCCCGTAGAACTCGACGAAGCGCCCGACCACGCCCTTGGCGCGCAGCATCTGGGTGACGGTCAGCACCAGGTCGGTCGCGGTCACGCCCTCGGGCAGCACGCCGTCCATCTTGAAGCCGACGACCTCGGGGATCAGCATGCTGACCGGCTGGCCCAGCATCGCGGCCTCGGCCTCGATCCCGCCGACGCCCCAGCCCAGCACGCCCATGCCGTTGACCATCGTCGTGTGGCTGTCGGTGCCGACCAAGGTGTCGGGATAGGCGACCTGCGCACCGCCGGTGTCGTCCGAGATCCACACCGTCTGCGCCAGATATTCGAGGTTGACCTGATGGCAGATGCCCGTGCCCGGCGGCACGACGCGGAAGCCCTTCAGCGCCGACGAACCCCAGCGCAGGAACTCGTAGCGCTCGATGTTGCGCGCATATTCGAGGTCCATATTGTCCTCGAAGGCGTGCGGCGTGCCGAACTCGTCGACCATCACCGAGTGGTCGATGACGAGGTCGACAGGGATCAGCGGGTTGATCTTGGCCGGGTCGCCGCCCAGCGCGGTCATCGCGTCGCGCATCGCCGCCAGGTCGACGACGCAGGGCACGCCGGTGAAATCCTGCATCAGCACGCGCGCCGGGCGATACGCGATCTCGCGGTCGGACCGCCGGTCGCTCGCCCATTGCACCATCGCCTCGAGATCGGCGCGGGTGACGGTGACCCCGTCCTCGAAGCGCAGCAGGTTCTCGAACAGCACCTTCATCGAATAGGGCAGGCGGCTGGCATCGCCGAGCACCTCGGCGGCGGCGGTCAGGCTGTAATAGGCATAATCCTTGCCATCGACCGTCAGCGTGCGGCGTGTGTTCAGGCTGTCGTGTCCGATGGCGGTCATGTGCGTGTCCCTGCGTCTTGCTGCAGGTGCGTCGTAGCAAAGGGGTGGGGTGGGGGCTAGGGCGCGCGGTGCATGGGTATTCGTATAGGGTTTCGGGCTGCACGATGTGCTGCCGACCTTTGCGCCCCGGTAGTTCTGTCTCAGACCTGCTGGAGCGTTTTAGCTACCGTGATACTTCCAATCCAGTCTGAACGTATCGGGAAGCTCAAAGATACCGACAATGGTTCTTATGGTCGAAAGAGCTAAATTCGTTTCTTCAACGGTTGGGTGATATCCATGGTGAGCAACGCGGTTCCTAAGTTCTCTGACCGCATTCGCGCGCTTGATCAACGACCCACGGTCACCGTTATAGAAACTGAGTAGTGCCGGCAGCATGGCATTTACAATGAATTTCAATGTGGTTTCCCGAGGAGCCTTGCTAAATATTCTCGCTCCACGTTGGGTGCGCGTCATTCGACGGCGGGCCGCAAGCAACGCTACTTCGAATATAGACGTTGCCTCAACAATGGCCGCCCGTGGACGCTTACCCGGAAATGCCAGCTCAGCTAGCCTTTCTAACTCTATCAAATTCTCGGTTAGCTGGAAACCGTGACGCGTAAATCCTCCGAGCGTCTCGGCTCGTTCAAGCCTTGCAGGCTCGTCATCAACGTGATCCTGAAGGGCTTTCGCTCCGCGGTTGGCAGATATCAGCGAGAGCGATAAACTTGCTGGTCGAACACCGGCGATGCGCTCTTCAAACTGCGCTTGGCGTTCTGAAGGCGAGTACGAATGGTAACCAACCCGAAGCGGGGCGGACTCCACAGCCGCAAGTTCATCAATCGTCAATCGAAGGTCAGGGTAAAGATATCGGTATGTTGTGATAAAACGCTCAAGAATCTTAGCGTATGGCGTCAAGATTTGGGCGTCTTGTGGTACCTGGCATTCCCAAGCGACGTGTAGTTCCGTAAATATCTCTTGATGAAACACACGCCCTTCTTTGCGTTTTTCGACTGCGATGACGGGCCCCGATCGACCTTCGTGTCCTCGTGCGTCGATAACGAAAGCATCATCGTCGACATCCAGAACCGGTCGTCGAATGCGAGTGAAGGTATGACCTAGATCATCAACCGAGCGATACAAACTGTTATCGAAATCTGTAACCACTAGCGGACGCACATGAGAAATTATCTCAACGGTGCCACGAAAGTCATCCCCGACAACAATAAAGAAACAAAAAGTTGGTAAGTCCAGAAAGCCAGGATAGTATAAATGAGCTATCATCACGCCATGGGGTTGATTGAGTTCAGGCATACCGATACCGGTCTGCAACACTCGCCCAGGCTCCGATTTCCCGCTGTCCATTGATCTGGGAGCTAGCTCAATTAGGCCGCTGTAACAATGGGATTCCGGTTAGTAGGCAGCGTACGCATTATGGCTGAGCATTTTTGTAACTGCCGGTGGATAAGGCGGCAAGATCTACGCCGCCAGCCGCGTCTCCGCCTCGGTCAGCATGCGGATGAACGCCACTTCCGTCGCATCGTGCGGCACGCCGCCGGGGGCGAAGATGTCGTGGAACCACGGCTCGGTGGTCGGCTCGAGGCGGGGGTTGGCCCAGCTGTCCCACGGCAGATGCGTCTGCGTCTTGCCCTGGACGAGGCCCCAACAAAAGGCGCCGACCTTGTTCTTCTTGGCGACCGGCAGGATCGCCTCGAACGTGCTGCCGACCGGACGCGCCATGAACTCGGTGCACAGCATCGGGCGGCCCATCGCCTTCAGCCACTTGACCCGCGTGCGGAAGTCCTTGGCCGAACCGTAGTTGTGGAAGCTGATGACGTCCGAGTTTTCGGTCTGCGCGACCTGGATCGGGCTCAGCAGGTCGGGCGCTGACCAGTCGCCCAGCCAGATGCCGCTGGTCAGCGGCTGCGTCGCGCCGGCCGCGCGTGCCCAGCCGAACGCGGCGATGAGCAGGGGCACGACGAGATCGGCCTTGGCCTTGAGCTGCGCGGGATCGCACAGAGCGACCTCAGGGCCATTGTCGGGCTCGTTCCAGATGTCCCAGGCGAGGACGCGGGGATCGTTGGCATAGCGGCCGACGACGCCTTCGACATAGTCCTGCAGGCGGCGGTGGTGCGACGTGTCGGCGAGCACCTTCATGCCCGGCGACTGGACCCAGCCGGAGTTGTGGACGCCGGGCGTCGGCGCGGGCTGGGGGCCGAGTTCGGGATGCGGGCCCCAGCACGAATCGAACAGCACCAGCATCGTCTTGATGCCGTGGCGGTCCGCAGCGGCGAGATACTGGTCGATGCGCGCGCTGAAACCCGCGCTGTCCTGCCACCACAGCAAATCATGGAGATAGACGCGCGCGGCGTTCATCCCGAGCCCCGCGGCGAGGGCCAATTCGCTGTCGATTGCGGCGATGTCGAAGCTCTCGGCCTGCCACATCTCGAGCTGGTTGACGGCATAGCTCGGCGTGAAGTTGCAGCCGACCTGCCAGGGCAGGGACTTGTGCCACTTACGAGCAGCTTCGGGCGTCCATCGCGTGTTCGATACCATGTGTCCCCCCCGGGGTGTCTGGATCACGTGTCGTCTCCGACTCAGTCGTAATCACAGTTACGGGGTACGCAATCGAACGGTTCTCAAAATGCGACGAATCGAGGCAGCCTGCCTGAAAATTGAGCAGACTGCCTCGAATCAGGGCCTTAGCGGGCGGCGCCGCTCGCGATGACGGTCACCGCGCGACGATTGCGCGAGTAGGCGGCGTCGTCCGAGCCATCGGCCTCGGGCTTTTCCTTGCCGAAACTGATCGTCGTGATGCGGCTCGCGGCGACACCCTGCGCGGCCAGGAAGTTCTTTGCCGCATTGGCGCGGCGGTCACCGAGCGCGAGGTTGTATTCGCGCGTGCCACGCTCGTCGGTGTGGCCCTCGATGGTGACGCGGACGTTCGGATAGCGCGCCAGCCATTCGGCCTGCTTGCCCAGGATGCCGCGGCCCTCATCGTCGATCTCGTAGCTGTCGTAGCCGAACAGCACCCGGTCGCTGCCCGACTGGGCGACGAAGTCGGCGACGCCGCCGGGCGTGTTCGACGTGCCGATCGGCGCGTCGGTGACCCCGGTGGTGCCCTGTCCGGTCGTGTCGCCGCCGGGGACGGTGCCGACCGCGGCGGGGGGCGGCGGCGCGTCGGGCAGCGGCTTCTTCTTGCCCGAGCACGCCGCGGTGGCGATCAACGCGACCGCGAGGCCGGCATTGAGGAGGTGGTGGCGCATATCTGGGCTCCTTCTTTCCAGTGTCAGGGCAGTAACGGCGACCAGGCCGGATCGGACCCATCGAGCGGCGTGCGCAGCTTGCGCTCGTTCTGCCCCGACAGGTCGACCGAATAGAGATTGGCGGTGCCCGCGCGGCCGGCCAAACTGCGGAAGAACAGCACGACGCGGCCGTTAGGCGACCAGGTCGGGCCCTCGTCCTGATAGGCGTTGGTCAGCAGGCGCTCGCCGCCGCCATCGGGCTTCATCACGCCGATGCGGAACTGGCCGCCGCCGAGCTTGGTGAACGCCACCAGGTCGCCGCGCGGGCTCCACACCGGCGTGGCGTAGCGGCCCGACCCGAAGCTGATCCGCGTCTGCCCGTCGCCGCCGGCGCCCATCGTGTAGAGCTGCTGCGTGCCGCCGCGGTCGCTCTCGAAGACGATGCGGCTGCCGTCGGGGCTGTACGACGGCGCGGTGTCGATGCCCGGCGCCGTGGTGAGGCGCGTCAGCTTGCGGCTGCCGAGGTCGAGGCGGTAGATGTCGGTATTGCCGCCGACCGCCATCGAGAAGATCAGATTGTCGCCCGACGGCGAGAAGCGCGGCGCGAAGCTCATGTTGGGGAAGTCGCCGACCGCCTCCTGCGTGCCCGACCCGATCGTATAGACCCAGACGCGCGGCCGGTTGCCCTGGAAGCTCATGTAGGTGATCGTCTGCTGGTTCGGCGCGAAGCGCGGGGTGAGCACGAGGCTCTGCCCGTTGGTCAGGAAGCGGTGCCCCGCGCCGTCCTGGTCCATCACCGCGAGGCGCTTGATGCGCTTCGTCTTGGGTCCCGTCTCGCTGACATAGACGATGCGGCTGTCGAAGTAGCCGCTCTCGCCGGTCAGCCGCGAATAGACGAGATCGGCGCACTTGTGCGCCGCCCGCCGCCAGTTCGCCGCGGTCGTGACGAACCCCTGCCGCGCCAGCTCCTGCCCCGCGAACACGTCATAGGCATAGCACGCCAGCGTGATGCCGCCGTCGGGGTTGGCGGTGACGCTGCCGGTGACCAGTGCCTGCGCCGCGACGGTGCGCCAGCTCGCATACTGCGGCACGGTGGTGTCGGCCATGGTGACGGTCGTCGTGTAGGCCGCCGGATCGATCGGCCGGAACAGCCCCGACGAGCCGAGGTCGTTCGCAATGACCTGCGCGACCTGCGCGCCGAGAGCGGCGGTGCTGCCCGCCGCGGTCGAGGTGGCAGCGGGGGTGGCGAACGCCGGCACCGCGATCGGCAGCGGCTGAGCGATGCCCGAATTGATGTCAACGCGGATCACCGCCGCGGCGGGGGTGGCGGCGAGGAGGGCGGCGAGAAAGATATGACGCATGGAGCTACCTTAACGAAAGAATGCGGCTAGGTCATTTCAGAGGGATCGAAGTTCAGCTCGAAGGCCTTCCACGCGTCGTACATGTCGGCGGGGAGTTTCAGCGGGGCGCACCTTAACACGGCCCGAACGGCGGTGTCGGCGAAGGCTTTCGCGTAACCGGCGTTGCCGCCCGTCGCGCCAGTCTGCGAGACGACCGTCGGCTGGCCGACCACGCGGCCGTCCCTGGTCAGCTGGATCGCCAGCACCACGGTCATCTTCTTGACGTCGCTGCCGCCGATCGGCGGGTTCCAGCACGGCGCGATCTGGGCGCGGATCGCGGCCGCGAGGCTCGCGGTCGCGCGGCCGTCGAGCTTGGCCGCCTTGGGCACCGAGATTTCGATCGACTTGGCGAAGGCCTGGGGGTCGCGGACCTTCTTGGGCGCCTTGGGCAGGCTCTTGTCGATCAGGCTGCTGAGTTCGGCGAGGTCGAGCTTCTCCGGCTTCGGCACCGGCTTCGCGGCGGCGACCTTGGGAGGCGTCGGCTTGGGCTTGGGCTTGGGTTCGGGTTTCGGCGGCTGGGGCTTCGGCACCGGATCGGGGGTCGGCGCGGGTTCGGGCGGTGCAGGTTCGGGCGGCGCCGGCTCGGGCTCGGGCGCGGGCGGCGGGGCGCTCGTCTCTTGCGGCGCGGCGTCCATCGACGGCTTGGGCAGTTCGGTCACCCGCGTCTCGGGCGCGACGTCGAGCAGTTCGACCGCGACCGCCTCCTCGAACAGCGGCGGCCGCTCCATCGACGCCCAGCCGAGCGACAGCGCCGCGAACAGCGCGATATGCGCCACGCCCGCGCCGAGCAGCGCCTGGCGTTCGGTCACCGCCCCGCCTTCTCCGGCTGGCTGACCAGCGCGACGCGCTTGAAGCCCGCGGCCGAGACTTCGCCGACGACGCCCATGACGCGGCCATAGTCGAGGCTGGTGTCGGCGCGGACATAGACGCGCGTGTCGTCGCTGCGCGCGCCCCGGATGGCGCTGAGCTTGGCGGTCAGTCCGCCGCCCTCGATTCTCATCTCGTCGACGAACACGTCGCCCGCCTTGTCGATCGACACCTGGACCGGGGTGTCGTCGGCCTTCAGAGCGCTCGCCTTGCTGTCGGGCAGGTCGACCGGCACGCCGGTGACGAGCAGCGGCGCAGTGACCATGAAGATGATCAACAGCACCAGCATCACGTCGACCATCGGCGTGACGTTGATCTCCGCCATCGGCAGGCGGCGCCCGCCGCGATGCTTGGGGGTGATCATGAGCCACACCGATTGTCGTCATGCTGGCGAACGCCAGCACCCACGGCGGTGCAAGCTCGGCCGATCGTGTTTGCTCGACCATGGGTGCTGGCGTTCGCCAGCATGACGATGATTGCGGGGGCTGGCCTCACCGGTCCTCCATCCCATCCAGCTGCCGCGACAACAGCCCGTGGAATTCCTCGCCGAACGAACTCAGCCGCGCCTCGAGGCGGCCGAGACCGTGCAGCAGCCGGTTGTACCCGATCACCGCGGGGATCGCCGCGAACAGGCCGATGGCGGTGGCGAACAACGCCTCGGCGATGCCCGGCGCGACGACCGCGAGCGTCGTGTTCTGCGACGCCGCGATGCCGGTGAAGCTGCGCATGATCCCCCATACCGTGCCGAACAGCCCGACGAAGGGCGCCACCGCGCCGATGGTCGCGAGCACGTTCAACCGGTCGCCGAGGTCGTCGATTTCGCGCGCGATCGCGACGCCCAGGATCGAGGTCAGTCGGGCGCGCACGCCCTCGCGGTCGATGCGGCCCTTGCCGAGGCTGCGCCGCCACTCGTTCATCCCCGCGACGAACATCCGCGCCGAGGGGTGCTTGGCCTTCGACGCCGGCTCGTACAGCGCGTCGAGGCTGTCGGCCTTCCAGAACCAGTCCTCGAAGCTCTTCGCCTGCGCGTTGATCGTCTTCAGGCGGCGCGTCCGCTCGAAGATGATCGCCCACGACCAGACGCTCGCCGCGAGCAGCCCGAACATCACGATCTTGATGACGATATCGGCCTGCACGAACAGCGCCCAGGGGCTGAGATCGGCAGCGGCTTGCACGACGGGTTCCATCAATTCTCCGTTTCGGCGCTTTGCCGCAGTTGTTCGAAACGCTGGGCCCATTCGCGCGGTTGCCGCTGCGGGCGCCCTTGCGCGTCGAGCCAGCACGCGGTGACGGCTGCGTCGGTCAGCACTTCGTCGCCGCGGCGCACCTGCTGCGTCATCACCGTCGCCGCGGCGCGCACCCGCGTCACCCAGCTGACGACGGTCAGATCATCACCCAGCCGCGCCGGGCGCTTGTAGGCGATGCTCAGGTCGGCGACCGCGAAATAGCCCTGCGCGGCGCCCAGCAGCGCAAGCTGGTCGATGCCGCACAGCACGAGCATGTCGGAGCGCGCGCGCTCCATGTAGCGCAGATAGTTGGCGTGGTAGACGACACCGGTCAGGTCGGTGTCCTCGAAATACGCACGCGCGGCGAAGCGATGGACGCCGCGCGCGTCGAACTGGCCGGTGGCTGCAGACATTGCGAATGCGTTTAGGCGACCGTGCGTCGCGTTGGAAGCTCGCCCCGTCGCGGTCGCTAACCGGCGCGGCGTTCGGAACGGTAATAGGCGTAGCTGCAGGCGATCGCCGCCGCACCCAGCAAATGCCAGATCGCATGCCCCTGCAGCCAGCTTTCCGGCGCACAGACGCGCCCCGTGTTGTCGAGGATCCAGATGCCGAACGCCACCGCCTTGGCAGCGATGCCCGCGAGGTACCAGCCGGTCACGACCCCCGGCCGCCGGGGCCGCGCGAACGCCATCTCGATCAGGATCGAGGTCAGCAACAGGACGAGGAAGGCATAGCGCCGTGCGTCGGGGACGATGTAGAGGATCGCGACCAGCGCCGCGACGAGCGCGACGTAGAGCAGCGCCGCCTGGCCGGTGCCGAGGCCCCGCCAGCGCGCGATCGCGTAGGTCAGCGAGAAGCCCGTCAGCAGATACATGCCGACGACATCGGCGAACTGCCCCCATAGCGTCAGCGTCGCGTGCAGCAGCGCGCTGCCGACCCCGATGACGACGGCGCTGAACCCGTACCAGACGACGCCCGGCCCCTGGAACGCGGTGTCGGTCCGCGACCGCGCCGACACCATGATCCAGCTGCCGACGAGCAGATAGCCGATCACCGAGATCGTGTTCGACGGCTGCAGCATCAGCTGGCCGGTGCGCGGCAGCTCGCAGAAACAGCGCGTCGCCTGGCACGACGCGGGCAGGTAGCGCGTCCAGTCGGGACCCAGCATGACGAGGATCGCCCAGGTGGCGAGCGACCAGGCCGCGGCGAGGGCGATGGCGGGAAGGGCGCGGCGGCTGGTCATGCGCGCAGCTTATAAGAACGCGGGCGCACCGCAACTCGCGAACTCCTGTCATCCCCGCGAAGGCGGGGACCCGTACGCTGGACCGATGAAGCACGGCGCCGCCCTCGACCCCGCAGCCCGGGACTATGGGTCCCCGCCTTCGCGAGGATGACGACGGCTGTGCTTCTATTCCGAGCTCACACCCCGAAACGCATCGATGGTAAGCCGCAGTCCCTTGGCGAGATCAACCTCCGGCCTCCAGCCGAGCACCCGCTGCGCCAGGGCGATGTCGGGCCGGCGCTGGCGGGGTTCGTCGGGGATGGGCGGGGCAAGGCGGATCTCCGACCGGCTGCCGGTCAGCTCGACGATCAGCTGCGCCAACTCGCCGATCGAGACTTCCTCGGAGTTGCCGATGTTGATCGGCCCCAGCCCGACCGGCGCATCGATCAGCGCGGCGAAGGCCGCCGTGAAATCGTCGACGAAGCAGAAGGAGCGGGTGCGGCTGCCGTCGCCGTTGACGACCAGCGGCTCGCCGCGCAGCGCCGCACCGATGAACTGGGGGATGACGCGCCCGTCCGCCGGGTTCGTGCCGGGGCCGTAGACGTTGAAGATCCGGGCGATCGTGACGTCGACCCCGTGCTGCCGGGCATACGCCGCGCACAGCGCCTCGGCGGCGCGCTTGCCCTCGACGTAAGCTGCGCGCGGACCGACGGGGCTGGTCCGCCCGACATAGGCCTCGGACTGAAGCGCATCGTCGGGGTCGCCGTAGATCTCGGAGGTCGACGCCTGGACGACGCGCGCGCCGTCGCGGCGTGCCGCATCGAGCACCTGCGCCATGCCGGTGACGTTGGTCATCACCGTGCGCACGGCGTCGCGCATGTAATCCGCGGGCGCAGCGGGGGAGGCGAGGTTCAGGATGACGTCGTAACGGCCGGTGATCGGCTCGCGGACGTCGGCATGGATGAAGTCGCAGCCGGCAGGCACGTTCTCGGCGTGTCCCGACGACAGGTCGTCGAGCGCCGTGACGCGCCAGCCTTCCTCGAGCAGCCGCGCGCACAGCGCCCCGCCCAGGAACCCGGCACCGCCGGTCACCAGAACAGCACGCGGCCCGCCACCTGCCGGGACGCGGCGGGTGGCGGGCGCGGTGGTCGTCATGCAAGCAGCTGCCGAAGCATCGCCGCGCGCGGATTACTCCGCGGCGACGGCCTTCGCCGGACGCGGGTCGCGCTTCTCGACGATACGCGCCGACTTGCCCGAGCGACCGCGCAGATAATACAGCTTGGCGCGCCGCACTACGCCGCGACGCACGACCTCGATCGTGTCGATGTTCGGCGAATACAGCGGAAAGACGCGCTCGACGCCCTCGCCGAAGCTGATCTTGCGGACCGTGAAGTTGCTGCCCATGCCCTTGTTCGAGCGCGCGATGCACACGCCCTCGTAGTTCTGGACGCGGGTGCGCTCGCCTTCGACGACCCGCACGCCGACGCGCAGCGTGTCGCCGGCACGGAACTGCGGGACCTTCTTGGTCTCCATGAACTTGGCGATGTTTTCCGCCTCGATCGTCTGGATGAGATTCATCTCATTCCTCTTTCTTCTGTCGTCGCGCGCCAGAGGGCGACAGAACCCGAGCGCTGGAGTAGCGCTCCCACAGGTCCGGCCGCCTTAGCCGTGTATCCGCCTCCGATTGCGCCTGTCGCCAGGCCGCGATCTTCGCGTGATCCCCCGATCGCAACACTTCGGGAATCCCGAGGCCCTCCCAGACGGGCGGCCTCGTATAGTGCGGATGTTCGAGAAGGCCGCTTTCGAAGCTCTCGTCGTCCCCGCTCAAGGGCGCGCCCATTACACCGGGGAGCAGCCGCACGCAAGCATCGAGCAGCACAAGTGCCGCGGTCTCGCCGCCCGACAGGATATAGTCGCCGATGCTGACTTCCTCGATGCCCCGCGCGGCGAACAGGCGCTCGTCGAACCCCTCGAACCGGCCGCAGAGGAGGGTGACGCCGGGGCCCTTGGCGAGGTCGCGCACGCGCGCCTGGGTGAGGGGGGCACCCCGCGGCGTCATCGCCAGCACAGGCGTCCCGTCCGCCACGCCGTCGATCGCCGCCGCGACGACATCCGCCCGCAACACCATCCCCGGCCCCCCGCCGGCGGGGGTGTCGTCGACGCTCCGGTGTTTGTCGGTCGCGAAGTCGCGGATGTTTGCGGCGCGGAGGGACCATACGCCGTCAGCGAGCGCGCGCCCGGCGAGGCTCTGGCCCAGCGGCCCGGGGAATATCTCCGGGTAGAGGGTGAGGACGGTGGCGGACCAGGTCAAAGCGGCAGGGTCCAGTTTTCGACCTTCAGGCCCGGCACGTCGGAAAAGTGCTTCAAATTGTCGGTTACGACGATCAGGTCTTGGGACAGCGCGTGAGCCGCGATGAGTCGATCATAACTGGCGCGCTTGAAGGGCAAGGTGCTATAGGCCATCGCGGCCTTGTAATCGAAGCTAAGTATTGGAACCTCTTCGACAAATTCCCTCAACTGCTCGACGGGTGGCGGCTTGCTGTTGAGCGAACCATAGACAACCTCAGCAAAAGCAACCGCCGAAGTGACGATGTCGCCCTCGTCGCATTCAGCCGCACGGCTCACGATGCCGACGTCGTCATTGAGGACCAGCGCGATGATCACATTGGCGTCGAGTAGATACTTCATCCGTCGTTGTCAGCTTCGCGATCCCATCGAAGGGCCCGCTCTTCGAACAGTCGATCCTCGTCCTTGATGTAGTTCAAAGCCTTCGCCGAACCTGCAACTTTTGCGACGTTGAACTTGCGCTTCGGCTGATGGACAGGCTCGAAGGACAGGAACATGCCATGTTCGACCGTCAGGTCCATCTCCATTCCAGCAGTCAGATTGGTACCAGCCGGGATCCGTACCGCCAGCGAGTTACCTGACTTGAAGATTCTCGTACGGGTCCGCCGTTTGTCGATTGGCTTCAACCAAGGCACTGAGCCAAACACCCGATCGAGCGCAAGACGACGCTCTTCCAAATCGCTTATGTCCGCCATCACCGCCTCCGTATATACTCCGCGTATATACTAATCGACGTAGGCAGGGTCAATCGTCACCGCTTCGCCGACATCGGGCACGGCGGCGGGGGTGAAGGGGACCATGAAGGTCTTGCCGTCGGGTTTGGCGATCTCGAGGATGTCGCCTGCGCCGAAGTTCTCGACCGCGACGATCTCGCCGAGGGGCGCGCCGGCGGTGTCGACGGCGGCCAGCCCGATCAGGTCGCTGACGTAGAATTCGCCCTCGTCGAGCGCGGGCAGCGTGTCGCGGGGCACGGTCAGGGGAATGCCGCGCAGGCCTTCCGCCGCGGTACGGTCGGCGACTTCGGCGAACTTCGCTACGGCACCGATCTTGTCGGGGCGCAGGCGGGTCAGGGTCAGGGTGCGGCCGCCCGCCTCGAACACCTTGTGGCGTTCGAGGCTGGCGAGCGATTCGGCGAACAGCTTGAGGCGAACCTCGCCGCCGATGCCGTGCGCGCCCGCGATCCCTGCGAGGGTGACGCGGGCGCTCATGCGCGTCAGACCGCCGGGCCGGCGGGGCTGGCGTCGGTCTCGGTGGTTGCGTCGAGCGTCGCGTCGCCGGCGGGGGCGTCGCCCTCGACCGCCGTCTCGGCGTCGGCGGTGCTGCTGTCGACGACGGGCTCGGCGTCGGCCGGGGCCTCGACCGCAGTCTCGGCGTCAGCCGGGGCTTCGACAGCCGCCTCGACCTCGGGCGCAGCTTCCGGCTCGGGCTCGGGGGCCGGTGCGGCGGCGGCAGCGGCAGCAGCCTCGGCAGCGGCGACCTTGGCGGCCTCCTGCGCTTCGAGCGCCTCGCTCGCCTTAGTCGCCTTGACCTCGGCGCGCTCCTTGGCGTTGGCGCCGGGCTCGCCCTTCTTGGCGTTCATGCGCGCCGCACGGGTGCGGATGCCCATCGCGTCGAGGAAGCGCGCGACACGGTCCGACGGCTGGGCGCCGACGCCGAGCCAGTAGGACGCGCGCTCGCCGTCGAGCTTGATGCGCTCAGGCGATTCCTTGGGCAGCAGCGGGTTGTACGTGCCGATCTTCTCCAGGAAGCGGCCGTCGCGCGGCTGACGGCTGTCCGTCACCACGATCCGGTAGAAGGGACGCTTCTTCATGCCGCCGCGCGCCAGGCGAATTGCAATTGCCATGTCTGTCGTTCTCTCTCGTTTCTAGCGTTTGAACTTGTCGAACCCGGGGGGCATGCCGCCTGACCCGAGCATTTTCTGAATATCCGGCATTCCGCCGCCGCCGCCCATGCCGGGCCCGCCGCCCATCTTGCCGAGCATCGCGGCCATGCCCTTCATGCCGCCCATCTTGCGCAGCTTCTTCATGGCGCCAGCCATTTCCTGGTGCATCTTGAGCACCTTGTTGACTTCCTGCACGGTCGTGCCGGCGCCCTTGGCGATGCGGATGCGGCGCTTGGCGGTGATGATCTCGGGCTTGCCGCGCTCCTTGGGGGTCATCGAGCAGATCACTGCCTCCATGCGCCCCAGGATGCGGTCGTCGACCTGGCCGTTCGCCATCGCCTTCTTGGCCTGGGCGACGCCGGGGATCATGTTCGCGATCGCGCCCAGTCCGCCCATCTTCTTCATCTGGCCGAGCTGGGTGCGCAGGTCCTCCATGTCGAACTGGCCCTTGGCCATCTTGGCGGCCATCTTCTCGGCCGCCTCCTGCTCGAAGACTTCGGCCGCGCGCTCGACCAGGCCGACGACGTCGCCCATGCCCAGGATGCGGCCCGCGACGCGCTGCGGATCGAACGCCTCGAGCGCGTCGAGCTTCTCGCCGGTGCCGGCGAACTTGATCGGCTTGCCCGTCACCGAGCGCATCGACAGCGCCGCACCGCCCCGCGCATCGCCGTCGAGGCGGGTCAGCACGACACCGGTCAGCGCGACCTGGCTACCAAAGGCAGTGGCGACATTGACCGCGTCCTGGCCCGTCAGCGCGTCGACGACGAGCAGGATCTCGTTCGGCGCACCTTCGCGCGCCACCGCCTGCATCTCGCCCATCAGCGCGTCGTCGACGTGGAGGCGGCCCGCGGTGTCGAGCATCAGCACGTCGAAGCCCTGCAGCTTCGCCGCCTGGCGGGCGCGGATAGCGATCTCGACGGGCTGCTGGCCCGGCACGATCGGCAGCGTCGCGACCTTGGTCTGCTCGCCCAGGATGCGCAGCTGCTCCTGCGCCGCCGGCCGTGCGACGTCCAAGGACGCCATCAGGACCTTCTTGCCCTGCTTCTCGGCCAGGCGCTTGGCGATCTTGGCGCAGGTCGTCGTCTTGCCCGACCCCTGCAGCCCGACCAGCATGATGACCGCGGGCGGCGTGACGCCGAGGTTCAGCTCGACGGCTTCGGAGCCCAGCATCTCGACGAGCGCGTCGGAGACGATCTTGACGACCTGCTGCCCCGGCGTGACCGAACGGATGACCTCGTGCCCGATGGCACGCGTCGTGACGTCGTCGATGAAGGTCTTGACGACGGGCAGCGCGACATCGGCCTCGAGCAGCGCGATCCGCACTTCCCGCATCGCCGCACGCACGTCGAGTTCGGTCAGCGCGCCGCGCCCGCGGAGCTTGTCGAATACGCCGCTCAGGCGGTCGGAAAGACTATCGAACAGACGCGGTCGCTCCAAATAGTAAAGCGCCGGTGAGCGCACCCGCGCAGACCGGCGTGCGCCCTCGGGCGCTTCGCTCCCCACCGGGGAACAGGCGGCGTGTAGGTCAGGCGGGCGTGCGGGTCAAGATCAGGTGCTGCGCCGGCTGGACAGCGCTCGTGACAAGTCGTCGATGACTGGCCGTTACAGGAGCGACTCCGAGGACCCTTATTTGCGGATCTTGAAGGATATGCCCTGCTGAATGCCGCCGCACACCACGCTGGCGCCATCGCGAAACGCGGGTTTGTACCGGAAATCGCGCGCGCTGCGTGCGGCAGCTTCGCTGAAGACCAATGGTGGATGGGCGACGACCGTCCTGACGCCCTGTGGAAGGCCCTTGCTGTCGATGTCGTAGCCGACCCGGACTTTTCCCTCGAAGCCCCAGCGCATCGCCTCGTTCGGAAAGTCTGCAGCACCGACCGTGGCGCGGGTCAGCGTCGGAGGCACCGGAACTGTCGAGCACTGTTCCGCCGTCAGCCCGGTCTCGGCCAACAGGGCGCGCGCCGTGTCGATGCGCCGGGCGGCAGCTTCGATCGAAGCGAGACCCAGTCGTGCGACCTGTCGAAGCTGATCACCGTCCGCCAGCGCTGCCGAAGGGGTGGCAAGGATACGCCGGTAGGCTGCGGCCTGAGCTTCGGTATTTTTATTGGACGCGGTCCAACTCGCCAGCCGCACAGCGACCAACGCCGATCCGCGCGTCGCTCCCAGCCCTTCACGATCGAGCGCGACGAGCAGCGCTTCGAGGGCCTGTGCCGATTCGCGAGACTGACGCCGCCAGTCGCCCTTGGCGCGCACTTCGGAGTCGATCTCGGCTTGGCGCAGACGCAAGTAGATCAGCAGGTCGGCGGGCGCGCCGTTCGCAGTAGCAATGCTGTAGGCGCTTGCAACGGCGCTCGCGGCCTCCGCGGCAGTGCGTACACCATTACCAATCAGCGCGAGCTGGACGGGCAGCAAGCGCGTCGACGATACGCCGTCGCTTACGGTACGCCGCGCGAGTTCGGCGCGCAGCACAGGTAGCGCGGCAGCCTCGGCGGGCGGTAGGTCGGTGACAGTACCCTGACGATCGAGCCAGGCCTCGCTGGCGGAGCCATAGGCGATGCGGTCGACCACCGCGGGCCCGCGATTGGCGCAGCGCAGCTCCAGCCGCACCGTCTGCCGCCAGAACGCCGGAAGCTTGACCGCAGCTTCGGGCCGCCACGACCAGCCGCGTACCGCCTGCGCGAACTCGACCGCCGCCGTCGGCGACGTCGCATAGACGGGCGTTGCGCCGGTGACGCGGCCGTCATTGGCGATCTGGAATTCGACCACGGCCATGTCGTCGCGTCCCACCGCACCCACTGGCGCGCACGACGGCAGCGGCATGTCGGCGCCGAGCTCGAAGCCTTGCTCGGGCAGCTGGCCAGCACCGGTATAGGCGAGATACTTGCGCGTCGCCTCCTCGTCGCCGGCAAAGAACGCCGCGAGCCCGAGGTCGCCGCGGATGCGCACATCGGCGGCGCTGACTCGCGTGCTCAGCCCGCCCGCCGCACTCAGCGCCTTGTCGAGCCAGACGCGCGCCGCCTTCGGCTGTCCTGCGTTGAGTTCGATCCGCCCGCGCAGCGAGAGCAGCTGGGCATAGCTGTCGCGCTTCGTCTTGTCGGCGAACGCCGCCGCCCCGGCGCGCAGCGCCTCGTCGGCATAGGTGCGCGCCGCGGCGGGATCGCTGAAGGTCAGCACGCGCGCCGCGCCGATCGTCGCGCTCAGCCGTGCGCCTTCGTCGGGCGTGGCGGTGATCACCGCGCGGTAGCTGCGCGCCGCCCCGTCGAAATCGATCAGCTGCTCCTGCGTCAGCCCCAGCTCGAGCATCGCGTTGACCCAGTCGGGCGACTTCGGGTCGAGCACCGGCAGCGCCGCCTGGATCAGCGCTACCGCCGCCTCGGGCTCGCCCAGCCCGAAAGCCGCAGTCCCCATGCGCGAGCGGACGATGGCGGCCTGCGTCTTCATCTTGGGATTCGCGTCGAGGCGCGGCAGGATGGCCGCGAACCCGCTGCGCGCTTCCGCAAACCGGCCCGCGTCGAAGGCGGCCTGCGCCGCGGCATATTGCTCCTGCAGCGTCGCCGCACCGGCGGGGACCGCGGCGAGAATCGCCAACGCCGTCAACGTCGTACGCATGAAATCCCCTCGCAACCGCTCCGGCGATTTTTAACGCGGGGGCACACTGTCCGCCAGTCATTTCGGGCTTTCCGGGACGCGCCCGGAGCGATATCGGCGGGTGGTAATCGGGAGACACGCACATGAAGGCGACCGGACTGGCGATGCTGCTCGTACTGGCAGGCTGCGGCTCCGCACCGCCGCCGCCGACCGTGGTGAAGGAGGCGGCGTCGGCCACGCCCGTCGCCGACGCCTGGGCCGGGAAGTGGGTCGGGCCCGAAGGGCTGGTCATGGGGATCGTGGCCGAGGGCGACGGCCGCTACCGCCTGACCAACCAGTACACCCTCGACGACAAGGGTGTCTTCGAGGGTCGCATCGAGGGCGACGCGCTGGTCGTCGACCGCGCCGGCCAGACGGTCAGCATCCGCAAGGGCACGGGCGACGAGACCGGCATGAAATGGCTGGCGGGCAAGCAGGACTGCCTCGTTGTCGGCCCGGGCGAGGGATATTGCCGGGGGTGAGGGAATAGCCATGCCGCGGTCATCCGCAAGCGAAGGGCCTTCTGGCTTTGCCAGTTGCCGGTCGCGATAGTCTGCGAATACCGGATCGTCACGCTCGGATGAAGCGCATTTACCTCCTAATCATGATCGCAGTTTTCGCGCTGTTGCTCATGGGTGGACTCCTTGTGCAGGTCCTCCGAGCCAAGGACTGTACAGATCGGGGCGGCACGATCATCAGCATGCTGACACGCGATCAGCAGTGTGCCGAGAAGAATAACCCATGATCGCCAGTATGGCCGTCGGGAGAGCTTAATTGTTCATCTTCGCCGGCACGCCCGCCAGCGCGCTCGCAAACTCCGCCGCGTCGAAGCTGCGCAGGTCGCCCATGCCCTCGCCGACGCCGATCGCGTGGATCGGCAGGCCGAAGCGCTCGGCCGCGGCGACCAGCACGCCGCCGCGCGCGGTGCCGTCGAGCTTGGTCATCACCAGGCCGGTGACGCCGGCGATGTCGCGGAACACCTCGACCTGGTTTAGCGCGTTCTGGCCTGTGGTCGCGTCGAGGACGAGCACCGTGTCGTGCGGCGCGGTGATCGACAGCTTCTTGAGCACCCGGCGGACCTTGGCGAGCTCGTCCATCAGCCCCGCCTTGTTCTGCAGGCGGCCGGCGGTGTCGATAATCAGCACGTCAGTGCCCTTGGCACGCGCCGCCTCGAAGGCGTTGAACGCCAGCCCCGCCGCGTCGCCGCCCTCTGGGCCCGCAATGACCTCGACCCCGGCGCGCTCACCCCAGATCTTGAGCTGGGCGGTCGCGGCGGCGCGGAACGTGTCCCCGGCGGCGAGCATGACGGTATAGTCCTGCTCGACGAAACGGTGCGCCAGCTTGGCGATGGTCGTCGTCTTGCCGCTGCCGTTGACGCCGACGACCAGGATGACCTGCGGGCGCGGGAAGACGGTCACCGCCAGCGGCTTGGCGACCGGGGCCAGCGTCGCGGCGATCTCGGTGGCGACCGCCGCACGCACCCCCGCATCGTCGATGTCGCGCCCGAACCGCTCCTCGCGCAGCCGCGTCGTGACCCGGCCCGCGACCGCGACCCCCAGGTCGGCGCCGATCAGCGCCTCCTCGATCTGGTCGAGGCGCGCATCGTCGAGGCGCGTCGCGGCGACGAAGCCGAGGCCCGCGCCCAGCTTCTCGCTGCTCCGCGACAGCCCGGTCCGCAGCTTGGTCAGCCAGTCGCTCATGCACACTCCAATACGCCGTCGGCGACGCGGACGCCGGTGACGGTAACGATGCTGCCGGGCGCGGCCGGGGGCACGCGCGCGGGGTGAAAGCCCTCGGTTCGCCCGCGCGTTCCCGACCGCTCGACGAGGACCCGCTGCGGGCGGCCGCACTGCGCGGCGAGTGCCGTGGCGGTGCGTAGCTCGCCCAAGGCGCGCAGGCGGGCGGCGCGGTCGCGTGTCGTCGCGGGCGGCACCTGCGGCATTCGCGCGGCGGGCGTGCCGGGGCGCGGCGAGTAGGGGAAGACGTGGAGCTGGGTCAGGCCGCACTCGTCGACCAGCGCTGCCGTCTGCTCGAACATCGCCTCGGTCTCGGTCGGGAAGCCGGTGATCAGGTCTGCGGCAAAGGCGATCTCCGGCCGCCGCGCCCGCAAGCTCGCGCAGAAGCGGATGGCATGGTCGCGCCCGTGGCGGCGGCGCATGCGCTTCAGGATCAGGTCGTCGCCCGCCTGCAGCGACAGATGCAGCTGCGGCATGATCCGCGGCTCGGACGCGATCAGGTCGAGGAGGAGCGGGTCGGCCTCAATCGAATCGATCGAGCTCAGGCGCAGGCGGGGCAGGGCGGTCTCGGCGAGGATGCGGCGGACGAGCTGGCCCAGCGTCGTGCCGGCATGGGCATAGCTCGTCAGGTCGACGCCGGTCAGCACGACCTCGTTGCAGCCGGCTTCGTGAAGAGCGGCGATGCGCGCGACGACGGTGTCGGGAGCTTCGGAGGTCGAGGGGCCACGCGCGCGGGCGATGATGCAGAAGGTGCAGGCGTGGTCGCAGCCGTTCTGGACGGGGACGAAGGCGCGGGTGTGAATGGGGGCGTCAGCTCCCCTCCCGGTACGGGAGGGGCCGGGGGTGGGCAGTGTCGACAGGCTCGACATTTGGAGCTGGGGGTTACTGCCCACTCTCAGCCCCTCCCGTACCGGGAGGGGGGCACGATACGAGCTAGCCTCGAACTTGCCCCGCCGCCCCACCGTCGCGAACCCCGCGAACGCCCCGGCCTCGACCTCCGCCGCGCACCCCGTCACGACCACCCGCGAACCGCCCCGCGCCGCCCGCCGCGCCGCCTGCGCGCCCGTCCGCACGGCCTCGGCGGTGACCGCGCACGAGTTGACGATGACCAGATCGGGATCGTCGACCAGCCCCCCCAGCACCGCCGATTCGGCGATGTTGAGCCGGCAGCCGAAGCTCAGCACCTGCGTCACGCGAAGTCGTCCGGGTCGATCTCGCCGTCGAACACCCGCGTCGCGGGGCCGCTCAGCGTCGCGCCGCCGCCCTGTGCCCACGCGACCTCGACCGTCCCGCCGGGCAGCGTCACCGCGACCGGCGAGCGCACCAGCCCGCGCCGTATGCCGGCGACCGCCGCCGCCACCGCCCCGGTCCCGCAGGCGCGCGTCAGTCCCGCCCCGCGCTCCCAGACGCGCAGCGTTAGCCCCGCGTCGGTCACCTGCGCGACGCCGACATTGACCCGCTCGGGGAACAGCGCGTCGGTCTCGATCTCCGGCCCGAGCGTCTCGAGCGGCACCGCAGCGGTATCGGGCACGAAGAATACGACGTGCGGGTTGCCGATGCTGAGCGCCATAGGCCCTTCGAGCTCTCCCCACGCCACCGGCAGCCGCGCGCTGTCCATCGCATAGGCCAGCGGCACCGCATCCCAGTCGAACCGCGGCACCCCCATGTCGACGCTCGCCGCCCCGGCGGTGGCGGTCGCGTGAAGCAGTCCGCCCGCAGTGTCGATCGACGGCGCACCGCCCAGCCACGCCGCGACGCAGCGCGCGCCGTTGCCGCAGCTCTGCACCTCGCCGCCGTCGGAGTTCCAGATCCGCATAAAGACGTCGGCGCGGTCGCTGGGCTCGAGCACGAACAGCTGGTCGCAGCCGATACCGGTGTGGCGGTCGCTCAGGCTCCGCACCTGCTGTGTGGTCAAGGGCAACGGCTCAGCCCGCGCATCGAACAGCACGAAATCGTTGCCCAGGCCGTGCATCTTGGTGAAGGGGCGCCGCATGGGGCGACGATGTAGCGCCTCGATGCCTTGATGACGAGGGCGTGCGCGCTCGCTATATCGCGGGCCATGCCTTCGAAAGCCCGAACATGAGCGTCCGCCCCTGGCGCGATATCGTCCGCCGTCCCTCGCGAAGGATCATGGTCGGCAAGGTGCCCGTCGGCGGCGGTGCGCCGATCGCCGTCCAGACGATGACCAACACGCCCACCGAGGACGCCGCCGCGACGATCGACCAGATCCGCCGCTGCGTCGAGGTCGGCGCCGACATCGTCCGCGTCAGCTGCCCGACCGTCGAGGCGACCGCCGCGATGGGCGCGATCTGCCGCGCCAGCGAAGTGCCGATCGTCGCCGACATCCACTTTCACTACAAGCGCGCGCTCGAAGCCGCCGACGCGGGCGCCGCCTGCCTGCGCATCAACCCCGGCAACATCGGCAGCCAGGAGCGCGTCCGCGAGGTCGTGCGCGCTGCCAAGGCCAACGGCTGCTCGATGCGCATCGGCGTCAACGCCGGCAGCCTGGAGCGCCACCTGCTCGAAAAGTACGGCGAGCCGTGCCCCGAGGCGCTCGTCGAATCGGCGCTCGAACATATGAAGATGCTGCAGGACGAGGACTTCCACGAGTTCAAGGTCAGCGTGAAGGCCAGCGACGTGTTCCTCGCCGTCGCCGCCTACCAGGGGCTGTCGGAGGTCTGCGACTATCCCCTCCATCTCGGGATCACCGAGGCCGGCGGCCTGCAGGGCGGCACGGTCAAGTCGTCGATCGGGCTCGGCATGCTGCTGTGGGCGGGTATCGGCGACACGATCCGCGTCTCGTTGTCGGCGGACCCGGTCGAGGAGGTCAAGGTCGGCTATCACATGCTCAAGTCGCTCGGCATCCGGGCGCGCGGCGTGCGGGTGGTGTCGTGCCCCAGCTGCGCGCGCCAGGGCTTCGACGTCGTGAAGACCGTCGAGCGCCTCGAAACCGCGCTCGCCCACGTCACCACCGAGCTGTCGCTCAGCGTGCTCGGCTGCGTCGTCAACGGCCCGGGCGAAGCGCGCGAGACCGACATCGGCATCACCGGCGGCGGCGGTGGCAAGCACATGGTCTATCTGTCGGGCGTCACCAGCCACCATATCGACGAACCCGCGATGGTCGACCACATCGTGTCGCTGGTCGAGAAGAAGGCGGCGGAGATCGAGGCGGCGAAGGCGATGACGCTGCTGGCCGCCGAGTGATCCGCGCCATCACCCCCGCCGACGTCGGAACCGTCCTGCAACTGATCCGCGACCTCGCGGCCTATGAGCGCGACCCCGATGCGGTGAAGGCGACCCACGAGACGCTGCACGAGGCGCTGTTCGGCGCGACGCCTGCCGCCGAGGCCGTGCTCGCCGAGATCGACGGCGAGGCCGTCGGCGTCGCGCTGTTCTTCTTCAACTTCTCGACGTGGAGCGGCAAGCGCGGCCTGTACCTCGAGGACCTTTTCGTCCGCGAGGCGGCGCGCGGGACGGGGACGGGCACCGCGCTGCTGCGCCACCTCGCGCGCATCGCCATCGAGCGCGACTGCGCGCGCTTCGAATGGGCAGTGCTCGACTGGAACGCGCCCGCGATCGGCTTCTACAAGTCGATCGGCGCGGTCGCGATGACCGACTGGACGATCATGCGCGTCGAGGGCGACGCGCTGGCGAAGCTCGCCGCCTGATGGCGTGGGCCGCGCTCGTGCTGGGCGGGCTGTTCGAAGTCGGCTTCACCACCGCGCTGCGACACGTCGATGGATTCCGTAACTGGCCGTGGGTGCTGGCGTTCCTGATCTCGGTGAGCCTCAGCATGGGCCTTCTCGAATACGCGTCGCGGTCTATCCCGCTCGGCACCGCGTACGCGGTCTGGGTCGGCATTGGTGCGGTCGGGACGGTGCTCGTCGGCATTCTCGCCTATAACGAAGCGTCGAGCTGGCCGCGGCTGTTGCTGATCGCCGCGCTCGTCGGCTGCATCGTCGGACTCAAACTGCTGCGCTGACTTGACACAGACGAACCGATATGGTACATCTTGTCGGTCGGTGTGGTGGGATCCGGCAACGACGCGTTTTCGAGCCGATGAATTCCTGAAAAACACGTCTCTGGTGTCAAAGTCGCTCACTTGTTCATATTCAGCTGCGGAGAAAGCGCCGGTGGATGACAAAACCCGGCCTGCCGCCTATCAGCCGCGCACCATGGCCGAAAAAATCCAACGCGTTCGCGGCACCCAGGACCTGTTCGGCGACGACATCGCGCGCTTCGACCATGTCGTCGAGACCTTCAACCGCGTCCGCAAGCTGTACGGCTTCCGCCGCGTCGACACGCCGATCTTCGAGCCGACCGCCGTGTTCGCGCGCTCGCTCGGCGAGACGACCGACGTCGTGTCGAAGGAGATGTACTCGTTCGAGGATCGCGGCGGCGACTCGCTGACGCTGCGGCCCGAGTTCACCGCCGGCATCTGCCGCGCCTATATCCAGAACGGCTGGCAGCAGCATGGTGTTCTGAAGCTCGCGGCACACGGGCCGTTGTTCCGCTACGAGCGGCCGCAGAAGGGCCGCTACCGCCAGTTCCACCAGCTCGACGCCGAGGTCATCGGTGCCGCCGAGCCAGCCGCCGACGTCGAGGTCATCGCACTCGGCGCGCAGCTGCTGAGCGAGCTCGGTATCGCCGACAAGGTGACGCTGCAGCTTAACACGCTAGGCGACGCCGAGACGCGCGCGGCGTGGCGTGAGGCGCTCGTCGCGCACTTCACCGCGCACCAGGACGCGCTGTCGGGCGAGAGCCTCGAGCGCCTGGCCAAGAACCCGCTGCGCATCCTTGATTCGAAGGCCGAGTGCGACCGACCGCTGGTCGCCGCGGCGCCGGGCATCGACGCGCACATGACGAGCGCCGCGGGGGCGTTCTTCGAAGGGGTCCAGAAGGGGCTGCAGGCGGCAGGCGTCGACTTCGTCCGGACAACCTCGCTCGTCCGCGGCTTCGACTATTACCGCCACACGGCGTTCGAGTTCGTCACCGTCCACCTGGGTTCGCAGGGCACGGTGATCGGCGGAGGGCGCTACGACGGCCTGATCGAGACGATGGGCGGACCGAGCACGCCGGCGGTCGGCTGGGCCGCGGGGATCGAGCGGCTGGGGATGCTGGTGGCGGTCGCTACCACGGACGAAATCGATGTCGCCGTGATTCCGGACGCCCCCGCCGCCGAGTCTGAAGCGCTGGCTATTGCTGCACGGTTGCGCTCGCAGGGTGTAAGCGTCGCTACGGCTTATCGCGGAAACGCCAAACGTCGCGCCGAACTCGCAGCGAAGGATGACGTGGGAGCGATCCTGTTTGTGCGAGACACACAAGACGCCGACCAGAAGCTGAATTTCAGTGGTCGAAAGCGCGACGGTAAGGGCAAGGACCGCTTTCAGCGTGTCCTGAGCGCCTTGCACCCAACTTACGATGCAATGGGCGGCACTTACGAATGACCCCCATCTCCCCCGACCGCATCGCGCAGATCGAGCGGCGCCATGCCGACCTCGCAGCGCGCATGGGCAATCCCGACCTGGCCTCGGATCAGTTCGTCCAGCTGTCGAAGGACTATGCCGAGCTGACCCCCGTCGCCGAGGCCGCGGCGCATGTCCGCAAGCTGCGTGAGGAGCATGCCGACCTCGCCGTGCTGCTCGCCGACCCCGAAATGCGCGAGATGGCGGAGGCCGAGATCGGCGCAGTCGCCGACGCGATTCCGCTCGCCGAGCGGGCGCTCGCGCTCAAGCTGCTGCCGCGCGACACCGCCGACGACCGGCCCGCGATGCTCGAGCTGCGCCCCGGCACCGGCGGCGACGAGGCCGCGCTGTTCGTCGGCGACCTGTTCCGCATGTACCAGCGCTATGCCGAGAGCCAGGGCTGGCGCGTCGAGACGATCAGCGCGAGTGCGGGCGAAATGGGCGGCTTCAAGGAGGTCATCGCCTCGATCACCGGCGCCCAGGTGTTCGCGCGGCTGAAGTTCGAGGCCGGGGTCCACCGCGTCCAGCGCGTGCCCGCGACCGAGACGCAGGGGCGCATCCACACCAGCGCCGCGACGGTCGCGGTGCTGCCCGAGGCCGAGGAGGTCGACGTCCAGATCGACGAGGCGCGCGACCTGCGCATCGACGTCTTCCGCTCGTCGGGCCCCGGCGGCCAGTCGGTCAACACCACCGACTCCGCCGTCCGCATCACCCACATCCCGTCGGGGCTGGTCGTTATCCAGCAGGACGAGAAATCGCAGCACAAGAACAAGGCCAAGGCGTTGAAGGTGCTGCGGACGCGCCTGTACGAGGCCGAGCGCGCCAAGCTCCACGACGCGCGCGCCGCCGACCGCAAGTCGATGGTCGGCTCGGGCGACCGGTCGGAGCGCATCCGCACCTACAACTACCCGCAGGGCCGCGTGACCGACCACCGCATCAACCTGACGCTGCACCGCCTCCCCGAAATCCTCGAAGGCCCCGGCCTCGACGAACTCGTCACCGCGCTGATCGCCGAGGACGAGGCGGCGCGGCTGGCGGACCTGGAGGGGTGAGGGCGGCGGAGGCGCTGCGCGCGGCAGCGTCCCGCATCGACCGGCTCGATGCCGAGGTACTGCTCGCGCATGCTGCGAGGGTGGGGCGGATGGCGATACTGCTCGATCTCGACCGGGCGGTGCCGCCGGGGTTCGACGCGCTGGTCGAGCGGCGCGCGAAGGGCGAGCCGGTCGCTTACATCACCGGCAGCCGCGAATTCTGGTCGCTCGACCTGCAGGTCACGCCCGAAGTGCTGATCCCGCGACCCGACTCCGAAACGCTGATCGAGGCGGCGATCGCGCATTTCGGTGAGCGGGCGCCCGACACCATCCTCGACCTCGGTACGGGCTCGGGCGCGCTGCTGCTCGCGGCACTCGACGCGTGGCCCGGCGCGCGGGGCGTGGGGATCGACGCGTCACCGACCGCACTGGCCGTCGCCGCCGCGAATGCCGCACGGCTGAGGTTCGGCACCCGCGCCACCTTCGCACCCGGTGGCTGGGACGGCGACGGCGGTGTCCACGACCTCATCCTGTGCAACCCCCCCTATATCGCCACGAGCGAAACCCTCCCGCGCGACGTCGCCGACTGGGAGCCGCACGACGCGCTCTTCGCCGGCCCCGACGGTCTCGACGATTACAGGCACATCGTACCATTGCTGTCCGGACAACTCACGCCCCACGGCGTTGCCTGCATCGAGATCGGCGCGACGCAGGCGGGCGCCGTCGCCAGGCTGCTCGAAGCACAGGGCCTGACCACCGCGCTCCGCCGCGATCTCGCAGGCTTGCCGCGCTGCCTCGTCGTCACCAAATAGCGCTTGGAAGCCCCGGCGGAACACGCTAGGGCTTGGTTCCAAGGCAGACGTGGAGCACGAAGCTTCCCTGCCCGACCGACCTACATGCAGACGCGGGCGGCCATTCGGGCCAGACGCACAGGAACCCTGCCGCAGGTCACCCTCAACGCAGAACGGCGCAGCCTCGCTCGCCGTCACCCGGGGACGTTCGATTTGATACGCAATAATAATCAGCAGAATGGCCGCCGGCGCGGTCGTGGCGGCGGGCAGGGCGGCGGCGGCATGGGCGGCGCGCCCCGGCCGCAGGGCCAGAATTACGGCAACAACCGCCTCGACATCCGCCAGCGCGGCAACGCGACGCAACTGCTCGAGAAATACAAGACGCTGGCGCGTGACGCCGCGCAGCAGGGCGACCGGGTCGTCTCCGAATATTACCTTCAGTACGCCGACCATTATTTCCGCGTGCTCAACGAAATCCGCGAGCGCCAGCCCGAGAACCAGCGCGGCCCGCGTCCCGGCTATGACGCCGACGACGACGACGGCCAGGATGTCGGCAACGGCTACAATCCCGCCTATGCCGCGCAGAACACCGCAGCCGGCAACGTGTCCGAAGACGATGGCGAGGACCGCGAGTACGCGGCCGACGACAATCAGCGCGCCGACAACCAGCGTGGCGACAACCGCCGCGACGAGCCGCGCGCGCAGCAGCGTGACGACCGTCCGCGCCGCGACGACCAACGTGGCCAGCAGCGCGGCGATGGGCGCAACGATCGCCAGTACGAACCGCGCCAGAGCGAGGGGCGTCAGTACGAGCCGCGCCAGGACGGGCGCCAGAACGAGGGTCGCCAAAACGACAACCGCCAGGGCGAGGCCCGCACCAGCGGCGAGTACCGCCGCGACGAGCCGCGTGGCGACAACCGACGTGAAGAATCGCGTCGTGACGAGCCGCGCCGCGAAGACTCGCGTCGCGAGCCGCGGCAGGATGCCCGCCGCGAGGACGGCCCGCGCGACCAGCGCCCCCGCCGCGAAGCCGCCGAGCGCCCGGTCGAAGCTGTCCAGCGCGCCCCGATCGTTGAGGACGAGCCGATGATCGCCGGCCTGCCGGGTCCCGCGACGATCGTGCCGGAGCCCGTCGCCCCGGTCGCCGCCGCGCCTGCGCCCGAGGAAGCGGCCGTCGAGGAAGCGCCGCGCCGCCGCCGCGGTCGTCCGCGCAAGGTCGATGTCGAGGCGGCTGCTGCCGCCGCGGCGCTCGCCGACGCCGAGGGCTGAGGCCCCGGCGTCGCCTTTTTATCACGCTTTGCGGACGAATTCGGCTGTCACACACCCGCAACAATTACGTCACTTACCCGTGACAAAGCCCCTCTAGGCGCGGCGGTGCAATCGGCACACCAGCCTTACAGGGGGTTTCCTAAATGACGACGACCAAGTGGACCGCGGCCATCCTGGCCACGACCGCACTCACCGCGTTCGCCTTCACCAGCGTCGCGGCGCAGGAGGCTCCCGCTGCCGACGCCGCAGCCGAAGCACCGCTGTCGGCCGAAGAGTCGGCCGCCCAGCTCGAGTTCCTTAAGGCGCAGGTTCAGGCGATGCAGGAGCAGCTCGAGATCCTGAAGGCTGCCAACGCCGCCAACACCGCGTCGTTCAAGGCGGCGCCCGAGCTGACCGGCCAGAAGGGCACTGCGAACGAGGGCTTCAAGTTCAAGGTCCGCGGCCGCTTCATGTACGACTCGGCCTATACCGAGAACCCCAACAACGCGATCGCCACCAAGGACCTGGGCTTCACGACGCGCGTTCGCCGCGTCCGCCTGGGTGTCGAGGGCGGTCTGCCCGGCGGCTTCGGCTACAAGGCGGAATTCGACTTCGCCAACGCCGCGGTCGGCTTCGGCGACGTCGTGCTGAGCTATCGCAAGCCGAACTCGCCGTGGGAGCTCACGCTGGGTAACTTCGAATCGCTCGACGGCCTCGAGCAGATCACCAGCTCGCGCTTCATCTCGTTCGTCGAGCGTGCGCAGTTCAACGAGGCGTTCAACAACACCCGCCGCCTCGGCTTCGCGGCGACCTACATCAGCGCCGACAACGTCTTCCGCGCATCGATCGGTGCGTTCAACGACACGATCAACGCCGATCGCGGCTTGAACGACGACTATATCCTGGCGGCGCGCGTTACCTACTCACCGCAGGCACTGGGCGGCCAGCTGCACTTCGGCGGCAACTATCAGTACCGCAAGTTCCAGACCAACACGCTGGGCATCACCTACCAGGCGCGTCCGTTCACGCAGAACA
>NZ_VJWA01000001.1:777500-1948859 GCF_007097155.1 Glacieibacterium frigidum
CTAGGGGGTCGCGAGATCTACCAAACCTAACCAAACTCCGAATACGTGCGAGTACAGTCTGGGAGACAGACGGCGGGTGCTAAGGTCCGTCGTCGAGAGGGAAACAGCCCTGACCAACAGCTAAGGTCCCCAAATCGTGTCTAAGTGGGAAAGCATGTGGAAGTCCCAAAACAACCAGGAGGTTGGCTTAGAAGCAGCCATCCTTTAAAGAAAGCGTAACAGCTCACTGGTCTAGATAAGGATTTCTGCGGCGAAGATGTAACGGGGCTCAAGACACGTACCGAAGCTTTGGGTGCACGCAAGTGCGCGGTAGCGGAGCGTTCCGTAAGCCTGTGAAGCGGCCTGGTAATGGGTCGTGGAGGTATCGGAAGTGCGAATGTTGACATGAGTAGCGATAAACAGGGTGAGATGCCCTGTCGCCGAAAGCCCAAGGGTTCCTACGCAAGGCTAATCCGCGTAGGGTGAGCCGGTCCCTAACACGAGCCCGAAGGGGGTAGTGGATGGAAACACGGTTAATATTCCGTGGCCTGGTGGTGTGTGACGGATCGCGTGTGTTGTTCGGACTTATTGGATTGTCCGGGCTTCGAAGCGGTTCCAGGAAATAGCCCCACCGTATAGACCGTACCCGAAACCGACACAGGTGGGCTGGTAGAGTATACCAAGGCGCTTGAGAGAAGGGTGTTGAAGGAACTCGGCAAATTGCCTCCGTACCTTCGGAAGAAGGAGGCCCCACATCAAGGCAACTTTTTGTGGGGGGCACAGGCCAGGGGGTAGCGACTGTTTAGCAAAAACACAGGGCTCTGCTAAGTCGGCTTCAAGACGACGTATAGGGTCTGACGCCTGCCCGGTGCCTGAAGGTTAAGTGGAGGTGTGCAAGCACTGAAATGAAGCCCAGGTAAACGGCGGCCGTAACTATAACGGTCCTAAGGTAGCGAAATTCCTTGTCGGGTAAGTTCCGACCTGCACGAATGGCGTAACGACTTCCCCACTGTCTCCAACACCTGCTCAGCGAAATTGAATTCCCCGTGAAGATGCGGGGTACCCGCGGTTAGACGGAAAGACCCCGTGCACCTTTACTGCAGCTTCAGAGTGGTATGGGAAATGAACTGTGTAGCATAGGTGGGAGGCTTTGAAGCTTGGGCGCCAGCCTGAGTGGAGCCATCCAGTGAAATACCACCCTGTTCGTTTCTTATATCTAACCTGCGCCCATGAAACTGGGCGAGGGACCCTCTGTGGCGGGTAGTTTGACTGGGGCGGTCGCCTCCTAAAGAGTAACGGAGGCGCGCGAAGGTTGGCTCAGGACGGTTGGAAACCGTCTGTTAGAGTGCAATGGCATAAGCCAGCCTGACTGTGAGACCGACAGGTCGAGCAGAGACGAAAGTCGGTCATAGTGATCCGGTGGTCCCTCGTGGACGGGCCATCGCTCAACGGATAAAAGGTACGCCGGGGATAACAGGCTGATAACCCCCAAGAGCTCATATCGACGGGGTTGTTTGGCACCTCGATGTCGGCTCATCACATCCTGGGGCTGGAGCAGGTCCCAAGGGTTTGGCTGTTCGCCAATTAAAGTGGTACGTGAGCTGGGTTCAGAACGTCGTGAGACAGTTTGGTCCCTATCTGCCGTGGGCGTCGAGATTTGAGAGGAGTTGTCCCTAGTACGAGAGGACCGGGATGAACGTACCTCTGGTGGACCTGTCATCATGCCAATGGTGCAGCAGGGTAGCTATGTACGGACGGGATAACCGCTGAAAGCATCTAAGCGGGAAGCCTCCCTCGAGATTAGATCTCATCGAGTCGTGGAAGACCACCACGTTGATAGGCCAGGTGTGTAAGCGCGGTAACGCGTTCAGCTGACTGGTCCTAATTACTCTGATTGCGCTTGTAGATCCCACCATCATCGACAGCACTGAGCGAGAGCTTAGCATTCGATTTTCTAATTCCTGTCTGTCCGCCGGCTTCATAGCTTGGTGGTCATAGCGTCTGTGCCCCACCCGATCCCATCCCGAACTCGGCCGTGAAACCAGACTGCGCCGATGGTACTATCGCTCAAGCGATGGAAGAGTAGGACGCCGCCAGGCTTTGTAGCCGGCAGACAGGCTGAACCCATTCATAATGTTATACCCCTTGTCGCGGGGTGGAGCAGCCCGGTAGCTCGTCAGGCTCATAACCTGAAGGTCACAGGTTCAAATCCTGTCCCCGCAACCACTGACACATAATACTCAACCCCCGCCGGATATCCGGCGGGGGTTTTGTGCGTCTGGCGTCGTGGGGGCGCGTCGATGCTCCCCGAGCGGCGTGTGGTCTCTACGCTGCCTCATTGCCCTCGGCGTGCAAGTTGGGCTGGCCCGACCCGAGCTCGGGATCGTCGGTCTCGGCGTTCTCGAAATGGGTCGCGAGCGGGCTGGCCGGCCGCCGGCTTATGAGCCGGCGTCTCGCCAGCCGTCCTACTGGGCGATCGCCATAATCGGCGGACCGGCTGAACCGTTGGAGAAACAAGCGGGCATCCATCGTGCTGGCGGTCCGTTGGACAGGCCAACCCGACAGGAACGGCCGATGCCAGACTTTGAAGCCCAGGCGCGCGTGACCACATCGTCAGCAAAGGAACTTGCCGAAGCCGGCGAGAGCCCGCCGTTCGAGGACCGCAAGCCCGCCCCGATGGCCCACCCGACCGCCGGACGTGCGGAAGTCGCCGTCCAGGAAAGCTCAGGGATCGCCGCGGCTGAGGCCGGCGGTACGCTCAAGGTCGATAACGGAGCGCCGGCGGCCGAGAGCGCCGGCTCTGGCTGAGACACCCGGCTGACCTCACGTCCCGTTGGGTAATTCAAAATCTTCAGGAGTAAATGATGACCAAGGAAGCCAATCTTGCCGCCACAGAGCGGTGGGGCGCCGAAGTCGCCAGCGCCGGTCGCTACGACGTCCTGGACGAGATCCTGGCGCCCAGTTTTGTCGACCACGATCCGGCCCCCGATCAGACACCGGACATCGAGGGCCTGAAGGGCTTTTTCCGAACGATGCGCATGGCGTTTCCGGACCTGAAGGCCGAGCCGGTCGAAATCACCGCGAGCGACGACCATGTCGCGATGCGCTATACGATCAGCGGCACGCACCAGGGCAAGTTCCAAGGCGTCGCCCCGACGGGCAGAAGCTTCAAGGTCGCCGCGCTGCAGCTGGCGCGCTTCGAGAACGGCCAGTGTGTCGAACGCTGGGGGTCGACCGACGAGCTTGGCATGCTGAAGCAGCTCGGCATCCTCGCCGATGTTGCTGGTTAGCGTCAGGCATCACGGATGGCGCAGGACGCCCGCCATGTCGTACCTCGGCGAGGCCCAGCAGCCGCTCACAAGTGGTGAGATGCGGGCTCTGGCGGGGCGGCGTAAACGCGCCGGTTGAGGCGATGTGTGGTGGGCACGGACGGGGCGAGCCTCTGCGCCCTGTTCGCCGAGACCGCGGCGTGAGACGCTGCGGGCGTCACCTCGATGCACTAGACGCGATCATTACGACGACAACCGTCGAGGCCTTAGCGTCATTGCTGGCCGCGAACCGCTAGCGCCTGTTGCGCTGCGCCAGCTTCAGCGTCGCAGCCGCGAGGCCGACTGCGGCGATGTAGCAAGGCACGATCATCACACCGTACGCCGCCCAGTAGAGTGCCGGGCCCTCGAGCCCCGCGTGGGTCCACATCACCGCGAGCAGCGTCGTGGGGTTGGGGTGGCCTGCGATGACGAGAAGGTTGCTGCCGACGATCACCAGCTTGAGGACGAGCAAGGTCATCGCCGCGGTGACGAGGCGCAGCGGCCGTCGCTGGCGGGCGTGGTCGTTCAGGGGCGAGACGTAGAAGATGTCGAGGACGTGCCGCCACCAATGGCTCAGCGCCGTGCGGGGCACCCGGTGCGCCTGGACGATCCCGACCGCGAATGCGACGACGAGCGGCAGCAGCAGCGCGATATTGGCGACCACCAGAAAGCCGATCCGAATATTGTCGGCGCCATGTGCGGCAGCGGGGTTCAGCTCGACGGCATTACCGCTCCTGAGCCCGATCAGGGTCGTTGCGAAATCCGCAGCAGTCAAGGCAATGTACGAGGCGACAAGCAACAATATCGCCATGATCGCGAACAGATTATCGCCGGATAAATTTCGACTATATGATTGATCACGCACTAGAAATGCCGATTTTACTGTTGCAGTAAACAGGCGTTTCAAATAGATACTGCCGATGCGTGCGTTGGAGTAGCGAAGAGTGATCTACGTCGGCTATTTTATCATGGTGAATGCCACGGCGTATTTCCTTTTCTGCGACGATAAGGCACGCGCCGCGACGCGCCGGTATCGCGTCAGCGAGTTCCGCCTGCTGCTTGTCGCGGCGTGCGGCGGCGGCCCGGGGGCGATCATGGCGCAGCGCGTTATCCGGCATAAGACGCGCAAGCAGCCGTTTGCCGACATGCTGATGCTGATCGTCGGCATCCAGATCGGCGCGGTGATCGGGCTCGGCCTGCTGTATATGGCGCTGCATGCTGATCACACCGCGACGGTCGCGTACACGCTGGCCCCGCCCAGGATCGCAACGGCGTAGGGCAGCGGTCCGCCCGCCTGCAGCGCCGGATAACGCATCTCGGGCGTCGCAAACCGGCGCGCCGCAAGCACGACGACGGCAAGCACCGCGCCGCTCAGCGTCGTCCCCCCGATCAGCCACGGCAGGCCGTCGAACCCCGTCCACAGCGCGCACGCCGCGAGCAGCTTGACGTCGCCGCCGCCCAGCCAGCCGCGCGCAAACAGCGCAACCCCGACCGCGAACATCAGCAGGCCGGCAGCGACATGCTGCCACCACGACGGCAGCGGCCATTCGGCGATCGCGAAGCCCGCGAACAGCGCGGCGATGACGATCGACCAAGCGTCGGGAATCTCGAACTTCCGCACGTCGGCGATCGCCGCGCCGCCGACGCAGGCGAGCGCCGCTGCCGCGAGGACGAGACCCAGGCCAGTCATCGGCCCGCCGCCGCCATGCTGGGCAGCATGTCCCGCTTGATCATGATCGCACCCGGCAGGATCAGCACGGCGATCATCGTCGGCAGCATGAAGGCGACGAGCGGGATTGAGATCAGCACCGGCAGACGGTGCGCCTTCTCCTCGGCGCGCATCTTGCGGCTCTCGCGCATCTCGATGGCGTAGCATTTGAGCGCCTGCCCGATGCTCGACCCCAGCCGGTCCGACTGGATGACCAGCGTCACGAAAGAGCCGATCTCGGGCACGCCGGTGCGGCGAACGAGCCCACGCAGCGCGTCGGCACGGCTGCGCCCGGCGCGGAGTTCGAGGGCGACGAGTGCGAACTGCGCCGCGAGCAGCGGGTGCGAGCGGCGCACTTCCTGCCCGACTCGGGTGAAGCAAGCGTCGATGCCCAGCCCCGCCTCGACACAGACCAGCATGAGGTCGAGCGTGTCGGGAAAGCCGTTGAGGATCGCCTTGGCGCGGCTCTTGACGCGGTTGCCGACGTAGATGCCGGGCGCGTAAAGGCCCGCGACCGCCAGCCCGCCGATCACCAGGTATAGCTTGAGCGGCTGGACCTTCGCATCGGTCAGCATCCACGCCGCGCCGAGGATCGGCAGCAGCAGCGTCAGCCCGACGCGCGCCAGCATATAGACGCGCGGCGCATGCGGCTGGAGGAACCCGGCTTGGACGAGCTGCTCGGCCATCGGCCCGCTCTTGGCGTCGGTCAGCGTGACGCCGCGCGCCTCCACGGCGTGCACGACCCGCGACCAGAACGAGCGCGTCGCATCGACCCGCAGGCTGGTGCGCGGCGTCGGGGGTGCGGCGACGGTGCCCGCGAGCCGGTGCCGCAGGTCGACGCGCTGCGCGAACAGCGGCGCAAGCGCCATGAACGTCAGGCAGCCGGTCGTGAAGACCAGCGCGAGCACGAGCAACTGGCCGGCCAGACCCGTCATACCTTGAGGTCCACCAGCTTGCGGATGGTCAGGACGCCGAGCAGGTACAGCGTCAGGATGCCGCCGACCCCGGGCAGGAACCAGGGGTCCCCCGAGACGTCGAGATAGAATGCGGGGCTCGTCGAGAAGACGATCGAGAAGGTGAAGAGCGGCAGGATCGACAGCATCGTGCCGGTCATCTTGCCCTCGCTGGCGAGCGCCTTGACCTTCATCACCATGCTCATGCGCTCGCGGATGACCTTGGTCAGCCCTTCCAGGATCTCGGCCAGGTTGCCGCCGGTCTCGCTCTGGATAGCGACGCAGACGGTGAACATCTGGACGTCCTGGCTGCCGATGCGGTCGCTGAGGTTGGTCAGTGCCTCGCGCAGGTCCAGCCCGTAATTGACCTCGTCGATGACGATGCCGAATTCGGAGCCGCACGGGTCGGCGATCTCGGTGGTCAGCAGGTCGAGCGCGGCGCTGACCGGATGGCCTGCGCGCAGGCCGCGCACGAAGATGTCGAGCGCCACCGGGAACTGCTTGTCGAACGCCTTGATGCGCTTGGCGGCCTTCATGTTGATGACGAAGACCGGGACGCCGAAGCCCAGGCCGGCGGCGAACACCACGAGCAGCAGCATCGCGGACAGCGAGTTGAAGCGGCCGCTGAGCTCGGCGACGAGCGGAAACAGGATGCCGATCGCGAGCGTCGCGCCGGCCATGTACATCAGCATTCGTGTCGCGCCGATGCGCAGGCCCGCCTGGCGCAGCTTGGGCTCGAGCCAGTGAACCAGCGGCGCGATCAGCGCATGGCCGGCCTCGGCGCGGCGGTCGGGGCGCAGCAGCTGGAGCACCTCGCCACGCGACTTGCCCGCCGCAATCAGGCCGAGGCGGCGATTGACATGGCGGGTCTGGCGGCGCGCCGCGAGCGCGTTCATCGCGAAGTCGGCGAATAGCAGCACCGCGCCGAACACCAGGACGTAGAAGACCAGCATCGGCAGGCTGGGGAGGGCGGCGTCCATCAGGCCGACAGCTTGTTCGACGGGTCGAACAGGCTCGCGGGCAGATGGATGCCGCGCGCCGTCAGCACCTCGGTGAACTTCGGCCGGATACCCGTCGCCTCGAAGTGCCCGAGCACCTTGCCGTTCTCGCCGACGCCGGTGCGCTTGTAGCGGAAGATCTCTTGCATCAGCACGGTCTCCCCCTCCATGCCGGTGACCTCGCTGATCGACATGACGCGGCGCGAGCCATCGCTGAGGCGCGACAGCTGGAGCACGACATGGATCGCCGCGGCGATCTGCGCGCGCGCCGATTTCGGGCTGATGTCGATCCCCGACATGCCGATCATCTGCTCGATGCGGCTCAGCGCGTCGCGCGGCGTGTTGGCGTGGACGGTGGTCATTGAGCCGTCGTGGCCGGTGTTCATCGCCTGCAGCATGTCGAACGCCTCGCCCGAGCGGATTTCGCCCAGCACGATGCGGTCGGGCCGCATCCGCAGCGCGTTCTTGACCAGCTCGCGCTGGCTGATCTCGCCGCGCCCCTCGATGTTCGCGGGCCGCGTCTCCAGCCGCACGACGTGACGCTGCTGCAGCTGCAGCTCCGCGGAGTCCTCGATGGTCAGGATCCGCTCGGTATTGTCGATCGCCGCCGACAGGGCGTTGAGCATCGTCGTCTTGCCCGACCCGGTGCCGCCCGAGATGATGACGTTGCGCCGCGCCGCGACGACGCCGAGCAGCACCTCGGCGGCTTCCTGCGGCAGCGCGCCGTAACCGACCAGCTTCGACATATCGATCGGCGTCTTCGAGAATTTCCGGATCGACAGGGCAGGGCCGTCGATCGCCAACGGCCCGATGATGGCGTTCAGGCGACTGCCGTCGGCGAGCCGCGCGTCGACCATCGGCGAGCTCTCGTCGACCCGGCGACCGACCGCGCCGACGATCTTCTGGATGATGCGCAACAAATGGCGATCGTCCTTGAAGCGCGTCTTGACCTCCTCGATCTTGCCCTTGCGCTCGACGAACACCGTCGATGCGCCGTTGACCATGATGTCGGTGATCGTCGGGTCCTTGAGCAGTGGCTCGAGCGGCCCCAGGCCCAGGAGTTCGTCGAGGATGTCCTCGACCAGTTCGCCGCGCTCGGCGAGGTTGAGCGCGTGGTTCTGCTCGACCAGCATGTCCTGGACGATGCCCGCGACCTCGACCGAGATCTGCTCGCGGCTCATCGTGTCGAGCGCCGACAGGTTGATCCGCTCGATCAGGCGCTGGTGCAGGTCCACCTTCAGGTCGGTGCGCCGCTCGCCGCGTGTCGGCAGGACCGCAATGGTCGCGCTCGGCGCGGCGCCGGGCGGCGGGACGGCCGGTGAAGTCGTAGCCTCGACCGATTTGCGCGCCGGCCAGATCATGTTGCGAGTACCTGTGTCAGCCCGGCGATGAGCTTGTTGAGATCGGTCTCGACGACCGACTTGCCGCGGATCTGGCCGATGGTGCGACCCTGATCGACCGCGCTGTTCATCGTCGGCGCGTCGTCGGCAATGGTGAAATCGACCTTACGCCGCAGCACGCGCTCGCTGTCGGCCATGTCGATGGTGCGGAACAGCCTCTTGGGCACCCGGTTCAGGACGATGCGCAGCGGCGCCGCGATATGGTTGGCCTCGATCAGGTCGAGCTGCCGCCGCGCCTGCCGCAGGCCGGGGACGCTCAGATTGCTGACCATCAGCACGAGGTCCGAATGGGTCAGCGCCGCCAGCGACCAGGGCGTCCACGCCGCGGGCAGATCGACGAGCACGACTTCGAAGGTGGCCGCGGCGAGGGTCAGCACCTGCGCGACGAACGCCGGGGTCAGGGCCTCCAGTGGTGCAATGTCGGTCGGCGCGGCGACGATCTGCAGCCCGGAGGCATGGCGCGCGGCAATCGTCGACAGCAGGATCTGGTCGAGCCGGCCCTGTGCCTCGACCAGGTCGAGCAGGCCGAGCGGCGGGTGCATGTCGAGGTACAGGGCGACCGCGCCGAACTGGACGTCGAAGTCGATCAGGCAGGTCGATTGCTGCGCCGCCCACAGGCAGCCGGTCTGGCACGCGAGCGCGGTCGCGCCCGCGCCGCCGACGGCGCGTACGAAGCTGATGACGCGTCCCTTGGCGGCGGTCTCGGGCCGGCTGGCGATGACCTTGCGCGCCGTAGTCAGCGCCTCGTCGAGATCGGCAGGGTCGAGCGGCAGGGCAACCACGTCGACGGCGCCAGCGCGCATCAGGGTGCGGGTCGCGGCGGCATCGAGCGCACGCGTCGCGGCGATCACCGGGCGCGGCTGCTCGGCGAGGATGCGCACGAATTGGTCGAGCTGTCCCGGCCGGTCGAGCATGACCTCGACGACCAGTACATCGGCCTGGCGCAGGAAGGGCAGGGTCGGAACGAGGTCCTCGAGCGCCGCGAAATGCAGATGGACCGTCGCCGACGCCAGATCGGGCGGAACCGCCCCGGCGTTGCCCGGATCGACGACAAGGGCGACGCGCAGCGCCCGGAGCCGCTGCGTGGATGCAGTCGCCACGGGGGCGAGCGCGCTCACTTCGGCGTACGCTCCCACATGATGCGCGGCTCGATCGTCGTGTTCTTGAGCGGCTTGACTCGCTCGGTTAGCATCCGGCGCACGTTGTTGACTGCCATCACCCCATCCGCCCCCTCGACCGCCGGCCCGCGCGGCGGCGGCGGCACGATCATCGCCGCGAAATTGTCGCGCGTCGCCGAACCGAACTGCGGCCCGGCATTGACGCCGGCGGGCGGCGTCGAGAGGAAGCTGGCAGCGGCGAGCAGCAGGATCATGGCTTTTTCGTCCCCTGTGGTGCCTGGCGCGCGCCGAGCAGCAGCTGTTCGGCCTCGCCGGGTGCGCGGACCCGGTCGGTCGGCATCGACAGCGCCGCGGGCGCGACCGGACGCACGATGTGCGGCGTCACGGTGATGACCAGCTCGGTCTCGTTGCGGTTGAACCGCGTCGAGCGGAACAGCGCGCCGATGATCGGGATGCTGCCGAGGAGCGGCACCTGACGCACCGAATTGGCGAAGTCGGCACCGACCAGTCCGGCGATCGCGAAGCTTTCGCCGTCGCGCATCTCGAGCGTCGTTCGCGCACGCCGCGTCCGCAGCCCCGGGATGATGATCGTGTTGAGGCGGATCGAGGCATTAGGATCGATCGAGCTGACCTCGGGCGCAACGACTAGGCTGATCATGCCGTTGGCGAGCACGGTCGGCGTGAACGCCAGGCTGACGCCGAACTCCTTGAATTCGATGGTGATCGTCGGCGTGCCACCTTGCCCGACCGACGACGCGACCGGGATAGGAAACTCGCCGCCGGCCAGGAACGACGCCGTCTCGCCCGACAGGGCGATCAGGTTGGGTTGCGCCAGCGTGTTGACCAGCCCCTTCTCCTCGAGGGCGTCGAGCGCGAGGTTGATATTGAGCCCGCCGAGCCCGAAGCTGCCGAAAATGGTCGCGAATGCGTCGGTCGGCCGTGTGACGACGCGGTCCCCGGTAAACAGGTCGTCACCCGACCCGGCCTGGAAGTTTCCGGTTCTGGACGCGGTAAGCGAGCGAAAACCCAGCTCCTTGACAGTGCTGCGCTGCATTTCCGAGAAGCGCACCTCGAGCAGGACCTGCTGCGGCGAGCCGAGCGACATGAAGTTGACGACCTTGCCCGGTGCGTAGGTCTCGGCGATGCGCGCCGCGCGCTCGGCGACGACGGCGTTCGAAACCTGGCCGTCGATGACCACCGAATCGCCCGCGCCGCGCACACCGATCGGCTCGCCGGGCAGCAGCGCAGCGAGCTGGCTGCGCAGCCCGCTGACGTCGGCCCCGACGATCAGGTCGATCACTGCGACCAGCTGCCCGGCCTTGTCGTAGACGGTCAGGTTAGTCGCGCCGGGCTTCTTGCCGAGGACGTACAGCGTCTCGGCATTCATCGGCAGCACGTCGGCGACCTCCTGGTTGCCGACCAGCACCTTCGAGAAGCGGCGCGCGATGTGGATGAGCTGGCTCTTGCCCTGCGCGACCGTGACCGCCTCGCCGCTGCGCGCCACGATCGGTGCGGTTTGCGGACGCGCCGGCGCAGGGATCGCAGCCAGCAGAATGGCGGCGGCAGCCAGCGCAAGCCCCCCGGTCTCGCGCTGGCGCCGCGCAGTGTGAAGCGTCCGACACCGGGTCGATTTCAATGTTGCCGGCATCATTCGCTCCGCGCGATCTGGTAACGTGCGGTATCGACCCCGCGCACGATTTCGATGGTCGTCCCCGCCGGCGCTCGCGGTGCGCGGGCCGCGACGCGGTGGACCCGGCGGGCGCGTCGGACGCGCCCCTGCACCGCGACGGTGGCGAGCGGGCGAACGCGGTCGCGCAGGTCGTCGACCTTGACGGTCGGGGCCGGGTCCATCGCTTCGAGCTGCGGATTTCGCAGCGTCAGGCTGAGTGTCCCGACGACGCTGGCGAGCGCCAGTTTCTGCGCCTGAACCGGCGTAACCGCGACGGTGACGCTCTGCACGACCTCCGGCTTGTCCTTGGCCTCGTTGGCGTCCTGATTGACGGCCAGGACGCGGACGTTCTGTGCGAGCACGTCGGTGTAGGCGGGCTCGGTCATGGTCGGCGTGCGCGTGACAAGAATATCGACGCGCTCACCGGGCAGGATGAAGCCGCCGGTCCCGGTGACGTCGGTGACGCGAACCGTCGCGGCGCGCATGTCGGCGGGTATTTTCGTGGAAATGCTGGTGCGGCCGCCCGCGCCCGACAATTTCGTGAGCAGCAGCGGCTCGCCGGCGGTCAGCGGTACGGAGATCGTCCGATCGGCCTGGACGGCGGCGATGCTGCGGAAACTGCCCGCGGGCACGCTGTCGGCGGGCCATTCGACGATTTTCAGCTTGGCCGGGTCGATCTTGCTGCCGAACGGCAAAGTGTCGGCAGCGACGACGACCGGGGTTGATCGGGGGGCGGCGGCGATCGCCGCGCTCTCGGCGCCACCCCCCGATCCGATGTAGAAACGCATCACGAGAACAGCCAACAGACCGAGCGCGATTGCTCCGATTAACATGAAGAGCGACCGTTGCGGCACTGCCGACGTTCCTCGCTTTTAAGCAACTAAAGCAACACGATACACACATCCATCGTCCACCCTTGCGACCCGGGAAGGGCGATGGTTCGTTGACGGACCAGGGTTCAAGGCGGGGTGCCCGGGCGCCCGGTCCGAAAGCATTACGGCGTGACGCCGGCGGTGGTCAGGGTGCCCGTGGTGCGACCCATCGCGCCGCTGATCGAGCCCTGCAGGGCGATGGCAGCGACGACGATGCCGCCACCGATGACGGCGAGGATCAGCGCATACTCGGCCGCCGAAGCACCCGACTTGCTGACGCGAACTTTCTTCAAGAGCTTCATCATGATTGTACGCCTCTCAACTACACGCTGCTGCCAGCGTGGCCACACTCACTACCGTAGAATTACGGTAGTGCTTGGAACAGGATGAGATGTTGGCAAGACGACAGCGATTTAACTGCGCTTTGCTACCCCTAGACCGACCGAGATCGGAGCCCCCCTGGCCCGTCTCTTAAACGAGAGCCAAATCGTCTTCAGCGCAACAGATTTTTAGTTAGCGACCGCTTAACGACGCCCAAGTATTAATATGTTCGCGTTCCGTTCGGGGTATCCACGAGCTAGCCCGATCACATTTTAACACTTCCCTTAACCAAAAACTTTTGGTGACAGGGTCTGATTGAGCAACCGAGGCACGTCTGCGTGGCCGAAGCCGGACGTTTCCGCGTGAATCTCCAACGGTTAACCATCGTGCGTGCCGCGGCAGGACTCTCGACCGGCGGAGCTGCGGCGCGATACCGTAATAACCGAGGCTAACATTATCGGCGCGGATGATAACCGGATCGTAAGAATTTCGGGCCACCCTAGGGATGGGGGCTGATTACCGAGTATGCGTTTGCGTTCGATTTTTGGGGGTGTCCTGCGTGGACGCGGCGGGGCCGTCAGCGGCATCGCGGCGATCCTGCTGCCCGTGACGCTCGGGACTGCGGGCCTTGTCATCGAACATGGGCGCGGCCTGGTCGAGAAGGTCGAGAACCAGCGCATCGCCGACCTGAGCGCCTATGCCGGCGCGGTTGCCTACAACACCACCGTATCCCAGAACGCGATGACCAACGCCGCGAAGGCGGTTGCCGCGCTGAATGGCATTCCGGCTGCATCTGTGAATGTAGCCCTCGTCACGTCGCCCGCCGCTCCGGCGAACTCGGCGGTGCGTGTTACCGTGACGACCAACGTCACCATGATGCTGTCGCGGGTCGTCGGCGCGCCCGCCACTCTGGCCGTGCCCGCCGAAGCCTTCGCCGAGCTGCGCCCATCGGTCGATTCGTGCATCCTTGCCCTCGCCGCGTCGGGCGGCGGCGTCCAGATGATCGGCGGCGCGCAGCTTAACGCGCCGGCCTGCGTGACGGCGTCCAATGCCGCGATCTCGGTACCGTGCGGAACGGGGCTACGCGCGGTCGGGGTCGCCTATAATTCGGCCGCACTACCGTCCCAGCCGTGCGGCGGCATCCAGGGGCCGAACGGGTCGGCCGCGACGATCGTCAAGAAGGTGACCAACGATCCACTTGCCGGCAATGCCGACATCGCGACGGCGCGCGCGCGCCTGGTCCCCGTTGCTGCACTGACCGCGCCGGGAGCGCCGGTTGGGCCGGGCGTCCCGGCAATTGCCGCGCCGACCGGCACCTTCCTCGATATCGAACTCGGCTACGACGACGCCAAGACCAAGACCCAAGCGATCGCGCTCGGCTGCACGGCGACCAAGTCGGGATCGACCTGGACGCTCAACTGCCCCCCGGGCGACCATCGCTTCAAAACTGTCTCGGTCGGCGGCGGCCTGGCGGTCGAATTTGTCGGCAACAGCCTGACCAACAACTTCTTCTCGATGGCGATGAGCACCGGGCCGGCGATCAATTTCGGCAACGCCAATTATCTGTTCATGCAGGGGCTGACGATCGGCTACGGCGGCGTGACCTTCGGCACCGGCACGCTCAACGTCATCGGTGGCCTGTCGACCGGCGCGACGACGACGATCGGATCGACCAACGTCAGCGTCACCGGCGACGCGACCTTCAACTCCACGACTCGCCTGACCGGTAACGGCCGGCTGTGGGTCGGCGGCAACCTGACGACCAAGGACACGCCGTCGATCGCCCAGCCCGAGATCCGCGTCGGCGGCAATTTCGCGGTGACCAGCCCGAGCGCCTTCAACAGCATCACCCAGCTGTCGGTGGGCGGCGCGATGACCATCGGCACCTACGGCACCATGAGCTTCGGCGGCGGCACCTGGAACATCGTCGGCGGACTGACCACCGGGGGCAGCTCGACGATCACCATCGGCGCCGGCAATTTCACCATTGGCCGCAGCGCATCGACGTGCAGCGGCGCGCAGTTCAGCCTGTGCAGCAGCGCGGCCTCGCTGATCTTCGCCGGGCCCAGCAGCTTCGTCCTGCAAGCCGGGGTCGCGGCGACGGGCGGTTCGATCCTCGTGCTCGGCAGTAGCGGCACCACCAACAGCTTCCGGATCGGCGCCTCGACCAACGGCAACGCGGTGCAGATCGGTGGCGGCGCGACGTTCAGGACGGGCGATGCGACGGGCGTAAGCAGCATCTTCGAGCTGGGCGGCCACCTCAACATCGCGAGCGGCGGCGGCAGCTGCACGGTCATCGGCGCGGCGTCGCAGCACGACATCGCGGGCAGCATCCTGACCGCCGGCGCGACCGTGCTGGGCGCGGGGGTCTATACGGTCACCGGGTCGATAGGGATCGGCGCCAATGGCGGCGGCAACGTGATGTGCAACGGTGCTAACACCGGCCTGCTGGCCAATGGCGTCAGCATGATTGTCGGCGCAGCCGGTGCGGCACTTACCGGGGCCTGCGCCGAACAGGCATTCTGCGTCGCCGCGGGCTATCAGACCGTCGTGGTCACGACGCCGACCGCGGGCACCTACAAGCGGCTCGTCGTCGTCGGGCCAGCGACGGGCGCACGCGGCGCCTATTTTGCGCAGGGCGCATCGGCCACCACCCTGTCGGGCCTGTTCTACTTCCCCGTCGGGGCGATTCGCTTCGACGGTGCGGCGAGCGTCGGCAACGGCGCGGGCGAGTGCCTCCAGCTGATCGGCAAGGAGATCACGCTGAGCGGCGGTTCGCTGCTCGCCTCGACGTGCATCAGCGGCACCGCGAGTGGCGGCAAGGTCGTGCTGATCAAATGAGTGCGGCCCGGATCTGGCGCGCGCGCGGCGGTGCCGTCGCGGTCGAGTTCGCGATCATCGCGCAGGTGTTCGCGGTGATCTTCGCCGGCACTGCCGAGATCGGGATCATCTATTTGAAACGGCTGCAGCTCAACAACACGCTCGCCGCCGCGACCAATTACGCGATGGTCAATACGGCGGCAGTGTCGAGCGCGGGCGGCGCGGCGCTCGCTACGACGCTGGCGGCGGTCCTCACCGATGATGGTGTCGCTGCTCCGGCGACGGTGACGATCGTCGTCAACAACGGGCCGCGGCGCAGCATCCTGAACGGCGCCGCCACGACGGCGGGCACGGCGGCCGATGCCGATCGCTGCTATTGCCCGACCGCCACGACGACGGTCACGTGGGGGTCGCCGGTGACCTGCGGCAGCGCCTGCGCCAGCGGCCTGCGCGGCGGCAAGTTCGTCGAGCTGCGCGTCAGTCGTCCGCACACGGCGCTGTTCAGTGGCTTCGGCGGTGTCCGCGACGGCAAGATCGCGCTGATGTCGCTGGTGCAGACCGAATGATGCGGTCGCGGTCGGGAAGCGCGGCGGTCGAGTTCGCGTTGATCCTCGTGCCCTTCGTGCTGCTATTGTTCGGCGGTATGGAGTTCGGCCGGCTGATCTGGACGCGCAACGCGCTGCAGCAGACGGCGTTCGCCACCGCCCGCTGCATGGGGGTTCGCCAGGCGCCGTGCGCGACCGGGCTCCTGCCGGATGTCGCACGCAGCGTCACCTTCGCACGGACGCGCGCCGCCAGCTTCAGCGTTGCCGTTCCGGCCGCCGCCGTGGTGGCGACCGCCGCGGGGACCTGCGCCAGCCAGGGCGGCTTTTCGCGCGTAACGATCTCGACGAGCTTCCGGACGATCATTCCGCTGCTGCGCCCGATCCTGGGCGAAGCCTATCCGATCAGGGTCGTGGCCTGCTTTCCCAACCAGACGTGACGCCCGTCCGCTTCCTGCGCGAACGGGCGTCTCGCCTTTAGGCTGCGACCGCGCGCCGGCGCCGCAGCGACTGGCCGATCAGGCCGAAGCCACCGATCATCAGCGCCCAGCTCGCCGGCTCGGGCACCGCTGCCCCACTGATGTTGATCTGTGCGACGCCGAACGTGTCGGTACCCGAGACCGAGAAATAGGCGATGCCCGGTGCCGTCAGCGTCAGCAGCGACCGGCTGTTGAGCCCGACGGTCAGGTCGTTGACCACTGACGAGATCAGGACATTGTTGATGTCGAAGACCGACAGGGTGAGCTGGCCCGGCGATGCGAAGCCTGCCTCGACCGAGATGAAGCCGGTCGTCGTGCCGGTCGTCGTGCCCGCGACGATGATGCGACCGTCGACCGCCGTCAGCAGGTCGAGCACGCCCTCGCCGTTGATCCCGCCGAACGCCAGGGCGTCGCCGTCGTCGAAATAGCCCTCGACATTCCCGAACGAGAAATCGACGCCGAAATCGATGTAGTTGGTCCCAAGGACACCGCCCTCCGCGAGCAGGCCGAACGATGGAGTCTGCGCGACACTTGGATTGCTCGCCGGCCCGAACGATCCCGGCGAAAGTGCAGCCTGCGCCGACGTCGCGAGCCCTAAACCAAGAATGAATACAAGTTGACGCAACATAAATACCCCCAAAGCTAGTAACTGCCGAAACAAGCGGCAGTGCACGTTCGGTCTGGTGCGAAAATTGTCAAGGTCTCTTCTATGAATATTTAGAGGCTGCGGCGTGAACAGATGCAAATCAAGCCGACTAGCTGCGTGATGGCGGCAAAACATGCGACTTGCTGCAGCCGCGGCGTTCCTACCCTCCCGGCACCTGCGAGCGAAACCCGGTTTCATCCTCACCGCAATCGGGTATGACAACTTTACAAATAGCCGAACGGGGGGCGATGATGAGAGCGGATGTATCGGAGGGCTGGGACCGGCGCAGTGTCATGGCCCTCTCCGCAGCCATCGCCGCGCCGGCCCTTCCGACCTGGGCTGCGCCGGCCGCGCCTGGGCTCGGGTCGTGGGCGACTTCGCGCGATGGCCTGCCGTCCTACAGCTACACCGGCGCGCTGCCGGCAGCCGCGAAGACCCGCAATGGCAAGGACGCCGAGGAGGCCCCGGATCCCGCATTCCTGATCGGTAACCACCGCATCACTGTATTCACCCACGTCAGCGGCATCATGCAGATCATGACAGGGGAGCGCGTCTGGGCGCGGGTCAATGCTGCGGACACGATCAACTACGGCGTGAACGCCGCCCGGCTGCGCGTCGACGGCGCGACCCACAACCTGATCGGCCTCGCGTCGCTGGCGGCCGACCCCGCGACTGCCCGCCACTTCGGCTGCGGGTTCGCGCGCTACGCCTACCGCCCGGTGCGCGACGTGTCGGTGCGCCGCGTCGTGTCGATGGCGCCCTCCGCGTCGGTCGGCGGCGGTGTGCCGGCGTTCGTCGTCTCGATCACGCTCTACAACCGCTCGGGCTTCGCGCGCGACTTCGATTATGAAGAAACCATCCGCAATCACTACGTCACGGCCAGTCAGCAGCGGCTGCCGATGGCCGAGCGGACCGCACATTATCCGTCGACGACATCCCACGACGGTACGGTGGCCCTGGCCCGGACGCGGTTCGAGGCCCTGCAGTTCACCCCGCCCGCCGCGCCGACGGACGCGGTGATGCACGACGTCAGCCCTGCGAGCGTCTTCATGGCGGCCCAGCCCGCCGCGGGTGTATCCGCCGATATGTCGGGGTCGACCGACGCCCAGCTCGTCGCGCGTTTCACGGGCATGATCCCGGCGCGGGGCAGCGTCACCTTCCACCTCGTCGTCGGCCTGACGCAAGGCTCGCTCGCCGACGCCGCAGCGACCGCCCGCGAACTTTTGTCAGGGGTCGACCCGGCGCGCCTCGACGAGGGCCTGTTCGCTGCCGCCTGGCGCCGCCACCTGCCCGACTATGCCCGCGAGCCCGATCCCGTGTTTCGCACCGAGATGACGTGGCACGCCCATGCGCTTGAGGCGATGGCGACGCACAGCGCGTATTTCGACGAGACCTTCGTGCCGCAGGGCGTCGTCTATGCCTATGAGGACGGAGAGAATATCTCCAACCGCGACAATCTGCAGGCGCTACTGCCGCTCTGCTACACCAACCCCGCGCTCGCCCGCTCGTCGCTGCGCCACGTGCTCCGCCAGACGACGACGAACGGCGAGATCAAGCGTGGCACCGGCGGCATCGGCTATGTCTCGCCGAGCATCTACAAGGAGAGCGACGAGCAGCTGTACCTGTTCATGGCGCTCGCCGAGTATCTGCGCATCACCGGCGATCACGCGTTCCTCGACGACCTGCTGCCCGCCTATCCGCCCGACGGGACGGCGCGGTTCAGCGTGCTCACGCTGCTGCAGAAGCATTTCGTCTATCTGCGTGACGAGGTCGGGCTGGGGCCGCACGGCCTGATCCGCATCCTCAACTCCGACTGGAGCGACTCGTTCTTCCACAAATACTCGCCGAACATCCTGATGCATGCGGCGGAGTCGCACCTGAACTCCGCGATGGCGCTGGCGGTGATGCCGGCGCTGATCACCGCGCTGAAGGCGGCCAGGCGCACCGACATCGACGACTTCGTCGCGGCACTCGAAGCCTATCATGCTGCGCTGACCACCGCCTATTTCAAGGACCTGGGGACGCGCGACTTCAGCGCGCGCGCCTATCTCAACGAGGGCAAGCCGAGCTATGGCCTCGATATCGTCTGCCTTGAGCCGCAGGGCTTCCTGCTGCAGGTCCCCGACCTCGCCGAGGCACGCAAGCGGGCGATCTACGACCGCGTCAAGGCGGCGACGCTCGATCCAATCGGCTTCCGCATCCGCGAGCGGCCGATCTTCGGCGGCAAGGGCGAGGGCGAGGACGGCGGCATCTGGTTCGCGCTCGAGCATCAGATGGTGCGCGGCGTTGCCACCTTCGACAAGGCGGAGGCGCGCCGCCTGCTGCACCGCATGAGCTTCGCCAACTTCGCGCGCGTCTATCCGGATTACTGGATGGGCCGCTGGACGCACTTCGACTGCGTGCAGTCGACGCTGAGCGAGCGCGAGGGGCTGCTCAACTACTGGCGCGGCACCTTCCGCCAGCAGAGCATGGGCTATTGCTCGCACGTCCACTCATGGCCGCTCTACAATTACCACCGCGTCATGAAGTGACCGGTCTGACCCATAGAGGCTCGCGCCCCCGGAGCGTCCTGTCCTGGCCGGTCTAGATGTTCCCGGTTCCGCCAGCGGCGCTTGCCCGACTGATCTGGCGCCAGTGCGAATGTGAAAGATCGAGGTCAGGCCGCGGCGCACAGCCATGGCCGACGCAAAGTTGTTCGACATATCGGGCAAAACTGGAGGTGCCGGCACGTATCGCTTTGGCGTTCGAGCAATCCGACGCTGACGGGACGCGACCAGAAGAGGCGCCTACCCACACCAATGAGATCTATAACCCACTCGATTTTAACATATAAATGACTGACGGTGCAATGATGCAACGCCTCGCTGGGTATCGTTTGAAGGCTCGAAAAAAAGGTCGGACCCGTGTTGATTCGGGTCAGACTTGTCGATAGTTGTAATACCAACGAAGAAAATAAGCTCTGGGGGGTATCCGATGGCGGGAAAATTCAAGGCGATGCTGCTCTGTGCGGCGGCAGCGGGCACCTGCCTGCCGGCGACGCTGTATGCGCAGACGGTTCCGGCCCAGCCCGAACCGGCCAAGCCGTCCGCCGCCCCCACGGTCAGCCCGTCGGATACCATGAGCGCGCCGGCATCGGCGGCGGAGACAACTGCCGTCGCTGACGCCGCGGTCGAGGAAGACGCCGAGACGATCGTCGTCACCGGGTTCCGCGCCAGCCTCGAGGCGGCCATCGGCCTCAAGCGCGACGCGATCACGATCCGCGACTCGATCGTCGCCGAGGACATCGGCAAGTTTCCCGAAGCGAACATCGCCGAGGCGCTGCAACGCATTCCCGGCGTCGAGCTGCTGCGCGACGGTAACAGCAACGAAGGGTCGACCATCCAGCTGCGTGGCCTGCCCAGCACCTTCACCGTGACCACGTTCAACGGCTCGGCGGTCTACACGACGTCGGGCGGCGGTATCGGCAACGCCTCGCGCAACTTCAACTACGACGTGTTCCCGTCCGAGCTGTTCGGTCGCGCCGACGTCTACAAGGCACCGCTTGCCGAGCTGACCGAGGGTGGCATCGCCGGCGTCATCGATCTGCGCACGCCGCGGCCGTTCGACCAGAAGCAGGAATTCACCGCGCGCTATGCGGCGTCGGTGAACAACAACTCGCAGTCGGGCAGCAACAACCCGCGCGGCAACGCGCTGGTCAGCTGGCGCAAGGGCAACTTCGGCATTTTGATCGCGGCAGCGGGGGCGCGGACCACCAACGGTCGTGCAGGCTTCCAGTCGACGGGCACCTATTCGGCATCGACGACCAACGCCGCCGACCGCGCCGCTGGTGCCATCCCGAGCCCGATCGCCGGCGCGGGTGCCCCCGAGCCTCTCAACTTCCCCTACAACATCGGCAACACCTACAATTATAACTTCGCTGCACCGGGGATTAATCTCAACGGGTTGACGCAGCAGCAGGTTCGCAACGCCATCCTGCCCCGCTTCTTCATCGTCGGCGTCGGCAGGAACGAGCGCGAGCGCTTCGGCTCGTCCGGTGCGCTGCAATTCAAGAACGACAGCCTCGATATCAGCCTCGACGGGCTTTATTCGGTCGTCAGCGACGAGAACCGAAATGCCGACATTCGCTGGCCGATCCGCGACTCGGTCAACGGCACGCCCGCCAACGCGACCAATCAGCTGGCGCTGATCCCGCTGAACGTGACTGTCGATGCCAACAACAACCTGCAGGGCACGCTCGGGAACGTTCAGTTCTTCTCGAACTCCGGCTTCAACGAGGCGAAGACCAAGTACAAATATGGCGCTTTCAACATCGCCTATAAGGCAACCAACTCGCTGAAGGTGTCAGGCCAGCTGGCTCTCAGTCAGAGCCGGGGGCGGCGCAACGATGTCGGCCTCAGCATGGACTCGCGCCAGGCGCGCCAGACCATCACGATCGACACGACTGACCCGGTTTTCCCGACGATCACCACGACGGCCAACCTGCTCGATCCCGCGACGTACTTTGCCAACGGTACCACGGCGGCCAACGGCACGGTCACGGGCGGACCCGGCTATTCGGGCAGCTACCGCGAGGAGGAAGACCGGCTCAAGTCGGGGCGTCTCGTCGTGGATTGGGACTATGGCCTGTTCGGGGTCGATGGGCACCTGAAGACGGGCTTCAGCTACAACGAGAACACCAAGATTCTCGAGAACCGCGCCACGAACAACCTCTACAACAGCATCACGATCCCCGGTGTCGGGCCCTATGCGACGGCGACCCTTGCGCAGCGCAACGCCTATATCACCAGCTTCCTGAAGCCCTTGAGCACGCGCGACTTCGTGCCGGGTGCTCCGACGACGCTGCCGCAGGAGTTCCTCGCCTTCACCCCGGACTTTGCCTACGACACGCTCGATGCGGTCAATGCCAACCGCGCCGCGCCGTTCAATCTCGGCAGCACGTATCGGGCGACGGAGACGATCAAGGCGGCCTTCATTCAGTCCGACTTTATCTTTGAGGTCTTTGGCCGCCGGGTGCGGGCGAACGCCGGCGTGCGCTATGTCGACACCAAGTCGGACATCGACAACAACGTGCTCGTTGGCGCCGCGTTCGTCCCGAATAACCGCAAGGGCAAGTATACCGCGTGGCTGCCATCGGCGACCATCACCTATGACCTGACCAAGAACCTGATCGCGCGCGCCGCTATCGGCAAGACCTTCACGCGCGCGGCGATCCAGAATATTGCGGCGAGCATCTCGCTGCCGGCAGGCGGCGCAGGCAACCTTCTGCTCACCGCGGGCAATCCCGATCTCCAGCCCGAATATTCGAAGAGCCTCGACGGCAGCCTGGAATGGTACTTTGCGCCGGGTGGCATCCTGAGTGTCGCCTATTACAAGAAGACGATCACCGGGCGTGCCAACACCTCGACCGAGTTCATCCCGTTCAACGAGTTGGGCATCCCGGCCGGGATCTTCACAGCGAACATCCAGGCCCAGCTGGCGGCCGACCCGACGACGCCTGTCGAGGTGCGGACGCCGATCAACCTCGACCGCTACACGCTCAACGGCATCGAGATCGCGTACACGCAGCAGTTCAAGTTCCTGCCGGCACCATTCGACGGCCTTGGCGCGTTCGCCAGCTTTACCCGGGTCAACACGCAGGGGCTGTGCCGGATTTTCCCGTCACGCGTTGGTGATGCAGTCACCTGCAATTCGGCATTGGCTTCGCGTAACAGGCTCCTGCAGAACCTCGTCCTCGACCTGAACGACGTGCCCGACACGACTTATCAGCTCGGTGCCTATTACGAGAAGGGCAAGTTCGCGACGCGCGTGACCTATAACCACAAGAGCGAGGTCGCGACGGTCGGTCAGGGCAGCGTGACTGATATCGGGTTCCAGCGCATCAACAATGCGCGCGGCTATCTCGACGCGACGGTTTCGTACCGCTTCGCCAAGTGGCTCGAAGTGCGCGTCGACGCGGTGAACATCACCAACACCAAGACCTACGACTTCTTCCGCAACGTCTACGGGCTCTACGGCGACGAGCAGTCGCGCGTCGAGGGCGCGACGCAGAACGGCCGGATCATCACCGCGGGTATCCGCGGCAGCTTCTGACCGGGGGGCGGGGGCAGCGGGACATGCGGGTCTCGCTGCCCCCGTTTGCGTGTCAGCGGCCTGCTGTCTTCCACAGGCGGCGCAGCGTGTGCGCGGCGAGTTTCGGGCGGCGGTCGCGGGTGAAGACGCCCTTGTGGTTCAGCGCGCCGACGCGGGTGACGCTCTGCGAGGTGCGGAAGTCGGCGAAGGCCCAGGGGTGGGTGCCGACGATGAAGGGGAAGGTCTTCGCGACCTCGATGTACATCTCGATCATCTCGGACTGATATTCCTCGCTCCACATCTCGGCGGGCTGGGCATGCATACCGGCGACGGCGTCGGCGCCGAATTCGGTGATGATGACCGGCTTGCCCGGCATGCGTTTGCGGATGTCGTTGATGGCACCCACCAGCGCCCCGCGCGCCTTGTCGAGCTGCCCGACCAGATAATACCAGCCGCCGTACTTGTTCGCGCAGATGACGTCGCCCAGCTCGAGCCATTCGTCGGGGCCATAGTCATGGCCGACCAGGGTGACCGGGCGGGTCGGATCGAGCGTTCGCGTCAGGCCGATCACCGACTTGAAGAAGCGCACGCCGGCCTCGACCGCGCCGGGCGTCTCCACGTTGTGGGTGTTGAAGGGCTTGGTCTGCGGTTCGTTGGCGACCGACCACAGGATGACGCACGGGTGGTTCTTGTCGCGCGACACCAGCGCGCGCATCTCGTCCTCGAGGCGCAGGCGGCGCGCCTCGATCGTCGCGGGCGGGTCGGCGAACACCAGGCTGACGCCCGAACTCTCGTCGATGACGAGGAAGCCGAGCTCGTCGGCGAGCATCATCGCTTCGTCGCTATACGGGTAGTGCGAGGTCCGGAAGCTGTTCGCGCCTAGCCATTTCATCAGCTCGAAGTCGCGGACGATCGACGCAACGTCGAGGCCGCGGCCGTGGACCGGAAAATCCTCATGCTTGCCGAAGCCGCGCAGGAACACCGGCTTGCCGTTGAGCAGCAGCCGGTCGCCATCGACGGCGACAGTGCGCACGCCGATCTTCATCCGGTATTCGTCGAGCAGGGCGGGGTCCTCGAGGCGGACCGACAGCGTGTAAAGGTGCGGGTCCTCGGGGCTCCACAGGCGGGGGTTGGCGATGCTCAGGCTGCCGCTGCCCCTGCCGTCGCGGATCGCGATGGTCGCGGTGCTGCCGCCTGCCGAAACCTTGGCCTTGCCGGTCCATGTCGTGCTCGTGGCGACGTCGATCGTCACCCGCCCGCTAAGCGTCGTGACCACGGTGATATCGTCGACGCAGACCTCGGGCATCGTGCACAGCAGGACCGGGCGATGGATGCCGGTGAAGGGGAAGAAGTCGTAAGTGGTCTGCGGATAGTGCGTCACCGTCATGGCGAAGCGGCCGGTATCGGGCACCGCGGGCGAGCGCTCCAGCAGGAGCTTGTTCTCGACCTGCACGGTCAGGCGATTTGGTCCGTCGAACAAGACGGCGTCGGTGATGTCGATGACGAACGGTAGATGCCCGCCGACATGCCCGCCGACCGCCTTGCCGTTGAGCCAGACCTTGGCTGCGTACTGCACCGAGCCGAAGCGCAGGACGATCCGCTGGCCCTTCAGCGACCGCGCGACGTTCAGGTAGGTCTCGTACCAGGCGGTTCCGGTATAGTTGCGAACGTCGTCGAAGATTTCGTTCCAGCTGGCGGGCACCGGGATCAGGCGGAACTGCGCCAGCCCGTTTTCCCAGCCCTCGCGCTCGCCGATGTCGGACGGATCGGTGCGGAACCGCCAGACGCCGCCGATCTCGCGTGTCGTGCGCGTGACGCTCTCGTGCGGGTAGAGCAGGCCGCCGCTGGCGCGGCGGGTGCCCGGCTGCGCCGCGCGGGCAGGGGCCACGAAGGGCAGGGAGGTCGCGACCGCGGCACCGCCGAGCAGGGTGAAGGCGCTGCGGCGGCTGACGGCGTTGTTCGCTACACGCTCGCGGAGTGTCGGCAGAGCGTCGTGTGTGTCCATCATTGCCCCCGGGATGCCAGCGCCATTCGCGCGGTTTCTGGTATGACTCATATCCCGTCAAACTCAGATTGGTAAGACTGGATTGAACATGCAGCGCCGTGTAGGTTGATCGAATGACCCGCTCACTTGCGCCGGATGCAGCTTCCGACGGACCCGTTCCAGCCACTCGACGTGACCTTCTAACGATGCTGGCGGCGGGCGGACTGCTCGGGGCGGTGCCTGCATTCGGGCAACCGCGCCGGCCGCACATCCTGTGGCGGAACGGCTGGAACCTCAACAACATCGGCGACATTGGCCATGTCCCCGGAGCGCTGGCGCTGCTCAAACGCTACGTCCCCGAAGCCCGCGTGACCCTGTGGGCGAACAACGACTTGGTGTTTCGCGGCGACCTGGCGAAGGCCGCCGGGTTCGACGACGGCACGGTCGATGCGGGGCGCATCCATCGGCGCATCATGCCCGACATGGGGCTGGTCACCGGCAAAGTCGACGCACAGGGTCGCGGCGACAATCCGGCGCTGGAGGCCGCGGTGGCGAGCGCCGACATCATGGTCATCGGGTCGGGCGCAGGGGTGCTCGAAGCGGCGGCGCTCAACGCCTTCCGGCGCCGGACGGGCCAGCCGACCGGCATGTTCGGCATCACCACCGACCCTTTCAACTTCACCTACTTCGAGGCAGGATCGGCGGATCGCGAAGCCCTGCAGCAGGCGAACTTCGTGTTCACTCGCGAATGGACGTCGTTGCGCGTCTTGGCGGGACAGGACGTCGACGGGCCGGGAGGCGCGCAGGCCGACGATCCGGCGACGCCGGTCAACGAGGCGATCAACCGCGTGGCCGTGTCGCTGCCCGGCATGCGGTCAAGACCCGCGTTCGTGCCGGACACGACCTTCGCCTTCACCGCCCGCGACGACGCCGCGGCGCTGGCGTGGATGCAGGCGCAGGGGCTGACGGCGGGCCGCTTCGCCTGCTTCGTGCCGCGCTACCGCTGGACCCCGTACACGACGCCGACGCGGCAGGGCAATTCCCGCGCCGTCTACAACGCGCTCTACACGCGCGCCGATCACAGCAAGCTGCAGGCCGCGATCGTCGACTATGTCCGCGCCACCGGGCACCATGTCGCGATCGTGCCCGAGACGGTGCAGGTCGTCGGCCAGCTCGATGCGCTGCTCAAGGACGGTCTGCCGCCCGACGTCGCGGCGAAGGTCGTGACCATGGACCGCTACTGGCTGCCCGACATGGCGGCGTCGCTGTTCGCGCGGGCGACGGTCGTGGTCAGCATCGAGAACCACTCGCCGATCCTGGCGGCCGCCGCCGGCACCCCGTTCGTCATGGTTCACCAGCCCGAGGACTCGTTCAAGAGCGACATGTTCACCGACATCGGGCTCGGCGACTGGCATATCCGCGACGTGGGCCGTGCGAGCGGTGCCGACGTGTCGCGCGCGGTGATGGGCATCGTGCGCGAGCCCGCCGCCGCGCGGCGCAAGCTGGCGCGGGCGATGACACAGGTCGAGACGCGGCACCGCGCCGGCATGCTGACGCTGCGGCGGACGCTGGGGCTGCGCTAGGGCTTCAGCCCCAGCAGCGCGCGGTTGAGTGCTGGGTCGCTGCCGCCCGCGAAGTCGTCGAAGGCGCGGGTGGCGCGGCGGATCATGTGCGAGGCGATGAACGGGGCGCCTTCGCGGGCGCCGTCCTCGGGGTGCTTGAGGCAGCATTCCCACTCGAGGACCGCCCAGCCGTCGTAGCCGTACTGCGCGAAACGCGAGAAGATGCCGGTGAAGTCGACATGTCCGTCGCCGAGCGAGCGGAAGCGGCCGGGCCGGTCGATCCAGTCCTGAAAACCCCCATAGACGCCCGAGCGGCCGGTCGGGTTGAACTCGGCGTCCTTGACGTGAAACATGCCGATGCGCTCGTGGTAGATGTCGATGAAACTCAGATAGTCGAGCGCCTGCAGCACGAAATGGCTGGGATCGTAGAGGATCCTGGCGCGGGCATGGCCGCCGACGGCGCCCAGGAAACGCTCGTAACTGACCCCGTCGTGCAGGTCTTCGCCCGGGTGGATCTCGTAGCACAGGTCGACGCCCGCATCCTCGAACGCATCGAGGATCGGCCGCCAGCGCTTGCCAAGTTCGGCGAAGCCCTCCTCGACCAGCCCCGCGGGGCGCTGCGGCCAGGGGTAGAGGAACGGCCAGAGCAGCGCGCCCGAGAAGGTCGCGTGCGCGGTCAGGCCCAGGCGGCGGCTGGCCTTCGCCGCCAGCTTGACCTGCTCGACCGCCCAAGCCTGGCGCTCGACGGGCTTGCCGCGTAGCGCCTCGGGCGCGAACCCGTCGAACGCCGCGTCATAGGCGGGGTGGACCGCGACGAGCTGGCCCTGGAGGTGCGTGGACAGTTCGGTGATCGCGACGCCGTTCTCGGCGCAGATGCCGGCGATCTCGTCGCAATAGTCCTGGCTGTCGGCAGCGCGCGCGAGGTCGATGCAACGCGCGTCCCAGCTCGGGATCTGGACGCCGACATAGCCCGCGTCGGCCATCCAGCGCGTCGCCGACGCGAGCGTGTCGAACGGCGCCTCGTCCGACATGAACTGGGCGAGGAAGATCGCGGGTCCGCGCATCAATTTGCTCCGATCGTGGCGGCGGGCTTGCGACGTTCCATCAGCCAGACGACGCCGAACACGACGAGAAGGATCAGCGGCAGGACGGCAACGAATTCGAAGCTGCGCGCGGCGGCGTCGCTCTCGACCTGCGCGAGGGCCGCGCCCTGCAGGCCCGCGAGCGCATCAGCGCCCCCGGCGAGGTCGATCTTCGCGGCGTCGTAGATCGCGCCGAGACGCGGCAGCACGAAGTAGATCGACAGCGCGCCCGCCGAGCCGACCAGCCCCATCATCCACGACCCGCCGCGCGGGTAGCGTTCGGCGACCGACGCCAGCATCGTCGGCCACATCACGCAGACTCCGGCACCCCACACCGTCGCGGCGAGCATCGCGGTGACGGGCGAGTCGGCGCGCGACAGCATGAACAGGCCAATGGCAGCGAGCAGGCTCGACACCCACAGCAGCCCGGGGTTCGACAGGGTATGCGCGAGCTTGCCGGCGAAATGGCGCAGTACGAACATCAGCGCGCTGACATAGACGAGCAGCAGGATCCCGCGCATGCCGACCTTGTGGGTCAGCGCGACGTCGACCCATTGCCCGGGCGCGAGCTCCGACGCGGCGGTCAGGAACATCGCGCCGAACCAGATCAGGAACGACGGGCGGCGGAACACCTCGGTCATCATCTCGCCGAAGGTGACACCGGTTTCCGCGCGCATCGGCGGCGGGAATTTGGTACCGAGCGCGATGACGATGACGAGCACCGCCGGGGTCAGCGTCAGGCCCAGGATCGCCTGCCACGTCAGCGCGTCGGCCAAGAAATAGCCCGCGAGGCCGCCGACGATCAGCCCGGCGGGCCACCAGGCGTGGAGCATGTTGAGGCGGTGCGTCGTGTCCTCGGGGTACAGCTGCGCGGTCAGCGGGTTGATCGCCGATTCCGCGAGCCCCCAGCCGATCCCGCAGATCAGCATGCCCAGCCAGACGACGCCGTGGATGTCGGCACCGTTCGCCATGCGTCCGGCGAGCAGGATGGTCAGCGTGCCGACGATGAAGCACGCGCCGCACGCCAGCAGCATGCGCTTCGTGCCGATCATGTCGAGCAGGGCGCTGGTGATGAACAGGGTGACCGCGAAGCCCAGGAACGACGCCCCCAGCGCCTCGCCGATCAGGCGGCCCGCGTCGGCGGCGGCGACGGGGTCGATCCACTGCGCCTTGATGCCGCTCGCCGTCGCGGCGCGCAGCGAGGCGCTCATCGCTGCGGTGAACAGCGCGAGCACCGACAGCCAGAACAGCCGCCCCCGATGCAGTGATGCAGCTGCCATGGCCTATCCCCTCGCCCGTTCCGCCGCCGCGATCACATCGTCGATGGCGGTCCATTTTTCGGTGCCGCGTGCGTTCGCGACCACGGTTGCGACGAACGCCATGCCGCGCACGCCGTCGTCGATACCCGGATACCAGGCGGCCGCGTCGCCTCGCAGCGCAGCCGCGAAGCCGCGATAAAGATTGGCGAAGGCCTCGATATAGCCCTCGGGGTGGCCTGCAGGAGTGCGGGTCAGAGCGGATGCCTCGGCCGAGACGCCGGGCCCGCCTGTCCGGACAACTTCGAGCGGCCGGTCGAGCCAGCGGATGGTCAGACTGTTGGCGTCGTCGTGCCGCCACTCGATCGTGGCGCGCTCGCATGCGACGCGCAGGCGCAGGCCGTTTTCCTCGCCCGCGGCGATCTGGGTCGCGGTCAGCGTGCCGCGCGCGCCGCCGGCAAAGCGCAGCAGCACCGAGGCATCGTCGTCGAGCCGCCGTCCGGGCACATGCGCCGTAAGGTCGGCGCACAGGGTCTCGACGCGCAGGCCCGTGACATGCTCGGCGAGGTGGAAGGCATGGGTGCCAATGTCGCCGAGCGCGCCACCCTGGCCCGCCCGCGCGGGGTCGGTGCGCCATTCGGCCTGCTTGTTGCCGTCCGCGTCGGCGGGCGTGCTCAGCCAGCCCTGGCGGTACTCGACCGCGACCTGCCTCACCGCGCCGAAGTCGCCGCCGGCGATGCGCGCGCGCATCTCGGCGACCATCGGATAGCCGGCATAGGTGTAGGTCACCCCGTACGCCGCGCCCGACCGAGCCGCGGCAGCGGCGATGTCGAGTGCCTCGCGCAGGTCGAGCGCCATCGGCTTGTCTGACAGCACCGCGATCCCCGCCTCGAGCGCCGCGATCGCCATCGGCCGGTGCAGATGGTTCGGCGTCGCGATGACCAGCGCCTGCATCCGCTGTTCCAGCGGCAGCGCGGCCTCGGCAGCGATCATCTCGTCGAAGCGCGCGTAGGTCCGCGCCGGGTCGAGGCCGAGGCTCGCACCGCTGCGCTCATTGCGCGCGGCGTCCGCGCTGAACGCCCCGGCGACCAGCGTCCACTCGCCGTCGAGACGCGCCGCCATGCGGTGCACCGCGCCGATGAACGCGCCTTCGCCGCCACCGGCCATTGCGTAGCGGATCGGCGGCACGGCCCTAGAACCGCAGCTTCTTCAGGTGCACCGCCGACGCCTCGACCGTCGGCCAATAGGGCGGCGGCGGCTGGTCGTGCTCGACGAAATAATGGACGAGGCCCGCCTGCCGCGACTTCGCGAAGATCGCCGCGAAATCGATCGTGCCCGCGCCGACCGCAACCATCTTGCCGTCGGCGGACATGTCCTTGACGTGGCACAGCGGGATACGGCCGGGATATTTGGCGATGATCGCCGCGATGTCGCCGCCGCCCTTGACCGTCCAAAACAGGTCGAGCTCGATCTTGACGAGCGCGGGGTCGCTCTCGTCGAAAAAGATGTCGAAGGGGCGCCTGCCCTCGATGGCGGCAAATTCGAAGGCGTGATTGTGATAGGCGAAGGTGACACCCGCGGCCTTCGCCGCCGCGCCGAAGCCCGTGAGCTGCCTGGCGAAGGCCTGGCACTGGGCGAGCGTCGAACGGCGGTCCTCGCCGATATAGGGGAGCACCGCATAATCGCAGCCGAGCGTCTTGGCCTGTGCGAAGACCTTCGCCGCATCGGCTTCGAGGTCGGCCATCTGAACGTGCATCGACGGCGCGGTCAGGCCGATGCGGATCAGCTCGGCGCGCAGCACCTTGGGGTCCATCGCCGAATAGGGCGGGCCGCCGAGTTCGATCTCGCTATAGCCCAGCGCCTTCAGGCGACGCAGCGTGCCGAGCGGGTCGGTCTTGGCGACTTCGCGCAGTGTATAGAGCTGGATGCCGAAGCGCTTGAGGCGCTGCGCGGCAACCGCCGGACCACCCATCGCGACCGCCGCCGCCCCCGCCATGCCGCTGAGAAGCGTGCGCCGTGCCAGCATCACAGCTGTCCTTCCTTGAGCAGGTCGGCGGCATGATGCGCCGCGCGGGCGGTGAACGCCATATAGGTCAGCGACGGGTTCTGCGTCGACGACGAGGCCATCGCCGCACCATCGGTAACGAACAGGTTGGGAATGTCGTGCGCCTGGTTCCAGCCGTTGAGCACCGAGGTCGCGGAATCGCGACCCATGCGGATGGTGCCCATCTCGTGGATGCCCTCCCCGGGAACGCGGGTCTGCGCAATCGCCGTCTCGGCGGGGGTAATGTCGGTCGCACCGGCGGCGCGCAGCATCGCCTGCGCGTCCTTGGTCGCCTCGACGATCAGCAGCCGCTCGTTGTCGCCCCATTTGCAGTCGATGACGGGCAGCGGGATGCCCCATTTGTCGCGCTTGGTGGTGCTGAGCGTCACGCGGTTGTCGGCGCGCGGCAGCATCTCGCCAAACGGCAGGAAGCCCATCTGCCACGGCCCCGGCGTGCGGTTGGCAAGCTTGAGGGCCTTGCCGACGCCTGCCGCGCCGGCATTCCAGCTGCTGCGGCCGGCGCCCGCCTGATAACCAAAGCCGCGCAGGTAGGGCTTGTCCTTCTCGCTGAAATTCCCATAGCGCGGGACATAGACCGGGATGGGCCGGCGGCCGCGGTCGTAGACGTCGAGCATGCCGGGCAGGGTGCCGCTCACGTTGCCGCCGATGATGTGGTCCATCAGGTTGCGACCGACTTGGTCGCTGCGATTGGCGAGGCCGTTCGGATTGGCCGCATCGCGCGAGTTGAGCAGGATGACCGCGCTGCCGATCGTCGAGGCGTTGAGGAACACGATGCGCGCCCGGTACACGGTCGCGGCCCTGGTCACGGCATCGATGACGCGCACGCCGGTCGCGCGGCCGGTCCTGGGGTCGACCTCGATAGAGTGGACTATGGCGTTGGTCTTGAGCGTCATGCGTCCCGTGCGCTCGGCGGCCGGCAGGGTGGACGACAGCGACGAGAAATAGGCGCCGAAGCTGCAGCCGCGCGAACACAGCGACCGCGCCTGGCACTGGCCGCGGCCTGCTGCGAGATGCTCCTCGGTCGGCTGGCTGAGGTTGGCGCCGCGGCCGATCACGAGGTTGCGGGTCGGGAATGCCGCCTCGACCTTCGCCTTCACGACCTTCTCGGCGACGTTCATCGCAAAGCCGGGCAGGAACTTGCCGTCGGGAAGGTTGGCGAGGCCGTCGCGGTCGCCGGCGATGCCGACGAAGGTCTCGACCTTGTCGTACCACGGCGCGATGTCGGCATAGCGCACCGGCCAGTCGACGCCGTGGCCGTCGCGCTTGTTCGCCTCGAAATCATCCTCGCACCAGCGGTAGCTGGCGCGCCCCCACATCAGCGAGCGGCCGCCGACATGATAGCCGCGTACCCAGCGGAAGCGATCAGGGTTGACGGTCTCGTAAGGGTGGTCGGCCTCGTTCGCCCAGAACGACTTGTTCGAATTGAACATCGCGTACGCGACGGTCGAATAATACGGGTATTTCGCGGCGATCTCGTCTTCCGGGATCATGTTGACGTCGGGGTGGTCCCACGGATCGACCATATCGCTGTAGTCGGTCGCGGGGTCGATCGTGGGCCCACGCTCGAGCACGAGGACCTTCAGGCCGCGCTCGGTCAATTCCTTAGCCGCATAGCCCCCGGTGATGCCGGAGCCGACGACGATTGCGTCGAAATCGACCGGCATCACAGCGCCCACGCGCGGTCGCCGGGCTTGAAGGGCAGGTTACCGGTATAACCTTCGGGCAGCGGGTCGTAGCGGAGCTCCTGCGACGCGCCGATCTCTGACGTGTAATAGAGGCGGACCGCGAGCGACTTGAGCGTCCGGTAATCCTTCAAGCCTGCCGGGCGCGGCGACGCGAAGGCTTCGGCATCGAGCGCCGACAGCGCGGCGAGGCGAGCGGCCGGCCTGGCGGTCGCGAACGGCGCCCCGGCGCGGCGGTCGAGATCGGCCTGCAGCGCGGCGATCGCGACAAGCAGCCCGGCGCGCGTCTTTGCCGACGCCCAGCGCCCGAGCAGGCCGACGAGGCCGAGATGGACGCCCGCCGCCTTCGCTCCCGGGGTATCGGTGGCGGGGATCAGGGTGTCGACGAACGCAGCGAGAAACGCTGTCTGCCCGGGGGAGACGAACGAACCGGCTGCGGCCGCCGCCCAGGCGCGTTGCGGCAGCACCGTCGCGGCGGCGAACGCCAGCAGCCCGTGGAAGACGTCGCGCCGGCAGAATCCGGTCCTGCTAGTCAAGGCCGCGTCACCACTCATGCAAGTCGATCTCCCCGGAAAGCGGTAAGACCGCCTTTTAATTTCGGTATGACAACTCCCACGCTCATCATCCGCTGTCAACGCGCCAGCGGTGCCGCAGCGAGTGACAGATCGGCGCCCCGGCCCGCCAGATGGGTCCTGCGATAGGCGATCTGGAGGATCACCGCGGCGATCGGGTGAAGGCAGGCGAGCACAATGAAGACAGGCACATAGCCGACGGTATCGAGCGCGCCGCCGACATAGTTGGTGAAGATCGACGCGCCGACCGTGCCGCACATGTTCACCACCCCGACGGCGGCCCCCATGCCCTGGCCACGGAACATGTCGGTGACGAGGATATTGGCGAGAACGAGCCACAGATAGCTCATGAAATAGGCGGTGGTCAGCAGCACCATCACCGTCGTCAAGTCGCGCACGAACGGGATGACCACGACCAGCGGCGCCAGCAGGGCGGCCCCTTGCATGATGCGGATGCGGCTCGCAGCCCCCGATAGACCGGCGCGCGCCACCAGCCGGTCGGAGAACAGCCCGACGACGATCATCGCCAGCGACGCGACCAGCGGCGGGATCCACAGCAACCGCCCGAGATCGGCGAGGCTGAGGCCGAGCTCCTCCTGCAGATAGCCCGCCTGCCAGTAGGAGATGAAGAACCACAGCGGGTCGGAGATCAGCCGCGCGAGCAGGATCCCCCACAGCATCTTGTTGCGGAAGATCGCGGTCAGCTTCGGCTTGGTCTCAGGCACCGCCTGCGCGTCGCGGTAGGTCGGGGGATTGGTGTCGGCGAGGAACCAGATCACGCCGAAGGCGAGGCCGATGACGCCGGGCACCAGGAAGGCGTAGTGCCAGCTGTAGGTCAGCGTGATGTAGACCACGACCGGCATGCAGACGATCGGGCCGACCGACTGGAGCGCGCTGCGCAGCGACCCGACCGTGCCCATCTTCGCCTTCGGAAACCAGCGCACCAGCGCGAACAACGACGCCGGCAACAGCCCAGCCTCCGCCGCGCCGATGATCGCGCGATAGGCGATCAGCTCGGGCAGCGACTTCGCGAAGCCGCAGGCAATCGTCGCGCTCGACCAGATGATGACGAACACCGACAGGGTCCGCCGCGACCCGTATTTGTCGACGAGGTGCCCGCAGATCAGGTAGAAGATCGCGTAGGGGATCAGGAACGCGTTGACGACATAGGAATAATCGGTATCGGTCATCGAGAAGACCGATTTCAGCGTCGTCTTCAGCGCCGAGATATTCTGCCGGTCGATGATCGCGATGATGCTCTCGAGAGACAGCAGCACGAGGATCGCCCACGCCTTGGCCGGAATGCGATCGGCCGGCGCGGCGGGCGGCGCTGCGGTCGCGTCGTTCATTCTCGTGCCTCCCCAGCCACAGGTCTTCGCCCGATCAGTCCACGTCTAAACTGCCGGACAAGTCTTTACAACTCGCTTGCGCATTAGTCAGGCAACTGCCTAGGATGGCCGGAGTCTGGACAAGGCGCGTTTTTGCGTGCGTCAACGACGAGCGTGTCCGAGGGGATCGAGATGACATTGGCTGCGGCCCGTATCGACGAACGGGTGGCGACGCCCGGCCTGCCGGCGCTGCGCATCAGGTCGGCGCGCGTCATCGTCACCTGCCCGGGTCGCAACTTCGTCACGCTGAAGATCGAGACCGACCAGGGTATCTACGGGATCGGCGACGCGACGCTGAACGGGCGCGAAAAGGCGGTGGTCGCGTATCTCGAGGAGCACGTCATCCCCGTCCTGATCGGACGCGACGCGCGCGCCATCGAGGATATCTGGCAGTTCCTCTATCGCGGCGCCTATTGGCGGCGCGGGCCGGTGACGATGCGCGCCATCGCGGCAGTCGATGTCGCGCTGTGGGACATCAAGGGCAAGGCGCTCGGCGTGCCGATCTCCGACCTGCTCGGCGGCAAGTCGCGGGAGGCGGCGATGGTCTATGGCCATGCCAACGGCGCCGACATCGCCCAGACCGTCGATGCGGTCGCACGCTATGTCGACCTCGGCTACAAGGCGGTGCGCGCGCAGACCGGCGTGCCGGGGATGGCGCTGGCGTACGGGGTCGGGCGCGGCGAGCTGCATTACGAGCCTGCCGACGCCACGCTGCCGACCGAGACGACGTGGTCGACGCACAAATATCTGAACCACGTCCCGAAGCTGTTCGACGCGCTGCGCGATGCGCATGGGACCGACCTCCACCTGCTCCACGACGGCCACCACCGCATGACGCCGATCGAGGCGGCGCAGCTCGGCAAGGCGCTCGAGCCGCACAGGCTGTTCTGGCTGGAGGATCCGACCCCGGCGGAGAACCAGGAGGCGTTCCGCCTGATCCGCCAGCACACGACGACGCCGCTGGCGGTCGGCGAGATCTTCAACACGCTGTGGGACGCGAAGGACCTGATCCAGAACCAGCTGATCGATTATCTGAGGATGACGATCGTCGGGTCGGGCGGCATCACCCATCTGCGCCGCGTCGCCGACTTCGCGGCGCTCTGGCAGGTGCGGATGGGCAGCCACGGCGCCACCGACCTGTCTCCGGTGACGATGGGCGCGGCGCTCAACTTCGACGTGTGGGTGCCCAACTTCGGCATCCAGGAATATATGCGGCACACGCCCGAGACCGACGCAGTCTTCCCGCACCACTACTGGTTCGCCGACGGTCTCCTCCACCCCGGCGACGCGCCCGGACACGGGGTCGATATCGACGAGGCGCTGGCGGCGAAATACCCGTACGAGCCGCGGCAGCTGCCGGTGGCGCGCCTCGAAGACGGCACGATGTGGAACTGGTGAGCCCGATGCACCTGCCCGGCGACTGGCGCGACGCGCTGCTGCTCGGCCGCATGGCGACGCCCGAGGGGCCGAGCCCGGTGCTGGTTCGCGGCGGCGTCGCGTACGACATGGCGCGCGTCGCGCCGACGGTCGCCGAGCTTGCGGCGCGCTACGGGGAGGGTGACCCGCTCGACGGCGGGGTGGCGCTCGACACGCTCGAGCTACCGCTGCTCACGCCGATCGACCTGCAGTGCGTCAAGGCGGCGGGGGTGACCTTCGCGGTCTCGGCGCTCGAACGCGTCATCGAGGAGCGCGCCCGCGGCGACGCGGGGCAGGCCGAGGTGATCCGGGCCGGCCTGGCGGCGCGCATCGGCAGCGACATCGCGTCGGTCAAGCCGGGGTCGGAGACCGCCGCCTCGCTCAAGGCGGCGCTGATCGCCGACGATATGTGGTCGCAGTATCTGGAGGTCGCGATCGGGCCGGATGCAGAGGTGTTCACCAAATGCCCGGTCCTCGCCGCGGTCGGGCACGGCGCCGAGGTCGGCATCCGCGCCGATTCGTCGTGGAACAACCCCGAACCGGAGATCGTGCTGGTCTGTGATCATCAGGGCCGGGCGATCGGCGCAACGCTGGGCAACGACGTCAACCTGCGCGATTTCGAGGGGCGCAGCGCGCTGCTGCTCGGCAAGGCGAAGGACAACAACGCGTCGTGCGCGCTCGGGCCGTTCGTGCGGCTGTTCGACGAGCGTTTCACCATCGACGATGTGCGCGCGGCCGAGGTGCGGCTGGAGATCGAAGGCGTGGAAGGCTTCCGCCTCGAAGGCCATAGCTCGATGGCGCTGATCGGTCGCGACCCGCTCGACCTCGTCGCGCAGACGATCGGCAGGCACCACCGCTATCCCGACGGTTTCGTGCTGTTCATGGGCACGATGTTCGCGCCGACACAGGACCGCGACACGCCGGGCCAGGGGTTCACGCACAAGGTCGGCGACGTGGTGCGCGTCTCGTCGCCGCGCCTCGGTTGCCTCGAAAATCGCGTGACGACCTGCGACGCGGCGCCGCCCTGGACGTTCGGGGTCGGCGCGCTGATGCGCAATCTGGCTGGACGGGGATTGATGTGAGCGCGGTCTATCCCAGCCTGGCCGGGCGCAGTGTCGTCGTGACCGGCGGCGGCTCGGGGATCGGCGCGGCGATCGTCGACGCCTTCGTGGCGCAGGGGTCGCGCGTCACCTATCTCGATCTTGCCGACACGCGAACGCCCGATGCGGCCACGTTTATGCGCTGCGACCTGACCGACACCGACGCGATCGCGGCGGCCTTCGCGGCGATCGGGCCGGTCGACGCACTGGTCAACAATGCCGCGAACGACGACCGGCACGATATCGCCGAGGTCACGTCGGCCTATTTCGACAACCGGATCGCGGTCAATCTGAAGCATCATTTCTTCTGCGCGCAGGCCGTCGCGCCGGGGATGAAGGCGGCCGGGCGCGGGGCGATCGTCAATATCGGCTCGATCTCCTGGCGGCTCGCGATCCCCGACATCCCGATCTACGAGACCGCCAAGGCCGGCATCGAGGGGCTGACGCGGGCGCTCGCGCGCGACCTCGGCACCGATGGCATCCGCGTCACTTGCGTCGTGCCCGGCGGGGTCCGCACGCCGCGCCAGATCGCGCTGTGGCACAATCCCGAGGTCGAAGCCGCGATGATCGCGGCGCAGTGCCTGAAGGCGCGCGTCGACCCGCACCACGTCGCGGCGATGGTACTGTTCCTGTGCAGCGACGACGCCGCGATGTGCACCGCGCACAGCTATGTCGTGGACGCCGGCTGGAGCTGAAGTTGTAAGACCCATTGCGCCCGCGCCCTGCAAGTTGTTAGAACGGGGCGACGGACCTGCGAGGCAGGCCGGCGGGGGAGAGCGACGTGGGGCTGGCGACACTCGATATCATTGTGGTCGTCGCCTATGCGATCGGCATCTTCGGCCTCGCCCAGTGGGTGTCGCGCGACAGGGGCGGCGAGAAGAAGGACACCGGGGATTATTTCCTAGCGTCGAAGTCGCTGCCGTGGTGGGCGGTCGGCGCGTCGCTGATCGCGGCGAACATCTCCGCCGAGCAGATCGTCGGCATGTCGGGGTCGGGCTATGCGCTGGGCCTGGCAATCGCGTCGTACGAGTGGATGGCGGCGATCTCGCTGATCATCGTCGGCAAGTATTTCCTGCCGATCTTCCTGAAGAACGAAATCTACTCGATGCCGCAGTTCCTCGAACAGCGGTACGGCCCGTCGATCCGCACGCTGATGGCGGTGTTCTGGCTGGGCCTCTACGTCTTCGTCAACCTGACCTCGATCATCTGGCTGGGGTCGATCGCAGTGCATCAGGTGGCGGGCGTCGACCAGGATATCGCTCTGATCGGCCTCGGCCTGTTCGCGCTACTGTACCAGATCCGCGGCGGGCTGAAGGCGGTGGCGTTGACCGACATCGTGCAGGTCACGCTGCTGGTGTTCGGCGGGCTGATCGTCTCGGGCCTGACGCTCAGCCAGATCGGCGGCGACAGCGGCATTCTCGGCGGCTTCGTCGAGCTGACGCGGCGGGTGCCCGAAAAGTTCGACATGATCCTGACGCCCGATAACCCCTATTACAAGGATCTGCCCGGCATCGCCGTGCTGGTCGGCGGCATGTGGATCGTCAACCTCAGCTATTGGGGTTTCAACCAGTATATCATTCAGCGCGCGCTCGCGGCGAAGTCGCTCAAGGAAGCGCAGAAGGGCATCGTCTTCGCGGCATACCTCAAGCTGCTGATGCCCGTCATCATCGTCCTGCCGGGCATCGCCGCGGTGGTGCTCGCGCCCGGCCTGGCGCGGCCCGACGAGGCCTATCCGACGATGATGCGCCTGCTGCCGACCGGCCTGCTCGGGCTGGTCTTCGCGGCGCTGATCGCCGCGGTCATCGCCTCGACCGCGTCGAAGGTGAACTCGATCGCGACGATCTTCACGCTCGATCTCTACAACCAGCGCGGCAAGGTGCACAGCGAGCGGCACCTCGTGAAGGTCGGCCGCATCGCCGCGGTCGTCGCAACCCTGCTCGCCATCCTGACCGCGCGACCGCTGCTCGGCAGCTTCGACCAGGCGTTTCAGTTCATTCAGGAATATACCGGCTTCTTCACCCCCGGAATCTTCGTGATCTTCATGCTCGGGCTGTTCTGGAAGAGCGCCAGCGAGGCGGGAGCGCTCGGCGCCGCGATCGGGTCGTTCGTCATGTCGCTGGTGATCAAGCAGGTCTGGCCCGACTTTCCGTTCATCAACCGGATGGGGGTCGTGTTCGTGATCGCGCTCGTCGTCGCGGTCGTGGTGTCGCTGCTGCGTCCTGCGGCTGCGAGCCGGAACATGATCAGCACCGATGTCGACTACGCGACATCGCGCGGGTTCAACATCGGTGCCGTCGGCGTTATCCTGATCCTGATCGCGCTGTACGCGACTTGGTGGTAGGCGCTCAGCCGTCCCGGCGCAGTCGCGCGCGGTGGCGGCGCGGCTGGAAGTACAGCGCCTCGCCGCACGTGCCGTCCTCATAGGCCGACAGATATTTCTCCGTGTGCGCGGCGATGTTGGTGTCGGGCGGATGCTTGGCGATCTCGTCGAGGACGATATCGACACCCAGCCCCGGTCGGTCGGGAACGACCATATGGCCGTCGACGATCTCCAGCGGCTGGGTGATGACGCGCGCGCGGCCTTCCCAGTCGGTGCGGAAGCGCTCGTGGATCAGCGCGTTGGGGATCGCCGCGAGCAGGTGGATCGCGGCATATTCGGCAATCGGCCCGAGCGTCCCCGAATGCGGCGCGACGCTGACGAAATTGGCCTCCGCCAGCACCGCGATCTTGCGCATCTGGCTGATGCCGACGCGCCCCATGTCGGGCTGGACGATGTCGACGAGGCCCTCGCCGATCAGCTGACGGTAGCCCCACAGCAGCGCCGAGCGTTCTCCCGCCGCGAGCGGCAGGTCGGTCGCGGACCGCAGCCGCCTGAGCCCCGCCAGATCCTCGGGCGCCAGCGCTTCTTCCAGGAACAGCAGGTCGTAAGGTTCGAGCGCGCGCGCGATCGCAATCGCGTCCGGAGCATTCAGCCATGGCGGCCCGTGCAGGTCGACGGCGATGTCGATGTCGCGCCCAACGGCCTCGCGCAGCGCCGCGACCTTGTCGACGGCGGTGCGGATGTTGCCGGCCTTCAGTGCGCCGTACCCTTCGGCGACCGCCGCGACTGCCAGCTCGGTCGAGCTGGCATGGACGTAGCAGCGCACCCGGTCGCGGAACTTGCCGCCGAGCAACTGCCACACCGGCACGCCCAGCGACTTGGCGGTGATGTCCCACAGCGCCATGTCGATCGCGGCCATTGCGCCCGATCCCGGCGTGCCCGTCTGGCCGTGCCCCATCTGCGAGACGAACATGCGGTGCCACAGCCGGTCGATGTTGCGCGGGTCCTCGCCGATCAGGACCGTCGCGAGGTCGGCGATGCCCGCGGCGACCATCCGCGGCCAGCCGCTGCCCTCGCCGACGCCGCTGATCCCTGCGTCGGTCTCGATCCGCACGAAGCACCAGTGGCGCGACCCGCCGCTGCTGATCCCGCCCGCCGACCAGGCGGTCTCGCTTGGTGCACCCGCTGCCATCAGATAAGGCGTTATGCTCGTGATCCGCACCGCTCGCGCCCCTGTAACCTGCGTTCGCTAGCCTTCGGGGGTTGCACCAATTCTGTCAACTTGTCAGCGAAACGGGCAAAGTTGTAAGAAGCGGTAAGCGCCTGCAGGCGATATTGGAGTGATGACCTTGGAAGCTTTCCTGATCGCCGGCGAGCCGGTGACGACGTCCGAAACCTTCAAGGCGGTCGATCCGTCGCTTGGGCACACGATCGATCCGCCGTTCGCGGTGTCGGACGAAAGTCATGTCGAGCGTGCCTGCATCGCCGCCGCCGCTGCCTTCGAAGCCTTCGCCGAGGCGCCGATCGAGACGCGCGCCCGCCTGCTCGAGACTATCGCCGACGAGATCGAGGGCATCGGCGACGCGCTGATCGTCCGCGCGATGGCCGAGACCGGGCTGCCCCGCCCCCGCCTCGAAGGCGAGCGCGGCCGCACGACCGGCCAGCTCCGCATGTTCGCCGCCGTCGTCCGCGAGGGCGGGTGGCAGGACATTCGGATCGACTCGGCGCTGCCCGATCGCCAGCCGCTGCCGCGCCCCGACCTGCGCATGATCAAGCGGCCGCTGGGTCCCGTCGCGGTGTTCGGCGCGTCGAACTTCCCGCTCGCTTTCTCGGTGGCCGGCGGCGACACCGCGTCGGCGCTCGCCGCAGGCTGCCCGGTCGTGATCAAGGGCCACCCGGCGCACCCGGGCCTGTCCGCGATGGTCGGCGGCGCGATCGCCAAGGCCGTCGCCGCCGTCGGGCTGCCTGCGGGCGTCTTCTCGCTGCTCGCCGGCCCGTCGAACGCGCTTGGCTCGGCGCTCGTCCTCGATCCGCGCATCGCGGCGGTCGGGTTCACGGGCTCGCGGCAAGGCGGACTGGCGCTGGTCGAGCTGGCGGCGCGGCGGCCCGTGCCGATCCCGGTCTATGCCGAGATGAGCAGCGTCAACCCCGTGATCCTGTTCCCCGCCGCGCTCGCGGCGCGTGCCGAGGCGCTGGCGGCGGGCTATGTCGGCTCGCTGACCTTCAGCGCCGGGCAGCTGTGCACCAACCCGGGGCTGGTCTTCGCGGTAGACGGCCCGGGCTTAGCGCGCTTTTCGGAGAGTGCCGCGAATGCACTCGCGGCGGCCGGCCCCGCGACTATGCTGACCCCTGGGATCGCCAAAGCGTTCCGCACCGGCGTCGCGAAGCTCACCGGCAGCAGCGGCGTGACCGAGCTTGCCCGTGGTGCGGCGCCCGCGGGCGAGTGCCAGTCGCAGGCATCCCTGTTCACCATCTCCGCGCCGGACTTCATCGCGCAGGCAGAGGTACGCGAGGAGGTGTTCGGCCACACCTCGCTCGTCGTGCGCTGCGCCGACCAGGCGGAACTATGCGCCGCGCTCGCGGTACTGGAGGGGCAGCTGACGGTCACGCTGCAGATCGACCCTGACGACGGACCCGCCGCCCGGGCGCTGATGCCGCTACTGGTGCAAAAGGCCGGGCGCCTGCTCGCCAACGGCTGGCCCACTGGCGTCGAGGTTGCGCCTGCGATGGTTCACGGCGGTCCGTTCCCTGCCACGTCCGACGGCCGCAGCACCTCGGTCGGCTGGCTCGCCATCGACCGTTTCCTGCGTCCCGTCTGCTATCAGAACATGCCCGCGGCGCTGCTGCCCCCCGCGCTTGCCGGCGACGGTGCAGGCAGCTGGCGGCTAGTCGATGGACACCGCGTCGCAGCCTGAACCGGCCAAGTAAATCGGTTGCAAGTTTGCAACTTTACTGCTTACCATTACAATTAATGACATCTGCATCTGGACGCCCATGTTGAACGTCCCCTTCAAGACCGAAACAAAGCCGGTTGCCGGTCCGCGGGCACCACTTGACCCGGGGGCGGTCAAGCTGAGCGACATCGTCTATGCCAAGATCGCCGGGCGTATTCGGTCGGGCGAGTATTCGGTCGATAGCCGCCTGCCGACCGAAAACGACCTGGCCGAGGCGCTCGGCGTGTCGCGCCCGATCGTGCGCGAGGCGCTGGCGCGGCTGCGCAACGACGGCGTGGTGATGTCGAGGCGCGGGTCGGGCACCTATGTCCAGCGCGTGCAGGACACCGTGCCCAGCCGCATGCCGCCGCTGACCTCGATCTCCGACATGAAGCGCTGCCTCGAATACCGGATCAGCCTCGAGGGTGAATCCGCCTGGCATGCGGCGCGCGGCGCGGCCGAGGACCGCGTCGTGCTGACCGAGGCGATGGCGCGGCTCGACCGCGATTTCGAGCACAAGACGCTGGAACCCGACAACGACTTCGCGTTCCACCACGCGGTCGCGCTCGCCACCGGCAACCGCTTCTTCCACGAAACAATGTCGTCGATGCGCGAGACGATCATCACGGCGATGCAGATCACGCCGAACTTCATCTCGCCGCGCTCGCACGACCGGCTTGCGACGCTCCACAAGGAGCATCAGGCGGTCTATCTGGCGGTCATGGCGAACGACGCCGAGGGTGCCCGCGACGCGATGCGCACGCATCTGACGCGCGCCATGCAGCGGGTTTTCGACGGGCTCTAGCGTTTCAGATCCGCGTCGGCGTCGGCATCAGGCCGGCAAACGGCGCCGGCATCGCGAGCAGCCCCCCCTTGATGCCGTCGTCGGTCTCGCCGTTCTTCAGCCCGGCGGTGGTCAAGTACAGCGTGCGCAGGTTGCTGCCGCCGAACGCCGGTCGCGTCGGCGTGTCGACCGGCAATTCGAGGCTGCGGTCGAGGCGGCCGTCGGGCATGAAGCGGTGGAGATAGGGTGAAGCCATCGCCGCGCTCCAATAGCCGCCTTCGCTGTCGATCGTGGCACCGTCAGGCTTGCCGGGCAAATTCGCGAAATCGACGAACAGGCGCGCGGCACCCATCGTGCCGGTCGCGGGATCGTAGGGCGCCGCCCAGACCTTCCGAACATCGGCGAACGAGTCCGAGAAATACAGCGTCCGCCCGTCGGGGCTGAACGCCAGGCCGTTGGTGGTGTTGAGGCCGTCGACGAGGACGCGGACCGACAGGTCGGCGTCGATACCGTAGATCGCCGCGCGCGCGTCGTTGCCGCGCCCCGGGAGCATCGTCCCGATGATCAGCCGCCCATGGGAGTCAACGGTCGCGTCGTTGAACAGATGCCCGGGCGGGAGCGTGAGGTCGAGCGGCATCGTGGTGAAAGTGCCGGCCGCGGGATCGAAGGCCGCGAGCCCGTCCGACAGCGCGACGATCAGCCCGCCGCGCTCGCGCAGCACCACCGCGCGCGCCCAGGGCAGATGCGGGCCGGGCGTCTTCCAGTAGTGCGTCGTCCCGTCGGCGGCGGTCAGCACGAGCGCGTGCCCGTGCATGTCGACCCACCAGACGCCGCCGTCGGCGCTCGACCAGACGGCGGACTCGCCGAAGAAGCCGCGAAAGCGACCGGTCGGCGTCGCGCCGCTCGCCGCGACGGGGGCGTCGGTGAGGCGCGGCGTCATGGGATCGCGAGCTCGAAGGGGATGGCGGGGATGTCGGTCTTGCCGAACAGGTTGACCACCGGCGAGTTCGCCCAGGCGTAGCGGACGAACGCCGTGTTGCCCTCGTTCGCGCCCGTCAGGACCACCGAATCCCCCTCGACCCGACCCTCCGCGAAGGCGCACACCCGCGCCGCATCGCACGTCTCGAAGCCGATCGCCTGCGGCGACGAATAGGTCAGCAGCGCGCCGTCGGTGTCGCCGAAGCGCACGATGATGTCGCCGCCGCGCCGGGTGACGCTCAGCGGGCGCGGCCCGCCGACGCTTATCGGATCGCCGTACGCGAGGTGCCGCATGGCGCGGGCGGCGCGCTGGCCGACGATCTTCTTCTGCGCCGGGTGAATGTCCCAGCGGTCGCCCGCGTCGACGGTGACGATCAGCGCGGTCCTGGGGTCATCGAGCGACACCTGCCGCTGGACCTCGCGCAGCGCGGCCCAGTCGGACTTGCCGGGCTTCGTCGCGACCGGACCATAGGCGGTCAGCTGGACGAGGACGAACGGCAGGTCGCGATCGGCGAAGGTCCGCCGCCAGTCGCGCATCAGCCCGGGCAGCAGCCGGCGGTATGTGCCCGGATCGGCGACGTTCGACTCCCCCTGATACCAGACGACGCCCTTGAAGGCGTAGGCGCCGAGCGGCGCGATCATGCCGTTGTACAGCGTGCCGAGACCCTGACCCCCGGTCCACGGTGCCCGCGGCGCGAGCGGCAGGTCGCCGCTGCGCGCGACCATCCTGTACCGCCAGTCGGGCGTCAGCGGCACGGTGCCGCCGCTCGCGATCCATTCGCAGCCGTCGCGGCAAACCCGCGTCTTCCACTCCGAGCCCTGGTCGAGCAGGCGCACCGCGACGAGATTGCGCCCCGCCTTCAGCAGGCCGCGCGGCACCGGATAGGGCTCGCGACGCCCGCCTTCGCGTGCGCCGACCAAGCGGCCGTTGATCCAGACCGTCGCATCCTCGCTGACGGCGCCGAGGTCGAGCGCCGAGATGCGCCGTGCCGTCGCGGCGTCGAGCGTCGCCTCGTGCCGATACCAGATCGCACCGCCGAACCATGTGTCGCTGACGCCCTTCGACGGATTGCGCTGGCCCGGCAGCTGTGCCCAGTCCCAGCTCATGTCGTCGTAATCGGGTCGCGTGCGGCCCGCGTCGGGGGCGGTCGCCTGCCACCAGGCCTCGACGTGCCGCTGCCACTCCGCACGCCCGGCTTCGGGCAACCGGGCGAACGCCTGCAACGCCGCGACACGATCGCCGAACGGCGGCGTCTGGCGCAGGGCGTCGGCGCTCAGCCAGCTTTCGACGCGGGTGCCGCCGAGCGACGAGCGGATGAAGCCGATCGTCACCCCCGCGGTCTTCTTCAACTCGAGCGCCATGTAGTAGCAGACCGCCGAGGACTCGCCCAAGCTGTCGGGCGCGGCCGTTTTCCAGGCGATGCGGTCGCCCAGCCGCGCCTGCTCCAGCGGCGGCTGGTTGATCGGGATCGTCGCGAAGCGGACCGCCGGGTCGGCGGCGACCTTCAACTGGTTCGACGCATTGGTCGCGAACTTGGTCAGGTACGACATGTTCGACTGGCCGCCGCACAGGAAGACGTCGCCGACCATGACATCGTCGATCGCCGCGGTTGCTGCTGCCATGTCGGTGACGGTCAGGCGGTACGGGCCGCCGGCGGGCATCGCGGGCAGGGTAGCGGACCAGGCCCCCGCCGCATCGGTGACAGCCTCGACCGACTTTCCGGCCATGGCGACAGCCACCGCCTGCGCCGGGGCGGCGGTGCCGCGCACGCGGATCGGCCGGTCGCGCTGGATGACGGCATGATCGGCGAACAGCGGATCGAACTGCGGCCCGGCGTCCTGCGCGAGCGCGGGGGTCGCCACGAGCAGGGGAGCGAGCAGCCGCCTCATGTCGTGATGCTGACCAGGCTCCGGTCGGCGACGACGATCGGCGCGTCGTAGAAGGGCACGCCCGACAGGCGGAGCGCGTTGCCGGTCCGCCGCACCTGCGCCGCGGGGATATCGTGGACCGCGCCGCTGATGATATCGACCCAGACCGGCGTATCGATGTCGGCCCCGGCGATGACGAGTTCCTGCAGGCGCACCTCGTTCGACTCCGCCGGAATATTGTCGGCCAGCCAGAAACTGTAGAGCTGCTTGCCGGTCTTCCGGTTCCGGTAGCCGAAGCCTGCGGTGCGGCGGTCGGTGCTGTACGAGAACAGCGTCTCGCCAGGTGCCGCGTCGGCGGCGCGGTAGCTGTGCTTGAGCGTCCGGATGCGCTCGAGGCTGTCGTCGAAGATCGAGGTGACGTGCTGGATCGCATAGTATGCCGTCTTCGGGCGGATGACGCGCTTGCTCGCGTCGGACTTGAGAATGCCCTTGTAGTTCAGCCGGTTGATCGGCCCCGCAGTGTAGTTCATCTCGACCAGCCCGAAGACGCTCGATTCGATGTCGAGGCCGAGATCGCCGAGCATCCGGCGCGTGTCCCATTTCGCTTGGGTCAACTCGCTCCAGGGATAATCCCACAGCGCGCCGCGCCCGCTGCCCCCCGCCGAGGGCGCACCATTCTCGCCCTGGCGCAGCGGCATCGCGGGCGCGTAGCGGTCGAGCGCGGCGCGCAGCTGCGCGACCTCGTGGCGGTTGCTGTCGGGATTATAGGCATAGTCGTGGTAGGTCATGTTGGCAAACAGGCCGAAGCCCCTGAGATCGGCGACGCGCTTGAAGAAGCGGTCGACGAACGGCTGCGCGAAGTGGCCGAGCGCGAGGCCGGAGATCCGGGCGCGGGGCTGGATGCGCTTGATGATCCGCGCCGTCCGGACGTTGAAGTCGGCGGTCATCTCGGGTGAGTTTATCGTGTTGTCCCCGAAATTGGGCTCGTTCCACACTTCCCAGTCGAAGACCTTGGCGGCGTAGCGCGTCACCAGCGCCGCGACCCAGCGGTCGTAGGCGGCGAGCGCCTCGGCCGACACCGGCAGCCCGGCGCCGAGGTTGTACCCGCCGCCGCCCGGATAGATCGGATTACCGTACGAGGTCTGCAGCCACGGCTCGAAGCCCCGGCCGGTTGCGTCGTCGACGATGCGGTCGAGCCACGCGAAGTCGTAGACGGCGCGTACCTTCTCGGTCTTGGCCCAGCCCGCCTGCATGCGCAGCCGCTTGATGCCGAGCGGCGCGATGAACTCCTTGTATTGGTCGTAGTCGGCATAATCCCGGTCGAGCGTCTCGCAGCCGAGCAGCCAGTTCGAGCCACTGATCTCTCGCGTGCTGCGCGGCCGCACGCTGCCGAGATAGGGCAGGCGGACTTCGAGGTTGGTGACGACGCGGTCCTTCGACGTCTCGATGATCTGGCCCAGCGCCGGCGGTGCGCGGAGCAGCAGCCCCGCCCCCAGCGCGCCGCCACCCAGCATGAAGCCGCGCCGTGCCGTGATCATGGCTTGTTTCCCTGCGACATCCATCCGGTCGCCTTGTCGCCGCCGAGATAGGCCCATTCGGAGACCTGCGCCGTGTCGACGCCGCTTGCCTGCAGCCGCGCGACATGATCCTCGGCATTGTCGACGCCCATGTAGCCGATGCGCCGTGCGACGGGATCGTCGATTGCCACGCGGGTGTTGCCCGACACGCCCCAGATCACGTTGAACCCCGGTTCGGTCCAGCGCAGGCACTTGTCGACCAGCCGCGCCGCGTCGTCCCAGCTGTGCCACAGGCGCAGGTCGCGCGCCGACGTCGGCTCGGGCTTGAAGGTGCAGATGCGCCACGCGAAGGCGATCAGCCCGAAGGCCTCGGCTTCGGCACGCAGCATCGCCTCGCCGAACACCTTCGAGATGCCGTACAGCCCGGCGGGCCGCGGCGCGAGATCGGCGCTGAGCACCGTGTCGGCCGGGTGCAGGCCGAACGCCTGGTTCGAACTGGCGTAGATGATCGTCTTGACGCCCGCGCGCCGCGCCGCGGTCACCGCATTATAGGCGCCCGTGTAGTTGCGCTCGACCATCACCGGCCAGTCGATGTCGCGCGGGTGCCCCGCCAGGTGGATGACCGCGCGCGCGCCCTGCATCGCCTCGGCCATACCGTCCTGATCGGCGAGATCTGTCCGGACAAATCCCTGCACGTCGCCGTCGGCGGGCTCAACGATGTCGGTAAAGCGGACGTTGTAGCCCGCCGGGCGCAGGCGCTGGCGCAGGCAGGTGCCGATCCGCCCCGACCCGCCGGTGATGAAGATGTCACCCGGCGGCACGGGCGGCGTGCCGAGGCCGATGTCGCGGACTTCAAGCATCGCCGAACGGCATCGGGTTCGCCTTAGTATAGGCGGCGTACAAGGCCAGCGCCTCGTCCTTGGCCGGGTAGAAGTCGGTGACCTTGGCGCCCGCCAGGATGTGCGCCTGCGCGAAGGGCTCGTAATGCTCCATGCGCAGCGCCTCGGGCAGGATGTCGTCGAGATATTCGAGCGGGATCACGATCACCCCGTCGCCGTCGCCCAGCATGACGTCGCCCGGATAGACCGCCACCCCGCCGCACCCGATCGGCACGTTCATGTCGACGCCGTGGTGCCGGGTGAGGTTGGTGGGGGCGGAGCGCGCCGCGACGTAGATCGGCACGTCGAGCCCGGCGACATAATCCGAGTCGCGGATGCCGGCATCGGACACGAACCCTTCGCAGCCACGCGACTGCAGCCGCGACGCGAGAATGCCGCCGAGCGACGCCGAACTGGCGTCGCGGCGGCAGTCCATGACCAGCACGTCGCCCGGACCGACGGTTTCGACCGCGACGCGCTGGGGATGCTGCGGATCGCGGAAGATCTCGCGCTTGTCGATGTCTTCGCGCGCCGGGATGTGGCGCAGTGTGAACGCTTGGCCGATCATCGGGCGGCGATGCTCGGTCAGCCGGAAGACGCCCTGGATGAACTGATTATGCAGGCCGCGGGCGTGCAGGATCGTCGCGACCGTTGCGGTCGAGATCGTCGCCAGCTTGGCGCGGGTCGCGTCGTCGAGGCGGCGGTGCGTGGTCATCGGTTTGGCTTTCGCGAGCGTGAGGACGTTATCTGAGAAGGGCCGCATCGGCCCAGACGGCGCTGGCGGGGATCTGCGCGCCCGACGCCTGGCGGACGACGAGCTCGACGATCTTCGCCGCGCCGATGACGGCGGTCAGGACCGCGGGTGCATCGCCGAACTTCAGCGCGCGCGACTGCGCGACCAGTCTGCCGTCGGCATAGACGAGGAAGCGCGCGCCATCGCGGGTGTTCAGGCTGTTGTCGTCGATCCCGACGCGCGCGCTGAAGCGCCTGAAGGCGCCGTCGTTCCGGACTTCCATGCGCGAGTTGGTGAGGATGCCGATGCCGGTCATGAAGGCCTCGCCGCGCAGCAGCAGCGTCCCGCCATAGGGCGACTGGTCGGCCATCGCGCCGCCCCAGCCCGCGTACATCGCGCGCGTCCCGCCCGAATTGGTGCCCTCCCACGGGTTGATCGAGCGGTGCACGGTCGGGTCGGCCTGCGGCGTCACCACGCCGTCGTGCGCGACGTTGATGCGGCCGGGGATTTCCGAGAGATACTGGCCATCGGGCAACGCGCGCGTGCCGCTCGCCTCGAAGACCAGGGTCTCGCGCGGCGCGACCTTGAAGCTGCGCTCCTTGGCGAACGGATCGAGCGTCGCCTTCGACCACAGGTCGCGCAGCACGATCGGGGCGCCGTCGGCGAACTTCAGGTGCTTGGCCATCAGCAGCACGTCGACCGGGCCGACCCCGCGGTTGAAGATCGCGACGATCTTGCGGTCGGTGCCAGCGAGCGTCTTCACGAAGATCTGCACGTCGTTCGAATCGTACGCGAGCACTGCCTGGTGGCCGCCCTTGTCCTGGTTCGCCGCGACGAGGTCGGCATTGCCCCAGATGTCGATCAGCGACTTGGGCGCATTCCGCATGTCATAGCCGATCAGCAGCGGCGCGTTGATCACCGCCCACAGCGAAAAGTGCGACTTCGCCTCGACCAGGTGGTTCACGTCGAACTCGCCGTGCCCGATGAACAGCATGTCGGGGTCGTTCCAGGCGCCCGGGTGCGCGTACAACGGCCGTGTCGCAGCGCTGTCGAAGACGTGCAGCATGCGACCCCAGACCGGCAGGATGTCGCTGCTCGTCCGCACGACGTTGCCGATCTCCTTGCCCCAGGCGCGGACATTGCCTGCACCCCAGGCGCAGATCGAAAAGACATAGTCGCCGTTCGGCCGCGCGCGCTGCAGCGCGTCGCTAACCGACTGATAGGCCGCACGCAGCGCCGGGACATTCGTCCGGTTCAGCGACTCGTCGACGATCAGGTTCGGATGCGTGTTGTAGCCGCCGCCGTTGCGCGCGCGGCGGCGCTGGGCCTGCTCGTCGACGCCGCACGCATCGACCTTGATGTAATCGAAGCCCCAGTCCTTGAAATAGAGCTGGATGTCCTTGTCGACATTGCCGGCCAGGCCGATCTCGCGCTCGGCGACGCTGCCTTCGGGCAGGTATTGCGGGTTCAGGCTGCCGCCGGATTGCGAGCAGCTATTGTGGCCGATGTCGCTGTAGATGCCAGCCTTGAGCCCCATCGCGTGCAGCTTGTCGGTCAACGGGCGAAAGCTCGTTTCTTGAGGGCCACCGACCTTCGCGCTGGGGAAGATGTTGGTGCGGATCTGCATTCGCCCGTCCGACTGCCGCCGCTTGTGCCACCAGCCATCGTCGATGTTGACGTAGCGATAGCCGAGCCTGGCGAGGCCGGTCGACACCAGTGCCTCGGCCGTGCCCATCACCTTCTCTTCGTCGATCGCGGTCAGGAAGGCGTTCCAGCTGTTCCAGCCCATCGGCGGCACCGCCGCGTCGCCGCGCGTGATGGCGGTCCATTTGGCAGTGGGCGCCAGCGGATCGACCGCAGGTGCCGCCTGCGCGGACACTGCGAGCGCCACGGCGATCGCCGATACCAGACCGTATGCGCGGCTGTGCATATTTCTCCCCTGCGCCACATATATCGGGATCGGAAGAAGTTGTAATACTAAAAATTACACCTTATCGCCTTCATCGGAAGTGGGGAGGGACGCATGTTCATCGGCATTCGCGCGGCGATCGTAGCTCTCGCGCTGTCCGCAGCGGCCGCCGGCGCCGAGAGCTTGCCCGTCGCGCGCGACCTGAGCGCAGCCCGCCCCGTCAGCGTAATGCCAGCCGATCCGGCGAAGGATCTCGTCTTCCGCGACGGGATCAACACCGATGTGAAGGGAAGCTTCGTCGTCATCGGCGAGCGCGCCGGCAAGCCGGTATTTCGCGCCGACAACCCCAAGGGTTCGACCAACCAGTACGGCGTCGGCGTCCGCTGGCGCAGCGCCGGCGCAATCCGCAAGGGCGACGTCATGCTGGTTCGCTTCATGGCGCGGGCGATCAAGGCGCGGCAGGAATCGGGCGAGGCCGAAGGGTTGCTGATCTTCCAGAAGCCTGGCAGCGGCCCCGACCGCGAGGTTACGCAGGCGTTCAGCGTCGGCCCCGACTGGACGCAGATCTACGCCCCCTTCGTCGCCACCCGCGACTATGCGGCGGGCGAGACCGAGGCTGGCATCTCGTTCAGCAACCTCGAGCAGACCATCGAGTTCGCCGAGGTCGACGTCCTCAATTTCGAGAGGCGCCTGACCCTCGCCGACCTGCCGATCACTGCCTTCACCTATGCCGGGCGCGCCCCCGACGCCGCGTGGCGCAAGGCAGCACTGGCGCGCATCGAGGCGATCCGCACCGGTCCGCTGACCATCCGCGTCGTCGATCGCCGCGGCCAGCCCGTCGCGGGCGCAGCGGTGACCGCGGCGATGACCCAGTCGGCGTTCCTCTGGGGGGCGTCGGTCAGCGCCGAGCGGCTGCAGGAAAAGAGCGCCGACGCCGACATCTATCGCCGTCATGTGCTTGACCTGTTCGATACGCTGGTCGTCGAAAACGGGTTCAAATGGCCGCGCTGGATCAACCCGCCGTTCCGGGAGCGCGCGCTGGCCTCGCTCGACTGGCTGATGGCCAACGGCAAGCGCCACAAGGGGCACAACCTCAGCTGGACGGGCTGGAAATTCTCGCCGTCGTTCGTCGCCAAGGACCCGGCCAAACAGGCCGAGATCGCGACGCTCGTCGAGGCGCATATCCGGGAGATCACCTCCGCGACGCGCGGCAAGATGATCGGCTGGGACGTCGTCAACGAGCCGGTCCACGAGACCGACTATTTCAAGGTCATGCCGCGCGAGCGGGTCGCCGAATGGTTCAAGCTGGCGCAGGCGAGCGACCCGTCGATGCAACTGACGCTCAACGAATACGGCATGCTCAACCGCAGCTCGAGCCCGCTGATGATCGCCGACCTGCTCGAATTCTCGCGCATGCTGCGGAAAGAGGGCGCGCGCGTCGATGTGCTCGGCGTCCAGGGCCACGTCGGGCAAACGCCGCGCGCGCCGGTGTCGGTGCTCAGCGACCTCGACCTGCTCGCCGTCGACGGGCAGCAGATCCAGATCACCGAGTTCGACTTCAACACGCGCGACGAGGCGTTGCAGGCCGACTACACGCGAGACTTCCTGATCGCGCTGTACAGCCACAAGTCCGTGACCGGCCTGATTATGTGGGGCTTCTGGGAAGGCGCGCACTGGAAGCCGGCGGCGGCGATGTTCGCGACCGACTGGCGCGAGAAGCCCAACCTCGCGGTCTGGCGAGACCTCGTCCTCGACAAGTGGAAGACGCGCATTGCAGCGACGACCCCGGCATCGGGAGAGGTCGTGGCGCGTGGGCATTTCGGGCGCTACCGTGCGACGGCGACGCTGGGCGGCAAGCAGACGGTGGTCGACTTCGACCTCAAACCCAGCGGCGCGCCGGTGACGATCACGCTGAAATAGGAGCGAGCATGCGAGCGGCAGTTCTGGCGACCCTTCTCGCGGTGGCGGCCTGTGCCCCGGTGGCACCCGTAGCCAGCGCATCTTCGGGCGGCTGGCAGACGCTGTTCAACGGCACCGACCTGACCGGCTGGCGTGGCTATAAGAGCCCGACCGTGCCGACGAAGTGGCGCGTCGAGGAGGGCGCGATCATGCTGGGCAGCGAAGGCGGCGACGGCGACATCGTCACGGCGCAGGAATTCGGCGACTTCGAACTCGAGCTCGAATGGAAGATCTCCGAAGGCGGCAACAGCGGCATCATCTATTTCGTCCAGGAAACCCCGGAAGCGCGCCAGACCTATTCGACCGGCGCCGAGATGCAGGTGCTCGATGACGCGCGCCACCCCGACGGCAAGCTGCCCTCCCACCGCGCCGGCGCGCTCTACGATCTGGTCGTGCCGCGCGAGGCCGCCGCAAAACCCGTCGGCGAGTGGAACAAGGTGCGCATCGTCGTGCGCCAGGGCAGGATCGAACATTGGCTCAACGGCCGCCGCGTCGTCGCCACGACCTACGGCGACGACGCCTGGCGCGCGATGGTCGCGGGGTCTAAATTCAAGGCGATGCCCGACTTCGCGAAGGTGCCGCGTGGCCATATCGCGCTGCAGGACCACGGCGACCGCGTCTGGTACCGCGCCATCCGAATCCGCAGCCTCTGACGCGCCTCAGAACTCCCAGCCCTTCCGGTACTGTCGATCGAGATACACGTTGGCGTCGGCGACGTTGGTGATCCGGCCCGCCTTGCCGTCGTAGTCGATGCCCTGTCCAGCGCGCATCGCCGCCATGCCGAGCAGCATCGTCTCGGTCAGCGGCGCGGCATTCTCGAATGGCGAGGAGATCGCCTCCTCGCCTCGGATCGCGCGGAGCCAGTTCATCTCGTGCCCGCCCTGACCACCTCTGATGCGCGGCAGCGACTGCGGGATCGCTGCGGCACGCTCGGCAAGCCTGTCGCCGATGAGGACCGGGTTCCGGCCATAGGTTTCGTGCATCAGCATGCCGCGCTCGCCGATGTAGAGCACGCCGCCCTCGGCCTTCATGCTCGCACCGGCCGGCATGTTGCGTGGTGTCTCCGGCATCAGCCCGCCGTCGAACCAGGTCAGTTGCAGCGGCCCGCCGGGCGCGTTGCCGAAGACGTAGCGGACGATGCTGGCGAGCGGATAGCTGGTCAGCTCGGCCGGTCCCTTGTCGTCCCAGGGGTTGGTGTCGCCGCCCCAGCGCGTATTGCGCGTCTCGACCCGCGTCGGCAGACCCGGCTTGAGCGCCCAGATGGGAAAGTCGATCAGGTGCGCGCCCATGTCGCCAATCGCGCCGACGCCGAACGGCACCCAGCCGCGCCAGTTGAAGTGCGCGTAATCGGGGTTGTAGCCCCAATCGACCGTCGCGGGCCCCAGCCAGACATCCCAGTCGAGGCTGGCGGGCTTGGCGACCGCGGCGGGCCGGGCGACGCCCTGCGGCCAGACCGGGCGGTTGGTCCACGCCTGCACCTCGGCGACCTTGCCGATGACGCCGCCGCGGATCAGTTCGATGACGCGCCGGCCGTCGTCGCCCGAGTGGCCCTGGTTGCCCATCTGAGTGACGAGCTTCGGATTGCGGCGGGCCAGGTCGAGCAGCCCGCGGCTTTCGCGGACGCTGTAGGTCAGCGGCTTCTGGACATAGACGTGCAGGCCACGCTCCATCGCCATGCGCGCGGCGACGGCGTGATGATGGTCGGGCGTTGCGATCAGGACGGCGTCGATGTCTTTCTGCGCGTCGAACATGCGGCGATAATCGGCATATTTGGCGGTCCGGTCGTATGCCGCCTTGAGCAACAGGCGGTTGGGATCGATCGCCCCGTCCTTCTTGACCACGAAGCTCTTGGCGACGTGCCCGAGGTCGGGGTCGGCGAGCGCGACGATGTTCTCGCCGGTCATCTTCGACATGTTGGTGGCGCCCATGCCGCCGCCGCCGATCACCGCGATATTGACGCGGTCGCTGGGGGACAGCTTGCGCGATGCGGCACGGGCCGGCATCGCCAGCATCCCCGCGCCCGCCGCCGCGCTGCCGATCATGGTGCGACGCGAGATCCTGTCCATCGATTGCCTCCTCAAGCGGCGGCCAGGCCCAGCCCGGCGATGATCTTGTCGAGATGCGCGAGCGCTTCGGGCGTCGGGCCAGGGTAAGGCCCGTCGATCGGCGTGTTCCCAAGATAACCGATCTGCTCCCACCCTTCCGCGGTCGAGAAATAGGCGCGGAGCGTCAGGCGGCGCATCAGGGTGAAGAACGCCGCCGGCTTCTCGTGGCCCGGCTTGATGCGGTCCTTGAAGGCAATGTCGTCGCAGATCGCCGCCCGCTGCGTCATGCTGGACGCGGCGAAGACCTTGCCCGATCGGCGCCGGCTTTCGGCGTCGAGCCAGGCGAGCCCCGCGACGATCGTCTTCCGGTCGCGCTGCTGGTTGGGGTAGGGCGCGCTGACCCATTCATCGACGAACGCCGGCACCCCGAGCTTCGATGCGGCGGGCGCGGTGCCATCGGCGGGCAGGATCATGTCGCACAGCGCCGTCGCCGCCTTGCGCTCGGCGGCGGTCAGCGTCAGCGGCCACGGCACTTTCGGGTCCGACATGTCGGGATCGACGCCGTAGCCCGGTGCGGTGACGGGTTTCAGCGTCACCGTCGGCCATTGCGTGCCCTCGAGGCCAGTGCCCCGCGCCGCCTCGGGCAGGGCCGACAGCGCGGCGGCGAGCCACGCCAGCGTCGTACGGCGATCGACTGCGACGGTCATAGCTCACCTTTGCGCAGGCGCGTCGCGATATGGTCGGCCGACCGCATCGCCAGCGCCATGATGGTCAGCGTCGGGTTCTTGTGCGCCTTCGACGCGAACACCGCGCCGTCGCCGATGTAGAGGTTGTCGACGTCCCAGCAGCGGCCGTACGGGTCGGTTACCGAGGTGCGCCGGTCGGCCCCCATGCGCGCGGTGCCGACCTCGTGGATGATCTCGCCGCCCTTGCGCAGCGCGCGATCGGCGGTTTCGGGCGGCTTGTTCAGCTTGCCGCCCATCGCGGTGACGATGTCCTGCGTCGTCTTGTGGAAATGGTCGACCATCGCGCGCTCCTGGTCGGTCCAGCCGAAATGGAAGCGCAGCGCCGGGATGCCGAAACGGTCCTTCAGCACGGGGTCGATCTCGCAATAGGACTTGGCGTTGGGGATCATCTCGCCGCGGATCGTGAAGCCGATCGTCGAGCCATAGGCGCGCTGTGCCCGCGCGCGCAGGCCCGCGCCGTAACCGTCGAGCCCGCCGAGATCGCCCGGCTCGTTGAAGCCGCCGCCGACCTCGAAATGATAGCCGCGTGCGAAGTTCAGCTTGCCGGCCTTCTGTTCCTTGTACAGCCAGAAGGGGATGTACATGTGCAGTCCCATCGCGCCGTCCTCGTTGTAGCGCGGTCGGCCCTCGAGCGCGGGGAAGGTCGCCGACAGGTCGGCGCCGACGGTGTCCATCAGGTTGCGGCCCAGCTGCCCGCTCGAATTGGCGAGGCCCTCCGACCGCCCCGCAACCTTGGTGTTGAGCAGGATGCGTGCGGTCTCGCCGGTGCTCGCTGCCAGGATGACGACGCGGCCCCGCGCCTCGCGCTGTGCACCGGTCTTGCGGTCGATGAAGCGCACGCCCGCTGCCTTGCCGGCGCGGTCTAGGATGACCTCGTGGACCATCGCGTCCGTGCGCACGGTCAGCTTCTTTGTCGCGCGCGCCTGGGGGATCAATGAGGTGGTGGTCTGGAACGCCGCGCCGATCGCGCAGCCGCGGCCGCATTCGGACGCGTAATAGCACGGGCTGCGCTCGTCGACGGGCCGCGTCAGCACGGCGCGCCGGGCGGGCACGACGGGGATGTTCAGCTTGCCCGCACCGGCCTTCAGGAACAGCTCCCACGCGCGCGGCGTGGGCGGATCGTGAAGCACGCCGTCGCCCGAATTGGGGTGGTTCTCTAGGTTCGGGTTGTTGCCGTAGACGCCGACGATCGTCTCGGTCTTGTCGTACCAGGGCGCCATTTCCTCATAGCTGACCGGCCAGTCGACACCGAGGCCGTCGCGCGTGAACGGCTTGAAGTCGTAGGGGCCCATGCGGAAGCTGTTGCGCGCCCAGTGGTTGGTGCGGCCGCCCAGCATGCGGCTGCGCCACCATTTGAACTCGGTGCCCTCGGCCATCGCGTAGGGCTCGCCCGGAATGTCCCAGCCGCCGTCGACGGTGGCATCGTAATAGCCGAAATCCTTGTCGGGCGTGCCGACCCCGCGCAGCGGCGCGTCGCGGGTGAAGTTGAGCATCGGCGCCTCGGCGGGGTCATAGTCGCGGCCCGCCTCCAGCATCAGGACGCTCGCCCCGGCACGGGTCAGCATCCACGCCGCCATGGCACCGCCGGCACCCGATCCGACGACCACCGCGTCGTAGCTTTCCACAGCCATCCGCTCCCTTTCGCCTTGCTTTGGTTCAGTATGGACACTCTCCAGCGCCGACACAATTAGGCATAATGTGATTGACCCATTTTACAACTTTGGGCAGTTTCTGAGCTGAGATGGGGAGCGGCACGTGACAGCAATCCAGGGTTTGACTGCACTCCGACCCTCGCGGCGTCAGAGGGCAACGGCATGAAGCGTATTCGTCTTTTAGCGCTTGCCGCTCTGTCGCTTGGCAGCGCGGTGCATGCGAAGAACTGGTACGTCTCGCCGCAGGGCGACGACGCCCGTGATGGCGGCACGGCGGCGACTGCCTTCAGGACGCTGCAGAAAGCCGAGGCGGTCGTGAAGCCAGGCGATGTCGTGCTGATCGGCGGCGGCGTCTACGAGGGCGACCCGAAGGCGCGGGGCGAAGGCTCGGCGCTGCTGACGATCCGGGCGTCGGGAAAGCCCGGCGCATGGATCACCTGGAAGGCGAAGGCAGGCGAGACGCCCGAACTGCGCCCGCGGCAATGGTCGGGTATCCAGATCCACGGCTCCTACCATGTCATCGAGGGGCTGACCCTGATCGGCGGCAACGACGAAGTCACGCTGGTCGAGGCGCTGGCGGCTGCCAGGGTTTCGCCCAAGCAGTCGCGGTACAACACCAACGGCATCTTCGTCGAAGGCCGGCCCAATGCGCCCGATGCCAAGCCGCACCACGTCATTATCCGGCGCAACACCGTCGGCAAGATGCCCGGCGCGGGGATCGTCGCGATCGAGGCCGATCACATCACCATCGAGGACAACAAGGTCTTCGAGAACGCCTGGTTCATGGAATATGGCGGCTCGGGCATCTCGCTGCTCAACAACTGGGCGGTCGACGATGCGCCGGGCTATCACGTCGTGATCCAGCGCAATCTCGTCTGGAACAACAAGACGATGGTGCCGTGGGAGAAGATCGGCAAACTGAGCGACGGCAACGGCATCATCCTCGACGTCACCGACCAGACGGTTGCGGGCGGGGCAACCAATCCGAATGCCGACGCGGTGGTCGGAGCCCCCGCGCCGGCAGCCGAGAAGCCGAAGCGCCCGATCTGGAAGGCGCGCTCGCTGATCGCCAACAACGTCAGCGCCTTCAACGGCGGGTCCGGCATCCACACCTTCCGCACCTCGCACGTCGATATCGTCAACAACACGACCTACTGGAACGGCGCGGTGGTCAATTACGAGGAGCTGTTCGCCAACCGCTCGACCGATATCGTCATCCTCAACAACATCATCGTGCCGCGACCCGGCGGGCGCGTGACCTCGAACAACCGCAACACGAATGTCCGCTGGGACTATAATCTCTACCCGAACGCGCAGAGCGTCGTCAGCGGGCCGAACGACATCGTCGCCGATCCGCGCCTTGTTCGCATCGACCGCGACATGCTGCGCGCCGACTTCCGCGTTGCGAAGGGCAGCGCAGCCCGGGATTCCGGGACTGACGAATTGGCGCAGCCGGCCGACCTGCGCGGCGTGCGCCGTCCGATCGGGCGCCGCGATCGGGGCGCCTACGAGCAGTAAACGAGAGGGGCCGGCGGCATCGCTGCCACCGGCCCCCTTTTCACATGCGCTGGAGCCTAGTCGGTCAGCGCGCGGTTCCGCGTCTCGGGCAGGAACAGGATGCCCGCGACCAGCGTGATGATCGCGACCACCACCGGGTACCACAGCCCGTAGTAGATATCGCCCGTGGCGGCGACCATCGCGAAGGCCGTCGTCGGCAGGAAGCCGCCGAACCAGCCGTTGCCGATGTGGTAGGGCAGCGACATCGAGGTGTAGCGGATCCGCGTCGGGAACAGCTCGACGAGCAGCGCCGCGATCGGCCCGTAGACCATCGTCACATAGGTCGCGAGGATGAACAGGATCAGCACGACCAGCGGCTTGTTGATCTGCTCCGGGTCGGCCTTGGCAGGGTAGCCGACCGCGGTCAGCGCCGCCTTGGTATTATCCTGGAACGCCGTGATCGCCGCCTTCTTCGCGTCGCCGGTCAGCGCCTTGGTGTCGACGCCCGGGATCACCGTGTCGCCGATCTTGATGCTGGCGATGGTCCCCGCCGGTGCCTCGACGTTGGTGTACGACACCGACGCCTTGGCGAGGTACGACTTGGCGACGTCGCACGACTGGGCGTCGAACTTGTTCTTGCCGACCGGATCGAACTGGAACGAGCAGTCGTCGCCGTGCGCGATGACCGACACCGGTGCCGTCGCCTGTGCCCGGGCGAGTGCCGGGTTGGCCGCCTCGGTCAGTGCGCCGAACAGCGGGAAGTAGGTCAGCGCCGCAAGCGCACAGCCCGCCATGATGATCGGCTTGCGGCCGATCTTGTCCGACAGCCAGCCGAAGAAAATGAACAGCGGCGTTGCGCAGGCCAGTGCGATGGCGATCAGGATGTTGGTCGTCGCGCCGTCGACCTTCAGCGTTTTTTCGAGGAAGAACAGCGCGTAGAACTGCCCCGTGTACCAGACCACCGCCTGGCCCGCGACAGCGCCGATCAGCGCGATGATGACGATCTTCAGGTTGGGCCACTTGCCGAACGCCTCGGTCAGCGGCGCCTTGGAGGTCTTGCCGGCGTCCTTCATCTCCTTGAACACCGGGCTCTCGGCGAGCTGCATGCGAATCCACATCGAGACGCCGAGCAGGATGATCGAGATCAGGAACGGCACGCGCCAGCCCCAGTCGAGGAAGGCTTCCTCGCCGAGATAGGTGCGGACGCCGATGACGACGAGCAGCGCCGCGAACAGGCCGAGCGTCGCGGTTGTCTGGATGAAGCTGGTGAATAGCCCGCGCTTACCTTCGGGCGCGTGCTCGGCGACGTAGGTCGCCGCGCCGCCATACTCGCCGCCGAGCGCGAGGCCCTGCAGCAGGCGCAGCACGACGAGGCAGATCGGCGCCGCGACGCCGATGCTGGCATAGTTCGGCAGCAGGCCGACGATGAAGGTCGACAGGCCCATGATGCCCATCGTCACGAGGAATGTGTTCTTGCGCCCGACGAGATCGCCGATGCGCCCGAAGAACAGCGCGCCGAACGGGCGCACGGCGAAGCCCGCAGCGAACGCTGCGAGCGCGAAGATGAAGCCCGTCGTCTCGTTGACGCCCGAGAAGAACTGCGCCGAGATGACGGTGGCGAGCAGGCCGTACAGATAAAAGTCGTACCACTCGAAGATCGTGCCCAGCGACGATGCGCCGATGACCATCGCGTGGCTTTGTTTGGCTTGGGGTACCGCGGCCCCCGCCGGTGCACTTGTCGCCATGTCCCTCTCCCCGTTTGGTGCAGCCACGACGCAGGCGCGCGCCAAGGCAGCGTTCGTTCGGGGCGGACACTAGAAGGCGCGGACGGCCGCGCCAGAGCGACTTTAGTCTTACGCGGGCACCACTACGACCAAAGCCCAATAGCGGCGCGCGCGCCGCCCGCGCTAATCCCGCCGCAATAACAAGGCTTCACAAAGGGGGAGGTTGGCATGGCCATCAACAGAATCGCGGCTGCGTTGCTGGCGACGAGCGCACTCGCTGCGCCGGCGTTCGCGCAGGCTCCCGCCCCCGCACCGCTCGAAAAGCGCGTCGAGCGCCTCGAGGCGCTGCTGCAGGGCGTCATCGACCGCCTCGACCGCCAGCAAGGCGCGACGCTGACCCCGGCCGAGGGCCAGGCGGTGCGCGAGGCGCAGGGCGTGCTCGCCGATCGCGGCGCGACCACCGGCGCCACCCCCGTCGCTGCCGACCAGCGCGCCGCAGCCAGCGCGAGCGGCCTCGCATCGCGACTCGACGCGATCGAGAAGGGCCAGGGCCTCGGCTTCCGCGTCGGTGCCAGCACGATCAAGATCGGCGGCTATTTCAAGTTCGACGCCAACGTCTCGAAATACAGCGGCGGTGACCCGACCCCGACCAACAGCGCGATCCGCTTCTACAACTCGCCCGCCGGCATCCCGGTCGGCGGGGCGAAGGAAGGCTATCAGCTCGCCTACAACGCCCGCGAGACGCGCTTCAGCATCAACACCGAAACCCCGATCGGCGACGAGAAGCTGACCGGCACGCTCGAGCTCGACTTCTTGGACACCCCGACACTCGGCAACGAGCGCGTCACCAGCTCCTACGTGCCGCGCATCCGTCAGGGCTTCATCACCTACGGCAAATGGACCTTCGGCCAGACCTGGTCGACCTTCCAGAACGTTGCCGTGCTGCCCGAGCGCACCGACTTCATCGGCCCGACCGAGGGTGTCGTTTTCGTCCGCCAGCCGATCGTGCGCTATACCAACGGCGGCTTCCAGATCGCCCTCGAACAGCCCGAGACGACGGTCCAGCAGGGCGCGACGAGCCTTGAGGCCGACGACGACAAGGCGCCCGATCTCGTCCTGCGCTACAATTTTAAGGGCGACTGGGGCACTGCGGCGGTGGCGGGCATCGGTCGTTACCTGCGCTACGACGCGAGCACCGCGGGCGGCGTCGACGACGAGGCGGTCGGCTACGGCGTCAGCGTCTCTGGCGTCATCAAGGTCGGGCCGAAGGATAACTTCAACTTCATGATCACCGGCGGCGAGGGCATCGGGCGCTACGTCGCCTTGAACGTCCGCGACGACGCGGTGGTCGATGTCCGCGGCCGGCTCGACACCGTCGGACTGATCGCCGGCTTCGCGTCGTTCCGCCACTTCTGGACCGACAAGTGGCGCTCGGTGCTGACCGGCGGCTATTACAAGGCGTACAACCCGTCGGCCGCCGGGCTGCTGGTGACCGACAATGTCGGCAGCGCGAGCTTCGAGACCTTCTATTCGCCCGCCAAGCCGCTGACCTTCGGCCTCGGCTATCGCTATGCGCGCCGCGAGCTCGAGAACGGCCTTTCCGGCAACCTGAATCGCGTGCAATTCTCGGCGCAGTATAATTTCTAAGTCCCCCGGGGAGCGAGCATGACCGATCTATATCCCGTGCCGCCGGCGTGGGCGGCGCGTGCGCGTGTCGATGCCGCGAAGTACGACGCGATGTACGCCGCAGCGCGCGACGACGGCGAGGCGTTCTGGGCCGAGCAGGCGCGCGCGCGGCTCGACTGGACGACGCCCTTCACCCGCGTCCGCGATGTCTCCTTCGACAAGCAGGATTTCCGCATCGAATGGTTCGGCGACGGCGCGCTCAACGTCTCCGCCAACTGCCTCGACCGCCATCTCGCGGCGCGCGGCAACGAGGTTGCGATCCTGTGGGAGGGCGACAACCCCAACGAGCAGCGCCGCATCACCTATCGCCAGCTGCACGAGATGGTGTGCCGCATGGCGAACGTGCTGCGCTCCTACGGCGTCGTGAAGGGCGACCGCGTCACCATCTATTTGCCGATGATCCCCGAGGCCGCGGTCGCGATGCTGGCGTGCGCGCGCATCGGTGCGATCCATTCGGTGGTGTTCGGCGGCTTCTCGCCCGACGCAATCGCCGGCCGCATCCAAGACTGCGATTCGAAGCTGGTGATCACCGCCGACGAGGGGATGCGCGCCGGCAAGGCGGTGCCGCTCAAGGCCAATGTCGACGAGGCATTGAAGCACTGCACGTCGGTCGAGACCGTACTGGTCATCGCGCGCACCGGCACCGCCGTACCGATGCAGGCGGGCCGCGACGTCGCCTATGCCGATGCCGCGACGAGCGCCTCGATCAGCTGCGCGTCTGTGCCGATGAGTGCCGAGGACCCGCTGTTCATCCTATACACCAGCGGCTCGACCGGCAAGCCCAAGGGCGTGCTGCACACCGGCGGCGGCTACCTGCTGTGGGCGGCGATGACCCATGAGCTGGTCTTCGACTATCGGCAGGGCGAGGTGTTCTGGTGCACCGCCGACGTCGGCTGGGTGACCGGGCACAGCTACGTCGTCTACGGCCCGCTGGCGAACGGTGCGACGGTGCTGATGTTCGAGGGCGTTCCCAACTGGCCGACGACGAGCCGGATGTGGGAGATCGTCGACCGCCACCAGGTCACCACCCTGTTCACCGCGCCGACCGCGTTGCGCGCCTTGATGCGCGAGGGCGACGGACCCGTGACGCGGACGTCGCGCAAGTCTTTGAAGCTGCTCGGGACAGTCGGCGAGCCCATCAACCCCGAGGCGTGGCGCTGGTACCATGACGTGGTGGGGGAGGGCCGCTGCCCGATCGTCGATACCTGGTGGCAGACTGAGACCGGCGGTGCGATGATCACCCCGCTGCCGGGTGCGCACGCGCTCAAGCCCGGCTCGGCGACGCGGCCGTTCTTCGGCGTCGCGCCCGAGATCGTCGATGCCGAAGGCGTCGTCCAGCACGGTGCGGCCGAGGGCAACCTCGTCATCGCCGATTCGTGGCCGGGGCAGATGCGCACCGTCTACGGCGACCATGCACGCTTCTTCGAGACCTATTTCACCACCTATCCGGGCAAGTATTTCACCGGCGACGGCGCGCGCCGCGATGCCGACGGCGATTATTGGATCACGGGCCGCGTCGACGACGTGATCAACGTCAGCGGCCACCGCATGGGCACCGCCGAGATCGAGAGCGCGCTGGTGCTCCACCACAAGGTCGCCGAGGCCGCCGTCGTCGGCATGCCGCACGACCTGAAGGGGCAGGGCATCTATGCCTATGTGACCCTGAACGCCGGGGTCGAGGCGACGCCCGAGCTGCGCGCCGAGCTGGTCAAATGGGTGCGCCACGAGATCGGGCCGATCGCGACCCCCGACGTCATCCAGTTCGCCCCCGGCCTGCCCAAGACGCGATCGGGCAAGATCATGCGCCGCATCCTGCGCAAGATCGCCGAGAACCAGGTCGACGCGCTGGGCGACACCTCGACGCTCGCCGATCCGGGGGTCGTCGACGATCTCGTCGCCAACCGCGTCCATGCGGCCACTTAACAGTCCCCCTGCCGCGGCCTAGGGTCGGCACGGGGAGAACGCTGAGTGGCCGACGAAGTCGTGCTCGTGGTCGATGACCATCCGCTGTTCCGCAGCGCGATGCGGGTGGCGACGCTGCGCGCCGCGCCGGGGGCGACGGTGATCGAGGCGGGCAGCATCGCCGCCGCGGTCGACCGGCTGCGCGGGACACCCCGCCTCGACCTGATCCTGCTCGACCTGCGCATGCCCGACGCCGTCGGCTTCTCGGGCGTCGCCACCGTCCACGCCGAGCGCCCCGACGTGCCCATCGTCGTAGTCTCCGCCGCCGACCCGAGCGAGGCCGCCGGTGCCCGCCGCTACGGCGCCGCGGGCTTCCTCGGCAAGGACGCCTCGCTCCCCGAGATCGAGGCGACGGTGCGCGCTGCACTCGGCGGCACCCGCGTCGTGCTGGAGCCGAGCAACGACGACGAGACCGACGCCATGGCCGCCTCGATCGCCTGCCTGACGCCGGCACAGCTGAAGGTGCTGATCGCCATGCTCGGCGGCCGCCTCAACAAGCAGATCGCCCACGACATCGGCATATCGGAAGCGACGGTGAAGGCGCACGTAACGGTGATCTTCCGCAAGCTTGGTGTGCAAAACCGCACGCAGGCGGTGATCGCGGCGCGGGCTTTGGGGCTGGAGGCGGTCGAGCAGGCGGCGTGACGAATGTGCGCTTCGGGTTGAAAGCGGACCATGATCGGTCGACAGGAAACCGCCGCCTCCAAGACAATCGAACCCGCTTTCCGCTACTTTGCCTCGGCGATGGTCGCTTGACGCGCTATGAGCTGCCAACCGACGCTGCGTTTCGTCCAGACATCGGTGAAGGGGCGCGTTACCTGCTTGCCGGCACCAGGACCCTTTAACGGGATCATCGTGTCGTAGCCCATGACTATAGTCACCTCCGGCTTTTCGCCAACAAAGGTGATGTGTTTCTGGAAGTCTCGATAGTCGAGAAAGTCTTGCTCCATGACGGCGATCACATCATCGCGGCGGAGCACCTCGTTATTGGGCGAATTGACCACGAAGTCTTCTGCCCAAACGGTTCTCACACCAGCTGCATCGCGAGCCATCATAGCCTTGCCAAGTCTCCCGTAAGCAGCCCCGATCTCGGGTGGCATCCTAACGCCTGGCGCAAGCTGCGCGAGTGTCGGTGCGGAGGCGAAAAGCGCGCCTACTATGAGCATCTTCCTTAGCACGAACCTTCGCCTCCGAAGTCAACAAGCGTCGTTAAGTTGCGCCGGATAGCTGCAGCTGGCAACGTCCGGTTTGGGGCGAGAGCGCACTCAGTACACGCCCTCATACAGTGGCACGAACTGTAGGTTTCGCAGCTTCGGTTTGAGCCGGTCGAGCCGGTGCTTCAGCGCCGCGCTGACGAAACAGCCGCGGGCCAGCCCTGCTCCGGGATCGCCGTGGCGGAAGATGTGCAGGTCGCCGTCGAGGTCACCCCGGAAGCGCGCCGATGGAACCGCTTGGACCCGGGCCGGGAGCCGCTCGCGGTCGTGCATCTCGGGGCCATAATACTCGACGACCGAGTTGGCGTAGTCGACGGCTGGCACCACGCGGACGATATCGACCAGGTGATGGTCGCGGTCGAAGACTTGGACGTCCGGCCCTCGCATCTCGATTGGGCGGTGCGCGACCGCGCCGGGGTCGGCGTCGAGGAGCATGTCGAGGAAGCGGCTGCTCAGCACCAGCAGTCCGGGCCCGCGCGCCTGCCAATGGTCGGGCGGGCCAAGCTTGCGCGGGCTCGGCTTGAAGCGATACTCGACGAGCGGCGGCACGCGGTCGAGGCCGTGGCCGAAGCCGACGACCGGCTGGCCCGGGCCGGGATCGTTCTTCCAGGCATTCAGCGTATCGGTGGGATGCTGGTTGTTCTCCGCCAGCTGCCAGTAGCGCGCATCGAACTGCGGGAACTCGTGCGGCGCCTTGCGCAGCCGGATTGCCTCGATCGTGTCGGGCCGCCACGGCGCGACGGGCGGCACGACCCTGACGATCTCGCCCTCGCCGATGTCGGCCGGAATGAGGGGCGCGGCGCTTGGCGGCAGAAGTCCGTCGCCCGGGGTCTGGATGATGCGGACCGATTTCACTCGCCTACTCCGCCGCCAGCGCCACCGGACCGCTCAGCACGCGGCGCAGGTGGGCGGGGTCGCCGGGCTTGCGGATGACCGTCGCGCCGAGGGCCGAGGCGGCCGCGGCGACGGCGGGGGAGGGGTCGGCGGTGACGAGCGCGAGGCGCATGTCGGGGTGATCGGCGCGCAGGACCCGAAGCAGGTCGAGGCCGTTCCGGCCGTCGCCGAGGTGATAGTCGACGAACGCCGCATCGAAAATGCCCGCGCGCGCTGCTACGGCCGCCTCGTCGTGGCTGCGCGCGGTCGTCGTCGCGCATTGCCAGCTAGTCAGCAGCGCAGCGACGCCCGCCAGGATCGCCGCGTCGTCGTCGACGCACAGCACCCGCGTTCCGCCGACCGGCAGGCGCGGGTCGGCGGGTGGGGGTACCGCCGCCAGCGCGGGGGCTAGCGCCACCGGCACCTCGACCGCGAACATCGAGCCGCGCCCAACGACCGAGCGCATGTCGAGCCTCGCGCCGAGCAGCCGCGCGATCCGGTCGACGATCGCGAGGCCCAGCCCGACGCCGGCCTCGTCGCCGCTGCTCGGCGCGAGGCGGTGGAATTCCTCGAACACCGCGGCGTGCTGCGCGGCGGAAATGCCGATGCCGGTGTCCCAGACCTCGATGCGCAGCCGGTCGCCGCGCCGCCGGCAGCCGATAAGCACGCTGCCCGACGCGGTGTAGCGCAGCGCATTGCCGAGGAAGTTCTGCAGGATCGAGCGCAGCAGGGTGCGGTCGGTGAACGCCGTGCCCTCCCGTCCGCCGACGCGCAGGCGCAGCCCCTTGTCGGCGGCCTGCGCGGCGAACTCGCTCGCCAGCTCGTCGATCAGCGCGGCGACCGCGAACACCTCGGGCACCGGCTTGACCCCGCCCGCATCAAGCTTCGAGATGTCGAGCAGCGCGCGCAGCAGCCGGTCGGCCGCGTTGATCGACCGGTCGATGTTCGCCACCAGCGGCTGCGCCGCCGCATCTACTCCGCCGTCGAGCGCCGCGCAGAACAGCCGCGCGGCGTGCAGCGGCTGGAGCAGGTCGTGGCTCGCCGCCGCGAGGAAGCGCGTCTTGTCGCGCGTCGCGTCCTCGGCGACCTGGCGGGCGTCGCGCAGCTCGCGGGTCCGCGCCTCGACCCGCGCCTCCAGCTGTTCGTTGGCGACCTCGAGCGCGCGCTTCGCCTGTTTCTCGGCGGTCACGTCGGTGAAGCACATGACATAGCCGCCGCCGGGCATCGGGCCGCCGACGGTCTTGAGCACCTTGCCGTCGGCGCGGTCGCGTTCGAAGCTGTGCGCGCGGCCTTTTCGCATATGGTCGAGGCGGCGCTCGACGTGCGCCTCGACCTCGCCGGGGCCGCACTCGCCGCGCTCGGCATTGTAGCGGATCAGCCCGGCGACCGGCGCGCCGACATAGACGAGGCCGGGCGGGTAGCCGAACAGGTCGAGGTAACGGCTGTTCCAGGCGACGAGGTTCAGGTCGCGGTCGACGACGCTGACCCCGGGGTCGATATTCTCGAGCGTCGCCGCCAGCAGCCCCTTCGAGAAGCGCAGGCTCTGCCCGGACTCGTCGAGCATGCGCGCGACATCGGCGAACTTCAGCGTCGTGCCCGACAGCGCCGACGCCATGATCGCGCGCGCCGAGGGGGCGCCGATGACCGAGGCGATCAGGCGCTCGGCGGTCTGCGCGCTGCGCCGGTCGACGGGGGCGGACGGCTGGACGGCGGCGGCCCCGAAGGCGTCGCGGACGACGCCGGCACCGACGAAACGCTCGACCATCGCCAGCAGCCCGCCGATGTCGCGCACCTCGGCGATGCGGGGCCCTCGCCACAGGTCGAGCGGCAGGGCGGGGGCACGCACCCGCCGCGCCGCGACCAACGCGAACGCCGCGAGATTGCCGCCGACGCTCCACAGCACGCCATGGGTCAGCGGGCTAAACCCCGTCACGCCGAACAGCGCCAGCGGGTCGGCGAGCGTGCCCGCCAGCGGCACGAGCATCGCGGGTGCGGCGATCGTCGGCCACAGCAAGGTGTAGAGCCACAGCACGAGCCCCGCGGTCAGCCCGGCCTTGGCGGCGGCCGCATCGCCGCCGGGGCGCTGCACCGCGAGCAGCAGGGCAGGGGCGAACTGCGCCATCGCCGCGAACGCCACCAGCCCGATCGACGCGAGGCGCTGGCTGGCGGGGATCAGCAGCGCATAGGCGAGCGCCGCACCCATCACGATGACGATCGCCGCGCGCCGCACCCACAGCAGCGCGGCGCCGAAATCCGCGCCCGCCGACAGGCGGCGGTGGCGCAGCAGCAGCGGCGCGATCAGGTCGTTCGACACCATCGTCGACAGCGCAATCGTCTCGACCACGACCATCCCCGTCGCTGCCGAGAAGCCGCCGATGAACACCACCATGGCGAGCAGGCTGGCGCCGTTCTCGAGCGGCAGGTCGAGCATGAACAGGTCGGGCACGCTGTCGGCGGGCAGCACGGTCAGCCCGGTCAACGTGATCGGCAGCACGACGATGGTGGTGATCAGCAGGTACCCGATGAAGGCGAAGCGCGACCGCGACACGTCGCTGGGCGCGCGCGCCTCGATGACACCGACGTAGAATTGGCGCGGCAGGCAGACGATCGCGGTCATCGCGAGCAGGGTGATGACGACGAAGTCGCCGTCGAGCTGGCCCAGATCGAAATTGTCGCGCAGCCGTGCCAGCCCCGCGACCTGCGCCGCCGGGGGTGCCGCGCCGTACAGCCAGATCGCGAAGCCGCAGACCGCGAGCAGCGCCGCAAGCTTAACCAGGGACTCGACCGCGACGGCGTAGAGGATCGCCTCGTTGCGCCCCGATGCCTCGAAACGTCGCGTGCCGAACAGCATCGCAAACAGCGCGAGCGCGATGGCCGTCAGCGTCATCGGCATCAGCGTGCCGCCGGTGCCGACGATCTCGGCATAGCTGGTGCCGACCGAACGCAGCTGGAGCGCAAGATAGGGGATGGTGCCGAACAGCGCGAGGGCGGTGACCAGCGCCGCGACCCCGCGCGACTTGCCGAAGCGCGACCCGATGAAGTCCGAGATCGACGTGGCGCCCTCCGCCTGCACCGCGGCGATCAGGCGGCGCAGGAAGCCAGGGGCGCAGAGATAGACGAGGATCGGGCCGAGGTAGATCGGCAGGTAGCTCCAGCCGTCGGCGGCGGCACTGCCGACCGCGCCGTAGAAGGTCCAGCTGGTGCAATAGACTGCGAGCGCCAGCGTATAGGCGGGCAGGCGGAAGCGCGGCTCGGCACCCAGATGACGGCGACGGTCGACCCATGCGGCGACCGCGAACAGTCCGGCCGCATAGGACAGCGCGACGACGAAGGGCAGCAGATCGTTCACGTCGCCGGCAGGTTAGCCCGGCGCAAGGTTTCGGCCTAGGCCCGCTGGCTGCTGTCCGGAACGGCGAGCGCGGCGAAGGGGTCGGCGGCGTCGAGGAAGCTCTCGACCAGCCGCGCCGCGTCGTCTGTGAAGCCGTCGAGGAAGCCGTGACCCCAGCCGGGCACCTCGAGGATGCGGCCATTGCGGATCAGCGGTGCGGCGCGGCGCGTCTCGACCTGCAGGTCGTCGTTCGGGTTGAGCACGAGCACCGGCTGCGCCACCTCGGGCAGGCGCATGTCGGGGGCGAAGGCGAAGGCCGCGCGGTGCCCCCACCAGCCGTCGGCGCGACCGAGCAGGCGTTCGGGGAACATGTCGGCGACATCGTCGAGGCTCAGCCCGCGGCCGAGGTTGTGGTGCACGAAGCTGTTCCAGCGCTCGACGAGGTGGCTGCCGTCGCGCCGCGGCGGGGTAGGGCCGTAGTGCGCGCGCATCGCCTCGCGCTCGGCCTCGGTGAAGATCGGTGTCGCGACGATGACCAGGCGGCGCACCCGATCGGGCCAGCCGGCGGCGAGGTCGGCGGCGATCATCGAGCCGGTGTGATAGCCCATCAGGTCGACCGGCCCGGCGATGCCGAGCGCGTCGATCGCGGCCAGCATCGCGCGGCTGTAGTCGGCGATCTCCGGCGGTCCGGGCGGCGCGTCCGACATGCCGAAACCCGGCGTATCGATGGCGATCGCGCGCCTGCCGGCACCCATGCGCGTGACGAACCGCTCGTAGATCCGGCTGCTCATCGGGCTCATGTGGAAGCAGATCAGCGGCGGGCGCGGGTCGCTATGCTCGCCCGCCATACGCAGGTGGATCTGGCCGAACGGGCCGTCGACATACAGGCGCCGCGCCATGGCTAAGCTTCCTAACGAACTGTTGCGCTGGCGCGACAATGCCGGGCTCACTGTCCCGAGTCCAAGAATTTGTCTGGACAAATTCTCGCCGTAGTGCTGCCCTCATACGCCTGATCGTTACACCTATGGGGGCGTGCGCCATGACGAAGTTTACCCGGGTCGGACTGCTGTGCGCGGTGTCGCTACTGCCGGCGATGGCGCTCGCGCAGGAGGTTGCGGCGACGCCGCCGGACAACAGCGCCGGCCTCGCCGCCGCGACCGACGCTGGCGTGCTGGAGGACATCGTCGTCACCGCGCGCAAGACGTCGGAGAAGCTGCAGGACGTCCCCGTCGCGATCACCGCGTTCAGCGCTGCCGAGATCAAGTCGGCGCGCATCGAGCGCCTGTCCGACGTCGCCAAGCTGACCCCGGGCCTGGTCTTCACGCCGCTGTTCGGGCGTCAGAACCAGCTGCCGATCATCCGCGGCGCGGCGCAGAGCCTGGGCGCGCTCAACGTCGGCGTGTTCATCGACGGCATCTATCTGTCGGGCAAGGGCGGCGTCGATACCGAGCTCAACGACCTCGAGCGCGTCGAGGTGGTCAAGGGCCCGCAGTCGGCGCTGTACGGCCGCAACACCTTCTCGGGCGCGATCAACTACGTCACTAAGCGCCCGGCCGACGAGTTCGGCGGTACTGCGGAGGCCACCGTCGGCACCGACGACCTGTACAAGGTGCAGGCCAGCCTGACCGGGCCGATCAGCGACAAGATCCGCTTCCGCGTCGGCGGCTTCTACCGCTCGTTCGACGGCTGGTACACGAGCGCCATCGATGGCGGGAAGGTCGATTTCGAGGAGAGCTACGGCGCAATCGCGACGGTCGAGTTCCAGCCGGTCGAGCAGTTCACCGCGACCTTCCGCGCCAGCTATTCGAAACAGGACGACGGCCAGCCGCCGTCCAACGTCGTGCGCACCAACGCCTTTTCGGGCACGCCGTCGGGCGGCTCGGCGACGCAGCCGCGCAACCTGCTGTACGTCGGCGAGCTGCCCTCGATCGCCAAGAACGGCGTCACGGTGAACACCCGCCCAGTGACCGGCCTGCCCGGTGGCAGCTACGGCGACCGCGAGAAGACCGTGCGCGCCAGCGCGACCTTCGAATACGACTTCGGCAACGTGCTGCTGACCTCGATCACTTCGTTCAGCCGCCGCGACGCTGAGTACACCTATGACGGCGACAACACCGTCTGCGACCGCACCGGCGGCTGCCCCAACTTCGGCTTTCCGTTCGCGCCGGCGATCGCGCAGGGCAAGAGCGACTTCGCGCTGTCGTCGAACGACGGCTACCTGCGCGACCTGAGCCAAGAACTGCGCCTCGCCTCGACGGGCAACGAAAGCTTCGACTGGCTGGTCGGCATCTTCCGCTACGACAACCGCACCACCGGCATCGACCGCGGCATCACGATTCCCAGTGCGCTGGCGATCACCGACTACACCGCCGCCGCGGCCGCCTACCGCTACCCGCGCTCGACCTTCGTGACCAAGAGCACCGCGGTGTTCGCCTCCACGACGTGGCACGCGACCGAGCGCTTCTCGGTGATCGGCGAGCTGCGCTACGAGTATGAGTCGCAGAAGTTCGAGCAGTTCCCGACGCGCACCGGCACCACCGGCTCGACCGCGGTGTTCGACCTCGAGCAGCATTTCGACTTCGTCACGCCGCGCCTGATCCTCAACTACAAGCCGAGCGAGGACGCGCTGGTCTATGCGAGCTATGCGCGCGGCGCGAAGACCGGCGGCTTCAACGGCGGGCTCAACATCTTCGCCAACCAGCGCACCTATGAGCCCGAGTATGCGAACAACTACGAGATCGGCCTAAAGAGCGACCTGCTCGACCAGAAGCTGCGCCTCAACATCGCGGCGTTCTACATCGACTGGAAGGACCAGCAGGCGGCGTGCCAGAACCCCGCCGCGCTGTTCCCGGGCGCCAGCTCGACCAACCGCACCTATCAGTGCAACGTCGCCGCCTCGACGATCTACGGCACCGAGGTCGAGGTCGCGGCGCGGTTCAGCGACTGGTTCTCGCTATCGGGGAACTACGCGTACACCCACGCCCGCTACGACCGGTTCGTCGACGACTCGCTGGCGTTGACGCTGGTCGCGCTCGGCCAGCCGGCAATCAACTTCGACGGCAAGCACCTGCCCTATGTCCCCGACCACAAGCTGGTCGTCACGCCGCGCTTCAACATTGACATGGGCGAGTTCGCGGTCGAGGCGCGCGCCGACCTGCAATACCAGTCGCGGACCTTCGTGCGTGCCGACAATCTGCAGAACTTCGGCGACAAGACCAACGTCGACCTGCGCCTGACGGTCACCCGCGACGCGCTGAGCCTGCAGCTGTGGGGGAACAACGTGTTCGACAGCAAGCGGCCGGTGGCTGCGGTGCGGTTCTTCGATTCCGTGAACTACTCGGTCGCGGCGCCGCTGGTGACGGGGGCGAACCGTCGGCAGATCGGTGCGACCTTGGGCTACCGCTTCTGACCTACCCCCCTCCCTGGAGAAGGGAGGGCAGGGTCAGCGCGCGGCGATGTAAGCCTTCATCTGGTCGCGGAAGCGCGCCGCCTGCTCGTCGCTCACCGCCAGCCGGTCGAGCGCGGCGAAGGCGTCCGCACCGTGGCGGCGGCTGGCGAACAGCGCGGCGGCCTGTTCGGGAACGAAGGGATCGCCGCCGATCTGCGCGGCGAGGCAGCTGAGGTCGGTGACGATGCGGGTCAGCGTCGCGGGCGCGATGCGTTGGCCCTCGACCAGAGCCGGGCTGACCAGCGGCTTCGGATATTCGGCCTCGAACTTCGCCAGCATCGCGTCGGCGGCAGCGGCGTCGACCAGCCCCTCGCAGCGGAAGGTCGGGGCATATGCCAGCGGCGCCGTGGTGGTGGCAGGCTGGGGGCTCGTCTCGTCGGTCGCGGTCATGCGATCTCCCTGCAGGCGAAAGGTCCGCGCCGGACCGGGCGCGCCGATATTGCTGAAGCCGGGCATGGTGACCACGACCTTGCCGTCCTGCGCCTTCAGGGCCGCGCGCGAGCTGCACGTTCCGAAGGGCGGAGTGGCAACCCCGCGCCCGGCTTTCACGGTCACCACGACATAGCGCATCGGGCACGCCGATCCGCCGCTGGGTGCCTCGATCAGATAGACTTGGCCCGTCGGTATGTCGGCCTGCGCGCCGACCCTGAAGCGCGCCGCCTCCTCGGCCTGCGCCGCTGTCAGCACGACCTGCCCCCCAACCAGCACGACCGGCGCGCCGTCGCGCACCGCAATCGTCGGGCGAACGACCGCGGGCGGCGCAGCCCCGGCCGCACCGCCCGCCGCGTCGCATCCCGCGACGCTCACTGCCGTCAATGCAAGAAACGCAACCCTAGCGAACAAGCGTCGAAACCGATGCCGGGCGCACGCTGCCGCTGTCGTTCATGAAGCGGGTCACGTCGATCCGCGCGTTGGTATAGTCGGTCAGCCAGGCGTGATAGGCCTGTGCCCGGTCGCCGCCCGACCGCGCCAGATAATCGGCACGCTGGCTGGCGGGGACGTTGCCGGCCCACTTCGAATCGACCGACACGATGTCGCCGCGGAAGAACGACCGCGCGCCGCCCAGCCCCTCGTGATGCGCGATGTACGCCACCTTCGCGGTCATCGCGGCGTCCAGGTTGCGCGGCACGACGCCGCTCGCCTGCAGGCTGGCGATATTGCTCGTTGCGTAGCTGACGCCCGCGACGATCGACAGGCGGGCATCGGTGCGCAGCGCCAGCAGCGCGCTGTCCGAGGTGTTCGCCGGGTCGATGCCGCGCGACTTCAGCTCGGCATTGAGCAGCGAGCTTCCGCTCCGCGCCTCGCCGAGCCAGGTGCCCGAGACGAACTGCGTCAGCCCGGTCGCGCCCGAATCGGCGTTGTAGCTGTCGGCACGCCACTGGCCGTTGCGATCGGCGGCGGCCTCGGCCGAGATCACCGCCGCCACCGTCTGCGGCGGCAGCCCCGACACCGTCGCGGCGTGCAGAATGTCGGCGCGATAGGTCTCGTTGACCCCCAGCGTCAGATTGGCCGCGGTCATTTCGCCGCTGCCGCCGGTGCGGGGCGGCGTGACGGGGGCGACCTGCGCGCCCGCATCGGGCTTGATGTAGACGCCGATCAGCACCCGGCCGCGTCCCTCCAGCCCGGCCTCAGCCGGACCAGTGCGCGCGCGCGCCGAGGCATAGTCGCTGGCGAAGCCGCTGTTGGTGCGGATCTCGATATGCCCATACTGCGCGTTGCGGTCGGTCGCGCCGGGTGCCGCGCCATAGACGAGCACCGCCCCGACGGGGGCGTCGTACGGCGAGCGAATATTGTGGCGCGGGTCGTTCAGCACGTTCTGGAAACCGCGCGCCTCGAGCGCCGGGCCGGCCCCCTTGGCGGCGACGCCGGGCATATAGTCGCGCGTCGCGCCGCTGTGCTGCAGCGCTTCCTTGACCCAGGCGTAGCAGCGCCCGATCGACGGATGGCCCGCCGCCTGCTGCTCGGCATAGCGTGCCGCCTCTACCGACGCGCGGCCGGGGGTGATGACGCCATCGGCCGGCGGTGCGCTGGGAGTGACCGCGGTCGTCTCGGGCACGCGTGTCGGCGCACGCGGCGCGGCGTCGGCACCCGCCGGCAGGCGCAGTACCGTACCGATCGACAGGCGGTCGGGGTCGGAAATACCGTTCAGCCGCGCCAGCGTCGGCCACTCGGTGCCGTGCCGCGACGCGATCCCCGACAGCGTATCGCCCGCGACGACGGTGTAGCTCGACGGCGACGCGGCCCCCAGGCGCACGACGTCGCCGGGCCGGATCAGGTCGGCGTGCTTCGCTAGCCCGGGGTTGTTCGCGAGCAGGGTCTCCAGCGACTGGCCGTTCCGCGCCGCGATCCCCGACAGCGTGTCGCCCGAGCGCACGGTGTAGGTCGACGGGGCAGGGCGGTACTGGTCGAGGCCGCCGGGGCTCGCGACGAGCCGGTCGACGGGGGAGGGCGAGCTGACCAACCGGTCGATCGACGACGGCGGCACCTCGATGCCGAACGTGCGCGCCACCGAACGCAACAGGCTCTCTCCCAGCGAACCGGCCGACGCCGCACGGTCGCCCGTGCCAGCGCCTGTCCCCGGATTGCCCGTCGTGGTCGTGCGCGATTCCTGAATTGCAGTCATGTCAGCTGCTCCTCAACTCGTTACACGACAACGATAAGCGCGACGCTTCTTTCCCGTAATAGTCGGAACGATTAGCCCAGCGGGCGCAGCCCCGCGGCGGTCAGCGACATCTTGCGCAGGTCGAACCCGAAGGTCGCGCGCGCGCCCTGTGCAGTGGCGGCGGCAACCTTCTCGCGCAGCGCCGGCGTCGCCTTGGCAGCGGTCGCGGACTGCGCGACGAGCATCGCCTGGACGAACATCACGTCGCTCAGCTCTTGCTTCGCCGCCGGGCTGGACGCGGCGATCGTCGGGCCGATCGAGCGCGCCAGCTGGTTGCGGACCCCGTTGATCTGGGCGCGCGACGGCGTGTCGTCGCGGCCGCGCGTCGCGAACCACGCGGTCGTCAGATAGGTCGTCGTCGCGTCGAGCGCGTCGTTGGTGCGCAGCCCCATCGGCGCCAGGTCCCGCTCGATCCCGGCGATCGGGTCGCGCGCGGCGAACATCTTCTGCAGTTCGTCGGCCGCTTTCGGATCGACGGCCCGCGTCTTGGCGACAATCGTCGCGAAGACGCGCTTGCGGACCGCCGGCGACGGGGTGAAGCGCGTGTCGGGCCGTGCCGCGGGCGACTTGGCGAGCGGATCGGGCTTGCCCTGCCGCTGCGCCCGCGCCCTCTCCGACTGGGTATTCGCATCCATCGACAGCGTGTTGGTCAGCGCACCCATGTCGAACACGCCCTGCGCCGACGCGGCGACGGGAAGGGCGAGCAGCAGGCCCGCGATCAGCCGGTTGAGTATCATTCTGCGCATTCCCCGTTCAAACTTCATCGCGGCCGGAAACCGGCACTGGTCAATCGCAGCGCGCGAAGGTCGGTCCCGGATCGCGCCTTGAACATCGCCGCGATGCTGTCGCTGTACGCCTTGGTCCTGCCCTCGCGGGTGGCGCTCTGCCAGCCGGCGTGGATCGTCACGCTGAGCAGCTTCATTTCCTCGCCGAGCGCGGTTCGCATCGCGGGCTGCAACAGGCGCGGGTCGGCCGACAGACGCGCGGTCAGCTGGTTGCGCAACGCCGCGACCGTAGCGTTGCCGATGTCGGTCGCGTCGCGGTTGGCGATCTGCCAGCTGAACAGGGTGTAGGCGGTGAAGACATCGCCCAGGTCGTCCGGCTGCAAGCCGCTGCCGCTCAACAAGGTCCGCATGATCAAAGTCGTGTCGTGCTTCGCGAGCTGAACGGCGAGCGTCTTCGCCGCTGCCGGGTTCGACTTGCCGAGTCTGGCGACAAAGGCGCCCTGCGCGGCCTTTGCAGATGCAGCAGTCGACCGGAAGCCCAGCCGGGGCGCCGTCACGCGCGACACTGTGGGTGACGGCGGCCTGGGGCGCACCTGAGGAGCACGCTCACCACTCGACATCATTTCGGAGCGGGTGTTGTCGTACAGCATGCTCATCGCGGAATCGGAGAGCTGGGCAGCCGCCGCCGCTGGCATCGTCCCTAGCAGCACGGCAGCTGCAATGTGTCTGGCATCCACGATCATCTCGCCTCCCCCATCCGTCCCCCGCCGCGCGACGGCGGCAGCGCCCGGCCGCCCAGCGCGCGCCATGTCGCGACGTCCAGCCGGTGCACAATCGCCGAACGCCCGAACACCGTTTCGGGTGCCGGATTGCCGAAGCCGAGCCGGGCCAGCGCGGCGGCGGCGGCGCGGTTGTCGGGGTGGTGTGCGCTGACCAGTTCGCGGCGCCCGAGGCCCTCGAACGCATGGTCGATCAGCGCTGCGCCGGCCTCGACCGACAGCCCGCCCGGCCACGCCGCGCGCGCCAGCCGCCCGCCGAACTCGAGCAAATCGTCGTCGCCGTCGTTGAAGGGGGTCAGCGTGTACAGCCCCAGGAAGCGCCCGTCGCCCTGCCGCCGCGCCGCCCACGGCCCGATGCCGCGCGCGTGCAGCTTTGCCGCCCAGTCGAGATAGATGCTGACCTTCCACGGCTCGTCGGGGATGCCGTCGATCAGCTGCGCGACGACCCGCGGATCGCGGTGCAGCGCGATGATGTCCCCGGCGTCGTGCACCCCGACCGGGGTCAGGACCGTGCGGCGGGACAGGATCACCTCCGCACGAACCCTCGCTCGGTCAGCCGCATGGCGCGGAGGTCGTTGCCGGTGAAGCGCTGGAACATGCGCGCCACGCCGTCGGCGTAGGGACGAAGATTTCCCTCCTTCCGGGCCGACTGCCAGCCGGCATGCAGTGTGACGAAGAGTAGCTTAATCTCTTCCGCCAGTTCGGCGCGGGTGCGTGGATCGCTGAAGCGGCGGTCGTTCGCGAGGCCGGCTGCGACCTGCGCACGCACGGCTGCCGCGTCGGCCCGGCTGGGATCGGGCGCGCCGTTGGCGATAAGCCAGCCTAGCAATGTATAGGCGGCCAGTGCGTCCACGGCGTCGTCCGTACGGTAACCGAACGGTGCGACGATACCTGCATAGACGCGGCTGTAGTCGTGCTGGGCGAGCTGGGCGGCGATTGCCTTTCCCGCTGCCGGGTCGCTCTTGGTCGTCCGCTGGATGAACGCGTCCGCCGCAGCCCGGCGCAGCGCGCTCGTCGAGCGATAGGGGAACGCCGTCGCGGCCATGCCCGGTGCTGCCGGTCGCGCCAGGTAATTGCCACCGGTGCGGGTGTCCGGAACAGACGGCCTGCCATAGGCCCGCCCGGAACTCGCTCCCGGCGCCACCGCTCCACGCATCAAGACCTGGAGATTGCTCGTTACGTTAACGGCGTTGTAGTCGATGTATTGCGCCCATGACGCCGACGGCGCGGCGAACATGGCTAAAATCATTCCGATTCGGACTACACTCATCGCCGCACGAATCCTGCGTCGGTCAGGCGCACGCGGCGGAGGTCGTCGCCGCCCTGCTGGGCGAACATACGCGCGACCCCGTCGCTGTATTGGGCGAGATTGCCTTCGCGGCGCGCCGACTGCCACCCTGCGTGCAGCGTGACGAACAGCAGTTTGAGCTCCTCGCCCAGCTTAGCGCGTCCGGTCGGTGAGCTCAGCCTCGTGTCGGCGGCGAGGCGGGGAGCGATCTGGTTGCGCAGCGCGCGCACCGCGGCCGGCGAAGGGTCGGCGTCCCCACTGCCGATCAGATAGCCGAGCGCCGTATAGGCAGTCAGGATGTCGGCGGTATCGTTGTCGCGCAGGCCGAAGGGGGCGACGACGCCGCGATATACCTTGCCGAAATTCACGCGCTGAAACTGCACCGCCAGGGTCCGGGCCGCCTCGGGATTCTTCGCGCGCAGTCGCGTGAGCATTTCAGACTGCGCCTGCTGTTGCAGCGCCGCCGTCGGCGTATAGGTCAGGCGCACCGCCTGTCCGTTCGCGACCGGCCGCGCACGGCTGAAAGCGATGCTCAGCGGATTGCTTGCATAGCTGGTGGTAGCGGCCGCCGGAGCGCGCCGCGAACTGCCACGTACTCCGGCAGCATTGTCGTAGCGCTCGCGGAGCATATCCGCCTGCACCTGCGCGCCCAAGTAATCGACGCTGTCCTGAGCGATCGCGGGCGCCGCGATAGCGAACACGGCTGCGATCAATACTGCACGCTTCACGGTCATCGTCGCCCCCGCACGAACCCGCGCTCGGTCAAGCGCATCGCCCGCAGGTCGTTGCCGGTGAACTGCTGGAACATCCGCGCCACGCCATCGATGTTTTGCGCCGCAGCAGGCGCGGCGGTCGATAGCAGACCGATGATCAGCGCCCTGCGATACATTCCCCACCTGCCCGTAAGCTCGAACCAACTGACCAACGTGCCGCGAAATCAGCAGCTTCTAACCGCATCGGCTGCGTTCCGGTTCCGCGCCCGACGACAGTTTCGCTACGCGGCGACCAACCCATCGGGCGTGAGCCGCAGCGCACGCAGGTCGGTGCCTTGCTGGGCAAACGTTGCAGCGACCCCGTCACTGTACTTGCGCAGATTGCCCTCGCGCCGGGCCGACTGCCAACCGGCATGGAGCGTCACGAACAACAACTTCAGTTCCTCACCGACTCTCGCGCGGTTGGCAGGCGTGCTCAGCGTTGGATTGGCCGCCATGCGTGCTCCCAGCTGCTGCCTGGCAGCAGCGACCGACGCATGTCCGGGATCGCCGGCACCCGTCGCGATCATCCAGCCAAGGACGGTATAGGCTGTGAGGGCGTCGGCGGCATTGTTATCGCGCAGCCCGAACGGTGCGACGATGCCGCGATAAATCGAGCCATAGTCGTGACGGCTAAACTGCTCGGCAACAGCCTGCGCCGCTGCGGGATCCTTGCCAAGTAGCCGGCTGACGAAGCCTTCGACGGTCTCCCGGGCGAGCGTCCGGCTGGGCTGGTAGGCCAGCGCCGCCGATGAAAAGGCGGCCGTCGACATAGCACCGCCCGCCGCGACCTGCCCGATTGTAGCCCCACCGGCCGCGCGCCGCGCCTTTGCACGGGCAAGGGCCGCCTGCTGCCGCACCGGCTGCATCGTCAGGTTAGACATCGCCTGTGTAGGCGCAAGGTTGAAATACATCTGCGCCGGCACCGCACTGGGCGTCAGCAGAAGCAGTACCGCACCGAGTCTACGCAGCATTCCGATTACCTCCGAACGCCCAAGCGCTGTCTTGAATCTAGGCTGCCTGCTGACGCACCGGTTGCATCGCCAACAAGGAAGTCGGCCCGATGGCATAGTGATTATTCTTATCTCCCCACGAATCCGCGCTCGGTGAGTCGCATCGCGCGCAAATCATTGCCGGTAAAACGCTTGAACATTGCGGCAACGCCGTCGGCATAAGTCCGCAGATTGCCCTCCTTCCGCGCCGACTGCCAACCGGCGTGAAGGGTGACAAAGAGCAGCTTCATCTCCTCCGCCAATTCGGCGCGCGTGCGGGGATTGGTGAACTTGGGGTCGTTGCTCAAGCCTTGCGCGACCTGTTCACGAACCGCGCGCGCTGCCGCCGGACTTGGGTCCGGCGACCCGGTGGCGATCAGCCAACCCAGCAGCGTATACGCGGCGACGGCATCTGCCGTATCATCGGCGCGATAACCAAACGGCGCAACGATCCCGGCGTAGATTCGGCTGAAGTTATTCTTGGAAACTTCCGCGGCAATCAGCTTCCCCGCCTGGGGATCACTTTGCATGACACGCTGCACATATGCATCTGCTGCGCTTTTCCGAAGTTCCGGCGTCGACCTATAGCGCAGATCGATAGCGGCCGCGCCGGGATTTGGTGGGCTTAGCAACGCGCCGCCTGCAGCAGCGTACGAAGATTTTAGCTGCGGCTGCTGCGCCGTTCGCGTCGAAGCGGCAATCTGATTGTCCCGGCGACGAAACATCTTCTTGTACATTTCGCCGGTTTGCATGCTCTGCGCATGCACGCCGATATAATCCATCTGGGCCACCGCGGCGCTTGGCAATGCAAGTGAAATCGCGAGTATAAAAGTCAGCCGCATCTTCAAACTCCCGACAACAAAAAATTGCCGGAGCAGGCAACGCCTGCTCCGGCCGTAATGTTCCGAAAGGCTTAGCTCTTACGGGCCAGCGTCTGGACAGCTTCGCCGATCGCCTTCATCGACGTGTTGAGCGCGTTGCTCATGATGCCGATCTCCTGACCCAGAGCCGTCAGCTTGGCACCATCGGTCGCAACCGTCGACTCGTTCCCGGAGCTCTTCTTGCCGTCGATCTCCTTGGCGAGGGCAAGCTGGTCCTCCATCTTGCCGTCGATGACGCCACCGAGTGCCACGGCGAGACGCATCAGGAAGCTCTCGCCGCTGCCACCGGCTGCCTTACCCATGGCGCGCTTGCCCTGGTTCGAGTTGCCGTCCTCGTCACGGCCGGCAAGACCTTCCTTGATGTACGCCGCCATCTGCTCCTGGGCGAGGGTCTTGAAGGCGTCAGCCTGGCTCTCGACTTCGCGCGTCGCCTGACCGATGGCGGCCGGGCTGGAGCCGAAGGCCTCGCCAGCCGACTGCATCAGACCACCGAAGCCACCGGCTGCTTCGCTATACTCCTGCGCGGCCTGACCGGGCTGGCCGGCAGCGGCGAACATCGCGCCCTGCGCCATGTCGATGATCGGCTGCGGCAGACCGAGCTGCTGACCGACCTGCTGGATCACTTGGCTCGCGATCTGCGTCGCGACCTGCATCGCGATCTGGGCGACGAGGCTGGTGCCGCCGGTCGCAACCGCGAGGGCTGCCTGCGAGACCAGATTAACGGGATTGAAACCACCGGACATTAAAATTCTCCCTCTGAGTAAAAAACCATCGTCAGGTCGGAGGGCGGTGAGGGCGCCGCCCTCGCTGTCCGACCGACACCAGAACAACTATCCTGTGTTGCGGCTCCACGCGCTCAGCGGAACGACTAGCCCGCCTAGTCGAAACGATTAGTCGGACGGGTAGAACAGCAGCCCCGCCAGCGCCGCGAGCTCGCGCATGCCGTCGAGTTCGAGCTTGCGGCAGACGTTGCCGAAGTGGACGCGCACGGTGTTCTCGCTGATCATCAGCAGCGTCGCGATGTCGGGGTTGGCGCGGCCCCAGCCGAGGAAGCGCATGCAGGTCAGCTCGGCGGGCGTCAGCTTGAGCAGCGCCTCGCGGTGGCGGGCGGGCACGCGCGCCGCCTCGACGATATGTTCGCCCAGCGTCACCGGCGCGGCGGCCGGCGCGGCGACGGCATCGGACGCCTTGAGCAGCGCAGCGATCGCCGCCAGCCGGGGGTCGACGGCGGTGTCGGTCATGGCCTAGCGCAGCGCGCCGAGCAGCCCGCGCAACGCCGCCGGCCGCGTGATGACGTCGTTCAGCACCGCCTGCACGAAACCGCCGAGCAGCAGCAAGATCATCGCGGTGCCGACGAACGACTTGATGCTGAGCGACAGCTGGAAGACGTTGAGCTGCTGCGCGAAGCGGTTGACGAGGCCCAGCCCCAGATCGATGACGAACAGCACCGCGAGGATCGGCGCCGAGAGCAGGGTCGCGAGCACCATCAGCCGCCCGAACTCGGCCTCGAACAGCTCCAGGCCTACCGGGGCAAGGCGCGGAAACACGTTGGCGATCGGCCAGATCGCATAGCTTTCGATTAGCACGCCGACGAGCAGCGACAGGCCGCCCGAGAAGATGAAGACGAAGTTCGCCAGCCGCCCGAGGAAGGCGCCGTTGAGCGAGGTTTGGTGCCCGGCGAGCGGATCGACGACCTGCGCCATCGTCGCGCCGATCTTGGCATCGATGATCTGCCCCGCAGCCTCGAGTGCATAGAGCACCGCGCCGAAGAAGAAGCCGATGACGAAGCCAACGAACGCCTCCTTCGCCAGGATCGCGATCCAGTCGAAGGCGGTGAAGCTGGCGAAATCGAACGCGGGCTGCAGCGCCAGGCTGACCAGCCCGAGCGAGATCAGGATCGAGTTGCGCACCATCGCCGGGATCGTCTCGGTCGAGAACAGCGGCAGCATCGCGAACGCCAGCGCGATTCGCATCGTCGAGATGCCGAGCAGCAGCAGCTGGTCCGCCCAGGGGCCGATCTCGAAGTTCACGGGGTCAGCGCCGGACCATCGCGGGGAATTCGGTGAAGATGCGGTCGGTGAACTGGTACAGCGACCCTGCGAGCAGCGACGCGGTGACGAAGATCGTGATGACGATCGCCACGAACTTCAGCGTGTACTGAAGCGTCTGTTCCTGCAGCTGGGTCGCGGCCTGGACGATCGCGACCGCAAGGCCGACGACCGATGCCGCGACGATCGGCGGCGCCGACAGGATCAGCACCAGCCACAGCGCGTCGATGGTCAGCGAGACGACGTCGGACCCGATCATGTGTAGCTCAACACGAGGCCGTGGGCGAGCTTCACCCAGCCGTCGACAAGGACGAACAGCAGCAGCTTGAAGGGCAGCGAGATCGTCGTCGGGGACAGCATCATCATGCCCATCGCGAGCAGGATGTTCGAGATCACGAGGTCGATGACGAGGAAGGGCAGGAAGATCAGGAAGCCGATCTGGAAGGCCACCGACAGCTCGTTGACCACGAAGGCGGGCACCACGATGACGAAGTCGCGCTCGGTCATGTCGGCGGACCGCGCCGGATCGACCTTCTGCGCGGTGCGGAGGAAGAAGGCGCGCTCGTTGGGGCGGCTGTGCTTGATCAGGAAGTCGCGCAGCGGCTCCTTCGCCAGATTGACCGAATTGAGCATCGAGTCGGTCGACTGCGACGCGCCCGCGATCGCGCCGATCGAGCCGCCGGGGCCGGCGACCGCCTCCGACATGCGCGCCGCGACGGGCTGCATGACGTACAGCGTCAGGACCAGCGCGAGGCCGTTCAGGACGATGTTCGGCGGCACCTGCTGCAGGCCGAGCGCGTTGCGGAGCAGGCTGAGCACGACGACGATCTTGGTGAAGGACGTCACCATGACCGCGAAGAACGGCGCGATCGCGAGCGCGATGACGACCGCGAGCGCGGAGCCGGGGGTGAAGGTCGAAAGATCCATCGTCAGTCGACCAGACGCCGGGTGATCAGCACGCCGTATGCGTCGCCGATCGCCACCAGTTCGCCGTGCGCCACCGCGCCGCCGCCGATCGACAGGGTGACCGGCAGGGTCGCCCCGGTGATGCCGAGCGGCACGACGCTGCCCGCGACGAGGCCCGACAATTCGCCGAGCGTCGCAGTGCCGCCGCCGATCTCGACGGTCAGCGGCAGGCGGAGATCGGGGTCGAGCGGTGTTTCGGCTTCGGACATGGGGTTGGGTCCTTGGATGGTCAGGGTGGCGTCGGCGGGCCGGAAATGCGCGGGGCGGGTCGTGCCGCCATAGTCGATGGTGCCTTGCAGGACCGCGCCGCCGAGCAGCACGACATCGCCGACCGCTAGGGCGGCGACGCGTGCGGGGCTCAGCGCCGGGCCGTCGGCGAGGAAGCGGAAAGGTGCGCGCAGGCGCGGCGCGAAGGCCGGTGCGACGGCGGGGGCGGGGGGCAGGCGCAGATCGTCGGCGATCCCGAGCAGCGCGACGTGGCGGACGATGCCTTCGGCGTCGCACGCCTCGACCCGCAGCCAGTGCGCGGCGGTCGCGGTGCCGACCCCGGTGGGGCGCAGCGCGAGGCGCAGCGCATGCTCGACCGCGGCGACCAGCGGCTCGAGCGCGGCGAGGGCGGCGACTGCAGCGACGGCATCGGGTGCGCCGTCGTCGGCGACGAGCGTCGGCACCGCGTCCGCCGCGATCACCGGCGAGATCTCGAAGCTCCCCGCGTCCGACGCCAGCACGATAACCGCGTGTGGGGCGTGGCCCGGCGCGACCGACAGGCGCAGGTCGCCCGCATGGTGCCCGTCGAGCAAGGGCAGCAAGCGCGACAGCAGCGCCGCCCGCGCCGGGTCGAGTGCGGGCAGGCGCTTGCGCAGCGGTTGAGTCGTCATGGCTGATCCCCCGGTAGCGTCGGCGGCACTGCGCCCGCTGGCCAGCGGGCGAGCAGGGTGATGCCGCCTGCGGTGACGCCGATCAGCAGCCGCTCGCCCTCGGCCTCGATCAGCATGACGCGCTCGCGCGTGCCGACTGGCAGGGCGCGCAGGAAGCGCAGCGCCTGCGTCTCCTCGCCCTTGACCCCGCCGATCTGGCGGTCCTGCATGTACTTGAGCAGACGCAGCGCCCCCCACGCCAGCGCCAGCACGATCAGCAGCGCGACGATGGTCGTGACGATGCTGGTCAGCACGCTGGTCTCGCCGGTCATTTGCGGCGTTCCATCATCGCGTCACGCTCCTTGCGCGCCCACAGGATGATCTCGGCGATCGCCTCGAACATGTCGCGCGGCACCAGGTCGTTGATCTGGCCGCGCTCGTACAGCGCGCGGGCTACGTCGATGTTCTGGATGATCGGCACGCCCGCCGCCTCGGCCGCCTCGCGCATCGCCTGCGCCAGCGGCCCCTCGCCCTTCGCGGCCAGGATCGGCACCGGGCAGGTCTCGGGGTCATAGTCGAGCGCAAGCGCGAGGTGGGTCGGGTTGATCACCAGCACGTTGGCGGTACGCGCCGCGCCGATGGCGTTCTGCTCGGCATATTCCTGGTGCATCGCCTTGCGCTGCTGGCGGATATACGGGTCACCCTCGTTCTCCTTCACCTCGTCGCGGATGTCGCGCAGGCTCATCTTCAGCTTCTTGGTATAGCTGTGCTTCTGCCAGGCCATGTCGACCGCGGCGACGACGACGAAGGCCGCCAGCGTCCACGCCAGCATGCGCGAGGTCAGCACCCCGGTCTCGCGCAGCGCCTCGGATGCGCCGGCGCGGCCGACACCCTGCATGGTCGGCAGGGCACCCGTCGGCAGCCCCGCCGCGATCTCGGGCAGCGAGGCGCGCAGCACCAGATAGGTGATCAGCAGCATCAGCGCCGCCTTGGCCACGGTCTTCACCAGCTCGGCGAGGTTGTCCATGCTGAACATCTTCTTCAAGCCCTCCATCGGATTGAGCTTGTCGAGCGAAGGTTTCATCTTTTCGAAGGTCAGGATCGCGCCGGTCTGGAGGAATTCGGCCGCGAGCCCGACCAGCGCGGCGGGGATCATCGCCAGCGCGGTGAGCAGGACGAACAGCCAGAACGCCGCCATGCCGACGTCGACCCACGCCTGCGCAAACGGCAGGCCGCGGGCGACCGCCTCGAAACTCGTGTTGAACAGCGCGGCGAGTCGGTCGCCTGCAAAACCGGCGCCGAAAGTCGCGAGCAGCAGCCAGACGAACAGACCGGCGACCGACGTCAGGTCCTTCGATTTGGCGACGTCGCCCTTCTTGCGGGCGTCACGAATCCGCTTCTGGGTAGGGGCTTCGGTCTTGTCGCCGCCGTCGTTCTTGTCGGCCATCTACCCCCCTTCCGACGTCGGGCTGGGCCGGCGTTCACCGGCGCGGTTGCACTGCTTTGGCCAGAGCGCGCAAGGCCGAAACTTGTTCCGCAGGCGAACCGTAACATACTGATCGGAATTAATAGTTCATCACTCGGGAGTCCCTGTTCGTTAACGCTTTCGGTCTAGCGGACAGGGAACCGGAGGGCCGTCCGGAGGTTCGTTGCAGTACCGTTTGCGTAATATTAGCGGGGCATACATCGTGCAGTACCGGGGTAAATCGGTCCTATTCGTCGTTGCGTTTCTGGGGTTTGCAGGTTCGGCGAACGCCGGCTGCGCAGGTCTGTCGTCGGGCGCAATCTCATCGAAGTTCAGCGAGGCGATGGGCGCCTGCGAACGCCCCGTGGTCGCTGTCGCCGCCCCGATCGCGATCACCCCCGACAGCAGCCCGATCGTCGTCGTGGCGCCGCCCGCCGACCTGCCGACATCGGTCGGCGTGCCTTTCTCGGTAACCCGGACGACGGCCCGCGCGGGCAAGCGGCGGCCCGGCAATTCGACCCTGCTCGCGGTCGCGGCGCGGCACCGGATCGACCCGCTGCTGCTCCACTCGATCGTCGCCAAGGAGTCGGCGTTCCGGCCCGGCGCGGTGTCGAACAAGGGTGCGCTCGGCCTCATGCAGATCATGCCCGGCACGGCGCGCGGCCTCGGCGTGCGCGATCCGTCGCGGCTGCTCGTCGACCAAGAGCTCAACCTGGTTACCGGCGCGACCTACCTGAAGCAGCTTCAGCGCCAGTTCGGCAACGACGTGCCTGCGGTGCTGGCAGCCTATAACGCCGGTCCCGGCGCGGTGAAGCGCTATCGCGGAACGCCGCCCTACGCCGAGACGCGCGATTACGTGAAGACGATCATGAAGCGCTACCGCGGCGCGCGTGGTGAACGGACGGCGCGATGAGCGCCCGCCGGTTCCTCGACCTGGCGCCGGGCGCGACGCGCTCGTCGAACGCGAGCCGCTTCGCCGACGTCATCTTGGTGGCGGGTGTCGTGTCGATTATCGGCATGATGATCCTGCCGCTGCCGGTGTGGCTGGTCGACACGCTGGTGGCGTTCAACATCACGTTCGGCGTGCTGCTGCTGCTGACCACGCTGTACGTGAAGACGCCGCTCGACTTCAGCTCCTTCCCGTCGATCTTGCTCGTCACGACGCTGTTCCGCCTCGCGCTCTCGGTCGCGACGACGCGCATGATCCTAATCGACGCGCACGCCGGCAAGATCATCGAGGCGTTCGGTACGATGGTCGCGGGCGGCAATCTCGTCGTCGGCCTCGTCGTCTATATCATCATCGTCGTCGTGCAGTTCATCGTCATCGCCAAGGGCGCCGAGCGCGTCGCCGAGGTCGCGGCGCGGTTCAGCCTCGACTCGATGCCCGGCAAGCAGCTGTCGATCGACAGCGACCTGCGCTCGGGCCTGATCGACAAGGACGAGGCGCGCCGCCGCCGCCGTACGCTGGAGCTCGAGTCCAAGCTCCACGGTTCGCTCGACGGTGCGATGAAGTTCGTGAAAGGCGACGCGATCGCCTCGATCATCATCGTCATCATCAACCTGATCGGCGGCATGGCGATCGGCGTGTTCCAGCGCGACATGGCGTTCGGCGACGCGGCGCGCACCTATTCGATCCTGACCATCGGCGAAGGCCTCGTCGCGCAGATCCCGGCACTGCTGTCCGCGATGGCGGCGGGCCTGCTGGTGACGCGCTCGACCGACGAGGAAAAGTCGCAGCATCTGGGCGAGGCGATCCGCTTCCAGCTGGCGGCGAACCCGCGCGTGCTGCTGTTCGTCGGCGGCATCGCGCTGCTGATGGCGCTGGTCCCGGGCTTCCCGAGTGCGGTCTTCGTCGGGCTGGGTGCGGCGCTGCTGATTGCGGGCGCGGCGACCCATCCCCGCCTCAAGCCGCGCTTCGACCAGTATACCGCGCCGCTGCGCGCGCAGATCCAGCGCGGGCCCGAGCCGGCGCCGGTTAGCCTGCTCGCCGCGCCTGCCGAGCCGCGGCCGCTGGTGCCGCTGCTGCTGCAGGTGACGATGCCGCCGAGCGCCGCCGAGGCGAACGCGCTGCGCACCGCGCTGACCGAGATGCTCGACACGCTGCAGTACCGCGTCGGCCTGCCGCTGCCGTCGATCTCGGTGCATTTCGAGCCCGGCGAGGCGCGCCACTGGGAGCTGCTGGCGTTCGAAAGCACGATCGGCGGCGGCGAGATGCCCGAGTCCGACGTCGCCGCGCTGGTCGCCGCGGTGCGCAGCGCGCTGCGCCACAATCTCGCGATGTTCATGGGCGTCCAGGAGACGACGGCGATCCTCAACAAGGTCGGCGCCGACTATCCGGAAGTCGTCAAGGAAGCGGTTCGTACCGTGCCGACCACGCGCATCGCCGAGGTGCTGCGCCGCCTGATGGAAGAGGAAGTGCCGCTGAGGAACATGCGCGATGTGCTCGAGGGCCTCGCCGAGGCGGGTGCGCAGGAGCGCGAGCCCGCACGCATCGCCGACCTGACGCGCGTCGCGCTCAAGCGCTACCTGATCGGCGCCTATGCCGAGCCCGACGGTTCGCTGAAGGCGCTGGTGGTCGCGTCGGAGCTCGAGGCGATGATCCGCGGCCAGGTGCAGACCGTCGACGGTGTCGAACGTGTGGCGTTTGAGCCCGACCAGGCGCGCGAACTCGTCGCCGCGGTCGCCGCGATGGCAGCCGAGACGGGGGCCAAGGTCGTGCTGACCGGGTTCGACATCCGCCGGGCGCTGCGCAAGCTCATCGAGCCCGACATCTTCGATCTGCCGGTGCTGGCCTTCAACGAACTGTCGAGCGCGACGCGCCTTGAGGTCGTCGGCCAGGTCCGACTGGGCGGCCGCACGCTGCCCAGCGCCGCCTCAATCGCCGCCGAATAAATCAGAAAAATAATCGGGAAGGGTAAACATGCTTAGAACGAGACTGTCTTTTGCGGCCGGCGTCCTGCTGGCGTCCGCCGCAGTCGCCGCACCGCTGCCGTCGGGCCTGCCGTCGGTGACGATCACCGCGCGCGACGAGCCGATCGCGGCGTTCCTGCGCAACCTGTTCAACCAGGCCGGGCGCTCGGTGATCACTGCGCCCAGTCTGACGGGCACCGTCAACGGCAGCTTTACCGGCCCCGCCGACAAGGTGTTCCGCGACATCAGCCGCGCGTTCAACTTGACCGGCTATTACGACGGCAGCGCGGTCTATATCTATCCGTCGACCGAGCTGACCTCGAAGAGCTTCGACGTCGGCACCGGCGGGTCGAGCCGGGTCATCAAGGGCGTCGCGGCGCTCGGCGTCACCGACGCGCAGAACTTCGTGCGCCCGACGGGGGCGGCGACCGTCGTCGCCACCGGCACCCCGCGCTTTGTCGAGCAGGTCGCCGACGTGGCCCGCGCCGGCGGGGCGCCGACGACCGGCGGCATCGCGTCGCTCAACCAGGCACCCGCTGAACCGCGGACCGTGCCGCTCGAATTCCGCGTCTTCTACCTGCGCTATGCGCGCGCCGAGGACACGATCGTCTACGCCGGCAACCGCGAAGTGCGCGTACCCGGAATCGCGACGATCATGCGCGGGCTGGTCGTCGACGAGCGCGGGCGCGGTGCCGCGACGAGCTATGGTTCGCGCCAGATCCGCAGCTCGGCGCAGCGCGTCGGCGGCACCGGGCTCGGTTCGGTCGCCCCCGACGACACCCAGTCGTCGGTCCTCGGCCTGCCGCCCGTCGGCAGCGTCGCGGCTGGCGGCGGCATGGGGGAAGAGGGCGGCGTCGTCCCTGCATCGACCGCCGATGTCGTCCGTATCGAGGCCAATCCATACATGAACGCGGTCATCATCCGCGACGCGCCGCAGCGCATGGCGGCGTACGAGAGCCTGATCCGCGCCATCGACGTCGAGCCGCAACTCGTCGAGATCGAGGCGACGATCATCGACATCAACACGACTCGGGCGCGTGAGCTGGGCATCGACTTCCGCTTCGGGTCGGGCGGCTTCGGCGCGCTGTTCGGGCGCGGCGACTCGAGCGACCTGCAGCTGCTGCCCAACACCGGCATCTCGCGCCAGCAGCAGGCGCAGGGCATCGCCCCGACCGCTCGCGGTCTCGCGATCTCGACGGTCATCGGCGCCGAGCGCGAGTTCCTGTCGCGCATCACCGCGCTTGAGACCAAGGGCGCGGCGCGGGTCGTGTCGCGGCCGCAGGTGATGACGCTGTCGAACATCGAAGCAGTATTCGACCGCACGCGCACCTTCTACGTCCGTGTCGCCGGGCGGCAGAACGTCGACCTGTTCAACGTCACCGCCGGCACGACGCTGCGCGTCAATCCGTCAGTGTTCCGCGACCAGGGCCAGACGCGCATCCGTGTGTTGATCGGCATCGAGGACGGCAGCATCAGCAGCCAGAGCGTCGATGCGATCCCGATCGTCGACCGCGCCAGCGTCAACACCCAGGCGCTGATCCTGGAGGGCGAATCGCTGCTGCTCGGCGGGCTGACCTCGGACGTCGATTCGAACTCGGAGGACAAGATTCCGCTGCTGGGCGACATCCCCGTGGTCGGCAACCTGTTCAAGAAGCAGCGGCGCCAGCGCGACCGGATCGAGCGGCTGTTCCTGATCACGCCGCGCCTCGCCTCGCTGACGCCGCGCCTGCCGACGTCCGCCACCCCCGCCGCACTCGCCGCGCCGCTGCCGATGCCGCGCAAGCCCTGATGTCGGGATCAGAGGACCTCGTCGTCCGTGTCCTGACGGGCACGCGCAGCGGTGCGGAGGCCGGCTTGCCGGCCAACGGCCGCGCGACCATCGGCCACGAATACTGGCACGACGTGGTGATTCGCGAGGATGCGACGCGCGGCTGCGCGCTCGAACTCAACCTGGGCGACGACGGCGTCGCGCGGCTGACGGTGCTCGAAGGCAGCGCGGTGCTGCTGGGCTCGACGCTGCAGGCGGGCGATACCGCGGTGCTGCCGCCGTTCGTGCCGGTCACCATCGGCGGCGTCGCGGTCGCCTTCGGGTCGGCCGAGTCCGATCGCTGGGCGGAAGCCGGCGCGATTGCCGGCAGTCGCGCGCCGGCAGAGGCCGATCCCGATGCCCCCGCCTCGCTTGCGGCGAGCTGGCGCGACGCGACCAAGGGCCGGCTGGGGCGCTCTCTCCGGCCCAAGGCGATCATCGGCGTCGTCGTGCTGGTGGCGCTGCTGCTGCTCGTCGGACCCGCGATCGAGGCGCTGCAGATCGGCGGCGGTCCCGCCGAGCGGACCGAGCGCGCGATCACCGCCGCAGGCTACGGCGCGGTCAAGGTCCGCGAGGCGCAGGATGGCACGCTGTTGCTCAGCGGCTATGTCGCGACCGACGCCGATCGCCAGCGCATCCGCGGGCTGGTCGAGGCGAAGGCGATGCGCGCCACGCTGGCGATCGAGACGGGCGAGGAGAATGCGCGCGGCGTCGCCGACGTGGCGCGGGTCAACGGCGTCGAGGCGCGCGCGCGGTCGATCCGCGCGGGTGTCGTCGAGCTGACCACCGCGCCGCTGACGCCCGAAGTGCGTGGCAAGGTTACCGCCCTGATCCGCCGCGACGTGCCCAGCCTTCGCCGCCTGATCTACAAGGACGATCCGTCGATGGACCGCGAAAGTGAGATCAAGACGATCGCCGACGCGACCAAGCGCGTGTCTTCGGTCGTCGCCGGCGACCCGGCCTATATCATCACCGCGGATGGGGCTCGTTACTTTCCCGGGGCGGTCATGCCGTCGGGGCACCGGCTCGTCGCGATCCAGGAACAAACTGTCGTTCTGGAGCGTAACGGTCGGCAGATCAGGCTGAAGTTCTGATACGGTTGAGAAGCGCGTAACTGTTTGTAAAGGGAGTACGACATGACCGACGCGATCAATACCACGACGCAGCAGCTGCAGGCTCTGGCGGGGTCGCCCGCATCGTCGCAGCGCCCCTCCAAGGAGAACGGCGGCAGCTGGTACGAGGCCATGGCGAACGCCTGGGGCCAGACGCTCGACAATCAGGCGAACACCATCTCGACGATGTCGGACTCGCTCGGCGAGGGCATGGATTCGCCGTCGCAGATCACCAAGCTGACTGCTGAGTCGATGCGCATGGGCTTCATGTCGAACGCCTCGCACTCGTCGCTCGATTCGGTCGGCAAGGCGCTCGAGACGATGGCCCGCAAGGGCTGACGACGCCGGGGGCGGTACGCCGCCCCCGCGTTCTCGAGAAGCAAACGGGGAGCCAATTTATGTCGATCGAAGCCGTCGCGGCAGCCGCGATGCCGCAGCAGATGCCCGTGCAGACCGTCCAGGCGGGCTATGGCGCGGGTGTATCGGACGTCAACAGTTTCGAGGGTGCGATGCGGACCGCCGCAAACCCCGGCGTCGGCAACGTCAATTCGGTGTCGGGCCCGCCCGAGATCAGCCCGGTCATGAAGTCGATGTTCGGCCAGCTCGAGAAGGTCAACGGCGAGGCCAAGTCGGTATCCGACTTCGCCAAGGCGTCGGAAGCCAAGGCCGGTGGCATGACGCCGGGCGAAATCGTTCAGCTGACCGTGCGCTGCCAGGAATTCATGTTCCACTGCCAGTTGACGTCGAACATCGCCAACCGTACGTCGGACGGCGTCCAGCAGCTGTTCCGCCAGCAGTCGTGATGTTCAAGCGGGGGCTGGCTATCGCCTTGCTGCTGCTGGTGACAGCATGCGGCAAGGCGGAGCTGTATGGAAAACTGACCGAGACGCAGGCGAACGAGATGGTCGCCGTGCTCCAGAACGCCGGCATCGACGCCGACAAGATCAGCGCGGGCGAGGCTGGATTTTCGATCGCCACGTCCAAGGAGGACTTCGGGCGCGCGGTGCAGCTGCTGCGCGCGCAGGGCTATCCCCGCGACGAGTTTGCGTCGCTCGGGACGGTCTTCAAGAAGGAAGGCTTCGTCTCGTCGCCGCTCGAGGAGCGCGCGCGGCTGGTCTATGGCTTGAGCCAGGAGCTATCGAATACCGTCAGCCAGATCGACGGCGTCGTGCAGGCGCGCGTCCAGCTCGCGATGCCCGAGGCCGATCCGCTGTCCGACAAGATCAAGCCGTCGTCGGCATCGGTCTTCATCAAGTACCGCCCCGGCTCCAGCCCTGAAAAGCAGGTCGGGCAGATCAAGTCGCTGATGGTCAACGCGGTCGAGGGGCTGACCTACGAGAACGTCACCGTCGCGATGTTCCCGGCGCAGCCGCTACCGCTGGCGGTACCGCCGTCGCCGGTCGAGCGCATTACCGGCAATGCTGCGCTGCTCGTCGTTCCGATCGTGCTGATCGGCGCGGTGTTCCTTGGCTGGCCGACCTTCCGCCGCTGGCAGATGCGCCGCCGTTCGCTCGTGCCGCGGACCCCCGAGTGACCCGCGCGACGCTCGGCGAGCGGGCGACCGCGATCCAGCGCAAGAGCGGGGGTCGCGCGGCGTCGCTGGAGCGGCTGCTCGCCGGGTCGCCGCGCAATGCGGCGCTGTTCGAGGATCTGATGAAGGCGCCGGATTGGCTCGGCTGGGAGAATGCGCGCCGCCAGCGGCTGGGTCGCGCTGCGGCACTCGCGGCGATCGCGCCGAAGCTTGCGGCGTCGGTCGACGGGCGCTGGCTTGGCGCCTTGGCCAAGACGGCGGGTGATGATCTGCTCGACTGGGCGCGGACCTTGCCCGCGCCGCACGCCGCGATCCCCGCGTTTGCGGCCGACGAGATTGATGCGGTGGGCGCCTCGGCTTTGCGCGATGCGGTGCCGGTTTCCTTGCGTGACCATGCCGCCCCACATGCGCCCGATGCCGGCGTGCCCGAGGCGGCGCTGACCGCGGCGCTCGTGCAATGCTCTATTTGATTTCCGCCAACCGCGCCGCGACGCTCGCGGCCGACGATGCCGTCATTTCCGCTGCTGCCGTCGCGCCGCTGCGCGAGGCGGCGAGTGTCCTGCAAACCGTCGAACGGCTGCGCAACGAGGTCGCCGGCGAGTGCGCCGCGGGCGTCGAGCGCGCTACTGCCGAGGGCTATGCGGCGGGCGAGGCAGAGGGCCGCGCCGCCGCCTCGGCAAGTGCTGCGCACTCGCTGTTCGATCTCAACGTCCGCGCCGCCGCCGAGCGCCAGGCGATGCGTGCCGATGTCAGCCGCCTCGCGCTTGAAGTCGTGCGCCGCATCACCAGCGATCTCGGCGACGATGCGACCGTCGCGGCGCTGGCGGACCGGGCGGCGCGCGACCTCGCGCCCGACACCGTCGCGGTGGTGCGCGTCGCGCCGGGCGCGGTCGAAGCGACCAGCGAGCGGCTGCGCGCCTATTCCGGCCTGACCGTCGTCGGCGACGCGGCACGCGGCCCCACCGACTGCATTATCGAGACGCCGCTCGGCGCGAGCCATGCGGGCCTCGACGTCCAGCTCGCCGCGGTCGAGCGCGCCTGGGGTCCGCCCGATGCGGACTGACGTATTCGACACCGACCGGCTTCTCGATGAGCTCCAGCGCTCGGTGACCATCGAGCGGCGCGGGCGCGTGGTCGCGGCGCTCGGCACGACGATCCGGGTGACGGGCATCGACGCGCGTATCGGCCAGAGCTGCGACCTGTACGAACCCTCAACCGGTCTGACCGTCTCGGCGGAGGTCGTCGGCCTGGCGGGCGACGCCGCAATCCTGACGCCGGTCGGCGAGTTGCGCGGCCTGTCGGCGGGTGCCGAGGTGATCGTCCGCGACTCCGAAACTCTGGTGCCGTTCGGCGACGCGCTGCTGGGCCGCATTCTCGACGGTCGTGGCCGCCCGATCGACGGGCAGGGGCCGCTGCCGACCGGCCTCGCGACGCGCCCGCTCTACGCCCCCGCACCCGACCCGATGACCCGCGCGACGATCGACGAGGCGCTGCCCACCGGCGTGCGCGTCATCGACGGTCTGCTGACCCTAGGCCTCGGCCAGCGCCTCGGCGTGTTCGCGGCGGCCGGCGGCGGCAAGTCGACCCTGATGGGCATGCTCGCTCAACGCGCGCAGGCCGACGTGATCGTCATCGCGCTGATCGGCGAGCGCGGCCGCGAGGTTCGCGAATTCGTCGAGGATGCGCTGGGTCTCGAGGGCCGCCGCCGCTCGATCGTCGTCTGCGCGACCTCCGACCGTTCGGCGATGGAGCGTGTCCGTGCCGCGCATCACGCGACCGCCATCGCCGAAGGATTTCGCGAGCAGGGCAAGCGCGTCCTGCTGCTGATGGATTCTGTGACCCGCTTCGCCCGCGCGCTGCGCGAGATCGGCCTTGCAGCGGGCGAGCCTGCGGTTAGGCGCGGCTTTCCGCCGTCGGTTTTCGCCGAACTGCCGCGCCTGTTCGAGCGTGCCGGCAGCGACGCCACCGGGTCGATCACCGCGATCTACACCGTGCTGCTCGAGGACGAGGAGGGCGGCGACCCGGTCGGCGAGGAGGTCCGCTCGATCCTCGACGGGCATATCGTGCTGTCGCGCAAGCTGGGCAGTGCGGGGCATTATCCGGCAGTCGACGCGCTCGCGAGCCTCAGCCGTCTGTTCACGCGCGTCGCGACGCCTGATCACCGCGCCGCGGCGACGCGGGTCCGCGCGCTGCTGGCGAAGCATGCCGAGATCGAATTCCTGGTGCAGGTCGGCGAGTACAAGCCGGGGAGCGACCCGCTCGCCGACGCCGCGCTGGCGGCCAAGCCCGGCATCGATGCACTGCTCAAGCAGGGATCGGACGAGCCCGCTGACTTCGCCGCGACGGTCGCGCGCCTGCGCGGGCTGGCGGCATGAGCCGCGACGACATCAAGCGCGCGCAGCGGCTGGTCCAGCTGCGCGATCTGGCGCTCGAGGCAGCGATGCGCCGCCTTGCCGAGGCGACCGCGGCAGCCGCCGATGCGGCAGCGGCCGAGGCGGCGGCGCTGAAGGTGCGCGACGACGGGATCGCCGCGCTCGCGCATTCACGCGCCACCCTGGTCGATGATCCGCGCGACGCGCCGACGGGGCTGGCGCGCATCGCCCTTGCCGACCAGCGGCTCGTTGCGGCGCGCGAGCGCCTTGCGGAGGCGGCCGGGATCCGTGCCGCCACCGACGCCGAAGTCATCGAGGCGCGTGCCGCCGCACGCCGGGCACAGGCGCGCCGCGATGCGATGTCCGACCGTGCCAACAGGCTGAAACGCGCCCACGCGACCGCGCAGGAAGAACGCGCGGCAATCGAGGCCGAAGAGGGAGCCGCAGCGATGCGGAAAGCAGCATGAGCGTCAACCCCGTCAGCGCACCGACGCGCACCGCCGATCCCGCCCCGTCACGGGGCGTCGACCGCGCACCGCCCGCCAGCCGCGACGCCAAGGCTCTTGCCGACGAATTCGCCGCTGCAGCACGCAAGGGCGCCTTGCCGATGGGCGGGCGCGATGCCAAGGCGCCGATGCAGGACGGCAAGGGCGTGAAGGGCATGCCGATGCCCGCCGAGGGCCGCGCGCCACCGCAGCTGGCGAACGCGCTCGCCCGCGGCGAGAAGATGAAGTCTTACGACGGGCAGAGCGAAGTCCGCCGCGACGACAGCCAGACCGCGATGCTGCAGATGCAGACCAACGGCCCGGGCCTCGCGCAGCCGATGCAGGCGCCCCCGCCGGTCGCCGCGCACGTCGATCCCGGCGCCTTTGCCGACATGCTGACTAAGCTGTGGACCCGCGAGCAGGGCCGCACGGCACGCGAGGTCCGCGTCAGCTTCGGCGACGCCGCGTGGCCGGCCACGGGCGCGCGACTGCTGCGGCTCGACGACGGCAGCCTGCAGGTCACGGTCTCGATGGGCCAGCGCGGCGGCGACATCGGCGGCGGCCTCGATGCCCTGCGCGAGCGGCTGACCGCGCGCGGGCTGAACGTCGCCGATATCGCGTACGAGGACGCCTGAGTTCACTCGTCATCCCGGCGAAAGCCGGGACCTATCACCCGATCCTGGAGATAGGTCCCGGCTTTCGCCAGGTCGGGCGTTACCGCAGGCGCGGATCGTCGATGCGGAAGCGCATCTGCGCGTGCAGTTGACGCGCGGCGGCCCGGATCGCGGGGTCGACCGTGCTGCCGCGCGCGACCTCGTCGAGCTGCTCGAACGCCGCGCGGCCGTGGCGGCGCGAGGCGAACAGCGGGCGCGCGGTCTCGATCACGACGCTCTCGCCGCCGGGCAGCGCCGACAGGCACGACAAGTCGGTGACCAGCGAGCGCAGCGCCGCAGTCTCGAACGGCTGGTCGCCGAGGCGGCCGCGGGTCTGCCAGTCGCGCGGCCAAGTGCGGCGAAGGTCGGCGAGATACACGTCGGCAGGCACGCCGGGCTCGGCCCGCGCGATCGCCGCGCAGGCGGGCGGCGCGGTCCAGGCGGTCACGCGGAAGCCGCGCCGGTCCTGCTTGACGACCTGCACGACGACGGGCGGGCGCGGCGGCTGGACCGCGGCAACCGCCTCCAGCCGTCCGGCGGCATAGCGATAGGCGATGGTCTCGGGGCGCGCCGGGCCGGCGGGCATCGTCACCACGACGCCGCCGTCGGCGAGCCTAGCGGTCGCGCCGTCGACGCAGCTGCCGAAGCGGCGGCTGAGACGCAGCGGCGCTGCGCCGCGTGCCTCGACGACCTGGTACTGGACCGGGCAGGCGGCATCGTTCGCGGCGACGGCGAGCAGCATGTAATCGACACCGGGCGCCTTGCACGCCGCGCGGATCGTTGCCGATGCGACGTCACGGCCCAGGGCCGTGGCACGTGCGCCGACTCGTACGATGCGGCGGCGCTCGGTGCCGGCGATGGTCGCGGTGCCGCCGGTCAGCAGCGTGCTGCCGACACCGCCCATCGGCAGCTCGGCACATCCGGCCTTGGCGGTAGCGTCGACACGGGCCACCTCGGCGGTGGCCGGCGCAAGCATCAAGGCGACAAGCGATCCGAAAACGAACGACATGTAATAAGCCCCCGAAAACTGGTTGGTCAGGCAGTAACGATCCGGCGCGCGGCTTGCTCCGCCTCATCGGTCAGGCGCGCGACGACGCGCTCCTGGTCGAAGGGCAGCACCTCCGGGTAGTGCGGCATGCCGCCGTCCTCGACGCGGCTGCGCTCGGCGAACAGCGCCGAGATGATCACCCCGTCGTCGGCGGTTGCAAGGTCGATCTGCGTGGCGACGAGGCTCAGCACATCGCTGCCGTCGGCGGCGGCGAATGGCCCGTGCTCCATCGCGGTCGCCCAGACGACATCGCGCAGCGCGGTCGAGCGTTCGAGCAGCGATACGCCCGCCGCCTCGAAGCGCAGCGCCAGAATGTCGTACCAGATCGCGTGGATATACGGCCGGTCGGACGCATCGGCATTGGGCGTCGCGTCGCCGAAGCCCTGGCGCGCCTCGCCCGGCACTGCCGGCTGGCCCGCGGGGATGTTCGAGCCGTCGGGCGGAGGGACGGCCTGCGCGCCGCCCGCATCGGCGGCGACGCGGCCTGCACCGGGGCCTTCACCGCCGGCCAGCATCGCGGCAGCACCGCCGGCGACGACGGGGACGGCAACCGCATGGGTGTCGGTGGGGACGAGCACGCCGGTCAGCGTCACGCCCTCACCCGCCCGGCCCGGCGCGACGCCGGTCAGCGGCAGGGCGCTCAGCGTCGTGGCATTGGCGAAGCCGCCCGCGACGCGCAGTTCAGCCGCGGTGCCCCCGTCGGCGCGCGCGTAGATCAGGATCGACCCGAGCGGCGCGTCGCGCGCGGTGGCAATCGGCGCGCCTGCCCGGTCGAGGACGTTGACGAGGCCGCCCAGCGAGACGTTGACCGTGGTCGCGGCAGCGACCGGCGTGCCGGCGACGGCCGAACCCGCCACAGCGCCCGGCGCAGTGCCGACCGTCGCGCCGACAGTTGCCGCGGGGGTGCCGACGTTCGCGGCAGTGTGCCCGCCACCCAGCCCCACGCTGACCCGCAGCCCACGGTCGCCGGCGCTCGCCCCGGCGGGTCCTTCGATCCGATGTGGCAGCGCCGCGCTCTCGGCCGCATTGCGCACCGCGCCGACCCCGCGCGTATCGGCGCCGATCGCGACGCGGGCGGTCAGCAGCGTGTCGTTCCCCGACGTCGTCGCGGTGCGCGTCGACCCGGTCTCAAGCGCGCGCATGCCGCCGATGTCATGGCGGGTCGCGATCTCGGCATGGATGTCGCCGACGCGCGCGGTCATTCCCTTGGTCATCACCGGCGACGGGTCGGCAGGTAAATTGCCGGCGCGAAACTTCGCCAATGGGTCAGGGCTGTGCAGCAGCCGGTCGATCGGGGAGGTGGAATGGAGCAGCCGGTCGAGCCCGAGGTGCAGCGTCACGCCCGCCACCGGGGTTGCGATCTGAAGGTCGACGCTCGACCGTGACAGGCCGACGTCGACGTCGGCGCCGCGGTCGCTCGTGCCGAGCTGGACCGTCCTGATATTCAGGTCGATGCCCGGCAGACTGACCATCGTCGACTATCCTGTTCTAGCGATTGAGCTTCTCAACCATCGTCGCCGCCGATTCGATCCGTGCCGTGACGCCGCCGATCCCATCGCCCGCGCCGCTCGCGACCGCCTGGTCGAGTGCGTCGAGGACGCCACCCAGCATCGTGTCGGTCGGCGCATCGGCGAGCGCGTTGAAGCGCAACGCGACCCCGCGCGCGAAATCCTCGATGGCACGGCCCAGCGCGCCCTCCTGCGCCGGCGTCGCACCGAAGCCCTGCGCCAGTTCGCCGGTCAGCGCGCGCAGCTGATACACATCGCCGCCCCGCGCCAGCTCGGCCCGGTCGGGCGTGAAGCTCGACGGCAGACCGGTGCGACCCTGCCAGGTCGCACCGGCCGCCCCGTCGCTCTTGAAGCTCTGCGCCGACCAGGCCAGGACGCGATCACCAATCGTCGCCATCGCGGTGCGCGCGGCGTTGCCCGCGTCACGCGGTCCGACAGCCGTCGTGGTGGCGGTGATTGGCGGTGTTCCGCCGATGCGTTCGAACCCGGTCATAGCCCTTGCCTCGTCTCGACACGGCCGAATGCCGCTCGATTGCGGTGCGTTATGCGCGTGTGTCCGCCCCGTCACCATAATCGGAACGACTATGGCTGGCCTCCGCCCGCGGTGCGACAAGGCTGCAAGGATACGCGCAAGGACCGTGGCAATGATCCAGTCGATTTCATCCAGTCGCCCGATCGAGGCGGGCTCGGTTCCCGAGCTGCGGCAGACCACCGCCGATCGCTTCGCCGCAGATTGGGCCGCTCCGAGTGCGACGCGCGCCGCATCGTCGGCGGCGCCGCAGGTCGCCGCGACCCGCGGTGCCGAGGGCGGCAGCATCCCCGCCTCGACGGTGCGCACGCAGGAGAGCGCGTTGCTTGCCGCCGACGTATATCGTGATACCCCCACGCCGCCCACGGGCTTCCGCGTCGCGAGCGCCGACGATCTGTCGCGTCTCGGCATCGCACCCGAGCAGCTCGAGCGGGCCGGGTCGAGCTTTCGCGCGCGCGTCTATGTCACGGGCAGCGGCGAGACCGAGCGCTTCGTGGTCGCCTTCCGCGGCTCGTCGAGCGGCGAGGACTGGCGCAACAACTTCCAGCAGGCAGCGGGAGCGAACTCGCAGAGCTACACCAAGGCACTGATCATCGGCGAAGCGCTCGCGCGCAGCGATGCCTCGGTAACCATCGCCGGGCACTCGCTTGGCGGCGGACTCGCCTCGGCGACGGCAGTCGCATCGGGGCGCGAGGCCGATACCTTCAATGCCGCCGGGCTGACCGACAAGACCATCGATCGCGCGCAGGCGATCAGTGCCGCCAACGGCCGCGGCGGTGGCGACGTCGCGGTGCAGGCCTACCAGGTCCCGGGCGAGATCCTGTCGTACCTGCAGGACGGCGGCGACCGGGTGCTCGGCGCGGTGCTGTTCGGTGTTCCCGGTGCGCTGCTCGCCGATGCGCCATCGGCCTATGGCAGCCGCCACGAGCTTCCCGATGTCGCGCCCGAGGGCAAGAACTGGTTCGAGCGGCACAGTCGCATCGATCGCCATATGATCGATTGGGTTGTCGCCGGGGCAGGCAGCTTGCGCTAGACCAGGTCAGGCAGCCGGTCGCGCGAGCGTCCGTGCATCAGGAAAGCCGCGCGTGTGCTTCGATACCCCGTTCTGCTCGGCCTGGTCCTGCTCATGACGAGCGGGTGCGCCGACGCCGGTGCCGGGTGCTTCATTCCCGAAACCGTGCTGCCCAAACGCGAGGCAGTGATGACGCGCGTCGATAACGGCCAGGCAGGGCGAGATCTGATGGCGGCGGTGTTTGACGGCGATACTGCGACGGTCGGGGCTATGCTGGCGCGCGACCCGCGATTGCGGAACACGCAAGGCGGTGTGCTCGGTGACCTGCTGAGCGTCGCCATCGCCCGATGCGACAAGCCGATGCTGACGCGGCTACTGGCCAGCGGTGTCCCCGCCGACGGCCCGCCCGCCAACGAGCCGCCGCTGACGCTGGCGTTGCGCGTTACCGAGCCGTGGTTTGCCGAAACGCTGTTGAAGGCCGGCGCGTCGGCCAACCGGCTGACTAAGGCGGGCGGTCGACCGCTCGACGATGCCATCGTCATCGGCTCAGCCGGTGCCGTGCGGATGCTGATCGAATATGGCGCGAAGCTCGACGATCGCAGCAGCACCGGGGCGACGCCGCTGCAGACGGCGCTCGACGGGCATCGTTTCGCGATTGCCGAGCTGTTGATCGCACGCGGCGCAGACCCCTGGGCGGTCGACAACAGTGGCGGCAATCTGGGCTGGGCGGTGTCGCGGCCGTCGCTTGCCCAGACGGCGGAGGACGATGCGGCGCACGCCCGGCTCGCGGCAAAACTACCCGCGATGGGCTGGCCCAGCCCCGCGCCTTCGCCAAAGGAAGTGCGTGCGCTCGTCGCGGCGGGCCGCTGGCCGCCGGCGCGGGCGCGCAATTGAAGCACTGATGCAGCGTCGCTTGCCGCTGGCCGCCGGCCCGCGCGCGACACTGACGTTGTTTGCGCTTCGGGCGGTCAGGCGTTAAGCCCCGCCTCCGATGCGCTATCTCAGCACGCGCGGCGCCGCGCCGATCCTCGATTTCGAAGCCGTGACGCTCGCCGGGCTCGCCAGCGACGGTGGCCTGTACGTGCCCGAAAGCTGGCCGCAATTCTCTGCCGACGAGATCGCGGCGCTTGCCGACCTGTCCTACGTCGAGACCGCAGTGCGGATCACCCTGCCATTCCTGGGCGGCGCGCTGACCGAGGACGAGCTGCGCAGCCTGCTGACCGAGGCGTATGCCAGCTTCGACCATGCCGCGGTGACGCCGCTGGTGCAGCTCGATGCGCGCCACTGGCTGCTCGAGCTGTTCCACGGCCCAACCTATGCCTTCAAGGATGTCGCGCTGCAGGCGATCGGCCTGTTGTTCGAGCGTTTCCTCGGCCGCCGCGACGAGCATCTGACGATCATCGGCGCGACCAGCGGCGATACCGGGTCGGCAGCGATCGCCGCACTTGCCGGGCGCGAGCGGCTCGACGTCTTCATGCTCCATCCCGAGGGGTTGGTCAGCGACGTCCAGCGCCGCCAGATGACGACGGTGATGGCGCCGAACGTCTACAACATCGCGGTTCAGGGCAATTTCGACGATTGCCAGGGCTTGGTGAAGGCGATGTTCAACGATCCCGCGTTCGCTAGCCGTTTCCACCTGTCGGCGGTGAATTCGATTAACTGGGCGCGGCTGCTGCTGCAGATCGTCTATTATTTCTACGCCGCCGTCCGCCTCGGCGCGCCCGGGCGGCGGGTCAGCTTTTCGGTGCCGACAGGCAATTTCGGCGATGTCTTTGCAGGGTACGCTGCGGCGAAGATGGGCCTTCCGATCGACCGGCTGATCGTCGCCACCAACGTCAACGACATCGTCGCGCGCGCGCTGGGGCACGGCGATTATTCGCGCGGGGTGGTGACCGCGACCTCGACGCCGTCGATGGATATCCAGGTCAGCTCGAACTTCGAGCGGCTGTTGTTCGACCTGCACGGGCGCGACGGGGCAGGGTGCGCCGCCGCAATGGCCGGGTTCGAGCGCGACGGGCGGCTGACGCTCGACGCGGCACAGCGCACGCAGGTCGCGACGCATTTCGACGCGGCGCGGATCGACGCCGATGAGCTCGCGCTGACCCTGCGCTGGGCGCACGACCGCGCCGGGCAGATCCTCGACCCCCACACCGGGATCGGACTAGCGGCGGCACGCGCCGCCCCCGGCGACGGGCCGGTGGTGACGCTGGCGACCGCGCACCCGGGCAAGTTCCGTGACGCCGTCGAGCGCGCCACAGGCGTCTGTCCGGGCCTGCCGCCGCGTGCGCAGGGGCTGTTCGACCGGGAGGAGCGCTACGACGTGCTGCCGAACGACCTGAGTGCCATCGAAGCGTTCGTCGCCGTGCGGGCGACACCGCGGTGACCCCGGTCACCACCCTCGCCAACGGCCTGCGCGTCGTCACCCGCGCGATGCCGCACGTCGAGACGGTCGCGGTCGCGCTGCACGTCGACGCGGGCGCGCGGCACGAGGGTGCGAACGTCAACGGCGTCGCGCATCTGTTCGAGCACATGGTGTTCAAGGGTACGCAGAGCCGTGACGCGCGTGCCATTGCCGAGCAGATCGAGGACGTCGGCGGGTCATTGAACGCTTACACCGCGCGCGACATGACGGTCTTCCACGCGCGGCTGCTCAAGGCCGATCTGGCGCTGGGGGTCGAGGTCATCGCCGACCTCGTGACCAACCCGCTGTTCGACGACGCCGAGACGGCGCGCGAGAAGCAGGTCGTGCTGCAGGAGCTCGGCGAGGCGCGCGACACGCCCGACGACATCGTCTTCGACCATCTGCAGGAGGCCGCATTCGCCGGCCAGGCGCTCGGCCGCTCGATCCTCGGGTCGGACGACAGCATCGCGGGGCTCGATGCCGGCGCGCTGCGCGACTGGCTCGCAGCGCAGTACCGCGGCGGCGGCTGTGTCCTCGTCGCGGCGGGCGCGGTCGAGCACGACGCAGTGGTGGCGCTGGCGGAGACCTGGCTCGGCGGGCTGCCGGCGGGAACGCGCGAGGCGACGACGGCGGCGACCTTTACCGGCACCGCGCACCACGACCGCCGCAAGTTCGAGCAGGCGCACCTGACCCTCGGCCTGTCGGCCCCCGGCCACGGCGACGCGAGCCATGATGCCGCGATGCTGTTCGCGCAGGCCGCAGGCGGCGGCGCCTCGTCGCGGCTGTTCCAGGAGGTGCGCGAGGCGCGCGGGCTGGCATATTCGGTATTCGCGAGCACGACGCCGTACGCCGACACCGGGCTGTTCTCGGTCTATCTCGCGACCGCCAAGCGCGACGCGGCGCGCGCGCTGAAATTGACCGAGGACGTGCTCGCGGCGACCGCGACCGGCCTCGAACAGCCCGAACTCGACCGGGCGCGCGCGCAGGTCCGTGCCGGGCTGCTGATGGCACTCGAATCGCCGGGCGGCTGGTCGGAATATCTGGCACGCTCGCTGCTGGTGCACGGGCGGGTCGTGCCCCCGGCGGAGGTCGTCGCGCGCCTCGACGCGGTGACCGTCGACCAGGTCCGCGCGGTCGGCACCGCAATGCTGAGCGGCCCCCGCGCGCGCGCCGATGTCGGGGCACCGCTGCTGAAGGCGGCGTGAGGTGCAACTCGAAACCCTCATCGCCGAACCTTGGGACGACTTCGAACTCCTCGACTCGGGCCACGGCCGCAAGTTCGAACGCTACGGCCCCTACCGCTTCATCCGCCCCGAGCCGCAGGCGCTCTGGGCCCCCGCGCTCGCCGACTGGCCGGCCGACGGCGAGTTCGTCGGCGGGTTGGAGGAGGACGGCGGCGGGCGCTGGAACCTCGCCCCCCACGTGCCGCCGTCGTGGCCGCTCGCGCGCGGGCCGCTCAAATTCCACGCCGCGAACACGAATTTCCGCCACCTCGCCTTCTTCCCCGACATGGCGGCGCACTGGGACTGGATGGCGGCGCGCCTTGGCCCCGACACGAGCGTCCTCAACGTCTTCGGCTACACCGGCGTCGGCAGCCTGGCGTGCGCGCAGGCGGGCGCCGCGGTGACCCACGTCGACGCGTCGAAGAAGGCGGTGGCCAGTGCCCAGGCGAACCAGCAGCTGTCGGGCATGGGAGCAGCACCCATCCGCTGGCTGACCGACGACGCGCTCAAGTTCATGCGGCGCGAGGTACGGCGCGGGCGGCGCTACGACGGCATCATCCTCGACCCGCCGAAATACGGCCGCGGCCCCGACGGCGAGGTGTGGGAGCTGTACCGCGACCTGCCCGAACTCGTGGGTTGCGCGCGGTCGCTGCTCGACGCCGACAGCCGCTACCTCGTGCTGACGGTCTACGCGATCCGACTGTCGGCGGTGGCGATCGCCGAGCTGGTGAAGGCGCATTTCGCCGACCTCGGCGGAACGATCAGCGCGGGCGAGATGACGATCCGCGAAGGCGGGGGGCGGCTGCTGCCGACCGCGATCTTCGTACGCTGGGAGCGCTAACGCCGCTCGCTCGCTAGCCGCGACATCAGGATCGCGGCGCGCTTCGCCTGGGTGAAGATGCTGGGGATGTCGACCGTCTCCTCGGGCGAATGGTCGCCGGTGCTCGTCGGCCCCAGCCCCACCAGCCCGTCGACGTCGGCCGCGACGAAGGCGATGTCCCCCGCGCCGCGCTTGAGCGGGTCGAGCTCGGGCATCTCGGGCAGGGTGAGGTCGCGGTTCACCACGTTGAGCTTCGCCAGCAGCGCGCGGTTGCCCGCCGTCGGCGCCATCGGCGGATAGCCTTCGTCGAAGTCGATCTCCGCCCCCGTCAGCGGTGCATGGCGCGCGACGATCGCGGTCATCTTGGCCTTCACCCGGTCGGTCTGCTCCTGCGAGAGCGTGCGGAAGTCGCCGCGCGCCACCCCCGTGCCGGGGATGATGTTGGGCTTGCCGGTCGCCGTCGCGCGTGTCTTCGCTTCGTCGAGCGCTGCGGTCGCGCCGCCGGCGATCAGTCCGACGTTGAAGGTCAGATTGGGCTCGGGCAGCTCGGCGCGGAAGGCGGCGACGATTCGTGCCAGCTCGTTGACCGCGCCGTCGCCATACTCGGCGTTGAAGATCAGGCTCGAATGGCCCGACTTGCCGGTGGTGCGGAGCGTCCAGCTGTTCGACGAGCGCCGCGCGATCGACCCCATGTCGCGCCCGTCGATGCGCACCAGCCCCTCGAAGTCGAGCGCCGCGTCGGCGCGCTTGCCCGCCGCGATCAGGTCGGCGCGCGCCGCCTCAATGGGCTTGCCGGTGCTCTCCTCGTCGCCGGTCAGCACGATCTCGAGGTTCGCGGTCTTGAGCGTCCCCGCCGCCTTCATCGCGGCGAGCGCGCCCAGCATCGTCACCATGCCGCCCTTGTCGTCGGCGACGCCGGGGCCCTGCGCCTTGTCGCCGTTGCGGACGTACTTCTGGAAGGGCGAGTCGGGTTCGAACACCGTGTCGAGGTGGCCGATCAGCAGCAGGTGCTTGGTCCCCGCCTTGCCCGCGTTGGTCGCGACCAGATGCCCGGCGCGCCCGGTCTGGGTCAGCGGGATCCAGCGAGTCTTGAGCCCCAGCGCATCGAGCTCGCGCCGCATGATGACCCCGACCGCGGTGACGCCCGCGATGTTGTTCGACCCCGAGTTCTGGTTGACCAGCTCCTCGAGCAGCGCCAGCGACTTCGCCTGTCCCGCATCCACGGCCGCGACCATCTTCGCCTCGGGCGGTGCCAGAACCGCAGCGGCAGGCGAGGCGAGTAGGGCGGCAAGCAGCAGGGTGCGGATCATGCGCGCCTTCTAGGTCGTGCGGGCTTGTATGGAAACGTCTGCTTTGGATGGATAGCGGACATGGCCCTCTGATCCGTCTTCCTGTAAGTTGGGACACAACGGCAGGAGAGGCGATGACTGAGCAGCGACTCCTTTCTTGGGTTCCATGCCCGCTCGTTAAAGGTAGGACATCGTCCTTCGGTGATATGAAGATCGAGAGCGCAAATAGTCAGACGATCGATCTCACCCTCCCATACGAGGAAGGCAAACTGATAATCCACTTCAATGATGTCAGAGCGTTCGCTACGAGTTGGGACGGCGACCCTAATCCGTTCGTAACTAACGAAGAAGCGATGCAGCGTCCAAGCGACTTGCTGCGCGTCGAGCGATCTCGCTGGTTAGCTTCCGAGCATTTCTGCTTAGATGTTGAAAGCAGCGTAGAGGTGCGTAACGATCCGTGGCAGCACTTTTACATTCTTGCGCAGGATCGTTGCGTCCATATCGCAGCACGGGATGACATCGTAGCGAATTGGTCCTCTGGGTCATGGATAGGTGGGGCGGGAAACTGGACATTCTGTCCCTCAGCATGATGTCGCACGTGGGCGCTAGCTGCCGCCACGCTCCGCCGCAGGGATGATCCCGTCGGCCAGCAGCCGGTGCAGCGACTGCACGTGCCCGCCGTCGCGTGCGGCGTTTGCGACCGAGGTCATGACGACCGTCAGTTGCAGGTCGGGCACGACATAGATCATCTGCCCCCCGTACCCCCAGGCGAAGCGGACCGGATGGCCGCGCATCTCGGTGAGGAACCAGCCATAGCCATAGCTCTGCCCGCTCCACGGCGAAACGGTGCGCGGCGTCCAGCTCTCGGTAATCCAGGCGGCGGGCAGGATGCGCCGGCCGTCGATCGCGCCGCCGCGCCGGTAGAGTTCGCCGAAGCGAGCCATGGCGCGCGGGCTGAGGCGCATCTCGTTCCCGCCGAAGTAGATGCCCTGCGGATCGGCCGACCAGCTCGGGATGGTGATCCCCAGCGGCTCGCCGAGCCAGGCCCGCGCGTTTGCCAGGGTGCTGCGGCCCGACGCGCGGGTCAGCAGCGCCGACAGGAGGTGGGTCGAGCCCGTCGAATACAGCATGGCACCGCCGGGCTCGTCGACGAAGGGGCGCGACAGCGCGTAGCGAACCCAGTTCGGGCTCGACACCCAGCGACCGTAATATTCGCCCGACGTGCGCTCCAGCCCGGCCTGCATCGACAGGAGGTTGCCGACGGTCAGGCGGGCAAGGCGCGGATCGGGATCGTGGGGAGCGTCGGCGCGCAGCACCGGCAGGACCGGCTGGCCCGCGCCTTCGAGGACGCCGCGGGAGATGGCAATGCCGACCATTGCTGAAATCACCGACTTCGACGCCGACTTGATGTTGACCGGCACGTCGAGCGCCGGCCCGCCGTTGAAGCGCGCCTCGGTGAGCGGGGTGCCGTCGCGCAGGACCACGAGCGACTGCAGGCGTGGCAACCGGCGTGCGGCCTCCAGCGTGGTCGCCATCGTCGCGGCGTCGAGTCCGCGGGTCGGCTGGGTGCGCGCCTGCGGCACGGCCACCTCGGCGCGAGGCTCGGCGGAGCCACAGGCCGACAGCAGCAGGAGAACGACGAAAATGACCCTCATCACGAGGATATAGGGTCGGGGCGCCGGGCGCGGAACCCGGCGGCCCCTGCGCTACTCCGCCGCGAGGGCCAGCGCGGGCGCCGCCTGCGGCCCGCGCACCAGCCCGCCGGGCAGCGCGCCGGTCGGCACGCCGTCACGGAAGGTGACCTCGCCGTTCTTGATCGTCAGGCGATAGCCTTCGGCGCGCTGCAGCAGGCGCTTGCCGCCGGCGGGCAGGTCGAACGCCATCCACGGGGCGCCCAGCTTCAGCGCGCCCATGTCGATCACGTTCAGGTCGGCGCGGTAGCCGGGCGCGATGCGGCCGCGGTCGTGCATGCCGTACAGGCGGGCGGTGTCGCTGCACTGGCGCTTGATCGCCTGTTCGAGGGTGATCGTCCCCCGCGCCCGGTCGCGCACCCAGTGCTGGAGCAGGTAGGTCGGCGACGCCGCGTCGCAGATCGTCCCGCAATGCGCTCCGCCGTCGCTGAGCGAGATCACCGTGTCGTCGCGCTCCAGCAGCCCCTTCACGAAATCGAGGTTGCCGTCGGCATAGTTGAGGATCGGGAAATAGATGAACCCGGTGCCGTCGCCCTCCATCAGCAGGTCGTAGGCATAGTCGGCCGGGTCGCGGCCTGCCGAAGCCGCAAGCGCGGCGATGGTGCGCGACTGCGGCGGCTCATAGTCGAAGCCCGGCTCCATCGCGAACTGCAGGCCGAAGCCCATCGCGACGGCATGAAGCAGCGGCAGCACGTCTGACTCGGGGAACACCGGTGCCTCGGCCAGCATCCGCGCCTTGAACTCAGGATCGCGCAGCCGGGCGAGCTGCTCGTCCCACGGCAGCGCCGCGATCTCCTGCCAGCCGGGCTTGAACAGGAAGGGGTGCACCGTGCCGCGCCAAGCCATCAGGATGCCGGTGCCGCGCAGCGCGATCTGCGCGACGATGTTCGCGCCTTTCGCGTTCCACTCAGCGGTCGCGGCCATCTGCTCCTGCCAGGTCATTTCCTTGGCGATCGACTGGAGCATCGCATAGGTCACCGGCAGGCCGGTCTCGCGGCTCAGCTCGCCCATCCAGCCGAACTCGTCCCATTCGTACTTCAGGTCCGACGCCATCTCGAACACGCCGTGCCCGGCGCGGCCCATCGCGCGGCCGATGCCGATCAGCTCCTCCTTGGTCGCCGTCGTGCCGGGCACGAGGACGCCGTCGACCGACTTGTGCAACACGGTGCGCGACGTCGAGAAGCCGAGCGCCCCGGCGCGCAGGCCCTCCTCGACGATGCGGCTCATCTGCGCGATCTCGTGCTCGGTCGGTGCCTCGTTGTTCGCGCCGCGCTCGCCCATCACATAGGCGCGCACCGCGCCGTGGGGGACGTGCGTCGCGACGTCGATGGTCCGCGGCCGCGCCTCGAGCGCGTCGAGATATTCGGGGAAGCTCTCCCAGTTCCACGCCATGCCCTCGGCGAGCGCCGTGCCGGGAATGTCCTCGACACCCTCCATCAGGCCGATCAGCCACTGGTGCTTGTTGGGCTTGGCGGGGGCGAAGCCGACGCCGCAATTGCCCATCACGACGGTGGTGACGCCGTGCCAAGCGGAGGGGGCCATCTCCGAATCCCACGTCGCCTGGCCGTCATAATGGGTGTGGATGTCGACGAAGCCCGGCGTGACGTGCAGGCCGGTCGCGTCGATTTCCTCGCGCCCCGCCTGGGTCACGATGCCGACTGCCGAGATGAGCCCCTTGTCGACCGCCACGTCGCCGACGAACGCGGGCCGTCCGCTGCCGTCGACGATCGTCCCGCCGCGGATCACCATGTCGTGCATCGTCGACTCTCCCCAGAGTTTCGAGGAGGCTAGCACAGGCCGCTTGACGCGCGAAACGACGCGCATAGAAAGAACAGATGCGAAACATCATTCTAGCGGCGGCGCTGATCGCCATGCCCGTGGAGGCAGCAGTGCAGCATGCGACGGGGACATTCGAGGTCAAGATGACGCCGCGGACGGGCGACCTGCCCGAGGGGCTGGCGCGCATGGTCAACATCAAGACCTTCGCAGGCGGCTTTGCCGGCGCGTCGTGCGGCGACATGCTGACGGCGATGGGCGGCGTCGAGGGGTCGGCGGCCTATGTGCTGATCGAGCGGCTGACGGGCACGCTCGATGGCAGGTCGGGCAGCTTCGTGCTGATGCACAGCGCGACGATGGACCGGGGCACGCCCGACCAGCGGATCACCGTCGTGCCCGACTCCGGGACGGGGGCGCTGACGGGGCTGAAAGGGGCGATGACGATCCGTATCGAGGACGGGAAACACTTCTACGACCTGGCGTACGAGTTGCCGAACTAACTCACGGCACGAACACCAGCTTCGGCCCCGGATCGGTCATCGCGTCGGCCGCGTCGTCGAAGCGCAGCGTCCGGTGGCGGACGAGGTCGGGCCTGAGCCGTCCTTGCGCGCAGCAGTCGAGGACTGCGGGCAGATGCGCGCGTGCGTCGGCGCGGCTCGTCTCGAAGCGCAGGCCCTTGTAATAGGCCTCGGTCAGCGGGACGGGCGTCGTCGCGCCAAGATGGATGGCGACGCTGGTCAGGCTGCCGTTGCGCGCGGTCGAGCGCACCGCGAAGGCCAGGGCGGCCGGGCTGCCCGCCGCCTCGCAGACGATCTCGAACTGCTCGACGGGGTCGCGGTCCGCCAGCGGCGCGGCGTCGGCGCCGAGCTCGACCGCTCGTGCGCGCCGGCCGGCATCGACGTCGAGATACAGCACGCGCCCCGCGCCGAGCGCCACTGCAGCACCCGCCGCGTACAGCCCGACGCTTTGCGCGAGGCCGCCGATCACCAGCACGCTCGCGCCCGGCCGGGCCGCGAGCTGCGGCGCGACGGCGCGCCAGCCATCGGGGATATTGTCGGCTGCACTCGCCGCAGCGACGGGGTCGAGGCCCTTGGGCAGCGGTACGAGCATGTGATCGGCGAAGGGCACGTGCATCAGGTCGCTCAGCGCGCCGCCGCGGTCAGGCCGCCCGGGCCGGCCGAGGCCGTAGGCGGTCAGCCAGGGATAGGCGTCGCACGTGCCGGTCAGCCCGCGCCGGCAGTTGTCGCAGCGCCCGCACGACAGCTGGAAGGGCACGACGACACGCTGGCCCGGCGCGACGCCGGCCGCATCGCCCGCCTCGACCACCTCGGCGACGGCCTCGTGCCCGAAGGCGAACGGCCCTGCGAACGGCACGACGCCGGTCGCGATGTACAGGTCGAGATCGCAGCGCGCGACGGCGATCGGCCGGACGATCGCGTCGGTGTCGGCGGCCAGTCGCGGCGCGGGCACGTCGCGCCATTCGAAAGCGCTGGGCTTCAGAAAGTGCAGCGACCTCACCGCGCGCCCGCCGCGGCGTTGGCGCCGTCGAGGACGATCGGCACATCGAAATAGCTGACACTGGCGGGCTGACCCCAGCGCTTCTGCACGCCGGCGCGCCACGCCTCGGTGTAGAAGGCCTCGGCTGCGGCGCGGCTGGTCCAGAGGTAGATGCCCCCGGCGCGCTTGTCGTCGCCGATGGTGTAATATTTGCGGATCAGGCCGGGGATGGCGCGGTACTGCGGCTGCGACGCGTCGAACAATTTCTCCAGCGCGGCGCGGTCGACCGACGGCGGCACGGGGATGGCGACGAGCGTCGCGACGGGCGCGGCGGCGGCGGCAGGGACAGCGAGCAAAGCGGCGATCAGGACGGGCAGGGCGCGCATGGCGGGTCTCCTCGGTTAGTGTCCGCACGCTAGCGCCGGCGCTCGAGCGCGCCACGGCGATTGACGCAAACCAGTTTGGCGCTCACGCAAAAGCGATGGATATGGACGCGGTCGCCACGCTGATCGGGGTCGGGCGCGGCGGCTCGCTGAGCGCCGCGGCGAAGCAGCAGGGAATCGCGGTCTCGACTGCCTCGCGGCGCATCGCGGGGCTCGAGGCGGCGCTGCACCTGACCTTGCTCGACCGCCGCGCCGATGGGGTGCGCCTGACCGCCGATGGCGCGCGGATCGCGGCGCTTGCCGAGCCGCTCGGCGACCAGCTCGCGGCGATCGAGCGCGCGGCAGCGGCCCTGCGTGCCGGCGGCGGCCCGGCGGTGGTGCGCGTCTCGGCGACCGAGTCGGTGATCGGCGACGTCCTCGCCCCGGCGCTGCCCGCGCTGTGGGCGGCGTCGCCAGGCATCGGCGTCCAGCTCCAGTCGCAGGCCGAGGTGGTCAGCCTCGCGGGGAGAGACGCCGATCTGGCGATCCGCATGAGCCGTCCGCAGGGGGCCAGCCTGCTCGCGCGGCGGCTCCCCGAACAGCGGCTCGGGCTGTACGCATCGCGCATCTGGCTGGCGGGGCGGGACCCGGCGTCGATCGATCTCGCGGCCAGTCCGCTGCTCGCCTACGACGACAGCTTCGGCCGCCTGCCCGAGCTCGCGTGGCTCGACCGGCTCGGCCTTACTCACGCCATCGCACTGCGCACCGGCAGCACGCGCGCGCTGGTCACCGCGACGGTCGCGGGGGCGGGCATCGGCCTGCTCGCGCCGCTGTTCATCCGGCCCGAGCATGAACTGGTCGAAATCCCGAGCGGCGGCGACGCGCCGGTGCGCACCCCCTGTCTGGTCAGCCACCGCGACGTGCGGCGCGTCCCCGCCGTCGCCGCGGTGCACCGCTGGATCGTCGCGACTTTCGCGGCAACGCGGGGTTAGAGTCGCGCTCAATTGCGCAGGCACGGCGGCAGGTCTAGGACGCCGGAATGACCACAGATCACGACCTTATCGAGACCCGCGCCCAGCTGATCGCGCCGTTCGAGGCGGGGTGCAAACCCGCCGACGCCTGGCGCATCGGCACCGAGCACGAGAAGTTCGTCTACCGGCTCAGCGACCATGCCGCGCCGTCGTACGATGAGCCCGGCGGCATCCGCGATCTCCTGACTGGCATGGAGGCGTTCGGCTGGGAGCCGGTACGCGAGGGCGACACGGTCATCGCGCTGAAAGGCCCCGACGGTGCGATCAGCCTCGAGCCCGCCGGACAGTTCGAGCTGTCGGGCGCACCGCTAGCCGACATCCATGCGACCTGCGCCGAATCGAATCGCCATTTGCGCCAGTGCCGCGAGGTCGGCGAGCGGCTGGGGCTGGGGTTCCTGGGCCTCGGCTTCTGGCCCGACAAGCGCCGCGACGAGCTGCCGGTGATGCCCAAGGGCCGGTACGAGATCATGCGCCGCCACATGCCGCGCGTCGGCGGGCTGGGCCTCGACATGATGCTGCGCACCTGCACGATCCAGACCAACCTCGACTATGCATCCGAGGCCGACATGGTGATGAAGTTCCGCGTCTCGATGGCGCTGCAGCCGCTCGCCACCGCGCTGTTCGCCAACTCGCCCTTCACCGAAGGCAGGCCGAACGGCTTCAAGAGCTTCCGCAGCCATATTTGGACCGACACCGACCCGGCGCGGACGGGCACCTTGCCCTTCGTGTTCGAGGACGGCTTCGGCTTCGAACGCTATGCCGATTATGCCCTCGACGTGCCGATGTACTTCGTCTTCCGCGACGGCAAGTACATCGACGCGGCGGGACTGAGCTTCCGCGACTTCCTCGCCGGCAAGCTGAGCGTGCTGCCCGGCGAATTGCCGCGTGCCAGCGACTGGGTCGACCATCTGTCGACGGCGTTCCCGGAGGTGCGGATGAAGTCCTACCTCGAGATGCGCGGCGCCGACGGCGGGCGCTGGGACCGGATCTGCGCGCTGCCCGCGCTGTGGGTCGGGCTGCTCTACGACGCCGATGCGATGGCGGCGGCGTGGGACGTCTGCAAGCGCTGGACGCCCGCCGACCACGACCGGCTGCGCGCCGAGGTGCCGCGCCTCGGGCTGCAGGCTGCGAGCCCCAATGGTGGCACGCTGCAGGATCTCGCGAAGCAGGTGCTCCACATCGCCGATGCCGGCCTCGCCCGCCGTGCCCGCCTCAACGGCGCGGGCGACAGCGAGCAGGGGTTCCTGGGCGTCCTGCACGAGATCGCCGACAGCGGCTGCACCAACGCCGACCGCATGCTGACCGCTTATGAGGGCGAGTGGGGCGGCGACGTCTCGCGGCTGTATGCGGCGGAGAGCTACTAATTCGCGTCGTCTTTTGGTGCGATAACAGACAAACCAAATAAATATTGATGCAAATCAGATAAAACGCGCACGTAACATCTAACTTTGTCGAAAAGCGCACGTTCAGTCCGGGTCATCCACTCAGGAGCCCAAGTCGATGTTCATGCATAACAAACGCCTGATGTACACGGTTCGCGTCAGCGAGCCCAATCCCGGCCTTGCGTCGATGATGCTCGAACAGTTCGGCGGCGCCGACGGCGAGCTTGCGGCAGCGATGCGCTATTTCACCCAGGCTCTCGGCGAGGAGGATGCCGGTCGCAAGGACCTGCTGATGGACATCGCCACCGAAGAGCTGAGCCATCTCGAGGTCATCGGGTCGATCGTCGCGATGCTCAACAGGGGGGCGAAGGCTCAGCTCGCCGAGGCGCAGCTCGAGGAGAACGAACTGTACCTGACGATGAACCAGGGCGGTGCCAGCCACATCTCGAACATCCTGTACGGCGGCGTGCCGCTGACCAACTCGGTCGGCCTGCCGTGGCGCGCCGAGTACATCGACTCGCGCGGTGATCCGACGTGCGACCTGCGCTCGAACATCGCCGCCGAGAGCCGCGCCAAGATCGTCTACGAGCGGCTGATCGCGATCACCGACGACCCCGGCATCAAGGACGCGTTGAGCTTCCTGATGACGCGCGAGATCGCCCACCAGAAGTCGTTCGAGAAGGCGCTCTATGCCATCGAGGACAACTTCCCGACCGGCAAGCTGCCGGGCATGCCCGCCTTCACCGACAAGTTCATGAACAGCTCGCAGGGTCCGGGCGACACCGAAGGTTCGTGGAACACGGGCCCCCAGTGGGAGCGGATCGACGACTATGATGACCAGATGGCGGTCGACGGCGGCGACGGCACGGCCAGCGTCAATCTCGGCGCCAGTGATCTGGCGGCAGTCGAGAAACTGGCACTGCGCACCAAGTCGATGCCGGACGAGGACCCGGTGACGGGTGTCGACCTCGGTGCGGGTCCCGGTGCGGGCGCCACCACCGCGATCCGCCACTGACCCCTAGCTGCGCCGCGCCGCGGCGTAGAGTGCGATCGCCGCGGCGTTGGAGACGTTCAAGCTCTCCATCGCCGCGCTGATCGGCAGGCGCGCGATCTGGTCGCAATGCTCGACCGTGTTGTGGCGCAGTCCCTCGCCCTCGGCACCGAGCACGAGGCAGGGCCGCGTGTCGGCGAGCGCCTCCTCGAGCGTCGCGGTTCCCTCGCCGTCGAGGCCGATGCGCCAATAGCCTGCATCCCCAATCTCTCCGAGCGCACGCGCGAGGTTGACCACCCGGCACCACGGCACGGTTTCGAGCGCGCCGCTCGCCGCACGCGCCAGCGAACCCGATTCGCTGGGCGAGTTGCGGTCCTGCGTGACCAGCGCCACCGCGCCGAAGGCCGCTGCCGAACGCAGGATCGCCCCGACGTTGTGCGGGTCGGTGACCTGATCGAGGACGATCAGCGGACGCTTGCCGGTGTCGGTGGCGAGGATGTCGCCGAGGTACGGGCCTTCGAGCGGCTCGACCTCCAGCACCAGCCCTTGGTGCGGCGCATCGGCGGGCACCAGCCGCCCCAGGTCGCCGTCGTCGCCGAACTGGACGTTGAAGCCCTTCGGCAGGTCGTAATCGGCCTGCAGCAGCTTCATCGCATTGTGCGTCGCGTGCAGCTTGCGGTGCACGCGCTCAGGGTTCGACAGCGCGGCGATGACCGCGTGGCGGCCGTAGATGCGCGGGTAGGGGCTGCGTTGTCCGGCAGCGTTGCGGGGGTGTGGTCTTCTGCCCATTGGCGGCGTGTAGCCTGCTAGCCGTTGACTATCCATCGGCCTTTCGCCACTAACCCGCCTCCGCGCATGCCAAGGCGCGGATCCCGTGGAGGGGTGGCCGAGCGGTCAATGGCAGCAGACTGTAAATCTGCCGGGTTTTCCCTACGTTGGTTCAAATCCAACCCCCTCCACCATTTGCCTCTCAATTCGCCGGAACGACGCGGTCGCGGCCCATGCGCTTGGCGGTGTACAGCGCGGCGTCGGCACGCTGGATGATCTCCGTCGGCGCTTCGTCGGCGCGGGCGAGCGCGGTGCCGGCTGAAAAGCTGATCCGCCCCATGCTGCTGCCGTCGTCGCTGCGCCGGATGATCCGCGCTGTCAGGCTGGCCCGCGCCCGGTCGACGATGCCGGTCGCGTCGGCCAGGCGCGTGTCGGGCAGCACGACGACGAACTCCTCGCCGCCCAGCCGCCCGACGACGCCGGCGGGCGCGACCGACTGGCTGAGATGCTGCGCGACGTAGCGCAGGACCTCGTCGCCCATGACATGGCCGTAGCGGTCGTTGACGCGCTTGAAATGGTCGATGTCGACCATCGCGATGCTCAGCGCCGAGGCGGCTGCGCTCGCCGCCGCCTGCGCCGCTTCGAGCCGTTTCAGCGCGCCGCGACGGTTGAGGACGCCGGTCAGCGGGTCGGTCACCGCGGCGGTCTCGGCGGCGCGCAGCCGGTCGTGCAGCCGGCCGGTCTCCTGCGCCGCGTCGGCGAGCTCGTGGTTCAGACGTGCGGTCGCCGCGATCATCGTCGCGGTCGCCGCGCCCAGCTGCTCGATCAGCCGCGCCAGCGCGACGACACCGAGTGGATCGGGCGCACCCAGCGCCACCTTGCCGGCAGCGAGCACGCCGCCATAGGTCGCCAGCTCGGTCACACCCGCGCTGAGCCGCGCGCCGAGCGCCTCGGCTTGGCAGTGTGCCGCCTCGACAAGTGCCGCGACCTCGCCGGTCGGCTGGTCGCCGCAATAGGCCTGGCGCAGCGCATAGACGGTCGCGAGGTCGAAGGTGCCGAGCGCCATCGCGGCCGCCACCGCTGCCGACAGCACGGGGTCGTCGCCCTCGACGTGGCGCAGCAGCAGGTCATAGACGGGCGTCTCGGGCGGCAGGCCGGTGGCGACGAGCAGGTCGCGGATGCGGTCGAACAGCGCCAGCCGCGGATGGCCGAGGCCGCTGCTGTCGCTCCCTTCCGCAAGCGCGGTGGCGCCGTCGCGCCCCGCCGTCCATGTCTGGTCCATTGCCGGTCCCTTCCCGCAGCCTGTGCTACGGCAGCGGGCAGGCGGGCTTAATCGGGTTTCAGCTGGTGACGACCTGGCCGCGCCGGCGGCGGCGCAGCGCGAGGCCGAGGATCGCGACGCCCAGGAACAGCCCCCAGCCGCCGCGCTCGCCCAAAGTCATCGAGGTGTCGGCCGAAACCGGCCGCTCGACGGCCGGCGTCTCGCCGCGCGGCGCGGCGGCCAGCGGCGCACCGGCCACCAGAACGGCGGCGATCGCAAGACGATGCAACATCGCGAGATCTCCCGAATGTTTCACACACGCGCACCAAAGCCCGCCAAAAAGGCACTAGCCATGCTGCAATGCAACAATTTCGAGACGCCCCCGCCGGCGCCCTGCAGACCCGGCAACGCACCGCCGGACCGCGACTCCGGTGTACCGCGCCCATGTTACCGTTGAGTTTAAGCCCAAAGATATATTCGGCATCGATACGCCGCCGCAGCAATCATGCTGCATCTGCGAAGGCTGGAGCGGGTAGAGGGAATCGAACCCTCGTATGAAGCTTGGAAGGCTACCGCTCTACCATTGAGCTATACCCGCGTGCGGGACGGGGTTAGCGGCGCGGGCGGCGGGGGACAAGCCCCCGGGCGTTCGGCCCGCGCGTCATAACGCTATTGCCGTGAACGCGCGCGATGCGTATAGCCGCCGGTCTCGGAACCGGAGGAGTGTAGCTCAGCTGGTAGAGCATCGGTCTCCAAAACCGAGGGCCGGGGGTTCGAGCCCCTCCACTCCTGCCAGCCGCAAGGTCGGCGGCGAAGGGTTCGAGAGTTTCTAGGGTCCAGCCGAAGGCTCCGGTTTTGCGGGGCAGGCGGCTGGCCCTTGGTGTTTGAGACGGGACGAATAGAGAGCCGATGGCGAGAGTTTCACCCGGGGAGTTCGTGCGGCAGGTTCGCGCCGAGACGGCGAAGATCGTCTGGCCGACGCGCCGTGAGACGCTGACCACGACGATCATGGTGCTGATCATGACGACGATCCTGGCGGTGTTCTTCCTGGGCGTCGACGCGGTGCTGGGCAGCGTCGTGAAGTTTCTGCTGTCGTTGGCGGGCTAAGGAGCGGCATGTCGCGCTGGTACATCATCCACGCCTATTCGGGTTTCGAGAACAAGGTTCGCGACGCGATCCTGACCGAGGCAACGCGCATGGGCCTCGACGCCTTCATCGACGCGGTCGAAGTGCCGGTCGAGAAGGTCACCGAGGTGCGCCGCGGCAAGAAGGTGGTCAGCGACCGCAAGCAGATGCCGGGCTATGTCCTCGCCAAGCTCGAGATGACGGACGACGTCTATCACCTCGTCAAGAACACCCCGAAGGTCACCGGCTTCCTGGGTCAGCAGGGCAAGCCGCAGCCGATCAGCGAGTCCGAGGCGAGCTTCATGCTCAACACCAAGGCGGAGGAGGCGGTTTCGCCGACCGCCAAGGTCAAGCTGAAGGTCAATTTCGAGATCGGCGACCAGGTTAAGGTGCTCGACGGTCCGTTCGCGTCGTTCAACGGCATGGTCGAGGAGCTCGATTTCGATCACGGCCGCGTCAAGGTCTCGGTCTCGATCTTCGGGCGCGCGACGCTCGTCGAACTCGGTTTCGAGCAGGTCGAGAAGCCGAAGAACTAAGCTTTTTGGAAGTGGGAGGCAGCCTTCGCGGCTGTCGTTCGAACCACATTTAGGAGTGCCGTCATGGCAAAGAAGATTACCGGATACATCAAGCTGCAGGTGAAGGCGGGTGCCGCCAACCCCTCGCCGCCGATCGGCCCTGCGCTCGGTCAGCGCGGCGTGAACATCATGGAGTTCTGCAAGGCGTTCAACGCCAAGACGTCGGAGCTCGAGAAGGGCATGCCGATCCCGACCGTCATCACGGTCTATGCCGATCGTTCGTTCAGCTTCGTCACCAAGACGGCGCCGGCGAGCTATCTGATCAAGCAGGCCGCGGGCCTCAAGGCCGGCAGCACGACGCCGGGCAAGGGCGCTTCGGTTGCGAAGATCAAGCAGTCGCAGCTTCGCGCAATCGCCGAAGCGAAGATGACCGACCTCAATGCCAACAGCATCGAGATGGCGATGAAGACGATCGAGGGCAGCGCGCGCTCGATGGGTCTCGAAGTGGTGGAGGGCTGATCATGGCCGACAGCAAGAAGCAGAAGGCCCAGAAGGCCGCCGTCGACCGTGAGAAGCTCTACGAGCTCGACACCGCGCTGGGCATGGTCAAGGCCAACGCCACCGCGAAGTTCGACGAGACGATCGAGGTCGCCATCGGCCTGAACGTCGATCCGCGCCACGCCGACCAGATGGTCCGCGGCGTCGTCACCCTGCCCAAGGGCACCGGCAAGGCCGTTCGCGTCGCGGTGTTCGCTCGCGGCGCCAAGGCCGACGAAGCCACGGCAGCGGGTGCCGACATCGTCGGTGCCGAGGACCTGCTGGAGATCGTCCAGGGCGGCAAGATCGATTTCGATCGCTGCATTGCGACGCCCGACCTGATGGGTCTGGTTGGCCGCCTCGGTAAGGTGCTGGGTCCCAAGGGCCTGATGCCGAACCCGAAGCTCGGCACGGTGACGATGAACGTCGCTGCTGCGGTCGAAGCCGCCAAGGGCGGTCAGGTCGAGTATCGCGTCGAGAAGGCCGGGATCATCCACGGCCGCCTCGGCAAGGCGAGCTTCCCGGCCGAAGACCTGCGCGCCAACTTCGACGCGCTGCTCGACGCGGTCGTCCGCGCCAAGCCGTCGGGTGCCAAGGGCAAGTACCTGCAGAAGGTCGCGCTCAGCTCGACGATGGGCGTCGGCGTCAAGGTCGACACCGAGACCGTCGGGCACAGCATCTAGTCTGCATCCTGCAATGACGTTTGAAAGGGCCGCGAGCGATCGCGGCCCTTTCTGCGTCTGGCGCCGGTTGACACGGGACGTGCGCGAAATGATCTAGGGCCGGGCTGCGGGAGGATCGGCGTGCGGACGGACGTGACCGGTAGGGCCGGCGTGACCTGGCGGTCCCTCCTCGAACTTGCGGCGATCACCGCCGCCACCACCGTCGCGGCAACCGTCCTGCACGAACTCGGCCATTGGCTGACGGGCGCGGCGCTGGGCTATAAGCCCGTGCTGCACGCCGGCAGCGTGAGCGGAGTTCCCGAACTCGAGGACCTTGCGACCACGCCGGGCTGGCATGTCGGCGCGATTGCCCTTGCCGGGCCCGCAGTTACAATCGCGCTGGCGGCTATTGCGGTCGCCACGCTGCGACGGCGGCCGTCGAGCCGCTGGGCGCTCGCCCTGGCGTGGGTCGCACCGGTGCGGATGGCGACCAATTTCGCTTATGCCCTGCACGTCATCATCGTCGCGGTCAGCGGGCTCAAGGCCGAATCACGGCCCAATTTCGACGAGTATGTCGGCGCGGTGGCGCTCGGCATCCCGCCTGGAGTGGTGTGTATCGTGGTCAGCGTCGCGGTGCTGGCGCTGTGGGGCTGGCTGTTGTTCAGGCAAATGGCCCGGGCAGGCCGCTGGCTGCGCCTGCTGGCGATCGTCATCGGCTTCGCCGTCGGGCAGTTCGGCTGGCTCGCGCTGCTCGGGCCGGCGCTGCTCGGCTGACCGAATTGATTGACGGCGCAGTGCCGCACGTGTAGGGGCCGCACCGTCAACCGTCCGAGACAGTGAGTGCGGCGCCCCGGCGTCGCTTGATTTCTCACCGAGACGGGGAAGTATTCGGCGTGGCCCCCGGTTCGGGTGTCCGCCCTCGGGGTGCCGCCTGGTGCCCGTCTCTCCCCATCGGAAACGACCGTGCGCGTGGAATGGTCCGCGCGCGCGCACCAATGAGGAGAGAGCATGGATCGGCTTGAAAAGACCGAGCAGGTTACCGCGCTCGCCAAGACGCTGTCGGAAACGGCGGTCGTCGTCGTCACCCGTAACCACGGGCTGACGGTCGCGCAGGTTACCGACCTGCGCAACCGCATGCGGGCGGCAGGCGCGACCTTCAAGGTCACCAAGAACCGGCTCGCGCGGATCGCTCTGGAGGGCACGCCCTACCAGCCGATCGGCGACCTGCTGACCGGACCGACGGGCTTTGCCACGTCGCCCGACCCCGTCGCCGCGGCGAAGGTCGCGGTCGATTTCGCGAAGACCACCGACAAGTTCGAGATCGTCGGGGGTGCCATGGGCGCCACCGTTCTCGACCCTGCCGGCATCAAGTCGCTGGCATCGCTGCCGTCGCTCGATGAGCTTCGCGGTCGGATCGTCGGGCTCGTCGCAGCGCCCGCGACCAAGCTCGCGCAGCTGGTCAATGCGCCTGCCGGCAAGCTGGCACGCGTGTTCGGGGCCTACGCCACCAAGGAAGCGGCATAACGCCGAAGCAACCCGGGCGAATGCCGCCCTATCACTGGAGATATTACCATGGCTGACCTGCAGAAGATCGTCGACGACCTGTCGGCACTGACCGTTCTCGAGGCCGCTGACCTCGCCAAGATGCTCGAAGAGAAGTGGGGCGTCTCGGCCGCCGCTGCCGTCGCCGTTGCCGGCCCGGCCGCTGGTGGCGCCGCTGCCCCCGCCGTCGAGGAGAAGACCGAGTTCGACGTCATCCTGACCGGCGACGGTGGCAAGAAGATCAACGTCATCAAGGAAGTCCGCGCCATCACCGGCCTGGGCCTGACCGAAGCCAAGTCGCTCGTCGAAGCCGCGCCGAAGCCCGTCAAGGAAGGCCTCAACAAGGCCGAGGCCGAGAAGCTGAAGGCTCAGCTCGAAGCCGCTGGCGCGACCGTCGAACTCAAGTAAACACGTCGCCTGTATCGGAAAGGGCGGTCCCGCCGGGGCCGCCCTTTTTGCTGCACGGCCGACCGCTTGCGGCATAGACGCCCGCAAAGCATTGCCGCCCTGTCCGTTATGTCATGATTAAGCTATAAGACGGGTCCGGGAGTGATCGGTTAGCCGGCGGTCGAGGATGAACGCCATGTCAGCTTTTGCCGGAACGGCCCGACTGCGCGGAGGCGCTGCGTATGACCGCACTAATACGGTTGACGCGGTCCGGCATTCGCCGCATGCGAATGCACGTGCCGATGTCGCCTCCCATGGATTCGTGAGCGACCTTGTCGCCCAGTTGACCGAGGGTCAGCGCGATTGCCTGCGCCTGGTCTATCGGCACATGACGTCGAAGGACATCGCGCGCGCCCTCGATATCTCGCCGCATACCGTCGACATGCGTCTGCGTACGGCGATGAAAACGCTCGCCGTTGCCAGCCGCATCGATGCGGCCCGCCTGCTCGTCGAGAGCGAGAGCCAGAACAGCGGCTATCAACCGTTGATATACCAGTCGTCGGATGTTGCCGGATCGATCGGCGAGGTGACAATTGCATCACCGGCCTCGACCACGAACGACGATGATGCTGACCAGCTGTTTTCGCCGCGGTCCAGTCCGGAAGACGAACCGCCCGCCGACGGCCCTCCCCGCTCGGCGGGCGCATCGTTCCGCTACGATGACGCCAGGTACGACAACTACGAACGCCAGCTTGGCGCTGCCAATCCGGAGCTTCTGCCCTGGGGCCGCCGCAACACTCTGTCGCCGGGTGCACGTCTCGCCTGGATCGCGGGCATAGCCATCGGCTCCGCCCTCGGCTTTGGGGCCATCGTCGGCGCGCTCGAGGCACTGAAGAACTTGTTATAGACCCTGTGGGCGCCGCCCTCAGGGGGGGTCGTCTGCAACCACGCGCATTGCCGCGAACGAAAGGGTCGTCATGCTCAAGGAACGCCGTGCCGCTGCTCAGCAGGTCGCCGATCAGCTGTTTGCCGCTGAAGCCGCCATCGATGCCGCCATCGCCGCGACCGCGACGCTCGCCGCGCTGATGCCGACCGTCCGCACCCAAGCGGGTGCCGGTGCCTGCATCGGCCAGGATGCGCTGCTCAAGGCCGTCGCCACGATCGGCAAGCTCAGCGACGCCCGTACCGAGATCGTCGCGACGCACGCCGCGCTGCGCGTCGCCCAGCGCCAGATCGGCCTCGACGCCGTCGCGTTCGGCGGCATGGTCGAGAAGATCGGCACGCCGCCCGGCGAGAACGGCCCGCAGGGTCGCCTCAAGGTCGTCGAGACGCAGCAGGCGCGGGTCGCGGCCTGACGCATCGTTCTGATCATTCCGGCGGGGCCTCGCCCCGCCGGTCATAAGGTCCTTTGCGATGCCCCATCAGTTCAATCAGATCATCTTCGACGTGTTTCTCGCGGTGACCTGCGGGACCGCGCTGTGGTTCGGCCGCGACAGCGAACGCTGGACGGCGGTCGTGCTCATCTCGGCGGCGGTCGCGTCGCTGCTGGCGCAGACCAGCCGGTTCTTCCAACCCGAATCGGGTATCCTGCTGATCGACCTGGCGCTGCTCGGCTACCTGATCTGGCTTGCCCTGCGCAGTGACCGGTTCTGGCCGCTCTACGCCGCCGGGTTCCAGATCATCGGAACGCTGATCCATGTCGCGCGGATCACCGACGATTCGATCTTCCAGACCGCCTATGCCACGGGCCAGGTCCTTTGGGCTTATCCGGTGCTGGCGACGCTGGCGATCGGCACCTGGTTCGAGGCGCGCCGCCGCGAGTGGTAAAAGGTTCCACAAAGGCCTTTGCCAAATCGCGTCCGGCGCCTATATAGCCGGTCACACGACATTCCGGCCCGCGTTCGCGCGGGCCACCTTTCCCGGCCTCGGGACACGGCGCGCGTCGCGAGCGCGCCGCGACGAATTGGGGCAGGGCGCTAGGGTTTCATCACGCTGACGCTGCGGTCCGGTCGCCCGGATACGCGGCTTTTCGCGTTTCGGGGCTGTCCCGGACGCGTCGGGAGCAGGGACTTAAATGGCTACACAGCTGTCGAGCTTCACCGCCAAGAAGCGCATCCGCAAGACCTTCGGCAAGATCCACGAGGTCGTGCAGATGCCGAACCTCATCGAGGTCCAGCGCGAATCCTACGAGCATTTCCTGCGCTCGCGCCCCCAGGACGGCTATGTCTCGGGCCTCGAGAAGACGCTGCGCAGTGTCTTCCCGATCCGCGACTTCGCCGGCACCGCCGAGCTCGACTTCGTCAATTACGAGCTCGAGGATCCGAAGTACGACACCGACGAGTGCCGCCAGCGTGGCATGACCTATGCCGCGCCGATGCGCGTCACGCTCCGCCTGATCGTGTTCGAGGTCGATGCCGACACCGAGGCGCGGTCGGTGCTCGATATCAAGGAGCAGGACGTCTACATGGGCGACATGCCCCTGATGACGGGCAACGGCACCTTCATCATCAACGGCACCGAGCGCGTCATCGTGTCGCAGATGCACCGTTCGCCGGGTGTCTTCTTCAACCACGACAGCGGCAAGACGCACGCGTCGGGCAAGTTCCTTTTCGTCGCGCGGGTCATCCCGTACCGCGGCAGCTGGCTCGACTTCGAGTTCGACGCCAAGGATATCGTCTACGTCCGCATCGACCGGAAGCGTAAGCTGCCCGTCACGACTTTGTTCTACGCGCTGAACTACAACAGCGAGGAAATCCTCAACGAGTTCTACAACCGCGTCACTTGGGTGCGCGGGTTCGGGTCGTCCAAGGGCGGTACGCAGGGCGAGGCCGGCTGGGTCGTGCCCTTCGTCGAGGCCAACTGGCGCGGCCAGAAGCCGTCGTTCGACATCGTCAACGGCGAGACCGGCGAAGTCGTCTTCCCGCTCGGCACCAAGATCACCCCGCGCGTCGCGCGCAAGGCGGTCACCGACGGCCTGAAGACGCTGCTGATCCCGACCGAGGAAATCTTCGGCCGCTATTCGGCGTACGACCTGATCAACGAGACGACGGGCGAGATTTACATTGAGGCCGGCGACGAGTTGACCGCCGAGAATCTCGAGAAGCTCGACGCCGCGGGTCACACCTCGATCGAGCTGCTCGACATCGATCACGTGTCGGTGGGTCCGTGGATCCGCAACACGCTGATGGCCGACAAGGTCGAGGAGCGCGACCATGCGCTCAGCGAGATCTATCGCGTCATGCGCCCCGGCGAGCCGCCGACGCGCGAGACCGCCGAGTCGATGTTCTACGGCCTGTTCTTCGATGCCGACCGCTACGACCTGTCGGCCGTCGGTCGCGTCAAGATGAACATGCGCATGGGCCTCGACGTCGCCGACGACATGACCGTGCTGCGCCGCGAGGACATCCTCGAGGTCGTCAAGACGCTCGTGAACCTGAAGGACGGCAAGGGCGAAATCGACGACATCGACAACCTCGGTAATCGTCGTGTCCGCTCGGTCGGCGAGCTGCTGGAGAACCAGTACCGCGTCGGGCTGCTGCGCATGGAGCGCGCGGTCAAGGAGCGCATGTCGTCGGTCGACATCGACACCGTCATGCCCAACGACCTGATCAACGCCAAGCCGGCGGTGGCCGCGGTGCGCGAGTTCTTCGGCTCGTCGCAGCTCAGCCAGTTCATGGATCAGACCAACCCGCTGTCGGAAGTCACGCACAAGCGTCGCGTCTCGGCCCTCGGGCCGGGCGGTCTGACGCGTGAGCGCGCGGGCTTCGAAGTCCGCGACGTCCACCCGACCCACTATGGCCGCATCTGCCCGATCGAGACGCCGGAAGGCCCGAACATCGGTCTGATCAACAGCCTCGCGACCTTCAGCCGCGTCAACAAGTACGGCTTCATCGAGACGCCGTACCGCAAGGTTGTCGACCACAAGCTGACCGACGACGTCGTCTATCTGTCGGCGATGGAGGAGGCCAAGCACACGATCGCGCAGGCCAACGCCGAGACGACCGCGGATGGCAGCTTTACCGAGGACCTGATCTCGTCGCGTGAGGCGGGCGAGTTCCTGATGAGCCCGAAGAACAACATCACGCTGATGGACGTCAGTCCCAAGCAGCTGGTGTCGGTCGCGGCGTCGCTGATCCCGTTCCTGGAAAACGATGACGCCAACCGCGCGTTGATGGGCTCGAACATGCAGCGACAGGCGGTGCCGCTGGTCAAGGCCGAGGCACCGTTCGTCGGCACCGGCATGGAGGGCACCGTTGCACGTGACTCCGGCGCCGCGATTGCCGCACGTCGCACGGGCATCATCGACCAGGTCGATGCGACGCGTATCGTCATTCGCGCCACCGAGGACGTGGCGGCGGGCAAGTCGGGCGTCGACATCTACACGCTGATGAAGTTCCAGCGCTCGAACCAGTCGACCTGCATCAACCAGCGTCCGCTGGTCACGGTCGGCGACATCGTGCGCAAGGGCGACATCATCGCCGACGGTCCGTCGACCGAGCTGGGCGAACTGGCGCTGGGCCGCAACGCCCTCGTCGCGTTCATGCCGTGGAACGGCTACAACTACGAGGACTCGATCCTCATCAACGAGAAGATCGTCAAGGAAGACGTCTTCACCTCGATCCACATCGAGGAGTTCGAGGTCATGGCCCGCGATACGAAGCTCGGGCCGGAGGACATCACGCGCGACATCCCGAACGTCGGCGAGGAAGCGCTGCGCAACCTCGACGAGGCGGGCATCGTGTACATCGGTGCCGAGGTCGAGCCGGGCGACATCCTGTGCGGCAAGATCACGCCGAAGGGCGAAAGCCCGATGACGCCGGAGGAGAAGCTCCTCCGCGCGATCTTCGGTGAGAAGGCGTCGGACGTGCGCGACACCTCGCTCAAGCTGCCCCCCGGCGTCGCCGGGACGGTGGTCGAGGTGCGCGTGTTCAACCGCCACGGCATCGACAAGGACGAGCGCGCGATCCAGATCGAGCGTGACGAGATCGACCGGCTCGACAAGGACGCCGCCGACGAAGCGGCGATCCTCGACCGTGCGACCTATGCCCGCCTGCGCACCGCGCTGCTCGGCCAGACGGCTGCGGCAGTACCCAAGGGCGGCAAGAAGGGCGCGGTCATCGACGACGAGACGCTCGAAGCCACGCCGCGCCGTGAATGGTGGAAGTTCGGTGTCACCGACGATGCCGTGCAGGCCGATCTCGAGGCCCTGAAGGGCCAGTGGGAAGAGGCGCAGGGCTCGATCGACGCGCGCCTCGACGACAAGAAGGGCAAGCTGCAGGCGGGCGACGAGCTGCCGCCGGGCGTGCTCAAGATGGTCAAGGTGTTCGTCGCGGTGAAGCGCAAGCTGCAGCCCGGCGACAAGATGGCCGGCCGCCACGGCAACAAGGGTGTCATCTCGCGCATCCTGCCGCAGGAGGACATGCCGTTCCTCGAGGACGGTACGCCGGTCGACATCGTGCTCAACCCGCTCGGCGTGCCGAGCCGGATGAACGTCGGGCAGATCTTCGAGACGCACCTTGGCTGGGCTGCGCGCGGTTTGGGCAAGCAGATCGGCGCAATGCTCGAGGACATCCACTCGAAGGCGAAGGGCCTGCACCCCGACAACACCGGCGAACTGCGCGACAAGCTCAAGTCGATCTACAACGGTCAGTACGAGAGCGACATCGCCGGGATGACCGAGGAGGAAGTCGGCGAGCTGGCGCAGAACCTGTCGCTCGGCGTGCCGATGGCGACCCCGGTGTTCGACGGCGCGCGCGAGGCCGACGTGTCGGGCATGCTGGAACTGGCCGGGCTCGATGCCTCGGGTCAGGTCGAGCTGTTCGACGGCCGTTCGGGCGAGATGTTCGATCGTAAGGTCACGGTCGGCTACATCTACATGCTGAAGCTACACCACCTGGTCGACGACAAGATCCACGCGCGTTCGATCGGGCCGTACAGCCTCGTCACCCAGCAGCCGCTGGGCGGTAAGGCGCAGTTCGGCGGGCAGCGTTTCGGCGAGATGGAGGTGTGGGCCTTGCAAGCTTACGGTGCCGCCTACACGTTGCAGGAAATGCTGACGGTGAAGTCCGACGACGTGATCGGGCGCACCAAGGTCTACGAGGCGATCGTCAAGGGCGACGACACGTTCGAGGCCGGCATCCCCGAGAGCTTCAACGTGCTCGTCAAGGAAATGCGGTCGCTGGGGCTCAACGTCGAGCTGCAGAACGCCGAGAAGGTCGAATAGCGGAAAGCGAGGGAGGGGCGCGGTTCAGGCCGCTGCCCCTCCGTTTTCCCGCCGCCGCGCGGCCTCGAATTAAAAGGATTGGTTTATGAACCAGGAACTGATGAACTTCTTCAACCCGGCCGCGAAGCCGGAGACGTTCGACCAGATCCAGATCACGCTCGCCAGCCCGGAGAAGATCCGCAGCTGGTCGTTCGGCGAGATCAAGAAGCCCGAAACGATCAACTACCGCACGTTCAAGCCCGAGCGCGACGGCCTGTTCTGCGCGCGCATCTTCGGTCCGATCAAGGACTACGAGTGCCTGTGCGGCAAGTACAAGCGCATGAAGTATAAGGGCATCGTCTGCGAGAAGTGCGGCGTCGAGGTTACCGTCTCGAAGGTCCGCCGTGAGCGCATGGGCCATATCGAGCTCGCCGCCCCGGTCGCGCACATCTGGTTCCTGAAGTCGTTGCCGAGCCGCATCGGCATGCTCCTCGACATGCCGCTCAAGAACCTCGAGCGCGTGCTGTACTTCGAGCAGTATGTCGTGCTCGAGCCCGGCATGACGCCGATGAAGAAGTTCGACCTCCTGACCGAGGACGAGCTGGCGACAGCGCAGGACGAGTATGGCGAGGACGGCTTCCGCGCCGGCATCGGCGCCGAGGCGATCCGCGAGCTGCTCGCCGAGATGGATCTCGAAGGCGAGATGGAGATCCTGCGCGAGGACCTGCGCACGACCAAGTCGGAGCTGAAGCCCAAGAAGATCATCAAGCGGATGAAGGTCGTCGAGAGCTTCATCCTGTCGGGCAACAAGCCCGAGTGGATGGTGCTGAACGTCGTGCCGGTCATCCCGCCCGAGCTGCGCCCGCTGGTGCCGCTGGACGGCGGCCGCTTCGCGACGTCGGATCTCAACGACCTGTATCGCCGCGTCATCAACCGCAACAACCGCCTGAAGCGGCTGATCGAGCTGCGCGCCCCCGACATCATCGTGCGCAACGAGAAGCGCATGCTGCAGGAGGCGGTCGACGCCCTGTTCGACAACGGCCGCCGCGGCCGCACGATCACGGGTGCCAACAAGCGTCCGCTGAAGTCGCTGTCCGACATGCTGAAGGGCAAGCAGGGGCGTTTCCGCCAGAACCTGCTCGGCAAGCGCGTCGACTATTCGGGCCGCTCGGTGATCGTCACCGGGCCGGAACTCAAGCTGCACCAGTGCGGCCTGCCGAAGAAGATGGCGCTCGAGCTGTTCAAGCCGTTCATCTACTCGCGCCTCGATGCCAAGGGTCTGTCGATGACCCTGAAGCAGGCGAAGAAGTGGGTCGAGAAGGAGCGCAAGGAAGTCTGGGACATCCTCGACGAGGTGATCCGCGAGCATCCCGTGCTGCTGAACCGCGCCCCGACGCTTCACCGCCTCGGCATCCAGGCGTTCGAGCCGGTTCTCATCGAGGGCAAGGCGATCCAGCTGCACCCGCTCGTCTGCTCGGCGTTCAACGCCGACTTCGACGGCGACCAGATGGCCGTCCACGTTCCGCTGTCGCTTGAAGCGCAGCTGGAAGCGCGCGTCCTGATGATGTCGACCAACAACATTCTGTCGCCCGCCAACGGCAAGCCGATCATCGTGCCGTCGCAAGACATGGTGCTGGGGCTGTACTATCTGTCGATGGACCGCGAAGGCGAGCCGGGCGCAGGCATGAAGTTCGCGAACATGGCGGAGGTCCACCAGGCCCTCCACGCCGGTGCCGTGACGCTGCACTCCAAGATCACCGCGCGCGTCGAGACGACCGACGAAGCCGGAAACATGGTGCTGCGCCGCGTCGAAACGACGCCGGGCCGCATGCTGCTGGGTGAGACTTTGCCCAAGAACCACCGCGTGCCGTTCGAGACGATCAATCGCCTGTTGACCAAGAAGGACATCGGCGACGTCATCGACGAGGTCTATCGCCACACCGGCCAGAAGGAGACCGTGCTGTTCGCCGACGCGATCATGGCGCTCGGCTTCCGTCACGCCTTCAAGGCCGGCATCAGCTTCGGCAAGGACGACATGGTCATCCCGGCTTCGAAGGAGAAGACGGTCAACGACACGCGCGCCTCGGTGAAGGACTTCGAGCAGCAGTATCAGGACGGCCTGATCACGCAGGGCGAAAAGTACAACAAGGTCGTCGACGCCTGGGCGCGTTGCGGTGACCAGGTCGCCGACGCGATGATGAAGGAGATCAGCTCCAAGAAGATGGGTGAGGGCGGCCGCGAGAAGCCGATCAACTCGATCTACATGATGGCGCACTCGGGTGCCCGTGGTTCGCAGGCGCAGATGAAGCAGCTCGCGGGCATGCGCGGCCTGATGGCCAAGCCGTCGGGCGAGATCATCGAAACGCCGATCATCTCGAACTTCAAGGAAGGCCTGACCGTCCTCGAGTACTTCAACTCGACCCATGGCGCCCGCAAGGGCCTCGCGGACACCGCGCTGAAGACCGCCAACTCGGGCTATCTGACGCGGCGTCTGGTCGACGTGTCGCAGGACTGCGTCGTCTTCGAGGACGACTGCAAGACCGAGCGCGGTATGATCATGAAGGCGATCGTCGAGGGCGGCAGCACCATCGTGTCGCTTTCGGAGCGTATCCTCGGTCGTACCGTGCTGCTCGATGTCGTCGACGCCAAGACCGGCGAGGTCATCGCTCCGGCGGGCATGCTGCTCAGCGAAGTCGATGTCGCGCGGATCGAGAAGGCGGCGGTGCCCGAAGTCAAGATCCGTTCGCCGCTGCTCTGCGAGACCAAGATCGGCGTCTGCGCCACCTGCTACGGCCGCGATCTCGCGCGCGGTACGCCGGTGAACACGGGCGAAGCGGTCGGCGTCATCGCGGCGCAGTCGATCGGCGAGCCCGGCACCCAGCTGACGATGCGAACCTTCCACATCGGCGGTGCGGCGCAGGTCAGCGAGCAGTCGACGCTGGATGCTCCGGTCGACGGCAAGGTCGTGCTGCGCAACCTCAACACGATCTCGGACAGCCGCGGGCGCAACATCTCGATGGCGCGCAACGGCGAACTCGTGCTGATGGACGAGGACGGCCGCGAGCGTTCGGTGCACCGTCTGCCTTATGGTGCGACGCTGCTCCATCTCGACGATGCGATCGTCGCGAAGGGCGATCGCCTGGCCGAGTGGGATCCGTACACGCTCCCCGTCATCACCGAGAAGTCGGGCCGGGTGAAGTACCAGGACCTGATCGAGGGTGTCTCGATGTCGGAGAACGTCGACGACGCGACCGGCATTGCCCAGAAGGTCGTGCAGGACTGGCGTCAGGTCAACAAGAAGGACGACCTGAAGCCGCGCATCACCCTGCTCGACGAGGGCTCGGGAGAGAGCGCGCGCTATCTGCTCGCGGTCGACGCCATTCTGTCGGTCAACGACGGGCAGGAGGTGTTCGCCGGCGACGTGATCGCGCGTATTCCGAAGGAAGCCGCCAAGACGCGCGACATCACCGGCGGTCTGCCGCGGGTGGCCGAGCTGTTCGAGGCGCGTATCCCCAAGGACAACGCGATCATCGCGCGCATCAACGGGCGGGTCGAGTTCGGCAAGGACTATAAGACCAAGCGCCGGATCAGCATCCGTCCCGAGGACGGGTCGGGTGAGGTCGCCGAGTATCTGGTGCCCAAGGGCCGCCACGTCTCGGTGCAGGAGGGCGATTATGTCCGCCGCGGCGACTACCTGATCGACGGCAACCCCAACCCGCACGACATTCTCGACGTGCTGGGGATCGAGCCGCTTGCCGAATATCTGTGCGCGGAGATCCAGGAGGTCTATCGTCTGCAGGGCGTGAAGATCAACGACAAGCACATCGAGGTGATCGTTCGCCAGATGCTGCAGAAGGTCGAGATCACCAAGTCGGGCGACACCACCATGCTGGTCGGCGAGCAGGTCGACCGGCTGGAGATGGAGGCCGAGAACGCCAAGCTCGACAAGAAGGGCGTGCCCGCCGAGGGCAAGCCCGTCCTGCTCGGGATCACCAAGGCGTCGCTGCAGACCAAGTCGTTCATCTCGGCGGCGTCGTTCCAGGAGACCACGCGGGTTCTCACGGAAGCGGCGGTGCAGGGCAAGATCGACACGCTGACGGGCCTCAAGGAGAACGTCATCGTCGGCCGCCTGATCCCGGCGGGCACGGGTGCGGCGATGGCGCGGATGCGCGTCACCGCCACCTCGCGCGACGCCGCGCTTCGTGCCAGCCAGGCGCAAAAGCTGGCTGCCTCGCAGCCGGTGCCGGTCGAGATGGCCCCGGTGCCGAGCCCGCTGGGCGAGGTTGCGGGCTGACGCAAGCCGCTGCATAAACTGACGAAGGGCCCCGCTGGAGCGATCCGGCGGGGCTTTTTGTTGGGGGCAGCAAAATGGGTTTCGTCGTTCTGTCGGTCCTCGCGCAGGTGCTGACCGTCGTTCACATCATTCGCACGGGCCGCAACCAGCTGTGGATCATGGCGGCGGTGTTCCTGTCGATCCCGGGCTGCATCGCCTATTTCATCGTCGAGGTCGGCCCCGAGATCTGGGGCGGCCGCGCAGCGCAGGGGGCGCGGACCAAGGCGATCAAGGCGATCGACCCGGAGCGCGAACTGCGCGCCGCGCGCGATGCGCTCGACCTGACCGACACCCCTGCCACTCACCGGCGCGTCGGCGACGCGCTGTGTGAGCTCGGCCGCCCGGCCGAGGCGGTGCCGCATCTCGAGGCGGCACTGACCGGCGTCCAGGCCGGCGACCCGCGCACCATCTACCGGCTCGCGAACGCGCTGCTCGCTGCGGGCAATGCGGCGCGCGCGCTGGCGGCGATCGAGCCGCTGCCGGTCGACGGATCGAGCGACGGCGACCGCGCCGGGGTGCTCCGCGCGCGCATCCTCGAAGCACTGGGCCGCGCGCCGGAGGCGATGACCCTGTATGCCGACCTCGTCAGCCGCGTCCCCGGCGAGGAAGTCCGCTGCCGCTACGCCAATCTGCTGATCGAGGCGGGCCGCGCCGACGAGGCACGCGTCCTGCTGACCGAGGTCGCCGCGCGGGCGCGCCGCCTGACGCGCCAGCAGCGCGCCGCCGACAAGCCCATGTACGACTGGGCCGCCGACCAGCTCCGCCAGCTCCAGGCTTGACATTACGAACCGTATCGGTTAGTAACTCATCATGCGCTGCGTGAGAGGCGGCGCTGTCCGGCCTGCAGGCGCGCTACCTGTAACCGGACTGGCGATCGATGCAGGGGCTTCACGGGATACGCGCCGCCGACCGGCACCAACCAGCTTCCGCGCCCGCCCTGGCAAGGCAGGCGCATCCGACGACCCGCCGCGAAGGCGTCCCGCCCCTGCATCATCGCCGCCGCATCGACTGTTTCGAGGCTCCCCATCCGAGTTAGCGCCGGACGGGAGATGGCCCTCGCAGGCGACGGACCGGACAGGTACTCCCGATGGCGCAGGATCGCCGGCGGGGGTTTCGGCGTACGCCCGAATGACAGCGGGGAAGGTGCCTGCTAAGCGACACGCGTGAACCCGCCTGAACTCCGCGTCGCGCTCTTCTCGGGCAACTACAACTATGTCCGCGACGGGGCGAACCAGGCGCTGAACAAGCTCGTCGACTATCTCGAGCGCCAGGGCGTCGCGGTACGCGTCTATTCGCCGACCAGCGAGCGGCCGGCGTTCGAGCCGTCGGGGACGTTAATCTCGGTGCCGTCGTTCCGCATTCCCGGCCGCTCCGAGTATCGCTTCGCAATGCCGCTGAACCCCGACACGCGGCGCGATCTGGAGGCGTTCGCGCCGAACCTCGTCCACCTGTCGGCACCCGATGCGCTGGGCAACAGCGTCAAGAAGTGGGCGAAGGAGGCGGGCGTGCCCGTCGTCGCATCGGTGCATACACGCTTCGAGACCTATTTCGCCTTCTACGGCCTCGGCTGGGTGCGGCGCTGGGCAGAGCGGCACCTGCGGCGCTTCTACGGCGACTTGGCCGAGATCTATGCGACGTCCGAAGGCTTCGCCGACGTGCTGCGCTCGCAGGGCATGTCGGACCGCATCCGCGTGTGGAGCCGCGGCATCGACCGTACGCGCTTCTTCCCCGGCCGCCGCGACCTGGCGTGGCGCAAGACGATGGGCATCGGCCGCAGCGAGATCGCGATCGCCTTCGTCGGGCGGCTGGTGCTGGAGAAGGGGCTCGACGTCGTCGCCGCGACGATGGCCGAACTCACCCGCCGCGACATACCGCACCGGCTGCTCGTCGTCGGCGATGGTCCCGCGCGGGCGAAGTTCGCGGCGCAGGTGCCCGAGGCGGTGTTCACCGGCTTCCTGGGCGGCGACGCGCTGCCGCGGGCCTATGCGAGCGCCGACATGATGATCAACCCGTCGACCACCGAGACCTTCGGCAACGTCACGCTGGAGGCGATGGCGAGCGGCCTGCCGGTGGTCGCGGCGCGCGCCACGGGCAACGACTGTCTGGTCGACGATGGGGTCACCGGGGCGCTGGTGCCGCCCGGCAATGCCAAGGCGTTCGCCGACGCGATCGCCACGCTGATTGCCGATCCGGTGGCGCGCGCGGCGGCGGGGCAGGCGGGTGTCGAGCGCGCCAGCACCTACGACTGGGACGCGATCAACGGCGCGCTGCTGGGCCATTACCGCGCCGTGGTTGCAAATTTCGCCAGTTAGCCTATCTTGTCGGGGCGGGCTTAGCGGCCCGATATGGCGATAAAGAGTGTCGTGAAATAGACGTTCGGACCCGGGGGCGGTACCCGGCGGCTCCACCAAATCTCTCCGTTGTCGGGGGAAGCGAGGGGCCGAAACAGGATCGACGTGCGTTCAAAGACGAAGACTTTTGCCCGGCCTGAATGAGCCGTAAAACCGTTCATAACTCTAAATGCCAACGACAACGAGGCATTCGCAATCGCAGCGTAACCCGGTCCTAACGGACTAAGTTACACTGGCCGAAAGCGCGGTAGGGACTGCACCGGGCAACAGAAGCAGAAACCGGCGGTACGGGGAGCACCGAGCAACAGAAGCTCCCCACTGGCTTCCCGTCCGTGGCGCCTTCAAGTAAGCAAGCCGCCAGTACCGGAGCCTGAGTCGTGAACGACACCACTGCCGACAGCCTGATCCCCTATGACGAGATCGTGCAGGACGCGCTGCGTTCGGTCGTCCGGCGCGTACTCGACCGCATCGATGCGGAGGGCGGGCTGCCCGGCGGCCACCACTTCTACATCGCCTTCCGCACGCGCTTTCCGGGTGTCGAGATGCCGCGCCACCTGCTCGAGCGCTATCCCGACGAGATGACCATCGTCATCCAGCACCGCTACTGGGACCTGCTGATCGACGACGTGCATTTCGAGATCGGGCTGAGCTTCAACCAGGTGCCCGCCAAGCTGAGCATCCCGTTCGACGCGGTGATCGGCTTCGTCGACCCGGCGGTCAATTTCGCGCTACAGTTCCAGCCCAAGGAGGGCGAGGCGGTGATCGTCCCCGAACCCGCCCCCGCGCCGCACGTGCCGATCGAGGACGGGTCGAACGTCGTCACGCTCGACCGCTTCCGAAAGAAGTAGCGAAACCGTTAACGCGAAACTGTCGGCAGGGTTTACAACCTCTGAGGTTTCGGCACCGTAACTCCACGGTACGCCCGCATGGCACGGCAATTGCATGACTTTCCATGTGTTTTGCTTCGTGGAGGGTGTAGCGTGAAATTCATTCAGATCTTGTCGGCTGTCGCATTGACGGCTTCGACTGCGGCCAGCGCAACGACGCTGATCGACGGCAGCTTCGAGACCAAGGGCGCCAGCACCCCGGTCACCGATTATTGCTACGACACCTTCCCGGCTGCCGGTAACCCGCAGTGCGCCCCCAGCGCCTGGACCGGCACCAGCGGCGTGATTATCTCGAACAGCGGCCCGTGGGGCAACACGGCCGCCGCCGACGGCAACTACTACGCCTTCGTCCAGGGCCTGAGCACGCTGTCGCAGTCGTTCACCGCGACGGCGACTTCGAGCCTGACCCTGTCGTGGCTCGACGCCAACCGCACGAACAACGGCGGGCAGCAGAGCTACACCGTGTCGATCAGCGGCGGCGCGTCGACCATCGACCTGGGCACCTACACCAGCGGCTTCGGCAGCTTCGTGGCGCGCACCTCGTCGCCGTTCCTGGCGGTGTCGGGCACGACCTACACGCTGACCTTCACGGGCCTCAGCGCCGAGGACCGCACGTCGTTCATCGACGGCGTCGCGCTCGCCGCCGTCCCCGAGCCGGCGACCTGGGGCCTGATGATCGTCGGCTTCGGCATGGTCGGCTTCGCCGCCCGCCGCCGCCGGACCAGCGTCGCCGCCTGAACGTCGACGACGGACTGAGACAAGGGCGCGCCTTCACCGGCGCGCCCTTTTTCGTTTCGCGGCGACCCCGCCTCCGGTAGACGCGCGGGCAACAGCGCACCGGAGACAGCTACCCATGACCACCCGCATCGAAACCGACAGCTTCGGGCCGCTCGAGGTCGACGCCGACCGCTACTGGGGCGCGCAGACGCAGCGCAGCATCGGCAACTTCCCGATCGGCGGGATCGGCGACCGCATGCCGCTGCCGCTGATCCACGCGTTCGGGTCGGTCAAGCTGGCGGCGTGCAAGGTCAACCGCCGCCACGGCCTCGACGCCAAGCTCGCCGACGCCATCGAAGCGGCTGCCACCGAAGTTGCCGAGGGCAAGCACGACGGCGAGTTCCCCCTCGTAGTCTGGCAGACGGGCAGCGGCACCCAGACCAACATGAACGCCAACGAAGTCATCGCGGGGCGCGCCAACGAGATGCTGACCGGCACGCGTGGCGGCAAGTCGCCCGTCCACCCCAACGACCACGTCAACATGAGCGCGTCGTCGAACGACACGTTCCCGACGGTCATGCATGTCGCGGTGGCGACCGAGGCGAAGCGCCGCTTGATCCCCGCGCTGCGCGCCTTGGCGGCGTCTTTCCGGAAGCACGAGGCCGACTGGTCGGGGATCGTCAAGATCGGCCGCACCCACATGCAGGACGCGACGCCTGTCACGCTGGGGCAGGAGATGTCGGCCTATGCGCAGACGCTGGAGGACGGTGCGCAGCGCGTCGTCGACCTGTGGCCGCGCCTCAGCCGCCTCGCGCAGGGCGGCACCGCGGTCGGCACGGGGCTGAACGCGCCCAAGGGTTTCGGCGAAGAATTCGTCGCGGCGCTCGCCGAAGTGACGGGCGGCGTGCCGTGGGTTTCGGCGCCCAACAAGTTCGAGGCGCTGGCGACGCACGATACGATGGTCGAAGTCTCGGGGGTGCTCAACACCATCGCGGTCGGGGTGACCAAGATCGCCAACGACCTGCGCCTGCTGGGGTCAGGCCCGCGCTCGGGGCTGGGCGAGCTCGCGCTGCCCGAGAACGAGCCCGGCAGCTCGATCATGCCCGGCAAGGTCAACCCGACGCAGGCGGAGGCGATCACCATGGTCGCGGCCCAGGTCATGGGCAATCACGTCGCGGTCACCGTCGGCGGCCTGCAGGGGCACATGGAGCTGAACGTCTTCAAGCCGGTGATGGTCTACAACGTGCTGCGGTCAATCGAATTGCTCAGCGACGCGATGGACAGTTTCCGCCTGCGCATGGTCGACGGCATGACCCCGAACCGCGAGCGCATTGCCGAACTGGTCGAACGCTCGCTGATGCTGGTCACCGCGCTGGCGCCCGAGATCGGCTACGACAATGCCGCGTCGATCGCCAAGCACGCGCACAAGCACGGCACCTCGCTGCTCGAGGCGGCACTGGCGCTGAAGCTGATCGACGAGGCGCGCTTCCGCGAGGTCGTGCGCGCGGACGCGATGGTCTAGGCTAGGTACGACACCAGCGGCCCGCGCCGCCGGGTCCATTCGCTCTCGACGAGGTTCCACAGCTGGATGACCGCGCACACCGCGCACCATCCAGCCATGACCAGGTACGACTCCGCCGCGACGTCGGTGACGGCGCCCGCGGTCAGGATGATCAGGTTCGGGTTGCGCCGCGCCAGCACGAGGCGGAAGCGGGCGTCGCGCGGGCGCCAGACGAACGGCACGAAGCGGTGGCGGAGCTCGAACACGCCCTCGCACAGGCGGCCGACCAGATAGGTCGCGATCACCACCCAGAAGGCGATGGTCAGCTCGTCCGCCAGTTCGGGCGCCGCGTCCCGCAGGCCGATCATCGCTGCCCACCACCAGAGCGGCGGGAAGACGAGATCGGGGATGTGGTCGAAATAGCTGCCGAACTTCGAATAGCTGACGGTGACGCGCGCCAGCTTGCCGTCGACGGTGTCGAGGAAGGTCATCCCCCACGCGCACGCCAGCCCCCAGCCGAACCAGCCGCCCGCGAACAGCGGCAGCGCGGCGATCGACAACAGGATCGAGACGAGCGTCACCATGTTCGGCGAGATGCGCAGCGCCACGCAAGCGCGCACCACCGCCAGCGCCGGCACCGGCCAGGCGTATTTGGTGACGATGTCGGTCACGCCCTTGTAGCTGGCGTAGTAGAATGCATCCTCGATCTCGCGCACCGGCGTCTTGTCGAGGGCGAAGGCGAGGAAGGTCTCGCGCTTCTTCAGGCTGGTGTTGAAGAATCCGGCGGTGCCCGCGACCACGGCCGTGCCGCCGCCATCCCATTCGATCAGCGTCGCGCCGCTTGCGTCGACCACCGTCGCGGGCGGCCCGGCAATGAGGTGCGCGAGTGCGGGCGTGTCGACGACGACCCCGTCCGCGACGCGCAGCCGTTCGGGCGCGGCGAGACGCAGGCGCGCCAGCTGGCGTGCCAGCCTCTCCGGCGCGCTCAGCCCAAACACTTGCGTTGCGCTCAAGCGGCGGCTCGGGCAGCGTGTCGGCCATGCACGCGACACTCGAGAAATTCGGCTACGGCCCCGGCACGGTGTTTGAGGACGAGCACTGGGCCGTCGTCGTGCGCCCCGCGCAGCCGACGTTGGGCAGCATGGTGCTGATCGCCAAGCGCGATATCGAGAGTTTCGGCGCGCTGACCGCGGAGGAGGGCGCGGCGCTGCCCGCCATGGTCGCGCGCATCGAGGCGGCGCTGGCGCGCGTCGTCACGCCCGAACGGGTCAACTACCTGATGCTGATGATGGTCGACCGCCACGTGCATTATCATGTCGTGCCGCGCTACGCCGAGCCACGCAACTGGGGAAACCATGAATTTATCGATACAGGCTGGCCAAGCGTGCCGGCGCTGAGCCCGGCAGTGGCGCTCGACCCTGCGGAGATCGCTCAGCTGCGCGCCGACCTGGCGAACGGCACGACGCGCGGGGGCTGAGCCCAGGGGGCGCTGCGCCAGCGTGCGGTGAGCGCCCGGGCGCGCGGCAGGTCGGCGGGAAAATCGACCTCGGCCGACGCATGGCCGGTCACGTCGGCCGCCCCGACCAGCCCCGACTGCGCGAGTTCGGACACCGCGCTGAGGTAATAATTGCCCGTGCCGCCGTCGCGCGCGATTGCGCTGTCGACCGCACCGGCGAAGCGTGCGCCGCCGTCGCGGCGGAACACCAGCATGCCGATCGACTCGGCATCGGTCTCGCCGGGGGGCAATTGCTTCGACACCGCGGTGACGCGGTCGCCGGCCAGCGTGACCTTCATGTCGTCGGCGTCATACTCGGCCTTGGTCGCGGTGGTAACATTGACCGGCGCGACCGCGTGGCGCAGCGCCGCCGCGATCAGCGCCGGGCCGACGAGCGTATCGCCGTTGAGGATCAGCGCGTCGCCGCCGAGCAGCGCGTCGCGCGCCAGCCAGACCGACGAGATATTGTCGGCGATGCGGAAGAACGGATTGTGCAGCGTCGCGACGTGCGGCCAGTGCCCGCGCTCCAGCCGATCGCGCACCTGCGCCGCCTCGAACCCCGTGACCACGGTGACCTGCGCGACGCCGGCATCGGCGAGTGCGGCAAGCTGCCATTCGAGCAGGGTGCGGCCCGAAAATTCGATCAGGCACTTGGGGACGCTGGCGGTCAGCGGTGCGAGACGCGAGCCCTGGCCGGCGGAGAGGATGACTGCGTGCAAGGGCTACTTTCGGAGACAAGGCGATGACGATTACGTGTCTGTAGCATGACAACGTAATAAAATCGCCAATCACTCGTCGTTTTTATCAGCCCGGGTCGCGCATCTTGCAGGCGCGGATCGCCGACGGCCGCGGCCGTTGCCCGACGGGCTCGAAAACCGCGAGGTAACCCCCCGCAGCGCCGAGATCGAGGTCGCCGATGCGGCGGTAGCCGACTGCCGCCAGCTCGCACGCCAGCAGCGCGCGCGGCGTGCCGTGCTGCGCGGTGGGGCGGTCGATGTCGACGATCGCCACCTTGCCGCCGGGCTTGAGCGCGGCGCGCAGATGCCAGAGCAGCGCAAACGGCTGGCTGATCTCGTGGTACATGTGGACCATCAGCGCGGTATCGACCGACCGCGCGCGCAGGCGCGGATCGTCGGCGCGGCCCAGCACGACCTCGACATTGGTCAGCCCCGCCTTACGGACGCGGGCGCGCAGCTGGCGCACCGTGGCGGGCACGATGTCCTCGGCGATGACCTTGCCGGTCGGCATCAGGCGGGGGGCGAGGCGGACAGTGTAATAGCCGCTGCCCGCACCGATGTCGGCGATCGTCATGCCGGGCCGCGCGCCGACGAAGACCATCACCTGCTCGGCCTCGCGGGCGTTGTCGCGGCTCTTCTCGTCCGACCATTCGGCCGACACGATGCTGGCGACGGGGCGATCGGGACGCGGAAAACCGGGCGCCGCGCTCAGCAGCGGCAGCAGGGCGAGGGCGGAGACGACGCGAACACGGGACATGCGCGCAGTCCTAGCGGGAAAGGCCCCGCGCCTCAAACCTCAACCGCGCAGGCGTGCCATCTGGGCCTTGAAGCGCGCGAGCTCGCTGCCGCCGAGCTGCGTGCCGCCGAGGAACTTGATCGTCATCGGGTTGACCGGGCGCTTGTTGAGCCAGACCTCGTAATGGAGGTGCGGCCCCGTCGACAGGCCGGTCGACCCGACATAGCCGATCACCTGGCCCTGGCTGACCGTCTGGCCGTTGCGCACCGCGAAGCGCGACATGTGGCCGTACGCGGTCGACAGCCCCTTGTTGTGCGCGATGCGGACATAGTTGCCGTGGCCGCCGTGATAGCCGGCGAAGTCGATCCGCCCCGACGCCGCCGCGACGATCGGCGCCCCCGACGGCGCGCCGAAGTCGACGCCCTGGTGCAGGCGCGAATAGTTGAGCAGCGGGTGGAAACGCATGCCGAAGCCGCTGGTCAGGCGCGCGCCGTCGACCGGCGTGCGCATCAGCCCCTTGCGCGCCGACTCGCCGTTGGCGCGGAAGAACTGCGGCCTGCCGGCATAATCCCAGCGCATCAGCTCGACCTTGCCGAGCGAGGCGTAGAGCAGCGCGCCGGTCTCGGTCTCGCCGGTCGCGGCGCGGCGGTGCTCGGCGACCAGCTCGAAGCGGTCGCTGCGGCGGACGCCGTGCTGGAAATCAACCGCATAGCCAAGCTGGCGGATCGCCTCGGCGACCAGCGGAGTGGGCAGGCCGGCGGCCTTTGCAGCGCGCGCCAGGCTGCCGCCGACGGTGCCCGATACGCGTAGCGGCGTCTCGTCGACCGCGATCGGCACGCGCTTCAAACGCAGCTCGCCGTCGACGCGCGCGAGTTCGAGGCGCAGGTCGAAGGCGGCGCGGAAGCCCAGCGCCTCGAGCGGGCGGGGCACGCGCTTGCTCTCGCGGCGGCCCATGACGAGGTCGAGGTCGGTGGCCTTGCGGATCTCGTCGAGGCGGATTTCGGAGCCGACGAGGCGCGCGGCGGCATTCGCATCGGTCGGGCCGACCCCGGCGCGGCGCAGCGCGCCCTCGAAGCTGTCGGTGGTGCGGTAGCGCGCAGTGAGTTCGACGCGCGGGCGCTCGGGAGCCTCGGCGAGCGGACGGGCGAAGCGGGTTGGGGCGGTGTCGCGGCCGCTCGTCGCGCCGAGCGCCAGCGGGGCGATGGCGTCGGGGGCGGCATCCTCGGCCTGCGCGGTGGTCAGCGGCGCGGCGACGGGTGCGACCAGGCGCGTGGGCGCGCTGCCGAGCAGCATGGCACCGCACAGGCAGACCAAAGTCGCGGCACCGCGCCACCAGGTCCGCGAACCGATACGGTCGCCCAGGTCGACCGCAAAGTCGCCGCTACCGAGGCGATCGAGCGCGCGTTCGACATGCGGTGCAAAGCGTGGTGCGGGTACGATCCAGCCGGGCGCAAACGCGCTTTCCAGTGCCAGATCGCCGCCACGTCCCCCCGACTGAAACAAGCTCGCACCCCCCGCACGCTTCGTCGTTTAGCTGAGGTTCAGCCTTCACCTCGGGTGTCCGGACAAGTCAATCGCGCCCTCAACGTGGTATCAAGCGCTTGCGACGAATTGCCGTCTTTGAACGGTCACTTGAATCCCGATTTGCTTTATGCGACCAATACAGGGTCCGCAGCGTTTAAAAGGACAGGATGAGCAGGCAGAGTTTTCGCCGCTTGCCGGAGCCATTTCCGGCCCTTGCGCTCCCGCCCCGGGCCGCATGAGCGGACTTTCTGTCGCCAACCTGACCGCAGTCCTCGGACCCACCAATACGGGCAAGACGCACCTCGCTGTCGAGCGGATGTGCGGCCACCAGTCGGGCATGATCGGCTTTCCGCTGCGCCTGCTGGCGCGCGAGGTCTATGACCGCGTCGTCGCGATCAAGGGCGCGGCGCAGGTGGCGCTGATCACCGGCGAGGAGAAGATCCTGCCCGCCACCGCGCGCTATTTCCTGTGCACCGCCGAATCGATGCCCGCCGACCGCGAGGTGGCATTCGTCGCGCTGGACGAAGGGCAGGTCGGTGCCGACCCCGAGCGCGGGCACGTCTTCACCGACCGGATGCTGCACCGGCGCGGCTATGCCGAGACGATGATCCTGGGGTCGGAGACGCTGCGCCCGCTGCTGCGCCGCCTGCTGCCCGAATGCGAGATCGTCACCCGGCCACGCTTCTCGACCCTGAGTTATGCGCCGCCGAAGAAGCTGAGCCGGCTGCCGAAGCGCACCGCCATCGTCGCGTTCACCGCCGCCGAAGTCTATGCGCTTGCCGAGATGCTGCGGCGGCACAAGGGCGGTGCGGCGGTGGTCATGGGCAGCCTGAGCCCCCGCACGCGCAACGCGCAGGTCGCGATGTATCAGTCGGGCGAGGTCGATTATCTCGTCGCCACCGACGCGATCGGCATGGGCCTCAACATGGACATCGCCCATGTCGCGTTCGCGAGCCTGCACAAGTTCGACGGGCGGCGGCACCGGCGGCTGACGGTCCCCGAGATGGCGCAGATCGCCGGCCGGGCAGGGCGGCACCAGCGCGACGGGACCTTCGGCGTCGTCCAGATGGGTCACGACAGCGCCCAGACCTTCGAGCCCGAGGAGATCGAGGCGATCGAGGCGCACCGCTTCGCGCCGCTGACCCAGCTGACGTGGCGCAACCCGCGGATCGAGTTCAACACGCTGCCGCGCCTGATCGCGTCGCTCGACGAAATCTCGCCGTTGCGCGAGCTGGTCCGCGCCGACGATGCGATCGACTTCGCGGTGCTCAAGAAATTGAGCGGCGAGCCCTGGGTGATGGAGCGCGCGCACGGTCCGGGCCGCCTCAAGCGGCTATGGGCGGCGTGCCAGCTGCCCGATTACCGCAAGACCGGTGCCGAGCAGCACGCGCGGCTTGTCGGGCGCGTTTTCCGCCACCTAAGTGAGGGCGACGGCACGCTGCCCCCGGCGTGGCTGGCGAGTGAGGTCGCAAGCCTCGACAATGTCGCGGGCGATATCGCGACGCTGTCGGGGCGGATCGCCGCGGCGCGGACATGGACCTATGTCGCGCACCGGCCGGGCTGGCTGACCGACGCCGCCGAATGGGCCGAGCGGACTCGGGCGGTCGAGGACCGGCTGTCCGACGCGCTGCACCAGCGGCTGACGCAGCGCTTCGTCGACCGGCGCACCGCGGTGCTGCTGCAGGGCCTGAAGCTCAAGGGCGAGCAGCGCGTCGCGGTCGCCGACGATGGTGCGCTGGCGGTCGAGGGCGAGGTCATCGGCCATCTCGACGGCTTCCGCTTCACCCCCGACCCCTCGGCGCGCGCCGGCGAGCGCAAGCTGCTGCTCGCCGCCGCCGAGCGCCACCTGCCGCGCGAGCTGTCGCGCCGTGCGGTGCGGCTCGCCGACAGTCCCGACGCGGCGTTCACGCTCGCTTTCGACGGCGGCATGCCGCCGCGCATCCTGTGGAACGGGGCGAAGATCGCCAAGCTGCGCGCCGGGCGCGACGCGCTGCACCCGCGCATCGACCTCGACCGCGCGCTCGAGGCGGTGCCGACGCCCGAACGCGCGCGCGTCGTCGGGCGGCTCGCCGCATGGTTCGAGGTGGCGCGCGACGCGCATCTTGCGGCGCTGACCCGCGTCGTCCGCCTGACCCCGACCGTCTCGCCCGCGGCGCGCGGGCTGATCGTGCGGCTGGTCGAGACGATGGGGGTGATCCAGCGTGAGGCGGTCGCGGCCCAGGTCGAGGCGCTGACGCGCGCCGACCGCAAGCTGCTACTCGCCGCCGGTGTCCGCTTGGGCGTCGTCCATATCTACGTCGCCGACCTGCTGCGCCCCGAGCCGACGCGCTGGCGCCTCGCGCTGTGGAGCGTCGCGGCGCTCGCCGACGACCTGCCGCCGCCGCCGCTCGCGGGGCGCGTCACCATCGACGTCGCGCCGAACGTGCCGCCGGCCTTCTACGGCGTCGCGGGCTTCTGGGCGGTCGGCGCGCAGGCGGTGCGGGTCGACATGGTCGACCGGCTGGCGCGCGCCATGCACGGGGTGCGCGAGGGTCGGACGCCCTTCGTCCCCGACGCCAACTGGGTCGCGAGCGTCGGCATGAGCCACGACGGCTTTGCGCGGCTGATGCGCGCGCTCGGCTATCGCCCGCGCCTCGTCGACGGCTCGGCGGCATTCGCGTGGGGCGGCATCAAGCCCGACCGCGCTCCCAAGGTTTCCACCGTGTCTCCCTCCAACCCCTTTGCGGCGCTCGCGGAAATGAAAGGCAGGTAGGTCTTGGTCTACGGTCAGGGATTGCGGCTCGACAAATGGTTGTGGTTCGCACGTCTGTCCAAATCGCGCACTGATGCGCAGCGACTGTGCGAGAGCCGCCATCTCAGGCTCGACGGCCGCGTCATCGACCGGGCCTCGGCGCTGGTGCGCGCCGGATCGGTGGTCAGTTTCGCCCGCGCCGACGAGGTGATCGTCGTCCGCGTCGAGGGGCTTAGCGACCGCCGGGGGCCCTTCGTCGAGGCGCGCGAACTCTATACCGACCTGACGCAGCGTCGCGCCCCATTGACGGACGCGCTCGCCGCCGTTTAGCAGGGCCCCAAGTTTCAGGGGACGTGCGCGATGACCTATGTGGTGACCGAGGCTTGCATCAAGTGCAAGTACATGGACTGTGTCGAGGTGTGCCCCGTCGACTGTTTCTACGAGGGCGACAACATGGTCGTCATCAATCCGAACGAGTGCATCGACTGCGGCGTCTGCGAGCCCGAGTGCCCGGCCGAGGCGATCCTGCCCGACACCGAGAGCGGCCTTGAAAAGTGGCTGGAGCTCAACGCCTCGCTGTCCGCGACCTGGCCCAACATCACCGTCAAGGGCGCAACCCCGCCCGACGCCGACGAGCATAAGGGCGAAGAGGGCAAGTTCGACAAGTATTTCACCGATCAGCCCGGCAACAGCTGACCCTACTTGCCGCGCGCGTAAGGCGGCAGTGGAACTTGCGTGATTTTTCTGTTATAGGCTGTTTTGCGTAAGCATTCGCAGACACGTCAACCGGCCGCCATGCCCACTGCCGGGCACGGCAACGGCCTATAACAGTCGCCCAGGCAGGCAACGCTCAGGTTCGGCCTCCCATGTTCGCTTGTCAGCGGCGGGTGGCTTGCCTGTCCCGCCGGGCGGCGAGCGAGAGGATTACTTCCCGATGGTGGCAACCGCAGCAAAGACTCTGAATTTCGTTGCCGGCGACTATGTCGTCTATCCCAAGCACGGCGTCGGCAAGGTCGTCGAGGTTCAGTCGAGCGAGATCGCGGGCACTGCCCTCGAACTCTATGTGCTGCGATTCGAGAAGGAGCGCATGACGCTGCGCGTCCCCACCAACAAGGCCGAAGGCGTCGGCATGCGCAAGCTGTCGAGCCAGGCGACCCTGCTCGAGGCGATGACCACGCTGAAGGGCAAGGCCAAGATCAAGCGCACGATGTGGAGCCGCCGCGCGCAGGAGTATGAGGCGAAGATCAACTCTGGCGACCTGGTGTCGATCGCCGAGGTGGTCCGCGATCTCCACCGCGCCGAGGACCAGCCCGAGCAGAGCTATTCGGAGCGCCAGATCTACGAAGCCGCTATCGGCCGCCTGGCCCGCGAGCTCGCCGCGATGGAGAACATCGACGAGCCGGCAGCGGTGGTGAAGATCGAGTTGGTCCTGAAGGCGGCCTGAGCCAAGGCGAAATTCGCCCTTCGCGAATTTCGACCTGGATCTGGACTCGCCGAAGGGTGGCCGGCGGCCCGGGCGTCCATCGCCCGGTGCCGTCCGACGCCGCGGCTTCGCCGCGACTCCCCTTGCACCCTCCACCCCGTTGTGTATTATCCAGCCAATACACAACGGGAGCCCCGCCGATGATCCGCTTCGCCGCCCTCGCCCTGCTGACCGCCACCCCCGCGCTCGCCGCCGAGATGAACGTGCCCGTCGGCAGCTTCGACCGTCTGTCGCTCTCCGGGTCGCCCGAGGTGCTGGTGACGACCGGCAAGGCCGTCACCGTGCGCGCGTCGGGCGAGCAGAAGGCGCTCGACCGGCTCGATATCCGTGTCGAGAACGGCGTGCTGAAGATCGGCACCAAGAAGGGCAACTGGGACGTTACTTGGGGCAAATACGGCAAGGTGCGCGTTGCGGTCACCGTTCCGATGCTGCGCGGCGTCGATCTCGGCGGGTCGGGGACGATCAGCGTCGACCGCATCAAGGTGCCGAGCTTCGGCGCAGCGGTCGGCGGGTCGGGGTCGATCCGCGTCGCCAGCCTCGATGCCGAGCGCGCGTCGTTCGAGGTCGGCGGATCGGGCAGCATCGACGCCGCGGGCCGCTGCGGCGACACCCAGGCGAGCATCGGTGGGTCGGGCTCGCTGCGCCTCGGCGCGCTCAAGTGCGCGACCCTGACCGCCAGTATCGGCGGATCGGGTGACATCGACGCCTTCGCCAGCCGCGCCGCCAAGGTCTCGGTCGCGGGGTCGGGCGACGCGCGAATCGCCGGTGGCGCCAAGTGCAGCGTCTCGAAGGTCGGCAGCGGCTCGGTGACCTGCCCCGCCTAGACCAGCCACAACGACTGAAGTTCGCGCAGCATCGTCGCGGGCACGGCCTCCAGGTCGGCGTCGCCGGCGTGCAGGTCGCGTGGCGCGTCGGCGGGGTCGAGATAGCGCCAGCCCTGATGCCCGCGGCGCGGCTGGCCCAGCACCGCCACGGGGCCCGGTACCAGAGCGATCGCGCATTTCACGCCCCACGGCGTCTCGACCATGTCGAGCCCCAAGATCGTCTGGCGCGCCACCAGCCGGTGCTTGATGATCCAGAAGAGCGACCCGCCGACCAGCTCGGCCGCGCGCTTGGGCATGAAGCGCGTCAGGCAGCGCGCGGTGCCCGCCACCGGCGCGTTCTCGGCCTGGCGCGCCGCCAGTACGTCGATGTCCGCGCAGCCCACCGCGACCTTGGTCAGGTGAACCACTAACCCGTCAGCCCCGCGCGTGTCGCCAGCCACAGGAAACCCAGGAACCCCATCGTGTCGGTCGTCATGGTGACGAAGACCGACGACGACACCGCGGGGTCGAAGTTGAAGCGGTCGAGCAGCACGGGCACAATCACCCCCGCCATGCCCGCGACGAGAATGTTGAACAGCATGGCGGCGGCGATCACGCCGCCGAGCATCGGGTTCTGGAAGACCAGCGCGGTGCCGATGCCCATCAGCGTCGCGACCGTCAGCCCGTTGGCGGCGGCGACGCGCAGCTCGCGCCAGATCGTGCGGCGGGTGTTGGCCTCGGTCAGCTGGTTGGTCGCCAGCGCGCGCACCGCGACCGCCATGGTCTGCGTGCCGGCATTGCCGCCGACCGACGCGACGATCGGGGTCAGCGCGGCGAGCACGACGAACTTCTCGATCGTCGGCGCGAACGCCGCAATCACCGAGCTGCTGACCATCGCGGTACCCAGGTTGACGATCAGCCAGCGGCTGCGCGTCTTGTAGGTGTCGAATACCGGCTCGTTGATGTCGCCGTCGCCGGCGCCCGACAGCTTCAGGATGTCCTCGCCCGCTTCTTCCTGAATGATGTGCACGATGTCGTCGACGGTGATCACGCCGACCAGCCGCCCCTTCAGGTCGACCACCGCGGCCGAGATCAGCGCGTATTTCTGGAAGCGCAGCGCCACTTCCTCCTGGTCCATGTCGACCGGGATCAGCGTCTGGTCGCGCTGCATCAGGTCGGCGACCGCGATGTCGGGCGGCGTTGTCAGCAACCACGACAGGCGCATCGTGCCGACCGGCAGCATCCCCTCGTCGACGACGAAGATCTCCCAGAAGTCGGTCTGCAGGTCGGGGCGCTCGTGCAGGAAGGCGGTGACCTGCGCCACCGTCCAGTCCTCCGGCACCGCGACGAGGTCGCGCTGCATCAAGCGGCCTGCGGACTCCTCGGGGTAAGACAGCGCCTCCTCGATCGCCGCGCGGTCCTCGGGCGTCATCGCGCGTAGCACGTCCTGCGCGTCGCCCGCGTCCATGTCCTCGAGGATCGCGACGGCGTCGTCGGTATCCAGCGCCTGGGCGATTTCGGCGACCTGGCCGGCGTCGAGCAGGTCGAGCAGCTCGCTCTTCACCCATTCGTTCATCTCGGCGAAGACTTCGGCGTCGAGCTTGTCGCCCAGCGCCGCTGCCAGCCCGGCGCGGTCGTGCGCCGGCACCTGCTCGAAAAGGTCGGCGATGTCGGCGGGGTGCAGCGGCTCGGCCAGCGCGCGCGCCGCCTCGTTGTCGCCGTCGTCGAGCGCGGCGATGACCTGCGCGACGAACGCGCCGGTCAGCCGGTCGTCGGCATCGAGCGCCGAGGCCGCTTCTTGAAGGTCGGGATCGGCCATGGCGGGGTTATAACGCGCTCCTGCCGCACGTCACCCCGCGAAAGCGGGATGACGAAGCACGGACCGTGCCCTACACCCCGCGCATGGTCGCCAGCGTCTTCGAACTCTTCAAGATCGGCGTCGGGCCGTCGTCGTCGCATACGATGGGGCCGATGACCGCGGCGTGCGATTTTGCGGCGACACTACCCGCGGGCGTCGCGCGCGTCCGGGCGGAGCTGTTCGGCAGCCTCGCGCTGACCGGCAAGGGCCACGCCACCGACCATGCCGTGCTGCTCGGCCTGAGCGGCGAGCGGCCCGAGAACCTGTGCCCCGACGCCAGCGCCACGACGGTCGCCGCAATCCGGGCTACCGGGCGGCTGCGTCTGGGCGGCACGGCCGACATTGCCTTCGACGAAGCCCGCGACGTGCTGTGGCACCAGCGCGAGCGACTGCCCTTCCATTCCAACGGCATGCGCTTCACCGCCTTCGCCGCCGACGGCGCCGAGCTGTGCACGAGCGTCGCCTATTCGATCGGCGGCGGCGCGGTGGTGGGGGAGGCCGAGATCGCGCGCAACGCCCCGCCCGAGGGGCTGGCGGACGCGCCGCACAATTTCCATTCGGGCGACGAGTTGCTCCGCATGGCGGCGGCGACGGGCCTCGACATCGGCGGGCTGGCGCTCGCCAACGAACTCGCCGCGCACAGCGAGGCCGAGGTGCGGACGCGCCTCGCCGCGATCCGCGCCGCGATGTCGGACTGTATCGACCGCGGCTGCCGCAGCCTCGAAGCCGAATTGCCGGGCGGTCTCAGGGTCCGCCGCCGCGCCCCCGCGGTGCTGGCGCTGCTCCGCGACCGGCAGGAACGCGCGCTCGCCGATCCGCTGGCAGTGCTCGACTGGGTCAACCTCTGGGCGCTCGCGGTCAACGAGGAGAATGCCGCCGGGGGCAGGGTGGTCACTGCGCCAACCAACGGCGCTGCCGGCATCATCCCGTCGGTCCTGCGCTACTACGAACGCTTCGCCCCCGGCGCGACGGTCGAGGGCGCCGATCGCTTTCTGCTAGTCGCAGCGGCGATCGGCAGCCTGTTCAAGGAGAACGCCTCGATCTCGGGCGCCGAGGTCGGCTGCCAGGGCGAGGTCGGGGTCGCTTGCTCGATGGCCGCGGCGGGGCTGACCGCGGCGCTCGGCGGTACCGACATGCAGATCGAGAACGCCGCCGAGATCGGCATGGAGCACAACCTTGGCCTGACGTGCGACCCAGTCGGAGGCTTGGTCCAGGTGCCGTGCATCGAGCGCAACGCGGTCGGCGCGGTCAAGGCGATCGAGGCCGCGCGCCTGTCGCTGCTCGGCGACGGGACGCACCGCGTCAGCCTCGATCAGGTCATTGAAACCATGCGCCGCACCGGCGCCGACATGGGCGAGAAGTACAAGGAAACGTCGCTCGGCGGGCTGGCGGTCAACGTCGTCGCCTGCTGACCTCTCTCCCGCTTGCGGGGAGAAAGCGACCCGCAGTCTTCAGCCCGGCGGCAGCATCGTCAGCGAATTCTGGACGACCGTGTCCTCGCGCTCCTCGAGATCCGCCGTGCCGTCCGGATCGTCGTGGGTCCGCTCCTCGTCGTCGCCCAATGGCGCATCGAGCGGATCGGTCGTCTGGCCCGACGCCGCACGGTCGCCCGCCAGTTCCTCGACGCTAAGCGGGGCATCGGCATTTTCGGTGAATTTGGGCGGGCTGGCCATGGTCGCTCTCCAACGGGTTCGCCCAGACAACGAACATCGCGGTGCGGCGCTCCGTCGCAACTCCGTGAAATCTGTGTGTCACTGCGTCCGCGTGCGCGGTCGTTCCGTAATCAAATATTAAGGGGGCATTGTTGGTCGGGGACGGGCGGGGGCCTGCCGGGTTGCGTCGTTGCGTTGCGTTTAAGGGGTCTTCTGCCATGAAATCGATATTTGCCGCCGTCGCGTTGCTCGCGGCCGGTCCAGCCGCCGCGGGCGTGCTCTACCAGTCGCTGCCCGACCTGACCGTCGATCCGGTCGTCGCGGGCTATTGCAGCAGCTGCAACAGCTTTCTGCAGTTCCGCATCTACGACACCTTCACCCTGGCGCAGGACTCGACGATCGACAGCGTGACCTTCGCGCTCGACACCAGCTTCTATGCCGGCAATGCCGTCAACATCGGCTTCTTCAACCTCGCCGGCGCCCTGCCTGGAACGAGTATCGCCAGCTACACCTTCACGCCCGCCGAGTTCACCAGCAGTGTCGCCGTGCCGACCGCCAGCGAGCGCACGCGGTCGCTGGTCACCGTCGCGATCCCCGGCCTCGCACTGGCGGCGGGCAGCTATGACATCAGCTTCTTCAACGCGAACGGCCTGTCGATCCCCGGCTATGCCAAGGCGGGTGGCACGCTGTACCAGTCGGGCAATTTCTTCGATCCGGCCGGCTTCAAGCCGAACCAGTCGGCAGCCTTCTCGGTGTCGGGCGCCGTACCCGAGCCGGCATCCTGGGCGCTGCTGATCACCGGCTTCGGCCTTGTCGGCCTTGGCATGCGCCGCCGGGTCGCACTCGCCGCCTGACTTTGCTACGGGGGGCGGCATGTCCGCTCCCCGCACGCTCTACGCCAAGATCTGGGACGATCACGTCGTCCGCACCGGTGACGACGGCACTGACCTTATCTGGATCGACCGGCACCTGATCCACGAGGTCACGACGCCCCAGGCGTTCGAAGGGCTGCGGCTGGCCGGGCGGCGCGTCCATCGCCCCGACCTGACGCTCGGCGTGCCCGATCACAACGTGCCGACGACTGATCGCTATCTGCCCAATCCCGATCCCGCGAGCACGCTGCAGCTGGCGACGCTGGAGGCGAACTGCGCCGAGTTCGGCGTCGAGCTGATCGGCATCCATGCCGCCGCACAGGGCATCGTCCATGTCATCGGGCCCGAGCAGGGCTTCACGCTGCCGGGCCTGACTTTGGTTTGCGGCGACAGCCATACTGCGACGCACGGCGCCTTCGGCGCGCTGGCGTTCGGCATCGGCACGTCCGAGGTCGAGCATGTCTTCGCGACGCAGACTTTGCACCTCGCACGCGCCAAGGCGATGCGCGTCACGGTGACGGGGACGCTCGGCTTTTCGATCAGCGCGAAGGACGTCGCGCTCGCGGTCATCGGCCAGCTCGGCACTGGCGGCGGCACGGGGCATGTCATCGAATTTGCCGGGCCGGTGATCGAGACGCTTTCGATGGAAGGGCGGATGACGCTCTGCAACATGGCGATCGAGGCGGGCGCGCGGGCTGGCCTCGTCGCCCCTGACGCCAAGACCTTCGCCTATGTCGAAGGCCGCCCGCGCGCGCCGCAGGGTGCCGACTGGGACGCGGCGGTCGCGTATTGGCGGACACTGCCGAGCGACCCGGGCGCGGTGTTCGATACCGAGATCGTCGTCGACGGCAGCGCAATCGCGCCGCTGGTGACCTGGGGCACCAGTCCCGAGGACGTCGTGCCGATCACCGGCACGGTGCCCGATCCCGCCGGCTTCGCCGACGCAGGCAAGCAGGTCGCGGCTGCCAAGTCGCTGGCGTACATGGGCCTCGCGCCGGGCACGCGCCTCGCCGATGTCGCGGTCGAGAACATTTTTATCGGCAGCTGCACCAACAGCCGCATCGAGGACCTGCGCGCCGCCGCCGCCGTGGCGCAGGGCCGTCGCGTCGCGCCCAACATTCGCCAGGCGCTCGTCGTGCCGGGGTCAGGGCTGGTCAAGCGCCAGGCCGAATCTGAAGGGCTCGACCGCGTGTTCATCGAGGCCGGCTTCGACTGGCGCGAACCCGGCTGCTCGATGTGCCTCGGCATGAACCCCGACAAGGTGCCGCCGGGCGAACGCTGCGCGTCGACCAGCAATCGCAATTTCGTGGGGCGGCAGGGTCCGGGCGCCCGCACCCATCTGCTCAGCCCCGCGATGGCGGCGGCAGCGGCGGTGACGGGGCGCCTGACCGACGTGCGGGAGTTGATGGCCTGATGCAGCCTTTCCACACCCTCACCGGCACCGCCGTCCCGTTCGGGGCGGAGAATGTCGACACCGATGCGATCATCCCGGCGCGCTTCCTGAAGACTGTGACCCGGGCGGGGCTGGGCGCGCACGCCTTTGCGACGCTGCGCGAGGATCCGGCGAACATCTTCGATGCGCCGCAGAACAGGGGCGCGCCGATCCTGATCGCGGGCGACAACTTCGGCTGCGGGTCGAGCCGCGAGCACGCGCCCTGGGCGCTGGCCGACATGGGGTTCCGCGTGGTCATCGCGCCCTCGTTCGCCGACATCTTCGCGGGCAACGCCTTCAAGAACGGCATCCTGCTCGTCGCGCTGCCGCAGGAACAGATCGACCGGCTGATGGAGGTCGCGGCCGACCAGCCGCTGACCGTCGACCTCGAGAACCAGGTCGTGACGACGCCATATCAGGACCGCTTCGCCTTCGCGGTCGACCCGTTTCGGAAGGACTGCCTGCTCAACGGCAGCGACGAGATCGCGCTGACCGAGGCGCTGGGGCAAGACATCGCGGCGTTCGAGACGCGGCTGGCGAGCGCCCGGCCGTGGGTCGGCGGCGCTGCGGCACGGGTGGCGGCATGATCCTCGCCGTGACGCTCGCGATGGCCGCGGCGGCGAGCGGCTTCGATGCTACCGCCGATGCCTTCACCGGCTGCCTCGCAAGCAGCGTCCGCATGGGCATGACGATGCGCATGAAGCCCGACGACTTCGCCGTCGGCTTCGCCAAGTCGTGCCTTTCTGAACAGGCGGCGTTCCGCGCCGAGAGCATCAAGCGCGGCGTCGAGCTGGGCCGCACCGAGGCGGAAGCGACTGCCGAGACCGATGGCAACATCGCCAACGGCCGCCGCATCTACGCCGCCGATCAGGCAAAGTTCTACGCGACCGGCGAGGTGCCGCGCTGAGGCACCTCGCGCGGGACCGCCTATTGCTTGCGCGCGACCTCGACCGATTTGCGTCCGTTCAGGAAGTTCTCGGTCTCGCCGGTGAGCGTCTTGCCATCGGCCGAAACGGTCATGCGGTATGTGGCGATCTTCTTGCCGTCCCGGTAGTCGGTTTCGACCAGCGTCATCGGCCCCTCGCGCTTGATCGCCACCGATGTCCAGCCCGGATCGCCGGTCACCGGGGCCTCGGGCCCGTCGACCTTGGCGGTGTAGGTGACGCCCGTCGGGGTCGAGAATTTCAGCGTGTCACCGTCGAGCGCGAGGGTGAAGTTCAGTCCGCTCTCCGAAGCCTCGTTCCCCTTCAGGCCGCGCCACGACCCCGAAATCGCGTGTGCGCCCGCCACGGCAGTGCCGACGCGTTCGAACCTGTTGGTCCCCGTGACCGGTACCCCGTTCGTCGCGGACATGTCGGTATAGGCATTGGCCATCATCTTGCCGTCGGGTGAAACCGTCGCGGTCGATTCGCCCGCCGGCTTGCCCGCCTTGGTCGACATGCGCTTGATCGTGTTCGGATCGACCACGGTCACCGACATCATGTCGTAATAGGGATTGCCCTTCACCGCGTGGAACTTGCCATCGGCGGGGATTTTCACCGGGGGCGTGCAGGTCGAGCACGAATAGGTGCCGCCCGCGAGGCTGTAGACGATAGGCTTTTCCGACATCTGCGATGCGGCGGTGTCGGCCTTCCACGTCCCGTCGAATGGGCTGGCGGCGGTGGCGGGCGCGGCCGCGACTAGGGCGGCGACGGCGAACAGGTAGGATTTCATGGTCGGTTCCTCGGCTGGTGGCGCGGCCCTGCCTGACCCTGCGCCGAATCGTTGCGTGTCCGCAAGTAAATCCTCACGCGGCTTGGCGGCGACGGTCGAACCCCGCTAGGGGGGTGGCATGACCAAGACCCTCCTCCTCCTTTCCGGCGACGGCATCGGCCCCGAAGTCACTGCACAGAGCGAGCGAATCGTTGCCGCGCTCGACGCAGGCATCGTCACCTCGACCGCGCGCTTCGGCGGCGCGGGCATCGACGCCGACGGGGTGCCGCTGACCGACGCGGTGCTGGCTGAGGCCAAGGCCGCCGACGCGGTGCTGATGGGGGCGGTCGGCGGGCCGCAGTGGAGCGGACAGCCCTACGACAAGCGGCCCGAGGCAGGGCTGCTGGCGCTGCGTGCGGGGATGAACGTCTACGCCAATCTGCGCCCGGCGCGCTGCTTCGCGAGCCTTGCCGACGCGTCGAGCCTGAAGCGCGAACTGGTCGAAGGCCTCGACATATTGTTCGTCCGCGAGCTGACCGGCGGCGTCTATTTTGGCAATCCGCGCGGCATCGAGGATCTGGGCGGCGGCGAGCGGCGCGGGGTCAACACCCACAGCTATACCAGCGGCGAGATCCGCCGCGTCGCGCGCGTCGCGTTCGAGCTGGCGGCGGGCCGGTCGGGGCGCGTCTGCTCGGCGGAGAAGTCGAACGTCATGGAGGCCGGGCTGCTCTGGCGTGAGGAGGTGCAGGCGCTGCGCGACGCCGAATACCCACACGTCGAATTGAGCCACATGCTCGCCGACAATACCGCGATGCAGCTGGTGAAATACCCCAAGCAGTTCGACATCATCCTGACCGACAATCTGTTCGGCGATATCTTGAGCGACGAGGCGGCGATGCTGACCGGTTCGCTCGGCCTGCTGCCCTCGGCGGCGATCGGCGAGGCGGGGACCCCCGGGCTGTACGAGCCGATCCACGGCTCGGCGCCCGACATCGCTGGGCAGGGTGTGGCGAACCCCTGCGCGTCGATCCTCAGCCTGGCGATGGCGCTGCGCTATTCGCTCGGGCGGCCCGACCTGGCGACGCGCGTCGAGGCGGCGGTCGAGGCGGCGCTCGACGCAGGCGCGCGGACGCGCGATCTGGGCGGCACACTCGGCACCGCGGACATGGGCGACGCGATCCTCGCGCGGTTATAGCGCTGCGGCGACCGCTGCGACGGCGCGCGCCACGTCGGCGTCGGAAGTCCGCCAGTTGCACACGCTGATCCGCATCGCGCGGCGGCCGCGGTACAGCGTGCCGCTGAAGAACGCCTCGCCCCCGGCGTTGACGCGCGCGATCACCGCGTCGGTGCAGTCGGCTCCGTCCGCGCCGGTGAAGCGGACCAGCGCCTGGTTGAGCCCGGGGCCGCCGACCAGCGCCGCGCCGGGCAGTGCCGCGACGCCGTGCGCGAGCGCCGCGGCATGGTCGCAGCAGCGGTCGAACAGCGCCGCCAGCCCGTCGCGGCCCAGCTCGCGCAGCGCTGCATAGACGATATAGCCGCGCCCGCGCCGCGAGAATTCGGGCGTCCAGTCGATCGCGTCGCGCGCGCCGCCGTCGACGACCAGATAGCTCGCGCTGACCGTCATCGCGGCGCGGTGCGCGGCGGCGTCGCGGACAACCGCGATGCCGCAGTCGTAGGGCGTGTTGAGCCATTTGTGCGCGTCTGTCGCCCAGCTGTCGGCGAGCTCGACCCCGGCGACATGCGCACGCAGGCGCGGGCTGGCGGCCGCCCATAGCCCGAAGGCGCCGTCGACATGCACCCACGCCCCTGCGGCGCGCGCGATCGGGATCAGCGTCGCGAAATCGTCGCACGCGCCAATGTTCAGGTCGGCGGCGTTCAGCGCGACGATCGTCGGCAGGCCGCCCCGCTCGGCGAGCGCGGCGGCCAGCGTTTCGGGGCGCACCCGATCGTCGTCGCCGGTCGCCAGCGGCACCACGGCGCGCGAGCCGATGCCGAGCAGGCGCAGCGCGCGGTCGAGCGAATGGTGGCGCTGGGCGTTGGCCAGCACCGCGATCGGCGGCGCACCGTTGAGCCCGTCCGCCTCGACGTCCCAGCCGCGCGCCGCCAGCAGCGCGTGGCGCGCCGCGGCGAGCGCGGTGACGTGCGCCATCTGGCAGCCGGTGGTCAGCGCGAACGAGGCGCTGGCGGGCAAGCCGAGCACGTCTTTCAGCCACGCCCCCGCGACCTCCTCCGCCACCGACGCGGCAGGCGCGCAGCTGTACATCCCGGCATTCTCGTCCCAGGCGGCGGTCAGCCAGTCTGCGGCAAGCGCGGCGGGGAGCGCCCCGCCGATCACCCAGGCGAAGAAGCGCCCGCCGGTGCTGGCGTTGTGGCCGCCCTCGGTCGCGGCGACGAGCTCGTCGATGACGCGGTCGGGCGCTACGCCGGTCGCGGGCAGGCCGGTGTCGAGCCGGGCGCGCAGCGTCGCCAGGTCGACCGTCGCGCCGACCGGCGCGCTGTCGAGCCCGTCGATATAGACGCGCGCGGCTGCCACGGCCCGCTCCATCGCCCGCCAGCTGCTGTCGTCCGTCATGCCGATCCTCCCCTGCGGCGGCGTTCTAGCGCCGGTCCGGAGGTGCCGTCGCGCGGATTCCGGACGCCGCACGGGCAGCGCGCAAGAATAAGTTGGTTGCCATTATCCCGACGCCCGCGTTCATTCACCCAATGTCTCTCACCGTCCGTATCTTTGTCGCCCTCGTCCTGGGTCTGGGCGTCGGCATCGCGCTCGCGGCATTCGCGACGCCCGATGTGACAGCGCGCGTCGCGAGCATCGCCGAGCCGATCGGCAACATCTGGCTCGACGCGCTGCAGATGACGATCATCCCGCTGGTCTTCGCGCTGCTGTTCACCGGCATCGCGAGTGCAGCGGGCACCGCCAGCGCCAGTGCGCGCGCGGCGAAGGCGCTGCTGTGGTTCGCGGCCATCGTCATCGCGGGCGGCACGATGAGCGTCATCGTCACGCCGCTGCTGCTCCACCTGTGGCCGGTCCCGGCGGAGGCGGCGGCGCGACTGCTCGCCAGTGCCGGTGCGGCGCCGGCCGCCGAGCCGCTGTCGGCGGCGCAGTGGGTGCGCAGCTTCGTGCCGTCGAATGCCGTGGCAGCGGCCGCGTCGGGAAGCATGCTGCCCGTCGTCGTCTTCGCGATGGCCTTCGCACTCGCCGCGACGCGCATTCCGGAGGGGCCGCGCGCCTCGCTCGGCGGCTTCTTCGACGGCGTCGTGCAGACCATGCTGGTGCTCGTCGACTGGGTGCTGCGGGCGGCGCCGATCGGCGTGTTCGCGCTGGCGCTGCTCGTCGGCACGCGCGCCGGCATCGCCGCGATCGGCGTGCTCGCGCATTATGTGGCGATCGTCATCATCGTCCAGATCGTGCTGATCGCCGGGCTGTACCTGCTCATCGCGGTGGTGCGCCCGGTGCCGCTGCTGCGCTTCGCGCGCGCCATCCTGCCCGCGCAGATCGTCGCGCTCAGCACCCAGTCGTCGATCGCGACGCTGCCCGCGATGGTCGAGGTCGCGACGCAGGAGCTTCGCCTGCCGCAGCCGATCGCGCGCCTCGTTCTGCCGCTCGCGGTGTCGGTGTTCCGCGCCACCAGTGCGCCCGCCAACCTCGCGGTGGTGGTGTACGTTTCCTATCTCCACGGCGTCGCGCTCGACCCGTGGGCGCTCGCGGCGGGCGTCGCGGTGGCGTTCGCGGTCAGCATCGCCGCGGTCGGCCTGCCGGGGCAGGTGTCGTTCATCACGAGCGTCGCACCGATCGCGCTGGCGATGGGGGTGCCGATCGTCGTGCTGCCGCTGCTGATCGCGGTCGAACTTCTTCCCGACCTGTTCCGCACCATCGGCAATGTGACCGCAGACCTCGCGGTGACCACGGTGCTGGCGAAGGGCGAGGACGAGACCGAGCCTACTGCTGCGACAACTTGACGCGCCGGACGAACCGCCTAGTCTCCGCATGCGGTCTTGTCACGCCGTAACCGAGTGGGGCACCTGCTCAACGCCGGGTCCCACCCAACTTGGGGAGAGCGACCATGGAAATTCAGACGATCTGGATGTGGATTCTCATCGCGCCGGCCATCGGCGTCATCGGCCTGGGCATGATGCGCTAGCGCCGCCGCGGGCCGGCATCGTCCGGCCCGCTTGTCATCACCCTGCAATCCCGCGCGGCCTGACGCTCCGGTAACAACTGGAGGCGGGCATGAAACTGGCATTTGCGGTCGCGGCATTGTTGCTCGGCGCGAGCAGCGCGCAGGCAGCGACCTTCGCGTTCACCTATGTCTCGACCGGCGGCACGCTGACCGGCCGGCTGACGGGCACCTTGCTCGGCGACGGCAACACCGTGGCGATCGACGGGGTCGCGGGGCCGATCCGCTTCGACGGCGTTGCCGGGCCGGCGACGCCGGTGGTGATCACCGCGAGCACGCTGTACGGCGTCGAGCGCGCCCCGACGGTGACATTCGACGGCGCGATCCTCGACTTCTTCGCGATCACCGACCCCGACAATTTCGAGATCGGCGTGCTGTTCGACCCCGACATCGTCGACTTCCAGCCGCTGGTGTCGACCAGCCCCGAGTTCGGCAACATCCGCGAGCCCTATGAAGCCGGGCGCTGGTCGCTCGCCGCGGTGCCCGAGCCCGCGACCTGGGGCCTGATGATCGCCGGCTTCGGCCTCGTCGGTGCGGCGCAGCGGCGGCGGCGCCTCGCTATCTGACGCTGCCGTCGCGCGTCCAGGTGATGCGGATGCTGACCCACGCGCCGATCATCGGGCGGCCGCCCTCGCGCGGCGGGCGGACGCGGAACTGCCACGCCGCCTTGCGCAGCGTGCCCGCCAGCCGCGTGCCCGGCGTGTCCTCCAGCTCGAAACAATCCTCGACGCGGTAGTTCGCGACGGTGCGGCAGGCGATCATGCCATAGCTGTCGTTCGGCGCGCCGCCCTCGGGCAGGTAATAGGCGAGCTGCGCCGACGTCGGCTCGACCTGCCACTCGGCCGCGTACAGCGGCTCGCCGCCGGGGCCGGTGCGCTTGCCCAGTGTCGGGCCATAGGTCGGGCCGATCGCCCTGCTCGACGCGGTGCCGTCGGCGACCGCGGTGCCCGTGTCCTTGGTCGGCGCGGGCGGGGCCTTGGCGAGATCGAAGTCGATGTCGAGGATGGCCGTCGGTTCGGCTTTGGGCGCCGGCACCTTGGGCGGCGGCGCAACAGTGCGCGTCGCGCGCAGTGGGGAGGGGGCAGCGTCGACCTGCTCGGCCGGGGTCGGGGTGACACGTGTCGGCGGCGGCGGCCGCTCCTCCGTGACGTTCACGACCATCATGGCCGCGCGCTCGATGATCGGCGGCACCTTGACCTGCCCGAGCACGATCAGCGCGGTGATCAGCAGCGCATGGACGATCAGCACGATCAGCAGCGCGATGATACGCCGCCGGGCGCGCGGATCGTCCGACAGGGGCTGGGACGACGCCGCACGCATGGCCGCAGCGCCTAGAGCGCCCCGCCGCGCGCCGCAACCTGCCTTGCCGGTTCGAACAGCGCGGCCTAAGAGCGCGCCGCACAGGAGACCTTCCAATGGCCTATAAAGTCGTCGTCGTCGGCGCGACCGGCAGCGTCGGGCGCGAGATGCTCAACATCCTCGCCGAGCGGCAGTTTCCGATTGCGGAAATCGCCGCAGTCGCCAGCGGCCGCAGCCAGGGCGACATGATCGACTTCGGCGAGGCGGGCCAAGAGCTCAAGGTGCAGAATATCGAGCACTTCGATTTCACCGGCTACGACATCGCGCTGTTCGCCGCGGGCTCGGGCCCGGCGAAGATCTACGCGCCCAAGGCGGCCGCAGCGGGCTGCACGGTGATCGACAACAGCTCGCTGTTCCGCATGGATCACGACGTGCCGCTGATCGTGCCGGAGGTGAACCCGCAGGCGATCGACGGGTACAAGCGCCGCAACATCATCGCCAACCCGAACTGCTCGACCGCGCAGATGGTCGTCGCGCTGAAGCCGCTGCACGATGCCGCGACGATCAAGCGCGTCGTCGTCTCGACCTATCAGTCGGTCAGCGGCGCCGGCAAGGCGGGCATGGACGAGCTGTTCGAGCAGACCCGCGCGGTGTTCGTCGGCGACCCCAAGACCAGCTCCAAGTTCACCAAGCAGATCGCCTTCAACGTCATCCCGCACATCGACAGCTTCATGGACGACGGCTCCACCAAGGAAGAGTGGAAGATGGTCGTCGAGACGCGCAAGATCATGGCGGCCGAAATCGAGGTCACCGCGACCTGCGTCCGCGTGCCGGTGTTCGTCGGGCACAGCGAGGCGATCAACATCGAGTTCGAGCGTCCGCTGTCGGTCGCCGAGGCGCAGCGCATCCTGCGAGAGGCGCCGGGCATCATGCTGATCGATAAGCGCGAGGACGGCGGCTACATCACGCCGATCGAGTGCGTCGGCGAATACGCCACCTACATCAGCCGCGTCCGCAAGGACCCGACCGTCCCGCACGGCCTCAACCTGTGGTGCGTCAGCGACAACCTCCGCAAGGGCGCCGCGCTGAACGCGGTGCAGATCGCCGAACTGCTCGGGCGGCGGCATCTGCAGAAGGCGGCTTGATCGTCCTCGAGCCACTGCCCGCCGACCTCGACCTCGATCAGGCGGCGGACAATTGGGGTTCGGCCTATGGCGACCGCGACGGGCTTCGGGCGATAATCGGCGAACTGTTCCGCACCCAGCGGCCGCAGCCCTGGGGCAATTATCTCGCGCGGCGCGACGGCGAGGCGGTCGGCCTGTGTGCGTTCAAGGCGCCGCCCGCCGATGGTGCGGTGGAGATCGCCTACGGCACTTTCCCGCCTGTCCAGCGCCAAGGGGTCGCGCAGGCCATGGCGGCGGGCCTGATCGAGATCGCGCGGGGTCGGGGCGTCGTGCTGGTCGTCGCGCACACGCTTCCCGAACCCAATACGTCGAACCGCATCCTCGCCCGTCTCGGTTTCAGCTTTGCCGGCGACGCAGAGGACCCCGACGACGGCCACGTCTGGCTCTGGCAACGCCCCGCCTGACCAGCAAGGTCTTGGCGTGCTTCGTTTCGGCTGCTCTACAAGAGTGCATGGACCAGCCGGCGCCCGTCATCCCGACCATGCACCTGACCACCGCGGACCTGCCCGAGGACCGGCAGTTCGCGGCCTGGGCGTCGTTCACGACCCAGTCGCGGGTGACGCGGCCGGGGACGGGGCCGTTCTTCGCCGAGGCCGACTTCTGGAACCTCGACCGCATGCTCGTCTCAGTCCAGACCACCGATGCGTTCACGATGGACCGTGACGCGCAGTATCTGCAGTCGACCGCCGCGAACCACTTCCTGATCGTCGTGCCCTACACGGGCGAATATCGCTTCACCGCGCCGGGGATCGACGAAGCGCTGGGGCCGGGCGACGTCGTCGTCGCCAATCTCAATCGCCTCGGCCGCTGCGACATCGCCGGCCGCGCCCACAGCATCGGCATCACCATGTCGCGCGCCTTCCTCGAGGAAGCGGGCGGCATGGTCGACGTCCACGGCGTGCTGCCGCGCACCCCCGAGACGCGGCTGTTCGTCGCCTTCCTGCGCTCGCTGGTCGAGCAGCTGCCGTCGACCGCGCCGGCCAGCGTCGCGCCGCTGTCGCGCATCGTCCGCGACCTGTTCGCCAATGCCGTCGCCGGCATCGCGCGGCCCGAGGGCAGGGCGCTGGCAACGACGCTCCGGGCGCGGGCGCATGCCTATATCCGGGCCCAGCCGCCGGGCAGCCTCGACGTCGAGCGGATGATCGCCGACCTCGCGACGACGCGGTCGAGCCTGTTCCGCCTGTTTCGCGACGAGGGCGGGGTGCTGACCTTCGACCGGCGGCGGCGGCTCCGCCTCGTCCACCGCGCCGTCGCCGATCCCCTCGACCACCGCACGCTTGGGGAGATCGGCTTCGACTGCGGCTTCGAGGACGCCGCGCATCTGGCGAACCAGTTCAAGGCGAGCTTCGGCTATTCGATGAGCGACCTGCGCGGCCACATCAACGACCATCCCGTCGCCGAACCCGCCGGCGCGACCCCCGCCGAGCTCTACCGCCGGGCCGTCGCCGCGCTCGTCTGAGGCTGGCACGCAGGTCCAAGCGAATGGTCCGCCGGCTCAAACGCCCGGCGTGACGAAGCAGCTAGACGGCTCCCACACCAAAGGGGAGCCCGAACATGTTGAAAACCATCGCCATCGCCGCGGCACTCGCCGCCGTGCCATCGACGGCGCTTGCGGCCGCATCGACCAACAGCTTCGTCGCGTTGAACGGCTTCGGGCCCAACGGGATCGATGTCGACATCACGCGGTCGGGAATATTCGGCGGCAACAACGAGCTCTTCGCGCAGGCCCTGAACGTGACCGGCAGCTCGGTCATCGCAACCTATTCGGGCTTCGACAGCGCCCACCACGCCTATGCCTCGACGCGTTACCAGTACGACGCGCCAAGCGCGCAGCGCGTCACCCTCGATGCGCAGGGCTATATCGACAGCTTCGGCCTGGGGCACGGCATGGCCATCGCGGCAGCGTGGCACATGAGCGGCGCGGGCGACCTGTTGTGGGTCGATATCCAGCAGCTCGACAGCTGCAGCAGCGGCTGCGACGTGACCGGCTACTCGACCTTCGCCCGGTCGTGGACCCGCGTCGCCCAGGCCGGCGACAGCCTCTTCCTGACCATCACCGCGAAAAGCTTCGGCGACATGCCCGCAAACCCCGTGCCGTCGATCGGCGCGTTCACAGCCGGTCTCGCCAGCGACGGCTTTCGCTCGGCGCAAAGCATGATGACGCGCAGCATATCGATCAGCGCGGTCCCCGAACCGGCCAGCTGGGCCCTGCTGATCGCCGGCTTCGGTGCGGTCGGGTCGGCAGCCCGCCGCCGCCGCGCGACCCGCGCGACGGTCGCCGGCTGAGCGGCGGCGAAACCTCGAATTTCGATCGCAGGCCGGGCGCCCCGGCACGAACAAGGAAACAGACGATGAAGATGCCCATCCTCACGCTGCTGAGCTTCGCCCTGGCGGCGCCCGCGACCGCCACGGTCACGACCGCCGAAACTTTGGTGTACGTCCAGACCGCGATCGAATCGGAATTTCTGCCGGGGTACGGTGTCGACAGCGCGCGGACCCTGGTCAACGGCGACACCGCCGTCCGCGCCGAGAGCAGCGCCGACATCAACAGCGGCCTCTATGCGGGGTACTATGGCGACGGCTTTGGCTATGCGCTGGCCAACAGCTTCTTTAAGGTCCTCGTCGACGGTGCGCCGGGCAGCCTGTGGCACGTCGCTGTCGGCTTCGCCGCGCAATCGAGCCGTGACCGCAATGCCACCAGCTCGCTGTTCTATCAGCTCGAACACTTCAACGCTGCCGACGAGCTGCTGTCGCGACGCAGCTTCTACACCGCGCTGTGCAGCGGCTGCGCCAACGAGGAGTATTTCGAGACCAGCGACCTCTGGCAGCTCGACGCGACAGCGGGCGACCAGCTGGTGCTGCAATACCAGGCGGTCGTCGGGCAGGCGACCAGCGGAGGCGGCTTCGGCTATGCCAATAACTACATCTCCTCGAGCCTGAGCGTCACTGCGGCATCGGTCCCCGAGCCTGCAACCTGGGCGATGCTCATCGCCGGCTTCGGGATGGCGGGCGCGGCGATGCGCCGCCGGCGCAACGTCCCGGCCTAGGGCCGCGCCGCCTCCAGCTTCGCCTGCCGCAGCGCGTTGGACTGGCACGACATGCAGAAGATTGCGCCGCCGAAAAGCGGCTGGGTGGTGCAGTAGCGCGCGACACCCTGCGATACCGGAACCGCGCAATTCGTGCAGTGGCGCTCAGGCGCTGCTTGCGAGGCGGCGGCGGGGCCGATGCGGCGTCGTGCCAGCGTCGAATTCGCCGCGGCCTCCTGCGGTTCGGCTGCCGGAATCGGTGTATCGGACAGCCGGAACTGCGCCGCCCAGCGCCGCGTGATCGGACGATGCAGTGCGAGCATCTGGTGGCCGACCCCTTCGAGCGTCGCCTGCCCGACCAGACTGGTCAGCGCGAGGACGCCGACCTTGTCCAGTGCGCGATTGACCGTCGTCGACAGCTGGTCGTTCTTGATAACCGTCTCGATGCCGGGAACATGCGTGCGGGGGCGGTTGATTGCGCCTTGCGAGATCAGAACGAGGCTCTTCAGCTTGGGTTGCACGGTGAAGCCGATCCGGCTCGGCAGCCGGATCATGCCATCGGCGATGACGGTCTCCAGCACCTTGATGTGGCGCCTGTTCTGCTCGATCGGCGACGCTGCACCGCGCGGCACCCTATCATAAAAGGTCGTGAACTCGCCGTGCTCGTTAATTTTGACGCCATTGGCGAAACGCTTGCTTTCGAGCACCCAGAATTCGAGCAGGCGATTGATCATCAGGTGGTCGATTTGCGCGACGAAGCCGCGATGCTCGATCCTAAGGTCGTGAATGATCATCCAGTTCGGGCTTCGGCCGAAATGCAGGTCGATCTCGTAAGCCGCCTCGGCCTCGCCGCGGTCGCCCGAGCGAAGGTTGCGAATCTGGTCGCTGATCTGCTGGCGCTGCACGTCGGTCGCCTGCGGATGGCGCGCCAGCTGTTCGAGCGTCGCGATATCGTCGCGGCTGTTTTCCTGTGCCTTCAGGATCATGACCGGCGCCCGGGCGCCGTCGCGGCACGCGACACGAAGCTCATAAGCAACCCCCGAACCAGCGAGCCCCCTCGCCGGCAACCGTCCGCGACTCCGGACGGCGGGAGTTAAACTCAAATAGATTAAGAAGAAATAAGTGGTTGTTTCGGCGAGCTGGGGTCTCGGTCGGTGAGGCTCTAGGTCAGGCGGTAACGACCCTCTTCCGGCGGCGCGCGGCGAAGCCGACGAGGCCGAAGCCGACGATGAGCATCGCCCAGACGCCGGGTTCGGGGACGGCGCCGCTGACGGTGTCGATGCGGTAGCCCTGGCCCAGGTCGCCCATGTAGCGGGCGTCGCCGCCGACGCGGGTGGTGAACAGGTAGCGGGAGAAATAGGCGCTCGGGGTGGTCAGCGTGATCGCCGACGTGCCGCCGTTCGCCGCGGAGTTGACGACCGTGGCGCCGCCGAGGCTCGACTTGATGGTCCCTGCGAAGTCGAGCGAGGTCAGCGTGTCGTCGGCATTGACGCCGTAGATCTGCAGCGTATCGTTGGCGTCGATCTCGGACAGCTTGAGGCCCCGCAGCGAGAAGTTCGGGGCGCTGCTCGCGATCAGGATCGCCTCGCGTCGGCCGGCCTGGTTGGTGTCGATCTGGGGGTTCGACCCGCCGCCGCCGACGCCGATGCCCGACGTGCTGGCGCTGATCTGGACGCCTGCGCCGGTCGTCTGCGTGAGGCTGGTCAGGGTGTTCGGTGCTGAGGTGAAGCGGCGCGCCGTTGCGGTCAGGGTGACGCCGTCGACGGTCCGGGCGACCGACGCGGCGTTGCCCGTGCCACCGCCGAAGTTGAAGGTCAGCGTCGTGACCGCCGCCGCCGGCGCAGCGACCGACGCGACCAAGGCAGCAGTCGACAAAAGCCTGAGCAACATTCGACACACCCCGAACTTCGTGGACAGCAGGTGCCGTCCATAACGGTCGAGGATCGAAGCGATGTAATCGGATGAGAGTTAACGCCTCCGGCGGCTATGCGAGCGCCGCCTTCAGCCGCTCGTTGACCACCGCGGGGCTCGCCTTGCCGGCCATCGCCTTCATCGTCTGGCCGACGAAGAAGCCGAACAGCGCCTCCTTGCCCGCCTTGTACTGCGCGACCTTGTCGGCGTTCGCGGCGAGGATGGCCTGAATGGCGTCGTCGATCGCGCCGGTGTCGCTGACCTGGCGCAGGCCGCGCGCCTCGACGATGGCTCCCGGGGCTTCGCCGGTTTCGAGCATGATCTCGAAGACCTGCTTGGCGAGCGGGCCCGACAGCGTGCCGTCGGCGCTGAGCGCGAGCAGTTCGCCCGCCGCCGCCGGGGTGACGGGCGAGGTGGCGATGTCCTTGTCGAGCCGGTTGAGCGCGCCGAACAGGTCGCCGGTCACCCAGTTCGCGGCCCTCTTGGCCTCGACGCCGGTGGCGAGCAGCGCCTCGAACCAGTCGGCGGTGTCCTTGTCGGCCGTCAGCACCGCGGCGTTGTAGGCACTGATCCCCAGCACGGTCTCGAAGCGCGTGCGCTTCGCGGCGGGCAGTTCGGGCAGGCTCGCCTCGCACTCGCTCAGGAAGGCGTCGGTCAGCTCGACCGGTAGCAGGTCGGGATCGGGGAAGTAGCGATAGTCGTGCGCGTCCTCCTTCGACCGCATCGAGCGCGTCGTGCCCTTGTCGGGGTCGAACAGCCGCGTCTCCTGGACGATCGTGCCGCCGCCTTCGAGCACCTCGACCTGGCGCTTCGCCTCGAATTCGACCGCCGCCATGATGAAGCGGACCGAATTGACGTTCTTGGTCTCGGTGCGCGTGCCGAACGGCTCGCCGGGGCGGCGCACGCTGACGTTGACGTCGGCGCGCATGCTGCCTTCGTCCATGTTGCCGTCGCAGCTGCCGACGTAGCGCAGCACTTCGCGCAAGCTGCGGACGTACGCGCCCGCCTGCGCCGGCGAGCGCATGTCGGGCTTGGAGACGATCTCCATCAGCGCGACGCCCGAGCGGTTGAGGTCGACGTAGCTGAGCGTCGGCGACTGGTCGTGCACCGACTTGCCGGCATCCTGTTCGAGGTGGATGCGCTCGATGCCGATCGTCTTGGGCTCCTCGCCCTCGGGCTCGACGGTCAGAGCGCCCTCGCCGACGATCGGGTGGTACAGCTGGCTGATCTGATAGCCCTGCGGCAGGTCGGCATAGAAGTAGTTCTTGCGGTCGAAGCGCGACCAGCGGTTGATCTGCGCGCCGAGCGCCATGCCGGTGCGCACGGCCTGGCGCACGCACTCGCCGTTGAGCACGGGCAGCATGCCGGGCATCGCCGCATCGACCAGGCTGACATGCGTGTTGGGGGCGCCGCCATAGGTCGCCGCGGCGCCGGAGAACAGCTTCGACGCGCTGATCACCTGGGCATGGACCTCGAGCCCGACGACGATTTCCCAGGGGCCGGTCTTGCCGGCGACGGTGTAGGTGGCGGTCATGGGGCCGGGATAGCGCGCGCCGCGCGACAGGGAAAGCTCAACCGCGCACGTGCGTCCGGCCGGGATCGGCGGCGCGCCGCGACCAGCGCTGGGCGGGCACCTCGACGAAGCGATAGGTCAGCCACGACACCGCGACGACGACCGCGAGCATCAGGATAGTGAGCAGCACGCCCTGCACCGGGTCAGCGCCGGCAAGGATTTCCGGCGGGCCGTTATCGACGACCCGCGTGGTCAGCGGCGTACCGGTGAGCCGCTCGACGGCGAGCAGCACGTCGTCGAAGCGCGACTGGACGAAACTGTGCACCATGTAGATCGAGTAGCTGAGCGTGCCGAGCAGCAGCGGGACAGGCGTCGCAAGTGCGCGCGACACCGCGCCGCCCTCGCGTGCGAACACCAGCAGCGCCGCCGCGAACAGCGGCGGGCCGAGCAGGTTCCATGCGGTCGGACCAGCGTAGGTGACGAACAGCGCGACCGCGCCGCCTGCCGCAATCTCGAGCGCGGTCCAGCCGCGTGCGCGTGCCAGCAGCGCGTCGCCCCAGCGGCCCCAGATCGACCAGCACAGCACGCCGAGCGCGAAGCCGTAGACGCAGCGGATCAGGCCATAGTCGAAGCTGACGTTGATGCTCCCGGCGAGCGCGAACAGCAGCAGCGGCGCGACCACCACAACGACGACGAGTGCCGCGTCCAGCCCGCGACCGAAGGCGCGCACCGCGAGCGCGAACAGCAGATAGGCCCAGATCTCGACCGCGATGCTCCACGCCGGCTGGTTCCACGTCAGCCGGTCCTCGAACCCGACGCTCTGGATGAGCAGCAGGTTGCTGAGGATCGCGCGCGCCGAATGGGCCTCGTCGAACAGCGCGCGGCCAGCCGCACCGCCGCTGCCCAGCGCCAGCGCGGTCAGTTCGGTCGCGACGAAGACCGCGAGCATGAAGGCGTGCAGCGGATAGATGCGCCCCAGCCGGAGCAGCATGAACTGCCCCGTCGGCATGTGCGCCGCAAGCCGGTCGCGATAATTGGCGGCGATGACGAAGCCCGACAGGACGAAGAAGAAGTCGACGAACTGCCAGCTCTGGCGAATGAACGCCGCGTCGGCGACGGACGAGTTCGCCCTGAAATGGAACAGGCAGACGAGGCACGCGCACAGCCCGCGAAGCGCATCGAGCGCGGCGAAGCGCCTGACGCCTGGAATCATTCGGGCTCACCCACAGCGGATCCCCGGACCGGGACCGTCACGGCCCTAGCCGAAGGAGACTAACGCTACGATAATGTTGGGGCTGTGCGTCAGACGGATCGCACTTAAATCGCTACCAGTCGCCAAGCAGCTTCTTCGGCGCGAGTTTCGCCTTGCGGACGCGCGCGGCAATCCAGACGACGAGCAATGTCGTCAGCACGCCGATGATGAAACCCGTGATCATGCCAGTGCCCCCGGCCGTCCACCTGCCCTCATTTCAGTTTCGTTACCGAAACCGATTAAGTCAAATCCTTTGGTCCGGTTAACTCAACGATGCTTTGAACGTCGCGAAGAGCAACGCGGGTGCGAAAATTCGCACGTCGTGAAGCGAAAACAGCGGCGGACACGACGCGTGATCTCGACGACGGCCCGATCCCGCGTGCTTCTAGATGCTCGCGGCGTCGCCATCACGGGCGCGGAAGACGACCAGCACGTTCAGGGTGAAGTTGAAGACGAAGCCGATAGCGATGGCGATCACCTTGGCGAGGACCGGCGGCACCGGCGTGTGCGCGGCGATCAGCGCGGTCAGCGTGACGTTCAGGATCAGGCCGAGCGTCGCCACCGCGACGAAGAGAAGATAGCCGCGCAGCGACCGCTTCTGGCGGAACACGAAGCGTGCGCTGAGCCAATAGTTGACGACCGCCCCGACCATGAAGCTGAGGGTCGCAGCGGGGACAATGGCGATCCCGGCCTCCAGCGCGAGGGTGAAGCAGCCGATGTCGACGAGCGCAGCGGTGCCACCGGTGACGAGATAGCGCGCGGCCTTGCCGGCGAGCGGACGCCAGTCGGTCACGCGGCGTCGCCCCGCAACCGTGCGGTCCGGTCCGGCCATGTCTCACTGATCGTCGAATGGCCAGTCATCGCCGCTCTTTAACCCTTGCGCCACCCGATCCGCCATCCCTAAGGTCTGGGTGTGTCGCTTGGCGTCTTGTAGTCATCTTTTGGGTAGACGGGGGCCGACTGTCCCGGTCATTACAGCGCCGTAGGGACGGGACACATAGATGGCATCGAATCCGATCATACGAACTGCGGCCGATTACTTGATCGCCGGATTCACGACGGCGGCATCGCCGGTGCTGGGGGCGCTTGCGAAACATCGGCGGAGCTTGCCGCTGTCGGTGCGACGGGCCAACGCCGGCGGCTTCGCAATCGTGCCGCATCACTATTATTCGCCGATGGTAACCGGTCGTGACCTGCGCCACGAACTGCGCGAGGTGCGACAGCTGCCGGGACTGGTCCTCGATCTCGACGAACATCGGGCCTTTTTGGAAGGGCTGTGCTTCGCCGAGGAACTGCGCGCGATCCCGATGGAGCAGGCGTCGGACACCAAGTACGGGTTCAGGAACAAGTTCTTCTCATCGGGCGATGCCGAGATCCTGTATGGCGTCATCCGCCGCGACCGGCCGAAGCGCATCCTGGAGGTGGGGTCCGGCCGATCGACGCTGGTCGCGCGGATGGCGATCCTGCGTAACCAGGCGGACGATCCCGACTATACGTGCGAGCAGATCTGCATCGAGCCGTATGAAATGCCGTGGCTCGAGTCTGTCGGCGTCAAGGTGCAGCGCGAGCGGGTCGAGATGGTCGACCTGACCCTGTTCGATACCCTCGAGGCCGGTGACATCTTGTTCGTCGACAGTTCGCACGTCATCCGGCCGCAAGGCGACGTGCTGCGCGAGGTTCTGGAAATCTATCCGCGTCTCAAGCCGGGCGTCCTGATCCAGGTCCACGACATCTTCACGCCGCGCGACTACCACCACCGATGGGTCATCGACGACATGCGGATGTGGAACGAGCAGTATCTGCTCGAGGCGTTCCTTGCGTTCAATCCGGCATTCAAGGTGGTCTGCGCGCTGAACTGGCTGGTGAACGACCATCCCGAGCTGTTGCGCGAAGCCTGCCCCGTCCTGACGGAGCTGCTGCCGAACCAGCCGGGGTCGTTCTGGTTTCAGCGCGTCTAGCGCGCCATCACCACCAGCGGTCGGGCCGCGCCGCGAAGCCTGCGGCGCGCTCGATCGCATAGCCGGCGTTGAGCACCGCGGCTTCGCCCAGCGCCGGGCCGATGATCTGCAGGCCGAGCGGCAGGCCGCTGGGCGACAGGCCGGCGGGGACCGACATCGCGGGCAGGCCCGCCATCGACGCGGGCACGGTGAAGACGTCGTTGAGGTACATCTCCAGCGGATCGGACTTGTCGCCGGCGGCGAACGCCGCGCTGGGGGCGGTCGGGGTCAGCAGCAGGTCGCACGCCTCGAAGGCGTTTGCGAAGTCGCGCGCGATCAGCGTGCGGACCTTCTGCGCCTGGATATAATAGGCGTCGTAAAAGCCCGCCGACAGCACATAGGTGCCGATCATGATGCGGCGCTTGACCTCGGGACCGAAGCCCGCGGCGCGGGTCGCCTCGTACATGTCGGCCAGATTGCCCCCCTCGGGCGTGACGCGCAGCCCGTAGCGGACACCGTCATAGCGCGCGAGGTTCGACGACGCCTCGGCCGGCGCGACGATGTAATAGGCGGGCAGGGCGTATTTCGTGTGCGGCAGCGACACGTCGACGACCGTCGCGCCCGCGTCGCGCAGCCAGGCGAGACCCTGGTCCCACAGCGCCGCGATGTTCGGGTCCATGCCGTCGAGGCGATATTCGCGCGGCACGCCGATGCGCAGGCCCTTCAGGTCGCCGGTCAGCGCCGCCTCGAAATCGGGGACCGGCAGGTCGAGCGAGGTCGAATCCTTGGGGTCGTAGCCCGACATGGACTTGAGCAGGATCGCGCAGTCGCGCACGTCGCGCGCCATCGGTCCGGCCTGGTCGAGCGACGAGGCGAACGCCACGACGCCCCAGCGCGAGCAGCGGCCATAGGTCGGCTTGATGCCCGCAATGCCGACGAACGCGGCGGGCTGGCGGATCGAGCCGCCGGTGTCGGTCCCCGTCGCCCCCGCGCACAACCGCGCCGCGACGGCGCTGGCGGAGCCGCCCGATGAGCCGCCGGGCACCAGCGGCCGGTTCGACCCCGCGCTGCGCCACGGCGAGACGACGTTGCCGAACGCGCTCGTCTCGTTCGACGAGCCCATCGCGAACTGGTCCATGTTGAGCTTGCCGAGCATCCCCGCGCCGTCGGCGAACAGCTTGGCAGTGACGGTCGATTCGTAGGTCGGCACGAAGCCTTCGAGGATCTTCGACGCCGCTGTGGTCTGCACGCCGGCGGTGCAGAACAGGTCCTTGATGCCCAAGGGAATGCCCGCGAGCGGCCCGGCGCTGCCGTCCGCCAGCGCGGCGTCGGCCCGCTCGGCGGCGGCGCGGGCGTGGTCGGGGGTCTCGACGATGAAGGCGTTCAGCGGGCGTGCCGCTTCGACCGCAGCGATGTGCGCGTCGGCGAGTTCGACCGCCGAGAAGTCGCGCGCGCGCAGGCCCTTCTGCATCGCGGCAATGGTCAGGTCGGTCAGCATTATTCGATAACCTTGGGGACGGCGTAGAAGCCGAAATCGGACGCAGGCGCGTTGGCGAGGACGCGGTCGAGCGCGTCGCCGTCGGTCACCACGTCATCACGCCAGGCGCGCGTGATCGGAATGACGGCGGTCATCGGCGCGACGCCCGTCGTGTCGACCTCGCCGAGCTGCTCGATCCAGCCGAGGATGGCGTTGAGCTCGCCCTGCAGCGGCGCGGCCTCGGCCTCGCTCAGCTTGATCCGCGCGAGATGCGCGATGCGTTTGACGGTGGCGGCATCGACGGACATGGCTGCTCCAACGGGGTGGCTGCGGCGGTAGCACGCAGGGCGTCCGCGCTTCAAGGCGAGTGCACCCTTCGCAGGCGCGCGGGCGGACGCTAAACATGGATCATGATCCTCAGCCTCGCCCTGCTCCTCGCCGCCGCCACCCCCGCACCCGTCGCCGCCCCGCCCGCCGCCGCGGTCAGCGCGTGGCCGACGACCGAGGGCGACGTGACGATCCGCGGCTTCACCTTCGCCCCGGGCGAGACGCTCGACGTGCGGATGCACTACACGACGCTGGGCACGCCGCGCCGCGATGCGCAGGGGCGGATCGACAATGCGGTGATGGTGCTCCACGGCACCGGCGGGACGGGCAGGCAGTTCCTGCAGCCGCAGTTCGCCGACCGGCTGTACGGCGCCGGCGCGCCGCTCGACCTGGCGAAGACCTATGTCATCCTTCCCGACAGCATTGGGCACGGCAAGTCGTCGAAGCCGAGCGACGGGCTGCGCGCCAAATTCCCGCGCTACAATTATGCCGACATGGTGGCGCTGCAGCACCGGCTGCTGACCGAGGGGCTGAAGGTCGACCGGCTGCGCCTGCTGATGGGCACGTCGATGGGCTGCATGCACGCCTTCGTCTGGGGCGAGACCTATCCGGGCTTCGCGCGCGCGATGATGCCCACGGCGTGCCTGACCGTGGAGATCGCGGGGCGCAACCGCATGTGGCGCAAGCTGTCGATCGACGCGATCCGCGCCGACCCGGCCTATGCGGGCGGGGAGTACAAGACGCAGCCGGTAGCGGGCCTGCGCACCGCCGTCGCGCTGTCGATGATGGCGGGGTCGGTGCCGCTGCGCCTCCAGGCCGAGCTGCCGACGCGCGCCGCGGTCGATGCGGCGGTCGAGAAGCGGGTGCCGACCGATCTGGCGGGGCGCGACGCCAACGACCTGATCTGGCAGCTCGACGCCTCGCGCGATTACAACCCGTCGCCGGACCTCGCGAAGATCACCGTGCCGGTCGTGTGGATCAATTCGGCGGACGATTTCATCAACCCGCCGAACCTCGGCATCGCCGAGCGCGAGGTCAGGAAGATGCCCCGCGCGACCTTCCGCCTGATCCCCGAAAGCGTCGATGGCCGCGGCCACTCGACCCACACCTGGGCGGCCTTCTGGATCGACGACCTCAAGGCGCTGATGAAGGCGACCGACTAGGCGACGGCGGCCTCGACCCAGTCGAGCCGGTCCTGGCCGAAATACATCGCGCCATCGACGAAGAAGGTCGGCGCGCCGAACACGCCGCGCGCCACCGCAGCCTCGGTTGCGGCCTTGAGCCGGTCCTTCGACGCCTGCGCCTCGGCGATCGCCCCGAGTTCGGCCGGGTCGAGGCCGGCGGCTGCGAAGGCGGCCGCGGCAGCCGCGGGGTCGCCCATGTTCACCGGCTGCGCCCACATCGCGTCGAAGGTCGCGTCGACATAGGCCTCGAAGCGCGCATCGTCCTTCAGCCCTGCCGCGATGCGCATCAGCTGCAGCGTGTTGATCGGGAAGTGCGGATTGAAGTTGAGCACGATCCCCTCGCGCGCCGCGAAACGCCCCATGTCGGCGTTCATGTACGCCCCCTTGGCCGGCACGCTCACGGGCGAGGCATTCCCCGTCGCCTTGAAGACGCCGCCGAGGAGGACGGGCACATAGTCGACCGTCGCGCCGGTGCGGGCGATAATCGCGGGCAGCCGCTTGTGCGCGAGATAGGTCGTCGGCGACCCGAAATCGAAGAGGAACTCGATTACCATTTTTCGCTCCAGGGCCTGAGGTCGAGCTCGTGCGTCCAGGCGTCGCGCGGCTGGTCGTGGAGCATGGTGAAGATGGCGGCGATGCTGTCCGGGTTCAGGATGCCGTCGTCGGCCTTCATCGCATAGCGTTCGGGGAAGGTGTCGCGGATGAAGGCGGTGTCGATCGCGCCGTCGACGACGACGTGCGCGACATGCACCCCCAGCGGCCCGAGCTCGCGCGCCATCGACTGCGCCAGCGCGCGCAGCGCATGCTTGCCGCCCGCGAACGCCGCGAAACCGGCGCCGCCGCGCAGGCTGGCGGTCGCGCCGGTGAAAAGGATGCTGCCCCGCCCGCGGGGGACCATGCGCCGCGCCGCCTCGCGCCCGGTCAGGAAGCCGGCCAGCGCGGTCAGCTCCCAGATCTTGCGGTATTTGCGCGCCGTCTCGTCGCGGATGGGGGAGGGGACGTTGGCGCCGATGTTGAACACCGCGACCTCGCACGGTCCGATCTCGGCCTCGACGCGGTCGAAGAGCGCGACCATGGCATCCTCGTCGCGCGCGTCGCAGGCAATCGGCACGCAGGCGTTGCCGTCGGCCTCGATCTGCGCCGCGAGTGGCGCGAGCGCGTCCGCGGTGCGCCGCACCGGCACGGCGACGAGGCCCTTCGCCGCGAATGCGCGCGCGATTGCGCCGCCTGTCGCGTCGCCGGCACCGATGACTATTGCTGCGGACATATCACGATCTTTCCTTGCGCTGTCCCGGCGCCGATCATCCGGTGGCCGTCGGCGATGCGGTCGAGCGGCAGTTCGGCGGCGATTGCCGGCACGATCCTGGCCTCGGCGGCGAGGCGCAACACCTCGGCCAGATCGTCGCGGTAGAAATTCGGGTGTGCCGTCTGCCACTGGGTGATCAGATAGCCGCGCAGGCCCTTGCCGGTCATGAACTGCGCCTGCGCACTGCGCCGCGGCGAAGTCAGCATCGCCTTCGCCGCACGCAACGGATTGAGCCGCTCGCTGCCGCCCAGCGCGCCCTGGAAGCCGAACATCACGAGCGCGCCGCCGTCCCGCAGCGCCGCCTCGCTGATCCGTACATTGGGTCCGCCGACGCCGTCGAACACCGCATCGACCCCGCCGCCGCTCGCCGCGCGGACCTGCGCCGCGACATCGCCGCCGCGGTCGATCGGCGTTGCCCCGTGGTCGCGGACGAAGTCCCGGCGACTGCCGCTCGCGACGCCGTAGGTGTCGATGCCGAAGTGCCTGCCCAGCGCGAGCAGGATCGACCCGACGCCGCCCGCCGCGCCCCATACCAGCATTTTCTCGACCGACGGCTGCGCGACGCAGCGGGTCAGCATCTGGAAAGCGGTCAGCCCGTTCAGCACCAGCGCCGCCGCCTGCGCACTGCTGACGCCGCCAGGCACCGCCACGCAGTCGGCGGCACGCACCACGGCGAAGCGCGCGGCGCCGCCGGTCACGGTCAGCGCGGCGATGCGCGTGCCCTCGGCAAAGCCCTCGCCGCCGATCACCCGCCCGACGACTTCATAGCCCGGGGTGAAGGGCACCGTGACCCCCGGGTACACGCCCATCCGCATCACGACGTCGGCAAACGCGATGCCCGTCGCCTCGACCGCGACGAGGACTTCGCCCGGCCCGGGCATCGGCATCGGCACGTCGACGACCTCGATGCGCTCGGGCCCTCCGGTCTTGCGAACGATCGCGGCGCGGTTCTGCATGTCGGTCTCCCCGCCCGCGATGCTAGGCGCTGTCGCCGAGCGGGAACACCAGGCAACTCGTCGTCGCGGTGGCGATCAGCTTGCCGCGGGTGTCGGTCAAGGTCGCCCGCGCCGTCGCGACGCGGCGGCCCGAAGTGATGACCTCGCCGCGCGCCGTCACGCGCCCCGTCGCGGCGTTCATCGGACGCAGGTAGGTGACGTTCATGTCGATCGTCGTGTAGCCGATGCCGGCCTTCAGCGTCGTGTGTACCGCGCAGCCCATGCACGAATCGAGCATGGTCGCCGCATAGCCGCCGTGGACCGTGCCGAGCGGGTTGTAATGCTGTTCGCCGGGCACGCCGCTGAACTCCACCCAGCCTTCGCCGACGGCGCCGCCGTCGAAACCAAGCAGCAGCGCGATCGGCGCGCGCGGCAGGTCGCCCGCGAACATCGCGCGCATCAGGTCGATGCCCGGCATGGCGCGCACCGCGTCGAGGGGTAGGGTCACGACTTCACGTGGCGATTGCAGCGCGCCAGCTCGGCGGCGGCGAATTCGGTGCCGCCAGCGCTGAACGCAACGACGCGACCGTTGGCATCGGCGACCGCGCTGCATGCGGCGACGGCGAGACGGGCGCGCGTATCGGCGGGACCGGTGCACGTGGTGCCGCTGCAGCGCCAGACGCCGCCCTCGCCGACGATCTTCGTCTGGGCGGCGGGCGCAGCGAGCGTCGCGGTGCCGGCGACCGTCTCGGCAAGCGCCGGGGATGCTGCAATTGCAGCTATAAGGGCGAGAAGGGCAAAGCGCATGGCAGGTCTCCTGAGGTCAAAGATGGTCGAAGGCGTCGTCGACGATGAAGCGCAGCGCCGACAGTCGTGACTGGCCGAGCAGGTCGCCGACCTGGGCCTGCGCGGCGGTCCATGCGGGGGCGGCGGCGCGGACGCGCACCGCGCCGGCATCGGTCAGGCGCAGCAGCTTGGCGCGGCGATCCTCGGGGTCAGGCTCGATCGACAGCAGCCCGGCGCGCTCGAGGGGGCGCACGAGGCGCGACACGGTCGAGGCGTCGGTCGATCGCTGCTCGGCGAGCGCCGCGATGCCGACCCCGCGCGACCGGCGCAGCCCGGCCAGAATCCCGAGCTGTCCGACGGTCAGCCCGTGCGGCGCGAGGGCGTCGTCGTAGATCTGCGTAACCTTGCGCGCCAGCCGCCGCACCTTGAGCGCGATGCAGTCGTCGATCGTCGGGGCGTCGGGTCGAGAGGCGAGGGCGGCAGTCACCGGGCGACGCTAAACCAGCTGCAATTGCATGTATCGCACTATTTTCCTGCGGCGCGCGAAAGCCCTTCTATCTCACATTGCCAGTGTCGGCCGGTCGCGCGTCCAGCTGATTGCGATACCGAGCGCGAGGCCCGCGATCTCCATGCCCAGCTTGACCTGGCTTGGCGACGGATCGAAGCGGTCCTCGAAGGCCAGCGTCAGCTGCGCGCCGCGCTCGGTCTGCGCCGCGACGACCGTCGCCACTGCCAGCGCCGCCACGATCGCACCCTTACGCATCCCCGCCTCCACCTCGTTTCGCCTGCGCGGCATAGCCGATCGGCGTGCCCGTCACAACGGCCTCACATCTTGCCGCGCATTTCCTCGGGCAGCAGGGCGTCGTCGATCTCGCGGGCACGGGCGGCGGCGGGGCGGGCGTGGAGACGCGCGGCATAGGCCTCGAACGCCGGCGTCTTTGGCAGCGAGCCGAACGCCAGGCCCCAGGTGATCTGCGCCCCGACATAGACGTCGGCGGCGGTGAACTGCTCGCCCAGCAGCCAAGGTCCCTCGCCGAGCGCCGTTTCGAGGGTCGAGACGGCGGTTTCAAGGTTGCGATAGCCGACCATCTTCTCCTGCTCTGCGGGCACCTCGACACCGAGCGACTTGTTGACGATCGCCGCCTCGACCGGGCCGGCGGCGAAGAACAGCCAGCGGTAATAGGCGGCGCGGTCGGCGGGCGCAGGGGCCAGCCCGGCGTCGGGAAAGGCATCGGCGAGATAGGCGCAGATCGCCGCCGCTTCGGTGACGACCGCGCCGCCGTGGGTGATCGTCGGCACCTTGCCCATCGGGTTGATCGCCAGGAACTCGGGCGACTGCATCGCGCCCTCGTAACCCATGATCTCGGTCCGGTACGGCGCGCCGACCTCCTCCAGCATCCAGCGGACGATCCGTCCGCGCGACATCGGGTTGGTGTAGAAAACGAGCTCGGCCATGGGAAACTCTCCGGTTCAGGCTTGGGCGGCGGCGTGGTGGCGAATCACTTCGTCGATGATGAAGCGCAGGAATTTCTCGCTGAATTCGGGATCGAGCTTGGCCGACGCCGCGAGGGCGCGCAGCCGGGCGATCTGCGCCGCCTCGCGCCCCGGATCGGCGGGCGGCAGGCCGGCGCGCGCCTTGTAGGCCCCGACCGCCTGCGTTGTCTTGAACCGCTCGGCGAGCAGGAAGACCAGCGCCGCATCGATGTTGTCGATGCTGTCGCGGTAGCCGCGCAAGGTCTCGTCGCTCATCGTCTCTCCCCGCCTTATGCGCACCATCGCGACGGCGTGCCGCAAGCGCAAGGCCAGAGGGAGGGTTGCGCGACCGCCACCCGCCGTTAAGACAGCGCCCATGTCGGCGTCCGTTCACCCCCTGCGCCCGCGCGATGCGGCGCCGTCACTCTCGCCGCTGCTGGCGCTGTGCGCGCCGGGGCTGCACGCGGTGAACACCGTGATCCTGGAGCGCATGCACAGCCCGGTCGCGCTGATCCCCGAGCTGGCGGGTCATCTGATCGCGGGCGGCGGCAAGCGCCTGCGGCCGCTGCTGACGCTCGGTTGCGCGCAGCTGTTCGATTATGCCGGCACCCGCCACCACAAGCTGGCGGCGTGCGTCGAGTTCATTCACACCGCGACATTGCTCCACGACGATGTCGTCGACGGGTCGGACCTGCGGCGCGGCAAGGCGACCGCGAACACGATCTGGGGCAACCCGGCGAGCGTGCTCGTCGGCGACTTCCTGTTCAGCCGCTCGTTCGAGCTGATGGTCGAGGACGGCAGCCTGCGCGTTCTCAAGATTCTCAGCCACGCCTCCGCCGTGATCGCGGAAGGCGAGGTCGCGCAGCTGACCGCGCAGCGCGTCGTCGCGACGACCGAGGAGCGCTACCTCGAGATCATCACCGCCAAGACCGCCGTGCTGTTCGCTGCCGCGTGCCAGATCGCCGCTGTCGTCGCCGAGCGCGGCAATGCGGTGGAGGCCGAGCTCGAAAGCTTCGGGCGCAACCTGGGCATCGCCTTCCAGCTCGTCGACGATGCCATCGATTACGTCTCCGACGCCGGCACGATGGGCAAGGATTCGGGCGACGACTTCCGCGACGGCAAAGTGACCTTGCCCGTCATCCTGGCACACGCGCGCGGGTCCGAGGCCGAGCGGCGCTTCTGGCGCGACGCCATGCTGGGCCGCGCGGCGGGCGAGGAAGAACTGCGCCATGCCACAGCGCTGCTCCATTCGTCGGGCGCCATCGACGACACGCTGGCACGCGCCCGGCTGTACGGCGCGCGTGCGATCGATGCGCTGGCGTCGTTCCAGCACGGCGCGGCGCGCGATGCGCTGATCGAGACGGTCGAGTTCGCCGTGGCGCGCGCCTTCTGATCTGCTAGAGGCTGCGGCCATGACCGCGCGCATCTTCCAACGCCTGAAGTCGACCACCCAGTCGGGCCGTGCCCGTGTCGGGCAATGGGTGCTGGTGCGCGAGCGTGGCGAGGCGCAGCGCCACGACCCGCTGACCGGCTGGATCGGATCGGGCGACACCGGCACCCAGGTCGAGCTGAGCTTCGCCAGCGAGGCGGCGGCGGTCGCCTATGCCGAGGCGAACGGGCTCGCCTACCGCGTCGAGCGGCTGCCCGCCAAGCCGCTGCGCCTGCAGGCCTACGCCGACAATTTCAGATGATTTCCCGGTTTGCGCGCCCGTAGCTCAGCTGGATAGAGCGCGGGACTTCTAATCCTGAGGCCGCTGGTTCGAGTCCAGCCGGGCGCGCCACTCCAGTCACCCGAACGTCAGTTCGATCACCTTGCTCGGCGTTGCGCGGCAGTACATCGGCACGTCGCGGACGCCGTCGGGATAGGTCGCGCGTACTGCGGCACGCAGGCGCCAGCCGCCGTTGCCGGGCTCGAGCGACTGGGCGACGTCGTAGGCCAGCCGGGTCCCGCCGGTCGCACCGATCTGGCGCGCGGCCTCGAACAGGCAGGTCTGCACCGACGAGCGCGCGCCCGACGGGACCGCGTCGAGGTTGGCGACGAGTGCGGCGGGCGGCTGCGGCGGGTGGATGACCGGCCCGGCGTCCGCAGCGGCAGCGGCAGCCTCGCGCTCCTTCTTCTTCTTCTTGTTCGCGGCATTGCCGGCGAGCAGCGCGATCAGCCCGCCCGCGACCGCGACGCCGGCGATGACCGCCCCGGTCGACGGGCCCTTGCCGTCATTGTCGTTGCCGTTGTTGTAGCCGGTCGAGAAGATCGCGCGGCAGCCGTTGTCGACCCAGATCGAGCGGCGGTCATGGCCCCAGTTGCGCGAATTGCAGTCGCCCGCGATGCGCCGCGAGATCGACACGCCGCCGCGCGTGTCGATCGGACAGCGCTTGTAGCGATAGTTGAACGACTCGCAGCGGACTTGGCTCGCCCCGCCATAATTGCCGCCGCCGCCCTGATAGTAGCGGCCGTCCTGCGCCACCGCGCCCTGCGCCGTGACCAGCGCCACGACGACGGCGCCTGCGATCAGTCTCGTCATGTCAGTCCCCCGTTTCGAGTTGTCAGCCAAAGGTCCGGAAGCGCGCGCGGCAGCCCTTGTCGACCCAGATGCCGCCGCGCCGCGCGATGCCCCAGCCGATGCCCTGCTGGCACTGGCCGGCGATGACGCTGTCGAGCTCGACCCGCCGCGACGGCGTCGGGCATTCGGCGTATTTGTAGTTCCACGATTCGCACGTGATCAGCCGCGGCCCGCCGCCACCGCCGGGGAAGCCGCCACCCGGCCCACCGCCGCCGCCGCGCGACGCCGCGAAGATCGCGCGGCAGCCTTTGTCGACCCACACCTCGCCGCCACGCCCGCCCCAGCTCTGGCCCTCGACGCACTGGCCCGCGATGACGCGGACGAGGTCGGGGCGTCCGCGACCGGGCAGTTCGCAGGTCTTGTACTTGTACTTGAACGACTCGCAGGTCACCGTGTCGCGCCCGCCGCCACCGCCGCCCGGGAAGCCGCCGCCGCTACCGCCGCCACTGATCGCGAAGATCGCGCGGCAGCCGCCGCTGACGCTGATGCCCTGGCGGTCCCAGTTCCACGTCCGTCCCTCGACGCAGCGGCCGCCGAGCACCTGGACGACGTCGACATCGGCGCGGCGGCGCAGCTCGACCGGGCATTGCGCGGGCTTGTAGTTCCAGCTTTCGCACTTGATCTGGCGCGGGCCCCCGCCGCCGCCGTACTGGGCATTCGCGGGCGTCGCGATGCTGACGGGAATGGCGGCGAGGCTCAAGGCGATCGTCCAGCGCAACATCATCGGTCTCCCCTTTTGTTGCACGCGTAACGAACGATGCGCCGACAAGTGCCGTCAGTCCAGACGCCGACCTGCAGAACCAGCGATTTCCTCGATATATTGCCAAGCCACCCGCCCCGAGCGGTTGCCGCGCCCGGTCGCCCAGGCCAGCGCGGCACTCTCGTCAAAGGCCAGCTCGTGCGCAGCGGCATAGCGCGCGACGATCGCGAGATACGTGTCCTGATCGGCGTTGTGGAAGCCCAGGCTGAGCCCGAAGCGGTCGGCGAGCGCCAGCCGGTCGTCGAGCACGTCGCGCGGATTGATCGCGTCGCCATCGGCGTGGGCGCGCGGCACCAGATGGCGGCGGTTCGACGTGACGACCAGCCGCACCCCGTCCGGCCGCGCCGCGATGCCGCCGTCGAGGACCGAGCGCAGCGCCTTGTACTGCGTTTCATCGGCCTCGAACGACAGGTCGTCGGCGAACACCAGCGCGCGGCGAGGGGGCATGGCATCGAACAGCGTGCCCAGCGTGCCGATGTCGTCGCGGCCGACCTGCACCAGCATCAGGTCGTGCCCCGCGGCGCGCACCGCGGCGGCGACCGACTTGACCAGCGACGACTTGCCCATGCCGCGCGCGCCCCACAGCAGCACGTCGTGCGCGGGCAGGGCGGCGGCGTGGCGGCGCGTATTCTGGAGCAGGGCATCGCGCTGCGCATCGACGCCGGCGAACACGTCGAGCGGCTGAGCACGCGCCGCGGTCACCGGCGTCAGGCGGCGGTCAGCCCAGACGAAACTGTTGCCCGATAGGTCGGCGGACGGGGCGGGCGGCGGTGCCAGGCGCTCGAGCGCGGCGGCGATGCGGGCGAGAAGGTCGTCGGTCATTCCGGCCGCTATGCCGTGACGATTGCCTAATTGCCACCTGCGCTCTAAGAGCCGCCGCTTAGCCTCAGGCCATTCGAAAGACCTTCATGTTCGCATCCCCGGCCTTTGCCCAGGCCGCCCCCGCGCCGCCGAGCGGGCTCGCAATGTTCGGCCAGTTCGTGCCGCTCATCGCGATCTTCGTGATCTTCTATTTCCTGATGATCCGGCCGCAGCAGCGTCGCATGAAGGCGCACAAGGCGATGCTCGACGCCGTCAAGCAGGGTGACGAGGTCGTCACCGGCGGCGGCATCGTCGGCAAGGTGACGCGCATCAAGGACGACGAGCTGGAGGTCGAGGTCGCCCCCACCGTCAAGCTGCGCGTCGTGCGCGGCACGCTCAGCGAAGTCCGTTCCAAGACGCTGCCCGCGGCGGCGAACGACGGAAAGCGTTGATGCTCGACTTTCCGGCGTGGAAAGTCTGGCTGATCGCGCTCGTCTCGGCGCTGTGCGTCGGGCTCGCGGTCCCCAATTTCTTCCCCGAAAGCACGGTCAACAACTGGCCGTCGTTCCTGCCGAAGAGCCGCCTGAACCTGGGGCTCGACCTGCGCGGCGGGTCGCACCTGATGCTCGAGGCGGAGACGTCCGACGTCCGCAAGGCGAAGCTCGAGGCGCTGGAGGATAGCGTCCGCACCGAGCTGCGCGATGCCAAGGCGCCCTTTGCCGACCTGTCGACCGCCAATGAGCGGCTGAGCGTCACTATCACCGACCCGACGACCCTCGACCGCGCCGTCGAAGCGCTGCGCAAGCTCTCGAGCCCGACCCAGGGCCTGACCGGCGTGCGCGACATCGAGGTCAATGTCGTCGACGGCAACCGCATCGTCATCACCGAAACCGACGCTGGCACCGCCGAAGCGATCGACAGCGCGATGGCACAGGCGGTCGAGGTCATCCGCAAGCGCATCGACGAGCTCGGCACGCGCGAGCCGACGATTGTCCGCCAGGGCACCAACCGCATCGTCGTCCAGGTCCCCGGCCTGCAGGATCCCGAGGCGTTGAAGGCGCTGATCGGCAAGACCGCTAAGCTGGAGTTCAAGCTCGTCGACATCGCCGCCGATCCGGCGCTTGCGGCGCAGGGCCGGGCGCCCGCGGGCAGCCAGGTGCTGGGCTTCACCGATCAGCCGGGCGCGATCGTCGTCAAGCGCCGTGCCATCATCACCGGCGACCAGTTGATCGACGCCGGCCTGACCACCGACCAGAACGGCCAGCCCGCCGCCAGCTTCCGCTTTGACTCCAACGGCGGGCGCAAGTTCGCCAAGGCGACGCAGGACAATGTCGGCAAGCCCTTCGCGATCATCCTCGACAACAAGGTGATCTCGGCGCCGAACATCAACGAGCCGATCTTGGGCGGCAGCGGCATCATCTCGGGGTCGTTCACGACCGAGAGCGCGAACAATCTCGCGATCCTGCTGCGCTCGGGCAAGCTGCCCGTCGAGCTGAAGGTCGTCGAGGAGCGTACCGTCGGTCCCGATCTGGGGGCCGACTCGATCCGCGCCGGCACGATCGCGGGCATCGTCGCGGTGATCGCCGTGTCGCTGCTGATGATCCTGACCTACGGCCGCTTCGGCATCTATGCGGTGCTCGCGCTGATCCTCAACGTGTTCATGATCCTCGGGCTGATGTCGGTCGGCGGCTTCACGCTGACGCTGCCGGGCATCGCGGGCCTCGTGCTGACCATCGGTGCGGCGGTCGACGCCAACGTGCTGATCAACGAGCGCATCCGCGAGGAGCGGCGCAAGGGCAAGGGCGTCGTCCAGTCGGTCGAAGTGGGTTTCCGCGACGCGACGCGGACGATCTGGGACGCGAACTCGCTCAACATCATCGTCGCGATCATCATGTTCCTGTTCGGCTCGGGCCCCATCAAGGGGTTCGCTGTGGTGCTCGCGATCGGCATCGCGACCAGCGTGTTCACCGCGGTGACCGTGGTGCGCCTGATGGCATCGAACTGGCTGCGCACGCGGCGACCCGTGGCATTGGCGATCTGACATGACCCTCAAGCTCGTCCCCGACAACACCAACATCGGCTTCGTCCGGCTGCGCTACATCGCGTTCGCGCTGACGCTGGCGCTGACCATCGGCAGCCTGGCGCTGCTCGGCATCCGTGGTCTCAACCTCGGCGTCGATTTCGTCGGTGGTCTGACGATGGAGGTCGAGTTCAAGGCACCGCCGCCGCTCGACACGCTGCGCGAGCAGGTCGACGGGCTGGGTGTCGGTCAGTCGGCGCTGCAGGAATTCGGCAACGCCCGCACCATCCTCGTCCGCCTGCCGCTTCCCGAGGGCGACCAGGCCGCAGTGCAGCGTGTCGTCTCGAAGGTCCAGACCGACCTCAAGGCAAAGTATCCGGGCACCGAGATCCGCCGCACCGAATCGGTCAGCGGCAAGGTGTCGGGCGAGCTGATCCAGGGCGGGCTATGGGCGGTGGGCCTGTCGATGCTCGCGGTCGCACTGTTCACCTGGTTCCGCTTCGAATGGCATTTCGGCGTGTCGACCGTCGTCGCGCTGGTCCACGACATCACCGTGACGATGGGCTTCTTCGCGCTGACGCAGCTGGAGTTCGACCTCAACATCGTCGCAGCGGTGCTGACGATCATCGGCTATTCGCTGAACGACAAGGTCGTCATCGACGACCGCATCCGCGAAAATCTGCGCAAATACCGCAGCATGGACATCGGCCACATCATCGACCTCAGCGTCAACGAGACGCTGCCGCGCACGGTGATGACCTCGGTGACTTTGATCGCGGCACTGCTCGCGCTGCTGTTCCTGGGTCCAGACGTGATCTTCGGCTTCACCGCGGCGATGGTGCTCGGCATCGTCGTCGGGACATATTCGTCAATCTTCGTGTCGTCGTCGCTGCTCATCTCGCTCGGTGTCAAGTCGCGCGCCGAGGCGCCGATCGAACGCGGCGAGCGCGTGGTGCGCGCGAAGTAGGTGCAGGCGGTCATCCTGGCGGCGGGGCAGGGCACGCGGCTTCGCGATGCCTCGCCGGTCAAGCCGCTGACACCGGTGGCCGGGCGGCCGCTGATCCTCAACACGCTCGACCGGCTGCGCGCTGGGGGAGCGACGTCAGCGGTGATCGTGTTGGGCTATGCGGGCGAGCAAGTCCGCGCGGTCCTCGAAGCCGCCGACACGCTGCCGCTGACGCTCGTCGACAATCCCGGCTGGGCGGCGCCGAACGGCGTGTCGCTCGCTGCCGCCGCGCCGCACCTCGAGGCGCGCGCACTGTTGTGCATGGCCGACCATCTCGTTGCCCCGGCGCTGTACGCCGCGATGATCGCGCACGACCTGGGGGACGACGCGCTGGCGCTCGGCATCGACCGGCGGCTGGGGCACCCCTGGGTCGACGAGGACGACGTGACGCGCGTCGCGACGCGAGCCGCGCGGATCGTCGGCATCGGCAAGCAAATCCCCGTCTACGACGCCTACGATTGCGGGGTCTTCGTCATCACCCCGGTGCTTACGGACACGCTGGCCGGCCTCGACAACCCCGGGCTTTCGGACGGCGTCCGGGCGCTGGCGGCGCGCGACCGCGCCGCGACTGTCGACATTTCGCAACACGACTGGCTCGACATCGACGACCCGCGTGCGCTGGCGCTGGCGGAGGCGTGGCTGGCGGAGTAGGGCGGCGGGCATGAAGCGCCTCCTCCTCGCCCTGATGCTCGTCGCCGGTGCCGCCCAGGCGTCGCCTTGGGCCGAAGGCAACGACCGCCAGTTCCGGCAGGATATCGAGATGCTGAAGGCCGCGCGGATCATCCGCGGCCCGATCAATGCCTGGCCGCTGCCCTGGGCGCAGATCGACAATGGCATCGCGTTCAACGAGGGTGTCGCCCTGCCGCCGCACCTTGCCGCCGCACTCGCGCGCGTCAAGGCGCACAGCGACATGGCGCAGCGCCGCACCGTCTATGAATTCAAGGCCGCGGGCACCACCGACCCGCAGCTGGTCCGCGATTTCGGCGGCGGCGCGCGCGAGAATGCCGACGTGTCGGTGCGCGCCAGCCACGATGTCGGGCCGCTGTATCTCAGCTACGGCGTCGGCTATCGCAACGGCCAGCGCGGCAAGGACTTCCACCTGGAGCCGACCTATGCCGCGGTGCAGATCGGCAACTGGGCGCTGTACGGCGGTTACGTCGAGGAATGGTTCGGCCCCGGTCATGACGGCGCGCTGCTGTTCTCCAACTCGGCGCGGCCCTTCCCCAAGGTCGGCATCAAGCGCCTGTCACCTGACCCGATCGGCCTGCCGGTGCTGAAGTGGCTGGGCCCGATCCGCCTCGACGTCTTCGCCGGCGTGCTGACCGAGAAGCGCGACTTCGACAACACCGGCATCATCGGTATCCGCGTCGCCTTCGAACCCGTCCACGGGCTGGAGATCGGCCTCAACCGTGCGCTCCAGCTGTGCGGGCGGGGGCGACCGTGCGGCGCCAAGACGATCGGCAAGGCGCTGATCGGCTTCGGCAACGCCGACAACACCGGGACGCCCAGCGAGCCGGGTAACCAGCTGGCCGGGTTCGACATCAGCTTCACGCGCAACATCGGCAACGTCACCACGCAGATCTACGCGGAGGCCGAGGCCGAGGACGAGGACAATGTCATCATCGAACAGTTCGCGCGGCTGGCGGGTATCGCGCTGAGCGGCCCGTTGGGCAAGAAGGGCGCGAGCTGGAATGCCAATGTCGAGGTCACCGACACACTGGGATCGCAGCTGTTCGGCGGGCGGAAGTACCCAGGCTCGGTCTACAACAACTTCATCTACGTCGACGGCTTTACCTACAAGCGCGAGCCCATCGGCTATTCGCTCGACGGCGACACGCGGACGATCGCCGTGTCGGGGGCGGTCAACGATACGCGCAACCGGCGCTGGTACGCATCGCTTCGCGACATCGACCTGTACCGCAGCAATCTGGGCGGCATTCCGCCCGGCAACCAGCCGCGCAACCGCCTGACGCGCAACCGCGAGACGATCCAAGTCGCGACCGCGGGCGTCGAATGGCCATCGCAGTTCGGCGACGTCCGGGTCGAGGGGCGGCTGCAGAACGACGGCCCCGATACGCCGGGCACCTCGAAGCTGACGCCGGCGATCGAGATCGCCTTCCGCTCGCGCTTTTAGGCGTTGTCCACAGCCGATCGAGGGGGCTGCCCTAGCCATTCCGCCCCCCCTCGGCTAAGCCGTTTCTCCCATGACCCGGTTCATTTTCATCACCGGCGGCGTGGTTTCGTCGCTCGGCAAGGGCCTCATGGCAGCGGCGCTCAGCGCACTGCTTCAGGCGCGCGGCTACTCGGTCCGCATCCGCAAGTTCGACCCCTATTTGAACGTCGATCCCGGCACGATGTCGCCTTACCAGCACGGCGAAGTCTACGTGACCGACGACGGCGCCGAAACCGACCTCGACCTCGGCCATTACGAGCGCTTCTCGGGCGTCGCGTCACGCCAGTCGGACAACGTCACGAGCGGCCGCGTCTATCAGGACATCATCGCGCAGGAACGCCGCGGCGATTTCCTCGGTGCGACGGTGCAGGTCATCCCGCACGTCACCGACGCGATAAAGGCGTTCGCGGTCGCCGACACCGACGACCTCGACTTCGTGCTGTGCGAGATCGGCGGCACCGTCGGCGACATCGAATCGCTGCCATTTCTCGAGGCGATCCGGCAGCTTTCGGCTGATGTCGGCCGCGCCAACGCCGTCTACATTCACTGCACGCTCGTGCCGTACCTGGCGGCCGCGGGCGAGCTCAAGACCAAGCCGACGCAGCATTCGGTGGCCGAACTGCGCGGCATCGGCATCCAGCCGCACGTGCTGGTCTGCCGCTCCGAACACCCGCTGCCGGCCAGCGACCGCGCCAAGATCGCGCTGTTCTGCAACGTCGCGCCCGAGGCGGTGATCTCCGCGCTCGACGCCGAGAGCATCTACGGGGTGCCGCTGCAATACCATGCGCAGGGCCTCGACGTTGAGGTGCTGAAGGCGTTCGGCCTGCCGCACGACGCGGAGCCCGACCTGTCGCGCTGGGACGACATCATGGAGCGGCTGACCCAGCCCGAGGGCGAGGTGACGATCGGCGTCGTCGGCAAGTATACCGGCATGAAGGACGCCTATAAGTCGCTGACCGAGGCGCTTGTCCACGGCGGCATCGCCAACCGCGTCAAGGTCCACATGAAGTGGATCGACGCCGAGACCTTCGAGCGCGACGATGTCGCGTCGATCCTCGAGCCGATGCACGGCATCCTCGTCCCCGGCGGCTTCGGCGAGCGCGGCAGCCCCGGCAAGATCGCGAGTGTCCGCTTTGCGCGCGAACGCCAGGTGCCGTTCTTCGGCATCTGCTTCGGCATGCAGATGGCGTGCATCGAGGCGGCGCGGAACCAGGCCGGGGTCGAGGCGGCGTCGTCGACCGAATTCGGCCCGACCGAGGAACCCGTCGTCGGCCTGATCACCGAATGGATGAGCGCCGCGGGTCGCCAGACGCGCGCCGCCGGCGGCGATCTGGGCGGCACGATGCGGCTGGGCGCCTACCCGGCGCAGCTGACCGGCAACAGCGTCGCGGCGTCGGTCTATGGCGGCACCACGATAAGCGAGCGCCACCGCCACCGCTACGAGGTCAACGTCAACTACCGCGAGCGGCTGGAGGCGAACGGCCTGATTTTCTCCGGCATGTCCCCCGACGGCCTGCTGCCCGAGATCGTCGAGCGCCCCGACCACCCCTGGTTCGTCGGCGTCCAGTTCCACCCGGAGCTCAAATCCAAACCCTTCGACCCCCACCCGCTGTTCGCCAGCTTCATCGCCGCGGCGGTCAAGCAAAGCCGCCTCGTGTGAGTGACGAGGCCCGCGACTGGCCGCTACGTGCGGCGTCGCTCGCCTTGGCGGGGGCGGGCGTCGGCCTCGCGGTGCATTTCCTGGTCACCGGCGACGGGCCTTCGCAGCCGGTCACTGAGGCATGGCGGCTGGCGCTCGCGGCGCTACTGACCACCGCCGGGCTCGCGGTCGCGTTTGTCCTTGAGCGCCAGGGTCACCGGCTGACCGCGAGTTTCGCAGGCGCCGCCGGGCTCATCGTCGGGTCGGTGGTGTACTGGAATGGCCCGTCTTCCGGCTGGGATGCCGGCGAAGGCTGGCGGCTGACCTGCGCGCTGCTGACGGTCGCGATCGCGGCGCCGCTGTTCCAGGCATGGCGCGATGCCGGTGCTGCACGCACCATTCCCTATGTCGCGGCGCACGACCGCGCGTGGACCAACGTCGTGCTGTGGTTCGCGGCGATGGTCTTCACCGGTATCACGTGGCTGCTCGCGATGCTGCTCGGCGAGCTGTTCGCGCTGATCGGCGTGCGCTTCATCGAGGAATTGCTGCGCAAGGACTGGTTCGCCGCAGTCCTGACCGGTGGAGCGTTCGGCGGCGCGATCGGGCTGCTGCGCGACCGCGAGCGCGTGCTGGGCACCCTGCAGCGCGTCGTCACGACGGTGCTGTCGGTGCTCGCGCCCGCGCTCGCGGTCGGACTGCTCGCGTTCCTGATCGCGCTGCCATTCACCGGCCTGTCGCCATTATGGGCGGCGACGCGGTCGACCACCCCGATCCTGATCGGCTGCGTCATCGGCGCGTTGATCCTGGCGAACGCCGTGCTCGGCGATCGGCCGGAGCACGAGGCGCGGCGCGGCGTCCTGCGCTGGAGCGCGATGGGGCTGGGGCTGGCTCTGCTGCCGCTGGGGGTCATCGCTGCGATATCAACGGGCCTGCGCATCGCCCAGTACGGTCTGACGCCCGAGCGTCTTTGGGCGGTCGTCTTCACCGGCATCGCGTGCGCCTACTGCCTCGCCTATCTCGTCGCGCTGGTCCGTGCGCGGGGCGGGTGGGGCGAGCCGGTGCGCGCGGCGAACCTCCGCCTCGGCCTCGCCTTGTGCGTGCTGGCCTTCATCCTCTCGACGCCACTGCTCAGCTTCAACCAGATCTCGACGCGTGATCAATTGGCGCGGCTGGCGGACGGGCGGACCCCGCCTGCCAAGTTTGACTGGGCGGCGCTCCGCTTCGATTTCGGTGAGGCCGGCAAGGCGGCCGTGGCGCGACTGGCACGCGAGGGCAGCACGTCGGCAATCCGCATCGCGGCGTCGGAGACCCTCAAGTCGGACAATCGCTACGCGGCGCGCGAAGACGCCGAAGCACGCGAGCGCGCCGATACGCTCGATGCGCGCATCCGTATTCTGCCGAAATCGGTGCCGCTGCCCGCTTGGCTGCGCACCAGCATCGCGCGCAAAAGCGGCTGCGAACTGAAACGGCCGTGCGGTGTGCTGTTCACCTCCGGCGCGACCGAGGCATTCATTGTCTCGTCAGACCAATGGGGCGAGGAGGTGCAGCGCGTCGACCCAAGTTCGAACGACAAGTCGACGCCGATCCCGAAAATAACTGAGGACACAATCAAAAAGCGGCGTGCCGACGAAGCCAGGCGGCAGGCCGTCTTGCGGGCCGCGATCGAACGCGGCGACGTCGAGGTCCGCACCGTTCAGCGGCGGCAGGTTTTCATCAACGGCGAACCGGTCGGCTCTACATTCGAGTAACTGCGCCGGGCCGAGGCCTGACCCGGCCTCAGGCGTAGCGCGCCGTCGCCCGCGCCTGCCAGTCCGCCAGCGCCGGCGTGTCGCCCGGCAGCGCGAGCCCGATCCAGTCCGCAAAGTCGAGCGTCGTCAGCAGCACAATGTCGGCGATCGTGTAGCGGTTGCCGGCCAGCCACGTGCGGCCGGTCAGCTGCGTGTCGAACCAGCGCATCGCGTCGAGTGCGCGGACACGGGCGGCGTCGGCGGTGGCGGGGATCTGGGTGAGCAGCTTTGCAGTCATCGGGTGGCCGTGCTGCCACACCGTCGCGACGGGGACGCCGAGCGTGGACTCGACGCGGCGGACCCACATGTCGGTTTCGGCGCGCTGCCACGCATCCTGCCCGAACAGCGGCGGTTCGGGGTGGAGCTCGTCGAGGTAGCGGCAGATCGCCACCGTCTCGGCCAGCACTCGCCCGTCGTCCAGTTCGAGGAAGGGCACTTGGCCGCGCGGGTTGCGCGCTAGCGCCTCGACCGCCTTGTGCTCGCCGGCGAACAGCGACAGCTCGATCGCGGGCAGGTCGAGGCCCTTCTCCTGCAGGAACAGCCGGATGCGGCGCGGATTGGGGGCGGGGTCGGCGGCGGTATAGAGGTGCATCCGCAGATGCTAGCGCGCTTCCCGCACAAACGAAAACGCCCGGGGTAAACCCGGGCGTTAACGGTGACGAGACCGAACTTCGAAGTCCAGCGTCGGGAGCCCCCTCCGGGCTGCTGGACCAGCGACTTGCGGCCTTGTGGCCGTCTTCCCTGAACCCTGGCCGTTGGGCCGCGAATTCGATGTTGCGAGTATTTGACCCGGGGCCCGCTGTCATCGGCGAACGACTCGCAATAACGCGACAACTGATCTGTGTTGTCCGGCGGCAACACCCCCATTCGATGGGGTGATTGCCCGTACCCCTCCGCGTGCTACACGTCCGCGCCTTTCCACGGAGACCCCATGCGCCTGTCGCGATACTTCCTGCCCGTCCTCAAGGAGACGCCGGGCGATGCGGTGGTGGTCAGCCACCAGCTGATGCTGCGCGCCGGGATGATCCGCCAGACTGCGGCGGGCATCTATGCTTGGCTGCCGCTCGGCCTGCGCGTGCTCAAGAAGATCGAGGCGATTGTCCGCGAGGAGCAGGACCGCGCCGGCGCGATCGAGGTGCTGATGCCGACGATCCAGTCGGCCGAGCTGTGGAAGAACAGCGGACGCTACGACGCCTACGGCCCCGAGATGCTGCGCATCAAGGATCGTCACGACCGCGAGATGCTGTTCTCGCCGACCGCCGAGGAGCTGTTCACGACGATCTTCGCCAATGGTGCGCGCTCGTATCGCGATCTGCCCAAGAACATCTACCAGATCCAGTGGAAGTTCCGCGACGAGGTCCGCCCGCGCTTCGGCGTGCTGCGCGGTCGCGAGTTCCTGATGAAGGACGCGTACAGCTTCGACCTCGACTTCGACGCGGCGCGGCACAGCTACAACCGCATGTTCGTCGCCTATCTGCGTACCTTCCAGCGCATGGGGCTGCACGCGATTCCGATGCGCGCCGATACCGGCCCGATCGGCGGCGACCTGAGCCACGAGTTCATCGTCCTCGCCCCGACCGGCGAGAGCGACGTCTTCTACCACCGCAACTGGGAGAGTGCACGCGACCTGACGGTCGACGCCGACGACGCGCACGCCCTGGCGGGCTTCGTCGACGGGCTCAACGCCGATTATGCCGCGACCGACGAGAAGCGCGACGAGGCTGCCGAGGCCGCCGCAGGCGACGCCATCCTGCAGTCGAAGGGCATCGAGGTCGGCCAGGTCTTCTACTTCGGCGACAAGTACACCAAGGCGATGGGCGTCACGGTCCAGGGCGCCGACGGCCAGGCGGTGACGCCGCTGATGGGCAGCTACGGCATCGGCGTCTCGCGGCTCATCGGGGCGATCATCGAGGCGAGCCACGACAAGGACGGTATCGTCTGGCCCGAAGCGGTGGCGCCTTACAAGGTCGCGCTGATCAACCTGCGCGCCGATGACACCGCTTGCCGCGAGGCGGCGGACGCATTGTACGGACAACTCGAGGCGGCCGGCGTCGAGGTGCTGTACGATGACCGCGACGAGCGCGGCGGCACCAAGTTCGCCACCGCCGACCTGATCGGCGTGCCGTGGCAGCTGATCGTCGGGCCCAAGGGCGTCGCGGCGGGCACGGTCGAGCTCAAGCGTCGTGGGGGCGACCGCGAGGATGTGAGCGTCGACGCGGCGATGGCCCGCTTGACCGGATGATCACCTCCTACGAACGCATGATCGCGCGGCGCTACCTGCTGCCCGGGCGCGGCGAGGGGTTCATATTCCTCGTCGCGACGATCGCGACGGGGGCGGTGGCGCTCGGCGTCGCGGCGCTGGTCATCGTCATGTCGGTGATGAACGGATTCCGCGCCGAGCTGTTCGACCGCATCCTCGGCCTCAACGGCCACGCGGTGATCCAGGGTTATGGCGGCAAGCTGGAGGCGTGGGAGCCGATCTCGGCGCGGGTCCGCCAGCTGCCGGGCGTCACCAAGGCGACGCCGCTGATCGAGCAGCCGCTGATGGCGAGCTTCAACAACCGCGTCGAGGGCGTGCTGGTGCGCGGCATGACGATGGACGACATCCTCGGCACCAAGGTGATGACCGAGAACGTCAAGGCGGGCAGTCTGCGCGACCTGAAGCCCGGCGGTAACACCGTGGCGATCGGCGCGCGGCTTGCGGAGGCGCTCGGCGCGCGGGTCGGCGACACGATGAGCCTGATCAGCCCCCAGGGCGAGGTGACGCCGTTCGGCAGCGTGCCGCGCATCATCAGCTACCGCATCGTGTCGATCTTCGAGGTCGGCATCTACGATTACGACAAGGCCTTCGTCGTCATGCCGATGGCCGACGCGCAGACCCTCCTGTCGCTGGGCAACGCGGTCGGGATGGTCGAGGTGGTGACGACCGACCCCGACAAGGTCGGCGAGATCCTGGGGCCGTTCGCCGATACGGTGCGGCCGGTGGCGGTGATCAACGACTGGCGTAGCACCAACTCGTCGCTGTTCGAGGCGCTGGTCGTCGAGCGCACGGTGATGTTCTGGCTGCTCGCGATCGTCATCCTGGTCGCGGCATTCAACATCCTGTCGTCGCTGGTCATGCTGGTGCGCGCCAAGACGCGCGACATCGCGATCCTGCGTACGATGGGGGCGACGCGGGGTGCGACGATGCGTATCTTCATCTTCGTCGGCACGGTGATCGGCGCCGCCGGTATCGGCGCGGGCGTCATCGTCGGCTTCGTCGTGCTCAACTTCCGCGAGGCGATCACCGGCGGCATCGCGCGGCTGACCGGCGCGCAGCTGTGGGACCCCTCGGTGCGCTATTTGACCGAGCTGCCGTCGAAGACCGACCCGGTCGAGGTCGTCGGCATCATCCTGCTGGCGCTGCTGCTGTCGTTCCTCGCGACGCTCTACCCGGCATGGAAGGCGTCGAGCACCGATCCGGTCGAGGTGCTGCGCTATGAGTGATGTCCTGCACGTCGCCGGGCTGACGCGCAGCTTCCGGCAGGGCGAGACGGTCATCGAGGTGCTGCGCGGCGTCGACCTGTCGGTCGCGGCCGGCGAAATCGTCGCGCTGCTGGGGCCTTCGGGGTCGGGCAAGTCGACGATGCTGCAGGCGGTCGGGCTGCTGGAGGGCGGCTTCGGCGGTGCGATCAGCATCGCGGGCGAGCGCGTCGAGGCGCTCGACGCTGCGGGCCGGACGCGCGTGCGCCGCGACCGCCTGGGGTTCGTCTACCAGTTCCATCATCTGCTACCCGACTTCACCGCGGCCGAGAATGTCGTGCTGCCGCAACTGATCGCTGGCAAGGCGCACGCCGAGGCCGGCAGCCGCGCCGCGCAGCTGCTCGGCGACCTGGGGCTGGGGGCACGCCTCGATCATCGCCCGGCGCAGCTTTCGGGCGGCGAGCAGCAGCGCGTCGCCGTCGCACGCGCATTGGCGAACCGGCCCGTGCTGGTGCTGGCCGACGAACCGACGGGCAATTTGGATGAAGCAACCGCTGCCAAGGTGCTCGACGAACTGCTGAGCCTCGTACGCGGGCAGGGCAGTGCGGCGCTGATCGCGACGCACAATCTCGCGCTTGCGCAGCGCATGGACCGGGTCGTCACCCTGCATGAAGGCCGCCTCGCCTGACCGCCTGATACGGTAAATTCCGCACCTCGGCGCAAATTTGTCCGTACAACGCCCGCGTTAACCATATCCAAGTCAAGCTGTGTGATGACTTGCGTGTCGGCGCGGGGCCGACATGTATTCGTTGCGTATCGGGTGGGGAAATCATGACAGTCAAGACGATGGTGGTCGGCACCGAAGCCGCCCTGCTGGCCGCTTTGCGCGCTGCAAGTGGCGAGACCGAGATCCAGTTGCGGCCGGGTCTTTACGACAGCTTCATAATTGCCAATATCAATCCGACGGCCAAGGTAACCATTACCTCGTTCGATCCGTCGAACCGGGCGGTTATTGACACTTTATTTGTAAACGACTCGTCGAATTTGACCTTTGAGGACCTGTATTTTCACGATGTGACGCCGGCGGGGCCGCAACTTCGGATCATGCGGTCACATGACATCACCGTCGTAGACAGCGAGTTCGCCGGAAACATCGATGCGTCGAACCTGAACGACGCGAGCGGTCTGCAGATGACCGACAGCAACCGGATCAGCATCCTGAACAACGACTTCCACGACCTGACCTTCACGACCCTTGCGCTGCGCAGCAATAATCTGGTGTTCGCGGGCAACGTGGTGACGAAGGTCCGCGAAGGCATGGACTTCAGCGACGTCGATCACGTCATCATCGACCGCAACAGCTTCAGCGCCTTCCAGCCGATGCTGACCGGACCGGCGCCTGATCATCCCGACGCGATCCAGTTCTGGACGTCGGCGTCGCGCGGCTCGACCGACGTCGAGATCACCAACAACAGCTTCATGTTCGGCAACCACGTGCCGATCCAGGGGATCTTCATCCGCTCCGAACTCGGCGACGCCGCGCGGCACAGCGACTTCCTGATCGCCAACAACGTCTATCAGGGCCAGTCGCGTCACGGCATCACCCTGTGGGACACCGACGGCGGGCAGATCACCGGCAACACCGTGGTCAGCGCACCCAAGGGCGGCACCGGCTATTATCTCGACCCGGCGATCAACACGCAGAACACCAGGGGCGTCGAGGTCGACCACAACGTCTCGGCGATGATGTTCAGCGTTCGCGACACCGGCCGCATGGCTCATGACAATGTCGACGCGTGGGACAACCAGACCGGGGTCGGGGTGAAATATGCCGATCTGTTCGGCAAGACGCCGACAAGCACCGCGGTAGCCAGCGACTTCCTGGTCAAGGCGGGGTCGGTGGCCGACCTGCTGGATGCGGGCTTTGCCCCCCTGACCCGGCCCGGCGACCGCGGCGGCTTCTCCGAACTCCCGTACGAACGCTATCAGGACATGCTCGATTTCGCGCCTGCGACCTATCACATCCCGTGATTCATGGTCAGCGGGCGCTGCGGCGCTCGGGGCCGATGCCGTGGACGAGCGAGACCAGCACGAAGGAGATGATCATCAGCAGCAGCCACGCGCCGAGCTTGTCGATCGGCACGAGGGTCCAGCCGCCGGCCTGCATCGGGTACAGCCACGCGCGGCTGTAGGTCGCCAGATTCTCGGCGATCCAGATGAAGCCGGCGACGAGGACGAACCCGAGCAGGATCGGCATCCGCCGCTCGGCGCGCAGTGGGGTGAACACGAACCACGTCCGGCGGAAGATCCACGCGGTGGCTGCGAACAACAGCCACCGCGCGTCGGGCAGGAAGTGGTGCGTGAAGAAGTTGACGTAGATGGCGGCCGCCAGCACCGGCGGCTGCCATCGCGGCGGATAATCGACCGGCTCGATCCGGAAGATGCGCCAGATGCGCGCGATGTAGCTGCCGACGGCGGCGTACATGAACCCTGAGAACAGGGGTACGCCGCCGATCCGCAGCAGGCTGGGCTCGGGATAGACCCACGACCCCATGTATGTCTTGAAGACCTCCATCACCGTGCCGACGATATGGAACGCCAGGATGACCTTGGCCTCGGCCAGCGTCTCCAGCCGGAAGGCGAGCATGCCGAGCTGGATCGCTACCGCGACGACGACCAGCACGTCGTAGCGCGCGATGACCGCGTCCGCGGGATACCAGCGGTGCGTTGCAAGCAGGGCCACGAGCATCAGCGCGCCGAACAGGCAGGCCCAGCCCTGCTTGAACCCGAACAGCAGGAATTCGAACAGATACGCCTGCCAGGCACGCTCGAAGCGCAGCCCCTCCAGGTGGGCGCGGATGGCGGCGAAACGCGTGTGCTGTTCGGTGTCGCGCGGCGAGGAAGTCATTGCGCGACCATGACGCGCAATGGCAGCATCCGCCAGCGGCGGTTGACCGGCAAGCACCGCGACCGTATTGTCCGGATATAACAGTTGGGCGGCAGCAATGATCGACGAACGCGACCTCGACGCGGCGGTGACTTCGGGTGTCCTCGATCCCGCGCAGCGCGAGCGGCTGGTGCAGTTCGCCAGCGACCACAGGCGTGGCGAGGCGGGCCCCGACGAGGAGCAGTTCCGCCTGCTGACCGGCTTCAACGACATCTTCGTGACGATCGCCGTCGGCCTCGTGTTATTCGCGGTCGGCGCGCTGGGTGGGCTCGTCTCGCCGGTTCTCGGCGCGGCACTTGTCGCGGGCGCGAGTTGGGGGCTGGCCGAATATTTCACGCGTCAGCGGCGCATGGCGCTGCCGTCGATCGTCCTGCTGTTGTCGTTCGTCGCCTCGGTGATGACGGTGCTCGGGCTGCTCCTCGGCGGCGAGAGCTGGCGTGAGCGGATCGACGCCGCGCCGCTGGCCTTCATCTGGTCGCTGATCGCGATCGGCGGCGGTGGTGCCGCGGCGGCATGGCTGCACTGGCGGCGCTTCATGGTTCCGATCACTGTCGCCGCCGGTGCCGCCTCGCTGGTCCTGCTTGTGATCGGGGGCGGCGCGCTCGTGCTCGAAGCCAGCGGCTTCAAGGCGATGTCGCCTTTGCCATGGCTGATCCTCGTTTGCGGCCTGGCCGTCTTCGCGCTCGCGATGTGGGCCGACGCACGCGACAGGGCGCGGGTGACGCGCTGGTCCGACGTGGCGTTCTGGCTGCACCTGCTCGCGGCACCGCTGATCGTCCACCCGGTGTTCTCGCTCGCGGGCCTGATGGACGCGTCCCCCGCGCCCAGCGCCGCGGTCGCAGTAATCGCGGTTTATGCCCTGCTGACCATCGTCGCACTGGCGATCGACCGGCGCGCGCTGCTCGTCTCGGCGCTCGGCTATGTCATTTATGCGATCCAGGCGCTGATCGGGCGCGGCGGCGAGTTTTCGGCCAGCTTCGGGGTCACCGCGCTGCTGATCGGCGCGTTCCTGGTAATGCTGTCGGCGGGGTGGCGGCCGATCCGCAGCCGGGTCATCGCGCTGCTGCCGGCCGGCGTCGCGGGACGCCTGCCCGCCGCCGCCTAGTCGACCAGCCGCAGCAGCTTGCGCTCGAGTGGCGCGAGCACGGCGCGCAGGTCGTGGCCGCGCTTGAGGACTGCGCCGGCCTCACCGAGCAATGCGTACTGACCCTGCTTCAGGCGCAGCGCGGGCACCTTCAACACCTGCGTCTCGGGCCGTTCGCTCGCGCGGCGGAAGCCGGAAAACACCGCGGTGTCGCGCCCGAACTCGATCGCATAGTCGCGCCAGCGCCCGGCGGCGACCATGCGCCCGTAGAGGTCGAGGATCAGGTTGAGTTCGAGCCGGTCGAACACCGTCTGCGGCGGTGCCGCGACCGGCAAAGGCAGGACGTTCGACAGCGTCAGCCGACCATCTTGGCCGCGTCGCCGCTCAACGCGTCGAGGCGGGCGCGCAAGGTCTCGACCTCGCAGCGCAGGATTTCGAGCTTCTGCGTCTCGGGGTCGAAGCGCTGGCTGCACGGCGTGCCGTACGGCATGAACGGCTTGGCATAGGCCTCGGCATCGACGACGACCGCGCGCGCCGGAATGCCGACCATCGTCGCGCCGGCGGGCACGTCGCGCGTCACCACCGCATTGGCTCCGACGCGGGCGCGGTCGCCGACCATGATCGGCCCCAGCACCTGCGCGCCCGACCCGACGATCACGCCGTTACCCAGCGTCGGGTGGCGCTTGCCCGCGACCCCGCCCGAAGGGTCTGTGCCGCCCAGCGTCACGCACTGGTAGATCGTCACGTCGTCGCCGATCACCGCGGTCTCGCCGATCACCACGAAGCCATGGTCGATGAAGAAATTGCGCCCGATCGTGGCGCCGGGGTGGATGTCGATCGCCGTCAGGAAGCGGCCCAGATGGTTGACGATGCGCGCTGCCAGGAACAGGTCGGCGCGGTACAGGGCATTGGCGATGCGGTGGAAACCCAGTGCCCACACGCCCGGATAGGTCAGGATTTCCCAGCGCGAGCGCGGTGCCGGATCGCGGGCCTTCACCGAGGCCAGATAGTTTGCGAGCGCCATCGTCCGTCTCCGCCTGTTGGGCCCGATATAAGTCGCGACGTGCCGACACGCCAGAGCGCCGAACGCCCGGAACCCCACCGCCGCTCCACCGGTTTCATTGTCAGGCCGAACAAGGGCCATGAACTTGGAGGAGGCAGTCATGAACGATCAACGCTTCGGGCAATCGCAGGGCAGCCAGACCGGCACCGACACCAACGGCCGCAGCCCCGAATATGGCGATGTCGACAGCGGCCGTCAGGGCTCGACCAACGGCGACCTGTCGGGCGACACGAGCCCCGGCGCTGCGATGAGCGGCGCCAACCTGCCGACCGGCGGGATCGGTAGCGGTACCAGCTATGAGGCCGAGAGCGACCGTGCCGCCGGCATCGGTGGCGGCACCGGCGTCGGTGGCGGTACCGATTGGGACGGCGGCAGCGCCGCGACGACGACCGGTGGCGTCAGCAACGAACCCGTCGCGGGCGGTGCCTGGCAGGGCACTCAGGCGCGCGGCGAGACGCACGATCTCGGCGACAACACCGACGGGTTGGGCCGCGACCAGACCGAGCGCGTGACCGCCGACGAGACCAACACGCTGATCGCTGCCGACAAGGTGCAGGGCACGGCCGTGTACGATGCCAGCGGCGAGCGTCTCGGCACGATCGACTCGCTGATGCTCAACAAGCGCTCGGGCAAGGTCGCCTATGCCGTGATGTCGTTCGGCGGCTTTCTCGGCATCGGCGAGCGCTATCACCCGTTGCCGTGGGACAAGTTGACCTACGACACCGACAAGGGCGGTTACAACATCGGCTATACGCAGGACGAGCTGCGCGCCGGGCCGACTTACTCGCGTGACGAGATCGACGAGTTCGATGGCGACCGCAGCCGCGGCGTCGACGACTATTATGGTCGCAATTCGGCACTCGGCGGCGGCATCACCGGCGCAACGGGTGTGCCGATCGTCTGAGCCTCCGCGCTCAGGACGAGATCGGAGGGCCGCCCGGCAACGGGTGGCCCTTTCTCGTTTCTGCACGGGCGGCTAACGTGCGGTGAATTCCTTGGGAGCGTTTGCATGAAAGCCGTCCTCTGCGTCGAACACGGTCCGCCCGAGGCGCTTGTCGTGCGTGACATCCCGACGCCCGAGCCCGGCCGCGGCCAGGTCCGCGTCAAGGTGCACGCGGCGGGCGTCAACTTCCCCGACACGCTGATCATCCAGAACCTCTACCAGTTCAAACCCGCATTGCCGTTCTCGCCGGGCGGCGAGGCGGCGGGCGTCGTCGATGCGGTGGGGGAGGGGGTCGACGACCTGGCCATCGGCGACCGCGTCGTCGCGATGACCGGCAACGGCTGCTATGCCGAAGCCGTGGTCGCCAACCGCGCGCAGATCGTGCCGATCCCCGGGGAGATGCCGTTCGACGTCGCGAGCGGCTTCACCATGACCTACGGCACGTCGCACCACGCGCTGAAGCAGCGGGCGCGGCTGCAGCCCGGCGAGACGCTGCTGGTGCTGGGCGCAGCGGGCGGCGTCGGGCTCGCGGCGGTTGAGCTCGGCAAGCTGATGGGCGCGCGCGTCATCGCTGCCGCCTCGAGCGAGGAGAAGCTGGAGGTCTGCCGCGATTACGGCGCCGACGAGACGATCAACTATGCCACCGCGAACCTGAAGGACGAGGTCAAGCGCCTGACCGGCGGCAAGGGCGTCGACGTGATCTACGATCCGGTCGGCGACCGCTTCGCCGAGCCCGCGTTCCGCAGCATGGCATGGAACGGCCGCTACCTGGTGGTCGGCTTCGCGGGCGGGAACATCCCGACGCTGCCGCTCAACCTGCCGCTGATCAAGGGCGCCTCTATCGTCGGCGTCTTCTGGGGCGCCTTCACCCAGGCCGAGCCCGAACTGCACCGCGCCAACATGAACGAGCTGATCGCCTGGTACGCACAGGGCCAGCTGCGGCCGCACATCTCCAAGCACTTCACTCTCGACGAGGGACCCGCGGCGATCCGCTGGATGATGGACCGCAAGGCGACGGGAAAGGTCGTGCTCGACGTGGCGTAAAGGGGTGCGATGGTCGAACGGATCGCCTGGGGGCTGCTCGCCGCGCTGCATCTGATGCCGGCGCTCGCCTTCTTCAGTCCTGCCTTGATCGCGCGGCTGTACGGCGTCGAGGCGGGTGGGACCGCGTTCGCGTTGCTGCAGCATCGCGCCGCGCTGTTCGCCCTCGTGGTCGTGATCTGCATCGCCGCGATCTTCGACCCGGCGGTCCGGCGGCTTGCCGTCGTCGCGGTCGCGATCAGCATGATCTCGTTTCTGCTCGTCTATGCGACGAGCGGGCAGCCGCCGGCGCTGCGCGGCATTGCGATTGCCGACCTGATCGGGCTCGTGCCGCTTGCCTATGTCGCGTGGCGCGCGTTCGTGGCCTAGACGGCGGGCAGCAGCGTAAAGCGGTATTCGCTGATCTTGCCCGGTGCGACGTCGCTCGACCGCGCGCCCGACAGGATGAAGGATTTGCCCGCGCCGACTGTCGGCGTGACGCGGGCCCCGCTTGCATCGACGATGTCAAGGACCGCGGTCGGCTTCGTGTCGTCGCGGATGATGACCTCGAGGAAGGTCGGCTCGGACTCGTTGCCGGCATCGTCGACGACGACGAGGCGGAAGCGGTTGCGCCCGACCGGCAGCGGCTTCAACGGATCGGCGTCGACGGCGACCACCGGATCACGCTGGACCACCGGCACATTGGGTACGAACCGCGCCATAAGCTGCTCCCTCTGAGCGGCAGCCTAGCCCGGCTCGCGATCCCCCGGCAAGCCGCCCCAGCGCGCCGCCGCCTCGTCATCGCTCGCGTTCGCCGCGACCCACTCGTCCCCGGCGCGCTTCCAGAACGGCGCGCGGGTCTTGAGCCAGTCCATCAGGAAGCTCGCGGCCTCGAATGCGGCGGCACGGTGCGCGGCGGCGACCGCGACGAAGACGATCGGGTCGCCGGGGCCGAGGTCGCCGTAGCGGTGCACCACGGTGCCGGCGAGGACCGGCCAGCGGGCGCAGGCCTCGTCGGCGACGGCGCACAGCTGGCGCTCGGTCATGCCGGGATAATGTTCGAGGCTTAAACCATGATCGCGGACGAGGCCGGTGAAGGTCACGAGCGCGCCGATGTCGGTGCGTCCGGCGGTCAGCGCGGTGGCCTCCGCCGCGAGGTCGAAGGGCTCGGCCTGGACGCGAACCGCGATCATCCGCCGGTGACGGGCGGGAAGATCGCGATCTCGCGGGCGCCCGCTATCGGAGCGTCGAAGCCGGCGAAGTCCTGATCGACCCCGACCCGGACGGCGCTGCGGTCACTCAGCGCGGCGGCGTGGCCGGGCGAGCGCGTCGCCAGCCAGTCGAGCAGGTCGGCGACGGTGACCAGCGCAGGCGGCAAGTCGATCGTCTCCTCCGCCACGCCGACCCGCTCGCGCACCCAGGCGAAGTAAAGCAGCCGCGTCACGACATGTGCTTCAGGCCGACCCGCAGATAATCATAGCCGGTAATCAACGTCAGCAGCGCGGCGAGCCACAGCGCACCGATGCCGACCTCGTACGCCGGCAGCCACGCCAGCCACGCAGCGCCCGTGGTACCCGCCAGGATCAGCGCGCCGAGCGCGATCATCTGCGCCGCGGTCTTCCACTTCGCCAGCCGGCTGACGGGCAGAGAGACCTGCAGGCCCGCGAGATATTCGCGCAGGCCCGATACGGTGATCTCGCGCAGCAGGATGATCAGCGCGGCGATCACCGCCCAGCCGTGGACGATGCCGCTGTGCACCAGCATGACGATCGCCGCCGCGACCATGATCTTGTCGGCGACGGGATCGAGAAACACGCCGAGCTTCGACACCGTGCCGCGGGCGCGCGCCAGATAACCGTCGAGATAGTCGGTCGCGCCCGCGACGCTGAACACCACGAACGCCGCCAGCCACGCGCCCCAGCCCGGCGACCACATCAGGATCACGAGCAGCGGCACCGCCAGAATGCGGCTCAGGGTCAGCAGGTTGGGCAGGCTGGACAACACGGGCCGGGTCTAGGCTATGCTGGCACGCGGCTCAACGCCTGACGGGGAGAGATGCAGTGACTTATGTGGACGGCTTCGTAATTGCGGTGCCGGGCGACAAGCGCGCCGACTTCATCGCGCATGCCGAGTTCGTCGACGCGATCTTCATCGAGCGCGGCGCGCTGCGCGTCGTCGAGTGTTGGGAGGACGACGTCCCCGACGGCAAGCAGACCGATTTCCGCCGCGCCGTCGCTGCGACCGATGGCGAGAAGATCGCCTTCGCCTGGATCGAATGGCCATCGAAGGCGGTGCGCGACGAGGCCATGGCCGGCATCATGGACGACCCGCGCATGACCGGCGCACCGTCGGCGCCGTTCGACGGTAAGCGCATGATCTTCGGCGGTTTCACGCCCGTCGTGGACCTGCGCGCGTGATCGTCAGCGAAGCCGTCGCGTCGCGGCGTTCGGTGCGCGGGTTCCTGCCCGATCCGGTCGATGGCGCGGTCATCCGCCGCGTGCTCGAGCGCGCCGCCCGGGCGCCGTCGGGGGGCAATCTTCAGCCGTGGCACATCGACGTCGTCGGCGGTGCCGATCTCGATGCGCTGAAGGCGATCATGGCTAAGCGCGTGCCCGAGGCGCCGAAGGGCGAGCCGACCGAGTACGATATCTACCCGAAGGAACTGCCCGAGCCCTACAGCCGCTACCGCTTCGAAGTCGGCGAGGACCTGTACGGCGCGCTCGGCATCCCGCGCGAGAACAAGCTGGCGCGGATGATGTGGTTCGCGCGCAATTTCCAGTTCTTCGGCGCGCCGGTGGCGCTGTTCTGCTCGGTAGCGCGTACGATGGGGCCGCCGCAGTGGAGCGACCTCGGCATGTACCTGCAGACGGTCATGCTGCTGCTGCGCGAGGAAGGGCTCGATTCGTGCCCGCAGGAATGCTGGGCGATCTATCCGAAGACGATCGGCGAGTTCATCGGCATCCCGCCCGAGCGCATGCTGTTCACCGGCATGGCGATCGGCTTCAAGGACTCGGCCGACCCCGCCAACGCGATGCAGGCGCGCCGCGCGCCGCTCGGCGATTTCGCGAGTTTTCGGGGGATTTAGTCGCCCTCGAACTCAGCCAGTTGCCACCGGATACGCAATGGCTCGGCGGTGCACGCAAACGGCCGCCCGGCCAGCAGTGGAGGGGCGGCACGGGCCTTGGCGAACGCTGCGATGCTGGCCTGTCCGAACAGTCCTGCCGGCTGCTCGTAGACGACCCTTGCCTGGGTGGCGTCGCCATTCGCGAGGATGCGGGTTTCGACCGTCACCATCCCCTCGATTGTCCTGGCCCGTGCGTCCGGCGGAAAGCTGCTTTCACTGATATTGACCTCAGCGACCATCGGCTTGGACGAAGCGCGCACGCACAGATCCGCGGGCAAGCCTGCTGCCCGCAAAATGGACGTCGCCTCGGCAGTGCGACCGTCAGCGTCGGTAAGTTTCGCCAGTCTCGCCGCCGCATGCCGCCGCCCCTCGTCGTTGCTCGCAAGCAAGCCCGTGGGTCGTGCCAGGACCGACCGCAGACGTTCCTTGCCCGCCTGAATGTTCCCACGTTCGATATCGATTTGGGCAATCAGGATCGCTGACTCGATCGCGATAGGCCCGTGAGGATCGGCATCGCGCAGCAGCGTCAGATAGGACTCGCTCCGTCGACGCACTTCGTCTCGATCGGCAGCTGTACCACGACGATAAACGTCCGCCTGATAGGACGCGACAACCTTCGGCGGCGCTCCCGCCGCAATCGCGATTGCGAGCGAGCGTTCCGCATGAGCAAGCTTGGCAGCATCACTGACCCCATCTTTCGCTTGTAGCTCTAGCAGCACCGGCAGCAATTCCGGCGATTGCGGACCGGAGGTGAGTTCGCGCGCCGCGAGTTCCTCGGTGAGGCGCCGAACGGTGGCGATGGTGCCGTTTCCGCCAGCCGGAGTCGGCTCAAGTCTGCGAGTGACCATCCAGTCAAGCAGCGGGACGTCACGCCAGTCAGTCCACAGTCTCCTGCCGTTCCACGCGCACGCCACCGCAATGCGCACGCCCTGTTCCCAGACCGCTGCTCGATCGCCAGCGGGCCAGCGCCACATTTCGGGCAGATAGAGTCCGAAAAGTTCGACGGGTGCGCCGGGTCGACTGGCCCACATGGGCGATAGGCGGTTGATCACCCCTGCCGGGTTGACGATGACCTCGAAGATTACCCGGTCTTCAGCAAGAATACCGGCTTTCGGATCGCAGCGCGGCGAACTGCCGTCTTCCGGCATTTCGAGCGTCGGAGTCTGCATGCCATTTCCCGCGAGCGCGTAGTACGTCGCTGCACGCGCGGGGTCGCCGGACAGTGCCGCCGCCACGGCGAGATCCGCCTGTGCCGACTGGATCGTCGCCTTGGCTTCGGCATCGCCGATCTCGAGCGCCAGAGTCACCGCGGTGCGTAGCGCGGCCATCGCGCCCGCATAGTCGCCAGCGTTGAGCCGCAGACGTCCGCGAAGCTGCGCAACTGCAGGAGCGACTTCTGGCTCGCCATCAAGCGCGGTCAAGAGTGCCTGCGTGTTCTTCGGCGCGGAGAACAGCGACAGCCGGGCTAGACCCAGGCGCGCAGCAAGCGCATCGGTGCGCCCGGGCGTTTTGGTCAGGGCAACCTTATACCAGCGCTCGGCCTCTGCCGTCTCGAATATGGCCTCGTACAGTTCGCCAAAACCACGCGCACTCGCGGCCGATAGCGGACCGCGCGCCGCCGCGAGCCGTAGGCGCGTATGCAGGATATAGTCCCCCGCGGGTGGGAACGCGGTCAACTGACCTCCCGGCACTCCCACGCCGGGTGCTGCCTGCGCCATGATACCGAACGATGCGACCAGCGTCCCGAGCAATGCCCGGCGGATCAATGGCCTCACGGCTTCCCCGTCTCGACGATCGACCGCGCGTTCTCGGCGAACTTCTTGGCGGCGTCGCCTTCCTTCATCTTGGCGCTGGCGTCCTCGGGGACGACGATGCCGCGCTGGGCGCCGGGCCGGGCGGCGATGGCGGCGTGCCAGCGCGACAGGTTGGGCAGGCCTTCGGTGTCGATGCCGCTCCAGCTCGCGGTGCGGGTCCAGCACCAGTTGGCGATGTCGGCGATGCTGTAGTCGTCGCCCGCCAGATATTCGGTCTTGCCGAGCTGCGTGTCGAGAACGGTAAACAGCCGCCGCCCTTCGCCCTGATAGCGCGCGATCGCCGCCGGGATCTTCTCGGGGAAATAGCGGAAGAAGACGTTGGCCTGGCCCATCATCGGGCCGACGCCCCCCATCTGGAACATGAGCCACTGCATGACGCGGCTGCGGCCCTGCACGTCGGCTGGCATGAACTGCCCGGTCTTCTCGGCAAGATAGACGAGGATCGCGCCGCTTTCGAAGATCGCGAAGCCGTCGTCGGTCAGCGCCGGGATGCGCCCGTTGGGGCAGATGTCGAGAAACCACTGCTGCTTCTGCTCGCCCTTCATCAGGTCGACGCGGTGGACGTCGTACGCCAGCCCCATCTCCTCGAGGGCGACCGACACCTTGTATCCGTTGGGCGTCGCGGCGGTGTAGAGAGTGAGAGTCACGGCTGCTCCTCGGGCCAGTCGAACGGGGCGAGCCTCCTCGCCGTCGGGCAAGACTACCGTTTCACCCACGCGGGTGGAAGTGGCCGTGGATGCTCGCCGCCATGCCCTTCGAGATGCCGGGCGCGCGCTCCAGATCCTCCAGCGTCGCGCCCCGCACGGCGCGCGAGGTGCCGAAGTGCATCAGCAGCGCGCGCTTGCGGGCCGGGCCGATGCCGGGGACGTCGTCGAGCGGGTTGGCGACGATCGCCTTCGACCGCTTGGCGCGGTGGGCGCCGATCGCGAAGCGGTGCGCCTCGTCGCGCAGGCGCTGCAGGAAGAACAAGACCGGCGCGTTCACCGGCAGCGTCAGCTCGCGGCCTGAGGGCAGATGGAAGGTCTCGCGGCCCGCATTGCGGTCGGGCCCCTTCGACACACCGACGACGCAGATGCCGTGCGCGCCGAGCTCGCCCATCACCTCCATCACCGCCGACAACTGCCCCTTGCCGCCGTCGATGAGCAGCAGGTCGGGCCATTCGCCGCTGGTCTTGTCGGGGTCCTCGCGCTCCAGCCGCGCGAAGCGGCGTGCCAGCATCGCCTTCATCATCGCGAAATCGTCGCCAGGCGTGATGCTCGCGTCGTTCATGTTGAACTTGCGGTACTGGTTCTTGCGGAAGCCCTCGGGCCCCGCGACGATCATCGCGCCGAGGGCGTTGGTGCCCATGATGTGGCTGTTGTCGTAGACTTCGATGCGTTGCGGGGTTTCGCTGAGGTCGAACAGCTCGGCGAGCTCACGCATCAGCTGCCCTTGCGTGGTCGACTCCGCCAGCCGCCGTTCGAGCGCCTCCTCGGCATTGCGCTTGGCCTGCGCGACGAGCTGCTTCGCCGGCCCGCGCTGGGCATGGCGCAGCGCGACGCGCTTGCCGGCGCGCTCCGACAGCGCGTCGGCGACGAGTGCCATCTCGTCGAGGGTGCGGTCGATCAGGATCTCGCGCGGCGCCGGCACGTCCTCGTAAAACTGCGCGAGGAAGCTGGTCAGCACCTCGTCCTCGGGCACGTCGGCGGTGTGCGCGGGGAAGAAGCTGCGGTGTCCCCAGTTCTGGCCGCCGCGGATGAAGAACATCTGGATGCACATCGTGCCGGCATGGCAGGCGAGCGCGACGATGTCGGCGTCCTTGGCATCATCGCCCGCGTTGATCGCCTGGCTGCCCTGGATATAGGTCAGCGCGCGCAGCCGGTCGCGGAAGACTGCCGCGAGCTCGAAATCCATCGCCTCGGCCGCGGCCTGCATCGCCGCACCCAGCTTCTTCTGCGTGTCCTGGCTCTTGCCCGACAGGAACGCCTTGGCGTCGCCGACCAGCTCGGCATAGCCCGCCTCGTCGATGCGCCCGACGCACGGGGCCGAGCAGCGGCGGATCTGGTGCAGCAGGCACGGCCGCGAGCGGTTGGCGAAGAACGAATCCGAGCACGACCGCAGCAAGAACACCTTCTGCAGCGCATTCAGCGTCGTGTTGACCGCGCCGGCGCTGGCGAACGGCCCGTAGAACACGCCCTTGCCGACGCGCGCGCCGCGATGCTTGGCGATGCGCGGGAAGCCGTGATCCTCGCGCAGGAAGATGAAGGGGAAGGACTTATCGTCGCGGAGCAGCACGTTGTAGGCGGGGCGGAAGCGCTTGATCAGCTGCGCCTCGAGCAGCAGCGCCTCGCTCTCGCTGTTGGTCGTGACGATCGTCATGTCGCGCGTCTGGGCGACCATGCGCTGCAGGCGGCGGGGCAGGCGGGTGACCTGGGTGTAGTTGGTCACGCGTGCCTTCAGGTGCCGCGCCTTGCCGACGTACAGCACCCCGCCGTCGGCATCGGTCATGCGGTACACGCCCGGACGCTGGGGCAATGTTCTCAGCACGTTGCGGATCGCGGCTACGCCCGTTTCGAGGTCGGGCTTTTCGTTGCCGCGGACCGTGAAGGTCGCGGTTTCTTCGGAAAATCGGTCAATGATCGGGGGTTGCGCCATTGCCTTCGTCAGATAGGCGCGCGTGCCCCGATGCTCAACGCGCTTATCCACGCCTTCTGTGGACAAGTGGGTGGGTTCCGCACGCAAGCGGCGGGGACGCACGGGCGTGGGGCTTGGTCTGCCCTTTTTTCAGGCAGCTTGCCGGTGCGACCCCTCGCGGCTAGGTCGCCGCCATGATCACGCGTACGGCCATCGTCACCGGCGGAGCGAAGCGCATCGGCGCAGCGCTGGTCCGCGCGCTCGCCGCCGACGGCTGGCACGTCGTCATCCACTGCAACACGTCGGTCGAGGCTGCCGACGCGCTGGCGGCGGAAGTCGGCAACGCCACCGTGGTTTCGGCCGACCTTGCCGACCCGGACGCCGCCGCGACGATCCTCGCCGCGGCTTCAGGTCCGCTCGGCCTGCTGGTCAATTCGGCGTCGCGCTTCGCGTACGACACGATCGACGATTTCGGCCTCGCCGACTGGACCGCACACCTCGACATCAACCTGCGCGCGCCGGCGCTCCTGACGCGCGCCTTCGCCGCCGCAGTGCCCGCCGACGCGACGGCGTGCGTCGTCAACCTGCTCGACGCCAAGCTCAGCGCGCTGAACCCCGATTATTTCTCCTACACGCTGTCGAAGATCGGCCTGGCGGGCCTGACCGAGCTGGCGGCTCGCGCCTATGCGCCACGGCTGCGCGTCAACGGCATCGCGCCCGCCGTGACGATGGTCAGCGGGCCGCAGTCGCGCGAGAATTTCGAGGCGGCGCACGGGATGAACCCGCTCGGCCGCGGCGTCGAGGTCGAGGAGATCGTCGGCGCGCTGCGCTTCATCCTTGCGACGCCGACGCTCAACGCCCAGACGATCACGCTCGACGGTGGCCAGCGCCTCATGGGCCTGCCGCGCGACGTCGCTTTCATGGTGGACAAATGATACATCCGGTACGTCTCGACGGCCTCGTTCCCGACACGCTGCGCGCCCGCACGCGCAAGATCGTGCTCGATGATTTCGATTTTCCCTGCGACATCGGCTTTCACGATTTCGAGATCGGCACGCCGCAGCGCCTGCGCGTCAACGTCGAGGTGTGGCTCGATGCGGCGCACTTCCCGACCGGCGACGACCCCGCCGAAGCCTGGGACTATGACCGGCTGCGGACCGCGATCCTCGGCCTGACGCAGGGCCGGCGCTTCAACCTGCAGGAGACCGTGGCGCACGCGATCTACGACCTGATCGCGGCGCGGCGCGGCGTGACGGCGCTGCGCATCTCGACGCGCAAGCCCGACATCTACCCCGATTGCGCGGCGGTCGGCGTCGAACTTGCCTCGTTCTAAAGGTTGCGCGTGCAGGCCCCCAGCGTCTCGAGCACGAAGGCGTAATCGTCGGCCAGCGCGGCGCGGTCGTCGCCGCCGACCCGCTCGGGCAGGGTGCGCGGCAGGAAGCACGCGAGGCGGTACCACAGCAACGTGTCGCGCTGGATCGGCGCGGCGGCATCGTCGACGATCTCGCCGAGCGCCAGGCTGAGCGTCCGCGCCGCGCCCGGCCGCGTCAGCACGACGAGCGACACCGGGCGGCCCGCGGTGGTCAGGAAGAACTGGCTCTCGGCCTCGCCCGGGATCGCGCCCGGAACCCGGAAAGCGTTGCCGATGCCGGTGACGACGGGGATCGCCGGATCGCGCGCGGCGCCCAGCACCGCGCGCGCCGTCGCCTCGGCAGCGGGCGTGGCGCCGATCTGCGAGGCGGCGCTGACCAGGGTGAACTGGCCGGGCTCGGCGCCGGGGCGCAGGAACAGCAATACGCCCGCGCCTTTCAGCTTTGGCGGCTTGCCGCCGGCCAGCGGCACCTCGACGAGATAGCTGATCTCGGCCGGGACCGCGGCGGGGGCCTTGAGCGCAGCGGCCAGCGTCGCGCGCACCAGCAGGCGGGCGCGGCCCGGCGCGACGTCGGGCGCGTCCTTGCTGCCCAGCCGTTCGGCGCGGGTGATGGTGGCACGCACGATGACCGGGCTGACGAGTGTCAGCGCCGCGAGGTCGGCATAGGTCGGCACGGGTCCCGGCACGGCGGGCGGAGGCGCAGCGGCGATCAGCAGCGCAGCGACAGGCAGGCAAAGCAGACGCATGGCGGAAACAGCCCAATGACAGGCAGGTAGCGATACCGGGCCGTGCACCCGGCTGGCAAGCAAAGACACCGGTGGCATATCCTACGACAAAGCGGTTGCGGCACAGGGCGCACGCCGCTAACACTTGTGGCCGAACGGCGACCGGAACGGGGGAGCGATCCCTTCGTAACGGCGTTGTCTAGTTTGGACGGCCCGTTGCGGAGCGACCGGAACACCGGCGGGCCGCGCAACGACGATCTGGAGGGAGTGTCGCGCCGCTTATGGCTTACGCCGATCAGAAGATGAGCAATAACCGCATGATCGGCCTTGGGGCCGTCGTGCTGATCCACGTCTTGCTGGGTTGGCTGCTGGTGACCGGGTTGGCGCAGAAGTTCGTCAAGCAGATCATCGAGCCGATCGAGGCCGTGCAGGTCAAGGAAGAGGCGCCGCCGCCCGACGAACCGCCGCCGCCGCCGCCGAAGGAAGTGGAGATTCCGCCCTACGTGCCGCCGCCCGATGTGCAGGTTCAGACGGACTCGCCGCCGCCGCCGATCACCGTGCAGACGACGGTTGTGCCGCCTCCCCAGGCGTACCAACCGCCGGCCCCGGCAGCGCCGCCAGCGCCGCCCGCGGCGCCTGCACCTCCGGCCGGTCCGACGTCGAAGGCACAGCCGGCCAACGCCCGCATCTTCGAGGTCAGCGAGGACGATTATCCGCCGTCGTCGCTGCGTGCCGAGGAAGAGGGCGTGACGCAGGTCCGTGTCGCGATCGGTGCCAACGGCCGGGTCGAAAGCTGCGAGATCACCGCGCCCAGCGGTTTCCCGAAGCTCGACGAACGGACGTGCAAGATCGCTCAGTCGCGCTGGCGCTTCAAGCCGGCGCTGCAGAACGGCACGCCTGTCGCTGACTCGCTGACCAAGCGCATTCGCTGGCAGATCCGCAAATAATCTCGTTCACATAACAAACATCAGAATACGCAAGGGAAACGACGATGGAAACAGCTAGCAAATTCGGTCTGATGTCCGCGCTCGAAGAGGGCGGCCCGCTGACCTGGGGCGTGCTCATCCTGCTCGCGATCATGTCGCTCGGTTCGTGGTACATCATCATCACCAAGTATCTCGATCAGCGTAAGGTGCTCGCCGACGCCAAGGACCTCGAGAAGAAGTTCTGGGGCGCGCCGAGCCTCGCCGAGGGTGCCAAGAAGCTCGACAAGAATTCGGCCTTCCGCCAGATCGTCGACGACGGCCTGCGCGCCAGCGACCATCACGAAGGCCGCTTGACCGACAAGATCGACCAGCACGAGTGGGTGACGATGGCGCTCAACCGTTCGAGCGCGAACGTCCAGTCGAAGCTGCAGGAAGGCCTCGCGTTCCTCGCGTCGGTCGGTTCGACCTCGCCGTTCGTCGGCCTGTTCGGCACCGTCGTCGGCATCTACGGCGCGCTGATCGCCATCGCGGCGTCGGGCCAGGCGTCGATGGACAAGGTCGCGGGCCCGGTCGGCGAGGCGCTGATCATGACCGCCATCGGTCTGGCCGTCGCGGTTCCCGCGGTGCTCGGCTACAACTGGCTGATCCGTCGCAACAAGGACGTGTCGGAGCGTATCGGCAACTTTGCCGCCGACGTTCACGGCGCCCTGATGTCGGGTTCGCGCACGCCGCAGGCGATGCCGCCGATGGCCGCCAAGCCCGTCGTGACGCCCGGCAAGCCGGCGACCGCGTGATCGCCGGACAGGCAGGAGTATCCCAATGTCGATGAGTGTCGGGCAACCGAACGAAGACGGTTCCGAAGCGCCGATCGTCGACATCAACACGACGCCGCTCGTCGACGTCATGCTGGTGCTACTGATCATCTTCCTGATCACCATCCCCGCGGTGTTGCAGACGGTGCCGGTCAGGTTGCCGACGGTCAGCAACATCGCGACGGTGACCAAGCCGGAGAACGTGCTGATCTCGGTGACCAACAGCTGCGAGACCTTCTGGGGTCAGCAGAAGGTCGACTCGAAGGAAGAGTTGCGGACTCGCGGTGTCGCGGCATTGAAGGCGGAAATTGCCCGGCAGGAGGCCGCGGGCGGCAAGATCGAGCTGCCCGAGGTCCACATCCGCGGCGACAAGGACACGGAATATCGCTGCATCGGGGGCGTGATCTTCACGATGCAGCAGGCCGGCTTCCTCAAGATCGGCTTTATTTCCGAGCCCGTGCTCGCGGGCTGATTGATTAACACCCGGGCGCTGTAGCGCCCGGGTCGTCAGGAGACGATACGAATGTCAATGTCAGTAGGCGGCGGCGGCGGTCAGGGCGCCCCGATCATGGACATCAATACGACGCCGCTGATCGACGTGATGCTGGTGCTGCTGATCATGTTCATCATCACCATCCCGATCCAGACGCACGCGGTGAAGCTCGACCTGCCGGTGCCGAACAACACGCCGACGAATGTCGACCCGGTGTTCAACCAGATCGACATCGACTTCCTGGGCAACATCTATTGGAACAAGCAGGAGGTCGATGAGCCCCGCCTGCTTCAGTATCTGAAGACCGCGGTCGCGCTGCCCACCCAGCCCGAACTTCGCCTCAAGCCCGAGGGCCTGGCGCGCTACGAGGTCGTCGACAAGGTGATGGCGACGGCGCAGCAGGCCGGCGTCACGAAGATGGGCTTCGTCGGGAACGAGCAATACGCGAATTGAGCCACTGCGCGGCCGAGCCATAAGCGAGGAAACGCACCTTCGCGTTTCCTTGCTTGGGCGCGGACTCGCGCAAGACCGGACGGCGAGGCGGGCGCACTTCGCGCCCGAACTCGTCCGACGCCAGCCCCGGCTTTGCCGGGGCTTTTTTTCTGCCTTGCGTCCACGCCCAGACGGCTTAGCCTTTGCTATCGGCAAGCAGACGGAGGTCTCGTGATGGCGATGACGGCAGCAGCGGCGGGCAATGCGCCGATGATGGACATCAACACGACGCCGTTGATCGACGTCATGCTCGTCCTCCTGATCATGTTCATCATCACGATCCCGTTGAACACGCATGCGGTGAAGCTCGACCTGCCCTCCGGCGGCGGACCAGTCGCGGCCACGGCATCGAACCAGATCGACATCGACGTGCTCGGCAATGTCTATTGGAACCAGCAGATCGTCGACCGTACCGCGCTGCAGGACAGGCTGCGCGCCAGCATCGCCTCATCGAGCGAGCCCCTCCTGCGCCTGCGCCCCGATGCCTTGGCGCGGTACCAGATCGTCGACGAGGTAATGGCGACCGTCCAGCGGGCGGGTGTCACCCGGATCGCATTCGTCGGGAATGAGGCATACGTCAGGTAAGACGCGGATGAGCGAGCGACGATAGTCGTCGCGTTTCTTAGCTTACACCTAGCCCACTTGAGGTCAGGCTGCTTCCGCGAACTGCAACCGCGCCAGCCGCGCATACAGCCCGCCATCTGCGTACAGCGAGTCGTGCGTCCCCTGCGCGACGATCCGCCCATCGTCCATCACGACGATCCGGTCCGCCCCGCGCACGGTGGCGAAGCGGTGCGCGATGACCAGGGTCGTGCGCCCCTCCATCAGCTTCTCGAGAGCGCGCTGCACCAGCTGCTCCGACTCCGCATCAAGCGACGATGTCGCCTCGTCGAGTAGCAGGATCGGCGCATCGCGCAGCACGGCGCGGGCGATCGCGAGGCGCTGGCGCTGGCCGCCCGACAGGCGCGTGCCGGCCTCGCCCAGGAAGCTGTGGATGCCGTCGGGCATGGCGCGTAGGAAGTCGGCGGCATGCGCGGCCTCGGCCGCTGCCCAGACCTCGGCCTCGGTCGCGTCGGGTCGGCCGTAGAGGATGTTCTCGTATGCGGTCGCCGCGAACACCACCGTCTCCTGCGGGACGACGGCGATCCGAGCGCGCACCGCGACCGGGTCGGCCTGGGGCAGCGGCACGCCGTCGATGCTGATCGTGCCGCCTTGCGGGTCGTAGAAGCGCTGGACGAGCTGGAACAGGGTCGACTTTCCCGCCCCCGACGGGCCGACGACGGCGACGGTCTCGCCTGGGCGTACGTCGAGGGTGAAGTCGACGAGGGCCGGGCCGTCTGGCTTTGTCGGATAGTTGAAGGTGACGTGACTGAGGCTGAGGCGCCCCTGCGGCGCTGGCAGCGCCACGGCGTTCTCCGGCGCGCGGATGTCGGGGCGCGCGGCGAACAGTTCCTGCAGCCTGCCGCTGGCGCCCGCGGCGCGCATGAAGTCGCCGTAAACCTCGGTCAGCGCGCCGAACGCGCCCGCGACGAGCGCCGCCGCCAGCACGAAGGCAGCGATCGTGCCGCCGGTCATGCGGCCCGCGATGACGTCAATCGCGCCCTCCCACAGCACCAGGGCGATCGCGCCGAAGATCAGAGTGATGACCAGCGCGGTCATCAGCGAGCGCGTCAGGATGCGGCGCTTGGCGGCGTCGAACGCCGCCTCGACCGCGCGGCCGAAGCGTGCTGCCTCGCGCTTTTCCTGGGTGAAGGCCTGCACGACCTTGATTGCGCCCAGCACCTCGGCGACGATGCTTCCGACGCTGGCGATGCGGTCCTGGCTGGTCCGCGACATCGCCTTGACGCGCCGCCCGAGCAGCACGATCGGCAGGATGGTCAGCGGGATGACCAGCATCATGAAGCCGGTCAGCTTCGGCGACTGGAACGCCATGTAGACGATGCCGCCGAGCCCCATGAACAGGTTGCGGAGCGCGACCGACGCGCTGGTCGAGACGACCTGCTCGATCACCGCGGTGTCCGACGTCAAGCGCGAGGCGATCTCCGACGGGCGGTTCTCCTCGAAGAACGCCGGGTCGAGGGTCAGCAGGTGGACGTGCACGGCCTTGCGCAGGTCGGCGACGACGCGCTCGCCGATCCAGCTGACGAAGTAGAAGCGGAACGCGGTGGCCACGCCCATGACCAGCACGACGCCGAGCAGACCCCAGAAGAACGGCGCGATCGTCGCGGGGTCGCTACCCTCCTTGAAGCCGTTGTCGACGATTTGCTTGAACGTATTCGGGATGGCGAGCGACGCGCCCGCCGCGACGATCAGCGCGATCAGCGCGCACGTCAGCTGGAACGGATAGGCCCGCACGAACCCCCAGAGCAGCGACAGGTTCGACAGCTTGCGTGACGGCGGTGCGGCGTGCGGGGAGATTTCGGCCATGCGCGTCCCTAACAGGCGTTTGAGCGCCGCTCAATCGGCGGCGCCGCCCATCGCCCTCGCGCATCCGGCCGGCAGGGGGTGGGCGAGGACGAGCTGTTGCAGCGCGACGCGCGTGCGTCCGGCGGGCAACCAGGCGATGACGCGCTCGCCGGCGGCGTCGGCGATGCGGTAGCTGAGGGTTTTGCGCGAGTCCCCCTCGGTACCTGCGATGCGCGCCAGGCGCTTCATGCCGTCGCGCAGGCCCGCGGCATAGGCGGGGCCGGCAGGATCGACGCCGGTGATCGCGCCCGCCTTGGCGCTGGCGTCACGGTCGAAGCCGGGGTCGAAGACCGCGAGCTGGATGTTCTCGACGCGCACGCAGCCGCCGAACAGCGTGGGCGGCAGCACGACCGGCGCGCCCGCATCGACATGGCGCGTCAGCAGCGGCCGGGCGTCGAGCCCCGAGCGCCGCGCCGCGGCGATGAAGTTGGCGCGCAGCGCAGGCTTCGAGGGTCTCCGCATTGCGTCGCGCATCGCGAACAGGATGCGGTCGAGCCCGCCGCGCCCCCGCGTCCGCTCGTCGAGCAGCAGCGCGAGCACCGCGCCGCGCTGGTAGGGCAGCCGCTCGACGCGGCGGTCGCGCCAGAAGTCGGCGACGATGCGCGCGTTGGGCGCGTCGCGCACCGGCGAGGTCGCGAGCGCGACGAGGATGGCGTTGAGGTCGGCGACGAACTCGTCGGGCCCCCACAGCCCCGAGCGCAGCAAAGTGCGCGCAGCGTAGAAGTCGGTGAAGCCTTCGCTGAGCCAGTACAGCCCCGCCTCGCTTGGGCCGTCGGGCAAAGTGCCGAGGCGGCGCGCGATCCAGGTGTGGATATGCTCGTGCGCGATGTTGCGGAGCAGATCCGCCGCCTGGGTCTTGCCGCCGGCATATTGCGCGAATCCGTCCGACCGCCCGGTGCCGCCCGACGACAGGCTGCCGGGCGAGGGCGCCAGCTCGTACAGGGTCACGGTGAACGGCCCGCGCACGTCGCCCCAGAAGTCGCGCTGCGCGCCGATCACCCGCGCCATCGTGTCGGCGTAGGTGTCGAGGTCGAAATCCCAGCTGCCCCGCGTCGCGAGGCGAAGCGTGCCGCCGGAGATCGGGCGGGTGCGCACCACGACATCGGGCCCGGCGAGCAGGCTGCTGTCGCCGATCTCGCCGACCGTCAGCCCGGGATGATCGAGGTCCGATGCGGTGCGCCACGCCGCGGGCCAGCCCACCCATGCGAAGCGCGCCGCCGCGCCGTCACGCCCCTCCGGCGTTGCGAACAGGAACTCGCCGAGCGAGGCGAACCAGGCGGGGCGGATGACCGCGCCGCGGTAGGGGTTGCCCTCGGCCTCGGCGGGGTCGGCGGCATAGGCGGTGCGGACCGTGTAGCGCACCCGGATCGGCGCGCCGGGGCGGGCGGTCAGGGTGCGTTTCGCCCCCGTGCCGCTGATTTGCGCGCCCGTCGCCGTGATCCTGCCGAGCAGCTTCCAGTGATCGTCGACGCCGCCGAAATCGTCGGGCAGGGCGAGGACGGTGGTGCCGTCGGCGTCGCCGGTCAGGCCGATCTCGACGGTCACTGCGCTCAGCGCGCCGTCGGTCAGGACAGGCGACAGGCGATAGGTGACGGGTGCAGGCGCGGCTGCCAGCAGGGTGAGGGCGGCGAGTGCCGCGAAACTACGCCTCACTGCGGACGCTCCGCCGGCGCGAGCACGACGATCAGCGCAGCCGCGAGACCCGTGCCCACGACCGTCGCGAGCAGATCCCATGGATCGAATACCAGTCCACTTGTGCTGCGCTGCACCAGTTCCCACACGACCAGCCCCGACAGGCTGCCCGCCGCACACCAGGCAAAGGCGCGCAGCGTCGTGCGGCGGCCGGCGTCGCGCCGCTGGTCGACCCAGATGCCCAGCGCGACGAAGGGGATCGCCACTGCCGCGCACAGGTTCGGCGCGATGCCCATCAGCCAGTTGTCCCCGGCACCCGCGTCACGCACCGCGTGCACGCCGCTCAGCGCGGCGAGCGCGGCAATTCCGGTCAGGCTGTAGCGCAGGGTCGGCGGCATGTGTCTCCACTCGTTAGCGCTTTATGCTGCAAGTGCGTTGTGGCAAGGATGCGCGGTTGGGGCCCGCGCGGGCCGCGTTCGAGGACCATGCATGCTGTATAACGCCTATGAATTGCAACGCTCGTGGCTGGCTGGTGCGGGGGCGGCGGCGCAACAGGCGTCGGAATGGCTGCTCAGCCCGGCGAACCCGATGTCGTACGTCGGCACCTCGCCGGTCATCGCCCGCGCCCTCGAAGTCTTCGCGCATGCTACCGCGGCGCGCGGCAAGCCCGATTTCGGCCTGCCGACGACGCTGGTCGACGGCCAGGCGGTCACGGTCACCGAGGAGATCGTGCTGCGCAAGCCTTTCGGTCAACTCAAGCATTTCGTTCGTGAGGGCGGCTCGCGCGGCGACCCCCGCGTGCTGATCGTCGCGCCGATGTCGGGGCACTTCGCGACCCTGCTGCGCGGCACGGTCGAGCGCATGCTGCCCGGCCACGACGTGTGGATCACCGACTGGCGCGACGCCAAATACGTGCCGGTCAGCGAGGGGCGCTTCGACCTCAACGATTACGTCGACTATCTGATCGAGTTCATGGGCGTCGTCGGCCCCGGCGCGCACATGCTGGCGGTGTGCCAGCCCGCGGTGCCCGCCTATGCTGCGGTTGCGCTGATGGAGGCGAACGATCATCCGGCGCGCCCGGCGACGCTGACGATGATGGGCGGCCCGATCGACACCCGCAAGGCACCGACCTCGGTCGACGATCTCGCGACGCAGCGGCCCTTCGCGTGGTTCGAGCAGAACGTCATCGCGACGGTGCCGAACATCTATCCGGGCGCGGGCCGCAAGGTCTATCCGGGCTTCCTGCAGCTCAGCGGCTTCCTGTCGATGAACCTCGCCAACCACATGAAATCGCACTTCGAGATGTTCAAGCACCTCGTCGCGGGCGAGGACGACAGCGCCGATGCGACCAAGGCGTTCTACGAGGAATATCGCTCGGTGTCGGACATGACCGCCGAATTCTACCTGCAGACGATTGACGCGGTGTTCCAGCGCCAGCTCGTCGCCAAGGGCGAGTTCGAGCATCGCGGCCAGGTCGCCAACCCGGCCGACATCCGCCGCACCGCGCTGCTGGCGATCGAGGGCGAGCGCGACGACATCTCGGGCCTCGGCCAGACCAAGGCGGCGCTCGACCTCGCGGTCAACCTGCCTGCGGACGCCAAGGACTATTACATGGCCGAAGGTGCCGGCCATTACGGCATCTTCAACGGCAAGCGCTGGCGCGACAAGATCGCGCCGGTCGTCGAGGCGTTCATCCGCAAGCACGACGCCGCGGGCCGCGCGCCGATCGCGGTGCTGCCCGAGCCGAGCGCCAAGGTCGACGCGGACGTGGATGCGGTGGCGCACGCCTGAGCTTGTTGCACGCCGGCCCCCCGCGCGGTAATCAGGGCCTCCCTTGGGGAGTAGCTACCCGCGCGAGCGGGGCCTGCGTCAACATGCTTGGGCCGGTGACGGTCCGTGGCGCAGGCAGCGGCCGATGGCCGCCCGGCAAGACCAACGGCGGTGCTGCCCCCTCGGCCGGGGCGGTGCCCGCCGTTCGCTTGCCCTGGCCCTGGACTGCATCATGACCGGTCTCGTCACTCTCGCCGTCCTCGGGCTCAGCCTGTCGGTCGACGCCTTCGCGGCTGCCGTCGGCAAGGGGGCGTGCGCACCGGCGCGGCCGCGCCTCACCGATGCACTGAAGATCGGTGCGGTGTTCGGCTTCTTCGAAGCGCTGACCCCGGCGATCGGCTGGGCGATCGGGCTGGCGCTCAGCAGCTGGATCGCGGCGGTCGATCACTGGGTGGCGTTCGGGCTGCTTGCCGTCGTCGGCGGTCACATGCTGTGGCAGGCGGCACAGGCGCACGACGATACGGCCGACATCGCTCCGCGCAGTGGCGCGCCGCTGCGCCTCGTCCTGACCGCGCTGGCGACGAGCATCGACGCGATGGCGGTCGGGGTCAGCCTGGCGGTGCTCGACGTCGATATCGTCGTCGCCTGCCTGATCATCGGCGGCGTGACGACGCTGGTCGCGACGGGGGGCGTGCTGCTCGGGCGGCATGCAGGGCCGTATCTGGGGCGCTACGCCGAGGTGCTTGGCGGCGTCGCGCTGATCGGCATCGGCAGCTTGATCTTGTGGCAGCATTTGTCCGGACAGGCCTGATCCGCATGGGTAGCACCATCCGCCAGTGGACGTGGGCCGGGCCGGTGTTCGCGCTGGTCGTCGTGGTCGCCAGCCTGATGGTCGACGTGCCGATCGCGGTGCTCGGCGTCGCGCTGATCCTCGCGGTGCTGGCCGCCGTCCATCACGCCGAGCTGATCGCGCACCGCGTCGGGGAGCCGTTCGGTACGCTGCTACTGGCGCTCGCGGTCACGATCATCGAGCTCGGCCTGATCGTCACCCTGATGTCGGCGGGCGGGTCGAACGCCGCGACGCTGGCACGCGACACGGTGTTCGCGGCGGTGATGATCATCCTGAACGGCCTCGTCGGCGTCTGCATACTGGTCGGCGCGCTGCGCCACCGCGAGCAGGTGTTCCAGCAGTCGGGGGTCAGCGCCTCGCTCGCCACCTTGTGCGCGCTGACCGTGCTGACGCTGGCGCTGCCCAATTTCACCGTCAGCGAGGCGGGGCCCGTCTATGCGCCGTCGCAGCTGGCGTTCGTCGCGGTCGTGTCGTTCCTGCTCTACGCGACCTTCGTGTCGGTGCAGACGGTACGCCACCGCGACTATTTCCTGCCTGAGCCGTCGCTCGCTGCCGATGTCGAGGTCCACGCCGCCCCGCCGTCGAACGCGCGCACCGCGGTATCGGCGCTGCTGCTCGTCGCGTGCCTGGTCGCGGTGGTGCTGCTCGCCAAGACGCTGGCGCCGCCGATCGAGGCGGGGGTCGCAGCCCTCGGGGCGCCGCGCACCGTGGTCGGCGTAATCATCGCGGCGCTGGTGCTGCTGCCCGAAAGCGTCGCCGCGGTGCGCGCGGCGCTGGCGAACCGGCTGCAGACCAGCCTCAACCTCGGGCTCGGCTCGGCGTTGGCGACGATCGGGCTGACAATCCCCGCGGTCGCCGCGCTGTCGCTGCTGATCGACCTGCCGATCGCCCTCGGCCTCGATGCCAAGAGCATCGTGCTGCTGTTCCTGACTTTGCTCGTCGCGACGCTGACGCTCGGTACCGGTCGGACGACGATCCTGCAGGGGACCGTCCACCTGGTCATCTTCGGCGTCTATCTGTTCACGACGATAGTGCCCTAGGCTAGGGCGCTACCTTCTTCTGCACATACTCGACGAAGTCCTTCGCGAAGGCATCGCGGAGTTCCAGCTTCGCTGCCTCGACCATCTCCGGCGTCTTCGGCGGGAAATTCTCGAGCGGATTCTTGACCTGTCCGACCACTGTCTTGGTCGCCAATGGCTTGTCGCCGAACTCGCGGTAGGTCCAGCCGGTGAACAGGTTGCTGCCGTACATGGCCGCCTTGTGGTAGAAGATATAGGTCGTGATCAGCTCGGCGTAGCAGCCGTGGGTCGAGGCGCTCAGGCGCTGCTTGGCCTTGATCCGGGCGTTGTCGGCTTTGACCTTCGCTTTGAGTTCGGGGTTTTTCTTCACATCCTCGTTGAACGGCGTCGGCGGTTGGATCACGATCCTATAGCCGCGCAGCTTGAGTGTTTCGGCGATGCCGATCTTGTTGAGCTCAGCGAGCTGGACATCGGGGCCCAGATATTCCGCCATCAGATCCTTGACCGACTTGACGCGCCCGTCATGGGCAGCGGCATCGGCGATTGCCCCGATCACGCCGAAACCCGACAACAGGCCGGAGTTGAAGCCGAGATAGTTCTGGGTCGGCCATACGTGGAGTTCGCACGGGGCATCGACCGTCGGCGCGACCGCGGCCCCAGGTGCAGCAGGCGCTGCGTTGTCTGCCGGAGCCGCGGGCGTGGCCTGCTGAGCGGCAACGGGCGCCGCGGCGACGCCAAGCGTCATCGCCGCCAGAATCTGCAGTTTCATGTGTTTGCCTACCCCCGTAGCCCCGCACCAAACAGCGCGTCACCCCCGTTACAGGCAAAGTCGTTACGCTGCCAACCCCTCGGCCTTTTCGCTCAGGATCAGCCAGCGTTCCTCGACCACCGCGACCTCGCGGCGCTTGGCCTCGGCCTCGGCATTCAGCGCGTCGAACTTCTTGGGGTCGCGGGCATAGAGCGCCGGGTCGGCCATCGCGAGTTCGGCGGCCTTGATCGCCTTGCCCAGCGCCTCGATCTTCGCGGGCGCGCCGTCGAGTTCGCGCTGCTCGATATAGGTCAGCTTGACGGTCCGCTTGACCGCCACCGGCGCGGCAGCCGCGCGCGGCGGGGGCGGCGCGGCGTCGGCCTTGCGCTTGGCCTGCCAGTCGGCATAGCCGCCGACCACCACGTCGGCGGTGCCCGACCCGTCGAGGCCGACGACCATCGTCACCGTGCGGTCGAGGAAGTCGCGGTCGTGGCTGACCAGCAGCACCGTGCCGGCGTAGTCGTCGATGACCTCCTGCAGCAGGTCGAGCGTCTCGAGGTCGAGGTCGTTGGTCGGCTCGTCGAGGATCAACAGGTTCGACGGCCGGGCGAACTCGCGCGCCAGCAGCAGCCGCGACCGCTCGCCGCCCGAGAAGGTCTCGACCTTGGCGTCGAGAACGTCGGCGGTGAACAGGAAGTCCTTCAGATAGCCGACGACGTGCTTGCGCTCGCCGCCGACCTCGACCCAGTCGCCGCCGTCCGCCAGCACGTCGCGCACCGTCTTGCCGGGGCTGAGCAATGCCCGCTGCTGGTCGATCAGCACGCCCTGCAGCGTCTTGGCGCGGCGGATACGGCCCGAATCGGGCGCCAGTTCGCCGGTCAGCAGTTTAAGCAAGGTCGTCTTGCCCGCTCCGTTCGGCCCGATCACGCCGATGCGGTCGCCGCGCTGGACGCGCAGGGTCAGGTCCTTGATCACCGCGCGGTCGCCGAACGACTTGTTCACGTGCTCGGCGTCGATGACGATCTTGGTCTTGGTCTCCTCAGCGGTGACTTGCAGCTTGGCGACGCCCTGCGGCCCGGTCATCGCCTTGCGGGTGGCGCGCAACTCGTCGAGCTTGCCCAGCCGGCCCATGTTGCGCTTGCGCCGCGCCGTGACGCCGCGCGCCAACCAGTGCAGTTCCTGCTTGAGCTTGGTGTCGAGCTTTTCGGCGTTGCGCTCCTCCTCGGCCGTGACCGCGTCGGTCCATGCCTCGAAGCCGCCGAAGCCGATCTCGGCGCGCCGCATCGTGCCGCGGTCGAGCCACGCGCACGCCTTGGTCAGGCGCGACAGGAACATGCGGTCGTGGCTGATCGCGATGAAGGCGCCCTTGAAGCGCTGCAGGTGCGTCTCCAGCCATTCGATCGCGGTGATGTCGAGGTGGTTGGTCGGCTCGTCGAGGAGCAGCAGGTCGGGTGCCTGCGCCAGCGCGCGGCAAATTGCTGCTCGTCGGCGTTCGCCGCCGGACGCTGTTGCTGCATCGCGGTCGAGATCGAGCCCCAGCTGGTCGGCGATCGCATCGACCTCGTAGAACTCGGGCGCATCGGGCTCGGCCATCGCGAAATCGCGCAGGGTGGCGAAGCCCGCGACGCTCGGATCCTGTTCGAGCAGCACGATCTTCGCGCCGGGCCGCTGCACCCGCCGCCCCTCGTCGGGCTCGAGCGTGCCGGCGAGCAGCCGCAGCAGCGTCGTCTTGCCCGCCCCGTTGCGCCCGACCAGCGCCAGCCGATCGCGCTCCCCCACGAACAGGCCGAGGCCGCGGAAAAGCCACTTCGTGCCCTGGTTAAGGCCGATGTTTTCGAGGGAGAGAAGGGGGGCTGCCATTGCAGTGCAGCATGTAGGGGAGGGTGGGGGGAAGCGCCAGCGTGGCGTCCGACGTGGTTATGGGTTGAAAGCGGACGTTACGCGTGATGCGCTCTGCTAGTCGGGCTGTCCGGCGCGCTTGAGGAAGGTGCGGCGCATACCGTGTGCAGCGGCGATCCTGATAGTCTGCCCCTCTTCGTCGCTGAGTGAGGACGATTGATCCTCAGCAGGCTGATCGACCGAGGGCGCAGACCGGCTGCCGCGGAGGGTACTCAGGAGCGATCGAACAAGGCGCATCATGGCTGCCTTTCGATGGGAACCCCCTACTTCGCCCCCAGCGCCGCCTCCACCGGCTGCCCGTCGCGCTTGTAGACGACCCCGCCCTTCATCACGAAGGGCACGTTCTGCAGGAGGGCGATCGTCTCCAGCACGTCGCCGCGGACCGCGATGATGTCGGCGTGGCGGCCCGGCGTCACGGTGCCGCTGGTCTTTTCGACGCCCATGAACTTGGCGGGCCAGTAGGTCGCCGACTGGATCGCCTCCATCGCCGGCACGCCGAGCTTGTTGACCCAGACGTCGAGCTCGTTCCACGTCGACTGGCAGTGGAAGGTCATCGGGATGCCGCTGTCGGTGCCGATCAGCAGGATCGCGCCCGACTTGCGCAGCTGCGCGAACTTGGTGTCGAGCGTCGGTTTCCGCTTCGGCGTCAGCTGGTTGTAGTCGAGCGCGTCCGGCTTCGCGATCGACGCCTTGATGTCGGCGATCGTGTCGGGCTTCAGCCCGCGCGTCCAGCACTTGTCGTCGAGCTTCTCGGGGTTGGCGACGAGGCGGTTGAGGTTGAACAGCCCACTGATCGTCGGCGTCCAGTACAGCGGGCTGCCGCGCACGCGCCCCTCGGCAGCGCGCGCCTCGATCAGCAGCATGATGTCGTCGGGGTAGCGCGGCGCGGCGCCCAGCCCGGTATGCTCGAAATTGTCGACCCCGATGCGCAGGCCCAGGCGGATCTCCTCGGGCAGATGCGAGTGCCCGACGACCTTCAACCCCACCTTGTGCGCCTCGTCGACGAGAGCACGCGCGGTGGGTTCGCCGAGCTCGTCCTGGTCGACCATCTTGATGATGTCGACTCCCGCAGCCTTGAGCTGGCGGACCTTGGCACGCGCGTCGGCGGCGTCCTTGATGCCCCAGCGGAATGCCTCGGTGCCCGGATAGGGCTTCTTCTGGAGGAACGGGCCCGAGACATAGAGGCGCGGGCCCGGGATGCGCCCGGCGGCGACCGCGTCGCGCACGGCGATCGAATCGTCGAGCGTGCCGCCGAGGTCGCGCGCGCTGGTAACGCCGGCCAGTAGCAGCTGCGCCGCGCCCGCGGGCATGATCTCGTTCCGCCAGCGCTGGATGTACGCCTTGTCCCAATGAACATAGTCGGCATGGCCATTGAGCATCAGGTGGACGTGCATGTCCCACAGGCCCGGCAGCACATCCATGCCCTCGGTCGAGATCACCTCGGCTCCTGCCGGCACGGGCAGGGTGGCGACGGTGCCGACCGCGGTGATGCGCCCGCCGTCGACCAGGATCACGCTGTTCGCCAGCGGCGGCCCGCCGTTGCCGTCGATCAGCCGCCCGCCGACCAGCGCCTTCAGGTCGGCCGCCTGCGCCGCCGTCGCGATCAGCGCCGCCGCCAGGCCCATCCACACACGCATCGATATTCCCCCGCAAACCCAGCACCATCGTGCGGCGCGGCGCGGCGGCGTGTCAATCGGCAGGGGTGGCCAGGAAGGGCGCGCGGGCGGCAGGGTCCGAACCGCCCGCGCGCTCGCCCTGGTCAGGCGGCGACCGTCGCCACCCCGCGACGGCGCATTACCCCGCCGACCAGGCCGAAGCCGCCGATCATCAGCGCCCAGGTGCCGGGCTCGGGCACGCCCGGCACGACGGGCACGTCCAGCGCCTGGCCGAAGCGGATATTGTCGAGGGCGATATTGTCGCTCGCCCCGCCCAGCCCGGTCAGATCGATGACCAGCTCGAGCTGCGACCCCGTCAGCGGGTTGCTCGAAAAGTCGAAGCTGAACGGTGCGGCATTGGTGATCAGCGTCGAGCCCGTCTGGAACAGCACGGTCGAGGTCGCGAGATCGGTGATCCGCAGCCCCGGGATAGCCTGGTTCACGAAATAGGCACCCAGGTCGAAGCCGAACAGGCGAACGTCATAGCCGGCATCGGCGGTGAAGCGTGCGGTCAGCGTCGTGTCGCCGTCGACCTCGTTGTAATAGACGTTGGTCAGGCCGCTGTAATTGGTCGTCCAGAGCGCCGGCACTTCGCCCGTCGTGCCATAGTCGACGACGACATTGGCGGTCGTGCCCTCGCTGCCGAACCCGTAGCTGTGGCCGTTGGCGTCGGGCGACGTCGTGGCGCGGTCGCCGTAGGTCTGCGCGAGCAGCTTGCCGTCGCTGACGCCGCCCTGGACATTGAAGGTCAGGATCGTGGCGCTGGCGGGCACCGCGACGAGAGCGGCCGCGAATGCGATCAGTGTCTTCTGCATGGTTGAGTCCCCTAACTTGTGGTTGTCAGAAGTGCGGGTTCGGAGCGGATCAGGCGGCGACCGTCGCCAGGGCCGTGCGGCGCCGCATCGCGCCGCCGACCAGGCCGAAGCCGCCGATCATCAGCGCCCAGGTGCCGGGCTCGGGCACGCCGCCGACGGGGGGCGTCAGATCGATGAAGTTGATGCCGGCGACCGCGTCGGGATCGAAACCGTTATTGCCTGAAATCCCGCCCGAAGATGTTCCGTCGAGCCGTAAAAAGCGAAATTGCGATACGCCGAGCGCGGTGACTGCGGCTCCGAGATCGTACGAGCGTCGCCACGTCGCCACGCTGTGCGTCTCGTCGCCGGCGAGATCGACGGCGGCAACGCCTGTTCCTTCGACGTTGAAGAACGTTAAGCCGTCGGCGCTGACCAGGATGTCGGCGGAGGCGAACTCGACGGTTCCGAAATCGACCTCGTAGACGTTGAAATCGGCTCCCGCGCCGTCGACGAGGCGGAAGCTGCCGAAGTCATACGTGATGAAGCCGCTGCCGATGCCGGTATGCACGTCGTCGGGCCGACCGAGGAACGACGCCGTCTCCTCCACGGTGAGCGCCTCCGAAGCCGTCAGTTCGGACGGCAGCGTCAGGTACAGCGCCGTCGCTCCAGTGGTGCCGGCCGTGCCCGCAGCGACGATCTCCGCAGCCGCTGTCGGCACGGCCAAAGCCATGCCGCAGAGCGCCAAACCTGCCTTCAATTCATTCCGCATGACCAATCTCCCTGTTGCTCGATGGAGCGCAACCTGACCCGCCGGTCGGGCGCCTCGTCTCTGCGGCTTAAGCCGCTGCCCGTGACGCAAGACCGTCGGCGTTCGCGCCGCGGCGGCGCATCGCGCCGCCGACCAGACCGAAGCCGCCGATCATCAGCGCCCAGCTGGCAGGCTCGGGCACGCCGCCGACGGGCGGGGCGACGTCGAAGGTCAGCGTGTTGCCGCCGCCTGCGAGCGCGCGATTGTCGAGCTGGCCGCTGAACAGCGTCGCGCCGAGGCTGTCGAAAATCGTGATGCCGAACAGGTCGCGGCTGCCGAAGTCGGCGCGGCCGAAGACCGTCAGGCTGGAGAGACTGGTCGGCGCGGCAAGGGTGATCAGCAGGAACTCCTCTGCCGCTGCGCTGTCCGAATGATAGATCAAGGGGTAGGAGACGGGTGCGAGGCCGTCGATCGCCTTGTCGGGGGTCGAGGTCGTGTCGTAGTTGCCGCTGCCGGTCGCCGTGCCGCCGTTGCTCGTCAGCGCGACATTGGTGCCGGTCACTGCCTCGATCGCCTGCACCTCGCCGACCTGCAGCCAGGTCGGCACGAGGTTGGTGATGCGGATCGTCTTCGCGCCCGTCACCGTCACGGCGGCGGCGGGCCCGGCCAGCAGCATCGTCGCCGCAAGTGCGGCGGTCATCCCAGTCTTAAGCATCGCAATACCCCTGTACCCCGTGCACCGCGACCTTCGCGGGCCTCGCAGGGTCAAGGCTCCGCCGATCGGGCAAACGGCTCAGGCCGGTAAAGAATTTTTTGTGATGCGATAGTTTCGGGGTTCCCAAGTCTTCCCGCACCCTTAACGTAACGGCCATGTCGGTAGGGTACGAGTGCGATTCGCGGGCGCTGCTCGGCGCATGGCGTGGCGGTGACCGCGACGCACGCGACCAGCTGTTCGCAATCTTCTACCCCGATCTGCGGCGCTCGGCGGCGGCGATGCTGCGGCGCGAACGCGGCGTTTCGCTGTCGACGGGCGATCTCGTCCAGGAATCGGTGATGCGCCTCGTCGCGCTCGACCGCATCGCCTGGGCCGACCGCGCGCATTTCATGGCGCTGTCGTCGACGATGATGCGCCGCGCGCTGCTCGACCATCTGCGCGCCAAGCGCCGCAACAAGCGCGAGCACGAGAAGGTCGAGCTGCACACCGGCCTGCACGGCGAGCCCGACCTGAGCGTCGAGAAGCTGTCCGACGCGCTCGACGACCTCGCGCGGATCGATCGCGAGCGCGCCGAGATCGTCGAGATGCGCTATTTCGGCGGCATGGAGATCTCCGAGATCGCCGCCGTGCTCGGCTGTTCGGAGGCGACCGTGAAGCGGCGCTGGACGGCGGCGCGGCTGTGGCTGCTCGACGCGCTCAGCGAGACTTGAGGAAGGACGATCTCGACGGGCGCGCGCTGGCGCTGCTCGACGCCGCCTTCGACCGACCATCCGCCACGCGTGAGGCCTGGCTGCGCGACCAGTGCGGTGACGACGAGGCGCTCACCGCCCGCTGCCTGGCGCTGCTTCATGCCGGGACGGGGGCGGAGGCGCGGCTGCGCACCGGCACCGCGGGGCAGGGCGACGTCGACGCGCCGCTGCCGGACCGCATCGGCGCGTACCGCATCACCGGGCTGATCGGCCAGGGCGGCATGGGGGCGGTGTACCGCGGCGAGCGCGCGGCAGGCGATTTCGATCATGTCGTGGCGATCAAGCTGATCCGACCCGGCGCGCTGTCGGACACGCTCGTCGAACGCTTCCAGCGTGAGCGCCAGACCCTCGCCCGCCTGTCGCACCCCAATATCGCGCGCCTGTTCGACGGCGGCGAGACCGACGGCACCCCGTATATCGTCATGGAGCATGTCGACGGCGTCCGCCTCGACACCTGGCTGGTCGGCGCACCACCGCTGGCGGCGCGCACCGTGCTGTTCCTGAAGGTGTGCGCGGCGGTCGGCTTCGCGCATCAGAACCTGATCATCCACCGCGACCTGACGCCGTCGAACATCCTCGTCGATGCCGACGGCGAGCCCCGGCTGATCGACTTCGGCATTTCGCGGCCGCCCGATGCACCCACGGCGCGCACGCCGGTCGCGGGGCTCAGCCTGACGCCGGGCTTCGCGGCGCCCGAGCGGCTGGCCGGGCTGCCCGCGACGACGCTGACCGACATCTACTCGCTCGGCGTGCTGTTCGACCGGCTGCTCGGCGGGGCGGGCGACGACGATACGCGCGCGATCGTCGCGCGCGCCAGCGCCGCCGTGCCCGAGGACCGCTACCCCTCGGTCGATGCGCTCGCCGACGACGTGCGGGCCTGGGCGAGCGGCGGCGTCGTCGCGGCGCGGCGTGGCGGGCGCAGGTACGCGGTCGCGAAGTTCGTCCGCCGCCACCGCGTCGGCGTGGCCGCGAGTCTGGCGGCGCTGCTGCTCATCCTGGGCGCGCTGGCGGCAACGAGCTGGTCCTACGCCCGTGCCGAGCGCGCCCGCGTCGCCGAGGCGAAGCGCTTTGAGGAGCTGCGCTCGCTCGCCGGCTACATGATCTTCGACCTCGACGAGCAGCTGGCGCGCGTCGTCGGCAATGCCGCCGCACGGGTCAGGCTGGTCGGGCGCGCCCAGACCTATCTGTCGGCGCTGGCGGCGTCGCCGGGGACCAGCCCCGCGGTGCGCGAGGAGGCAGCGCGCGGCTTCATCACGCTGGCGCGGGTCCAGGGCGTGCCGACGCAGCCCAATTTCGGCGACAACGACCGGGCGCGCGCCAATCTCGACACCGCGATCGCCATGCTGCGCCCCGCCGCGCCGCGCGACCCGGCAGCGGCGGCGCTGCTGGTCGAGGGCCTGTCGCACCGCGCGATGATCAGCGCCCATGTCGATACCGACGGCAAGACGACCGCCACGATGCTTGAGGAGGCAGCGAAGGTTCTCGCCGCAGTGCCCGTGCCGGCGCGGGACATGGCGTGGATGGCGGCGCGCAGCCGCCTGCGCAAGTCGCAGTTCGAGGCCGCGGTGATGGACAACAAGCCTGCCGAGATGCTGCGCCTCGCCGAGCAGATGGAGATCGAGGTCGGCGAGTGGCCGCCGGCGGAGCGTAGCTCGCGCGCCGCCGCAATCGATTTTGCCACCGCGCAGCATTTCCGCGGCATGCACGGCTATTTCGCCGACCAGTACGAGACCGGCACCGCTGCGCACCGCCGCGCCGAGGCGATGCTGACCGCGCTCGACGAGGCCCAGCCCAACGACCCGATGGTCCTCTACCTGCTCGCCTACAATGGCTATGTCGGCTACGGCACGGCGTCGGGGAGCCCGGCGCTGACCGCCGACGCGAACCACTTCCTCGGTACCGCACGGGCGAGCGTCGACCGGCTGATCCGCATCGAGCCCAATGATCGTGCGCTGCGCGCCTTTTCGGGATCGATCCGCAATTCGGAGGCGCAGGCGCTCAGCGATGCCGGGCGGCAGGCGGAGGCGGTTGCGGTACAGCGCCGGGTGATCGCCGATTATACCGCCGCGATCGGCCCGAAGCGCAAGTCGGCGACGCTCAACCGCCTGCTGCTCGCGCACATCACGATGGGCAATATCGCGCGCAAGGCCGGCGACCGGGCGCTGGCGTGCGCCAGCGTCGCCGCGGCGCGCGCCGCGATGCCCGAGCTGGAGGCGACGGGCAGCCTGGTCGGCAATATAGCGGCCTTTCGCCCGACGCTCGCCGCCAACGCCCGGGCGTGCGCGAGCGGCGGCGCGCTGGTGCCGCTCACGACCTGAACCGATTGCATCGCGCCCGTCGCACCCCGTATGAGCGCGGGCGATGCCGCTGATCGCCCTGCTTGCCGCCGCGCCCGAGGTCCCGCTCAGCGCGCCGCTGACCGTCGTCGGGCGGCCCGTGCTCGACCGTCAGGTGCGGCAGGCGCGCCACGCCGGGGCGCAGCGCGTGCTGGTGCTGGGCGGCCCGTCGGGGTTCGGCGAGGCGGTGCCGGGGCCGGGTGCGGCGGCCGCGCTGATCGGCGACGACGATATGGTGCTGATGCTCGCCCCCGGACTGGTCGCCGACGAGCGCATCGTCGCGGCGGTAATCGCGGCCGCACCCGCGCTCGCGACCTGGCCCGACCGCGGGGTCGAGCGGATCGATGCCGGCGCGATGGCGGCGGGCGTCGCGGTCTATCCGGGCGCGCTTGTCAGGCGCGTCATCGCCGAGCTCGGCGAGTGGGACCTGAATTCGACGCTGCTGCGCGCCGCGCTGGGGGAGGGCCTCGCCCGCGTCGACCTCGCCGCGCTGCCGCTCTACGCGCCCGCCCGGCGGCGCGAGGTGCCGATGACCTGGGCGGTGCCCGCGACGTCCGAAGAGGCGGCGCAGGCGACGACGACGGTAATCAAGGCGGCGCAGAAGGGCTGCCTCGACTGGCCCGCGCGCTTCGTCCATCCGCCGATCGAGGACGGGCTGGTGCGGCTGCTCGGGCCGACGCCGATCACGCCCAACATGGTCACCCTGTTCGTGGCGGCGCTCAGCCTCGTCGCGGGCGTGGCGTTCGCCTATGGCTGGCTGTGGACGGGGTTGATCCTCGCATTGATCAGCGGCCCGCTCGACGGGGTCGACGGCAAGCTGGCGCGGTCGCGCATCGAATTCTCGAAGTGGGGCGATCTCGAGCACGTCCTCGACAAGATCGCCGAATATGGCTGGTACTCGGCACTTGCCGGGCATTTCGCCGTGACCATGGGGCACGCGCCGTGGTTGGTGGCGGCGCTGATCATCCTGTTCGCGCTCGCCGAGGCGCTGGGCGGCGAGTTCTTCCGGCGCTTCACCGGCGCCCAGCTCGACGACGCCGGCGACTTCGAGCGGCGCTTCCGGCTGGTGTCCGGGCGGCGCAACACCTTCTTCTGGACCCTGGTGCCGTTCGCGGCGTTCGGCGCCTGGTATGCGGGTTTCGTCGTCATCGCCGTCTATGCGGTGGTGACCTTCTTCATCATGCAGTATAGCCTGTACCGGCGGCTGGCCGAATATGGGCAGGCGCATAGTGAGACGGTCGCGGCCAACTTCGCCGCGAGCGCCTACGACTTCTTGCCGGGGGGCAAGCGCTAGTTTAGGGGCCGTTATTTGCGTCGCGGCCCGCTTGTCGAAGCGCGGATGCCGCCGGAGAGGACACTAATGCCCCAGATCAATGTCGCGATCGCCGGGGTCGGCAATTGTGCAAGCTCGCTCGTCCAGGGCCTCAGCCACTATGCCAACGGCGGATCGAACGACGAACTCGGCCTGATGCACTGGGACCTGGGCGGCTACCGCCCCAAGGACGTGCGCGTCGTCGCCGCCTGGGACATCGACGAGCGCAAGGTCGGCCGCGACGTGGCGGAGGCGATCTTTGCCAAGCCCAACAACACGGTGGTGTTCTGCGACCATGTCGGCGCGACCGGCACGACGGTCGCGATGGGCCGCCGCCTCGACGGCGTCGCCGACCACATGGCCGATTATCCCGCCGACCGCACCTTCCTGCCCGCCGACCTGCCCGAGGCCGACCTCGACGAGGTTGTCCGGACATTGCGCGAGACGCAGGCCGACGTGCTGATGAACTACCTCCCCGTCGGCAGCCAGCTGGCGACCGAATTCTATGCCGAGGCGGCGCTCAGGGCGGGCTGCGCCTTCGTCAACAACATCCCGGTGTTCATCGCCAGCGACCCCGTCTGGGCGCAGCGCTTCGCCGACGCGGGCGTGCCGCTGCTCGGCGACGACATCAAGGCGCAGCTGGGCGCGACGATCGTCCACCGCACGCTGACCGACTTGTTCGCCAAGCGCGGCGTGACGATCGACCGGACGTACCAGCTCAACACCGGCGGCAACACCGACTTCCTCAACATGCTGGCGCGCAGCCGCACCGCATCGAAGAAGATCAGCAAGACCGAGGCCGTTCAGTCGGTCGCCGCGCACCGGCTCGACGACGAGAACATCCATGTCGGGCCGTCGGACTATGTCGCGTGGCAGAACGACAACAAGGTCTGCTTCCTGCGCATGGAAGGCCGCATGTTCGGCGGCGTGCCGATGAACCTCGAGCTGCGTCTGTCGGTCGAGGACAGCCCCAATTCGGCCGGCGTCGCGATCGACCTGATCCGCTGCGCCAAGCTGGCCAAGGACCGCGGACAGGGCGGCGCGATCCTCGAGCCCAGCGCCTATTTCTGCAAGCACCCGCCGGTCCAGTCGACCGACGACGCGGCCCACAGCGCGCTCGAGGATTTCATCACGCGGATGACGCGGCACTAAGCTCGCATGGCGAGCGCCCCCTCCCCGCGGGGAGGGGCGAGAGACGGCGCAGCCGGCCCGGGGGTGGGTCTAACCACGGGCTGCTTGCTCGCCAGAGAGCTCCCCTCGCAACGCATCGCGTGCACGACACTTCCCACCCCGGGGCCACCGCTGCGCGGTGTCTCTCCGACCCTCCCCGCAGGGGAGGGTAGGTCGCGTCAGCTCAGCCGCCGCCCCACCCACACCACCCGTCCGATCACCGCGACGGTCGCGGGGTCGCAGTCGTCCCAGCTGGGATAGGCGAGGTTGTCGCTCTTGATCGACAGGCGGCGCGTGGCGGGGTTGACCGACAGGCGCTTGACCAGCAGCGCGTCGTCGGTGCGCAGCACGTAGATGCCGTCGCGCAGGCGCTCGCGGTCGTCGGTGTCGACGACGATCTGGTCGCCGTCCGCCAGTGTCGGCAGCATCGAATCGCCCTCGACGCGGATCACCGACAGCGCCTCGGGCCGCCCGCTGGCGATGGTGCGGACCCAGCTCGACTGGAACGCCAGGGTAGCAACAGGAATTTCCCCATCGTTGAGCGCGCCCGGTCCCGCCGAGGCGCCGATGTCGAGGGTTGGGATCAGCACATAGTCGCTGCCACGTGCGACGTCGGCGCGCGGCATCACCGCGGCGAGGCTGCGATCCTCGGGTCCGCCGAGCAGGCGTTCGGCGATCCCGAAATGCGCCGCGAGCGTGCGCCGGTCCTCCTCGCTCAGCCGGCGCGGCACCCCGCGCTTGACGAACTGCTGCACGTACGTCGGGTTGCGGCCGAGCAGCCGCGACAGCGAGGCATAATCCTCCCCGCGCGCGGCGATAAGCTCGTCCAACCGTTTCCGGATGGCCAGGTAATCCATACTCCGCGGGACCTCCTCTCCAAGCCCCACACGACCTCTATAGGCCTAGGTTTTTACCTAGACAAGTAGGATTTCACCGGCTTAACTCAGATTATAACGATTCGGGCTGGGGAGTTGCCAAGAAATGACACCATTGTTGACCAAAATCGAGAAGCACCTGCGCCTGAGCCGCGTCACGCCGACCCGGTTCGGCCGCGAGGCGGCGCGCGATCCGCGTTTCGTCTTTGACCTGCGGCGCGGGCGCGAGCCGCGGCCGCGCACCGAGGCGCGTGTCCTCGCCTTCATCGCCGCACGCTCCACGGTGGCGGCATGAGCGCGCGCCTGCTCGCACTGCGCGGCACGCCCGCGCGCCTCGTCAAGGCGTTCGCCCGGCTGGCCGCCCCGCCGGACACCGCGACGCCGATGTTCCCCATGCTGGTCGTCGAGGCCGTCACCTCGCGGCCCTGGTCGAGCGCGACCTTCGACGGCGAACGCCACCGCTTCGAACTTCGCCTGCACGGCGACGCGCTGGCCGTCGGCGACGCGCTCGACCGGCTGATCGAATTGCTGCCCGAGGCGGACTTCGACCTGCCCGGGGAGATCGTCGCGGAGGCGCGGCTGGCGTCGGTGCGCGTCGATCCCGATCCCGGCGTCGCCGCGCTCGCGCTGGTCATCGAGGTCGTCACCGTCGTCGACTGATTTCGCCGCCGATGCGACTTGCCATGTCGCCGCCCGCCGCATAAGTTGAGTCGCAATCAAATTGGCGGGGCAGCACGTGCGCAGGGCGGTGATCGGGTGCGCGCTGGCGGTCGCGGGGTGCGGTGACGGTGCGCCGCCGCCGGCCGCCGAAACCCCGATCGCCGTGCGCATCGCGCCCGCGGTGCCCGCCGGAACCGATGCCAGCCTCGACATCACCGGCACGGTGCGCCTGAAGCGCGAGACGCAACTGGGCTTCAACACGCCCGGGCGGATCGCCGCGATCGGCGTGCTGGAGGGGCAGCGTGTCGGCGCGGGGCAGGTGCTGGCGCGGCTCGATCCGACCGGCCTCGATGCCGCCAGCGCGTCGGCGCAGGCCGAGGCCGTACGCACCGCCGCCGACCTGAAACGCCTGCGCACGCTCGGCGAACAGGGCTGGGTGACGCGGGCGCGGGTGGAGAGCGCCGAGGCGGGTGCGGTGGCGGCCCGCGCACGGGTCACGCAGGCGGGCTTCGACGCGCGCCTCAGCCGGATCGTGGCGCCTGCCGCGGGCGTCGTGCTCCGCCGCGCCGCCGAACCGGGCCAGATGGTCGCCGCGGGCACGCCGGTGCTCGTGCTTGGCGAGACGGGCAGCGGCTATGTCCTGCGCCTGCCGGTCAGCGACGCCGACCTGGCGAAGCTGCGGCTGGGGCAGGGCGCGGCGGTTACGCTGCCCGCACTGTCGCCCAATCCGATCGCCGCGACAGTGGGCGAGATCGCGGCGCGGGGCGACGAGCGTACCGGCACCTTCCAGGTCGAGCTGCGCCTGCCGCCGGTCGCCGGGCTGCGCTCGGGCCTGATCGGCACCGCGCGGCTGCGCGTCGGCGGGCAGGGGCCGGCGGCGGGGCCGGTCGCGGTGCCCGCCAGCGCGGTGTTCGCGGCGCGCGCCGACGAGGGCTTCGTCTATGTCTACACGCCGGCCACGAACATCGTGCGGACGCGCATGGTCGGTGTCGGGCCGCTCGGCGACCGCGCGGTGATCGTGACGCGCGGCCTGAACATCGGCGAGAGCGTCGTCGTGTCGGGCGTCGACCGCCTGCGCGACGGCATGCGCGTCGCGGTGGCGCGATGACCGTCAAATTCGCTTACTTATTCATGTTCGCGCGATGAACCTGATCGATTTCGCGGTCCGCCGCTGGCAGATCACGCTGGTGCTGTTCGCGCTGCTCAGCGCGATCGGGATCAGCGCCTTCGTCGGCATCCCGCGCTCGGTCGACCCGCACTTCACCGGCCCCAACGTCCTCGTCATCGCGACCCAGCCCGGCGCCGATCCGTCGGACATGGAACAGACCGTCGCGAAGCCGATCGAGGACGTGCTGCAGGGCCTCGACGACATCGACCGCGTCCAGTCATTCTCCAGCGACAGCGTGTCGATCATCGCTGCCGAGTTCAGCTGGGAGACCGATCCCGAGCTTCACTACAATGACGTCGTGCGCGAGGTGAACGCGCTGCGCGGCAACCTGCCGGCGTCGCTGCAGCCACTCGAGTTCCGCCGTTTCCGCACCACCGAGGCGGCGGTGCTGCAGTTCGCACTGGTCAGCGAGACCGCGTCGTTCCGGCGTCTCGAGAAGATCGCGAAGGACCTGCGCGAGCGGCTGAACCAGGTCGACGGCGTGCGCGGCACGCGGATGTGGGGCGTGCCCACGCCCGAGCTGCGCGTCGCGATCGATCCCGGCCGGCTGGCGCAGCTCGGCCTGCCCGTCACCACGGTCACCGACGCGCTGAAGAACGGCGGCACCGACCTGCCGCCCGGCGCGGTGCAGTCGGGCAACCAGCGCTACAATGTCGAGGCAGGCGGCGCCTATCGCTCGGTTGCGGAGGTCGCCGCGACGCCGGTGCGGGCCGACGGCGGCCGCGTCATCCGGGTCCGGGACATCGCCACCGTCGACTGGGGCTACGAGGAGCGCCCGACGCTGACGCGCTTCAACGGCGAGCGCGCGATCTGGGTGACGCTGACGCAGAAGGCCGGGCTCAACGTCCTCGACATCCAGAAGGACGCGCTCGCCACGGCGGAGACGTTCCGCTCGACGCTGCCGCCCGACGTCAAGCTGGAGGTCGGTTTCGACCAGTCGCGCGACATCTCGATCAAGCTCGGCCACCTGACGCGCGACTTCGCCATCGCGCTGGCGCTGGTGCTGCTGACCCTGCTGCCGCTCGGCTTCCGCGCGAGCCTCGTCGTCATGGTGTCGGTGCCGCTGAGCCTCGCCATCGGCTGCGCGGTGCTGTCGTTCGCGGGCTTCACGCTCAACCAGCTGGCGATCAGCGGCTTCATCATCGCGCTCGGCCTGCTCGTCGACGATTCGATCGTCGTCGTCGAGAATATCGCGCGGCGGCTGCGCGAGGGCGAGGACCGCGAGACCGCGGCGATCAACGGCACGCGCCAGATCGCGGTCGCGGTGGTGGGCTGCACCGCGGTGCTGCTGCTCGCCTTCCTGCCGCTCGCCTTCCTGCCCGAGGGGTCGGGCAAGTTCATCCGCTCGCTGCCGGTCGCGGTGTTCGGCACCGTCGCGGGGTCGCTGCTGGTATCGCTGACCATCGTGCCCTTCCTTGCCAGCCGCATCCTGCCGCGCACCGAGAAGGAGCACGGCAACCGCGCGCTGCAGATCATCAACGGCGCGATCCAGCGCTTCTACGCCCCCGCGCTGCACTGGTCGCTGACCCACCCGCGGCGCGCGCTGCTCGCCGCCACGGCACTGTGCGCGGCGTCGCTGGGGCTGATCCCGCTGATCGGCACCAGCCTGTTTCCGCCCGCCGACACGCCGTACTTCCTAGTCCAGGTCAACGCGCCCGAGGGTGCGGCACTGGCGCAGACCGACCGCGCCGTGCGCTTCGTCGAGGCGGAGCTGAAGCGGGAGCCGCAGATCAAGACCGTCATGGCGAACGTCGGGCGCAGCAACCCGCAAATCTTCTACAACCAGCAGTCGAACGACCAGCGTACCAACATCGGCGGCGTCCTCGCAGTGCTCGACGAATGGCATCCGACCGAGGGGCCGGCGCTGGTCGAGCGGCTGCGCAAGCGCTTCGACGCCAGCCCCGACGCGCAGCTGGTCATCAAGATCTTCCAGAACGGCCCGCCGGTCGATGCGCCGATCCAGATCAAGCTGCGCGGCCCCGACCTTAAGGTGCTCAAGACGCTTGCGGCGCAGTCGGAGGCGATCACGCGCGGCGTTGCCGGCACGCGCGACGTCAGCAATCCCGTGGCGGTCGACCGCTCGCGCATCGACCTCGGCGTCGATGCCGACAAGGCGGCGCTGCTCGGCGTCGCGCCCGGCGTCGTGCGGCGCAGCGTCCGGCTCGCGCTGGTGGGCGAGACCGCCGGGCGCTTCCGCGATGTCGAGGGCGACAGCTACAACGTCGTCGTCCGCCTGCCGCTGGCCGATACCCAGCCGGTCTCGGCGCTCAACCAGATCTACATCCCGTCGACCAACGGCGGCGCGGTGCCGCTGCGCCAGATCGCGAGCCCCCGCCTCGACAGCGCGCCCGCGCAGATCGCGCGCGAGCGCCAGTCGCGGCAGGTCACTTTGTCGTCGCAGGTCGCGCCGGGCTTCCTGACGTCGCAGGTCAATGCCGACGTGTTGGCGGCGCTCAAGGCGGTGAAGCTGCCCGAGGGGTATCGCTACGTCGTCGGCGGCGAGGCCGACGCCAGCGCGCGCGCCTTCGGCGGGCTGGGACCGGTGATCGCATTCGCGGTCTTCGGCATCCTGGGCGTGCTGGTCATCGAGTTCGGCCGCTTCCGCGAGGTCGCGGTGGTCGCCGGCGTCATCCCGCTCGGCATCGTCGGCGGCATCGTCGCGCTGTTCCTGACCGGCAACTCGATCAGCTTCACCGCGGTCATCGGCTTCGTCGCGCTGATCGGTATCGAGATCAAGAATTCGATCCTGCTCGTCGACTTCACGACGCAGTTGCGCGCGGAAGGGATGGCGCTGCGCGAAGCCATCGAGAAGGCGGGCGAGATCCGCTTCCTGCCCGTGCTGCTGACCAGCGTGACCGCAGTCGGCGGGCTGCTGCCGCTCGCGCTGTCGGGGTCGGGGCTGTACGGCCCGCTGGCGTGGGTGATCATCGGCGGGCTGGTCAGCTCGACGATCCTGTCGCGCGTCGTTACGCCGGTCATGTACCTGCTGCTGATCCGCGGCGATGTGAAGCCGGAACGAGCCGCCGCCGCCTGACGTTCATCGGCCCATGCTCAACTATTGCGATGCGTCCGAACCCGGAATCGTGCGGAAGAAGCGGGGGGCGAAGTGGCACTTCTTCATGCCCGACGGCACGCGCATCACCGACGTCGAGGAGATCGCGCGCCTCAACAAGCTCGCGGTGCCGCCGGCCTATGAGCGCGTCTGGTACTCGCCCGACCCGAACGGGCACCTGCAGGCGATCGGCTACGATGCCAAGGGGCGCAAGCAGTACCGCTATCACGCCGCCTTTCGCGAGGCGCGCGAGGGGCACAAGTACGACCGCTGCGTCGATTTCGGCTCCAGCCTGCCGTTGGTGCGCGCGCGCGTCGACGCCGACATGGCACTGTCCGGCCTGCCGCGCGACAAGGTACTGGCCGCCATCGTCCGCCTGCTCGACCAGGGCCATGTCCGCGTCGGCAACGAAGGCTATGCACGCGAGAACAAGAGCTTCGGGGCGACGACGCTGCGGAACCGCCACGGCGCGGTGCGCGGTGACACCGTCAAGCTCGACTATCGCGGCAAATCGGGCAAGCAGCAGCGCGTCGCGATCACCGACAAGGCGCTCGCCCGCATCGTCCGCCGCTGCCAGGACCTGCCGGGCCAGGCGCTGTTCCAGTACGTCGGCGACGACGGCGAGCCGCACCGCATCGGCTCGGGCGAGGTCAATGCGTACATCCAGGCGGCGATGGGGGAGGGCTTCTCGGCCAAGCATTTCCGCACCTGGGGCGCGAGCGTCATCGCCTTCGAGACGATCGTCCGGACGCGCAGCCCGCTGACCCTGAAGGCGGTCCTCGAACCCGTCGCCGAGGCGCTGGGCAACACGCCGGCGATCAGCCGCAAGTCGTACGTCCACCCCAAGCTGATCGACCTGGTGAACACCGGCCAGGCGTTCGAACTGGCGGGGGCGACCCTGCCGCGCGCGTCGAAGTGGCTGACCGGCGTCGAGCGCGGGTTGATCGGGCTACTCGAAACCTAGCGCCGACGCACAAAAACGCCGCCGGCACGGGGCCGGCGGCGCTTCAGACTTTGCGTGATCAGGCGGTCAGGACGGCGCGGCGGCGAGCGGCGACGCCGACCATCACGAAGCCGGCGATCAGCAGACCCCAGGTCGCGGGCTCGGGCACCACGGCGAAGGTGCCGGCGCCGTAGCTCAGCTGCGAGACCGTATCGAGCGTCGAGGCGATGCCGTCAGTGCCCGGGAAGTTGTAGTAGGAGCCGCTGAACGACAGCGCGCCGCCGAGCGTGTTGAACAGCACCGTCGCGGTGTTGCCGCTGTTCGGGTTATAATTGCCGTTCGCCGGGTTATTGTAGCGAGCGTTGATCTGGTACAGGCCCGCCGTTAGCAGGACAGGCCCGATCGAGGTGAAGGCGTAGTTCGACCCGACATCCGGCAGGCCGGTCACCGACGCGCTCGCCACGGCAGTGCCGGTCGAGGTCGAGGTCAGCCTGTACAGGGTGACGGTGATCGGGCTCGAGCCGTTGGTGAACGCGCCGAGGCTGTTGACGGTGACCGCGCTGTTGACGGTGAAGTTGATCCCGAGATCGAGATCGAGAAACTGGTTGGCAGGCGTCGGGTTCGACAAAGTGATGACCGTGGCCGCCGACGCACCCGTCGCGGTGAACGCGAGTGCTGCTGCTACCAGAACGCCAAGCTTCGTCATCATAATCTCCGAAAAATAAACTCGTCGCTCATGTCTCTGCAAGAAGTGTGCCGGGAAAATTTAGGCCGGTTTTCAGGGGGTCGGCGGATACGTGCTCATCGAAGTGTAAAGTGCTCCGACAATTGGGCGGGTCCGTCAGCCCCACAGCTCCCGCTCGGGCGGCCACACGTCGGAGCCCTCGAAGCGCATGCCCCCGGCCCGGTCCTCGATCAGCAGCGGCCCGTCGAGGTCGGCGAACTGGCTCAGCATCGCGACCGGGAACGCCGGTGCGATGCCGAGCGAGGTCGACAGCATGCAGCCCGTCATCAGCCCCAGCCCGCGCTGCTTCGCGGCACTCGCCAGCGCCCAGGCCTCGGTCAGCCCGCCCGCCTTGTCGAGCTTGATGTTGATGAAGCGGTAGCGCCCGATCAGTGACCCCAGGTTGCTGCGATCATGGCAGGATTCGTCGGCACACAGCGGAATGGGCGAGCGGACATGGTCGAGCAAATGGTCCTGGCCCGCCGGCACCGGCTGCTCGATCAGCTCGACGCGGTGGGCATCGAGGGCGTGCGCCAGTCGCTCGATATCCTGGGCACCCCATGCCTCGTTGGCATCGACGATCAGCCGCGCATCGGGCGCCCCGCGCCGCACCGCCGCGACACGCTCGACGTCACCCTCGCCGGATATCTTGAGCTTCAACAACTCGCGGCCCTTCGCAGCGCGCGCCGCCGCCTCCATCGCGCCGGGCTCGCCGAGGCTGATCGTGTAGGCCGTCAGCATCGGCTGCGGCTTCGGCAGGCCGAGAGTCTGCCAGACGGCCGCGCCGCTGATCTTCGCCTCGAGGTCCCACAGCGCCGCATCGAGCGCGTTGCGCGCCGCACCGGAAGGCATCGTGGTCAGCAGATCGGCACGCGTCGCTCCGCCAGCGACCGCATCGCGCTGGGCCTCGATGGCGGCCAGCGCCTGCTCGACGTCGTCGCCACGGTAATAGATCGGCGTACCCTCGCCGCGCCCGGTGTGCGCGCCGTCCGCCACCTCGGCGACCACCACGTCGACGTGCGTCTTGGCGCCGCGCGCGATGACGAAGGCGCCGCGCACGGCAAAGCGCTCGATGCGCGCGGTCAGGATGCGGGACATGCGCGGGGTGTAGCCGCGCGGACGCGCACTCGCTAGGCTGTGCGACGATGCTGACCCGCCTCCGCCACTGGGCCGAAGCCCTTGCCCGCGAGACGCACGCGGTGTGGATCGCGGCGCGCGACCCGCGCACGCCGTTCGCGGCGAAGGCGCTCGGCGTCGTCGTCGCGGGCTATGCGCTGTCGCCGATCGACCTGATCCCCGATTTCGTGCCCGTCCTAGGCCTGCTCGACGACCTGCTGATCGTGCCGGCCGGGTTCTGGCTGTTTAAGCGCATGGTCCCCGAGGCGGTGATGGCCGACGCGCGCAGCCAGGCGAACCGCGCCGACCGCCCACGCGGGCATACCGCGACAATCGTCATCGCCCTGATCTGGGTGCTGATCGCCGGTGCGCTCGCGTGGCAGATCGCGGGGTTCGTGTCGTGGTAGACCGGGATGAAGACGACGACGATGAGGAGGTCGAGCTCGACCCCGTCGTCACCGTGGCGCGCATCACCGCGCTGGAGATGATGGTCGGCCAGCTGACGATCACCCAGCTGCGCATCCTCGACAAGCTCGGCGAGATCAAGCTGACGCCCGCCTATATCCGCGAGCTGGCGGATGCGTACGGCGAGAAGGTCGACAGCTCGACGATCATCGAATCGTCGAGCACGCAGGTGAATTACGAGTTCAAGTTGAACGTCATCCACCACCTCGAACGCTTCTTCGAGGAGATGGCGGCGCACCTCGAGGCGAACCCGTAGGGGCCGCTGGAGGTCCGACCGGGAATCGAACCCGGGTGCACGGATTTGCAGTCCGTTACGTCACCACTCCGCCATCGGACCTCGATCACGGGAGCGCGCTCTTAGCAATGGCGCTTGGCGACCGCAACCGCGCTCGCTAAGGGGTGAGCCTGACTCAACTCTCCCGCTTGCGCGGTAGGTGTATTAGCACTACAACTCACTTCCCAACTGACTCGATGCGACGGGACCCTTCCGCTTGACCGATTTCACCAGCCTGCGCGCGACCATGGTGGCGAGCCAGTTGCGCACCGTGGGCGTCAACGATCTGGGCGTCGTCGCGGCGATGACCGAGGTGGCGCGCGAGAATTTCGTGCCTGCGGGTCGCGAGCTGCTCGCCTATGCCGACGCCGCTGTGCCGCTGGGGGGCGGCCGCGCGCTGGTCGAGCCACTGGTCACGGGTCTGCAGCTGACGCATGCGCGGATCACGCGCGACTGCCGTGTCCTCGTGATCGGTGCAGGAACAGGCTATGCGACCGCGCTGATCGGGCTGCTGGCGGGGCGGGTCGTGGGGGTCGAAAGCGACGCCGCGCTCGTCGCGCATGCGGCGGCACAGGGGATCACGCTGCAGCAGCGCGTATTGACCGAGGGCGCGCCGGAAGACGGCCCGTACGACCTGATCTACTTCGACGGCGCGATCACCACCGTGCCGGCGGGGCTGGCGGCGCAGTTGAAGCCCGGCGGGCGGGCTGCGGCGGTGGTGCGGCAGGGCGGTCCGGGGCGGGTGACGGTCGGGCGTTTCGTCGGCGATGCGCTGGTCGGCGAGACGTATATCGAGGTCGATGCGCCGCTGCTGCCGGGCTTCGAGAAGGCGCGCGAGTTCGTATTTTGATCGGGGTTCGGGGTTTGATGATGCGAATGACGTCCCTCGCCGCGCTGGCGCTCGTGCTTGCGGGCCCGGCGCACGCCGACACGCTGGCGCAGGCGATCGCCGCTGCCTACGAGACCAACCCGCTGATCGCCGCGCAGCGCGCGGTGGTGCGCCAGACCGACGAGTTCGTACCGCAGGCGCTCAGCTTCGGGCGTCCGGTCATCGACGCGACGGTGGCGCAGCAGCAGAACGGCCTCGACTTCCAGGACAACGGCCGCACGTTCGCCGCGGGCATCAACCTCAACCAGTCGCTGTATCGCGGCGGGCGCACGCGCTCGGCGACCAATGCCGCCGACAACCGCATCCTCGCGGCGCGCGCTCGGCTCCGCGCGACCGAGAACAACGTCCTGCTCGATGTCGTTACCGCCTATTCGGACGTGCTGCGCTACATCGCGGTGGTCGATCTCAACGCCAACCAGGTCAAGGTGCTGGAGCGCGAGCTGCAGGCGTCGAAGGACCGTTTCGAGGTCGGCGACCTGACGCGCACCGACGTCGCGCAGTCCGATGCGCGGCTGGCCAATGCGCGGTCGAACCTGATCTCGGCGCAGGGCCAGCTGCAGGCGGCGCGGGCCGCGTATGCGCGCACCGTGGGCCGCCCGGCCGAGGATCTGCAGCCGCTGCCGCCGCTGCCGCCGCTGCCCGGCACGACTGGGCAGGCGGTCGACCTCGCCAATGCCAACAACCCGGCGCTGCTCGCGGCGCGCTTCGACGAGGCGGCAGCGCGCTACGATGTCTCGACGATCGAACGCGAGCGCCTGCCCTCGGTCGGCGTCGGCGTCGGTCTCGACTATCAGAAATCGGCCGGCGGCAGCAGCGCCGCAAGCTTCTTCAACCAGGGCGCGTTCTTCACCCAGAACGCCGGTATCCAGCTCAGCGTACCGCTATACCAGGCGGGCGCGGTCAGCAGCCGCATCCGCGAGGCGCAGCAGCGCCGTTCGCAGCTGCTCGCGGTGATCGGCTCGACGGGTCGCGACGTCACCGAGCAGGCGACGAATGCAGTCACGCAGGTCACCACCGCGCGCGCGATCATCGCGTCGAGCCAGGTCGCGGTCGACGCCAACGCGCTGGCGCTCGAAGGCGTCACGCAGGAAAATCAGGTCGGCACGCGGACGATCATCGAACTGCTCAATGCGCAGCAGGAATTGCTGATCACCCAGGTCAACCTCGTGACCGCGCGGCGCGACGAATATGTCGGCGCGTACCAGCTGCTCGCTGCGGTCGGCGCGGCGGAGGCGGCGGCGCTCGGGGTGCCGGTGCAGGAGTACGACCCGACCGCCAATGCGAAGCGCGTGCGGCACAAGTGGAACGACTTCGACACCGATCCCAACCCGCCTGCGCTGCCGCTGCCCGACAATGACCGCGCCACCAAGTCGGCACCGATCGGCCCGCAGCTGTGAGCGACGACGCGATGGACGCGATCCGCGCCTCGCTGCGCGGCGCGGTGTCCATCAACGAGGTGCCCGACGAGACGGTCATCGCGGTACCGCCTTCGGCTGCGCCGCCAGCCGGTGGAACGACGCTTGAGGAGCTCGTCCGCTCGGCGCTCGCGCCGGTGCTGAAGGAATGGCTCGACGCCAACCTGCCCGAGATCGTCGACCGCGCCGCGCGCGACGAGATCTCGCGCCTGACGGGGCGGGGCTAGGTCAGCACGACCTCGCCGACGACGCGCTTGCCGCTGGCATCGCGGCGCAATTGCACCACGATATCGATCACCGACTTCGCGTAGGCGATGATCTCGGCGCGGCCGAGGTTGACGCGCGCCTGCAGCGCCAGCAGCGCGACCTGCTCGATCGCGCCCGCGCAGCTGTTGGCGTGGATCGTCGAGATCGACCCCGGGTGGCCGGTATTGACGGCGCGCAAAAAGCTGAATGCCTCCACGCCCCGCATCTCGCCGAGCAGCAGCCGGTCGGGGCGCATGCGCAGTGCGGCCTGCAGCAAATCTTCGGGCGTTACGTTCGCTTCGCCGGTCTCGCCGCGCACCGCCACCAGCCCGAGCGCGTTGGGGCGGTCGAGCGAGACCTCGGGCGTGTCCTCAATGGTGATGACGCGCTCGTGGGGCGCGATCTGCTTGAGCAGCGCATTGAGGAAGGTCGTCTTGCCGCTCGACGTGCCGCCGGCGATCAGGATGGTGCGGCGGGCGGCGACCGCGGCGGTGAAGAACGCCTGCAGGTCGCCCGTATCGAGCAGCGCGCGCAACTGGTCACCGGTGTCATCGGCCCCGCGCGGCGCGTCGAACGCCCCGCTCGCGGCATAATCGGCGAGGTCGAGGTCGACCTGCACGTGCTTGCGGATGGCGATGGCGAGGTGGGCACGCGTTGCCGGCGGCGCGACGATCTGGATACGCTCTCCGCCCGGAAGGAGTCCGGACAACAAGGGATGCGCGCGGTTCAGGCCCTGATGGTTGGTGCGCGCGACCTGTGCGGCGAGGCGCTGCAGCGCGGTTGCGCCGAGGTCGGGCACCGCGATCCGCTCCATGCGGGCGCTGGCGTTGGTCTCGATCCAGATCTCGTGCGGGCGGTTGATCAGGATTTCGGTGATGTCGGGGCGCGTCAGCCACGGCTCGAGGGGCTTCAGGAACGACCGCAGATAGACGCCGTCGCCGCCGAACTCGACGACGCTCATCGCGCGGCGCGCTCGACCGCGAAGTCGAGATCCTTGGCGACGAAGACGCGTACCGGGGTCCCTTGCGCGACCTTGATCGTCGGCGGGATGTCGATCTCGCGCTGCAGGGCGATGCCTGCAAGCTGCGTCGCCTGCTGCGGCGAGCCGATGGTGACTCCGCCGTTGTTGGCGGTCGCGACGAGGTAATCGATCCCGCCGGTGATCACCGACAGCAGCGCCGCCGACCCGAAGCGACGCAGGAAGTGGCTGTTGACCTTGCCCGTCAGCCCGGCGCTGCCCAGCGCGTCGGTCGCCGCCGAGCCGAGCTGCACCGACACGCCGTCGCTGCGCAGCACGCGCGTCCAGATCACGAAGGCGCGGCTCTGCCCCAGCGCGACGCCGTTCGAGTATTGCCCGATCAGGCGGCTGCCGCGCGGGATCAGGATCTTCGACCCGTCGAACCCGCGCACGTCGCGGCTGACCACCGCGCGTACGAGCCCCGGCAGGTCGGAGTTGATCGCGGTCTCCAGCACGCCGGTGATGATCGTCCCCTGCGGGATGACGAGGTCGGTCGACGACAGTCGGTCGGTGCCGACGGTATCGACGCGGTCGCGCGTGACGCGGTCGAGAAAGGCCTGGTTGCTCGCTACGCGCGGATTGGTGCGGCCTTCGCTGCCGGTGGCCGCCGCGGTTGCAGCCTCGGGCCTGTCGCCGGGCCGCTCGGGGACGCTCAGGTCGACGACGACGGCAGGTGTTACCGGGCGGATGACCGGCGGCACCGCGGCGGGTGGCGGCGGCGCGGGGAGCGGGGGCAGGGGGGCGGCGACCGGCGCGGCGATCACCGGCGCGGCGGCAATAGGAGCGGGGGCCAGCGTCGGCGGCGGCGGCAGGTCGGCGCTCGTCGTCGGCGCGCGCGTCGAGACAGCGAGCGCTTCCTGTGGTTTGGCGCCGGGTTCGTAGACCGCGGCGAAGGTCGCGACCCCCAGCAGCACGACCCCCGCGATGCCCGCCGGCAGCACCCAGCGCGATGGCGGCCGCCCGACCGCGGGGGCGGCGCGGGCACTGGCGCGGGCGAAGTCGTCGCTCATCCGCGCGATCCGAACAGGCCGCGCCGCTTCTTCTCGGGCTCGCGCGGGCGGGGTGCGCCGGCGCCGGGCTCGGGGACGCGCAGCGCGTCGTTGAACACCTGCGTAATTTGGGTGCCCGACCGCAGTACGAATTGCGCGCCGGTCTGCTCGACGACGAAGTAGCGGCCGCGCGTGGCATGGTTGACCAGCGCCTCCTTGCCGTCCGCGCCGACGGCGAACACCGCGGGCGTGTCGACCCCGGCGGGCCACTGGAAATAGGTGAAGCGCCCGTCGTCGAAGACCCGCGCCGGCACCAGCCCCTTGGCGCCGGCGTAGCTGTAGGCGAAGTTCCAGCCGTCGGGCGGCGTCGCGTCGCTGACAGGCGTCTCGGGCACCGCGAGGGTCTGCGCCGCCAGCTCCTCGTTCGGATAGACGAAGCGGATGTCGTAGGTCTGCGTCCGGCGCGCTGTGCGCGCCACGGCGATCAGCTCGAAATTATAGCGCCGCAGGTTGGTCACCACGGTCATGTTGGTGCTGGGCAGCTTGTCGATGGGCTTCAGGAACAGCAGGTCGGCCTTCTTGTTCGGGGTCACCTGCCAACCGAGCGAATCGCCGACCGAGATATTCTCGATCCGCTCGTTCAGACCGAACGAGACGACCATCTGGTACCCCAGCTGCCCGGTGATCGTGACCACCTCGCGCGGGTTGTAAACGACGGTGCGGATGCGCGGATCGACCGGGCCGGGCAGGGGGACCTGCACCGCGGCGGCGGGCGCGGCGATCAGCAGCGCGGCGACCAGCGCCTTGAGCGGGGTCATCGGCGCGGCTCCGGGGTCGTGATTGTCGTGGTGGTGACTGTCGTCGCCGGCAGCGCAGCGGGAACGATCACGGTCGGTGCCGCCTCGGCGTCGCGGCGGTAGTGGGTGACCTGGAAGCCGAGCGGGTTGATCAGCCGGTCCTCGAGGGTCAGCGGCCCGCCGGTAAAGCCGAACTGCAGCACCGCCGCCCAGTCGCTGCGCGTCACCGGCCCGTCGCCCTCGCGCCGGTCGGTCGAGAAGCGCACCAGCGCGCTCGTCGGCGACATCACCGTGACCTGCTTGACGGCGACCTGCACCAGCGTGGCGGCGGTGGCGCCGATCAGCACGCTCGCCGGGTTGCGGCGGTCCATCAGGCGCAGGTAATCGCTCCGTGCCGTACCCGCCGACCACAGCCCGACCTTGCGGTAGTTGGCGGCGAGGTCCGTGGCGTCCAATGTCTCGCGCGCGATCACATACTGCGCCAGCGCCGACTGGAGCAGTGCATCGTTCTGGCTCATCGGGCCGAGCACGACGCCCCGCGCCAGCTGCGCCGCGCCGGTCTGGCGGTCGACGATGATCGTGTAGGGCACGACGGTCTTGAGCGGCATCAGCAGCACGAGTGCGAGCGCCAGCAGCACCGCGACGAACACCGCCGCCCCGGCCACCCACCACGCCCGGCGGCGCGAGGCGCGCAGGGACGCGTGGACGTCCTCGGCCCAGGTCGCGGCTTCGGCGTAATAAGCCTGGCGCTCGGGTCGGATGGGGGTCTGGTCCATGGGTCAGCGCCTCGGGGCCACGGCGACGGCGAGGCGGCGATAGGTCTGGCCGAGGCGCGGTACGTCGGTGGTGCGGACCTCGGTGGCCGGTCCGGCGATGCTGCGTGTCGCGACGATCGCGGCGGGGGTCGTGCCGATGCTGCCCGGCGCGGTGCGGCGGTTGCCGGCGTCGATCGCGGCGACGATGGTCTGCGCGCGGGTCGCGGTCAGAACGCGTTCGTCGGCGGTCATTGGCGTCGCGGCGCGCGGCGGTTCGGGTACGGGGGCCGGGCCGCCGCGCGGCAGGCGGATGCCGGCAGCGATCCCGCGGCCGAGCTTCGCCGCCTGCCACATCACCGCGGCGAACACCGCGACGACCAGCAGGATGAGCAGCGCCGGGGAGTCGCGCACCGCCTCGACCGGCGCGTCGAGCGTCGCGACGACGGGCGCCAGCACTGCGACGACCACGGCGATCATCGGCAGCGCGAATAGCGGCACCAGCGCGAAGCGGACGGTGACGCGCAGCCATCCCTCCGCCACGCCGCGGGTCGAGCGGAACAGCGCAAACGCGATGAACACGGGTCCGAGAACGAGCAGCAGCGCGAGCACGATACGCACGACGAGCAGTACGCCGACGCTGGCGGCGACCAGCACCAGCGCACTCGACCACAGGATCGCGGCGACGAATTGCGATGCGCCGAGCGCGAAGGGCAGGGGGACCGCCGCGGGCGGTGCCACGGCGGGCGGTGCGCCGGGGACGACGGGCGCGGGCGGTGTCACCGCGACCGGTGCGACCTGCGCCCAGGCGTCGGCGGCGGCGTCGGTCAGCCGCTCGAACACCGCCTGCAGCGCCAGCATCGTCTCGCCTTGCCCCGCCGGGCCGCCCGCCTGGCGGACGATGACGTCGGCCAGCTGCTCGGGGCCATCGAACAGCAGGTCGAAGACCAGCGCCTGATAGCTCGGCCAGCTCGACGCCAGCGCCACGACCAGTCCGATCTTGACGAAATGCGGCACCACCTCGCCCAGCGTCAGCGACGACAGGCCGAGCATCAGGCGGTAGCCGAAGACCGCGACATAGATCGTCAGCGCGATAGTCAGCGCGGTCGCGAAACTGCCGCCGGGCGCAAGCAGCGCGGCATAGCCCTGCTCGACCTGGGTGCGGATCAGGCAGTCGGCGCCCGCCAGCACGTCGCGCAGCGGCGTGTCGCCGGTAAAAGTCGCGGCGCAGGCGTCGATCATCGCGAGCCTGCCAGTAAAGGTTCGAGCCAGTCGGCGGGGTCGTCGCCCAGTCGCGCGCGCAGTTCGTCGAGGCGGCGGACGCTCGCCTCGCGCCCCGACAGCACGGTCAGGATGCGGTCGAGCCCGGTCAGGTCGAGGCGCGCGATAACGCTGTCGTTGCCGTGCTTGACGAGGAAACAGTGCGACGTGTCGGGTAACGAACGGATCAGGTCGAGCTCGTGTTCGCTTAAGCCGAAGCCGTCGCGGTAGTCGCTGCCTTGCGCCTTCGGGTTTGGCATGAAGATCTGCGTCGCCGCCTGCTCGATGATCGCCGGGCCGATGCGACTGTCGAGCGCGTCGCGGGCGTTCTGCGTCGCGAAGCCGACGATGCCGCCGCGCTTGCGGATGGTCTTCTCCCAGTCGCGGATGCGCGCGACGAAGACCTCGTCGTCGAGCGCCTTCCAGCCCTCGTCGACGACGATGATCGTCGGCGTGCCGTCCAGCCGCTCCTCGACGCGGTGGAACAGGTACATCATCGCGGGCGTGCGGCTGACGGGATCGTCGAGGATCGTCGTCATGTCGAACCCGAGGTTGGCGCGGTCGATGTCGAGCGTGTCGGCCTCGTTGTCGAACAGCCAGGCGCGCTCGCCGTCGCCGAGCCACGCGCCGAGGCGGTGCGCGAGGTCGCCCGCGGTCGGGCGGTTGGCGCCGGCGAGCAGCTCGCGGAAATAGCGCAGGCGACGGAAGGGCGGGGCCTGCTCGAAATTGGCGTCGACCGCGCCCGCCACTAGCTCGCGGTCGGCGGGGCTGAGCCCGCCGCCGAGCAGCCGCTCGATCCATTCGACGAGGAAGCGGCGGTTGCCCGGGCTGTCGGGCAGCGCAAGCGGATTGAACCCCGTCGCGTGGCCGGGTCGCAGCACGGCATAGGTGCCGCCGGTGGCGCGCACGAAGATCTCGGCGCCGCGGTCCTTGTCGAAATAGACGCTACGCGGGTTCAGCTTCGCGGCTTGCGCGAGCAGGAAGGTCAGCACGACGGTCTTGCCGCTGCCCGACGGGCCGATGACGGTGAAATTGCCGAGGTCGCCGACGTGGAAATTGAAGTGGTACGGCGTGCCGCTCGTCGTCTCGAGGACGGTGATCGCGTCGCCCCAGAGGTTGCCGGTGGCGCGCCCGACGGGGAAATTGTGGAGCGAGGCGAGGGCGGCAAAATTGCCCGTCGAGATCAGCGCGCGCCTTGCGATATCCTTGAAGTTGCCCGGGAACTGCGCCCAGAACACCGGCTCCATCGCGACGTCCTCGCGGACCGCGATCAGCCCTAGGTCGGTGAAGCTCGACAGCACGTCGGCAACCGCGGCGTCGAGGCTGGCGAGGTCGGGGACGCGCACCTGCACGCTCAGGTGATGCTCGCCAAAGCCCGATCGCCCGGCGGCGACATTGTCCTTGGCCTGGGTCAGGTCGGTGCGGAGCGACAGCGCGTCGTCATCGGTGGCGCGCATGCGGCGCAGCGCGAGGTTCATGCGGCCCAGCGCGGCGCTGCGGTCGACGAAGCCGAAGCTCTGGCTGACCACCATCTCGTGCGGCAGGCGCAGCAGATTATCGAGCAGCCCCGGCGCGGTGGCCGGCGGATAGTCCTTGATCGACAGCATCGCCGCGAAGCGCCGCTCGGCGGCGGTCGCGCCGGTCAGGTCGATCGCGTCGGTGCCGAAGCTGACGCGGCGGTGCGGCAGGTAATGCCCGATGTCGGCGCGCGGCAGCAGCACGGGGCGAAGCTCGCCGTTGTAGAGGAACGACAGGAACTCCAGCGCCTCCGAACAGTCCCCCGCGCGCGTCGCATAGACGCCGAGCCGCCGCGCACCATAGGGGGCGAGGCTGCGCAGCATCGCGTCGACTGCGGTATGCAGCTCGCGCCGCCCGACCAGGTCCTCGCCGTTCGGCTTGCTTCGGAACAGGTCGGCGACACCGTCGAGCAGCCCGGCGCGCCCCTGCAACGGCCGCCGCACGACGGTCAGGAACAGCTCGTTGACGAACATCTGCTTTGCCGCCAGCCGCGCCCGCCACGCGGTGTCGATCTCGCGCGCGAAGGCGTTCGACGGCTCGCCGGGCAGGACCGCGGTGACGGGGCGGCGGACGATATGGTGGTAGATCCCGAAGTGCGGGCTCGCGACGGCGCGCAGCATCGTCTCGCGGATCGCGTGGCGATAGTTGAGGTCGTCGGTGTCCACAGTCTCGAACGGCAGGCCGGCGAGGTGGACGAACTGGCACAGCATGCCGTCGCGCGTCGCCACCGTGAAATCGTCGACGTGGTGCGACCAGGGGAGGCGATCGCCGACGCTGTTCTCGCGGGCGCTCAGCGCCTTGCGGGCGGAGACTTCGGCGCTGCGCGAGCGGGCCGCACTCGCCATCTCAGGGCCTGTACGAATTGCAGCGCCACAGCGCGAAGCCGCGCGTGCGCTGGGCGCGGCGGGCGCGCAGCAGCCACAGGTCGAAGATGCGCGGCTCGCGCAGGCAGGCGATCGTGCCGATGCCGTGCAGCACCAGCGCCACGGGCAGCACCCAGAACGACTTGGTGACCAGGAACAGCTCCATCGTCACCACGGCGTTGAGGATGAAATAGGTGTAGGTCACCCCGCCAAACATCTGCGGCCGCGTCAGCGCGGTGAAGACGGGCTCGCGGACCAGCTCGGTCATTGCTGCGTCGCCACGGTGCGAATGCCGCCGACGATCGCGCTCGCGCCGAACAGGATGAACAGACCCAGCACCACCGTCGCGCCGAAGCGCCAGTTCATGCGCCCGGTCAGCATCAGCAGCCCGACGCTCGCCACCGCGATTACCGCCACTGCGGTCGCGACCGAGCCGAGCAAAGTGCCCTGGATCCACGCCAGCGCGCCGGTGATCGCGCCGGACCCCTGCGGATCGAGCGTCACCGCCTGCGCGAGCAAGGCGCTCGGGCTGAACAGCGCGGCAAGGCCGGTGATCGTGCGCGCCTTCATCATCGTGCCCCCGCCGCCAGCCGGTCGAGCACCGCCGCGACATAGGCGCGGGTCTCGGCGTAGCGCGGCACGCCGCCGGCGCGCAGCACCGCCCCCGGTCCGGCGTTGTACGCGGCAATTGTCCGGACAACATCGCCGTCGAAGCGGTCGAGCAGCTGGCGCAGATACGCCGTGCCGCCGCGGATATTGGCGCCCGCATCGGTCGCATCGACACCCAGGTCGCGCGCCGTGCCGGGCATCAGCTGCATGATCCCGCGTGCCCCCGCGCGCGAGACGGCGTCGGCGCGGTAGCGCGACTCGACGTGCGCGATCGCGTCGATCAGCGCGGGGCTGAGCGCGTAGCGGTCGCCGGCCTGCTTGACCTGCGGGTGGAAGCGGTTGGCGCGGGGTGCCACGGGCGCGGCCGTGACGGGCGTTGCGGCGACGGGCTGCGTATCGAGCCGGTCGAGCGATCCGTCCGCCCCGACCTCCCATACCGCTGCCGACACCGGGCACGCGGCGGCGAGCAGTAACAGCCCCGCAATCAGACGCATGCCTACCCCTCCCCAAACCCGTGGGACAGCCTAGACCCCGATCGTTTCCGTCACAATTGCCGTTTCGCTGAATGCGTTGACCCGTGATGGCCGGCCGTCGCAATCTGCCGGGACCGCTGGGGGGTTTCGATGGACTCGCGCAACCGGATCGACAGGGCGGCGCTCGACCGGGTCGCGGGCGAGTTGCGGCAGCATCCGGCGTTCGCCGACGCCAAACTGGCGTTCTGCACCGGCGTCACCGACTGGTGGCTAGGCGTGCCGATCAACCGCGCGCTGATGTCCGACACCGGGGCGATCGCGGTCGCGGTGACGATCACCGGCCTCAGCCGTACCAGCGCCGAGCGCGGCGCGTCGCTGCAGACGGTCATCGACGCGCTGTCGGCGGGCGGCCTCGCGAGTGCGACGCGGATCCGAGCGATGATCGACATTTTGGCGGCCAAGGGCGCGGTGGCGATCACCCCCCACCCCAGCGACAAGCGCCGGCTGGTCATCGCGCCGACCGAGGTCATGCTCGAATCGCTGCGCCTCTGGCTGCGCGCGGTGCTCGATCCGGTGGCGCGCCTGTTCGACCTGCCCGCGGCACCCGACGAGATCGCGGCGATACCCGGGATCGCCGAGCGCTATTTCACCACCGTCATGCTGCGCTCGGGCGTCGACGGCTTCTCGATCTTCGACAATTGGCCCGAGGCGCAGGTCTTTTCCGACCGGCGGCAGGGCTATGTGCTGATGCTCCACCTCGCTGCCGCCACCGGGGCCGAGATGGCCGTCCCGCGCGCCGCGCTCGCCGCGCGCTACTTCGTCTCGGCGTCGCAGATCACGGCGCTGCTGGTCGAGGCCGAGCGGCACGGCTGGCTCGAACGCCTGCCCGGCGGCATGGTGCGCCTGACCCCGGTTTTCGCCGACCGCCTCGAGCTCTGGGTGGCGCGCGAGATCGCTGTCGTCGGCATGTGGGTCGAGCAGAAACTGGCGCCTCGCCCGGCCTGAAATATCGCTATCAATTATGAGGTTGTTCGCCGCCGCGGCCGGATTAGAACCCACTTGTCCGCGGCCAGCAAGCACGGACGCCCGCAGCGCCGGCCATGATCAGAGCATGTCGCGTCCCCGACAGCCGGTCATGGCCAGGTGGCCAAAACATCGCCGGCCATGACCAGTGCATGTCGCGCCCTACGACAGCCGGTCATGGCCAGGCAGTTCCCTAGCGGCGGTTGGTCGCCCGGCGACGCGACCGCCGCTTCTTGCGCTTCGAAACGACGAGCGTCGCCGCGGTCGAGACCGCTGCCAGCACCGCCAGCTTGGTGATCAGGCCGGTGCGGTTGTGCTGCCACTCGGCAGCGATCCCCATCTCGGCGGGCACGTTCGGCACGCGGCCCCCGGCGAGATCGCAAGAACGGCGAAAGGGAGGGCCGGGAACCCTTAATCCCTTGGTTTAGATGGTCGGGGCGAGAGGATTCGAACCTCCGGCCCCTGCCTCCCGAAGACAGTGCTCTACCAGGCTGAGCTACGCCCCGACGGCGCGAGCCTATAGACCGCGGCTTTCGGCAGGGCAAGCAATCTAGCGCGCGGCGCGCAATACCGGGTCGCGGTCGAGCAGCGCGTCGATCCGCCGGACCGCGCCGTCGAAGTCGCGCGTGTCGAGACTGCCGTAGGCCGCGACGAATTCGTCGTTGGTCATGCCTTCGCGCAGGCCCGTCACCGCGAGCGGCAACAGGGCGGCGTCGCTCGCACCCGCCAGCGCCTTGCGGATCGCCTCGGCCTGTGCCGGCCGGCCGGCGGCGCGCCCGATGCGCAGCCCGGCGCGGTCGGCGGCAAGATCGACGAACGAGAAGCCCGATCCGCCGGGCAGCGAATCCGACAGTTCCTTCCACTTGCCCATCGCGCCCGTCACATCGTTGCCGACTGTCGCGCCGAGTGCCGCCGACAGGCTCCAGTGCTTGGCGAGATCGGCGCGGCCGGCAAGCGTCAGCCCGGGCGGCGCCCGTCGGCAGCGCTGCAGCTGTTCCCTTGCGCCCTCGGCAAGGTCGGTAGCGCGGTCGCCGACGGTCAGGACCGCCAGCGCGACGAGCAGCGCGCGGTTCTCGGCTGCGGGCTCCGCGTCCGGCGGGGCGGCCGCGACGCCGCGGCGCACCGCGGACGCGAGGGTCAGGTCGGGCTTGCCGGGCTGCGGCTTTACCATCGCGCAGTACAGGCTGGCGACGCGCGCGCCGTCGACCGGCGCACTGCCCAGCCCGACGAACTGGCGCACCACGCCCGTGGCGTTGAGCGGCGTGCCGAGGCGGAAGGCGACCGTCCGCTCGCCGACCGCGGTGCCCAGCACGATCCGGTCGAGCGGCGGCAGTCGGCCACCGCGCAGCACCAGCACGCCGCGCACCGCGCCGATGCCGGCGCGCGTCAACCAGCGCGGGATGCCGAGATCGCCGACTGCCACGTCGAGGGGCGGAAACCCGGGCGGGCTGGCGGGGACCGTCGCGACGCTCAGGTTGAGCCACAGGCCGAGCGGCAGGTCGAGGCTTGCCGCCATGCGCGCGCGCCCGCCGGCGATGCCCGCCCCGACGCGCCGCAGCCCCGCGACATCGCCGATCAGCGCGGCGATGCCGGTCAGGTCGTCGGCGCTGAAATCGACCGTCGCGGACGGGGAGGGCGCACGCATCGCGGTGCGCAGGCGCCGCAGCGCATCGCGCCCCTCGCGCACCTGCGTCGCGGTCGGCGCTGCAGCGGGCGGCAGGGCCGGCGACAGGTCGATCGCCAGCACGAGCGTCAGCAGGACGAGCAGACCCGCCACGAGCGCCGCAATGCGGCCCCGCCCCATCCCGCGCCGCGGGCTCATCGCCCGGCGGCGGTCAGCAGATGGTCGCGCAGGACGAACTTCTCGCGGGGCGCGCCGGGCCGGGCGGCGGCGATCTCGGCGGCGTCGATGAGCTGCCAGTCCGCGAAGCAGGTGGCGCGCACGTTGCGCGCGGCGAGCAGCGCGTCGAGGCCCGGGCCGCCCGGCTTGCCGCTTGGGGCGATCTCGGCGGCGATGCGCGCGGCGACCGCGAAGCCGTCGGGCCGATTGGTGCCAATGGTGCCCGATGGCCCGCGCCGCGCCCAGCCGGTGGCGTACAGCCCCTCGGCGATCCGCCCCTCGTCGTTCGGAAAGCGCCCGGCGCGCTCGTCGAACGGCACGCCTTCGATCGGGCTGGTGCGATAGCCGATGCACGACACGATCAGGCCGCACTCGATGGCGCGCAGCTCGCCGGTGCCGACCGCCGCCTCGCCCTCCAGCCGCGTGCGCTCGACGATCAGGCGCAGGTGGCCGTCGTGCTGTTCCACCGCCACAGGCCGCGTCAGGAAGTCGAAGCGCACGGCGATCGGCTTGCCCTGCGGGGGCGTCTCCGCGAAGGCGCGCAGGTGGCCGACGGTCTTGCGCAGGCCCGGCTCGAGCGCCGCGTCGCCTTCGAGCGGCGGCAGGTGCGCTGGATCGACGAACGGCTGCGCACGCGTCAGGTGGCCCAGCTCGCCCATCTCCTTGGGTGTGAAGCTCGCCTGGTACGGCCCGCGCCGCCCGATCAGGTGGATGTCGGTGATGCGGCTGTGCTCGAGCGCGTCGCGGGTGTGCTTCGTGATGTCCGACGCGCCCAGTTCGGCGTCGGTCTTGGCGAGGATGCGCGCGACGTCGATCGCGACATTGCCGTTGCCCACCACGCACGCGCCGGGGTGGCCGAGCGGCACGGTCAGGTCGGCGAAATCGGGGTGGCCGTTGTACCAGCCGACGAACGCGGCGGAGCCCAGCACGCCCGGCAGGTCCTCGCCGGGCACCCCGAGTTTGCGGTCGTGCGGCGCACCGGTGGCCAGCACGACGGCGTCGTACAGGCCGTGCAGCTCGGCCATGCTCACGTCCTTGCCGACCTCGACATGGCCGACGAAGCGCACGCCGGGCAGCTGCGCGGTGACGGCGTAGCGCCTGTCGACCGCTTTGATCGACTGGTGATCGGGCGCAACGCCGGCGCGGATCAGGCCGAAGGGCGTCGGCAGCCGGTCGATGATGTCGACCTGCGCCCCCGTCTTGGCCAGCGCCTCGGCGGTGTAGAAGCCCGCGGGGCCCGAGCCGATGATCGCGACGTGCATGCTCACCCCCGCCGCGCAGTTGTGATCTTGACCGGCGCCTCGATCATCTGCCCCTTCATCACGCCGACCCCCTTCGTCTTGGACACCGGCACGGCGAGGATACGGCGCACCACGTCCATCCCCTCGACGACGTGCCCGAACACCGCATAGCCGTCCTTGTCGCCGCCGCCCGCATCGAGCCCGGTCAGCGTGCCGACGATGATGAAGAAGTTCGCGGTCGCAGTCCCTGGTGCCGCGCGCGCCAGCGAGATTGCGCCGTCGGTGTGGCTCAGCCCGGTCTTCGACGTCGGCTCGTGCGCAACCGGCGGCAGCAGCTTCTTCGGGTCGCGCACGCCGCCCTGCACCAGCCCCACCGAGCCATCGGGTGCGACCTTCATCGCCCGGTAGAACTCCGCCCCGTCGAGCCGCTTGCCGTCGATATACTTCAGGAAATAGGCGGTGCTGACCGGCGCCCGCTGCTTTTCGAGTGCGATGACGATGGGGCCGAGGGCCGTTTTCAGGGTGACACGGGTGGTGGCGTAGACCTTGGCGGGGGCCGGCGGCGGTACGACGACGGGCGGCGGCGCGGGCGAGGCAGGTGGAGCAGCAGCTTCTGGCGGTGCCGCGGGCGGGGCAGGCGGTGCCTCGGGTGCCTGCGCGAACGCGGGCGCGGCGGCGAGCAGGGCAAGCAGCAGGGTGCGGATCATCGCTTCTTTCTACGCATCGTCGCAGCGAACGCCAGCCGCATGACGAGCGCGTCACGGGATGCTAAGCGCCTCCGATGACCGCACCGCTCGACAAAATCCGCAACTTCTCGATCATCGCGCATATCGACCATGGCAAGTCGACGCTCGCCGACCGGCTGATCCAGCATACCGGCGGGCTGACGGCGCGCGAGATGAGCGAGCAGGTGCTCGACAATATGGAGATCGAGCGCGAGCGCGGGATCACCATCAAGGCGCAGACGGTGCGGCTCGACTACAAGGGCCATGTCCTCAACCTGATGGACACGCCGGGGCATGTCGACTTTGCCTATGAAGTGTCGCGGTCGCTCGCGGCGTGCGAGGGCGCGCTGCTCGTCGTCGATGCGGCGCAGGGGGTGGAGGCGCAGACGCTCGCCAACGTCTACCAGTCGATCGAGCACGACCACGAGATCATCCCCGTCATCAACAAGGTCGACCTGCCCGCCGCCGAGCCCGAGCGCGTCAAGCAGCAGATCGAGGACATCATCGGTATCTCGACCGAGCACGCGGTGCTGGCCAGCGCCAAGTCGGGGCTGGGGATCGAGGCGGTGCTCGACGCGATCGTCGCGCTGATCCCGCCGCCGAAGGGTGATGCGACCGCACCGCTGAAGGCGATGCTTGTCGACAGCTGGTACGATCCGTACCTCGGCGTCGTCATCCTGGTGCGCGTCATCGACGGGTCGCTGCGCAAGGGCCAGGAAATCACTTTCATGGCGCAGGGGACGAAGCATCTCGTCGATCGCGTCGGTTGCTTCCGGCCGAAGATCGAGCAGCTCGATGCGCTGGGGCCGGGCGAGATCGGCTTCATCACCGCGCAGATCAAGGAAGTCGCGCAGACCAACGTCGGCGACACGATCACCGACACCAAGAAGCCGACGACGACCGCGCTGCCGGGGTTCAAAACAGTACAGCCGGTAGTGTTCTGCGGGCTGTTCCCGACCGACGCGGCGGACTTTGAGAAGTTGCGGGACTCGCTCGGCAAGCTGCGCCTCAACGATGCGAGCTTCAGTTTCGAGACCGAGAGCAGCGCCGCGCTGGGCTTCGGCTTCCGCTGCGGGTTCCTCGGGCTGCTGCACCTCGAGATCATCCAGGAGCGGCTGACGCGCGAGTACGATCTCGACCTCATCACCACCGCGCCGTCGGTGGTCTACAAGCTGCTGCTCCGCGACGGCACGTCGAAGGAGCTCCACAACCCCGCCGACATGCCCGACCCCTCGACGATCGAGCTGATCGAGGAGCCGTGGATCGAGGCGACGATCTTCGTGCCCGACGAGTATCTCGGGTCCTTGCTCAAGCTGTGCCAGGACCGGCGCGGCATCCAGAAGAACCTCACCTACGTCGGCGGGCGCGCGCAGATCGTCTACGAATTGCCGCTCAACGAAGTGGTGTTCGACTTCTACGACCGGCTCAAGTCGATCAGCCGCGGCTACGCGTCGTTCGACTATCACCAGATCGGCCACCGCGAGGGCGACCTCGTCAAGATGACGATCATGGTCAATTCGGAGGTCGTCGACGCGCTCAGCATGATCGTCCACCGCGACGCCGCCGAGGCGCGCGGCCGCCACATGTGCGAGCGGATGAAGGACCTGATCCCGCGTCACTTGTTCAAGATCCCCGTCCAGGCGGCGATCGGCGGCAAGGTGATCGCGCGCGAGACGATCGCCGCGATGCGCAAGGACGTGACCGCCAAGTGCTACGGCGGCGACATCAGCCGCAAGAAGAAGCTCCTCGACAAGCAGAAGGAGGGCAAGAAGCGCATGCGGCAATATGGCAATGTCGACATCCCGCAGGAGGCGTTCATCGCCGCACTGCGCATGGGCGACGCGAACTAGGCCGCAACTTCCACGAGTCGAACGGGTTGAGCGACGATGTTCGATACCGCCATCGCCCTTCGGCCGTCGCCCCAACCGGCAACGCCCGGCAATTCCAACCGCCGCGTCGCCGCGCTCAACGGGCTGCTGGCTCGCAGCTGGGCGTCGGGATTGCTGTCGACGCCGAGCCTCGACCCCGCCGAACTCGTCGCGACCGCGGTGCGCCAGACCGGCCTCGACGACCTGGGGCGCGATCACTGGCGGCCGGCACTGGAACAGCTGTGCCGCTCGCTCGAGACCGAGGCCGACCTCAACCCGTTTGGGCGGACGGTGGCGCACGGGCAAATCGTCGGCGCGCTGAAGACCCGGCTGCGGGCGCATGCGCTGTGGCAGCGGCATCCGGAGATCCTCGAGACGCCGCTGTCGGCGCCGATCGTCGTGCTGGGTCAGATGCGGTCGGGGACGACGCGGCTGCAGCGGCTGCTCGCTTGCGATCCGCGCCTCGATCACACGCGCTTCTTCGAGAGCAGCCACCCGCTGCCGCAGCGCGGTCGGAAGTTGCGCGCGGCGGTCGCGCTGCAGGCGATGGCGGCGCTGAACCGCGACTTCGCCGCGATCCACCCGACCGGTGCCGGCCTGCCCGACGAGGAGATCGGCCTGTTCGCGCCTGGCCTGATCAGCTCGCAGTTCGAGGTGCAGTGGCGCGTTCCCGGCTATGCGCGATGGTGCGAGGCGGCCGACACGCGCGCGGCCTACGCCGAATTCCGCGCCCTGCTGCAGACCTTGCGCTGGCTGCGTGGGCGTCGCGACGACCGGCCGTGGGTGCTCAAGGTGCCGCAGTTCACGCAGGACCTGCCCGCGCTGCTCGCGAGCTTTCCCGATGCGCGGCTGCTGTGCGTCGAGCGCGACCGCGCGGCGGTGGTCGGTTCCGCCGCGTCGCTGGTCCACAACCAGATGCAGCTCCAGTCCGACGCCGCCGACCCGCACTGGATCGGCCGCGAGTGGCTGGGCAAGGTCGTCCACCGCGAGGGCGTCGTCGCGCGCACGCTGGCGCAGCGACCGTGCGTGCCCCGCCACACCGTCGACTATGCGCGCATGGACGACGACTGGCTGGCTGAGATGCAGCGGGTCTACGATTTCCTCGGCCTGCCGCTCACGGCGCCGGTCGCGGCGGCGATGACCGCCTACATTGAGCGCAGTGCGCAGGGCCGGCGGCCGCACCGCTACGCCATCGCGGACTTCGGCCTCTGCCCTGACACGATCGCCGATCGCCGCGCCGCCTGAGCGGCTACTTCCGCCCCTGGAAGCCGACGAAATCGTCGTAGGCGCCCGACAGCGTCGCCAGCCGCTCGTGCACCCGCTCCTCGCCGATCGCGCGCACGACGCCGTCGACGAGCAGGTTAAGCAGCGACCCCAGCGCCGAGTTCATGTCCCAGAAGTGCCCGAAGCTGACTTCCGCCGACAGGATATGGTCGGTCAGGTCGCGCGCCCAAGGGCAATAGGGATCGGTGACCACGACCACGGGCACCCCGCGCGCGTGGCCCGCCTCAGCCAGCCGTCGGAAATGCTGCGAATACCGGCGGATGTCGATCAGTACGAGCGCGTCACTGGGCCCGGCATCAAGCACCTCCGAGAAGGTCCCCGCGCTCGCATCGACCGGCCGCACGCCGGGGCGGACATAATCGAGGTGCGCGGCGAAACCCTGCGCCAGCCCCCGCTCGGTCTGGAAGCCCGCGACGAAGACCTGGCTCGCGCTCGCCAGCAGGTCGACGATCGCCGCCCAGCCCGGCGTCGTCGCCAGCCGGTAGACGTCGGCGAGCGCCGCGGTCTCGGCCTGCAGACGCGTATCGAGATCGGCGCGCGACGCCGGCTGGACGAGCCAAGGTGCCTCGCCCCCCATGCTGCCGCGCAGATCCGCCTTCAGCGCGCTGAGCTTCGGATAGCCTAGGCCTTTGAGGAAACGCCCGACGGTCATCGCGCTGACCCCGACGCGGGCGCCGATCGACGCCGCGGTCTCGAACGGCACGGTGCTGAGATTGTCGAGCAGATAGCTCGCGATCATCCGCTCCGACACCGTCAGCCGGTCGTAGCGTTCGCGCAGCAAGGCCTCGATACGGTTGGGCATGCTGCACTGTGTAGCATCGCAAGCGGGCGGGGGAAGGGTGGCGCTGGCCGCGCGCGCTCGCTAGGTCGGTCGCGAAACAAGGAAATTTCGATGCTGCTTCGCATAATCGCCGCCGCGCTGACCGTCGCCGCACCCGCGGCCGCCGAGACCGTCGCCTTCACCGCCGCGCGCATGCTCGACGTGACGACGGGCCGGTACGTCGCCTCGCCGGTCGTCGTCGTCACCGACGGGCGCATCGTCGCGGCGGGCGCGAAGGTCGTGGTGCCGGTGGGAGCGAAGCGCGTCGACCTGGGCGGGCTGACGCTGCTGCCCGGGCTGATCGACATGCACGTCCACCTCGACAGCGTGCCGCGCTGGGGCGGCTATTCGGGGCTGCAGTTCAGCGATTCCTACTTCGTCGTCGCGGCGACGGCGAACGCGCGCGCGATGCTCGACAGCGGCTTCACGACGGTGCGTAACGTCGGCTCGACGAACTACAGCGACGTGGGCCTGCGCGAGGCGATCGACGACGGGCTGGTGCCGGGCCCGCGGATCGTCAGTGCGGCGTATGCGCTGGGCGCCACCGGCGGGCACTGCGACGAGACCTATTTCCCGCCCAGCTTCGCGCGCCAGTCACCCGCGGTGGTCAACGGGGTCGACCAGGCCCGCGTCCGCGTCCGCGAGCAGCGCAAGTACGGCGCGCAGGTCATCAAGGTATGCGCAACCGGCGGCGTCTTCTCGCGCAACACCGAGCCCGGCCAGCAGCAGCTTCACGAGGCCGAGCTCGCGGCGATCGTCGACGAGGCGAAGCTGTGGGGCCTGCGCGTCGCGGCGCACGCGCATGGCAGCACAGGCATCAAGGCGGCGATCCGCGCCGGGGTGCACACGATCGAGCACGCCAGCCTGATCGATGCCGAGGGCATCGCGCTGGCGAAGGCACGCGGGGCGTATCTGTCGATGGACATCTACAACACCGACTACACCCAGGCCGAGGGTGCGAAGAACGGGGTGATGGAGGACAACCTGCGCAAGGACCGCGAGGTGGCGCAGATCCAGCGCGACAATTTCCGCGCCGCGCACAAGGCCGGGGTGAAGCTGATCTTCGGCACCGACGCCGGGGTCATGCCGCACGACCAGGCAGCACGGCAGTTCGCGACGATGGTGCAGTACGGGATGACACCTGCGGAGGCGATCCGCGCCGCGACCGCGACCGCCGCCGAAGCGCTCGGCATGGCCGACCGCGGCACCATCGCCCCGGGCCGCTGGGGCGACATGATCGCGGTCGCGGGCGACCCGCTGGCCGACGTCGGCACGCTCACCAAGGTCGCGGTCGTCATCAAGGGCGGCACCGTGGTGAAGGACGCCCGTTGAGCGGCCTGGCGGCGGCGGGCCGCGGCGGCCGCGACCTGACGCAGGGGCCGATTGCCAAGACATTGCTGCTGTTCGCGCTGCCGACGCTCGGGTCGAGCATGCTGCAATCGCTCAACGGCTCGATCAATGCCGTCTGGGTCGGGCGCTTCCTCGGCGAGGCGGCGCTGGCGGCGACGTCGAACGCGACGCTCGTCATGTTCCTGATGTTCTCAGGGATCTTCGGCTTCGCGATGGCGGCGACGATCCTCGTCGGCCAGAACATGGGGCGGCGCGACATCGATTCGGTGCGCCGCGTCGTCGGCACCGCGGTGACACTGTTCGCCGTCGTCTCGGTGCTGATCGCGGCGCTCGGCTGGATCTTCACCCCCGCATTGCTGCGCCTGCTCGGCACGCCGGATGACGTCTACCCGCTGGCACTCGCCTATCTGCGCGTCATCTTCCTCGGCTTCCCGTTCAGCTTCCTAACCGTACTGCTGACCATGTCGCTGCGCGGCACCGGCGACTCGCTGACGCCGCTCTGGTTCTTTCTCGGCTCGGCGGTCATCGACGTGGCGCTGAACCCCGTCTTCATTCTGGGCCTCGGGCCTGCGCCCGCGATGGGCATCGCCGGGTCGGCGGTCGCGACCTTGATCGCAGGGGCGGTCGGGCTGACCGCGCTGGTCATTTATATCCAGGCACGCGGGCTGACGATCCGGCTGAAGGGGGCCGAATGGGCGTACCTCCGCCCCGATCCGGCGCTGCTTCGCGTCATCCTGTTCAAGGGCGTGCCGATGGGGCTGCAGATGGTCGTGCTGTCGGTCTCGGCACTTGCGATGATCGGGCTGGTCAACCGCCAGGGCGTCGTCACCGTCGCGGCGTACGGCGTCACGTCGCAGCTCTGGGCCTATATCCAGATGCCGGCGATGGCACTGGCGGCGGCGGTCAGCGCGATGGCGGCGCAGAACATCGGGGCAGGGCGGTGGGACCGCGTCGAGCGCATCGCGTGGTCGGGGTCGGGCATCAACGTGCTGATGACCGGCGCAATGGTCGTGCTGATCACCCTGATCGACGTACCGGTGCTCGGCCTGTTCCTAAGCGCCGACAGCCCGGCGATTGGCATCGCGCGCCATATCCATCTGCTGGTGTCGTGGAGCTTCATCCTGTTCGGCGTGTCGATCGTGCTGTCGGGCGTGGTGCGCGCCAACGGCTCGGTGATCGCGCCGCTGATCATCCTCGCGGTCGCCGCGCTGCCCGTGCGGCTGGGCCTCGCCTATACGCTGGAGCCGCGCTTCGGCGCCGACGGCATCTGGTGGAGCTTCGGTGCCGGGTCGGTCGTGTCGGTGATCCTGATCCTCGCCTATTTCCGCTGGGGCCGCTGGCGCGAGGGCAAGTTGCTGGCGGGCGCGCCGCCGCTCGCGGAACCGACGACGCCATAGGGGCTTGACATCGATGTGCCGATCTGGTACATTTCATGTCGGTTGTTCGTGTATGCTCTTTCTCAGGTCTGCCGACCCGACAGCGACCGCGCGACGAATCTCACTTCATCGCGCGACCGTAAAATTCGTAAAGTTATTCATCTTGGGCTGAGGGATGCGCCTTCGAAGCGCTGTGCGTGGGCATCGCTTTAGAGTGGACTTCCGCCCGAGCGGATCACGGTCGATAGCTGCGCTCGATATGGCCCGCTAGCGCCTTCTCGTCGAACCACAGCGGTTTCCACTGCTCGTTGGCGAACAGGCGCACCTGATCGGCGTAGTGCCGCGAGTCGGTACGCAGCGTCGCCGCGCCGAACTGGTGGATGCTGCGCGACGCCAGCGTGCCATCGGGCGCCCATTCGACGAGCTGGATCCAGCTGTCGCCGTTCATCGCATAGCGCACGCCCTTGGCATCGTCCTTCGTGCTGTACAACGCGCGCAGCGTGTCGGGGCCGCCATAGACGGGGACGCTCAGCTTGCCGCGCACGATGCGCTGTACGTCGCCGAGTGGCGGGTCGAGCCGGCCGAAGTGTTTCATCAGCCAGGCGCTCTCGCTCTCCACCACCGTCGCCGCATCGGGCAGCGGATCGCCGCGATAGATCGACCGCGCCGCCGCCCCGATGACCATGGCCGCCATCGCATCGGCCTTGCCGCGCCCGTCCTGCACCCAGTCCCACTCGCGCAGCAGCACCCGCGCCGCCGCAGCGTCGGACCCGGTCGGTGACGACGCCTCGATGGCCGCGAACCAGTCGCCGATCGTGCCTTCCCTCGCATAGGCCTTGTCGAACTTGATGCGCAGCAGGTCCTCGCGGCTCACCCGCGCGGGCGCGGCGGCGAACAGCGTGATCCAGCGCCGCGCGCGGTTGGTCATGTTGGTCTCGATGCCCAGCTCGTCGGCGAAGGCTTCGCGCTTCAGGTCGTCGGCGGGAGCGGTGGTGTGGAACGGCGTGTTGTTCGAATCCGCCACCCACCCCGACGGCGGGTCGATCACCGCCGGATAGGCCGCGAACGGGACATAGCTCGTCCACACCGCCTTCGACGTGTCGCCGGGCAGCACGCCCTTCCAGTCGAACCCCTTCGCGCGCGCCGGGAAGCGCGCGTTGTAGAAGCGCGCGACGTGGCCCGCCGCATCGGCATAGACGAAGTTGGTCGCCGGCACCGCCTGCATCGCCATGATCTGCCGCCATTCGGCGAAGTCGCGTGCCTTGTTGAGCCGGTAATATTGCTCGACCTGCCGCACGTCGCCGAAGCCGGTGTAGCGCAGCGCGAAATAGCCCAGGTCGTTCTTGATCACCGGGCCGTGCCTCGACCGGTAGATCGTGCGCGGCACCGGGAGCGTCAGCGGCCCGAACTTGACCCGCAGCCAGACGCGCTTCGTCTCCAGCGGCAGCCATGCGCCATCGTAGCGGTACGACTTGCCGTCCTCGCTCATCGCGAGCTTGTATGTATCGACCAGGTCGGGCCGGTTGACGGTGTTGGTCCAGCCCAGCACCTTGTTGTGGCCGAGCAGCGGGAAGGGCGCCCCGGGGAAGGTCGCGCCCGCGAAGTCCCACCCGTCCTGCGAATGGACGACGACCTCCCACCACGCGACCCCGCCGGTCCACGGCTGGTGCGAATTGGAGATCAGGCGCGTCACCCCGTCGCTCGACTTGCGCGGCGCCAGCGCAAAGGCGTTCGACCCCTTCTCCTCGGCCGGGCCGCTGTCGCGCGGCGGCAGCTTGTTCTCGACCAGCGCACCGAGCGTCCGGTCGAGGCCGAAGAAAAACGGCGAGCGCAGCGCGAACCCCGTCACCACGTCGCGCCCGGTGACCGGGAACAGCCCGCGAAGCCGCATCTCGCCGGGGTGCTTCTCGGCATAGCGGTTGAGGCCCGCGGCATAGGCCTCGACCAGCGCGCGTGTCGCGGGCGACAGCTGCGTCTCGTACCCCCGGTCCGCATCCCGCCGCGCGTCGAGCAGCGCGAGTGCGAAGTCGAGCGTCGCGCCGTCCTTGCCGCTGATCGCCGCCGCCCGCCCGCGGGTTGCCGCGACCACCTCCTCCAGCGTCGGGAAGTCGTCCTCGGCATGGGCATAGGCCAAGCCATAGGCGACGTCGGCGTCGGTCTTCCCGAAGATGTGCGGCACGCCGTAGCTGTCGCGGACGATGCGCACGTCGTGCGTGACCTGGGGGTCGGCCTCGGGCGCCCGCGACGACAGATTGTCCCAGCTCGCCAGGCCGACCAGCACTACGGCGAGCAGCGCAACGAGCAGCCCCAAGATCTTCAACCAGCCGCGCATCGCGTGCCCCCCATTTGCCCGCGACTTAGCGGCAAGGCGCGGCGCGGAGCAATGGGGCTTGACCGCGGCGGCCGGGCAGGGTGTGACCCTGCGCAATGGCCCACGACCACGCCCACGACCACGCGCCCGCCGACTTCGGCCGCGCCTTTGCGATCGGCATCGCGCTCAACGTCGGCTTCGTCATCGTCGAGGCGGGGTACGGGCTGGCGTCCGGGTCGCTCGCGCTGGTCGCCGACGCCGGTCACAATGCGTCGGACGTGCTCGGCCTGCTGCTTGCCTGGGGCGCCGCCTGGGCGACGAAGCGCCGGCCGACAACCGCCTTCACCTTCGGCTGGCGGCGCTCGTCGATCATGGCGGCGCTGATTAACGCGGTCGCACTGATGATGGCGGTGGCGGTCATCGCGGTGGAAGCGGTGCAGCGCTTCAACGACCCGCGGCCCATCGCGACGACGACTGTGATGGCGGTCGCGGCCGCCGGCATCGCGGTCAACGGCATTACCGCCTGGCTGTTCGCACGTGGCCGCAAGGGCGACCTCAACATTCGCGCCGCCTTCCAGCACATGGTCGCCGACGCCGCGGTCTCGGCGGGCGTCGTCGTCGCGGCCTTCGCGATCTCGCGCACCGGCTGGCTGTGGCTCGACCCGGTCGTCAGCATCGCCATCGCGGCGCTGATCGCCGTCGGCAGCTGGGGGCTGCTGCGCGAGTCCGCGCGCCTGTCGCTCGACGCGGTGCCCGAGGGTGTCGATTGCAAAGGCATCGAGGCGTACCTGCAGGGCCTGCCCGGCGTCACCGCGGTTCACCATCTCCACGTCTGGCCGATCAGCACGACCGAGGTGGCGCTGACCGTCCACCTCGACGTCACCGACGCCGGCCCGCACGACGCACTGCTTCACCGCATCGGCGACGACCTCGAGCATCGCTTTAAGATCGCCCACCCGACGATCCAGATCGAAACCGACGCCGCCGCCTGCGCCTTCGGGCACGCACACGCGTGATCCCGCGCCGGTTCGGGGTCCGCAGCGCCGCGCTGGGCGCCGTGACGGTCGCGCTGGCGGGCGTCGTCGCGCTGGCGGCGCAGATCGCCGACGGCGACACGCGCGCCATCGATCGAGCCATCATGACCGCGCTGCGCCGCAGCGACGACCTTGCGCAGCCGATCGGCCCGACGTGGCTGCAGAATGCGATGCTCGACTTCACCGCGCTGGGCGGCGTCTCGGTGCTGACCCTCCTGACCATCCTCGCGGTCGGACTGCTTCTCGCGCAGCGCAAGTGGTGGCGGGCACTGTTCCTGGTCGGCGCGATCAGCGGCGGCGCGCTGCTCAATGCGGGGCTGAAGATCGGCTTCGCGCGCGAGCGTCCCGACCTCGTCGCGCACCTCGTCAAGGTTCACGACCTCAGCTTCCCCAGCGGCCACGCGATGAACTCGGCGGTAGTCTATCTGACGATCGGCGTGCTGCTGGCGCGCGCCGAGAAGGGGCCGCGGGTGAAGGCCTATCTGCTCGGCGGCGCGGTGCTGCTGACGCTGCTTGTCGGCTGCTCGCGCGTCTATCTGGGGGTGCACTTCCCGACCGACGTGCTCGCGGGCTGGACGGTCGGCGCCAGCTGGGCGACCTTGTGCTGGCTGGTCGCCGAGTGGTGGCGGCAGAGGGGGACGCGCGTATGAAGCGGATCGTGCTGGGCCTGCTGCTGATCGCCGCCGCCCCCGAACAGCGCGAGACCGACGCCTACACGCGCTACGAGCTGCTCGCGCCCGCCACCCACAGCTTCCGCATCCTGTACGACATCACCGCCACGACGCCGGGTGCCACCGCCTATTTCAACCCGATCCGCCCCGGCAGCATCGCACGCGACGAAAGCGTCCGCGACGCCGCGACCGGCAAGCCGCTGAAGTTCGCGGAGGTCGGCGGCGACGTGGCGCGCGCCGAGGGCCTGCCGCGCGCCAAGTCGGAGGACAAGTACATCCGCGTGGCGCTCGCGCAGCCAGTGCCCGCCGGCGGCGGCGCGCGCATCGTCATCGACAAGACGTATGAGGACGCCGCGAGCTACCGCACCGAGGGCGACGAGATCGTCTTCGACCGCTCGCTCGGCATCAAGCGCAACGCCGTCGTCCTGCCCCCGGGCTATGAGCTGACCGCGTGCAACGTGCCGTCGCAGGTGCTGCAGGAGCCCGACGGGCGGATCAAGATCAGCTTCTGGAACGCCGCCCCTGGCTCCGCACCGCTGGTGCTGCGCGCCCGCCGCGTCGGACCGCTCGGCACCGGCGCGACGTCGGTCAAGCTCGACGAGCGAGCGCGCCAGACGCGCAACATCGTCTACGACCTGCAGCAGCCCGAAACGCACAGCTTCGCGCTGACCCACGACTATACCGAGACCCGCCCGGGTGTGGCGACCTACGTCAACATCGTGCGCGCCGGCAGCACGGTCGCGAATCCCTCGGCGCGCGATCTCGATACCGGCGCGGCCCTCGCGACCGAGACGCTGCGCGGCGCCGCCGCCCGCTTCGCTGCGCCCGACGCAAAGGGGATCGAAGACACGACCGAGGCGGTGATCTTCCGCTTCGCCCCCGTCGCCGCAGGCCAGACCCGCCGCATACGCATCGCCGAGACGTATACCGACGCCGAACGCTACAGACTGGTGGGCGACGAACTCGTCTGGCACCGCAGCTTCGGCCGCCCAGACAACATCGTCGTCCTTCCCGCCGGCTGGGCGCTGACCAACAGCTCGGTCCCCGCGGTGGTGACGATGACGCCCGGGGGCCGCGTATCCCTGCGCTTCGTCAACCCGCGCACCGACGAGATCGACGTCATCGTCACCGCGCGGCGCCGACCGAAAGTCTGAGGGGGTTGGTAGAAAGTCCCGCCTGCCGCATGAGCATGGACTTCATGCCGAGTAGGCATTTCCGCTGACTCCGGCGGCGCCATAGGACGGTTCCCAGTCGGGAGCTGTCACCATGTCCAAGCATCACGTCGTCATCGTCGGGGCCGGATTCGGCGGGCTTGCGGCGGCGCGCGGGCTGCGGCGCGACGATGTCCGCGTCACCATCATCGACAAGCAGAACCACCACCTGTTCCAGCCCCTGCTGTACCAGGTCGCGACCGCCGGCCTGTCGCCGGCCGAGATCGCCGCGCCGATCCGCACCATCGTCAAGGACCATGGCAACACCAGCGTACTGCTCGACGAGGTCTGCGGCGTCGATGTCGCGACGCGGCGGGTGCGCCTCGCCAGTGGCGCGACGGTCGAATACGACTCGCTGATCCTGGCGACCGGCGCGCGGCACAGCTATTTCGGCAACGACGCCTGGGAGGCGCATGCGCCGGGCATCAAGACACTCGACGACGCGGTGCGCGTCCGCCGCTCGATCCTGATCGCGATGGAGCGCGCCGAGACGCTGCGGCAGGAGAATATCGGCGAGCGCATGGATTTCCTGACCTTCGTCGTCATCGGCGGCGGGCCGACCGGCGTCGAGATGGCGGGAGCGATCTCCGAACTGACCCGCCATGCGGCCGAGATGGATTTCCGCCACATCACGCCGAAATGCCTGCGCATCGTGCTGATCGAGGCGGGTCCGCGCCTGCTCGCGACTTTCCCCGAGGCGCTGGGCGAAGCGGCGCAGCAGTCACTCGAACAGCTGGGCGTCGAGGTGCGCCTTAACTCGCGCGTCGAACAGATCAGCGCGGGCAGCGTGACCGTCAGTGGCAATATGCTGCGTGCCGCGACGATCGTATGGGCGGCGGGCGTCCAGGCGTCGCGTGCCGCAGCGTGGCTAGGTGTCACCGGTGACCGCGCCGGTCGGGTGGCCGTTGACCCTGACATGAGCGTGCCGGGCTGCCCCGGCGTCTATGCGGTCGGCGATACCGCCTCCATCGCGCGCGCCGACGGGCGGCCGGTCCCCGGTATCGCGCCGGCGGCCAAGCAGCAGGGCGGCTATGTCGCGTCCGTCGTCGCGGCGCGCATCGCCGGCGCCGCACCGCCGCCACCGTTCCGATACCGCGACCATGGCAATCTCGCGACGATCGGGCGGAAGCGCGCGGTCGCCGACTTCGGCCGCGTCCGCCTGTCGGGCTTTCCCGCCTGGCTGCTGTGGTCGACCTCGCACATCTACTTCTTGGTAGGCTTCCGCAGCCGCGTGACGGTCGGGCTGCACTGGCTGTGGAGCTACCTGACCTTCGAACGCGGCGCCCGGCTGATCACCGGCCTCGCCGACATGCCCGACAGTATCGCCGTGCCGCAGCAGCGCGCCGCCTGACTTTCGTGATCTTGCTATTGCCGCCGGCGCACGCTTGGCGTGCCGCGCCACGCTCGTGCTAGCTGGTCGCGATGGAGATGCATCAGATCCGCTATTTCCTGGCCGTCGCGCGGACGCTCAATTTCACGCGCGCTGCCGAAGAGTCGAACGTCACCCAGCCGTCGCTGACGCGCGCCATCCAGAAGCTGGAGGATGAGTTCGGCGGGCTGTTGTTCCGCCGCGAGCGGTCGCTGACCCACCTGACGGACATGGGCCGCCAGATGCTGCCCCACCTCGAGCGTACCTACCAGGCGGCGCAGGCGGCGAAGGACCTGGCGCGCGGCATCGGCAGGGAGGCGGTCGCGCCGCTCAACCTGGGTCTCGCGACGCCGCTGACCACGCCGCAGCTGGCGGCAGCGTTGGCCGAGGTCGGGGCGGGCCTGCCGGGGTTCCAGCTGCGCGTCGTCAGCGGGCAGGGCGACGCGCTGCTTGACGACATGCTGAAGGGCGATCTCGACATGGTGATCGCCGCCGAGCCGCGGGACCGCCACGACCGGCTCGATGCGATCCCGATGTTCGCGCTCGATTACGGTGTCGTCACGCACGAGGGGCACGCGCTGCTGGAAAAAGGCGAGGCGACGCTGGCGTGCCTGCATGGCGTCTGCTGGATCGCCGTCGGCGGCGACCTCGACGCCGAATTCCGCGAGGTGTGCGCAGCCGAGGGGGTCGAGCCCGACCATCGCCACGCGGCGGGATCCGAGGCCGATGCCCTGCGTCTCGTCGCGGCACGGCTGGGCAGTGCGCTGGCGGTACGGGCGGCGCCGTTGCCCGAAGGCGTGCACATGGTCGACGTCGCGGGCGTGCACCTGACGCGCCGCGTCGTGATCGCGACGGTTTCGGGGCGTCAGCGCCCGCCGGCGGGCGACGCGCTGATCCGCGCGATCAGGAGTAGGGCCTGGCCGTGACGCCCAGCGCCTCGACCACCGCGATGACCACGGCGGGATCGGCGCGGATGCGGAAGTCGGGCTCGACGAAGGCGTAGCGCACCGTGCCGTCGCCTGCGATGACGAAGGTCGCCGGGATCGGCAGCAGCCGCCCGGTGTCGCCGTAGATGTCGGCGAGGTCGAGGCCGGCGCCGCGATACGCATCGTGGACCGCCTCGCCGACGATGCTGGTCAGGCCCAGCGCGGTCGCGAGACCATGGTCGACGTCGCACAGCATCTCGGCACCGGGCGCGAGGCTGCAGCGTGTCGTCTCGGCGCGGCCGCCGATCTCGCTGCTGACCGCGATCAGCCGGCCGCCGACGGCCTCCAGCCGCGGGATGGCGGCGGCCCAGGCGGCGAGCTCGGCGCGGCAATAGGGGCACCAGCCGCCGCGGATGAAGTTGAGGACGATCGGCCCGGCGCCCAGCAGGTCGTCGAGCGCGACGTAGCGCCCCGACGAGTTGGGCAGCACGAAGGGCTCGAGCCGGTCGCCCAGTCGCGGCGCGCTGCTGCCGGTGCCGCGCGTGCGCAGCTCGGCAATGAAGCCGTCGTAGAGGCTCGCCCAGTCGGGCGCGGCGGCGGCAGGGGTCATCGTCATCATCGCCCGATAGTGCGGCCGGCGGGCGGGCGAGGGCAAGCACCCGCGCGCGCATCGGTTCCATGCCCGGCGGCAATGCTGCCGCGTGCCGTGCATCGAAAGCATAGCGCACCGGCATTTCACGCAGCCCTCCCCGACCGGCATTCAGGGTGACAGGAACCCGGCGCCGTTTCCCCTGGCGGCGACCGGGTTCCACCCAACCGAAGGGACGAACCCCATGCGCCTCAAGACCCTCCTCCTGGCCGTCGCACTTGCCGTCGCGCCCGCCCCGGGCTTCGCCAAGATTGCGCCGGTCTATACCGGCACGTTCAGCAACGTCGCGGTCTCCGGATACGACCCGGTCGCCTATTTTACCCAGAAGAAGCCGGTGAAGGGTTCGCCCAGGTTCAGCACCAGCTGGCAGGGTGCCGAATGGCACTTCGCCAATGCCGCCTACCTCGCGGCGTTCAAGGCGAACCCGACGAAGTACGCGCCGCAATACGGCGGCTACTGCGCCTGGGCGGTCAGCCAGGGCTACACCGCGTCGGGCGACCCGATGGTTTGGAAGGTCGTCAACGACCGGCTGTACCTCAACTACAACGCCGACATCGGCGCCAAATGGTCGAAGAACATCCCAGGCTTCATCGCCGCGGGCGACACCAACTGGCCCAAGCTGACCGCGAAGTAAGCGCGTCCCCCGACCCCTTTGAAGAGGAGTGACCGCGATGGCCACGATCCGCAGATATCAGTTCGTTTTCATTCTCTACATCGCCTTCGTGTTCATCCAGTCGCTCTTCTTCAAGTTCACCAACTCGCCCGAGACCCAGTACATCTTCGGCACGCTCGACGTCTGGGCCGCCGGCCTGGGCTTCGGCGGGGTGTTCGCGCCGGGCGGCATCTTCTCGCAATATGTCATCGGCAGCTTCGAACTGATCGCCAGCGTCGCGCTGCTGCTCAGCCTGTTCCCGGCGCTGCGCCTGATCCGCCCCTATGCCGCGCTGCTTGCGCTCGGCGTCATCTCGGGAGCGATCTTCTTCCACCTGTTCACGCCGCTCGGCGTCGCGGTCCAGAACACCGACGGCACCAGCGACGGCGGCGAGCTCTTCGCCCTCGCCTGCGGGGTCTGGGTATCGGCAGCGTTCCTGGTGGCGCTCAACCGCGACCGGCTGCCGATCGTCGGCCGCCGCGCCGCCGCCGCCTGACCCCCCGAGAACCGGAGACGCACGATGGACAATTGGCTGATCGCGACCCTCGACAATGCGATGCTGTCGCCAGTGTTCCTGTTCGTCGCGCTGGTCGCTGCGACTTTCGTGCTGGAGGATGTCGCCACCGTCGCCGCCGGCATCCTGGCGGGGCGCATGTCGATTGATCCTTTCACTGCGGTCGCTGCGGTGATCGTCGGCACCATCGCCGGCGACCTCGCGCTCTATGCGGTCGGCCGCTGGCTCGGCACGTCGCGTCTCGCGACCCAGTTCCGCGCGCGCAGCGACGGTCGGCTCGAGGACCGGTTGCGCCGCCATGGCCTTATGGCCGTTGCCGTGGCGCGCTTCGTGCCGGGCACGCGCCTGCCGATCTTCTTCGGCAGCGGGGTCGTGCGCACGCCACTCGCCAAGCTGACGCTGGTGATCGTCGGAACGACCTTGGTCTGGACGCCTGCGCTGTTCGTCGCGAGCAGCCAGGCGGGCGGCGCCCTCTTCACTAACCTGAACGCCGGCACGATCGCACTCGCTGCCGGTGTCCTTGCCGCAGTGATGCTCGCGCCCCGCCTGTTCGCGCGCCGCAGCGCCGCGCTCGCCTGAACCGGACCCCGACCATGCTGCAACGCTCGAACGGCCTTGTCCTGACCACCGCCGATCCGCGTGACGCGGTCGCCGTCGACGCCGCGGAGGCGGCGCTGCTGCGCTACGGCAAGGACGTCGCATTGTACCTCGACAGCCCGGCCGCATCGGGTGACTGCGTTTACGGGCTGGCACTCGCCGCGGCGTTCAACCTGATGGCGATGACCGCGCCTGCCGCGGCCCGCGCCCGGCCGCTGATCGCCGCCGCCGAGCGCCATGTGCGCGGTGCGACGCCCCACGAGCGCGCCTTCGTCGCGGCCGTCGCCGACTGGGGCCGCGGCGACCTGACCGCCGCCATTGCTCGTCACCGCCGCATCGCCGAGGCGTGGCCGACCGACCTGCTGTCGGCGAAGATTTTGCATTTCCACCAGATCAACACCGGCGACTTCGCCGGAATGCTGGCGTCGCTCGGCCCCATCGTCGCGGCGCAGCCGGGGCTGCATTATGTCCACGGCATGCGCGCCTTCGCGCTCGAACAATGCGGCGAAACTCGCGCCGCCGAGATCGCCGGCCGCCATGCCGCATCGCTGGGCAACGATCCCTGGGCGCATCATGCCGTCGCGCATGTCCTCGATACCGAGGGCCGGGCGCGCGAGGGGCGCGACTGGATTGCAGCAACCAGCGCCGGGTGGGAGGGCTGCTCGTCGTTCATGCTGACCCACAATTGGTGGCATGCGGCGCTGTTCGAGATCACCCTCGGCGATCATGACGCCGCGCTCGACATCTTCGACACGCGCGTTTGGGGCGTGCGGCGCGACTGCTGCCAGGATCAGGTCAACGCCGTGTCGCTGCTGGCGCGGCTTGAGCTCGTCGGGCTCGACGTCGGCGACCGCTGGCACGACCTTGCGCCCCATCTAGCGGCGCGCATCGACGACCGCGCCAATCCGTTCGTCGACCTGCATTATGCCTATGGCCTGGCGCGGGCCGGGGCAGACGAACCGCTAGGTGCGCTGTTCGCCGATCTCGCCATCAGGGCGGAGCTGCGACGGCCGCTCGATATCGCGGCGGCTACCGCGGCGCGGGCGATGACCGCGCACGCGCGACGGCGCTATGACGAGGCGGCGGAGGCCTTCGCGACACTCGGCCCCACGATCGGGCTGGGCGGCAGCCACACGCAGCGCCAGCTGATCGACCTCTGCGCCGTCGATGCCCGCGCACGCCGCACCGACAGCGGCCGCGTCATTCATGGCGGCTGGTCGCGCCCTTACCGGCCCACCGCATGCGCCGCCTGATCATGGGCACACGACCCGCCTACAGGATGCTCGCCAGGGAGGCCGCGCCATGCTGATCGCCGAGCCCAATCGCGGCATGCCGCCGCTCGCGCCCGCGCCGGCGCTGTCGTTCTTCGAATTCTGGCCGGCGAAGCTCTTCTATCTCCCCGTCTGGGTCTGGGTGCTGTGGCTGTCGCTGCGCCATGGCGGGCTGCGCTTGCCGCTCGTCGCCAATCCGCTGTTTCCGGCGGGCGGGCTGTTCGGTGAGGTCAAGTCCGACATCCTCGATCAAATTGGGGGATCGGCGCGGCGCTGGGTGGCGCGCTACGTGAAGATCGCGCGCGGCGACGGGTTGAGCGACACGGTGGCGGAGAAGGCGATCGCGGCCGCGCGTGCCGACGGCCTCGACTTCCCGCTCGTCGCGAAGCCCGAGCTCGGCTGCCGCGGCGCGGGCGTCCGCCCGGTGCATAGTGCCGCCGACCTCGCCGCCTATGTCGCGGGCTTTCCGCACGGCGAGAGCTTCCTGCTCCAGCAGCTGATCGACGTCGAGGGCGAGGCGGGCGTGTTCTACGTGCGCGAACCCGGCGCAGAGCGCGGCGAGATCATCTCGCTGACCCTCAAGTATTTCCCGTATGTCATCGGCGACGGCCGCCGCACGCTGGCGAAGCTGATCCGCGCCGATCCGCGCGCCGGTCGGCTGGCGCACCTCTATCTGCCGCGCCACACCGCGCGGCTGGGCCAGGTGCTGGGCGACGGCGAGACCTTCCGGCTGGCGTTCGCGGGCAGTCACAGCCGCGGCGCGATCTTCCGCGACGGCACACCGCTCGTCACCGAGGCGATGCGCGCGCGCTTCGACGCGATCGCGCGCGAGGTGCCCGAATTCTGGTTCGGCCGCTTCGACGTGCGCTTCGCCAACTTCGCCGACCTGCAGCGAGGGCAGGGCTTCACCATCCTCGAATGCAACGGCGCCGGCTCGGAATCGACCCACGTCTGGGACAGCCGCACGACGTTGTTCAGTGCCTATGCGGCGCTGTTCCGACAGTATGCATTGCTGTGGCGCATCGGCGCCGCGAACCGCAGGCGCGGCTTCCGGCCCGAAGGCTGGGGTGCCTTCCTGGCGCGCCGCCGCCGCGAGCTCGACGCGACGCCCGCTTATCCGATGACCGCGTGACGCGCCCCGCGGGCATGACGGCCGCCAACTGGCGGGCTCATCCGTACGCGCCCTGGGCGTTCCGCAACGTCGCGGCGTTCCTGCCGGTGGCGACGGTGCCCGCCGGGCGCGCCACGCCGCTGCCGGATGGGCGGCCGCTGGACGGCGTCGACCTCGCCGGCACGCATGTGGACGGCCTGATCGTCGTGCACCGCGGCGCGGTGGTGCAAGAGACCTATGCCGAAGGAATGACGGCGGCGACGCGGCACCTGTGCTTCTCGGTCACCAAATCGCTCGTCGGGCTGCTCGCCGAGCTGCTAATCGCCGACGGCGCGATAGACCCCGCCGCGACGGCGGACACGCTGGTCCCCGAGCTGGCGGGCACGGCGTTCGGCGGCGCGACGCTGCGCGCCCTGCTCGACATGGTCGATGGCGTGCCGTTCGACGAGACCTATGCCGACGACAGCGCGCAGATCCACCATTACTCGAAGCATTTTTGGGGCGACGGCGAGGGCGGCGTGCTCGCTGCCCTGCAGGCGCTTCCGAGTGCCGCTCCGGGCGCGGGCTTCGCCTATCGCACCGCGGTCAGCGACGTCGTCGGGCTGATGCTCGAACGATCGACCAACCAGCCGCTCGAGGTACTGGTCGCGCGCCACATCTGGGGCCCGGCGGGCGCGGCCGACGACGCGCACTGGGTCCGTGACACCGGCGGGCGGGTGATCGCGTCGGCGGGCTTCGCGTGCACGCTGCGCGACCTCGCGCGCGTCGGGGTCTGGTTGCTGGGCCTCGGCGGACCTGCCGCTGCGTCGATCGCACGCGGCGGCGACCGCGCCGCCTTCGCCGCGTCGGGGCAGTGCACGCGGCCGGGCTATTCGTACCGCAGCCATTGGTGGATCGACCATGCGGCAGGTGCGTGGAACGCGCTCGGCGTGTTTGGCCAGCGGCTGCATGTCGTGCCCGATGCCGACCTCGTCATCGCGCGCTTCGGCTCGCACCCGGTGGCGAGCAACGTCGGCACCGACGCCCTCCACGCCCGCGCCTTCGCCGCTGTCCGCGCTGCCCTAGAAGCGCAATGATACCCCGACGAAGGGCGCGAAGCGGTCGGCGTCGCCGCTGACGCCGACCTGGACGCCGGTGTCGAACTGCAGGTCGTCGCGCGCCTGCCAGGTGATGCCGGTGTTGAGGCTGGTCGATGCCTGCCCGTCGCCGATCTCGGCTGCGGCCTCGAAATAGCTGCCGACCGTGTCGCTCCAGTCGACCGACAGCGAGGCGGTGGCGATGCCGAAGGCGCGGTAGCCGCGGTCTGCATCGGGCCGCCGTGCCACGACGCCGCCGTTGAGGCCGAGGCCCAGTCCGCCGCCGAAATCGAGCGCCAGCGGCACCAGCACGCCATATTCGACATCGTCGGGGCCGACGCCGCTGCCGGGGTCGAGCGGGATGCTGACGAAGGGCAGCAGCGCCAGCGCAGTCGGCCCGCCGTCGTCTCCCCAAAGGTTCAGCTTGGGCCGCAACTCGATTGCGCCGACGCCCTGCCGGCGCGGCCCCGTGCCGGGATCGAAGATGCCGTACGGTGCGATGCCGACATCGATCTCGAGCGCCGAAGTCACGCCGAAGCGGACGTTGGTCGTCGCGAACTCGTACGACCTCGGGCGGGCGCCATCCTCGCGCTTGCCCAGCGCATAGCCGAACAAGGTCGTCTCAACCTGGAAATGCCCGGGCTCGACGGTGAACGGGCTCTCGGTCGTGTCGGGACGGTCGGTGGTGAAGTCGCGCCGCGCCGGCTCGGCGGCAAAAAGCGGGGCGGCGCCGATCAGCGCCGCCCCCAGCAGGGCAATGACAGGGCGGGGGTTCGGTGCCATGTCTGCCACTTAGCCTAGTTGATGCGGTAGACCACCGGGCAGTTGACGACGAAGCCGACAGCCCGGAACGCCCCGCCGTCGAGGCTCTTCAGGAAGCCTCGCGTCGCCATCTCGGCCGCCTGCAGTGCGCTCGTCATGCGGTAGCGATAGCCTTTCTGGATCGCCTCGTCGGTCCACACCGCCGGGAACAGCCGCCACATCGGCGAATAGTCGAGGTTGATCGTCGGGATGCCGCCCAGGATGTTGAGCGGCCCGCGCCCGTCGGTCAGCGCGCTGACCAGCCCCTGGCGGTGCGGGTTGTCGAGGCCGACGGGCCCGTTGACGACGACGACGATACGCTCCGCCGATTCACCCGGCGACGCATCCTCCAGCGCGAAGGGCAGGTCCTGCAGCGCCGGCGCATAGGTCGCATTCTCGAGGGCGGCGACGAGCGGGTTGTTCGCCTCGGTCGACAGATACTGGATCGGCTTGTCGAAGGTGAAGCCGAGCGTCAGGCTGAGCGTGACCGTCTCGTCGCGCGGGCAGATCGCGACGACCTTGTCGTGCACCTTGGCCTTGTCGACGTTGCCGTCGCACATCGCGTTCAGTTCGGCTTCCGACGCCTGCGAGACGACGGGGGCGTTGAGGATCACCGACTTGGCCGAGTTCTCGACGTACACCATCGGCGAATAGGTCGCGTCGCCGACGCTGCCGGGCTGGAAGCTCTTGGGCGGGAAGGGCGCCTCGGGCGGGCCGGGCACCACCGACAGCACCGGCTTGAAGTCGACCGATCCGGTCGCGAACAGGAAGACGCCGTCCTTGCCGATCGTCGCCTTGCGCGCGCCGTTGCCGGTCAGGCCATACGCCATCTTGGGCGAGTAGTTGACGCCGTGGAGGTTCGACAGGTTCTCGTCGGTGGTGTCGGTGATGATGAACCACACCGGCGTGCCGTTCTTCAGCCTGCCCTTGCGCAGCGGCACCGTCGCGGTGCCCTTTTCCAGGTCGATGTGCGCCGACTTCATCATCACCACCGGCCCGAGGAACTCGGGCTTGATTTCCGACGGCGACGGCTGCGCGACGATCGTGCGCAGGTCGGGATAGATCGACCCCGGCGCCTGGCGGATCTCGTCGAGCGGCTTGCCCTCCTTGCCGCGCACGACGACCTCGGCGGAGGCCGACGCGGCGCAGGCGACGATCGCCGCGGTTCCGGCAAGATGGATCGACCTGGTCAGACTGTTTCTCGGCATGGCTTGCTCCCGCTCCTTGGACCCCGATGGCGCGGTCGATGCCGGGAGGGCCCGGTCGGCGCGCTGGTGCAGAGGACCAGAAGCCGTGCGCGCTGGCTTTCATGTCGCAGCGCTTTTTGCGCGCGCTTGCGGCGGCGTCGGAGCCCGCCCGTCGTGCGCCGCCGGGCTGGCGCAGCGCCCGCAATAATCCGATAGCGTGGCCTGTGGCTCGGCCGTATCGTGCCGCATCGGGAGCCGTGCCAATGCCGTGGAATGACCTGCCCGCATGGTACGCCCGGGTGCACGACACGCCCCGCGACGCCGGACCGACCCTGACCATGGTGACGCTGCGCACCGTCGCGGGCGTCACGGCGGCGGACGTTGACTGGCACCGCGACACCGAGTTCGGCACCTTGGTGGACTGGGCCAAGGCCGGCTTTTTCGTGCTCGGCTTCACCGCGGTCGACCGCGCCGAGCTCACCCTGTTCTGCGCGCTCGAACCGGACGAGATCACCGCCCGCGTGGCGCAGCTGCCGCTGGTCGCCGCGGGCCTCGCTCACGCCGACATCCGCGCGGTGTCGAGCCTGCGCCTGACCCGGCCGCTGGAACTGGCGCGGGGCTGACGCCGCCGGCTTGCCGGATATTGCCGTTTTATCGGCGTAACGGTCTCTGCCCATCTCGGAAGGGTGCCGCTGCGATGCTAGCTATGGGGTCGTAAGCGGAGACCCCCGATGCTCGACAGCGCGCGTCCCGGACCGGCCTTCCACGCCAGCGTGGGGCATGCCGCCTTCGACGCCATCCGCTTTTCGGAAAAGCCCGTCGCACAGCTCGTCGCGCGCCCGTCGCAGCCACTGGCGATCGTCCGCCATGTCGGGTCCGCCCATGACGGCATCGTCTCGGCGGCGACCGAGCCGAACGGCTTCGACACATTGGTTCTGAACGTCACCAGCGGCGGGCGCTACCGCGGGCGCGTCGGCGGGGCGCGCGTCGACCTTCCGTTGCAGCGCGGCCAGATGAGCTTCGTCCCCGGCACCCAGGACTTCGACATCGATTATCCCGCGTCGAACGGCGTCGTGCTGCTGATGCTGCCCCAGACGCTCGGCGCGCAGCTTGGCGCGGCGATGGGCACCGGCGTGCCGTCGCCGATGTTCTCGGAGCGCCACGACCGGCTGGCGCAGCTGTTCCTGATGACCGAGCGCGAGCTGGTAATGCCCGGCTTCGCTTCCGACCTGATGATCGACGGGCTGCTGCGCGCGATGTTCACCATTCTCGCGCGGCGCGAGGGCGGCGGGCCGCCGCCGCCGTCGCGCGTCCACCTGCCGCCCGCCAAGCTGAAGCGCGTCACCGACTTCATCGAGGCGGAGCTGGGGCGCGGCATCAGCCTCGACGACATCGCCGGCGTCGCGGGCCTTTCGCCATTCCACTTCTCGCGCGTCTTCAAGATGGCGACCGGCGAGACCCCCTATCGCTTCCTCGGCGCGCGGCGCCTGGCGCGGGCGCGGGCGCTGCTGGCGGGCGCGATGCCGCTCGCGGAGATCGCGCTGGCGTGCGGCTTCGCGAGCCAGTCGCACTTCACCGCCGCCTTCACCAAGGCGTTCGGCCTGTCGCCGGGCCGCTATCGCCGCCAGCTCGCCGACTGAGCTTCGAAGCAATCCGCCGACAATCGCGCGCGTCTTCGAAATACCGCACGCAGCCCACCGCCTATCCCCGCCGCATCAGCCGGGGAGACGTCGATGAAACGCCGATCAAAATACCTGCTCGGGCTCGCCGCCCTGCTCGCCGCACCGCTGCAGGCACAGGACGCCGAATGGACTCCGCTCAGCGGCGCGCGCTTCGGTGCCGAGCTCGGCGAGAAATGGATCCCCGTTCCCAACGGCGACAGCGGCGCGCCGCGTCAGGGCTGGCTTGCGACCGCCGACGGCTTCTTCACGCGCGAGGCGCATCTCGCCTACGATTATGTCGAGTTCGATGGCGGCGGCGCGCACGAGGTGCTGGCGCGCTTCAACCACCCGCTGTCGCGTCGCCTCTGGGCCGGTATCGAGGTGCCCTTCTACCAGCGCGCGGGCGGGCGCAGCGATTTCGGCGACGTGTCGGTGAACACGCTGGTGATGCTCGCCGAGACGCGCAACCTGTCGGTCAACGCCGGCGTCGGCTGGCGGCTGCCGACGGGGTCGGTGCGGCTGGGTAACAACGTGTTTGCCGCGCAGCCGCAGATCAACCTGTGGAGCGATGTCGGCGGCGGCTTATCGCTGCGCGGCCGGGTCGGGTACGAATTCACCGACTCCGGCCGTGCCGACGCCTTGGTACTCAACGCCGCGATCGGCCAGACGGTGACGCCGCACGACCGCGCGCCGCTTGGCGACCTGACGTGGTACGTCGCGGGCAACTGGCGCGAGCCGTCGCAGAGGCGCAGCTTCGTCAGCGTCACGCCGGGCGTGCGCACCCATGTCGGCGGCAATCTGTTCTTCCTGGCGGGCGTCGAGTTTCCGCTGACCGACCGCGATGCGTCGTTCGACCGGCGCTATATCGTCCAGCTCGTGCAGGGCTTCTAGCTGCGGTGGCGGCGCCGGTATTCGGCGGGGGTCGACCCGACGGTCTGGCGGAAGCGCGTCGAGAAATGCGCGTGCGTGGCAAAGCCCGTGCGGCGCGCGATCTCGACGATCGGCAGCGCGCCGCCCTTCAGCAGCTCGCGCGCCACGCCGATCCGCTGGTCGAGCAGATAGCCATAGGGCGGCAGGCCCGTCGCTTGCCTGAAAGCGCGGACGAAGTGATAGCGGCTGTACCCCGCGACGCCTGCAAGATCGTCGAGCGTCGAGCGTCACTGCGGCGTCGAGGTTGGCGTGGATGAAGTCGCGCACCTTGGTGATCGTATGGGGCGTCAGTGACAGGCGCGCCTGACCGCGGAAGCGCCCGCCCCAGGCTGATGTCGCCGCCAGCCGGGCGATCAGTGCGTCGAGATAGACGTCGCCGATCGTCGCCCAGTGCGGGTCGCCGCGGCTGGCGATCATCAGCTCGAACAGGTTGGCGGCGTGGGGGTCGGGGCGGCCGATCACCTCGGCGCAGCGCACCGTCGCGGGGTCGCGGTCGAAGACCTCGGCGACCAGCTGCGCGAAACGCTGCGGCTCGACATAGATGTGCGCGAACGCGATCGGCCCCTCGGTCTGCCACTTGTAGATGCTGCCCGCCTCGATCGTCGTGATCGCGTGGTGCGCGACGTCCACGGTTCGCCGCCGGTCGCCGCCGCTCCGGTGGACGCGCTTGGCACCGCCCTGGTGCAGGACAATGACATGATGGTCGAGCGCCGGCTGACGCATCGTCGCCGCAGTGCCGCTCCACGACTGGAGGTAGCCGCCGGTCAGCGCGACGGGCGCACTCGCGGCGGCGCTGTCGGTCGATGTCCAGTCGCGCCACAGCCGCGAATCGAGCGTATTTGCGACGTGCCGGGCGGTCATCGGCTTTTCGAATTCGGCCTGCGCATGCCCATTCATTATCCCGGCGCTGCATGGGCGTAAACACGGCGAGCGGGGTGAGGTGGCCAGGCGAGGCGGTTTGCTTACCGGCTGGTATCAACCGGGCGAGGCGGACCCTACGCCGGTCTCATCGCTTCATCTTGAGGAGTAATGGTGGACGCACCAGGGTTCGAACCTGGGACCCGCTGATTAAGAGTCAGCTGCTCTACCAACTGAGCTATACGTCCACGCCCTTGCGGGAGGCGGGCAGTTAGCAGTGCCTCCCGGCGCCGTCAACGGCCTGTGTAGCCTGCTCCCGCGATGCGGCGAGCGCGGCGCATGACCGGCAGGCGGCGAGACGCGCCACCGGGCTTCGCCACGCCGCCCGCATTTCGGGTACCGAACGGCGCGAGCTTTGCGCGATAGGCGTGCATGGGCGAGGGCAGGTCGATGCCAGTGACACTCTACGACCGGTTGTGGGATGCGCACGTCGTCGCGGCAGAGGCCGACAGTGGCGCGCTGCTCTATATCGACCGCATGCTGCTCCACGAGGTCAGCAGCCCGCAGGCATTCGCCGGGCTGAGGGAGCGCGGACTTAGGCCGCGCCGGGCGGCGGCGCACCTCGCGGTCGCCGACCATGCCGTGCCGACGCGGGCGCGCCACCCGATCGCCGACCCCCAGGCGCGGGCGCAGGTCGCGCTGCTCGAGGCCAATTGCGCGGCGGCGGGCATCGAATATCTGGCGCTCGACGATGCGCGGCAGGGCATCGTCCACGTCATCGGGCCCGAGCTGGGCTTCACGCTGCCGGGCATCACTCTCGTCTGCGGCGACAGCCACACCGCGACGCACGGCGCGTTCGGCGCGCTGGCGTTCGGCATCGGGACGAGCGAGATCGAGAGCGTGCTGGCGACGCAGGTGCTGCGCCAGCAGCGTGCACGGACGCTGCGTGTGCGGATCGACGGGGTATTGGGGCAGGGCGTGTCGGCGAAGGATGTCATCCTGACGCTGATCGGCCGCATCGGCGCGGGCGGCGCGGCGGGTTTTGCCATTGAATATGCGGGGTCGACCGTGTCGGGGATGTCGATGGAGGCGCGCATGACGCTGTGCAACATGACCATCGAGGCGGGCGCGCGCATCGGGCTGATCGCACCCGACGACACCACCTTCGCCTATCTGAAGGGCCGCCCGCGTGCGCCGGTGGATGCGGTGTGGGAGGCGGCGGTGGCGTACTGGCGGACGCTGGCGAGCGACCCGGTCGCCGTCTTCGACCGCGAGATCGCGCTCGATGCTGCCGCTATCGCCCCGCAGGTCAGCTGGGGGACGAGCCCCGATCAGGTCGTCGCAGTGGACGGCGTCGTGCCCGCCGGCGCGGGGAAGGGGGCACTCGCGTACATGGGGCTGAGCGCGGGCGCGCCGCTCGCCGGGCTGGCAATCGACCGGGTGTTCATCGGCTCGTGCACCAACGGGCGGATTGAAGACCTGCGCGCTGCTGCTGCCGTGGCGCAAGGCCGACGCGTCGCCGACGGGGTCACCGCGATCGTCGTGCCGGGGTCGGGGCTGGTCAAGCGCACCGCCGAGGCCGAGGGTCTGCGCGACATCTTCATCGCCGCGGGCTTCGAGTGGCGCGAGCCCGGCTGCTCGCTGTGCGTCGCGATGAACGACGACCGGCTCGACCCCGGCCAGCGCTGCGCCTCGACCTCCAACCGCAATTTCGAGGGGCGGCAGGGCATCGGCGCGCGCACCCATCTGATGAGCCCGGCGATGGCGGCGGCAGCGGCGGTCACCGGTGTCATCACCGACGTGCGCGCGCTGTGACGCCCTTCACCACCCTTTCGTCGCGCGCGGTGCCGCTGCCCGAGGCGAACATCGACACCGACATCATCCTGCCGGCGCGCTTCCTGCTGCACACCGAAAAGCACGGGCTGGGCCGCTTCGCCTTTTTCGAGCGGCGGCAGGGCGGCGGCTTCATCCTCGACGACCCGCGGCTGACAGGCGCGCAGATCCTCGTTGCGGGCGAGAATTTTGGCTGCGGGTCGAGCCGCGAGCAGGCGCCATGGGCGCTCGCCGACCTCGGCATCCGCTGCATCGTCGCGCCGTCGTTCGGCGAGATCTTCCGCGCCAACTGCATCCGCAACGCCATGCTGCCGGTGACACTGGGCCGTGCCGACTGGCTGCGCGTCCTCGAAGCGGCGCAGCGGTTCGAGGTAATGGCCGTCTACCTCGCCACCGGGCGCCTCGACCTCGCCAACACGAGCATCGGCTTCAGCCTGCCGCCGCGCGAGCGCGAGGCGCTGCTCGACGGCCGCGACGAGATCGACCTGATCCTCGCGCATCACGCCGCGGCGATCGCCGCTTTCGAAACCCGCCAGCGGCACGACCAGCCGTGGCTCTGGGAGACACATCATGGCTGACCCCCGCCTGCGCGCGCTGCTCGACGCGAAGACCTTCTTCGTTGCGCCCGGCATCCAGGACATGATCACCGCGGTGATCGCCAACAAGGTCGGGTTCGAGATCGTCTACGGCACCGGCTATTGGATGACCGCGTCCGCCCACGGGCTGCCCGACGCCGGGATCGCCAGCTACACGCAGATGCTCGACCGAATGGCGACGCTGGTGCGCGCGGCGGATGCGCCGGTGATCGCCGACGCCGACACCGGCTTCGGCGGGCTGCTCAACGTCCATCACACGGTGCGCGGCTATGAAGATGCCGGCGTCACCGCGATCCAGATCGAGGACCAGGAATTCCCCAAGAAATGCGGCCACACGCCCTACAAGCGGCTGATCCCGGTGCAGGACATGGTCGACAAGGTGCGGGTCGCGGTCGCGGCACGGCGGTCGCCAGATTTCCTGATCATCGCGCGCACCGACGCGCGCCAGTCGGAGGGGCTGGAAGGCTCGATCGCGCGCGCACGGGCCTATGCGGAAGCGGGAGCCGACGTCCTGTTCTGCGAGGCGCTGACCAGCGCCGACGAGATGCGCGCGGCGTGCGCGGCGATCGACCGGCCGATGATGGCGAACATGTCGAACGGCGGGCTCACGCCAGTGCTGTCGGCGCGCGAACTCGCGGACATCGGCTATGCCTTCGCGATCTACCCGTCGCTGACCAGCCTGATTGCGTCGGCCGCGATGGAGACCGCGCTGCGCCGCCTGAAGGACGACGGCGACGGTCAGCCCGCCGACCTGCCGATGTTCGATTTCAACGAGTTCTGCGGCCTGATCGGCTTCCAGGAGGTATGGGACTTCGAGGCGAAGTGGGGGCGGTGACCGGGTCGTCGGGTTAGGGCGTCAGCGTCTCGCGGGCCTCGCGCGAAATGCCGATCAATATGCCGAGCAGGATCAGCACGGTCATCATCGCCGACCCGCCATAGCTGATCAGCGGCAGCGGGATACCGACGACGGGGGCTAGCCCCATGACCATCATCATATTGATCGCGAGGTAGAAGAACAGGGTGCAGGTCAGCCCCATCGCCGCGAGGCGCGAGAAGGGTGCCCGGGCGCGCAGCGCGACGCGGACACCCCAGGCAAGGATGATGCCGAACCCGATAATGATGAACGCGCCGCCCAGCAGCCCCCATTCCTCGGCCATCGTCGCGAAGATGAAGTCGGTCTGCGGCTCGGGCAGGTAATCGAGATGGCTCTGGGTGCCCGACAGGAAGCCCTTGCCGAAAAGGCCGCCGCTGCCGATCGCGATCTTCGACTGGGTAATGTGATAGCCCGCACCCAGCGGATCGCTGGCGGGGTCGAGGAAGATCGCGATGCGCCGCTTCTGGTAATCGTGCAGCATCGTCCATGCGATCGGGGCCGCGGCGACGATCGCTGCGCCCGCGCTCAGGAACAGCCACAGCCGAACGCCCGCCAGGAACATGATCGAGACCCCGCCGAAGCAGATCGCCAGCGCCGTCCCCAGGTCGGGCTGGGTCATCACCAGCGCGGCCGGCAACGCGATGATGAGCAGCGGCGGCCACAGCCCGACGAAGCGCGTCACGAACGGCCGCGGCACGTAATGATAGAAGCGGGCGAGCGCGAGGACGATCGCGATCTTCATGAACTCCGACGGCTGGAGCTGAATGAACCCCAGGTCGAGCCAGCGCTGCCCGCCGCCCTTGATCGCGCCCAGCGCCTCGACGCCGATCAGCGCGACGAGCACCGCGCCGTACAGCACATAGGCATAGTCGATCCACATCCGCAGCGGCACCTGCGCAACGACCAGCATGACCAGCAGCAGCACCGCCAGGCGGACGCTGTGCCGCGACGCCCAAGGCTCGAAGCTGCCCGCCGCCGCCGAATAGAGGATGACCAGGCTGAACCCGCCCAGCGCCATCACGGCCAATATGATGCCCCAAGGGTACTGGCGCAGCCGCTGGAGCCAGGGGGCGTCGAGCATCCTCAGGTCACCACCGGCGGAGGCGCGGGAGCGGGCGCGGCTGCGGCAGCTGCATCCGCCGCGGCCTTCGCCGCCGCTTCGTTGGCTGCCTTGCGCCGCGCTGCATCCGCCTCGATGATGCGCAGCGTCGCATTGGCGCGCTCGGGTTCGAATAAATAGGTCAGCACGTCGCGCGCCACCGGGGCGGCGGCGGTGCCGCCGTGCATGCCGTGCTCGACGATCACGCTGACCGCGTAGCGCGGGTTGATCACCGGCGCATAGGCGACGAACAGCGCGTGATCGCGGTACTTCCACGGCATCTGCTCCTGCCGGGTCACGCCGCGCCGCCGCTCGGCCATGGTGATGCGCTTGACCTGCGCGGTGCCCGTCTTGCCGGCCATGACGATGCCGTCGACCATGACCCGGCTACGCGTCGCGGTGCCGCCGCGCCCGTTGACGACATCGACCATGCCCTGGCGAACGATCGCGAGATGCTCCTCCGGAATACCGAGCGACGGTGCGGCGGCACGCGGGCCGTCGGCGAGCAGCCGCGGCTCGACCGCGCGCCCCGTCGCGAGCCGCGCCGCCATCACCGCCAGCTGTAGCGGATTGGCGATCAGGTAACCCTGGCCGATCGAGGCGTTCAGCGTTTCGCCGATGGTCCAGTCCTTGCCGTAGCGCTTTTCCTTCCACGCCGCGTCGGGAACGATGCCCTTCGCCTGGCCGGGCAGCGGCAGGTCGAACTTCTGGCCAAGCCCGAAAACCCGCGCCATGTCGGCGATCGCCTGGTTTCCCGCCGCCCGGCCGTAGGTGTAGAAATATACGTCGCAGCTCTGCGGGATGGCGGAGTGCAGGTCGACATGGCCGTGCCCGCGCCGCGAATGGCAGTGCCACAGGCCGCGCCCGTAGCGGTACACACCGCGGCAGACGACCGCGTCCTCGGGGCTGATCCCGGCCTTCAACGCGGCGAGCGCGGTGACCATCTTGAAGGTCGATCCGGGCGGATAGAGCCCCTGCGCGCTCTTGTTGATCAGCGGGTGCGCGTCCGATGACTGGAGCGACTTCCACAGCTTGGTCGGCACGCGCGTCGAGAAGACGTTGGGGTCATAGGCAGGCGACGACAGCATGCACAGCACGTCGCCGGTCTGGCAGTCCATGACGATGACGCTGGCGGACTCGTCGCCCAGCCGCCGCGCGGCATAGCTCTGCAGGCCGCGATCGATGGTCAGGCGGACGTTGGCGCCGGGCTCGTCGGCCTTGGTGTCGAGCTCCCGGACGATCTTGCCGCGCGCATTGACCTCGACGCGCCGGGCGCCGGGCTTGCCGCGCAGCACCGCGTCCTGCGTGCGCTCGATGCCGTCCTTGCCCAGCTTGAAGCCGGGGAAGACCAGCAGGGGGTCGCGCTCGCGCTGATACTGCTCGGGCGTCGGCGCGCCGACATAGCCGAGCAGGTGGGCGAACGCCGGACCGCCCGCATAGACGCGGCCGAAGCTCTGGACGGGAACGACGCCGGGCAGGTCGGGCAGGCGAACGTTTAGCGCCGCGAACTGCGGCCACGCCAGCCCGCTGGCGACCGCGACGGGCATCGCGCCGGGCAGGCGCGCGACATCGGCGCGGATGCGCGTTAGGTCCTCCAGCGTCAGCGGCAGCACGCCCATGATGGCGCGCAGCGTCGCCTCCAGGTCGCGAACCTGCTCGGGGATCAGCTCGAGGCCATAGTCGGGGGCGTTGGCCGCCAGCGGCAGCCCCGCGCGGTCGACGATCCAGCCCCGGCGCGGCGGGATCAGGCGCAGCGAGACGCGGTTGTCCTCCGACGCGAGCCGGTATTTCTCGCCCTCGAACAGCGACAGATAGGCCATGCGGGCGCCCAGTGTCGCGCCGACCAGCGCCATGCCGCCGCCCAGCAGCACGGCCCGTCTGGCGAACACCTGCTCGCGTTCGGCCTCGGTGCGGAAGTTCATCGCAGCAGGCGGCGCTGTACGCGGCCGCAGATCAGCACGACGAACGGGTAGGACAGGGCGGTCGCCGCGGCCTGGACGAGCAGCGGCGTCAGCGGCGCCTCGACCCCCGCCAGCACGAGCAGCTGCTGGCCGACGAGGGCATAGGCGAGCGACAACAGGCCCAGCACGACCCAGTCGAAGCCGAAGCGGTGGTGGCCGAAGCGCCGCTCGAACAGCCGCACGAACAGCGCGGTCAGCGCGTACAGCGTCGCCGACACGCCGAAGGGCGCACCGGTCAGCGCGTCTGCGGCCAGTCCCAGCACAAAGGCGAGCCACGGCGGCATCAGCCCGGGCTGAAAAGTTGTCCAGACAAATACCGCGACGAAGCCCAGCGCGGGCAGAACCGGCCACGGCAAGATGATCGGCGCGGTGGTCAGCACGACGAGCAGCAGGACGGTCGTGCCGGGCACCAGCCAGCGCCACGCGCTCGTCACCCACGAGAAGCGGTCGGCGGCCGAGCGCAGCCGGTAATCGGTGCTCATTTGGGCGGGGCCGCGGCGGTCGCCGGGGCGGCAGCGGGCGGTGCTGCGGGGATGGGCAGATAGGGCGTCTCGACGCTGACATAGCCCAGCCCCTGCGGGCTCGCGGCGGGGCGGGCCTGCGGCGGCTCGGCGGCGCGGACGATCGTCGCGACGGGGATGCCGGGGCCGTAGACGCCGCCGTCGCCCGAGGTGACGAGCCGGTCGCCGGGACGCAGCGGCACCTCCGCCCCGACACGGTCGCGGATTTCGAGGAGCGGCCCGCCGTTGCCGACGGCGAGCGCCGGCTGGCCGGTGCGCTCGACGATCACCGGCACCCGGCTGGCGGCGTCGGTCAGCAGCAGGACGCGGGTCGCGCCGTCGCCCGCGTCGAGCGTGCGGCCGACGAGGCCTGCCGCGACGCGCACGGGCTGGCCCGGTCTAACCCCCTGCGCGCGGCCCGCCGAGATGATCGCCGAACGGATCGTGCCGCCGCTCGACGCGCCCGCGATGCGTGCGGTGGCGACCAGGCGAACGCGCGGCTCGACGACGCGCATCAGGGCTTTCAGCTGCCGGTTCTCGGCAGCGAGCGCGCGCGCGCGCTCGACGGCACGGCGACCGGCATCGCGCTCGGCGGTGACGGCGCGCAGCTTGGCCACCGCGCCCAGATAGTCGCCGGCATCGTTGCTCAGCGCGGCACCGCCGTCGAACGGCGCACGCACGACGCTCCAGATCGGCGCGACGGCATCGAGCGCGGCCTCGCGGATGCGCGAGCCGGCCTCCGGATTGACCCGCGCGACGAGCAGCAGCAACAGCCCGAAGGCGATCACCGCGCCCGACAGCACCGCGCCGATCAGGGCGAAGTTCTGCTCGCGGCGACGCGGCGAATTCAGTGATGGGGGCGACCAGTCCACGCCCCGTCTCCTACCGGAACCTCAAGCTGTCGTCAGCACGCCGCGGTACATCGGGTCCTCGAGCGCGCGGCCCGTGCCGAGCGCGACGCAGGTCAGCGGATCGTCGGCCACGGTTACCGGCAGGCCGGTCGCCTTGCGCAGCACGTGGTCGATGCCGTGCAGCAGCGCGCCGCCACCGGTCAGCACGATGCCCTGGTCGACTATATCGGCGGCGAGCTCGGGCTGGGTGTTCTCCAGCGCCAGGCGGACGCCCTCGACGATCGTCGAGACGGGCTCCGACAGCGCCTCGGCGATCTGCGCCTGGTTGATCGTGATTTCCTTGGGCACGCCGTTCATCAGGTCGCGGCCCTTGATCTCCAGGCTGCGGCCGATGCCGTCGACCGGGGCATAGGCGGTGCCGATTTCCTTCTTGATGCGCTCGGCGGTCGCTTCGCCGATCAGCAGATTATGGTTGCGACGGACATAGTTGACGATCGCCTCGTCCATCTTGTCGCCGCCGACGCGCACCGAGGTGGTGTAGGCGAGCCCGCGCAGCGAGAGCACCGCGACCTCGGTGGTGCCGCCGCCGATATCGACGACCATCGAGCCGATCGGCTCGGTGACCGGCATGCCCGCGCCGATCGCTGCGGCCATCGGCTCCTCGATCAGATAGACCGCGCTGGCGCCGGCGTTGATCGCGGCATCGCGGATCGCGCGCTTTTCGACCGACGTGCTGCCCGACGGCACGCAGATCACGATCTCGGGCGAGCGCGGAAAGCGCGAGGTGTGCACCTTGTCGATGAAATACTTGATCATCTCCTCGGCGATGTCGATGTCGGCGATGACGCCGTCACGCAGCGGGCGGATCGTCTCGACGTTGCCCGGCGTCTTGCCCATCATCATCTTGGCGTCGTTGCCGACCGCCTTGACGGTGCGGTGGCCCTTGATCGTCTCCATCGCGACCACCGACGGCTCGTTCAGCACGATGCCGCGGCCGCGCACATAGACCAGCGTATTCGCCGTGCCGAGATCGATCGCCATATCCTGGCTGAAGAATGAGAAGAGCCGGCTGAACCACGACATGAGGCGCGCAATCTCGATTTTACGGGGGCGGGAACCAAAGCCCGCGTGTAGGCGCGGCCACGCCGCTTTTGCAAGGAGGATGGTGCCGCGCGCGGCGGAACGCGCTAGGGAAGCGGCGTGCCGATCCGCCGCCTGCCCGACCACCTCGTCAACCAGATCGCCGCAGGCGAGGTTGTCGAGCGTCCAGCGGCCGCGCTGAAGGAGTTGGTCGAGAACGCGCTCGACGCCGGTGCGACGCGGATCATGGTCGAACTCGTCGCGGGCGGCGTCCAGCACCTGTCGGTCGTCGACGACGGCTGCGGCATGGCGGCGGACGAACTGCGCCTCGCGGTCGAGCGCCACGCGACCTCCAAACTGCCCGACGGCGACCTGTCGGCGGTCAGCACGATGGGCTTCCGCGGCGAGGCGCTGCCGTCGATCGCCAGCGTCGCGCGCCTGTCGCTCGCCTCGCGGACGGCGGGCGGGGAAGGGTGGGAGCTGGTCGTCGACAACGGCATCGTCACCGCCGACCGACCTGCTGCGCTGGCGCCCGGCTCGCGCGTCGCGGTCGACGGGCTGTTCGCCCGCGTCCCGGCCCGCGCCAAGTTCCTGAAGTCCGAACGCTCCGAGCTGTCGGCATGTCTCGACGTCGTGCGCCGCCTCGCGATGGCGCGGCCCGACGTGGCGTTCGAGGTCCGCCACGACGGGCGGCGGCTGATCTCGGTCGAGGCGGGGGACTTGGCGGCGCGCCTCGCCGGGCTGCTCGGCCTCGACTTCGCGGCGAACAGCGTGGGGGTCGCGCACGAACGCGACGGGCTTGGCCTGACCGGCATGGCGGGGCTGCCGACCTACAACCGCGGCATCGCCGACCACCAGTTCCTGTTCGTCAACGGCCGCCCGGTGCGCGACCGGCTGCTCGTCGGCGCGGTGCGTGGGGCGTATCAGGACCTGCTGGCGCGCGACCGCCACCCGTCGGTCGCGCTGTTCGTCGAGTGCAGCGCCGACTTCGTCGACGTCAACGTCCATCCGGCGAAGACCGAGGTACGCTTTCGCGATGCCGCGGCGGTGCGCTCGCTGATCGTCGGGGGGTTGCGGCGCGCGCTCGACGGGGCGGGGCACCGGGCTTCGACGACGGCGAGCGCCTTTGCGATGGGCGCGTTTCGGGCTGAAGGCCCACCCCTAACCCCTCCCGTACCGGGAGGAGGACCCGTGTGGGGGGAGCATTCCCCTCCGGCGGATTCCCCTCCCGGTACGGGAGGGGTCAGGGGTGGGCACGAACCCACAGGCATGTTCGCCGAAGCCGTCCAGCCCTGGGCCCGCCACGAACCCCCGCAGCCGCTCAACGCCTACCCGATGGGCGTCGCGCGCGCGCAGATCGCCAGCACCTATATCGTCGCCGAGACGCCCGACGGCCTGATCCTCGTCGACCAGCACGCCGCGCACGAGCGGCTGACGCTCGAACGCCTCAACAAGGCGCTGGCGAACGGCGGCGTCCACGCCCAGGCGCTGCTGATCCCCGAGGTCGTCGAGCTCGACGAGGTCGCCGCCGGCCGCGTCGCCGACCGTGCCGAAGAACTCGCCGCGCTGGGGCTGGAAATCGAGGCGTTCGGCCGCACCGCGATCCTCGTGCGCGCCACCCCCGCGCTGCTCGGCGCGACCGACGCGCAGGGGCTGATCCGCGACCTTGCCGACGATCTCGCGGCATGGGGCAGCGCGCAGACGCTCAAGGAAAAGCTCGACGCCGTCGCCGCGACGATGGCCTGCCACGGCAGTGTGCGGGCAGGACGCTCGCTCAGCGTCGCCGAGATGAACGCGCTGCTCCGCGAGATGGAGGTGACGTCGCACTCGGGCCAGTGCAACCACGGCCGCCCGACCTGGGTGAAGCTGGCGAGCGCCGACCTGGAAAAGCTGTTCGGCCGCCGCTGATCAGCGCGGCTCGCCGCGGTCGCTGCCGGGGGCGAGGATCAGGCGGTCGTCATGCTGGCGCGCACGGCATTCATCGGCGAAGGTCCGCGCCGCAAGCCCGTCCGCCTCGAACCGGCGCGCCTCGTCTTCGCTCAGCCGGTAATATTCCTCGTAATCGACCATGCGGTTGGCGACCGGGATCGACAGGAAGGGCGCCGCCGTCTCGGCATCGGCGCCGAGCGACCAGCGCCCCTCGCGATCGACCTTGGTATCCATGAAACGCGGCATTACTCGAAGACCTCCGCTGGAAAGACCGGATGACCGAGGCAACATTGGCACCCGGCGGCACGAGCCGCCAAGGTGCCAATGCGCTCCCCGGTCAGGCCGCCTTCACGGCGCGCCTGTGCCGGCGGGCCCCCGCCCCAACCAAACCGAAACCCGCAATCATCAGCGCCCAGGTGCCGGGCTCGGGCACCCCTGCCGCCAGCGGAGCGTAATTGACCGAGTAGTAGAAGGTGTCGATCCCGATCGAGCTGATCGGGATGCTGTAGCTGCCGGTCGAATAGATGAGCTCGCTCGTCAGCGCGGTATCGCCGTTGCTCAGACTGGTGCGCGGGTCGATAGTTGCAGGGCCAGCCGCGCCGCTCACCGCAGCGAACTGACTGATCGGCGTCAGCGGGCTGACGAAGTCAAGCGTGTCGCCGGGGCTGTAGGTGCCGATGATAAGATTATAGGCGACGACGACATCGCCGTTGATCTCCGCATCGAATAGGAAGTTCTCGGGCGTCCGTAGAATGATTTCCGCGATCGTCTCGCCGCCGTTGGTGGTCTCACCTGAGTACACGGTGATGTCCTGGCCGTTATAGCCTGCTCCGCCGAACGTCACGACGCTGCCGAACGCCGTCGACGCCGCAAACAGCGTGTAGGTGTTGAAACGTGTGTAGCCGAGCAGCGTAAGATAGAAATTGTCGTTCGGGACGACGCTGGTCCCGGCCGACGGCGGTGCCGCCGTAGCGGGTACCGCCGTGAGGGCGGTGAGCGCGGCGGCGACCGTGATAGTGGAAATGCGAAACGCTGAAATCATGAATGCCCCCTGTTCGCCGGCGCAGTGTCGTGCCGGGCCAGCTCTCGTACCGAAAACTTAAGCTGTGGCGTGGACTTGGCACCCCAATTTGGGTCAGTTACGTTTGATATCCGTCATGATCTGCGACCTGCGCCTCGACCCGCCTGCCGCGCCCGGTCCGGTGCAGCCACGCCTCGTCGGTCATCACTTCACCGAATTCACGCAAGGTCGCGTGACGCGCTGGCAGGCGGTCACCGGGGCCGACCGGCTCGAAGCGTTGATCTTCGGCGTCGTCATGGCCGCCAATCTCGCGCATCTGCCCTTCACGACTGCGGAGGGCTGGCTCGGCATCGACGCCCCTGACGATTTGCGCCGACCGGTTAGCATGGCGGCGATCGCGGCATCGATGAAGCTACCGATCGAGACCGTCCGACGCCGCGCCCACGGCGCCATGCGTGCCGGGCTGGTGACGATCGGCGAGCGCGGTTGCATCGCCCCCGCCGGGCTGTTCGCAACGCCCGCCATGGTGGAGGTCATGCGGATCGATGCCGCCGCATTGTTGGACTGCTGCAACGCGCTCGCCGACGAGGGTCACGGCCCGGCACGTGCGGCACTCGCCGCGGGCTGCGCGGCGGTGCCATCGACGGTGGTGGCGCGGCTGGTCGTCGATACCGGGATCAGGCTGATGGAATTTGTCGTCGAGCGCTACGGCCATGTGATCGACGCCGCGATCTGCATCGGGACCGTCGCAGCGAACGTCCGGCCGATGCGCGCCGATCCGCTGCTCTCGCGCGCCTATGCCGAATACGACCGCCCGCCGCCCGACGCGCTGCGTCAGCCGGTGACGCTGCGGCAACTGGCGCGCGAGTTGCAGCTGCCCTTTGAAACGGTGCGGCGGCGAATCGCCCCGCTCGTCGCGCGCGGTGAGCTCGCAGCCGTAGGCCGCGGCTTCATCGTTCCCGCTGAGGTCTTGGCGGGCGATGCCTATCGCGCAGAATCATATTCCGCGATGCGTGCTTTCGACAGGCTGGTGCGCGACATGGAGCGGGCGGGTGCGATGTCGGTCAGCGTGCAGCCCGTCTAGAGTCCATGCTAGTGCGAACGACTTGCAATCCTCGCTTCAATCACCGATAACGACTCGCAACAGCGGGACGGGAGAGCGAATCGGTGATCGTCTGTGTGTGCAACGGCCTCGGCGAGCGGCAGGTCAAGTCGGCGTCGCGCAACGGCCCGCCGACGGGTTGCCCGGTCGCTGCCTACGCCCGCCTCGGCTGCAAACCCAAGTGCGGCCAGTGCCTGAGCTTCGCGCGCGAGGTGCTTCGCGCTGCTTGAACGGACTGGGCCTGATTGACTTGAGCCCCGCCGCTGCTTCACAGCAGTCGAAAGGGAGCGGCACATGCGCGGCGATGCCAAGGTCATCGAATATCTGAACGCCGTCCTTAAGGGCGAGCTGACCGCGGTCAATCAATATTGGCTGCACTACCGCATGCTCGACAACTGGGGCATCGCGAAGCTGGCGGCCTACGAGCGCCACGAATCCATCGACGAGATGAAGCACGCCGACAGGCTGGCCGAGCGGATCCTGTTCCTCGACGGCCTGCCGGCGATGCAGCAGCTCGGTCGCCTGCGCATCGGTGAGAACGTCCCCGAGATCCTCGCCGCTGACCTGGCGCTCGAATACGAGGCGCTCGCGCTGCTCAAGGAAGCGATCCCCCACTGCGAGAAGGTCAGCGACTTCGCCACCCGCGAACTGTTCGTCGCGATCCTCGAAGCCGAGGAGGAGCACGTCGACTTCATCGAGCGCCAGCAGCAGATGATCGAGGCGATGGGCCTGCCGAACTACATCCAGCTGCAATCGAAGGCGGCGACAGAGGACTGAGGCAAAAGGGCGAACCATGCGGTGGGCGGTCGGCATCGCTGTGGCGCTGATCGCCGGATCGAGCGCCTATGCTAGCACGGCCGCACCGCGCGCCATCGTACCCGACCCCGGCGACGAGCTCGATCCGCAGGTCGTGCCGGCGGACCTTGCGGTGATCGCGCGCGCCCGGCAACTGCTCGACACCGAGGCGCGCTGGAACCGTGCCGACAATCGGCAGTGCCCGGCCGCAGCACAGAAATTCAGCCTCTATTGCGCGCTCCAACAGGCGCAGGTCGACGTGCTGGGCAAGGCGGCGCATCGCGGCGCGGCTCTACAGCAGGTGCGCTTCGTCATCGACGGCCTGACCGCCGACCGTCAGTACCAGCACCGACTGATGGACTATAATAACGATCCGCGCACCAGCTTCGCCGATATCGGAAGCGTCCTCGACCGCGCCGAGCAGCGGCTGCGCGTCCGGCTTGCCGCGCAGCCGCAACGATAGGCGCTACCCCGCCTGCGCGAGTGCCGACCGGCCGCGCTTGACCTCCAGCTTGTTGAGCGCGTTGACGTAGGCCCGCGCGCTCGCGACCAGCGTGTCGTTGTGCGCGCCGGTGCCGCGCGCGGTGCGGCCGTCTTCCGCCAGCAGGACCGACACCTCGGCCTGGGCGTCGGTGCCCTGGGTGACGGCGTGGACCTGGTACAGCTGTAGCGTCGTGCCGTCGTGGGGAACCAGCTTGCGGACCGCGTTGAACAGCGCGTCGACCGGGCCGTTGCCGCGCACCGCGGCGGTCGCCTCGACGCCGTCGATGTCGAGCGTCAGGATGGCACGCGCGGGGCCGGTGCCGCAGTGGATCTCGACCTCGCGGACCTGGACCCGGTCGTGGCCGCGCAGCACCTCGTCGTCGACCAGCGCGACAATATCCTCGTCCCAGATCGCCTTCTTGGCGTCGGCGAGGTCCTTGAAGCGCTTGAAGGCGTCGCCGAACTCGTTGTCGCTAAGGTCGTAGCCCAGCTCGCCGAGCTTCTGCTTAAATGCCGCACGGCCCGAATGCTTGCCGAGCACGAGGTTGGTCGCGCCCTGGCCGACGCTGTCGGGGGTCATGATCTCGTAGGTGCTCGAATCCTTGATCATGCCATCCTGGTGGATGCCGCTCTCGTGCGCGAAGGCGTTGGCGCCGACGATTGCCTTGTTGGCCTGCACCGCCATGCCGGTGATGCCGCTGACCAGCCGGCTGGCGCGGGTGATCTCCTTCGCGACGATACCGGTCTGCACGGGCAGCACGTCGCCGCGCACGCGGATCGCCATGGCGATCTCCTCGACCGCGGCGTTGCCGGCGCGCTCGCCGATGCCGTTGACCGTCGCCTCGCACTGGCGCGCGCCCGCCATGATCGCGGCGAGGGTGTTGGCGACCGCGAGGCCCAGATCGTTGTGGCAATGCGTCGAGAACACCGCCTGGTCGGCGTTCGGCACGCGGCCGATGACGTCGCGGAACATCGCGCCATAGGTCTCGGGGGTCGCATAGCCGACGGTGTCGGGCAGGTTGATCGTCGTCGCCCCGCAGCGGATCGCGGTCTCGACGGCGCGGCACAGATAGTCGGGATCCGACCGTGTCGCGTCCTCGGCCGACCATTCGACGTCGGCGCACAGGTTGCGCGCGTGGCTGACCGAGGTGCGGATCGCCTCGATGACTTCGTCGGGGGTCTTGTTCAGCTTGACGCGCATGTGGAGCGGCGAGGTCGCGATGAAGGTGTGGATGCGAGGGCTTTTCGCGTGGCGCACCGCGGCCCAGGCGCGGTCGATGTCGCCCGTCGCGGCACGGGCCAGCGACGCGACGATGGCGCGCTCGCACTGGCGCGAGACCGCGACGATCGCCTCGAAGTCGCCCTCGCTGGCGATTGCGAAGCCCGCCTCGATGATGTCGACGCCGAGCGCCTCGAGCTGGGCGGCGACTCGCAGCTTCTCCTCGAGGTTCATCGAGCAGCCGGGCGACTGCTCGCCGTCGCGCAAGGTCGTGTCGAAGATGCGAATATGGTCGGTCATGATGGGCCTGCTGAGTATCGGGTTCCGGGAAGCGGCGGGAAGACCCTCAGGCGTGCAAGGCTCGCGCACGCGAGCATCTGCGTCACGCCCGAGGGCGTGTAAGTCGCAGGAGCAGGCCGGTGCCGATCATCGCCCTTACGCTAACCCATCCCCCGCGCCGGCTCAATAGGTGTTCGGCACGTGCAGGTCGGCGGGTACCGGGTGGCGGACATAGTCGGCGTGGCGGATGCGCGCGGGCAGCACGACCTCGGGCTGCTCGACGTCCTGATAGGGGATCTGCGCGAGCAGATGCGCGATGCAGTTGAGGCGCGCGCGCTTCTTGTCGTCGCCGTCGACGACCCACCAGCGTGCCTCCGGAATATGCGTGCGCGCGAACATCTCCTCCTTGGCGGCGGTGTACTCCTCCCAGCGGCGGCGCGATTCGAGGTCCATTGGCGACAGTTTCCACTGCTTCATCGGGTCGTGGATGCGCATGTTGAAGCGCAGCTCCTGCTCGGCGTCGCTGACCGAGAACCAGTATTTGAGCAGCACGATGCCCGATCGCACCAGCATGCGCTCGAAGGCCGGCACGTCGTCGAAGAACTGCTCGACCTGCTCCGGCGTCGCGAAGCCCATGACGCGCTCGACCCCGGCGCGGTTGTACCAGCTGCGGTCGAACAGCACGATCTCGCCGGCGGCGGGCAGGTGGGGGACGTAGCGCTGGAAATACCATTGGGTGCGCTCGCGCTCCGACGGGGCGGGCAGGGCGACGACCCGCGCGACGCGGGGGTTGAGGCGCTGGGTGATACGCTTGATCGCGCCGCCCTTGCCCGCCGAATCGCGCCCCTCGAACAGCACGAGGACGCGAAGGCCCTTCGCCTGGACCCAGCTCTGCAAGCGGATCAGCTCGTGCTGCAGCCTGAATAGCTCGCGGAAATAGGCCTTGCGGTCGAGCTGCTCGCGCGCTGGATGGTCCGACATGTCGTTGATCAGCGCCTGCAGCCGGTCGTCGTCGAGCTCAAGCTCCAGCTCCTCGTCGAAGCTGTCGGCCAGTTCGGCCTTGATGCGGTCGACGACCGACTGCGGGGGCGGGGGAGCGGGATCGGCCATCGGCAATTGTTACGGCGCGGGCGTGACGGGGACGTGACAGCTTGCCCGCGCCGCGCGCGGCCCCCACATGGCGGGCATGGCATTGCCGCTCCCCGTCGACGCGATCGCGCACAATATCCAGCTGGCGACCGCGCCGGTGTTCCTGCTCGCGGGCATCGGGTCGTTCATGAACGTGCTGACGACGCGGCTCGGGCGGGTCATCGACCGCGCCCGGCTGATCGAGGCCGAGATCCACGGATACGACATCGACCTTGCCGCCCGTGCGCGCACCGAACTGCGGGTGCTCGGCCGGCGGATGACCGCGGCGCACTGGGCGATCGGCCTGTGCACGCTTTCGGCGCTGCTGGTCTGCGTCGTCGTCGCGGCGCTGTTCGTCGGCGACCTCATCCCGCTGCGCGGCTCGGTGATCGTCGCGGCACTGTTCGTGGGTGCGATGATCCTGCTGATCGGCGGGCTGCTGCTGTTCCTGATCGAGGTGCAGATCGCGATGCGGTCGGTGAAGGTGCGCGGCGAGATGCTCTGACCGCGCACCCTCCGCGCCTCAGTTGACGGCCTTGTCGACCAGCTTGTTCTTCCCGATCCACGGCATCATCGCGCGCAGCTTGGCGCCGACCTCCTCGATCGGGTGCGCGGCTGCGGCCTTGCGCGAGGCCTTGAGCTCGGGCTGGCCGGCGCGGTTGTCGAGGATGAAGTCGCGGACGAAGCGCCCGCCCTGGATGTCGGCGAGGACGCGCTTCATCTCGGCCTTGGTCTCGGGGGTGATGATGCGCGGGCCCGTGGTGATGTCGCCGTACTCGGCGGTGTTCGAGATCGAGTAGCGCATGTTGGCGATGCCGCCTTCGTACATCAGGTCGACGATCAGCTTAACCTCGTGCAGGCACTCGAAATAGGCCATCTCGGGGGCGTAGCCGGCCTCGGTCAGCGTCTCGAAGCCCGCCTGGATCAGGTGGGTCAGGCCGCCGCACAGCACCGCCTGCTCGCCGAACAGGTCGGTCTCGCACTCCTCGCGGAAGTTGGTTTCGATAATCCCCGAGCGTCCGCCTCCGACGGCCGAGGCATAGCTGAGGCCCAGGTCGTGGGCGTTGCCGCTGGCGTCCTGATGGACCGCGATCAGGCAGGGCACGCCGCCGCCGCGCTGGTATTCGGAGCGGACGGTGTGGCCCGGGCCCTTGGGGGCGATCATGATCACGTCGAGATCGGCGCGCGGCTCGATCAGCCCGAAGTGGACGTTGAGGCCATGAGCGAAGGCGAGGCACGCGCCGGGCTTGAGGTTCGCCGCGAGGTCGTCGGCGTAGATCGCCGCCTGATGCTCGTCGGGCGCCAGGATCATCACGACGTCGGCCCAGGCGGCGGCGTCGGCGTTCGACATCACCTTGAAGCCAGCTTGTTCAGCCTTCCCGGCGGTCGCCGAGCCGGGGCGCAGCGCGACGGCGACGTCAGTCACGCCGGAGTCGCGCAGGTTCTGCGCGTGCGCATGGCCTTGGCTGCCATAGCCGACGATCGCGACCTTCTTGCCCTTGATGAGGCCGATGTCGGCGTCGGCGTCGTAGTAAACCTGCATTTCAATTCCTGCCTTGTAAGATCCGAATATGAACAAGTAAGCGAATTTTGCGCCCGCGAAGCCATTTCGAGAAATCGCCCGCTCGCCCGGTTCGCATCCCCGGGTCCAATCAAGCTGTATAACCGATTAGGTTATAAATGTCAAGCGTCTCATACCGCCTCCGCCCCCCGCGCGATCGCCACCACGCCGGTGCGCGCCACCTCGACCAGCCCGACCTCGCGCATCAGGTCGACGAAGCTCTGCACCTTCGACGTGCTGCCGCTGATCTCGAAGACGAAGCTGCCTGTCGTCGTGTCGACCGCGCGGGCGCGGAAGATGTCGGCGAGGCGCAGGGCCTCGACGCGCTTGTCGCCGGTGCCGGCAACCTTCACCAGCGCCAGCTCGCGCTCGACGTGCGGGCCGAGTGCGGTCAGGTCGAGGACGCGGTGGACGGGCACCAGCCGGTCGAGCTGCGCCATGATCTGTTCGATGACGTTTGGCGGGCCGCTCGTCACCACGGTGATGCGGCTGACAAGATGGTCGTCCGACACGTCGGCGACGGTCAGGCTCTCGATGTTGTAGCCGCGCGCCGAGAACAGCCCGACGATGCGCGCGAGGACGCCGGCCTCGTTGTCGACGAGGATCGAGAGGGTGTGACGTTCGGCAGGTTCGGATTTCATGTGCTTACCTGTGCTTTGGCGAGGCGCGTGCCCAGCGCCTTGACCAGCCGCCCGACGATCATGCCGAGCAGGCCGAGTGCCAGCGGCAGCCCGATCTGCAGCAGCAGGCCGAACCGCGGGTCGTCGGGCAGATACTCGCGCACCGTCAGCGCCGCCTTGAGCAGGATGGCGAGGTTGAGGACGAACGCCACCCCGTTGGCGAGGCGACGCAGGATCACGTCGCCGCGCGTCTCATGCGCATACTGCAGGAAGCCGATGACGAGCAGCGTCGGAAGCGCGACCGTCAGCAGCCATTCTAGCCAGTCGAGGAGGAGGGACACCGCGCTACCCCGACGTCATGCTGGCGAACGCCAGCACCCACGGTCGAGCGAACCCCGACCGCCGTTGCCCGCACAGCCATCGGTGCTGGCGTTCGCCAGCATGACGAGGTCAGGGTTGAGCACTAAACCAGCGCCTTCGCGTCTTCGTCCGCCTCGCCGACGGTCTCGCCCGCGTGCAGCATCATGTCGGTGTGCGCCGCGCCGCTGGGGATCATCGGGAAGCAGTTGGCCATCTTCGACACGCGGCAGTCGACGAACACCGGGCCGTCGGCGGCCAGCATCGCGGCGATGCCGGCGTCGAGTTCGTCGGCGGTCTCGATGCGGATGCCCGTCCAGCCATACGCCTCCGCCAGCTTGACGAAGTCGGGCAGGCTGTCGCTGTAGCTTTCGGAGTACCGGCCGCCGTGGTTCAGTTCCTGCCACTGGCGGACCATCCCCATATATTCGTTGTTGAGGACGAACACCTTGACGGGCAGCCGGTACTGGGTGGCGGTGCCGAGCTCCTGGATATTCATCTGGATCGACGCCTCGCCGGCGATGTCGATCACCAGGCTGCCCGGGTTGCCGAGCTGCGCGCCGATCGCCGCCGGAAGGCCGTAGCCCATCGTGCCGAGGCCGCCGCTCGTCAGCCACTTGTTCGGGCCGTCGAAGCCGAAGTGCTGCGCCGCCCACATCTGGTGCTGGCCGACCTCTGTCGTGATGATGGGCTTCAGGTGATGCGTCGCCGCCCACAGCCGCCTGATTGCATGCTGTGGCGCGATCGCCGGGCCGGTCTGCTCGAACCCAAACGAGTTGCGCGCACGCCAGCCGTCGATCTGCGCGAACCAGGGCTTCAGGTCCTGTGCGCGGTGGCCGCGGGCCTTCCACAGGCGCAGCATGTCCTCCAGCACATGGCCGACGTCGCCGACGACGGCCAGGTCGACGCGCACCGTCTTGTTGATCGATGAACGGTCGATATCGACGTGGATCTTGCGGCTGCCCGGCGAGAAGGCGTCGAGGCGGCCCGTCACGCGGTCGTCGAAGCGCGCGCCCAGGCAGACCATCAGGTCGCACTGGTTCATCGCCATGTTGGCCTCGTATGACCCGTGCATGCCCAGCATGCCGAGGAACTGCGGATGCTCGTTCGGCATCGTGCCGAGGCCCATCAGCGTCGAGGTGACGGGCGCACCGGTGAGCCGCGCCAACTCGCGCAGCAGCAGCGACGCACCCGGACCCGAATTGATGATGCCCCCGCCGGTGTAGAGGATCGGGCGTTCGGCCGCGGCGATCATCTCGACCGCCGCCTCGATGGCTGACAGCTCGCCCTTGACCTGCGGCTGATAGGTCTTGTGCTTGATGACGCCGGGCTTGACGTAGGTGGCGCGCGCCACCTGCACGTCCTTGGGAATGTCGACGACGACCGGCCCGGGGCGGCCGGCGGTGGCGATGTGGAATGCCTCGTGAATCACGTCGCCCAGCCGCGCGGTGTCCTTCACGAGATAATTATGCTTCGAGCAGTGGCGCGTGATGCCGACGGTGTCGCATTCCTGGAAGGCGTCGGTGCCGATCAGGTGCGTCGGCACCTGGCCGGTCAGCACGACGATCGGGATCGAGTCCATCAGCGCGTCGGCGATGCCGGTGACCGCATTCGTCGCGCCGGGGCCGCTGGTGACGAGCGCGACGCCGGGCTTGCCGGTGCTGCGCGCATAGCCTTCGGCGGCGTGGATCGCCCCGGCCTCGTGGCGGACGAGGATGTGGCGGATACGCGACTGGTTGAACAGCGCGTCATAGATCGGCAGGACGGCGCCGCCGGGATAGCCGAAGACGGTATCGACGCCGAGGTCGCACAGCGCCTGAACGACGATCTCGGCACCGGTGGGTTGGGCAGGCATTTTGGCGACTCGCTAACTTACGTTGGCGGTCGGGTACGGCATTAAAATTGCGCGGTCAACCGACCGCGCGCAATAAAAAATCTCTTCAGGCAGGCTGTGCGGTGCGGCGGCGGACGGCCAGACCGGTCATGCCGAAGCCGATGATCATCAGCGCCCAGGTGCCGGGTTCGGGCACCGTCGGCAGGCCCGCCTGGGTCAGCACGGCGCGCGCGATCTCGAATTGGACGGGTTCGGTGACGTGGATGCCGTCGAAGCTGAAGAAGCCGGTGCAGTCGACCGATCCGTTGATCACCGGGCGCGCCGCGAGGCACGGCGTCGTGAAATCGACGTCGGCGGTCAGGCCATAGCTTTGCGGGCTGGCGCGCAGGGCGTTGAAGAAGGCGAAGAAATCGAAGCGCGTCAGGTCGGCGGTCAGGCTCGGCTCGATCAGGTCGAGCGCCGCATCGAGCTGCGCCTGCAGCGCCTGGCCCTCGACCTCGTCGGGGTTGGGCACGCCGAGGATGACGATACGCGTCGCGCCGCCAGCGTTGAGCAGGCCGATCGTCTGGACGATGTTGGTGACATAGGCAGCGCTGTACTGCGGCACGGTCAGCCCGCCGATGTCGCCGCTCTGGATCGCGTTGACGTCGTTGTTGCCAAAATTGATGATGTACAGGCCGTTCGGGTCGACGAAGTTGCCGTACTTCGAGGCGTAGAAGGTGCGCTGCGACGGCAGGCCGGGGACGACGAACGGCCCCGACATCGAGTCACCGCCGGCGCGCGCGCCACCGACCGAGAAATTGTCGCCGCCCGCGAGGAAGGGGGTGGCGTACTCGCCGGTCAGGCGCTTGGAGATGAAGTCGGCGAAGTTGTAGCCGTCGCCGAAGCGGCCCTGGAAATAGCCCTGGGCTGCGTTCGCGGCCGCGCCGCCGGTGCCGATGTTGGCGTTGCCTGAATCGGTGAAGCTGTCACCGAAGACATAGACCTTGGTCGGCAGCGCCGCCGCGGCGGGCAGGGCGAGCATCGCGGCAACCGCGCCCGCCAGAATGACACGAAGCTTCATGGAAATGTCCCCCCATCTTTCGACAGGGGGACATGGTAGACGTTTCGGATGAAGAATTTATGATCGCGGTTACGCGGCGACCGACTTGCGGCGGCGCAGCGACACGCCGGTCATGGCGAAACCCGCGATCAGCAGCGCCCAGGTGGTGGGTTCGGGCACCAGCGCCGGCGTCGGCGGGATGACCACCGTCGCAGGGTCGTTGGTGGCGACGGCAAAGACGCGGTCGATCACGACGTCCTTCGACGGGAACTGGTTCGAGTTGAACACGAAGCTGGTGCGATAATGGCCGGCCAGCGTGATCTGCGCAACGCCGCTGGCGTACAGCCAGGTCTGCGCGGTCGATGCGCCGGTGATCATGGTCGACGCGACCTCGACGCCGATGATAGTCGCCTGCAGGCTCGAGTTGCCGACATTGGCGAGGCCGTTGGCGGTCAGGTAATAGCTGAAGCCCATCCGGTAGTTGCCCGGCGTCAGGTAGGTCAGCTGGTTGATCGACTCGTTGACCGAGAAGTCGCCGACGAAATAGGCGGCCTGGTTGCCGACCGCGTCGGGGCTGCCCGACGGGGTGTTGTCGGGGGTGACCGACTCGCCGTACGCGCCGGTCGGATAGCTGTTGGTGTTGTTATAGCCGATGATGCTGGCGGCCTGGTCCTGCGCCGGGACGCCATCGGGGGTGTTCAGCAACGTGTAGTTGGTGAAGCCGCCGGTGCCGAGGGCACCCAGCTCGAAGCTGCCGTTCTTGATCAGGTTGGTGACCGCGGCCGCCGGGGCGGCGGCGCCGATTGCGAGCACGGCGCTCGCGAGGATGAGAGTCTTGGACATGTTGATCTCCGAATAAGGATTGGATGACAGGTAATTTCAGGCGGCGACGCTGCGGCGGCGGCGCATGGCGGCCCCGGTCAGGCCGAAGCCGGTGATGAGCAGTGCCCAGGTTGCGGGCTCGGGCACGGTGCCGACGTGGTCGGGGATGATATCGACGTTGCGCGCGTAGGTGCCGAGGTGAACCTCCGCCTGCATCGTGAAGATCTTGGCGATGACGCTGCCGTTGATGTTCGCGGTGTTGGTCACCACTGCATTCGCAGCGAGCACCGAGCCATAGACTTCGCGATTGATGTTCAGCGTCGTCGCGTCGGTGAAGTTGTAGATGATGTTCTGCGAATAGGCCTGCAGCGTATCGCCGCCGAAGTTCGCGGCGGTGGCGCCCCAGTTGTAGACGCCGTCGGCAGCGCCGCTGATGTTGATGATCACCGGCTTGTTGAGGCTGGCGAAGCTGAACTGAAATTGCGTCGCGGTGTTGAACTCGACCGCGCTCAGGTTGAACACGGCGGCCGTGTTGGGATTGGTGTCGGCGACGGTGAAGGTCAGGCGCGTCGCGTTGTCGGCCGCGGTCGACGCAATGTTGGTCACCGCCAGCCCGCCGAGCGCGCTCGACAGCGCCAGCACGTCGGCCTTGATCTGCGCGGTCGACGCCGTCAGGCCGTCCACGACCGGCGCGTCGGGCGTCGTCGGCGCGGTGACGACGTTGTTGAAGCTGTAGAATTCGCTGACTGCGGCGCCGTTGCCGTTCCCGGTGAAATCGCCGGCGGTGTAGATCGTCGAGCCGCCCGAACCGTTGACGTTGACGTTGCCGTTCGCCCTGAGCGTCGTGTTGTTGCCCAGGTTGCCGTTGCCGACCGTGCCGACGACCGACACGTTCATGTTGTTGCCACCGTTCAGGTTTCCGACCGCGCCGCCGACGCGCACGGTGCCCGTGCCGATGCCGAGGTCGCCGACGCTGCCGCGCACGTCGAGCACGACATTGTTGTTGCCGCTGTTGAAGCCCGTCGCGTTGCCGCCGATCCGCGTCACGCTGTTGTCGCCCAGCCCGATCGTGGTGAGCGTGCTGCCCGCCACATCGAGGCGCGTGCCGTTCGTGTAGTTAATGTCCTGCAGGTTGCCGCCGACGCGCACCGTCGCGGCATTGCTGTTCAGGTTGAGCCGCTGCGTGACGCTCCCGACGACATAGGCGCCGTAGTTGTCGATCGTGGAGCTGACGCCGCCGTTGGGGCCGTTCGACAGCTGGATGCCGGCGGTCAGGTTGCCGCCGACGGTGAGCGTCGAATAGGCGTTCTGCGCCTGGCCGTACTGCGAATTGCCGAAGCCGATCTGCGTGCTGGTGCCGCCGAGGTTGCCGCCGACATAGGTCTTCCCTTCGACCTCGCCGCCGCTGACCGTCATGTTTTCGAGGACGATGAGGTTGATGCCCTTGATCAGCATCAGGCCATCACGCGCGTTGCCAGTTGCAGCATGCGCGCCGGTTGCGATCAGCGCGCTCGTGGCGAGCGCCATGCCAAGTGTATTCAACTTCATCATTTTGACCCCGAACAAGCTCGTTACCAAGGCGACTAACCCGCCCGTTAACGACTTAGCAATATTCGTGCCAAAAGCATTACCTAGGTTAATTTAGGGGCCGGAACGGTTTCTTGTAAAGATTTCCGACACTATTTCGTTAACCGATATGAACGGTACGGATTGTCGCACGCGCTGCGTCGGCGCTGTCGACACGCCACCATCCGGGGGTCTGGTTGCGAAACCAGGTCTGCTGGCGCTTGGCGTAGCGCCGCGTCGCGTGACGCGCGTCGTCGGCGGCGTCGGCCAGGCTCAGCGTGCCCGCGAGATGCGCCAGCAGCGGGGGCACGCCGATAGCGGTCATCACGGGCAGGCCGGGATCGAGCCGCCGCGCCGCCAGCGTGCGCACCTCCTCAAGACCCCCCGCCGCGAGCATCGCATCGAAGCGCGCGTCGCAGCGGGCGCGGAGCTCGTCGCGGGGCAGATCGACGATCATGCCGCAGATATCGGCAGTGGCGGCGAGGCCGTTCGTTGCGGTCGCCTGCCAGGCCGCGAGCGACCGCCCGGTCCCACGCACCACCTCGAGCGCGCGCTGCACCCGCTGCCGGTCGGCAGGGTTGAGGCGCGCGGCCGCGGCGGGGTCCTCATCGGTCAGCGCAGCATGGGCAGCGACACCGTCGAGCGCGCGTACCGCCTCACGGACCTCCGCGTCGATCGGCGGTACCGCGGCGATGCCGTCGAGCAGGGTGCGCAGGTACAGCCCGCTGCCGCCGACGAGGATCGGCAACCGGCCTACCGCGAGCGTATCGGCGACCGCAGCCCGTGCCAGCGCCGCCCATGACGCCGCCGACCCCGCCTCGCTCCCGTCGAGCACGCCGTACAAAAGGTGCGGCACGCGCGCCATGTCGGCATCGCTCGGCCGCGCCGTCAGGATTCGCAGGTCGGCATAGACCTGGCTCGCGTCAGCGTTGATGATCGTCCCGTTAAGCGCTTCCGCGACCTCAAGCGCGAGCGCCGACTTGCCGCAGGCGGTCGGTCCCGCGATGATGGCGACGCGCGGCCGGTCCGCCGCGGGAGGTTCGATGCTCGTCACGCTCATTGCCGCGCGCTTGTCGCCGGGGGATGTCACCGCTGCAAGCGACGCGTTGCGGGGCCTGGGCGCAGTGCCCGCCGCCGTGACATGGCTCGACCCAAGCGAGGCGGTCGACATCCCGGTGCGCGGCGGCGCTCAGCCGGCGTTGCGTGCCGCGGTCGAGGCGGCGGTGCCGCACGCCGATGTCGTGGTGCAGCCGATGGGCGCTGAGCGGCGCAAGCGGCTGCTGATCGCCGACATGGATTCGACGATGATCGGGTGCGAGTGCATCGACGAACTCGCCGACTATGCCGGGCTGAAGTTGGAGGTCGCGGCGGTCACCGAGGCGGCGATGCGCGGCGACCTCGACTTCGCCGGTGCGCTCAGGGCGCGGGTGGCGCTGCTGAAGGGGCTCGACGAAAGCGTCATCGCGCGCTGCCTCGCGGAGCGGGTCCGCGAAACGCCGGGCGGTTCGACGCTGCTCGCGACGATGCGCAAGGCGGGCGCCCGCGCGATTCTTGTATCGGGCGGCTTCTCCGCCTTCGCCGAGCCCGTCGGCCGCGCGCTGAGCTTCGACCGCATCGTCGCCAACCGGCTGGGGATCACGAACGGCAGGCTCGACGGGACAGTGGGCGAGCCGATCGTCGATGCCGCGACCAAGCGTACCGAACTGCTGGGGGCCGGGGTGCCGCTGGAGGAGACGCTGGCGGTCGGCGACGGCGCCAACGACATCCCGATGCTCGAGGCGGCGGGACTGGGCATCGCCTTCCACGCCAAGCCGCGCGCCGCCGCCGCCGCCGACGCCCATATCCGCCACGGCGACCTGAGTGCGCTGCTATGGGCGCAGGGCTATGCGCGGCGCGACTGGGAGATGCGGACGTGACCGACGACCGGCTCGCCACGCCGCTGCGCCGTGCGGAGGACATCGACGCCGCACTGCGCCCCAAGTCGCTTGACGAGTTCGTCGGCCAGGCGCAGCTGCGCGCCAATCTGCGGGTCTTCGTGCAGGCCGCGAAGTCGCGCGGCGAGGCACTCGATCACGTCCTGCTGCACGGGCCGCCGGGGCTAGGCAAGACGACGCTGGCGCAGATCGTCGCGCGCGAACTCGGCGTGGGGTTCCGCGCGACCAGCGGCCCGGTGATCGCCCGCGCCGGCGACCTTGCGGCGCTGCTGACCAACCTCGAACCGCACGACGTGCTGTTCATCGACGAGATCCACCGCCTCGCGCCCGCGGTCGAAGAGATCCTGTATCCGGCGATGGAGGACCGCGCCCTCGACCTGATGATCGGCGAGGGGCCGTCGGCGCGATCGGTCCGCATCGACCTGCCGCCCTTCACGCTGATCGGCGCGACGACGCGGTCGGGGCTGGTGACGACGCCCTTGCGCGACCGCTTCGGCATCCCGCTGCGCCTGCAATTCTATACCGTCGACGAGCTGGAGCAGGTGGTGCGGCGTGCGGGCGTGCTGCTCGGCCTCGACCTCGGCGACGACGGGGCACGCGAGATCGCGGGGCGCGCGCGGGGTACGCCGCGCATCGCCGGGCGGCTGCTGCGCCGGGTGCGTGACTTCGCGGGCGTCGCGGGCAACGGGCATGTCGACGCGAAGATCGCCGACGCCGCGCTCAACCGGCTGGAGGTCGACACGCTGGGCCTCGACGCGATGGACCGGCGCTACCTGATGATGATCGCCGACATCTACCGTGGCGGCCCGGTTGGTGTGGAGACACTCGCCGCAGGGCTCAGCGAGGCGCGCGACACGATCGAGGAGGTCGTCGAGCCATACCTGATCCAGGCTGGCCTCGTCGCCCGCACCGCGCGTGGCCGAATGCTCAACCCGGCGGCGTGGAAGCATCTCGGCGTCGTCCCGCCCGCCACAGCGCTCCAGCTGCCGCTGCTCGACGAGCTTTAGCGGAGCAGACCCGCGGCGCGCAGCGCATCCTCTATGACACCGCTGACGGCCGCCGGCTTGGCGATAACGCGGGCACGGGTGCGCGGCGGCGGGGGTGTCTCGCTGCGGGCACGCGGCGGGGGCGCGTCGGCAGCCCGCGCGGCAGCGACGTTCAGTCCCCAGAAGCGCGCGATGTGGCGCGTCGACGAGATGCCGATGTCGAGCATATACGGTCCCGCGACGCCGTCGCCGCCGCCGATCGGCGTGCCGTGGCCCATGCCGGTCAGGGTGATTGCCTCGATGACTTCGCGGCCCTTGGCGTCGCGCCAGACACGGCGCTGGTGCTGGTTCAGCCGCTCGGTCCGCGTCGGTGCGGCGGCGACGCCGTGCACGCCGCGCCACTGCTCGACGATGGCTTCGGCATTGGCGGCGGCGACGGTCCGGTCGGCATCGCCCTGCCACAGCGACAGCGTCGGCCAGGTGCCGCCGTGCGTCGAGGCACTGCGCAGCCGCGCCTGCAACGTCGCGGTGTCGGGCAGGCCCTGACCGCGCATCCGCTCGAAGGCTTCGGGAACGCTGGCGGTCATGCCCGACGCCAGCCCGGCGATGATCGCGCCGCCGGCGAAGACATGGGGCGCAGCGGCGAGCAGCACCGCCGTCATCGCGCCGCCCGCCGACAGGCCGGTGACATAGATGCGCGCCGGGTCGATGCCCTGCGTCGCGACGACATGCGCGACCATCGCCAGGATCGACGCGACCTCGCCACCGTCGCGCGCCACGTCGGCGGGGACGAACCAGTTGAAGCAGGTGTTCGGGTTGTTGGCGCGCGTCTGCTCGGGGAACAGCAGCGCGAAGCCGCCCTCGTCGGCCAGCCGCGACCAGCCTGAGCCGGCGTCGTAGCCCGCCGCGGTCTGGGTGCAGCCGTGGAGCACGACGACCAGCGGCCGACCGCGCGGGAGGTCATCGGGCACAAAGGTGTAGGCCGACAGCGCGCCGGGATTGGGCCCGAAGCCGGTCAGCGGCGTCAGGCGGCTTTCGCTCGCCGCACCCTGCGGCATCGCGCGCATGGCCGCGAGCTTGCGAACGGTTTCAGAAAGACCCGGCATCGATACCCTCGTCGCCGCAAAAGCCGGCATGACGTCAACAACCGATCAGTTACGATGGTTGCTGCACTGCACAATAAATGCATCGCCGAGCTTGATTTGCAAGCCCGGCAGGGGATGGTGCGGCCAAGAAGACTCGAACTTCCACGGCCTTTCGGCCACAACGACCTCAACGTTGCGCGTCTACCAGTTCCGCCATGGCCGCACGACCATCATGTCCAGGGGCTGCGCCCCCGTCCGGTAGAGGCGGGCGATTAGCAGCACCCGCCGGGGTGTGCAACGCCTAGATGAAGCGCGCCATGTTGACCGGGTCGCCGGCCGTGACCGCGACACGCCGCCCGACGACGGGCGCGTCGATCAGCGCGTCGAGGCCGTCGTGCATCTGCGCCAGGGCGCGGCGGCCCGGCCGTCCATCGACAGCGTCGAGGCGGACGAACAGGATCGCGAACGCCGGGCGGCCCTTGTCGTGGACGACGGTGAAGGTCTCGACCGCGCCTTCCCCGTCGGGAGTTTCGGTAAAGGCGGGGGCGGGGAGGGCGTCGATCTCGGCCTGGTAAGCGGCAGGATCGGCGCGCTGCCAGCAGGGCGCGGGCGTGGTCGAGTAGACGCCGAAGCTGTGCTTGGTCAGGTAGCCGCCATTGGCGAACACCAGGCCCGTGGTGCCCGGCTGCGCGCGGCAGCGCGCGACCATCTCGGCGATGCCGTGCATCGAGTAATTATTCCCCGGCCCGCCGAAATAGGGCAGGCCGCCGGTCAGCGTCAGGCCGCGCGGGTCGTCGTGCGCCAGCCCGATCATGTCGGCGGCGATCTCCACCGCGCTGGGGAAGCAACTGTAGAGCTCGATATGGTCGAGGTCGGCCGCCGTGATCCCTGCCTCGGCGAGAGCGTGGCTCGCGCCGATGCGGACCGCGGGCGACGAGTGATAGTCGACGCGGTTCGACATCAGGATATGCTCGTGCGTGTCGGCGCTGCCGTGCAGATAGACGCGCTTGCCCTCGGGCACCCCCGCGGCGTCGGCGGCGCCGGTCGACATCAGCAGCACGGCCGCCGCCTGATCGACGAACATGTTGGCGTTCAGATACTTGGTGTACGGATAGCCGATGTAGCGGTTGTCACCGTCGGGCGTGATCAGCTCGTCCGCCGACCGCTCGATCGGCAGCGCGGCGAAGGGGTTGGCGGCGGCGACGCGCGTGAAGCGGCTCATCAGCTCGCCGATGCGGTGGCGATGCGCGACGGGCTCGTCGCCGTAGTGCGCGGCGAGCGCATTTTCGAACAGCGGATAGACATGGACCGGCATCGCGACGCCGTGCGCCATCTCGTGGCGGGAGATCATCTGGACCTCCTTGCCCAGCGTCTCGGGCGTGCCGCCGGGATCGTCCGACCAGTCGAGCACCACCCCCGCCTTCTGCGCGCGCGCCTGGCTGCGCAGCGCCTCGCACCCCGCGATCAGCGCGACATCGGCCGCGCCGCTACGGATACGTTCCGCGAACATGTTGACGAACATCTGCGGCGTGTTGCCCCCGACCGGGCCGTAGATCTGCGTGGCGGGGTTCTGGTCGAGCCGGTTGGCGAGCGACTTCGGCAGGTTGGTGTAGCTGCCGAACGGCGCGCGGAAGGCGGGCGACGAATCGGCGAACAGGCGCACGACCGCGAGCGTGTCGATCGCGATCCCGGCGCCTCCGCTGTCAGCCAGAGCATCCGCGCCGACGCGCGCCAGCAGGTCGAGCGGTGACAGCGCCTTCGCCGGATCATCCTCGTGCCCGGTGAACTGCGCGACGCCGACGAGGACGGGGGTGCGGGCGTCGGGCTTGGTCATTCAGGCAAGTCCTCGTGGGGCGTGGCGAAGATGAATAACTTTACGAACTTTACGGTGGGAAGGGCATTCGGCTTTTTGCTGACGTCTTCCAAAGCGGCGCTTCACCAAAGTCGGTATTAACCGATACGGTTCGTAATGTCAAGTCCGGGTGTGTGAGGAAGGCGTCGCGGCAAAGCCGCGCCGTCGGACGGCACGGTGCGTGAAGGTCGCACCGGCCGCCGGCCGGCCTGGCGCGAGCCCGCGCACTGCTCGGCAAACGCGAAGGCGCGTTTACCTCGCTGTGCGCGGCCGCGCTGGCGGCTAGTTATACCTTCTCAGCTCGTCCTTCGCGATCGCCACCCGGTGGACCTCGTCCGGCCCGTCGGCGAGGCGCAACGTGCGCTGCCCGGCGTAACCCGACGCGAGCCCGTAATCCTGGCAGACGCCGCCGCCGCCGTGAGCCTGGATCGCCATGTCGTGGATCATGCAGCTCATGTTGGGCGCGACGACCTTGATCATCGCGATCTCGCGCTTCGCCGCCTTGTTGCCGACCGTGTCCATCAAATACGCGGCCTTCAGCGTCAGCAGGCGCGCTTGCTCGATGGCGATGCGCGCGTCGGCGATGCGTTCGTGCCAGACGCCCTGCTCGCTGATCGGCTTGCCAAAGGCGACCCGCGACTTCAGGCGCTTGCACATCTTCTCGAGCGCGCGCTCGGCCGCCCCGATGCTGCGCATGCAGTGGTGGATGCGGCCCGGCCCGAGGCGCCCCTGCGCGATCTCGAAGCCCGCGCCCTCGCGCAGCACGACGTTGGTGACGGGCACGCGGACGTTGTCGAGGATGACCTCGTAGTGGCCGTGCGGCGCGTCGTCATAGCCGAACACCTTGAGCGCGCGGACCTTGGTGATGCCGGGCGCGTCGAGCGGGACGAGGACCTGGCTCTGCTGCTCGTGGCGCGCGGCGCCGGGGTCGGTCTTGCCCATCACGATCGCGATCTTGCAGCGCGGATCGCCGACGCCCGAGCTCCACCACTTGCGGCCGTTGATGACGTACTCGTCGCCCTCGCGGCGGATCGACGTCTCGATGTTGGTGGCGTCCGACGACGCGACGGCGGGCTCGGTCATCAGGAAGGCCGAGCGGATCTCGCCGGCCATCAGCGGCCGCAGCCACTGCGCCTTCTGCGCCTCGGTGCCATAGGTGCGCAGCACCTCCATGTTGCCCGTGTCGGGGGCCGAGCAGTTGAAGACCTCGGACGACCAGCCGGCGCGGCCCATCTCCTCGGCCAGCGGCGCGTATTCGAGGTTGGTCAGGCCCGGGCCCTTCCACTCGTCGGTGTCGTGCGCGCTGATGTTGAGGAACAGGTTCCACAGGCCGGCCTCACGCGCGAGGGGCTTCAGCTCCTCGATGACGGGCAGGACCTTCCAGCGGTCGCCGCTGTTGACCTCGTCCTCGTAGCGCGCCTCGTTCGGGTAGATGTGCTGGCCCATGAAGGCGCGCAGGCGCTCGATCAGCGCGTTGGTCTTGTCCGAATAGTCGAAAATCACGGTCCGTCCTCCCCATAATGGAGCGCGGACCTTAGGCTTTTGCGGCGCGCTGGCTAGTCCGCGACGCGCACCACAGCGCGCTCGGTGCTCTCGCCGATGGCGCTGGTGTCGAACGGGGCGCGACCGCCGGGGGGCAGTGAGGTGCGGCCCGGATCGACCGTCCAGCGATAAATGATCTTGCTCGACGGGTCGACGAGCCGTCCTTCGAGTCGCGGGATCGGCTGGGGCGCGCGCGTCGGATTGATCACCGCGCCGCGCACGACGAACAGCGTACGGCCATCGGCGACGGGCTGGGGCTCGACCTCGAAGACGATGCCGAGCGGCGACTTCGGCTTGGCCGGGGGTGCAACCACGCGCTCGAGCCACGGCACGCGGCTGAGGTCGAGCGGCGGCAAATCGGGCACCCACAGCAGCGCCGCGCCCGCGGTGAAGGCGGCCGAGAGGAGCAGGGCGACGACGGTCTTAAGGACGACGTGACGCTCGGGCGCGGGTTCGTCGTCGGGTTCCGGATCGGGCGACCAGGCGGCCTGTTCGGGAGTGAGGACCGGCTCCGCGGCGGGTTCGGGAACGGGCTCGGAAGGCGCCGCGGCGACGGGGTCGGGGCCCATCTCGTACCAGCGATGCTTGCACGCCGCGCACCGCATGGCGCGCCCTTCGACCGGGATCGCATCGTCGGCGAGCCGGTACCGCGCGCCGCATTCGGGACAGGAAACGATCATGGTGCGGGAGGTTAGTGTGCAACTCCCGCTTCGTCATCCCCGCGAAGGCGGGGACCCATACTGCGCGATCTTACAGGTCAAGCGGCGCCCTCCAAACGGCCCGTGCACGCAGCGGAACCTGCGCAGTATGGGTCCCCGCCTGCGCGGGGATGACGGCGGTACATCTTGCCTCGCCTCGCCTCGCCCGCTAGCCCGCGCGCACCATGCACGACATCAAAACCATCCGCGCCGACGGCCCCGCTTTCGACGCCGCGCTCGCGCGGCGGGGGGTGGCACCGGTGTCGGCACGCGTGCTCGATCTCGACCAGCGCGTGCGCGGCCTGAAGACCGATGCTGAGCGCGCCGTCGCCGCGCAGAACGATCTCGCGCGGCAGGTCGGGCGGGCAAAGGGGCAGGGCGACGAGGCGCTGGCGACGCGACTGCTCGCCGAGGTGGCGGCGCTCAAGGCCGAGGCCGGCAACGGCGGTGCGGCCATCGCGGCGATCGAGGCCGAACAGCGAGATGCGGTCGCCGTGCTGCCCAACCTTCCCGCGGCTGAAGTCCCCGAGGGTCTCGACGAAACCGGCAACGCCGTCGTCCACGAGTGCGGCACCAAGCCCGTCTTCGACTTCGCGCCCAAGGAGCATGACGCGCTCGCCGTCCACCTCGGCTATGACCCCGATCAGGCCGCCGCGATCGCCGGCGCGCGCTTCGCCGTCCTCAAGGGGCCGCTTGCCCGCCTGCATCGCGCGCTCGGGCAGTTCATGCTCGATGCCCAGGTCGCGAACGGCTTCACCGAGGTCGTGCCGCCGCTGCTGGTACTCGAAAAGTCGGTGTTCGGCGTCGGGCAGCTGCCGAAGTTCGAGGAAGACCTCTTTAAGACCACCGACGGGCGCTACCTGATTTCGACTTCGGAAGTGTCGCTGACCAACCTCGTGCGCGAGAAGATTCTCGACGCCGACGAGCTGCCGCTGCGCTTCACCGCGCTGACCCCGTGCTTCCGTTCGGAGGCCGGGTCGGCAGGGCGCGACACGCGCGGCCTGATCCGCCAGCACCAGTTCGAGAAGGTCGAGATGGTATCGATCGTCGCCGACCAGGCCGCGGCCACGCAAGAACACGAACGCATGGCGGCATGTGCCGAGGGTATCCTCGACGCGCTCGGCCTCGCCTATCGCCGGATGCTGCTGTGCGCCGGCGACATGGGGTTCGCGTCGCGCAAGACCTTTGATCTAGAAGTCTGGCTGCCGGGGCAGGGCCAGTATCGCGAAATTTCGAGCGTGTCCGACTGCGGCGACTTCCAGGCGCGGCGGATGGAGGCGCGGTGGAAAACGCGCGGCGCCAAGGGCACGAATTTCGTCCACACGCTGAACGGCTCGGGACTGGCGGTCGGGCGGACGTTGGTTGCGGTGCTGGAGAATTACCAGCAGGCGGACGGGTCGGTGCGGGTGCCCGAGGCGCTGGTGCCGTGGATGGGTGGAGCTACCGTGTTGGAGCCGTCGAAGTAGAGCGCGGATACCCCCTCCCCACGGGGAGGGGGGATTTGCAGGCTCGCTCGACGTTTAGAGCGGCACCTTCTTCAGCTCGCGCGTGAAGTTCAGATACCCCGCGTTCACCCCCAGCCGCACGCCGACGCCCAGCTTGATCGGCACCAGCACGACGTCGTCGCGCTGCAGGTAGGTCGCGCCGAAGCCGCCGACGAAGAAGGCCTTGCCCTCGCCCGCGGGGTAGCGCTTGTACAGGTCGTTGGTATCGTTGAGGTTGTAGACCAAGATGAAGGTCCGCGAGGCGTCCGCGCCGACGTCGAAGCCGACCGACGGCCCGGTCCAGAATACCGGCTGTTGCCCCTCGACCTTGTGGAACATCGTGCCGCTGCCGTAGCGCAGCCCGACGACGAAGGCGCCCCCGCCCTCGCGCCCGACGATGTAGGCGCTGGGCTCTCCGCGCTCCTTGAAGCTGCGCTCGATGATGTCCGCCAGGCCCTTGGCGCCGCGGCCGAACACATCCTCGGCGGCCGACAGCACATCCTGCTGCTTGTAGGTGCCGTCGGGGTTGGTCGACGCGGGGTTGGCGCGGTTGGGTGCGGGCGCGCTCGCCGCGCTGGTCGGCCGTGCCGCCTGGTTCGAACAGGACGCCAGCAAGCCAGCCGCCAGAACCGTCAGTATCGCCCGCATGCGTTCCCTCCGCCCGAAACGCCCCCGCCGCACCTGTAATCGCGGCGGCGCACGCTTGTCCAACCTTCCCTTGCGCGGCGCGCCCCGCTAGACGACGCCGCAACGCAGCAAGGGGCGGCAAACATGCAGGTTACGATGATCGGCGCGGGCTATGTCGGCCTGGTGTCGGGGGCGTGCTTCGCCGATTTCGGGCACGACGTGTGCTGCGTCGACCTCGACCCCGGCAAGATCGACCGGCTCCACGCCGGCGTCATGCCGATCTTCGAACCCGGGCTCGCCGACCTCGTCGCGAAGAACGTCAAGGCAGGTCGCCTGACCTTCACCACCGACATCGCCGAGGGTCTGGCCAAGGCCGAAGCCGTGTTCATCGCCGTCGGCACGCCGTCGCGCCGCGGCGACGGGCATGCGGACCTCAGCTATGTCCACGCCGCCGCGCAGGACATCGCGAAGCAGCTGACGCGCTATACCGTGATCGTCACCAAATCGACCGTGCCGGTCGGCACCGGCGACGAGGTCGAGCGGCTGATCCGCGCCGCCAATCCGGATGCCGAGTTCGCGGTCGTCTCCAATCCTGAATTCCTGCGCGAGGGCGCCGCGATCGAGGACTTCAAGCGCCCCGACCGGATCGTCATCGGCACCGAGGACGCGCGCGCGGTCGCGGTGATGACCGAGTTGTACCGCCCGCTGTTCCTCAACCGCTCGCCGCTGCTGTTCACCGCGCGCCGTACCGCCGAGCTGATCAAGTACGCCGCGAACGCGTTCCTCGCGACCAAGATCACCTTCATCAACGAGATCGCCGACCTGTGCGAGGCCGTGGGTGCCGACGTGCAGGACGTGTCCCGCGGCATCGGGCTCGACAACCGCATCGGGTCGAAATTCCTCCACGCCGGCCCCGGTTATGGCGGGTCGTGCTTCCCCAAGGACACGCTGGCGCTGGTCAAGACCGCGCAGGATTTCGGCGTGCCGGTGCGCATCGTCGAGACCGTCGCGGCGGTCAACGACACCCGCAAGCGCGCGATGGCACGTAAGGTCGTCGCGGCGGCGGGCGGCGAAGTGCGCGGCAAGACGATCGCCATTTTGGGCCTGACCTTCAAGCCCAACACCGACGACATGCGCGATTCGCCCGCGATCGCGATCATCCAGGCGCTGCAGGACGCGGGTGCAGTGATCCGCGCGTACGATCCCGAGGGCACCGAGCAGGCGAAGCTGGTGCTGAAGGACGTGCATTATGCGCAGGACGCGTACGACGCGGCGCAGGGGGCCGAGGTCGCGGTGCTGGTCACCGAGTGGGACGCCTTCCGCGCGCTCGACCTCGACCGGCTGAAGACCGTCATGGCGCATCCGGCGCTGGTCGACCTGCGCAACGTCTATCGCCCCGAGGAGGTGCGGGCCCGCGGCTTCACCTATGCCAGCGTGGGGCGTTGACCCCCGGGGCGCGGTGCGGCATAGCGCCCGTCCGCGCCGGGAGTCGTGGGTGAGTGGCTGAAACCAGTAGTTTGCTAAACTGCCGATCTGGGTAACTGGATCCGAGGGTTCGAATCCCTCCGACTCCGCCAGCGCCGCCGATCTCGTTCCGGGGGCCCGATTGACCGCTTGGGAATTCTGGGTCGATCGCGGCGGCACCTTCACCGACATCGTCGCGCGCACGCCTGAGGGCGGCATCGTCACCCACAAACTGCTGTCGGAGGATCCGGCGCGGCCGGGCGACGCCGCGACCGCGGGCATCCGCGCGCTGCTCGGCCTGACGGACGGCGAGCCCCTGCCGCCGATCGCAGGTGTGCGGATGGGTACGACGGTAGCGACCAACGCACTGCTCGAGCGGCGCGGCAGCCGCACGGCGCTGACGATCACGCGCGGCTTCGGCGACGCGCTGCGTATCGGCTATCAGGCACGGCCGCGGCTGTTCGACCTCGATATCCGCCTGCCCAAACCGCTGTACGACCATGTCATCGAGATCGACGAGCGGGTCGGGGCCGACGGCTTGGTGGTGCGCGAACTCGACGAGGAACGTGCGGCGGCGGACTTTGCGGCGGCACGTGCGGCGGGGTGCGAGGCGGTGGCGATCGTCCTGATGCACGGCTGGCGCTTCACCGCGCACGAGGCGCGGCTGGCCGAGCTCGCGCGCGCGGCCGGGTTCGCGCAGGTGTCGGTCAGCCACGAGGTTGCGCCGCTGATCAAGCTGATCGGGCGCGGCGATACGACCGTGGTCGACGCCTATCTGTCGCCGGTGCTGCGCCGCTATGTCGAGGGCGTCGCCGCTGGCCTTGGCGACACGCCGCTGCTGTTCATGCAGTCGAACGGCGGGCTGACCGCCGCGAGCGCCTTTCGCGGCAAGGACGCGGTGCTGTCGGGGCCGGCGGGCGGCATCGTCGGCATGGTGCGGACGGGCACCGCGGCAGGGTTCGACCGGCTGATCGGCTTCGACATGGGGGGCACGTCGACCGACGTCTCGCACTATGGCGGGACGTTCGAGCGGACCACCGAGACCGAGGTGGCTGGCGTTAGGCTGCGCGTGCCGATGCTGGCGATCCATACCGTGGCGGCGGGGGGCGGGTCGATCTGCCGCTTCGACGGTGAGCGGCTGCGCGTCGGGCCGGGGTCGGCGGGCGCGGTGCCGGGGCCCGCGGCGTACGGGCGCGGCGGGCCGCTGACGGTGACCGACTGCAACGTCCTGCTCGGGCGGCTCGACCCGGCGTATTTCCCGGCGCTGTTTGGCGCGGACGGGCGGCAGCCGCTCGATGTCGAGGCGGTGCGCGCGGGGTTCGACGCATTGAGCGCCGAGACCGGGCTGACCCCGGTGGCGCTCGCCGAGGGGTTTCTGACCATCGCCGTCGAGCATATGGCGCGCGCGATCCGCCAGATCTCGGTCGCCAAGGGGCACGACGTCGCCGGGTACGTGCTGGCGTGCTTTGGCGGGGCGGGTGGGCAGCATGCGTGCCGGGTCGCCGCCGCGCTCGGTATGACGCGCGTCATGATTCATCCGCTCGCGGGGGTGCTGTCGGCGTACGGGATCGGCGCGGCGGAAGTGCGCGCGGTGGCGCAGGCGAGCGTCGTGGCGGGTGACGATCTGGCGGCGGTGGCCGCGCGGCTGGAGGCGCAGGCGCGCGCCGATCTCGCGGCGCAGGGGGTGGCGCTGGAGCGGGTCGCGGTCGTGGCGCAGGCGGGGGTGCGCTATGCCGGGACCGACGCGACGCTCGACGTGCCGTTCGGCGGCGACCTGCGCGCGGCGTTCGAGAACCAGCACCGCGCGCGCTTCGGCTTCGTCGCCGACGGCGCCATCGAGGTCGCGACGCTGGCGGTCGAGGCGATCGGCACGACGCACGGGCTTGGCGTGGCGGTCGATGTGCCCGCCGGGCCGCCGGTGCGGCTGGGCGAGGGTGCGGCGGGGCCGGTTTGGGACCGCGCGACATTGCCCGCGGGCTGGCGGGCGACCGGACCTGCGGTGGTCGTCGACGCGAGCGGCACGACCGTCGTCGAGACGGGGTGGCAGGTCGAGGTCGATGCGCTCGGGAACCTGATGCTCTGCCCGGAAGTGCGCGCGCTTACGTCGTCATCCCCGCGAAGGGGGGGACCCATAAGCTCAAGCCGTCGGGCGGAGGGCGACCCAGTTCCGCAGGCTGTGTCTATGGGTCCCCGCCTTCGCGGGGATGACGAAGGTGAAATCGACCCCGTCCGCCTCGAACTCTTCGCCAACCGCTTCATGGGCACCGCCGAGGAGATGGGGTTGGCGCTCCAGACCACCGCCTACTCGGTCAACATCAAGGAACGGCTCGATTTCTCGTGCGCGCTGTTCGACAAGTCCGGACAACTTATCGCCAACGCGCCGCACATGCCCGTCCACCTCGGGTCGATGGGCGACAGCATCCGGGCGGTGATCGCGGGGGCGGGGCGGCTGGCGCGGGGCGACGTGTGGATGCTCAACGCGCCGTTCAACGGCGGCACGCATCTGCCCGACATCACCGTCGTCATGCCGGTGTTCGAGGGCGAGGACACCCCCGCCTATTTCGTCGCGGCGCGCGGCCATCATGCCGATGTCGGCGGCATCACGCCGGGGTCGATGCCGCCGGGCAGCCGCAGCCTCGCCGACGAGGGCGTGCTGTTCGACACCGTGCCGCTGGTGCGCTGCGGCGTGTTCCAGGAGGCCGACATCCGCACGCGCCTCGTCGCGGGCGGCGCACGCAACCCCGACCAGAGCATGGGCGACCTGAAGGCGCAGGTCGCGGCGTGCGCGCGGGGCGCCGCCGAGATCGCCCGCGCCGTCGCCGAACATGGCCGCGCCACCATCGACGCGTACATGGCGCACGTTCTCGACAATGCCGAGAGCGCGGTGCGGCGCGTCATCGACCGTCTGTCGGACGGCGACTTCGCGTACGAGATGGACAGCGGCGCGGTGGTGCGCGTCGCGGTGCGCATCGACCGCGAGGCGCGCGCCGCGACGGTCGATTTCACCGGCACCTCTCCGCAGCAGCCCGACAATTTCAACGCCCCCCGCTCGGTGACGCGTGCGGCGGTGCTCTACGCCTTCCGCTGCCTGGTGGGCGACGACATTCCCTTGAACGACGGCTGCCTGCGCCCGGTGACGATCGTCATCCCCGACGGGTGCATGCTCAGCCCCGACCGGACGGCGGCGGTCGTCGCGGGTAATGTCGAGACCAGCCAGGTCGTCACCGACGCGCTGTTCGGCGCGCTCGGCGCGTGCGCGGGCAGCCAGGGCACGATGAACAATTTCACCTTCGGCAACACCTCCGTCCAGTATTACGAGACGATCGCCGGTGGCGCGGGGGCAGGGCCCGGCTTCGCGGGCGCGAGCGCGGTCCAGACCCACATGACCAACAGCCGCCTGACCGACCCCGAGGTGCTGGAAACGCGCTTCCCGGTGCGGCTCGAGTCATTTGCGGTTCGGCGCGGGTCGGGCGGCGCAGGCGAGTGGCCGGGTGGCGACGGCATCGTCCGGCGCGTCCGTGCGCTCGAACCCCTGACCGCGGGCATCCTGTCGAACCGCCGCCGCGTGCCCCCGTTCGGGCTGGCGGGCGGTAGAACGGGAGAAAAAGGGATAAACAGGGTCGAGCGGGGCGATGGTTCGGTCGAGGTGCTGGGCGCGACGGCGACGGTCGAGCTGGCGGCGGGCGACATTTTCGTGATCGAGACGCCGGGCGGCGGCGGCTACGGCTAGCCGCGCCTTACCGCGGCATCCCCAGCCCGGCGCGCCGCTCCGCTGCCCATTGCCGGATCATCGCCGCGGTGCAGCCCGTCTGGCCGCCGCTGCCGACGACCGAGCAGCTGTCGGGGCGCTGGACGCGGGCGACATCGTCGAGGACGGCGTTCTGCTCCGACCAGGGGCGGGCGGTGCGCTCGTTCTTGGGCTTGCGCAGCTTTTGCGGGATGCGGAAGCGCTCGGCCTCGGGCAGGCGGCCGCAGACGACGATCTCGCCGTTGGTCGCGGCCGGGCAGGGATCGTCGCCGAAGACCGTCGTGGTGCGCATGAGCGGCGGCGGCTCGGCGGGTGCGGCGGCGGCAAGCAGGAGCGCGACAAGCAACATGCGTTCCAAGCTGCGGTTGTTCCGCTGAACGCCGCGTGTATGGTCGCGCGCTGATCGCAGGCGGGGAATCAACAAGGGTGCTGGCGCTTTCGGGCATCGCGGTGATCGTCGCGGGCTTCGCGCTGCGGCTGAACCCGCTGCTCGTCGTCGCGGTGGCGGCGCTGGCGACGGGGCTGGGCGCCGGGCTGGCGCCGCTCGACATCGTCGCGACCTTCGGCAAGGCGTTCAACGACAACCGCTATGTCAGCCTGATCTGGATCGTCCTGCCGGTCATCGGACTGCTCGAGCGCACCGGGCTGCAGGAGCGCGCGCGGATGCTGATCGGCGCGGTGCGCGGCGCGACCGTCGGCCGGCTGCTGCTCGCGTACCTGGTATTCCGCCAGGTCACCGCCGCGTTGGGGCTGATCAGCATCGCCGGGCACGCGCAGACGGTCCGCCCGCTGGTCTCGCCGATGGCCGAGGCCGCGGCCGAACGGCAGGGGGTCGACGACGACGCGGGTCGCCAGAAGATCCGCGCAATGGCGGCGGCGACCGACAATGTCGGCGTGTTTTTCGGCGAGGATATCTTCATCGCGATCGCCTCGATCCTGCTGATCGTCGCCTTCCTGTCGGCGAATGGCATCGAGATCGCGCCGCTGGAGCTGTCGGTCTGGGCGATCCCGACCGCGATCGCGGCGCTGATCGTCCATGGCGGGCGGCTGCTGTGGCTGGACCGGCGGTTGCGCCGCAAGTGATCACCCTCGCCGCCGCCTACACCCTCGCGGGCCTGATGTTCGCCGCGTTCGCGGTGCTCGGCCTGCGCGACGGCCGCCCGGGCAATGTGGCGTTCCATGCCCTGCTGGCGCTCAGCTTCCTCGCGGGCGACCAACTCGGCGACCTCGGCAACGGCGCGCTGGTGGTGGCGCTGGTGGCACTGGCGGGGGCGGGGGCGCTGCGTCGCAGCGACCCCGTAACGACGAGCGGGGAGGAGCGCCGCGCCAATGCCGCGCGGCTCGGCAATGCGCTGTTCCTGCCCGCGCTGATCGTGCCCGCGACGGCGCTGCTGGGGACGCTGTTCCTGAAGGACTCGGGCCTGATCGACCCCAAGCAGGTGACGCTGATCAGCCTGGCGCTCGGCGTCGTGCTGGCGCTCGCGGCGACGATGGCGTGGCTGCGGTCGCCGCTGCTCGCGCCCCTGCAGGAGGGGCGGCGGCTGATCGATGCGGTCGGCTGGGCGTGCGTGCTACCGCAGATGCTCGCGTCGCTCGGGGCGGTGTTCGCCGCCGCGGGCGTCGGTGCGCTGGTCGGGGCGGGCGTCGGCGCGGTCATCCCCGATGGCAGCCGCCTCGCGGCGGTCGTCGCCTATACCGGCGGCATGGCGCTGTTCACCATGATCATGGGCAATGCCTTCGCGGCGTTCCCGGTGATGACCGCGGCGGTCGCGCTGCCGCTGCTGATCCGCGGCTTCGGCGGCGACCCGGCGGTAATCTGCGCGATCGGCATGTTGTCGGGGTTCTGCGGCACGCTGCTCACCCCCATGGCGGCGAACTTCAACATCGTCCCGGCGACGCTGCTCGACCTCGACGACCGCAACGGCGTGATCCGCGCGCAGGTGTGGACCGCGCTGCCGCTGCTCGCGATCAACACCGCACTGATGTACGGGCTGGCCTTCCGATGAGACTGACCCCCCGCCGAGCCAGCCGCTTCGCGCGCATCGCGCTGGGGCATGTGACGCGCGAATATCCGCACAAGCTCGACCATGTCATGACCGGCGACGCCGACGCGCGGACACCGCGAGACCTGCACCCGATCTTCTACGGCAGCTTCGACTGGCACAGCTGCGTCCACGGCTGGTGGCTGCTGCTGTCGATCGCGCGGCTGTACCGGACCCTGCCCGAGGCGGCGGCGATCCGCGACCTGGCGGAGGCGACGTTCACGCCGGAGAAGGTCGCCGCCGAGCTCGCCTATCTGTCGCGGCCTTCGTCGGCAGGCTTCGAGCGGCCGTACGGCTGGGCGTGGCTGCTCGCGCTCCACAACGAGGCGACGCGCCACGGCACCATCGGGCGGACGCTGAAGCCGCTGGCCGACGCGTTCGCGCAGCGCTTTCACGATTACCTGCCGCGCGCCACCTATCCGGTGCGCACCGGCAGCCACGCCAACACCGCGTTCGCGGCGCTGCTGGCGTACGACTGGGCGGAGGTGCACGACCGCAACCTCGCGCTGCTGCTGACCGAGAAGGTCCGCGACTGGTATGGCGGCGACCGCGATGCGCAGGGGTGGGAGCCCGACGGCGACGCCTTCCTGTCGCCGACGCTGACCGAGGCGCACTGCATGATGCGCCTGCTGCCGGGGCGCGAGTTCGACCTGTGGTTCGAGGCGTTCCTGCCCCGCCTCGACGTCCGCGAGCCCGCGTCGCTGTTCGAGCCGGTGTTCGTCAGCGACCGCAGTGACGGCAAGATCGCCCATCTCGACGGCCTCAACCTCAGCCGCGCGTGGAGCTGGCGCGCGCTCGGCCGCTACCTGCCACTGGCGCACCCGGCGCACACCTCGGCGGAGCGGCACCTCGCGGCGGCGCTGCCGCACGTCGCGGGCGATTATATGGGGGAACATTGGCTCGCCAGCTTCGCTCTGCTGGCGCTTCACCCAGAGAACTGATTTCCCCGAAACGAAAGCCGAGCCGCATCCCGCGGCGAGAAACGAAAGCCCCTATGCGCCTGCTCGCCCAATCGCACATCGCGAACAATTACGCGTCGCCGACCGAGATCATGGCCAAGGTGCAGGTCGCGCATGCGCCCGGGCAGACGATCGTCTCGGAATATCTGGCGGTGTCGCCGCACCACGCGCTCGATGCGGTCGAGCTGGAGGACGGGCGGCTGCTGCGCGGCATCATCGAGGGCGATGTCGAGATCGTCTATCGCGCCGTCGTGGATGTCGAGCCGCGCGCCGAGCTGCACGCCGACCTGCTCCAGCACGAGTGGAGCGATCTGCCCGCTGACGTGCTGCCCTATCTGATGCCCAGCCGCTTCTGCCCGGCGGACAAGTTCATGCGCTTCACGGGACGCGAATTCGGGTCGCTGTCGGGCGGCGCCAAGGCGATCGCCATCGTCGACTGGATCCGCGAGCACGTCGATTACATCCACGGCATCAGCAACGCCGAGACGACGGCCGAAAACACCTTCATCGACCGCGCCGGCGTGTGCCGCGACTTCACGCATCTGGGGATCACCCTGTGCCGCGCCGGCGGTATCCCGGCGCGCGCTGTCGCGGCCTATGCGCTGGCGCTCGACCCGCCCGACTTCCACGCGGTGTTCGAGGTGTGGCTCGGCGACGGCTGGTGGCTCGTCGACCCGACGGGGCTGGCGCCGGTCGCCGGCCTGATCCGCATCGCGCACGGGCGCGACGCGGCGGACATTGCGTTCCTGACGACGAGCGGCGCGGTGACGCCGATCGCGATTACGGTGAGTGTGGCGAAGATCTGATCCGCCGCACGGGCGCATTGTTTAAGTCGTCATCCCTGCGAAGGCGGGGACCCAAGGTCACCAAATTCCGGGCTGACGGGGACCGACCTTGCGGCGATCTCGGTGACTTTGGGTCCCCGCCTTCACGGGGATTACGACCTGCTTCAACATTCGGCGCTACTGCGACAACACCCGCGCCACCGCCACGAACTCCGCCACCGACAACGTCTCCGCCCGTCGCGCGCTATCGATCCCGCACTCGGCCAACGCCTCGATCGCCCCCGCCATCCCGCGCACCGACGCCCGCAGCATCTTGCGGCGCTGGCCGAACGCGGCGGCGGTCAGCGCCTCGAGGACCGGGCCGCGCACGCCGTCCGGCGCGGGCAGGGGGACGACGTGGACGACGGCGCTCGACACCTTGGGGGCCGGGGTGAAGGCGCGCGGCGGCAATTCGAGCGCGATGCGCGGCCTGGCCCGCCACTGCGCGAGAACGGAAAGGCGGCCATAGGCGTCGCTGCCGGGCGCCGCGACGATGCGCTGCGCAACCTCCTTCTGGAACATGCAGCTGAGCGAGGCCCACCAAGGTTGCCAGGGCTCGGCGGTCAGCCAGCGCACGAACAGCGCGGTGCCGACATTGTAGGGCAAATTCGCGACGACGTGCGTGCCCGGAGGCAGGTGCGCCGCCTCGTCGAACGCCAGCGCGTCGTCGCCGTGGACGGTCAGCCGGCCGGGGGCGAGTGCCGACAGTTCGGCGAGCGCGGGCAGGGCGCGGTCGTCGCGCTCGACCGCCGTCACCACCGCGCCGGCGCGCAACAGCGCACGGGTCAGGCCGCCGGGACCGGGGCCGACCTCGTAGACGCTCTGCCCGTCGAGCTTGCCCGGGACGCGCGCGATGCGGTCGAGCAGATTGCCGTCGAGCAGGAAATTCTGGCCGAGCGACTTCTTCGCACCGATGTCGTAGCGCGCGATGACCTCGCGCAGCGGCGGCAGACCGTCGAAAACGCTCAAGAGGCGGCCCGCCGTGCCGCGCACTCGCTCGCCAGGCGGATCGCCGCGCAGGTCGCCGCCGGGTTGGCGGCGCCCGTCCCCGCGATGCCGAACGCGGTGCCGTGATCGGGCGAGGTGCGCACGATCGGCAGGCCGAGCGTGACGTTGACGCCCTCGTTGAAGTCGAGCGTCTTGATCGGGATCAGCGCCTGGTCGTGGTACATGCAGATCGCCGCGTCGTAGCGCGCGCGCGCCTCGGCGTGGAACATCGTGTCCGCCGACATCGGCCCGGCGATGTCGAGGCCCTCGGCGCGCAGCGTGTCGAGCGCGGGGCCGATGATGTCGAGCTCCTCGCGCCCCAATGTCCCGCTCTCGCCCGCGTGCGGGTTGAGGCCGGCGACCGCGAGGCGCGGGTGCTCGATGCCGAAATCGCGCTGCAGGGCACGCGCGGCGACGCGGATGCGCGTGACGATCAGCTCGGTGGTCAGCGCGCGCGGCACGTCGGCCAGCGCGGTGTGGATGGTGACCGGCACGGTGCGCAGGCTGGGCCCCGCCAGCATCATCACGACATTGCCCGCCGACAGCCCGCAGCGTTCGGCGATGAATTCGGTCTGGCCGGGGTAGGTGAAGCCGATCGCGTATAGCTGCACCTTCGACACCGGGCCGGTGACGACGCCCGAGGCGCTGCCGGTGCGCGCCAGTCCGACGGCAATCTCCAGGCTGTCGAGCGCACAGCGGGCGCCCGCGAGGTTGGGGTCGCCGGGCACGATGTCGCCGGGGTCGTCGACCTGGATCAGCGGCAACGCGCGGCCATAGACCGACGCCGCATCGCTCGGCGTGCTGAGCGTCTCGATCGGACCGTCCCACACCGCGGCGATGCTCCGCCGGTCGCCGATCGCGAAGAACGGCGGCACGAGCGGGCCCTCGTTGCGCGACGCCCAGGCGCGCGCGACGATTTCAGGCCCGATCCCCGCCGGGTCGCCGAGCGCAACGGCGAGGGGGGCGATCTCGGCGCCGGGCCCGCCGGAAAGGCGGGCGACCTCAGCGATAATCGATGATCGCGTCGCGCCGCAGGTTGCGCATCAGCTTCTGCGCCTGGCGGTTGACGCGCTCGTCGTTCATCTGGGCGTAGACCTCGTCGAAGCTCGGGATCTTCGCCTGCGTCGCGCTGTCGTCGCGGTCGCACAGCACGAGGACGCGGATGCCGTCCTTCGACGACCCGAACGGCGGCGTCGCCTGGCCGATCTTGAGCTGGCTCATGATCGTCTGCAGCGCGGGCGGCAGCTCCTTCAGCTTCATCTCGCGGCCCGCGACCTCGGCGCCCAGCGACTTGGCGACCTCGTCGACGCGCGCGCAGCCGCCCATCGCCTGGGTGCCCGCCTGGAACGTCTTGACCAGCGCCTGGCCGGCGGTCTCGGTGATGCCCTCGGGGAAGGCGACCGACAGCTGCTTGAGGTTGAGCACCGCGTCGCCGGGATCGCCCATCATCGCCTGGCGCTTGGTCTCTAAGTGCCAGATCTCGACGCCGCCGGGGACGACGATCGGTTCGCTGGTCTCGCCGGGCTTCATCTCCTTGACGACGGCGGCGACATTGTCGCTCAGCTGGCCCGCGGTGACCCAGCCGATCGATCCGCCGGCATTGCGCGTCGCGTCCTGCGAGACCTGGCGGGCATAGACGGTGAACGACGATCCGGCGCGAATCTCGCCGACATAGACTGCGGCCTCGCGCAGCACCTGTTCCTGGTTCTCGCTCGATGCGGCGAGGAAGATCTTGCGCAGCGCCAGTTCCTCGCTGCCCTTCGACGCGGTCATCCGCGCGATCATCGCCTGGACCTCGTCGTCGCCGACGTTGACCTTGGACTCGACGTCGCGGCGCAGCAGGCGGCTCCACGCCAGCTCGCCGCGGATCTGCGCCTTGATCGACGCGGGGCTGCTACCGGCGTTGCGCAGGAAGGCCGCGAAGCCCTCCGGCGTCTGCTTGAAATTGGTCGCGACGCGCCTGAAGGTCGCGTCGACCTCGGCATCGGCGATCTTGATGTCCTTCGATGCGGCCTGCTGGACCTGAATCTTCTCGTCGATCAGGTTGCGGATGACCTGCAGGCGCAGCCGCGTCTTTTCCTCCGGATCGATCTGCCCGCCGTTGGCGACGATCACCAGGTTCAGGCGATGCTCGACATCGGTATCGGTGATGATGTCGTTGTTGACGACCGCCTGCGCCTTGCGCAGCGAGGGATCGAGTTCACCAAGGATGCGGATTTCCGCCGCCGTCGCGTCCGAGCCCAGAACGTCCTGGGCCGCCGCCGCTTGCCCCACGCCGCACAGCAACGCGGCCAGTATCAGTCTACGCATTCGTATCTCCTGGGGGGCCCCGACCGCCACCCGTCGTACCCTGCGCATACAGCGCGCGCGGCTCTAGTGGAAGCACATCGCTGAACGGCGGCTTAAAAGCCCAGGTTCTTGAAGGCGACGCTCAGCTGGTAGGTGTCGCCGCGGCGGAAGTCGCGGTCGGCGATATAGTCGCGGCGCCACGTCACACCGATCCGGAAGCATTCATCCTCGTACGCCACGCCGACGCGGCTGCGCACCGGCGAGAAGCCGTCGTCGCCGAAGGTCGGGTCTTCGCCGCGCGAGGTCAGGTCGATGATCGTCGAACCGAACACCGACCAATATTTGGCGAAGGCGGCCCGCGCGCCGACGCGGATTTCCTCGCGGTCGGCCAGGTCCTCGGTGTTGATGTCGCGGTTCAGCCGGATGTAGGCGAGCGTCGCATAGGTGCGCGACGACCCGACATTAAGGTCGATCTCGTTGCGCCGCACCGACAGGCTCGACTTGTCGAGGCGGTAGCGGTGGGTCAGCGCGACGAGACGCCCGTATTTCAGCGTCGTGCGGCCGACGATGTCCGACAGGCGCCCCGACAGGCCGGTGCCGCCGGGGAACAGGTCGCCCCGCTCGTCGAGGCGCATCGACTGGGCGATCTCGGTGGTCAGCGCGAAGCGCGGGCGCTGGAAGCTGTACTGCGCCCCGTAGGTGACGCGCGCGCCGCCTTCCCAGCGGTCGTAGCCGGGGAAGCGGTTGAGGTCGAAGATCGTGCGGTCTTCCAGGTCGACGGCGCGCGCATCCTCGTTGGGGATACCGCTGTTCTGGCCGCCGCCCGCGCCGACCAGCTGGACGCGCGGGGTGATCGTCTGCGTGCCGCCGAACAGCGGCCCGGCGAACGGCCATTCGGCGTCGAGCGCGACGAGCGGCAGGATGCGCCCGTCGATCTTGCCGCTGCCGGCATATTCGGGACGTGTCGCCTGGTCGACGTTGGCGCTGTCGTAGAGGTCGCCGCGCAGCAGCGCGGTTGCGGTGATGCGCTGGCCGAAATTGGTCAGGAAGCTGCGGTCCCAGCGCCCGGACGCGATGCCGCGCGCGATGCGCTGGCCGTCGGTGCGGTACAGGCCGAGCGCGTTCGCCTCGACGCTGATCTGGCCGCCGAACACGGTCTCGCGCGGTGTCCAGCGATAGTCGATCAGCGGCAGCGCGATCGGCGTCTCGCCGCCCCGGCTGCCGCGGCGCAGGTCCTGGAAGGCGAAGGCGGCGATCGACAGGTAGCTGTCGGACCCGAAGCGTTCGAGGTTGTAGGTCGACCGCAGGCTGTCGTCGTAGTCGAGGCCGTAGCGGCGGTTGAACGTGTCGTCGGTGGTCAACCGGACCGAGAAGGTCGAGCGCCAGCGCGACGAATGCTGGAACTGGCCCTTTGCCGCGAAATAGCCGCGGAAGCGGTCGCCGCGGTCGAGCTCGGTGGTGTTGTCGGCGGCGAACTCGGTCAGGTTCGCATAGGTCATGAAGGCGTCGAACTGCACCGGCCCGGCCTTGAACAGCCGCCGCGCCTGCAGCGCCACCGCCGGGTTCGCGCCGGTGTAGAGCCACGGCTTGATCGTCACGTCGCGGTCGGACCCGAAGCTGATGTTGTACGGCAGCCCGACCCCCAGCCCCAGCGAGCGGCGATATTCGATGTCGGGCAGCAACAGCCCGGAGGCGCGCCCGGCGCTGCCGTCGGGATGCGAAAAATTGGGCAGGAACAGGATCGGTACGCCCAGGAATTCGAGCCGCGCCTGCTTGTAGCTGACGCGGTGACGCGCCGGGTCATGGACGATGCGCGCCGCCTTGATGCACCACAAAGGCTCGCGCGGATTGCCCTCGTCGCCGGTCACCGAGCACGGCGAATAGACCGCACGGTTGAGCGTCGAGACGCCGTTGACCCGCGTCGCCGATGCCGCCGCCAGCCGTCCGCCGTCGTTGAGGACCAGCAGGATATTGTCGATTGCGCCGTCGCGCAGCGATTCGGTCAGCTGGACGCGGTCGCCGAACGCCTGGTTGCCCTCGGGATCGATGGTGACGACGTTGCCGCGCGCTTCGACCTGTCCGGTCCTGCGGTTGTACTCGACCGTGTCGGCGCGCAGCGAATAGCCGTCGCGGTTGATCCGCACGTCGCCCTTCGCAGTGACGATCTGGTCGGTGTCGGCATAGGTCATCTCGTCGGCCGAGAAGTCGATGACGTCGCCCGGCTGCACGACGTCGGCCATGCCGCCCGACAGCGGCGGCGCGACCGGCGGCGGCGACACCGTCTGCGCCGACACGGATGCACTCGCGACAAGCGCCACACCGGCAAGCAGGACGAAACGGAGGGGCAAGCAAAACCTTCGGGGCGGGCGCGGGGCGGCGACGTTTAGCACGGGCGCGACTCGCCGCAAGGCGCGTCAGTCGCCTTGCGAAACGGCGGCGAGCGACCGTTGCATATAGACGACATTGAGCGCGCGTCCGAACTTGTGCCCGACGCCGCGCAGCGTGCCGGCGTGGACGAAGCCGTGCGCCGCATGCAGGCCGATCGACGCCGCATTCGCCGAATCGCCGATCACCGCCACCAGCTGCCGCGCTCCTGCCGCCTCGGCGCGGGCGACGAGCGCGGTCAGCAGCGCGCCGCCGATGCCCCGGCGCAGCACATCGGCACGCAGGTAGATCGAGACTTCCCCGGTGAAGCGGTACGCGGCGCGCTCGCGGAACTGGCAGGCGCTGGCCCAGCCGAGCAGGCCGTCGCCCTCGGCGACCAGCCACGGCCAGCCGCTCGCCTGCACCGCCGCGACGCGCGCGGCCATCGTCTCCGCGCCCGGCGGGTCGATCTCGAACGTCGCGGTGCCGGTCAGGACGTGCGGTGCATAGATCGCAGCGATGCCCGCCGCATCGTCGGGGCGGGCCTCGCGGACGATCATCGCGCCGCGACGCGCTCGCCGTCTTCCTTGACGAAATCGGCGGCGAGGGGCGCGTCGAGCAGGTCGAGGACCAGCTCCGACGGGCGGCACAGCGCGGTGCCCTTCGGCGTCACCACGACCGGCCGGTTCATCAGGATCGGATGCGCGATCATCGCATCGATCAGCGCCTCGTCGCCCAGCGCCGGATCGCCGAAGCCCAGTTCGGCGAACGGCGTGCCCTTTTCGCGCAGCAGCGCCCGCGGCCCCCCGACGGCCGCCGCGAGACCGGCGAGGGTCGCGCGGTCGGGCGGGGTCTTCAGATATTCGACGACCTCCGGCTCTATGCCGGCGGCGCGGATCATCGCGAGCGTATTGCGCGACGTGCCACACGCCGGGTTGTGGTAGATGGTGACGTCGCTCATGCGGCCTCCCGGGTGTCGATATCGCCCGCTTTCCGATTAGGCGGCACCCGCCGCGACGCCAAGCGGGTTTGCACCGCGCCGTCTGCGCGCTTAACTCCCGGTCAATCGACAAAAGGATTGCCATGCGTATCGCCTTCACGTCTGCCCCGAACGCGCCCGAGACCGGTGCGCAGGTCTTCCTGGTCGCCAAGCCCGCGACGCTGAGCGGTGCGGCTGCGACCTTCGACACCGCGCAGGGCGGCGCGCTCGCCCGCGCCATCGCCGCGGCGCGCTTCGACGGCAGCGCCGGCGAGATCGTCGAGCTGCTCGGGCTGGGCGAGCATCGCATCCTGGTCGCCGGCCTCGGCGATGCGGCGAAGGCCGATGCCGCGAGCTTCGAGAAGCTGGGCGGCGCGATCGTCGCCAAGCTACTGACCAGCGGCGAGACGTCGGTGGCGATCGACTTTGCCGGCGTCACCGGCGGCACCGTCGACGAGGCCAATGCGGCGGCGCGGCTGGCGCACGGCGCGGTGCTGCGCGCCTATCGCTTCGACCATTACCGCACGACGATGAAGGAGAAGTCCAAGCCGACGCTGACCAGCCTGACCATCGTCAACGCGCCCGCCGGGACCGAGGAAGCCTTTGCCCCGCTGACCGCCATCGCCGACGGCGTCGCGCTGACCCGCGACCTGGTCAGCGAACCGGCGAACATCATCTATCCGGTCAGCTTCGTCGAGCGCGCGCAGTCTCTCGCCGACCTCGGCGTGTCGATCGAGGTGCTGGGCGAGGCCGAGATGCGCGCTGCCGGCATGGGCTCGCTGCTCGGCGTCAGCCAGGGGTCGGAGCGCGAGGCGCAGCTGCTCGTGATGCGCTGGAACGGCTCGGGCGACCCCGACCGCACGCCGCTGGTGCTGGTCGGCAAGGGCGTCACCTTCGATACCGGCGGGATCTCGCTGAAGCCCGGCGCGGGCATGGAAGACATGAAGTGGGACATGGGCGGCGCGGGCGCAGTGACCGGTGCGATGCACGCAATTGCCGCGCGGGGTGCCAAGGCGCACGTCATCGGCATCTGCGGGCTGGTCGAGAACATGCCCGACGGCAAGGCACAGCGCCCGGGCGACGTGGTGACCAGCATGTCGGGCCAGACCATCGAAGTGATCAACACCGATGCCGAGGGGCGGCTGGTGCTGTGCGATGCGATCTGGTGGGCGCAGGAGCGTTTCAAGCCCGAGGTCGTCGTCGACCTCGCGACGCTGACCGGCGCGATCATCATCAGCCTTGGCCATGAATATGGCGGCATGTTCGTCAACGACGACGGGCTGGCGGCGCAGCTGACCGCAGCGGGCGCGGCGACGGGCGACCGGCTGTGGCGGATGCCGCTCGACGATGCCTACGACAAGCTGATCGACAGCCAGATCGCCGACATGAAGAACGTCGGCCCGCGCGAGGGCGGCTCGATCACCGCAGCGAAGTTCATCCAGCGCTATGTCCAGCCGGGCGTGAAATGGGCGCACCTCGACATCGCCGGCATGGTGTGGGCGTCGAAGGACGGCCCGCTGTGGGCGAAAGGCGCGACCGGGTATGGCGTGCGCCTGCTCGACCGCTTCGTCGCCGACAACTTCGAAGTGTGACGGAGGTCGGCTTCTACCAGCTCGCGTCGAAGCCCCTCGACGCGGTGCTGCCGCGCCTGCTCGAAAAGGCGGTCGCGGGCGGCTATCGCGCCGTCGTGCGATCGGGCGATCCGGACGTGCTGGCCCGCCTCGACGGGGCACTGTGGAGCTATGAGCCAGCATCGTTCCTGCCGCACGCCGTCGATGGCGAGCACGCCGCCGCGCAGCCAATACTGCTGACCGGCGGCGAGGCCTTCGCCAACGGTCCCGACCTGATCGCGGTCGTCGACGGCGCGCTGCCCGGCGACCTGACCCCCTTCAAGCGCGCCCTCTACCTGTTCGACGGCGGCGACGACGACGCCCTGGCGCTCGCCCGCCGCCACTGGAAGGCACTGAAGGACCGCGAGGGCGTGACCCCCGTTTACTGGCGCGAAGGCGAGGGTGGGCGCTGGGAGAAGGCGGGCTGACAGGGCGGGGGGGTGGATGCTAGGTTACTGACAAGGAGGTACGCGATGGCGACTATTCTTGATGCACCGACGCGTGCTCTCGACGTATCGATCAAGGCTGAAATTGCCGACCGGGTCGATGCCATGGCCGCTGGTACGGAGCGTGCCCGCGAAGAAATCGTCGAGGAGGCGCTTTCCAACTGGCTCGACACTGAGGACTGGAAGGATCAACGAACACGTGCTTCGATGGCAAGCGCTGATGCTGGCCACGTCATCGATCACGAGCGCGTCGTAGAGTGGGCGATGAGCCTTGGAACCGAGAACCCGCTACCCAGGCCCCAGCCGATCAGATGAAATTGATCTGGACGCCCGAGGCGCTCGAGGATGTCGAGCGACTTGTGGATTTCCTGTTGCCGGTAGCCCCCGCGGCTGCTGCGCGGGTTCGCGAACGGCTCACCACGGCACCGCAGAGGCTGATCGATTTCCCCCGCATTGCAGCGCCGCTTCGAAAGTTTGCGCCAGCAGAAATTCGGCGGTTGATCGTCGGGGATTATGAAGTGCGCTACCAGCTCGTCGAGGACGTCATCCGCGTCTTGAGCGTCTATCATACCCGCGAAGATCGCCCCTTCAGTCCGCTCGACTAGTCTCGCGACCTTGCCATTCGCCCCCCGCGCGGCTAGGGCACGCGCGCTTTCCCGCCAATTTCAGACCATTTGGAGACCGCCCGTGGCCACCACGCGCACTTTTTCGATCATCAAGCCCGATGCGACACGTCGCAACATCACCGGCGCCGTCGTCAAGATGCTGGAGGAGGCGGGCCTTCGCGTCGTCGCGTCGAAGCGCATCCACATGACGCGCGAGCAGGCCGAGGGCTTCTACGCCGTCCACCGCGAGCGCTCGTTCTTCGGCGAGCTCGTCGACTTCATGATCTCGGGCCCGGTCGTCGTGCAGGTGCTGGAGGGCGAGGACGCCATGCAGCGCAACCGCGACATCATGGGCGCGACCAACCCCGCCAACGCCGCGCCGGGCACGATCCGCAAGGAACTGGCCGAGAGCATCGAGGCGAACACCGTTCACGGTTCGGACAGCGACGAGAATGCTGCGATTGAGATCGCTTACTTCTTCAAGCCGGAAGAAATCGTTGGCTGAGCCGCGGCGCTGACGGCGACGCCTTTGACGGCGTCGCCGTGCGTGTCGGCTTGTGACTGCTTACGGACGTGTTAATCTCCCCTGAAAGCGGGGGAGACGGTTGCGTGAACAACTTGCTCAAAGCGGTACTCGGTGCGGCTGCGATCGCGGCGCTTGCGGTTCCGGCATCCGGCGCGACGATCTTCGATACCGGGACGCCGACCGGCCCGGGCGGTTATTCGGTGTTCTATGCTGGTCCCGATGCCTATCAGGGCGAGGCTGCCCGTTTCACGCTGGTCGTACCCACGCGCATCACCGGCATCGAAGCCTATTTCGGGGCGTCTGCGGCGGGCAACGACGAGGTAGACCTCACCCTCTACGCGGCGGGCACGACGATCCCCGGCCGACCCTTCGACACCGAGATCGCGCGGCGAACGGTGACGATCCCCAGCACCGGGCCGGGGGGCTGGTTCGGCAGCTTCTATGACGGTCCGTTACTCGCTGCCGGTGATTACTGGGTGACCGTCACCGTCGATCCCGGCAATCCGAACGCCTGCTTCTGCTTCCTGCTGGCAGGCGGCGCACCGCAGAATATTCCGTTCGGCGCCTTCAACAATAATTTCAGTGGCAATAACTGGATCGAACGCGACCTCGAGTTCGGCTTTCGCGTCTTCGGTGATGCGGCCGCCGCCGTGCCCGAGCCTGCCAGCTGGGGGCTGATGATCGCCGGGTTCGGCATTGTCGGCAGCATTGCCCGCCGCCGCCGGAGCATGGTTTCGGCGTGGTCGAAAGGCTCTACTTGGTCTGGCGCGTGAGTTCGGCCTCGAAGGCCTTCTTTGCGTCGGCAGCGAGTTTGGGCAGCAGCCCCGGCATCAGAAAAGCGTCCGCGTCACCTGCGTCGCGCCGCGCGGCGCGGGCCAGCAGCTCGACCCCTTCGGGGTGCCCCGGCAGGACGACGTCGGCGCGTAGCTTGGCGGTGGCCGGGAAGCTGCGGCGGAAGTCGGCGACGATGCCGGGATAGCCGGTGTTGTCGATAAGCTTGTTGCCCGCCACCGTCAGGCTGCACGGGAAGACGACGCGCAGGGTGCGTCCGCGCTCCTTCGTCGTCGTCGTCCAGGTCGTGCACCCGGGCGTATGGCCCGGCGTCACGATGGGGGTCAGCGCGATGCTGCCGACGCGCTCGGGCCGGCCCTCGCGGAGAAGCCGGTCGACCTTGACCGCGGGAAAGGTGACGACGCCGTAGCTGACGATACTCGGCGGCGTGCCGCTTTCGAGCGCACCCCGGTCGGCGGCGCTCGCCACCATCGTCGCGCCGGTGTCGCGCTTCAGCCGGGCGAGGCCTGCCGCATGGTCGAAGTGCGCATGGCTGTTGAGCAGCAGCTTCACGTCGCGCAGCCGGAAGCCTAGGCCTTCGATGTTACGCTCAATGCCCTCGACATTCTCGTCCATCGTGCCGTCGAGCAGGACGTGGCCGCGCGGCGAGGTGATCAGATACGCCGCCAGCCCCTTGCTGCCGACGTAATAGATATTGCCGACGATGCGGAACGGGGCGGTCGGCTCGGTCCAGGCGGGCGGGTCGAGCGCTGCGGCGGCAGGGGTCGGACAGACCAGCGCGGCGAGCAGGGCAAAGCGCATCATAGCATCATCATCGTCGCCAGACGTTTCGGGGCAACCGCCTGCCAGCTGCGGGTCAGCCAGTCGGCGATGCCGTCCCAGTCGGTGTCGCCAAGGTCGAGCCGAATGCCGAGCCAGCCGTCGCCGAAATAGGCGGGGCGGAAATGGCGCTCGGGATCGCTGTCGATCAGCATGTCCTGTTCGTCGCGGCCGCTGATCTTGACCAGCAGCGCGATCTTGCCGTCGCCGTGGTGGTTGGCGGTGACATAGGCGAACTTTTTGCCCTTGATGATGCCGAAGCACGCCATGCCGTGCGACACGGTCTCTTCCGCCTCGGGCAGCGCGAAGGCGCGTTCGCGCACCTGCGCAGTCAGGTGATGGGCGGAGCCGTCGCGGCCGACGAGTTCGGCGAGCACGCGCGGGTAGAGCTGATGCTCGGCGTATTGGATGCGCTGCGCGAGGCTTTCGGGCGTGTCGCCGGGCAGCACCGCGACGCGAACCTGGCCGAGGATCGGCCCGTCATCGAGTTCGGGCGTCACGAGGTGGACGGTGCAGCCGCTGACCGTCTCGCCCGCCGCGAGCACGGCCTCGTGGACGTGCAGGCCCTTGTGAAGCGGCAGCAGCGACGGGTGGATATTCACCATTCGGCCCGCCCATTTCGAGACGAAGGCGTCGGAAAGCAGCCGCATGTATCCCGCCAGGGCGATGTGCGTGACGCCGGCACGGTCGAGTTCGTCGTCGACCAGCGCATCGAAGGCGGCGCGGTCCATCCCGCGGTGCGACGCCGCGAACACCGGCACGCCCTCGGCGCGCGCCAGCGCGAGGCCCGGCGCATCGGGCTGATTCGAAACGACGATCGCGATGTTGTACGGACAAGTCTCGGCCTGCGAGGCGTAGAGCAGCGCCGCCATGTTCGAGCCGCGGCCCGAAATCAGTACCCCGACGCGCGCCTTGTCAGGCAAGGTGGACCGCCTCCCACGCGCCGCGGCTGTTCCACACCTCGTCGGCGCCGAACACGGTGCAGCCGCGCGGGCCCACGTCGACCGCGCCGATGACGTGTACGGTCTCGCCCGCCGCCGCCAACGCCTCGCTCACCGGTGTCACGGCATCGGCGGCGACGCTGATCACCATGCCGATGCCGCAATTGAAGGTGCGCGCCAGTTCGCCCGGCTCGATCCGCCCGCGCGCCTGCAGCCAGGCGAACAGCGGCGACTGCAGCCACGCGCCTGCATCGATGCGCGCGTGGCAGCCCTCGGGCAGGACGCGCGGCACATTCTCGAGCAGCCCGCCGCCGGTGATGTGCGCGAGCGCGTGGACGTGCCCGGCGCGGATGACCGGCAGCAGCGACCGCACGTAGATGCGCGTCGGCTCGAGCAGCGCGTCGCCCAATGTCCGCTCGATGTCGAACGGGGCAGGGCGGTCGAGCGGCACGCCCTCGATCAGGCGGCGGATCAACGAGAAGCCGTTCGAATGCGCCCCCGACGATGCGAGGCCGAGCAGCACGTCGCCCGCCGCGACCTTGTCGCCCGTCAGCTGCTCGCCGCGCTCGACCGCACCGACCGCGAAGCCCGCAAGGTCATAGTCGCCGGGCGCGTACATCCCCGGCATCTCGGCGGTCTCGCCACCGATCAGTGCGCAGCCGGCGATCCGGCAGCCGTCGGCGATGCCGGCGATCACGGCCTGCGCAACCGCGGGGTCGAGCTTGGCGCTCGCGAAATAATCGAGGAAGAACAGCGGCTCGGCGCCCTGGACGATCAGGTCGTTGACGCACATCGCGACGAGGTCGATGCCGACGGTCGCATGGTTGCCGGTGTCGATGGCGAGGCGCAGCTTGGTGCCGACGCCGTCGTTCGCCGCGACGAGCAGCGGGTCCTTGAAGCCCGCCGCCTTCGGATCGAAGAAACCGCCGAAGCCGCCGATCTCGGCGTCCGCCCCCGGCCGAGCGGTGGCACGCACGAGCGGCGCAATGGCGCGCACCAGCGCATTACCCGCGGCGATCGATACGCCCGCGTCGGCATAGGTGAGGGGCTTTTGCATGCGTCCGGGCTTAGCGGTGCCGACGCCCGGTGTCATCAGCCCGGCGGCGTATAGGCGTCGAGGAACGGCTGCAGGAACGCGCGATAGGGCTCCGATGCGCCGAGCCCGTCGCGGTTGATCGGGCGGCGGACCTGCAGCGCGCTCGCGGTGGCGACGACGCGTTCGGTCTTGTGGCTGGTGTGCGCGCCTGCCTCGTCGGCGAGACCGCAGTGCGCGAGCAGGCGGCGCGTCCACCCGGCGGGATCGTCGATCAGCTCGGTATAGGGCACGACGAGCAGCCGGTCGCCGAGGCGGCCCTTCCAGAACGCGCGAAGCTGGTCCTCCAGCATGAAATGATGCGCGATGTCGCCGAGGTCGTAGCTCCAGCCGACGCCGTGGATGAAGAAGGTGCGGAAGCACGACCAGGCGCTGTCGAGCGGGTCGCGCTGCATCCAGATCAGCGGGGCGTCGGGCAGTGCGGTGGCGATCAGCCCGAGGCAGCGGCTGACGTCGATCGTCTTGTCGACGACCCGGCCGCCGCTGCCGAAGCGCTCGGCCATCAGGTGCAGATAAAGGTCGGCGAGACCCTCGAGCGTGCCGCCCTTCGCCAGATAGGCCCCCAGCGCGTCGCCCGACACGCCGCCCGCCGCCACCGCGACATGCTGCACGATATTGAGCTCGCCGCCGTCGGCCACGGCGCTGTGGCTGGCGATGATGTGCTCGACGAGGGTCGTGCCCGAGCGCGGCAGGCCGGTTACGAAAATCGGGCGGCTGGTGTCGCGCGTCTGGCGGGCGCGCAATGCCTCGACATGGCCGTCGGGCCAGCCGGTCATCGCCGCGGCAGCGTTGGCGGTGTTGCCGGCGCGGCTGTACGGCGTCTCGCTGCGCAGCAGGCGCGCACCCTCCTTGTAGGCGGCGAAGGCGGCGGCGGGGTCGCGGCGGTCCGCGTACAGCTTGCCCAGCGCATAATGATAGCGCGCATAATCGGCCAGCCCCTGGCGCGCCGCGGCGGCGCCATCGGCGATCATGCGCTCGCCGAGCGGGTCGTTCGCCAGATTGCCTGTCGCGGCGAGCGTCAGCCACGCCGGGCCCCAGCCGGGCCGGTGCTTGACCGCCAGTTCGAGCTGTTCGCGCGCCTCGTCGACGCGGCCCAGCGTCATCGCGGTATTGCCCAGCACATAGGCATGGCCGGCGCGGTCGGGGACGTCGGCGGGGAGCGTCGCGAGCAGGTCGTGCGCCTCGCGCAGACGTCCCGACTGGGTCAGCAGAACGACCTTCGAATAGCGCGCCTGGGGCACGCCTTTGGCGGCGGCGACATAGGCATCGATGGCGCGGTGCGCGAGCGTCAGCTCGCCGCTGACCTGCATGAGCTGCGACAGCGACTTCCACTGCTCGCCGAGCGGCGCGCGCGCGTCGAGCAGTGCGGCGACCGCGGCATTGCTCGCGGCACGGTCGCGACTCGCCAGCGCGGCCTTGAGGCGGGCGACGAGGTTGGCGGGAATGGTGGCGCGATTGGCTTGCACGCCGCTGTCCTAGCCAATCGCGGTTCGCCGTCAAACAATGACCCCAGTCATCGGCGAAACGTTTGTGGCGCAATTACCGCAGCAACGAGATTTTCGACCAAGTCGCTGAATTTGCGATGGAACGATTGGACATTGCGAGGCCGGCTCAACAGGGTGCTCCCCGGCGGCGCGGTGCCGTAGAAATACTTAAAGGGGTCGTGAATGTTGCTTAAGCAGTTCCTATTTGCCGGGACGGCGCTTGCCGTCGTCACGGGCACCAGCGCCCAGGCGATGACGATCAACCTCGTCGATTTCGGCGGTGTGACGGGCTCGCAGGCCGAGCAGGGCTTCCGCGTCGCCGCCGATTATTGGGCGAAGATGTTCACCAACGACGTGACGATCAACCTCGGCGTCACCTTCGCGCCGCTCGCGCCGAACATCATCGGGTCGACGGGCAGCCGTCGCCTCGACTATTCGGTCGCCGGCTATCAGGCGCTGCTCAACACGTCGAAGAGCAATTCGGTGCTCGACCAGAACATCGTGCTGCCGACGCTGACCAATGGCGGCATGAGCTTCATCGCCAACGGCGTCGACGCCAACGGCGACATGTCGACCGCCGACCAGTTCAAATATTACATCAACGGCGACCAGACCGCCGCGCAGACGCTGTACACCAACTCGGCGACGATCAAGGCGATCGGCGGCGAGGTGGCGAACGGCAACGTCTGCTCGAACGCCAATGCGACGACGCGTGGCCTGTGCGACGGCCGGGTGACCTTCAGCAGCAACTTCGGCTTCGACTTCAATCCCGGTAACGGCCTGACCCCCGACACTTTCGACTTCATCGCCGTCGCGATCCACGAGATCGGCCATGCGCTGGGCTTCGTGTCGGGCGTCGATCTGGTCGACTATTACAGCTACCCGAACGGCCCGGGCGGCGGCGCGCTCGGCTACAACTTCAACGATACGTCGCTGTTCACCGCGCTCGACATGTTCCGCTACAGCAACGACCCGACGAACGTCGCACCGGGTGCCGGTCCGTCGCTCGACCTGACCGTCGGCGGCACGCGCTACTTCTCGGTCGACGGCGGCCTCACGGCGGCGTTCGGCAACACGCTGTCGACGGGTGCCTACAACGGTGACGGCCGCCAGGCGTCGCACTGGAAGGACACGCCCAACTGCCAGGTTGGCAACGGCATCATGGACCCGACCTTCTGCTTCGAGCAGCGCGGCGTCATCACCGCGCTCGATCTTGCAGGGTTCGACGCGATGGGCTGGAACCTCGCCTTCGACGTGCTCGGCAAGGACGCGAACTACAACGTCTCGACGACGAAGATCCTCGCCGACTATCTCGGCACGTCGGTGCCCGAGCCCGCCAGCTGGGCGATGATGATCGCGGGCTTCGGCCTCGTCGGCGGGGCGATGCGCCGCCGCGCCTCGTCGGTGACCTTCAACGCCATCTGACGCGTCCCGAAACAAGAAGCGCCGCCGGTCTCGCGACCGGCGGCGCTTTTCGTTTGGGCTCGCGTGACCTCAGAACTTCTTGCGCACCGTCACGCCGAAGGTCCGCGGCTGGTTGGTCGTGAAGCCCAGCCGCGCCCGGCCGCCGCGCTCGCGGTCGAACGACAGGCGCGCATTCTCGTCGAACACGTTGGTGACGTAGCCGGTCACGCTGTACCCGGACTCGAGTTCGTATGCGATGCTGAGGTTGACCAGCTCGTACGACGGCAGCTTCAGGTCGACGACCGTCGCGTTGTTCCCCGACGCGCCGCCGAAGGGCAGGCCCGAGACGAAGCTGCGCGGGTTGCTCTCTTGGTCGCTCGGCTGGGTGAAGCGGCTGCCGATGTGCTGGACCGAGGCGTGGAACACCAGGTTGCGCTCGTCGGCGACGGGCACGACGTAGGTGGCGTTCGCCGAGATCTGGAACTCGGGCACCGTCGGCAGGCGGTTGCCGTCGCGGATGCCCGCGATGACGACGCCCGACGTCGTGGTCACGCTCGAGTCGAACTCGGCCTGCAGAACGCTGCCCGACAGCCCGAGGTCGAGGCCCTCCGCCGGCGATGCCGACAGCTCGAACTCGACGCCGACGCTGTGCGCCTTCGGCACGTTGAAGACGACGCGCGACGAGCAGCTGCCCGCGTCGGCGGTGACCTGCAGGTCGCTGATGTCGGCATAGAAGGCTGCGGCGTTGAAGGTGATGCCGCCGGCCTGTGCCTTGATGCCGCCTTCATAGTTCCACAGCGTCTCGTCGCCGTAGCGCGGGCGGTTGCCGTAGGTCAGCGCATCGACGCCGTTCGCGCCACCCGAGCACAGCGGGATGTTGAGCGGGTCGTTGACGCCGCCGAGGCGGAAGCCCTTCGCGGCCTGCGCGTTCAGCGTCACCGCGTCGGACACCTTGTAGCTGACCAGCACGCGCGGATTGAAGCCGTCGGACTTGGTCCGGTCGGTGTTGTTGTCGCCGTTGGCGAACAGGCCGCCCGAGTTGAACTCGCGGCGCTCCTTGAAGTCGTAGTAGCGTAGGCCGCCGGTGACGGTCAGCGCGTCGAAGAACTCATAGCTCGCCTCGCCGAACGCCGCGAACTGCTTGAGGTTGTACGGCAGCGACGCATTGTACGGCGAATCGAGCGGAAAGCCGTTGGCGACCGCCGCCGAGGTGCCGGCGCCGAGCGTCGCGTCGGTGATTGCAGCGTAACCCGGGGTCGGCAGGCGCTGGTCGTACAGGCGGTCGGTGTCGGCGTAGAACGCGCCGATCACCCACTGGAACGGCCCTTCGCCGGTCGAGGCCAGGCGCAGCTCCTGCGTGTAGGATTCGACCTTCGTCGTGTCGCGCAGGTTCGACGGCAGCAGGATGCCGGCGGTCGGGAAGCCCAGGTCGACCGAGACGCTGCCCGTCAGCGCGCTGGCGTCGCGGCTGACCAGGATGTCGCGGTCGGTATAGGTCGACACCGAGGTCAGCGCGACGCCGCCGAAATCGATGTTCGCGGTCAGGTCGGCGATGAAGGTCTCGTCCTTGAACTGCTCGTCGAGCAGCAGGTACTGCTGACGCTCCCTGAAAGTGACCGCCGGGCGCGTCGTGGTGAACGGGTTGGCGTAGAGGTTGTACACCTCCTGCCGGTTGAAGCCGTCGGTATCGATGCGCTGGTAGATGACGCGCGGCGTGATCTGGATGTCTTCGGTCGGCTGGAACAGCAGCGCGATGCGCCCGCCATAGCGTTCGCCGCTATTGACGTCCTCGTCGATGCCGGTCGGCTTTATCGCGTCTATATAGCCGCCGTAGCGCGTGTAATAGCCGACCGCGCGCACCGCGAGCTTGTCGGCGATCAGCGGCACGTTGACCGCGCCCTTGACGCTGCCGCCGACCTGGCCGCCGTCGATGATGTTGAGGTCGCCCTCGACCAGCCCATCGACCTCGCGGGTGTTCGGCTGGTTGGTAATGTAGCGGATCGTGCCGCCGACCGAGCCCGAGCCGAACAGCGTACCCTGCGGGCCGCGCAGCGTTTCGATGCGGTTCAGGTCGAACAGGTCGAGGTCGGGGGTGAACAGCGACAGCGAGATGACGCTCTCGTCGAGATAGACGCCGACCTGTTCCTTCACGCCGGGCTGGTCGCGGACGATCTGGCCCGCCGACACGCCGCGGATCGAGACCTGGCTCTGGCCCGGTCCCAAGTTCTGGATGGTCAGGCCGGCGACGTTGCGGCTGATGTCCTCCAGCGTCGTCGCGCCCGAGCGCTGGATGTCGACCTGCGTCTGCGCGTTGATCGAGAAGGGCACGTCCTGCAGGCGGCTGGTGCGCTTGGTCGCGGTGACGATGATGTCGCCCGCGTCGCCGCTCTCCGCCGTCTCGCTGCTGGCTGCCGCGGTTTCGTTCGCGGTCTGCGCGGACGCCCCGCCGGCGACCAGCGCGATCGCCGAAATGCTAATGAAAAGATAATGATGCACGCGCATGATCGCTTCCCCAGGGCTTTATTGCCGTTGCGGGAATTATGGTCGCCGGCGGGTGCGGGTCAAACATCCGTTGGGCGTCTGCAACGATTCTAACACGGTGTGGCTTTTGCGCATGCCCTCGCCACAGGCAATCCAAGTTAAAGTAATCGACTGATCCATATCAGTCGATCAATAGAATTGCCTCGACAACGACTAAATCTGATGTGGCGCGTTCCTCCCGTTGATTACCACAATCAACTAACGAACGGAGAACGTAGATGTATTTTCATGACAAGCGACTGCAGTATCCCGTGACCGTCGATACGCCGAACCCGCAGTTCGCGCGCATGCTGCAACAGGCGATCGGCGGCGTCGAAGGCGAGATCCGCGTCTGCATGCAGTATTTCTTCCAGGCCTGGGGCAACCGCGCGCCGACGACCAAGTACCGCGACATGCTGCTCCACACCGCGACAGAGGAGATCGGGCATATCGAGATGCTGGCGACCGCGGTCGCGCTGAACCTCGAGACCGCACCGGCTTCGGTGCAGGAAGAGGGCGTGATGGACAGCGTCGTCCATACCGTCATGGGCGGCGGCAATGCCAAGCATGCGATCGAGGGCATGATCCACAAGAACCTGCTGTCGGCCGGCATGGCGGCGATGCCGATCGATTCGGACGGCGTGCCGTTCGACATGAGCCACATCTATGCCAGCGGCAACATCGGCGCCGACATGTATGCCAACGTCGCCGCGGAGAGCACCGGGCGCGTGCTCGCGACGCGGCTGTTCAACGCGACCGACGACGAAGGCATGAAGAAGATGCTGCACTACATGATCGCGCGCGACACGATGCATCAGCAGCAGTGGCTGGCGGTCATCGAGGAATTGGGCGGCACCGAGAACCTGCCGATCCCCAATTCCTTTCCGCAGTCGTCGGAAGACCAGGCGAACAACTACAATTTCTACGCCACCGCCGTCGACGGCAGCTATCCCGAGGGGCGCTGGACGCAGGGTCCGTCGATCGACGGCAAGGGCGAGTTCACCGTCTTCCAGAACCAGCCGCTCGGCCCCGAGCCGGTGCTGGGCGCGGCGCGGCCCGACAGCGGTGCGCAGAAGAAGCAGATCGGCCTCTGATCCGTCACCACCGCCGTCCCTGCGCGGGACGGCGGTGCTTGCGCGGATGACAAAGCGGTGGCCCGCGCTAATAGGTAGCGCGTGATCCGCTTGTTCCTGCTCATCCTCGCGCTCGTCGCCGTGCCGCTGCGCGCTCAGGAGACCGGCGGCGGCGGTGCGGCGTACGTGATCGGCGGCATTCCGGTCGATACCGCGGCGCGCAACACCTACGAGGCACGGCTGGCGGCCTATGCGATCGCGCGGCGCAAGGCGTGGCCGATGCTGTGGAACCGCCTGACCGGCATGGCCGAGAATTCGGCGCCCCGGCTCGGCGACGGCGCGCTGCAGGCGATGGTCGCGGGCATCGAGGTCGAGGGCGAGCGCTTCTCCACCACCCGCTACATTGCGCGCCTCGGCGTCGTCTTCGACCGCGCGCGCGCCTCGGCCTATTTCGAGGGCACCGCCGGGTCGCTGCACTCGGGCCCGATGCTCCTGCTGCCGATCTTCACCGATGGCGGCACGCGGACGCTGTACCAGACCAAGACGCCGTGGATCGCCGCCTGGGCGCGCTTCAGCGAGGGGCTGAGCCCGATCGACTATGTGCTGGCCAGCGGCTCGGCCGGCGATAACGTGCTGCTGACCGCCTATCAGACGCAGCGCGGCGAGCGCAGCCTGTGGCGCAACATCCTCAACCGCTTCGGCAGCATCGACGTGCTGATCGCCGAGGTGCGGCTGGTGCGCAGCTTCCCCGGCGGGCCGGTCTCGGCCGAGTTCATCGCGCGGCACGGTCCCGACGCGACCGAGCTGGGCCGCCTGTCGCTGCGCAGCACCACCGACGGCCTCGACGCGATGCTCGACCAGGGCGTGCGCGCCATCGACAACATCTATGCCCAGGCCCTGCGCGAGGGGCGGCTCGTCAGCGAGCCCGACCTGACCGCCGAGCTCGAGCCGATCATCAGCCTCGCGCCCGACATCGCCGGGCCGGCGTTCGCCGGCGGCGCGACGATCGAGGCCGATATCGTGACACCCGACGGCAAAGCCTATGCCGAGATCGAGGCGCTGCTGCGCAGCGTGCCGGGCGTCAGCGGCGTGACGCTGACCAGCGTGTCGCTGGGCGGCACGTCGCGGGTCGCGATCCGCTATACCGACACGCCCGAGATGCTGCGCTACCAGCTCGACCAGAAGGGGCTGCGCCTGGCCGATACCGCGACCGGCGTGCTGCTGCGCCGCCGCGTTACGGGCGACGTCCCGGTGCCCGCGCCGGTGGTGATCCCGCCGCCTATCGCCGTGCCCGGCGCTCCGGTGCCGGCGGGTGCTCCTGCAACGCCGCCCGCCGGGTCGCTGCCTGCAGAGGCGCCACCTGCGACGGTGCCGCAGGCGCCCGTGGTGCCGCCGCCGGGCGACCGTCCCCGGGAGCGTGAACGCGAGCGCGACCGCCGCGAGCGCCCGCCGCCGCGCCCCGCCGCCCCCGAGGCCGGGCCGATCGACCTGCTCGACGGGACGCAGCCGCGTTGAGCCCGGGCCAGCTGCCGCTGCCCCTGGTCTATGCGGCGGCGATGGGGGAGGCCGATTTCCTCGTCTCCGACGCCAACCGCGACGCGGTGCGCTGGCTGGAGACATGGCGCGACTGGCCGCGCCCGCAGGCGGTACTGACCGGCCCGCCGGGGTCGGGCAAGACCCACCTCGCGCGCGTCTTCGAAGGCCGCACCGGCGCCCGCGTCATCGACGATGCCGACGCCGCCGACCCGGAAACGGTCTTCCACGCCTGGAACGCCGCAACCGCCGACCGCCCGCTGCTGCTATGCGCCCGCCCCGTGCCGCCGGCGTGGCCGCACCGCCTGCCCGACTTGGCCTCGCGCCTCGCCGCCACCCCGCTGCTGACCATCCGCGACCCCGACGACACTTTGCTGGCGGCGATCCTCGCCAAGCACTTCGCCGACCGCGGGCTGAGGCTGTCTACCGAAGTCGCGGCCTACGTCCTCGCCCGCGTCGAACGCAGCTTCGCCGCCGTGGCAGCCGCCGCCGCCGCCCTCGATGCTGCAGCGCTCGACGCCGGGCGGGGGGTGACCGTGCCGGTGGCGCGCGAGGTCATGGAGGCGCAGTTCGATCTCGGGCTCGACTAGCCACGGAGTCGGCGCAGCGGCAAGTTCAAGCCAGTCCGGTCATTCGCCGACCGGCCAGCGTCAGGCGAGCGTGTTGGCGATCGCCAGCTTGACGATCTTCTCGATCATCTCCTCGAGCTCTTCCTTGTCCATCTTCGCCAGGGGCCCGACCTTTTCCTCGGGCGGCGCGGCGGTCTTGACCTCATCGAGGATCATCGACCTGAGGTCGTCCTTGACCTGCTTCTTGGCGTGCTCGATCGCATCGCGGATCAGCGGCGTCGTGACGTTGCTGATCGAATTCATGATGTCCTTCTTGCCGTTCTCCCAGACGTCGAGAATGTCCTTCTTGCCCTGCTCCCACTGCTTCAGGACCTCGTTCTTGCCGTCGTCGATCGCCTTCTTGGCGGCGGTGAGCGCGGTGTCGGGGAGGTTGGCGATCATCTTGCCCGCCTCGTCGGCCTGCTGGCCAAGCTTGGTGACGAAGGCGTTCTGCTCCTCGTATTTGCGCTGCGCGGCGGCGTTGGCCTCCTCGATCCGCTTCGTCTGATCGAACAGGCCCTGCGTCTTCTGCGCGGTGTCCTGCTTGAGCGTCTCGACCCCCGACTTGGTGTTGTTGACCTGATCGGCGAGCGACTTGATGTCCGACTGCGCGGTCAGGATGTGGTTCTTGAGGTCGTTAAGATCGGCGCGCAGCGCGTCGAAGCGGCTCGTCATGTCGTTCAGCCGGCTGTCGAGCGACGAGTCCTTGCTCTCCAGCGACGACGCCTTGCTTTCGAGGTTCGAGGTCTTGCCCTCGAGCGCCGACGCCTTGCTCTCGACCGCCGACAGCTTGCTCTCGAGGTTCGACGCGCGGCCCTCGATCGCGGTGTCCTTGCTTTCGAGCGACGATGCCTTGCCCTCGAGCGCCGCGGTCTTGCCCTCGAGCGCCGAGGCCTTGCCCTCCAGCGTCGATGCCTTGCCGTCGAGAGTCGAGATCTTGCCTTCGAGCGACGAGGCCCGGCTGCCGATTTCGGACAGCTTGCTGTCGAACGACGACGAGCGGCTGTCGAGCGACGAGCAGCGGCTGTCGATCGACGAAAGTTTGCTGTCGAGCGACGAAATCTTGTCGTTCAGGCGCGCGTAGACCTCATCGGCTTCCATGGCTTGCCCTCCCCGAATATGTTCGCAGTTTACCGATACGGGCCGTTGCGACGAGAGTCATTGCGACAACGGTACAATGCGTTTTCGTCAGGCGGCAAGGCGCCGTCAAGCGGATTCACGATGCCGCCGAGGGTGCCTCCGGACCGGCCTGCGGCTGTTTCGCCAGCATCAGGGCGCGCTCGTAATCTTCCTTGACCGACGCCGACCAGCGCCCCGGATAGCGTTCGACGGCGAGCGCGACGCGCGCGCCGTGGCGTTCGACAAGTTCGCGCGCCTCGAAGTCACCGTTGAACGATACGGTGCGCCGTTCGACGTCGAGGAGCTTTGCCATCAAGCGCTGAAAGGGTTCGGCCCAGCCCATCCAGCTTCCGTCGAAGCCGTCGCGTTCCATCGTGACCGGCCCGTCGGGCCCAAGCAGTTCGCGGTTGTCGGCATTGCGCCACGACTGGCGCTCGACGAGCGGAGCGATGACGGTGAAGACCTCACCCTCGGCGCCGGGGCGGCCGCGCTTGACCCACAGCTTGATTTCGTCGCCCGCGTTGCGCCCGGCGCTGCGAAAACGCGCGTCTTCGCCGTATTGCCCGACGAGTTCCCACGTCCGGTTGCCGAAGGCGGGCGGCTCCATCGCGACGCCGTCGGCGATGACGATGGTGTCGCCGACCAGCAGCCCGCTACCGCGAAACGGGCTGGCCCAGGCGATCGCCTCGACGCGCAGCCGCCATGGCTCGACGGACTTGTCGATGAACGTCGTCAGCCCGCTCGTCAGGTCCGCCATGCCGCGCCGCCCCGCCGCTGCCCATGGAGAAAATGGCCGAGGGGGCCGCGGTGGTCAAGACGGTGCCCTACACCGGCTTCAGCGCCACGAACGGCCCCTCCGGCAGCGTCACCCCAACCGCATCCCCCGCCCGCACCGCGCCGCCCTCGACCACCACCGCCATCACCCCCGCCTTGCGCACCAGCCCGCCCTCGGCATCGCGCCCCAGGCACGCCGCCATCAGATCCGGCATCATGCGCTCGAGCTGTACGCACGGGTTGCGCAGACCGGTCAGTTCGACCGTCGCCCCGCCGACCCGCAGGCGGGCACCGCGGGGCAGGGCGAGGAGGTCGACCCCGCGTGTCGTGATGTTCTCGCCCATGTCGATCGGGCCCAGCGCGAAGCCCGCCGCGACGAGTTCGTCGAGCAGTTCGGCCTGCAGCAGATGGACCTGGCGCAGGTTGGGCAGACCCGGGCTCCAGCGGGCGCGGGAGCGGTGCTGCACCCGTTCCCCGCAATGCGCGTCGCCCGCAACGCCGTGCCCCGCGATCAGCTCGATGACGGGCAGTTGCCCCTTGTTCAGGCCGTGCCGTGCCCCGGCGCCGACGGCGATCACGCGTCCCATGGCGGGGCCCTAGCCCCGGGTCATCGACCTGTCACGCTCAAGCCGCTATGTTGTCCAGCATGATACAGGTTGCGCGCGCCCCCCGCGATCCCAGGCGCGACCCCGTCGCCGACGGCGTCGCCGATACCGAACGCTATTTCAACCGCGAGCTGTCGTGGCTGTCGTTCAACGAGCGCGTGCTCGACGAGGCGACCAATGCCAAGCACCCGCTGCTCGAACGGCTGCGCTTCCTGTCGATCAGCGGCAACAACCTCGACGAATTCTACATGGTGCGCGTCGCCGGCCTGCGCGGCCAGGTCCATGCCGGCATCGAGACGCTGAGCGCGGAAGGCGCGACGCCGACCGACCAGCTCGCGGCGATCGCGCTGGCGGCCGACGCGCTGATGGAAAGCCAGCAGGAGGTGTGGGCCGACTTGCTCAAGCTGCTGCCGCGCGTCGATTTCCACGTGCTCAGCTCCGACCAGCTGAGCGCCGACTGCAAGCAGTGGCTGGAGCGCCACTTCCTCGAACAGATCTTCCCGGTGCTCACCCCCCAGGCGATCGACCCGGCGCACCCCTTTCCGTTCATCCCGAACAAGGGGTTCAGCCTGATCCTCGAACTGCGCCGCAACGCCGACGACGAGATTTTGCGCGCGCTGCTGATGCTGCCGTCGATGCTGCCGCGCTTTATCCGCCTGCCCGGCAAGGTGGCGCGCTGGATCAGCCTGGAGAACACCATCCGCCTGTTCTTCGGCCAGCTCTTCCCGGGCTATGCGCTGCTCGGCGACGGTGCCTTCCGGGTCATCCGCGACAGCGACATCGAGATCGAGGAAGAGGCCGAGGACCTCGTCCGCTATTACCAGACCGCGCTCAAGCGGCGCCGCCGCGGCGAGGTCATCCGGTTGAAGATCGAGGCCGCGACCCCGCCGGGCCTGCGCGCGCTGGTCCGCGATGCGCTCGGCGTGCAGGACCGCGACACCACCGTGGTCACCGGCATCCTGGGTATCGCCGACCTGTCGATCCTCGTCGACGAGGACCGTCCCGACCTGAAGTTCGAGCCCTACTCGCCGCGTTTCCCCGAGCGCATCCGCGAGCATGGCGGCGACTGTTTCGCGGCGATCCGCGCCAAGGACCTCGTTGTCCACCACCCCTATGAGAGTTTCGAGGTCGTCCTCGCTTTCCTGAAACAGGCGGCGCAGGACCCCGACGTCATCGCGATCAAGCAGACGCTGTACCGCGCCGGCAAGAACTCCCCCATCGTCCGCGCGCTGATCGACGCGGCGGAGGCTGGCAAGTCGGTGACCGCGGTCGTCGAATTGAAGGCGCGGTTCGACGAGGAGCAGAACCTGATGTGGGCGGCGCAGCTCGAGCGCGCCGGCGTCCAGGTCGTCTATGGCTTCGTCGAGTGGAAGACCCACGCCAAGCTGTCGATGGTGGTGCGGCGCGAGGGCGAGCATATCCGCACCTACGTCCACTTCGGGACGGGCAATTATCACCCGGCGACGGCGCGCATCTACACCGACCTGTCGTTCTTCACCGCCGATCCGCTGCTGGCGCGGGACGCCGCGCAGGTGCTCAACTACATCACCGGCTACGTCCAGCCGACGCACCTCGAAAAGCTCGGCATGGCGCCGCTGACGATGCGCGACAAGCTGTACGACCTGATCGATGCCGAGATCGCCAATGCGGTGGCGGGCCGCCCGGCGGGCATCTGGGCCAAGCTCAACAGCCTCGTCGACACCGGCATCATCGACAAATTGTACGAGGCGAGCGGGGCGGGGGTGCCGATCGAGCTGATCGTCCGCGGCATCTGCTGCCTGCGCCCCGGCGTCGCGGGGATGAGCGAGAATATTCACGTCCGCTCGGTGATCGGCCGCTTCCTCGAGCACAGCCGCATCTTCGCCTTCGGCAATGGCGGGGCGCTGCCGTCGGCGGCGGCGAAGGTCTTCATCTCGTCCGCCGACTGGATGCCGCGCAACCTCGACCGCCGCGTCGAGGTGCTGGTGCCGATCGAGAACCCGACCGTCCACGCGCAGGTGCTCGACCAGGTCATGCTGGCGAACCTGAAGGACACCGAGCAGTCGTGGCAGATGACGTCGAACGGCCAGTACAAGCGCCTCGTCCATTCCGGACCGGCGTTCAACCTGCACCGCTATTTCATGACCAATCCGTCGCTCTCGGGGCGCGGCGCGGCGCTCAAGGATACCGGCACGGTGCCGCGATTGGTGCTGGGCACAGGGTAGTCGGCGGCGGTCACCGCAAGTAGTCGCCGCCCGAACAAACCATCTGCATAGCGCATAGAAACGCTAGCGAAATGATAAACTTAGTTGACCGTAACGATCACTGGCTCCACACCGCGCCAGGGGGTCGAAATGGTCAAAGTCAGTTTCTCAAAGCTCGGGCTCGCTCTGTCGGTGGCCGCATTTAGCGTTGTTCCGTCATCGTCCTTAGCTGCGAAGCGCGATTCAGATGCGCCAAACATGCTAACGCATGGAATGGTACAGATGACGCTCGTGCCGGGTCAGACCACCCAGCTCCAAATTCTCGAGACGTTCGGCGCACCTAACGTGACGACAATCGAAGGACCCAACCGTGAGGTCTGGATTTACGACCGCCATGCGACTGTCACTAGTGCGAGCGGCTCGGGCTTTTCGATAGGAATGCTTCTCGGCGGCGCGGGCGGCGATGGCGGCGGCGCCGCTGGCGTTGGATTCGGCAGCCGCAAATCGCGAGCGGAGCAATCCAGTCGCAGCATGACGATCATCATTAAATTTGATGAGAATAAGCGGGTCGTCGACTTTAGGAGCCGCGCAAGTTCGTTTTAGGGTTTTGTCAGGGGGGCGTAAAATGCGGGTAAACGTTGCTTTGGTCGTTGCGTTGATGGCGGTATCAGCGCCCACGGTCGCAAAGGAAAAGGCGCCGGTTTTGACGGCGCTAGAAATTCAGCAGATTCAGTCTCGGGAGTTCGAGGCCGACTTCAACACCGTATTTGGAGCGCTCATCACGACGCTTCAAGACAACGGCTATACGATCACCACATCTGACAAGAGCGCCGGAATTATATCGGCAGCTGCAGCGTCGAAGTCAAAGATGACTTACAATATCCTGTGGGGTTTTGGCAGCAAGAAGCGGTCGCAATCTGTTTCAGCATTTGTCGAGCCTGCACGCGAAGGCTGGACACGTCTGCGTCTTACCATCGTCGATGGCGAAGTTAAAAAGAACCTGTACGGTGGAAGTCGGAGCGACAACGACGTAGCGAACCTGGACGCCGCCGTTTATTCTGCGGTCTTCGAAAAGATCGAGCAGGTTGTATTTGTTCGGAAGGCGCTGGCGTCACCGCCGGCAGCTCCTGCAACACCGTACGTCACCTCGGTTGTAGCGCCGGGATCGCCGCCGGTCGGTGTTCCAGCGAGTGTACCGGTCGCCGTTCAGCCGGTTTCGGCACCTCCGGTCACTTCCAACCTAGCGAAGCCAATGTAGGCCTGCCTACCCCCGCGCCTCGGCCTCCCACTCGGCGCGGGTCAGGCGGCGGGGGATGTGCTGGGGGCAGTTCCAGTCGAAGCCGGCGACGCGGACCCTTGCGATGCGGTCGATGCGCGCCGGATAGCCGGGCATCGCGAGTGCCGCGGCGGCTTCGGGCGCGTCGGCGGCGGGCGTGAAATCGAGGTGGCCGAACAGCTTGAGGCGGCGGCGGTTGGGGTAATCCATCAGGAACAGCGACACGCGGTCGTTCTCGCTGACATTTCCCGCCGAGACGAACTGCTGGTTGCCGCGGAAATCGGCCCAGGCGATCGTCGCGGCGTCGATGACGCGCACGAAGCCCGGCGGCCCGCCGCGGAACTGGACATAGGGCCAGCCGTCGGCGTTGACCGACGCGAGGTAGAAGCCGTCGCGCGCGTGGATGAACGCCGCCTCGCCCTCGCCGAGCCGCGCGCCCGCGTCGCCGCGCGCGCCCATTGCGGCATAGCTGGCGCGGCTGCCCGCCGCCTCCTGCAGCGCGCGGACGGGGGCCGTGAAGGCGATGTCGTGCCAGGCGTGGCTCATCGCGGCATCGCCATCCGGGCGGCGGCGCGGGCGAAGGCGCGGGCGCCGAGCCCGCCCTGACGCACGACCAGCGCGCCGTGGATCGCGGCGATCCGGTCCTCGGCCTCGGCGACCGGATCGACCATGCCGAAGCGGGAGAGGGTGGCCGCCAGCGCGTCGCGCCACGCCTGGAGCAGCGCGGCAATCTCGGCCTCCACCGCCGGTGGCGCGTCGGACAGCGCCAGCACCGCGAGCAGGCACGACAGGTCGCCGCCGGCGTAGAAGCGCCTCAGGCCCTCGGCGCTCGCCGCGAGCCGGTCGGCGGGGCGGTCCTCGTTGGTCAGCGGTACGACGACCTGCGCCGCGAAATCCTCACCGGCGCGCTGGACGGCGGCGATCGCCATGTCGGACTTGGCGGGGAAGCGATGGTACAGGCTCGCCGAGCGCAGGCCCGTCGCGGCGGCAAGGTCGCGAACGCTGGCACCCGCATAGCCGTCGCGCCGGAAGGCGCCGACCAGTGCGTCGGCAACGACTTCGCGGTGGATCTTCACCGGACGTGTCACGCGAACCCTCCCGGTCCCGATGACCGAAACGTAATTGAACGAACGACCAATAACATGTTTCAGAGCCGTGTCGAGTCAATTTGATCGAACGACCAATTTGCTTATGCATGACAGGCCCAGGCGCGACACGCCGCCGCACCCGCGAAGGATTACCGAAATCTTAGCGGTCGCAACTTGCTCCACGGACGCGAGGCGGTAGGTTCGTTTCGGGGGGGCGTCGATAAGGAACACGGTCATGAAGTCCCTTGTAAACGCCGCATTGATTGCGGGCGCATTATCGGCCCCCGCGCTCGCCGCACCGACCGTCTACAGCGACGCCGCAGCCTTCGCGGCCGCGACCACCGGCCTCTCGACCAACGGCTTCGAAGGCGTGGCAGCGGGACAGTCGACGTGGATCCTGCAGTCGGGGTCGTACAGCCAGCCGGGCTTCACGATCACGCAGAACACCAACAATGCCTTCAACACCGACCCGGCGCAGACGTCGTACTACTACAACTGGGGCACGGGCGACGTCATCAACACGCCCTATTCGGGGACGCTGACGGTCACCTTCTCGACCGCGGTTACGGCGTTCGGGCTCGATCTCGGAACCTTCTACAGCCTGCCGTTCCCGTTCCCGCCGGGCGTGACGCCGGGTGTCGCGACGACCCGCTACGGCGTGCCGGTGACCGTCGGCACGAGCCAGGGCAACTTCACCGTGGCGACCAATGCCACGCAGAATTTCGCCTTCTTCGGCGTGACGTCCGACACGGCGTTCACCTCGTTCACGCTCTCCGCGGCCGGCCTCGCGCCCGCGGGCACGACGCCGTCGATCGTGTTCGACAATCTCAGCTTCGGCACCGCCGTCGCCGCGGTGCCCGAGCCCGCGACCTGGGGCCTTATGATCGTCGGCTTCGGCCTGGTCGGTGCCGGGATGCGCAAGCGGCGGACGCTCGCCAGCGCCGCCTGAGCGTACGGCGGGGTCGCCGTCCGGCGGCCCCGCTAACGCCGCGCCCCCCCAAACCGCTTGCTCGACTTCTGCTTCATCTTCGCGAAGCGGGTGGTGCGTGTGCCCGGCGCGCCGCCCATCGAGCGGCCCTTTACGGGCGCAGTGCGCTGGTCGACGGGGATGCCGAGCTCGTCGGCCTCCAGCCTGCGGATCTGGTCGCGGACCGCGGCGGCAACCTCGAAGTCGAGGTCCGACGCGGCCTTCTGCATCTGCTTCTCGAGGTCGGCGATATAGGCCTTGAGATTGTGCCCGACGAGGTTGGGCGTCTCCTCGTCGCCGGTGTCGACCGTCAGCCCGTCGCGCATCGATACGTCGGCCAGCACGTCCGAAATGTTGCGCTTGATCGTCGTCGGCGTGATGCCGTGCTCGAGGTTGTATGCCTCCTGCCGCGCCCGCCGGCGGCCGGTTTCGGCCATCGCGCGCTCCATGCTGCCGGTCACGTGGTCGGCGTAGAGGATGACGCGCCCCTCGACGTTGCGCGCCGCGCGGCCGATCGTCTGGATCAGCGAGGTTTCGGAGCGCAGGAACCCCTCCTTGTCGGCATCGAGGATCGCGACCAGCCCGCATTCGGGGATGTCGAGCCCCTCACGCAGCAGGTTGATGCCGACCAGCACATCGTAGACGCCGAGCCGCAGGTCGCGGATAAGCTCAATGCGTTCAAGGGTTTCGACGTCGCTGTGCATGTATCGCACGCGCAGGCCCGCCTCGTGCATGAACTCGGTCAGGTCCTCGGCCATGCGCTTGGTCAGCGTCGTGACGAGGGTGCGATAGCCGTTCGCCGCGACCTTGCGCGCCTCGGCGATGCAGTCCTCGACCTGGTCCTCGACGGGCTTGATCTCGACCGGCGGGTCGACGAGCCCGGTCGGGCGGATGACCTGCTCGACGAAGACGCCGCCTGTGGCCTCCATCTCCCACTTGCCGGGCGTCGCCGAGACGAACACCGTCTGCGGCCGCATCGCCTCCCACTCCTCGAAGCGCAGCGGCCGGTTGTCGATGCACGACGGCAGGCGGAACCCGTATTCGGCGAGCGTCAGCTTGCGACGGTGATCGCCGCGCGACATGCCGCCGATCTGCGGCACGGTGACGTGGCTCTCGTCGACGAACAGCAATGCGTTTTCGGGCAGATACTCGAACAGGGTGGGCGGCGGCTCGCCGGGCAGGCGCCCGGTCAGGAAACGGCTGTAGTTCTCGATCCCCGCGCAGCTGCCCGTCGCGGCGATCATCTCGAGGTCGAAGTTGGTGCGCTGCTCGAGCCGCTGCGCCTCCAGCAGCTTGCCCTCGATGTTCATTTCCTTGAGCCGCTCGGTCAGCTCGTGCTTGATCGCCTCGCTCGCCTGCTTGAGCGTCGGGCCGGGCGTCACATAGTGCGAATTGGCGTAGACCTTGATCGACGGCAGGTCGGCGACCTTCTTGCCGGTCAGCGGGTCGAACTCGACGATGCTCTCGATCTCGTCGCCAAAGAAGCCGATGCGCCATGCGCTGTCCTCATAGTGCGACGGGAACAGTTCGAGGCTGTCCCCGCGTACCCGGAAATTGCCGCGCGCGAACGCCGCCTCGTTGCGCTTGTACTGCAGCGCGACGAGCTTGCGGACGATCTCCTGCCGGTCGGCGGTCTGGCCCTTCTTCAGGCTGAAGGTCATCGCGCTGTACGTCTCGACCGACCCGATGCCGTACAGGCACGACACCGACGCCACGATGATCACGTCGTCGCGTTCGAGCAGCGCGCGGGTCGCCGAGTGGCGCATCCGGTCGATCGCCTCGTTCACGCTCGACTCCTTCTCGATGTAGGTGTCGGAGCGCGGGACGTACGCCTCGGGCTGGTAATAATCGTAATAGCTGACGAAATACTCGACCGCGTTGTCGGGGAAGAACGACTTGAACTCGCCGTAGAGCTGCGCCGCGAGGATCTTGTTGGGCGCGAGCACGAGGGCAGGGCGCTGGACCGCCTCGATCACCTTGGCGGCGGTGAAGGTCTTGCCCGAACCCGTGACGCCCAGCAGCACTTGGTCGCGCTCGCCGGCCTCGGCCTGCGCTACGAGTTCGGCGATCGCGACGGGCTGGTCGCCTGCGGCGGTATAGTCGGTTTCAAGGCGGAAGCGCTTGCCGCCCTCGGACTTCTCGGGCCGCGCCGGGCGGTGCGGCACGAACGCGCCGCTGCTCTCGGGTTCGGCGAGCGACGTGCGAATCTGGATGGCGGACATTGACCCAATATGGGCGACGAACCCGTTTCGTTCCAGTGCCTGCGGGTTTTACAAAAACTTCATTCGTTCCGTATAGTAAACGAATTGAGAATGGGTTATCGCGCAATCGGCGATCGGGGGTGATCGCTGTTAACCTCAAGGGCCAATCATGACGATCTCAGCTGTTTCGCGCGCCATCATGGCGTCTGCGTTGATCCTCGGTGTGCCGGCTGCTGCCGCCGCTGCGACGGTCACCTTCACCAACATCACCGGCGGCTTCTTCAATGGCGTGCTCGCCAACCCGGCGACGTCGCCGGCGATCAGCTATACGGGCGTCGATACCAACAACACGGGCGCGGCCTGGGGCACGCCTGCCGGCTTTGGCCAGTCGGGCTACAAGTTCGCGACGGCGGGGTCGATCAGCGCCGCGGTCACGCCGCCGGCCGGGGTCAGCCCGACGGTGACGCTCGGCACCTTCCAGCACGTCAACTTCCCGATCAGCTCGGGCACGTCGATCACCAGCATCAGCCTGCGCTTCAACGCCGATGTCGATGTCGACGGAGTGTCGCAGGGCAACCGGTCGTTCCTGTACCAGTTCAGCCACGACGAGACGCCGAACGCGGCCGATCCTTGCGCGGACGGCGGGGCACAGGGCGTCGGCGTCAACATCAACGGCTGCGCCGACCGGGTCTCGGTCAACTTCATCTCGCAGTCGGACAGCTTCGACATCGGCGGCGTCGCCTATACGCTCGACGTCGTCGGCTTCGTCAGCGGCGGCGGATCGCCGGTCACCAACTTCCTGACCGTCGAGCGCCTGACCAACGAGGCCTTCATCGTCGGCCGCCTGACGCAGTACGATATCGCCGCCGGGGTCCCCGAGCCGGCGACCTGGGCGCTGCTGATCGGCGGCTTCGGGATGGTTGGCGCCGCCGCGCGCCGCCGTCGCGCGCTCGTCGCGTAATCACCGGACGGGCGTTGCGCGCTGCCCCGGCGCGGCGCGTAACGCCCCTTTTCCGGCTTCTCCAGCTTCGCTTTGAACCCCTTTTGTTCCGGCTCGGAATCGACTATGTTTCGCCTCTCGACTCAGGGGAGGTTCGGACATGATCGGCTACGCGACACTCGGCACCAACGACATCGTGGCGGCACGCGCCTTCTACGACGCGCTGCTCGCGCTGTTCGGCGCCAAGCGCATCATGGAGTTCGGTGACGAGCTCGGCGGCTTCACCATGTGGGGCACGGCCTGGGACAAGCCCGGCCTCGCGCTGACCCTGCCGTACGACCGCAACCCGGCGGTGGCCGGCAACGGCAACATGGTCGCCTTCACCGTCGATGCCCGCGCCAAGGTCGACGAGGTCTATGCCAAGGCGCTCGAACTCGGCGGCACCGACGAGGGTGCCCCCGGCGTGCGCGGCGAAGAGGGGCCGCAGGCCTTCTACGGCGCCTATTTCCGCGATCCCGAGCGCAACAAGTTCTGCGTCTTCTGCATCGGTCCTGCCTGACCTCCCGCGACTCGTGACGATCCTGTGACGACGCGCCGGCGCCCGCACTGTGCCCGGCCCGCTCCTCCGCCTGCGGGTGCGGCGCAGGCGCCGGATTAACTAGCGGCGTGCAACGCGTTGAGCTTGTTCGCTCTCACAAAATTCCTATATCTTCACTTGCATCCCAGCGGCGTTCCGGCACTATTCGTAGACGTCGGGGGAGGGTCCGACACAAGCCGTGGTAGCTCCGGGATCGATCCGGCCGGCCGCGGTTACCCTCCCGACCGTGAGAACAATAGAAGAACATTGAATCGCCTGTGGATATCGGGGATGGTTCGGTGCCGGTGGCGAAGATCGCGTGACGGCTTACGAATCAGGGTCCAGATGACGGTTCGGGGACAGTGGAGAGTGTAATGGATTTCAGCGCGGGGACGATTACCGCCGACACGAGCGGTACATCCGAGAACGAGCGTCGCTCGTCGACGACGATCATGGCGTGGCGCTTTCCGGTCACCGTCGACCGCAGCCGCGATGCGCTGCTGACCGACTTCGGCTGCGAGACGCTGAAGGACCGCTATCTGCTGCCCGGCGAATCGTACCAGGATCTGTTCGCGCGTGTCGCAGCCGCCTACGCCGACGACGCGCCGCATGCGCAGCGCCTGTACGACTATATCTCGAAGCTGTGGTTCATGCCGTCGACGCCGGTGCTGTCGAACGGCGGCACCGGGCGCGGCCTGCCGATCAGCTGCTATCTGAACTCGGTCGGCGACAGCCTCGAGGACATCGTCGGCACGTGGAACGAGAACGTCTGGCTCGCGGCACGCGGCGGCGGCATCGGCACCTATTGGGGCCATGTCCGCGGCATCGGCGAGCCCGTCGGCCTCAACGGCAAGACCAGCGGCATCATTCCCTTCGTGCGCGTCATGGACAGCCTGACGCTGGCGATCAGCCAGGGCAGCCTGCGCCGCGGGTCGGCGGCGGTCTATCTCGACATCAACCACCCCGAGATCGAGGAATTCCTCGAGATCCGGAAGCCCAGCGGCGACTTCAACCGCAAGGCGCTGAACCTGCACCACGGCGTGCTGGTCACCGACGCCTTCATGGAGGCGGTGCGTGCCGGCAGCGAGTGGCATCTCGTCAGCCCCAAGACCGGCGAGCGCCGCGCCACGGTCGACGCGCGCGGCCTGTTCACCAAGCTCGTCGAGACGCGGCTGGCGACCGGCGAGCCCTACATCGTCTTCGTCGACCACGTGAACAACGCGATGCCCAAGCACCAGCGCGATGTGGGCCTCAAGGTCTCGACCTCGAACCTGTGCTCCGAGATCACTTTGCCAACGGGGCGCGACCAGTACGGCAAGGACCGCACCGCGGTGTGCTGCCTGTCGAGCCTCAATCTCGAGATGTGGGACGACTGGCAGGGCGACAAGGTGTTCATCGAGGACGTCATGCGCTTCCTCGACAACGTGCTGAGCGATTACATCGAGCGCGCCGAGCCCGAAATGAGCCGCGCCTCCTACGCCGCGGCGCGCGAGCGTTCGGTCGGCCTCGGCGTCATGGGCCTCCACAGCTTCTTCCAGGCGCGCGGCATCGCCTTCGAGGGCGCGATGGCGAAGTCGTGGAATCTCAAGATCTTCCGCCATGTTCGTGAGCGGGTGGACGAGGCGTCGATGCAGCTCGCGATCGAGCGCGGGCCGTGCCCCGACGCCGCCGACATGGGCGTCATGGAGCGCTTCAGCTGCAAGATGGCGATCGCGCCGACCGCGTCGATCAGCATCATCACCGGCGGCACGTCGGCGTGCATCGAGCCGATCCCGGCGAACATCTACACCCACAAGACGCTGTCGGGCAGCTTCTCGATCCGCAACCCGTTCCTCGAAAAGCTGCTCAGCGCCAAGTCGAAGAACTCGGACGCGATCTGGAATTCGATCCTCGAGCAGGGCGGCAGCGTCCAGCACCTCGACTTCCTGACCGCCGACGAAAAGGCGGTGTACCGCACGGCGTTCGAGATCGACCAGCGCTGGCTGCTCGAGCTCGCCGGCGACCGCACGCCGTACATCGACCAGGCGCAGAGCCTCAACCTGTTCCTGCCCGCCGACATCGAGAAGTGGGACCTGCTGATGCTTCACTTCCGCGCTTGGGAATTGGGCATCAAGTCGTTGTATTACCTGCGGTCGAAGTCGATCCAGCGCGCCGGGTTCGCCGGCGGGGTCGAGGCCGACAACACGCCCGACCTGCGCCAGATCGAGGTTGCGCTGAACGATTATGACGAGTGCCTTGCCTGTCAGTAAGGCGCCCCCGGGGCGTGAGCCCCGGGACCCGGCGGTGCGGCTGCACCGACGGGCGGGTGAGGGGCCGTGTTCGCGCACTCCACGACGCGCGTGCATGGCCCCTCGCTTACCGGCAGGCCGTTACCCCTTCGCCGTCATCCCGGCGAAAGCCGGGACCCATCTCCGGCAGCACGAGATGGGTCCCGGCTTTCGCCGGGATGACGACCTGAACTAGATTATCGGAGCCAACCCCATGTCCCTCCTCAAGGCCTCGAACACCTACAAGCCCTTCGAATACCCCTGGGCGTTCGACTTCTGGAAGCGCCAGCAGCAGATCCACTGGATGCCCGAGGAGGTGCCGCTGGGCGAGGATTGCCGCGACTGGGCGCAGAAGCTGAGCGAGCATGAGAAGAACCTGCTGACGCAGATCTTCCGCTTCTTCACCCAGGCCGACATCGAGGTGCAGGACTGCTATCACGAGAAGTACGGCCGGGTGTTCAAGCCGACCGAGGTCAAGATGATGCTGACCGCGTTCAGCAACATGGAGACGGTGCACATCGCCGCCTACAGCCACCTGCTCGACACAATCGGCATGCCCGAGAGCGAGTACTCGGCCTTCCTCAACTACAAGGAAATGCGCGACAAGCACGAGTATATGAGCCAGTTCGGGGTCGAGAACGACGCCGACATCGCGCGCACGCTCGCCATGTTCGGCGGCTTCACCGAGGGGCTGCAGCTGTTCGCCAGCTTTGCGATGCTGATGAACTTCCCGCGCTTCAACAAGATGAAGGGCATGGGCCAGATCGTCACGTGGAGCGTGCGCGACGAGAGCCTGCACTGCGAAGGCATCATCAAGCTGTTCCACGCCTTCTGCGCCGAGACCGGCGTGCTGACGTCGAAGATCCGCGACGACATCGCCGACGTCTGCATGCGCACCGTGCGGCTGGAGGATGCCTTCATCGACCTGGCGTTCGAGATGGGCCCGGTGACCGGCATGACGCCCAAGGAGATCAAGCAGTACGTCCGCTTCACCGCCGACTGGCGCCTGAAGCAGCTCGGCATGAAGCCGATCTACATGATCGACGAACACCCCCTGCCGTGGCTCAGCCCGCTCCTCAACGGCGTCGAGCATGCCAATTTCTTCGAGGCGCGCGCCACCGAATATTCGAAGGCCGCGACCAAGGGCAACTGGAACGAAGTCTGGGACGCCTTCGACCGCCGCAAGGGCGCCAAGGCGGCGACCGCGGGCGCCGCGAACGAGGGCGACGACGACGCGCAGGGCGGGTTGCTGGGCGTGGCGGCGGAGTAGGGGGAGATGAGTGACGACAACCTAGGTTTTCGCTTAAAGACCGCGGGACAGGTTTTCACCCCTGGGTCGCCCGTGAATGAACGCGATCTCTTTGCGGGTAGAATCGAGCAACTCGACAAGGTCGAAGAAGCGATAAGTCAGACAGGGTATCATGCTGTAATATATGGTGAGCGAGGAGTTGGAAAAACATCTCTGGCCAACGTGCTCCGTCGAATTTATCAAATAAATGATATCGACGTTCCCGAATATTTTTCCGTTGCCAAAGTTACGTGTGACGCTGGCGATAACTTTTATAGTCTGTGGCGAAAAGCTGCTGGCGAAATTCTTGTGCCAGTCGAATCGCCTGGTCTAGGATTCGGCGCGGTTGACACGATGACGCTAAAGCATTTAGCTGATTGGCTTCCAGAAAGTCCGAGCCCACATGACATTCGTCGACTATTGGACCAATTAACGAGAGAACGGCCCGCGCTTGTAATTTTCGATGAGTTTGACAGACTTTCGGACGATAGTGCGCGTGACTTGATGGCGGATACGATTAAGGCTCTCTCAGATAATGGATCGAGCGTTACCATTGTAATTGTGGGGGTGGCCATCTCAATTGAGCAGCTCATTAGAAGTCATGCTTCCGTCGAGCGAGCCTTAGTGCAGATACCAATGCCGAGAATGTCCAAATCCGAGATCAAAGAGATTATCGACAAGGGTCTAGCTCGTCTAAAAATGAGCATTGAAAAGAAGGCTCTCGCACAACTTGTCTCTCTATCTCAAGGCCTGCCTTATATTGCCCATCTACTTGCCTTAAATGTAACACGCGCAGCATTACTAGCCAATCGCATTGTTTTGCAGTCTGCAGATGTTGAAAGTGGAATTAGCAAATCTTTAGAGCAGTGGCAGCAATCTATCAAGACTAGCTATTATGATGCTACGAGAAATCCGCAGCCTGGCAATATCTTCAAGGAGGTACTACTCGCTTGCGCGCTTGCGGAGACCGATGATCTCGGATACTTCACAGCGCCGGCAGTCCGAACGCAAGTTCGGCAAATAACTGGTCGAAATTACGATATTCCCAATTTTGCTCGACATCTTAAGCTTTTTAGTGAGGACAGTCGTGGCGGCATGCTAGAACGCATGGGTGAAACGCGTCGCCTGCGATATCGCTTCGTTGGCCCGCTTCTGCGTCCCTTCATAATCATGAAAGGGGTGGAGCAGGGTCTAATAACAAAGGACGCGATAGCTGCCTAAATTTCTAACGATGTTCTTTGCTGCTGCCTTGTCTGGGTAGCATGCTTAGGCCGACGATGGCGTTGATTAGGAAGCACTTTTATTACATCTGTCTTGGCAGGGCGCGTAAAGTTGGGCTTTTGCCATTGCAGACGAGACGCCCGCGGCACCCCACGAACATTCCGCTTGACAAATAGGAACCAAAACGGTTACTGGTGGCATGACCAGCACCGCACCCGCCGCCGTCGACTTCGCCATCGCGGTCGAGGCTCCCGTCACCGACCTGCCCGCCCTCGCGGCGCCCGCGTGCCCGCCGCGTGAGCTCGTCGAGAAGCCGCTGACGCCCGAGGGGCTGAGCGAGATGCTCGCATCGCGGCAGAAGCGCGTCGGCGGCTGGACGCCGATCAAGGTCGCGGCGTTCATCGAGGCGCTCGCCGAGACGAGCAGCGTCACTGCCGCGGCGAAGTACGTCGATATGTCGACCGCCAGCGCATACCACCTGCGCAGCCACCCCGACGCCCACGGCTTTCGCGAGGCATGGGACCGCGCACTGTCGGCGCGCTTCGAGGAGCTGACCGACATCGCGATGGAGCGCGTGCGCCACGGCACCGAGAAAGTCCGCTGGTGGAAGGACGAGGTCGTCGGGACCGAGCGCGTGTTCAGCGACCGGCTGCTGATCCACATGCTGCGCCGCGCCGACCCCGACCGGCTGGCCGTCACCGACGATCCCGCCGCCGCGGCGCGCGCTGCTCCGCCGCCGCGCACTGTGCTGCCGATGGCCGACGACTTCATGGTCGCCGCGGCGGTCGATACCGGCCGGCTGGGCTGGGACCCGGACGCCGACCATGACGAAAGCGACTGGCCGCCCGAGATAAGGGAGATCGTCGAGCGCCGCCGTGCCGTCGCGGCCGCCGCCGACGCGAGGGAAGCCGAGGAGCTGCGCGTGCGCCGCGCCGAGGCGGCGGAGGGCGCGGCCCGGATGAATGCAAAGCGTGCCGAGGAGGCTGCCTTCGCGGCGCGCATGACCGCGCTGCATGCCGAGGATGCCGCCTCCGCCGCCGATCTCAAAGAGCTGTCGCGACTGTCAAATTCGCTTACTTGTTCATCTTCGCGGACGCGCCGGCGACGATCGCGCTGACCGGAGCGCACTCCCCAAGGCTTGCCCCGCCCCCCACGCATCGGCAAAAGCCGCCGATGACCATCGACAAGATTTTCGACCCCGCCGAGATCGAGGCGCGGCTGTATCCGCGCTGGGAGGCGGCGGGGGCTTTCCGGCCCGCGCGGCCCGACGCGCAGCCGTTCACCATCGTCATTCCGCCGCCCAACGTGACCGGGTCGCTGCACCTGGGGCATGCGCTCGACAACACGTTGCAGGACGTGCTGATCCGCTATCACCGGCTGAAGGGGCGCGATGCGCTGTGGGTGGTCGGCACCGACCATGCGGGGATCGCGACGCAGATGGTCGTCGAGCGGCTGCTCGATTCGACGCAGGGGGTGAAGCGCACCGACCTGGGGCGCGACAAGTTCCTCGAACATGTCTGGGACTGGAAGCGCGAGAGCGGCGGCACGATCACGCGCCAGCTGCGGCGGCTGGGGGCGAGCTGCGACTGGTCGAACGAGCGCTTCACGATGGACGCGGGCTTCTCGGCGGCGGTGACCAAGGTGTTCGTCGACCTGCACGCCAAGGGGCTGATCTACCGCGACAAGCGGCTGGTGAACTGGGACCCGAAGCTGGGCACCGCGATCAGCGACCTCGAGGTCGAGACGCGCGAGGTGGCGGGGCAGTTCTGGCACTTCCGCTATCCGCTCGCCGACGGCGGTCGCCTCGCCGACGGGCGCGACCATATCGTCGTCGCGACGACGCGGCCCGAGACGATGCTGGCGGACATGGCGGTGGCGGTGAACGCGGCGGACGCGCGCTATGCGTCGGTGGTGGGCACGGACGTGCTGCTGCCGATCGTCGGGCGGCGCATCCCCGTGATCACCGACGACCATGCCGATCCCGAGCTGGGGTCGGGCGCGGTCAAGATCACGCCCGGGCACGACTTCAACGACTTCGAGGTCGGGCGGCGTGCGGGAATCGAGGCAAGCGCGATGCTCAACCTGTTCGACGCGCAGGCGCGGGTGGTCGCGCTGCCCGGCGTGCCCGAGGCCGTGGTGGGCATGGACCGCTTCGAGGCGCGCAAATGGGTGGTGGCCGAGATGGACCGGCTCGGGCTGCTCGAGCGCACCGAGGACCGGGTCGTCCAGATGCCGTACGGCGACCGCTCGGGCGTGGTCATCGAGCCGTGGCTGACCGACCAATGGTATGTCGATGCGAAGACGCTGGCGGGTCCGGCGATCGAGGCGGTGCGCTCGGGCGGGACGAGGTTCGTGCCGGCGACGTGGGAGAAGACCTATTTCAACTGGATGGAGAACATCCAGCCGTGGTGCGTGTCGCGCCAGCTGTGGTGGGGGCATCGGATTCCGGCGTGGTTCGCCGACGACGGGCGCATCTTCGTCGCTGAGGACGCGGCGGCTGCGCAGGCGCAGGCGGGCGAGGGGGTTGCGCTGCGGCAGGACGAGGATGTCCTCGACACCTGGTTCTCGTCCGCGCTGTGGCCGTTCGGCACGCTCGGCTGGCCCGAGGCGACGCCCGAGCTGGCGCGCCACTACCCCGGCGACGTGCTCGTCACGGGGTTCGACATCATCTTCTTCTGGGTCGCCCGCATGATGATGCAGGGGATCGAGTTCATGGGCACGCCGCCGTTCGCGACGGTCTACTGCCACGGCCTCGTGCGCGACGCGAAGGGGCAGAAGATGTCCAAGTCGAAGGGCAACGTCGTCGACCCGCTGGTGCTGATCGACAAGTACGGGGCCGATGCGCTGCGCTTCACGCTGACCGCGATGGAAAGCCAGGGGCGCGACATCAAGCTCGATGAGAAGCGCGTCGAGGGGTATCGCAACTTCGCGACCAAGCTGTGGAACGCCGCGCGCTTCTGCCAGTCGAACGGGATCGCCGCGGGGACGACCATCGACGCGCCGCCTGCCGCCCATGCGGTCAACCGCTGGATCGTCGGCGAGGTCGTTCGCACCGCCCGCGCGCTCGACGCCGCGATCGCCGCCTTCCGCTTCGACGACTATGCCGAGACCGCCTACCAGTTCGTGTGGAGCCGCTTCTGCGACTGGTACCTCGAACTGATTAAGCCGGTTTTTGCGGTCAATCAGCGATTGGCATCTGGAGAGGAAGTTTTTCCAGCTGAAATCGCGCACCTTGAAGAGACTCGTGCCATTGCGGGTTGGGCGCTCGATCAGATTCTGGTCATGCTTCACCCGGTGATGCCGTTCGTTACCGAGGAGCTTTGGCACAAGCTCGGCGACCGGCCGTACGACCTGATCCTTGCCGAATGGGTGAAGACCGAGAATTCGCCGGCCGACGACGGCGAGGTTGACTGGCTGATCAAGCTGATCTCTGAAATCCGGTCAGTTCGCTCTGAAATGAATATTGCGCCGAAGACGACCCTCGCTTTCCATATCGAGAACCCGGACGAGAAGCTGACCGAGCGCCTGCGAACACATGGTCAAGCAATCGGTTGGCTTGCTCGCGCTAACGCTATTTCGGACAAGTCCGCGCCAATCAACGGCTCGGCTCAGATAGTTGTAGACGGAACGATATTTGTCTTACGTTTTGGTCTCGAGATTGATCTCGCCGCTGAACAAGCTCGCCTTGAGAAGAACGCGGTCGCCGCTGAGAAGGACCGCGACGGCCTTGCCGGTCGCCTCGCCTCGCAGGGGTTCGTCGAGCGGGCCAAGCCGGAGGCCGTAGAGAAGGCGCGCGCCGACTTGGCCGCCCGCTCTGCCGAGGCCGAGCGTATCCGCGCGGCGCTGGCGCGGCTGGGATAGCGTCACCCCGCCACGCTGGCATCGCGCCCGCGGTCGCCCTACCTAGAAGCGATGGCAGACACCAACACCCTCGGCGGCCGGCTGAGCCGGTACGCGCGCGTCGGCGGCACGGGGCTGGGCCTCGCCGCGCAGATGGGCGCGGCGAGGCTGTTCGGCGGCGGGCACGACAAGGCGGTCGGGGCGGCGCAGCTGCGCGCCGCGCTCGGCGGGCTCAAGGGCCCGGTGATGAAGATCGCGCAGATCATCTCGACGATCCCCGACGCGGTGCCGCCTGAATATGCCGCTGAACTCAGCCAGCTGCAGGCGAATGCCCCGGCGATGGGCTGGCCGTTCGTCAAGCGGCGGATGAAGGCCGAGCTCGGCCCTGACTGGGAAGCCAAGTACGCGAGCTTCGAGCACGAGGCGGCGGCGGCGGCGTCGCTCGGCCAGGTGCACCGCGCGACGACCCACGACGGCGTCCGCGTCGCGGCCAAGCTGCAATACCCCGACATGGCGAGCGCGGTGGAGGCCGACCTGGGCCAGCTCGACATGATGTTCGGGCTGTATGCGCGCTTCGACAAGTCGATCGACACCGGGCAGATCCACCAGGAACTCGCCGACCGGCTGCGCGAGGAACTCGATTACGAGCATGAGGCGAAGAACCTCGCGCTGTACCGGGCGATGCTCGAAGGCGAGGCGGGCGTGCACCTGCCCGAGGTGCTACCCGCGCTGTCGAGCCGCCGCCTGCTGACGATGACGTGGCTCGACGGACGGCCGCTGCTCGACTTCAAGGTGGCCGACCTCGCGACGCGCAATACGATCGCGCAGAACCTGTTCCGCGCGTGGTACCTGCCGCTCCACCACTACGGCGTGATCCACGGCGACCCGCATCTCGGCAACTACACGGTGCGCGACGATCTGAGCATCAACTTGCTCGATTTCGGCTGCGTTCGGGTCTTCCCGCCGCGCTTCATCGGCGGGGTCGTCGACCTGTACCGCGCGATCCAGGGCGGCGACGAGGCGCTGGCGGTCGATGCCTTCGAACGCTGGGGCTTCACGGGCCTGAGCCGCGAGATCATCGACACGCTGCTCGTCTGGGCGAAGTTCCTGTACGGCCCGCTGCTCGACGACCGGGTGCGGGTTATCGACGCCAGCGGTAACCCCGCCACCTATGGCCGCGAGACCGCGCAGGCGGTCCACCGGCGGCTGCGCGAGCTGGGCACGGTGACAGTCCCGCGCGAGTTCGTCTTCATGGACCGAGCCGCGATCGGGCTGGGCGGGGTGTTCATGCACTTGCAGGCGGAGCTGAACTGGCACGATATGTTCAACGAGATGATCGACGCCTTCCCGGTTGACAAGATCGCCGCCAAGCAGGCGGCGGCGCTGTCACGCGCGGGGCTGGCCTAGGCTCGCGACTTTGCTATGGAGGCTGGCAAGGGTCACGAGGGTAAGGTCATGGCGGACGAGGTTGGCGGACACGTGGGCGACGACGGCGCGGCAGTCGAGCATGCTGCAACGTACGAGCGGTTCATGGGAATGTTGAAATGGGGCGTGGTGGCGATTGCCATCCTGCTCATCCTGATGGCATTGTTCCTCGTCCGTTAGGACGGGGCCGGGGGCATAGATGCGAATTGCGGTACTGCGCGAGACGGCGGACGCGGAAGCGCGTGTCGCGGCGACGCCTGAAACGGTCAAGAAATTCATCGCGCTCGGCGCGACCGTCGCGGTCGAGGCCGGGGCAGGGGCGGGTGCGAACCTATCCGACCAGCTGTACACCGATGCCGGCGCGACCGTCGGCGACCGCGCCGCGACGATCGCCGGCGCCGATCTGATTGCCGCGGTGCAGGGGCCCGATGCGTCGTCGCTCGGCGGTGCAAAGCCCGGCGCGGTGCTCGCCGCGATCCTGTCGCCGTTCGCCGACCGCGCGCGCATCGACGCCTATGCGGCGGCGGGTATCGACGCGCTTGCGATGGAGTTCATGCCGCGCATCACCCGCGCGCAGTCGATGGACGTGCTGTCGTCGCAGTCGAACCTGTCGGGCTACAAGGCGGTGATCGACGCCGCCGAGGCCTATGGTCGCGCCTTTCCGATGATGATGACCGCCGCCGGCACGATCAGCGCGGCACGCGTCTTCGTGATGGGCGTCGGCGTGGCGGGCCTGCAGGCGATCGCCACCGCGCGCCGGCTGGGGGCGCTGGTCTCGGCGACCGACGTCCGCGCCGCGACCAAGGAGCAGATCGAGAGCCTCGGCGCCAAGGCGATCTTCGTCGAGAAGGTCGCAGGCATCCAGGGCGAGGGCAGCGGCGGCTATGCCACCGAGATGTCCGACGAATACAAGGCGGCGCAGGCTGAACTGGTCTCGAGCCACATCGCCAAGCAGGACATCGTCATCACCACCGCGCTGATCCCCGGCCGCCCCGCGCCGCGCCTGATCAGCGACGCACAGCTCGCGACGATGCGCCCGGGTTCGGTGATCGTCGACCTCGCGGTCGAGAGCGGCGGCAACGTCGAGGGTTCGAAGGTCGGCGAGACCGCGGTCGTCCACGGCGTCAAGATCATCGGCCACCGCAACTCCGCCTCGCGCCTCGCGGCGGACGCGTCGGCGCTCTACTCGCGCAACGTCTACAACTTCATCGCGGCGTTCTGGGACAAGGACGCGGGCACGGCGGTGTGGAACCCTGAGGACGAAATCGTCAAGGGCGTCACCCTGACCCGCGGCGGTGCCGTGGTGCACGAGCGGTTGCTGGCCGCGTGAGCGTCGATCGCGCGCGAATTTTCGGAGAGATACGATGGACCATCTGATCCCCCAGCTCTCGATCTTCGTGCTGGCGTGCTTCGTCGGCTATTACGTCGTGTGGTCGGTCACGCCGGCGCTGCACACGCCGCTGATGGCCGTCACCAACGCCATCTCGTCGGTCATCATCGTCGGTGCGCTGATCGCCGCGTCGGCCGCGGTCGGGGGCAGCGAGACGTCGAAGTGGCTGGGGCTGCTGGCGGTTGCGCTGGCGTCGGTCAACATCTTCGGGGGCTTTGCGGTGACGCAGCGCATGCTGGGCATGTACAAGAAGAAGGACCGCAAGGTCGGGGGCAGCAAGTAAATGCACGAGACACTCGCCGCCACGCCCGCCTGGGTGCTCCTCGCCTATCTGGTGTCGGGGGTGCTGTTCATCCTCGCGCTGCGCGGCCTGAGCAGCCCCGAGACGTCGCAGCAGGGCAACCGCTACGGCATGATCGGCATGACGATCGCGGTCGCCACGACGCTGATCATCCATAATGTCGGCCTGCCGCTGATCGTCGGCGCGATCGCCATCGGCGGCGGCATCGGGTACTTCATCGCCCAGCGCATCAAGATGACCGCGATGCCCGAACTCGTCGCGGGCTTCCACAGCCTCGTCGGCATGGCCGCGGTGCTGGTCGGTGTCGCGGCGTACCTGAACCCCGATGCCTTCGGCATCATCGATCCCGCGACCGGCGAGATCGCCGCGGTCAGCCGGGTCGAGATGGGCTTGGGCGTCGCCATCGGTGCGATCACCTTCTCCGGGTCGGTCATCGCCTTCCTGAAGCTGTCGGGCCGCATGTCGGGGGCGCCGATCCAGCTGCCCGCGCGCCACGTCATCAATCTCGGCCTCCTCGCCGCGATCCTGATCCTCGTCGGCTATTTCACCGTCGACCAGTCGCCGTGGGTGTTCTTCACGATCACCGCGCTCAGCTTCATCATCGGCTTTCTGCTGATCATCCCGATCGGCGGCGCGGACATGCCGGTCGTCATTTCGATGCTCAACAGCTATTCGGGCTGGGCGGCGGCGGCGATGGGCTTCACGCTCAACAACTCGGCGATGATCATCACCGGCGCGCTGGTCGGCTCGTCGGGCGCGATCCTCAGCTACATCATGTGCACCGCGATGAACCGCAGCTTCATCAGCGTCATCGCCGGCGGCTTCGGCGGCGAGTCGGTGTCGGGTGACAAGGGCGCGGCGGTCGAGCGGCCGTGGAAGCGCGGCTCCGCCGAGGACGCGGCCTTCATCATGCAGAATGCCGAGAGCGTCATCATCGTGCCCGGCTACGGCATGGCGGTCAGCCAGGCGCAGCACGCGCTGCGCGAGATGGGCGACCTGCTCAAGAAGGACGGCGTCAGCGTCAAATACGCGATCCACCCGGTCGCGGGGCGCATGCCGGGGCACATGAACGTGCTGCTGGCCGAGGCCAACGTGCCCTACGACGAGGTCTTCGAGCTTGAGGACATCAACTCCGACTTCGCGCAGGCCGACGTGGCGTTCGTCATCGGCGCGAACGACGTCACCAACCCGGCCGCCAAGACCGACAAGACGTCGCCCATCTATGGCATGCCTGTGCTCGACGTCGAGAAGGCCAAGACCGTGCTGTTCGTGAAGCGCTCGATGGGCGGCGTCGGCTATGCCGGTGTCGACAACGACGTGTTCTATATGGACAACACGATGATGCTGCTCGCCGACGCCAAGAAGATGGTGGAGACGATCAACAAGTCGCTGGGGCACTGAACCACGCTTCGGTCGTTGGGGGACGACAACGGGAGAATATCATGCGCGCCGCCTTCATCGTCCTGCCCCTCCTGGCTCTCGCCGCCTGCCAGTCGAGCAACAGCTCATCGATGGGCGCGACGCGTGACATGCCGCCGTCACAGGTCCGCACCGTCCAGCTGCTCGGCCCCAACGGCGAGCTGCGCGGCACCGCTTCGCTCGAGGCACGGCCCGCCGGCCTGCGCATCGCGGCGCGGGTCGAGGGTCTCGCGCCAGGTACCTACGCCATCCATTACCATCGCATCGGCCTCTGCACGGCGCCGACCTTCGACAGCGCCGGCCCGCACTTCAACCCGCTGACCAAGCAGCACGGCACCGAGAACCCGATGGGCCCGCACATGGGCGACCTGCCCAACATCATCGTCGGTGCCAGCGGCAAGGGCGAGATCACGCACACCGTCGATGGCCTGATGCTGACCGGCGGCCCCAACGCGCTGCTCGACGCCGACGGTGCGGCGGTCGTGCTCCACGCGGGTCCCGACGACTACAAGACCGATCCGTCGGGCAATTCGGGCAAGCGCATCGCCTGCGCGACGCTGGGCGCCTGACCACCGTTCTTGACGCTGGCCGCGCCGCCCCGTAGTGGAGCGGCCCGCGCGCGTGGCGGTCGTAGCTCAATTGGTTAGAGCGCCGGTTTGTGGTACCGGAGGTTGCGGGTTCAATCCCCGTCGATCGCCCCAGCGGGCTCAATAGCGCGTCACCTCGGGATTTGCAGGGATCCGATCAGTGAAGCCGGTGCAGGATGCGCAGGTTAATTTTCCCATGCGCCTATCGGTCGTCGTTCCGCATCGTGGCGATCCTGTTCAACTGACTGAATGCGTCGCAGCCCTTGCCAGCCAACAGGCCGAGTTCGACGAGATCATCGTCGTCGCCAACGGCAGTGCTGATAACGCGGCTGCAATCCGCGCGCATGCTGCCGCGATCTGCACGTCGGCTATCGTCCTCCATGAGCCGAAGATCGGTGCGGGGCCGGCACGCAACGCTGGCGTGGCCGCGAGCAGCGGCGACTGGCTCGCCTTCATCGACAGCGATTGCTTGGCCGCGCCCGACTGGATCGCGGCGGGCAGGCGTGCATTGTCGACCCGGGCGGTGTTCGGCGGCGCGATCGTCATCACGCCAGCCGTCGCCGGACAGCCGACAGCGATAGAGGCTTTCGACATGGAATTCGGCGTCGATGCTGCGCGCTTCCTGAAACGCTCGCGCCATCTTCTGACTGCCAACCTGTTCTGCACGCGCGCCGCCTTCGACCTGATCGGCGCGTTCGAGACGGGCGTGCCCGAAGACAAGGACTGGTCATACCGTGCGCTCGCCCGCGGAATACCGCTGGCGAGCGCAGCCGATGTCGTCGTCGAGCACCCGGCGCTGATCAGCTGGCCGCAATTGCGCTACCGCTGGCGGCGGATGACCGCCGAGGAATTCGAGTTCCACCGCGGCCGGCCGCTCGGGGCGTTGGCGTTCTGGCTGCGCAGCTGGCTCGTGCTGGCGTCGATCGCGCCGCATGCCGTCCGGATGCTGCGCAGCAAGCGGGCACGGCCGGTGCCGCCGGGATCGGTGCTGGTGCTCGGTCGCAGCCGCTTCGACCGCTTCGTCTTCGCGCAGAAGCTCGTGATCAAGTGTCTGCTGCAACCCGGGCACGAAGCTCGGGCGACATCTTAGGCGGCAGCAGCAGTACCGCCGCCGTGCCGATCGCCGCCAGCGTCAGGAGAGTGGCGGAACCCGCGGTGGCCTCTGGCGCAATCAGCCAGGCGAGGCCCAGCATCGCGAGATCGCTGCCGATGAACACGCCGATCGTCGAGATGCGCCAGCGCGAGCCGAGCAGGCCGGCGACCCGATTGGCGGCGTGCCACCGCTCCCACCCGCCGCCGTCGCGCAGGCGCGGCTCGAGGATCAGCCGCAGATAGTATTTGATCTGCGTCGTCCGTGCGGCGTGGTGGATCCAGAGCAGCCCACCGATGCCGCAGACGATCGTATAGATAAGCGGCATGATCCGCGTCGTCGTCGGATACACGGCCATGGCCAGCGCGGCCGCGAGGAACAGCGGCATCAGCAACATCAGGATGACGTTCTGCAGCCTGATCCGCGTGATGATCTCCGCCCGCAATGCGTGATACTCGTCACGGTCGATCGTTTCTGCCGTCGTCACCGGACCTCCGCGAGCGCCGCGGCGTCGGGCGCGTATGCCGCGGCCGGGTGCGCCGCCGCCAGACGGCGCAGCCAGGCCTTGTCGTTGTCCCACCAGCGCGTCGCTTCGATCGCGGCGATCACTTCGGGCGTGAAGCGGCGGCGCAGGAGTCGCGCCGGTACGCCTGCGACGATCGTATAGGGCTCGACCGCCTGCGTCACGACCGCGCCCGTCCCGATCACGGCGCCCCGGCCGATCGACTTGCAGCCCGGCATCACCGTCGCGTTATGGCCGATCCAGACATCGTCGCCGATCGTCAGCCAGGCCGGATCGAGCCGGTCTGCCGCGATGACCCCGAGCCCGGCATCGTAGAGATAGGGGTGCGTGGTCAGTGCATCGAGCGGATGGTTGGCGCCGACGATGCGCGCGCTGGGCGCGATCGAGCAATAGCGGCCAATCCGCGTGCGTCCCGAGACGCGCAGCGGATCGAAGCAGCCATAGCTGTAGAGGCCGACCTCGATCTCGTAGCGAGCAGCGAACCAGCGGCGCAGCGAGAGAGACTCGTACTCCCGCCGCAGCAACAGTTTGAGCCAAACCCTCTCGCCAAGACGTTGCAGGGTCCCCATCGCACAATCGATATGACAGATTACGGGGCCAAAACAGACGAAACCTGCCCGGTGGCACCGGGGCGGCACAAACCGCGCGTTATGAGCCCGTTGGCGATTGCCATTTCGCCGCGGAATCGACATGAGTTTTGGGGACGTCGGGGTTGTGGGGGCCGTTGAAATGGATCGTAACGTCGCCGGTTCGCGCGCGCGGTCCGTCACCGCCCGCCGCCGCGCGGGCCATTCGCCATGGCGCTGAAACCGATCCGTTCGCTGAAGGGCGCGCGGGTCGTCTTCGTCGACCTCAACAACTTCGCCACCTTTCCGACGCTGGCGATCGGGCTGCTGGTCGCGTCGCTGCGCAATGCCGGCTTCGGCGTGCAGCTCGTCTCCCCGCTCGCGCATGACGTTCCCGCCGCCGAACGCGAACGTGCCGAACGCAGTTGGGACCAGCTGGCGCGGCGCGTCCACCTATCGACGCATCCGACGCTGCGCTGGGCCCGCGACGGTGCGCGACGGACACGCGCCTGGCTGAAGAACCGGCCGCAGCCGCGCGTGCTCGCCGAAGTCGCGCGCGCCCTCGACCAGCAGCCGGGCGCCATCCTGTTGTCGGCCTATCTTCAGCACTACCGCACCGTCGTCGAGATCGGGCGCATGGCGGCTGCGCGCGGCGTTCCGCTGCTGCTCGGCGGCCCGATGTTCAACCAGGCCGAGACCGCCGACGCCTGGCGCGACATCCCGGGCCTGACCGCGCTGGTCGGGGCGGAGGCCGATCTGTCGATCCCGGACATCGTCCGGGCGGCGATCGACGGCGGCGACCTGCTGCAGTTCGGCGGTGTCGTCCTCCCCAGCGGCGCGAAGTCCGCGGTTGCGCCGCCGCTGCGCTCGCTCGAGGCCGTCCCGGTGCCCGATTTTTCGGACTTTCCCTGGGACCGCTACCGCATCCACATCATCCCGGTGATGGCCGGGCGCGGCTGCCAGTGGAACAAGTGCAATTTCTGCAGCGACATCGTCTCGGTCAGCGGCCGGACCTATCGCGGTCGCAGCGTGGAGTCCGTCCTCAACGAGATGCGCGAACAGGCGCGGCGTCACCAGACGACGAACTTCCTGTTTCTCGACCTGAAGCTCAATTCCAATCCGGCCTTCTTCCGCGGCCTGATCGACGGGGTGCAGCGTAGCGTCCGCGGCGCGCAGTGGATCGGCACGGTGCACGTCGATCAGCGTGCCAACAACGGCCTGTCGCGCGCCTATCTGCGCGCTGCGGTGGCCGCCGGCATGCGGCGCGTCAGCTTCGGACTGGAGAGCGGCAGCCAGCGCATGCTCGACCTGATGGACAAGGGCTGCACGGTCGAGGCGAACAGCGAATTCATCCGCGAGGCGCACGACGCCGGGCTGAGTGTCCGCGCAACGATGTTCAAGGGCTATCCCGGCGACACCCCCGATGATCTGATGAAGACCGCCGACTTTCTGCGGCGGCATCAGCCCTTCATCGACCGCGTGCGCTTCAACGACTTCTCGATCCTGACCGGCACGCCGATCTACGACCGGGTCGCCGCCGACCCGGCCGCCTTTCCGGGCATCGTGGTGCACCGCTACGACCATCGCAACGCCCGCGCGTTGTACGTCAACACCGACACCGGTCACCGGGACTATCGCCGGGCGAAGGCCGAGGTCGCGCGTGCCGTCCATGCCATCAACCGCCGCAAGCTGCGCTCGTCGGCCCAGGCGTTCGATGGGCTGATGTAGGCGTGACCTATGTCGACAGCTGGACGCAGTCAGATCCGCTGCGGCGGCGCCTCAGACGGCTGACCAAGGGCGAACGCCGCGAGGAGGCGATCGACTTCCTGAAGCTGTACCACCACGAGCTCGAGCTCCCGCCCGCCGACCTCGAGAAGCGCACGCGCGCGGTGCTGGCGGAGTTGCAGCGCACCGGCAGCTATACCCACACCACCGCCGAGCTGAGCTTCGGCGCGCGCGTTGCGTGGCGCAACCACGCCAATTGCATCGGGCGGCTGTACTGGAAGTCGCTCGAGGTCAACGACGCCCGCGACGTGACCGACCCCGATGAAATGGCGCTGCGGGTCATCGCCCACCTCGGCAAGTCGACGACCAGCGGCGCCCGCCGCTCCGCCATCACGATCTTCGGCCCGGCGCGAGACGACCGGCCCACGGCCTATTTCGATTGCCACCAGCTCACGCAATATGCGGGCTATCTGCGGGACGACGGGGTGCTCGGCGATCCGCAGAATGTCGAGGCGACGCGCTCGGCGATCGCGCTGGGCTGGCAGCCACCGGCAACCCCCAGCGCCTTCGACCTGCTGCCGTTCGTCATCCGCGACGCGACCGGGCCGCGGCGGCTGTACGAACTGCCCCCGGGAACAGTGCGCGAGGTCGATATCGTGCACCCGACGCTGCCCGGCATCGCGTCTCTCGGGCTGCGCTGGTACACGGTGCCACTCGTCACCGACATGATCCTGACCATCGGCGGCATCGATTATCCATGCGCGCCGTTCAACGGATTCTACATGGCGACCGAGATCGCCTCGCGAAACTTCGTGGATCAGGCGCGGTACAATCTGCTCGACCGCGTCGGCGACGCGATCGGCGTCGACAAGGCCGACCCATACTGGAAGGACCGCGCGCTGACCGAGCTGAACCGCGCCGTACTGTCCAGCTTCAATGCGGCCGAGGCCGCCATCATCGACCATCATGCGGCGAGCCAGCAGTACATCGACTTCGTCCGGATCGAGCATGCCCTGGGCCGCGACGTCTCGGGCAACTGGGCGTGGATCGTCCCGCCACAGGCGTCGGCGGCGTGCCCGGTGTTCCATCTGCCGATGACCGACCATCACGACGTGCCCAATTTCTACCGCACGCGCGCGATCGACGGCGCGGCACTGCGCTCCGCCAAGCTGACCGAGCAGCGCGGCCGGACGCTACGCCGGGTCGACCGTATCAAGCGCCGCCTGCGGCACTGGCTACGCACGCGCGGTTGACCGCCGCCCCGGGGGGCTAATTGGCAGCTGCTACGGCGAGCAGCGCTGCATCCACCGCTGCTGTCGCCGAGGCATCGCCCGGCATGTCGTTCGCCAGCGCCGAGAAGACCAGCATCCGCCCGCTTGCCGCGATCATGAATCCCGACAAGGCGTTCGCGGCGTTCAGCGTTCCGGTCTTGGCGAACAGCTTGCCTTCTAGCGGTGTGCCGCGGAAGCGCCGGGACAGCGTACCGTCGACGCCGGCCACAGGCAGCGTCGCCTGCCACGCTGGCCCCCACGTCTGGCCCTGCGTCCAGCGCAGGAAGCGTACCGCGGCGCGCGGGGTCAGGCGGTTGTAGCTCGACATGCCCGAGCCGTCGGCGAAGTCATACGACCAGCGCTCGACGCCCGCGGTGTCGAGCATGTTGCGCACCGCGCGCTGCCCGTCGGCGACCGAGCCCGTTCCCGCGACTGCGCCGACGCGGCGCAGCAGCAGTTCGGCGTGGAGGTTCTGGCTGACCTTGTTGATCACCCGCAGATTCTCGGTCAGCGGCGGCGGCGCGAGGCGCGCGAGGACCGGCTGTCGCGGCAGGCGCGGCGGGGGCGCGGTGTCCCGCGTCGCCGGGTCGTCGAACGCTGCGAGCGGACGGTGCCACGTCCCGACCGTGCCCGTGACGCGCACCCCCAGCGTCCGCAGCAGGTCGGCGAGCCGCCAAGCCGCCCGGTGCGCGGGGTCGTCGACCGCGACACTCAGCGTCACCGGAGCCTGCCCGGCGGCGATGTGCCCCGTGACGCGCAACACCGCGCTGCCCGGCACACGTTCGACGCTCAGCCTTGACCCCGTGCCGCCCGTGACGGCGCGATTGACGATGCTGTAATAGCCGTCGCTCGTCAGCGACGGGGCCGCGCCGGGCCTGCCGGGCGAGACGACGACGGGCACGACATTGTCGTCGATCGTCAGCGCCGAGATCGCCGTGCCGTAGCGGCCGGGCATGTTGTTCCAGCTCATGCCCTGCGGCCAGCGTTCGTCGGGAAAGGCGCTGTCGTCGCCGATCACGTCGTGGACGACGCGCGTCCGCGCCGCGACGACGCGCGCCAGCTCGATCAGGCAGTCGCTCAGGCAGTCGGCGGCGCTCGACAGGCGCGCGTCGCCATGGCCCGCGATGACGACGTCGCGACCCTCCAGCCGCACCGACGCCCCGGCGCCGCCATCGGCCGCGCTCGTGTCGAGCAGCGCGAAGGCTGCGGCGGTCGTGAACATCTTGGTGTTCGACGCGGGCACGAAGCGGTCATCGGGCCGGACCGCGACGATCTCCCGGCCCTGGTCGTCGACGACGACGAGGCCGATGCGCGTGCCGGGCCCGGCGCCGGCGAGCGCGCGCTCGACCGCCGGGTCGAGGGGGGCGGCAGCGACGAGCAGGAGGGACAGGACCAGACGGATCATCAAGCCGGGCGACCTAGCATTTATGACACACTCATGCGGCCATAAGCGCGTGCAGGCCATAGACAATGCTTTGCGCGCTTGACGCGCACGGGCGACGCCGCGCACCTTTCGATCAGGTTTCGCCGCTCCGATCCGGATGCGGCGGCAGTCGACAGGGGCGTGGGCAGCAGACCGGCACAAGCCGGCGCGGGCACGGGCACAAACGAGGGTGGGAAGATGAAGTCACTGAAAGTCCGGCCGTATTGCGCGCTGCGCACGGCGTCGAGCTGGTCCGCGCTGGCGGTCGTGCTGGGCCTCGCATCGCCCGCCCTCGCGCAGACGGCGGGACCCGCGACGGCGACCGAAACCCCGGCCGAGGTTGCGGCGGCGAGCGTCGAGGAAGACATCATCGTCACCGGCTCGCGCGTCGCGCGCGACGGCTTCCAGGCGCCGACGCCGCTGATGGTGCTGACGCAGGAGGAGATCCAGACCTCCTCGCCGTCGAACAACATCGCCGATTTCGTCAACCAGATGCCGGCGCTCGCGGGCTCGACCCGGCCCGCCAACTCGCGCCTCAACCTGTCGAGCGGGCAGGCGGGCATCAACGCGCTCAACCTGCGCAACCTGGGCGAGATCCGCACCCTTGTTCTGCTTGACGGGCGGCGCTCGGTCGGCTCGACGATCACCGGCCTGGTCGACGTCAACACCATCCCCCAGTCGCTGGTGCAGAGCATCGAGGTCGTCACCGGCGGCGCGTCCGCAGCGTACGGCTCCGACGCGGTCGCGGGCGTCGTCAACTTCGTGCTCGACAAGAAGTATGAGGGGCTGAAGGTCAATGCCGACAGCGGCGTCACCGAGCGCGGCGACGGCTTCAACTATTCGGCGAGCGTCGCCGGCGGCCTGGCCTTCGGCAGCGACAAGCGCGGTCACATCCTGCTGTCGGGCGAGATCGCGCACCGCGACGGCATCTTCCAGGTCGATCGCGCCTGGAACGCGACCGGCTACGTCCGCATCCAGAACCCGGCGTACAACGCGACGACCAACTCCAGCGTGCCGCAGTTCCTGATCCGCCGCCAGGTCGGCGCGGCGAACTCGACCCCCGGCGGCCTGATCACCGGATCGGCCGGTGGCGTCGCCAACCGCCTGCGCGGCACCTATTTCGGGGTTGGCGGCGCGGTCCAGCAGTACCAGTACGGCGCGCTGACCTTCCCGGCGCCGTCGGGTGCCGCCGCACCGACGCTGACCCAGGGTGGCGACTGGCAGGTCAACGACTCCGGCCGCCGCATCGGCCTCGATCCCGAGGACGACCGCTACGGCTTCTTCGGCCGGCTGAGCTATGAAGTCGGCGCGAATACCGAGCTGTTCGCCGAGGCGTCGTACAACCGGCAGAAGATCTTCTTCAACGCCGGCCCGAACCTCGCGACCGGCGTCTCGCTGTCGGCGACCGGCTGCGGCACGGCGGCGACGGCGGCTGCGGCGCCGACGACCTGCAACGCCTTCCTGTACAACGCCCTCGGGCCGGCGGCGCTGACCGGCATCACCAGCGTGACGATCGCCTCGACGGCGGCCGACCTGCCGTTCCGCGGCGTCGCCAACAAGCGCGAGGTGCAGCGCTACACGCTGGGTGCCAAGGGCAGCTTCGAGCTGTTCGGCAAGGACGCGCTGTGGGACCTCTACGGCCAGTACGGCCGCGCCGACCTGCGCGAGGGCCTTCAGGACATCATGAACATCGGCCGCATGGCCAATGCGACCGCCGCGGTCTTCGCGCCCGCCGGCAACACTGGAGGGTATGCGACGGGGTCGATCCAGTGCGCGATCAACGTCGATGCCAGCGCGGCGAACGACGACCGCGCCTGCGTACCGCTCAATCGCCTCGGCATCGGCGTCGCGAACCCCGCGGCGATCGCCTATGTGCTCGGCAATCCCTACCGCGACGAGACGGTCGAGCAGTACAACGCCGCCGTGAACCTCGCGCTGACCCCGTTCGCCACCTGGGCGGGCGACGTCAGCGTCGCGGTCGGCGCGGAGTATCGCAAGGAGCAGATCAGGGGCTTCGTCCCCGACGAGTTCCAGCCGCTCGCCACGCTCGACGCCAACGGCCGCCCGACGACTACGAACCGCTGGTCGGTCGGCAACTATCTGCCGACGAACGGCAGCTACAATGTCAAGGAAGCCTATGTCGAGGTGGTCGTGCCGCTGGGCCTGGGCATCGAGTTCAACGGCGCGGCGCGTGCGACCGACTATTCGACCGCGGGCTATGTCACGACGTGGAAGGCCGGTGCGACCTGGCAGCCGATCAAGGACGTTCGTTTCCGGGTTACGCGCTCGCGCGACATCCGGGCGCCCAACCTGAACGAGCTGTTCGCCGCCGGTTCCGCCAACAGCGATTCGGTGCGCAACCCGGCCTTCACCAACGACGGCCTGAACGGCCCGGCGACCTTCGGCTATTCGGCGAACGTCACCGGCAATCTTGCCCTGAAGGCAGAGAAGTCGGACACCTGGAACGCCGGCGTCGTCGTCGCGCCGAGCTTCATCCCGGGCTTCAACCTGTCGGTCGATTATTTCCGGATCAACCTGAAGGACGCGATCAGCACCTTCAGCGCGCAGGACATCATCGACCTGTGCTTCCGCGGGCAGCAGCAGTTCTGCGACGCCTACACCACCGATCCGTCGCGCTCGATCCCCGGCCAGCCCTATCTGCTGTTCCGCAGCCAGCCGTTCAACGCCGCCAGCCAGCTGGTGCGCGGGGTCGACATCGACGCCAGCTACCGCCTGCCGCTCGACGCGATCTTCGACAAGGCGCCGGGGACGGTGACGCTGCGCGGCGTCGCGACGCGGTACATCGACAATCTGTTCAACAGCGGCGTGCCCGGCGCCGTGGTCGTCAACTCGGTCGGGGCGAACGGCGGCCAGGCGAGCACGCCGAAGTGGATCTACCGCTTCAGCGCGACCTATGACACGCCGACCTTCTCGGTCACCGGCGTCGGTCGCGGCGTCAGCGCGGGCAAGTATGTCGCGAACGGCATCGAGTGCCAGACCAACTGCCCGGTCTCGACGACGCTGTTCCCGACTTATGAAGAGAACCGCGTGAAGGGCCTGTTCTACGCCGACCTCAACATCACGGCGAAGGTCGAGATGGGCGGCCGGGACGCGCAGTTGTTCGTGAACGTGACCAACCTGTTCGATGCCGACCCGCTGCTGGTGCCGGAGACGGGTCTGGCCGCGAACAGCACCTACTCGGACCTGCTGGGCCGGCAGTTCCGCGTCGGGGTCAGGGTCGCGCTGCGATAGGGGTTTAGTGCGACCGCGTCAGCGCCTTCATGGCGCGGTCCAGCCCTTCGAGCGACAGCGGGTACATGCGGTCTTCCATGACCGTCTTGATCATCTGGATCGACTGGCTGTGCCCCCAGCTCTTCTCGGGGATGGGGTTCAGCCACGCGGCGGCGTGATAGACGTCGAGCATGCGGCGCATCCAGACGTCGCCCGCTTCCTCGTTCCAATGCTCGACCGAGCCGCCGGGATAGTTGATCTCGTACGGGCTCATCGACGCGTCGCCGACGAACACCAGCTTGTAATCGTGCGGAAACTTGTGGAGCAGGTCCATCGTCGGCGTGCGCTCCGACCAGCGCCGCTTGTTGTCCTGCCACAGCGCCTCGTACGGGCAGTTGTGGAAGTAGAAGAATTCCAGATGCTTGAATTCGCTGCGGGCGGCTGAGAACAGCTCCTCGCAAACCTTGATGTGTGGGTCCATCGACCCGCCGACGTCGAGCATCAGCAGCAGCTTGACCGCATTGTGCCGCTCGGGGCGCATGACGATGTCGAGGTAGGCCTTCTTCGCCGTGCCGCTGACGGTGGCGTCGAGATCGAGCTCGTCAGCCGCGCCGTCGCGCGCGAACTTGCGCAGGCGGCGCAGCGCGACCTTGATGTTGCGCGTGCCGAGTTCGACGGAGCTGTCGAGGTTCTTGAACTCGCGCTTGTCCCAGACCTTTACCGCCGACCCCTTGCGCCCCTCGGCCTGGCCGATGCGCACGCCTTCGGGATGCGAGCCGTACGCGCCGAACGGCGACTTTCCGCCCGTGCCGATCCACTTGTTGCCGCCCTGGTGCCGCTCCTTCTGCTCCTCGAGCCGCTGTTTGAGCGTCTCCATGAGCTTGTCCCAGCCAAGCTTCTGCAACTCGGCCATTTCCTCCGGGCTCAGGTTGAGTTCGGCGATGCGCTTGAGCCACTCCTCGGGGATCTCCGCGGTACCCAGCTCGACCGTCGGCTCGATACCATTGAACACCTTGGAAAAGACTTGGTCGAACCGGTCGAGCAGGCCCTCGTCCTTCACGTAGGTCGCGCGCGCTAGATAGTAGAAATCCTCGATATTCCGGTCGATCACATCGGCCTGCAGCGCCGCGAGCAGCGTCAGATGCTCCTTGGTCGACGCAGGAATCTTGGCGGCGCGGAGTTCGTCGAGGAAGTTGAGGAACATTACTCTGCTGCCTCCGAAAGCGGCTCGGGCGGCATGTTGTGCCCCAGCATCCGCAGCACGTCCGCCGCGCAATCCACGATGTTCGACCCCGGGCCGTAGATGCCCGACACGCCGGCGGCGCGCAGGAACTCGTAGTCGCCCGCCGGGATGACGCCGCCCGCGAAGACCTTGATGTCGCTGCGGCCCGCGGCGCGCAGGCGGTCGATGAGTTCGGGGATCAGCGTGCGGTGGCCTGCCGCCAGCGAGGAGCAGCCGATCGCGTCGACCGACGCCACCAGCGCCATTGCCAGCGTCTCGTCGGGGGTCTGGAACAGCGGGCCCGAGACGACGTCGAAGCCCAGGTCGGCGAAGCCCGACGCCACGACGTTCGCGCCGCGGTCGTGGCCGTCCTGGCCCATCTTGGCGATCAGGATCTTCGGCTTGTGGCCCAGCCGCGCCTCGACCGACGCGATGCCCTCCTGCACCGCCGCCCAGCGCGGGTCGCCCTTGTACGCCTCGCCGTAGATGCCCTTCACCGGCACCGGCGTCGTGCCGTAGCGGCCGAACACGTCCTCCATCGCCGACGAAATCTCGCCGAGGGTGGCGCGGGCGCGCGCCGCCTCGACTGCCAGCGCGAGCAGGTTGGCCGAGCCCTTCGCACCCTCGCGCAAGGCATCGAGTGCCTCTGTGCACGCCGCCTCGTCGCGCGCCGCCCGCAGGGCCGCGAGGCGTGCCACCTGGTCGTCACGGACGGCGACGTTGTCGACCATCAGCGTGTCGATCTTGTCTTCCTGCGCCAGGCGGTACTTGTTGACGCCGACGATCACCGTCTCGCCGCGGTCGACGCGCGACTGGCTGGCGGCGGCGGCCTCCTCGATCATCTGCTTGGGCCACCCGGCGGCGATCGCTTGAGTCATGCCGCCCTCGGCTTCGACGCGCTCGATCAGCGCCCAGGCGGTCTCGGTGAGTTCGCTGGTCAGCGCCTCGACATAATAGCTGCCGCCCAGCGGATCGACGACGTTGGTGACACCGGTTTCCTTGGCCAGGATCAGCTGCGTGTTTCGCGCGATCCGCGCCGAGAACTCGCTCGGGAGCGCGATCGCCTCGTCGAGCGCGTTGGTGTGGAGCGACTGGGTGCCGCCGAGCACTGCGGCGAGCGCCTCGACAGTTGTCCGGACAACATTGTTGTACGGGTCCTGCTCGGTCAGCGACACGCCGCTGGTCTGGCAATGGGTGCGCAGCATCTTCGAGCGCTCGGACTTGGCGCCGAGCTGCGTCATCGCGCGATGCCACAACAGGCGCGCGGCGCGCAGCTTGGCGACCTCCATGAAGAAGTTCATGCCGATCGCGAAGAAGAAGCTCAGCCGCCCCGCGAAGGCGTCGATGTCGAGCCCCTGCGCCTGCGCGGCGCGGACGTAATCCATGCCGTCGGCGATGGTGAACGCGAGCTCTTGGACCTGCGTCGCGCCGGCTTCCTGCATGTGATAGCCGCTGATCGAGATCGAGTTGAACTTCGGCATCTCGGCGCTGGTGTAGGCGATGATGTCCGCGACGATCCGCATGCTGGGGGCGGGCGGATAGACATAGGTGTTGCGGACCATGAACTCCTTTAGGATGTCGTTTTGGATGGTCCCGTCGAGCAGCGACCGCGCGACGCCCTGTTCCTCGCCCGCGACGATGAAGAACGCCAGGATCGGGATCACTGCGCCGTTCATCGTCATGCTGACCGACATCTTGTCGAGCGGGATGCCGTCGAACAGGATCTTCATGTCCTCGACGCTGTCGATCGCGACGCCCGCCTTGCCGACGTCGCCGGTGACGCGCGGGTGGTCGCTGTCGTAGCCGCGGTGCGTCGCGAGATCGAAGGCGACGCTCAGCCCCTTCTGCCCGGCCGCGAGATTACGGCGATAGAAGGCGTTGGATGCCGCGGCGGTCGAGAAGCCCGCATACTGGCGGATCGTCCAGGGCTTCCCCGTATACATCGTCGCGCGGACGCCGCGCGTGAACGGCGCGAGGCCGGGCAGGCCGGGGTCGAGGCTCGCCGTGTCGGCGGCGGTGTAGAGCGGCTTGACCGCGATCCCCTCGGGCGTCGTCCAGTCGCTCAGCGGCCCCTTGGATTCGCGTTCCGCGAGGGCCTGCCAGTCGGCGAGGAGGGGGATGGACATTATTGCTGCTCCGTTCCCCACCGGGATGACGCGGGGCAGGGCAGTGCGTCAAGTGCGGGCGCGCGTTGCAGCGGTCTGAGGGAGGCGCAGAGGAACGGCCTGCACTGCCAGCACGTGCGGCTGAACGAAAAAGGGGCGCCGTGTTGCCACGGCGCCCCCCAATTTCAGATGACGTCGAACGTCAGGCCGTGACGCTCGTGCGCGTGCGGCGGCGGGCGGCGAAGCCGACCATGCCGAAGCCGGCGATCATCAGGCCCCAGGTTGCGGGCTCCGGCACCGTGCTGATGCTGAAGTTGACGCCGGTCGAATCGCCACCGAAGCTGCCGTTGCGGTCGATGATGAAGCCGAACACGTCGCCGCTGTTCAGCGAGGTGATCCCGCTCAGCGTCGCCGAGTCGAGGTAGTTCGAGATCACGCCACGCGTGCCGAGCGTCACGACGCCGCCGACCGACGTGAAGGTGCGGTAGCCGATGCCGGTGGTGGTATCGATACCGCGCGACTGGATGTTGATCAGATAGTTGAAGTCGCCGCTCTCAGGCAGCGTGAAGGCGATGTAGTTCGACAGCGAGTCGCTGTCGCCCGGGTGAACCAGGATCGCGGTCGCCGGAACGTTGACCGTCGGGAAGCTGCCGCCGACCGAAGCCTGCGGGACCAGCCCGGCGTTGTTCGCGGTCGAGAACAGGCAGGTCGAGCCCGTCCCGAAGGCGCACGTCGGCGCACCGGTGCCGCTGCCATCGAACGCCGTCAGCGTCACGCCGTCGGTGTAACCATAGCTGAAGCCGCCGTTGCCGTTGACGCCGTTGAACTGACCGAAAGCCGACGTGTTGACCACGGCAGCGGCCGGGGCTGCGGCAACCGCGGCGGCGACCGCCAGCGTTGCAAAAAACTTGTTCATTAAAAACTCTCCCTACACGAACCTTCGCGGTAAAACGCGATGCAAGTACCGGGCCAACCCGTTTCACCATCGTGAAGCCTTCGGACCTTCGCAACGAGTGTAAAGAATCTCGACACTCTACGCACGACCGTTACGATCGTCGGATAGTCGCGACACTCTGAGCCCAGGCCGTCCCGCCCGTGTCGACGGCTATCCTGCTGAAAGCACAATCTTAACCTGGATCAAAGCGAACGCCCCGCGGCGACGCCGCTCGCCCAGGCCCATTGAAAATTATAACCGCCAAGCCAGCCCGTCACGTCGACCGCTTCGCCAATCGCGTAAAGGCCGGGCAGGTGGCGCGCCGACATCGTCTGCGAGCTCAGGCCAGCCGTCGAGATCCCTCCAGCGGTTACCTCGGCCTTGGCGAAGCCCTCGCTGCCGTTCGGGGTGAAGCGCCAGTCGGACAGGCGCGCCTCGACGGCGCCGAGCGCGCGGTCGGTCAGGCTCGCAAGGTCGCCGGGCAGCGCGATGCGGGCGCCCAGCGCCTCTGCCAGCCGGTCGGGCAGATGGCCGCCGATCAGGCTGCGCAGCGTCGCGCGGGGGCGGGTACGCTTGGCCGCGAGCGCCCAGCCCGGGTCGGCGCCGGGCAGGAAGTCGATGCCCACCGATGCACCGTGCTTCCAGTAGCTCGAGATCTGCAGGATCGCCGGGCCCGACAGGCCGCGATGGGTGAACAGTGCAGCCTCGGCGAACGCCACCTTGCCGCAGCGCGCGACCACCGGCGTGGCGACGCCCGACAGCTCGCGGAACAGCGCCTCGTCGGCGCCGAGGGTCAGCGGCACCAGGGCAGGGCGCGGCTCGACGACCTTGAGGCCGAACTTGCGCGCGAGGTCGTAGGCAAAGCCGGTCGCGCCGAGCTTCGGGATGGCGGGGCCGCCGGTGGCAATGACCAGCGCGGGGGCGCTCGCTGTGCGGTCGCCGAAGGTCACGCCGAACTGCCCATCGGCATAGCTGACGTCGCGGATCGGGCTGCCCAGCGCGATCTCCGCGCCATCGGCCTCGTCGAGCAGCAGTCGGACGATCTGGCGCGCCGAACCGTCGCAGAACAGCTGGCCCAGCGTCTTCTCGTGCCACGCGATGCGGTGGCGCACGACGAGCTCGAGGAAGTCCTGCCCCGTGTAGCGCGCCAGCGCCGACTTCGCGAAGTGCGGGTTCGCCGACAGATAGCGATCGGGGGCTGCGCCCAGATTGGTGAAATTGCACCGCCCGCCACCCGAGATGAGGATCTTCTTCCCCGGCTCCGGGGCGTGGTCGATCACCAGCACGCGTTTGCCGCGCTGCGCCGCTATACCGGCGCACATCAGCCCGGCACCGCCGGCGCCGAGGATGATCGCATCGTAGGGGGTGGGGGATTTCATGCAGCGCACCCCCTACGCGCGTCATGCTGGCGTACGCCAGCACCCATCGGCGCAGGTGCACCACCATGGGTGCTGGCATTCGCCAGCATGACGCGGCTAGAGGGACATACGAACCGGAGACCCACCAGGATGAAAACCCGCGCCGCCGTCGCCTTCGCCGCGAAGACCCCGCTCGAAATCGTCGAGGTCGACCTCGAAGGGCCGCGCGAGGGCGAGGTGCTCGTCGAGATCATGGCGACGGGCATCTGCCACACCGACGCCTACACGCTCGACGGGCTCGATTCGGAGGGGCTGTTCCCGACCATCCTGGGGCACGAGGGCGCCGGCATCGTCCGCGAGGTAGGGCCGGGCGTCACCTCGGTCGCGGTCGGCGAGCATGTCATCCCGCTCTACACCCCCGAATGCCGCAAGTGTAAGTCATGCCTCAGCGGCAAGACCAACCTGTGCACCGCGATCCGCGCGACGCAGGGGAAGGGCGTGATGCCCGACGGTACCTCGCGCTTCAGCTACAAGGGCCAGATGCTGCACCACTACATGGGCTGCTCGACCTTCTCGAACTTCACCGTGCTGCCCGAGATCGCGGTGGCGAAGCTGCGCCCCGACGCGCCGTTCGACACGTCGTGCTACATCGGCTGCGGGGTCACGACGGGGGTCGGCGCGGCGATCTGGACCGCGGGCATCGGCGTCGGCGACACGGTGGTGGTGTTCGGGCTGGGCGGTATCGGCCTGAACGTGCTGCAGGGTGCACGCATGGCGGGCGCGGGGCGGATCGTCGGGGTCGACATCAACCCGGGGCGCGAGGCGATGGCGCGGCAGTTCGGGATGACCGACTTCGTGATGTCGAAGGGCATGGACAATGTCGTCCCGCACATCATCGAGCTGACCGGCGGCGGCGCGGACTACAGCTTCGACTGTACGGGCAACACCGACGTGATGCGCGCCGCGCTCGAATGCTGCCACCGCGGCTGGGGCAAGTCGGTGGTCATCGGCGTCGCGGAGAGCGGCAAGGAAATCAGCACGCGGCCCTTCCAGCTCGTCACGGGGCGCGTGTGGACGGGCAGCGCGTTCGGTGGTGCGCGGGGGCGCACAGATGTCCCTAAAATCGTCGACTGGTACATGGACGGCAAGGTCGTCATCGACCCGCTGATCACCCACCGCTTCCCGCTGGAGCGCATCAACGAGGCGTTCGACCTGATGCACCGCGGCGAGAGCATCCGCAGCGTGGTGGTGTTCTGATGGACACCGTCAGCACCGCAAAATGCTTCGGCGGGACGCAGGGGACGTACCGCATCGACAGCGCCGCGACGGGCACCGCGATGCGGTTCGCGGTTTTCGTGCCGCCGGGCGAGGGGCCGTTTCCGGTGCTGTGGTTCCTCGCCGGGCTGACCTGCACCGAGGATAACTTCACCCAGAAGGCGGGCGCCCAGCGCATCGCCGCCGAGCTCGGCCTGATCCTCGTCGCGCCCGATACGTCGCCCCGCGGCGAGGGCGTCGCGAACGACGAGGCGTACGACATGGGGCAGGGCGCGGGCTTCTACCTCGACGCGACGCAGGCGCCCTGGGCCCAGCATTTCAGGATGTATTCGCACATCGTCGACGAGTTGCTCGGCGTGATCGGCGCGAACTTTCCGGCGGACATGAGCCGACAAGGCATCAGCGGCCATTCGATGGGCGGGCACGGCGCGTTGACGCTTGCCCTGCGCAACCCCGACCGCTTCCGCAGCGTCTCGGCCTTCGCGCCGATCGTCGCGCCGAACCAGGTGCCGTGGGGGATCAACGCACTGGGGAAATATCTGGGCGAGGACCGCGCGGCGTGGCGCAGGCACGATGCGGTCGCGCTGATCGAGGACGGGGCGCGCGTGTCCGAACTGCTCGTGGATCAGGGCGACGCCGATCCTTGGTTGATCGACCAATTAAAGCCGGAACTGCTCGTCGATGCGTGCGCGGCGGCGGCCGTGCCGCTGACCCTGCGCTGGCAGCCGGGGTACGAGCACGGTTATTTCTTCGTCCAGAGCTTTATCGAGGATCATCTGCGCTGGCACGCGGCGCGGCTGGTGTAGCGCGAAAGACCCCGCCGGGCCGATTGCCACGGCGGGGGAAACGTGGGGTTCAGCGCGTCAGGGTGACGGTCTCGCCGGTCGGCAAAGTGACGGTGCTGACCTCGAAGGTCGCGATCGGGCGCTTGGGCGCCTCGTCGTTGGTCGGCAGCACGCCGGCGAAGTTGGTGCCGTTCAGGCTGAGGCCCTGCAGGTTGCGGCCATTGAGCGAGAGGCCGTTCACGACGAAGCCGTTGAGCCGGAGGCCGTTCAGGACGAAGCCGTTCGCGCGCAGGCCGTTGAGCTGCAGGCCGTTCATCGCCATGCCGTTGAGCTGCATGCCGTTGAGCTTCATGCCGTTGGTAAACAGGCCATTCGTCGCGAGGCCGTTCATCGCCATGCCGTTGATCGTGATCCCGTTAAGCGAGATGCCGTTGATCGTGATGCCGTTCATCGCCAGGCCGGCGTTGGCGGGGGCGGTTGCAGCGAAGGTGCCGATGACGGCGACGGCGGCGATGGTCAGAGCCTTGATCATGTGAATTCTCCCTGTTGAATCTTGCGGTTAAGCTGTTGATCTTGTTGCCGGCGGCATCAGCGCCTCCGATGCCCCGCTTATCGTCCGGGCCGCGGTTTCATCACAGGTGCAATGAACGGCGGAGGCTTGCTTTGGCAGGCAGGCGGTTGCGCCCGGTTGCAAATGGCCCCAGAAACCGTTTCGGGAGTGTGCATGTCCGATCCGGCAAGGCAGTTCGGCGACCGTCTGTCGCTCGCCATGAAGCTGCTCAACATCAGTCAGGGGGCGCTGTCGTCGGAGGCGCGCGCCGACAAGTCGCTGGTCAGCCGCTGGGCGCGCGGCATCGCCGCCCCGCGCGGCCCCTATCTCGCGGTGCTGACCGGCATCGTCCGCGCGCGCGTCCCGGCGTTCAACCAGCTGTCATGGGACCTGCCGCTCGATGCCTTCGCGGCATTGCTCGGCGGCGAAGCCCCTCCGCCGGAGCCCGCGCCACGCCCCGCCGCCGCGCCGTCGGACATTCCCCACTCGCGCCTGCAGAGCGCGGTCGAGGTGGCGCGCGAGGGCGCTGCCTATCCGGGCCTGTACGCGCTGTTCCGCGTCGCCTTCCGCAACACCGGCGAGCTGCTCGCCGAGCTGATCGTCCTGTGGCGCGAAGGCGACCGGCTGTTCTTCCGCTCGTTCGACCCGTCCTTCTCGCACGCCGGCGAGCTGTTCATCATTCGTCACCAGCTGTTCTCGATCGCCGAGGACGACGCCCGTGCCGACGGCATGAGCTACTGGATCGTCAACGGCGTCGCGGGGCAAAAGGCGTATCGCTGCGACGGCATCGCCATGTCGGTCGCGGGCGACCGCTACCGCACACCGGGCGCGACGGTGTTCGTCCTGCAACGCATCGCCGAACTCGGCGACGACGGCGCGCCGCCGCCGGTGGCGGTGCTGACCGCGATCTCGGCGCGCATGAAGGCGGCGTATGTGGAAGGGCGCATCGACGATCTTGCGGGCCCGCGGATCTGCGCCGCGATCCGCAGCGTCGTCGGCGTGCCGCGTGTCGACGGCACCGTCGACCATCACCTGCGCCAGCCGATGGAGCGCTCGCTCAGCGTCTCGGAAGTCGAGCTGTCGCCCGACATCGCCGCCGACATCGACCGCGTCTGCGCCGATTTCACCGAAGGGTCGGGCGCGGTGCCGCTCGCCTACACGCGGATCTCGGCGTGAGCCTCAGCCCTTCGACCGGTTGAAGATCAGCGCGCCGCGGCGCCGGGCCTCGGCCTCGTCGCAGGGGCTGGCGCGCAGCTGCGGCGCGGACTTGAGCAGCACGTCGAGCGGCAGGATGTCGGGGATGCGCGTGTGCGCGACGCAGACCGCGCCCGCGGTGCCCCACCCGGCCTCGAACTTGTACTTCGGATCGTCGGTCGAATCCGGCACCTGGATGCGCAGCACGTCCCACAGGTCGATCGAGGTGCCGTCGCGGGTGTGCGCGACGCCGCGCCCGTCGTAGGCCGCGCGCACCATGTTCTGGCACGCCTGGTAGAAGGGCCCGAGGTCCTCGCCGCCTGGCCCCCTGCTGGCGGGGTCATAGCCCCACAGGATGCACTTGGCCTGGCTGCCCGAGGTACAGGTCAGGAACCACTTGCCGGGCGGGCGGGAGTAGCGGCCGTCGGCATCGAACTGGCCGGGGACAGGAAAGCCCGACTTGCGGCCATAGGCGTCGGGCTCGCACATCGGGGCAAAACTGCCGTCGGGCAGTTGTACGGACAAATCGTGGAGCAATGTCGCGGCGCGCTCCTTGGCGGGCCTGACCGCATCGATGCGCGCGCGGATCGGCCGGCCATTGGGGTCAGTCATGTCGAGCACCGCGCCGACCAGCTGTTCGGAGGTCAGGCGCTGACCCGCATCGGTGGTCAGCACGAAGCGGCTGCCCTCGACGGTCAGCGTCGCGGCGGCGACCGGCGTAGCGGCCAGCGCACCCAGCAGACCGAGTATGTGCAGCAGGCGGCGCATCGACAGGATCCCCCGGACAGGCAAACGGGGCGGCACGCGTGCGCCGCCCCTAACAGCTTCTCAACTTTAGCCGGCGATCGTCAAGCGCTCACCATTCGGCAGCGTCACGGCCGTGACCGCGAAGCCCGTGCCAACCGTCTGTGCGACCGCGCCGGTGTCGGCTCCGTTGAACAGCCGCCCGTTCAGGAACCTGCCGTTCAGGACGACGCCATTCAGGACCAGGCCGTTGAAGTTCTTGGCATTCAGGGAGATGCCGTTGTACTTGATACCGTTGAACGTGAGGCCGTTGAACTGCACGCCCTGCAGCGAGATGCCGTTGAACTGCACACCCTGCAGCGAGATCCCGTTCAGCTGCACGCCGTTGGTCCGCCACCCGTTCCACGTAATGCCGTTGAGCACGAGGCCGTTCAGCTTGGCACCGTTGAGCTTGATGCTGCAGCCGGCACATGCGGTCTGCACCGGCTTATCGGTCGGCTCCTCGGCGGCGGGAGTGGGGGCGGGTGCCGCGGGCGTCGCCAGCACCGGCGCCGTCTTCGCCGCAGCGATCCCGTGCGTCGCGATGCCGTTGGTGCTGCGACCCTGCAGGACGAGGCCCGGCCCGGCGAGCGCGGGGGCAGCGGCACGAAGGTGCCGATGGCGGCGAGCGTGATGGTCTTGATCATGATCGTGTCTCCCAAGAATGGCCACCGCTTTGCCGCGGCGATGGCGGTCCTCTAGGGGGCGGCGCCGGGCCCGGGCAGATGCATCGGCGGGCCGCAACCGGTGCATCGGGTGCGCACCGGGCCTGCAACGGTTGCATTTCGACGGTTGCCAAACCGGTTCCGTTATGGACAGATTGCCGCATGGCAGAGGGGTTCGCCGACAAATTATCGCTGGTGCTCAAGGCACTGTCGATCAGCCGCGGTCGGCTGGCCGCCGATGTCGGTGTCGACAAGTCGCTCGTCGGCCGCTGGTGCAACGGGCAGGTCTCCCCATCGGCGCACAATTGCGCGCGGCTGACGCAGGCGATCGCGGCACGTCAGCCGGGCTTCACGATGCTCGACTGGGAACACGACCTGCCCGCGCTCGGCGCTCGCTTCGGCGTGACGGTCAGCGCGCCGCCGCCGCCGCCGTCCGCGGTGCCGAGCGGCTTCGCCGAATGGCTCGCGGTGCCCAAGTTCCGCGAGGCGGCGCTGGCCAGCGGTCCGGCGAGCACGGCGCTCGCGGGGTTCTGGCGCACGACGCGCCCGGTCCCCGAATTTCCAGGCAAGTTCGTCCACGACCATGTCATTATGCAGACCAGCCCCGACGGACCCCTGCGTTTCCGCATCGGCCTGTTCAGCAGCCGCCTCGTCGGCTGGTCGATGGCGGTCGGCGACCAGATGTTTTGCTGCGCCTCGAACCAGCTGACCGGCAGCTCGATCTTCGCGATCTTCAACCGCGTCCACCGTCCGCGCATCGACTGCATCGACGGCGTGACGCTGGCATGCATGGCGGATGCGGGTGGCGTGCCGGTCGCCGCGGCGTGCATGCTCGAACGCGTCGGGGACCTGAGCGGCGACGATGCCGCCGATGACGCGCATTACGAGGCGCTGCTCGCCGAACACCCGATTGCGCCGGACGGCAGCGTTCCCGACCATGTCGTCAAGCATCTGTGGCGCGACACCGGCCCGACCGCGCTGGCGCAGGGCGGCGACGCGATGATCATGATCCGCTCGATGGCATCGCTGGCGCGGGGGAGCAGTCCGGCGGCTGCGCCCCCAACGCTGCGGGTGGTGTCGGGCTAGCGGACCACCGACACGTTTTCGACGCGCTTGCCGGCGCGGTCGAGGACGATCTCGTAATTCGGCTTGCCGGGTTCGCTGCCGCGCAGTCCGGCGGGGCGGTCGCGGCGCGTCAGCAGGACGGTGACGCGCGTGCCGTCGTCGCGATACTCCTGCGCATAGGTCGCGGCATCGAGGCTGCGGTCGGCGATGACCTGCTCGACGAGCGTCGCAGCCCAGGGCTCCAGCGTTTCGACTTCGGGGGCGAGTGCGGTGCTCATGGTCGTCCTACCTGAGGATGGTGTTGGTGTTGGCGGCGGGGTCGAACACGCGGAAGTTGCCGCTAGGAGTGCCAAGATAGCCGCGATACTCGGGCTTGCCAGCTGCATCGGCCGCGATCCCCCTGAGGTCGGTGGTTGAGAACTGGTCGCTGTTGAAGTCGTCGCGGGCGGGGTCGGAGGTGCGCACGACGTTACCAGAGGCATCGACGATCGAATAGTCGGCGTGGGTGTGGAAGTCGCCGACCAGGGTGGTGCCGCTGGGGATGGTCACCGAGGTCGGATCGAACCCGGTCGAAGTCCCGCGTGCCGGGGCCGTGTAGCCGTACGTGCCGTCAGGCGACTTGTAGACGAGGCCGCCGAACTCGAGGTTCTCGCGGATCGACTGCGGGTTTGCCTCGGTCAGCGCGGCGCGTGCGGCAGCGTCGACGTTCGGGAAGCCGGTTCGCGCCGCCGCGGCAGCGGTGACCGCGTCGGCCGCCTTGGCGACGACGTCGCGCACCGTGTCGATGGCCTTCTCGACCGCCTGCTTCAGCGCGTCGGCAAGGTCGCCGATGCCGCCCGGATTGCCAGCCTGCAGCAGCGCATCTTCGACCGTGCCGCGCAGGTCGGGGCGCTCGCGGACCAGCGCCGCCGCGCCGGCGATGTCGCCGGCCGCCCCCAGCTCACGGGCCCGCTCGACCGGACTTGGCGGGCTCGCCGGCGCCGAGGCGGCGGACCGGCCGGTTGCTTGTACGCTCTCCAACATCGCGGGCGACTCCCTGGCTGCGCGAGCCACGGGTTGTCGCCGCGATGCCGAATCGCCGCCATAGTCGGATCGACTAGGCGGTGACCGTCGCGCCCCGCCGGCGGCGCGCCATGGCGCCGACCGCGCCGAAGCCGGCGATCAGCATTGCCCAGGTGCCGGGCTCCGGAACCGCGGTGGCGAGCGTGCCGTCGAAGTCGACTTCGGTCAGCATGAACCACTCCTGCTCGCTGTCGATGCGGACGGTGAATGTCGAGGCGCTGATACCGGTGAAATCATAGCTGAAGACACCCAGATTGCCTTCGAAGGTCACCGTCGGCGTGTACTGGACAAAGCCGCCGCCGAAATCGAACGACAGGCTGTCGGGCAGGAAGACGTTGCCGACGCCCTGCGCATTGTCGAAGCGGAAGGTGGCGTTGGCGAGGTTCGACAGCGGCGCGAAGTTGAACACGATCTCTGGCGAGATGAAGCGCCAGCCGACATACGGCCCCGGCGTGACGTTCCAGGGCCCCGCCGCGACGACGCCGTCGGTCAGCTCGCCGACCCCGCCGCTCAGATAACCGTTCGGCGCGCGGGTGCCGTTGTACGTGTCGTCCTGGTACTGGAAGACGCCCGCGCCGCCGTCGATCATGTCGTACGACGTCGGGTTGATCGTCGCGGCGTGTGCTGACGAGCAGGCGAGCGTGGCGGCGGCGACGAGAACGGCGTGGCGGATCATCATGGAGAGCACCCCTGCTGGTGCGACGCGCCGGGTGCGACACGTCGTCGAGAGGTTAGGCGCCGTCCTCACGCCAAACGGCTCATGGCACGCGATAATTATTCTTTGGTCTCGGGCGTGCCTGTCGCACCGTTCAATCCAAGGTTGCACCGCAGCGCGACACGCCTAAAACGTCGGCGAGTACGAACAAGGGGACTGAAACCATGGCGACTGTCGTTCGCCCGCGACCATTGTCGCCGCATCTGTCGATCTGGAAGTGGCGCGTGCACATGCTGGTGTCGATCCTGCACCGCGCGACGGGCAGCGCGCTGGCGTTCGGCGCGGTGGTGCTGTTCCTATGGTGGCTGGTCGCCGCCGCGACGGGTGCCGAGGCGTACAACATCTTCTACGGCGTCGCGACAGGCTGGTTCGGCATTCTCGTCGGCGTCGGCCTGACGCTGGTGATGTTCCAGCACATGATGTCGGGCATCCGCCACCTGATCATGGACACCGGCGCCGGGCTCGAAGTCCTGGCGTCGAAGCGGCTGGCAACGCTCACGATGGTCGCCTCGGTGTCGCTGACGGCGCTGACCTGGGCCGTCATCCTGCTGACCAAGGGGGTCTGAGCCATGGGACGCGCAACCGCGATCGGCCGCGTGCGGGGCCTCGGCTCGGCGAAGTCGGGGACCGGCCACTGGTGGCTGCAGCGGGTGACCGCGGCGGGCAATCTCATCCTCGTGCTGTGGTTCATCGTCAGCCTCGTTCGCCTGCCCGGGCTGCAGTACGCGGCGGTCACCGAGTGGCTGCGGCAACCCGTCGCTGCGGTGCCGATGCTCCTGCTCATTACTTCGGTCTTCTGGCATTTCCGCCTGGGCCTGCAGGTGTTCATCGAGGATTACCTGCACGAGGAAGGGTCGAAGCTGCTCGCGTTGCTGGCCCTTAATTTCTACGCGCTGGCGGGCGCGGCGGTGGGCGTATTCTGCGTCCTGAAGATAGCGCTCGGAGCGGCATAGTGGCTGAAGCCTATAAGATCATCGACCATACGTACGACGCGGTCGTCGTCGGCGCGGGCGGCAGCGGCCTGCGCGCGGCGATGGGCATCGCCGAGACGGGTCTGAAGACCGCGTGCATCACCAAGGTCTTCCCGACGCGGTCGCACACCGTCGCGGCGCAGGGCGGCATTGCCGCAAGCCTCGGCAACATGGGGCCCGACCACTGGACGTGGCACATGTACGACACCGTCAAGGGGTCGGACTGGCTGGGCGACCAGGACGCCATCGAGTATCTGTGCCGGGAGGCACCCAAGGCGGTTTATGAACTCGAGCACTACGGCGTGCCGTTCAGCCGCACCGAGGAAGGCAAGATCTACCAGCGCGCGTTCGGCGGCATGACGCAGGACATGGGCAACGGTCCGCCGGCGCAGCGCACTTGCGCCGCCGCCGACCGCACCGGCCACGCGATGCTCCACGCGCTGTATCAGCAGAGCCTGAAGTACGACACCGACTTCTATATCGAGTACTTCGCCATCGACCTGATCATGGTCAACGGCGAGTGCAAGGGCGTCATCGCGATGTGCATGGAGGACGGCACCATCCACCGCTTCCGCGCGCACTCGGTCGTGCTGGCGACCGGCGGCTACGGCCGCTGCTACTTCTCGGCGACGAGCGCGCACACCTCGACCGGTGACGGCGGCGGCATGGCGATCCGCGCCGGCGTGCCGATGCAGGACATGGAGTTCGTTCAGTTCCACCCCACCGGCATCTACGGCGCCGGCGTGCTGATCACCGAAGGCGCGCGCGGGGAGGGCGGTTACCTGACCAACTCGGCCGGCGAGCGCTTCATGGAGCGCTACGCCCCGCATGCGAAGGACCTCGCCTCGCGCGACGTCGTCTCCCGCTCGATGGCGATGGAGATGCGCGAAGGCCGCGGCGTCGGCGCCGAGGGCGACCACATCAACCTGCACCTCAACCACATCGACCCGGCAGTGCTGCACGAGCGCCTGCCCGGCATCAGCGAGACCGCGAAGATCTTCGCCGGCGTTGATGTCACCAAGGAGCCGATCCCGGTTACGCCGACCGTCCACTATAACATGGGCGGCATCCCGACGAACTATCACGGCGAGGTCGTGACGCTGAAGGACGGCGACCCGGACTCGGTCGTGCCCGGGCTGTTCGCGGTGGGGGAGGCGGCGTGCGTCTCGGTCCATGGTGCCAACCGCCTGGGGTCGAACAGCCTGATCGACCTCGTCGTCTTCGGCCGCGCCACGGCGCACCGCATCGGCGCGACGGTCAAGCCGCAGACCAACCATGCGCCGCTGCCCAAGGACAGCGCCGACTTCGCGCTGGGCCGCCTCGACGGCTATCGCTTCTCGAAGGGCGGCTCGCCGACCGCGCTGGTGCGCGGCGCGATGCAGAAGACGATGCAGTCGAACGCCGCGGTGTTCCGCACCGGCGAGGTGCTCGAGGAAGGCCAGCGCAAGATCGACGCGGTGTACCAGCGCATGGCCGACATCGGCATCGCCGACCGCAGCCTGATCTTCAACACCGACCTGATCGAGACGCTCGAGCTCGACAACATGATCCCGCAGGCGGTGGTGACGATGCACGCCGCCGCAGCCCGCCACGAAAGCCGCGGCGCGCACATGCACGAGGATTATCCCAACCGCGACGACGAGAAGTTCATGCAGCACTCGCTGGCCTGGTTCCGCGACGGCGGCGTCACCCTCGCCCAGCGTCCCGTCCACAATTACACGCTGACCGACGAGGTGTCCTACATCAAGCCGAAGGCGCGGGTTTACTGATATGGCCGAATTCTCACTCCCCGCGAACTCGAAGATCAAGCCGACCGGCAAGCGCTATGCGGCGCCTGCAGGGGCGACGAACGTACGTGCGTTCAAGGTGTATCGCTGGAACCCCGACGACGGGGCGAACCCGCATTTCGACACCTACGAGCTCGACCTCGAAACCACCGGCCCGATGGTGCTCGACGCGCTGATCCGCATCAAGGCGGAGGTCGACCCGACTTTGACCTTCCGCCGGTCGTGCCGCGAGGGGATTTGCGGGTCGTGCTCGATGAACATCGATGGCACCAACGGCCTCGCGTGCACAACGGCGATCGAGGACATCAAGGGCGAGGTGAAGATCACCCCGCTGCCGCACATGGAGGTGGTCAAGGACCTCGTCCCCGATTTCAAGATGTTCTACGCGCAGTACGCCTCGATCAAGCCGTGGCTGCAGACCGTCACCCCTGCGCCGTCGGGCGAGGAGCGGCTGCAGACGGTCGAAGACCGGTCGAAGATCGACGGGCTCTACGAGTGCATCCTGTGCGCCTGCTGCTCGACCGCCTGCCCGAGCTATTGGTGGAACAGCGACAAGTTCCTGGGCCCGGCGATCCTGCTCCAGGCGTACCGCTGGCTGGCTGACAGCCGCGACGAGATGACGGGCGAGCGCCTCGACATGCTCGAGGATCCGTTCCGCCTGTATCGTTGCCACACGATCATGAACTGCGCGAACGTCTGCCCCAAGGGGTTGAACCCGGCCAAGGCGATCGCGGAAATCAAGAAGATGATGGTTGAGCGAGCCGTCTGAGGCAGACGGGCCGCGCCGGCGCCGGTTGCCGCGCGGCTGGGCTGCCTTTCTCAGCGAACTCGCGATCGTCGTGTTCGGCGTTTTCATCGCGCTCGGGGCGCAGCAGCTGGTCGACACATGGCGCGCCAATTCCGAGGTGCGCGAGTTCCGCGCTGCCCTCAAGCTCGAACTCGCTGAAAGTCTGGGCGCCTACCAGTCGCGCGTGGCGCAGTCGAAGTGCGTCAACCAGCGCCTCGACCAGCTCGAGCGTTGGCAGCGCGACTGGCGCGACGGTAAGGGCGCGCGCATCGATGGCACGATCGGTCGGCCGTTTGCCTATGCCCTGTCGACGAGCGTCTGGCGCACGGGGGCGACGAGCATCGCCGTCCGTATGCCTCTCGAGGAGCGGCTGTATTATTCAGGCATCTACGACAGTCTTGAGAATTACGATGCCCTGCGGTACCGCGAAGTTGCGACCTGGCAGGCGCTGTTCGCGTTCGACGGTGTCGTGCAGCTCTCGCAACCCGAGATCAACACGCTGCGCGGTCTGATCCTGTCGGCGCGCTCGACCGACCGGTCGATGCAGATGAATTTGCCCGGTCTGCTGCGTGCGGCAGCGCGCGTCGGAGTTCGCCCAGGGGTCGATGAGGAGGCAGCTCCACTGGACCTGTGCCGGCCCCTCCGTGTCACGTCTCTGCCGGGCCGATGACCGCGGGGTTGCACCGCAGCATGGTTCCCCGCTAACCCACCCCGATGCCCCGTGAATTGATCGAGGCCGGCGAGCACGCCGGATGGTACCGCTGGCACCGCGAGCCCGACGGGCGCTTCGCGTCGTTGCTCGGCGACCTGTATTTCCGCGCCGGGCCGACCGGCGGGGTCGAGTGCCGGATGGCGACCGACCGGCGGCATTCGAACGGCCTCGGCTATCTCCACGGCGGCTTCATCATGTCCTTCATCGACATGGCGATGTTCAGCTTCATCTACCCCCAGCTCGAAAAGAGCGGCGCGGTGACGCTGAGCTGTGCGACCGATTTCCTCAGTCCGGGCATCGTCGGCGACGCCATCGAGGCATCGGGCGAGATCCTGAAGGAAACCGGCAAGATGCTGTTCGTGCGCGGCCTCGTCACGCAGAACGGCAGCAACGTCGCGTCGTTCACTGGCACGATGCGCAAGATCCCGCGCCCGGACAAACGACTCGCGTGAGCGCCTACGACGACCTCGTCGCGCGCGGCGAGCTCAAGGCCGATCCCGAGCAGGCCGCAGCGGCCGCCCGGCTGATGCAGCTCGACACCGCGCTCAACGCCCCGCCGCCGGGCCTGTTCGGCCGGCTGTTGGGCCGCGCGCCGCCGCCGCCACGGGGCATCTATCTGTGGGGCGGGGTAGGGCGCGGCAAGTCGATGCTGATGGACCTGTTCTACGCGCACGCCGCGGTGTCCCCGCGCTGCCGCGTGCATTTCCACGAGTTCATGCTCGACACCCATGCCGCGATCCATGCGTATCGGGAAAGCGCGCATGCCGACCCGATCCCCGCCGTCGCCGCGCGCATCGCGGCATCGGCCCGGCTGTTCTGCTTCGACGAGATGCAGGTCCGCGATGTCGCCGACGCGGCGATCCTGTCGCGCCTGTTCACCGCGCTGTTCGATGCCGGGGTGATCGTCGTCGCGACCTCGAACCGGTCGCCCCGCGATTTGTACAAGGACGGGCTCAACCGCCAGCTCTTCCTGCCCTTTATCGCGCTGATCGAAAGCCGCCTCGACATCATCGGCCTCAACGGCCCGACCGACTACCGGATGGCGAGGCTGGGCGGCGGCCCGACCTATTTCACGCCCAACGGTCCCGAGGCCACCGCCGCGATGCGTGCGGCGTTCTTCCGCATGACCGACTTCGAGCCCGAGGATGCAGCCAACGTGCCGAGCGAGACGATCGCGGTGGCGGGCGGTCGCAGCCTGTTCGTGCCCAAGTCGCTCAAAGGTGTCGCGGTGTTTTCGTTCGCGCGCCTGTGCCGTGCTGCGCTGGGCGCGGCGGACTATCTCGCCATCGCGCGGCGTTATCACACGGTGTTCCTGGTCGGCGTGCCGCGGCTCAGCCCCGATCTCAGGAACGAGGCGGCGCGCTTCGTAACGCTGATCGACACGCTGTACGAGCACAGCGTCAAGCTACTGATCGCCGCCGACGCGCCGCCGGCCGAGCTGTACCCGGCCGGCGACGGCAGCTTCGAGTTCGAGCGTACCGTGTCGCGGCTCAGCGAGATGCAGTCGGCGGACTATCTCGCGCGGGGCCACGGAACAGTTTGACGCGGCTTGCGCTGCAACGCGGCATGGGCAAGTACGGCCCGCAGTTGACGCGCGCGTAAGCTGCGCGTCGCATCGGAGACCGGCGTGCGTCGCATCCTGTTCATCGGCATCCTGGCTGCCATCGTGCTCGGCGGCGTCGCATACGCGGTCTATTATTTCACGACCGGGCGCTACATCGTCACCACCGACAACGCCTATGTCGAGGCTGACATCGCGGTCATCGCCCCCAAGGTCGCGGGCTATGTCCGCGCCGTGCCGGTGACCGACAACCAGAGCGTCACGGCCGGCCAGCCGCTCCTCGTCATCGACGACAGCGACTATCGGGCCGCCGTCGCACGCGCGTCCGCAGCGGTGACGCAGCAGCGCCAGGGCATCGGCACAGCGCGTGCCACGGCGGCGGCAGGCGTCTCGGCGATCGGCGAGGCGCAGGCCCAGCTGGCCGCGGCGCAGGCCGAGGCCGTCCGCGCCCGCGCCGACGTCGCGCGCTTCGCGACGCTCAGGAAAGAGGGCTGGGTATCGCAGGCGAACCTCGACGTACGCATCGCAGATGCCGCGTCGCGTGACGCCGCCGTTGCGCGGGCGCGTGCCGGGGTAGCAGCCGCACGGTCGAACGAGCAGGCGTCGCTGGCAGGAACCGGCGGGGCGGAGGCGCAGCTGGGCGGGGCGCGGGCCTCGCTCGATGCCGCGCGCCTCGACCTCGCCAATACCGTCGTGCGCTCGCCCGTGGCAGGCACCGTCGGCAACCGCAGCGTCCGCGTCGGCCAGTATCTGCGCACCGGCCAGCAGGCGATGGTCGTCGTGCCGCTCGGCGCGGTCTATGTCGTCGCGAACTTCAAGGAGACGCAGATCGGCGGCCTGCGCCCCGGCCTGCCGGTGACGCTGCACATCGACGCCTACAAGGACGCCGAGGTCGCGGGCCGCATCGTCAGCGTGTCGCCCGCCGCGGGGTCGCGCTTCTCGATGCTGCCGCCCGAGAATGCGACCGGCAATTTCACCAAGATCGTCCAGCGCGTGCCGGTGCGCATCGCGCTGTCGCCGCTGCCCGCCGGCATGCGCCTGGTGCCCGGCATGTCGGTCGAGGCGTCGGTCGACGTCCGCGACTAGCCATGGCCACCGGCGCCCGCCTCGCCGCTGCCGCGCCGCTGACTGAAGAAGGCGACGCCGGCTTTCCGCCACTGCCGCAGTTCATCGGCTTCCTGCTGATGGCGTTCGGCATGTTCATGGCGATCCTCGACATCCAGATCGTCAGCGCGTCGCTCAGCCAGATCCAGGCGGGGCTGGCGGCATCCGCCGACGAGGTCAGCTGGGTACAGACCAGCTATCTCGTCGCCGAGGTCGTGATGATCCCGCTGTCAGGGTTCCTGGCGCGCGCCCTGTCGACGCGCTGGCTGTTCGTCATCTCCGCGGGCGGCTTTACCGTGGCGAGCTTCCTGTGCTCGACCGCGACGAGCATCGAGGAGATGATCGTCTATCGCGCGCTGCAGGGATTCCTGGGCGGTGCGATGATCCCGACCGTCTATGCCGCGTCCTTCGCGATGTTCGGCCGCAAGCGCCAGACCGGTGTGACGGTCGCGGTATCGCTGATCGTCACCCTCGCGCCGACGATCGGCCCGGCGCTGGGCGGGTGGATGTCGGAGACGTTCAGCTGGCACTGGCTGTTCCTGATCAACATCGTGCCGGGCATCCTGATCACCTTCGGCGTCTGGGCGCTCGTCGACTTCGACAAGCCCGACCTGGCGCTGCTCAAGAAGGTCGACATTGCCGGGCTGGTCGGCATGGCGCTGTTCCTCGGCGGGCTCGACTTCGTGCTGGAGGAGGGCGCACGCAACGACTGGTTCGCAGACCCGACCGTGTTCCGCGTCGCCGTCGCGGCAGTCTTCGGCGCGATGCTGTTCGTCTGGCGGCAGCGCACTGCCGAGGTGCCGATCGTCGACCTGCGCGCCTTCAGGAACCTCAATTTCATGGCGGGCACGCTGATGGGCGCCACCTTCGGCATCGGCCTGTACGGTCTGGTCTATCTCTACCCGCTATACCTCAGCCGCGTCGCCGCGCAGTCGAGCGGGCAGATCGGCGGCATCGTCTTCGTCACCGGCCTGTTCATGGCGATGTCGGCGCCTATAGTCGGCAATATCGCGCGCAAGGTCGATCCGCGCGCCGTGCTGACCGCGGGCTTCCTGCTGCTCGCGCTGTCGACCTGGCTGACCCACGGCATCACCAACGAGTGGCGCTTCTGGGAGCTGTTCTGGCCGCAGGCGATCCGCGGTGTCGCGCTGATCTGCTGCATCGTCTCGATCAGCGTGACCTCGTTCGCGACGCTGGCGCCCGAGCGGCTGAAGGACGCCAGCGGCCTGTTCACCCTGATGCGCAACCTGGGCGGCGCGGTGGGCCTCGCGCTGATCAACACCGTCGTGCTGTGGCGCTTCAACCTGCACTGGAGCCGGCTGGGTGAGCAGATCAATCCAGGCGTGCCGGTCGTGCAGGAACGGCTCGAACAGTTGTCGGGCCTCGCTGCCTCGCAGGGCATCGCCGATCCCGATGCGGCGGCGCTGCGCCAGGTCGCGGGCATCGTCAGCCGCGAGGCGCTGGTGATGAGTTATGCCGACTGCTTCACGCTGCTGACGATCATGTTCCTCGTCGCTGCGTGCGTGCCCTTCCTGCTCAGGCGACCGCCGACGTTCGAGGGTTCGCCCCCCGACGCGCATTGAGCGCGCAGGCGACGAGCAGCGCGAGCCACGAGATCGCAATGAAAGGCGGCGGCGCGGGCATGGCGAAGACCGCCAGTCCCAGCACGCCGAACACCGCGACCGCGACGCCCAGCCAGCGCGTCAGGCCGCGATGCTCGCGTGCGATGTCGGTCCCCGCCGCACCCAGCCCCAGCGCGATGCCCGCCCATTTCGCCGTGCTGCCGACCGCGAGCAGCGACAGCATCTGCGTCGTCACGAACGGCCAGCGCGCGCCGATCCACAGCTGCGTCGCGGTCTCCAGCACGTCGCCCGCCAGCGCAACCACGAAGAAGGTCAGCGCGATGCGGCGCAGGCGGCCGTGCGTCAGTGCCAGCGTCGCGAGGATCAGGAACAGGCCGTAGCTGGCGATGAAGGCGATCAGGTCGACGCGGTTCATCGCGTTCAGGACATCGAGGCGGGCGTTGCAGCCGATCGACGCGAGCAGCCCGGCCTCCGACCGCGCCATCTGGAAGGCACCGAGCGCGACGCGCGACGACACCGGCCCGCCGCCGCAGTCGATCGCCGGCTGTGCACCGAACCACAGCGAAACCGCGATGGTCGCAACCGCCGCCACCAGCGCGCCCCGTGCCGCGCGTACCCTGTCCACTCGCTTGTCTCCACTTGCTGCCGACCGTCGTGTCACGGTTGCGCCCCCCTATCAACCGGGCTATCCGCCGACCGGAAATTCCCCCCTTCTCCGGAGACCCGACCATGGCCCGCAACAAGATCGCCCTCATCGGCGCCGGCAACATCGGGGGCACGCTCGCGCACCTCGCGGCGGCCAAGGAGCTGGGCGATGTCGTGCTGTTCGACGTCGTCGAGGGCGTGCCGCAGGGCAAGGCGCTCGACCTCGCGCAGTGCGGCCCGGTCGAGGGGTTCGACGCGGTGCTGAAGGGCACCAACGACTATGCCGACATCGCCGGCGCCGACGTGATCATCGTGACCGCCGGCGTGGCGCGCAAGCCGGGCATGAGCCGCGACGACCTGCTCGGCATCAATCTCAAGGTCATGAAGGCCGTCGGCGAGGGCATCGCCGCCAACGCGCCGGACGCGTTCGTCATCTGCATCACCAACCCCCTGGACGCGATGGTCTGGGCGCTGCGCGAGTTCTCGGGCCTGCCGCACCACATGGTCGTCGGCATGGCGGGCGTTCTGGATTCGAGCCGCTTCCGCCACTTCCTCGCCGACGAGTTCAAGGTCAGCGTGCAGGACGTCACGGCCTTTGTGCTCGGCGGCCACGGCGACACGATGGTTCCGGTCGTCGAGTATTCGACCGTCGCGGGCATTCCGATCCCCGACCTGATCAAGATGGGCTGGTCGACCAAGGAGCGCATCGACGCGATCGTCGCGCGCACCCGCGCCGGCGGCGGCGAGATCGTCGCGCTGCTCAAGACCGGCAGCGCCTATTATGCCCCCGCCACCAGCGGCATCGCGATGGCCGAGGCGTTCCTGAAGGACCAGAAGCGCGTCATCCCCTGCGCGGTGAACCTGACCGGCCAGTACGGCGTCAACGACCTGTACGTCGGCGTGCCGTGCGTGATCGGCGCCGGCGGCGTCGAGAAGGTGGTCGAGATCGAGCTCAACGACGAGGCCAAGGCGAACTTCCAGGTGTCGGTCGACGCGGTCAAGGAACTGCTCGTGGCGTGCAAGGCGATCGACGGGAGCCTTGCCTGATGCTGGCCGTGGCTTCGGCCACGACCACGCTTCGCTGGACGCATGCCGGGATCGCGGCGCTGTTCGACCTGCCGTTCGCCGACTTGCTGTTCCGCGCGCAGACGGTGCACCGGACGCACTTCGATCCGAACGCGGTCCAGAAGTCGCAGCTGCTGTCTATCAAGACCGGCGGCTGCCCTGAGGATTGCGGCTACTGCGCGCAGTCGGTGAATTTCTTCACCGGCGTGAAGGCCGACAAGTTGATGCCCGTCGCCGAGGTGCTGGCCGAGGCCGAGCGCGCCCGCGCCGGCGGTGCGACGCGCTTCTGCATGGGCGCGGCGTGGAAGAACCCGAAGGATCGCGACCTGCCAGCGCTGGCGGCGATGGTCACCGGCGTGCGCGCGCTGGGCCTCGAGACCTGCATGACGCTCGGGATGCTCAGCGACGCGCAGGCCGCCGCTCTCGCCGACGCGGGGCTCGATTTTTATAATCACAACATCGACACGTCGCGGGACTATTACCGCGATGTGGTCACGACACGCACCTACGACGACCGGCTCGATACGGTGGCGCGCGTCCGCGACGCGGGCATCGGCGTGTGCTGCGGCGGGATCATCGGCATGGGCGAACGCCGCGAGGACCGCATCGGGCTGATCGCGACGCTCGCCAACATGCCCGAGCCGCCGGGCAGCGTGCCGATCAACGGCCTGGTGCCGATCGCCGGCACGCCGCTCGGCGACGCCATCCTGTCGGGCGCCGCACCCGCGATCGACGGCATCGAGTTTGCGCGCACCGTTGCAGTCGCGCGCATCACCATGCCCGCCGCGATGGTCCGCCTGTCGGCCGGGCGCGAGGCGATGAGCGACGAGACGCAGGCGCTTTGCTTCCTCGCGGGTGCCAACAGCATCTTCGTCGGCGACCGTCTGCTGACCACTGCCAATCCCGGGATCGACCGCGATACCCGCCTGTTCGACAAATTGGGCCTCAGGCCGATGGAGCTATCCGCATGAACATCCACGAGTATCAGGCCAAGGAATTGCTCGCCAAGTTCGGCGTGCCGATCCCGGCCGGCCATGCCGCGATGACCGTCGACGAGGCGGTCGCGGCCGCGCAGCAGCTGCCCGGACCGCTGTGGGTGGTGAAGTCGCAGATCCACGCCGGCGGGCGCGGCAAGGGCAAGTTCAAGGAGCTGCCGCCCGAGGCCAAGGGCGGTGTGCGCCTCGCGCGCTCGCTCGACGAGGTCCGCGCTGCGGCGACCGACATGCTCGGCAACACGCTCGTCACCATCCAGACCGGCGAGCATGGCAAGCAGGTCAACCGCCTGTACATCACCGACGGTGCCGACATCGCTAAGGAGTTCTACCTGGCGCTGCTCGTCGATCGCGGCTCATCCGAGATCGCGCTGGTCGCCTCGACCGAGGGCGGCATGGACATCGAAGCGGTCGCGCACGACACGCCCGACCGCATCCACAGCTTCATGATCGACCCGGCCGCGGGCATCCAGCCGCACCACGGGCGCAGCGTCGCCTTCGCGCTCGGCCTGACCGGCGACCTGTACAAGCAGTGCATCAGCGTCGTCGAGCAGCTCTACACCGCCTTCGTCGCCACCGACGCGTCGCAGATCGAGATCAACCCGCTCGCGACGACGACCGACGGCAAGCTGCTGGTGCTCGACGCCAAGGTTGGCTTCGACTCGAACGCGCTGTACCGCCACCCCGACCTCGTCGAACTGCGCGACCTGACCGAGGAGGACCCGGCCGAGGTCGAGGCGTCGAAGTACGACCTCAGCTACATCAAGCTCGACGGCACCATCGGCTGCATGGTCAACGGCGCCGGGCTCGCGATGGCGACGATGGACATCATCAAGCTCAACGGCGCCGAGCCGGCGAACTTCCTCGACGTCGGCGGCGGCGCGACCACCGAGAAGGTTACCGCGGCGTTCAAGATCATCCTTAGCGATCCGAACGTGAAAGGCATCCTGGTCAACATCTTCGGCGGCATCATGCGCTGCGACATCATCGCGGAGGGCATCATCGCCGCGGCGAAGGAAGTGAACCTGTCGGTGCCGCTCGTCGTCCGCCTCGAAGGCACCAACGTCGAGCTGGGCAAGGAAATCCTGGCGAGGTCGGGCCTGCCGATCGTCAGCGCCAACGACCTGGGCGACGCGGCGGCGAAGATCGTTGCCGAAGTGCAGAAGGCGGCGTGATCCGTCCCCTGCTTCTAGGCTGCGTCCTGCTCACCGCGGTTCCCGCACTTGCGCAGACGCCCGCTGCTCTCCCGGAGGGCCGGTTCACCGACTATGCCGGGCGTTCGACGGAGCTGATGCTCGGCCTTCCCGGTCCAACCCTGACGGCAGGAACCCGATCGGTTGCGGAGCTTGCAGCCGAGTTCAAGCGACTGTGCGTCGACACTGCGCTCGACGAGGCGGCGTTCGACGCGGCGGTGGCCGCCTCGTCTTTCGGTTGGAAGGCGGACCCGTTCGTATACACGTTCGGGCGAAAGGGTGAGCTGAGCCTCGACTTCGGCGGCTGGAAGACCGGCGATGTCGGGGTCCGATTGATTGATTTCGGCAAGTCCTTCATGCGGGGTCTCCAATGCAACCTGACCGCGGTCATTACGACGCCGGCCGACCGTGCAGCCGTGGTCGGCGCCGTTGCAGCGCTGGCAGGCATCGACGCCGCTGATCCGGCCAATGCGAAACAGATCAAGCGCGGCACGTTCGAACTTCCTACGGCGGCCGGGTCTCTCCTGCTGGCGGGCCACGCTTTTACTGACGGTACGTCGCGTCAGATCATACATCTCGGTGCGCTGCAGCGCCCGGCGAAGAAGTAAGGAACAAGCATGTCCATTCTCGTCAACGCATCCACGCGCGTGATCTGCCAGGGCTTCACCGGCAAGCAGGGCACGTTCCATTCCGAGGCTGCGATCGCCTACGGCACCAAGATGGTCGGCGGCGTCGCGCCGGGGAAGGGCGGCAGCACCCACCTCGGCCTGCCGGTGTTCGACACCGTGGCCGCCGCGCGTGAGGCGACGAACGCCGACGCTTCGGTCGTCTACGTCCCGCCCCCCTTCGCGGCCGACGCGATCCTCGAGGCGATCGATGCCGAGATCCCGCTGATCGTCTGCATCACCGAGGGCATTCCGGTGCTCGACATGGTCAAGGTCAAGCGCGCGCTGTCGGGGTCGAAGTCGCGGCTGATCGGGCCGAACTGCCCGGGCGTGATGACGCCGGGCGAGTGCAAGATCGGCATCATGCCGGGCAACATCTTCATGAAGGGCTCGGTCGGCGTCGTGTCGCGCTCGGGCACGCTGACCTATGAGGCGGTGCACCAGACCACCGCGGTCGGCCTGGGCCAGACCAGCGCGGTCGGCATCGGCGGCGATCCGGTCAACGGCACCGACTTCATCGACGTCCTCGAACTCTACCTCGCCGACCCCGAGACCAAGTCGATCATCATGATCGGCGAGATCGGCGGCGCGGCCGAAGAGGACGCGGCCGAGTTCATCCGCCTCAACAAGGTCAAGAAGCCGATGGTTGGCTTTATCGCCGGACGCACCGCGCCCCCGGGCCGCCGCATGGGCCATGCCGGCGCGATCGTCGCGGGCGGCAAGGGCGGCGCCGAGGACAAGATCGACGCGATGAAGCGCGCCGGCATCCGCGTCGCGGACTCGCCCTCGCTGCTCGGCACGACGCTCGCGGAGCTGCTCAAGGGGTGACGGTCGACGGCCTCGACCACGTCAATGTCCGCACGCGCGACATGGCGGCGACCGTGGCCTTCTACACCGACGTGCTGGGCCTGAGCGCGGCGGCGCCGCCGCGCGGGCTCGACCCGGCACGCATCACCTGGATGCACGACAGCGCGGGCCGGGCGCTGTTCCACCTGACCGCGACCGACGGCGATGTCGCGGAGACCACGGGCGCGGTCGATCACGTCGCGCTCAACTGCAGCGGCCATGCGGCGATGGTCGCACGGCTCGATCGGCTGGGCGTGCCCTACCGGCTCAACGAGGTGTCCTCGATCGATCTGCGGCAGGTCTTCGTCACCGATCCCGGCGGCGTGCTGCTCGAACTCAACTTTCGCAGCGGCAACCACTCGCAAACATGACAGCCATGCGCCGTAGGACGGTGACACGGCCGCCTGCCGCCGCTAAAGCCGCAGCCGCGCGGGGCCTGCGTAAGGACGCTTGATGGATTACGAACCGCTGCTGCCGACTGCCGAGGACAGCGCCGGCCCGTCATGGGCGCGCGAAGACTGGCCGCTGGCCGCGTCCGACGAATTGACGCTGTCGCTCGACGCGAGCGGCATCGTCCTGCCGCCGAAGTCCGCCAAGGCGGCGCCCGCGACTGCCCTCGCTGCCGCGCCCGACGCCGACGCGGTGCGCAAGGCGGCGCAGGACTCGATCGCCGCGCAGTTGCTGATCCGCACCTACCGAGTGCGCGGCCATCTCGCGGCGAACCTCGACCCGCTCGGGCTGACCAAGCGCGACCTGCCCGCCGACCTGACGCCCGAATATCATGGCTTCGGTCCGAACGACCTCGACCGCCCGGTTGTCATCGGCGGCGCGCTCGGCCTCGACACGACGACGATCCGCGAGCTGGTGGCGATACTGCGCGCCAACTACTGCGGCAACGTCGGCCTCGAATACATGCACATCAACGATGTCGAGGAGCGGCGCTTCCTGCAGGAGCGCATCGAGGGTCGCGACAAGGAAATCCAGTTTTCGGAGCTCGGCAAGAAGGCGATCCTCAACAAGCTGATCGAGGCCGAGCAGTTCGAGAAGTTCCTCGGCCGCAAATATGTCGGCACCAAGCGCTTCGGCCTCGACGGCGGCGAAGCGATGATCCCGGCGATGGAGTCGATCATCAAGATCGGCGGCGGCACCGGCATCCGCGAGATCGTCTTCGGCATGCCGCACCGCGGCCGGCTGAACATGCTCGGCAACGTCATGCAGAAGCCGTTCCGCGTGATCTTCCACGAGTTCTCAGGTGGCAGCGCCAACCCGGATGACGTCGGCGGGTCGGGCGACGTCAAGTACCACCTCGGCACCTCGACCGACCGCGAGTTCGACGGCAACAAGGTCCATCTGTCGCTCGCGCCGAACCCGTCGCATCTCGAGGCGGTCGATCCCGTCGTGCTCGGCAAGGTGCGCGCGCAGCAGACGGTGCGCGAGGACGGCGACCGCAACCAGGTCATGCCCGTGCTGCTGCACGGCGACGCGGCGTTCGCGGGGCAGGGCATCGTCGCCGAATGCTTCGGCTTCTCCGGCATCACCGGCTACAACACCGGCGGCACGATCCATTTCGTCGTCAACAACCAGGTCGGCTTCACGACGTCGCCGCAGTTCGCGCGCTCGTCGCCGTACCCCAGCGACGTCGCCAAGATCGTCCAGGCGCCGATCTTCCACGTCAACGGCGACGATCCCGAGGCGGTGACCTTCGCGACCAAGGTCGCCACCGAATTCCGCCAGCGCTTCAAGCGCGACGTCGTCATCGACATGTGGTGCTACCGCCGCTTCGGCCACAACGAGAGCGACGAGCCGAGCTTCACCCAGCCGCTGATGTACGCCGCGATCGCCAAGCATCCGCCGGTCAGCGAAATCTACGCCAAGCGCCTGCGCAGCGAGGGCGTCATCGACGACAGCTGGTACCAGGCCAACATCGACCAGTTCGTCGCGCGCCTCGAAGGCGATTTCGAAGCGGCCCCCGGCTACAAGGCGAACAAGGCCGACTGGTTCGAAGGCCGCTGGTCGGGCCTCGGCAAGCCCAAAGAAGAGCTGAGCGGCCGCCGCGCCGCAATCACCGGCGTCGCGGCGGGCGAGCTGCGCACGATCGGAAAGACGCTGACGACGGTGCCCGAAGGGTTCGCCGTTCACCGCACGCTGGCGCGCATTCTCGACGCCAAGGCCGCAACGCTCGACGCGGGCGAGAACATCGACTGGGCGACCGCCGAGGCGCTGGCGTTCGGCACGCTGCTCACCGACGGCTATGGCGTGCGCTTGTCCGGACAGGATTCGGGCCGCGGTACCTTCAGCCAGCGCCATTCGGTGTGGGTCAGCCAGCAGGACGGCAGCCGCTACACGCCGCTGAAGTCGGTCGGCCCCGGTTTCGAGGTGCTCGACTCGCCGCTCAGCGAGTTCGGCGTTCTCGGTTTCGAATACGGCTATGCCCTCGCCGACCCGAAGACATTGGTGCTGTGGGAGGCGCAGTTCGGTGACTTCGTCAACGGCGCGCAGACAATCATCGACCAGTTCATCGCCAGCGGCGAGGCCAAGTGGCTGCGCGCCAACGGCCTCGTGATGCTGCTGCCGCACGGTTACGAGGGGCAGGGGCCCGAGCATTCGTCGGCGCGGCTCGAGCGCTTCCTGCAGCTCTGTGCCGAAGACAATATGCAGGTCGTCAACGCGACGACGCCGTCGAATTACTTCCACGTACTGCGCCGCCAGATGCTGCGCGATTTCCGCAAGCCGTTGATCATGATGACGCCCAAGTCGCTGCTGCGCCACAAGCGCGCCGTCTCGACGCTGGCCGACATGGACGCGGGCACCAGCTTCCACCGCTGCCTCGACGACATCGGCGGCATCCCCGACGAGCGCGTCCGCCGCCTCGTGCTGTGTTCGGGCAAGGTCTATTATGACCTGCTCGAGGCGCGCGACAAAGCCTCGCGCGACGACGTCTATCTGCTGCGCGTCGAGCAGTTGTATCCGTTCCCCGCCGATGTCATCGCCGACTACGCCAAGCGCTTCACCGCGCTGGAGGAGGTCGTCTGGTGCCAGGAGGAGCCGCGCAATGCCGGGGCCTGGCACTTCGTCGCGCGCCCGCTGGAAGACACGCTCGGCCGCCGCGCGGTCTATGCCGGGCGCGCATCGGCTGCCGCGACCGCGACGGGCCTGATGAAGCGCCACAATGCCGAACAGGCGAAGCTGATCGCCGAGGCGCTCGGCGCCGCCCCCAGCGAGGTGCGCGCGGCAATCCGCGGCGGCCTCAAGTCGACCCAGAACGCAGGATAATCCCATGACCGACGTCATCATCCCCGCACTGGGCGAATCGATCACCGAGGCCACCGTCGGCCAGTGGCTCAAGAACCCCGGCGACAAGGTCGCCGCCGACGAGCCGATCGTCAGCCTGGAAACCGACAAGGTCGCGGTCGAAGTGCCGTCGCCGGTCGCCGGCGTCATGGGCGAGCAGCTGTTCAAGGTCGGCGACACGGTCGCGGTCGGCGCGATGATCGCGCGGATCGACGGCGGCGAGGGCGGGGCGGTCACCGCGCCGACGCCGGCAGTGGTCAAGGAGGCGGCGCCTGCCGCCGCTGCATCGGCGCCCGCGAAGACGGCTGCGCCGGCAGAACCGACTTCGCATATCGACGACACGCCGCCGACCAAGCCGGTTCCCGAAGTCGGCAACGCGGTCCCGGCCGCCCCGGCCCCCGATGCGATCGCGCCTGCGGTGCGCAAGCTGCTCGGCGACTACAACCTCGAGCCCGCGTCGATCACCGGCACCGGCCTCGACGGCCGCCTGACCAAGGGTGACGTGCTCGCCGCGATCGAAGCCGGGACCGCGAAGGTGATCGGCGCGCCCGCCGCCGCCGCCCCCGCGCCCGCCGCAGCCGAGCGCCGCGAGGAGCGTGTCCGCATGACGCGCCTTCGCCAGACGATCGCGCGCCGCCTCAAGGAGGCGCAGGACACCGCCGCTATGCTGACGACGTTCAACGACGTCGACATGACCGCAGTGATGGCCGCGCGCGCCCGCTACAAGGACCTGTTCGAGAAGAAGCACGGCGTCCGCCTTGGCTTCATGTCGTTCTTCGCGAAGGCCGTCGTGCTGGCGCTGCGCGACGTGCCCGCAGTGAATGCGGCGATCGAGGGCGACGAGATCGTCTACCGCGACTATGCCGACCTCGGCATCGCGGCGTCGTCGCCGGGCGGGCTGGTGGTGCCGGTGCTGCGCAACGCCGACAAGCTGAGCTTCGCCGAGACCGAGAAGGCGATCGGCGACTTCGGCAAGCGGGCGCAGGCCGGCAAGCTGGCGATCGCCGATCTGCAGGGCGGCACCTTCACGATCACCAACGGCGGCGTCTTCGGCAGCCTGATGTCGACGCCGATCCTCAACACGCCGCAGTCGGGCGTGCTGGGCATGCACCGCATCGAGGAACGCCCCGTCGTCCGCGACGGCCAGATCGTCGCGCGCCCGATGATGTACCTCGCGCTCAGCTACGACCACCGCCTTGTCGACGGCCGCGAGGCAGTGACGTTCCTCGTGCGCGTGAAAGAGGCTATAGAAGACCCGGCGCGGCTGCTGCTGGACATGTGATGACGATCGACTGGCGGGATCATATCGAGACGATGCCCGACCGGATGATGGGCAAGCCGGTCCTGAAGGGCACGCGGCTGACGGTCGAGATCATCCTCGACTGGCTGGCGGCGGGCTGGTCCGAGGCTGACCTGTTCGAGAATTACCCCAGCCTGACACCCGACGGCCTCCGCGCGATCTATGCGTTCGCAAGCGAGGCCGTGCACGACCGGGCGATGGCCGCGTAGGCTGCCTGAACCAGGGTGCGGTTCCTGCTCGACGAGAATGCGCGCGGTGCGTTCGTGGTTATCGACCCGGACGGCAAGGTGCGCCGCCTGCCACTGACACAGGATTGACCAATGCCCGACACTGACTTCGACCTCGTGGTCATCGGCTCCGGCCCCGGCGGATACGTCGCTGCCATCCGCGCCGCGCAGCACGGGCTGAAGGTCGCGTGCGTCGAGAAGCACTCGCGCTACGGCGGGACCTGCCTCAACGTCGGGTGCATCCCGTCGAAGTCGCTGCTCCACGCCACCGAATATTACGAGGAGGCGAAGGCCGGGCACCTCGCCAAGTTCGGGATCAGCTTCGGCAGCGTCGACATCGATCTCGCGCAGCTGATGGCCGAAAAGGAAAAGGCGGTCGGCGAGCTGACCAGCGGCGTCGCGTTCCTGTTCAAGAAGAACAAGGTCGAGGGCATCCAAGGCCATGCGTCGTTCGTCGATTCTAAGACCATCCAGGTCGGCGACCGGACGATCATGGCGAAGAATTTCATCGTCGCCACCGGCTCCGAGGTCGCGACGCTGCCCGGCGTGACGCCCGACGGCGAGGTCATCGTCACCTCGACCGAGGCGCTGAGCCTGGGTGCGGTGCCGAAGCACCTCGTCGTCATCGGCGGCGGCTATATCGGGCTCGAGATGGGGTCGGTGTGGCGGCGGCTGGGCGCGCAGGTCACGGTGATCGAGTACGCGCCGCAGATCGTCCCCGCGATGGACGCCGAGATCGGCAAGGCGTTCGCGCGCATCCTGCAGAAGCAGGGCCTCGAACTGCGCACCGGCATGAAGGTCGTGGAGGCGCGCCGCGAGGGTGCGGGCGCGGTCGTGGTCATCGAGCCGACCGCCGGAGGAGACCGCGAGGAGATCGCCGCCGACATCGTCCTGCTGTCGACCGGCCGCCGGCCCAACACCGACGGGCTCAACATCGAGGCGACGGGCCTGACGCTCGATCGCGGCCGGATCATGGTCAATGACGATTTCTCGACCAAGATCCCCGGCATCTGGGCGATCGGCGACGTCACGCCGGGCCCGATGCTCGCTCACAAGGCCGAGGACGAGGGCATCGCGGCGGCCGACAACATCGCCGGGCTCAATGGCCATGTGAACCATGCCGTCATCCCCGCGGTCGTCTACACCCACCCCGAGGTCGGCACGGTCGGCAAGACCGAGGAGGAGCTGAAGGCCGCGGGCATCGACTACAAGGTCGGCAAGTTCCCGTTCAGTGCCAACAGCCGCGCCAAGGCGAACCGCGACACCGACGGCGTCGTCAAGATCCTGGCGGACGCGAAGACCGACCGCGTGTTGGGCGTCCACATCATCGGGGCAGTCGCCGGCACGATGATCGCCGAGGCCGCGCTGGCGATGGAGTTCGGCGCGTCGAGCGAGGACATCGCGATGACCTGCCACGCCCACCCGACCCACACCGAGGCGTTGAAGGAAGCCGCGATGGCGGTGACGGGCAAGCCGATCCATATGTGATGGGCTGGGCGGCGGGTCTCTGGCTGATCGGGCTGGCGTCGACCGGGCCGGTCGCCAACGACATGCTCGACGACTTTGCGGGCGGCTTCGCTGCACGGCATCGCGAATTCAACGTCGAGCTGAGCGGCCCTAAAAGCTACATCGCGACCGATCGTCTTGATGTCCTGCCGATCGGAATGGCGCGTGCGCGGGTGCAGATCGCAACCTTCGGGCCGAACGCCCATGAATGCTATGTTGAGGGTGTGGCGGAGCGCGACGGCGTCGGGTCGCTGCGGTTCCGGAGCCTCGACAAGGATCATGGCCCCGCGTGTACGATCCGGATCGTTCGTGGCGCGTCGGCCATCCGGCTAACCAGCGTCTCGGCTGACTGCGCCTACTATTGCGGCGTCCGGGCCAGTTTCGAGAGCGGCTTTCCGCTCAGGAGCCGTTTGCCGCTCAAGCGGTTCCGATCGGACAATTAGTCCGATTGGTTGCTCTGCACGGATTGCGCCAGGCAGGCCGGGCCTCATGTACCTTTGGCGCGTTAAGCTCGCCGAACCGCTCAAACCAGGATCACCCACATGCGCTACAACCGCCTCGGCCAGACCGGCCTGTTCGTGTCCGAACTCTGCCTCGGTACCATGACCTTCGGCACCGCGCCGGGGATGTGGGAGGGGATCGCGGGTCTCGACCAGAACGAGGCGGACGCGATGGTCAGGGCGGCGGTCGATGCCGGGGTCAACTTCCTCGACACCGCCGACGTCTATTCGGCGGGGCGGTCGGAGGAGATCACCGGCCAGGCGCTGCGCAATCTCGGCATCAACCGGCAGGAGATCGTCGTCGCCACCAAGGCGTTCGGCGAGATGCACCCCGGCCCGAACGGTCGCGGCGCGTCGCGCTACCACCTGATCGACGCGTGCAAGGCGAGCCTGAAGCGCCTCGGCACCGATCACATCGACCTGTACCAGATTCACGGCTTCGACCCCGCGACGCCGCTGCAGGAGACGCTGGAGGCGCTCGACGTCCTCGTCCGCCACGGCCATGTCCGCTACGTCGGCGTGTCGAACTGGGCGGCGTGGCAGGTCGCCAAGGCGCTGGGCATCGCCGAGCGGCTGAACCTCGCCCGGCCCGCGTCGCTGCAGAGCTATTACAGCCTCGTCGGCCGCGAACTGGAGCGTGAGATCGTGCCGATGCTGGCGAGCGAGCAGGTCGGGCTGATGGTCTGGAGCCCGCTCGCCGGCGGCTTCCTGAGCGGCAAGTACACGCGCGGCGCCGACGGCAAGGCCGAGGGCGACGGGCGCATCAACAATTTCGCGCTGCCCGGCACCGGCGGCGACAGGGGCTTCGCGGTCGTCGACGCGCTGCGCCCCATCGCCGAGGCGCACGGCCGCCCGGTGGCGCAGGTTGCGCTCGCCTGGCTGCTCGCGCGGCCGCAGGTGACGAGCGTCATCGTCGGCGCGAAGAAGCCCGAGCAGCTGGCCGACAACCTCGCCGCGGTCGATCTCGTGCTGACCGCCGACGAGCTCGCGTCGCTCGACGCGGCGAGCGCGTTGTCGCCCGAATATCCGGGCTGGATGTTCGAGCGGCAGGGCGCCTACCGGCGGGGGCTGCTGAACCCGGCGCCGCGCGGCTAGTCCTTCAACAGGCGCACGTCGGCGATCTCCAGCCGGAACGGGCCTGGGGCCATATGCGCGCCGAACAGCAGCAGCATGGTGTTGGCGCGGTTGAAGTTCTTGAGGTCGGCGAAGCGCACGGTCACCTCGCGCCATTCGGCGCCGACGGTCATCGGCGCCACCGCCGGGACCTGGCCGCCGGCGGTCGAAAAGCCCATCATGACGAAGCGCTGACCCTCGCCCCGAACCCACAGCCGCACGCCGGTCGCGGCGCCGAGGTCGACAGGGGCGAAGGGCTGCGCGGCGGGGTTGAACGCCACGCCGGCCCAGGGCGCCATGAAGGCGGGGTTGATCTCGCCGGTCATTACCAGCGCCGGCTGGCCGTTCGGCGCGGCCCCGGCGACACTCAGGGAAACGGTCGACTTGCCGCCCGCAATGCTGTCGGTCGAGGCGGCCCAGCCGAGCCCGAAGGGCGACGTCAGCTTCGGCTTGCCGTCGGCGGCAGCGAACAGCCCGATGCGACCGTCGGCGGGCAGCGTCACGGCGGCGGCCGCTGGCCCGGTCGGCGTGGCAGCGATTGCCGCCCGGCGTGCGGCGCGCAGCGGTGACACGGGCTCGCCATCCTTCCAGATCTCGGCGATCGCCTGGGTCGCGGCGATGTCGACGGTCGGGTCGCCGTCGACCATCAGCAGGTCGGCCTTCAGCCCCTTGGCGATGCGCCCGCGGTCGGCGAGGCGGAACGCCTTGGCGGGTGCGGCGGTCGCGGCGGTCAGCGCCTGTGTCGGCGTCAGCCCGGCCTTGACGAGCAGCTCGAGCTCGCGGTGCATCGACAGGCCGTACGCCGTGCCGGGATTGCCCGAATCGGTGCCCGCCAGGATCGGCACGCCCGCTTTGACCAGTGCCTTCATATTGGCGCCGACGACGGCGTCGAGCTTCGCGCTGCGGTCGGCGCCGAAGGTCTGGCGGACATTATCGGACGCCGGCTTGGTCAGCAGCCCCGCGAGGCCCGGGCGGTCGAGCAGCGGCGCACCGCCGGCGCGGCCGTGGAAGCCCTCGAACACCGCATAGGTCGGCACGATGAACACACCCGCCGCCTTGGCCCGGCGTGCGAAATCCTCGCCGCCTTCCTTGTCGAAATAGAGGTGGACCATGCCGTCCGCCCCGGCGTCGATCGCCTCCAGCGCGTCGCGCAGCTTCTGGACGTGGACGACCGCGAGCCTGCCCCGCTTGTGCGCCGCGACGACGAGCGCGCGCACGGTCGCCGCGTCGAGCGTCGGCAGCGGACGCGCCGCGCTGCCGTCCTGGTCGACGATCTTGATGAAGTCCGACCCTTCCGCGATGCGTGCCGCGACCCAGGCGTCGGCTTCGGCGGGCGTCGTCAGCGTCGGCACGGCGAGGCCGAACTGCGTGCCGTGCCCGCCGGGGACGGTCGCCAGGATCCCGGCAGTCACGATGTCGGCGGTCGCGGCGTTGGTCCCCGAATTCATCCGCGATCGCACGTCGCGCGTCGCCTCGGCCGGGCTGAACATGTCGAGCTGCGTCGTCACGCCGAACAGCAGCGGCACGTCCTGGTCCTGGAAGGCGTGGACGTGGCTGTCGATCAGCCCGGGCAGCAGCGTCTTGCCGCGCCCGTCGACGATCTTCGCGCCGGCCGGCGGCCGGCCCTTGAAGTCGGGGTCGGCGATCTTGCCGCCGCTCAGCAGCACCGCGCGCGGGGGCAGGCGGCGGGCGCCGTCGAACACCGCGACATTCTCGATGAGGGTAGGGACGGGCGCTGCAAAAGCGGGCGCTGCCGCGACCAGCAGGCCAAGGACCAGTCCACGAACCGACATGCCATCCCCCGATGCAACCTATAGCGATAATAGCGCGGCCGTCAGGGGAACGATAGCGCCCGGTCAAAATGGGGCGCGAAGTCTCCGCCGGAACGCGCTATTCATCGTCAAAACCCTGGGGAGAGACGCTGATGACCGAAGCCTATATCATCGACGCCGTGCGCACGCCGCGCGGCATCGGCAAGCCCGGCAAGGGCGCGCTGGCGCATCTTCACCCGCAGCACCTCGCCGCGACGGTGCTCAAGGCGCTGAAGGATCGCAACGGCCTCGACACGGCCGACGTCGACGACATCATCTGGTCGACCTCGACGCAGAAGGGCAAGCAGGGCGGCGACATGGGGCGCATGGCGGCGCTCGATGCCGGCTATGACATCCGTGCCAGCGGCATGACGCTCGACCGGTTCTGCGGTGGCGGCATCACCAGCGTCAGCCTCGCGGCGGCGCAGATCATGAGCGGCATGGAGGACGTCGTCATCGCCGGTGGCACCGAGATGATGTCGCTGACCACGACCATGGGTCAGGAGGAAGCCGCGGCGGGCTTCGCGCCGATGGGCATGGGGTCGGGCAACACGCGGCTGCAGGCGGTCCATCCGCAGTCGCACCAGGGCGTCTGCGGCGACGCGATCGCCGCGATGGAGGGCATCGACCGGGCCGCGGTCGACGCGCTGGGCCTCGAAAGCCAGCGCCGCGCCGACGTCGCGATCCGCGAGGGGCGTTTCGCGAAGAGCATCGTGCCGGTGCTCAACGACGACGGCTCGGTCGCGCTCGACCACGACGAGTTTCCGCGCCCGCAGACTACCGCCGAGGGGCTTGCGGGGCTCAAGGCGTCGTTCGACGGCGTCGCCGACATGTCGATCCAGCCCGACGGCGAGACATTTCGCCAGTCGATCACGCGCAAATACGAGGGGCTGGAGTTCAGCGGCGTGCATCATGCGGGCAACAGCTCGGGCGTCGTCGATGGCGCGGCGGCGATCCTGCTCGCCTCGCCGGCCTATGCCGAGGCACACGGGCTGAAGCCGCGTGCGCGCATCGTCGCGACGGCGAACATCGGCGACTGCCCGACGCTGATGCTCAACGCGCCGGTGGCGGCGGCGAAGAAGGTGCTGGCGAAGGCCGGGCTGACGCCGGACGACATCGACCTGTGGGAGATCAACGAGGCGTTCGCGGTGGTCGCGGAAAAATTCATCCGCGACCTCGCGCTCGACCGGTCGAAGGTCAACGTCAACGGCGGCGCGATCGCGCTCGGCCACCCGATCGGCGCGACGGGGTCGATCCTGATCGGCACGATCCTCGACGAGCTCGAGCGCCGGGACCTGAAGCGCGGCCTGGTGACGATGTGCGCGGCGGGCGGCATGGCGCCCGCGATCATCATCGAGCGGGTCTAGGCGGCCTTCAAGGCGCGCTTGGCGGTCACGAAGCGGCTGAGCGCGCCCAGCGTCTCGAACAATTCGGCGTCGACCTCGTCGTCGTCGATGACGAAGCCGAAGCGGTCCTCGATGGCGGTCAGCACGCGCGCCACCGCCATCGAATCGAGTTCGGGCAGGTCGCCGAACAGGCCGGAGTTCGCGTCGAGCGTCGCTGCGGTCGCCGCCGACAGGCCGAGTTCGTGGACCAGCAGCGTGCGCACGGCGTCGAGATCTGGGTTGGCGTCCAAGCTGGCTCCGGCTTTGCGGGAAGGCGCGCCTTATAGTAGCAGCGCGGGCGCACGCAATCGTTGAGCGTTCGCGCTCGAGCCGGGAGGGGTCGGCCATTCGTATCGACCGCCTGATCGCCGACGGCCCGCACGACGCGATTGCGCTGGTGCACCGCGACCGGATGCTGAGCTTTGCGGCGCTCGACGATCTTGTCGGGCGCGTCGCGGGCGGGCTGATCGCGCGCGGTATCCGGCCCGGCGACCGCGTTATCGTCTGGGCGCCCAAGTCGGTCGAGAGCGTCGCCCTGCTGTTCGCCGCGAGCCGGGCGGGGGCGGTGTTCGTGCCGGCGCACCCTCAGCTCAAGGCCGCCCAGGTCGCGCACATCATGGCCGACAGCGTCGCGGCGCTGCTCGTCACGGTGCGCGCGCGCGCCGAGGGGTTCGACGCGCTGACGATCGAGGACGACTTCGCGGCCCTTGCAGCGGCCGCGCCCGCCGCGGTCGAGCGCGATGCGAACGACCTCGCGGCGCTGCTCTACACCTCGGGCAGCACCGGGCGGCCCAAGGGGGTGATGCTCAGCCATTCGAACCTGTGGCACGCTGCGGACTCGGTGCGGACCTATCTCGGCACGACTACCGACGACCGCGTGCTCAGCGTGCTGCCCCACGGCTTCGACTATGGCCTCAACCAGCTGACGCAGGCCTGGGCCGCGGGAGCACGCGCGGTGCTGCTCGACTACCTGACGCCGCGCGACATCGTGCGTGCGGTCGCGACGCACGGCATCACCCAGCTGGGGGGCGTGCCGCCGCTGTGGCACGACCTCGCCGCCGCCGACTGGGGCGAGGCGGGGGCGAGCCTGCGGACACTGACCAATTCGGGCGGGCACCTCAACGCCGCGCTGTCGGCGCGGCTGCGCGGCCTGTTTCCGCAGGCGCGGCTGTGGCTGATGTACGGCCTGACCGAGGCGTTCCGCGCAACCGCACTCGACCCGGCGCTGGCTGCGACGCATCCCGACTCGGTGGGGAAGGCGATCCCGCATGCGCGCATCGGCATCGCCCGCGCCGATGGCAGCGCGGCGGCGGACGGCGAGGCGGGCGAACTGGTGCAGGCGGGGCCGCTCGTCGCGCAGGGCTATTGGGGCGACGACGCGCGCACCGCCGTGCGCTTCCGCCCCGCGCCGGCGTGGCTGGGGAAGGGCATGGCGGTGTGGTCGGGCGACACGCTGCGCCGGGACGCCGACGGCCTGCACTATTTCGTCGGGCGCGACGACGAGCAGATCAAGGTCAGCGGCCACCGCATCAGCCCGACCGAGATCGAGGAAGCGGCACTAGCAAGCGGCGCGGTGGCACAGGCGGTGGCGTTCGGGGTCGCCGACGCGCGGACGGGGCAGGCGGTGGCGCTCGTCGCGACGGCGCTGGGGGAGGATGCCGCGGCGCGGCTGCGCGGCCATCTGGCGCGGACCCTGCCGTCGTACATGCAGCCCGCGTCGCTGCGCTGGCTCGACGCGATGCCGGTCAATGCCAACGGCAAGCTCGACCGCGCCGCGCTGAAGGCGGAGGCTTCAGGATTGTTTCACGTGGAACAAAATACTACACAAACGAACCATAATGGCGTAACAGCGAACGGGGGTGGGGCATGAGCCACGTGCCGCCCGACTTCGAACCGGTCGATCGCGAACTCGGCATCGCCGGACAGCCCGCATCGCACTGGGCGTCGGAGGGGACGCCGGTGTTCGTCTATGATCGCGCAATCATAGCGGCCCGCATCGCCGCCGTTCGCGAGGCATTTCCGGGCGTCGAGCTGCACTATGCGATCAAGGCCAACCCGTTACCCGCGCTCGTCGAGTGGATGGGCGGGCAGGTCGACGGGCTCGACGTCGCATCGGCGGGCGAACTGGCGCTCGCGGCGCGCACCGGGCTGCCGATCGGCTTCGCGGGGCCGGGAAAGCGCGACGCCGAACTCGCGGAGGCGATCGCCGCAGGGGCGACGGTCAGCATCGAATCCGGCGGCGAACTCGAGCGTTTCGCGGGCCTGGGCGGGCGGACCGCGCTGCTGCGGGTCAATCCCGACTTCGAGCTCAAGGGCTCGGGCATGAAGATGGGCGGGCGGGGCACGCCGTTCGGCATCGACGCCGACCAGGTGCCGGGTGTCGCGGCGCGCGCCGCCGCGCTCGGCGTGCGGATCAAGGGTTTCCACGTCTATGCCGGCTCGCAGACGCTTTCGGCGGCGGCGCTGATCGAGGCGCAGGCGGCGACCGTGGCGCTCGCGGTGCGGCTCGCGGGCGAGTGCGGGATCGCGCTGGAGACGCTCAATCTCGGCGGGGGGTTCGGCATCCCCTATTTCGCCAACGACACGGCGCTCGACGTCGCGGCAGTCGGCGCGGCGCTGCCCGCGCTGCCGGGGACGCGCCTGATCCTCGAACTCGGCCGCTATCTGGTCGGCGAGAGCGGCGTGTACCTGACGCGCGTCGTCGACGTGAAGACGAGCCGGGGAACAGCGTTCGTCGTCGCCGACGGTGGAATGCACCACCAGCTCGCCGCGAGCGGCAATCTCGGCACGGTGATCCGCCGCAACTACCCGATCGCCAACGCCAGCCGCTTCGCCGAAGCAGCGACGGCGACGTACGACGTGACGGGCTGCCTGTGCACGCCTCTCGACCGGCTGGGCGAGCGCGTCGCGCTGCCCGATACCCGGGTCGGCGACCTGATCGCGGTGTTCATGGCCGGCGCGTATGGCGCGAGTGCCAGCCCGACGGCTTTCCTCGGGCACCCCCCGGCGCGCGAGGTGCTAGCCTAGACCTATCCCCCTCCCTCGTGGGAGGGGGGAGCAGGCGCCTATGCCTCGACGAGCGGCTCGTCGGTCGGGGTCGCCGGCGTGCCGCCCTTGGGCTTGCGCACCTTCTTGGGCTTGGCGACGCCGGGGACGATCTCGAAGCCCAGGCCGTCGTCCTTGACGTGCACCCGGACCTCGCCGCCGTGGAGCAGCTTGCCGAACAGCAATTCTTCGGCGAGCGGCTGCTTGATCTTCTCCTGGATCAAGCGGCCGAGCGGACGCGCGCCGTACAGCCGGTCGTAGCCGCGTTCGATCAGCCACGCCTTGGCATCGTCGGCCACCTGGATATGGACCTCGCGCTCCGACAGCTGGAGTTCGAGCTGCAGGATGAACTTGTCGATCACCCGGCTGACGATCGCCGGCGGCAGATAGTCGAAGGGCACGACGGCATCGAGGCGGTTCCGGAACTCAGGCGAGAACATCCGCTTGATCGCCTCCTCGTCCTCGCCGTCGCGGGCGATCGAGCCGAAGCCGACGCCCTCGCGCGCCATGTCCGCCGCGCCCGCATTCGTCGTCATGATGACGATCGAGTTGCGGAAATCGACGGTCTTGCCGTGGTGGTCGGTCAGCTTGCCGTTGTCCATGACCTGCAAAAGGATGTTGAACAGGTCGGGATGCGCCTTCTCGATCTCGTCGAGCAGCAGCACGCCGTGCGGGTTCTGATCGACCGCATCGGTCAGCAGGCCGCCCTGGTCGAAGCCAACATAGCCGGGAGGCGCACCGATCAACCGGCTGATCGAATGGCGCTCCATGTATTCGGACATGTCGAAGCGCGTCAGCGGGATGCCGAGGATCGACGCCAGCTGGCGCGCCACCTCGGTCTTGCCGACGCCGGTCGGGCCGCTGAACAGGTACGACCCGATCGGCTTGTTGGGCTCGCGCAGGCCGGCACGGCTCAGCTTGATGGCGCTCGCCACCCGCTCGATCGCGGCATCCTGGCCGAACACGACGCGCTTGAGGTCGCCCTCGAGCGTCGCGAGCGCTTTGGTGTCGTCGGTGGAGACCGACTTCGGCGGAATGCGCGCCATGGTGGCGATCACCGCCTCGACCTCCTTCACGCCGATCAGCTTCTTGCGCTTGTTTTCGGGCAGCAGCATCTGCGACGCGCCGGTCTCGTCGATCACGTCGATCGCCTTGTCGGGCAGCTTGCGGTCGTTGATGTACCGCGCCGACAGTTCGACCGCAGCCTTGATCGCTTCGGGCGTGTACTTCAGCTTGTGGTGCGTCTCGTAGCTCGGACGCAGGCCCATCAAGATCTTGACGCTGTCCTCGACCGAAGGTTCGTTGACGTCGATCTTCTGGAAGCGGCGCAGCAGCGCACGGTCCTTCTCGAAGTGGTTGCGGAACTCCTTGTAGGTCGTCGAGCCGATGCAGCGGATCGCGCCGCTGGAGAGGGCCGGCTTCAACAGGTTCGACGCATCCATCGCGCCGCCCGACGTCGCACCTGCACCGATGACGGTGTGGATCTCGTCGATGAACAGCACCGCGTGCGGCAGCTTCTCGAGTTCGTTGACGACGTTCTTCAGCCGCTCCTCGAAGTCGCCGCGGTAGCGCGTGCCCGCGAGCAGCGCACCCATGTCGAGACTGTAGATCACCGCCGGCTTGAGCACGTCGGGCACCGAGCCCTCGACGATCTTGCGCGCCAGCCCTTCGGCGATCGCGGTCTTGCCGACGCCGGGATCGCCGACATACAGCGGGTTGTTCTTGCTGCGGCGGCACAGGATCTGGATCGTCCGGTCGACCTCGGCATGGCGGCCGATCAGCGGGTCGATCTTGCCCAGCTTCGACTTGTCGTTGAGGTTCACGGTGAACTGCTTGAGCGCGCTCTCGCCGCTCTTGGCGTTCTTGCCCTCCGACTTCGCCTCGGGCTCCTCCTTCTCAGGGACGGTGCCCTTGACGGCGCGCGTCTCCGACGTGCCGCCCTTGGCGATGCCGTGGCTGATGAAGCTGACCGCGTCGAGGCGCGTCATGTCGTGCTGCTGCAGGAAGAAGACGGCGTGGCTCTCGCGCTCGCTGAACAGCGCGACGAGGACGTTCGCGCCCGTCACCTCCTCGCGGCCCGACGACTGGACGTGCAGGATGGCGCGCTGGACGACGCGCTGGAAACCGGCGGTGGGCGACGGATCGACCGAGGCATCGGCCTTGAGCGCACCGAGTTCGGTGTCGAGATAGTTGGTCACCTTGCCCGCCAGCTCGTCGATGTCGACCGAGCACGCCTTCATCACCGCAGACGCGTGCGCGTCGGCGGTCAGGGCGAGCAGCAGATGTTCGAGAGTGGCGTATTCGTGGTGACGGCGGCTCGCCTCGGCGAGGGCATTGTGCAGGCTATGTTCGAGTTCGCGTGTGAACGACGGCATGGGGTTCTCCCGGGGCCGCGCTGACTCGGCGCGGCTGTCCTCACCAATGTCACGCTGATGCCATGAAACTGCAAGGGGGGTGCGACCGGGGGTGCGCGGCGCTATGCTGCACCCCGACGGAGAGGGCGAATGCAGGCAATCGTGGCGGTTATGATCAGTGGCATGGCGCTGGCGTGCGGGGCGCTGGCGCCGGTGTCGTACCTGGCGGCGCCGTTCGACTGGCGAGCCGCCGTGACCCCGCCGCCGGCGCCGGGCAGTACCGCCGCGGCTGCCGACCGCGCCGCGTATCTCGCAGCGGCGCCCGACAGCCCCGGGTGGCGCGCCGCGCAGACCCAGCTGCGGCTTCTCACCCCGGAGATGAACGCGCAATTCTCGTGCGCGGCGGGACGGCGCCTGTCGCCCGAGACGACGCCGCGAACGCTGGCGATGCTGGTCAAGCTGACCGCCGAGACCGAGCTGTCCGAGGCGGCAAAGACGCAGTTCAAGCGCGACCGGCCCTTCGTCGGCGAAGCGAAGCCGGTCACCTGCGACCCGCGTGTCGGCGGCGCGACCCCCAGCTTCTCCTACCCCAGCGGTCACGCAATGTACGGTGCGCTGGCGGGGCGCGCGCTCGCGGCGGCGGTGCCCGAGCGGGCCGCGGCGCTGCTGGCGCTGGGTGCGGGCATCGGCACCAATCGCGTCGCCTGCCGCGTCCATTATCCGAGCGACATCGCAGCCGGCCAGCGGCTGGGCGACGCCGTATACGACGCGGTCGCCGCGACGCCGGGCTTCAAGGCCGACCTCGCCGCGGCGCGCGCCGAGATCGCCGCCGCACCGCAGGCGACCGGTTGCCCGGCCGCCTGACGGGTCGAAAGCGTTAGGCGGCGATGCTGCGACGCCGGCGCAGCGTCGCGCCGACGAGGCCAAAGCCGCCGATCATCAGGCCCCAGGTGGCGGGCTCGGGGACCGCGGCGAGGGTGACGGTGCCGAGGCGATTGACCCCGTAGGTGGCTCCGCCGGCGACCGAGAAGCCGAAGCTCTGCGACAGACGCAGCGTCACCGGTCCGCCGACGACCGCGAATTCCTGGCCGGGATAATAGTTCGCGCCCGGGAAAACCGTCGTGAAGTAGCTGTTGGGGATCGAGAACTCGAACCCGAGCTGGTCGGCGCTGACCGCGGTGATCACGCCCGTCGCGGCCTGCAAGCCGGGGCGGCCTGGAATGAACAGGGTCTGGCTGTTCGCGCCGAGTTCGAAGCCGATATCCGAGCCGTTGCCGTTCGCCGGGTCGATGTCGAAATAGACGTTGGCGAACGGGCCGACGCTGGCGCCGCCCTGTGTCGGGTCAGCGCGCAGATAGCCATAGACGTTGCCCGCACCGGCGGTCAGGTAGATCGAATATGCGACGTAGCGGCTCTCGCTCGTCGGCGTGCCGAAATTGCTGTCGGGCGCGGCCGGATTATAGCCGACGGTCGCAGTCGCCGCGCCGTAGCCGGCATCGTAACTGCCATCGACGTCGATGGCCTGAGCTGCGGTCGACAGGAGAACTGCGGCGCCGAGCGCCGTAAGGCTGCGATACATCATGATCTTCCCCAGGTTAACGGGCACGTGCCCGAAACGACCCAAGCAAAGTCCGTGCCAGCCCGCTCGCTGAAAACAGCGATTGGAATCCTTAATGATTTACAGCTTGTTGCATCGGCGCGCTGAACGAATTGTAAAGATATCTTACAATTGGCTCTACGCGGGCGCGGTCAGGCGGCCGCCTTTGCCAATTCCTCGGCGACGAGCTCCTTGCGGCTCAGCTTGCCGATCATCGTCTTGGGCAGCTGGTCGCGCACCTCGACCGCCACGGCGCGCTCGTGCTTGCCGACGTGGGCGTTCAGGTGCGCGAGCAGGGCCTCGCCGTCGGTCGCGGCGCCGGGGTCGAGGGTGACGAATGCCTTGGGCCGCTCGCCCTGGCGGCGGTCGGGGATGCCGATGACCAGCGCCTCGCGGACGCCGGGGACCTTGTAGAGAATGTCCTCGAGGATGCTCGGGAAGACCTTGAAGCCGCCGACGACGATCATGTCCTTCAGCCGGTCGACGACGCTGACATAGCCGCGCGCGTCGATCGTGCCGACGTCGCCGGTGCGCAGCCAGCGCCGCCCGTCATGCTCGATGAAGACGTTCGCGGTTTCGCCCGCCTGGCCGTGGTAGCGCGCCATGATCTGCGGGCCCGATACGGTGATCTCGCCGGGCTCGCCGTCGGGGGCAGGCCGCGCGGGGTCGTCCTTGTCGACGAGGCGGATGTCGGTGCCGGGCAAAGGCTGCCCGATGCTTCCCTCGACGCCGCCGCCGGCATAAGGGTTGCACGACACGACGCCCGAGGACTCGGTCAGGCCATAGCCCTCGACCAGTCGCGCGCCTGACCGCGTCTCGAACGCGGACTTGAGCTCGAGCGGCAGCGGTGCACCGCCCGAGATGCAGATGCGCAGGGACGACAGGTCGGTGTCGCCCAGTTCGGGCGAGTCGAGCAGCGCCCGGTACATCGTCGGCACGCCGGGCATCGCGGTGATCTTGTAGCGGGGGATCGCGGCGAGCACGGCCTTCAGCTCGAAGCGCGGCAGCATGACGATCTGCCCGCCGCGCAGGATCGTGCGGTTCAGGATGCAGGTGTTGGCGAAGACGTGGAAGAACGGCAGCGCGCCGAGGATGCGGTCGGCCTCCTCCGGCTCGGGGTCGAGCGCGTTAACCTGGCCTGCATTGATGCTGAGGTTGGCGTGGGTCAGCACCGCGCCCTTCGGGCTGCCGGTCGTGCCGCCGGTGTACTGCAGCAGCGCGACGTCGTTGACGTCGATCGCGGGCGGGTTGGCCAGCGGCGGACTCTTCAGCAGGTCGGCGAAGCGCAGGTCGCTGGGGCTGACGGTGGCGCGCTCGGCACGCTTGAGCAGGCGATAGCCGAGCGACTTCAGCGGCGGCAGCACCTCGGGCAGGTTGCCGACGATCAGGCGGAGCCCCGGCACCTGCGCGATGACGGGGTACAGCGCGGTGACGTCGAGCGTCACCATCACCGTCGTCCCCGAATCGAGCACCTGCGCGCGCAGCTCGTCGACCGTGTAGAGCGGCGAGAAATTGACCAAGGTCGCACCGCTCAGCATCGCGCCGTAATAGGCGATGACGTAGTGCGGGCAGTTGGGCAGGAACAGTCCGACCGTCGTGCCGCGCCCGATGCCGCGCGCCGCGAGGCCGCCGGCGAAGCGCTGCACCTGGTCCCACACCGCGGCATAGGTCCAGCCACGGCCGAGAAAATCGAGGCACGGTGCCTGCGGCGTGCGCGCGGCGCTGCGGCGCAGCAGGTCGGGCATGGGGCAGGGGACGGGGACGTCGTCCCATGCACCGGGATGATCGTAAGCGGTTGACCAAAGGCTCATGCGCGGACGAACCTGTCGGCCGGGCCGTTTGTTTCCCGCACGACGACGCCCCGTGCTTCAAGCCAGTGCAGATGAGCCAGCGCCTCGCCGGTCGCGGCCATCGTGCTGTCGGCGCCGACCGGGCGGCGGAACAGCACGGGGAAGGTCTCGAACACCGTGCGCGGCTGCGCGCAGAACGCCTCCAGCTTGGCCAGCTTGTCGAGATGGTCGTCGCGTAACTGGTCGAGGCGCACATGCAGCCCGTCGAAGGGTTCGTTGTGCGCGGGCAGCACGCGAGTGCCTGGGTCGATTGCGCGCAACGCCTCGATACTGTCGAGCCAGTCGCGCAACGGGTCGGCGCGCGGCTCGGTCGGATAGACCGAGACGTTGGAGGTGATGCGCGGCAGCACCTGGTCGCCCGCGATCATCAGTCCATCGGCGACGAGGCATGAGTGTTCGGGCGAATGGCCGCGCCCGGTGACGATGCGCCACGTCCGCCCGCCGATGTTGAGCATGTCGCCGTCCTGCAGCCGCGCGAACCCGGCGGGCAGTGGCGACACCGCCTTGGCGAAGCCGCCCCAATCGCGTGCCGCGAACGCCGCCTGCAGATCCTCCGGCCAGCCGGCACGCGCGCAGAAGTCGATCGCCTCGCGCGGCGGCGACGGGCGGATGTCGAGCGTCAGGACGCGCGCCAGCAGATATTCGGTGCGCGCGATCTCGAGCGGCACTCCCCAGCGCTCGCACAGCCAGCCCGCAAGGCCGAGATGATCGGGATGGTAATGGGTAACGATGACCCGCGTCACCGGCTTGCCCGCCAGCGCACCGGCGAACAATCCCTCCCACGTCCGCTTGCCTGCGCCGGTGTTCAGCCCGGTATCGACGATCGCCCAGCCGGAACCGTCGTCGAGCACCCACAGGTTGATATGGTCGAGGCTGAACGGCAGCGGCATGCGCAGCCAGAATACACCCTCGGCAACCTCGAACAGCGTCTCGGCGGCGGGCACGAAGCGGCCGTGCGGATAGTGCAGGCCGTGCCGGTCGGCGGGGGCGTCGACGGCGTCGGCGAGGCTGGCGTCCTGCATCGCCCCCGGGTCTAGGTTGACGTGCGCGTAAAGTCGAGAGGTCAGGCCTTGCCCGCCGGCACGCCGTGCGTCTTGAACCATGCCTGGAGTCGAGCCCAGCCGTCCGCGGCGGCCTCGGGATTGTAGCTGGGGCGGTAGTCGGCGTGGAAGCCGTGCTCGGCGTTAGGGTAGAGGACCAGCTCGCCGCGGGTGCCCAGCTTGCCGCGCATCGCCTCGACGTCGGCGGCGGGGATGCCCTTGTCGAGCCCGCCGTACAGGCCGAGCACCGGTGTCTTGAGCCCGGCCGCGATGTCGAAGGGATACTGGCGCACCTCGGGCGGGTTGGCGGGCGGCGGGGCGTCGGCCTTGGGCGGGGCGGGCGGCGCGAGGCGACCGTACCAGGCGACGCCGGCCTTGATCGCCGGGAAGCGCGCCGCCGCCATCCAGGTGACCGTGCCGCCCCAGCAGAAACCGGTGATGCCGATGCGCTTGGGCGCGACGAACGCCTGCTTGGTCGCCCAGTCGAGGGTCGTGCCGACGTCGCCCATGACCTGCTCGTGCTTCGCTTGGGCCACGATCTTCATCATCACCGCGCGGTCGGTCGTGGTCGCCAGGATGTTGCCGGTGTTGGCGCGGTAGAAGAACTCGGGCGCGACCGCGACATAGCCCAGCGTCGCGAGGCGGCGGCAGATGTCCTTGATGTATTCGTGGACGCCGAAGATCTCGTTGACGACGATGACCATGCCGTAACGGCCCTTGGCGGCCGGGCGCGCGACGAAGGCGGGCAGGCCGCCGGGGAGGGTGACGCTCTCCTGCACCAGCCCCTCGCCGGGGGTCATGATCGCCGCTGCCTCGGCCCCGCTCGAAAACGCCGCATAGCCCGCCGCCAGCAGCGCCGCGAGGCCGCGCCGCGACAGGTCGAGGTCGCGCGGGTCGGTGCCCTCGGGGCGGGTCAGCGTAAGCATCGGCGGCGAACTCCTTGGCGGTGAACTGTGCGCAGACTAGCCTGCGGCGATGGCGAAGCAATCGGGCAGGGCGTTGTTCGTTGTCGCAGGCGCGGCGCTCGCCGCGCTGCTGGTCGCCGAGCGCCGCCGTCCGCGCCGGGCGCGCACGCAGGTGGAGCCGCCGCGCACGTTGACCAACCTCGCGCTCGGCGGTGCGGCGCTCGCGGTCGTCGCGGCGGGGCAGGGCGGGACGCAGCGCCTTGCCGGGCAGGTGGCGGCGCGGCGGCAGGGGCTGGCGCAGGCGCTGCCGACCCCACTGCTTCGCGACGCGGCGGCGTTCCTGCTGCTCGATTACACCATGTACCTCTGGCATGTCGCGACGCACCGCGTACCCGTGCTGTGGCGGCTGCACCGCGTCCATCACGTCGACCTCGACATGGATGCGTCGACCGCGCTGCGCTTCCATGCGGTCGACATGGCGCTGTCGATCCCGCTGCGCCGCGCCCAGGTGCGCCTGCTCGGGGTCGGCCCACGCGCGCTGGCGGTGTGGGAGGCGTTCTTCGGCGCGTCGGTGCTGTTCCACCATTCGAACCTGCGCCTGGCGAGCGACACGCGGCTGGCGTGGCTGCTGACCACGCCCGGCATGCACGACATCCACCACCGCGCCGAGATCGCCGCGACCGACAGCAACTGGTCGAGCGGGCTGAGCCTGTGGGACCGGCTGCACAACACGCTGCGCCTGACGTCGAGCGATGCCCCGATCGGGGTGCCCGCGTATCCCGAGCCCGTCGGGCTGAAGGCCGCGCTTGCGCTGCCCTTCGCAGCCCCAAACGACGACTGGGATCAGCTCGGCGAGCGGTAGCGGATCAGCCCTTCCTGCATCGCGGTGGCGATCAACCGCCCGTCGCGCGCGAAGATCAGCCCGCGGTTCATGCCCCGCCCGCCGCCGCTGACCGGCGAATCCTGCGCGTACAGCAGCCACTCGTCGAGCGGCGGGTCGTCGTGGAACCATAGCGCGTGATCGAGCGACGCGACCTGCAAGTTGGGGTCGGTCCACGGCACGCCGTGCGGCAGCAGGCAGGTGTCGAGCAAGGTCATGTCGCTGGCATAGGCGAGCAGGCAACGCGCCAGCACGGGGTCGGCGGACACGGACGCTGCCGCCTTGAACCAGTTGTACGCGACCGGCGGCGCCTTGCGGGGCTTGAGATTGTCGACCGGATCGATCTGGCGGAACTCGAACGGCCGCTCGCGCTCCAGCCACAGCTTGCGGTGCGGCTCGGGGATGCGGTCGGCGATCTTGCGCAGCGTGTCGAGCTCGCTCGGCAGCGTCTCGGGCTGGGCGACCTTGGGCAGCTTAGCGACATGGTCGAAGCCGGGCTCGGCGATCTGGAACGACGCGCTCATGTTGAAGATCGGGCGGCCGTGCTGGATCGCGACGATGCGGCGGGTGGAGAAACTCTGCCCGTCGCGGTCGCGCGCGACGCGGTATACGATCGGCGCGGCGGGGTCGCCGGGGCGAAGGAAATAGGCGTGCAGGCTGTGCGCCAGGCGTTCGCTGCGGACCGTCCGCGACGCCGCCATCAGCGCCTGCGCGACGACCTGCCCGCCATAGACGCGCGTCCAGCCGGTGTCGGACGACTGGCCGCGGAACAGGTCGACCTCGATCGACTCGACATCGAGCAGCGCGACGAGGCGCGCCATGACTTCGGCAGGATCGGGCGTGGAGGGAGTCGACTCGAGCATCGCGCCTGACTAGCCAGCAGTTGCAGCGGTGTCACGACGTGGACGCTGGCGCGGAGTAGCGACGAATGACGACCGAACCCGAAATCGTGCCTGAAGACCCGGCGCTCGACCCGGCGTTTCGTCGCGACCGGCTGCTGTCGGCTCTCGTCATCCTGTTCGGGGTCGCGCTGGCGCTGGCGCTGCCGTTCGCGCTGCGTGCCGGCGCCGTGTTCTTCATGCCCGTCACCGTCGCGATGGTCGTCGCGCTGATGCTCGTGCCGCTGCTCGAATGGCTCGAACGCCGCGGCCTGCCGGCGGGGGTCGCGGCGCTGATCGCGCTCGTGCTGTTCCTATTCATCGCCAACGCGACCTTGGTGATGATCGTCATCCCCGCATCCGACTGGGTGCGGATGCTGCCCGAGCATGCGGCGCAGGTGCGCGCCAACATCTCGCCGCTCGTCGATGCATTCAACGCGCTCGAAAAGCTCGGCGACCAACTCGCCGCGGCGGTCGGCCAGCAGGCGGCGAGCGCGCGCGACAAGTTGCCCGCGCAGCAACCGACGTCGATCGTCGCGCTTGTGGCGACCTCGGCCCCTGCGGTGCTGATCTCGATCTTCTTCGCGATCCTGCTCGTCTATTTCTTCCTCGCGGGCTGGACGCGGATGCGCGCCAAGGCGATCCGCGACCGCGAGACGCTGACCGGCAGCTTGCGCGTCGCGCGGCTGCTGCGCGATATGGTGACGGGGACGGCGGAGTATCTGCTGACCATCACGATCATCAACGCCTCGCTCGGCGCGGTCGTCGCGCTGCTGGTGTGGATGCTCGGCATGCCGACGCCGCTGATGTGGGGCGGCCTCGCGGCGATCTTCAACTTCGTGCCGTACGTCGGACCGATCGTCGTAACCGGGTTGCTGGCGGTGGGCGGGCTGGTGGTGTTCGTCGATCCCTTCGCTGCGCTGCTGCCGGCGGCGGCGTTTCTGGTGTGTCACCTCGTCGAGGCGAATATCGTCACGCCGCGCATCGTCGGGCACCGCCTGACGGTCAGCCCGGTGTGGATCCTGCTCGCGCTGAGTTTCTGGGGCTGGGTGTGGGGTACTGTCGGGGCGCTGATTTCGGTGCCGCTGCTTATCATGATGCGCGTCATGCTCGACCGCGTCGGGCGGCCCGACGTCCTTGGTTTCCTGTTCGACGGACGGACACTGACACGCCACACCGACCCCTGACCAAAAGTTACGCACGGCGGCGGAACAATTGGAGTGTCCATTCGCTATGACACCATGCCCTGTTGTGGGCAGTGTCGAAGGGACCTCAGCCAATGCTGCGTTACGCTCTGATCTTCCTCGTCGTCGCCCTGATCGCCGGTGCGCTCGGTTTCGGCGGTATTGCGGGTGCCGCTTCGGGCATCGCGACGATTCTGTTCTACATCTTTATCGTTCTATTCGTCGTCGGCCTGATCATGCACTTGGTTAACGGCCGTCGCGTCCTCTGAGTTTCGATGACGCAGTAAAAGACGATAACTGGCCGCCGGACGCACGTTCGGCGGCCTTTTCGTGCGCGGCCGCCTTGACACCCGCACGCCCGCCCCATAATGCCCCGTCTCCGCGAGAAACTGCGGGTGTAGCTCAGTTGGTTAGAGCGCCGGCCTGTCACGCCGGAGGCCGCGGGTTCGAGTCCCGTCACTCGCGCCACTCTCCTCGGAGAGGGCGTCGTATTCCGCCAGTTCGTGCGCGATCGACGCCTCGACCAGTATCTCCCACAGCTGCGCTGCAAGCCCCGCCGGGACCCCGGCCGTACGCGCTGCGCTCTCTGCCTGCGCGATGACCGCAGCCTTGCGCGCCTCGTCACGCACCGCCTCGCGGTTCGGCTTGATGCGCGCGGCCGCGTCCATATAGCCGAAGCGGGTACCCAGCAGCGCCGCGATCTCGCGGTCGAGCGCATCGACCCCGGCGCGCACGTCCGTCATCGTCTGGCAGTCTTCGGGCTTCACTTGTTCATCCAGACGAGCAGCGGGCGCAGCGGCAGCAGCCAGGCGATCCCGAGGATCAGATACACCAGCGCCTGTGCCGGCTTGGCGAGTGCGCCGATCTGGTCGGCGAAACTCGCGACGAGCAGGCCGTACACCGCCAGCCCCGCGAGGATGATGAAGATGCCGACGGGCTTGCGAATCGAGGGCTGCATGGGCTGGGCTTAACCCTCGCCGCGCGCGCCGCCAACCGCCGCACCGTCGCACCGGATCGTCCGCGTCGGCGTCACCAGCCAGTCGAGCCGCTCGTCCCATCTCTCCGCCGGCACCGCATCGACGATCTGGCAGTCCCAGGCGACGCCGATACGCGGCGCGTCGAGGCGGCTGAGCGTGCGGTCGTAGTGGCCCTTGCCGTACCCCAGCCGGTTGCCACGCGCGTCGGCGGCAACCAGCGGCACGATGACCGCGTCGGGGACGGCGATCGGCGCGTCGATGCGCGGTTCTCGGATGCCCCAGACTGTGCTGACTTCCAGATCTTCGGCGGCGGCGCGGTGAAAGCTCAGCGGCTCGCCCGGCAGGCCGACGCGCGGCCAGATCTCGAAGCCGGCACCGGCCGGATCGACCTCGTCGCCGAACGCCGCGAAGCCTGCGACATGCGTACAGCCGTCAAGCAGCGGCATCAGCCGGGCGACAAGCGCAGCATCGTGCGCCGTCCGCTGCTCGGGGGTCAGACCAGCGACGAACGCGGCGCGGGCCGCACGCGCGGCGGCGCGGAGGGCGTCGCGGGGGGAGGTCGGCGGGACCGCCATAGCCGTTTGCTCGTGAGATCCTCTGATGCCAAGTACATCAGGTGGGAGCCATTTAGTGCGGACCAAGATCCGCCCAGAGACAGCCCCCTAGGAGAGTGAATCGCCTCAGGGAAATATAAGCTCGCACGAGGCAGTGCCCGCCTGATCCGAATGTAGGACGGGGCAGGGTGCGGTGCAAGTCAGCGCGATGGCGTCTCCGCCGCGTCCGCCAGCGCCTCCGCCTGCGCCGCCAGCGCGGCGAGCGCGGTCAGGTCCGGCTGGCCGCTCGCCTTGCGCAATTCGAACAGCTCGTCCGCCACCAGGATGCCCGCCATCAGCAGCAGGCGCGGCTCGCTGAGCGTGCCGAGCGTGTGGCCCAGCTCGTCGGCCTTGTCCTGCAGGTGCTGCGCCAGCGCGGTCAGGTGCGCCTCCTCGCCGTCGCGGCAGGCGAGGGGGTACGTCCGTCCGCCGATCGTCACCGATACCGAAGCCATTACCGCGCCTCGCTCAGCAGCGCGTCGAGGTCGGCGACCGATGCGGCGACCAGTTCCTCGAGGTCACGCACCCGCGCCACGTCGCGGGCGCGCGCCGCCTCGATGCGGGCGAGCGCCGCCGCGATCCGCGCGGAAAGTGTCTCGGCCGTCTCGGCCATGTGCGTCCGCCCCCGATTTCAGAAACTTGAAGGGCTTTGATAAGGCCGCCTGTGCAGTCGCGTCAACGGGCCTGCCCCAGCGACTGACGTTGACCATTGGTGACGGGCTGGCCATAGGACCGCTCTACCGCACTGCACCAGAAAGCCGCCACCGCAATGGCCGATCCGACCCCGCGCTCCCTCGCCAACGCGATCCGCGCGCTGAGCATGGATGCCGTCGAGGCAGCCAATTCGGGCCACCCCGGCATGCCGATGGGCATGGCCGACGCCGCCACCGCGCTGTTCACGCGCCACCTGAAGTTCGACCCCGCGGCCCCGAACTGGCCCGACCGCGACCGCTTCGTGCTGTCGGCGGGGCATGGTTCGATGCTGATCTACAGCCTGCTGCACCTGACCGGCTATGCGCGGCCGACGCTCGACGACATCCGCAACTTCCGCCAACTCGGGAGCCCGTGCGCCGGCCACCCGGAGAATTTCGAGCTGGAGGGCGTCGAGTGCACGACCGGGCCGCTGGGGCAGGGCCTGGCGATGGCGGTCGGCATGGCGATGGCCGAGCGGCACCTCAACGCGACCTTCGGCGACGACCTGGTCGACCATCACACCTATGTCATCGCCGGCGACGGCTGCCTGATGGAGGGGATCAGTCACGAGGCGATCGGGCTGGCGGGGCATCTGCGGCTCGGGCGGCTGATCGTGCTGTGGGACGACAACCGCATCTCGATCGACGGGCCGGTGAGCCTGTCGTCGAGCGAGGATACCGCCAAGCGCTTCGACGCCGCGGGCTGGCACGTCATGCACTGCGACGGGCTGAGCCACGACGACGTCGATGCGGCGCTGACCGCCGCCAAGGCCGATCCGCGCCCGTCGCTGATCGCGTGCCGCACGGTCATCGGCTACGGCGCGCCGAAGAAGGCGGGCACCAGCGGCTCGCACGGATCGCCGCTGGGTGCCGAGGAGATTTCGGGTGCCCGCGCGGCGCTGGGTTGGGACAGCGCGCCGTTCGTTGTCCCGGAAGACATCCGCGACGCGTGGACGAAGCACGGCGCGCGCGGCAAGACGGCACACGCCGCGTGGACCGAGCGGCTGGCGGCGTCCGCCGACCGCGAACAGTTCGAGCGTCGTGCCGCGAACCAGCCGCCGCAGGCCGTGTACGACGCGCTCGACGCGCATATCGCCGCGCTGATCGCCACGCCGGCCAAGGTCGCGACGCGCAAGTCGAGCGAGATGGCGCTGGAGGCCGCGGTGCCCGCCGCGCCCGGCATGTTCGGCGGCTCGGCCGACCTGACGGGGTCGAACAACACCAAGACCAAGGCGATGCAGCCGTTCACCGCCGACGACTACGCCGGGCGCTACGTCTATTACGGCATTCGCGAGTTCGGCATGGCAGCGGCGATGAACGGTATCGCGCTGCACGGCGGCATGCTGCCGTTCGGCGGCACTTTCCTCGTGTTCAGCGACTATATGCGCAACGCGATCCGCATGTCGGCGCTGCAGCGCACGCGCGTCATCTACGTCCTGACCCATGATTCGATCGGGCTGGGCGAGGACGGCCCGACCCACCAGCCGGTCGAGCATCTGCTGTCGCTCCGCGCGATCCCGAACCTTGCGGTGTACCGCCCGTGCGACGCGGTCGAGACCGCCGAGGCCTGGGCGCTGGCCATCGCCGACGAGCACCGCCCGTCGGTGCTGGCGCTGAGCCGCCAGAACCTGCCGCAGCTCCGCCTGACCGCGGCCGGGAACCTGACCGGCAAGGGCGGCTACCGCCTGCGCGACGCCGCCGCCGCGCGCCGCGTCGTCCTGGTCGCGACGGGGTCGGAGGTGCACATCGCCGCCGCCGCGGCCGACCTGCTCGAGGCCGAGGGGGTCGGCTGCGACCTCGTCTCGATGCCGTGCTGGGAGAATTTCGACGCCCAGCCCAAGGCATACCGCGACGATGTCCTGCCTGCAGACGCGCTGATCGTCTCGGTCGAGGCCGGTGTCACGATGGGCTGGGACCGCTACACCCGCGGCGGGCTCAACCTCGGCATCGACACCTACGGGGCGTCGGCGCCGATCGACGCGCTGTACGACCATTTCGGGCTGACGCCCGCGAAGATTGCGGCGCGGGTGCGCGAGCGGCTACAGGGCGCGAGCTAATATTCGTCATCCCCGCGAAGGCGGGGACCCAAAGTCACAGATTTGGGACCTTGGGTCCCCGCCTTCGCGGGGATGACGACTGAAGGAGACGGACAGAATGACCAAGATCGCCATCAACGGCTTCGGCCGCATCGGTCGCAACGTGCTGCGCGCGCTGGTCGCCAGCGGCCGCACCGACCTCGAGATCGTCGCGATCAACGATCTCGCCGACGCCAAGATGAATGCCCTGCTGCTCAAGCGCGATTCGGTGCACGGCACCTTCGACGCCGAGGTGTCGGTCGACGGCGGCGACATCGTCGTCGACGGCAAGCGCATCCGCGTCACCGCCGAGCGCGACCCCGCCAAGCTGCCGCACGGCGAGATGGGCGTCGACCTTGTCCTCGAATGCACCGGCCTGTTCACCGACGCCGACAAGGCGCGCGGCCACATCACCGCGGGCGCCAAGCGCGTGCTGATCTCGGCCCCCGGCAAGGGCGTCGACCTGACCGTCGTCGTCGGCGTCAACGACCAGCTGCTGACCGGCGACCACCACATCGTCTCGAACGCCAGCTGCACGACCAACTGCCTCGCGCCGGTCGTCCGCGTGCTGCACGATGTCGTCGGGGTCCAGCGCGGCCTGATGATGACCATCCACAGCTACACCAACGACCAGTCGCTGCTCGACGTCTATCACAAGGACCCGCGCCGCGCCCGCGCCGCCGCCCAGTCGATGATCCCGACCTCGACGGGCGCCGCAAAGACCGTCGGCGAGGTCATCCCCGAGCTGAAGGGCAAGCTCGACGGCATCTCGGTGCGCGTGCCGACGCCCAACGTCAGCCTGGTCGACTTCACCTTCACGCCGGGCCGCGCGACGACGATCGAGGAAATCAACGGCGCGCTGAAGGCCGCGTCGGAGAGCGGTACGATGGCGACCGTCCTCGACTATTCGGACGAGCCGCTGGTCAGCCACGACTACAACCACAACCCGGCGTCGGCGACAATCGACAGCCTGGAGACGACCGTCCTCGACGAGCATCTGGTGCGCGTCGTTGCCTGGTACGACAATGAATGGGGCTTCTCGAACCGCATGCTCGACACCGCGTCGAAGATGGCCGCGCTGATCCGATGATCCGCGGCCTCGACGACATCGGCGATGTGACGGGCAAGCGCGTGCTGGTGCGCGCCGACCTCAACGTGCCGATGGCGGACGGCGTGGTCGGCGACGCGACGCGGCTCGAGGCCGTGGTGCCGACGATCGCCGAACTGGCGGACGCAGGCGCGGCGGTGCTGGTGCTGTCGCACTTCGGGCGGCCCAAGGGGCACGATGCGAGCCTGTCGCTGCGCCCCGTCGCCGACGCACTGGCGGGTGTTCTCGGCCGTCCGGTGAGCTTCGACCAGCGCACGGGCGGCGCGCCCGGCAGCATAACCGTGCTCGAGAACACGCGCTTCTCAGCCGGTGAAGAAGCCAACGACCCGGCGCTCGTTGCCGAATACGCCGCGCTCGGCGATCTCTACGTCAACGACGCCTTTTCCGCCGCGCATCGCGCGCATGCGTCGACCGAGGGTCTGGCGCACGTCCTTCCGGCGTTCGCGGGCCGCGCCATGCAGGCCGAGCTCGCGGCGCTGGAGAAGGCGCTCGACAAGCCCGAGCACCCGGTCGCGGCGGTCGTCGGCGGGGCGAAGGTGTCTTCGAAGCTCGACGTACTGACCCACCTCGTGACCAAGGTCGACCACCTGATCATCGGCGGCGGCATGGCGAACACCTTCCTCGCCGCGCGAGGGGTCAACGTCGGCAAGTCGCTGTGCGAGCACGACCTTGCCGCCACCGCGCTCGACATATTGGCGCGCGCGGATGCCGCGCACTGCACCGTGCACCTGCCGTACGACGTCGTCGTGGCGAAGGAGTTCAAGGCGAACGCGCCCCACCGCACCGTCAACGTCCACGAGGTCGCCGCCGACGAGATGATCCTCGATATCGGCGAGGCCGCGGTCGAGGCGCTCGGCGATGTCCTCAAGACCTGCCGCACCCTCGTCTGGAACGGCCCGCTCGGCGCGTTCGAGCTGACGCCGTTCGACACCGCGACGGTCGCGCTGGCGCGCATCGCGGCCGCGCTGACGCAGGCGGGGACGCTGGTCTCGGTGGCGGGCGGCGGCGATACCGTCGCGGCGCTCAACCATGCCGGCGCGGGCGACGATTTCACCTATGTCTCGACTGCGGGCGGTGCCTTCCTCGAATGGATGGAGGGCAAGCCGCTGCCTGGGGTCGTCGCGCTGGAGGGGGCCGCATGACCGTCGATATCGAACGCCTGTGGGAAAAGCTCTACCCCGCGACGTGGAAGCTGGCACGCTCCGCCGACCCGATCCACGAGCGGCTGGGCGAGGCCTTCCGCGGCATCCGCGATCTGCGCGGCGAAGAATTCCCGCCCGAACAGCGCATCGCCTATAACGAGATCGTCGAGCGCATGACGCACGCCGGCGCGGTGGTCGATGCCAAGGGCGCGATCACCACCGGCGCGGTCGCCAACACGCTCGCGACGATGTCGGAACGCGATGCGTCCGAGATCGCTGAGAGCCTGTTCGAACTCTTTGTCCAGATCGCCGAAGTCCATTTCGGCGACCCCAAATAATCCAGCACGGAGCCTGCCGACCATGACCCCCGCCGTTCGCGCCATTCTCGCCAACTACGAATCCGACAGCCCCGGCGTGAAGGGCAATCTCGCGCGCATCCTGATGCAGGGTCGCCTTGGCGGCACCGGCAAGCTGGTTATCCTGCCCGTCGATCAGGGCTTCGAGCATGGCCCGGCGCGCAGCTTCTCGGTCAACCCGGCGGCGTACGACCCGCACTATCACTTCCAGCTGGCGATCGACGCCGGCCTGTCGGCGTACGCCGCGCCGCTCGGCATGATCGAGGCGGGCGCCGACACGTTCGCCGGGCAGATCCCGACGATCCTCAAGGTCAACAGCTCGAACAGCTGGTCGACGAGCATCAACCAGGCGGTGACCGGCACCGTCGAGGACGCGCTGCGCCTCGGCTGCGCGGCGATCGGCTTCACCATCTATCCGGGGTCGGACGACATCTTCGAGCTGATGGAGGAAATCCAGCAGCTGTCCGCCGAGGCCAAGGCGGTCGGCATCGCGACGGTGATCTGGTCCTACCCCCGCGGCGGCGAGATCTCGAAGGCGGGCGAACTGGCGCTCGACGTCGGTGCCTATGCCGCGCACATGGCGGCACTCGCCGGCGCGCACATCATCAAGGTCAAGCTGCCGACCGACCATATCGAGCAGAAGGACGCCAAGAAGGCGTACGAAGGCGGCGACTGGTCGACCCAGGCCAAGCGCGTCGCGCACGTCCGCGAGGCGTGCTTCGCCGGCCGTCGCCTCGTCGTCTTCTCGGGCGGCGCGGCGAAGGGTGCCGACGCGGTGTACCAGGACGCGCGCGACATTCGTGATGGTGGCGGCAACGGCTCGATCATCGGCCGCAACACCTTCCAGCGCCCGCGCGCCGAAGCACTGGCGATGCTCGACAAGATCGTCGCGATCTACAAGGGCGAGGAGTGAGCGCAGCGAACTCCCATCGGGCCGTGTCGTGAGCGAAGAAGAACTGATCCCGCTCGATCCCGGCTTCGGCGAGCGGTTCGCGCGCGAGAAGCGGCCGCCGTGCCAGCTGTACCTCATCTCGCCGCCGGTGCTTGGGGATGACTTCGCCGACACGCTGGCGGCGGCGCTCGACGGCGGGCCGGTGGCGGCGTTCCAGTTGCGGCTCAAGGGCGGCGATGCCGACGTGCTGCGCTGGGCGGCGGCGCTGCAGCCGGTTTGCGCGGCGCGCGACGTGGCGTTCATCGTCAACGACCGCGCCGACCTTGCGAAGGCGTGCGGCGCCGACGGTGTGCACCTGGGGCAGGGCGACGGGTCGGTCGCCGACGCCCGCGCGCTGCTCGGCCGCGAAGCGCAGATCGGGGTGACCTGCCACGCCAGCCGCCACCTCGCGATGGAGGCGGCCGAGGCGGGCGCGGACTATGTCGCGTTCGGGGCGTTTTACGACACCACCACCAAGCCGAGCGAGCATCGGCCCGAGTCGTCGATCCTGACGTGGTGGACGACGATCAGCCAGCTGCCCTGCGTTGCGATCGGCGGGATCACGGCTGCCAACGCTGCGCCCTTGGTGGCGGCGGGGGCGGACTTCATCGCGGTGTCGAACGCTGTGTGGGGCGATCCGCGCGGGGCGGGGGCGGCGGTCGCCGAGTTTGCGGCAGTGCTCGCTTCCTGATCGTCATCCCCGCGAAGGCGGGGACCCATAGACACCTGACTTTCAGCGAAGGGCTGCGCGGCTAACGGCCCTTTAACCGAAGGCATGCGCCGTATGGGTCCCCGCCTTCGCGGGGACGACGGCTCTAGGCGCTTACCCGTTCGCCCCCGCACGCCGGTTCATGAACGCCAGCCGCTCGAACAGCATCACATCCGCCTCGTTCTTGAGCAGGGCGCCGTGCAGCGGCGGGATCAGGCTCTTGGTGTCGCGGTTGCGCAGCACGTCGACGGGCAGGTCCTCGTGCATCAGCAGCTTGAGCCAGTCGAGCAGCTCGGAGGTGCTCGGCTTCTTCTTCATCCCCGGCACCTCGCGCATGTCGAAGAAGATGTTGAGCGCCTCCGCGACCAAGGTCTTCTGGATGTCGGGGTAGTGGACGCGGACGATGCGCTCCATCGTCTCCCGGTCGGGGAACTTGATGTAGTGGAAGAAGCAGCGGCGCAGGAAGGCGTCGGGCAGCTCCTTCTCGTTGTTCGAGGTGATGATGACGATCGGGCGGACGTTGGCCTTCACCCGCTCGCCGGTCTCGTAAACGTCGAACTCCATGCGATCGAGCTCGGTCAGCAGGTCGTTCGGAAACTCGATGTCGGCCTTGTCGATCTCGTCGATCAGCAGGACGGGCAGCTTCGGCGACGTGAACGCCTCCCACATCTTGCCGCGCCGGATATAGTTCGCGATGTCGTGGACACGCGCGTCGCCCAGCTGCGAATCCCGCAGGCGCGACACGGCGTCGTATTCGTACAGCCCCTGCTGCGCCTTGGTCGTCGACTTGACGTTCCACTCGATCAGCGGTGCGTCGAACGCCTGCGCGATCTCGGCCGCCAGGACAGTCTTTCCGGTGCCAGGCTCGCCCTTGACGAGCAGCGGGCGGCGCAGCGTCGCCGCGGCATTGACCGCAACGCGCAGGTCGTCGGTGGCGACATAGGCGGACGTGCCTTCGAAACGCATGGGCGGGCCTTTGGATCGGTTGACGTTCGCGTGAACGCTAGTGCGCGCGCGGCGTCAACGATAGGTGAAAATCGTCTCGACGCGCTGCGTGCCGTCCTTGCCCATCATCGACCCGCGGATATCGGCCACCTGTCGCACCAGCCGCGGGGTGTTGCCGTCGAGGCGGTAGTCGCTGACCGTGACGAAGCTTTCGACCTTCGCCACCAGCATCATGCGGAACGGCGCGCGGGCGGTCAGGCGCAGCTGCTGGACGTAGGGCCGCGGGCCGCCCGCGACGACGGCCTCGGCAATGAAATGCTCACTGACGTCCTTGCCGCTGGTTATCACCGAAGCCTTCGGCAGCGTCGCGAGCCGCAGCACGGTCCGTCCTTGTGTGTCGGTCGTCGCGGCCGCGCCCGCCAGCGTCGTCAGGCGGTGATAGCCGGGGACGTTCGCCGCGCTTGCCGCCTTGCGATACTTCGTAACGTCGCCGGGCGACGGCGGCTTGCCGTCGACGCTGACCAGCGTCCACGCCTTGCCGTCCCAGCGGTCGACGCGCGTCTGCGTCGCCTTTTCGCTGCCGCCTGCCTGGGTGACGGTGATCGTGCGGTCGTAAGCGAGCGCAGCGGGCGAGATCGCGCGCGCCTCGGCGAGGACGCGGTCGCGGACCTGCTCGGCCGGTGTCGCCGCCATGCAGAGGAAAGCCGCCGGAAGCGCCCAAGTCGTTCTTTTCATGCCAGACCCTTGATCCAGTTCGCGACGCAGGCGTAACGAGCCGCCCGGTGTATCGCAAGCGGTTGCGTGCGTTCGGCAAGCCGCTACCAATCGCCGCGATGATCATCGTCTTCGACCCCGCACAGCGCGCGCACGCCCCGGCCCGGGAACTCCACAACGGCAGTTTCGTCCCCCACGCCGATACCGTCGCGCGCGCCGACAACATGCTGGCGGCGCTGGGCGACTGGACGCTCGCCGTCGATCACGGGATCGGCCCGATCGCGCGGGTTCACGGCGCCGACTATCTGGCGTTCCTGCAGACCGCGTTCGAAGACTGGCAGGGGGCGGGGCGGCCGGGCGACGCGGTGCCATATGTGTTCCCGGTCGTCGGGCGGCGTCCGCTGAACCTCGACCGCATCGACGCGCGGCTGGGCCGCTTCGCCATCGACTGCGGCACGCCGATCGCCGCGGGCACATGGCAGGCGGTGTACGCTGGCGCGCAGGTCGCGCTGACCGCGCTCGACCATGTCGGACAGGGTGCCGCGTTCGCGCTGTGCCGCCCGCCCGGCCACCACGCGGGAGCCGATTATTGCGGCGGCTATTGCTATCTGAACAATGCCGCGATCGCCGCGCAGGCCGCTGTCGATGCGGGCAAGCGCGTCGCGATCCTCGACATCGACTATCACCACGGCAACGGCACGCAGGACATCTTCTGGGAGCGCGCCAACCCGCTGTTCGTCTCGATCCACGCCGACCCGCGCACCGACTACCCCTTCTACTGGGGCCACGCCGACGAGACCGGCGCCGGGGAGGGCGCGGGCGCGACGCTCAACCTGCCGCTGCCGCACGGTACCGGCCTCGCGGCGTACCGCCCCGCACTGGTGCAGGCGCTCGACCGCATCCGCGCCTTCGCACCTGATCTGCTGGTGGTCAGCTTCGGCGCCGACACATTCGTCGACGACCCGATCTCGCACTTCGCGCTCCGGACTGCCGATTATCCGGTGATCGCCGCCGACATCGCCGCCCTCGGCGTGCCGGTCCTGATCGTCATGGAAGGCGGCTACGCGGTCGACGCGCTGGGCGAAAACGTCGCCGCCTTCCTGTCGGGCTTCGACTAGACGTCGAGGAAGCTCCGCATCTTCCGGCTGCGGCTCGGGTGCTTCAACTTGCGCAGCGCCTTCGCCTCGATCTGCCGGATGCGCTCGCGGGTGACCGAGAACTGCTGGCCGACTTCCTCAAGCGTGTGGTCGGTGTTCATGCCGATGCCGAAGCGCATGCGCAGGACGCGCTCCTCGCGTGGTGTCAGCGACGCTAGCACGCGGGTCACCGTCTCCTTGAGGTTGGCGTGGATCGCCGCGTCGACCGGGATGACCGCGTTCTTGTCCTCGATGAAATCGCCGAGATGGCTGTCCTCCTCGTCGCCGATCGGCGTTTCGAGGCTGATCGGCTCCTTGGCGATCTTCATCACCTTGCGGACCTTCTCGAGCGGCATCGACAGTCGCTCGGCGAGTTCCTCGGGCGTCGGCTCGCGACCGATCTCGTGGAGGATCTGGCGGCTGGTGCGGACCAGTTTGTTGATCGTCTCGATCATGTGGACCGGGATGCGGATCGTGCGCGCCTGGTCGGCGATCGAGCGGGTGATCGCCTGGCGGATCCACCACGTCGCGTAGGTGCTGAACTTGTAGCCGCGGCGATACTCGAACTTGTCGACCGCCTTCATCAGGCCGATGTTGCCTTCCTGAATAAGATCAAGGAACTGCAGCCCGCGGTTCGTGTACTTCTTCGCGATCGAGATCACCAGGCGCAGGTTCGCTTCGACCATTTCCTTCTTGGCGATGCGTGCCTCGCGCTCGCCCTTCTGGACCATGTTGGTGATGCGGCGGAACTCGCCCAGGTCGACGCCCGTCGCGTGCGAGATCTCGGCCGCCTCGCCGCGGATCGCGTCGACCGACGACACCTCGGCCGCGGCGAGCGACGCGAACTTCTTGTCGATGCCGCCGACGCGCGCCAGCCAGCCCTCGTCGAGCTCGTGCCCGACATATTCGTCGAGGAACTGCTTGCGGTTGATCTTGTACTTGTCGGCCAGCTTCATCATGGCCGTCCCGAGCACCAGCAGGCGGCGGTTGTAGCCGTAGAGCTGGTCGACCAGGAACTCGATCTTCGAGTTGTTGAAGTGGATCGACTGGACGCCGCGCGTCAGCTCCTCGCGCAGCTTCTGGTACTTGCGCTCGTCGGCGGCCGCGAACTCCTCCGCGCTGCCCAGCGCGCCGAGGCGGCTGACCTGCAGCTTCTGGAACTTCTTGTAAGTCGCTGTAATCTCGGCGAACTTCTCCAGCGCCTCGGGTTTGAGCTGCTCTTCCATCTGCGCGAGGCTGAGGGTGTTGTCCTCGTCGTCGTCGTCGGGAATCGCGGGCTGGCCGTCGGGGCGCAGGCGGCGCTCGGTGAACTGGTGGACCTCGTCCTCGGGCTCGTCGGCGTTCGGCGTGTCGCTGACGTCGGCCTCGTCCTTGAAGGTCTGCGTCGGCAGGTCGCCGCCCTCGGCAGCCGAGGTCTCCTCGACCGGCACCTTGACCAGCATCGCGTCAAGATCGAGAATCTCGCGCAGCTGCATCCGCCCCTCGTTGAGGGCGTTCGACCATTCGATCATCGACTGGAAGGTCATCGGGCTCTCGCACAGCCCGGCGATCATCGTGTTGCGGCCGGCCTCGATGCGCTTGGCGATCGCGATCTCGCCCTCGCGGCTGAGCAGCTCGACGGCGCCCATCTCGCGCAGGTACATGCGGACCGGATCGTCGGTGCGGTCGAGCGGGGCGGCCTTGACGACGGGCGCGGCGACGGCGGGGTCGGCCTCCGCCTCTTCCTCCTCGTCGTCGTCGGCGGCGGCTGCGGGCGCGGCCTCGGCACCGTCCTCGGCAGGCTCGTCGTTTTCGATGAGGTTGATCCCCATCTCCGACAGCGCCGCCATGACGTCCTCGATCTGCTCGCTGGACATCTGGTCCTGCGGCAGCGCCTCGTTCAGCTCGTCATAGGTGATGTAGCCGCGCTTCTTGCCGCGCGCGATCAGCTTCTTGACCGACGATTCGTTCAGATCGAGCAGGGGCGCGCCGTCGCCTTCGGGGCCTTTGCCCGCAGTATCGTCACCCGAGCCGTTCGTCGTTTTCGCCATTCAAACGTCCCAATCTAGTCGAGCAGCGCCTCGCGGCGCGCTTCTGCCAATTTCATCAGGGTCGCGTCGAGCCCGACACGTTCGGCGCGCAGCCGTTGCTGCGCCGCCCAATCGGCTTCACTCGATGACCGTGCGAACCGGGCGGTCGCCGCCTGCAGTTCGCTGTCGATGCGCGTGCGTGCCAGCACGGTATCTACGACGCCGGCGAAATCGCGTTCCACGTCAGCCGCATGGCCCGAAACATTGTCGGGAGGCGCTGGCTTCGTGAACGAGAACCCGAGGCGGTTCAGCTTGCGCACATCGACCGCAAGGGGAGCGACGCCGCGTTGATGCAGATCGTGCGATAAAGCGGTTTTGTCAAGGTCGGGCGCGTGCGTCAGCGCATCGAGAATCGCCGACAAAAGTCGTTGCAGCGGCATGCCCGCATCGAGCCGCGCCAGTGCCTCGCCGTGCCGGTCGGCAAGGTGCGGATGTTCGAGCAGCCCGACGATCAGCGCGGCGACCTCGCCGTGGCTCTGGTCGCGGGCATGCAGCGCGAGGAGGGCAGGGGAGGCGCGACCCTTGGGCACGACACGTGGCCCCCCCTTGGGCGTCCACTCGCGGCGCGGCAGGTACAGCGCGTCGAAACGGGCGCGGAACTCGGCATCGTAGAGCGCGCGGACCGACGCGTCGGCGATTGCACTGCTGTGCTCGCGCAGGCGTTCGCGCACCGCCGCCCGGCGTTCGGGTGTCGCGGCGTCGACCCCGTCGGTCTCGCTTCTCCACAGCCGGTCGATCAGCGGTTCGGCCGCCGCGATCAGCGCCTCGATCGCCTGCGGGCCCTGGGCGCGCACGAGGTCGTCGGGGTCCTGGCCAGCGGGCAGGGTGGCCAGCCGCAGCGACCGCCCGGGCTCGAGCAGCGGCAGCGCGCGCAGCGCCGCCCGCAGCCCAGCGCGCTGCCCCGCCGCATCGCCGTCGAAGCACAGCACGGGCTCGGGGACGACGCGCCACAGCAGTTGCAGCTGCTGCTCGGTCAGCGCGGTGCCGAGCGGCGCCACGGCCTCGCCGATGCCCGCCTGCGCCAGCCTGATGACGTCCATATAGCCCTCGACGACGAGCAGCCGCCCGGACTTGCGCGCCAGCGGCCCGGCGCGGTCGAGGTTGTAGAGCGTCCGCCCCTTGTCGAAGAGCGGCGTGTCGGGCGAGTTCAGATACTTGGGCTGCCCGTCCCCCAGGATGCGCCCGCCGAAGGCGATGACGCGCCCGCGCGGGTCGCGGATCGGGAACATCAGCCGCCCGCGGAAGCGGTCGTACGGCTCGCCGCCGTCCTCGGGGGCGATCAGCATGCCGGTCTCGACGAGCTTCGCGACCCCGATGCTGTCGAGCGCCACTTTCAGCTTCGTCCGCCCGTCGGGTGCGAGACCGAGGCCGAAGTCCTTGATCGTCGCCGCGGTCAGCCCGCGCTTGTCGAGATAGCCCCGCGCCGCCGCCCCCCCGGCGCCCGCTAGTTGCTCGGCGAACCACCCCGCCGCGCGCGCCGTGACGTCGTGCAGCCCCGCCGCCGCCTGCGCCCTCTGCTGCGACCCCGCATCCTCCTGCGGCATGTCGAGCCCGGCCTGCGCGGCGAGGCTCTCGACCGCGTCACGGAAGGCGAGCCCCTCCTGCTTGATCGTCCAGTCGATCACCGACCCGTGCTCGCCGCAGCCGAAGCAGTGGTAGAAGCCCTTGTCGTCGTTGACGTAAAAGCTCGGCGTCTTCTCGTCGTGGAACGGGCAGCAGCCCTTCATCTCGCGCCCCGCGCGGGTCAGCTTGACGGTTCGCGCGACGACCCCCGACAGCCCGACGCGGGCGCGGATTTCGTCGAGGAAGGACGCGGGGATGGTCAATAGGGGAGCTCGATGTCGGGGGAGACTTCGACGGACGCGGATTCCCCTCCCGGTACGGGAGGGGTTAGGGGTGGGCAGTCACGACACGCCGCAACGATGACCATGAGCACCCCTTCGGTCTCCACCAGCACCTGCCGGTTGGTGAAGCGCACCACGATATAGCCTTCGCGCTCCAGCCACCGCGTGCGCCGCACATCCTCGATCTCGCCATGCTGGCTGCCGTCGACCTCGACGATCAGCTTACGCGACCGTGCGCAGAAATCGGCGATGAACGGTCCGATCGCGATCTGGCGGCTGAACTTGACGCCGTCGAGGCGGCTGGCGCGCAGATGGCCCCACAGTTTCTTCTCGGCAGGCGTCGGCGCGTTGCGCATCGACCGGGCGCGCTCTTTCTGGAGGTCTGGAATGATCCGCACTGCCCACCCCTAACCCCTCCCGTATCGGGAGGGGAATCCGTCTGTACGGGAGCGCTCCCCTCCTACCGGGTTCCCCTCCCGGTACGGGAGGGGTTAGGGGTGGGCACTACCCCACACGCTCAGCCCAACGCCGCCTTCACCATCGCACTCGCCTGCGCCATATCCAGCTGCCCCGCGAAGCGTTCACGCACCGCCGCCATCACCCGCCCCATGTCCTTCACCGACGTGGCCCCGAGCTCCAAAACCAGCGCGCGCACCGCCGCCTGTGCTTCGCCCGCCGCCATCTGCGCGGGCATGAAGCCCTCGATCACGCCCAGCTCGGCGCGTTCGGCGTCGGCCAGTTCCGGGCGGCCGCCGGTGACGTACATCTCGATCGATTCGCGGCGCTGCTTCGCCATTTTCGACAGCACGTCGGCGACCAGCACGTCGTCGTCTGTCGGCGCGGTGCCGGTGCGCAGCTCGATGTCCTTGTTCTTGAGCGCCGCCGAGATCAGCCGCAGCGTGCCCAGCCGGACCGAGTCCTTGGCCTTCATCGCGGTGATCGTCGCGGCCTTGATGTCGTCGCGGATCATGCCGCTCCTCTCGCTTTTCCTGAACGCCTAGGCTAGGGCATCCGCTTGCCGATTCATAGATTGACGCCCGCGGCGGACCCCCCTAGTCCGCCCGGCGTTTGCTCGCACGCCACCCAAAGGACACGCCTTGCCCGATACGACCCCCGCGCAGCCTGAAGGAGCGACGGGGGTATTAATATTGGCAGACGGCACGATCGTCTGGGGCCGCGGCTGCGGCGCAGAGGGCTCGGCGGTGGGGGAGGTCTGCTTCAACACCGCGATGACCGGGTACCAGGAGGTGATGACCGATCCCTCCTACGCGGGGCAGATCGTCGCCTTCACCTTCCCGCACATCGGCAACGTCGGCGCGAATGCCGAGGACGTCGAGGCGACCAACCCATACGCGCTCGGCTGCATCCTGCGCGAGGACATCAGCGAGGCCGCGAACTTCCGCGCCGAGCGCAGCTTCGACGACTGGCTCAAGGGCTGGGGCCGCATCGGACTGAGCGGCGTCGACACGCGCGCGCTGACGCGGCGCATCCGCGTGTTGGGAGCGCCGAACGCAGTGATCGCGCACTCGGCCGCGGGCGAGTTCGACATTCCCGCACTGCTCGCACAGGCGCAGGCCTGGCCGGGGCTGGAGGGTATGGACCTCGCGAAGGAGGTCAGCGCCACCCAGAGCTATGGCTGGAACGATGGGCTGTGGACGCTTGGCCACGGGTACGCGACGAACGCCGCGAACCCCGACGGCCCACACGTCGTCGCGGTCGACTACGGCATGAAGCGCAACATCCTGCGCAACCTCGTCGCCGCCGGCGCGCGCGTGACCGTGGTGCCCGCGACCGCAACCTATGACGAGATCATGGCGCACGCGCCTGACGGCATCTTCCTGTCGAACGGCCCCGGCGACCCCGCCGCGACCGGCGTCTATGCGGTGCCGACGATCCAGGCGCTGCTCAATTCGGGCAAGCCACTGTTCGGCATCTGCCTCGGCCATCAGCTCCTCGGCCTCGCGGTCGGCGCGAAGACGAGCAAGATGCACCAGGGCCACCGCGGCGCGAACCACCCGGTCAAGCGGCTGGACGACGGCCGCGTCGAGATCACCAGCATGAACCACGGCTTCGCGGTCGATGCGGACACGCTGCCGGCGAACGCGCGCGCGACGCACGTATCGCTGTTCGACGGCTCGCTGGCGGGCCTCGAATTGACCGACCGGAGCGCGTTCAGCGTCCAGTACCACCCCGAGGCGAGCCCAGGGCCGCAGGACAGCCACTATCTGTTCGAGCGGTTCGTGGGGTCGCTGGAAAAATTCTCGTGAGCTTTATCCCGCAACAAGCGCTTGAGCACGTCGTGCTCTATAAGCTGTTTTTGGTCGCGCAGAATAGTGGACAGCGTTTGACCAATTCAGCGATTTCGACGATGTTCAGCTTTCCCGTAAGCTCGAAACGTGTCGAGTTTGCAACAAGGTCTCTCTACAATAGCGACTTGATCGACATGCGGCCTAATGATGGCACCGTCTCAATTGTTGATGCGGGCTACAAATATGTTGAAAGCGGTCTCTCTCAAGCAGACTCCTATCTTCAGAATTATCACCGTTTCGGCGATGACTGGCTCGCCAACTTACAGATCGTGATTGATGGCGTGCCAGCTTCGGATCGGATTGTTTCGCGCGACGATAATCGTGGTGCGCTGCAAGATATTGATGACCGAGTGTCGGAAGCTCTAGAAATTATCCGCACGGATAATACTGTTGCAGATGCGCTGGGAGAAGATCGAGACGTTATCACAGGCGAATTGAATGCCTCTAAAGCGCTTATTTCTGCTGGAAAATTTCGTTTTGATCGATTGATCGCTGTTATTGCGCCTGCTCTAAGATATCTCGCTGACAAATTTTCTGGCGGCGCGATTGCAGAGGTCGCGAAACGGCTGCTCGCTCTGCTTCTTGAGATTCACTAATGCCCAAACGCACCGACATCTCCTCCATCCTGATTATCGGCGCCGGCCCAATCATCATCGGGCAGGCGTGCGAGTTCGACTATTCGGGGACGCAGGCGTGCAAGGCGCTGAAGGCGGAGGGGTACCGGATCATCCTGGTCAATTCGAACCCTGCCACCATTATGACCGATCCCGAGATGGCCGACGCGACCTATGTCGAGCCGATCACCCCCGAGATCGTCGCCAAGATCATCGAGAAGGAGCGGCCCGACGCGGTGCTGCCAACGATGGGCGGGCAGACCGCGCTCAACACCGCGCTGGCGCTCGCTCGCGACGGCACGTTGGAAAAGTACGGCGTCGAGCTGATTGGCGCCGACGCGCAAGCGATCGACAAGGCCGAGGACCGGCTCAAGTTCCGCGACGCGATGGACAAGATCGGGCTCGAATCCCCGCGCAGCCGCATCGCGCACAACATCGCCGAGGCGCTCGAGGGGCTCGAGTTCGTCGGCCTGCCGACGATCATCCGGCCGTCGTTCACGATGGGCGGGACGGGCGGCGGCATCGCCTACAATCGCGAGGAGTTCCTCCACATCGTCGGTACCGGGCTCGACGCCTCGCCGACCACCGAAGTGCTGATCGAGGAATCGGTGCTGGGGTGGAAGGAGTATGAGATGGAGGTCGTGCGCGACCGCGCCGACAACGCCATCATCATCTGCGGGATCGAGAACGTCGACCCGATGGGCATCCATACGGGGGACTCGATCACGGTCGCGCCGATCCTGACGCTGACCGACAAGGAATACCAGATCATGCGCAACGCGAGCATCGCGACGTTGCGTGAAATCGGCGTCGAAACAGGCGGTTCGAACGTCCAGTTCGCAGTCAACCCGAAGGACGGGCGGCTCGTCGTCATCGAGATGAACCCGCGCGTCAGCCGCTCGTCGGCGCTGGCGTCGAAGGCCACCGGCTTCCCGATCGCCAAGGTCGCCGCACTGCTCGCGGTCGGCTACACGCTCGACGAGATCACCAACGACATCACCGGCGCCACCCCCGCGGCGTTCGAGCCGACGATCGACTATGTCGTCACCAAGATCCCCCGCTTCGCCTTCGAGAAGTTCAAGGGCGCCGAGGCGACGCTCGGCACCGCGATGAAGTCGGTCGGCGAGGTCATGGCGATCGGCCGCAACATCCATGAGAGCATCCAGAAGGCGCTGCGCGGGCTCGAGACCGGCCTGACCGGCTTCGACGAGGTCGAGGCGTTGGTCGATGCCAGCGAGGACGAGATCGAGGCGGCGCTGGCGGTGCCCGGCCCCGACCGCCTGCTGATCGCCGCCCAGGCCATGCGCGCCGGCTTCTCGATCGACCGCATCCACGCGATCACCTTCTACGAACCCTGGTTTCTCAACCGGATCGCCGAGATTATTCATGCAGAAGCTGAAGTCCGGGGCCAGGCTTTCGAAAACGCGTCTGACCGTCAAATTCGCTTACTTGTTCATATTCGTCGCCTCAAGGCGATGGGCTTTTCTGATGCCCGCCTCGCCACGCTGACCGGCTCGACCGAGGCCGAAGTCGCCGCCGCGCGCCGCGCCGCCGGCGTCCGCCCTGTCTTCAAGCGCATCGACACCTGCGCCGCCGAGTTCGAGGCCAAGACCCCCTACATGTACTCGACCTACGAGGCGCCGAGCTTCGGCGCGCCCGAGGACGAGAGCCTCCCCACCGACAAGCGCAAGGTCGTTATCCTCGGCGGCGGCCCCAACCGCATCGGGCAGGGGATCGAGTTCGACTATTGCTGCTGCCACGCCTGCTTCGCCCTCGCCGACGCCGGGTTCGAGACGATCATGGTCAACTGCAACCCGGAGACGGTCAGCACCGACTACGACACCTCGGATCGCCTCTACTTCGAGCCGCTGACCGCCGAGGACGTGCTCGAGGTGCTCCACAAGGAGCAGGAGAACGGCACGCTGGTCGGCGTCATCGTCCAGTTCGGCGGGCAGACGCCGCTCAAGCTGGCACGCGCGCTCGAGGCGGCGGGCATCCCGATCCTCGGCACGACGCCCGACAACATCGACCTGGCCGAGGACCGCGAGCGCTTCGCCGCCCTCGTCGAGGACCTCGGCCTGCTGCAGCCCCGCAACGGCCTGGCGCGCTCGCGCGACGAGGCGATCGCGGTGGCGGAGAAGGTGGGTTACCCCGTGCTCATGCGCCCGAGCTACGTGCTCGGCGGCCGCGCGATGGAGGTCGTCGAGACGCCCGCGCACCTCGACACCTACATCCGCGAGGCGGTGCGCGTCTCGGGCGACAGCCCCGTGCTGATCGACCAGTACCTGCGCGACGCGATCGAGGTCGATGTCGATGCGCTGGCCGACGGCGACACGGTGTTCGTCGCGGGCGTGCTGCAGCATATCGAGGAGGCCGGGGTGCACTCGGGCGACAGCGCCTGCTCGCTGCCGCCGTACAGCCTGTCGGACGCGATCATCGCCGAGATCGAGCGCCAGACCGCGATGCTGGCCAAGGGCCTCAACGTCCGGGGCCTGATGAACATCCAGTTCGCGGTCAAGGACGAGGCGGTCTATCTGATCGAGGTCAACCCGCGCGCCAGCCGCACCGTGCCCTTCACCGCGAAGGCGACCGGCATTCCGATCGCCAAGATCGCCGCGCGCGTGATGGCGGGCGAGAGCCTGGCGAGCTTCAACCTCGTGCGGCCCAAGTGGGCTCATATCGCGGTCAAGGAGGCGGTGTTCCCCTTCGCACGCTTCCCCGGCGTCGATCCGGTGCTCGGGCCCGAGATGAAGTCGACCGGCGAGGTGATGGGGATCGACAGCGATTTCGCCACCGCCTTCTACAAGAGCCAGCTGGGTGCTGGCACGGTGCTGCCGACCGGCGGCACGGCCTTCCTGTCGGTCAAGGACACCGACAAGGCGCAGGTCCGCGAGATGGCCGAGGGGCTGCTCGCGCTGGGCTTCGCGGTGATCGCCACCGACGGCACCGCGCGCTATCTGCAGGAGCAGGGGCTCGACGTCGCGCAGGTCAACAAGGTCGCACAGGGGCGCCCGCACATCGTCGACCGGATCAAGGACGGCGATATCGCGTTCATCTGCAACACGACCGAGGGCGTGCAGTCGATGCGCGACAGTCAATCGATCCGCGTCGCGGCGTTGTACGGCAAGGTACCGTACTTCACGACGGCTGCCGCGAGTGCCGCTGCGGTCAAGGCGATTGCGGCTTTTCGTGCCCGACCGCTTGAAGTGCGGTCGCTGCAGTCATATTATTCTGCGCTGGCGTAAGAACACGCCATCCGGACATCGACAGCCGGCTGCGGTGGCTAACCACCGTCAGGCGAGTTGTCCGGCGATATAAGGGTGAAGACGAAATGGCGACGGTCGACAAGCTGCCGATGCTGGCCGAGGGGCATGCGCACCTCGTCTCGACGCTGCGCAAGCTGAAGGAAGAGGAGCGGCCCGAGGTCGTTCTCATGATCGAGGAGGCGCGCGCCCACGGCGACCTGTCCGAGAACGCCGAATATCATGCCGCCAAGGAGCGCCAGGGCCAGATCGAAGCCCAGATCTACGATCTGGAGGATCGGCTGGCGCGCGCGCAGGTCATCGACCCGACGACGCTGTCGGGCGACCGCGTCGTGTTCGGCGGCACCGTCAAGCTGCTCGACGAGGACGACAAGGCGGTCACCTACCAGATCGTCGGCCAGACCGAGGCCGACGCCCGCGTCGGGCGGATCAGCTATTCGTCGCCGCTCGGCCGCGCACTGATCGGCCGCCGCGTCGGCGAAGAGGTCGAGGTCACGACCCCGTCGGGCGACAAATATTACACGATCGAGCAGCTCGAGTTCATTTGAGCCCTGTGACACTCCGCCGGTGAAGCCCTTCAAGCCACCGGTGGCGGTCGCGACGCGGACGATCGTCGGCCTGAACATCGCTGTGCAGGTCGTGCTGACGCTGATCGGGGCCAAGGCCGCATCGGCGGTGTCGTTCGCCGGGGCGCTGATCCCCATGCGCCTCGTGCAGAACATCGACGGGCCGGTGCCCGCGGTGCTGACGCTGTTCACGTCGATCTTCCTGCATGCCGGTTGGCTGCATCTCGCGCTCAACCTCGTCTTCCTCGCCTGGGTCGGCAAATATGTCGAATGGGTCGTCGGGCGCTGGCGCTTCGTTGCGCTCTACCTCGGCGGCGGCCTCGCGGGCGGCCTGCTGCAGGTCGCGGCCGACCCGCAGAGCATCATCGAGGTGGTCGGCGCGAGCGGCGCGATCGCCGCGGTCTTCGGCTGCTACGCCGTGCTGTTCGCGCGCAGCCGGGCGAGCGGCAAGCGCATCCTGGGCATCGACGTCTCGTCGGAGGCGGTGACGGCGCTGTGGTTCGCGGCCGTCTGGATCGGGCTCCAGCTGGCGACCGGCTATGTCTTCGGCGGCATGGGGCAGGGCGTCGCGATCTGGGCGCACGTCGGCGGCTTCATCACCGGGCTGATCTTTGCGCAGCCCTTCGTGCGCGAGACGCCGAAGCTCTAGGCGTCCTCGGCATATGCGCTCAGCGGCAGCGGCGTGCCTGTCTGGCGGATCAGCGCCTGGCGGCGGCAGAAGCGCAGCAGGCCGGTGTCGCCCATCCGCGACGGGCCCAGCCCCGAGGCACCGAAGCTCGACTTCTCGGCCTCCCATACCATCGAGGTCAGTGAGCCGTCGTTGATCGACACCGCACCGGCGCGCAGGCGCACCGCGACGGCCTCGGCTTCGGCGGGCTCGCCGAGGACCGCCGCCGACAGGCCGAATTCGCCGGCGTTCGCCAGCGCGACCGCGTCGTCAGGCGTCTCGAAGACCTGCACGGGTATGACGGGGCCGAATGTCTCGTCGCGCAGGACTGCCATGTCGGGCGTGACGCCGGTCAGCACGGTCGGGCGCAGGTAGAGACCGCCGCCCAGGGTCTCGACCTTCCCGCCCGCCAGCACCGTCGCGCCTTTGGCAACCGCATCGTCGATCTGCGCCTGGACGATCGCCGCCTGGGGGCCGTGGATGAACGGGCCGATGTCGCCGTGCGCGATATCGGGATGGTTGAGCCGCACCGCCTGAGCAGCGCTCGTCAGCGCAGCGAGGAAAGGCTCGGCGACGGCGCGCGCGACCAGTACCCGCTCGATCGACTGGCACGCCTGGCCGGTGTTGAGCACCGAGGCGAGCAGCGCGACGTGTGCCGCGGCGACCGGATCGGCGCTAGCCAGCACGATCAGCGGGTCGTTGCCGCCGAGTTCGAGGCTGGCGGGGATCATCGCCACCGCCGCCGCGACGCCGACCTTGCGTCCGGTCGCGACCGACCCCGTGAAGGCGATGAAATCGACCTGCTCGACCAGCGCCGCGCCGGTGGCGCCGTCGCCCTCGACGACCGCGAGTACCGCGGCGATTTCGGGCACCTCGCGAATGGCGGTCAGCAGCGGCTCGATGAAGCGCGGCGTCACCTCCGACGGCTTGACGAGCGCCGCGCACCCCGCCGCAATCGCCGGGATGGCGTCGATCAGCGCGAGCGTCAGCGGGAAGTTCCAGGGGGAGATCGCGCCGACCAGCGGATAGGGGACGAGGCGGGTCTGCGTGTCGATGCCGGGTATCGCGGTCGCGCGCGGCGATGCGGGGGCGAGCAGCGCGGGCGCGCGCGTCGCCCAGCGCCGCACCATCGCGACCGTGCCATCCACTTCGATCGCGCTGACCCGTGCGCGGCCGGTATCGCGCGTCAGTGCGTGGACGAGCGCGCCGCGCTGGCGGACGAGGGCGTCGGCGAAGGCGTTCAGGTGCTGCCCCCGCACTTCAGGCGACAGCGCCGCCCAGTCCGGCTGATTGGCTCGCAGCCGTGCCGTGATACGAGCCAGCGCCCCCACGTCGAGCGGCTCGATCCAGTGATCGGTCTCGCCGGTGCGCGGGTTGCGGACGGGCAGCCTCACGCAGCTGCCCAGGCGTCGAGGATTTCGTCGCCGCGCGCGAACCAGCAGTCGCCGCGGGCGGTCAGGTCGCGCAACAGCTGCTCAATCGCGCCAATGCGATACGGCAGGCCGCTGATATAGGGCGTCAGGTGGATCGGCAGCATCCGGCCGCCGTGAACGCCCGCCTCACGCGACAGATAGTCGGCGGCATCGCAGAGCTGCTCGGCGTAGTTTTCGGCCGATTGCTGCTGGACGCCGATGACCTGGCGGTCCGACAATTCGTGGTTGAGCGGCAGGTTGGCGAGGCCGTTGGCGAACCTCCATGGGAGCTCGTCGTTAACCCAGTCGCAGCAATACTCGACCCCCGCGGCGCGTAGCAGGCCGGGCGTCGTCCAGCTCTGCGACCGCGCGATTCCCAGCCAGCCGCGCGGGCGCGTACCCGTCGCCGCCTCCAGCCCGTCGAGCGATGCCGCGATTAGTGCGGCCTCGTCCGCCTCGGGCAGGCCGGTGGCGATCGTGCCGTTCATGTCGGTCGAATGCGCGATGATCTCGTGCCCCGCTTCGACGATCCGCTCGACCAGCTCGGGATTGCGCCGCGCGGCTTCGGCATTCGCGGCGACCGAGACACGCACTCCGACAGCGGCGAAGGCGTCGAGCAGTCGGTGGATGCCGACCCGCGTGCCATAGTCGCGCGCCGTGTAGTGGCGGTAGTCGGGGTAGGGTGTCGCCATATGCCCCGGCGCGCGGAAGGGCGTGTCGCTGGGGATCAGCGGAAAATACTCGAGGGACACAACGATCCACACCGCCAGCCGCGCCCCGCTGGGCCAGGCGACCGGCGCACGGTCGAAGATCGACGACCAGGGATAGAGATCGTGGTCGTACCCCTCGCGCCGGCGCGGGTAGTCGAGATAGGCGGGGTCGAGGCTCAAGGCTGCTGCGCCCGCCAATGGTCGCAGATCGCGCCAGCGGTCGTCGGCCACGCGCGCCCGTCGGCGGCAATGCGGCGCAGCGCGTCGGCGAAGGGTCCGATGCGGTGGGGTTGGCCGATCAGATAGGCGTGGAGGGGGATGCACATCACCGTGCCGCCCTCGTCCGCCAGCCGCTCGAACTGGCGAACCAGCGCATCGGCATAGGCGCGCGGGCTCATGTTGTAGATGAAGAAGCCATAGTGGTCGTTGACCTCGAGACTGTACGGGATCGAGGTCAGGCGGCCGGTCTTCGTCGCGACGCTGGTCGGGCGGTCGTCGTGGTACAGGTCGCAGGTATAGTCGAGGCCGGCCTCGGCGATCAGGTCGAACGTATTCTCGGTGTGGGTCAGCGCGGGGGCGAGCCAGCCGCGGATCGTCTGCCCCGTCGCCTCGCGCACCGTCTTCAGCGAGTCGGCGATGATCGCGCGCTCCTGATCCTCGGACATTCCATAGGCATAGCGGGTATTGTAGATTCCGTGGCTGAAGAACTCCCACCCGCGCGCCGCTGCATCCGCGACAACGACGGGGTGGTGGTCGCACAGGGCCACCGACAGCGACACCGAGCCGGGAAAGCCGTGCTCGCCCATCGCGTCGGCCATGCGCCAGTGGCTGACGCGGTTCGAATGGTCGCGGTGGCTGTAGCCGACGACGTCGGGGTGCGGCCTCGCCCAGCTCTTGCGCTGCGGGTGCGCGGGCGGGTCGATCTCGTAATATTCGAGGTTGGGGGCGACCCAGACCGCGACCGACTTGCCGCCGGGCCAGGTGACGCGCGGCGCGGGGCCGGGCGGGTAGAGCGCGGGGTCGGACTTCACGCGCGCGCCGCAAACCAGTCGTCGACCGCCTGCACGGGAACGACATCGGCGTACTTTAGCTGCAGGTCGGTCAGGTTGGCGAAGTGATAGCTGGCGTGCTTGTCGGCGACGCACTCGATGGGGACGATCGTCCGGTAGCCATGGCTGAGCGAGTCGACCGCGGTCGCGCGCACGCAGCCCGAGGTCGAGCCGCCGGTGACGACGACGGTATCGACGCGGTTCGCGACCAGCCACGACGCGAGCGGCGTCTCGAAGAACGCGGAGGGCATGCGCTTGACGTAGACGGCGTCGCGCGGGTCGATCTCGCACCGCTCGTCGAAGGCGTGGCGGTCGGAGCCGACCGCAATGTTCTGCAGCGAATCGGGGGTGTTCGTCCGCGTCCCCCACACGCCCGCGTCCGCGCCGCCCTCCATATAACCGACGTGCGTCCACACCACCGGCATGCCCGCGGCGCGCGCCGCCGCGGAGATGCGATTGACGTGTTCGATCTGGCGCGGGTCGGTCTCGTACGCCGTCGCGTAGCGGTCGATGCGGGTATAGGCGTTCTGGAAATCGACGTTCACGATGGCGAGACGGTCGCCGAAGCCGAACTTCGCGCGCGCCGGATTGGCCATGACGGCGTCGAAGATCTCGCGCGCGGTGCGTCCGTCGTCGATCATTTGCGTGCCGATCATTCACCCCTCGCTGGTCGCCAGACGATGACGTGCACGAAATCGCTTGTCGAGCGCAATTTGTCCGGACAAATTATCCGCGTGCAGATCACTCGCCACTTCATCGACGTCCGGGGCGCCCGCGTCCACTACCGGCGCTGCGGCAGCGGACCGGTGCTGCTGATGGCACACCAGAGCCCGCGCAGCTCGGCCGAATATGTGCCGCCGATGCAGAAGTGGGGCGCGCATTTCACCTGCATCGCGCCCGACAGCCCGGGGTTCGGCCAATCAGCGCGGCTACCCGGCGGTTCCGATTCTGACGCCTCCGGCGTCGGGCCCGACATCGACGATTTCGGCGACTGGGTCGCGGCGCTGCTGGATGCGCTGGGGCTTGGCAAGGTCGCGGCCTATGGTTTCCATTCGGGCGGCATCATCCTGATGAACGCGCTGCGGCGGCACCCGGAGCGCTTCAACGCGCTCGGGGTCGGGGGCTATGCGGTATGGACGCCGGCCGAGATGGCGCTGTTCGCCGACGCCTATCTGCCGCCCTTCGTGCCGAGTGCCTATGGCGAGCATCTGACCTGGCTGTGGCATCGCGTCCTCGAACAAAGTTGGTTCTTCCCGTGGTTCGCTGCAGACGACGCGCACCGCCTGTCGGTCGCGCACGACGATGTCGCGAAGGTCGATGCGGTCGTGCAGGACTTCCTCGACTCGGGCGATGCATATCGGGCGGGCTATGGCGCGGTGCTGCGCGCGCCGCGTGGCCTGCCCGACGCGGATGCGACGATGCCGCCGGTGCTGATCGCGGCGTATGACGGCGATCCGCTGCAGGCCCATATCGACCGGCTGGGCGCGCTGCCGGCCGGATGGGCGGGGCGCAAGGTTGCGACGCCGGGCGACCTCGAGGATGCGATGCTCGACTTCCTGCGCGGGCATCTGGCGCCGGAGCCGGGGGCCCTGCACGAGGCGTCGGACGAGGGTTTCCGCCGCGTCACGACGGACGCCTTCGACGGCCTGCTCCACTGGCGCGGCAATGGCGATGTCGTCGTGCCGCAGCCGGGCGGGGCGGTCGCCCTGATGGCGGGCGACGCGATCGACCTGCCGGGTAGCGGCCTGTCCGATCCGTGGCGGGGTGCGCCGCCCGAGGATTGGAGCGCCTGGCAGGCTGTCCTCGACGCAGCGGGAGGCGCTCGCCTGTCGCCGCTTCCGCAAGGCGACCCCGCCCGGCTGTTCCCCGACCTTACGCCCGACCGCTTCGGCGCCTATCTGACACGGGCGTGGAGCATCGTGCGGGCGCGGGCGGTCTTCGACCCGTGGTACGCGGCGCGCGCGGCCAATGCGGTGCCGCTCGGCCCGGACGCGCTCGACCCGGCCCGGCTGGCGCGCGCGCACCGGGCGTTGTTGCAGGCGACAAGCGCACGCGCTCAGATGGTCGCGCGGATGGGGAGGAACTGATGGGAATACGCGAGGACATGCCGCTGCTGGCGCGCCACGAGGGCGTCTGGGACGGGACCTACACCTATTACAACGCCGAGGGCGTGCAGGTCGACCAGCACAGCTCCCGGCTATTGTGCCGCTTCGTCGAGGGCGAGCATCCGTACCACCAGACAAACCACTACACCTGGCCCGATGGCCGCACCGAAATCCGCGAATTTCCTGCGGCTTATCGCGACAAGCGCGTGTGGTGGGACAACGAGCTGATCAAGGGCTCGGCGTGGGAAGTCGGGCAGGACGACAAGGCGCGCACCGTCATGCTGACGTGGGAGCGCACCGGCGACCCCGAGCTTTACCTCTACGAGATGATCCAGCTCGCCGACGACGGGCAGACGCGCTGCCGGACGTGGCACTGGATCCGCAGCGGCAAGCTCGAGACGCGCACCGCGATCGAGGAGCGGCTGGTGACGTGCGACTGGCGCAAGGTCGAGGCGGAGATGGCCGCTGGCGGCTGACACGCCTCGCACCCTGTTCGCGAAGCTGTGGGACGCGCACGTCGTCGCGCCGCTGGGCGAGCGCGAGGATCTGATCGCGATCGACCGCATCTTCCTGCACGAGCGCATGGGATCGGTGGCGCTGCAGTCGCTTGCCGAAGCCCGGCGCGCGGTCGTCGATCCGGACCGGGTGTTCGCGATGATCGACCATATCGTCGACACGACGCCGGGGCGGACGGGGACTCTGGTGCCGGGCGGCGAGGCGTTCCTGACCGCGACGCGCGAGGCGTGCGCGGCGGCCGGCATCCGCGTCTTCGACATCGGCGACGGCGAGCAGGGCATCGTCCATGTCGCGGGGCCCGAGCTCGGCCTCGCGCTGCCCGGGGCGACGATCGTCTGTCCGGACAGCCATACCTGCACGCAGGGGGCGCTGGGTGCGCTGGCGTGGGGCATCGGCGCGTCGGAGGCCGAGCATGCGCTGGCGACGGGCACGCTGCGCATGACGCGGGCGGGGACGATGCGCATCACCATCGACGGGCGACTGGGGCACGGCGTGACGGCGAAGGATCTGGCGCTCGCGCTGCTGGCACGCTTCGGCGCCGACGGCGGGCAGGGCATGGCGGTCGAGTATGCCGGCGAGGCGGTGCGCGCGATGGAGGTCGAGGCGCGGCTGACGCTGTGCAACATGGCGACCGAATTCGGCGCGATGACCGGGCTAATCGCCCCCGACGCGGTGCTGTTCGCCTGGCTGCGCGGGCGGCCCCATGCGCCTGCGGGTGCGGCGTGGGAGGCGGCGCTGGCGACGTGGCGCGAACTGGCGACCGACGACGGTGCGACGTTCGATATCGAGCACTGCTTCGACGCGCGCGATGTCGCGCCGATGATCGGTTGGGGCACCAGCCCGGCGCAGTCGGTCGCGGTCGGCGACCGGGCCCCTGCGGACAACGCGTACATGGCGGTCGAAGGTGGCGCGCCGCTGCTCGGGCTGCCAATCGACGCGGCGTTCATCGGCAGCTGCACCAACGGCCGTCTGTCGGACCTGCGCGCTGCCGCGGACGTGTTGCGCGGCAGGCAGGTCGCGCCGGGCGTGCGCGCCTGGGTGGTGCCGGGATCGACGAGCGTGCGCGCCGCGGCGGAGGCCGAGGGGCTCGACCGCGTCTTCACCGACGCCGGCTTCGAATGGCGCGAGAGCGGCTGCTCGATGTGCTTCCACGCCGGCGGCCCCGGCCTGCCGCCGGGCAGCCGCGTCGTGTCGTCGACCAACCGCAATTTCGAGGGGCGGCAGGGGGTGGGGGTCCGCACCCATATCGCCAGCCCCGCGACCGTCGCCGCCAGCGCGGTTGCCGGCGTGCTGGCCGACCCGCGATGACCGCCTTTCCGCCCGTCACCATCGTCAGCGGCGTGCCCGCGCCGCTGCTGCGCGACGATGTCGACACCGACGCGATCATCCCCTCGCGCGAGATCAACCGCGTGTCGAAGGCAGGGCTGGGGCAGGCGCTGTTCGCCGGGTGGCGCTACCGGGTTGGGACGCGCGATGCGGTGCCCGATTTCGTGCTCAACCGGCCGGAGTATGCGCAGGCCGCGATCCTGCTCGGCGGTGCCAACTTCGGCTGCGGGTCGAGCCGTGAACATGCGGTGTGGGCACTGCACGACTGGGGTATCCGCGTTGTCATCGCGCCGGGCTTCGCGCCGATCTTCCGCGGCAACTGCGTGCGCAATGGCGTGCTGCCGGCCGTGCTGGATGACGTCGCGAGCCTCGCTGACGGCGCGCCGGTGACGGTGGATCTTGCGGCGCAGCGGGTGCGGCACGGCGGGCGCACCCACGGCTTCGACATCGCCGCGCCCGACAAGGCGATGCTGCTCGGCGGCCTCGACGCGATCGACCTGACGCGCCAGCTCGGGCCCGAAATCGCCGCCTTCCATGCCCGCGACCGTGCGGCGCGACCCTGGATCTACGCATGACACGCATCCTGATCTCCGAAGTCGGCCCGCGCGACGGGCTGCAGTCGATCGACCGCGTCATGCCGCTCGCCGCCAAGCAGGCGTGGATCGCCGCCGAGGCCGCCGCGGGCGTGCGCGAGATCGAGGTCGGCAGCCTCGTGCCCGCGGCGCTGCTGCCGCAGATGGCCGATACCGAGGCGCTTATCGCCCTTGCGCGTACCATCCCCGGGCTGACGGTCACCGTCCTCGTCCCCAACCGGCGCGGCGCCGAGCGCGCGATTCGGGCGGGCACGCACAAATTGTCGATGCCCTTCTCGATGTCCGAGACGCACAGCCTGAAGAACGTCCGCAAGGACCACGCCGCCGTGCTGGCGGAGATCGCCGCGGTCGCCGCGCTCGTCGCCGACCAGCCCGCCGAGACACGGCCCTATTTCGAGGTCGGCCTCGCCACTGCCTTCGGCTGCACGATTGAGGGGCCGGTCAGCGAGGATGCGGTCGAGCGCCTCGCGGTCGCGACGCTCGAGGCGGGCGCGGCGGAGGTCGGGCTATCGGACACCACCGGCTATGCCGATCCGGCGGCCGTGCGGCGGCTGGTTCGGCGGGTGCGGCGCGCGGTCGGTGACGACCGGCTCAACACGCTGCACCTCCACAATACGCGCGGGCTGGGGCTGGCGAACGTCGTCGCGGGGCTGGAGGAGGGGATCACGACCTTCGACGCCTCGCTGGGTGGCCTTGGCGGTTGCCCGTGGGCGCCGGGCGCGTCGGGGAATATCGTCACCGAGGACCTGGCGTTCATGCTCGCGGCGATGGGCTGCGACACGGGGATCGACCTGCCCGCATTGCTCGCGGTGCGGAGCATCGTCGCGGACGCCTTGCCCGGCGAACCGCTGTACGGCTTCACCCCCGACGCCGGATTGCCGTTGGGATTTGCCGCATGACCTCGCCGACCCCGCTCGCCGGCCTGACCGTCGTCGAGTTCACGCACATGGTGATGGGCCCGTCGGCGGGCGCCATCCTCGGCGCGCTGGGGGCGGAGGTGATCCGCGTCGAGCCACCCGGCGGCGACGCGACGCGCGCGCTGGTCGGGTCGGGCGCGGGCTTTTTCGCGATGTACAACCGGCACAAGTCGAGCGTCTGCCTCGATCTCAAGTCAGCCGAGGGCATCGCCCAGGCGAAGGCGCTGGTCGCGACCGCCGACATATTGATCGAGAATTTCCGGCCCGGTGCGCTCGACCGGCTGGGGTTGGGGTACGAGGCGCTAAGCGTCGACAACCCGCGGCTGATCCATTGTTCGCTCAAAGGCTTCCTCGACGGTCCGTACCAGGACCGCACCGCGCTCGACGAGGTCGCGCAGATGATGGGCGGCCTCGCGTACATGACCGGCCCGCCCGGGCGGCCGCTGCGCGCCGGGACCAGCGTCATCGACGTGACCGGGGGCATGTTCGGCATCATCGCTGTGCTCGCAGCGGTCGAGGAGCGCCACCGCACCGGTCGCGGCGGCAAGGTCCAGGCATCGCTGTTCGAAACCACGGTCTATCTCGTCGGGCAGCACATGGCGCAGCTCGCGGTGACGGGGAAGGCCGCGGCGCCGATGCCCGCACGCATCTCGGCCTGGGGCATCTACGACGTGTTCGAGACCGCCGACGAGCCGCTGTTCGTCGGCGTCGTCACCGACAGCCTGTGGGCGAAGTTCTGCGACCTGTTCGGCCTCGCCGACCTATTCGCCGACCCGCGGCTGCAGGGCAACAACGACCGGGTGCGCGAGCGCGAGTGGCTGGTTCCGCGGCTGCGCGAACTGTTCGCCTGCATGACCCGCGCCGAGATCGTCGCGAAGCTGGAGGGTACCGGCATGCCACACGCGCCGATCGGCCGGCCCGAGGACATGTTCGACGATCCGCACCTGCTCGCCAGCGGCGGACTGGAGGCGGTCACTCTCGCCGACGGCCGCGAGACGGTGCTGCCCGCGCTGCCCGTCGCGCTCGACGGTGTTCGCCCCGGCGGGCCGTTCGCGCTGCCCGAGCCCGGCGCGCAGCAATCGCTGCTGAACCGGACCCTATCGAAAGATTGAGCGTTTCGACCCCACAACCACCAAAGGGGTCATTATCATGTCGCTCGGCACCATCCTCCTCATCGTCCTGCTCCTCCTGCTGATCGGCGCGCTGCCGAACTGGGGCTATTCGAGCGGCTGGGGCTATGGCCCGTCGGGTATCCTCGGCGTCGTCCTGCTGGTCGTCCTCATCCTGTTCCTGATGGGGCGCCTGCCGATCTAGGCCGCAGCGCGACGAAGACGGCGAGAGACGCCGCCGCCAGGATCGCCGCGAGGATGAATGGGGCGCCGGGGAAGAACACTCCGGCCCCCCTCTTGGTGAAGGCCGCGAAGACTTGCGTGACCGCCACCGGGCCGATGATCGCGGCGAGGCTGAAGATGCTCGAGATCGTGCCCTGCAGCTCGCCCTGTTCATTGGCGGCGACCTCGCGCGACATCAGGCCCTGCAGCGACTGGTAGACGAGGCCCGACAGCGCACCGACGACGATCCCGGCGTAGAGCTGCCAGCCGGTCAGCGCGAAGGCATAGACCAGATAGGCCGCGATGCCGCTCAGCGCGCCGACCACCACGACGCGGCGCTCGCCCAGCCGCGGGATCAGCCAGCGCGCGACGCCGCCCTGCATGATGACCGACACCAGCCCGACCATCGCGAGGCTCCAGCCGATCTGCTCGGCGTCCCATCCGAAGCGCGCGATGGCGTAGTAGTTCCAGGTGATCGGCAGCGACTGGAAGCCGATCACCCACAGGAAGGTCGCCGCCGCCAGCCCCAGCACGACAGGCCGGTAGCGGCGCAGGCGGACCAGCGCGCCGACCGGGTTGGCGCGCGACCAGTCGAAGGCGCGGCGGTTCTCGCGCGCCAGGCTCTCGGGCAGCACGAAGTAACCATAGGCGGCGTTCACGAACGCCAGCCCCGCCGCGATGAAGAACGGCGCGTGGACGCCGTAGCGCGCACCGACCAGGCCCCCAAGCACCGGCCCGATGATGAAGCCCAGCCCGAACCCCATGCCGGTGATGCCGAAGTTCGCCGCGCGCTTCTCGGGCGGGCTGACGTCGGCGATATAGGCATAGGCCGTACCGAAGCTCGCCCCCGTGGCCCCCGCGATCAGCCGCGCGACGAACAGCCAGGCGATCGTCGGCGCGAAGCCCGCGACCAGATAATCGACGCCGAACGCCAGCAGCGAGGCGAGCAGAACCGGCCGCCGCCCGAAGCGGTCCGACAGCGCGCCGATGATCGGGGCGCAAACGAACTGCATCACCGAATAGCCGAGCATCATCCACCCAGCGATCTGCGCCGCGCCGCCGATATCTCGCCCGGTCAGGCCCATGATCAGCTCGGGGAACACCGGCATGACGATGCCGAAGCCGATCGAATCGATCAGCACGGTCACGAAGATGAACGCGAGCGCGCGATTGCCGCTCGGGGGCGTGGTCATGCGGATAGCCCTTTGGGAAGGCGGCGAACTTGTGCGCGGCGCAGGTCGGGGCTAGCGACGCGGCCGATGTCCTATCCCATTCCAGACGGCTTCGATACCGACGCCTTCGTCCGCGCGACGCTTGCCGAGGACCTGGGGACCGGCGGCGACGTCACCAGCGCGGCGGTGATCCCGGCCGAGGCGCGACTGACCGCGGTGCTGGCAAGCCGTGACGCGGTGACGGTCGCGGGGCTGTGGCTGGCGGCGGCGTTCTTCCGCGCGCTCGATCCCGCGTCGTCCGTCGAAGTGCTGGCAGGGGAGGGAGACGCCGTGGCCGCGGGCACGCCCCTGCTGCGCATCGCCGGCAACGCGTGCGCATTGCTCGCCGCCGAACGGTCGGCGCTCAATACGGTGCAGCACCTGACGGGCATCGCAACGCTGACGCGCACCTATGTCGATGCGATTGCGGGCACGGGCGCGGTGCTGCTCGACACCCGCAAGACGCTGCCGGGCCTGCGTGTCCTCGAGAAATACGCGACTCGCACCGGCGGCGCGACCAATCACCGGATGCGCCTCGACGACGGGGTGATGATCAAGGACAACCACATCGCCGCCGCCGGCGGGGTCGACGCGGCAGTGCGCGCGGCGAAGGCGGCGGGGCTGCGCGGCATCGTCGTCGAGGTCGACCGGATCGACCAGATCGAGGCGGCGCTGGTCGCCGGCGCCGACCGTCTGCTGCTCGACAACATGGCGCCGCCGACGCTGCGCGAGGCGCTCGCACTGATCGCCGGGCGCGTACCGGCGGAGGCATCGGGCGGGGTCAATCTGACGACGATCCGCGCGATTGCGGAGACCGGAGTCGAGTATATTTCGGTGGGGCGGATCACGCAGAGCGCGCCGGCAGCCGACATCGGCATGGACTATATCTGACGGATCGGAACGATACCGTAGTTAACCCATTGGCGCGATACATTGACGCATGTTAATGATGCATGATGTTGTTGTCGCGTTTCAGTCGCTCGTCGATGATCACCGTCGAGACGGTCCGTCGCGGTTTCCGTGACAGCCTGTCCCATGATCGATCGAGCGTCGAACTGCTGACCGAGCAATATCGCAGCCTGCGGCCGCTCGTCCCGACGATGTACCTGGCGTTGTTCATCAACGTCGTCTTTCTCGCCGGTGCGTCGGCACGCAGCCTTGGCCCGGCGGCGTTCGACCTGCCCGTTGCAGTGGCCGTGCTGGTCGCCGCGCGTCTGGCATTCTGGTGGCTGAACGGTCCGCAGACGGGTGTGCCCCCGGTCGCGGCGATGCGGCAGTCGATGTGGGTCACCGTCGGCGTCGCAACCTTCGCGGCGATTGGCCTGAGCCTGTGGAGCGCGCACATCCTGGCGACCGGCGACATGGCGGCGCGCGCCTATGTCGCGCTGTTCACCGCGCTGTGCACGATCGCCTGTGCCGCCTGCCTGTCGAGCCTGCCGCTAGCCGCCTATTGCGTCATCGTCGGCGGCACGGTGCCGGTGTCGGTGGCGCTGCTGATGACCGGCGACGTCGTGCTGATGAGCATGGGGGCCAATCTGCTGCTCGTCGCGCCGCTGGTCAGCGGCATGATCTATCGCCAGCACCGCCAGCTGCGCCGCATGATGGCGTCACGCAGCGTCCTGGCCGCGCGCAAGGCGCAGTTCCGGATGCTCGCCTACCGCGATCCGCTGACCGGTCTTGCCAACCGCCGGGCCTTCCTCGACGCCCTCTCGACCGCCATACGCGGACCGCGGTCGACGAGCGTTGCGGTCGGGATGATCGACCTCGACGGGTTCAAGGTGATCAACGACACCTACGGCCACCGGGTCGGTGACGCATTGTTGAGCGAGGCGGCCCGGCGCTTCGAGCCGCTGGCGATGGGCGACGCGATGATCGCCCGGCTCGGCGGCGACGAATTCGCCGTGCTGCTCCGCGATGTCGAGAGCGTCGGCGATGCGCAGTCGCGGCTGGCACTGGTCGCCGGGGTGTTCGACCGTGCCTTTGCCGTGGATGCGCACAAGTTTCGCCTGTCGGCATCGATCGGCCTCGCCCACAACGGCGACGACATCGGCACGACGCTCGACCTCGTCGCCCGCGCCGATCTCGCGATGTACGATGCCAAGCGGCGCGGGCCGGGCCTGATCGGCGTCTTCGAGGCCGGTCTGGAGATGCGCACGCGTCGCCGCCTGACGATCGAGCAGGCTTTGGCCGCTCAGGCCATCGAGGCGCCGATTAGCCTCGTCTATCAGCCGGTGATCGATGCGGGCAGCAATCGCATCGTCTGTTTCGAAGCACTGGCGCGCTGGACGCACCCGACGCTGGGTGTGGTGTCGCCGGCGGAGTTCATCCCGCTGGCGGAGCAGGCGGGCGTCACACAGCCGATGACGACGAACCTGTTGTCGAAGGCGCTGGGCGACGCGTCCGCCTGGCCGCCCGGCATCGGCCTGTCGTTCAACATCAGCGCCGCCGAGCTCGGTTCGCCGACGCTCGCCGACCGAATTCTCGACCTCGTTGCGGAGCACGGCTTCGACCCGTGTCGTCTGTCGATCGAGGTCACCGAGACTGCGCTGCTCGGCGATTTCGCTGCCGCGCGAACGGCGCTGAGCGCGTTGCAGCGCGGGGGGGTGCGCATCCTGCTCGACGACTTCGGCGCCGGCTATGCGTCGATCGGCTATCTGCGCGAGATCCAGTTCGACGGCATCAAGCTCGACGGCAGCCTGATCGCCTCGCTGACGGACAGTCCGGCGGCGCACGACCTGCTGGTCGGCGTGCTGCAACTGTGCCGCGCGATCGGCGCGCCGGTGACCGCCGAGATGGTCGAGACTGCGGCCCAGTACGACCTGCTGCGCGCGCTGGGGGTGGAAAAAATGCAGGGCTTTTACCTGTCGCGGCCGCTCGATGCCGACGCCGCGCAGTACGCCTGCGATGGCGACCGGGTACGGGCCGCCCCGCGGCCCTCGTCGGTGGTGCTGTTCCCCCGGCGGCCCGTGCGCGTGCCCGGGGCGGCCTAGGCGCCTGAAAAGCGGTCGGTCGCGCGGATCAGCCGGTCGAGAATGCCGGGCTCCGAATAGGCGTGTCCCGCGCCCTCGATCAGGTGGAATTCCGCCTCGGGCCACGCCTTGTGCAGCGCCCAGGCAAAGCGCGCCGGGCAGGGCATGTCGTAGCGGCCATGGACGATGACGCCGGGAATGCCGTGAAGCCGCCCGGCGTCGCGCAGCAGCTGCCCCTCGTCGAGCCAGCCGGCGTGCTTGAAATAATGATTCTCGATCCGCGCGAAGGCGATCGCGAAGCGGTCGTCGTCGAAGCTGTCGGAGGTCTCGGGCTCGGGCAGCAGCGTGATCGTCTGCCCCTCCCAGTTCGACCAGGCCTTGGCGGCCGCCAGCTGCACCGCCGGATCGTCGCCGGTCAGGCGGCGGTGATAGGCGCCGACCATGTCGCTGCGCTCCGCCTCCGGGATCGGCGCGAGAAAGCCCTCCCACTTGTCGGGAAACATCTCCGACACGCCGAACTGGTAATACCAGTCCATCTCGGCCTTGGTCAGCAGGTAGATGCCGCGCACGATCAAGGCGCTGACCCGCTGCGGATGCGTCTCGGCATAGGCGAGCGCCAGCGTCGATCCCCACGACCCGCCGAACACGAGCCACCGCTCGACACCCGCCAGCGCGCGCAGCCGCTCGATGTCGGCAACCAAGTGCCAGGTCGTGTTGGCGTCGAGATTGGCGTGCGGTGTCGACCGCCCGCAGCCGCGCTGATCGAACAGCAGCACGTCGTACTTCGCGGGGTCGAACAGCCGGCGATGCCGCGGCGAACACCCGCCGCCCGGGCCCCCGTGGAGGAACACCGCAGGCGTCGCCCCCGGCGTCCCGCACCGCTCCCAATAGACGCTGTGCCCGTCGCCGACGTCGAGCATGCCCGAGGCATAGGGTTCGATCGGCGGGTAGAGGGTGCGCAGGGTCATGGGCGGACCCTATCGAGCAATCGGCACGCCGTCATCCCCGCGGGCCCCTACCCTAAGTCCACACTAAAGCCACTTCCGCGTCCATCGTCGCGCGACAGTCAAACATGAACAAGTAAGCGAATTTTGTGCCCGCGAAGCATTTTCAAAATTCCGCGATGAGAAACAGCAAGCGCATGTTCACCAAGCCCGAATGTACCATATAGGCACAGACCTGTCAAGCGCCGCTTTACTCGAACATAGGCACCTTCGTCGTTCGCCGCCAGCTAGCGCAGGCTCGCGATCCCCAGCTTGTCGGCCTTGGCGCGTTCCTTGGTCGATTCCTCGCTGCGCGTCAGGGCCTTGGCGATGGCGCGCAGCGGCATGCCCTTCTTGGCCAGCGTGTGGAGTTTCTGCACCTCGTCGGTGGTCCAGGCCTGACGGTGCCGTTCGAATTTCTCGCCCATCAGAGCCTCGCTGCGTCGATGGTGCGCGACCCCGGATGGTGGCGGTCGAGGTGCTTCTTGATCAGGCGCATGTTCTTGCTGTTCGACTTGAAGACGAAGTCGAAAATGTCGCCCGCGAACGGGATCATGCCGAGCGCAGTGTCGACCCCGACATTCGCCACCATGCGCGCCTGCATCCAGCGCGACACGCCGAGGTTGCGCGCTTCCCAGATCAGGTAACCGCCCATCGATGCGGTCACCAGGTCGCCGATCACGGGCAACAGCCCGACGACCGAGTCGAGTCCGACCTTGCCGAGGACGGGGACGGTGAAGGCGCGCTCGAGCAGATGCTCGAGCGCCTCGACCCGGCGGCGCACGCTCGCCGGGTCACGCCCGATGTCGGGCAGGGCGGCGGTGAGCTGATCCCAGCGGGCGTCGGTGTTCTTCATGGAAGATATGTGGGGGAGACGGGGCGGGGGTGCAATCACTTGGTCGTTTTCCCGTCCCCAAAGCGTCATGCTGGCGTGCGCCAGCATGACGGCGGAAGGGGGGTCGGAACCTCAGCGCGCCATCAGCCCCGGCAGCCAGCCCTCGTGCGCGGCGCGCAGGTCGGCGAGGGGGATGACCGCCTCGTTGGCGCCGCCTTCGCCGTCACCGACGTAGATCGTATCTCCACCTGTGTAGCCAAGCCACACTGCGGTCGTGCCGACGCGTTCAGCGATGTCACGAAGATCGGCACCCTTCAAGGTCGTCAGAACGTAACGCGCCTGATCCTCGCCGAATAGAGCAGCGGCCAAAGTCGCACCATCGCGTGGGTCGTCCGCTTCGAAATCCAGCTGGAAGCCTATGTTCCCCGACAAAGCCATCTCCGACAACGCGACGAGAAGGCCGCCGTCGGAAACGTCGTGCACGGCCGTTGCCACACCTGCAGCGATCTGCGAGCGAGCAAACTCCCCGGCTGCTTTCTCGGCGGCCAGATCGACGGACGGGGATCGACCGTCTTCGCGGCCCAGTATCTCACGAAGCCACAGCGATTGGCCCAGATGCCGCCCGAGCTTTCGAGCGGGCCCGATAAGCCAGATGCTTTCCCCCTCGGCCTTGAACGCGATCGTCGCCGATTTCGACCAGTCGCTCAGCAGCCCGACGCCGCCGATCGCCGGGGTCGGCAGGATGCCCGTGCCCTCGGTCTCGTTGTACAGGCTGACGTTGCCGCTCACGACGGGGAAGTCGAGCGCGCGGCAGGCCTCCGCCATGCCCTCGATGCAGCCGACGAACTGCCCCATAATCTCGGGGCGCTGCGGGTTGCCGAAGTTCATGCAGTCGGTGATCGCCAGCGGCGTTGCGCCGACTGCGCACAGGTTGCGGTACGCCTCGGCGACTGCCTGCTTGCCACCCTCGACGGGGTCGGCGAAGCAATAGCGCGGCGTGCAGTCGGTGGTGATCGCGAGACCCTTGTTCGTGCCGTGCACCCGCACCACCGCGGCGTCGCCGCCGGGACGCTGGACGGTGTCGCCGCCGACCATGTGGTCGTACTGCTCCCAGATCCAGCGGCGCGACGCGAGGTCGGGGCAGCCCATCAGCTTGAGCAGATCGGCGGCGATGTCGGTGCTTTCGGGCACGTCGGTCAGGGCTTCGCGCGCCGGCGTCGGCACCCACGGACGGTCGTACTTCGGCGCCTTGTCGGCCAGCGGCGCGAGGGGGATGTCGCCGACCACCTCGCCGTTGAAGGTCAGGGTCAGGTTGCCGCCCGCGACGACCTCCCCGATCACCGCGAAATCGAGTTCCCACTTGCGGAAGATCGCCTCGGCCTCGGCCTCGCGGCCGGGCTTGAGGACCATCAGCATGCGCTCCTGGCTCTCGCTCAGCATCATCTCATAGGGCGTCATGCGCTCCTCGCGCACCGGCACGCGGTCGAGGTCGAGGCGGAGGCCAACGCCGCCCTTCGATGCCATCTCGACGCTCGACGAGGTGAGGCCCGCCGCGCCCATGTCCTGGATCGCGACGATCGCGTCCGACGCCATGAGTTCGAGGCACGCCTCGATCAGCAGCTTCTCGGTGAACGGGTCGCCGACCTGCACCGTCGGGCGCTTGTCCTCGCTGTCCTCGGTGAATTCGGCCGACGCCATGGTCGCGCCGTGGATGCCGTCGCGGCCGGTCTTCGATCCGACATAGACGACGCTGTTCCCGATGCCCGCGGCGGCCGAGTAGAAGATCTTGTCGGTCTTCGCGACGCCGACGGTCATCGCGTTGACCAAGATATTGCCGTTGTAGGCGGGGTGGAAGCTCGTCTCGCCGCCCACCGTCGGCACGCCGACGCAGTTGCCGTAGCCGCCGATGCCCGCGACGACGCCGCGGATCAGGTGCTTCATGCGCGGTGCGTCGGCGGCGCCGAAACGAAGCGCATTCATGTTGGCGACGGGGCGCGCGCCCATCGTGAAGACGTCGCGCAGGATGCCGCCGACCCCCGTCGCCGCGCCCTGGTAGGGCTCGATGAAGCTCGGGTGATTGTGGCTTTCCATCTTGAAGATGCACGCGTCGCCGTCGCCGATGTCGATCACGCCGGCATTCTCGCCGGGGCCGCAGATCACCCACGGCGCGGTCGTCGGCAGCTTGGCGAGGTGCATCCGGCTCGACTTGTACGAACAATGCTCGGACCACATCACAGAGAAGATGCCGAGTTCGAGCAGATTGGGCGCGCGGCCCAGCCCCGCGATGACGTTCTCGTATTCGGACGGCGTCAGGCCGTGTTCGGCGACGATGGCGGGGGTGATCTCGGTCATGGCGCGGGCTTAGCGAAGCGCGGCGCGTCTGTCATTGGTCCGTCGGCGGATCAAGATGGACGGCGAGGAACACTTCTCCTGCTGACGCTTGCCAATCTGCGTTTGCGCTGTCCGTCACGCCTCGGTAACGGTCGATTCCGGGTCGATCGGGGGTTGTGATGAGCAGCGCGGCGCCGGCAAATCTGGACAGCGCGACGCTGGCCATGCTCGGGCGCGTTGCAGTCTCGCGCGACGTCCCGGGCGGCGAGCTGCTGATCCACGCGGGCGACCCGCCGGGATCGTTGTATATCGTCGCCGCCGGGCGGTTTCTCGTCGAGGCACGCGGGCGGGTCGTCGGCGAAATCGGCATCGGCGAGCCGATCGGCGAGCTGTCGTTCTTCTCCGGGGTGCGGCGCACCGCCAACGTGCGCGCGGCACGCGACGCACGCGTCCTCGAGGTGACGCGCGAGGCCTATGATGCAGCCGCCGCACGCGACCCGCGGCTGGGGGAGGCGATCACCGCCGCGCTGTGCCGCCGGCTGATCGCGACCACCGCGGCGAGTGCGGGCGTCGCGGCACGGCCGCCGCGTGTGCTGGCGATGCTGCCGGCGGGCGATGCGCCGCTGCCCGACGGCTTCGCCGCGAAGCTCGGGATGGCGCTGGCAAAGCGCGGCGGCCGTCTCGTGACTTGCGCCGACGCCCCCGCGGCCGGGGTCGGGGAGTGGCTCGCGACGCTCGAGGAAAGCGTGACATCAGCGGTGCTGCTCGCCAGCCCCGGCGACCCGCCCGCGTGGGGAGAGACCGTCTGCCGCAATGCCGATGCGCTGGTTCTGGTCGCGCCTCTGGCGGACGCGCCAGGTGCGTTCTCGCCGCTCGAAGCTTTTGCCGCGCGGCGGTTTCCCGAGTCCTCGACCTCGCTGCTCCTGTGGCGAGCGCCGGGCACGGCGATTGCCGGCACGCCGGCGTGGCTGGCAACGCGCCCCGCGACGCTGCACCATCATCTGGCAACCGACTCCGCAGTGGATTTCGCGCGTGTCGCGCGCTTCCTGACCGGTCGTGCCGTGGGAATCGTCCTGGCGGGTGGCGGGGCACTCGGCTGCGCTCATCTCGGCGTCATGCGCGCGCTGCGCGAGGCGCGGGTGCCGATCGACTTTCTCGGCGGGGCGAGCGCGGGTGCGGCGATGGCGGCCGCGGTGGCGCGCGGCCTGACTCCGCAAGAAACGCTCGACCAGATGGAGGCGATGTTCGTCACGGCGCGCGCCATGAAGCGCCTGACGCTGCCGGTCCACAGCCTGCTCGACCCGCGGGTCTTCGATGCCCAGCTGCAGGCGCGCTACGGCACGCTCGCGATCGAGGATCTGCCGCTCAACCTCTTCGCGGTGTCGACCAGCCTGACTCGCAACGCCCTGCATATCCACCGCCGCGGAGCGCTGTGGGAGGCGGTGCGCGCGTCGGGATCTCTGCCCACCATCCTGCCGCCGATGATCACCGACGACGGCGAGGTGCTCGTCGACGGCGGCGTGCTCGACAACATCCCCGTCGCGACGATGCGCGGGTTCAAGGCCGGACCGAACATCGTCGTGCCGCTCGGCGGCAGCGAGGACTTGTGGCGGGTCGCGGGTCGTTACGCGATGCTGCGGACGCCGCTGCAGCTGGTGCGCGACATCGTCCTGCGCCGTGGCCCGTCGGAACTGCCGAGCATCATCGATGTGCTGTCGCGCGCCATGGTCGTGGCATCACGCCGGACGCTCGCCGAGAACCTCGCGCAGGCCGACATCCTGTTGTCCCCGCCGCTGACGCCGGGAATGCGGATTCTGGATTGGCAACTGGGGCGCGCGCTTGCCGAGGCGGCCTATCTGTCGACGCAGGTCGCCCTCAGCGATGACGCCAAGCTGTCGGCGCTCGTCGACAGCTGATCACATCGCCGACATCATGCCCTTCAGCCGGTTGGCGACGAGCTTGATGCGGTCGGCTGCCTCGCCGAAGGTCTGGCCGTTGATCTTGTCGCCCTCGGCGAACGCCTCACGGGCCGCCTCGACGTAGGAGTCACGGTCATCCTCGAGCGCCGACAGCACGATCTCGGCCTCGTCCTCGGTCAGGGTCAGGGTGATGTCGTCGGACATGGTCGGGCCTTAGCAAGGGGAATGGGGGCGGGCTGTACTAAAGCGTCGCGGACGCATCAAGGTCGCGTCTAGTCGTTTCGACTACGCCGGATAATCGTTCCGCATATCGCGTGCGGGCCGCGCCTAGGCGACACTCCGGTCATTAATTCAGCCGGAGGGAGGAACATGACGACGATCGGTGCCACCGCGAATGCCACGGTCTTTGCACGGCCGAGCAACGCCTTCGATATCGCGATGCGGGGCGCGGCACTTAACCTGACCGCGAGCATCATGGGCAGCTTCCTGCGCCCGCTCGGCGCGGGGCCGTTCGCCTCGGCGCAGCTGCCGTCGGCGTGGACCATCTGTACCGGCTCCGTCGGCACGCCGCCGCAGCCGCAGATCACCGCGACCGTCGGTGCGGGCGGCAAGGGCAATGTCGATCTCGGCGACGGCTACACGCTGCAACTGAACGAGAATAACAGCGAGATCACGATCCACAACGCCGCGACGGGCGAGACGACGCGCATCTGGGGCGATCCGCACGTCGAGATCGACGGCAAGCAGGCCTTCGACTTCTGGGGCACGACGACCTTCACGCTCGACAACGGCACCAAGATCACCATCAACACCGAACAGTTCGGCAACAATCCCAATGCCTTCGTCGCCAGCCAGCTGGTCATCACGCGCGGCACCCAGGCGGTGACGGTCGACGGGATCAGCCAGAACGACCTCGGCGACCTGTCGGTGACGGTCGGCAGCAACGGCCGCGCGCTCGATGCCACGACGCGCGACGGCTACACGCTGACCGAGAACAGCGCCGGGGCAGGGTGGCGCGCACAGGGCGGGCATATCGCGACGCAGGCCGACCTGAACGCCACCGCCGTCGGCGGGCTGTACGGACCGGGATCGACGATGCCGAGCCTGAACGAGCTGAGCAGCGCGATCACCAGCTTCCTGTTCTTCGGCGCGCTAGTGGGGGCGTTCACCGGCGGCAGCGACAGCGATGCCGGGACGACGCGGAGCGCGCGCCACAGCCTGCCGCGCTGATCGCGCCTGCGGTCGATGACACCGTGCATATCCGCCCGCACGGTGTTTTCGCATGGCTACTCGGCGGCTTGGCGGAACGGCTCGGGTTGGAATGCCAGTTCGGGTTCGGCAGGTGCCCCGCGCTTGCGCTTCCCGAAATTCTCGATGCCGAGATAGACGACGGGGGTGATGAACAGGGTCAGGATCTGGCTGACCAGCAGGCCGCCCATCACCGCGACGCCGAGCGGCTGACGCAGCTCTGCACCCGCACCGATGCCGAGCGCCAGCGGCAGGGCTGCGGCGAGTGCGGCGAAGGTCGTCATCATGATCGGGCGGAAGCGCGCGACGCAGGCTTCGCGGATCGCCGCCTCGGGTGTCATGCCGTCGCGCTGCGCGGTCAGCGCGAAGTCGATCATCATGATGGCGTTTTTCTTGACGATGCCGATCAGCATGACGACGCCGATGATTCCGATGACGTCGAGCGGCATGTTGAGCAGCCACAGCGCCGCCACCGCGCCGATGCCCGCAGCCGGCAGGCCCGACAGGATGGTGATCGGGTGCTTGAAGCTTTCGTACAGCACGCCGAGCACGATGTAGATGACGACGATCGCCGCCAGGAACAGGATCGGCATCGAGCTCGTCGATGCCTCGAACGCCTGCGCATTGCCCTGGAACGAGCCGTTGAGCGACGCGGGCATGCCCATGTCGGCCTGCGCCTCCTCGATCAGCTTCTGCGCCTGCGACAGCGCCAGGCCCTTGGCGGGGTTGAAGGAGATCGTGACGGACGGCAGCTGCGACTGGTGGCTGATCGACAGCGGCGCGCCCTCGATCACCGTGCGGGTCACGGCGGACAGCGGCACCGTCGCATTGTCGCGGCCGCGCACGTACAGGCCGCCGATGCTGTCGGGCGTCAGCTGCAGGTCGGGGCGGACCTCCAGGATCACCTGATAGCTGTCGGTGTCGGTGTAGATCGTCGAGACCTGGCTGTTGCCGAACGCCGAATACAGCGTCGAGCGGATCGACTGGACGGGCACGCCGAGCCGCGCCGCGGCGTCGCGGTCGATGACGACGCGCGCCTGGCGGCTGCCGAGCTGATAGTCCGAGCTGACGTCCTCGAACCCCGGCGTGGCGCGCAGCCGTGCCTCGAACTGCGGCGCGAAATCGTAGAGTGCGGCCTGGTCGACCGACGCCAGCGTGTACTGGAAGTTCGACGACGATCCGCGACCGCCCAGTGTCAGGTTCTGCGGGATGTTGGGGAAGGCGCTGGCACCCGCGACCTGGCCCAGCTTCTTGCGCAACCGCGCCTGCACGACTTCGGCGCTGTCACGCTCGCTGCGGTCCTTCAATGCCACGAACATGCGCCCGCCCGACCCGCGGCCGGTGAACGCCGAGACGCGCGCCACAGCCGGATCCGCCATGACGATCTTGGCCAGCGCGTCGGTCTTGGCCTGCAGGACGATGTAACCGGTGTCGGCAGGCACCTCGATGCCGACGCCCAGCGTGCCGGTGTCCTCGGTCGGGAAGAAGCCTTTGGGCACGACGGTGAAGCCCCAGATGGCGACCGCGATCGAGACGATGGTGAACAGCCCCATCGCCGTGCGGTGGCGCAGCGTGCTGTCGAGCAGGCGGACGTAGAAATTGGTCAAACGACCAAATGCCGCGGTCGAGGCGCGACCGATGCGGCCCGGCGTCTCGTGGCCGCCCTTCAGCACGCGCGCCGCGACCATCGGGATCAGCGTCAGCGCGAGCACCGCCGAGACGCCGATGGCGATCGTCATGACCACGGCGAATTCGAAGAACAGCCGCCCGACGACGCCGCCCATGAACAGCAGCGGGATGAACACCGCGACGAGGCTGACCGAGATCGACACGACGGTGAAGGCGATCTCCTTGGTCGCGATGATCGCCGCCTCGCGCGGTTTCTTGCCCATCTCGATGTGGCGGACGATGTTCTCCAGCACGACGATCGCGTCGTCGACGACGAAGCCGGTGGCGAGCGTCAGTGCGAGCAGGCTGAGGTTGTCGAGGCTGAACCCAGAGAGATACATGCCCGCGAAGGTGCCGATGGCGGCGACGGGCAGCACCAGTGCCGGGATGAAGGTGGCGCGCGCATTGCCGAGCACCAGGTAGATCACCAGCACGACGAGCAGCGCGGTGCCGATCAGCGTATATTGCGCGTCGGCGACCGAGTGGCGCACCGACTGCGACCGGTCGACCATCGTCACGATCGAGGCCGTGCGCGGGAGCGTGTCCCTGATCTCGGGCAGCTTTGCCATGACGGCGTCGACGAGCTGGACGACGTTGGCGCCGGGCTGGCGGATGATCGCGATGTTGAGCGACGGCTCGCCATTGAACTTCGCCATGCCGCGCAGATTCTCGACCGAATCGATGACGCTGGCGACGTCGCCGACGCGCACCGGGATGCCGTTCTGCGACGCGATGACGATCTCCGCGAACTCCTGCGCGGTGCGCAGCGACCCCGTCGCGTCGAGGATGTACTGGCGCTCGCCCTCGTTCAGCGTGCCGACCGCGGTGTTGGAATTGGCGGTCGAGATCGCCGTGCTGACGTCCTGGGGCGTCAGGCCGCGCGCCGCCAGCTTGGCGGGGTCGAATTGGACGCGCACCGCGTATTTCTTCGCGCCGAACAGGTCGACCTGCGCGACGCCGGGCAGGGTGGAGATGCGCGGCACGATCGTCGTGTCGAGCACCTGCTGCAGCTCGGCAGGCGTCCGGCCTGGGTCGCGCACCGACAGGATCAGCACCGGCTGGTCGGCGGGATTCACCTTCTGGAACGACGGCGGGTCGCGCATCTCCTCGGGCAGGCGGCGCGTCACCGCCGACAGCGCGGTCTGCACGTCGAGCGCGGCGGCATCGATGTTGCGGTCGAGCGCGAACTGCACGGTGATGCTGGTCGACCCGGTGCTGCTCGACGAGGTGATCTGGTCGATGCCCGCGATCGTCGACAGCTGGCGCTCGATCGGCGTCGCGACGGCCGACGCCATCGTCGACGGGTTGGCACCGGGCAGGCTGGCGTTGATCTGGATGGTCGGGAAATCGACCTGCGGCAGCGCCGAAACCGGCAGCATGCGGTAGCCGAACAGGCCGGCGACGACGATCGCGATGGTCAGCAGGATGGTGCCGACGGGGCGCGAGACGATGGTCGTGATCATGGGGTGCTACTCCCGCGCGGTGCGCCGGCGGGGCGCTCGCCCTTGGTACGAACCGGGTCGCCGGCCTTCAGCTTGGCGAGCGCGTCCGAAACAACCTTCGTTCCCGGCGCGACGCCGCCCGAAAGATAAGCCCGGCCGCCGGCGCGTCCGGCGATGCGCACCGGCGTCATCGCGACCTTGTTGCCTGCACCGATCGTCCAGACATAGCTGCCGTCGCGGCCGTTCTGGATCGCCGCCTCGGGCAGCACGACAAGACGCTGCGGCGTGCCGACCGGCAGCTCGACCGAGACCAGCGCGCCGGGCCACAGCTCGTCGCGGCGATTGTCGAACTCGGCCTTGGCGGCGAGGTTGCCGGTGGTCGGGTCGACGTTGTTGTCGAGGAAGTTCAGGCGGCCGGTGGTCAGCACCGCTCCCGTCTGGTTGTCCTTCGCGGTCACCGTCACGCCGGCGCCGCGGACGGCGGTGCGCAGCGTCTGGATATTCTCGGGCGGCACGGCAAAGCGCACGTTAATCGGCGACAGCTGGTTGACCGTGACAAGCGGGACGGTGTCGCCCGCACGCACCGTCGCACCGACCTTGAAGCCGATCTCGCCGGTGCGGCCGCTGACCGGCGCGCGCACGGTCAGATAGCTCAGCGCGGTTTCGGAGGCGGCGATCGCGGCGCGCGCCTGGGCGATGCCCGCGCTGCCGGTGCCCGCGGCGGCGCGATTGGCGTCGAGCGTCGCCTTGGACACGAAGCCGCGCACCACAAGCTGCTCGGCGCGCTTCAGATTGCCGCTCGCCTGCGTCGCGGTCGCCTGCGCGCTGGCCAGCGCGGCGCGGTCCTGCGCGATCTGGGCGCGCACGGCGCGGTCATCGAGGCGGAACAGCGGCTGGCCGCGCGTCACCGTCGCGCCTTCTTTGAACAGCACGGCGGTGATCTGGCCGTCGACGCGGCTGCGCACCGCGACCGACTGCAGCGGCGTCACGGTGCCCAGCGCGGTCAGCGACGGGCGATAATCGCCGAGCGCGGCAACCGTCGAGCCGACCATCATCGGCGGGCGCTTGCCGCCGCCGGGCCCGCCCTTGCCACCCTTCTCGTCGCCGCCGCCGCATGCCGACAGGCACGCGAGCGCGATGGTCGTTACGGCCAGGCGGACGAATGTCATTTCGTTTGAAAACCGATCGTTGAACTTTGCCGCGTCATGCCACGCAGATGTTGCGGGTCAATAGCTACGCTGGAGACCACTGCGACACCCCGCGATTTTACGTGAAATCGACTGCCGCGACAACTTGCCCCGCGCCTGCCGGCGTCGCCCCCGGGTTGAACCGTCGCCGCTTCCGGCAATGTTTTCGCAAGGAGCAGATCATGCCAGCCCGTTTCGCCGCCACCGCCAACGCCTTTGAAAAAGGCATCGAATCGACGCCGCCCGCCAGTGCCGTCAAGCTCATCGAAGGCTGGGAAGAGGCGCTGTCCAAGGTCGACCTGCCCGGCACCAAAGGCATCGAGCGCGACCTCGGCGCGCTGAAGAAGGCGCTCGACACCGAAGAGCCCGACGGCGAGCGCGTCCGCACCCTGCTCGGCAAACTGTCGGAGGAAGTGACCCGTATCGCCGCGCGCACCGACGGCGCCGTGCAGCCCAAGCTCGAAGACCTGGGCGAGGCGCTCAAGGCCGCCTGACGAGAAACCCGCTTGCGCGTTGTTGCCGCACTGCACACTATGGCGTGCGGCAACAGCGTGCAGGGGGAAGTTTGGCGAAGATTGCGGCTTTCGACGAGATGTTCGGCCATGCCGCGCCCGACGCGGGCACGGTGCGCGCCGCTTATACCAAGGTTCGCGACTGGCTCGACGCCAGTCCGCAGGCGGTCATGGAAACCCGCCGCGCGCAGGCCGAGCTGTTCTTTCGCCGCATCGGCATCACCTTCGCCGTCTATGGCGACCCCGACGCCGCAGAGCGGCTGATCCCCTTCGATATCGTGCCGCGCGTGCTGCCGCGCAGCGAGTGGGCGACCCTGGAAAAGGGCCTCGTCCAGCGCGTCAAGGCGCTCAACATGTTCCTCGCCGACGTCTACGGCGCCCGCGAGATCCTCCGCGCCGGCATCGTTCCCGAGGCGCTGGTGCTGCACAACCCCGGCTTCTGCCTGCCGATGATCGGGCGGCGGCCGATGCACGACATCTGGATCCAGATCGCCGGCATCGACCTTGTCCGGACAGATGCGCACGAATTTTATGTCCTCGAGGACAATGCCCGGACGCCATCGGGCGTGTCGTACATGCTCGAGAACCGCGAGGTGATGCTCAAGCTTGTCCCTGAGCTGTTCCATGCGATGAAGGTCGCGCCGGTCGAGACCTATCCCGAGGCACTGCTCGAGACGCTGAAGTCGGTCGCGCCCTCCAATGCCGGCGGCGACCCCGTCGTCGTGCTGCTGACGCCGGGCCAGCACAACAGCGCCTTCTACGAACACAGTTTCCTGGCCGACAAGCTGGGGATCGAGCTGGTCGAGGGCAGCGATCTCGCGGTCAAGGACGACGTCGTCTACATGCGCACGACGCAGGGTCCGCGCCGCGTCGACGTGATCTACCGCCGGATCGACGACGCCTTCCTCGACCCGCTGACCTTCAAGGCCGAATCGACGCTGGGGGTGCCGGGGCTGATGAACGCCTTCGCGGCGGGCAACGTGACGATCTCCAACGCCCCCGGCACCGGCGTCGCCGACGACAAGGCGATCTACAGTTACATGCCCGAGATCGTGAAATTCTACACGGGCGAGGACCCGATCCTGAACAACGTGCCGACCTGGCGCTGCCGCGAGCCCGAGGCGCTGGGTTATGTCCTCGATCACCTGAGCGAACTGGTGGTCAAGGAGGTCGACGGATCGGGTGGCTACGGCATGCTGGTCGGCCCGCACGCGCCCGCCGCAACGATCGCCGCCTTCGCCGCCAAGTTGCGCGCGCACCCGGAGAAGTTCATCGCCCAGCCGACGCTGGCGCTGTCGACCTGCCCTACGCTGTGCGATTCCGGCATCGCGCCACGCCACGTCGACCTGCGGCCGTTCGTGCTGACCGGGGCAGGGGGCACGCGCATCGTGCCCGGCGGCCTGACGCGCGTCGCGCTCGATCCGGGGTCGCTGGTGGTCAATTCTTCGCAGGGTGGCGGAACGAAGGACACGTGGGTGGTCGATGATTGAGCGGCGCCCATGCTGAGCCGCACCGCCGGCAATCTTTACTGGGTCGGCCGCTACATCGAGCGCGCCGATTTCCTGTCGCGGCTGATCGAGGCGACGCTGCGCCTGTCGTCGCTGCCGCAGTCGTACGGCGGCGCGACCAACGCCTGGGATTCGGCGCTCGCAGCCGCGTGGATGACCGCGCCGTACAAGGCGCGCGGCGTGCCGGTCGAGGAGGACCGCGTCGTCGCGTTCCTGGCGATCGATCCTGACAATCCCAGCTCGATCCGCCGCTGCGTCGAGGCCGCGCGCGCCAATGCACGGGCAGTCCGGACGGCACTGACGCTCGAGGCGTGGGAGGCGATCAACGGCGCGTGGCTGGAGATGCAGAAGTTCGGCACCCGGCTCGTCGACCGTGAATCGCTGACGTCGCTGCTCGAAGCGGTCAAGGCAGCGATGCAGGCATTCGACGGGGCGGCGCACCGAACCATGCTGCGCGCCGACGCCTATTGGTTCATCCGCCTCGGCTCGGCGATTGAGCGCGCGGACAACACCGCGCGCGTCCTCGACGTGAAGTATCACCTGCTGCTGCCGCGCGGCGAGACGGTCGGCGGCTCCCTCGACTATTTCCAATGGACGACGATCCTGCGCACCGTGTCGGCGCTGACCGCCTATCGCTGGGTGTACCGCGACAGCGTCAAGCCGTGGCTGGTCGCCGACCTGCTGATCCTCAATCAGCAGATCCCGCGCAGCTTGGCGAGCTGCTACGGGGACGCGCTGCGCTATCTCGACCGGCTGTCGAACGACGCGGGTGGGCGGCGGGGACCGGCGCACCGGCTTGCGGCGGCGGAGCATGCAAAGCTCAGCCAGCTCAAGATCGAGACCATCTTCTCGGCCGGGCTGCACGAATTCCTGTCGAACTTCATCGCCGGCAACAACCGGCTCGGCGACGCCATCGCCGAGCAATATCTTTTTTAAGCACGGCGAGATCCGGGGGGACGAGTGCGGATCAGGGTCGATTACACGACTGTCTATGACTACACGCTGCCCGCCAGCGGCGTGGTCCAGCTGCTGCGCGTCGAGCCGCACGGCCACGAGGACCAGACCGTGCTGCGCTGGCGCGTCGACGTCGATGCGGACGGTGCGCTGCGGCGTGCGACCGACATGTTCGGCAATGTGACGCACAGCTTCTATGCCGATGCGCCGATCGAGAAGCTGACCATGACGGTCGGCGGCGAGGTCGACACGATCGATACCGGCGGCGTCATCCGCGGTGCCAACGAGCCGCTGCCGCCGCTGATCTACCTGCGCTCGACCGAGCTCAGCACCGCCGACGCCGCGATCATCGCCTTTGCCGAGGAGCAGCGCCGCGCCGACCCGCTGGAGACGCTGCACGGCCTGATGCTGGCGATCTATGGCCGCGCGCGCTTCGACACCGGTGTCACCGACCCCAACACCGACGCGGCGACCGCCTTCGCGCAGGGGTCCGGCGTGTGCCAGGACTTCACGCATATATTTTGCGCCGCCGCGCGCCGCCTGGGCCTGCCGGCGCGTTACGTGTCCGGACATTTCGTGCATCCCGAGACCCAGCCCGCGGGCCATGCCTGGGCGGAAGCCTGGGTCGACGACCTGGGCTGGGTCGGCTTCGACCCGACACACGGCATCGGGGCGAGCGAGCGCCACATCCGCGTCGCGGTCGGCCTCGACTATCTCGACGCGGCCCCGGTGCGCGGCGCGCGGCGGGGCGGCGGCAGGGAATCGATGGTCGTCGCCGTGGCGACGCACGAAATGTCCGGACAACAATGAGCGAAGAGTGGCATAGCCGCGAACCGTTCGCCTCGGAGGTATCCGCGATGACCTATTGTGTCGGCATCCTGGTCAAGGACGGCATGGTGATGATGGCCGACACCCGCACCAACGCGGGCGTCGATAACATCTCGACCTATCGCAAGCTGCGCATCTTCGAGACCGGGGAGGGGCGCTGCATGGCGGTCGCGAGCGCGGGGTCGCTGTCGGTGACGCAGGCGGCGATCACCAAGCTGCAGGACGCGATGATTCTGCCCGGCGCCGACGAGCGCGAGACGCTGGACAACGCGCCGTCGATGTTCCGCGCCGCCCAGCTGGTCGGCAATGCCCTGCGCGAGGCCAAGACCGGCATCGACGCGGCGATCGTTGACGACAAGATCGCTACCGGCGCGTCGCTGCTGTTCGGCGGCAGCATCGCGGGGCGCAAACCGCGGCTGTTCCTGATCTACGGCAGCGGCAATTTCATCGAATGCCAGCCCGACACGCCCTTCCTGCAGATCGGCGAGCACAAGTACGGCAAGCCGATCCTCGACCGCTCGATCACCTACGACACGCCGATCGCCGAGGCGGTGAAGGTGTCGCTGATCTCGTTCAACTCGACGATGCGCTCGAACCTCGCGGTCGGCCTGCCGATCGACGTGCTGACGCTGCTCCCTGGCAAGTCGGAGCCCGACCTGCTGCACCGGATCGACACCGACGACGCCTATTACCGCGAGCTCGACGACCGCTGGAGCCGCGCGCTCAAGGCCGCGCAGGCCGCGATCCCCCAACCGCCGTACGGCGAGAATGCCGAGCAGGGCGACTTGATGGAATTATAGGCGCAGTTTTGCCGTTCCGGAGGGTCGGTGCGTGAGTTGCCAAGCGATACTCACGATTTACGATTCCAGGCGAACTGAAGATCGGATCCGTGCTGAAGCGAGTATTGGCTTGATCATAAGCGTGGTAGTCCATGGCCGCCTGAAACTCCCGTCGAAACCGCTGTGTCGTCCCAGGTTTCGCTTCTGTACCCTCTAAGTCTAGAAGTAGGTCCTTCACGGTCTGCTTTTGCTGTTCAAAGTTTACGGCATTTCGGAACTTTATTTCAAGAGCGTCGATCAATTGTACAAACATCGGGTTTATAGGAAAGTTATTCGTCCGTCCGTAAAGAACCCATCCGTCAAGATAATCCATTCCGCGAAAATAGTCACTGGATCGGGAGAAGTGCTTGGCCACCGACATCATCCAAGTCGTAAAGGCATCATGGTCAACAAATCCGGCCAGCCAATAATCAAACTGATCACTCTTTAAGCCCCAGTATCTCGAAAAGAACTGCATCTGCGTCGTCGAAGTTTCCTCCGAAATCTGAAATGGCATTGTGCGCGCGACATCAATTTCACTGTAGCGCTCGTTACAGTGTATTACTGTCTGGATAATTCTATTTAACTTTGCCGATTTGCGAGCATCTTGTTGATTTCGCGTGAAACTGCGCATCGACAGGTAACTAATCACGGCTGTCGCGAGCGCAGACAAAGCGGCGATCAGTGTCGCCCACGCAATGATTTCGCTCTCCAATCAGCCGCTCCTCTCAGACGAGCCAGCATAACGATGGTTGTGGGCACGTAAAGCGGTGCCGAAACGTTTTTCACTGAGGGGCGGACTAGCTGATTACGCCATTTGATTCCCGCCAGTTATGGTAGCTGCACGCTAGATAGCGTCGATGCCCCCTCCTGTTGCGATGCAGCGTGAGTACCAAGGGTTCCGATCTAATTGCCTCTTAATTCGGAACGCTGACCTGCCCCGTGGGCGCGCCCGCCGCGACCGACCGGATGCGGAGCAGGATCGCCAGCCCGAGCCCGACCGCGGCGATCGCGGTCATCGATAGATAGCCCTGCGCGCCGATGCCATCGACCTTGAGCCGGTCGTACAGCCAGCCCGACAGCAGCGTCGCCGCCGCCTGCGCCGGCGCGCTCGCCAGCGCCATGTAGATCATCTGCGCGGTCGGCGTGCGCGCATCGCCGTGCATCGCGTGGATCATCCGCATCGCCCCCAGGAAGGTCATCGCGAAGGTGCCGGCGTGGAGCAACTGGAGCGGATACAGCATCCAGACCGGCGGCAGCGCGGCGAGCGCGGTCCAGCGGATCACCGCCGCGACGCCGCCCGCCACCACCAGCGTCTCGGGCCGGAAGCGCGCGCTGATCTTCGCGAACGCCATCAGGAACAGCACCTCGGTCAGCACGCCTAGCGACCAGAGATTGCCGATCAGCGTCTTCGAAATCCCCTGCTCGTTGCCCCAGATCAGGGTGCCGGCGACGTAGAAATAGCTGTGGCTCGCCTGGATCAGGCCCGCGGCGGCGATCAGCAGCGCAAAGCGCGGGTCGCGCACCATGTCGATGCCGGCCTTGAAGCGCTTGCCGAACGGCATCTCCCGGTCGCCGCCGACGGGCTCGCGAAACATCCACGCCGTCGCCACGATCAGCGCCGCCGAGATGCCGAGCAGCCACGCCCAGATCGACCAGTTGCCGTAGATGTCGATCAGCGCACCGACCGCGCTCGACCCGACGACAAACGCCGCCGAGGCAAGGCCGCGCGCGATGCCGTACGACGGCCCGCCGTTCTGCGTCAGGCGCAGCAGTGCCGCCTCGACGACCGGCAGCAGTCCCCAGAAGGCGACGTCGAGCAGCAGGATGAGGATGAAGACGCCCCAGAAGCTCTCGATGAACCACAGCGCCGCAAATCCGATGGTCATCAGGATCGAGAACATGAAGAGCGGCGCGCGGCGGTCGTGCTGTCCATCGGCCCAGGCGGCGGTCAGCGGCCCGGCGATGACGCGGCTGAACCCGCCGATCGCCAGCACCAGGCCGATTTGCGCGCCTGAAAATCCGTGCGCCTTTTCAAGCCACAACGGCAGGAACGGCACCAGGCAGCCGAAGCCGGCAAAGAACAGGCAGGCGAGAACGGTCGATCGAACGGCGGGTGTGACGGTCACGCGGAACTTTCAGCGGAAGGAGTGTGGGCATCATGGCGGACGCCGCCACGCTTGTCATCCGTGCGCGCGACGATTAAGCCCCGCGCACCCAGTCGGGGAGTGGCGCAGCCTGGTAGCGCATCTGGTTTGGGACCAGAGGGTCGCAGGTTCGAATCCTGTCTCCCCGACCATTTACACCTAAGTCATTGTTTTCGTTGATCCCGGTAACAAATCGGGGAGATTTTGTGCACCTTCGTGTGCCAATCGACCCGCCGGACGGGATTCGATCTCAATGGCCGCCAGCTACCTGTACCGGCGCAATGGAATCTACTGGTGGCGCCGTGTTCTACCTTTGTATCCAGGCAGGTCGTGTGATATTCGTCTCAGCCTCAGGACGGTAGATCGACGACAGGCGGTGACCTGCAGCGCTCTCCTCGTGGCGGCGGTGCAGGAAATCGAGGTCATGATGACAGCTGGCATGCGCGATCCCTGTGATCGCCCCGACACCGAGGAATTGGAAAAGATCTACCGTCAGAGCGTCAAGCGCCGGGCTGCCGAAATCATCGATGACCAGCGTCGCCGCGTTTCGGACGTCGACCTGCACCGCGCTTCGAACACCGCCCATATCGATTATTTCCAGCGCCTGGCCGACACCAATGGCCACCCCGACCTCACGGCCGATGACGTCACCGCTCTGCGAGATGCCGGATGGACGGTCGAACGGATAAGCCGGCTGGCAGCTGTCATCTCCCTCTACTCACCGACCCGTCCGGCGATCAGCATGCGATTCGTCGACGCCGCGTTGGAACAGGCGGGCTTTGTGCCTCACAATGGCATTCGGGGCATGGTTCAGCGCACCATGTATCTGGCGGGGCGCGATGCCTGCCAAGAGGCGAACGACAGCCTCGATCAGATGAACGGGGAGCGCCTGACCGCCCCTGCCCTGCGAATTGACCTGGGCGCTTCTCCGATGTCTCCCGAACAACCCCATGCAACTGTCCGGGAGAACACGTCAGATGTCGCCCCGACCAGTGCGGACGGCGCGCCCCTGAAGTCCGCACATAACGGCGCAGAGCTTTCCCAACAGATGTTGGTTTCGGAAGCGATGATACTGTGCATTGCGCACAATACCGGCCCCCAAGGTTGGTCGGCGGATACCAAGAAACAGGTTCGTCAGGCTATCGACATGTTCATTTTCGCGATCGGCGGAGATCTGCCCGTTGCGCATCTCCGGCAGACCCACCTTGGCGAGTTATCGCAGCTGTTTGGCAAGTTGCCCAATCGATATGGGCGGACCACCGCAGAACTGAAAGGTGGGTTCAACGCCTCGTTGATTCGTGCGCAGAGCCTCCCGTCGAGCGAGGTCGGGATCAAGCAAGTCACCCGGAACAAGCATCTGACATGGGTGTCGAAGGTAATCAGATATGCAACCTCGCAAGGTCACAGACCAGCTGAGCCGCTCGATTTCAGCGAGCTGAGAAGGGAGTCCAAGTCGGTCAATGCCAAGATCGGACGTCAGCTGGCTCGAGACAAGCGGGCCGCATGGACCCCAGACGAAGTTAACCGCATGCTATCTGCGCCGATCTGGTTTGGTTGCCACTCGCCAGATGACCGATTTCAGCAAGGGAACGTGGTAGTCCATGATGCCTGGTACTGGGCTCCGCTCTTGGCCGTGCTCTATGGTGGCCGTAGCAGCGAGACGGTTGCGCTAGCTCTCAGCGAGATCTTCGAGACCGATCCGATACCGTATTTCTCGATCGAATTTACCGAGATCAGAGCGCTGAAGACAGCTCAGTCGAAACGGAAACTTCCAATTCATCCGGAATTGATACGCCTTGGTTTTGTCGAGTATGTTTCCGCGATGCGAACGGCAGGTCACGAATACCTGTTCCCGGAGTTGCATTCACCCAAAAGCAAGAGCTTCGCCTCGACGTTTTATAAGTCGATTTTCAAGCAATGGCGAGACTGGGGATTTCCAGAAGGTACTGCGTGGCGCCACAAAGACGGTGGAATCACAAAGGACAAGGACGTCCATGCATTTCGCGGGACGGCCTCGAGTGCCATGATCGGGCTTCCGGACGTAGTTCGATACTACATACTTGGGCATGAGGGGACGAACACAACTACGATTACATACGATGAAGTACCTTTGGATAAGACGCTGAAGGGCCTACGGCGCCTGACCAAGTTCACGAAACACATTCCAAGACAGACACTTGTACTTCGGCCCATCGATCGGCAGAAGTTCGGCAAGTTGAGGGGGCGGCGCACAGTGGTAGTATTGTAGCGCCCCGCTTGGGAAGTCATTATCGATGAAATCGGACCTATACAGCTTGATCATCGTTATTCCGACGACATGGACCCACAGATCCGGCCCACTCGCAATTAGGGCTGACTTGGATTGCCGACGCTCAACTCGCTTTGATGGCGGCGCGCACATTGAGCCCCGTCTTTGGGCTTGTGCGTCGAAATAACTCGTCGGCCTCCAGCGTGATGGCAGGGCGCTTTAATTGCAGAGCTGATCCATACGGCTTTTCCGTTGCGCTCCAAACGTCGGCATCCCGTTCGTATTGCGTAAACGACCGCGAATCTGGCTCGATGACTACGATCGTCTCGACGCTGAGGACAGCTTTGAATTTGGCGCGTCTGATCGACTCACGGCTACCTTCGTGCGGAGTCAGGATGATGAAAATGACGCTAGGCTTACAGAAAAAGCTGGCATCATCGGGCCCGTCGAGTTCCGCACGGTCGCAATAGATCGCGGCGTTCGGTGCCAGGAGATTCTGATCATCGATCCGCAGGTACATTCGTTCGCCGAACACCTCGCAGCCGCATAAGCTGAGGCGCGGATCTGTCCCGGCAATGATGTTGACGACGATCCGGGAGTGCCTGGCATCGTGATCAGGAAGGGCGACGGGAACACCGTCGAGCAGCTCAACCCGATCGTCTCGATCGGAGTAGTGCGACAGAAACTCTTCGACATTCATACTGCATCATGAGCCGCCGTCGCGCTCGGCTCAATGGCGAGCACGCATTGCTATGCCGACCGCTTTGCGGAAGCCGCTCAAGGCGCGTTCAGGTCGACCGGATGATATGCCGAAACCTCAGGAACGTGCCCGGTCAACCAGCCTTTTCCGTTCACGCTCCGTTGCACGGTTCCACTCGGACAGCGACACCCCTGGCGGTGGGGGATGCAATCCGGGCTTTAAGGTCACAGGAACCGCCGCCAACGCTGCTGGCCGGCGCTGTCGTCTGACCGCATATCCGTAGAAATCGACGCCGAGCCGGACATCCTTCGAGCCGCACTTGCGGCACCTGAAGCGCTGGTGCGCGGCCGACCAGTCGGTCGACCATCTGCGCCTGAAAAACACGGCCATGACCTGCTCGATCGCAACGGTGCGATCGTGGCCGCAGGCACGGCAGGCGATGACGAGGTCGGCGCCCTTGTTGCTCAGATCGTCGAGGGATCGGACCGGCCCTGCCATCCGCGCGGCTTAGTCGGAGACATCGACGCCGACAAGAACATGCAGTGAACAAACTTGTGGATCATGTGCAACGGTGGCATTGCTTTACCCAAGCGGCACGATGGTGAAGCGCGATCTCGGCGGCGACTTCATCATGTGGATAGACCGACACTGGAACGACCTGAAGACCCAGAACTAGAAGCCCGGAGTGCTGAGGCCGCGCGCCAACAACCGGACACTCGTTAAGGGCAATGGATCGATGAACCCCGCTGAGCGTCGTCGACCGCAAAGGGGCGCTGCGCTCGTCGATACGGGCTACGGAGCCAGATCAGACACGTCATCGGAGACATTTTCCTGACGCGATGGTGGCGGAGATCCCTTGCCGATCGGGGCCTGCGAACCCGGCCTAGCAACCAGCGATTAGCCGGTCGGCAATGGCCCGTGCGCCTTCGCGCGCAATCCCTATCTGCGAGACGTCTATCGTCACGGTGTTCAGAATATCGCTGGTCCCGGTGATGGTATGTCGCCCTAGTATTCCTGGCCTATCCCCAAGCTGCCCGTGGTGTGGATAGAGCAAGGTAAGGCTGCCGCAGCCATACAATCGTCCATAAGCCATCATCTGATAGACGTCGCTTTGATTGACGCCTCGCTTCCTGTCGCTGATCGCAGGTGCGGTGCGTTTCCACTTGGTGTCGATAATCTGCACGATTGCGTTGCCACGCTTGATTAGGATGTCCGGACGGGTCTGGAACAGCCCACTACCTTCATGCTGCAGGCAGAATAGGCGGCCGCCTTGCGTTGTGGCGTGAAGGTCGGTGCCAACCAGGGCGGCACGCAAGAGGTGCGCGACGTAGCTTTCAAATAGGCGATTCATGTCGAACAGTAGGGCAAAACCTCCTTCGGAACCGGCTGAGCTGGTCTGGAAGCGACCTTCCAACAGCAGCCTCGCTAGGGCCAGAAGATCACGCCATCTGGCATTTGTACGGTCGAGCACCACGCCGTTCCAGTTCAGTGCGGCGGGGGCCACGTCAGCGATGTCGGCATATGCGAAACCCAGCTCCCGCAGCATCCTCTGCGTGTCCGATGCCCGCGCAAGTTTCGTGAGGCGAGCGACCGCAGCCTTCATGATTTGATTAAGGGCGATGTCCGGCGTCAGCGCCTCGAAGCGGCACGCCAGTCGCGAAGGATCGGCGGCGCGCACGGTGAACTGCCGCACCACGTCCAACCGCCCGCGCAATGCCGGCAGGTCGTCGGCACAGCTCACGTATCGTCGCGGCATCCCGGCACGCAGCGCATCGGCCAGCTTTGCCGCGAACAGCCGAATGAGCATTTCGAGCAGCGTGTGCTTCTGGCATTCGATCGCAGTCAGGGTGTCCGCGTCGACCTTCAAGTCGAGCGCGACGGACAGCATATGGATGAGCTGACGCCGAACGCTGCCCATCGCTGTGGCGCTCGTGTCATCATCTTCCCCCGGCATGTCGATCTTGGGCAAGATCTCCAGCATCCCGCCCTCTGCGGCAACGACGCCGACGATGTGCCGCGCCTTCAGCGCTTTGCGGCCGAACTGCAGCACGCCGTTACCGCTCGCCCCCGCGAGTCCGGTTCGCGATGCCACTGCATGAAGCCGACCCGCGACACTTTCTGGAATTTCACCATCGCCTTGGCCGAACGGCAGCGAGCGATGCTCGTAAACCGTCCACGCTTTCATGCCGCTGCGAATGCCCCGTATTCGAACTTGTCTCTTACCGACCAGCGATAACGGGCAGCGGTCTCGTACTCAGCTTCTAGCCCGGGTGGTGCCGCCAATTCCCGGCGCGCGAGGAACCCATTGTTGCCGGTCCCGTCGTCGCCCAAAACAAGCGCCACCTTGCTCCAGTCTTCGTAAAAATACTCCGCGAGCAACGGGATCACCTTGCCCCTCATGACCGCGTCCACGTCCTCACGCGATGCGCAGCCGATGAAATAGGCGTGGCCGATCTGATGCTCGCGGTCGAAAAGATATTCGACCCGTTCGTTGATCGTCTTAAGCAGCTTCCGGAGGTCGATGCCGTCTACCGACGGCAGCAGATCGGGTTGCGGCATCAGTTCCTCGAACTCGAAGCGCCGTCGCAACGCGGTGTCGAGCAATGCAATCGACCGGTCGGCGGTGTTCATGGTGCCCACAATGTGCAGGTTGGCAGGCACCCCGAAATCGCGCTTTTTGGAGTAGGGCAGGGTGACGGTGAGTTCGTTCGGCATTCCAAGCCGCTTGTCGGGCTCGAGCAAGGTGATGAGCTCGCCGAAAACCTTGGAAATATTGGCTCGGTTGATCTCGTCGATAATCAGCACGAATTGTTCGCGGGCATCGGCTGCAATCGCAGGCGAGTCCAACTCGCCCTTACCAGGCAATAACCGGGCAAGAGCGGCCATGTTTATCCGGTTCTTCGCCACCGAATAGAGCGTCCGCATCGTGAACTTGCCCTCGATAATCGTGTCGAGGGGGAGCGGGTCTGGGGGCGTCAACAACCACCGCACCGGACGACGCTGGGCATAGAAGCCCTCGGCGTCCTGCTCGTAATAGTAGTCGCCGGTGACCTCTGCCACGGCGCGCAAAGCCGAGTTGCCATAAGGCACGAGCACGATGTCGCCCGGCTTCATCTCGCTGCGGAAGGGCCACACCTGGGTCCAGTGGCTGGGAGTCGGATCATCCGGGTTGGTTTCCAGCCAATGCGCCTTGATCGCGTCGAACGAATTGAAGCGCGGGTCGCCCCAATCGACCGAGCCGCCCCAGCCAAGCGCGATGTAGTTATTGGCTAGTGCCTCATAGTAGACATCGTCCTCGCTGCCGATCGCGCCCTGACCCATTTTCCAGAAGCGCCGCCCGGAGAAGTCTATTTCAGCACTTCCACCGCTCGTGCGGGTCCGGGCCTGCTCAGCCAAAGCGCAGATTTCGCGGAAGATTCCGGGTCGGGGCTCAAGCCGAAAACCGGTCGAGCCAGTCTCGTCGCCGCCGGTTTCAGGTCGCAGACCCTCGACAAAGTCCTCATAGCTGTAATTCTGATGAAAGGTGACGAAAGCAATTCGGCCGTCGTGTTGCAATGCCCGATAGCGGTCCAAGAGTTCATCCCGATCATCCGGGGCGATTTCGCCGCATAGCTCGACCGCCCGCTGGGCTGTCGCATAAGTCTTCCCAGTACCAGGAGGGCCATAAAGGATCAGGTTCGTAGGACGCGCCGATTGCAAGCGGCCTTTCCCTTCGTACGCAGTCGCGTTGGTGCCGTTTTCGATGACAGCATAGCCGCAGGCCTCGAGTGCCCTTCGCGCTGCGCTGCCGCCATAGTGATTGCGAATATTATATCGCGCCTCGAAGGCTGCGTTCGCGATTGCTTTTGAGGGGTAGCGATGCTCCCCGCGCACAACGAAATACCTTATGCCTTGGGGGCCGCGCTCATACTTTTCGAAGAACGCTGCTGCGCCTAGCCTATCGAACTCGTCCATCGCTGCCTCAACAGCCGCCCCATCGAGGCGATTTCCGGCCTCCTGGACAACCTCCTCGTCGGCGCCATCGTAATTAGGGTCGTCGCCATTCAAGAAGCGGCCATAAACGCCTACGGCTTGCCGGGCGTTCGCGACCTGCAGATGAGGGTCGGTTGATTGCGGTGCGATGCGTCGCGCCGCCGGCTCGTTTTTTCGCCAGTCCGAGCGGAGATCGGAGAGAGCCAGTAACAACGCTTCCCATTGTCCGTCGGCATGGACGTCGTCGAGCGTTGCCTGAGGAAAGCCCAGTTCACGCAGCGATCGTTCGGCAGCCTTCACCCAGCCGATACGATTGCCCACAGTCTTCAAGGCTTTTCCTTGAAAGCGGCGTTGGCTCAGCCATGCTTTGAACTCAACTTCCTTCATGCTGCTTCCTTCACCCGCCCGCGCTTTGCCGTCGATGCGGCGGCGCGTTCGGTGCGAATGCGGTCGAGAAGCACGGAAGCGCATTCGTCGGTGGGGTCTTGCTGCACGAGTTCGCCGCGAAAGGCGCGGGCGAGGATTGCGGCTTCGAGCCGGTCAAGCAGCACGCGGGCGCGGGCGACTTCGGCCTCCAGGCGATCGGCGCGGGCGAAGGCAAGATCCAACGTCGAAACAGCAGATTTTTGATCGACTATAGGCGGTAATGGCAGAGTGATTGCCTTCACGATGCCAAGATTGAGGTTCGGCTGAACACCACCCGCTGCTTGCTCTCGCGTTTCTTCATAGCGACCGAGTAAAAAGAACTCGATCCAGCGGGGGGTAACCCGGTCATTGTCAAAGCCGTGCAGCACGGCCAAGGCCTGATTGGTCGCCGCTTCAATCTGCAGAGTCGCTACCTTACCGCGTGTTTTGCCCTCGCCATAAAGCGCCACCAGCAATGAACCCGCCGGAAAGACCTTGCAGTTCGTAGCTCGTATTGCAGCCTGCGTAATGAATTCGGTCGGTCGGTTCACTGTTCCCTGATTGACGACTCCGCTCGTGACCCAAGGAATGTGCCCCCCTTCATAGAACGGGGCGTGGCCACGCTTAGGCGTCGATCCTGTGCCTACCTTGCAAACAGAGTCGATGCGCGCCTTCGGCCCATCCTTAAATTTATCGAAGATCGCTTTCAGTTCAGCCAAGCGCATTGACGTCGCCATCGTCGCCACGCGGTCGATTTCGGTTCGGGCGCGGGTAACGCGGGCGGCCAGCGTGTCCAGCTTCGCGACGATGCGGCGTTGTTCGGCGAGTGGGGGGAGCGGGAGCGTGATCCGCTGCAATCCGACCTGCGGAAGGTGCTTGATCGTCGTCCCGGTTAAAAGGTGATCGAATGCGTCGTTGCCCGCCGACCAGACAATAAATCGCTGCAAAAAATCGGCGCTAATTCCGCCGAGCGGCCGTATGCGGTGAATCGCCTTTTGAAACACGATCCTCTGGGCACCGCCCCGCCAGACAGCGCAACGCCCCGGTACGCCACCTTCGCAAACGAAAAGGTCTCCGTCGCGCACCGCCAAAGCCGAGAGTTCATCGGGTGTGACGGGCATCGTGGGCAGGTCATGCAGGTCGAAGCTGCCCCAGCGAACGCTGATGTTTCGCAGATATGCTGTGGGTTCCCCCTTGTTCTTCGCCCCATCAAGCATCTTGCCGAGCTTGGTTTCGGCGATCTCACCAATCGTCGTCTCAACCCACATTTTCGGCAACGTCACTCCGCCGCCTCCAGCAGTTCGACCGGTGCGCCATCATCAAGCTCGTCGATCAGCGCGCGGACTTCGACCATCGCATTGGCCAGATGCATTTCGATGGCAGTCGCGATCTCCTCGGGCGTTTCTAGCCCGTCCTCGGGATCAGCGCTGGTGTCTTTCAGCCAGCTGATATCGAGATTGTCGCCGCGCGCGGCCAATGCCGCGCGAGTGAAGCGGCGGAAACGGCCATCTTCACCCTCGTCGGTCCGCGTCGCGCCGCCGTCGGGATCGTCGCCATACGCCTCAACGAACCTGGCAAAGTCATCGGGGTTGATCGGCCGGGTCTTGCCATACGCAGGCGCGCCACTGCGCATGTCGTAAATCCACACGGCCTTGGTCGCATCCTCGGTCGGCGCTTCCTCGTCGCTGCGAGTGAAGAACAGTACGTTGGTCTTTACCCCTGGGGCATAGAAGATGCCGGTCGGCAGGCGCAGCACCGTGTGTAGGTCGCAACGGTTCATCAGCATCCGCCGCAGATCCTTGCCCTTGCCATCGTCGAACAGGATATTGTCGGGCACCACCACCGCCGCGCGCCCGCCGAGCCGCAGCGCTCGGATGCAATGTTCGACGAAGGGCAGCTGATACGACGACGCTCGGTCGGTGATCGTGAAGTCGTCGCGGGTTGGCGGGCCGCCGGCGGGGCCGAAAGGCGGGTTGGTGAGGATGAGGTCGGCGTTCTTGAAGGCGGGGGCACTGCCCATCGGGGAGAGCGTGTCACCGAGGTCGATGCGCACCGGGTCCATCTTGTGCAGATGCAGGTTCATCAGCAGCAGGCGATAGGTGTCGGGCACATTTTCGACGGCGCGGAAGGCATCACGAAGCTGGAACGTCGCCTGTTCGGAGCGCAGCCCGAAATAGTCGTCGGTCCGCGCCTTCATGTGCTCGTTGGCGGCAATGAGGAAGCCGCCGGTGCCGACAGCCGGATCCTGAATGACCTCACCGACCTGCGGCTGCATCAGGTCGACCATTACCTTGATGAGCACGCGCGGGGTGAAATATTGCCCGGCGCCGCGCTTGGTCTCCTCGGCCATCTTCTGGAGCAGGCCTTCGTACGCGTCACCGAACGCATCACGGTCCTCGCTGAACCACTGCAGGCCGTCGATGGCGTCGATCAGGCGACGCAGGTTGGCGGGCACGCGGACGATGGTCGCGGCGTTCTGGAAGATGGCGACGATCGATTTGTCGGGCGTCTTCGCCGGATCGCCGAGGTCGACGAGCGCCTGCCGGTAACGTTGCAGGACGTCGGTCTCGCTCGCTGCGAGCAGCGCGCGCCAGCGGTATCGCTCAGGAATGCGGCTTTCGTCCTTTTGCTCGGACGCCATCTTCAGGAACAGCAGATAGGTCAGTTCGGTGACGTACTGCTGATAGGTGATGCCATCCTTGCGGAGCATCGCGCACAGCCGCCAAAGCTTGTTCACCAGATCGGACGAGGGGTTCAATCTACTATTTCCTTATCCGTTACGCTGCCTGGCTGTCCCAGATGGCCGTGTTCAGGTCCATTAGAACTTCACTCAGGCGTGCATCGAAATCACGATCGACTGCTTCAAACCCGCCGTTCTGCGCGAACAGCGGGTCGGACATGATTGCAGGGTCGCCGACGGGCTGGCTCTGGAGCGCTCGACCGATACGGTCCAGCCATCGCTTCTGCTTCGGCGTCCAGTCGCGCGACGCGATCAGACGAGCAACGCCGTTCTCCACGCGGGTCGCGTAGGGCACGAGCGGGTCGCCGAGCGCTGCCTGGCGCACGAACCCGATGATGTGTGCCGCAATGTCGGCATTGCGGGCGCGGCCATAGGCGGCGCGCAAGCCGGCCTCGGAGAACCCTTGGGCGTCAAGCAGGACGGCGATTTCCTTCAGCTCCTTTCGCGTCAACTCGCGCGGACGCTGGGTCGCGGCAATAAGCGCGGGCACGGCGTTCATGTTGCCGCGCACGAAGGCTTCGAAGCTTTCGATATAGTCCTGCGGGCTGGCCTTACCGCCGAAATCATCCTCGACCGACACCAGCTCGTCGTCGTGCTCGGAGATCATGATGCCAGACACGCGGCGGTCTGGGTTTGCGCCATCGAGGATCGCGGCGAGCGTGGGATGCTGACTGAACAGCGCGGCAGTGTCTTCAGGCGGCGCAGACTTGAGCCGGTCGGCAATGTCTTCGAGCGTGCCGAGAACGAGTTCGAGCGCTTGCCGCCGGTCGCCATCGATATGCGTGATGCGCTGCCGCAGCTTCACGACGATCTGGTCGCGGACATAGCCACGATCCTCGTCCGTCGGCGCACGGTCGAGGTCGCCGAGCAAGGTGGCGAAGGTCAGCGACGGATCGACGACGACCGGGCGCATGTCGGTCATGTCCTGAAGGTTCGCGTAGATATCGACGGCGTCGAAGATGCGGAAATATTCCTTGCCGATCTCGTCGCAGCGCCGCGTCGCTCGTCCGATCATCTGGTCGTACAGGATGCGGCTATTCACTCGGCGTACGAAGACCAGGTTTGTAATGGCGGGCACGTCGATGCCGGTGGTCAGCAGGTCGACCGTGACGACGTATTTGGGGCGCGGATCGTTCTTGAACTTCTTGATTTCGTCGAGCGGCTTGTCGATCGAGCCGGTGATTTTGCCGACCAGATCGTGGGGCAGCGGCCCGTATTCCTCGGTCAGCGCGGCACGCAGCTCCTCGACGAGGATGTCGGCGTGATCGTCACGGGCCGCAAATAGCAGCGTCTTGCCGCGCTCGGTCGGCGGGCATTCCCGCGCGATGGCATCTGCGACGGCGCGGTTGAACGACCGAGTGTAGACCTTCTTGTTGAACTCCCCGACCTCGAAGGCGACCTCATCCGGGAGGTCGAACAAATCGATCTGCCCGGTTCGCGGATCGAGGATATTCACTTCCTCGCCTTGCTCGAAGTTGATCCCGGTCTGGCTGAGCGCTGTGGTGATCCGGCGCGTCGGGCGGTGGTCGATCAGGAACCCGTCGATGACCGCCTGACGATAGCCGTAGCGAAACACCGGAGGCCCGAAGATTTCGCGCGTGTGTAGCGCTGGCGTGGCGGTCAACGCGACGCGGGTCGCATCGAAGTATTCGAGAACGCGACGATAGGCCGACAGATATTCGTCGAGGTTGCGGAAACCAAGATCGTCCTCGCGGAGCTCGGCGTCGAGCGTGTAGCCGCGATGCGCCTCATCCACGATGATCAGATCGTAGGTCCCGGGCGTGGGCCGCTGCGCGGACGGAGCGTCGAAAACCCGTTTGACCATTGCCTGCACGGTGGCGACCTGGACACGATCCGTCGCCTCGGGAAACTTCTTCGCCATGTCGGCAACGCCGAACACCTCGTCGAATTTCAGGAAGCCGCTGGTGTCGGTCGTGCTCATCGCGTCGAGCGTCTGACGCCCGAGCGCGTTGCGATCGACGAGGAACAGGATGCGGCGGAAACGCTTGCGGCGCAGCACCTCGAACATTAGCGCGATTGCAAGGCGAGTTTTGCCCGTGCCCGTTGCCATGGCTAGCAGGATATTCTGCTGTCCGGCGGCGATTGCCGTCTCGACGGCGGCAATGGCATCGGTTTGATAGGGTCGCAGCCCCGACACGCCGATCTCTTGATCCGCGACCGCCTCCGTGGTGCTTTCGGTAACCTGCTGCAGTCGCTCGGTCAGGTCGCGTGGCGAGAACCACTCCGGCAGTGCGCGCGGGTGGATCGACGGAGTCCGGGCATCCCAGAACCAAATACCCGACTTCGTCGCCAACTGCTTCACGTAGGGGCGACCATTGGTGACGAACAGAAAAGGCACCACAAATCGGTCCCCGTCGCGTTCGTGCCAGGACCCTTCCGTCGGCAACTCGTCGATGGTTAGGGTGACGTCGCGGGCATAGCGCTTCGCCTGGCCGAGCCTTCCGGGCACGTCCCTCACTTCTTGCTTGGCTTCGATGACACCGGCGCAACGACCATCGATAAACAATGCATAGTCGACGGGACCGCTGCGTGTCGGCCATTCAGCGATCGCCATTGCCTTGCCGTATTCGGGTCGGGTTCCACGGGAGTGCCGGAGCTTGGTCGTGTCCGCTTCCCAGCCAGCAGCGCGCAACTGGTCATCAATCAAGACACGCGTGGTCGCCTCGTCGAGCTCGAGGGCTTGTGACTCGCGCGCAGCTGCCTGCATGAGCAGCGTAAGCTGAGCTGGTGGGGCGGCAATGGCAGCAGCTTGAAGGGCGGCAAGTTCAGCCCGTGCACTTCCAGCCGACGCCTCCGTGTCTGCCGCATATTGCTCCCAGAAGGCACGTTCTTCCGTAAGTCTTTCTGTTGTAGCAGCAGCGTCCAGCCGATCCTGCTCGGCCTTCTGACGCGCCAATTGCGCTTTGGCCGCCTCGTCACCACTCGCCTTCACTGCCGAGCGGAGGGCCTCGATTTCACCAAGAAGTTCCTGAGTTGCGTCCACACGCGGCTGCGGTGGGACGAAGGGTCCGGCCTTGAAGTTGGCCGCGCCGCAATATGATTTGTAGAACCAGATCGCCGCCGCACGAGCGATCTTCAGGGCGGCCAGCGCCTCGCTAGCCGTGCCTTCGTCCTCGTGAGCAGCGGCATTTCCGACACGTTTAAGGTGGTAAAGCCAGTCGCTGGCCTCCCTCGGCAAGATAGAGCGCGCACGCAGAAGCCGAAGTATATCGTCGAAGCCGGCGGCCGGGTCGGGCAACATTGCATGCCGAGCTGCGATATCTTTCGTCAGAAACTCGCCAAATTGCCTGAGCCTGAACAGGCACACTGCGGGGTCATCGAACACATAACGCTCGGCCAGCGTCGTGACGCGGCGAAGCCGCTCATCGCAGGCGCGCAGAAAATCGAAGTTGCCCGCCCTGTCCCCCATTGGGCAAAGCATAGTCGCATTTCGGGCTGGCTCAATGACTTGGGCTGAACGAGATGGGAGCGCCACGTGGCATCATCCCGATCTGCGATGAGCTCTCGCCGGAGATAGACGTCTCGGCGTCTCAACAGGCCCAAATTGGGCCGTAAGGGACGTCGTGGCTCTTTGGCTCGTTACGGGCAACGAAGCGCCTGAAACGGCTTCTACTGCGTCACGCGGCTCCTGTCCCACGCACGAGCAGAGATCTCCGGCTAGCTCGGAGCGGACTTGCCGCAAGTCGACGCTCCTACGATGTCCCCCGGTCGATTTCTTACTTAAGTACTACGAAAGCCGCGCTACGCCACGCGCACCTTCGGCGTGACAACGGTCCGATCAAGCCACCAGCGCCTCACGCGCGCGTGCCCCCAGCAGCGACCCAGAACTGGCCGTTGACTGGTCTCGCCGCAGCTCCGGTTCCCGAAGTTCGTTCAGGCGCATTATTGCCGCTGCGGGCAACGCTGGTCCCTTTCACTTTGTCACGCGCTCGCCCGCTTCAGCTCCGTGCAAGGCTTTCGCCACGAATTCGCCGCCCATGCGCAGGCCGACCGGGTCGACTGAGTGGCTCACGCCCGGCAAGACGTGCGCTGTCACGACAATGCCGAGATGCTCGAGCTCGCACTTGGCCGCATGCAGGGCAGCAACCGGCACCACCGGATCCGCCGAACCATGGATGAGCAGCACGGGCGGCCTGGTGATCGAAGCATGCGACAGCTCCGGCGCGCCGGTCAGCATACCTGAATAGCCGACGACTGCGGCGACCGGTCGGGTGCGGCGAAGACCGACATGGAGTGCCATCATCGTCCCCTGGCTGAACCCGACGATGGCAAGATCGCTGTCGGTCAAATCGTACTGGGCCAGCTTGCGGTCGATAAAGGCGTCGATTGCGGGTGCCGCCTCCTTTGCTCCCTGGGCCAAGGCTGCGGGCGTGAAGGCAGTCAGCGGCCACCACTGGTAGCCACCCTCCATGCCGCAGCGCTGCGGCGCGTTCGGTGCCAGGAACAGAGTATCGGGCAAGCCTCGCTGCCAATGCGGCGCCACCGAGATCAGGTCAGCGCCGTTCGACCCGTAGCCATGCAGAAGCAGGACGATCTGCTTCGGCTTCTCGCCGGAAAGGGGCTGCAGGCTTGAGCCGTTCACGATCTTGGACAAATCTGCTGGCCCTCATTTTTCCACGCGCCACCTGTCTCAGGAGATGCCACACGATCCTTATATGGAATTGCCTTTCGGTCGTACGAGTAGCTAACTCGACCGGAACATGTTGAGGCGTGATAACAGTGAGCCAGCGATATCTGATCGACCCGCCCGGCGGTCATGCTCACGGCTTCCCAAAGCGCTTCACGGGCGATCCCAAGACCCTCGAGGTCAACGACTGGCTCGTCCGGAACGGCTATCCGCAAGACCAAGTCGACCTGTTCAGAGACCGAGCAGAAGTGCCCGTGCGTATCATTGGACCATTCGGAGCAAACGATCCTGAGTGGCTATCTTACGGGTGATGGGAACAGCCCGGCAGCAAGCGCCAATACGCTAGTCGCGGTGCGGCCTTGGCTACTGAAGCTGAATCAGAATGCTAGCCATCGGGCGCTGTTTCAGGAGCAACCGCCACAGCCCTTCTTTCGTGGGTCCCAATGACCCAATGCCGGTCGTTCGCGGCGTGTTTACGGCTTCCCAGGTCCGGCTACTCGTTCATATTGGTGCACAGGCAATCCGCAGCGCGTTTGCAGCTACTTTTCCGGCGAGCTGTCCATCATGCGCCGGCGCGTCCGCCGAAAGCCGACACGATCGAAAAGGCGGCATCAGCTGATGCCCACAACCACCGGAACGTCAAAAATTGGCGTGGACCACCGGATGACTGTCGTTGGTGAAGACAAACAGACCGAATTAAAGCGTATCAATGCGGCCGATCAAGATGGGGTTTTCGCTAGCTCCGGGCATTGATGCGCTGCGCAAGCTCGGTGGTCCGCGAATTACCCGAGAGCTTGTACTGAGTTCAATCCTGATAGTCTGCGCCAGAGTGGGGAAGCCCGCTGGCTAGGCGGGCTTCCGGAAACTGGCGGTGGTGGCGGGGATCGAACCCGCCGCGCGATACCTTGAGTAGAAAGACCGGGGGTGGGTTACCCCATCATTTGCGTGGATCAGCGCCAACCAGGACCACCGCTCGCGCTCGCCTCACCGTGCACCTTCGTATCGACGTGTGCTACCATGGTAACCTCCGTTGCTGGGGCACTCACATGAACGTGAATGCTGGCGTTGAACCCGATGGTTCCGGTGATCAGTCCGATTGGTGCGATCCACGCGATGATGGCGGTGCGCCACCCTCGTCCGGTTTTCCTCTTCAAGCTCGTGCAGGGCTGCTGCGTGCAGCCCCTCGACCTGTAATCTGCTACACGCGACGGCCTTCCGCAAGGGCTCAAGCACTAGTCGAGACCCAAGAGTTGTCGGTGAGTGGCGTCTTGAGGTTCACCATTACGCCAAGAGGTGGCGATGTTGATCCGCATCATGCTGCACCACTCCGATTGGCTGGATCGACCCAGACTCGGCCATTCGCGGCCTATTTCCGGTTCCCCCACTCCTGCCGTCCATTCATGGTGAAAAGCGAAAAGTCGGCGCGTGGCAGCCCATCCCGCCTGCCAGCGACTTCCCAAAAAAGATGTTGTTTCGGACAAGGCGCCATGTTGGTGTCCAGTTCCCCTGTCTTTCGCAGCCTCGCTCTTACTCACAACGCACTGTAAATCTATATCGGCCCTCGATCAGGTGCCGAACAGAGCATCGAGAAGGGCGGTTGAAATGGCGGGACAGCTTAGCAGGGGATCGGTCTGGCATCGGTGGGATCCCCATATCCACTCACCTGGCACCATCCTTGCCGACCAATACCCCGCTGCGGATGGATGGGAGCAATTCTTGGCCCGGATCGAGAAATCTAGTCCTCCGGTACGCGCGCTCGGCATCACCGACTATTTCAGCACTGCGACTTACGAGCAGGCCGTTGCTTATAAAAGGGCGGGGCGGCTGGCGGGTGTCGACTTGATCTTCCCCAATGTCGAGCTTCGCTTGGGGATCGGCACCGCTCGGGGATCGGCGGTCAATCTCCACCTTCTGGTCTCGCCCGACGACCACGACCATCTCGCCCGCCTGCACGCCTTCCTCTCCGATCTGCGGTTCGAGGCGCTAGGCGAGCGCTACCGCTGCACCCCAGGCGATATCATGCGGCTCGGCCGCGCTCATGACGTCAACGCAACAAGCGACGAACGCGCGCTGGAAGCTGGCACCAACCAATTCAAGGTCGACCTCGCCAATCTGCGCGAGGCGATGAAGGCAAGCGATTGGGCGCGAGCAAACATTCTTCTCGCGGTCGCTGCGAATAGCGGCGACGGCACTGCGGGCCTGCAAGGCGATGCGTCGCTAACGCGGCTACGGCGCGAGATCGAGCGCGCATCCGACGTCATCTTTTCGAGCAGGCCGGGCGATCGGAAATTCTGGCTCGGCAAGGCGTCGATCACGCGCGAGGCGTTGGTGGCCGAGTATAGCGGCCTCAAGCCATGCCTGCACGGCAGCGATGCGCATCGTACTGAGATGGTGGCGGCACCGGCGCAGGATCGCCGGTGCTGGCTGAAAGGGCAGGTGACATTCGAGACGCTACGTCAAGCGTGTCTTGAGCCGGAGATGCGGGTTTTCGTTGGGACTGCGGCGCCGCCCGCAGCACAGCCATCGCAGGTGATGACGGAAGTCGGCGTAAAGGGCGCGCCTTTCCTCCGCGATGCCGTCGTGCCCCTTAACCCTGGCCTAATCGGAATCATCGGCGCGCGAGGATCTGGCAAGACGGCGCTTGCCGATCTGATCGCCGCTGGCGGTGCCGCGTTGTTGCTGAAGTCAAACAAGCTATCCTTCGTGCACCGCGCGCGCGACCACCTCGCAGGCGCGACGGTCGAGTTGAATTGGGATGACGGCTCGGCCTGTAGCGAAACCATCGCCAGTATCCTGCAAGGTGACGGCGAAGACGGTGAACCACAGGTGCGCTATCTCTCCCAGCAGTTCGTCGACCGCCTATGCTCGGCTGAGGGACTGACCGACGAGCTGCTGACCGAGATACAGCGTGTCATCTTTCTTGCTCACCCAACGGAAGAGCGGCTAGGCGCTACGGACTTTGACCAACTCCTTGATCTGCGCGCGGAGAGCGCGCGCACGACACGGAATCAGGCTGAGGACGAGCTGCGCGACCTGGCGACGGAGTTCGTCGCTGAGCGCGAGAAAGAGGCAAGCATCGCGCCGCTCCGCGTCAGGCTGACGAATCTGCAAGGGACGATCTCCAAGGCGCAGGCCGACCGCACCGCCCTCGTGGGGAAGAGTGGCGGCGATCAGGCGCGTCTCGACGCCTACAACGTCGTTGCGGGGGCGTTGCAGAAACGCCGGTCGGAGCATGAACAGCTCGAACGGCGCCGCAATGCGCTTGATACGCTCACGCAGGAAGTAGCGCTGGCGCGCACGCGGACCTTCCCTGACGCCCTTCGGCAGATGCGCCAGCGCCACGAGGCGGCGGAGATACCGGAGGCGCTATGGCCCCTCTTTGAGATGACGTTCGCGGGCGATGTTGACGAAGCGATCGTCGGCGAGCGCGTTGCAGTGGTGAAGGCGCTGACGGCGCTTGCCGGCACACCCGTCGCGCTAGCGGCCGGAACGTCGCCTGTCGCCGCTTCCTACCTCCCGCAAGGTGCGCAGCTTGAAAGTTTATCGATTGCGGTACTGGCGGCAGAAACGCAGCGGCTTGAGGGGCTGATTGGCGTCGATCGGGCAGCTGCAAAGGCGCTGACGACGCTTAACAGCAAGATCGCAGCCGACGAGGGACAGGCGGCTAATCTTTAACGCCAGATCGAGACGGCAGAGAAGGCGCCCGCGCGTCTGCTGGCGATCCGCGACGAGCGCCGGGCTGCCTATACCCGTGTGTTCGACGCGGTGGTTGCCGAGCAGGCCGAGTTGTCCCGCTTGTATGCCCCGCTCGCTACCCGCATCGAGGCCGAGAGTGGATCGGCGCGCAACCTTGCGTTCGAGGTCCGACGACGCGTCGACGTCGACGCTTGGGCGCGGAATGGAGAAGCATTGCTGGACCTACGCAAGGGGTCGAAGCTGCGCACGGGCACGCTGGCCGATCTCGCGCGCGCCAGTCTCCTTCCGGCTTGGAGCGCGGGCACGGCTGAGGAGGTGTCGACGGCCCTTGCGACGTTTCGGGAGGCGCACGATTCGGCAATCATTCAATGCTGCCCATACGATCGGCGCGACCCGGCTGAAGCTGCCGGTTATCGTCAGTGGGCGGGCGACGTGTCCGCCTGGCTCTACGGCACCGACCATATCCAGACCGCCTACGGCATTCAATATGACGGGACGGACGTAGAGCGACTGTCACCGGGCACGCGCGGGATAGTGCTGCTGCTGCTCTACCTTGTGATCGACACTGACGACGATCGCCCGCTCATCATCGATCAGCCGGAAGAAAACCTCGATCCGCGCTCGATCTTCGTCGAGCTAGTGGAGCGCTTCCGATCGGCCAAGCAGCGTCGGCAGATCATCATCGTCACCCATAATGCCAATCTTATCGTCAACACCGATGCAGATCAGGTTATCGTGGCGACCTGCGGTCCCCACCGTCCGGGGCAGCTCCCTGAAATCCGCTACCAGGCTGGTGGATTGGAGGATTTGGCCATTCGCGAATGCGTGTGCAACATTCTCGAAGGCGGCGAGGAGGCCTTTAAGGAGCGCGCAAAACGGCTACGAGTGGGATTTTAGCAGCAAGCCGTGATCGTGTCCGGCAGCAAGGAGAGCAAGACCTTGACCTACTCGCGGCGTTCCAAGGCGTTCGGCGGCCAAGCCGAGCTGGTAAGCGGGCTCGCGCGGCGGCTGACCCCCGCCACGCTGTCCTGACGGTGAGATTCCGTCCCCGCCTTACCTAACCCTGATCCCTTACGCAGAATTTCCGACCGAGACCTACATGCCCCGTGCACCCACAGACAAAGCCACCGCAATCGTCCTCCTTGCCCGCTCGCTCGAAGCTGCGCGCACGGTGGAGGGCCGCCCGCTCCTCGCCATCATTCCCGACGAGGACAATTTTAACGACTACAACATGCGGCATTATGCCTACCTCTACCTCCTGGCCGAGGACGGCGAGGAAACACGCGTCAACCTACGTATCATGTTCGTCGGGTCGTCCAACGCGAAGGACTACATCAAGAGCGTCGTCAGCGCGGAAAGCCCCATTTATCCGATCGAGCAGGTTGAAGTGCCCTTCTGCTCGCTGCAAGGCGAGGCAATGCAATACCGCCAGCTGGTCGAAGGCATCGGCTTCGACAATGCGGTCTTCGCGCTGCGGGCCATGCACGACGTGGTCCTTGCGAACCTGGAGCAGGAGGATGATGAAGTAATCGCGTTGACGCTCGCCGAGGACTTCCATGTCGGCGTCGTGCGCAGTGCGACTAGATACACCGCCTACCGTCGCGGAGGGCAGTATCTGCGCCCCAAGCCAAGAGATGCCGTCGACGATGCCGCAGCGACGTTTCCGGTCAAGGCTCCGCTCCCAGGCAGTCCCGAGCCGGTTACGGTCGATTTCGATTTCGAGCCCGATCCGATCTTCGACGACCGCGCCTGCGTCCTCATCGGGCGGAACGGAGTCGGCAAGACGCAGCTGCTTCGTTCGATCGTCGAGGGCCTGACCGACGAAGGGGCCCGCGAAGACGTGACGAGCGCCGACATCGGTAAGTCCGCGCGCTTTACCCGCACCATCGTCTTTTCATCCGTGCCGAGCGACCCTTACCGCAAGTCGATCCCGCCCTGGTTTGACATCGACTACGAATACTTCGCTGTGGCGGCGGACCCCCATCCGCTCGGCCGAGCTTTCCTGCAGTCGCTTCTCGACGCCCTGCGCGACGACGGATCCGCCTTTGGGGCGGACGGCACGCTCCGCACTCGTGCACAGCTTCTAGAGGTATCGCTAGAGCAGCTTGGGATGTGGAAGCGCCTTTACGTCCCGTTAAGACCCAAGACCCGTGCGGCAGCCTTCAGATCCCACATCGAGGTGGATGGGATCGCGTATGTCGCTCTGCATGAACGATACAACGAGAGGCAGAAGAATCAGCTCGCCTCGTTCATCGACATGTCGGGAACAGCGGTCGTGCTCTCCGACCGGATGGAACCCCGCCGGCTGAGCAGCGGGGAGCTCGCGATGATCCAGTTCGCCGCACAAGCGGCCGCCTCGGTGGAGAACGGGAGCCTGCTGCTGTTCGATGAGCCCGAGACCCACCTTCATCCCAACTACGTCTCGCAATTCATGGATCTGCTCCAAGAACTCCTAGCGAGGTCGCGTTCCGTCGCGATCATCGCGACGCACTCTGCTTATGTCCTGCGGGAGGTCCCGCGCCAGCGGGTCACCGTGCTCTCCCGCGACGAGGACGGCACGATCCTGGCGGACCGGCCGCGCATGCAGACCTTCGGGGCTAACATCGACGACCTCTCCCAGTTCGTGTTCATCGACAGCGCGGTCTCGGCGCGCTACCGAGAACGCCTTGAGACATGGGGAAAGACCGAAGGCCGGGAGATCGGCATCGACGGGATCATCGAGCGCTACGGCAATCAACTCAGCTCGACCACACTGTCCATCGTCGCGCACGCCATCCGCGCGGACCAGTTTTGATGTGGCCGCTCGCGAGACCAATGACGGACATCAAGGAGGACGCCGAGCTGACGTCCATCCTCAAGAAACCTGCATTCGTCGGTCAGGAGGCCGTCTGGAAGTGCGCCTACGCGCACTATCGCAAGGCATGCGGCGATCCGTGGATCTTGTCGCCCGCCGTTTTTTCTGTGAATCTTGTGAAGGAGCAGCTCGCGCTCTACGACAACCGCAAGAATGGCGGCCCCATTACGCGCATCCGCCAGACCGTGGGCATCCTGTGCTGTCCGATGTGCGGATCGCCGACCATTGGCACACTCGATCACTATCTCCCCCGCGACGAGTTTCCGGAGTTCTCGGTTCTGCCATGCAACCTCGTTCCGGCTTGCGGACTCTGCAACAGCGGCGCGAAGGGCAAGACCTTTAAGGGCACGGCGCCACCAGAGCGGTTCTTACATCCCTACTTCGAAACCACGACCGAAAAGGAGATCTGGCAGATCTTGGTGCAGCCGCCCTACGCTGCGGCGACCTTTCTGCCGACGGCCTCTCCGACGGTCCCTTCAGTGATGCTTGCGGCGGTACAGTTCCATTTGGCGAACGTTTTCGGACCAGCGTTCCACACTCAAATGGCGACATACTGGTCCACCATGGCGGACGAGATCCGAGAGCATGTCGACGATCTCGGTTTCACCTACGATCAGGCGTGGGCATTTGCGCAGAAGACATCCGACCGGAGCTTCGCCGTGAACGGATGGCGCTCAGCGCTCATCCGAGGCATCATCACCGATCCGGCAGCGCGTGCCTACGTTGATGGTCTCGCCGCGAAGCCCAAGTCTCCCTGATCCCTCAGCAGACCTTGTTCCCGGGCGTCGGCTCGCGGTCGCGGTCTTGAAATGCAACTGCCCGGACGCGGTCGGGATGCAGCTCAAAGGTGCGCATCAGCCCTCGCCGGAAGCGTCCCAACCCTGCGCAAGTCATGTGGATCGTCAGATAGGCTCAATTGCGATCCGGCGTTCGTGGCAATATGAGATATCGCAGGTCGCCGCCCCGTAGGCTTCGCCAAGTGATTGGCTTGCGTTGACGTGGACAGCGCAGGATCAATCTGGAGCAACGCGGTGAAGGTCTTCATCAGCCACAACAAGGCAGACAAGACTAGCGCACGGGCGCTCGCCGTGCTGCTTGTCGAACAGGGCGTCGACGTCTGGTTCGACGAGTGGGAGATACGTCCCGGCGAGTCCATCACCGGCGGCATCGAGCGTGGCCTGACGGAATCTGACGTGTTCGTACTCCTCTGGTCTGCAGCGGCGCATGCTTCGAACTGGGTTGGAACCGAGGTCCGCGCCTTCATCCGCGGGCGCGTCGACGACGACGGGCTGCGGATCGTTCCCCTAATGATCGATGGCACCGCGCTACCGGCACTCGTCGCCGATTATCGCGGCTTTGACCTCTCCGGCGACATGACGCTTGACCAGATCGCAGCCGAACTCACCGGGCAACCCCGCGACCTCGAGATCGCGCGCAGGCTCCAGACTAAGCTCCTCGAGCTGACGGCGAGCCACGCCACGGGTGGTGATCCGCTGCCCTATCTCGTCTGCCCGACATGCGCGAGCACTGAGTTGAAGCGAAGCACGCAGGAAGACCGCGCGCGCGACGATGTCTACTACGTCATCGAATGTAGGGAATGCGCCTGGACCGATTGGACCCAGTAAGCGACCGCGCCCAGTGCTGTTCGGTATTGGCGGCTGGCCGCCGCTGCAGCATGTTGGCCAAACATCATCGTAAAGGGGGCAGCGTGGGGGTCAAGCCGGACGAGGAGATCGCTAGGCAGTTCGAGGCGCTGATAGACGATCCGAAAAAAACCGAGAACCACGCGCAGAAGTTTCTCGAGGAGCATACGGAGTTCCTGATCCCGTCGTGGTTCCAGAACCATCCGATGGCGATGAACTCGGTAATTTCGAAGTTTCCGATTGGACCGCGCACCGCCGACTTCGCCTATCTTATGAGCGACTCAGCGACATGGATCCTGGTGCTGGTGGAAATCGAATCTCCGCACAAAAAAATCTTCAGCGGCAGCAGCAAGCACGTAAAGCCGACTTCGGCATTCGAGGAAGCGCTGAGCCAGACCCACGTCTGGAAGGAGTTCTTCGAAGAACATCCAGCAGAAGTGCGCGAGAGCGTGCGACCGATCCTCGTTCCATCGGGCCGGGAGCGAAACCCCCTAAAGCTGCGCCGCGTGCTGATAATCGGCAGATCGGCCGACCATGATGGAAACGAGTCGCGTCGCAAGCGGATGTCGACGATCGAAGAGGATCACAAGGTCAAGATTTTGACCTACGACAGCCTGCTGGGCCACTACCGCAGGGGCCAGGGTGAGAAGCGCTGCGTGCTGTCCCCGCGCGGCACCGGCTTCGCGATCAAGCGAATGGACGTGTTCCCAACGCGGACGTTCGCTTTTGTCAGACCTGAAAACCTCCACGTCCCGCCGCGCTTCATCGCCAAGCTGGAGGCCGCCGGCTATCAGATGAAGGAGTGGCTGGCGAACAAACCGCTGATGTTCGGCGACAAGTGGGCGACCAAGCCGGAAGGCTGGGACGACGGCGGAATGATCGACCGCGTCTATGGTGTCGCCATTGACGCCGTTCAGAAGGGTCGGTTGAAGCGGGCGGCAAAGTAGCGCTGAGCTTGGCCGACCGGAAAGGCCGGCTCCGTTCATTTCGCGTTCGCGTGCAGCGCTACCGTGCAGCAGGATGGGAGGGCAATCCGACACACTTTGAGACGTCGATGAACACCCCCGCTCCGGCTGCCGTGCACCGCCATCGGCGATGGCATGGCGCGCAGACGCCTTGCAGCGACGGTGGGGTGCGGCCATCCTCTCTATGCGGGCGGACATCGCTCGATACACGATCCGGTACATCGACCACACGGCACCCGTTCAAGGGTGCGTCCGCCCCCATCCTTGGGAAAAGTCTCTGATGCGGCGACTTCTGAACGAAGGACCGCTACATCACCTCAACGCCCGAAGCGGCCGGGCCGTAATCCACCCGCCCAGTCAGCAGCAGCGTCAGCCTGCTTGCCGGCGCAGGGTGTTCGTGGAGCGCCCGCACTCACGGCCGATCAGCGGGCCAAAGCTCGTCGCATTGACGCCCCAATGGATCGCCCAACTAGCCGGCTGAGGTTGCGCGATACCTCCGCAGCCAACGCAACCACTTATTCTTCAACGGCCCAGCGATAAGGTCCAACCTTGCCGCATCAATCGCGCCAAACCCATCCTTCGAAAGACGCCTTGCTGTCACGAGGAGGTGGGCATGCGCCGTCCTGCCCGGTGGCGCGTGGATCGCGAGTTCGATTATCGCATCGCTCGTCTTGAAAGCACTTCGGATGATATCGACAGCACCGTCCAGCCACTTCCCCGCTGAGAGCGTAGCGGGAAGGTCAGCCACAATCTGCCAGGCGCAGATGTTTTCGGGCGCCGCCCGCCCCGCAGCGATCCCGTCCGCCAAGGTCCAAACAAGATAAGGGGAGAGGGTCCAGGTGGGTGCATTTACGGGGGCGATCACCTTGATTGCAACAAGATCTGCACTGCGTAGCGTGAAGTCGAACAACAGCCGATTGTCTTTGGCAATGTAACGTGTGCGCCTCAGATATGCTGATTCTCTAAGGGCGGTGCTGATCGCCGCTGGATCCGAGAGCCTATGTCCGCTGGTGGGGACGGCTTGACCAGCGACGGCCAAGAAAACGAATGGGCGCCGGCTCATTAGAACGTCACCTCGACGAGGGGGCGGTCACCGAGCGCACCCGCACCGTCGGGCGGGCAGCCGAACAGCGGTAGCCGGGTAAAGCGCTGGAGCCGCGCTAGGCGCGACTGGTCGGCCTCGATCCACTTGGCCAGCGCAGACCAGCCGTCCTGTACCCGATGCAGGTCGACTGTCTGATGCGCTTCGAGATGCAAGTTCAGCAGCCAAGTCGAGATCACATCGATTTCGCAATAACGGGCACAGCGATCCCACCGGTCCTGATGCACGTAGTCCGTAGCATCGGCATCACGGTCATCTTTGGACGGAATGTTCAAAGCGGCGCAGACCTGCGCGAGACGCGGCTTGGGCGCCGAACCTCGCGACGTCAGCGTGTCGAGGAGGTCCCGGTGGATCGCCCCGGAATGCGAGACCTCTGCGTTGATCCTGTGAAGGTTCGGCGCGTCTGCCCAGTTCGCGATGGCGCGGAGACGGAGCAGTGGCAGGTCGAAACCTCGGCCATTGAATGTCATGACCAGACGAAGATCGTTGCCGCACAGGCCGTCGATCTCCCGGACAATCCTGGCCTCCGACATGTCGCCCCGGCTGAAGCTGAACATCTGAAAGATCAGGCCTTGCCGTGGATCGTGCTCGACCACGAGCGCCGCGCATGCAGCGATTTCGTGGGTGGCCCAGTTGATCGAAAGGTCGCCCTGATCTCCTCTCGGGGGGTGGCGGTCGATGATGGCGCCATTCGGCATGGTCGACAGGTCGATGGTCACGGTCTTCATTTTTCTTCCTCTGGCGTTCGCGCCACTCTCGGGCCCGGGGTCTGCCCGGGGAGGACTGCCAATTTCATTCTTGTTAGGCCCTCGCCTCAACTCCGTTTCTGGCTTCTAGAGTCATGTTGGCGATCGACGCCGAGTGATCGCGGCGGTCAAACCCGAACGGTACATAGGGGCGGAGTTGTTCAGGAGGCTCAACGCCCCCTGCCACGCTTCAGGTTGGCAAGCGCGTATGCAAGCGACCTGTCGGGATCGTCCGCACTTGGTCCGGACCGAACGACATCCGATGCGATCGGTACTGGCGCGACATCGTCAGAGGTCGGGTCGATCCGACCAGCGAACCGATCAGCTGGCGAGATCAACGGCGTCGATGCACGCCTTGGCTCGCTTGTGGCCACTTCAATTAGGGTCTTGGCTGGTAATGGAAGAACGGCTTCCTGACGCGCCCGCCATTCGGTCCACGTCCCTAGGGCAGGAATCGTAAGCGCCTTGCGTTCACCACTTTGCCGGTCCTTGAGTTCCAGCCTGCGAGGCTGGGTAACGGTGGCGGCAAAGATTTCGCGCGCAACCGATCGGTTGGCCGCCGGCAGATCGTGGACGAACATCTGACGCTCCAGCTTCAGCGCCGCCGACAAGCGCCTAGCTTCCTCGCGGTGTTTTGCTACGAGGCGCCGTCGAACTGCCGAGTTTCGCGCACGCAGCTGACGATGTTCAGCCCGGGCGACGGCATATGCACGACGCATTTCATCCTCTGCAGACCTAGGCAACGTCGCCGATCCGGTCGGCGTCGGCGACCGGATCGCTTCAAGACATTCGCGCAGCGACAGAGTGTCGGCGATGGTTCGGTCCTGAAGTGCCTTCAGGCCGTAGCCTACGCCATCGATATCAAGCGCAGAGGCCGCAATGTTGTTCTTGGAGTCTCGGACATCGACGAGTCTCAAGCCGCTCGGCGGATCGACATTTGGATCCTTCTTCGGTCGGTAGAACGGTTCGAGTTTGACGCCATGTTGGGCGAGCGCGGCTTGCCGTGCCTGCCAGGTCGGCTTACTCAGCGCGTCCCGCAGGACTGGAGCAACGTCGAGCAGACACCGTGCACCGGTGCGCTCATTGTACTTGGCCTTCTTCGGATCGACCGGCCGGCTCTCACCTGCAAGTCGAGCTTTCTGTGACTGTTCGGGCGTCCGCAGTTCCCGCAGGCCGTGACGTTTTTCGAACGCACGGCAGACCATGATGATGCGCTTCTGGATGAAACTGTCCCATCGTCTCGTCGTGTAGTCCGCCGGGTTCAGCTGCGCCTTGATGGCGGGCGTCAGCGGCCCCGTGCGCGGGAGCGATTTGCTGGAGGCGCCGGGCTTCAGCGTGTACCGGTCCGGGGGAGTGCGACCGGTCTCGGATCGATGATGCACAAGGCGCCGTGCGCATGATGATACGCCTTGTCGTGGTGCTCGACGAGGACGGCCTGATGCGACGTCATCAGGAGTTCGGCCTTGATCAGCCCGAACAGTTCACGCCAGCGTGCTTGGTCCATCTTGTCGCCGTCTTCGATGGCAGCACTCAGCGAGATCTGCAGCACCGGTTGCGAGATCTGCGGTGCCATCCGCGACGTGGCCTGCATCTCGGCGCCTGCGTGTTCGACGCTCGAAACGCCGGAAAGCTCGATCACGGTGTGATCGCGCTTCTCGGTGAGGTAGTCGAACAGGCCGTCGAAGTCGCTACCGCGCGTGTGTTCGCCGATCACAGCAACGTCCTCACCGCAGCGCGCAGGTCGGCGACCAGCGCCGTGATCTCGGCAGCAGTGACGGGGTCGCCGGTGTTCAGCGCTCGTGCGATCTGGTTGCCGTTGACGCCGAGCTTGTTGATCGCAGCGTGATGTTCGCGCGACAGGACGATGCGGGTGCCGGCCGTGCTCACCAGGCGCCGGATGAGTGCGGCGCGCGATAGGCCGGTATGCCGCTGGAGCGCGTCGAGCTCGGCGAGCTCGGCATCGTCCCAGCGCACGCCGACGTTGTGGTTGCGGACACGGGTTTCGCTGCCGCGTTGGTGTGGCATTTCATTTTTCCAGTATTGTACAGGTGGTGGCGCGGGGTCCAGGGCGGCGGTAGCCCCGGCAAGGGACGTCGAAAAACACAAAGGGCGGGTGACAAAGCGAAGCGCCAGAACCCTTCCCGACCGGCCGTGAGGCGCGGTTGTGTTTCGACACCCCTTGCTAATTCCTTCTCTATTCTTCCTGCCTGCAATTTGGTGGAGATCGCGGCGGCGTCGACGACCGAAGCCGTGCAATCCTTCCGCAATGACGGTCGATCGCAGCCTGTCTATCGACCCAGGGTGATAGGATTTCAGGTCGTCGAGGGAGAATGAAAGGCAGCTTTTCACCGGCTGTCATCGCGCATAGCGCTGGCTGCACCGGCGCATCGCGCGGCGATCGTCGGCAAGTGCTCGGCATTTCGACAGCGCCGCGACGACGGGTTCGAGATCCTTCGTCATCGCGATATCGGGGATCTTTGCTGTCGCCCACTGTGCGATTTCCAGCTGACCCAATCGCGCCCGGTCGCGGCCTACGGCCATTGCTTGCCGGTCAGACGAAGACACTCCGGGGACCGGTATCCACTCACTTTTCTGAGCGACAACTACCATCAAGAATGTCAGCGCGGCAGTCACTGTAACCGTGAATGCTGTCCGGGCCGCAACCTCAACTCGCCTGTTTGCCGTCGCGGAATGCAGACTATCGAAGGCCGTCGAAACAGCCTCGTTGACCTGCTTTTGCTGCATGTTGGGTGACGCAGCGTGCAGACGACCAAACGTCGTCAAAACAGCCTCGTCGATCTGCTTCTGCACCTCCTCCGCAGCTCGGATGACGCGCAGTTGAAAGCGTCGCTCCAGCTCGAAAGAGGTTCGATCGATCCAGTTCTGGAGCCGATCATTGGTGCGACAGGTTGCGACGACCGCCTGGACGAACTCTTCGACGTGGAGCTCGCTGGTTTGAAACGCAGGGTGCATCGACGCGAAGTCACAGTCTGCATCCTGAAGTTCGACTGACTTTAGGGCTCGGCCGATTTGGCCTTCAACCTGTGTTTTCCAGTTGGCTGTCGTCATCGGATCAACTCCAATGCTTTGAAGACGCGGCGAAGTTCGGTAGCAACCTCCCAGAGGTATACCGTCAGCCTGAACCTCACTCGCCCCGGAACATCGCTATTCGAAAGTGCGTCGAGGAAGCTCAGCTTGAGGTTCATCGGATTGACCTCGAAGTAGCTGACAACTTTGTCGTCGAGCTTTCCGATGTTGGCCTCGGTCCCCCCGCTTTTCAGGAACTCCGCGCGAGTTTCGGTGCCACGCCAGAAATCGAACGCGTCGCTCCTGCCAAAGCGATTGTTGAGGACCACGAGGGTGTCTTGGGCATCGACAACCAGGCCAGTAGCCTTGAACTGGTTGGGAGAGTCGTAGGTTGGCTCCATCACAAATACGCGGATAAGACGCATGTTTTCGGCACTCGCCGCTGCCCGTAGGGCTGGCATCTGCGAGCCAAGTCGGGCGCCGGCACCAGCCGGCAAATCGACCAGGAGACTGGTCGCCCGTTGCCCTCCCATGGCGTCGAGCACGACGTCGAAACCCGTGTCGTTTGTCGCGTCGGTTTGCGTTGTATTTGAAGGGTGGAAGCGAAAGAGGTGAGGGTTGTTTGGGTCGCCGTCCACACCCGCCCACTGCACCATCTCAAGCTGCAGAAAGTACGCGAAAAGACGGGCGACCCACGACTTGCCAACGCCGCCCTTGATACCGTCGAAGAATATCGCGGCCAGGATCACCAATTCAATCGAGGGCGGGTTCACAGGCAGTTGTGCGCGCCCCTGATTGCTATTGCCGTCGCTCACAGGTCACCTGCGCGCGTGTCAGTGATGAAGAGCGGACCTGCACTGACCGCAGGTTCCTGGTGAGGTCGAATAGCCGTGGGCGCAGGAGTTGCCGGCTTGCGCACCTTGCGAGGCTTCGTCACTGGCGCGTCTGCCGATTCCGCAGCGACCCGTTCTGCCTCGACGCGGTCGGCCTCCTTGCGGGCAGCGGTCAGCGCTTCCTTGAACATCGGCGGCGTGATGCCGTGGCGCTCCAGGAACTTGGTGAACCCCTCGACAGCGAGGATCGCCGGCGACTTTGCGTTGGGGTCTTTGGCCAGAAACACGGCGGCGATCTCGAGGGCTGTGGACCGCCTGGAGGCGACGGCTCGGCTCTCGACATAAATCCGCGCAAATGCCTCGACATCCTCAACAAACTGGTGTTTGGTATCCATAGTTCGGTCCTCCGCGACAAGATCGTCGGACCAAACGTAAACACCGATTTCGACCCCGAAATCGTCCCCCGAAAATCAGAGCAATAGGTTAACGAACAGTGACTTTCATCACGAGGTTCGCGGAGACCTATACCGAGAGACCATCGAAACGAGACAGAGGGCTGTTTCCGGCCTCAGCGTGCATGAAGGCTTTCGAACTCGTCGGATACGAGATCTGGGACCTCGACTTCGTCGAGAAGATAGCCATTCCTGCGATGCAGAGGGCATGTGTGGCTTTCGTCGATGAAGCAACGACGATGAGCGAGCCCGTCGATCCAACTATGGATATCCGCGACCTGAAGGTCGAAAATCACCTGAAGCGCATGGAGAAGCACGCGACAGCCTTGCACGATAGCGCAGAGATGCTGAGCCAGATTGCCGCCAGCTACGCGGCCCGAGGCATGCTCGATCGAAGCATAGAGGTCGAAGAATTGCTTCATCGCTTGAGCGGTGCCTTGAGCGCTGACTACCTGATCGTCAGCGAGGCAGAACGGGATAGCATCAGGCGCGCTGCAGCCCCCCATCGCGACCCGCGACTTCCGGGCCTGTTCGGTACGAGCGGTTTTGCGGCAGCTGTTTCGCTGGCCAATCGCGTTCAGCACGAGCTCAGCGATGCCGCGACAATGGCGGCAACGCGTAACCCGCGTGGGGCGCCGAGCTACCCTTCGGAAAAGCGCCTCGTCAATCTTATGGCGGATATCTACCGGCAGGCCTTCGACCTAGTGCCTAGCGCTGGGCATGGGCTCCGGACTGCGAAGAAGGCCAAGGCTGCTCCAGGCTCAGACGCACTAATCGTTCCACCACCGAGCCGAAACTCTCCGTTCTGCCGCTTCGTCGAGGACGTGTATCTCCAGATGCAGCTCAACCTGAACGAGGCCGGGACGATCCGCTTCGATTGCCCCGCGCCGACGACCATCGCTTCGCACATGGCAGACGGTCCTTATGCGAAGGCGAAGGCAAGTTCACCAGCACCTCGAACCTGGCTGGCCTGGGTTTTGAAGGACCGGAAAGCTGCCGAAGTCAAAAATTAGCGCCAAGGCTGCCTGTGCATTTGCGTGTGCCAATCGAATGTGCCAAAAGAGCGCCGGGCTTTGCGAAAACAGTGACTTAGCGTTTTTTTGAAATTGGTCGGGGATCCTGTCTCCCCGCTAAAACGGAAAGAACGCGGTGATCGCGGCGATCGCGACCGCGAAGGTGATCAGGTTCAGCGGCAGGCCAACGCGCACGAAGTCCATGTAGCGATAGCCGCCCATCTGATAGACGATAACGTTGGTCTGATAGCCGAACGGCGTCGCAAAGGCTGCACTGCCCGCCATCATGACCGCCAGAATGAACGGGCGCGGGCTGACGCCAAGGCTTTCCGCCAGCGCCACCGCGATCGGCGTAACCAGCACTGCGACCGCGGCATTGGACAACAGCTCGGTCAGCACCATGGTCAGCCCGTACAGGATGATCAGCGCGGCGAGCGGGGTAAGCCCGGTCAGGCCGTCGACCAGCCCGCGCGTCGCCGTTGTCGCGAGGCCGCTTTCGTCCATCGCGATGCCGATCACGACCATGCCGGCGATCAGCATGAGAACCTGCGGGCGCAGGCCGCCATAGGCCTCGTCGGCGGAGATGACGCGGAGCAGGATCAGCAGCACCGCGCCGGCGAAGGCGGACGCGGCGATCGGCGTTACTTCCAGTGCAGCGAGCGTCACCACGCCGACGAAGGTGACCAGTGCGATCGCCGCCTTGGCCGGCCGGAGGGGCCGCGGCTCCTTGAACAGTGCCGCGTCGCCGACCTGCGCGCCCGGCGATCCGCTGAGGTCGAAACTGTCCTGCGGTGTCGCGGTCGTGCGGCTGCCCAGCAGCCGGCCCGAGAACAGGAAGATGTAGAGCGCGCCCGCCAGGGCCATCGGCACCCCGACCGGGGTCATCTCGAACAGGCCGAAGCGCGGCTGACCCGCCGCCCGCGCCATGTCGTCGACCAGCAGGTTCGTCGACGTGCCGATCAGCGTGCAGCAGCCGGCCAGCACCGTAATGTACGACAGCGGCATCAGGAAGCGCCGCGGTTGCAGGCCGAGCGTCTGCGCCACCTCGCGGATCACCGGCGCGCCCAGCACGACGATCGGCGTCGAGTTCATGAAGGCCGAAAGGCCGCCCGCGCCGAGCAGCAGCAGCCAGATGCCCGCCGCACCCGCCCGCCGGCACAGCGCGACGCTGCCCGCGATGGCCCGGTCGAGAAGGCCCGACAGTTCGAGCGCGTAGGCGATGACGAACAGCGAGGCGAGCGCGATGATCGCCGGACTGGCGAAGGCACCCTGCACTTCGACCGGGCGCACGACGCCGCTGATCAGCAGCACCGCCGCGCCCGACAGTGCGACGATATCGGCACGCACCTTGTCCCAAATCAGCGCGGCGACCACCGCGGCCAGCACGACCAGCGTCAGCACCTGATCGGTCGTCACGCGCCGCGTCCCGGGTTCGGCCTTTGCACCATCGCGCCTGCTATGGAGCATTGCGTTGATCTTGCTAAGGTCTTGTCATGCTCGAACCCAGCCCGCGCAGCAGCCGCCTGGCGATTGCCGCCAGCCTTGCCGCCGTGCTGGCATTGGGTGGCGGCGGCTATCTGCTCGGCCGTGCGACTGCCCCGGAGCCGGTACCCGTCGCTGCGCCGACTGAAGCTCCAGCGCCGGTCGCGCCGCTGGAGGTCGAGGTGCCGGTCGAGCGTACCCTGCGCCGCGCCGATCTGATCGCACTGGGTGCCGCCGCAGCGGACGCGTTCGCAGGCGGCACGGCGCTGCCGGAGGACATGCGCGAACGCGCCGGTCAGCAATTCGAGCTGTCGTTGCCGTTCGGCTGCGACGGCCCGGCGGCCGCGGGGTCCGACGCGCCGCTGCGCTGGCGCTACGACGAGACGGCGAAGGTGCTGCGTGTCCATGTCGCCCCCGCAACCTGGACGCCGCCGGACGGCTGGCAGGACCCGGCGGAAGCGACCGAGGCGATGGAGGGCTTCTGGATCGCGCAGCCCTGGACGTCGCGCGAGACCTGCACGCCACCGGGCGTTGCCGCTCCCGCGACCCCGCCCGACCAGACCCTCGGGATCGTCCAGCTGGTCTTTCCGGACACGCCGCGCCAGGTGAGGCGCGACGGGAAGCCTTACGAGGCCGTCCTGCGTGTCGCGCCCGACGCCGTCGACCTAAGCCAGGGGCTGCGGATCCGGCTGACCGGGCGGATCGGCCGCTTTCCGGACGACGCGCCGGTCCGCTGCCGCCAGCCGGGCGGGCGCGACCAGCGGCCGGTCTGCCTGATCGCCATGCGGATCGAACAGGTCGCGATCGAAAACCCCGTCACCGGCGCGGTCCTGTCGACGTGGCAGCCGACCGGGGATACGCCGTCGCCTGCGGGGCCGGACACGCCCTAATCTGGCGCGACCGCCTTCGCCGACCCGCCCGCCTCCAGCTCGCACGAGATCAGCCGCGTCTCGAAGGCGATCCTGGGCGTTTCGATCTTGCGCATGATCGTCTCGAACGCCGCATTGGCGAGCTGCGGCAGCGGCTGGCGCATCGTCGTCAGGCGGTAGCGGTCCCAGGTGCCGGCGGGCACGCCGTCGAAGCTGGCGACCGACAGGTCGTCGGGGACATGGAGCCCGCGGCTTGTCGCCTCATCGATCGCGCCGATCGCGGTGATGTCGTTGATGCAGACCAGCGCGGTGACCGGGCGTTTGGCGGTCAGCACCTCCGCCGCGCCGGCACGCCCGCGCTCGTAGCCGAAATCGCCGATCGCGGTGACGACATCCTTGCGCGGGATCCCGTGGGCGGTGAGCGCGTCGTAGATGCCCTCGGCGCGGTCGTTTGCGAGCGTCGAGCGCTGCGGACCCTCGATCATCCCGAAGGCGCGGTGGCCGAGGCCAAGCAGATGCTCGCCGAGCATCCGCCCCGCGGCGCGATGGTCGCAGCTGACCAGGCTGACCGGGTAATCGGCGCGCGGCGAGTTGTAGAGCACGAGCGCGACGCTTTGCTGCTCGAGGATGCGCGCGTCGGCGGCGGAGATCGCGGTGAGCGAAAGCACGCCGTCGACCTGGTACGACAGGATCTGGTCGACGACGTCGGAGACCAGCGCCGGATCGTCGACGGTGAACAGCATGACCCGCTGCCGGTGCGCATCGGCGGCATGCGACAGCTCCGACAGCACCTCGGGGAAGTGCGAATTGGTGTTGGTCGTCATCAGGATCGCGATGACGTTCGACCGCCGCGTCAGCAGCGCCTGCGCCATCGCGTTGGGGCGGTAGCCGAGCTCGCGTGCCGCGGCGAGCACGCGCTGGCGGACGTGCGCCGAGACGCTGCCGTCGCGAAAGGTCCGCGACACCGCCGATTCGGAAACGCCCGCGATTGCGGCGACGTCGATCGCGCGCGTCCGCTTGTGATCGGCGGTTTCGGGGGCAGGGGGGCGGTTTCGAGCCATCCGCTAGCGATAGTTTTCCTTGCAATCGGTTGCAACTGTTTTGCCGTCTTGCTTTCAAAATTGCACGGTGGCAGCGTGACCTTGGCGCGGCGTTCGGCCGGGCAGGGGGATATCCGTGAACTGCTCGGGCGGGGCCTGTGTCAGGACGGCGCGTGTCGACGATCTCGATGCGCTGTTCGATCTCGCGGCGTCGGGCGGCAACGGGTTGACCAACCTGCCCGCCGACCGCGATGCGCTTGCAGCGAAACTCGCCGCCAGCGTCGAGGCGGTGGCGTCGCCCGCCCGGCGCGAGGCGGGTGCCGCGATCATGCTGATCGTCGAGTCCGGCGGGCGCGTGGTCGGCACCAGCTGCGTGTTCGCGCGCGTCGGCGCCGAATGGCCCTTCTACTCCTATCGCCTGACGCGCCAGGCGGCGCGCTCGCTCGCGGTCGCGCGGATGCAGGCGCAGACGCTGCTCAACCTCGCCAACGACTTCGACGGCGAGGCGGAGGTCGGCGGGCTGTTCATCTCACCCGCCGCACGCGGCAGTGCACTTGGCGCGCTGGCGGCGCGCGCGCGCTATCTGTTCATCGCGACGCACCGCGACTGGTTCGGGCGGCGCGTCATCGCCGAGCTGCGCGGCTGGCAGGACGCCGAAGGCCGCTCGCCGGTTTGGGAGAGCATCGGGCGGCATTTCTACGCGATGGACTTCCACGAGGCCGACCGCACCGGCGCGCTGGCGGGCAACCAGTTCATTGCCGACCTGGGGCCGCGCTATCCGCTCTATGTCTCGCTGCTGCCGCCCGAGGCGCGCGCCGCGCTCGGCCGCCCGCATGACGACGGCCGCGCCGCCTACGAGATGCTGGTCGCGGAGGGTTTCGCGACCGGCGATTACGTCGACATCTTCGACGGCGGGCCGACGGTGGTGGCCGACATCGACACCGTCCGCACGGTGCGCCAGTCGCGTCGCATCGAGGTCGCGGGGCTCGCCACCGGCGGCGCGTGCGTGCTCGCCGCGACGGGGCAGGGTGCTGCCTTTCGCGTCGCGCGCGGCCATGTCACCGAGGACGGTGCGGTCGACACCGCGCTCGCCGCGACGCTGGGCATCGCCCCCGGCGACGCGATCACCGTGGTGCCGGCGTGAAGGAACCCGCGATGCTGCCTTTCGCTCTGCCCGAACGCCCGGCGGTCACCCGCATCCGCCAGCGTGACACGCGCGAATTGCGCGGGAGCCCCGGGCCGCGCATGCAGTCGATGGCGGGGTTCGAGGATCAGTACAGCGACATCGTCGACTATATCGTGCGCATCACCGACGAGATCTGGGTCGATCGCGCCATCGGGCGGATCTACGACACCTATGACGCGGGGTGCGTGATCTATTCGTCGTACGGCGTCGTACGGTCGGTCGAGGATGTCGTCGCGTCGACGGTCATGACGCTGAGCGGCTTTCCTGATGGCGAGGCGCACCACCTGAACGTCGCGTGGAGCGGCGACGAGGCGGCGGGCTTCTACACGTCGCACCTCGGCTATTCGCAGTCGACCAACCTGGGGGCGAGCGCCTATGGCCCGGCGACGGGCAAGCGCGTTGGCCTGCGTTTCTGTGCCGACTGCATCACCGCCAACAACCGCATCCATACCGAATGGCTGGTTCGCGACAATGGTGCGCTGGTCCGCCAGCTCGGCCTCGACCTGCACGACACCGCACGCCGCGTCGCCGAAGCGCCGCGCGGCGAAATCCTGACATTGTCGGTCCCGACGCGCATGGACGGGCAGGCGCCGCGCCGCTGGTACGACGGCCCGACCGACACGGTGCAGGGCTGGGTCGCGCATCATTTCGACCAGATCTGGAACGGCCGCCGCCTCGACCATATCCCCTTCCACTACGCCGCCGACGCTGTGGCGCACTGGGCGGGCGGGCGCGTCGCGAGCGGGCCGCGCAACATCGGCGCGCTGATCATCGGGCTGCTCGCCAGCCTGCCCGACAGCACGATCCGCATCGAACACGTCAGCTGGTCGGACGAGACCGACGGTGTCATCGTCGCGGTGCGCTGGGTGCTCGAGGGCACGACACGCCCCGGCGGGATGCTCGGCGACGTGCCCGGCGGGCGGCCGGTGTTCGTCATGGGGGCAAGCCACCTGCGCTTCGGCGGCGGCATGATCGTCGAGGAATGGACCGTGTTCGACGAGGTCGGCGTGCTGGCACAGGCGTACCGCGCGTGACCTGGGACGCGCTGCCGGAGGTATTGTCGCCGGTCGGGCGGCCGATCGCCGACGTGCTGGCGGAAGGGCCGCGACGGCAGGACCTGCCGGGGTTCCAGCCCGTCTACCGCGACTTCGTCGACTACATCATGCGATGCACCCACCGCATCTGGGAGGAGAAGAACATCGGCCTGTGCCGCACGCACTATGGCGCGGATGTCGTGATGCACACGCTGAACGGCCCCGCACGGGGCGCCGAGGCGGTGGTGCAGGGGACGATCCAGTCGCTCGCGATGTCGAGCGACCGGCAGGTGATCGGCGAGGACGTGATCTGGTCGGACGACGGGCTGGCCGACGGCGGGCGCCTGTACAGCTCGCACCGCATCACCAGTCAGATGACGCACATGGGCGATGACGCGATGCTGGGCGCGGCGTCGTGGCGCGGCATCGGCGTGACGACGATCGCCGACTGCGCGTGCCGCGAAAACCGCATCGTCGAGGAATGGCTGGTCCGCGACAACTGGCGCGCGTTGGCGCAGGTCGGCGGCGATCCCTGGGCGGTGGCGCAGGAATGGGCGGCGGTGGACCGCGAGGGTGACCAGTCGCGCCACGACTGGCGCACCGCGGCGATCGCGGCGGTGCGCGGGGCGGACTGCGCCATCCCCGACGGGCACCCGGCCGAGGCTCCCGCCGCGATGCTGCGCGCGGCGTTCCGCGACGATCAGTACGGCGATGCCGCTGCGGCGCTGTCCCCGGCGTGCGAGGTGCGCTGGCCGTCGAACCGGCACGGCTATGGGCGCGGTTACTGGATCGGCTGCGCGACGCAGCTGCGCGCCATGCTCCACGACGCCGCGGTGCGGATCGAGCATGTTGCGGCGCGGCCGCTGCCCCACGGCGACACGGCGGTGGCGCTGCGCTGGTCGCTGACCGGCGTGCATCGCGGTCCCGGTCTGTGGGGGCTGGGAACGGGGCGCGAGATCCTGATCCTTGCCGTGTCGCACTACCGGCTAAGGGGCGGGCGCATCGTCGAGGATGTGACGGTGTTCGACGAGCTCGCGGTGCTTCGGCAGGTCGCGAGAGGGCTGGGGGCATGAGCGCTGCCGCGCTGGGCGCACTTGTCGGCGGAGCGCGCGACGCTTTGGTGCTCGGTGCGTGCCGCCTCGAAAGCGGCGGAGTCGACGCGTTCGGCAGCGAGGCGGTAATCGACGCCTTTCGCCGTGCGCCGCTGTCGCTCGACGGCGCGACCTTGATCGAAAGCGCGCGTGGCGCCGCCCTGTTAACCGAAAGCGAGGCCGTTTTTGCCGACCTTTACGGCGACCAGATCGGTCGCCTGTGGCGCGTCGGCCAGGCCGACCCCGGCACCCCCGAACCCGCCGTCGCCGTCGCCTTCGATCCCGACCTCGCGCAGGCGCGTGCATCGGTGCTCTTCGCGGCGAGCGACCATCCGGGCCTCGCCCCCGACGGCGTCCCGCGCGTCGAGGCAGCCAGCCGCTCGATCATCGACGACCCGGCGCAGTTCCGCGCCCGCGCCTTCGTCGTGCGGGCGTTCGGCGACGCGCAGTCGGGCGCGGCGCTGTACGCTGTCCACGGCCTCGCTGCCGGAGTTGTCCGGACTCCTTCGCTGATCATGGCCGCAGCCTGCTGGAAAGACGAAGTTTTCCGGATCGTCCGCGATCCCCCGGCGACGCACGTCGGTCGCGTCAGGATCGCGGGGTGAACGCCCCGCCGCTGACCCGTCGCCTGAAGATCAGCTACGGCCTCGGCAGCACCGCGGAAGCCGTGGCGATCACCGCGACGAGCAGCTTCCTGCTGCTGTTCTACAATCAGGTCCGCGGCCTCGACGCGAGCCACGTCGGCATCGCGCTGGCGGCCGGGCTGTTCGTCAACGCGGTATTCGACCCCCTCGTCGGGTCATGGTCGGACCGCACGCGCTCGAAGCTCGGGCGGCGGCACCCGTTCATGTACGCGTCGATCCTGCCCGCGGCGCTGTGCTTCTACGCCGTGTTCAACCCACCCGCGTTCGGCGAGATGGGCCAGCTGGTGTGGCTCGCGGTGATGAACACGCTGCTGCTCCAGGCGCTGACGCTCTACCACACGCCGCACCTCGCGCTCGGCGGCGAGCTGTCGGACGATTACCTCGAACGCTCGAGCGTCATGGGCTTCAACACCTTCTGCCTGTGGATCGGCGACTCGCTCGGCTGGATCCTGTCGTTCCGGGTGTTCTTCGCAGCCTCCGAGGGCTTCCCCAACGGCGCCCTCGACCCGACGCGCTGGCCCTTGTTCTCGACGACGATCGCCGCCGCCATCTTCGTCCTGCTGCTGTATTCGAGCTGGTCGACGCGGTCGCGCATCCCCTATCTGCCGGTGCCTGCCGCCGACACGCCCGGCTTCGGCCTGCGCGAGCTGTGGCGCGACGTCCGCCGCGCGCTGTCGAACCGCAATTACGTCATGCTGCTGATCGGGCTGTTCTTCATCTCGATGATGGTCGGGGTGCGCACTGGACTGTGGCTGTATGGCGCGACCTATTTCTGGCAGCTGACCAACGACGACATCAGCTACTTCGTCATCGGCAGCTTCGCCGGCTATCTGTTCGCCGCCTTCGTTGTGAAGCGCCTGCACGCGCGCTTCGACAAGCGCTGGACGGGGATGTTCGCGCTGCTGCTCTACGCCATCGGCCCGGCGCTGCCGTTGGCGCTCGGCTGGCTCGGCATCCTGTCCGCCGACACGCCTGGCCTGTTGTGGATCCTGATCGCCTTCTCGGTGCTCCAGCACGCGCCGTACAGCGTGATGACCACGACGATCTATTCGGCGCTCGCCGACATCGCCGACGAGAACGAGCTGAAGTTCGGGATGCGGCAGGAGGGCGTGCTGTTCTCCACGCGCACCTTCTTCGCGCGCGTCGACCAGGCGCTCGGTACAGCGGTCGCGGGCGCGGTGCTCAGCTTCATCGCCTTCCCGGCCAAGGCGACGCCGGGGCAGGTCGACCAGGCGGTGCTGATGGGGCTGGCGGCGGCATTCGTGCTGTCGACCATCCCCGGGCTGATCGCCGCAATCTTCTACGGCCAGCTGCGCGTCACGCGCGGCAGCTATGACGCGACGCGAACTGCGCTGGCCGAAAAAGCCGCTGCCGCCGCATGACCCAAGGGAACGAGATGGACCGCTACGCCGCCAACAAGATGCTCGTCGCGCGCTTCCTGCACGAGGTCGCCGACGGCGACGACCTTGCGGGCACGCTGGCGCGCCATTGCCACGCCGATTGCCGGTGGGAGATCTTCCACCCCTTCAACTCGGTCTTGGGGCTCGAGGCGGTCGCGGCGCAGTTCTGGCAGCCGCTACGCGCCGCGTTCCCCGACTATGAGCAGCGCCTCGGCTGCGTCATCGGCGGCACCTACGAGGGTCGCGAGCAGGTCAGCACGCTGGGTCATGTCATCGGCACCTTCGACGCGCCGTGGCTGGGCATTCCGGCGACGCGCGGCCTCGCGTTCCTGCGCTTCGGCTTCAACGCGGTGATCCGCGACGGGCTGATCGCCAAGGCGTACATCCTGCTCGATATCGTCGACCTAATGCGCCAGGCGGGCGTCTATCCGTTCCGCCGCATGCCCGGCTCGTCCGAGCAATGGCCGCTGCCGCCGCAGGGTACCGGCGCTACCGCCGACGCCTATGCCGGCGAGGCGGGCGGGCGCACCATGGGCATTGTCCGCGAGATGCAGAGCGGCCTGCCCAAGCCGCAGGAAATCCCGACGCTGGCGACCAGCCCCAGCAAGCACAGCCACCACTGGCATCCCAACATGAACTGGTACGGCCCTGCCGGCATCGGCTCGATGCGCGGCCAGCGGGGCTTCCGCGACTTTCACGGTTCGCTGTTTCTCCAGGCGTTTCCCGATCGTGGCGGGGTGCCGCGCGTGCCCGGCGGGCCGGAGGATGCGCCCGGCCATTACATCCAGCTCGGCGACGGCAATTATGCGGTGACCGGCGGCTGGCCCTCGCTCGTCGCGACGCATCTCGGCGCCGAATGGCTCGGCCTGCCGCCGACCGGGCGGCGGGTCGAGATGCGGGTCGCCGACTGGTACCGCGTCGATGCGGCCGGGCTGATCATCGACAATTGGGTGATGATGGATATCCCGCACATCGTCCACCAGATGGGCCTCGATATCTTCCACGACCTGCAGTTCATCACCGATCCGGCGCGGCAACGGTGGCCGGAATGACACGCTCGCGACACGAAACGACGCCGACCAGCCGATAAAGTCGATGCAACCGATTTCACGCACGTTGACCGGCATTGCTTGGCGGTGTGCACTCCCGGTCAATTAAAGGGGGACTTCATGCACATCGAAAGCCGCGCCGCCCGTCTTCGTATCGCGCTTGCCGCATCGACGATTCTCGCATCGTCGCTGGCCCAGCCGACGTTCGCGCAGACCGCCGCACCCGCCGAGCCCGCCGCCGCGCCGGTCGAGCTTGCGGCCGCCGAGATCGACGGCGGTGAGATCATCGTGACCGCCCAGCGTCGCGCCGAGCGCCTTCAGGATGTTCCCCTGTCGATCAGCGCGATCAGCGGCGACGCGCTGCGCAACGCTGCGGTGACTTCGGCAGACCGGCTCGAGCAGCTGGTGCCCGGCATCCGCCTTGGCCGGTCGGGGTCGGACCTGCGCCCCGCAATCCGCGGTACCTATACCGAAAACGTCGCGGCGAACGGCGACCCGCGCATCGGCATCTATGTCGACGATATCTACCAGTCGCGCACCAGCCAGGTGCCGCCGATCGTCGATCTGCAGCGCGTCGAGGTCCAGAAGGGGCCGCAGGGCACGCTGTACGGACGCAACAGCTTCGGCGGCAATATCGCCTTCTTCTCGGCCGTCCCGACGGACGAGTTCGCCGCCGGCATCGACGGGCTGTACGGACGCTACAATCACGCGCGGCTGGAGGCGTTCATCAACACGCCGATCGCGCCGGGCATCTCGTTCCGCGCCGCGGGCCTGTACGAGCAGGACGACGGCTACATCAAGAACATCGGCACCGGCAACGACCTCGGCCGCGAGAAGCAGTGGTTCGTGCGTGGCACGCTACGCCTCGCGCCGACGTCGATGGACGACCGGCTCGAAATCCTGCTGCGCGGCTCGTATCTCGATCTGGGCGGCTCGGGCCTCGGCGGCTTTGGCTACAAGGTGCTGGGGTCGGAGGTCGACGCGTCGCTGATCACCGCGCCCGGCGGTTCGATCACGCGGAACGGCGTCACCTATCAGCTGCCGACCGGCTTCAACGGGTCGAGCTTCACGGGCACCGGGACAAGCATCGATACGCGCTACCGCGACGGCATTCCCGACATCAACGGCGCCGACGTCGGCATTCCGACGATCGCCGACCCGTACACGGTCAACTATGCCGGCGACGTCTTCCGCGACGGCGACCAGCAGCAGTACAGCGCGGTGATCAATTTCGATGCCGGCCCGGTGCGCCTGCGCTCGATCAGCAGCTACACCGATTTCGAACTGGTGCGGACGGGCGGCAGCCTGACCCCCGTGCTGCTCAACTATTCCTATCAGCAGACCGCGGCGCGGACCTTCACCCAGGAAATCCAGCTGCTGTCGAACGACAAGGACAGCCCGCTGCAATATGTGCTGGGCGGCTATTACCTCAACGACCGCGTCCGCGAGGTCGCCGTGACCAACCAGAACCGCAGCTACGTTACCGCGACCGCGCCGGTCGGCCAGCAATATTATACCTTCGGCTTCAACTATCTGCCCGCCGCGGGCACGGGCCTCAACCAGACCTTCGCCTATGACGGGTTCAGCGCGGTACAGCAGAAGACCAAGTCGTACGCAGGCTATGGCCAGCTGTCGTACACCTTCTTCGAAAAGCTGACCGCCACCGCCGGCATCCGATATACCGAGGACCGCAAGACGCTGCTCAGCTCGCGTTTCAACCGCGCCGCGACGGGGGCGGGCAGCTATTTCGCGCACGATATCGAACAGCCGATCGACTATGCCTGCGGCGGCTTCATCCCCGCCAGCCCGCGCTCGGTCTCGGCCGACCCGACGGCGATCGCGCAGGCGTATAATTTCGTGTGCGGGAGCAACAAGGACAGCTTCACCACCTATCGCGGCGCCCTCGATTACAAGTTCGATCGCAACCACATGGTCTACGCCAGCTATTCGACCGGCGTGCATTCGGGCGGCTTCAACACCGGGCCGGTGACGATCGGCGGCGTGCCGACGCTGCTGCCGTTCGCGCCCGAGAAGGTCGACGCCTACGAGGTCGGCGCCAAGAATACGTTGCTGGACGGCACGCTGACCTTCAACGTCGCGGCATTCTACAACCGCTACCGCGATCTCCAAGCGCAGACCTCGATCCCCAATCCCAACAATCCGCTGACCGGCGTCATCGCGCTGGTGCAGAACATCGGCAAGGATCGCGCCTATGGTCTCGACGTCGAGGCGCTGATCCGTCCGACCGATCGGCTGACCGTCAACATCGCCTTCAACTATCTGAACGCGCGCGAGATCGACTATGCGGTCAACACCTTCGAATTCGGCGGTGCGGCGACTTTCTGCAATGTCACGACGAGCTGCACGGCCGCATCAGGCGAGCGCAACACGGTGCAGGGCACGCCCTTCCCGAACTCGCGCACCGATCCGAACCGCTTCGTGCCGATCCTCGATCCAAACGGCCAGCAGATCGTCATCGGCGGGGTGCCGCAGTTCAAGTACGTGATCGCCGGCAAGGGCCTCGACGGCACCGTCTACAAGTCGAAGAAGGCGTTCTCGCCCGACTATACCGTGCAGATGGGCATCGCCTATGCGATCGACCTCGGCAGCGCGGGGTCGCTGACGCCCGAGGTGCAGACCTATTTCAACGGCGGCTACATCCTCACCGACCTGACGCCTGACTATGGCAACCAGAAGGCCTATACTAAGACCGACCTGCGCCTGACCTTCCTGACCGCCGACGAGCGCTTCCGCGTCCAGGCGTTCGTCAACAACATCGAGGATACCGCGGTGATCACCCGCGCGGTGTACGGCAACCACCGCTCACTGCTGACCAGCTTCGCCCAGCCGCGCACCTACGGCGTCCAGGTCGGCGTGCGCTTCTAGCGCTCGCCGAGGACCGCGACGCCGAAGCGGGGGAGGGTCAGTCGGTCGGTGGTGCCGCCTGCCAGCAGGTCGCGATAGGCGCGTGGCAGGCCGATGGTAACCGGTGTCGTCCCCCAGTTGACGAGGACATGAACACGCCCGCGCGGCCCCTCGCGCGTCGTCGCCTCGACACCGTCGGGCAGGCCGGGGAACTGCGGCACGACCTGTGCGGCGGTGGCGGCAGCGCCGATCTCGCGGCGCAGCGACGGCGTGTCGAGCAGGGCGCCGATATAGGTGACGCGGCCCTTGCCAACCTTGCGGCTGACCACCCCGGGAAGGCCGTCGAGCCAGCCGTCGCCGCCGACGTAGCGCAGCCGCACCTCGACATCGGGCGCATCGATCGCCAGCCGCTCGGCCCAGATCGAGGCGGCCGCCGGTCCCGCAGGTCCGTCGAGCGCCAGCGCGCCCGGCGGCGGGATGTTCGCCTGGTCGACATGCGCGCCGATCAGCGCCGCCAGCGGCCCCGGCTGGCCGGGCTCCCACAGCGAGCCGCTCTCATCCTTGACCCCTGAACGTGGGCCCAGGACGAGGTGCCCGCCGCCGCGCACATAGGCGCTCAGCGCCGCGGCATCGGCGGCGGTCATGACGTGCAGCGCGGGCGCGACGACGAGCTTGTAGCGAGCCAGCCGGTCCGGACCGCGCAGCACCGCGATGCCGGTCGCGACAGGCTTCAGCGCGCCGTACCACGACGTGAAGACCTTCCACGCATCATAGTCCCTTGTCATCGTCATGCGCCGCAGCGCCCAGCGGCTGGGATAGTCGTGGAGCAGCGCGACATCGGCGACGGGCACGCTGCCACGCACCGCCTCGCCGACGCCCGCCAGCTCGCGCCCGACCTGCGCGGCTTCGGCATAGACCGGGGCAGGGCGCCCGCCTGCGTCGGTCAGCGCCCCGTGGAACTGCTCGATACCGTTGAGCGTCGGCCGCCACACCCAGAAGGCATAGCCGTCGGCGCCGTGGCCTACCGCCTGCCAGGCCTTCGCACGCAGCTCGCCCTTGGGTTCGGTGTAGTTGCGCTCGGCCCAGTTGGTGTTGCCCGCCGCGGTCTCCATCACCCAGACGTTCCGGTCGAGGAAGCCGCGGTACATGTCGTGGAGGAAGCCTGCGTCGGCGGGATCCACCACGGGCTCCCCGAAATACCAGTCCCAGCTGACGAGATCGAGCGGCTGCGCGGTCAGGCCGAAATCGAAATTATCGTATCGGCCGGTGTAGTTGTGCGTGATGAAGCGACCGGGTGCCAGGTGCGGGCGGATCGCGTCGATCTGCACCTGCTGATAGTCGCGCCACGCCTCGCTGAAGAAGCGCAGCCAATCGAGCGCCAGGCCCGGGTTGTCGCGTTCGTCGGGCACCGGGACCTGCGCCCAGTCGCTGTAGGTCTGGCTCCACGCGACGGTGAACCACGCCTTGTTGAGCGCGTCGATGGTCTTGTACTTCGCCGCAAGCCAGGCGTGCCACGCGCGCACGGCGGCGGGGTCGAAAGTCTCGCGCCCGTACTCGTTGTCGACCTGGAACCCAAGGATGCGCGGCGCGCGGCCATAGCGCTCGGCGAGCCTCGTCGCGATGCCGCGCGCCTTGTCGCGATACAAAAGGCTCGCGACCGAGGCGTGGCGGCGGGCACCGTGGCGGAGCGGCTTGCCCGCCGCATCGACGCCGAGCACCTCCGGATATTTCTGCGTGAGCCAGACCGGCGGCGCGGCGGTCGGCGTGCCGATGACGATGTCCAGCCCGTGCGCCCGCGCTGCCGCGATCGCCGCGTCGAGCCAGGCGAAGTCGTAGGCCCCCTCGCGCGGCTCCATCCGCGCCCAGGCGAACTCGCCGACACGGACAAAGGTGAAGCCGGCCGCCCTGATCAGCCTGAGGTCGGCGTCCCATGTCTCGGGTCCGCGCTGCTCCGGGTACCAGGAGACGCCGTAGTTGAGCGCCGCGCCCGCGGTGGCCGCAGGCAGCGCAGCGCCTGCCGGCGGGGCGGCGGCCAGCGTGAGCGCCAGCGCGACGACCAGCCGGCGGAGCACCGCCCTACTTACGGAAGCTGACGCGGATGCCGTAGAAGCGCGGTTCCTCGAAGCTCTTGTTCAGGCCCTGACTGCCGAACACGCCGCGGTTGGCGACAGCGACGTCGGTGACGTTGTTGACGAACAGGTCGACGCCGACCTTGTCGCCCGGCGACATCCACGCCAGGCGCAGGTCGAGCTTCGTGAAGCTGCGCTGGACGTCGATGACGGTGTTGTAGTCGGTGTTGAAATACTTGCCCGACATCACCGCGTTCGCCGACGGCGTGAAGGTGCCGATGCTGGTGACGATGTCGTAGCGCCCGCCGACGGTGACCTTGGTCGCCGGGGTGTAGGGGATCCGCTTGCCTGCCAGGCTGATGATCGCGCTCTCGCCGGGGGGCGTGGCATAGCCGCCCGGACGCGTCGTGTCGTACTCGTCGTAGCGCGTCTTGACGAAGGCGGCGGTGGCGTTGAGCGTCAGCTCGGGCACCGGCTTGGCGATCGCCTCGATCTCGACGCCAGTCGCATAGGCCTTGCCGGCGTTGCGGATCGCCGACAGCAGGATCGGCGGCGTTCCCGACAGGAAGCCATTCTGAATCTGCAGGTCGCGGAAGTCGTTGTAATAAGCCGCAACGTTGATCTGGAAGCGACCGTCGTCGAAGCGGTTCTTCGACCCGATCTCATACGCCCGCACGGTCTCCGGCGCGAACGCGAAGGGGATCAGCGGATTGGTGAACGCCGAGCCGTTGAAGCCGCCCGAGCGGAAGCCCGTCGAGACGCTGCTGTACAACAGGTTTTCGGGCGTGATGAAGTAATCGGCACCCAGCCGCCACGTGAACTTCTTGAACTTCTCGGAGCCCGAGAAGGTCGAGTTGGGCGTGACCGTGTCGACGCCGCGGATGATCGTGATGCCCTGCGACGCGAAGTTCTTGTCGTCGATCGTGTAGCGGCCGCCGGCGGTCAGGCGGATCGCGTCGGTGACGAAATACGACCCTTGCGCATAGGCGGCGTACGACTTGACCTTGGCGGTGTTCGGAAAACCGCTGCCGTTGAAGCCGTCGTTGATGTTGACGCGCTCCGAACGGAACTCGTCGATAACCTTGTCGTCGAAGTAAAACAGGCCGACGATCCACTGCAGCGGCTTTGTGTCGGCGCCGCCGATCTGGAATTCCTGGCTGAAGGCATCGCTGCTGCGGTTCTGCACCGACGCGCCGCCCGTCGGGCCGACGGGGTCGCCGGCGTTCGAGTAATAGTCGAACTGCTGATAGCTGGTGATCGAGCGCGCGAAGATGTCATCGTTCGACCAGCGGACCTGCGCCGAGCCGGCATATTGCTTGAGGTCGGCCTTCGCATCGAGCTGCGTCTGCGTGACATAAGGGTCGGGATTAACGCGCGTGCCGATGTCGATGCCGTTGATGTCCGGAATGCCGTCGAGCGGCACCGAGTTGACGAAGGGCACGTAGATGCCGTTGGTCAGCGAGCGGCGCAGGTTGACGGGGTCGTACAGGATGCCCGCGGGCTTGTAGCCAAATGCCTGGCCGCCGTTGCCGCCTTCCGACCAGTAATTGCCGCGCACGATGATCTCGAGGTTCTCGGTCGGGGCGTAGCGCGCGGTACCGCGGATGTAGCGCGTGTCCTTGTCGTACAGGTCGTTGCCCGGAACCACGATGTTCTTCACGAACCCGTCGCGCTTCTCGTAGTTCGCGGCGATGCGGACACCGAACGTCTCGGTCAGCGGAATGCTGACGAAGCCCTGGACCTGGATGCGGTCGTAGTTGCCGTAGATCGCCTCGGCACCGAAATCGAGCTCGTCGCCGGGGACCGCGGTGATCACCGAGACCGCGCCGCCGTAGGTGTTGCGGCCGAACAGCGTGCCCTGCGGCCCGCGCAGCACCTCGACGCGCTGCACGTCGATGAACGGCTGGCCGGCCTGCACGGCGCGGCTCTGATAGACGTCGTCGACGTAGAAGCCGATCGTCGGATCGGCGTTGCCGGCGACGTTCTCGGTCCGCACGCCGCGGATCGCGGGGCGCGCGTCGAAGCCCGACTTGCCGAAGTTGAAGCCCGGCGTGAAGTTGGTCAGGCGGCTGAGGTCGTTGGTGTCGGTGCGGCGCAGATCGGCCTGGGAGAAGGCGCTGATCGACAGCGGCACGTCCTGCAGACGCTCGGCGCGGCGCTGCGCGGTGACGACGATCTCGTCGATGCCGCCGGCATCATCGGCCACTGCGACTTCGGTGGGGGCGGGTGCGGGGGCCTGGGCAGATGCCGCCTGCGCGATACCGATCGCGAGCGCCGATACGCCGATTGCCAACACTCGTCCGCTGCGACTGCCGATCATATCTGGTCCCCTTATCCCGTCCTCGCAACTTTGCAGAAATGATTGCGGATGCAAGCGCGTTTTTGCGATCATTGCGCCGCAGGTTCAAACTTGTTTCCGCCTGTTGCGTAGAGGGCACAATCGCTTCGAAGTGAGCGATTAGCGCAATTCAAACGCAGGGCGGCGCACGCTGTGATGCCATGCCCGACGGGCAGTCCAGGCATCCGCATGCACGTTATCTGTAGGAGATAGCCGGGCGGTGCAGCTGCGTCGCGAGTGCAAGCGTGTCGAGCAGCGTGTCCTCGGCTTGCACCACTCCATCAATCAGGGTTAGCACGCTGCTACCGTGGCAGCGCACGCGGCGGCCTGTCGCGGCGACGCCGAAGCCGTCTGCCAGATGATGACCGTGGAGCCGCCACAGCAATGCGACGCGATCCGGCGCGACGATGGCGCGCTCGAACAGCAGCACGGCGTCGGGCAGGGCGGCGAACAGCTCGGTCAGCCACGCGGCCGCGGCTTCACCGTCTCCGCTACGACCGTCGGGCCCGGTCCAGCGTCGCGCGCCGATCTCGCCGAATGCGCGGCCGTTCCACACGCGGTGCACCGCGTGCGCGAGGTCGCGCGCCGCGTCGGGAAAGTCATGCGGCAGCGCTGCCTGCCGCGTCGTCGCGAATTGGCCGAGGCCGGCGCGCAGCTCGCCGAGCGGCGCATGGGCCGGCGACCCCGCACCGCGTCGCAACGCCTCCGCGCCGAAGTCGCGCCCCAGCGCCCGCGCGCGCGCCGCGCCGTCGCGGATCAGCGTCTCGGCGACGATGCGCTCGCCGTCGCGGCGCACCCAGCGATGCGCGCGCCAGCCGGCGGCGGTCTCGAGGACGATCATGTCGCCCAGGTCGTCGACGATGCGCACCGGGCCCGCGCCCTCTTCGGCGATCTCGGCAATCGCCGCGTCGCGGATCGCCGCACGGCCGCGCGTCCGGCCATAGTCGTCGTCGCGCCAGGCGCGATGGAGATAGGCATTTTCGACCGCGTCGAAGGCACGGTGGCTGCGAACCGCCGTCTCCAGTGCCGCAAGGTCGCTCACAACCCGCCCTCGATCTGGCGCAGCAGGGCGATCTCGTCGAACACAACTACCTCGTCGACGATACGCCCGCCCGCGATGCGCCAGTGCGTGACCGCCAGGATATAGATCGGGCGGCCGCTCGCCGCGCCATACAGCGCGTCGCCGTCGTGGGTGCCCGCCATCGTCCAGCGCACCGCAATGTCGTGCCCGCCGGGCGCCTCGTTGACCGCGACGTGATCGACCGCGAAGCGCGCGTCGCCGAAGCTTGCGCAGAGCGCGGCGGCCCAGCCTGTGATCTCGCCGTGCCCGAACAGCTCCCGCCCGCCGGGCGCCGCCAGCGTCGCGGCGGGGTCATAGGCATCGCGGATGCGCGCGAAGCGGCGGTGGTTCCAAACCGCGTCGAACAGCGCGTGCGCAAAGCCATGCGGGTCGCGCGTCGCGTCGGGCAGGGCAGCGGCGGGGAAGGGGGTGCGGGCTGCGTCGAGGATGCGCGCCATCGCCGCCTGCCGCCACGGTGCGGGGGCGGTGCTGCCATCGGCGCGGTCGGCAGCGGCCTGCGCGCGCGCGACGGTGCCGGGGTGCAGGCCGAGACCGAGGACGAGCGCACTGTTGTCGCGCACCAGCCATTCCTCGACGATGCGGTTGCCGGTGCAGATACAGTCGGCGATCGTCGTGTAGCCGACGCGCCGCCCCGTTGCGGGGCCAAATTCGGACGGCCCCAGGTTGGTGCCGCCGCCGCTGATGCGGTGCGAGGTCAGGAAGGTCTGCGCGCCGAGATCGGCCCAGATCACGGCTTCCGCGACCAGCGTCCGGTCGGGGAAGGCCGCGAGTGTCGCGACGGTGCCGGCGACGATGCCGTCGACGCCGACCTGCGGCCCGGTCATCAGGTGGACGCGGCAATCGGCCGAATAATGCGTCTCGATCAGCCCGACGTCCTTCTGCTCCCAGATGCGGTGGGTGCAGCGCACGATATAGTCGACGATGTCGGCGTAGTCGGCGTCGAAGCCGTCAATGCGCTGGCGGCGGGGTCCCTGCGGTGCGTGCAGCGCAGCGATGTCGCGCCCGTCGATGCCCGGCACGTGCGGCGCAAGTTCGATCAGCCGTGCCTCCGCCATGCCGCTCTCGCCCTGTCCGATTTCCGCCCGCCGATTTGGCGCTTTACGCCGACTGCATCCGAAATCAATATAGTGCAAGCGCGAGGGGGATCAGGTTTTGACCATCACCGACACGGCACGGCGGCTGCAGGCCCCTCTCGACGCGGGCGGACGCGCCGCGCCGCTTACCGCGGGACACGTGCTGCACGCCCCCTATCCGCTGGAGGGCAGCGACTGGGCCGGGCTGCTCGACACGCTGCTGACGAGCTTTCCGCAGGCCGAGGAGCGGGTCGACATCGTCGTCGCGGGGTCGTTCAAGGGCGGCGACTGGACGGCGAGCACGGGGCATGTCGCGGGGCTGTTCACAGCTCCGCTGTGCGGGATCCCGGCGACCGGCCTGCCCGCCTTCCTGCGCTTCGGACGCTTCGACCGCTGGGAGGGCGGCGCGATGGCAGAGACCTATCTGATCCTCGACCTGCCGGGGCTGATGATGCAGGCGGGCGTCTGGCCACTCGCGCGTCCGCTGGGAGCGCACATCCTCGCGCCCGGGCCGCGCAGCCGCGACGGCGTCGTTCTCGACGGCGGCAGCGACAGCGAGGCGCGCGCCAGTCTCGATCTCGTCGAAGCGATGATCGCCGGGCTGATGCGCTACGACGGCGCCAATCTGCCGAGCATGCGCATGATCGATTTCTGGTCGCCCGACTTCTGGTGGTTCGGCCCCGCGCCGATCGGCACGTTTCGGGGTCATGCGGACTATGAACGCGGCCACCAGCGGCCGTTCCTGACCGCCTTTCCCGACCGCATCGGGGGCGACCACAAGTGCCGCATCGGCGAACGCGGCTATGTCGCCTCGACGGGCTGGCCGAGCATCCGCGCGACGCATTCGGGGGGCGGCTGGCTCGGCCTGCCCGCGACGGGTAAGCGCATCGAGATGCGGGTCATGGATTTCTGGCGGCGCGAGGGTGAACGCCTGGTCGAGAATTGGGTGTTCATCGATATCCCCGACCTGTTGCGCCAGTTCGGTGTCGACGTCTTCGCCCGCATGGCCGAACTCGCACCCGCGCCGTACCGCGCATGAGCGTGCCCGACGCGGATGGCTGGCGCACCGCCGAATCGCTGCCGCTGCGCCACCGCGTTGCAGCCTTCGCGTTCCTGCTGGCTGGCTATTTCTGCTACGCCTGGACGTGGAACACCGTCGACATCCTGCGCCCCTACATCGCCGAAAGCCTCGCGCTGACCCGTACCGAGGCGGGGGGCATGTACAGTGCGATGGCGGGCGGTGCGCTGATCGGCTCGATCATCAATGGTCAGCTGGCCGATCGCTTCGGGCGGCGCAATGCGCTGGTCGTGGTAATGCTCAGCTTCGGGCTGCTGCTCGTCGCCGGCGCGTACGTCACGACTTATCCGCAGCTGCTCGTGCAGCGCTTCGCCCTCGGCTACTTCACCGGCACGATGTACCCGATCACCGTCGGGATCTACGTCACGCTGTTCCCGCCGCATATCCGGGGGCAACTCGCGGGCGTCGTGCTGGGCGTGTACAACGCAGCGGTCGCGACGCTCGGCGCGGTCAGTGCCTTGTTCCTAGATTCCGACTGGCGCATTCTGCTCTACGTTGGCGTCGTGCCAGCGGTGCTGGCGGGTTTCGCCCTGCTGATCATGCCCGACGACCGGCGGCTGATCCCCTATGGCGGCGTGCGCCACACCGGGCCGATCTCGAAGCTGCCGATCGTCGAGCTGTTCACCCCCGCGGTGCGCCGCCAGACGATGATGCTCGTGCTGATGTGCGGCCTCAATTTCTTCGCCTACCAGGCGTTCACCGGCTGGGTGACGACCTATCTGAAGGAAAGCCGCGGCTTCGACGGTGTCGCGATAGGGACGATCGTGTCGTGGCAGTTCTGGGGATCGTGCCTCGGCGGCTTCGCCTGGGGGTGGCTGGCCGACCGCTACGGGCGGCGCGTCGGGGCGATCGGCTTCGTCATCGCCGCGGCCATCGTGCTGTTCTACCTGCGCGCGCCGTCGTCAGTGGCGATCCTCGCAGCGTCGGGGTTCGGCTATGGCTTCGCGATCTCCGCCAGCGTGGTCTGGGGGCCGTGGCTGACCGAGCTTTACCCCGCGCATTTGCGCTCGACCGCGGCGTCGATCTTCAACTGGGGCCGGATCATCAGCTTCTTCGCCCCGCTGATCACCGCGCAGGTCGCCGACCGCTTCGGGCTGACGGTCGGCATGACGCTGGCGAGCGCCTGCTTCCTCGTCGCCGCGCTCGTCTGGTGGCGCATTCCGGAGACCGTGGTCAGGCGCGCGCGCGTCGGTTAGGGTCGGGTCCGCCATGTCGAGCAAACCCTCAAAGCGCGCCGCCACCTGCTACGATGTCGCCCGCCGCGCGGGCGTGTCGCAGTCATCGGTGTCGCGCTCCTTTCGCCCCGGCTGCGTGATCAGCCCCAAGATGCGCGACCGGGTGCTGAGTGCCGCGGCCGAGCTCGGCTATCATCCCAACGCGCTGGCGCAGAGCCTGACGACCCGCCGGTCGAACCTCGTCGCCATCCTGATCTCGACAGTGACCAACCGGACCTATCCGGAGATGCTGTCGGCGCTGACCGACCGCCTGTCACAGCACGGCATGCGCGCGCTGCTGTTCACCTCGGAGAGTAACCTGGTGCCCGCCGACGCGCTCGAACAGATCTGGCGCTTCAAGGTCGACGGCGCCATCGCCATTGCGCGCTTGTCGGACGAGCAGGTGCTGCAGTTCAACGACCATGGCGTACCGTTGGTGCTGTACAACCGTATCAGCGACATCGGCACGGTCGGGTCGGTGTGCTGCGATTCGGTGCGCGGCGAGGGGCTGCTCGTCGACGGGCTGCTGGCGGCAGGCCACCGCCGCTTCGGGGTCATCGCGGGGCTCGAGCACAGTCATGTCGGCGATGAGCGGCTGCGCGCGACGCTCGACCGGCTCGACGCAGCCGGTCTGCCGGCGATCGCGGTCAAGCGCGGCGGCTACGACTATGCGAGCGGGCGCGAGGCATTCGACGCCTTGCTGGCGGAGGCGGGGCAGCTCGACGCCGTGGTCTGCGCCAACGATCTGATGGCGATCGGCGCGATCGACGCGGCGCGCGAGCAGGGGTTGAACGTGCCCGGCGACCTGTCGGTGGTCGGCTTCGACGGTGTCGGCCCTGCCGAATGGGCGAGCTACCGGCTCAGCACGATCCGCCAGCCCGTCGAGCGCATGGTCAACAGCGCGGTGACGATGCTGCTCGACCGCGTCGAGGACCCCGACCAGCCCGCCGAACGCCGCCTGTTCATGGGCGAATTCATCCGCGGGGCGTCCGCGCGACTGTAAGACGACGCACAGGCCGCTCGAGCCGCGCCGTCCGCCCGACGATCATCTCGCCGCCGAACAGCCGAATTTCCACCGGGCGTAAAGGGTCGGCGATGCGTTCGAGCAGCAGGTCGACCGCCGTCGTGGCGAGGCGGTGCAGGGGCTGGCGCATCGTCGTCAGCTCGTAAGAGGGCAGGCGCGCCGCCTGCGTTCCGTCGATGCCGACCACCGACAGGTCGCGCGGCACCCGCACCTGCAGCGCCCGCGCCCGGTCGAGCGCGCCGATCGCCATCGCGTCGTTGACGGCGATGATCGCCGAAGGCCGCGGCTTCATCCGCGCGAACAATTCGTCGAGCGCCGCCGCGCCGCTCGCATAACTGTAATCGCCGCGCACGGTCTCGATGGTCAGCGCGCGGCCCTTGCGCAGGGTCGCAACCGCGCCGCCTGCGCGCTCGACGCCGACCAGCGCCGAGGCGCCGATGATGCCGAAGCGGCGGTGCCCGGCTTCCAGCAGCAGCGCCGCGAGGCTTTCCCCGCATGCGGCATGGTCGCAGCTCACCGAATCGACAGTCGGCCCGGCGGCGTGGCAATTGTAGAGCAGCAGCGGCACGCGCCCTGCTGCGGCGCGCGCAATGGCAGCGTCCGACGGTCGCACCGCCGCGATGATGCCCGCGACGCCGCCCGGGTCGAGCGCCGCCAGCGCGGCATCGGCCTCGCGCTCATGATCGATAACCTGCAGCAGCACGCCGTGACCGCGCGCGTGGAGCGCCCCCGCCAGTTCGGGGAGCAACTCGGGATAGGCGAGCAGCGTGGCGCGCGCGATGATCAGTGCGACGGGACGGCCGGTTGATCGAGGCGACGCGGGCAAGGGCGGGTTCCGGCTGGACGACTGGTCGCAGCATCTGCGCGGATCGGCGGCGCGGCGTCAACGCAGGCCAAATTTTTCCGGATTGTGGAGAAACGCCGGGCACGGCATGATGCCGGCTGCAACGCTCGCGGGGAGGGCAGCCATCACGACCGCCGTCCTGCTGCCGGGCAACATGTGCGACGCGCGGCTATGGTCGGGCGGCGGGTCGATGGTCGCGGCCGTTCTGGCGGCGCGCGGGTTCGGAGCCGCCCATGCCGGCATGCTGGATCAATCGACGATCGCGGATATGGCGGCGGCGGTGCTGGCGCGCGTGCCGGGTCGCCTGCTGCCGATCGGCTTCTCGATGGGCGGGATCGTCGCGCTGGAGATGACGCGGCAGGCCCCCGAACGTATCGCGGGCCTCGTATTGGTCGATACCAACGCCGGCGCTGATCTGCCCGAGCGCTCAGCGGTGCGACCGGTTCAACAGGCGCGGGTGCGGGCCGGCGCGCTGCCGACGATCGTGGCCGACGAGCTGAAGCCCACCTATCTCGCCGCCGCCAACCGCGGTGACACTGCGCTCAAGGACCTGTTGTTCGACATGGCGATGGGTCTTGGGGACGACGTCTTCTGCGCCCAGAGCGAGGCGCTGCGCACGCGCGCCGACCTGGGGCCGGTGCTCGACGGTTTCGCGGATCCCGTGCTGTTCGCGGTCGGCGCGGAGGACGCGCTGTGCCCGCCCGACTGGCACGCCGCGATGGCGGCACGCTGCGCCCGCGCGACCTTGCGCGTCATCGACGGGGCGGGGCACATGCTGCCGCTCGAACGGCCGCACGAACTCGCGGCGGCGATCGGCCGCTGGCTCGACGATATCGGGGAGATGCCATGACCATCAAGACCACGCACGTCGGCTCGCTGCCGCGCTCAAAGGCGGTGACCGACCTCGTCTTCGCGGCCGAACGCGGCGAGGCCATCGACGGCGCCGAGTTCGACCGCGTCATCGGCGCGGCAGTCGACGATATCGTCGCGCGGCAGGTCGCGGCGGGCATCGACCTGGTGTCCGACGGCGAGATGTCGAAGATCAGCTATGCGACGTACATCAAGGACCGCATCACCGGCTTCGACGGCGACTCCCCGCGCACCCCGCCTGCCGACCTCGAGGACTTTCCGGGGTTCCTGACGCGCCAGGCGGCGAGCGGCGGCACGCCGACCTATCGCCGCCCGAAGTGCGTCGGGCCGGTTGCGCCGAAGACGCTCGCCCCGCTCGAGGCCGACCTCGCGCACATGGCGGCGGCGATGGCGAGCCACGCACCCGCGGGCGGCTTCATGAACGCCGCGTCACCCGGCGTCATCGCGCTGTTCCAGCCGAACGAGCATTATGCGACCCAGGACGATTACCTCGAGGCGCTCGCCGAGGCGATGCGGCCCGAATACGAGGCGATCGTCGCGGCGGGGCTGATCCTGCAGCTCGACAGCCCCGACCTCGGGCTGGGCCGCCACATGATGTACAAGGGGCGAACGGACGCCGAGTATCTGACGCTGATCGGCGGGCACGTCGACGTGCTCAACCACGCGCTGCGCAACGTCGATGCGTCGCGCGTCCGGATGCACGTCTGCTGGGGCAATTACGAAGGGCCACACACCCACGACGTCGAGATGGGAGTGATCCTGCCGACGCTGATGAACGCCAAGCCCGCCGGCCTGTTGTTCGAGACGTCGAACCCCCGCCACCAGCACGACTGGAACTACTTCGCCGAGATGATCGCGATCATTCCCGACGACAAGATATTGATCCCCGGCGTGATCGATTCGACGACCAACTTCGTCGAGCACCCGCGCGTCGTCGCCGAGCGGATCGAGCGGTTCGTCGGCATCGTCGGCGCAGAGCGCGTCATCGCCGGGACCGACTGCGGCTTCTCGACCTTCGCCGGCTTTGGCGCGGTCGACCCCGACATCGTCTGGGCCAAGCTCAAGACGTTGAGCGAAGGTGCGGCGCTGGCGTCGGAGCGACTAGCATGACGCTTAAGTCCCGCATCGCCGAGGGCCGGCCGCTGCTCGGCACCTTCGTCAAGACGCCCCACCATGCGGTCGTCGAGGTGCTCGCCCATTCGAGCCTCGACCTGCTGGTGCTCGATGCCGAGCATGCGCCGTTCGACCGGCGCGACCTCGACGTGTGCATTCTCGCGGCGCGCGCGGCGGGCATGGTGGTGGTCGTGCGGCCGGCCGATGGCGGCCACTCGGCGATCCTCAATGCGCTCGACTGCGGTGCCGACGGCGTTCTCGTGCCGCACGTCCGCACCGCCGGCGAGGCGCGCGCCGTCGCGCAGGCCGCGCAGTTCGGGCCGGGGGGGCGTGGTTATGCGGGGTCGCCGCGTGCAGCGGCCTATGGCGGCGTTGCGATGGCCGAGCATCGTGCGGCGTCCGCAGCGCGCACCGTGGTGATCGCGCAGCTCGAGGATCTGGAGGCGCTCGACGATCTCGACGCTATTCTCGCGGTCGAGGGCATCGACGCCTTCTTCATCGGCCGCGCCGACCTGACCGTCGCGCTCGGCTGTGCGTCGATGGACGATGCCCCCGTGGTCGCGGCGGTGACGCGCATCTGCACGGCAGCCGTCGCAGCAAGGCGCCCGGTCGGCATGTTCATCGCGCGGCCCGGCGACACTGCGCAGTGGGTGGAGCAGGGGGCGACGCTGTTCGTGCTGGGCTCCGACCACGGCTTCATCCGCGCCGGGGCGGAGGCGTTGCGGGCTGCGACGGGGCTGAGCTAGGCCGACCCCGGCCCGCGCACGATGAACGCCGTCGCGGTGCCCGACAGGGTGCGCGACAGGCCGCGCGGCACGGTCGCGGTGTCGCCTTCGCCCATGTCGATCTGCCCGCCGTCCCAGTCGATCGCCAGCGCGCCGCGGTGGACGAAGATCACTTCGACACCCGCCACCGTCTCGGCTTCGCCCGCGCCGTCGAGATCGAGGCGATGCAGCGTGAAGCCATGCGGCGCAGCGAGCGGCCCATCGGCGGCAATCACCGGGGTCTCACCGCTCCCGGTGCGATCGCGCGCCACCAGATGCTCGGCCTGCGCGTCGGTGTAGCGCGTCAGCGCCGCGACCTGATCGGGCGTCGTCGGCGGCATCGGCACGGCGTCGTCGGGCACCGCCTCGCCCTTCGCGGTGTCGACCAGCCGGCCCGATGCGAGCAGCACCAGCCCGTAGTCACGCGCGAGGTCGAACACCTTCGGCGCCCAGGTCACGCGGCCGGGATCGTCGCCGCCCAGCACCGCCCACAGGAAGCCGGTGTCATCGCCGATATTGGTGAAACCGCGAAATGTCCTGGTCGGCAGCGAGATCGTGTCGCCGGGTCCGCACTCGACGCGCGCGTCGTTGCCATGCTCGCCCAGGTCGAAGCGCCAGCGGCCCGAGTGGACGACGAAGACCTCGGCGGTGTCGTGGCTGTGCTGCGAATTCACGCACCCCGGCGGCTGACGCGCGCCGCCGATGTTGAAGCCGTGCGGCGCGGCGATGTGGACGAACTGGTCGGGGTTCTCCGACACGCCCGGGCCGATGATCGTGAAATTCTCCTTCGTTTCCGACCCCGGCGTTCGGCTGTCGATGAAGGCGTTGTGGCACGGGCGGAGGTCGGCGTAGCGGACGACCTGCGGGGCGAGAGGACTGGTCACTTGCGTTTCTCCGGAATCTGGAGAAACATCGGCCCCGCGATGCGCGGTGTCAACCGTGCCGAACAAGGGACACCATCATGGCGATCTGGCTCAAGCGCGGTGCGACGACCGAGGCAAAGGCGGCGACCGACCGCAGCGTGCGCGACACGGTCGAGGGCATCTTGGCCGATATCGAGGCACGCGGCGATGCGGCGATTCGCGAGCTGAGCGTCAAATTCGACAAGTGGGACCGCGACGATTACCGCCTGTCCCCTGCCGAGGTGCAGGCGTGCATCGACCAGCTGACCGGCCAGGACCTGAAAGATATCGAGTTCGCGCAGACGCAGGTGCGCAACTTCGCGCAGATCCAGCGCGCCAGCATGACCGATGTCGAGGTCGAGACGCTTCCCGGCGTCGTGCTCGGCCACAAGCACCTGCCGCTCAACGCCGCCGGCTGCTACGTCCCCGGCGGCAAATACCCGCTGCTCGCGTCGGCGCACATGAGCGTGATCACCGCCAAGGTCGCGGGCGTGCCGCGCGTCGTGACGTGCGCGCCGCCGTTCCAGGGCAAGCCCGCACCCGCGATCGTCGCCGCGCAGCACATGGCGGGGGCGGACGAGATCTGGTGCCTCGGCGGCATCCAGGCGGTCGGCGCGATGGCGATCGGCACGGCGAGCATGGCTCCGGTCGACATCCTCGTCGGCCCCGGCAACGCCTTCGTAGCGGAGGCCAAGCGCCAGCTGTTCGGCCGCGTCGGCATCGATCTTTTCGCCGGGCCGACCGAGACCCTCGTCATCGCCGACGAGATCGGCGCCGACGGGGAGCTGTGCGCCACCGACCTGCTCGGGCAGGCCGAGCATGGGCCCGACTCGCCCGCCATCCTGCTCACCACCAGCCGCAAGCTCGCCGAGGATACGATGCGCGAAGTCGAGCGGCTGCTCCTCATCCTGCCCACCGCCGACATCGCCCGCCGGGCCTGGGAGAGCTTCGGCGAGGTCATCGTGGCCGCGGACGACGCCGAGATGGTCCGCATCGCCGACGAGATCGCCAGCGAGCACGTCCAGGTGATGACGCGCGACCCCGATTACTTTCTTGAGCATATGACCAATTACGGCGCGCTGTTCCTCGGCAACCGCACCAATGTCAGCTACGGCGACAAGGTCATCGGGACCAACCACACGCTGCCGACCAAGAAGGCCGCGCGCTACACGGGCGGGCTGTGGGTCGGCAAGTTCATCAAGACCTGCACCTACCAGCGCGTGCTGACCGACGAGGCAAGCACGATGATCGGCGAATATTGCAGCCGCCTGTGCGCGCTCGAAGGCTTTGCCGGGCACGGCGAGCAGGCCAATATCCGCGTGCGCCGCTACGGCGGACGCAACGTGCCCTACGGCGGCCGGGCCGAAGCCGCGTGATCCTGCCGCGCACGCCGTCGCTGCGCCTCGACGGACGGCGTGCGCTGGTTACCGGGGCAGGGCGTGGCATCGGGCTGGCGCTCGCGGCGGCGCTCGCCGATGCCGGGGCGCAGGTGACGCTGTGCGCGCGGTCGTCGGAGGAGATCGAGGCGGGGGCAGCGGCGATACGCGAGGCGGGCGGACAGGCCGATGCTGCGGTGCTCGACGTCGCCGACCTCACCGCGGTCGCGGCGTTCTTCGCGGCACGGCCGGCGTTCGACATCCTCGTCAACAATGCCGGCACAAACCGACCCAAGCCGATGATCGACGTGACCGAGGACGACTACGACGCGGTTCTCGACCTCAACCTGAAGTCCGCGTTCTTCGTCGCCCAGGGCTGCGTTCGAGCCATGCTCGCTGCGGGCACGCGCGGCAGCCTGATCCATGTCGGCAGCCAGATGGGCCATGTCGGCGGCCCCAACCGGTCGCTCTACTGCGCGTCGAAATGGGGGCTGGAGGGGATGAACAAGGCGCTGGCGCTCGACCTCGCAAGCGCGGTCATCCGCTCGAACACCATCGCGCCGACCTTCATCGACACGCCGCTGACCCGCCCGTTCTTCGAGGATGCGGCATTCAAGGCCAGCGTGCTCGCGAAGATCAAGCTGGGCCGGCTCGGCACCGTCGAGGACCTGATGGGTGCGGTCGTCTTCCTTGCCTCCGACGCTGCGGCGCTGATCACCGGCACCAGCCTGGTGGTGGATGGCGGCTGGACCGCGGACTGAGCCTCAGACCACCTCGACGAAGCTGTCGAGGACGCGCTTGGCCCCCGCCTTTTCGAACTCGATCTCCAGCTTGTTGCCCTCGATCGACGTGACCGCGCCGTAACCGAACTTCGAATGGAAGACGCGGCTGCCGACGCTTACGTCGCTGCGTCCCTTCATGCCGACCGACACCGCACTCGCGCGGGCTTCGAGCACGGGGCCGCGACCGGGCAGGCCCGAGGTGCCGACCGTCGTCGCGCGCGCCCAGCCGGGGCCGCGGCCGGTTGCGCGGCCGACGTCGGCAAACGGGTCCTGGCCGCTGCCGAGTGCGGCGCGCCACAGGCTGGGGCCGCCACTCATCGTCGTGGTCACCTCGACATGGTCGGGCGGCAGCTCGCTGACGAAGCGCGACGGGATACTCGATGTCCATTGCCCGTAGATGCGACGATTGGCGGCGTGGAAGATCGTCGCCGCCTTCTTGGCGCGGGTGATCCCGACATACGCGAGGCGGCGCTCCTCCTCGAGACTCGCGTTGCCGCCCTCGTCGAGCGCGCGCTGCGAGGGGAACACCCCTTCCTCCCAGCCGACGAGGAAGACGTGGTCGAACTCCAGCCCCTTGGCGGCATGGAGGGTCATGATCGTGATGTATTCGGCCTCGTCGCCCTGGTCGTTGTCCATGACAAGGCTGACATGTTCGAGGAACGCCTGCATCGACTCGTATTCGTCCATCGCGCGCGTCAGCTCGGTCAGGTTCTCCAGCCGGCCGTCGGCCTCGACGCTGCGCTGCGCCTGGTACATCGCGACCATCCCCGATTCCTCGATGATGACGCGCGCGAGGTCCTGGTGCGACAGGGATTCGAGCTGCCCGCGCCAGCGCGCGAGGTCGGCGACGAAGGTCGCGAGGCTGCGACGCGCGGCGGGCGTCAGCTCGTCGGTCTCGATCAGCATCGCCGCCGCCGTCGACAGCGGCACGTCGCGGACGCGCGCGAGGGTGTGCAGCGCGGCCATCGCCTTGTCGCCCAGTCCGCGCTTGGGCAGGTTGACGATGCGCTCGAACGCCAGCCCGTCCGACGGCGAGACCACGACGCGGAAATAGGCGAGCGCGTCGCGGATTTCGGCGCGCTCGTAGAAGCGGAAGCCCCCGACGATCTTGTAGGGCAGGCCGATCGCGATGAAGCGGTCCTCGAACTCGCGGGTCTGGAACTGCGCGCGGACGAGGATGGCGAGGTCGTTGAGACTGGCCCCCTGGCGCTGCAGCCGCTCGGCGGCGTCGCCGACCAGCCGCGCCTCTTCGGGCCCGTCCCACACGCCGGTGACCTTGACCTGGTCGCCGTGGGTGCGATCGGTCCAGAGCGTCTTGCCGAGGCGCCCCGAGTTCTTGCCGATCAGCCCGCCCGCGGCCCCCAGGATGTGCGGCGTCGAGCGGTAGTTCTGCTCCAGCCGGATCACCTTCGCGCCCGGAAAATCCTTCTCGAAGCGCAGGATGTTGGCGACCTCCGCCCCGCGCCACGAATAGATCGACTGGTCGTCGTCGCCGACGCAGGCGATGTTCTTGCGCTCCTGCGCGAGCAGGCGCAGCCACAGATACTGGCTGACGTTGGTATCCTGATACTCGTCGACGAGGATGTATTTGAAGCGCCGCTGATACTCCGACAGCACGTCGGGGTGCTGCTGGAAGATCGTCAGCATGTGAAGCAGCAGGTCGCCAAAATCGCAGGCGTTGAGCTGGACCAGCCGCTCCTGATAGCGCGCGTAGAGGGCCGGCGCCTTGCCGTCGGCATAATCGCGGCCGTCGCCGGGCAGCAGCTGGTCGGGGCGCGACCCGCGGTTCTTCCACTTGTCGATCAGCCCGGCGAGACCCTTGGCGGGCCAGCGCTTCTCCTCAATCCCCGCCTCGGCCTGAACCTGCTTGAGCAGGCGCAGCTGGTCGTCGGTATCGAGGATGTTAAAGTTCGACTGCAGCCCGACGAGCCCCGCGTGCTTGCGCAGCATCCGCGCGGCGATCGCGTGGAAGGTGCCGAGGAAAGGCATCCCCTCGACCATGTCGCCCAGCATCGCGCCCATGCGGTGGCGCATCTCGCGCGCCGCCTTGTTGGTGAAGGTCACCGCCAGCACTTCGGACGGCCACGCCAGCCGCGTCACGATGATGTGCGCCAGCCGGCTGGTCAGCGCGCGCGTCTTGCCGGTGCCTGCACCCGCGAGGATCAACACGGGGCCCTCGGTGGTCAGCACGGCGTCGCGCTGCGGCGCGTTGAGACCCTGCAGATAGGGCGGGTCGGTCAGGGCGGGGGACGCAAGCACGGGGAACAGTTAAGGAACGGCGGCCGCTTTGTCACCCGCCATTCGAGCCTGCGGCTTGTGCGGCGCGCGTGTTTCGGTGCCATAGTGCGGCGATGCAAGCCTTCGACTTCCTTGCGGTCCTGCTGTCGATCATCCTCGGGCTGGCGATCACCGAGGTGCTGCAGGGATTTCGCAATCTGATCCTCGCGCGCGGCCGGGTGCGGCGCTACGCACCGTCGCTGATCTGGTCGGTGACGCTGATCGCCGCGACGACGCAGATGTGGTGGGCGATGTTCGGCCTGCGCGACCACGCGACCTGGACCTTCGGCGCCTTCACCGTCGTGCTGCTGCAGACGATCTTCCAGTATCTGGCGTCGGCGCTGGTGCTGCCGGCGACGGGGGAGGCCGGCGACGTCGACCTGCGTGCGCATTATTTCGACCATCGCCGCTGGTTCTTCGGCGCGCTGCTGGCGATGCTCGCGACGAGCCTGAGCAAGGACCTCGTGCTCGACGGCGCGATCCCGGTCGGCGCCAACCTCGGCTTTCACCTCGCGCTGATGGCGGCGTTCGCGGTGGCGATCCTGACGCGCGGCCCGCTCTATCACCGCCTGCTCGCGCCCGCGGTCGCGCTGATCATCGCGGTCTATATCGCGCTGCTGTTCGACCGGCTGTAGTCGGCCGCCGCCACCGCCGCGACGAAAGCCGCGAGCTTGTCGGGGTCGAGCGCGCCGTCGGTGCGGACGCCCGAGCAGATGTCGACGCCGAAGGGCCGCACTTGCGCGATGGCCGCGCCGACGTTGCCGGCGTTCAGCCCGCCCGCGAGGAACACCGGCCGCGGGCTGGCCGCGACGAACGCCGCGCTGACCGCCCAGTCGTGGACGTCGCCGGTGCCGCCAAGGGTCGGCGTCGCGGCCCCCGGCCGGCCGGAATCGAGCAGGAAGGCATCGACGTGCGGCGCATAGGCCGGGATCAGGTCGATCACGCCTGCATCCTCGACATGGATCACCTGGATGCGGCGGGTCAGCGGCAGCAGGCGGGCGAGCGCGGCGGACTCGGCCGGCGCGATGTGGCGAACGATCTGGACCGCTGCGGGCCGGGTACGCGTGACATGCGCCGCGATAGCCTGGGCGTCGCTTTCGGAGGTCAGCAAAACACTCGCGACCGGCGGCGGCACCGTCGCGGCGATGGCGGCGATCAGCGCGTCGTCGATCGGGCCGGGACCCGAGGGCATCGCGGCGACCAAGCCGACGGCATCGGCACCGTGATCAACCGCCAGCGCCGCTTCGGCGGGCGAGGCGATGCAGCAGATCTTGATCCGGGTACGCATGACCCACGCGCTACCTTGGGCGCATCGGCCTGTCACCCGGGCGGCTGGCGTCCAGCGTACTTTGGCGCGTAGGCTGTCCACCATGATCCGCTCCGACGCGCGCATCCTGTGGCTGGCGACGGGCCTGTCGGCGCTGGCGGGGTTCGTCGACGCGACGGGCTTCCTGTACCTCGGCGGCTTCTTCGTCTCGTTCATGAGCGGCAACTCGACCCGCCTTGCGGTCGGCGTCGCGGCGCTGCCGCGGGAGGCGCTGATCGCCGCAGGGTTGATCGCGGCGTTCGTCATCGGCGTGGTCGCAGGCTCGCTCGCGGGGACGCTGGGTGGCGCACGGCGGCGGGCGGTGGTGCTGGCGCTCGTCGCGGTGCTGCTCGGCGCGGCGGTGGCGTGTGATGCACTCGGCTGGCGCGCGGGCGCGGCGGCGGCGATGGCGCTGGCGATGGGCGTCGAGAACGTGGTGTTCGAACGCGACGGCGAGGTGCAGATCGGCCTGACTTACATGACTGGCACGCTGGTCAAGGTCGGGCAGCGCATCGCCCACGCCCTGCGCGGCGGGCCGGCGTTCGGCTGGTGGCCCTATCTGCTGCTCTGGGCCGGGCTCGTTGCAGGGGCGGTTGCGGGGGCGCTGCTGTACCCGTTGATCGGCATCGCCAACCTAATCGGCGGCGCGGGTGCGGCGCTCCTACTTGCGACGGCGACGCTGCACCCGCGGCTGCGGGGCTGAGTCGCGTCAGGGCTGCAGCAGCAGCGATGCCCCCCTGCGGCGCGGTGCGACGATCACCGGCGAGACATGGACGAGCAGCGCGGGGACGCGGAGCGCGTCAAAGCTGCGCGCCTCGGCAACCTCGACAATCAGGCGCGGCCGGTTGTCCGCCATCGGGCCGGCGACGTCCATGATCGCCGTTTCCAGCGGGTCCTCGTCGGGAACTGGCGGCCCGGTGAGCACCGGATTATCGAGGAGTGCTTCGAGTGCCGCACCGATCAACAGTTCGGCATGCAGTGGGAATAGCACATGTACGGTGATCAGATAACGCAGATCGAAGACCAGCGGGACACGACCACTCGGGGTATCGACCGACTCGTTGCGGAGCCGTGCATTGGGCGCCGCTGAAATCAGACCGAGGTTGAGCCGCTCGCCGCTGCCCTTGTCGGGCTTGCCGTGCGGCAGGGTGGTGACGCGCGGCGCGCCGCCGGTTTCGCGCCAACCGGTGTCGAGGCGCAGAGCATTTTGGAGAATGTCGCGCAGCGCCATGCTGGTCTGTGCAAAGGCGATCGAGACGCTCACTCAGGCTCTCCGACACGGAGCAAATGGAGGGCTGCTTTACCATGGCGGCGGGTGACTTCGATAGTGAATCCAGCGACTTCGAGCGGTTCCTTGGCCGCAGTCTCGACCGAGATCAGCGCGTGCGGCGCGATCCAGCCCTGCGCCATCAGGTGCGCGAGGGCGGGGGCGGCAAGACCCTCGCCATAGGGCGGATCGAGCATCAGCAGGTCGTACGCCTGGCGGGCCCGGCCGACCGCGAGCGCGGGCTGCGCGAACACGTCGGTCAGCGCCTCGACCTTCGACCGGGCGATATTGGTCTTGAGCGCCTTCAGGGCACCGGCGTCGGTCTCGACGAACGAGACATGCGCGCAGCCGCGGGACAGCGCCTCCATGCCGAGCGCGCCGGTGCCGGCGAAAACGTCGGCGACGCGCAGGCCCTCGAAGCTGCCGATGCGGCTGGTCAGCATCGAGAACAGCGCCTCGCGCACGCGGTTGGCGGTCGGGCGAGTCGCTTCGCCGTCGGGCGCGACGAGTGCGCGGCCCCGCCATTGTCCGGCGATGATCTTCAACGCTGCTGCGCCCCCAAGCCCTTGCGCAGCGTCGCGATCGCCGCCGCCGGGATCTCGTCGGCATCGCGCACCGGCAGGTCGCCGAGTTCGAACGGGCCATAGGCGGTGCGGATCAGGCGCGACACCTGCAGCCCCAGGAATTCGAGAACGCGGCGGATTTCGCGGTTCTTGCCCTCGGTCAGGCGCATCGTCAGCCACAGGTTCGCCCCCGTGCGCCGCTCGATATCGGCGTCGATGGGCCCGTAGTGCATGCCGTCGATGGTGATGCCCTCGATCAGCGTCTCGAGCGCCGCCTGGCTGATCTCGCCGAACGCGCGCACGCGGTAGCGCCGCGACACTGCGTTGACCGGCAGCTCGAGCGCGCGCTTCAGCCCGCCATCGGTGGTCATCAGCAGCAGCCCCTCGGTATTCATGTCGAGGCGGCCGACGGGCACGAGGCGCGGCAGGCCGGGGGGCAGCACGTCGAAGATCGTCGGGCGGCCGCCGGGATCGCGTGCGGTGGTCAGAAAGCCGCTCGGCTTGTGGAAGCGGAACAGGCGCGTCGCCTCGATCGGCGCGACCTCGCGGCCCTCGACCGTGATGCCTTCCAGAGAGGTGACGATCGTCGCGGGCGTCGTCAGCACGGTGCCCTTCAGCGCGATCTTGCCCTCCTCGATCATCCGCTCGATGTCGCGGCGTGAGCCGACCCCGGCGCGGGCGAGCAGCTTGGCGATGCGCTGCGGTTCCTGCGCGTCGACGCCGGCCTTGGCGGCAACGGCGGCGGCGGCGCGGACGTCACCACGCGCGCGGCGGCCGGTCGCGGGGCGGGGGCCTTCGGGCTTGAGCGCCGGAACCTTGGGCAGGCGGCCGCCGGGTATGTGGCGGCGCAGCTCGCGCTGGTTGGTCTGCAGCTCGTCGAGCGCGGGCGGGCGGCCGAAGCTGGGGCGTTGGGGCGCGTCGCCGCGGCGGGCAGGCGGGCGGGCGGAGGGCGGGCGGGCGCGGGGCGGTCCCGAACCGGGGCCGCGGGGGCCACCGGTGCCGCCGGGCGTACGGGGAGGTCTCATGCCGCGCAGCCTTGCGGGCTATGCGCCGACTTGGCAAGCCGCGCGCAGCCGTTTAACCCGCAATCGCCGACCCCGCGGGCGTGGTGGAATTGGTAGACGCGCCGGACTCAAAATCCGGTTCCGCAAGGAGTGCCGGTTCGACCCCGGCCGCCCGCACCATCGGATCAGGGCAAAAACGACAGCTCGGTATCGCTCAGTGCGCCGCGCACGAGGACGGTCATCGCCTTGCGCGCGGCCGCTGGCTTGCCGGCCGCGACGGCGTCGAATAGCGCGACGTGATCCGGCATCGGGTCGCGCGGCAGGGCGCGATTGCGCTGCTTGAAGATCGTCGTCCAGGCGACCGCGGCCTCGATCGAGCTCGACAGCGAGATCAGATGGGCGTTGCGCGTCGCGCGCATCAGGACGTGGTGGAAACGCTGATCGGCGGCCTGGCCCTCGGGCACCGCGAGACCGTGCTGCGCCATCGCATCGAGCGCGGCTTTCATCTCAACGAGGTCCCCGGCGTCGCGCCGCCGCGCCGCGAGTTCGGCGGCGGCGGGTTCGACGGTCAGGCGCAGCTCGAACAGGTCGCGTATCCAGTCCTCGCCGGGCTGGCCCTGCAGGCTCCAGGCGATGACGTCGGGGTCGAGCAGATGCCAGCGCGACATGGGGCTAACGCGCGTACCTGCCTTGGGGCGGCTCTCGACCAGCCCCTTGGCGGCGAGAATGCGCACCGCCTCGCGATAGGCCGTGCGCGATACCTTTAGTTGGCCCGCAGACGCGATGTCGCCGGGCAGCAGCTCGCCGGGCGCATAGGTGCCGGCGATGATCGCGATGCCGAGATCGCGCGCGATCGTGCCGTGAATGCGCAGCGCCGGGGCTTCTTGCCGCGTGCTCATCGGAGGCTCGCCGCGAGGAGCAGGAAGACACTCGCCGTCCAGCTATAGGCATGGTCGCGGAGCGGTGCGCGGGTCACCGCGTCGAAGTTCTCGGCCATGCCTGACCGTGCGCAGGTCTCGCAAAAGCGGCGGGCGATGTCGTGTGCAAGCGCACGTTCGCCGACCGCCCGCAGGCCTTCGACGACGAGCAGCGTCGTGGGTGCCCAGACGGGGCCGCGCCAATAGCCGTCGCTCTCGTGCTGCGGACTGGTCAGCGCCTCGGTGGCGAGACCTGCGGAGCACAGGAAGCGTCCCGGCTCGCCGATCTTGGCGACCAGTGCGGCAAGGATCGCCGCGGGCAGGCGCTCGCCGAGGATGATCGGGATCACCGCGACGAGGCTGTCGGAGGCGTGCACCGCGCCATCTGAAACACGGCGGGCGACGAAGGTCTCGCCGGTCCACAATCGCTCGATCAGGCGTGCCAGCAGGGTATCGGCGCGGGCTCGCCACGCTTCGGCCTCGTCAAGCCGCCCGAGGCCCGCGGCGACTTCGCCGAGCACGTCCATCTGGATCACCAGCATTGCGGCGAGGTCGGGGCCGGCGACGGGCATGCCGATCTTGAAGGGGGTCGCGTTGTCCCAGCCCGAATCGTTGCCGTGGCGGTAGAAGGGCAGGCCGGCGTCGCCGCCGCGGTCGCGCATCCACCATTCGGTCCAGGCAGCGAGACGCGAGTAAATCCACGCGAGCTTCTCGTCCGACACCACGCCCGTTTCGATCAGCCGGCGCAGCGTCCAGCCGTGCACCGGCGGCTTCACGAAATTCCAGAAGAGGCGCCGGTCGTTGGCCTGGTCGGGCAACCGGCCGTCGGACGCCTGCAGGTCGAAGGGCAAGCGGTACTGGTCCCACGCGAGGCCCGCATCGATCGGCGCGAGCGCCAGCGCGTTGAAGCAGTGGTCCCAGCTCCAGACGCTCGCCATCCAGTTCTTCGACATCAGCATGGCGGGTCGCGTGAAATGCCCCTGCGGCTCGACCAGCGCCGACCAGCCGACATAGGCCGCGAGTTGGCGTGCCGCCTCCCATTCGGCGGGAACGGCGGGGATACGTGCCAGCCAGTCCGCCCACGAATGCGGGATCGGCGCGGGCTCGCTGGCGCGCCACCACGTCTCCCCGATTTCGAGCACCCACGGCAGCCCATCGCCCCCGGCATAGACGCGGATATGGTCGGCGCGCATGCCAGTCCACGGCGCATCGGCGGCGATTTGTCCGGACAAGGCGCGCAGCTTGAACTCGCTGCGAAAGGCCGATGCCATCCATGTCCAGCCATCCGGACCATCGGGCTGGAGATTGTCGTACCAGATGACCTGCGATGCCTCGAGCCGCAGCCCCAGGCCTTCGCCGCTGACGACGAGCGTGCGTGCGTCGCGAAAGGCGAACTCGATGACACCGGTGTCGGCGACGATGCGCAGCCGCTCGGCGTCGGCCTCGTAGCGACAATCGCCGTCGTACAGCGGGGTCAGGTCGATCGCGCGGCCATAGTCGGGCGCATCGCCGTGCAGCACGCGCAGCGCCAGCCGCGGCGCGCCCTTGAACCCGACGCGGCCCCATACCTCTTCGGTCAGCAGCGTCAGCGCCATCCACGCGCCGGCGCGCGAGAAGGGCACGCGGGCCGGGTCGAACGACAGCGTCGTCACGCGCGCCGCCGGACCAGCGTCTCGGGCAGCAGCCACCAGACCAGCGCTGCCGCGAGATAGACGAGCGCCGCCATCATCATCGCCGCGGTCAGCCCGACGACATCGGCGACCGCGACGGTGATCGCGGGCGCGAGAAAGCCGATGATCCGGCCCCAGTGGAATACCGACGCCGCGGTCGATCGCAGGTGCGAGGGGTAGAGCTCGGTGAAATACGGCCCCCAGGCGATGCCGCTCGACATGACGAAGCCATAGGCGGCCCCCAGCGTGCCGAGCAGCGCCGGCACCGCGGGCGCGCGCAGATAGGCGATGATGATCGCGCTGCCGATGACGAACCCCAGGATCCCGGCGCGGCGGCCGAAGCGGTCGGCGACCCAGCCCCAGAAGAAGCCGCCGAGGATGCCGCCGACCGCCTGCCACGCGATCAGCGCGCCCATGTCGGCCCCGGAAAAGCCGCGCACGTCCTTCAGGAAGGTCGTTACCCACCCCGAAAAGCCCTGGTAGCCAAGGAAGCCGAGGCCCGACAAAAGGGTCAGCAGCAGCGTGGTGCGCCGATGCTCGGGTGCGAACAGCTCGCGTGCCGGCATCTTGCTGGTGATTACGGGAGCCTCGGGCGCGCCGCCGTAGGGGATGACGTGGCGGTCGTCGGGAATGACGACGAAGGTGAACAGCGCCAGCACGATTGGCGGGACGGCTCCGGCCCACAGCATCACTGTCCAGTCGTTGTCGAGGTAGAAGCCGCCGAGCCAGCCCTGCAGCGCGAGCCCTAGTCCGAAGGTCGCGCCGACGATGCTCGCCAGCCGCCCGCGCACCTGCGCGTCGAACAGGCCGACGTAGAGCCCGACCGCGACCGCGAAAACGCCGCCGAGGAAGATGCCGAGCACCAGCCGCTGCGCCGCAAGCGAGACGAAGTCATGCGCGAACACACCCGCGAGCAGCGCGACGCCGTAGCCCAGCGTGATCGCGGCGAGCAGGTTGCGCCGCCCGAAGCGGTCCGCCATCTGGCCGACGACGACCGCGCCGACCAGCGCCCCGGCGCTCTGGAAGCTGTAGAGCAGGCCCGCCTCGGTCAGCGTCAGCCCCGCCGACGCGCGGATGTAGGGCCGCAGCACATCGATCGTGTTCCAGGCGTAGCTGTAAAAGATGTAGCCGAGCAGGATGAAGGCGAACGCTGCGACCCGCCGCGTCAGCGAGATGTCCTCGGCGCGCACCGGCAACCGCGCCTTGCTCATCGCCATCCCCCTATGTCTCGACCATGAAGATGCGCGCGCATCGCTCGGCTAGCGTAACGAAAAGCTGCTCGCCGTCGAGGCGCCAGTCGCTGCCGAGTGAACTGGGGTAGAGCAGGCGCGCGGCCTTCGCCCCCGGTAGCGGGACCGTGATGCTGTCGGGGCCGCCATCGCGCCGCCACAGCGCGACAAGGCGCGCGCCACCGGCATCGAGCGCGACGCACAGCCACGCATCGTGATAGCCGGGCAGGCCCAGCGGCCAGCTAGGCACCGCGTCGCGCACCATGTCGCGCACCGCCTTGTGTGCCGCGACGCCCTCGGCAACCAGCGTGCGCTGGCCGGGCGTCAGCTCCCCCGCACCACCCGCGAGCTGCATCCGGAAGGGGATCGCGCAGGCCATCGCGAAGGCCGTGCGCTCGGCATCGTCGCCGGCCTTGGGCAATGCCCAGGTGCCGTTCTGTTCGGGCAGGAGGATCGTCGCTCCGGCGGCGGCAATGCGCGCGATCTGCTGCGGATCGCCCTCGTCGCTGTTCGACGCATTGTGCGTGCGGTCGAGATAGGGCCGCGCGAGGCGCATGCCGCCGCTCGCGCAATGCTCGATCTGCAGGCGTGGATAGCGCGCGCGCAGGGCGTCGAGCCAGGCGAGGAAGGCGACTTCGTAGTCGATCAGCGCCTGGCCCGGGCTTTCCGCGCCGAGGTCGGACCCAATGCCCGAGTCAAAGTTGTAATCCAGTTTCAGGAACTCAAAGCCGAGGTCGCCGACCGCAGCATCGATCGCGCGGTCGGCGAAGGCGCGCACTGCGGGGTTGCGGAAGTCGAGCTGATGGCGTCGGTGGCTGACCACCCTCCGCCCGTGACGGACGAAGAACCAGTCGTCGGGCAGGTCGGCGAAGCCGGTGTGGTTCGCGGTCATTGCCTCGATCTCGAACCACAGGCCGGGGATCATGCCGCGCTCGCGAATGCGCGCGACGATGGGCTCCAGCCCGCGCGGGAAGCGGTCGCGATTTACCGACCAGTCGCCGAGGGTGAACGACCAGCGCTCGCCGGGCTTCGCGTACCAGCCCGCGTCGATGCAATAGACCTCGGCCCCCAGCGCTGCCGCCTCGTCGACGAGCGGCAGGATCTTCGCCTCGTCGGGGTCGCCCATCAGGCAGTTCATGTAATCGTTGAAGATCACCGGCGAACCGTCGCTGCCCGCAAGGCGCGTGCGGCGGCGGTGGCGCGTCATCGCCGCCATTGCGGCGTCGAAGTCGGGCGCCGGCGCCACCGCGACCGCAGGTGAGGTCACCACTTCGCCGGGGGCGAGCGTGCGCCACCAACCCTCCGCCTCGCCAGGGCCGGCGACATGCAGGTAGAGTTCGTCGGCGGTTTCGCCGATCTGCCAGCTCCACGATCCGCCGTGCAGGGTCTCGAACAACAGGCCGCGCCCGCCGCTCGCTGCCTCGACATAGCCCATCGGCAGATAGTTGCTGCTGCACCAGCTGCCCGTCGATCGCACCGTCTCGTGCCGGCTGCCGAAGGCGAAGCGATTGTTGAGACCGAGATCGCCCGCGCTGTGGTGCGTCCACTGGAACTCGGCGTACCAGCCGTTGCGCGGGATGCTCACCCGGCAGCGGTCGCCGCGCGGAACGGGGCCGGAAGCGAAGCCGACGAGGAAGAAGGCCGACAGGTCGAGCAGGGTCAGCGGCGCACTCCCGCCGTTGCGCGCTTCGGTCCGGCTGACGAGAACGCCATCCTCGATGTCGAGGGTCGATGTGGTTTCGAACCCGGTCAGCGGATCGCGCTGGACGATGCTGATGCGGCGGGCCGCGCCGTCGGTCACGTCGCTGTGCGAGATATAGCGCAGCCGGCCCCCCATGCCGCTGCCGGCGAAACGCCCCGCGCCGATATAGTCATGGTCCTCGCCCGCGACGCGCGCCTCGACGAGGCGATAGGCCCAGCGGTGACGCTCGGGCATTTTATTGATGAAGGGGTGCGCGCCGACGTGGAGCAGCGCGACGGGCCGATCCTCGAGCAGTTCGATGGCCAGGTGCACGCCGTCGTGGGCGATCGACAGCAGGCGGGGCAGGGCAGTGACGGCCAAGTTCGCTGTTCCCCCGCTGACAGGCTTGCCGCAGCCTATATGTCTGATTTAATAATCTCAAGACCGTTGTCGGTCGGAGGGTCGCCGGGTGACATTTCGTCTTGTCCAGATCGCCAAGGCGAGCGAGCGCATCGTCGCCGCATCGGCGGACGGTGCCGACTGGCGGCGCGTCGCCGGCGTCGCCTCTATCCGCGAACTGGCGCAGCGGGCGATCGATACCGCGACCGGCCTCGAGGCCTTCGCGCGCGCGTCGCTCAGCGATGCGGTCGATGTCGCGGCGGCGCTCGACGAGGGGCGCCTGCTGCCGCCGATCGACCATCCCGATCCGGCGCATGTCTATCTGACGGGCACCGGACTGACCCACCTCGGCTCGGCGCACGGGCGCGACCAGATGCACCGCACTGCCGTTCAGGGCGTCACAGACAGTATGCGGATGTTCCAGTCGGGGCTGGAGGGCGGCAAGCCTCCGCTTGGCGAGATCGGCAGCCAGCCCGAGTGGTTCTACAAAGGCAACGGCAACTGCCTCGTCGGCACCGGTGCGGACCTTAGCATGCCAGCCTTTGCCCGCGACGGCGGCGAGGAGCCCGAGATTGCAGGGATCTACCTGATTGACGGCGCAGGGCAGCCTCGGCGGCTCGGCTACGCGCTCGCGAACGAGTTTTCGGATCACGTCACCGAGCGCGAGAACTATCTTTACCTCGCGCACTCCAAGCTGCGCGCTGCGGCGCTGGGCCCCGAGCTGATCGTCGGCGACCTGCCTGCCGAGGTGGTGGGTGTGTCACGCATCCGGCGTGGCGGCAGCGTGCTGTGGGAAAAGCCCTTTCTGTCGGGCGAGGCGAACATGTCTCACACGCTCGCCAACCTCGAGCATCACCATTTCAAGTACGCGCTGTTCCGCCAGCCGGGCGACGTCCACGTGCACTTCTTCGGTACCGCGACCCTGTCGTTCGCCGACGGCATCCAGACCGCCGAGGGCGACGTATTCGAGATCGAGGCGGCGCCCTTCACGCTGCCGCTCCGCAACCGCCTCGTGCGCGCCGCCGACACGCCGGTGCGGGTCGAGCCCCTCTAGGTCAGTTCATGACCTGCGCGGCGAAGCGCTCCATCTCCTCGGCCTGCGGGCTCATCTGGAGGAGCAGCAGGTCGACGCCCGCATCCTCGAACGCCGCGATGCGCTCGCGCAGCTGCTCGGGCGTGCCGACGAGGTCGGGGCGCAGGCCGCGGTTCGACACTGAATATTCCTGGACCTTCATCTCGCGCTCGAGCTGAGTCCCCGACAGCCACTGGTCGAAATTGGCATAGCCTGCGGGAGGCGGGCCGTTGAGCGTGGTGATGCGCGCCAGTTCGCGCCGCGCCTCCGCCTCGCTGTCGCGGACAATGGCATAGGCCGCCATGCCGTGGATCATCGGCGGCTTGCCGAGCGCTTCGCGCCGCGCGCGCATGTCGGCGATCTTCGGCGCGACCGCCTCGACCGGATCGCCGTGCATGACATAGGCGTCGCAGCGTTCGGCGATCATCGCCTTCGCGGCTTCGCTCTCGCCGCCGGCGTAGATCGTCGGGCGCGGTTTCGCGAGGGGCTTGGGGGCGCAGATCGCGCCTTGCGTGCGGTAAAAGCGCCCTTCGAAGTCGAAGCGCTCCTCGCGCCACATCCCGTCGACGACGCTCAGCCATTCGGCGGTGCGTGCGTAGCGGTCGTCGTGGACATCGAACTGCAGGCCGTACTGCTTCGCCTCGTCGGCCCACCATGACGACACGACGTTGAGCGACAGGCGCCCGCCGGCGATATTGTCGATGTTCGCCGCCTGCTTGGCGAACAGCGCCGGGTGGTGGAAGTTGGGGCGCACTGCGACCATCAGCTCGAGCTTCGTGGTGATCGCCGCCAGTGCCGCTGCGGTCGACCAGGCGTCGAGCGCGGGCTGCTCGATGCCCTTGATGTCGTTGAGGTTGAGCTCGGCAATGAGGGTCAGGTCATAGCCCAGTGCCTCGGCACGCAGCGTCAGGTCGCGCGCATAGGCCCAGCTCGCGGCGCGCTCGTCGGGGACGTTGCGCAGCCAGCCGCCGAACACCGGCATCCAGAAGCCGTACCTCATGACGCTTTCGTCTCCGCGATGACCGACTGGAGGTAGGCGACGAGATCGTCGTGCGGGTCCCAGCCCAGCACATTGACCGGGTCGGCGACGAAGTTCGACAGCGCGTTGATGTCGAAAAAGCGGGCGGTGCCGTCGCGGTCGTCGATCAGATACTCCATGCCCCCGACGTCGAGGTGTGCCGCCTGCGCGATGCGTTCGGCGGCGGCGATCATCTCGGGCGGCGGCTCGACGCGCGTCATGCTGATCGCCGGGCGGCCGACCGCGCAGGCATCGGCGGGGCATAGATCGAAAGTGTCGCCGCTGCTCTCGATGTCGATCGCGTAGAGGAATTTGCCGGCCAGCGTCTCGACGCGGGTGATCTTGCCGCCGCGCCGGGGCGAGTATTCCTGGACCAGGGTCACGCCGTTGATGCCCGCCGGCGTGCTGCGATCTGCGACGGCGGCGGCCAATTCGGCCGGTGCATCGTACTTCACGATGCCCGCACCGGCCCCGCCGATGTCGGCCTTGACGACGACCGGGAAGCGCAGGTCCGCGGCGGCACCTACAAGGTCGGCCGCCCGGTGCACGACGCGCGTCGCGGGCGCCTGCAGGCCAAGCGCGGCGATCAGCGACAGCTGCCGCGCCTTCGACGCGTCGATCGCCAGCGCGCGTGTGCCGTTGACGACCCGCGCGCCAAGACCCTCGAACTGCCCGAACAGCGCCTGCGCGTAGAAGATCGGATGCTCGGTCTCGCGCAGGAAGCTCGACATCGCGACGCGATTGAACACCACGTGAGCCGGCACGCCGGTCGCGGCGGGATCGAAGACATGATCGCCGATCGGCGTGGCGCTGTACGCGACGCCGGCGCGGTCGAGCGCGGCGAACAGCGGCACGAACCACGACGGGTGTTCGTAGAAGATTGCGAGGTCGGTCATCACCGCGCTTGTGGCTCAGCCCGGGCCGCCAGCCAACCGCCTGCACGACAAGAATTTCTTGGTCGCACCACAATGGCCCTCGTTACGGCAACCGTCGCCAATCTTTACACATTGCTGACAAACATTTCGGTGGCGTAACTCCATCTCGTTGTTTTTGCGCGTTCGGGTCCGTTGGCACGACGTTTGCTAGGAGACTGTAAACCTTTCTCCAGGAGCGTATCCGTGAAGACCTTGATCGCTATCGCCGCAGCCGCTTCTGCCCTCGTCGCCATTCCTGCCGCGGCAGTGACCTACGACGCCGCTGCGTCGTTCTCGCCGGCCGCCAACCCGTCGGGCCAGTTCACCTTCGGCAGCTATACCGGCGGTGTGTTCACCCCGTTCCCGGTCGGCGGCACATGCGACTTCGGCGGCACGATCTGCCTGACCGCCGGCAACTACCTCGGCGTGTTTGCGTCGCCGAACGGCCAGTTCTTCGAGAGCGGCACCGGCAACTTCCCGGCGTCGACCCTGGTCCTTCACCCGGGGCAGAACGGCGAGCTGTCCGTGATCCTGTTCACCGCACCGCGGGCGGGCAGCTACAGCATCAGCTTCAGCGCCCAGCAGTCCGATGACAACGCCGCGACACAGACGGTCGGCTACCTGCTCGGCGGCACGCCGACGCCGCTCGCCGACCTGACGACCTCCGCGCCGGGCTATACGAACGGCGGCAACCTGTTCCTTGCACAGGGCCAGCAGGTCGGCGTGTTCGTCGGCAACAACGGCGTTTACTTCAACGACGCCACAGCCGTCACTTTCTCGGCGTCGCTGGTCCCCGAGCCCGCGACCTGGGGCCTGCTGATCGCCGGCTTCGCGATGACCGGTGTTGCGATGCGCCGTCGCAAGGCCGTCGCCGCGTAAGGCTTTCGGCAGACCGATAACAGGGCGGGCCGCCGATGGGTGGCCCGCCTTTGTTCGTGGGCTCAGATCGGCGGGTGCAGGTAGGCGTGCACCGCCGCGATCACCACCGACCCCTCGCCGACGCCCGACGCGACGCGCTTGACCGACCCCGACCGCACATCTCCGATCGCGTAGATGCCCGGCCGCGCGGTGGCATAGGGCGAGGGCAGGGGGGTGCCGGCGTCGTCGGTCCCGGTGCGCACGAAGCCCTTGTCGTCGAGCGCCAGGCAGCCGCCCAGCCAGTCGGTGTTCGGCTCGGCGCCGAGCATCAGGAAGACGTTGCCGATGTCGTGCGTTTCGGTCGCGCCGTCGGTCGACCAGGTAACGCGCCGCAACCGGTCGTCGCCGTCGAGCGCGACGATCTCGGTGTGGGTGTGCAGCGTGATCTTCGGCGACTGCTCGATGCGCCGCACCAAATAATCGGACATCGTCGCCGCCAGCCCGCCGCTGCGCACCAGGATGTGGACATGGGCGCAGGTGCGCGACAGGAAGACCGCCGCCTGGCCCGCCGAATTGCCCCCGCCGACGACGATGACGACCTCGCCGCCGCACAGGCTCTGCTCCATCGCGGTCGCGGCATAGTGGATGCCGGCACCTTCGTACTTGTCGAAATTGGCGAGCGCGAGCTTGCGGTAGCGCGCTCCGGCGGCAACGATCACGGCATTCGCCAGCACCGCTGCGCCGTCGTCGAGGGTCAGGCGATACGGCCGCGTCTCGCAATCGAGCCCGGTGACATGGCGTGAGATCGCCAGCCGCGCGCCGAACTTCTGCGCCTGCACCTGTGCGCGGCCGGCGAGTGCCTGGCCCGAGATGCCGGTCGGAAAGCCGAGGTAGTTCTCGATCTTCGAACTCGTCCCCGCCTGGCCGCCGGGGGCGGTGCCTTCCAGCACGATCGTCTCCAGCCCCTCCGACGCCGCATAGACCGCCGCCGCCAAGCCTGCCGGCCCTGCGCCGACGATCGCGACCTCGTAGACATGGCTCGCGTCGCGCTCCTCGGTCATGCCGAGCGCGTCGGCGAGCGCGGGGGTGGAAGGATTGCGCAGCACGTCCGCCCCGCCCAGGATCACGACGGGCAGCTGGTCCGAAGTCACGTCGAAACAGTCGAGGAAGCCCGCCGCGTCCGGGTCGCTCGCGGTGTCGAGCAGCCGATGCGGGTAGCCATTGCGCGTCAGGAAGCGTTGCAGGCGCAATGTGTCGGCGGTGTGGGCGTCGCCGATCAGCACGACGCCGCCTTGCGCATGCTGGATCAGCCCGACGCGGCGCAGGATGAAGGCGCGCATCATGATCTCGGCGATGTCGGGCTCGCCGGTGACGAGGCGGCGGAAGTCGGTACGGGGCACGCGCACCACCTGCGTCGCGCCGCGCGTCCGGCCGGAGACGAGCACCATGCGGTCGTTGAACAGGTCGAGCTCGCCGGTGAACTGGCGCTCGCCGTGGGTGTGGAAGACGTGCGCGCCGCCGTGCTCGTCGGTGTCGAACACCTCGATCGCGCCGCTCAGCACGAAGAAAAAATCGACCGAGCGGTCGCCGCGGGCGAAGACTTCGGTGCCGTCGGGGAGGGTTTCGGTGCGGCCGTAGGCGGTGATGCGGGCCGCCATTTCGGGCGTGAGCTGCGGGAAGGTCTGCGGCTCGCGCTCGTAGGAGTCGGACTGCAGGTGTTCGGGCGTGGTCATGGCCGCGAAGTTAGGGTGACGCTAGCGTGACCGCAACGATTCGAAAGGCGAGGAAGAGCGTCGCGGCAAAGCCGCGCCGTCGGACGGGCGGCGGCTTATCCGCCGCTCCGCCGGCCGGTCTCGCGCGAGTCCGAGCCCAAGTCGACGAACGCGAAGGGCGTTCCTCGCTTTAATCTCGGCCGCTCATCGACGGAAAAGCGCATCCCCCTGCTGCTGCGCCGTCCCGACCTCGGTCGGTGCCGGGCCGTGCTCGGCGATGTAGGCGGCCTGAACGCGCTCGGCGTTAAGCTGCTCGATCATCGCGGCGCGGTCGTCGTTGAACTTGCCCATGTCGACGGTGATCTCGATGCCCGCCTTCTTGGCGGCGGCGGTGACCAGCGCGTCCATCTCGCGCTGCGTCGTCAGGCCCAGCGTGACCGGGTCCTTGGCGGTGATGTTCGCCATGTTCCAGTGCGACTTGTCGCGGATCTTGGCGATCGTATCCTTGGTCGTGCCGATCAGCTTCGAAATCTGGTTGTCGGTGATCTCGGGGTGGTTGCGGACGATCCAGTAGATGCCATCGGGCTTGTCCTGGCGCTTGCTGACCGGCGTGTAGCGCGGGCCCTTGGTGCGGCGCAGCTGCTCGGGCTGCTTCTCGAGCACGAGGCGCGCGTTCGGGTCCTGCGAGACGCGGTCGATTTCGGCCTGCGTCAGCTCGCCCGAACGGATCGGGTCGCGACCGGTCATCTTGGTCGCGGCGGTGTCGTCGGCGATCGCTTGGATCTCCAGGATATGCAGCCCGCAGAACTCGGCGATCTGCTGGAAAGTCAGCGCGGTGTTGTCGACGAGCCAGGCGGCGGTCGCGTGCGGCATCAAGGGAGTCATGGTCGGCTCTTTCGCGAATACAGGAACAGCCGCCCCTCGCGGGACGGCTGTGACAGTTCGATGTAATGCCAAGCGGGGTGATGTTTCAAGCGGAATGCAGCTATTGGTCCGCGAATGTTCACTCGCGCCGACGCCCTCGCCCTCGATGCCGACGACCCGCTCGCCTTCGCCCGCGCGCGCTTCAGCCTGCCGGTCGGCCTGACCTATCTCGACGGTAACTCACTGGGCGCATTGCCCAGGCGGACCGCGACGCGGGTGGGCGACACGATCGCGCGCGAGTGGGGGCAGGGCCTCGTCGGCAGTTGGAGCGAGTGGTTCGGCTGGCCGGCGAAGCTGGGTGCGAAGATCGCGCGGCTGATCGGCGCGGGTCCGGACGAGGTCATCGTCACCGACAATACCTCGGTCAACGTCTTCAAGCTCGCCGCCGCCGCGCTGTCGCTGCGCCCCGAACGACGCGTCATCGTCACCGAGGCAGGCAACTTCCCGACAGACCTGTACATGTTGCGCGGCCTGGGTAGCCTGACGGACATCGAGGTCCGCGCCGTCGCGCCGGCCGAGATCGCAGGCGCGCTCGACGAGCATGTCGCCCTGCTGTGGCTGACCCACACCCATTACCGCACCGGCGCGGTCCACGACATGGCAGCGCTGACCGCCGCCGCTCACGCCAAGGGCGCGCTGGCGGGGTGGGACCTCAGCCACTCCGCGGGCGCAGTCGCGGTCGACCTCAAGGCGGCGCAGGCCGACCTCGCGACGGGTTGCGGCTACAAATACCTGAACGGCGGCCCCGGAGCGCCCGCGTACGCCTATGTCGCGGGCCGCCACCACGAGGCACTGACGCAGCCGCTGACCGGCTGGATCGGTCACGCCGCACCCTTCGACTTCGGCGACGACTATGCCCCCGCGCGCGGCGTCGCGCGGCTGCTGACCGGCACTCCCGGCGTCCTCGGCCTAGCAGCGCTGGCGAGCGGGTTGGCGACCTTCGACGGCATCGACATGCCCGCCGCCGCCGCCAAGAGCCGCGCGCTCGGCGACCTGTTCCTCGACCTCGCCGCCGAGCACTGCCCGGCCCTCGAACCCGCCTGCCCGCGCGAGGGGCGCGGCGCGCAGGTCAGCCTCCGCCACCCCCACGCCGAGCCAATCATGCAGGCGCTGATCGCCCGCGGCGTTGTCGGCGACGTGCGCCCGCCCGACGTGCTGCGCTTCGGGTTCCCGGCGCTTTACACGCGCTACGTCGACGTCTGGGACGGCGTCGAAGCCCTCGCGCAGGTGCTGGAGAGTGGCGAGTGGCAGGACTCCCGCTTCGCCCAGCGGCGGGCCGTCACATGAGCGGCGCGTTCGAGAACCCCGATCTCAGCTACGGCGATTACCTCGGCCTCGACCGACTGCTCGCCGCGCAGGCGCCGCTGTCGGACAGCCACGATGAGTTGCTGTTCATCATCATCCACCAGGCGTCGGAGCTGTGGATCAAGCTGTCGATCCACGAACTGACCGGCGCGCGCGACCGCATCGCCGCCGACGACCTGGGCGCCGCGTTCAAGATGATCGCGCGCGTCAGCCGCATCCAGACGCAGCTGATCCAGTCGTGGGACGTGCTCGCGACGATGACGCCGAGCGACTACCACGCCTTTCGCCCCAGCCTCGGCCAGTCGAGCGGCTTCCAGTCCTTCCAATACCGCGAGCTCGAATTCCTGCTCGGCAACAAGACCGCCGGCATCGGCGTTCACGCGAGCGACCCCGAGATCCACACCCACCTGCAGGCCGTCCTCGCCGCCCCCAGCCTGTACGACGAGTGCATCGCACTCCTTCGCCGCCGCGGTTTCGCCGACAGCGTCGATGCGGCATGGCTGACAGTGTACCGCGAGCCCGAACGCCACTGGGACCTTTACGAACTCGCGGAGAAACTCGTCGACCTCGAATTCCGCTTCCAGCAATGGCGCTTCGCCCACCTCAAGACCGTCGAACGCATCATCGGCCACAAGATGGGGACTGGGGGCACGGGCGGCGTGTCGTACCTCGCAAAGGCGTTGGAACAGTCGTTCTTTCCGGAATTGTTGAAGGTGCGAACGTCTATTTAGCGACCGTGAAAACTGAATGTAAAAAACAGCTGACCGACGAATCAACTTTCGCGAAAGCCTTCCCGAGCGTCACTAGCAAGTTTTTCTTCAGCAAGTTCTTGATATGCGTCACGCAAAAGACGCAACGAACGATCTTCGCTAGCTAGGCGCTCCGAGATCTCGGACATCAACCTCTCGTAGGTCAGGTTTACAATACCTGCATTGGCTGCCTTGTAGTGAAACTCGTGAGTTAGATCGGCCCAGGCGTCCTGAAGCTTTGTTCGGATCTGAATCTCACATTTAATCTTGTCATCGACAACTATTACATTATTATATCGGTCGCGACGTACGGCATCATAACTTACGTCAGCAGTCAAATGCAACGAACGATAGCCCGACCCCTTCGGCTTAGAGATGTAGTCTTCTGCCTCTCCACCAATCGCAAGATGGTTTGATTTCTCAATAAAATGGCGAATACCCTCACAATCATCAATAAACCAGCATGTCACTCGAGCCCCGATCAAGTCTCCTACAACTTCGGTCGGATAGTAGAATTGCGGCCAATCTTTTCTGCTAAGCTTAAGAAGGAAGCTCTGAAGTGACTTTACTCGGGAGCCGATTGTCACAGCCTCCGGAGGTAGTTTGTTAGCGATAGTGTACGCAAGGGCGAGCTGGCTAAGCCGTATATTGAGCACCTCCCGTATTTGCTCGAGATCGCGCCCATAGCGGCTGTAGAAGCGCGTGGCGCGGGAGGTTAACTGTACAGAATCGAGTGGTAGCAAACTTTGGTCGATCATAAGCGTCCCCCGATTGAGCACCGTGTCTCAAATGCGGAAAACACTAGAACAGTCATTTACGAATGTGTCACTGCTTCGATCCGCGGATGTGACTCCGCCGCGTCGGGTGGGGCGCAACATCGGTTACCGGCCGCGCCCCAAGAAGAACAACGGCACAGTTCGCGCACGGGCGTGGCAGAAAGGACGTCTCGAATGCCGCTCGACATCTACGCAGGATGGCGTTGACAAGGGTGACGAGGCGGCGCGACCTTCTACCACGCGCCCATAATCGGGTTCGCCGCTACCACGCCCCATGCTCTTCACCCCCACCCGCGCCGCCGCCCTCGCCACACTCGCTGCCTTCGTCGACCGCGCGGGCCGCGACTATGCCGAGACGCGCAACTTCGACCATGGGCCGGGCGAGCGGGGCAACGTGTCGGGGTTGTCGCTCTATCTCCGCTACCGGCTGGTGACCGAGGACGAGGTCGTCGCCGCGGTGCGGGCTCGGCATCCGGGGCAGGCGGCCGACAAGTTCGTGCAGGAGGTGATCTGGCGGAGCTATTGGAAGGGGTGGCTCGAGCTGCGGCCGAGCGTGTGGACCGACTATCTGGGCGATGTCGCGCGGCTGGAGGGCCAGTCGGGCGGGTGGCGGCGCGATTATGAGCGGGCGCTTGTCGGGCGAACCGGGATCGACTGCTTCGACGCCTGGATCGCCGAGCTGGCCGAACACGGCTACCTCCACAACCACGCGCGGATGTGGTTCGCGAGCATCTGGATCTTCACGCTGAACCTGCCGTGGCAGCTCGGCGCGGCGCTGTTCGAGCATCATCTTTTCGACGGCGATCCGGCATCGAATACCTTGTCGTGGCGCTGGGTCGCAGGACTGCAGACGGTCGGCAAGACCTATCTGGCGACCGCCGGCAATATCGCGCGCTACACCGGGGGGCGGTTCGTGTCCGCCGGGCTGGCGACGCAGGCGCGGCCAATTGCCGGGCCACCGGTGCCGCCGGCGGGGACGCTCGCTGCGGCCGACCCGCGGCCGACCGGGCGGGTCGGGCTGTTGATCGGCGAGGACGATCTGTCGCCGGAAACGCTCGATTTGGGCGGACTGGAGATCGCGGCGGTCGCCGGCCTTGGCCAGACCCGAGGGCGCGCCGCCGCGGTCGAGACATTCGTTCGCGACGCCCTCGACGATGCCTGTGGACGCGCCGCCGCCGCGTGGCAGGTTCCCGCGACCGCCCTCACCGATGCCACGCCCGCCACGGTCGCGAAGTGGGCGTCCGCGCACGGTCTCGATCGGATCGTCGTCGCCCATGCCCCCGTCGGGCCGGGGGCGCAGCATCTGGCCGAGATCACGCAGGCTCTGCAGCAGCAGGGCATCACCGTCAGCCGCATCCGCCGTCCGTGGGACGAGCGCGCCTGGCCCCACGCGACGCGCGGGTACTTCGCTTTTCGCGAGCGTTTTCAGGCCTGAGAGGCACCGATCCGGCTTCCCGTCGTTACTGCGCCACACATGCGCAGGGAGGTCGCCATGTCCAGAGTCGGTGCCGTTGCCATTGTCCCCGTGGCGCTGCTGGCGGCGGCCGCGGCGCCGGCCGGGTGGGTCGAGCGGGCGGGGCAGGGGCCCGGGGTGGTGTACGACTCGAAGGCGGCTCCGATGACGTCGGTGATCGTATTTCCGCCGAATGCGGTACCCGGCTTCGGTGCCGAGACGCTGCGCAAGCTGATCGGCAGGATACCGGTCTGTCCGGTCGCGGGGCGGATCGACGCGCCGGCCGGCGAAGGCAGCCTGCGACTGATCGCCGGCGCCGCCGACCGGCGCTGCATCGTGCAGGCGCGGCAGCTGACGGGCGGTGAATGGCGGGTCGTGCTCGGCATGGCGTCGGGGCGCGGTGCGATGGCGGAGAGCGCGCTGCTGAGTGCGGTAGGGCAGTTCGCGGGCACGTCCGCAGCGCGCAGGCCTTCAACAACCTTGCCGGCTCCGGTCGGAACGCAGGCGCCGGGCATCGCAGCGTCGGTGCCGGCCGGCGGCAGGCTGCCACAGCCCGTCGGCGCGGTGATCCGCGGCGCGAGCAGCTTCGTCGGCTATCCGCCGATGATGACCTTCACCAACACGCCCTGGTTCCTGTTCCCCGGCGGCATCGCGACCGACTGTACGCAGGTCGCTCCCGGCGCGCCGCCGACGTTGGCGATGCTGCGGGCGCGCAAGGATTGTACGGGCGGGCGCTGGAGGCGCGCGGGCGGCAAGATCGCGCTGCAGGTCGAGGACGGCGACCCTTGGATCACCGACATGGTGCACGAACTGGCCCCGGTGCCGCGCGGCACCCGTCTCGACTTCCGCGGGCAGACGAAGAGCGGCGCAGGGTTCGACAACGCCATGGGCGGCGGCAGCACGTCGACGACGAGCTACGGCGGCTTCACGCTGACCGCGGACGGACGGATCGAGACGAGTATGTCGTCGTCGGTCAACTTCAGTAGCAGCAGCGCCGTCGCTTATGCGGGCGGCAGGAAGCAGGGGGTACGCGGGCGCTACGAGATCGACGGCTATGTGCTGCGCGTCGCGCTCGACGGCGGGCCGGTGACCGACCGCTATGTTCTGTTCGACAAGGGCGGCAAGCCGACCTACGGCCATGTCTATTTCGAGGGGCGGCAGTACTGGCTGCCGCGCCGCTAAGTCGCGAGGATGATCTTCCCAACGTGATCGCCCGCCTCCATGCGGCGGTGCGCCTGCGCGGCGTCGGTGAGGGGCAGGACGATGTCGGTCACGGACTTGAGCTGACCGCTCGCGAACAGTGGCCAGACCTCGCGCTCCAGCGCCGCTGCGATCGCCGCCTTGAACGCCTTCGGGCGGGGGCGGAGGGTGGAGCCGGTGAGGGTAAGGCGACGGCGCATGACGTCGCTGAAATTGACCTCCGCCTTCGGCCCGCGCTGGAAGGCGATCGAGACGTGGCGGCCGTCGTCGGCGAGGCTCGCGATGTTCTTCGGGATATAGTCGCCGCCGACCATGTCGAGGACGACGTCGACGCCCTTGCCGCCGGTGATCGCGGTGACCTCGGCGGCCCAGTCTTGTGTCTTGTAGTTGAGCGCGTGGTCGGCCCCCAGCGCACGTGCGGCGTCGCACTTGGCGTCGCTGCCGCAGGTGACGATCACCGTCAGCCCGCGCGCCTTCGCCAGCAGGATCGCGGTGACGCCGATGCCGCTGGTGCCGCCGTGGATCAGCACGGTCTCGCCCGCGGCGGCGCGGCCGCGCTCGAATAGGTTCGACCAGACGGTGAAATAGGTCTCGGGGATACCGGCGGCGTCGGTCAGGCTCATACCCGCCGGCACGGGCAGGCACTGGGCGGCGGGGGCGACGGCATATTCGGCATAGCCGCCGCCGGCGATCAGCGCGCAGACCGTGTCGCCTGCCTGCCAGCGCCCGCTGCCGGTGACGACCTCGCCCGCGACCTCGAGGCCGAGGATCGACGGCGTGCCCGGCGGCATCGGGTAGAGGCCGAGGCGCTGCAGCACGTCGGGGCGGTTCACGCCCGCGGCGGCGACGCGGATCAGGACTTCGCCGTCGCCGGGGATGGGGACGGGGCGGGTGACGGGGACCAACAGCTCAGGGCCGCCGGCACGCTCGGGGTCGATCGCGGTCATCGTTGTCGGGATGGTCATGGGGGCGATATTGACTTGGGGGCTCGCCGGGTCAACGATTCCGCGCATGGACATGGACGACCTGATGCCCCCGCCGCGCAAGGACGGCGCGCTCGCGCAGCTGCTGGCCGAGGACCTCGACCGGCTGTCGCTGACTGAGCTCGACGCCCGCATTGCGGCGCTGGAGGGGGAGGTGGCGCGCACCCGGGCAAAGCGCGCAGGGGCGACCGCCTTCCGCAGCGCCGCCGACAGCCTGTTCAAGCGCTAGGATGGCGGGCAGCCAGGACTTCGCGCCCGATCCGCGCAACGCCGACCTGAAGATCTGGCTGAACGGCACGCTGGTGTCGCGCGCCGAAGCCAAGGTGTCGGTGTTCGATGCGGGGTTCGTGCTCGGCGACGGCATCTGGGAGGGGCTGCGGCTGCACCGGGGGCGGCTGTTGTTCCAGGAGGCGCATCTCGACCGGCTGTATCGCGGCGCGACGAGCATCGCGCTCGACCTGCCGCCGCGCGCGTATTTCCTGGACGCGATGGTCGAGGTGCTGGCAGCGAACGACATGCACGACGGGGCGCATTTGCGGCTGATGGTGACGCGCGGCGAGAAGCGGGCGGCGAACCAGGATCCGCGCAATGCGCTGGGGGTGCCGACGGTGGTGGTGCTGGCGGAGTACAAGCAGCCGACGCCGAACATGACGCTTCGGCTGCACACGTCCACGATCCGAACGACTTCGGCGCAGATGTTCGACATGCGGATCAACTCGCACAGCCGCCTGCCGCTGATCCTCGCGCTCAACGAAGCGATCGCCGCCGGAGCGGACGAGGCGCTGATGCTCGATCCGCAGGGCAATATCGCGAGCTGCAACGCGACCAACTTCTTCTGGGTGCGGGACGGCGAGGTGCGGACGTCGAGCGGCGACTACTGCTTCAACGGCGTGACGCGCGCCAACGTCATCGCGCTGTGCGAGGCGAACGGGATACCGCTGCGATGCGGGGACTTCGCGCCGAGCAACCTCAAGGATGCGAGCGAGGCGTTCGTCACCGGCACCTTCGGCGGGCTGACACCGGTTTCCGCGATCGATGGGCGGGCATTGTCCACGGGACAGGTCACGTCGCGGCTTAAGGCGCTCTATGAAGCGCTGAAGGACGCCGACGCATGAGGATCGCGATGTGGTCGGGGCCGCGCAACCTGTCGACCGCGCTGATGCGCAGCTTCGGCGCGCGGGCGGACACGTTCGTCAGCGACGAGCCCTTCTACGGCGCTTACCTGCGCGAGACCGGCGACGATCAGCCGATGAAGGCGGAGGTGATCGCCTCGATGGACTGTGACTGGGCCTCGGTGGCCCGCACCATGTCCGGATCGATCCCGGGCGGCGCGCCGATCTGGTATCAGAAGCACATGGCGCACCACATGGAGGGGCCCGTCGGCATCGCCGATCTGTCCGGACATGCCCACGCCTTCCTGATCCGCGACCCGGCGCGGGTGATCGCCAGCTATGCCGCGAAGCGAGTGGCGGTGCGGGCGGACCATCTGGGCCTCGCGCGCCAATGCGAATATTTCGACCGCGAGGCCGACCGGCTGGGTCATGCGCCGCCGGTGGTCGATGCGGTCGACATCCTCCGCAACCCAGCGGACGTGCTGGGGCGGCTGTGTGTCGCGCTTAGGATCGCGTGGGATCCGGCGATGCTGAGCTGGGAGCCGGGGCGGCGCGCGACCGACGGCGTGTGGGCAGCGCACTGGTACGGTGCGGTCGAGGCCTCGACGGGGTTCGGCGCGCCTGACGACAGGGTGCCGTCAGTGCCTGACGAGGTGCTGCCCGTGCTCGACGCGTGCCGGCCGCATTACGACTATCTGGCGGGCTTCAGGCTCTAGACCAGCGGCGGCCCGTCGCTCGCCGCGATCAGCTTGCGCGCGACATCGTCACCGCTGCCGAACACGATCCACATCGGCGCACCCACCGCGGTCCCGAGCGCGGTCAGCACTGCGAACATGCCGCCGAACAGCGCGACCATCGCGGTCGCGCCCGCGACGCCGGCGCGCTCGGCGGGGGAGCGCTCGTCCCAGGCGTTGCGCTTGATCGCGTCGCCCAGGCGGCGGATGATCGGCCAGCCGGCCTTGCCGTCGATCGTCGCCATGAACGCCTCGCGCGACTTGCTGAACGGGTCGTCGCTGCTGCCCCGGATATCGAGCAGCTTCTGCGCCCAGGCGGCGATCGCGCGCCGCTCCTCGGGCGTGGAGCCCTCGATCAGTTCCTCGACGACCTTGGCTTCGACGCTGCTCATCGCTGCTGCTCCCGGTGTAGTGCCTTGCTCAAACACTGTGGCGATGCAGCGCCCCTTGCGCAAGGCTGACGTTAACGTAAGGTGCGCCGACCTCTGGGGAGAGCGACCGCGTGAATTTCGATTTTTCCGACGATGCCAAGGCGTTGCGCGAACAGGCGCGGCGCTTCCTCGACGAGCGCGCGACGACCAAGGTGGCGCGCACGCAGATGGCGGCCGACTCGCCTTATGACACGATGCTGTGGACGCAGGTCGTCGAGCTCGGCTGGACCGCGGCGCGCGTCCCCGAGGCGATGGGCGGCCTCGGCCTTGGCGGCGACGAGGCGTGCGTGCTGGCCGAGGAGATCGGCCGCAGCCTAGCGCCCGTGCCGTTCATGTCGACCCTGCTCGCCACCGAGGCGCTGGTGCTCGTCGGCACAGAGGAGCAGCAGACGCGCTGGCTCGGCGGCTTTGCCGAGGGCGCGCTGATCGGCTGCGTCGGCTGGGGGGAGGGCGATGCCGCCTCCCCGGCGCGCGCGGGCGCCAAGGTGACCGGCGACCGCATCACCGGCATCAAGGTGCCGGTGCCCGACCTGATGGCCGCCGACGTCGCGCTGGTCTCGGCGCAGGGGCCCGACGGGGTGCAGCTGTATGTGATCGACCTCAGCGATCCCGGCGTGACGCGCGAGGCGGCCGACACGATCGATCTCGTCCGCCGCCACGGCAGACTGACGCTGACCAATGCGCCGTGCGCACCGCTCGGCACCCCCGACACCTACCACGAGTGGCTCGACCGCGCCGCGATCCTGACCTCGTTCGAGGCGCTGGGGACGGCATCGGCGGCGATGGCGATGGCGATCGGCTATGCCAAGGAGCGCACCGCCTTCGGCCAGAAGATCGGTCGCTACCAGGGCGTCAAGCACAAGTGCGCCGACATGTACATCAAGCTCGAACTGGCCCGCGCGCACGCGCTGCACGGCGCCTGGGCGATGCAGGACGGGGCGGCCGAGCTGCGCCAGGCTGCGGCAGCAGCGCGCGTCGCCAGCCTCGATGCGCTCGCCTATTGTGCCGAGGAAAATCTGCAGATCCACGGCGGCACGGGGTTCACCTGGGACAGCGACTGCCAGTTTTACTACCGCCGCAACCGCGCGATCGTCGCGGCGCTGGGGTCGAAGACGTGGTGGTCGGACCGGCTGGTGCGTGCGCTTGAACGGCGCAACGCGCTGGCGGCTTGAGGGAGTAGCGACATGGACTTCAACGATACCCCCCAGGAAGCCGAGTATCGCACCAAGGTGCGTGCCTGGATCGACGCCAATATCGGCGAGTTCCGCGATGTGCCCGACACCATGGACCGCGCCGACTTCGTCGCGCGCTCGAAGCGCTGGCAGACCAAGAAGTACGAGGCCGGTTTCACCGGCATCACCTGGCCCAAGGCGTTCGGCGGGCAGGGTCTCGGCCCGATGAACCAGATCGTCTTCAACCAGGAGGAAAGCCGCTTCCACGCGCCTACCGAGCTGTTCTCGATCGGGCTCGGCATGTGCATCCCCACCGTGTTCAGCCACGGCTCGCAGGCGCTGATCGACCGCTATGTCGCCAAGGCGCTGAGCGGCGAGGAGGTCTGGTGCCAGCTGTTCTCCGAACCCGTCGCGGGATCCGACCTCGCGGGCATCCGCACCAAGGCGGTCAAGGACGGCGACGACTGGGTGATCGACGGCCAGAAGGTTTGGACGACCAACGCGCACCTCAGCGATTTCGGCATCATCGTCTGCCGCACCGATCCGTCGAAGCCCAAGCACAAGGGCCTGACGATGTTCATCGTCGACATGCACGCGCCGGGCGTCGAGGCGCGGCCGCTGAAGCAGATGTCAGGGGGCAGCGACTTCAACGAGGTGTTCTTCACCGGCGTGCGCGTGGCCGACAGCCACCGTGTCGGCGCCGAGGGCGACGGCTGGAAGGTCGCGCTGACCACGCTGATGAACGAGCGCCTCGCGGTCGGCGGCAAGCCGCGCCACGCGCCGGGCTATGCGACGCTACTCGACATGGCGAAGCGCGTGCAGCGCGACGACGGCGCGGCGATCGAGGCGGCCGACGTGCGCCAGCGTATCGCTGCGACGTACATCGCCGACGAGGGCATCAAGCTGACCCAGATGCGCGCGCTGTCGGCGCTGTCGAAAGGCGAGATGCCCGGGCCTGAGTCGTCGATCGCCAAGGTCGTCGTCGCCAAGACGATGCAGGACATGGCGGCGTTCGCGCTTGACCTGTCGGAGAGCGGCGGTTTCGTGACCGGCGCCGAGACCGACCCCGACGTGGCGCGCCTGCAGGGCAGCTATCTCTGGTCGGCGGGCCTGCGCATCGCCGGCGGCACCGACGAGATCCTGCGCAACATCATCGCCGAACGCGTGCTGGGCCTGCCGGGCGACCTGCGGCCCGACAAGGACCTGCCGTTCAACGCGGCGGCGTGATTTATCACCGATATGTCGGATAACCTTACATTCCGGTTCCGCAACGACTTGTAAGTCGTTGGATTGGCGTGTGCCGGAGTCTGGCACATCTATTGCATCTCGAAAATCATTCGTGCCGTTAGTGGAGTCGCAAAGATGTTCGCCAAGACTGTTCTGGGTTCGGTCATCGCGGCAACCGTGTCGGTCGCCGCGCACGCCGTCACCGTCGTGCCCGTCAGCGCCGTCGGCTCGTCGAGCTTCCCGACCTACAACGACACCTTCGCGATCGACCAGGGCCCGGGTTCGGCCACCACCGACTGGGCATCGCTCGGCCAGGGCAGCGCCTCGCGCCTCAACCTCGACCTCGGCGCGGTCTACACGCTCGACACCGCATTCGTCACCGACCGCGTCACCTCGGGCGGCGGCAACGGCGGCTATGTCGGCGGCACGACCGACTTCACCACCAGCTTCTTCCTGCAGGCCTATACCGACGCGACCTTCACCACGACGCTCGGCAGCGCGGTGATCGTCAACCAGGCGACGCCGGGCAGCCCGTCGGGTCCGTCGAGCTTCCTGAACACCGTGTCGCTGAGCGGCTTTACCGCGCGCTATATCCAGTACGGCGTGATCAGCTCGAACGGCGCCAACCCCGGCCTGTCGAACATCGCCTTCAACGCAGTGCCCGAGCCCGCGACCTGGGGCCTGCTGATCGCCGGCTTCGCCGTGGTCGGCATCGCCGCCCGCCGCCGCCGCACGGCCGTCGCCGCCTGAATTCGGCACGAGTGAAACGATCGACGGCGGCGGGTCACACCGCCGCCGTTTTCGTGAGCGCGCTGCATGCTTGACCCCCGCCAGCCGCCCGTCCATCACGTGCCGATGACCGATGCGCCGACCACCGACCTGAGCTTCGAGGACGCCCTCGCGCGGCTCGAGAAAATCGTCCAGCAGCTTGAGGCGGGCGATGCCCCGCTGGAGGCGTCGATCGACCTTTATACCGAGGGCCAGCGCCTGAAGGGCGTCTGCGAGGCGAAGCTCGCGGGCGCGACCGCTCGGATCGAGGCGATCCAGCAGAATGCCGACGGCCAGGCGGTCGGCACCCGCCCGTTCGACGCCGCCTGATGCCGGCGCTGCACTTGGTACAGGCCTCGATCAGTCTGAAGCCCGCGCTGGATGCCATCGGCAAGTCGATGGATCAGCGCTTCGACCGGCTGCTCGCCGTGCCCGACGACGGCCGCGCACGGCTGTACGAGGCAATGCGCCACGCGGTCATCGGCGGCGGCAAGCGGATGCGGCCGCTGCTCGTCGTCGCCGCCTGCGACCTGTTCCACGTCGACCGCGAGCGCGCGCTGCGCGTCGCCATCGCGATCGAGGCGGTGCACTGCTATTCGCTGATCCACGACGACCTGCCGTGCATGGACGACGACGACCTGCGTCGCGGCAAGCCGACCGTTCACAAGGCCTTCGACGAGGCGACCGCGGTGCTGGCTGGCGATTCGCTGCACGCGCTCGCCTTCGAGGTGCTGAGCGAGCCAGCGACGCACGAGGATCCGTTCGCGCGCGCCGAACTGGTGCTCGAACTCGCCCGCGCCAGCGGCCCGGCGGGCATGGCAGGCGGCCAGATGATGGACCTGACCGCCGAGCACGCGGCGTTCGACATCGGCGCCACCACCCGCCTGCAGCAGCTCAAAACAGGCGCGCTGATCGGCTTCTGCCTCGAGGCGGGCGCCATCATGGGGCGCATCCCCGAAAGCGGGCGCACGCCCCTGCGCGGCTATGCCCGCGACCTGGGCCTCGCGTTCCAGATCGCCGACGACCTGCTCGACGTCGAGGGTTCGTCGGCCAAGACCGGCAAGGCGGTGCAGAAGGATGCGGCCGCCGGCAAGGCGACCTTCGTCTCGCTGCTCGGCGTCGACCGCGCGCGCCAGCAGGCGACGATGCTGATCGACCAGGCGATCGAGCACCTCAAGGATTTCGGCCAGGAGGCCGACCTGTTGCGCGCCATCGCGCGCTTCGCGATCGAGCGCGACCGGTGACCACCCGCATCGGCGTCTATCCGGGCACGTTCGACCCCGTCACGCTGGGCCACATGGACATCATCCGGCGCGGTGCGAAGCTCGTCGACCGGCTCGTGATCGGCGTCGCGACCAACCCGTCGAAGTCGCCGATGTTCACGCTGGCCGAGCGCGTCGCGCATGTCCGGCGCGAGACCGAGGGCATGACGAATATCGCGGTCGTCGAGTTCGACGCGCTACTGATGAAGTTCGCCGAGAGCCAGGGCGCGTCGATGATCGTCCGCGGGCTGCGCGCCGTCGCCGATTTCGAGTATGAATACCAGATGGCGGGGATGAACCAGCAGCTCAACAGCCGGATCGAGACCGTCTTCCTGATGGCCGATGTCGCGCTGCAGCCGATCGCGTCGAAGCTGGTCAAGGAAATCGCGATGTACGACGGCGACGTCCGCAAGTTCGTCACGCCGCGCATCGCCGCCGACATCACGGCGCGCGTCGCGCAGCTGAAAGGGTGACGTTCAGCCCCGCGAAAGCGACAGGACGTTACGCGGCGAGCAACTTCATGGGGACCTGCACTTGATCCGACGTTCCATCCTGACCGGCCTGGCCGTGCTGGCGCTGAGCCCCGCCTTCGCGCAGGGGCGCAAGGAGCCCGAGGTCGCGACGACGCCCAAGCCGCTGCCGACGCAGACCAAGGACGTCGTGCTGACGACGCCGCCGGTGACGCCCGAGAATACGCTCAACCTCGACCTGTCGAGCGGCGGGCGCGTGTCGATCCAGATGCGCCCCGATGTCGCGCCGCTGCATGTCGAGCGCATCAAGACGCTGGTGCGCGAGAAATTCTACGACGGGCTGGTCTTCCATCGCGTCATCGAGGGCTTCATGGCGCAGGGCGGCGACCCGACCGCCACCGGCCAGGGCGGATCGAAGCTGCCCGACCTGAAGGCCGAATTCAACGACCTGCCGCACGTCCGCGGCGCGGTCGCGATGGCGCGCGCTACCAGTCCCGACAGCGCCAACAGCCAGTTCTACATCGTCTTCCAGCCGGTGCTGAAGCTCGACCGCAACTACACCGTCTGGGGCCGCGTGTTTGCGGGCATGGACATCGTCGACGCGATCGAGCGCGGCGAGCCGCCCGCCAACCCGACCAAGATCGTCCGCGCCTCGATCGGCAGCGACAACGTGCCCCCGCCGGCACCGAGCACGCCGATCCCCGCGGCGCCTGCGCCTGCGCCCGTCGTGCCGGGGACGCCGCAGCTCTAAGTGCGCGTCGCCGACTTCGATTTCGAACTGCCCCCCGACCGCATCGCGCTGCGCCCCGCCGAGCCGCGTGACAGCGCGCGCCTGCTCGAGGTCACGCCGCACGCGCTGAGCGACCTCGGCATCGCCGACCTGCCCGGGCGGTTACGGCGCGGCGATGTCCTCGTCTTCAACGACACGCGCGTCATCCCGGCGCAGCTGTCGGGCACCCGCGGCCAGGCGCGGATCGGCGTGACGCTCCACAAGCGCGAGGGCGTGTGGCGCTGGTGGGCGTTCGTCCGCAACGCGCGGCGGCTGGCGGTGGGCGACACGGTCGACTTCGGCCACGGGTTGTCCGGAAAGGTCCTCGAAAAGGCCGACGACGGCGCGATCCTGTGGGAGTTCGCGGCCAGCGTGCCGTTCGAAATCGCGCTCGCAGCCGCCGGGGTGATGCCGCTGCCGCCTTACATCGCGTCGAAGCGCCCCGCCGACGACCGTGACGCCGCCGACTACCAGACGATGTTCGCGCGGGAAGCCGGGGCAGTCGCCGCACCCACCGCCGGGCTGCACTTCACCCCCGCGCTGCTCGCCGCGCTCGACGCGGCGGGGATCGCGCGCGAGACGGTAACCCTCCACGTCGGCGCGGGCACCTTCCTGCCGGTCAAGGCCGAGGACACCGACGACCATGCGATGCACGCCGAATGGGGCAGCCTCGACGCCGCGACCGCCGCGCGCCTGCAGGCCGTCCGCGCGAGCGGCGGCCGGGTGATCGCCGTCGGCACGACAAGCCTGCGCGTACTGGAAAGCGCTGGGCTCGACGCCTGGTCGGGCGACACCCGCATCTTCATCACCCCCGGCTACCGCTTCCGCGCGGTCCACGGTTTGCTGACCAACTTTCATCTGCCGCGTTCGACCCTGTTCATGCTGGTCAGCGCAATGATGGGGCTGGACACCATGCGTGCCGCCTACGCGCACGCCGTCGCGCACGAATACCGCTTCTACAGCTATGGCGACGCATGTCTGCTGTTGCCCGATACGCAGGCGTAACAAGCTGAAACTTCACGATTAAGTAACGAAACTGTCGAACTCGCGGGGCTAGTCTGGCGCTGGAAATTGCCACCGGGAGCCCCATGATGCTGCGCAGCCTGTTGACCGTCCTCGCCCTTGCCGCAGCCGTGCCGCTGCACGCGGGCGTGCTGACCGAGGACTTCGGTTCGCCCTATGCCGGGTGGGAGACGCGCTGGTTCGCGCAAAATTCGAACGCCACGCGCGTGTTCTTCGATCCCAACGACCGCGGCAACAACGTCACCGGCCTGACCGTTTTCGACGGCAACCCCTTCGACGGCGGCCAGGTCCGCATCCTGTTCGATGCCGACTTCGCCCGCACGATCCGCAACTTCTCGTTCGATATCCTCGGCTACAACCAGCAGACGCTCGACGTCTTCGACATCGACGGCAACTCGCTGCTCAACGTCGTCATCACCCCCGTCGCCGGCCCGCCGTACGACTTCGCGCAGAGCGGCTACACCCGCTTCAGCGTCGATTCGACCAATGGCATCGGCGGCTTCTCGCTGCTGCCGTTCGGCGCCGAGTACAACTACTCGATCGACAACCTCGCCGCGACGGTTCCCGAGCCCGCGAGCTGGGCGCTGATGATCGGCGGCTTCGGGCTGGTCGGTGCGGCGCTGCGCCGTCGCCGCGGGGCGTCCGCGCTGGCGTGAGCCCGGGGCGGCGGCTACACGCCGCCGCATGACCACACGCTTCGAGTTCAGCATTCAGGCCCGCGATGGTGCCGCGCGTACCGGCACCATCGCGATGGCCCGCGGCACCATCCGCACGCCTGCCTTCATGCCCGTCGGCACCGCCGCGACGGTGAAGGCGATGCGCGCCAGCGAGGTGCGCGCGGCGGGCGCCGATATCATCTTGGGCAACACCTATCACCTGATGCTGCGCCCCGGGGCCGAGCGCGTCGCGCGGCTGGGCGGCCTGCACGATTTCATGGGCTGGTCGGGGCCGATCCTGACCGACAGCGGCGGCTATCAGGTGATGAGCCTGAGCACGCTGACCAAGCGCAGCGAGGAGGGGGTGGCGTTCGCGTCGCACCTCGACGGGTCTAAGCACATGGTGACCCCCGAACGCTCGATCGAGATCCAGCGCCTGCTCGGCTCCGACATCGTCATGGCGTTCGACGAGCTCGTCGCGCTGCCCGCCGAGCGCCCGGTGGTGGAGGCGGCGATGCAGCGATCGATGCGCTGGGCGGCGCGGTCGCGCACTGCGTTCGATGCGCTCGGCGACACCGGCGCGATCTTCGGCATCCAGCAGGGCGGTCTCGACGAGCGGCTGCGCGCCGAGAGCGCCGCCGCACTGACCGGCATCGGCTTCCACGGCTATGCGATCGGGGGCCTGGCGGTAGGGGAGGGGCAGGAGGCGATGTTCGGCGTCCTCGACTATGCGACCGCGCAACTGCCCGCCGAAGCGCCGCGCTACCTGATGGGGGTCGGCAAGCCCGACGACATCGTCGGCGCAGTCCGGCGCGGCGTCGACATGTTCGATTGCGTGCTGCCGACGCGCTCGGGGCGCAACGGCCAGGCCTTCACGCGCGACGGGCCAGTGAACCTGCGCAATGCGAAGCACGCCGAGGACAAGGCACCGCTCGATCCCGGCTGCGCCTGCCCGGTGTGCAACGGGCCGTCGCGCGCCTACCTCCACCACCTGACGAAGGCAGGCGAGATGCTCGGCGCCATGCTGCTGACCGAGCATAATATCTGGTTCTACCAGCAGCTGATGGCCGACCTGCGGGCGGCGATCGCGGAGGGGCGGTTGGAGGCATTCGCGGAGGGGTTCCTCGCGCGCTACCGCCAGGGTTGAGGGAACGACCTTTCGTCGCACCGGTTTGACCGGGCGAAGGAGAGACCAATGCTTAAGATCGTACTGCTCGCGACGACCCTCGCGGTTGCAACTCCGGCGCTGGCCGACGACCGTGCCCCCAACGCCGCCGAGACGGTCGCGCTGAAGAAGAGGATGGCCAGCCTCGGCTATGTCAGCTGGGAAGAGGTCGAGCTCGACGATGACGGTCCGTATTGGGAGATCGACGACGCCCGCAAGGCCGACGGCAAGCGCTTCGATGTGCGGCTGGCCCCCCGCACGCTTGCCCTGATCCGCGCGGTCGCCGACGACTGATCGCGGCGCCTAGCGCGTCCGCCGCCCGCCCGCCCAGGTCGCATAGGCGATCGCCGCGATCATCAGCGCGATCTGCGCGGGCCAGAACAGCATCTTCGCCGCCGCGTGCCAGGCGACCGCGACCGCGACCGAGCGTGTCCGACGGACTGCCTGCGCGAGGCCGAAGCTCGCGACGGCGACCAGCGCCGCAAAGCCCGCCGCGAATTGCAGGCTGTCGTACAGGTCGGCCAGGAAGGTCCAGTGCCAGGCGTACCACAAGGGCGCTGTGATGACCGCGACCTGCCATGTCTTCAGGCTCGCGAGTTCGTCGTGCAGCCAGCCGCGCCAGCCGAGCTCCTCCCCGATGCAGTAGATCACCACGGTTAGCGCGAAGGTGAAGCCGTCGACATGCGGCCCCAGGTGCGGCTTTGCGAGGCCGAAGGCAGCGACGAGGATGATGGGCGCGAGAAGCGCGAGCAACGCTGTGCGCGGGCTTTGGCCGAGGAAGGTCACGATATCAGGCCGCCGCCGCGTCACCAGCAGCGCCGCCATCGCGCCCGCCGCGGGTCCGAAGCCCACGAGGATCGAATCGTCGATACGCAGTGTCGTGTCGCCGACCGGAAAATGCAGCGCACCCCAGCGAGCCGCCGCCCAGGACCACAGGCACGCGACGACGAAGAACAGCGCGACCGCGCCCCAATTCGGTCGCCGCGTCGTCATTTGCCGCTGAACGCCGCCGGCCGCTTCTGCAGGAAGGCGCTGACGCCCTCGATGAAGTCCGGCGACCCGCCCGCCAGCCGCTGGTTGCGGCGTTCGAGCATCAGTGCCTCGGTCAGCGACTTGTCGAGCGAATCGCGAATACCGTGGCGGATCAGCGACAGCGCGCGCGTCGGGCCCTTCGCGAGCTTGGTGGCGATCGCGGTCGCGGTCGGCATCAGCTCGACATCGTCGACCACCTGGTAGATCATGCCCCAGTCGAGCGCGGTCGCGGCGGGAATGCGCTCGCCCAGCATCATCATCGCCTGCGCGCGCGCCTTGCCCGCGAGGCGCGGCAGCAGCCACGTCGAGCCGACGTCGGGGACGAGGCCGATGTTGACGAACGCCTGGAGGAAATACGCCGACTTCGCCGCGATCACGATGTCGCCGCTCAGCGCGAACGAGCAGCCGGCGCCCGCCGCGGGCCCGTTGACCGCGGTGACGAAGGGCACCGGCAGCGCGAACAGCCGCTCGAGCAGCGGATTGAAATGGGTTTCGAGTACTTTGCCCGCGTCTACCGCGCCGCCGCTAAGCGCGCTGCTCGCGGTATCTCCGCCCGCCAGGTCGGCCCCGCTCGAAAAGCCGCGGCCCGCGCCGGTCAGCAGCAGGCAGCGCGACTTGCCCTCGTCGCGAACCCGGTCGACGGCGTGGATCATCTCGGCGATCAGCGCGGTGTGCAGCGCGTTGAGCATCGCGGGGCGGTTGATCGTCAGCGTCGCGACGCCGTCGGTCTCGTCGAACAGGATATGCTCGTAGGTCGTCATGGTCGCCCCCAAGGTTGACGTTTGCGTCAACCCTAGCAGCTTTGCGCGCGACCGGAAGGCGTCAGATGACGACGGTCGCCTTGGCAAGCAGGAACGACGGGATGCCTTCCTCGCCGAACCCGACGAAGCTGGGTCCGTCGCCGTCGTCGCGGCGGCCGCGACGATCGTCGCCATCTTCGCGACGGCCACGGCCACGATCGGACTCGCGCCCACGATCGGACGTGCGGCCACGCTCGGGCTCGCGCTCACGGCGGGGCGGGGCGGGGCGCTCCTCGCGCGGCTCGCTGCGCGGGGCAGGGGCCTCGGCGACCGGAGCGGCCGCCTCGACAGCCTGCTCGGCACGCTCGCCACCGCTGCGACCCTTGCCGCCGCGACGGCGGCGCTTTCGCGGCGCTTCGCCATCAGCGCGCGGGGCGCGCTCTTCCTGCAGGGCCTCGGGGTCGGCAACGGCGTCGGTCGGGACCGCGAGCACTTCGGCGACCTCGGCGACTTCCTCGGGCGCGGCGGCGACGGCACCGTGGCGGGGCACCTTGTGGCCGATCAGCTTCTCGACCTCGCGGAGGTTCTCGTCCTCGTCGGGGGTCATCAGCGTGTAGGCAATGCCCGTGCGCCCGGCGCGGCCGGTGCGGCCGATGCGGTGGACATAATCCTCGGCATGGTGCGGCACGTCGTAATTCACGACATGGCTGACGCCCGGAACGTCGAGGCCGCGTGCCGCGACGTCGGAGGCGACGAGGATCAGGATCTCGCCCGACTTGAAGCGGTCGAGCTCGCGGATGCGGTCGCCCTGTTCCATGTCGCCGTGGATCTGGCCGGCGCTGAAGCCCGCCTTCTTGAGCACGTCGGCGAGCTCGCGGACGTCCTTCTTGCGGTTGCAGAACACGATGGCGTTGCGGACCTCGTCGTCGCGCAGCAGCTTGCGCAGCGCCTCGCGCTTGCCGCGGCTGGTCGTCTCGACGACGAACTGCGCGATCGACGCGTTGGTGGAGGCTGGCCGCGCGACCTCGATCGTCTTGGGATCGGTCATGAAGCGGTCGGCGAGCTTCTTGATCGGCGCGGGCATGGTGGCCGAGAACAACAGGGTCTGGCGCGGCGTCGGCAGCTTGGTGCAGATTTCCTCGATGTCGGGGATGAACCCCATGTCGAGCATGCGGTCGGCCTCGTCGATGACGAGCAGGCTGCACTGGTTCAACATGATCTTGCCGCGCCCGAACAGGTCCATCAGGCGGCCCGGCGTCGCGATCAGCACGTCGACGCCCTTTTCCAGCGCCGCGAGCTGGTCGCCCATCGACACGCCGCCGATCAGCAGCGCCATGCTGAGCTTGTGATACTTGCCATACTTGTCGAAATTCTCGCTGACCTGCTGCGCCAGTTCGCGCGTCGGCTCGAGGATCAGCGAGCGCGGCATGCGCGCCCGGCTGCGCGAGCCCGCCAGGATGTCGATCATCGGCAGCACGAACGACGCCGTCTTGCCGGTGCCGGTCTGTGCGACACCGACGATATCGCGGCCCATCAGGACCGACGGAATGGCCTGCTGCTGGATCGGCGACGGGGTCGTGTATCCGCTGTCTGCGACGGCGCGGAGCAATTCCTCCGACAGGCCGAGGGCTTCGAAACTCATGCAAATCCTAGGTCAGTGGCGGCGGTATCGCGCACCCGGCCCGCGCATGCGCAAGCTTTGAGGGAAAAGTCAATGTTGGCCCTAAGAAAAGGGCGGGGATTGCTCCCCGCCCTTGCCCCTGCTGACCAGCGGGAAGGCTAGAACTTGACGCCCGCCGCGATGCCGTAGCGGCGCGGTTCGAGGGTGAAGATGTTGGTGAACAGGCCCGACGACTGGTCGGTGACGTACTGGCCGGTCACCGCGTCGTTGTCGCCCAGGTTCTGGACGAAGCCGCGGACGAACCAGCGCTCGCCGGGGCCGTTGAGTTGGATCTGCGCATTCATGATCGTGTAGCTCGGGATGCGGTTGATCAGCTTCGTCTGGCCGGGCGTGTCGCCGTTGAAGACGCTGCCGAAGCTGTCGCCGGTCAGCACGATGTCGAAGCGCGGCACGACCGACCAGCCGTTGCTGCCGACGTCGGCCGTGTACTGGATGCCCGCCGACGCCTTGTAGTTCGGCGACTGCGGCAGCTCGTTGCCCTTGATGTTGACGGTCTGACCCTCGCTCAGCACCTGGATGCCGCCGAAGTTCGCGCCAGCCGCCGCCGCGACACCGGTCAGCGCCGCGCAGACGCTGAATGCGCCCGTCGCGCCGTTGATGCCGCTGCCCGCCGGGAAGGCGGTCGGGGCGCGCAAGCCCGCGCCGGCCATCAGGCCCGGGATACCACCGGCGTTGATCGTATTGTTGACGAACCCGACGAAGGCATTGGCACCCGCCGCATTGCCCGCCGTGGTCGGCACGACGGTGCAGTTCGAGCCGTTGGCGATGTCCTTGATGATCACCGCGTCGCTGCGGCCGCCCGACGGATCGCGCGGGTTCGACAGGAACTTGTCCTGCGCGACCTTGGTGTGGAGGTAGCTGATGCCGAAGTTGAGGACGAGGGCGCGGATCGGCGCGACGATCGCGTCGATCTCTAGGCCGTAGATGTTGGCGTTGACGTTGTCGTTGACCGACGTCCGCGCGACGATGCGGCTGAGCTGCAGCCCCTTGTACTTGTAGTAGAAGGCGGTTGCGTTGAGGCGCAGCGTGCCGTCGAGGAAGCTGTTCTTCGACCCGACCTCGAAGGCGTCGATGAACTCGGGGTCGAAGCTGTCGGTCACCGCGAACACTGGCGACAGCGGCGGGTTCACGCCGCCCGACTTGTAGCCGCGCGAGTAGGATGCGTAGAGCAGGTTGTCGTCGGTGATCTTCCAGTCGACCACGGCGCGCCCGGTGAACTCAGAGAAGTTGGCGTCGCGCTCTTGGAACAGCTGGTTGCCGGCGCGGCCCGGATCGGCGTCGAAGCTGCCGACGAACGGCGAGTTGAAGGCGTCGGTCGCGCTGTACGGCACCGGGAAGGCGGCGAGCGCGGTGCGCTGGCGCACGAACTTCTTGTCGTTGTTGTAGCGGACGCCGACGGTCACCTTCACCGTGTCGGTCAGGTTGTAATAGGCCTCGCCGAAGATGCCGTAGGACTTGAGCGTGAAGTCCTTCTGGTTGTTACGGAAGAACGGCGAGCCGAGATAGACCGGCGGGAAGCTGGTGTTGCCCGCCCCCTGCTGGCCCAGCGCCGTCGCCGCACCGAGGACGCCGGCGATATAGTCGATGCCGAACGCGTTGACATAATAGTCGACGTCGGTCGTCTCGACCCGGTTGTAGATCGCGCCGAGCAGGAAGTTGAAGGCGCCGTCGAACTGGCTGGAGAGCACTGCCTCGCCGGTATACGCCTTGTTCTTGTAGCTCGACCGGTCGTAGTCCTGCGCGGTCGCCGAGCAGACACCGTTGCCGCCGAAAACGCCGGTGCCGGTCGGCTCGGGCAGCGACGAGCACAGCTGGCCGGTCGGGCCGTTCGGGATGAGCGCACTGGCAACCGGCCTGAAGACGTTGGCGAGCGCCGCGCCGCCCGCACCGCCCGCATAGGCGGCGAGCGTGCCGAGGCCCTGTGCGTACAAGGCGCGGTTGGTCACCGACAGGTTGTAGTCCTGCGACGAGCGCAGCTGGTTCTGCTGATATTGGCCCGAAATCTTGATGCTGACGCCGCCGAAGTCGTGCGTGATGCGCGCCTGCGCCTGGATTTCGTCGGTGAAATAGGTCGGCGTGAAGTCGGTGTTGACGACGCGCGGGTCGGCCGGGTTGACGTTGCCCTGATAGGTGTCGGGGCCATACAGGCTGCCGAGGCCGAGCGCGCCGATCGCGGCGCCGCCCTGGGTCGTCAGGAATTCGCGCGACGACAGGGTGCCGACGAAGGTCGCGTTGTTGTTGGTCGTGCCATAGGCGGCGCCGCTGGGCAGGCAGCCCAGGATGCCGGTCGGGTCGCGGTCGCACAGCTGCTTCTGGATGCGCAGGCGGTTGTCGCTCTCGCGGAAATAATAGCCCATCAGGTCGATGGTCGTCGCGTCGGTCGGCTTCCAGCGGAGCGAGCCGCGGATCGCGTACTGGTCGCGGTCGTCGATGCGCGAATTGTCGAACAGGTTCTTCGTGTAGCCGTCGCGCTTCAGGTACGTGCCCGCGACGCGCGCCGACAGGTTCTCGCCGAGCGGGATATTGATGAAGCCCTTGGCCTTGTACGATTCGTAATTGCCGTACTCGCCTTCGATCCCGGCCTTGAACTCGCCGAGCACCGGCTTGGCGGTGATGAAGTTGACGACGCCCGCGGTGGCGTTGCGGCCGAACAGCGTGCCCTGGGGCCCGCGCAGCACCTCGACCCGCTCAATGTCGAAGAACTCGGTCTCGAACAGGCGCGTACCGAACAGCGGCAGGTCGTTGGCGTGGATCGCGGTCGCGCTGTCACAGGTGCCGCCGACGCACAGGTCGCCAACGCCGCGGATGGTGAAGGTGGAGCCGGTGAAGTTGCTCTTGGTGAAGGTGACGTTGGGCAGCGTCAGCTGAAGATCCGACGGGTTGTCGATCTGTTGCTTCTCCAGCGCCTCGGCGGTGAAGGCGCTGACGGCGATCGGCACGTCCTGCAGGCTCTGGCCGACGCGCTGGGCGGTGACGATGATGTCGTCGATGCCGCTCGACTCGTCGAGGGCGGCCGCAGCTGGGGCAGGGGCGGGCGGTGCCGCCGGCGCCTGAGCGGCCGCGGGCATCGAGAGCAGCGCAGCCGCGGAAACGCCCGAGACGAGCATGGCGCGCGTGAAATTATTGATAGGCCGCATGCGGCGATCCTCCCCTGTTTGCCCGCGACGCCGCACATGTTGCCCATGCAGTCGTCGACACCGCACGGGACCTACCGGCGGCTTCGGACCCGATACAACAGGCTTTGACGGCGCTTGTCCAGCGCAGGCGGCGCTTTGGACGCTGCAGGCCAAGTGCGGCCGCAAGCGTGGCCGATCTGCAACAATTTCAGCGTTGGCGGCGCGGGCGCTTCAGCGCCTTGATCGGCACGATGCTGGCGATCGCACACTCGCCTCCGGACCGCGCGATGATCGCGTCGCGTCCGGCGCACAACCGCCCCTGCTCGGCGCGGCGGTAGTAGAAGCCGTCGTAGAAGCTCAGCGCCGGGCAGGCCTGGGCGAAGTACATGCGCCAGCGCTTGCCGCCCTGCAGCGTCAGTTCGACCGAGGCATCACCGAACACTTGCGCGGCGGCGACGCGGCGGACGTCGACGCAGGCCGCGCGCCCCGATGCGGGCGGTGCCGGACGTACCGGCTGTTCCGCCGGTGCCGCGGGCTGTGCGGCGGGCGGCACCACCTTGATGCGCTCGACCTTCTTCTTGCCGAACGGCCAGAGGCCCGCCGCGGCAGGTGCCGGCAGCGTCAGCAGCGCCATGGCCAGGGCGCAGGCGGCAGATTCATAAAGATCGGGGATACGCATCGAACCGGCGTCGTTGGCCAGCGCGGCTTGAACGCCAAATGAATTTTCGCATGCGCCTTGCATCAGTGCCGCGACACTGGCCCGAAAGACACACTCGCGCTAAGTCCCGGGGATGCTGCCGATCCCTTCCGACGCCGCGCTCGACGCCCTGAAGGCGGCAGCGGGCAACTGGTCGGACGATCCCGCGACGCTCGCGCCGCACCTCGTCGACTGGCGCGGCAAGGTGCGTGGGAATTCGCCACTTCTGCTGATGCCCGCGACGACCGCGGCGGTCGCGGCCATCGTGCGGGCGGCGGCGGCATATCGCGTCGCGCTCGTCCCGCAGGGGGGGAACACCGGGCTGGTCGGCGGCGGCATTCCCGACGCGGGCGGGGGTGCGGTACTGGTGTCGCTGGCGCGGCTGAACCGCATCCGCGCGGTCGATGCGGCGGGCCTGACGCTGACGGCCGAGGCCGGCGTGATCCTCTCGACGGTCCACGACGCCGCGCTAGCGGAGGGGTGCGTGTTCCCGCTGTCGCTCGCCGCCAAGGGCAGCGCGACGATCGGCGGGCTGGTGTCGACCAACGCCGGCGGGGTGCAGGTGCTGCGCCACGGCACGATGCGGGCGCTTGTTGCAGGGATCGAGGCGGTGCTGCCCGATGGGTCGATCCTCGACCAGATCACCGGCCTCGCCAAGGACAACAGCGGTTACGACATCAAGCAGCTGCTGATTGGCGGGGAGGGGACGCTGGGCATCGTCACCGCCGCCGCTCTTCGCCTCGTGCCCGCGCCGCCGCACCGCGCGGTCGCCTGGGCGGGCGTCGAGGGGCCGCACGCTGCCCTCGCACTGCTGGCACGCCTGCGCCGTGCGTCGGGCGGGCAGGTCGAGAGCTTCGAGCTGATCCCCGCCGCCGGGGTCGATCTCGTCGTCCAGCATATCGCCGACCGCCGCGCGCCGTTGTCGAGTCCGCACCGCTGGCACGTGCTGATCGAACTGGCGGGCGCGGCGACGCTCGATGCGGTGCTTGAGGCGGCGCTCGGCGAGGCGGCAGCGGCTGGCGAGATCGAGGATGCCGTCATCGCCCAGTCGAGCGCGCAGGCCGCAGCGCTGTGGCGGATCCGCGAGGAACTGCCCGAGGCCGAGCGGCGCGACGGGCCGTCGCTGCACCACGATATCGCGGTCGCCGTCGCCGCGCTGCCGGGGTTCGCCGAGGCTGCGACGGCGCGGGTCGAGGCGGACTTCGCCTGGGCGCGGGTGCTGGCGTTCGGTCACCTCGGCGACGGCAATCTGCATTTCAACGTGCGCCCGCCGGCGGACAGCGACGCGGCGGCATGGGTCGCCTCACACGGTGCTGCGGTGACCGGCCTGGTCTTCGACCTCGTGACGGCGGCAGGCGGCTCGATTTCCGCCGAGCACGGCATCGGCAGCATCAAGCGTGCCGATCTGGCGCGTCTCGGTGATCCGGCGAAGCTTGCGGCGATGCGCGCAGTCAAGTCGGCGCTTGACCCGCTCGGCATCATGAACCCCGGCAAGGTGGTTTAGACCCCGCTTGCCAGTTCCGCGCGGCTTGCCTAAACGCACGGCTTCGCGGACCCCCGGGGGGTCTAGGTTCGCAACATCCGTATCGAAAGTATCCAGTTTCATGGCTACCAACGCACCCGCCGCAGATGCCGGCCAGCAGCTGCCCCTGTTCTACGGCTCGCTTGTCCCGCTGTCCTCGCAGTTCCACCCCAACCACGGCCTGAAGCAGCGCGACGGCTTCGCCTTCGCCAAGGTGACGCACGCCATCCCCGTCACCGTCGACGAGTTCGCCATTGTGCAGCGCCATTACCCGATCGTCTTCGGCTTGGGCGACAACCCTGCGCCGCTGGCGCTGGTCGGCCTGAGCGAAGGGCAGAACCTCTACGTCGACGCCGACGGCACCTGGCAGGCGGGCGCCTATATCCCGGCGTTCGTGCGCCGCTACCCGTTCATGCTGGCGAAGCTGCAGGAGAACACGCAGGAGCTGTCGCTGTGCTTCGACGACACCTCGGGCCAGGTCACGGCTGAAGCCGAGGACAAGCTGTTCAACGGCACCGAGCCGAGCGAGTCGACCAAGTCGATCCTGGCGTTCTGCGAGCAGTTCGAGCAGGCCGTTGCGCGCACCCGCGGCTTTATGGACGAGCTTGCAAAGCTCGACCTGCTGATCGACGGCGAAGTGACGATCCAGCAGCCGAACATGCCCGAGCCCGCGATCTACCGCGGTTTCCGCATGGTCGCCGAGGAGAAGCTGCAGAACATCCGCGGCGACCAGGCGCGCAAGATGGTCCAGAACGGCATGATGGGCCTGATCTACGCGCACCTGTTCGGTCTCGCGCAGATCGGCGGGCTGTTCGAGAAGCAGTCGGGCGCTCAGGCCACCGCCTGACACCAAGCTGCGCTTCGCCGGAGGCACAATGAAGTTGCTTCCGGCGGGCGCGACGCTGCGCTAGGCTGAGCTCCACGCCACTACAGGAGCTTCGTCGATGCGCGCGCTGATCGTTTCGCTTGCCTTGCTCACCGCCGCGCCGGCCCTTGCCGCGCCGCTCGACGCCCCGTCGGGCAAATACGATGTCGACCTGACGCACACCAGCGTGACGTGGCGCGTCAAGCACCTCGGCCTGTCGATGTACACGGCGCGCTTCGCCAAGGTCGCCTCGACCGTCCAGCTCGACGCAGCCAAGCCCGAGAATTCCAAGCTTGAAGTCACGATCGACGCCAATTCGGTGCGCACCGACTTCCCGTTCCCCGAGAAGGAGGACTTCGACAAGGTGATCGGCGGCGACGCGCGCTTCCTCGACGGCGGCAAGTTCCCCCAGATCAAGTTCGTCTCGACGAAGATCACGCCGACGGGGCCCAAGACCGGCAAGATCACCGGCGACTTGACGCTGCGCGGCGTCACCAAGCCGGTCACGCTCGACGCGACGTGGAACGGCAGCCTGGCGCCGAACGCGATGATGAAGACGCAGAAGATCGGCGTGTCGGCGCGCGGCATGATCAAGCGCACCGACTTCGGCATGACCTTCGGCACGCAGTTCCTCGGCGACGAGGTCGAATTGCAGATCGAGGCCGAATACAACAAGGCCGGTTGAGCGTGGCGATCCACGCCGGGCGAAGCCGCTATTCGAGCGTCGCGATCGCCTTCCACTGGGTGATTGCGGTGCTGCTGATCGGCAACCTCGCGGGCGGCCTGTTGTTCGACATCATCGAGGACGCCGACAAGTCGCTGTTCTTCACGCTGGTGCAGCTGCACAAGTCGACGGGCATCACCATCCTGGTGCTCGCGGTGCTGCGGCTGGCGTGGCGGCTGATGAACCCGGCGCCGCCGTTGCCCGATCACATGACTCCCGCCGAGCGCGTGCTGGCGAAGCTTTCGCATTGGGGCTTCTACGTCCTGATGATCGCACTGCCGCTCAGCGGCTGGGCGATGACGTCGACCGCCAAGATCAAGTTCCCGATGCTGTGGTACGGCCTGTTCGAGGTGCCGCCGCTGCCCGCGCCGACGGGCTGGAACTACCACGACTTCCACGGCATCCTGGGGTGGGTCGCGGTCGCGATGATCGTCCTGCATGTCGCCGCCGCGCTGAAGCACCAGTATTTCGACCGCGACGATATCTTCGCGCGCATGTCGATGAAAGGCCGGCGATGAGGGCTGCACTCGCAGCCCTCCTGCTGCTCGGCCCCGTGCCGGCGGCGGCAGTGCCGTGGACCGTCGCGCCGGCGCAGAGCCGTGTCGGCTTCACCGCGACCTGGCTGGGAAAGCCCGTTGTGGGAACTTTCCGCAGCTGGACCGCGGCAATTGATTTCGATCCCGCAGCACCTGCCAAGGCGAAGATCGCGGTGACCATCGACCTCGCCAGCGCGACGACCGGCGACAAGACCGTCGACGGCTCGCTGCCCGGCGACGACTGGTTCGCGGTCAAGGCGGGGCGCAATGCGCGCTTCGTCGCCACCAAGGTCGTGGCCGCCGGGCCAGGCCGCTACGTCGCGAGCGGCGCGCTGACGATCCGCGGACAGGCGGTGCCGGTGACACTGCCCTTCACGCTGGCACAGAGCGGCGACACCGCGACCGTGACCGGCCAGCTGACCGTCGACCGGCGTGCCTGGAAGATCGGCCTGGAGAGCGATGCGACCGCTGAGTATGTGGCGTTCGCGGTGCCCGTCACGGTGCGCGTCGTGGCGAAGCGCGCCCGCTGACCAACGGCGGCGCGTATTCGCACAATTTTTCAGAACCCCGGGTTGCAGCGCAGCATCCGCCTACCCATCTCCGTCTCAGCCGGGCGTTCCCCCCCTTTCGCCCGGTGTCTTCCCTGAACCTTGGCCGCTCCGCGCATCGCGCGGGGCGGCTTTTTTCTACTCCGCGGCCTCGGCGAAGCGTGGGCCGAGCCCAAGCGACGGCGCGGCGGCGAGCAGGTGCGCCACGAGGCCCTGCAGGTGCCCGGCAACCGCTGCAAAGCCCATGTGCCGCGTCAGGCGCTGCGGATCCATGTACAGAGCGCGGTCGATCTCGATCTGCACCGCGTGGATGCCGTGCTCGGGCCGCCCGTGGTGCGCGGTGGTGTAGCCGCCGGCATAAGGCACGTTACGCGCGACGCGCAGGCCGCAGCCCAGGAAATGCGCCTCGATCAGCGCGACCAGCGCCGACGCCGCGCTGCGCCCGTGCAGGTCGCCGATGACGATCTGCGGCGCACCGCCCGCGACCGGCGGCGGGGTCGGCATCGAGTGGCAGTCGAGCAGGATGGCGTAACCGTGGACGTCGCGGGCGGCCATCGTCAGTCGCTCGAGCGTCGCGTGCCACGGCGCGTGTACCGACGCGATGCGGGCACGCGCATCGTCGACCCGCAGACGCGTGGGATAGATGTCGAGGCCCTGCGCGGCGATCCGCGGCACGACCCCCAGCCCCGCGACGACGCGGTCGCTCGCCTGGTCGGCATGAGCGTCGAGCGGCTCGACGTACATCGCCGGGTCGAGCTCGTCGGGCGCGCGGTTGAGGTCGAGCCAGCTGCGTCCGAAGCGCGCGCTGAGCCGCGGTACCCCCAGCGCTGCGGCACCGTCGAGCAAGGTGTCGACATAGGGGTCCTCGGCCCGCCGCAGTTGCGCCAATGTCAGCCGGGTGCGTGCAAGGAATTCGGGCGGATAATCGCGCCCCGAATGCGGCGACGCGATGACCAGCGGCAGCGCGCCGTGCCGGTCGCCGGTGAAGACATGGCCGGGGGCAGGGATGACAGGATCGGGCACAGGCGCACTTTAAGCAGCGCAATCCGCAACCGCCAGCCGCGAAGAGGGTTGCGTCGTGCGGCGAAACTGTCTTAAAGCCCGCCACAGTGGACGCGTAGCTCAGTGGTAGAGCACTGTGTTGACATCGCAGGGGTCGCAAGTTCAATCCTTGCCGCGTCCACCATTCCCTTCCCGCCGTGTTGCCCCTAGCGGGAGATCATGATGCAGATCGTCGCGGCCGACATCGGCGGCACGCACGCGCGGTTCGCGCTGGCCGAGATCGACGGCGGGCGCGTCGTCGACATGGCCCCGCCGGTCGTCATGAAGGCGGTCGAGCACGCCAGCCTGCAGACCGCCTGGGAAGCCTTCGCCGACGCCGTCGGTCATCCACTGCCCCGCGCTGCCGCCATTGCCGTGGCGTGCCCGGTGCAGGGCGAGGTGCTCAAGCTGACCAACAACCCGTGGATCATCCGCCCGGCGCTGATCGGCGAGAAGCTCGGAGTCGACCGCTTCATCCTGTGCAACGATTTCACCGCTGTCGGCCACGCCGTCGCGCATGTCGGGGCGGACGCGCTGACGCATCTGTGCGGTCCCGACGTGCCGCTGCCGGCGACCGGCGTGACGAGCATCGTCGGACCCGGCACCGGGCTCGGCGTCGCGCAACTCGTGCGCGGTACCGGCCCCTATCAGGTTCTGCCGACCGAGGGCGGGCACATCGACTTCGCACCGCTCGACGGCATCGAGGATGCGATCCTGCAGCGCCTTCGCAAGCGCTTTCGCCGGGTGTCGGTCGAGCGCATCGTCGCGGGGCCGGGCCTCGTCGATATTCACGACGCGCTCGCCGCGCTCGAGGGGCGGACGACCGCGCCCGCCGACGACAAGGCGTTGTGGGCGGCGGCGCTGGCGGGTGAAGACAGTCTCGCGGCCGCGGCGCTCGACCGCTTCTGCCTCAGCCTCGGGTCGGTGGCGGGCGACATCGCGCTGACGCAGGGTGCCAACGGGCTGGTCATCGCCGGCGGCCTCGGGCTGCGGCTGGCGGCGCACCTGCCGAAGTCGGGGTTTCGCCAGCGCTTCGTCGCCAAGGGGCGGTTTGAGGGGATGATGGCGGCGATCCCGGTCAAGCTGCTGACCCACCCGCAGCCCGGCCTGTTCGGCGCGGCGGCGGCGTTCGCGCAGGAGCATGGCGGGTCGTGAGACTGTCAGCTGCGACCATCGCCGACGCGATGCGCCCGCCCTACGACCGCAGCGCGGTGCGGCGTGGCGTCGTGCACCTCGGCATCGGCGCTTTCCACCGCGCACATCAGGCGGTGGTGTTCGACGATGCGCTGCGCGCCGGCGACCTGCGCTGGGGCATCACCGGTGTGTCGCTGCGCTCGGCCGGCGTCCGTGACCAGCTGGAGCCGCAGGACGGGCTGTACACGCTCGTCGTGCGCGATGGGGCGGGCGAGACGACGCGGGTGATCGGCGCGGTGCTGAACGTGCTTGTTGCGCCCGAGAACCCGGCGGCGGTGATCGCGGCTCTGGCGTCGCCTGACACGCACATCGTCACGCTGACGGTCACCGAGAAGGGCTATCCGATCGACCGTGCCAGCAGTGCGCTGCTGACCGACGATCCGGACGTCGCGCACGACCTCGCGTCGCTCGACACACCGCGCACCGCGCCGGGGTTCATCGTCGCGGGGCTGGCCGCGCGCCGCCGCGCAGGGCTGCCGCCGTTCACCGTGATCTCCTGCGACAACCTGCCGGGCAACGGCGGACTGCTGCGCGGCGCGGTGCTGGCGATGGCGCGCGCGCACGATCCGGACCTCGCCGACTGGATCGCGCGCGACGGCGCCTTCCCTTCGACGATGGTCGACCGTATCGTGCCCGCGACGACGCCCGAAGACATTTCGGCACTCGCAGGCCGCGGCTTCGAGGACCGCGCGATGGTCAAGACCGAGCCCTTTACGCAATGGGTGATCGAGGACCGCTTCGCCGGCGCGCGCCCCGATCTCGAGGCGCTCGGCGTCCAGCTGACCGCAGACGTCGCGGCTTGGGAGGCGGCAAAGCTGCGCCTGCTCAACGGCGCGCATTCGGGCATTGCCTATCTGGGCGGGCTGCAGGGCCTCGATTTCGTCAATCAGGTCGTCGGTGCGCCGGGCGGGCAGGGCTTCGTCGAGGCACTATGGGACGAAGCCGCAGCGACCCTCGATCCGCCGCCGGGGCTCAACCTCGCCGCGTATCGCGCCGCGCTGATGGCGCGCTTCGCCAACCCTGCGCTCGAGCATCGGACGCGCCAGATCGCGATGGACGGGTCGCAGAAGCTGCCGCAGCGCCTGCTCGCGCCGATCGTCGAGCGACGGGCGCAGGGACTGCCCGTCGACGCGCTGGCGCTCGCGGTCGCGGCGTGGATGCGCTGGCAGGGTGGGCGCACTGATGACGGCAGCAGCTACAAGGTCGACGATCCGCTGGCCGCGCTCACAGCTGCCGCCGTCCGCGATGACCCGTGCGACATGGTCGAGGCGATGACCGCGATCACAGCGATCTTTCCGTCCGCCTTCGCGCACGACGACGAGCTTAAGTCGCTGCTCGGCGACCATCTGGCACTGCTGGCCGGGCAGGGCGCCAGCGCCGCACTCGCCCGCTATGTTGTCTGACTTATTGTGATCGGGCGGCCCGAGGCCTAACTAGCCTCGACGATTCGAGCGGAGCGCTTTCCAATGTCCGAGACCACGACGCCCAAGCTGCGCAGCCGCGCGTGGTTCGACAATCCCGACAATATCGACATGACCGCGCTCTACCTCGAGCGCTACCTCAACTTCGGGCTGAGCCAGGAGGAGATGCAGTCGGGGCGGCCGATCATCGGCATCGCGCAGACGGGTTCCGACCTGTCGCCCTGCAATCGCCACCATCTGGTCCTCGCCGAGCGCGTCCGCGAGGGCATCCGCGACGCCGGCGGCATCCCGATCGAATTTCCCGTCCACCCGATCCAGGAGACCGGCAAGCGCCCGACCGCAGGGCTCGACCGTAATCTCGCCTATCTGGGGCTCGTCGAGACGCTGTACGGCTATCCGCTCGACGGCGTCGTGCTGACCATCGGTTGCGACAAGACGACCCCCGCCTGCCTGATGGCCGCAGCGACGGTCAACCTGCCGGCGATCGCACTGTCGGTCGGGCCGATGCTCAACGGTTGGCACAAGGGCGAGCGCACCGGATCAGGCACCATCGTCTGGAAGGCGCGCCAGCTGCTCGCGGCGGGCGAGATCGACGACAAGGAGTTCATCCGCCTCGTCGCCTCGTCGGCGCCGTCGACGGGCTATTGCAACACGATGGGCACCGCGACGACGATGAACAGCCTGACCGAGGCGCTCGGTATGTCGCTGCCCGGCTCGGCGGCGATCCCCGCGCCCTACCGCGACCGGCAGGAGGTCGCATGGCGCACCGGCAAGCGCATCGTCGAGATGGTCGCCGAGGACCTGAAGCCTTCCGACATCCTGACCCACGACGCGTTCCTCAACGCGATCCGCGTGAATTCCGCGATCGGCGGGTCGACCAACGCGCCGATCCATCTGACCGCGATCGCGCGCCACGTCGGCGTCGACCTGCCGCTGCAGACGTGGCAGTCGCACGGCCTCGACATCCCGCTGATCGTCAACCTGCAGCCCGCGGGTGAGTATCTGGGGGAGGATTTCTACCATGCCGGTGGTGTGCCCGCCGTGGTCGGCCAGCTGATTGGACAGGGGCTGATCGCCGAAGGCGCGATGACCGCCAACGGCCGCACGATCGGCGAAAACTGCCGTGACGCCAGAATCGAGGACGAAAAGGTCATCCGCCCGTTCGAGCGGCCGCTCAAGGCGTCGGCGGGCTTCGTCGTGCTGCGCGGCAATTTGTTCGACAGCGCGATCATGAAGACCAGCGTGATCGAGGCCGAGTTTCGCGACCGCTATCTGTCGAACCCCGACGACCCCGACGCGTTCGAAGGGCCGGTCGTCGTGTTCGACGGGCCGGAGGACTATCACGCGCGCATCGACGACCCCGCGACGGGGATCACGACCGAGACGCTGCTGGTGATGCGCGGCGCCGGGCCGATCGGTTATCCGGGTGCCGCCGAGGTGGTCAACATGCGCCCGCCCGCGCACCTGATCATGGACGGCGTCCACGCGCTGCCGTGCATCGGCGACGGCCGCCAGTCGGGGACGAGCGGCAGCCCATCGATCCTCAACGCCTCCCCCGAGGCGGCCGCGAACGGCGGGCTGGCGCTGCTCCGCACCGGGGACCGCGTGCGCATCGACCTGTACAAGGGCACCGCCGATGTCCTGATCGACGATGCGGAGCTCGCGGCGCGGCGGCAGGAACTGGCGGATGCGGGCGGCTATCGCTACCCCGCGTCACAGACCCCGTGGCAGCAGATCCAGCGTCAGGTCGTCGGGCAGCTCGGCGACGGGGCGATCCTGGAAGGCGCGGAGGCATACCAGCGCATCGCCCAGACGCGGGGCATGCCGCGGGACAACCACTAGGGGATCAGTCCTCGAAAGCGTCCGTCGTCACCCGCGCGCCGACCATGAAGGCGTCGGCGACGAGGGTCAGCGGCGCGAGGTCGACGTCGCTGCGCCCTTCGGCGATCAGCTTCGCGAAGCGGTCGTAGAGTGCGGGATACTCGCGGTCGGCGGGCACGTCGTGCGGAGCGCCGTCGATGGTCAGCCGGTTGCCGCCGTCCGCCAGCACCAGCGTGCCGCCGTCGGTCTCGACGCTGATGTCCCAACTTTGCGGGCCCGTCTGGCGCCAGTCGAACACCGCGTGGATCGGCGCGCCGCCAGCGCTGCGCATCGTCAGCTCGGCGGCGATCGGGGAAGCGCGGTTGGCCGGCACCTCCATCGTCGCCGCCTCGAGCCGCACCGGGCCCGACAGGATGCGCGTCAGGATCGACAGCGCGTTGATGCCGGGATCGAACACGCCGAAGCCGCCGGGCTGCCAGATCCAGTCCTGCCCCGGATGCCATTTGCGGACATCCTCCTTCCACGCGATCTCGACGCTGCGGATCGTGCGGCTTGCGAGCCAGTCGCGCGCCGGCTCGACCGCTGCCGCCCAGCGCGAGTGCCAGCTGGCGAACAGCACCACCCCGGCGGCGTCAGCAGCGGCGCACAGGTCCTCGACGTCGCTCAGCGTCGCGCCGGGGGGCTTTTCGAGGAAGACATGCTTGCCGGCCGCGATTGCCGAGCGTGCCGCGGCATGGCGCGCCGACGGCGGCTGGCACAGCGAGATCGCCTGCAGGTCGGGCTCGGCGGCGAGCATCGCGTCGATGTCGGGGTAGGCGGGGATGCCGTCGACTTGGCCGTTGCGGCTCGCGGTCGCGGTCAGGGTCAAGTCGGGCGACGCCTCGATCGCGGGGATGTGCTGGTCGCGTGCGATCTTGCCGACACCGACAATGGCGATGCGGGTGGCGGTCATGCGAGGCGCGCAGCGGCGGTGGCGCGCGCCTGGACGGCGGCGAAATCGGTGTCGCCGCGGCCCGCGAGCCACGACCCGCCGACGCAGGTTACGAAAGGTTTCGCCAGCCACTCGGGCGCGGTCGCCTCCGAAATGCCCCCTGTCGGGCAGAATTCGACGTCGCCGAACACCGCCGCGAAGGCCGACAGAACGGGCAGGCCGCCGCTCGCGGTGGCGGGGAAGAACTTGAACTGGCGCAGGCCGAGATCGAGCCCGCGCATGATGTCGCCGGCATTTGCGATCCCGGGCAGGAAGGGGACGCCGTCGTCGATCGCCGCGCGGCCCAGCGATTCGGTCAGGCCCGGCGCGACGATGAACTGCGCCCCCGCATCGCGCGCCGCCTTGAGGTGCGCAAAGTTGAGCACAGTGCCTGCGCCGACCACCGCACCGGGCACCTTCGCCATCTCGGCGATGACCTCGAGCGCGCAGGGGGTGCGCAGCGTCACCTCGAGCACCGTCAGCCCGCCCGCGACCAGCGCCTCGGCGAGCGGCCGCGCATGCGAGGGATCGTCGACGATCAGCACCGGGATGACGGGTGCGAGGCGCATGATGCGGGCGATTTCGGTCATGTCAGGTTCCCGTCGCGGCTCGACTTCGGCGCGCGTCAGCGGCTAAGCCGACGCGATGACCGCGGGCAAGCATATTTTCCTCGACCTGTTGCGCAGCGAGGGCGTCGAGTTCGTCTTCGGCAACCCCGGCACCACCGAACTGCCGCTGATGGACGCTTTCGTCGTCGAGACGGGCATCCGCTACATCCTCGGCCTCAACGAGGTCGTCGTCCTCGGCATGGCGGACGGGTACGCGCAGGCGACGGGGCGGCTGGCGGTCGCGAACCTGCACGCCGCGCCCGGCCTCGGGAACGCCATGGGCATGCTGTACAACGCCAAGAAGGCGGGTGCGCCGATCCTTGTCACGGCGGGGCAGCAGGACACGGGGTTCGCGCTGACCGAGCCGCTGCTGTGGGACGACCTCGCGACGATGGCGCGGCCATTGGTCAAGTGGAGCCACGAAGTCGGGCGGCTCGCCGACCTGCCGCGCGCCGTGCGCCGCGCCGCCAAGGTCGCGCTGACCGCGCCGAAGGGGCCGGTGTTCCTGTCGATCCCCGGCGACGTGCTGACCGACGAGGCCGAGCTCGACCTGATGGCCTCGACCCGCGTGCCGCCGACGGTCGCCGACGCGGCAGCCATCGAGGCTGCCGCCGACCTGATGGTTGGAAGCGCGACCCCCGTGATCTTCGTTGGCGACGCGGTTGCGAAGTCGGACGCGCATGCCGAGCTGGCGGCGCTGGCGGAGGCGATCGGCGCGCCGGTGTATCTCGAGGGGATGGCGAACACCGCCGCCTTCCCGAGCAGCCACTCGCTTTATGCGGGCAGCGTGTCCCGCATGGCGCCGGCGCTGCGCGCGGTGATGGAGCGGCACGACCTGCTGGTCTCGATCGGTGCCGACCTGCTGACGCAGAGCCAGGCGTCGGGGGTCGAGGCGCTGGCGCCCGGCACGCCGCTCGTCCACCTCGACGACGACCCGTGGGAGATCGGGAAGAACCATCCTGCGGCCGCCGCACTCCTCGGCTGCACGAAGGCGACGTTGCCGCTGCTCACCGCCGCGATACTGGCGCGCATGGCCCCCGCCGCCGAGCGCCGCGCCGCGGTCGAGGCGGGCATCGCCGCGAAACAGGCGGCGCTCGTCGCCCGCGCCGAGGCCGAGTACGGCGCGATGCCCGTCAGCCCGCTCGCCGCGCTGCACCTGCTGGGCGGGCTGATCCCCGACGATGCGATCGTCGTCGAGGAACTCCTGTCGTCGGGCATGAACACCGTCCGCCAACTCGTTCCCGCGACACGCCCCGACAGCTGGTTCGGCATGCGCGGCGGCGGCATCGGCGTGGCGCTGCCGCAGGCTGCGGGCATCGCGCTCGGCTGTCCGGGGCGCCCCGTCGTGGTGCTCAGCGGGGATGGCAGCGCGATGTATTCGCTCGCCGCGCTGTGGACGCTGGCGCGCTACCGGCTCCCCGTCGTCGCGGTGATCTTCAACAACCGCGGCTACCGCATCCTCAAGCAGCGCACGCGCGCGATTCAGGGGCATAGCGCCGAAACGGGCAATTTCGTCGCGATGGACATCGACGATCCGGCGCTCGACTTCATCAAGCTGAGCGAGGGTCACGGGGTGCGCGCCGTCCGCGTCGAGACCCTCGACGCCCTGCGCGATGCGTTTACCGCCGGCCTTGCAGGCGATGAGCCACTGCTCATCGAGCTGGTGGTCGACCGCGTCGTCTAGCCCGGCAGGTCGAGCGTCACCACCAGCCCCGGCGCATTGTCGCCCAGCGCCAGCGTGCCGCCATGCAGCCGCGCGACCGCCGCGGCGAGGCTTAGCCCCAATCCCGCCCCCGGCGTTCCCCGTGCCCGGTCGAGGCGGGCGAAGCGTTCGACGGCGCGCGCCCGGTCCTCCGCCGCAATGCCCGGCCCGCGGTCGGCGACGCTCAGCACGACCCGCCCCTCGCCGCTGCGCACCCCCAGCGCGATTGCCCCCGCGCCGTGGCGCAGCGCATTGTCGATCAGGTTGGCGAGCGCCTGGCCCAGCAGTTCGCGGTGCGCGCGTGCCGTCGCCGGCGCGGCGTCGACGGTCAGAAACATGCCGGCGTCCTCGGCGATCGGCCGGTACATGTCGCCCAGCTCCTCGACGAACGCGGCGAGGTCGAGCGCGGCGAAGCGTTCGACGCCGATGCCCGCCTCGGCGCGGCTGATCTCGAGCGCGGTGTCGAGCATGCGAAGCAGCAGCGATGCCTCGGCGGCGATGCCGTCGAGCAGCTCGGGGTCGGGGTGGGTCGCCGCCCGGTCGATGCGCGCGCGCAGCCGGGTCAGCGGCGAGCGCAGGTCGTGCGCCAGCGTGTCGGTGACGATGCGCAGCTCGGCGACCAAAGTCTCGATGCGCGCCAGCATGGCGTTCAACGACACCGCGAGCGCGTCGAATGCATCGCCGTCGCCCGACAGCGGCACGCGCCGCCCGAGATCCCCGCCATCGAAGCGCGACGCCGCGTCGGCGATGTCGCGCACGCGGCTGCCGACGAAGCGGGTCAGCATCCACGCGCCCGCAAGCGCGAGCGCCACCGCCAGCACCATAGCGCCGAGCAGTGCATCGCGCAGCGCCGCGCGCAGTGACGCGAGCGGGGCACGGCTCTCGCCGACCAACAGCCGCCAGCCGCCGGGCAGGCGGCGCGCGACGATGCTGTAGCGCGCCGCCTCGCCGCGCACCGTCAGCTCGATGTTGCTGCGCGTCGCGGGCACCGGCAATCCGGCGGGCCAGCGCGACAGGTTTCCGGCCAGGCGCGCCCCCGCAGGGTCGGTCAGCAGGGTGATCTCGCCCGGCCGCGCTGTGCTGCCGAGCATCGCCGCCGCACCGCCCGCGCCGTCGCGCTCGAACACCGCGGCGATATCATCGGCGTGCTGGTCGATCAGCGCCGCCAAGTCGGCACTCGCGACCGCGTCGGACACGCGCGCGACGAAGGCGAGCAGCGCGGCGCTGGTGACGATCAGCACGACGACCGCGAGCGCCGCGAAGCGCGCGCTGATCGATCCGCGCCGCCTCGGCGTCACGCGCTGCCCAGCCGGTACCCGGCACCGCGCACGGTGTGCAGCAGCGGCGTCGCGAAGCCGTCGTCGATCTTGCGCCGCAGCCGGCTGATATGGACGTCGATGACGTTGGTGCCGGGATCGAAGTGATAGTCCCAGACGCCCTCCAGCAGCATGGTACGGGTCAGCACCTCGCCGGCGTGGCGCAGCAGATATTCGAGCAGGCGGTATTCGCGCGGCTGCAGCTCGATGCGCCGCCCGGCGCGCGTCACGCGGTGGCTGAGCAGGTCCATGACGAGGTCGCCGCAGTCGAGCCGTGTCACGACCGCCTCGTCGCGCCCGCGCCGCCGCAGCAGCGCCTCCAGCCGCGCCAGCAGCTCGGTAAAGGCGAAGGGCTTGGCGAGATAGTCGTCCGATCCAGCGCGCAGGCCCGCGACGCGTGCGTCGAGGCTCGAGAGGGCGGACAGGATGATGACCGGCGTCGACCGGCCCGCGGCGCGAAGCGCGGCGAGCACCGCCATGCCGTCGAGGCCGGGCAGCATGCGGTCGAGCACGATCGCGTCGTAGTCGGACTCGGTGGCGCGGAACAGGGCGTCGCGCCCGTCGTCGGACGCATCAACGGCAAAGCCCGCCTCGCGCAGGCCGCGCACGATGTAAGTCGCTGTTGCGGCGTCGTCTTCGACGACCAGGATCCTGGACACTGCAATCTCCGCTGCCCGGCTTAGCGCGGTGCGGAGGCCGTGGCGAGGGGGCCCGCCGGCGCGGGTGCGACGCCGGCGGGCAGGGGCTGAACGCGCGGCCTACTTCGCCTTGGCGGCCTCCTTCGCGGCCTTCTTCTCGGCCTTGGTCGGCTTCGCCGCCTTGCTGTGCGTCGACGGCGTCGATGCAGTGGCGGCGGTCGCCATCGCGCCGGTGGCGGTGATCATCAGCAGCGCGGCGAGGGCATTGCGAATCGGCATCTCGTGATCCTCATGTCAGCACCGGTCGAACCCGGCAGATGCTGTTTGCGCCGCCGCCGCTTACCTGCCGCTGGCCGCGACATGACAAATCGGTAATGCACTTGCTTGCGCCGCCGCCGCGCCACGCTAGGGTCGCGCCGCTTGCCAACGGGAGTCCGCGTGCCGATCAGTGATTTTCCCGTGCAGCCCAGCCTGGTCGACCTTGCGCCCAGCCGCACCGGGCTGACGGGCATCATCGACATCGGCTCGAACTCGGTGCGCCTGGTGGTGTATCAGGGCCTGTCGCGCACCCCGCCGACGATCTTCAACGAAAAGGTCATGGCGGGGCTGGGTCGCGGGCTGGCGGCCAACGGCCGGCTCAGCGACGCATCGATGGACGTGTCGGTCGCCGCTCTCGCGCGCTTCGCGCTGCTGGCGCACGACATGGGGGTCGAATCGCTGCGCATCGTCGCCACCGCCGCGGTGCGCGAGGCCGCGAATGCACAGGCCTTCATCGAGCGCGTCCGCCAGGTCTGCGGCCTGAGCATCGAGACGATCAGTGGCGAGGCGGAGGCGCGCGGCGCCGCACTCGGCGTCATCGCCGGCATCCCGGAGGCGAACGGCGTCGTCGGCGATCTCGGCGGCGGCAGCCTCGAGCTGATCCGGGTGCAGGGCGGCGAGGCGCACGAGCGCATCTCGCTGCCGATCGGCGCGCTGCGCCTCGACGCGGTCCGCAAGCGCAACCCGCGCGCGCTGGGCGATTTCATCCGCAAGTCGCTCGACAAGGTCGACTGGGCGGCGAAGGGCAAGGGCCTGCCGTTCTACACCGTCGGCGGGTCGTGGCGCGCACTGGCGCAGCTGCACATACATCTGACCGGCTGGCCGCTGCCGGTCGTGCACCAGTACGCGATGGACGTCGGCTCGCCCGCGCGGCTTGTCCGGACATTGGCGCAGCGGTCGCCGAAGTCGCTGAAATCGGTGCCCGCGATCTCGGGCACGCGCGCGCCGTCGCTGCCGGGGGCGGCGATGCTGCTCAGCGCGACGGTCAAGCGGCTGGGCAGCAGCTGCATCGTCGCCAGCGCCTATGGCCTGCGCGAGGGGCTGTTGTTCGCGCAGCTGTCGCCCGAGCAGCAGCGCGAGGACCCGCTGCTCGCCGCGTGCCGGGCCGAGGGCGAGCGTCAGGGGCGCTTCCCCGAACACGGCGACCTGTTGTTCCAGTGGATGGACGGGCTGTTCCGCGGTGCCGGCGAGCCGCCCGGCGACGCGCGCATCCGGTTCGCGACGTGCCTGCTCAGCGACGTCGCATGGCGCGCCCACCCCGATTTTCGCGCCGAACGTGGCTTCGATTTCGCGCTCCACGGCAACTGGGTCGGGATCGACGCGCGCGAGCGGGCGATGCTGGCGGCGGCGCTGTACGCGTGCTTCGGCGGCGATTTCGCGGCGCCCCAGGCGCTGATCCTGCCGCGCCTCGCCGAACCGGCTGCACTGGTGCGCGCGCGGGCGTGGGGCCTCGCGCTGCGGCTCGGCCAGCGCCTGACGGGCGGCACCGCGGCGCCCCTGACCGCCAGCCGCCTGACCCGCGAAAACGGTACCCTCGTCCTGTCGCTCAGCCCAGACCATGCGCCGCTCTACGGCGAGGCGGTCGCGCGGCGGCTGAAGGCGCTGGCGGGCGCGATGGGGGCAGAGCCGGCTTTCCGGGTGGGCTAGAGCGCGCTCATCACCATGCGGCCGTCCTTGACCGCGAACCCCAATCTGCCCTCGACCAGCGCCAGCGCGTCCTTGCCGAACACGTCGAGGCGCCAGCCCGACAGCACCGCGAGGCCGTCGCGCACGCCGCCGGCGATCGCCTCCAACTCCTCGCCGCGCGCGATCAGCTTGGGGGCGACGTTCGATTCCTTGGCGCGGACCTTGAGCAGCAGCTTGAGCAGGTCGGCGATCAGCGCACCCTCGTTGGTCAGGCCGGGACGCGCCGCCTCGCGCGCCGGCATCTCGTCGACGGGCAGCGGCTGGGCATTCTCCAGCGCCGCCATCAGGCGCCGCCCGATGTCGTTGCTCGCCCAGGCGGCACTGAGGCCGCGCACCTTGCCCAGGTCGGCCTGGCTGCGCGGCGGCGAGCCCGCGAGGTCGCCCAAGGTCTCGTCCTTGACGATGCGGCCGCGCGGCACGTCCTTGCCGCGCGCCTCGTGCTCGCGCCACGCCGCCAGCGCCTTCAGGCGGCCCAGCACCTCGGGCTTGCGGTTCGGAAGGCGCAGCCGCTGCCACGCATCGCCGGGCGCCTGAGCATAGGTTGCGGGGTCGCCGGCACGCGCCATCTCCTCGTCGAGCCACACGCCGCGCCCCGTACGGCGCAGCTTGTCGAGCATCTTGGGGAACAGCGTGGCGAGGTGCGTCACGTCGCCGATTGCATAGTCTAGCTGGTTGGTGCTCAGCGGCCGGCGCGCCCAGTCGGTGAAGCGCGCACCCTTGTCGATCGCGACGCCGAGGTACGACTGGACGAGGTTGGTATAGCTGACCTGCTCGCCCTGGCCGAGTGCCATCGCGGCGATCTGCGTATCGAACAGCGGGAAGGGCGTCTTGCCGGTCAGGTTATAGACGATCTCCAGATCCTGCCCGCCGGCGTGGAAGACCTTGAGCACCTGATACTCCTCGACGAGCAGGTCGAGTAGCGGCTTCAGGTCGATGCCGGGCGCCTTGGGATCGATCGCTGCCGCCTCGCCGCCGCCCGCGATCTGCACGAGGCACAGGTCGGGGTAGAAGGTGTTCTCGCGCATGAACTCGGTGTCGACGGTGACGAAGTCGGCCTGGGCGAGGCGGTTGCAGAGCGCGGCGAGGGTCGCGGTGTCGGTGATCAGCGGGTGGATGTGCATCGCACCGCTGATAGGCTGACGGGAACCGGATTTCTAGGGCCGCCCGGCGCGTGCCGGACGGCCCCGGTACGCTGCTTTACGATGCCGTAGTGGGCATGCGGCGACGCGACGCGATCCCGACCATCGCGAAGCCGGCGATCATCAGGCCCCAGGTCGCGGGCTCGGGCACTGCGGTCAGGCTGACGCCGTCGAGCGCGGCGATCGGCGGCAGACCGTTGGGCGTGCCGACCGACAGGAAGGTCAGGACCTGGCTGGTGCTCGTCGCGGTGAAGGTGAACGCCTCGTCGAACCAGCCCTCGAAGCCCTCGCTGGCGACCGAGACGACGTCGGTGGCGAAGGTCGATCCGCCGAAGCTGCCGACCAGCTGCTCGGTGGTCGGGCCGGTGCGATTGATCAGCTGCGATGCGGCCCAGGAGAAGGTCAGGCGGTACTGGCTGCCGACGTTGAGCCCGGTGATCAGTTGCGAGATGCTGCCGTCGTAATCGCTGTCGCCGTCGAGCGCGACGAAGTTGCCGCCCTGCGGGCTGAGCGTCGAGAAGTTGGGGCGGAAATAGCCCTGCGGGTCGTTGAATTGGTTGACGGCATTGGTCGTCGTCTGCGTGCCGCCGAAAAAGTAGAATTGCAGATGGTTGCCGCCGAGGCCGGTCCAGCCGGTGACGCCCTGACCGCCGAAGCCGGCACCGAACTGCGTGTTCGACGTATAGCTCGACTGCTCGAACCCGCCATTGACGACCAGATTGGGGGCGGCGAACGCCGGTGCCGCGATCGCGGCGGACACCGCCACGGCAACGCTAAGTGACTTGAACATATGCTACTCCTGACACACGACCGGGATAGGTCGTACCGGAGACGAAGCAATTCTCGTGCCAAAAGTTAAGAGAAAGCTAATATAGGTTAATCAGGTGTTTAGATAATGCCGGACCGTCGCACCCTGAACGGTCGATAGAGCCGAAACGAGGCGCAAACGTCGGATTTCTTTACACTTCGGGCTTAGTGTCCACCACGCAGCTCAAGGCGAGGATGTCAAAGGACTGGCCGTCGGGCCATTCAGCCTGGAGGGTCTTGCTGGACGGCTAGCCAGTCTCGGGAACCGCTTTCCTGCGTCCTGTCTCGACTTCGCGAACGCCGCTTCGACACGCCCGGCTTGACAGTCGGCGGGTCGAGCGTGTTTCCACGCGCTTTCCCGATCAGGCAGACCAGATGCACGCTTACCGCACCCATACCTGCGCCCAGTTGCGCGCCGAACACGCAGGCACGAGCGCGCGCCTGTCGGGGTGGGTGCATCGCAAGCGCGATCATGGCGGCGTGCTCTTCATCGACCTGCGCGATCACTACGGCCTGACGCAGGTCGTCGCGAACCTCGGCTCGCCCGTCTTCGACATCCTCGACCGGTTGCGCGTCGAGAGCGTCGTGACGGTGACCGGCGACGTGCTGGCGCGTGAAGCGGGCGCGGTGAACCCCAAGATGGCGACCGGCGAGATCGAGCTGAAGGCCGTCGAGGTCAACGTCCAGTCCGCAGCCAACGAGCTGCCGCTGCCGGTGGCCAGCGAGGCCGACTACCCCGAGGAGATTCGCCTCAAGTACCGCTTTCTCGACCTGCGGCGCGAGCGGCTGCACCGCAACATCGTGCTGCGCTCGGGCGTTATCGCGAGCCTGCGCCGCCGCATGATCGAGCAGGGCTTCACCGAATTCCAGACGCCGATTCTGACCGCCAGCAGCCCCGAAGGCGCGCGCGACTTCCTGGTGCCCAGCCGCGTCCACCCGGGCAAGTTCTACGCCCTTCCTCAGGCGCCGCAGATGTTCAAGCAGCTGCTGATGGTCGCCGGCTTCGACCGCTATTTCCAGATCGCGCCGTGCTTCCGCGACGAGGATGCCCGCGCCGACCGCTCGCCCGGTGAGTTCTACCAGCTCGATTTCGAGATGAGCTTCGTCACCCAGGACGATGTTTTTGCAGCGATCGAGCCCGTGCTGCACGGCGTCTTCGAGGAATTCGGCGACAAGAGCGTCACCCCGCCGCCGTTCCCGCGCATTCCCTACGCCGAGTCGATGCTCAAGTACGGCAACGACAAGCCCGACCTGCGCAACCCGATCGAGATCGTCGATGTCACTGAACTCTTTAGAACTTCTGGGTTTTCGCGGTTCGCGGCTATTGCTCAGGAAGGCGGAGTTGTCCGCGCATTTGCAGCTCGGAACGCTGGCGCTGAGAGTCGCAAATTCTTCGATCAACTAAATACGTGGGCGCAGTCGGAAGGGTTTGCCGGGGTTGGCTATGCGATCTCCAAGACGGCCGATTATCATAATCGCTGGCTCAGGTATGTTACCGGAACCGCGAACGGACTCGTTATCTCTGAGAATGCTCCTGAGGAGGTGCGTCAGGAATTGGAACGCGTGCAACGCAAGGAGCCCCACAAGCTTGAAGCGCTAACAGGGCCAATTGCTAAACACCTTAGCTTTCAGGAGCAGGTGAGATTGATTGGCATGACTGGTGCTCGGCCTGGCGACGCGATTTTCTTCTCGGCTGGTGAGACGTCCAAGGCTGTGAAGCTTGCGGGTCTTGCCCGCACCAAGGTAGGCACCGACCTCGGCCTGATCGAGCAGGGCGCGTTCAAGTTCTGCTGGATCGTCGATTTCCCGATGTTCGAATACGACGAGGACGCGAAGAAGATCGACTTCAGCCACAACCCCTTCTCGATGCCGCAGGGCGAGCTCGAGGCGCTCGAGACGCAGGACCCGCTGACCATCCTCGCCTACCAGTACGACATCGTCTGCAACGGCATCGAGCTGTCGAGCGGCGCGATCCGCAACCATCGCCCCGACATCATGTACAAGGCGTTCGAGATCGCCGGCTACACCCAGGCCGACGTCGACCGCGATTTCGCCGGCATGATCAACGCCTTCAAGTTCGGCGCCCCCCCGCACGGCGGCTCGGCCCCGGGCGTCGACCGCATCGTCATGCTGCTGGCCGACGAGCCCAACATCCGCGAGGTCGTGGTCTTCCCGATGAACCAGAAGGCCGAGGACCTGATGATGAACGCGCCATCGGTCGCGACGCCGAAGCAGCTTCGCGAGCTCTCGATCAAGGTGGTGGAGTAGTCTTCCAGCGAGCAGCCCTCATCCTGGCGAACGCCGGCACCGACTGCGGTTCAGAGGCGAGGCTTAGAGGTTGCGGCGCAATGGGTGCTGGCGTTCGCCAGCATGACGAGGTTTAAGTCGGGACATGTCCAAACTCCGCCTCCGCGATTTCGAGCACACTCCCGACGTTAAGCGCGCCGACTATGACAACCGGCTGCTCGCCCTGCAGTATCGCCTCCAGCTCATCCAGGCGGCGTACATCACGCAAGGGCTGAGCGGCATCGTCGCGGTCGAGGGGTGGGATGCGAGCGGGAAGGGCGGCCTCATCAAGCGGCTGACCGCCGAGCTCGATCCGCGGTTCACCAACGTCTACTCGATCGGCGCGCCGACGAAGGACGAGCTCGCGCATCATTTCCTATGGCGCTTCTGGCAGCGCCTGCCTGCCGCGCGCGAGATCGCCGTATTCGACCGCACCTGGTACGGACGCGTCCTCGTCGAGCGGGTCGACAAGCTTACGCCAAAGAAGAGCTGGAAGGCCGCCTACGAGACGATCGAAGCCTTCGAAGCCGAGCAGCGCGCCAACGGGACGCGCATCGTCAAGCTGTTCCTCCACATCACGCAGGACGAGCAGGACAAGCGCCTGCGCGAGCGGCTGGAGACGCCCTACAAACGCTGGAAGACCGGCCTCGACGATTATCACAACCGTTCGATGCGCGACGCCTATACAGAGGCTTACGAGGACATGTTCGACCGCTGCGACAGCGTGCCGTGGTCTGTCATCGCCGCCGACGACAAGAAGACCGCGCGGCTGACCGGCCTCGAAGCCGTGATCGCGGCGCTGGGCGAGGGGGTCGACCTGAGCTTCCCCGAAATCGACCCCGAACTGCGCCGCGTCGCCGAAGCCGCGCTCGGCCCGCTCAACCCGGCGTCGACTTCTGCAGGTACCACGACAGGCGATTGACCGGCGGCGAGGCGGCGGTGCCGGGGTGGAGCAGGTCGTAGACGACGGCGTTTTCGAGGACGCGCTGGATATAGGTGCGCGTCTCGAGCAGCGGCACCGCCTCGATCCAGTCGATCACGTCGACCCCGCTCAGCCGCGGATCGCCCTGATTGCGCACGAACTTGCGCGCGTTGCCCGGCCCGGCATTGTAGGCCGCGACGGCGAGCACGTGACTGCCGCCCAGGCTGCCGCGGATGCGGTCGAAATAGCCCGCGCCCAGCGTCGCATTGTAGATCGGATCGTCGATCAGTCGCGCCACCGAGAACTTGACCCCGGTCTTGCCGGCCTGCTCGGCAGCGGTCGAGGGCAACAGCTGCATCAGGCCGCGCGCGTCGGCGCTGCTCGTCGCAGCGCGGTCGAACTGCGACTCCTGGCGCGCGATGGCGTGGACCATCGTCCAGTGCTGCCCAAGCTCGGGCGGCAGGGTCAGCTGCGGGTAGGCGAAGTCGATCAGGCTCAGCTCGCCGTCGCTGCGCGCGCCCTTGCCCATCAGCACGCCGAGGTCGGGGCGGGCGAGGGAGATCGACAGCTCGGCGGTCAGGCGCGCGGCAGCCGGCGTCTCCGCTCGCTCGACCAGCGCCCGCATGAACAAAGTCTGGCGGTTACGGTCGCCGAGGTCGCCCAGCGCCTGCGTGGCGCGGACCAGCGAGTCGGCGGCGAAGCGTGCACGCACTGGCGCGTCGATGGCGGGCGGTGCGGTGGCGGGCAGCGTGACCGTGCGCCCCAGCCGTTCGGCGCTGAGCTGGCCGTAGAAATAATCGGGGTGGCGCGCCGCCTCGGCGTAATAGCGGTCGGCGTCGGCCTTCATCCCCGCCGCCTGCGCGGCGCGGCCCGACCAGTAATCGCCGCGCGCCTGGCTGACGGGGGTCAGCGCCGCGGCACGCACCGCCACGAAATGCCCGAGCGCGTCCGACGGGCGATTGAGCTCGCGCAGTGCGATCCAGCCCGCCACCCATTCGGCGTCGATGAACGCGGCGCGCTCCCCCAGCGAGCGATCGGCGAGCGCGCGGCCGAGCGGGAAGGCGCGGTGGTTCGCGGCGAGGCGATAGGCAGTGGCCTGGTCACCGGCACGCAGCGCCTCGCGCGCCATCTGGACGCGCAGCTTGAGCCAAGCCTCGGGCTCGACGATCAGCCCGGGGGCATAGTCGATCGCGGCCATGACGGCGCGCGCCTCGCTCTGGTTGCCCGTGCGGCGCAGCCACTGGACACGGTCGTAAGTGATGCCGGGCTCGGTCGCCAGGGCGGCGGGCAGGGCGGCGCGGCCCGTGTCGGCAGCGGCACCGCCGGCCTGCAGCTGCGCGCGCGCAGCGACCCAGGCCTGGCGCTCGGGCGTCAGGCGGGACAGCAGGCGCGCCGCCGCACTCGCCTGGCCGCTCCACAGCAGGCGGTCGGCGCGCGACAGATGGTCGGCGGGGGTCAGCTTGTCGCCAAAGGTCAGCAGCAGCTCGCGCTCGGTGCCCGCGTCGAGCCCGGCCGAGTCCCAGGCGTCGCGTGCCGTCTCGGTCGCAGCGGGGTTGCGCGCCACCAGCTGCGCCTCCGCCAGGCGGAACTTGGCCGCCGCGCTGACCGGGGGCAGGACGGCGAAATAGGCGGTGCGCTGCGCGAACGGCACGCTGGCGTCGATCGCGCGCTCGGCCCGCCGGCGGATCACCACCTCCTGCGGCCAGCCGCGGTTGCGCGTCAGGAAGCCGCTCAGTTCAGCGAACGACGCGCGGTAGCTGTCACGCCGCAGCCGGTCCCATTGCACGACGGCCTCGAGCAGCGGATCGGTCGGCGCGCTGACCAGCGGCGACAGTGCGACGGTCGAATAACGCCCGGCGGCATTCTCGGCGAGGCGCGCGACATAATAGGCGCGCGACGCCTCGGGCACCGCGGCGAGCGCCGGCGCGGAGATGAGGATTGCGGCGACGGCCACGGGAATTGCGTTCATACACCTGCTGACACTAGAACCGCCGCCCCGCGCAACGCTTAGCCGGGGACCTCAAGGACGTAAACGCCGCCATGTTCCACGGATCGATTCCCGCGCTGGTCACACCGTTCGCCCCCGACGGCGCGGTCGACGAGGCGGCGCTGACCAAATTCGTCGACTGGCAGATCGAGCAGGGCTCGACCGCGCTGGTGCCGTGCGGCACGACCGGCGAGGCGTCGACGCTGAGCTTCGACGAGCATTACCGCGTCATCGAGCTGGTCGTGCAGGCCGCCGCAGGCCGCGTACCCGTGATCGCAGGCTGCGGGTCGAACGATACCGCGACCGCGCTGCGCCACATGGCGAAGTCGGCCGAACTGGGTGCCGACGCCGCGCTGGTGGTCTGCCCCTATTACAACAAGCCGTCGCAGGCGGGGCTGCTGGCGCACTTCAGCGCGCTCGCGCAAGCCTCTGATCTGCCGATCGTCCTGTACAACGTCCCCGGCCGCACCGTCGCCGACCTGGCAGTGGCGACGACGGCCGAACTGGCGAAGCTGCCCACGATCGTCGGGATCAAGGATGCGAGCGGCGACCTTGCGCGGGTGACCGCGCTGCGTGGAACGTGCCCGGCCGGTTTCGTCCAGCTATCGGGGAACGACGACCTCACGCTCGGCTATATGGCGATGGGCGGCAACGGCTGCATCTCGGTCACCGCCAACGTCGCGCCGCGGCTGTGCGCCGACTTCCAGGCGGCGTGTGCGCGCGGCGACTATGCCGCGGCGCGCGAGCTGAACGACCGGCTGTATCCGCTCCACGCCGCGATGTTCGCCGACGCGAGCCCCGGCCCGGCGAAGTACGCGCTCGCGAAGCTGGGGGTGCTGGGCGATACGCTGCGCCTGCCGATGACCCCGCCGTCCGACGTCGCACATGCCGCGATCGATGCCGCACTCGCGCACGCAGGGCTCGCCTGATGCCGCGCCCGTCGTCCACCATCGGCCTGAAGATCAAGACCGTCGCCGAGAACCGGCGTGCGCGGTACGAATTCTTCATCGAGGACACGCTCGAGGCGGGGCTCGTGCTCGAAGGCACAGAGGTCAAGGGCTTGCGCTCCGGCCAGGCGTCGATCGCCGAGGCCTATGCCGAGCTGAAGGACGGCCAGCTGTGGCTCGTCAACGCCAACATCCCTGAATACAAGCAGGGTAATCGCTTCAACCACGAGCCCAAGCGCCCGCGCAAGCTTCTGATGCACGACCGCCAGATCGAGAAATGGCACGGCGCCGTGACCCGCCAGGGCATGACGCTGGTCCCCCTGTCGATCTATTTCAACGACCGCGGCCGTGCGAAGGTCGAACTCGCGCTGGCGAAGGGCAAGAAGCTCCACGACAAGCGCGAGACTGAAAAGACCCGCGACTGGAAGCGCGAGGCGGCGCGGGTGATGCGCGAGCGGGGTTAAGCCCAGCTTCTCTCTTCTTCGCGCCTTCGCTTCTTCGCGCCTTCGCGTGAAATCCTGTTTCCGGCTCGACCCACGTGCACAGTCTCTGGCTGAGAGCGGGACATAGTTGTCACGCGAAGGCGCGAAGAAGGAGCGAAGAGAAGTAGGGGGCTTTCATTGCGCAAGGCGGATGCACGCGAACCGTTTCGGCGTATATGAGGGCCGCAACACACGGAGTGCGTATGGCCGAGGGCTACAAGGACAAGCTGGTCGCCACCAAGCAGGCGTGGGCGCGGGCAGGGCGGCTGGTGACCGGCAAGGCGGGCGATCCCGAGCATGACCGCCTGCCGCCCGGGCAGCGGCTGGTCGAGAACTGGCCGGTGCTTGACCTTGGCGTGCAGCCGGCGATCGCGCTTGCGGACTGGCAGCTGACAGTCGACGGGCTGGTCGCCAATCCGCTCACCTGGACCTATGCCGAGCTGCTCGCCCAGCCCCAGACCGAAGACACCAGCGACATCCACTGCGTCACCCAATGGTCGCGCTACGACAACAACTGGACCGGCGTCACGACGCAGCATTTGCTCAATCTCGTCAAGCCGTTGCCGAGCGCGGCTCATCTGGTGCTGCACGCCTATGACGGCTACACCACCAACGTCACGCTCGAGCAGTTCTCCGACGACGACTGCCTGATCGCGCACACGCACGACGGCGCGCCGCTGAGCCGCGAGCATGGCGGGCCGGTGCGGCTGGTGATCCCGCGCTATTATCTGTGGAAGTCGGCGAAGTGGCTTAAGCGCATCGAATTCGTCGGCGCCGACCGCCCGGGGTTCTGGGAAAATCGCGGCTATCATAATTTCGCCGATCCCTGGCTCGAGCAGCGCTACGGGTGACGTTCGCCGCGCCCTATGCGGTGCGGCCGCTGGGTCCGCAGCTCGACACCTTGCTCGACGCGCTGCCGCTCGGCCTCGCGTTGCTCGACAGCGAGGGGCGGCTGATCAACTGCAACGAGGCGTTCGTGCTCAGCGTCGGGTGCGACCTGCAGCGCGGCTCGCCGCTGCCACCGACGATGGTCATCCCCGCCGACCGCGCGGGTCTGCGCACCGCGATCGCCGATGCGCTGCAGGGCGCGACGCTGCCGGTCGAATTGCGCGTCCGCATTGCCGCGCGCCCGGCCGAGCCGCTGGTCGTGACGATGACCGCGCCGCCGCCCGGCGTTCGCGCCACGCTCCTCGTCGCCGTGCGCGACGTCCGCGAGCAGCTGCGCCTCGAGCAGCAGGTCGCGCAGGCCACCAAGATGCAGGCGATCGGCCAGCTCGCGGGCGGTGTCGCGCATGATTTCAACAACATATTGACCGCCAATCAGGGATTGGTCGAGCAGCTGCTGGCCCGCCGCGCGCCCGGCGACGCCGATTACGACGACCTCGAACAGGTGCGGATCAACAACCGGCGCGGTGCCGACCTGGTGCACCAGCTGCTCGCCTTCGCGCGCCAGCAGACGCTGCGGTTGCAGCGCGTCGACGTGCGCGACGTCATCGAACATCTGGTGCCGCTGCTGCGCCGCCTGATCGGCGAGGATATCGAGCTGACCCTGTCGCTCGCCCCCGATGCCGGGCCGATCCGCGTCGATCCGGGGCAGCTGGAGCAGGTCATCGTCAACCTCGCGGTCAACGCGCGCGACGCGATGCCCGGCGGCGGCACGCTGGAGATCGTCACCCACGCCGTACCCGCCGATGCGGTTGCGGCTCTGGGCCATCGCGTCATGCCGCCCGCCGACTATGTCGCGATCCTGGTCTGCGATTCGGGCACCGGCATCCCGCGCGAACTCGCCGCCAAGATCTTCGAGCCGTTCTTCACGACCAAGGACGTGGGGAAGGGCACCGGCCTCGGCCTGTCGACGGTGTACGGCATCGTCAAGCAGTCGGGGGGCTTCGTCTTCAATGCCCCCGGGCCGGCCGCGGGCACGATCTTCTCGCTGTATTTCCCCCGCGCCGAGGATGACGGCGCGAGTACCGAGCCGCCGCCCCCGCCGCCGCCCGCCGCGGCAGATCCGCGCGGCGCACGCGTATTGCTGGTCGAGGACGACCGTGCGGTGCGCCTCGTGCTGCGTCGCGCGCTCGAACGCGGCGGCGTGGTGGTCACCGAGGCCATCGACGCACTCGCCGCTCTGCCGCTGATCGAGGACGCGAGCATTGCCATCGACGTGCTGGTCACCGACGTGATGATGCCCGGCATGGACGGTCCCGAACTCATCGCCCGCGCCCGGGCGTTGCGCCCCGGCCTGCCCGTCGTGCTGATGTCGGGCTATGCCGAGCCGCCGCAGCGCGCCGCAGTCGCCGACCATGCGACGATGTTCCTTGCGAAACCATTCGGCGCAGCGGCGCTACTGACTGCCGTAACGACCGCAGTCCGGCGTTGAAACGAAACGGCAACGCTGCTACCCGATATTTTTACTGCCCGGCGCGCAATGCCGGCAGGCGTGTGCCGGTCTACGGTGCCGCGGGTTGCCGCTTCCCGCATGTGACGGGGCGGCCTGGAGTGTTGACCGTAGATGCGCCGCGTATTGATCGTCGAGGACGAGGTGCTGATCGGCATGGTGCTCGAGGATATTCTCGACATGCTGGGCTGTACGGTGGTCGGTAACGCCACGTCGTTCGACGAAGCATCGTCGCTTCTCGACAGCCTCGGCGCGACCGGATTCGACGTCGCGATCCTCGACGTCAATCTGGGGGCCGATCCGGTATATCCGCTCGCCGACCGGATCGCGGTGTTGGGCCTGCCGATCATTTTCGCGACCGGCTCGCACCCCGACACGCTGCCCGACCGCTTCGCGACGTGCGGCGTGCTCGAAAAGCCCTATGCCTTTGCGGCGGTCGAGACCGCCATCGACGGGCTCGCCATCGCCGCCTGAGAATATTTGCGTTCTCCCCTTGTTCTACTAGAACGGATGCGGTACGGAGGCTGCCTTGTAGGGGCGTCAACCGATCGCTAGGAGACGACACGTGGCAGCAGCACTGAAGGTGGTGGGGAACGTGGCAGCAACGAGCAAGGCCGACGACAAGGCAGCGGGCGACCGCGCCAAGGCACTGGAGGCAGCGCTCGCACAGATCGACCGCGCCTTCGGTAAGGGCTCGGCGATGAAGCTCGGCAGCCGCGAGACGATGGAGGTCGAGGCGATCTCGTCGGGCTCGCTCGGGCTCGACATCGCGCTCGGCATCGGCGGGCTTCCCCGCGGCCGCGTCATCGAGATCTACGGCCCCGAATCGTCGGGCAAGACGACGCTGGCGCTGCATGCCATCGCCGAAGCGCAGAAGATGGGCGGCACCGCCGCCTTCGTCGACGCCGAGCACGCGCTCGACCCGGCCTATGCCAAGAAGCTGGGCGTCAATATCGACGAGCTGATCGTCTCGCAGCCCGACACGGGTGAGCAGGCGTTGGAGATCGTCGACACGCTGGTGCGCTCGAACGCCATCGACGTGCTGGTCGTCGATTCGGTCGCCGCACTCGTGCCGCGCGCCGAAATCGAAGGCGAGATGGGCGACAGCCATGTCGGCCTGCAGGCGCGGCTGATGTCGCAGTCTCTGCGCAAGCTGACCGGCAGCATCAGCCGGTCGCGCTGCATGGTGATCTTCATCAACCAGCTGCGCATGAAGATCGGCGTGATGTACGGCAACCCGGAGACGACGACGGGCGGCAATGCGCTGAAATTCTACGCCAGCGTCCGTCTCGACATCCGCCGCACCGGCCAGATCAAGGACCGCGACGAGGTCGTCGGCAACACGACCCGCGTCAAGGTCGTCAAGAACAAGGTCGCGCCGCCGTTCAAGCAGGTCGAATTCGACATCATGTACGGCGAGGGCGTCAGCCGCATTGGCGAAATCCTCGACCTCGGCGTCAAGGCCGGCGTCGTCGAGAAGTCGGGCGCGTGGTTCAGCTACGACTCGATCCGCATCGGCCAGGGCCGCGAGAACTCGAAGAAGTTCCTCAAGGAAAACCCCGACATGGCGGCGCGCATCGAAAAGACGATCCGCGACAACGCCGCGGGTATCTCCGACGCGCTGATGACCGGCGGCCCGGACGCCGACGCAGGCGACGACGACGAGATGTAGGACTGCACCGCGCGGGTGCGGGTTGCAGCAGCGGAAGTTCGTCATCCCCGCATAGGCGGGGACCCAAGGTCGCTATTTCGGTGACTTTGGGTCCCCGGCCTGCGCGGGGATGACGATGATCAGCCTTGCCCACGCTCGACTCGCGTGGAACACCCTTCTGATGACCGACCATTACGACCTGTGCGTCATCGGCGCCGGTGCCGCCGGCCTCGTCACCTCCGGCGGTGCCGCACAACTCGGCGCTCGGACGCTGCTGATCGAGCAGCATCTGATGGGCGGCGAATGCCTGTGGAACGGCTGTGTGCCGTCGAAGGCGCTGCTTCACATGGGCTCGCTCGCGAAGCAGCGCGGCGGCATGGACTGGACGCAAGCCAAGGCCCATGTCGATGGTGCCATCGCCACCATCGCCCCGCACGACTCGCCTGAGCGTTTCCGCGATTTCGGTGTCGAGGTGCTGCTCGCCCGCGCCACCTTCAACGGCCGCGATACCCTCGAAGCGGATGGCCGCCGCATCACTGCGCGACGCTTCGTCATTGCGACGGGCTCGGCACCGATGATCCCCCCGGTCCCCGGCCTCACCGACGTCCCGTTCCTGACCAACGAGACGATCTTCGATCTGACCGAACTGCCCACTGACCTGCTGATCATGGGCGGCGGCGCGATCGGCACCGAACTCGCCCAGGCCTTCGCCCGCCTCGGCTCGCGCGTCACGATCGTCGAACGCAGCCGCCTGCTCGCGAACAGCGACGAGGAAGCCGCCGCGCTGATCCGCGATGCACTACGGGCAGACGGGGTCACCATCCTCGAACACGAGGAAGTCGCCCGCGTCGATCCCGGCATCACGCTGCACCTCAAGTCGGGCGCGACGCTGACCGGCACCCATTTGCTCGTCGCCGCCGGCCGCGCCGCCCGCGTCGAAGGCTATGGCCTCGACCGTGCCGGCGTCACCGCGACCAAAAAGGGCATCGCGGTCGACAAATACCTCCGCACCTCGAACCGACACATCTTCGCCATCGGCGACTGCCGCGACGGCCCGCGCTTCACCCACGCCAGCGACCAGGACGCCCGCGCCGTCATCGCCAACGCGCTTTTTCCCCGGCCGCTATGGCGCAAATCGACCTACGAAGCGCTGCCCAGCGTCGTCTACACCGACCCCGAACTCGCCCATGTCGGCCTGACCGAGGCACAGGCCCGCGACGCGCACCCCGAAATCCAGGTCCACCGCGCCGACCTCGACCACAACGACCGCGCCGTTACCGAGGGGGTGACCACCGGCTTCGTCAAGCTGATCGCGCGCGGCAACCGCCTGCTCGGCGCGACCATCGCCGGCCCCAGCGCGGGAGAACTCCTGCCGCTCGCGCGCCTCGCCATGACCGGCAAGATCGGCCTGTCCGACATCGCCGCGCAGACCATCGCCTACCCGACCCTGTCCGACGCCCTCCGCCTAGCCGCCGACGCCGCGGGGCAGGCCAAGCTGTTCACCCCGACGGTGCGCCGCATCACGCAGTTCCTGCAAAAACTGCCATGAGGAATGGCCCCGTAAGCCCGGGGGCGTTGCGATGATGGCCGCAGTTCACCGGATCGACGGTGCGGGGGCGTGCGCAGAGGTCGGGCGGCCCGAGTTCGATCCGGGCAAGGCGGCGTGGAACGGCACGATGCTCGCCGCGACGCTGGTTGCCGCGCCGCTCCTGTTTTCCTGGAGCGCGGTAGCGGTCTTTGCAGCGACGACGTGGGTCTCGCTGCTCGTCGGCCACAGCGTCGGGATGCATCGTCTGATGATCCATCGCAGCTTCGATGCGCCGAAGCCGGTCGAGCGCCTACTGATCTGGATCGGCGTGTTGGTTGGCGTCAGCGGCCCGTTCGGGATCATGCGCATCCACGACACGCGCGACTGGGCGCAGCGCCAGCCCGCGTGCCACGATTATTTCGCTCACCGGTGTCCTCTTCTCCACGATTTGTGGTGGCAGCTTGCCTGCCGCTTCGCTTTCGAACGTCCGCCGCGCTTTGCGGTCGAGGCGCATTTCGCCGCCGACCCCTGGTATCGCGCAATGGACGCGACGTGGCGCTGGCACCAGCTTGTCGTCGCGATACCACTGTATATCGCGGGCGGCTGGGCGTGGGTCGTCTGGGGCGTCGGCGTTCGCGTCTTCGTCAGCGCCGCGGGCCATTGGACGATTACCCATTTCTGCCACGGCGAAAGCCGCGACCGTTGGCGCGTCGATGCGGCGTGCGTCCAGGGGCGCAATCGCGCCGGCCTCGGCTGGCTGACGTACGGCGAGTGCTGGCACAACAACCATCACGCCTTCCCCGAATCGGCGCGCATCGGGCTCGAGCGCGGTCAGGCCGATCCGGGCTGGCTCGTCGTTCGCGCGCTCGAGCATGCCGGGCTGGCGCGCAACGTCGGGCAACCGCGCGACCCCGCGCTGCGCGCCGATCTCGACGAGCTCAGCGCCCCTCCGCCCGCCCGCGCTTGAGAACGCCTCGCCGCTCGCCTAAGTCGGTTCCATGACCTCCACCAACGACATCCGCCGCGGCTTCCTCGATTATTTCGCAGGCGCCGGTCACACGCCCGTCGCGTCGGCGCCGCTGGTGCCGCAGAACGACCCGACCCTGATGTTCGTCAACGCCGGCATGGTGCCGTTCAAGAACGTTTTCACCGGCCTCGAGACGCGCCCTTACAAGACCGCGGTGTCGTCGCAGAAGTGCGTGCGCGCCGGCGGCAAGCACAACGACCTCGATAATGTCGGCTATACCGCGCGCCACCACACCTTCTTTGAAATGCTGGGCAATTTCAGCTTCGGCGATTACTTCAAGGAACAGGCGATCCACCACGCCTGGACGCTCCTGACGCGCGATTTCGGTCTGCCGCCCGAGAAGCTGACCGTCACCGTCTACCACACCGATACCGAGGCGGCCGAGCTGTGGAAGCGCATCGCCGGCCTCCCCGACGATCGGATCATTCGCATCGCCACCAACGATAATTTCTGGTCGATGGGCGACACCGGCCCGTGCGGCCCGTGCAGCGAGATCTTCTACGACCACGGCGACCACATCCCCGGCGGCCCTCCGGGCAGCCCGGACGAGGACGGCGACCGCTTCGTCGAGATCTGGAATCTGGTGTTCATGCAGTACGAGCAGGTCGACGCCGCGACCCGCCTCGACCTGCCGCGCCCGTCGATCGACACCGGCATGGGCCTCGAGCGCATCGCCGCAGTTCTGCAAGGCGTCCACGACAATTACGACACCGACACGTTCAAGGCGCTGATCGAGGCCAGCGGAGCACTCAGCAATACCGCGACAACGGGCACGAACCAGGCTAGCCACCGCGTCATCGCCGATCACCTGCGCACCGCGGGCTTCCTGATCGCCGACGGCGTGCTGCCGTCGGCCGAGGGGCGCGGTTACGTGCTCCGCCGCATCATGCGCCGCGCGATGCGCCACGCGCAGCTGCTCGGCACCCCCGAGCCGCTGATGCACCGCCTCGTCCCCGCGCTCGTCGCCGCTATGGGTGCGCCGTACCCCGAGCTGCTGCGCGCGCAGCCGCTGATCGAGGAGACGCTGCGCCACGAGGAGACCCGCTTCCGCGTCACGCTGGCGAACGGCCTGCGCCTGCTCGACGAGGCGACCGGCCACCTTGAGGCGGGCGGCACGCTGCCCGGCGCCACCGCCTTCAAGCTGTACGACACCTACGGCTTCCCGCTCGACCTGACCGAGGATGCGCTGCGCGAGCGCGGGCTGGCGGTCGACCGCGACGGGTTCGACACCGCGATGGCCGAGCAGAAGCGCGCCGCGCGCGCTGCCTGGGCGGGGTCGGGGCAGGCGGCGTCCGAAACCGTGTGGTTCGACATCGTCGAGGAACGCGGCGCGACCGAATTCGTCGGCTATGCGACCGACACCGCGCAGGGCACGGTGCTGGCGCTCGTCAAGGACGGCGCGCGCGTCGACAGCGCGAGCGAGGGCGAGAGCGTCGCGGTCGTCACCAACCAGACGCCCTTCTACGGCGAGTCGGGCGGCCAGATGGGCGACGCCGGGCTGATCGCCAGCGACGGCGCGCAGGTCGCGGTGGCGGACACGGCGAAGCCGCTCGGCAAGTTGCACGTCCACCTAGGCACCGTCGGGACCGGCACGATCCGCGTCGGCGACACGGTGACGCTGAGCATCGACGTCGAGCGCCGCGGCCAGCTGCGCGCCAACCATTCGGCGACGCATCTGCTGCACGCCGCCCTCCGCCACCGGCTGGGCGAGCATGTCACGCAGAAGGGCAGCCTCGTCGCTCCCGACCGCCTGCGCTTCGATTTCAGCCAGCCGCGCGCGCTGTCGCCGGACGATCTCGCCGCGGTCGAGGCCGAGGTGAACCATCACATCCGCCATAACCAGACGGTGACGACGCGCCTGATGACCCCCGACGACGCGATCGCCGCGGGCGCGATGGCGCTGTTCGGCGAGAAATACGGCGACGAGGTTCGCGTCCTCAGCATGGGTGTTCGCGAGGCCGACAGCTATTCGACCGAGCTATGCGGCGGCACCCACGTCGGCGCGCTCGGCGACATCGGCCTGTTCAAGATCGTGTCGGAAAGCGCCGTCGCGAGCGGCGTGCGGCGCATCGAGGCACTGACCGGGGAAGCCGCGCGCATAGCGCTGACCGAGCAGGAGGCACGGCTGTTCGCGGTTGCCGCCGCCTTGCGTGTCCGCCCCGACGAAGCTGCGGCGCGCGTCGTGTCGCTGCTCGACGAACGGCGGCGGCTGGAGCGCGAACTTGCCGACGCCAAGCGCGCGCTTGCCCTCGGCGGCGGCGGTGCGGCGGGTGCCCCCGCGACCGAGATGGTCGGCGGCGCCGGCTTCGTCGGCCAGGTCATCGAGGGCCTCGACGCCAAGAACCTGCGCGGGCTGGTCGACGATGCCAAGAAACAGCTGGGCTCGGGCGTCGCCGTCCTCGTCGCGGTCAACGACGGCCGCGCCTCGGTGGCGGTCGGCGTCACCGACGACCTGACCGCGCGCCACTCGGCGGTCGACCTCGTCCGCCTCGCCGCTGCAGCGGTCGGCGGGCAGGGCGGCGGCGGCCGGCCCGACATGGCACAGGCGGGCGGGCCCGATGGTGCGAAGGCGGCAGACGCGGTCGCGGCGGTGCGCGCGGCGCTGGGCGGGGTCGCGGTTGCCGCCTGACCCGGCCGCGCCGTTCGACAAGGAGCGCTTCGCCGCGTTCCTTGCACTCGCCACATTCCGCCGCGATCTGCGGGAGAGGCGTATCGCCCGGCAGTGGCAGGCGTCGTTTGCGGCGTGGGGCGGCCTGGCGGCGCTGGTCTGGAAGCAGCAGGAACTCGGGCATCCGTATCTGGTCGCGGCGGCGGCGCTGCTCGCCGCGATCGCTCATGCGTCCTGGCTGATCTGGCACGGCCATCGTGCCGAGGGTGACCAGGCGGTGATGCACGTCTACCACGACAAGGCGACGGCGCTGCTCGGCGCCGAGACACCCAGAGACATCGAGTCCGGCTCAACGTTGTCACGCGCTGCATCAGGCACCGGCCCAGGGCCCGGTCGTGCGTGGTTCAATCATCCGGCAGTCTGGCTCCAGCTCGCGACGACCGTCATGCTCGCCGGCATCTGCATCACGCTCGCCTTTACCGACGCTGCACCGCGCTCGGGTGGCGGCGATCAGGTCGACAATGCTGAGCGCTGAGTCTCAGGAGGGCATGAGATGATCGACCACTTCGGTTTCGGCGTCGCCGACTACGCCGTCGCAAAGGCGTTCTACACCGCCGCGCTCGCGCCACTCGGCTACACGCTGGTCATGGAAGTGGCCGCCGCCGACAACCCCTCGGGTGCGCCCGCAGCAGGGTTCGGTCGCGACGGCAAACCCGATTTCTGGATCGGCGGGGAGGGGCGAACGTCACCGCCGATGCACGTCGCGCTCACCGCCGACACCCGCGCCGCAGTCGATGCCTTCCACGCCGCAGCGCTCGTGGCAGGCGCCACCGACAACGGCGCACCGGGGCTCCGGCCGCAGTATCACGCGAATTACTACGCGGCGTTTGTCCGCGACGCCGACGGGCACAACCTCGAAGCCGTCTGCCACGCCCCTGCCTGAGCTGTAGTCGACGCGCCTGATCTTCCGAAGCCTTGTACCGGACGCGAAGTCGTTGCATCCCCGGTTTCAAGATCGCGACGGTGGAGGCAGTTGTTGAGGCCAGTTCTCGCGGGAATCGTCGCGCTCGCCGCCATCCTCACAGGCCCGGCTATGGCGCAGGATGCCTCCCCCGCGCTGCGCGCTTCGGGCCAGGCGGGCGAGCAGGCGGACGGCTATCTCGGTGTCGTCGGCGATGCCGGTCCCGCGATCCACGCGCAGGTCGACGGGGTCAACGCCAAGCGCCGCCTCTATTATGCCGATCTCGCGGCCCGGCGCCGTGCGACAATTAACGAGGTCGCCGCTGTCACAGCCTGCGAGCTGTTCCGCTCCAAGGTCGGCGCCGGGCAGTTTTATCGCCTTCCCGACGGCGTCTGGCGCCAGCGCGACGGCGCGACCCCGATCCCGCTGCCCGACTATTGCGGCTGACGGTCAGCCCGCGTCGCGCAAGCGGCGACGCCTGAGCCGCGGTTCGCGCGTCAGGCGGGGGGCAGCACCCTGAATCGCGGTACGCAGTTCGGCGCGCTTCTCGTGGATCGACGCGATCACCGGCCCCATCGGGACGCCGAGATCGACGAGCACGGCTTCGGCGAGCTGCAGGCTCGATTCGACCGTCTCGGGCACGGCATCGGTGACGCCGAGCTGATACAGGCGGCTGGCGTGGTCGGCGTCGCGGGCGCGGGCGACGACGCACAGGTCGGGGTGTCGCTCGCGGATCAGGCGGACGAGCGTGTCGAGGCTGTCGTTCGCGTCGATCGTCAGCACGATCGCTTTCGCATCCTCGAGGTGCAGGCCGTCGAGAAGTTCGGGGCGGCGCGCATCGCCGTAGACGACGCTCTTGCCCGCCCGGCGCAGGCGCCCGACCGCATCGGGGTCGCTGTCGACTGCCAGGTATGGCCGGCCGTGCGCGTCGAGCATCGCCGCGACCAGCCGCCCGACGCGGCCGAAGCCGATGATGATCGTACGCCCCGCGACGACCGGCGCGGGATCGGCACCGTCGTGCTGCCCCTCGCCGAAGGCGCGCTCCAGCCGCATCCCCGCCAGCCCAAACAGCGGCGCGGCAGCGAGGCTGAGGCCCGTGACCAGCAGCGCGAGATCGGCGACGGGTCCGCTCAGGATGCCCGCCGCGACGCCGGCGCCCAATACGATCAGGCTGGTTTCGGACGGGGTCGCGAGCAGCAGCGCGATGTGCGCGGCGATGCCGGTGGAACGGCGGTTCATCCGCAGCACGACGAACAGCATGACCGCCTTGACCGCGCACACTGCCGCGACGAGGCCAAGGACCAGTGCCGGGCGCTCGGCGACCGCGCCGAGGTCGAGGCGCATGCCGACCCAGATCAGGAAGACCCCGAGCAACAGGCCCTGGAACGGCGCGATCGCCGCCTCGACCTGGCGGCGGTATTCGGTCTCGGCCAGCATGACGCCCGCGACGAGGGCGCCGATGACGGGGGAGAGACCGACCGCGCCGGTCGCCGCCGCGCTGCCCACCAGCACGACGAGCGCGGCGGCAAGGAACAGCTCGGGCCGGCGGGTGCGCGCTGCCTGGAGGAACAGCGGGCGCATCAACAGCCGCCCGGCGACGACGATGCCGGCGATCGCCAGCAGGCCCTTGATCAGCGCGGGGCCGACCCCCGCCGCCGCGCTCCCCGCGCCCAGCACGAGCAGCAGCGGCGCGAGCGCGATGTCCTGGAACAGGAAGATGGCGAACGCGGTGCGGCCCGCCTGGCTGCCCATCCGCCCCGCGCTGCCCAGCATCTGCAGGCCGACCGCCGTCGACGACAACGCCATGGCGAGCGCCAGCGTCAGCGTCGCCGCGATGCCGAGGCCGAACGGCAGGATGAGGAGCGCCAGCACGCCGGCCGCGCTGAGCAGCTGCGCCGGGCCGTAGCTGAAGACCAGCCGCCGCATCGTTCGCAGCCGCTCGATCGACAGTTCGAGGCCGAGCGCGAACAGCAGCATCGCGACGCCGATCTCGGCCGCGGGCGCCAGCGCCTCAGGGTTCTGCAGCGTGAAATCGGCGAGCATCGGCACGCCGCCCAGCGCATGCGGCCCGACCAGCACGCCGACCAGGATGAAGCCGACGACGGGCGAGATGCGCAGCGCCGCGAACGCCGGAATGACCAGCCCCGCCGCGCCGAGAACGACGACGAGCTCCTTGAATCCCGAGGTGTCGAGCGGCAGGGCCATGGGGCCAGCGTGGCACGGTTGGAGCGGGGGGGCCAGCGCCGAGGGCTTTCACTTCATTTTCGTCATCCCCGCGAAGGCGGGGATGACGAAATCAAGCGTGCGCGATGAGGCTTTTAAGCCCGCGCCATCACCACCTGCGCCAGCACGGTCAGCGGCATGTCGCCCAGGCGCAGCACCTCGTGGAAGGCCTTGAGGTCGAATTTCGCGCCCTGCTTCGCGGCAACGGCCTTCCGCAGCCGGACCCATTCGTTGTGGCCGACCTTGTAGCTGCACGCCTGGCCCGGCCAGATGCAGTAGCGGTTGATCTCGCGCGCCGCACGGCCGGGGGCGAAGCCCGTCGCGTCGATCATGTACGCGGTCGCCTTCTCGCGGCTCCAGCGCTTGTGATGCAACCCGGTGTCGACGACCATTCGCGTCGCGCGGAACAGCAGCGACTGGAGATAGCCGATCCGCCCCAAGGGGTCGCCGTCGTACACGCCGAGCTCGGCGGCCAGATCCTCGGCATACAGCGCCCAACCCTCGCCGTACGCGGCATAGCCCCCGGCATAGCGGCGCAGCGCCGGGATGTCGGCCGATCCGTCGCTGATCGCACCCTGCCACTGATGGCCCGGGTAAGCCTCGTGATAGGTCAGCGTCGGCAGGTTGAACTTGGGCCAGTCGGCGGTGTCCTTGAGGTTGATGTAGTACCGCCCGGGCCGCAACCCGTCGGCGCTGGCGGGCAGGGCATAGCCGCCCGGCGCCCCCGCCTCGATATCGGGCGGCACGCGGACGATCTCGACCGGCGCCTTGGGCAGCGTCGCGAAGGCGCGCGGCAGTCGGGTGCGGATATCCTCCATCTGGACGTTCAGCGACTTGAGCAGCGCGGCACGGCCGGCATCGTCGTTGGGCCACAGGTTTTCCGGGCGGCGGCCGAGTGCGGTCAGCCGCGCGCCGACGGTGCCGGTGGTCAGCCCCTGCGCCTTGAGCAGCGGGTCGAGTTGTCCGGACAGGTCGGCGACCTGGCGCAAGCCGAGGGTATGGACCTCCTCGGGCGACAGCGTGGTCGTCGTGTGGAACGCCAGCGCGCCCGCGTAATAGGCGCTGCCGTTCGCCAGCTTCCACACCCCGGCATCGGGCTTCGCCGCCTTGCGCAGGCGGGTCACGGCCTCGATCTGGCGGTCGAGCGCGGGGTTAATCTGGTTCTGGACGATCGCCGCAGCGCGGTTCTGCCAGTCGCCTGCGACGCCTGCCGCGCTCGCCTTGCGCGCGAGGTTGCGGGGCAGGCCGCTCGCCGCGCGCTGGGCCCTCAGCTGCTCGAGCGTCAGGTCGAGCGCGAAGTCCGGGGCGAGCACGCCGCTTTTCGCGTCGAGTTCGGCGGCCTCGGTCGAGGCGTCGAGCGACACCGCATAGGCCACCATGCGGCTCAGCCACGCCTCCGCGTCGCTCGCGGTCGCGACCGGGTGATTGCTGTCGAGGAAGTCGGGAATCGCCTGGTATGGGCCGGACAACTGGCTGAGGACATGGGGCGAATAGGGCGCGTAGCCGAAGCCGTCCGAGCCTTCGCCGAAGCCCCAGCGTGCGCCGCCTTCGCTCGCGGTGCGCGCCTGATAGAGGACGACGTCGTGGTCGATCTTCGCGGCCTCCGACAATTTCGCGCGGTCGATGCTGCGCAGGCGGCGGAGCCGCTGCTGCTGCCGCTCGACCCAGGCGATGCGCCCGGCGCGCGATGCATCGCCGAGCTGTCCGCGCTGCGCCGCACGCTTGCCAGTATCGAGGCCGAGCAGGGTTGCGGTGGCGGGGCTGGCGTCGAGAGTTTCCTCCCAGAACGCATCCAGCAGCGCGCGCAACTTGCTGTCTTCGCTCGTTGCGGCAGCATGGGCGGGGAGGGCGGTGACCGCCGCTGCCCCCGCCAGGAGTTCACGCCGGTTCATGCGCGCGCCAGCACGACGCGCTCGAGGATCACCAGCGGCATCGCGCCCAGCTTGAGCACGTCATGGAACTGCCGCTCGTCGAACTTCGCACCCTGCTTGGCCTTCACCCGGTCGCGCAGCTCGGCCCATTTGGTGTGGCCGACCTTGTAGCTCAGCGCCTGCGCCGGCCCGACCGAGTAGCGGTCGATCTCACGCTGGATGCGCGGCCGCGCCGAACCCGTTGTCGCGATGAGGTAATCGGTCGCCTTCTCGCGGCTCCACTTCTTGTAGTGCAGCCCGGTATCGGTGACGAGCCGCCCGGCGCGGAACAGGAAGCTCTGCAGGTAGCCGATGCGGCCCAGCGGATCGCCCTCGTAGACGCCCAATTCGTCCGCGACCTGCTCTGCGTACAGCGCCCAGCCCTCCGAATACGCCGAATAGCCGCCGCGCCGGCGGATCAGCGGGATATCGGTCGACTCCTGCGCCACGCCGACCTGCAGATGATGCCCCGGCGACGCCTCGTGATAGGTCAGCGTCGCCAAGCTGAACTTCGGCCAGTCGACGGTGTCCTTCAGGTTGATGTAGAACGCCGCCGGGCGCGACCCGTCGAGCGATGCCGACTGGTAATAGCCGTTCGCCGCGCCGTCCTGAATGAACACCGGCACGCGGCGCACCTCGACCGGCGCCTTCGCCAGCGTGTTGAACACCTTGGGAAGCTTGGCATCGAGCGCCTTGATCTGCCCGTTGAGCAGGGTGATGATCTCGACCTTCGCCGCGTCGGTGTTGGGGTACAGCTGGTCGGGCCGCGCACCGAGCGCCGCGAGACGCTCGCCGACCTTGCCCTGGCTCAGCCCCTGCGCCTTGAGCAGCACGTCGAGCCGCCCCTCGATCTCGGCAACCTGCTCGAGGCCGAGGCGGTGGACGTCCTCAGGGCTCAGCTCGGTCGTCGTCGAGGCCTTCACCGCAGCGGCGTAATAGGCCTCGCCGTCAGGCAGGCGCCAGACGCCCGCATCGTGCGTCGCCTTGGCGCGCAGCGCGGTGATCGCGGCGATGTGCCGGTCGAACGCCGGATAGACCTCGCCCTCGACGATCTTCGTCGCGCGGCCGTTGTAGTCGCCGGGCAGCCCCGCCGCCTTGGCGCGCCGGGTCACCGACTCGACGAGCACGGTCGATCCCGCCGGCTGCTTGCGCAGTGCGTTGAGCTGCGCGAGCGTCGTGTCGAGCGCAAAGTCGGGGGCGAAGACACCGCGCGACGCGTCCGCCATCTGCCGCGCCAGGCTGTCGTCGAGTGCCTTCGAGAAGGCGCTCAGCCGCGACAGGTATGCGTCGGCATCGGCCGCATTGGCGATCTTGTGGTTGGTGTCGAGGAAGTCGGGCACCGACGCGTACGGCCCGTTGCGCTGCGCGATGACGTATGGCTGGAAATTGCCGCGCGCCGACCCGAAGGTGAAGCGCGTCTCGCTGTCGACGGTGCGCGACAGGTCGTACTCGACGACGTCATAATCGAGCTGAGAATTCGGCGACAAGGCCTTGCGATCAATGGCACGCAGCCGCTTCAGCCGTGCCTTGACCCGGTCGAGCCGGTCGACCTTCCCTTGCGCCGAATAATCGTTGAGCTTCGACTTCAGCCCCGCGCGCGCGCCGGTGTCGAGGCCCAGGCTGGTGGCCTGCTCTGGCGACTCGTCGACGCCCTCCTGGAAAAACGCATCGAACAGCGCGGAGATCTTGGCATCCTCGAGCGTCGCGGCACGCAACGCGGCGGGTAGGGAGGCGGTGGCGGCAACGGCGGCGGTGGAGGCAAGAAACTGACGACGATGCATGAAACCCGGACCCCTTTATTGGTTGCCGCGCACGTTAAGGGGTGCGGCGTGGGGTGCAATGGGGTTTCTGTCCCTTGCCACGTCACCGCGCGGCCGCGCGCCGGAACTTACTGGGGCGCATGGCCTTCATAGCGCGCATGTCGCTGCTCACCGACCCTGAAGCACGCCTCGCGCTGATCGCTGCAGGCGTGGCGTTGGTGCTCATTGTCCTGTTCAGCCTGCCACGCGTCGGCGCGGTGATCCGCAGCCTGTTCTCCTTCGCGCTGCTGGCGTTCGGCATCTACCTCGTGCTGCAGCAGGCGCCCTTCATCCCGGGGCTGGCGCGGCTGACCGACGTCCTCGGGCTCGACAACCAGCGCGTCACCGGCAGCGAAGTGCGCATTCGCATGTCGCCCGACGGGCATTTCTGGGTGAACGTGCGGATCAACGGCACGCCGGTTCGCATGCTGGTCGACAGCGGGGCGACGGTCACCGCGATCTCGGAGCGCACGGCAACGCTCGCCGCGATCCCGCGCAGCGCCGGCCTGATGCCGATCGTTCTGCGCACCGCCAACGGCAACGTCGCGGCGAAAGCCGGTAGCATCGACCGCCTGACGCTCGGCAGCATCGAAGCGCAGAACCTGAAAGTCGTGACCTCGCCGGCGCTGGGCGACGTCAACGTGCTGGGCATGAATTTCCTGTCCCGCCTCGCTGAATGGCGTGTCGAAGGGCGGACCCTGCGGTTGATCCCGACGGCCGAGGTCGGGGAGGGCGGGGCCGCATCGCCCACCCGTTAGCGCCAGCCAGAGCCGCGTAATCGGGCTGGTTCACGCAAAAATTGCCAGCGGCTCGCAATGCGTTTGCCGAGTAGGCATCGGCGGCGAACAGCGATGCGCGGGCGTCGCTTTAGTGTAAACTCAAGGGGTTAGGGGCAGGGCGCCCACCACTCGTCGTCATCCCCGCGAAGGCGGGGACCCATAGACACGACACGCCGGTGAACGGTCGGACCGCTGCTGCAAGTGCTGGGGGTATGGGTCCCCGCCTGCGCGGGGATGACGGTGAAGAGAGTGCAAACACGCTCCCCACCGTCAAATTCGCTTACTTGTTCAGGTTCAGCCCGCCATCGCGGCGTCGAGATTGGCGCGCACCGCCTCAAAGAACTGCTCGGTGGTCATCCACGACTGATGCGGGCCGACGAGGAGGGCGAGGTCCTTGGTCATCGCGCCGCCTTCGACGGTCTCGATGCAGACGCGCTCGAGCGTCTCGGCGAAGGCCGTGACCTCGGGGGTGCCGTCGAGCTTGCCGCGGTGCTTGAGGCCGCCCGTCCAGGCGAAGATGCTGGCGATCGGGTTGGTGCTGGTCGGCTTGCCCTGCTGGTGCATGCGGTAGTGGCGCGTGACGGTGCCGTGCGCCGCCTCAGCCTCGACGGTCTGGCCGTCGGGGGTAAGCAGGATGCTGGTCATCAGGCCGAGGCTGCCGAAGCCTTGCGCGACCATGTCCGACTGAACGTCGCCGTCGTAGTTCTTGCACGCCCAGATGAACTTGCCCGACCATTTGAGCGCGCTGGCGACCAGATCGTCGATCAGGCGGTGCTCGTAGACGATGCCCAGCGCCTTGTAGCGGTCGGCGAACTCGGCCTCGTAGACCTGCTCGAAGATGTCCTTGAAGCGGCCGTCGTACGCCTTGAGGATCGTGTTCTTGGTGCTGAGGTACACCGGCCATTCGCGGACGATGCCGTAGTTGAGGCAGGCGCGCGCGAAGTCGCGGATGCTGTCGTCGAGGTTGTACATGCCCATCGCGACGCCCGCGGTGGGGTAGTGGAAGACCTCGTGCTCGATGACCTGGCCGTCGTCGCCCTCGAACTTCATCGTCAGCTTGCCGGGGCCGGGGACGAGGAAGTCGGTGGCGCGGTACTGGTCGCCGAACGCATGGCGGCCGATGACGATCGGGTCGGTCCAGCCGGGCACCAGGCGCGGGACGTTCGAAATGACGATCGGCTCGCGGAAGACGACGCCGCCCAGGATGTTGCGGATCGTGCCGTTGGGCGACTTCCACATCCGCTTCAGGCCGAACTCCTTCACCCGCGCCTCGTCGGGGGTGATGGTCGCGCACTTCACCCCGACGCCATGCTCGCGAATCGCGTTGGCGGACTGGACGGTGACCTTGTCGTCGGTGGCGTCGCGGTTCTCGACGCTGAGGTCGAAGTAGATCAGCTCGACGTCGAGATAGGGCAGGATCAGCTGCTCGCGGATCCACTGCCAGATGATCCGGGTCATCTCGTCGCCGTCGAGTTCGACGACCGGCTTGGCTACCTTGATCTTGGCCACGTGAATCCTCAGGTTTCTATGCTTCGTGCCGTAGCGGGCGACGCGCGCCCTAGCAACCGTTCAGCAAGGTCGGGCACGCCGGGCAGGCTCTCGACAAGGTCGAACAGATCGGGCGGCGCGAAGCCCTGGGCGTCGAGGTGGCGCAGCAGCACCATGAACGGGTCCCAGTATCCGTTCGCCCCGACCAGGAAGATCGGCTTGGCATGCAGGCCGAGCTCGCGCCAGGTCATCGCCTCGAACAGCTCGTCGAGCGTGCCGATGCTGCCGGGCAGCGCGACGACGGCATCGCAAAGCTCGTGCATGAGGCCCTTGCGGGCATGCAGCGTCTCGACGACGTGCATCTCGGTCAGCCCGGTCTGCGCCACTTCCTCGCGCATCAGGAAGCGGGGGATGACGCCGATCACCTCGCCGCCGGCGGAGAGGGAGGCACGCGCCGCCTCGCCCATCAGCCCGATGCCGCCGCCGCCGTAGATGAGGCGAATGCCCTCGCTCGCGCACCACGCGCCGAACTCGCGGGCGGTCTCGGTGTGGGCGGGGTCGCTGCCGGCGCGCGAGCCGCAGAACAGGAGGAGGGAAAGGGGCATGGCGCAACGCTGTACGGCGTTCGAGGCGGCGGGGACAGTCTCGCACCCGGGCGCTGCGCTTGCTAAAAGCCGCACGATGCGAGGGGGCGGGACGATGCGAGCGAGCCGGTTCTGGTGTGGCATGGTGCTGGCCGCGATGGTCGCGGCGTCCGCGGCGGCAGCCCCGCGCGGCGATGCGGGCCGCGGGGCGAAGCTGGCGACGGTGCTCGGCTGCCACGACTGTCATGGCGCCGGCCTGACGGGCAAGCCGGTAATCGACGACCCGACGATCGCCAAGCTCAACAGCTCGAACCTGACCCGCGCCGTTCCGCGCTACACCGACCGGGAACTGGCGCGCGTGCTGCAGCGGGGGGTGCGGCCCGATGGCAGCCACCTGTGGTACATGGACGCCGCGCCCTATGCGGTGATGTCGCCCGCCGACCTGCGCGACCTGATTGCCTATCTGCGCAGCGTGCCGCCGGAAGGCGCCGACCAGCCGCGCCTCGTGATCGGGCCGCGGATGTTGAAGGCGGTCCAGGCCGGGCGGTTCAAGCCCGAGAGCGCGACCCTCGCCCATGATCTGGCGCACCCGCCCTTCGACGGCGGGCCCCGGCTGGCGCGCGGGCGCTACCTGGCGCGCACCGCCTGCGCCGGATGCCACACGCCGAGCCTGGGCGGGGTCAAGGACCCGCAGGCGGGCGACCCGCCCGACCTGAACGTCGCCGCCGCATATTCGCAGGCCGAGTTCCGTACGATGATGCGCGCCGGCAAGGGGCCCGGCGACCGCGACCTGGGCGACATGACCAAGGCGGTGCAGGCGCGCTTTGCGGCCATGCCCATCGCCGACGTCGATGCGCTGCATGACTATCTGTCGGCGCGTGCAAAGGCCGCGGGGCAATGACCGGCCTGACCATCCACGAGTTCTCCGACGACCTCGCGCACCACTTCCGCGACATCAACGCCGAGTGGATCGAGGCGATGTACCGGATGGAGGCGACCGACCATGAGGTGCTGGGCGACCCGCGCGGGCGGATCATCGATCCGGGCGGTGCGATCCTGTTCGTCGAGGCCGGCGGGCGGGGCATCGTCGGGGCGTGCGCGCTGCAGCGGACCGCGCCGGCGTGCTTCGAGCTGACCAAGATGGGGGTGCGGTCGGCGGCGCGCGGCACGGGGGCGGGGGCCTTCCTGCTGGCGGCAATGATTGCACGCGCGAAGTCGATGGGGGCGGAGACGCTGTACCTGCTGACCAACCGCAAGTCGGCGGCGGCGATCCATCTCTATGAGAAAGCGGGCTTCGTCCACGACGCCGGGATCATGGCGGACTATGGCGCGCGCTACGAGCGCTGTGACGTGGCGATGCGCTACCCGCTGTAAGTTTGCCCCCGCCGTCCTATCCGCGTAAAGCACCGCAGATGAGCGAAATTCCGACCGAAATCGAAGCCGTTCCGCCGCGCCCCTTGCCCGTCGTGCCGACCGAGAGCGCGCAATGGGCATGGCCGACGGTGCACAAGGAGGGCCACAAGTTCGTCGCCATCGCAGCGCTGGTCACGCTGCTCGTCGGCTTCTGGGCGGGGTGGACGACGCTGGCGTGGCTGCTTGCCGGAGTGACGATCTGGGTCGCGGCCTTCTTCCGCGATCCGATCCGCGTCACCCCCGCCGACCCCAGCGCGATCGTGTCGCCCGCCGACGGGCTGGTCAGCCTGATCGCGCAGGTCGAGGTGCCGCGCCAGCTGGCGGGCGCCGACGGCCTGCCGCCGGGGCCGTGCATGCGCGTCTCGGTGTTCATGTCGGTGTTCGATGTGCACATCAACCGCGCGCCGATCGCAGGCATTGTGCGCCGCGTCGTCTATGTGCCGGGCAAGTTCCTCAACGCCGACCTCGACAAGGCGAGCGAGGACAACGAGCGCCAGTATTTCATCGTCGAGGGTGAGGGCGGGGTGAGCGTCGGCTTCACCCAGATCGCCGGTCTCGTGGCGCGCCGCATCATGCGCTTCGTCGAGGAGGGCAGCGTCGTCCGCGCCGGGCAGCGCATCGGCCTGATCCGCTTCGGCAGCCGCCTCGATATCTACGTCCCCGCGACGCACACCGTTCAGGTCGCTATAGGCCAGCGGGCGATTGCGGGCGAGACGGTGATCGCCCGCGTCGGCGCGCTGCCGCTGCTCGCCACGACGAAGCAATAGCCGTGGAACGCACGCGCGGCGACCTGCGCATTTTCCGCCGCACGCTGCCGATGCGGGTCGTCATCCCCAATGCGGTGACGGTGCTGGTGCTGTGCGCGGGGCTGACCGGCGTGCGCTTCGCGATCACCGGCGAATGGCGCAACGCGGTGGCGATGATCGTCATTGCGGGCGTTCTCGACGGCATCGACGGGCGGATTGCGCGGCTGCTGAAAGGCGCGAGCAAGTTCGGTGCCGAGCTCGATTCGCTCGCCGACCTGACAGCGTTCGGCGTCGCGCCGGCGCTCATCATCTACCTCTGGTCACTCGTCTATCTGCCTGGCATCGGCTGGGTATTCGCGCTCGCCCATGCGGTCGCGTGCGCGCTGCGGCTGGCACGGTTCAACTCGCGGCTGGATGTCGACGACCAGCCGCACAAGCGGGCGGGGTTCCTGACCGGCATTCCCGCCCCGGTCGGCGCGGGCCTCGCGCTGAGCCCGATCTTCGCGTCACTGTGGCTCGGCCCCGACTTCCTGATCGACGTGCGGGTGCGCTTTGCGGTCAGTGCGGCGGTGATCGGCACCACCGCGGCGTTGATGGCATCGAGTGTGCCAACCTATGCCTGGGGGGCCATCCGCCTGCGCCCGACGTGGCGGCTGGTGGCGCTGCTCGGCGTCGGGCTGTTCGCCGCGGCACTGGTCGCCGAGCCGTGGATGACGCTGACGCTGCTCAGCCTGGCCTACGCAGTGTCGGTGCCGCTCGCGATCCGCAGCTATGCGCGGGTCATGCGGCGAAGCGCAGCGGCAGTACCAGCTGGTCCCGGTCCCGCTGCATAGCCGCGCCATCGGCGAGGATCGCCGCGATCTGATGCCGCCGGCCGGCCACCAGGGTTGCGATCAAGGTCAGCAGGCCGCTGAGCAGCAACGCCGAAATCACCGTTGAAATCATCATGTCCGACACCTTGTTAAATTCGTCGCCCCCGCAATGTTCTACATCTGTTCCGCATTGTCAACTTGCCCGTCGGGCCTGCAACAATTAATCCTGGGCACAGGCGGACGGTTCCAGAAAGGGACCGCTGCTCTTGGGGCGGGGAATTGTCGCATGGATATCGTCGATCTCGAATCGCCGCCGGTCGAATCGCCGCTGGCCGAGCGTGCGGCCAATGACGACGGCCCCACTGACGCGCTGCGCCTGATCGGCTAACGTCGCCCCAAATAACGGGGAGACGCGCATGACGACCATGGGAACGATGCAGGACTGGCCGCTGCAGGTGTGGCGGCTGATCGACCATGCCGCGATCAACCATGGCGCGCGCGAGGTCGTCACGCTGACCGTCGAAGGCGGCGTCCACCGGTCGAACTGGGCGACCGTGCGCGGCCGCGCGCTGAAGGTCGGGCAGGCGCTGACCCGCCTCGGCATCGCCCCCGGCGACCGCGTCGCGACGCTCGCCTGGAACACCCACCGCCACGTCGAATGCTGGTACGGCATCTCGGGCGTCGGCGCGGTGGCGCACACGATCAACCCGCGGCTGTTCGCCGACCAGATCGTCTATATCGCCAATCACGCCGCCGACCGCGTGCTGTTCTGCGACCTGAGCTTCCTCGCGCTCGTCGAGAGCCTGGCGCCGCGCCTCGAGACGATCGAGCACTATGTCCTGATGACCGACCGGGCGCACATGCCCGAATCGAGCCTGAACCTGCTGTGCTTCGAGGAGCTGGTCGACGCGTCGGACGGCGATTTCACTTGGGTCTCGGTCGACGAGAATGCGCCTGCCGGCCTGTGCTACACCAGTGGCACGACGGGCAATCCTAAGGGCGTGCTCTATTCGCACCGCTCGAACGTGCTGCACGCCATGGCGGCGGCGATGACCGACACCTACGGCATGTCGCAGCGCACCACCGTGCTGCCGGTCGCGCCGATGTTCCACGCCAACGCCTGGGCGATTCCCTATGTCGCGGCATGCGTCGGGGCCAAGCTGGTGCTGAACGGCCCCAATTTCGATGCGCCGACGCTGCACCGCCTGATCGTCGAGGAAGGGGTCACCCTGTCCCTCGCGGTGCCGACGGTGTGGCTCGGCGTGCTGCAGCACCTCGAGAAGACCGGCGAGACGCTTGGCAACCTCGAGCGCGTCGCGATCGGCGGGTCGGCGGTGCCGCGCTCGATGATCGAGGCGTTCGAGGGGCAGCACGGGGTCAGCGTCGGGCACCTCTGGGGCATGACCGAGATGTCGCCGCTCGGCACCGTCGGCATCCTGTGCAGCAATGCCGCAGCGCTGCCGCCCGAGAACCAGGTCGACATGAAGTGCAAGCAGGGCCGCGCGATGTTCGGCGTCGAGCTCAAGACCGTCGGAGAGGACGGTGTCGAGCTGCCGCGCGACGGGTCGAGCTTCGGCCGCCTGCTCGTGCGGGGCCCGTGGATCGTCGGCCAGTATTTTCGCGGTGACGGCGGCGCGGTGCTCGACGCCGATGGCTGGTTCGACACCGGCGACGTCGCGACCATCGACCGGTTCGGCTATATGCAGATCGTCGACCGGTCGAAGGACGTCATCAAGTCGGGCGGCGAGTGGATCAGCTCGATCGACCTGGAGAACGCCGCCGTCGGCGCGCCGGGCGTCGCCGAGGCCGCGGTGATCGGCGTCGCGCACCCGAAGTGGGACGAGCGCCCGCTGCTCCTCGTCCGCGCCAAGCCGGGCGAGACGGTGACCAAGGCGGGCGTGCTCGATTACCTCGCCCCACGCATCGCGAAATGGTGGACGCCCGACGAGGTGCTGGTGGTCGACGAGCTGCCGCACACCGCGACCGGCAAGCTGCTCAAGACCGAGCTGCGGGCGCGGTACAAGGATTACAAGCTGCCGACCGCCTGAGTGGCCGCGCTCAATCCCCCGGCCGTTCGCGGTCGCCCATGTAGCGCCACACGTGGTCGCCGCGGTACGCTTCGGGGATCTTGCGGCCGTCGCGGTCGCGCGCAGGGCGGTAGCGGCGGCGTTCGATGATCAGGCGGCAGGTGGTCGCGTCGAGGGCGGCGTTGCCGCTTGTTCGGATGACCTCGCACGAGGTGACGCGGCCGTTCACGCCGACGACGAAGCGGATGCCGACGCTGCCGCTGACCCCTGCCTCATAAGCCTCGCGCGGATAATCGGAGTCGCGGATTTCGCCGCGCAACCAGCGCGACGGGGTGCCGCCGCCGTCACCATCTCCGTCGCCATCGTCACCGCTGCCCAGGCCGTCGCCCACGCCGCCCGCACCGGTGCCGGGGCCGGGCAGGGGGGCGGCTCCCGCGCTCGCGTCGAAGCTGGTGCCCGCGACCGGTGCGGCGGCGATCGGCGGGGGTGTCTCGGGCACGATCACGGGCGGCGGTGCGACGACCGGCGTCGGCTGCGCCCGAGCGGCGGGCGGTGCGGCGCGACCGGCGCGGCGACCAGTCTTGAGACGCGGCGGTGTCACGGGCTCGATGCGCGGCGGCGGCACCTCGAAGACGGTCATGGCAGGCGGCTCGGGGGCAACGTCGCGCGCGCGCAGGCCGATCAGCAGCAGGGCGATCAGCAGTGCATGGACAGCAATCGCGATCAGGCCCGCGACGGCGCGGTCGCGGCGGAACGGTGGGTCGCTGGTCACGCACGTACAACGCGCGGCTATCGCTCCCGGTGCGTCAGAACAGCGACCCCTGCGCGGTGGGCACGCGGAACAGGTCGGTGCGCAGGTCGAACTTCGCGTTGACCAGGCCGAGCCGGTCGCGCGCCAAGCGGAAGCGGGTGCGCAGCATGTCGGCGTAGGGGCCCTGACCCCGAAAGCGCGTGTGGAAGTCGGGGTCGTTGTCGCGCCCGCCGCGCATGTCGCGGATCAGCGCCATGACCTTCGCGGCACGGTCGGGGTAGTGCGCGTCGAGCCACGCGCGGAACAGTGGCGCGACCTCGTGCGGCAGGCGGACGGGCAACGAGAAGGCGCCGGTTGCGCCCGCGTCGGCAGCGGCGGACAGGATCGCCTCGATCTCGTGATCGGTGACGCCGGGGACGACGGGCGACACCGAGACGAAGACGGGCACGCCCGCATCGGCCAGCGTGCGCATCGCCGCCAGCCGCCGCGTGGGTGTGGGCGCACGCGGCTCGAGTGTGCGGGCGATCGCCCGGTCGAGGCTGGTCACCGAGATCGCCACCGACGCGAGGCCCTGCGCCGCCATGGGACCAAGTATGTCGACGTCGCGCGCGACGCGGTCGGACTTTGTGGTGATCGTCACCGGGTGGTTGAACTCGGCGAGCACCTCGAGGATGGCGCGCGTGATCCGGTAGGTCGCCTCGATCGGCTGGTACGGGTCGGTGTTGGTGCCGAGCGCGATCGGCCTCGGCTCATAGCCGCGCTTCGACAGTTCGGTGCGGAGCAGGGCGGCAGCACCCGGCTTGGCGGTCAGGCGCGATTCGAAATCGAGGCCCGGCGACAGGCCGAGATAGGCGTGTGTCGGCCGCGCGAAGCAGTAGATGCAGCCATGCTCGCACCCCCGGTACGCATTGATCGACCGGTCGAAGCCGATGTCGGGCGAGGCGTTGCGCGTGATGATCGTGCGCGGCGTCTCAAGACTGACCTCGGTGCGCAGCGGTGTGGGGTCGTCGATCTCTCCACGCGCGTCAAGCCAGTCGCCGTCCGCCTCGCGCGCGGGATCGTCGAAGCGCATGCTGCGCGCGTTGATCGGGGCACCGCGGCCGGGGCGAAGCTCGGGGTTGAGCATCGCGAACGACTAGCGCGGTTATGAGAACAAGACAAGAACGGTCCGGGCGATGGGGTTGCGCATTCCGCCACCGCCCGGCCGCCACCCCGGCGCACAGATGCGCGCATCAGGCTCGAAGCGATTGGACGGAAGCGACGAATCAGCGCTCGGTCAGGCGCGGCATCAGTTCGACGAAGTTGCAGGGGCGGTGGCGGCTGTCGAGCTGCGTGCTCAATATGCCGTCCCACCCGTCCTTCACTGCCCCCGTCGAGCCCGGCAGCGCGAACAGATACGTCCCGCGCGCGACGCCGGCAGTAGCGCGCGACTGGACCGTCGAGGTGCCGATATTGGCGTAGCTGAGCCAGCGGAACAGCTCGCCGAAGCCCGGGATCTCCTTGTCCCAGACCTGCGCGAATGCCTCGGGCGTCACGTCGCGGCCGGTCACGCCGGTGCCGCCGGTCGTTATGATGCAGTCGACCTGCGGGTCGTCGATCCACGCGTTCAGCTGCGCGACCAGCGCAGGTACGTCGTCGCGGACGATGGTGCGCGCCGCCAGCGTGTGGCCTGCCGCCGTCAGCCGTTCGACGAGCGTATCGCCCGACCGGTCGTCGGCGGCGGTGCGGGTGTCGCTGACCGTCAGCACCGCAATGGAAACGGGGATGAAGGTCAGGCTCTCGTCAACTGGCAAGGTCGGTGCTCGCCACGACGATATCGTCCATCGGCAGCGGCGGCGCGAGATAGGCGGGGATCGGCGGCGCGATGTACGTTGGCTGGATCGTCACACCGTCCTGGCCGGCGGTGCCGGGGAATTTCGGCCAAAGGCCCTTCGCCAGCGCGTCGAGGCTGGGCGTCGGCGCACCGTCGCGCAGCTGGTACATCCAGAAATTGCGCAGTACGACCTCGACGTAGTGGCGGGTTTCCTTGAACGGGATCGACTCGATGAACAGCAGCGGGTCGGCATTGTCCTTGAGCGTCGTGTTCCACTTCTGCACCGACCCCGGCCCGGCGTTGTACGCAGCGATCACCTTGGGCAGCAGGCCCGCGGTGTAGCTCATGTCGCGCAGTTCCTGCAGGTAGGTCTGGCCGAGATCGAGGTTGAACGCCGGGTCGCTGAGGTCGCGGATCGCCGCGACTTCGACGAGGCTGCCGTCGGCCATGCGCGCCACGGCGCGCTTCGCGGTCGCGGGCATCAGCTGCATGACGCCCTTCGCCCCGGCCCGGCTGGTCGCGGTGGTGACGAAATTACTCTCCTGCAGCGCGTGCGCGAAGACGAGGTTGCGGTCGACCTGCCAGCCGCGGAACGGCCGCCAGTCGGGAGCGGGGAAGCGCGCGCTGAGCGGTGCGTCGGTGCCGACCGGCGGGCGGTGCGCAAGCTGATACTGCGTCGCGGGCATCGACAGGCGCGCGGCGAGGCGCAGCAGGGGGGCGTAATTGGTCGCGTCGGTGGTGCTGGCGAGATATTTCAGCTCGCGGTCGGCGAGGCCGATCTGACCCGCCTCGACGAGTGCAACGGCGCGCTTCGCACCGGGCAGCTTCGACAGCGTCGTCCAGTCGGCGACGATGAAGTCGGGCTCGGCCCAGTCGAGCGCGGGGATCTGGCCCAGCGCGCGCTGCGCCAGCAGGCCGTAGAATTTGTCACGGAAGGTCGCGGCGCGGACCAGCCGGACCTGCGCCTGCGCGTCGCGCCCGCACTGGCGATGCGCGCGGCTCGCCCAATAGGCCCCAGCGGCGGATAGGTCTTCGCTCGCGAACTTGGTCGCGATGGTGTCGAAATTGCGCGCCGCGGCCTCGCAGTCGTTCATGCGGAACGCCGACAGCCCGGCGACCCAGCCGCCGAGGGCCGCCCATTCGCCGGTGCCCTGCGCCGCATGCTCGGCGAGGCGGCGCGCGGCGACGTCGTCGCTGGCGCGGTAATAGCTCCACGCGGTGCGCTGTGCCCATTCGGTGGCGACGGGTTCGGACGCGGTGCCACTGAGCTGCTGCCACGCCGTCTCGGCCTCGGCATTGCGGTCGGCGGCGAGCAGCGGCTTGATCCGTGCCGCCAGTCCCGCGTCGCCCGGCATGCCGAACCCGACCGCGGCGCGCGGGGTCATCGGCGACTGGAAGCTGACGTTGCGCATCGTCCGGCCGGTCGGCAGCACCGGCGCCGCCGCTCCGACACGCGCCGCGAGCGCGATCAGCTTGGGCGCCTGCGGCAGGTCGGCGTTGGCGGCGAGCCAGGGGTTGAGTTCCTCGACGCTGGTACCGCCGAGGCCCTTGGCGAGCATGATCTGCGCGCGTGCCGTGCTCGTCAGGATCCCGTCGGGCAGGGCGGCGAGGGCACCCTCGGCGGCGGCATGGCGCCCGGCCTCGATGTCGCGGAAGATCTGCGCATAGGCGACGCGCTCGGTGCCGTTCAGCTGCTGGGGGACCTTGCGCTCGCCGACCGTCAGGCGTGCCTGGCCGGTAACGACGATGTCGGCGCCCGGCACGTCGTCGGCGAGTGCCGGGGTGGCGACGAACAATGCCAGGACGAGCAGGCTACGCATCGGTCAGTCGGGCCTTCAGGGTCAGCAGGTCGTGCCACGCCAGCGCCTTGTGCGCGGGCTGACGCAGCAGGTGATCGGGGTGGAAGGTCGGCAGCACCGCGACGCCGTGCGCGCCCGCCTGCCACTTGCCGCGCAGCCGGTTGATGCCGGAGTCGATACCCGTCAGCGCCGCCGCCGCCGCGCCGCCGAGCGCCAGTACGACCTTGGGCGCCGCAAGTTCGATATGCCGCGCAAGGAACGGTGCGCATGCCGCGATCTCGGCAGCCGCGGGCGGCCGCCCGCCCGGCGTCGGCCAATAGACGAGGTTGGCGATGTACGCGCTTTCGCGCGACAGGCCGATGGCCGCGAGCATGCGGTCGAGCAGCAGCCCTGCGGGTCCCGCGATCACGCCGTCGGCGGAGGGCGCGTCGCCGATCAGCATCACCGCGCTGCCCGGCGTGCCGTCGGCGAAGAACGGCGCACCGTGGGCCGCCAGCGTGCAGCCGTCGAAGGCGCGCACCGCCGCATCGAGCGCCTCAAGCGTATCGGCATCGACCACCGCCGCGCGCGCTTCGACGACCGCCTCGGCCTCGCACGGCATGATCGGCTCGGCGACGGGGGGAGGGGGTGCCTGCACGGGTGCGGGCGGCGCGAGCCAAGCGTACGGCGCATCGTCGACGAGCGTATCGACGCCTGCATCGACGAGCCATGCCAGCGCCGACAGCGCCTGTGCGTTCGAATGGATCTGAAGCGCCCCGCTCACGACGGCCATAGTGCGGCGGCGCAGACTCTGGTCAACGGGGAGGCGACCCCGTATCTGACGAACCATTGCAAAGCTGCGACAGACTGCGGGATTGGGAACGAGAATGTCCGAACGCGAATCGATGCCGTACGACATCGTCATCGTCGGCGGCGGGCCGGCCGGCCTGTCGGCGGCGATCCGCGCCAAGCAGGCGGCGACCGAGGCGGGGATCGAACTGGCGGTCTGCGTCCTTGAAAAGGGCTCAGAAATCGGTGCGCACATCCTGTCGGGCGCGGTCGTCGACCCGCGCGCGCTCGACGAGTTGCTGCCGAACTGGAAAGACCTCGACAGCCCGCTGACCGTGCCGGTGACCGAGAACCATCACTGGATCCTGAGCGAGAAGAAGAAGTACGAATTCCCGCACGGCCTGATGCCGCCGTTCATGAACAACAAGGGCTGCTACACCGTCAGCCTCGGCAATCTATGCCGCTGGCTCGCCGGGCAGGCGGAAGCCCTGGGGGTCGAGATCTTCCCCGGTTTCGCGGCGGCCGAAGTGCTGTGGAACGACGACGGCTCGGTGAAGGGCGTCGCGACCGGCGACATGGGCGTGGCGCGCGACGGCACGCGCAAGGACAGCTATCAGCCCGGCCTCGAACTCCACGCCAAATACACCTTCTTCGCCGAAGGCGTGCGCGGGCATCTGTCGAAGCAGCTGATCCGTCATTTCGAGCTCGCCAAGGACGTCGAGCCGCAGGTCTACGGCATCGGTATCAAGGAGCTTTGGGATATCGATCCCGCCAAGCACGTGCCGGGCCGGGTCATCCACACCCAGGGCTGGCCGCTCGGCGAGGCGAATGGCGGCGGCTGGATCTATCATCAGGCGAACGGCCAGGTGTCGCTTGGGCTCGTGACCTGGCTCAACTATTCGAACCCGTACCTCTCGCCGTTCGACGAGATGCAGCGCTGGAAGACGCACCCCGAGATCAAGGCGCTGCTGACCGGCGGACGCCGCGTCAGCTACGGCGCGCGCGCGATCAACGACGGCGGCTGGCAGTCGGTGCCGAAGCTGACCTTCCCCGGCGGTGCGCTGATCGGGTGCAGCGCGGGCTTCGTCAACGTGCCGCGCATCAAAGGCAGCCACACCGCGATGAAGACCGGCATGCTCGCCGCCGACGCCGCGGTCGCGGCGATCACCGCGCAGCGCCAGGGCGACGAGCTCCAGTCGTACATCGACGCCTACAAGGCGAGCTGGGTCTATGAGGAGCTACGCGGCGTCCGCAACACGCTGCCGCTCGTCGAGAAGACCGGCAACGTCGTGGGAACCCTGCTGGCGGGCGTCACGATGTGGGCCGAGCATCTGGGCATCCGCATGCCCTTCACGCTGAGCCACCACCGCGACAACGAGCAGCTGAAGCGCAAGGACCACGTCCACAGAATCGTGTACCCCAAGCCCGACGGGGTGATCAGCTTCGACAAATTGTCGAGCGTTTTCCTGTCAAACACCAACCACGAGGAGGATCAGCCGGTCCACCTGACGCTGCGTGATCCGGACATCCCGATCCAGCACAACCTGCCGCTCTACGACGAGCCGGCGCAGCGCTATTGCCCGGCGGGCGTCTACGAGATCGTCGAGGTCGAAGGGCAGCCGAAGTTCCAGATCAACGCGCAGAATTGCGTCCACTGCAAGACCTGCGATATCAAAGACCCGACGCAGAACATCAATTGGGTGGTGCCAGAAGGCGGCGGGGGGCCGAACTATCCGAATATGTAGCGCAAGCTCGGGCGGCGGCCCGGGCGGCCCACGCTCGGTGCCGTCCGACGGCGCGGCTTCGCCGCGACGCCCCTTCCTTTCTGCCGCGCCCAAGCGCAAACTGGCCCCCATGAAGCTGACCCTCGCCCTGCTGCTCGCGCTCGCCACCCCAGCCGCTGCGCAGGACGCAGCGCTCGCCGCGAAGATCGCCGCACTCGGCCGCATCGGTAGCGCTTCGTCGCCCAGCCTGTCGCCCGACGGCAAGCGCTTCGCCTATCTCAGCAACGCCAGCGGCAGTCCGCAGATCTGGATCGGCGACCGCAGCGGGGGTGCGGCCCGCCAGATCACCAAGCTGCCCGACCCTGTTCAGGCGGTCGCCTGGTCGCCGCGCGGCGACCTTATCGCCTACGCCGTCGCACCGGGCGGCGGGCTCAATTCGCAGATCTGGGTCAGCGCGCCCGACGGCAGCGGCGCGCGCCGCCTGACGCCGGGCGGCAAGGACAATAATGGCCTCGGCGGCTGGACGCGCGACGGCAGCGCGCTGCGGGTCGACAGCAACAAGGACAACCCCGCCGCGCGCGACCCCGCGCTGATCGACGTCGCGAGCGGCAAGTGGCAAATGCTGGCGGCGAACAAGGGGCTCAACACTGTTTCCGATGTGCGCGGCAAGCGCGCCACCGTCGTGCGGCTGGTGGGGCGCGGCGATACCAATGTCTTCCTGATCGATCGCGGAACCGGGCGCGAGGTGCTGCTGACCCCGCACGAGGGCAAGGCGGAGACCGACTGGGCCGAGATGTCGCCCGACGGGCGCACCGTCTATGTCGCGTCCGATGTCGGACGCGACCGCGCGGCATTCGGGACGATCACGCTGGCCGCCGATGGCACGCCTTCGCCGATCCGCTGGTTCGCGACGCGCGACGATGCGGTCGCCGACGCCGGCGTGCTCAGCGACGATGGCAGGACCGCCGCGCTGGCGTGGAACGTCGGTGGGCGGATCGAGATGGCGTTCTACGACACCGCCTCGGGCAAGCTGCGCCCCGTCACCGGGCTGCCGGTCGATTATGGCAGCCCGTTCGAGTTCAGCCGCGACGGGCGCCAGCTCGTCATGCAGGGCGGTGCCGCGAACCGCACCAACGACGTCTACGCCATCGACGTCGCCACCGGCCAGGCGACGCGCCTGACGACGAGCGCCGCCGACGGCGTCGACCTCGCGGCGCTCGTCCGGCCCGAATTGGTCGACTATGCCGCGCCTGACGGGGTCAAGCTGTCGGGCTGGCTGTACCGGCCTGCAAACGCCAAGGGCCCGCTGCCGCTGGTGTTCAATTATCACGGCGGTCCCGAGGGGCAGGCGCGGCCGACGATGAGCCCCGATGCGCAGGCGCTGGTCGCGTCGGGCATCGCGGTGTTCGCGCCCAACGTCCGCGGGTCGAGCGGCTATGGCAAGGCGTTCATGGCGATGGACGACGGCGCGAAGCGCGTCGGCTCGGTCAGCGACATCAAGGCGACGACCGATGCGCTGGTGGCGAAGGGCATCGCCGATCCGGCGCGGCTCGGCATCATGGGCGGCAGCTATGGCGGCTATATGGTGATGGCCGGGATCACCGAATATCCCAAGATGTTCGCCGCCGGCGCCAACCTGTTCGGCATCGTCAATTTCGAGAGCTTCTTCCGCGAGACCGAGCCCTGGATGGCGGCGATCTCGACGACCGAATACGGCAATCCGGTTACCGAGGCGGCGATGTTGAAGAGCCTGTCGCCGATCCACAAGCTCGACCGCATCACGACCCCACTGTTCGTACTACATGGCGCCAACGACACCAACGTCCCCGTCGTCGAGGCCGAGCAGATCGTCGCGTCGCTCAAGGCCCGCGGCGTGCCGGTCAAGTACACGCTGTTTCCCGACGAGGGGCACGGTTGGCGCAAGACGCCGAACCGGGTGCGTTCGACGACCGAGATCGTCGGCTTCTTCGTCGAGCATCTGAAGCCTGCGGGCGCGGCAACCGGAGCGGGCCGATGAAAACCGTGCTCGTCCTTGTGCTCCTGACCACCGCGACCGCGGTCGAGGCGCTGCCGCGCACCACCCAGTCGGCGGCGCAGGGCTATGTGCTGGGGCGGTTCGCCAGCGACGACGGGCAGCTGACCGATGCGGCACGTTACTTCGACGGGGCGCGGCGACGCGATCCGGCGGATGCGGCGCTGACGCGGCGGGCGTTCGAGACGGCGGTCGCGGCGGGCGACCTGAAGCTGGCGGCGGGCCTCGCGGCGCGGCTGACTGCCACGCAGGGCGGCGATTCGACCGTTGCGCTGATCCGGCTGGCGGATGCGGTGCAGCGCGGCGACTGGGTCGCGGCCGACGGCGCGCGCGCCGGGATCGCCGACGTGGGCTATGCCGCCGTCGTCGCGCCGATCGTCGAGGCGTGGACGCTGTTCGGGCGCGGCAAGCAGGCCGAGGCGCTGGCGAAACTCGACCCGGCCGCGATGACCGGCTTCACGCGCTCGTACGTCGCGGAGGCGCGGGCGCACATGCTGACCGCCGCGGGGCGCTATCCAGAGGCGGCTACCGCCTATCGCGACCTGCGCGCCGGGACGGGCCCGGGGGTCAGCTTCCTCGCGATCGGCGAGGCGGATGCACTGCAGCAGGGCGGCGACCGCGACGGGGCGACGAAGCTGCTCGAGGGCCTGCGTGGCGACGCGACGGTCACCGCCGCGCGCGCCCGGCTTGCGGCGGGACGGCGGGTCGGGGCGCTGGCGGGCAGCCCAGCCGACGGAATCGCCTGGCTGTGCGCGCGGCTGGCGACGGACCTGTCGCGCGACAAGCCGGTGCCGCTGGCGCTCGTCTTCGCGCGCGTCGCAACCTTTACCGCGACACCGGGCGGACCGGCTGCGAGTGCGTCGTGGCTCATCGCGGGCGACGTGCTGGCGCGCAGCGAGCGCGGCACGGCGGCGCTCGCTGCCTATGACCGCATCCCGGCGAACGACCCGCTGATCGGCCTGGCCCGGGCGCGGCGGGCCGAGGTGCTGAGCTCGACGGGCCGCGAGGCGGAGGCACGTGCGCTTCTCGAAACCGCCGCCGCAGCGCTGGGTGCGGATGCCGAGGCCTGGTCGCGGCTCGGCGACTGGTTCCGCAAGGCCGACCTGCACCTCGATGCCGCACGCGCCTATGGTCGCGCCATCGCGCTCGTCGAGGCGAACGACGGCAAGCCCAACTGGACGCTGTATTTCCTGCGCGGCAGCAGCTTCGAACAGGCGAGCGACTGGAAGGCGGCGGAGCCGGACCTGCGCCGCGCGCTGGCGCTCGCGCCCGATGAGCCGACGGTACTCAACTATCTCGGCTATGCGCTGCTCGACCGGGGGCTGACGCTCGATGCGGCGCAGACGCTGATCGCGCGCGCGTCGGCACTGCGGCCCGACGACGGCTTCATCACCGATTCGCTTGGCTGGGCGCAGTTCCGGCGCGGCCAGTTCGAGGAGGCGGTGGTGACGCTCGAGCGCGCCGCCGCGGCCGAACCCGGGGACCCGACGATCAACGAGCATCTGGGCGATGCCTATTGGCGCACCGGTCGGCGGATCGAGGCGCGCTTCCGCTGGCGCGCGGCGTACGATCTCGGCACCGTGCCAAAGGCGCGCGCGGCGGTTGCAGCGAAACTGGATTTTGGCCTCGACGTCGCGCTGACGGGTACGCAGGGGGATGCCGCTTGGCTTTCGAACACGCCCCCGCCAAACTGAACCTCGCGCTCCACGTCCGCGGGCGGCGGGCGGACGGCTATCACGACCTCGAAACGCTGTTCGCCTTCACCGCCTTCGGTGACTCGCTGACGGCCGAGCCGGCGCGCGACCTGTCGTTGACCATCGAAGGGGATTTCGCCGGGCCCGCGGGGCAGGGCGACGACAACCTCGTGCTGCGTGCGGCGCGGCTGTTGCAGCGCGAGACCGGGATTCGCACCGGTGCGGCGCTCCATCTGACCAAGCGCATCCCGGTCGCCGCCGGGCTCGGCGGCGGGTCGGCGGATGCGGCCGCAGCACTTCGCTTGCTGGCACGCGAGTGGGGCGTCGAGCGGTCGCGCGCCGACCTGACTGCGATGGCCGCCGAACTCGGCGCCGACGTGCCGGCGTGCGTGGCCAGCCAGACCTGCCTCGGCACCGGTCGGGGCGAGGTACTGACGCCGGTCGATGCCGGCGTGGCGGGGATGCCGGTGCTGATCATGAATCCGCGCGTGCCGGTGCCCACGGGACCGGTGTTCGCAGGGTGGGACGGCGTCGACCGCGGACCGCTCGATCCGGAACTGCATCTGGGCGAACTGCGCAACGACCTCGAAGCACCGGCCGTCGCGCTGGTGCCCGCGATCGCCACGATGATCGAGTGGCTTGCGGCGCGCGAGCACTGCGTCGTCGCACGCATGTCGGGGTCGGGGGGCAGTGTCTTCGCGCTGTTCAGGAGCATGGCGGCGGCTTCGGCGGCCTCGCGCGCGGTGCCTGCCGAGTGGTGGTCGGCCTATACCTCGATGCGCCAGCCGGGTGGCGACGGCGGTCCGCAATAATCCTTGCTGCACCGCAGCAAATCTGTGCTAAAGAAATAGTTCTGACCGACACTCAAATTGCGCTTGACGGCGTTCTGAGTCGGACTTAAAGCGTCACTCAGTTGTTCTGAGTATCACTCAACCGGGACCCAAGGCACTCCTGCCACAGGCCCCCCTGCCAGGAGAGACCGACATGTTGACCCGCCCCATCGCCGCCCCGATCGCCTTCGCCGTCAGCCTCGCCTTCCTCGGCACCGCGACCTCGCCCGCCGTTGCCTCGACCGCCGAGTGCGCCGCCACCGCCGCGCAGCTGCGCAGCGCCGCCGCCACCGCCGAGCCTGCCAAGGCCCGCAAGGCGATCGCCAACATCCGCACCGGCGAGGCGCTGTGCGCCGCCGACAACGCGTTCGAGGCCGGCCGCAAGTTCCGCGTCGCCGCGACCGCGCTGGGCATCGACAAGGACCAGCTCGCCGCCGCGACTTCGGCGACGCCCGCCAACTGACCCTCGGGGCCGGGCTCTCCCTTGCACCGGCCACGCTCGGGCCGCCCGGTTCATCGCCGGGCGGCCCTTTTCTGTGAAGGGCGCGCCCGCTAGTCAGGCGGCCATGCCCGTCGCACTGATCCCCGGCCACGCCTCGCTGCTGCTCGTGGCCGACCATGCGGCGCGCGCTGTGCCGCCGGGCCTCGACCTCGGGGTAGACGCCCACGTGTTGGACACGCACGTCGCGGTCGACCTGGGGGTCGCCGAGCTGACCGCCGCACTCGCCGTCGTGCTCGATGCACCGGCGATCCTGGGCGTCGTGTCGCGGCTGGTGGTCGATCTCAACCGCCCGCCCGAGGCTGCGATTCCGGTCGAGAGCGACGGCATCGCCATCCCCGGCAACCGGATTGACGCCGCCGCCCGCGCCGCGCGACTCGCCGAATGGCACGCGCCCTATCACGGTGCGATCGAAGCGCACCTCGACGCACGGCCGCCGCGCCTGATTGTCAGCGTCCACAGCTTCACCCCCGCACTGTCGTCGCGTGCCGAGCCGCGGCCGTGGCCGGTGGGGATCCTGTACAATGAGGACGACCGCGCCGCGCGGATCGCGCTGCCGCTGCTGCGCGCCGCCGGGCTGAATGCGGGCGACAACCAGCCCTATTCGGGCCGCGACCTCAACTACACGATGGACCGCCATGCCGAAGCGCGGGGGCTGCCCTATCTCGGCATCGAGGTCCGGCAGGACCAGCTGGGCGACGCCGCGGGCGTGGCGCGCTGGGCGGCCATTTTGGAGCCCGTCATTCGAGCGTGCGCCTAGGCGGCGCGCACCGCCGCGCAGATGTCGTCGACCACCGCCGTCACCAGCGCCAGGTCCTCGCCCTCGGCCATCACGCGGATCAGCGGCTCGGTACCCGACTTGCGGATCAGGACGCGGCCCGTGCCCGACAGGCGTGCCTCGCCATCGGCGATCGCTGCCTTGACGCGGGTGTTGACCAGCGCCGCGCCGTCGACCTTCACGTTCTTGAGGAGCTGGGGCAGGGGGTCGAACAGGTGCAGCACCTCCGACGCCGGGCGGCCGCGCGCGACGAGCACCGCGAGCACCTGCAGCGCCGCGACCAGCCCGTCGCCGGTCGTCGCATGGTCGCTCATGATGATGTGCCCCGACTGCTCGCCGCCGACGTTGAAGCCGCCGCTGCGCATCCGCTCGAGGACATGCCGGTCGCCCACCGAAGTGCGCTCGAGGCTCAATCCAAGCCCGCCGAGATAGCGTTCGAGACCCAGGTTCGACATCACGGTCGCCACCAGCCCGCCACCCTTGAGCGCCCCGCGCGCCGCCCAGCTGCCCGCGATGAGTGCCATCAGCTGGTCGCCGTCGACCAGGGTACCGGTCTCGTCGACGACGATCAGCCGGTCGGCATCGCCGTCGAGCGCGATGCCGATGTCCGCCCCGCTGGCCCGCACGCGCTCCTGCAGCGCCTCGGGGTGGGTCGAGCCGACGCCCTCGTTGACGTTGAAGCCGTTTGGCGCGTTGCCGATCGTCTCGACATCGGCGCCCAGTTCCCACAGCGCCGCGGGCGCGACCTTGTAGGCAGCGCCGTGCGCGCAATCGACGACGATGCGCAGCCCGTCGAGGCGCAGGTCCTCCGGGAAGGTCGACTTGGCGAAGTGGATGTAGCGGCCCGCGGCATCGTCGATGCGCTTCGCCCGGCCGATAGCGGCGGGGGCGGCGAGGGGCAGTTCGCTGTCGATCAGCCGCTCGATGCTCGCCTCGTCGGCGTCGGACAATTTATAGCCGTCGGGGCCGAACAGCTTGATGCCGTTGTCGTGGAAGGGGTTGTGACTGGCGGAGATCATCACCCCCAGGTCGGCGCGCAGCGAGCGCGTCAGCATCGCGACTGCAGGCGTCGGCATCGGCCCGACGTGAATGACGTCCATGCCGACGCTCGTGAAGCCGGCGGTCAGCGCCGATTCCATCATGTAGCCCGACAGGCGCGTGTCCTTGCCGATGACGACGCGGTGCTTGTGGTCGCCACGCAGGAAATGCGCGCCCGCCGCCTGGCCCACCCGCATCGCCGCGGCGGGGGTGAGTGCGCCGGAATTGGTCAGGCCGCGGATGCCGTCGGTGCCGAAATAGCGGCGGGGTGCGTTTGTCATCCACCTGCTCTAACCCGGTCGCGACACGCTTGAAAGGAATGACGATGCAGCAGCGCAATCTCGGCGGATTGACGGTCTCGGCGCTCGGGCTGGGCTGCATGGGAATGACCGGCGTCGCCGGCCTGCCCGCGATGTACGGCGTGACCGACGAGGCGGAGGCGATCGCCACGGTTCACCGCGCGGTCGATCTTGGCATCACCCTGTTCGACACCGCCGAGGTCTATGGTCCGTACACCAACGAGGAGTTGCTGGGCCGCGCGCTCGGGCATCGCCGCGCGGGGGTGAAGATCGCGACCAAGTTCGGCTTCACTTTCGAGAACGGCCTGCGCGGCCTCGATTCGTCGCCCGCGCACCTGCGCGCCGTGTGCGAGGCGAGCCTGAAACGCCTCGGCACCGACTTCATCGACCTGTTCTACCAGCACCGCGTCGACCCTGCAGTACCGATCGAGGACACCGTCGGCGCGCTCGCCGACCTCGTCCGCGAGGGCAAGATCGGCCATATCGGGTTGAGCGAAGCCGGCGCCGAGACGCTGCGCCGTGCCGCCGCGGTGCACCCGATTGCCGCGCTGCAGTCCGAGTATTCGCTGTGGGAGCGCGAGGTCGAGGTCGAGATCCTGCCCATGTGCCGCGAACTCGGCATCGGCTTCGTGCCCTATTCGCCCCTCGGGCGCGGCTTCCTCGCGGGCACTGCGAAGCGCGCCGAGGAGTATCCGAAGGATGATTACCGCCACAACGATCCGCGCTTCCAAGGCGCGAACTACGACGCCAATGTCGCGCTGCTGACCGCGGTACAGGGCGTCGCAGCGGCGCACGGGGCGAGTGCTGCACAGGTCGCGCTGGCGTGGCTGCTCGCGCAAGGGTCGGACATCGTGCCGATCCCGGGGTCGAAGCGACGGGCGACGCTGGAGGATTCGGCGGGGGCGGCGACGATCGTGCTGACGCCTGAGGATCTGGATGCGCTCGCGGCTGCGGCGGTGGTCGGCGGCACGGCGGGGCCGCGCTACGGGAACCCCGCGATGCTCGCGATGCTGCGGAAGTAGCGCCTTACTCCCGCGCCGCCATCATCGCCCCCTGCGCCGCCATCACGTCGAACAGCCGCTCGGGATCGATCGACTTGAGCTTCAGCGCCTCGGCGATCGCGCCGCGTGCGACGGGGATCTCGCGCTTGCCCGCGGCGATGCCCGCCAGGATCATCAGCGCCGCCTCGTCGGGCGAGATGCCCGAATCGATGTCCTCGTCGCTGCGGCCGCGTTCGCTGCCGTCGCCCGACCGCGCGTGGGTGGCGATATTCGTCCGGACAAATCCCGGGGTCACGACGGTGACCTTCAGCCCGGCATATTCGTTCTCGGCGCGCAGCGCGTCGGAGTAGCCGATCAGCGCGTGCTTAGCCGCCGAATAGCCGGTGCGCAGCACGCCGCCGATCTTGCCGGCGACCGACGCGATATTGATGAAATGCCCTTCGCCGCGCGCCAGCATCGCCGGCAGCACGAGCTGGGTCAGGCGCAGCGGCGCGAAGAAGTCGACCTCCATCAGCTCGCGATAGACTTCGAACTTCGTGTCCTTGCCGAGGCTGCGCTGCGAGATGCCGGCGTTGTTGACCAGCACGTCGATGCGGCCCTTCCAGCCTTCGGCCTGCGCGACGATGCCGGGCAGGGCGTCGTAGTCGGTCGCCTCGAACGGCAGCTCCAGCGTGTCGCCGCGGCAGGCGCGCGCCACATCGTCGAGTGCGCCGACGCGCCGCCCCGACAGGATGACGCTGGCACCCTGGTCGCTGAACGCCTTGGCGAGCGCCTCGCCTATGCCCGACGACGCGCCGGTGACCCAGACGATCTTGCCCGAATAGCTCATGCGAAGATGCTCCACAGATCGGGGCCGCCCGCGATGGGGTGCAGTGTCATCGCGACGACCAGCAAAACCACGCCGCCCAGCAAGGCGACAAGCCCGGGGCTGCGCACCCCGCGCGCGAAGGGCACGAAGCTCGTCGCCGCCTCGTGCGCTGCCCAGCGCTCGCCGAGCTGGCCGCGCTTCTTGCCGTCCTGGAAACGCGCGCCGACCAGCGCCAGACCGCCGACCGCGACGCACAACGCGACCGTCCGCGCGTCGCCCGACACGATCGCATGAACCAGCGCCCAGAGAGCGAACGACCACATCATCGGATGGCGCGTGATCGCCTGCACGCCGCGCGGACCGCCGCTCGTATCGCGCAGGTCGCCCATCAGCGCGGGATTGGGTGCGCTGACCGACCCGACGAACAGCACGCTCGCGAGCAGCATGACGGGCACCGCCGCCCACCAGACCCACGGCGACGCGCTCCACAGCGGCACCACCTCGGCGCGCCCCCACGCCCATACCGCCCAGCCGAGCGTGACGGCGGCGACGAGCGAATAGACGCCGGTGAAGCCTTTCTCGCCGAGCGCCGCGACGAGGGGCGGGCGGAGGGCATGCGACAAAAGCAGGTGCGTGCCGACGAAACTGGCGAGCGCGATCAGCAGCACCGTCATGTCATCCCCCCGTCGTTCCCCCGCGCCGGCAAGGCGCGACCGTCTACCTCCGGTATGCCAGCGGCGCGTCCTGCAGCCTGAGACCCAGGTAGCGGTCGCGCAACTCGGTCTGGCGGCTGGTCATCGGCTGCGCGACGCCGTCGATGAAGATGTCGGTTGGCGCCGACGTCAGCTCGAGCGGATCGCCGTCCCACACCACCACGTCCGCGCGCTGGGCCGAGCCGAGGAAGCCCGTGTCGCTCATGCCGAAGATGCTGGCGGGCGCGCTGGTGATCGTGCGCATCGCCTGCGCCCAGGTCAGCCCGACGCCGCCGGGCACCTTCGCCTGCGCGACAAGGTTGCCGGCATAGTGGGTCAGGTTGCGCGCCTGGAAGCTGGCGTCCTGTTCGAGGATGCCGAGCGCGACGTTGACGCCCGCCGCGACGAGCCGCCCGGCGTTCGAGCGCGTCGAGGCCAGCGCCTCGAAGCTGTTGGGGTTGTCGAGCATCGGCTGGACGATCACCGGCACCCGCGCCGCGGCGATCTGCGGGGCGACGCGCCAGCCCTCGCGGACGCCGACGAGCACAAGCTTCAGGTTTTCGAACTCCGTGCGCAGCGCGAGCACGTTGAGGATGTCCTGCGCGCTCTCGACATGGACAAGCAGGCGCTGCTGACCTTTAACGACGGGCACGAGCGCAGCGACATCCATGCGCGTCAGCAGCGCATCGCGGTCGCGGCCCTCGGTATAGGCGCCAGGGTTGGCGGCGTAGCGGATCGCCTCGCGCAGGGCGTTGCGGAAGTTGAGATAGGCGACGGGGCGCGACCCGCCCGCCGTCTCGGCACCGTTCTCGCCGAGCTCGACGAACTGGAACGCTTGGCGAGTGGTGACGGTGTCGAGGCCCTTGGCGAGGCTGATCACGACGCCCTGGCCGGCGAAGATCTCGCGGCTGGCGATCGGCGTGACCGCGGCGCGGGTGATGCCGCCCAGCCGCTCGACCGCAATACTCGACGAGGCGGAGTTGATCCCCGGCGACAGGTCGATCGCCGCCGAGAAGGGCGACTTCGACGCGCGCGTCTCGTTGGTGTCGTCGACCGCGTTGACCTCGGCGGCGCCGATGAACGACATGCCGGCGAAGATGCCGGGCGTCACCCACTTGCCCTTGGCGTCGATGACGCGCGCGCCCGCGGGCACGGCCACGTCGCTGCCGCCGACACCGCGGATCTTGCCGCCGTCGATGATCACGGTGCCGCCGACGATCGGCGCGTCGGCGTTGCCCGTGACGACAGTGCCGCCGACGATCGCGACGGTTTCAGCGGTGGCCGGCATGGCGAAGACTGCCGCGAGCATCGTCACTCCGGCAAAAGCCGGGGCCCATTTCGAGGCTCGGGAGATGGGTCCCGGCTTACGCCGGGATGACGGGGTCGGGAGATCAAAGCTCACTTGGTGTCTCCCTTGCCCGGCTGGCCGAGTTCGAAGTCGGTGACGGGTCGCTTGTTGGGGTCGGCCGAATCGTACATCACCGCGCCGTCGATCCAAACCACCTCGGGCCGCGAATAGACCGAGAAGGGTTCGCCATTCCACAGCACGACGTCGGCGCGCTTGCCGGGCTCGAGGCTCCCGGTCTGGTCGGCGATGCCGAGGCCCTTCGCGGGGTTCAGCGACACCCACTGCCACACCAGCTCGGGGGGCAAGGGAATGCCGGCACGGCGGCCGGCGGCGGCGGCCTTGGCAGCCTCCTGGTTCAGGCGCTGGATACCGTCGGCGTCGTCGGAGTGAATGACGGTGCACGCGCCCGCCGCCTGCAGGAAGGCGGCGTTCTCGTTGATGCCGTCGTACGACTCCATCTTGAAGCCCCACCAGTCGGCCCAGACCGCGCCGCAGATATTCTCCCGCGCCATCAGGTCGGCGATCTTGTACGCCTCGACCGCGTGGTGGAAGGTCGTGACCTTGTAGCCGAACTCCTTCGACATCGCGATGATATTGGCCATTTCGTCGGCGCGGTAGCAGTGCTGCTGCAGCAGGATATCGCCATTGAGCACACCCATCAGCGTGTCGTTCGCCAGCTCCCGGCGCGGCGCGTCGGTCGGCTTGGCGCTGCCGGCCTTGGCGCGCCTGGTATAATCCTCCCAGCGGCGCTTGTAGCTCTGCGCGTCGGACCAGACCTGGCGCGCGACGGCGATATTGCCCATCCGCGTCGCCGGCGACTGGCCCTTCGAGCCATACACGCGCTTCGGATTTTCGCCGCACGCCATCTTCAGGCTGGGCTTGGCACCCGGGAACTTCATGTCCTGCGCAGTGCGGCCGAGCACGTTCCTGAGCGTCACGCCGCGTCCGCCGAACAGGTTGGCTGAGCCCGGCAGGACGTGCAGCGTCGTGACGCCGCCGGCCAGTGCACGGGTGAACTGCGGATCCTGCGGCCAGACCGAGTGCTCGGCCCAGACCTCCGACCGGTTGGGGCCCGTCGCCTCGTTACCGTCGCTGTGCGCCTGAACGCCGGGCGCAGGGTAGTCGCCGAGGTGGCTGTGGATGTCGATGATGCCGGGGGTCAGCCATTTGCCCTGGCCCTCGATGATCCGCGCGTTGGCGGGTGTCGCCACGGTCTGCCCGATCTCGGCGACCTTGCCGTTCTCCAGCCGGACGGCACCGCCGATGATCTTGCCGCCCTTGCCGTCGTAGATGTTGACGTTCCGGATCACCGTCGTGACCGACGGATAGGCACGGTAGGTCGACGGGAACGGATCGGCGGGGATCGCCAGCACCTCCTGCGAGCCCGGCGCGGGCCGGTTGGCCTGCGGTCGCGGCGTCGTCGTGCAGGCGGCGGTCAGCAACAGTGCCGCAAGTGTCAGGTTACGCATCAATCGACCCCGTGCATCCAGCGTTTGATAAATGGCGAAATCAGCAGCAGCACGACGCCGATGCCGACCGCGATCCAGCCAATCGTGCTGAACACGCCGGCATAGGTTTCGAGGCTGACGCGCAGGTTGGTGACCTCGCCGCCGACCGTCTCGACGCTAGCGAACTGCGCGACGATGCCGGCGACATACTGCGCGACCGCGATCGACAGGAACCACACGCCCATCATCATCGCGACAATGCGCGCCATCGACAGCTTGGTGATCATGCTGAGGCCGACCGGCGAGATGCACAGCTCGGCCGCCGAATGGATGAAGTAGATCAGCGCGATCCACCCCAGCCCGACCTTGAAGTCCGGCCCCGCGAACTGCGTTCCGAACACCAGCGCCAGGAAGCCAGCGCCCGCACCGATCAGCGCGATGCCGAACTTGACCGGAATGCCGGGCTCCATCCCGCGCCGTGCCAGCTTCAGCCACAGCCAGCTGAAGACGGGCGCCAGCATGATGATGAAGATCGCGTTGAACACCTGCACCTGGCCCGCAGGGACGAGGTACCAGCCGAGGTCGCGCTCGGTATTCTGGTCGGCGAAGAAGGTCAGTGAGCTGCCCGCCTGCTCGAACAGCGTCCAGAACACGACGTTGAAGACGATCAGCACGAACGCCGCGCTCATCATCTGGAACTCGGCCTTGCTGCCCGTTCGCCATGCATACAGCGGGATGCCGACGACGGCCGCCAGGAAGGTCGAGAACATGATCTTGCCGAGCAGCGGCAGCGCGACGAAATAGCCGATGATCCCGGTGCCCGCCTTGGCGGCGGCGGCGGCGCTCTCGGCGACGTCCAGCGTGTTGCGGAACAGCAGCCAGACCAGCGGGATCGCGGCCAGCGCGGCGATATAGATCACCAGGTCGCGGCTGCCCTTCTGCGGCGGCGGCTCGCCGTGGCCGGCCAGGCCGCCACGGTCGAACTGGAACAGCAGGTACGACAGCAGCATGCCGACCGCCGCCAGCCCGAAGCCGAGCGACCAGCCGAAATACAGCGCGATCAGCGGCAGGAAGAACTGCGACAGGAAGGCGCCGATGTTGATCCCCATGTAGAAGATCGTGAACCCGGCATCGCGCCGCCGGTCGCCATCGGCGTAGAGGCCGCCGACCATCGTCGAGATATTGGGCTTGAAGAAGCCGTTGCCGACCGTCACCGCCGACAGCGCCGCCAGCATGATGAAGACATAAAGCTCCGACCGCTCGCCGCCCGAGACCAGCGCGCCCTTGGGCAGGGTGCGGGCAGGGGTGTCGTCGGCGCGCAGCAGCGCGACGCTGCCGTCGTCGTTGCCCTTGATGCGCAGCCGCTCGCCGTTGTCGACGATGAACTGGCGCGACGTCTCGCCCTGCTTCTCGACCTGCACTTCATAACGCTGGCCGTCGATCGTCGCGAAGGGCTTGGCCGCGTCACCGCCGAAGCACAAAGTGAAATAGCCCGCCGCCATCAGCAACGCGCCGAACTTCACCGCCTTTTTGGATCCGAGATAGCGGTCCGCGAGCAGCCCGCCGAGCAGCGGCGTCAGATAGACCAGCGCGGTGAACGCGCCGTAAAGGCCGTTGGTCGTCGACTGGCTGAACAGGAAATGTTCGGCGAGATACAGCGTCAGCAGCGCCCGCATGCCGTAGAAGCCGAAGCGCTCCCACATCTCGGTCGAGAACAGGCGCGCCAGCTGTCTCGGGTGGCCGAACCAGCCGGTGTCGGCGGTCGGTGCGGGGGTAGTGGCCATGCAAATCCCTGATGTCGGCCGCTCTGATGGCGGCGCTTCAAGCGCGGCACAGTAGCGCCGCAAACTTGCGGGGCAAGAGGGCGGATGTTAGCGCCGCCGCCATGTTCAATGACCGCTCGACGCCGCTCAGCCTGCTCGCCACGCGCCGGTCGGGAAAGGCGCGCGACCTCGCCGCGCCCGGGCCGACGCCGGGGCAGCTCGACCGCATGCTCGGCGTCGCGATGCGCGTGCCCGATCACGGCAAGCTCAGTCCGTGGGCGTTCGTGGTGATCGAGAACCGCGCGGCGTTCGCCGACCTGCTCGAGGCGACCTACCGCGCCGAAGTCGCCGACGTCGACGTCGGCCCGCTGCGTGCCTTTGCGCACCAGTCGCCGTGCCTTGTCGCGGTGCTCAGCCGGGTCGTCGAGCCGCACAAGATCTCGCGCTGGGAGCAGGAGCTGTCGGTCGGCGCGGCCTGCGGCCTGCTGTGCGCCGCGGCCTCGGCAATGGGCTTCGCCGCGAACTGGCTGACCGGCTGGGCGGCCTATTCGCCGGGCGTCACCGCCGCGCTCGGGCGGCCCGGCGACCGCATCGCGGGCTTCGTGTTCATCGGTACGCCCACCCAGCCGCTCGACGAACGCGTTCGTCCCGACCCCGCTACCGTAGTAATGCACTGGGACGGTTGACAGCACCGCTGTTTGAGCGCGATACCACACCTGTGTTTCACGGCGACCGCCCCATCTATCTCCAGATCCGCGACATCATCGTCGCGCGCATCATCGACCGCACCGACGGTGACGGCGACCAATTGCCATCGGTTCGCGCGCTGGCGGTCGAGCTTGCGGTCAACCCGCTTACCGTCGCCAAGGCGTATCAGGAGCTGCAGGCCGCTGGCCTCGTCGCCGCCAAGAAGGGCGTCGGCCTGTATGTCGAGGCCGGGGCGCGCGCGACCCTGCTGCGCTCCGAACGCACCGCCTTCCTGCGCGAGGAATGGCCGCGCATCCGCACCCGCGTCGAGCGGCTGGGCCTGTCTCCATCGGACCTGTTCGCCGACGCTTGAACGTCTATGAGGGGACCATGCAGTCCCATCCGCTGATCGACGCCCTGACCCCCGCGATGTTCGCGGCCGGTGAACTGATCGAGGCCGTCCGCACCGGCGGCTTCGCGGTGTCCGACAAGGCCGACGCCTCGCCCGTCACCATCGCCGACGAACAGGCCGAAGCGCTGTTGACCGCTGCGATCCGCGCGGTCGACGACGGCGAGATCGTCGGCGAGGAGGCGCACGCCGCCGGCCACCGCCCCGACCCGTGCGCGCGTTTCTGGTTGATCGACCCACTCGACGGCACCCGCGACTTCATCGCAGGGCGCCCGGCTTATTCGGTCAATATCGCACTCGTCGAGGGCGGGGTGCCCGTCCTGGGCCTCGTGCTGTCGCCGCGCGACGGGGTGTTGTGGGCGGGCGCGCGAGGGCACGGCGCGTTCCGGCAGGACGGCAGCGACAGCGTGCGCCGCCCGATCACGACCCAGCCGATGCGTCCGCTGCCCGTCGTCGTCGTCAGCCACAGCCACATGGACCCGCTGACCACCGACTGGGTGACCAGCCTGGGCGCCTGCGCGCTCGAACCCGCGGGATCGAGCCTGAAGTTCTGCCGCCTCGCGGAGGGGTCGGCCGACGTCTACCCGCGCTACGGCCCGACCTGCGAGTGGGACACCGCGGCGGGCCACGCCGTGCTGCTCGCGGCGGGCGGCGCGATGCGCGGGCTCGACGGGGCGGACTTCGGTTATGGGAAGGCCGAGTACAAGAACGGCGGATTCCTGGCGGTCGGCGATGCGGGAGCTTTCGGGGTGCTGCCGCCGCTCTAGCGCACGAACCGCGCGACCAGCTCGACGTGCGTCGACCAGCGGAACTGCCCGACCGGCCATAGCTGCTCCAGCCGGTAGCCGCCGCCCGTCAGCAGCGCGGCGTCGCGCGCGAAGGTGCTGGGGTTACACGACACCGCGACGATGCACGGCACCTTGGACTGCGCCAGCAGCGCGACCTGCGCCGCCGCGCCCGCACGCGGCGGATCGAACACCACCGTGTCGAAGCGGTCGAGCTCGAACACAGTCAGCGGATTGCGGAACAGGTCGCGGTGCTCGGTCAGCAGCAGGCGGCCGATCGCTGCAGCCTTGAGCGCGACCATTGCCGGCCCCGCCGCATCGGCCGCGAGCACGCGCGCGGCGTTCGAGAGCGGCAGTGCAAAGGTGCCGAGCCCCGCGAACAGGTCGGCGACCTTGCCCGCGCCGCGCGTCGCGCTTAGCACGGCGGCGACCAAAGCCGCCTCGCCGTCCTCGGTCGCCTGCAGAAAGGCGGCGGGCGGCAGCGCGACGTCGACTCCGCCCAGCCGCACCAGCGGGGCGCGGCGTTCGGCGATGGTCTCGACGCCGCCCTCGTTCTCGACCGACAGGCGCGCGAGGTCGTGGGCGTCGGCAAACGCCGTCAGCCGCTCGATGTCGCCGAGCTTCGTCGCCGCGACGTTCGACAGCAGCAGGTCAATGCCCGTCGTCGTCATCGTCAGCGTGACGCCCGCACCTTGGCCGTCCTTCAGCGCCGACGACAGCAGGCCGCGCAAAGGCGCGACAAGCGCGAACAGGCCGGGCAGCAGGACATGGCATTCGCGGATATCGACGATGCGGTGGCTCGCTTCGGCATTGAAGCCCAGCACGAGCTGCCCGCCGCGCTTGACGCCGCGCAGGGACGCACGTCGACGACTGCGCGGCGGCGAGAGGTGGACAGGCATGACCTCGCCCGGGGTCACGCCGGCACCGCCGAGCGCATGGACGATGCGCGCCACCGCCCAGTCGGCATAGGCGGGATCGGCGACGTGCTGGAGCTGGCAGCCGCCGCACTCCGGGAAGTGACGGCACGGCGGGTCCTGGTGGTCGGGGCCGTGGACCAGCGTGCCGTCGTCGGCGAGCGTGTCGCCCGGCACGCCGAACGGCACGAAGCGCCCATCGGCAGTGACGCCGTCGCCGCGCGCGCCGATGCGGATGACGGGACTCATAGCGCAGCCAGTGCAGCGGGAAGGAGCGCGTGCATCGCGTCCGCGGTCAGCCCGGGCCCGCCGCGCACCCCCAGGTCGCCGTGCAGCCAAACGCCCGCGCAGGCGGCGTCGAAGGAGTCGCGACCGCCCGCGAGCAGCCCGGCGATGATCCCCGCCAGCACGTCGCCCGATCCTGCGGTCGCCAGCCAGGGCGCGGCATGGGTGTTGATCCGCACGCGGCCATCGGGGGCGGCAATCACGGTGTCAGCAGCCTTGAGCACGACGACCGCGCCGGTCAGCGCGGCGGCGGTGCGCGCGCGGTCGATCCGGTTGCCGGGGCGGTCGCCGAACAGCCGCGCGAATTCGCCTTCGTGCGGGGTCAGCACGACCGGCCCGCGGACGGCCTTCGCGAGCCGCCCGGGATCGCCCGCGAAATGCGTGAAGGCGTCGCCGTCGAGGACCAGCGGCACGCCGCTCGCGAGGCTCCCGTCGATTAGCGCGGCGGCGCGCGCATGGGTGCCGAGTCCCGGTCCCGCGACCAGCGCACGAGGCCTGGCAGCCGAAATCAGCGCGGCGAGCGCCTCGGCATCGTCGACCCGGCGCAGCATCGGCGAGTCGAGCCGCGCGGCATTCTCGATCACGGCCGCACCCGGCACGCCCAGCGTCACGGCCCCGGCAAGGTGCAGCGCCGCCTGCGCACTCAGCCGCGCCGCACCGCCGCGTCCGACTCCGCCGCCCAGCACGATGACGTGTCCCCGCGTGTATTTGTGCGCATCGGCAGCGGGAGTGGGGAGGGGAGGGCGCAGGTTGTCCGTACAACTCGTGTCGAGCGGCCCCAGCCCGACATCTGCCACGACGATCCGCCCGCAGCGCGACCGCGCGGGCTCGAGCAGATGCGCGGGCTTGAGCGCGCCGAATGCCACCGTCAGATCGAACGCCGGAACCTCGCCGAGCAGCGCACCGTCGTCGCTGGCCGCCCCGCTCGGCAGGTCAAGCGCCACCGACGTCCGCGCCGCGCCGGCCAGTCGCGCCAGCGCCGCCGCCTCGGGAGCGGGCAGGGCACGCGTCAGCCCGGTGCCGTACAGCGCGTCGACGCACAGCGTGGCAGGCTCGGCATCGAAATATTCGACCGCCCCGTCCCACGCCGCAGCCGCCGCCCGCGCCGGGTCGGAACGCGGCGGGCCGCTCGTCGCGACGCGCACCGCGACGCCCGCCGCCGCGAGCAGCCGCGCCACGACATAGCCGTCCCCGCCGTTATTGCCGGGTCCGCACAGCACCACCGCCGACGACGGCGGATCGAACGCCAGGATCGCCGCGACCGTCGCCGCGCCGGCACGCTCCATCAGGTCGAGGGCCGGGGTGCCGGCGGCGATCACGCGCGCCTCGGCCGCCCGCATTTCGGCGGCGGTCAGCACGGGTCGCGGATCGCAGCTTGTCAAAGTCATGGCGTCCTGTAACTGGCAGCCGCGATGATGCGTAACCTGTTTCTGCTGGCCGGCACCGCACTGGGCCTCGCGGCGTGCGCCCCGTCGCCACTCTACGTCGGCCAGCCCTACAAGCGCGGCACCCCCGGCGAAGTCCCCCGCGACGGCACCGGCGAACCCTTGTGGGACGCGATCCAGCCTGCGCCGCCGACCGCCGCACCGCGCGTCATGCCGCCCGCGCCGGGTATCCCGATCACGCCGGTCTCGCCCTACTGACGCCGGCCAAGCGCGCGGACCAGCCGGATCCCGACGCTGTTGATCCCCGGGTTCTGCTTCGAAAAGACCTGGGCGTGGCTGAAATGTTCGAAGGCCGCCTCGACCGCCCAGCGCTGGTTCAGCCGCACCCCGATCGATAGGTTGGGGTTGAACAGCACGCGTGATCCGAACGAGGTCCGCTCGATGTAGAGGTCGAAGCGCCGGGCTGCCTCCGCCGCCGACAGCCCGGAAGCGAACGGGTCGGGGGTGAAGCGATAGCCGTCGTGGACCGTCAGGCCGATGCCGATCTGCCCGTAGATGCGATCGTTCAACACGTGTTGCCGCCACTCGGCGCCGACGCTGGCGAAGCTCGTGCGCCCCTCGGTATTGACCTGCAGCCGCGCAGTCAGGCGGGGCTTGAGCGCCTTGGTCAGCGGCGCGCTGCGATAGACCAGTTGGATGTCGGCGCTGCCGCGCTCCTCCTCGCCTTGGTAAATGAAGCCCGGCGGCGGGTCGTCGCGGAACGGCTTGCGGATCGCGTGATCGAGAACACCGATAGCGATCTCGGGACCAGCGACCTGTGCCGCCGTCGGGAAGGCCGCGAGCGCCAGGGCTGCGGTCATAACGCACTTTACGCGGTACATGAACTCAGATCCCTAGATATCGGCGTACATGTGGCGCTCGGCCTTCGCGCCAGGATGCGTCAGCGCACCAAGCGACGCCGGGCCGACGGTCTGGGCATAGCGGTACAGCGCCCCCGACTGGTAGGCGTTGACGCGCGGCTGCCACGCCACCCGGCGCAGCTCGAGCTCGTCGTCGCTGACCAGCAGATCGATCGTTCCCGCCTCGGCGTCGATGGACACGACGTCGCCATCCTGGACCAGCGCGATCGGGCCGCCGTCGGCCGCTTCGGGCCCGACATGGCCGATGCAGAAGCCGCGGGTGGCGCCCGAGAAGCGGCCGTCGGTGATCAGCGCGACGTGCTCGCCCAGCCCCAGGCCGTACAGCGCGGCGGTGGTCGACAGCATCTCGCGCATGCCGGGGCCGCCCTTGGGGCCTTCGTAACGGATGATGACGACCTCGCCCTTCTGGATCAGCCGCGCCTCGACCGCCGCGAAACAGTCCTCCTCGCAGTCGAACACCCGCGCCGGCCCCTCGAATTGCAGGCGGTGGAGGCCCGCGACCTTGACGATCGCCCCGTCGGGGGCGAGCGAGCCGCGCAGGCCCACGACGCCGCCGGTCGGGCTGATCGGGTCGCTCACCGGGCGGATGACCTTGTTCTCCACCCACTCGATTTCGCTCAGGTTCTCGGCGAGGGTCTTGCCGGTAACCGTCATGCAGTCGCCGTGCAGGAAGCCGCCGTCGAGCAGGGTGCGCATCACCATGTAGATCCCGCCCGCGTCGTACAGGTCGCGCGCGACGTAACGGCCGCCGGGCTTGAGGTCGGTGATGTACGGCGTGCGCTTGAAGATCTCGGCGACGTCGAACAGCGTGAAGTCGATCCCCGCCTCGCTCGCCATCGCGGGCAAGTGTAGCGCGGCGTTGGTCGAGCCTCCCGTCGCCGCCACCACGGTCGCGGCATTTTCGAAGGCTTCGCGCGTGCAGATGTCACGCGGACGGATATTCTTCGCCAGGCAGTCCATCACCGCCGCGCCCGCCGCGACAGCGATCTCCCCGCGCCCGGCATAGGGGGCGGGCATCATGTTGGACGACGGCAGCGACAGCCCGATGGCCTCGGCGACGCACGCCATGGTGTTCGCGGTGAACTGCCCGCCGCATGCGCCGTGGCCGGGGCAGGCGACCTTTTCCAGCGCGGTCAGCCGCGCCAGCGGGCAGGCACCGGCGGCATACTGGCCGACTGCCTCGAACACGTCGACGACGGTCACGTCCTTGTCCTCGAAGCGTCCCGGCAGGATCGACCCGCCATAGACGAATACGCTGGGCACGTTGAGGCGCAGCATCGCCATCATCATGCCGGGCAGGCTCTTGTCGCAGCCTGCGAAGCCGACCAGCGCGTCATAGCTGTGGCCGCGGACGCTCAGTTCGATCGAGTCGGCGATGACCTCGCGGCTGACGAGGGACGACTTCATGCCCTGGTGGCCCATCGCAATGCCGTCGGTGACCGTAATCGTGTTAAACCGCCGCGGCGTGCCCCCGCCAGCGATCACGCCCTCGCGGCAGGCATCGGCCTGCGCGTCGAGAGTGGTGTTGCACGGGGCGCTGTCGTTGCCCGCCGAGACGACGCCGACGAAGGGCTTGGCGATGTCCTCGGCGGTCAGGCCCATCGCGTAGTAATAGCTGCGGTGCGGCGCGCGCTCCGGCCCGACGGTGACGTGGCGGCTCGGCAGGCGGGACTTGTCGAACGTCATCACGGGGCTCCCCTTCGGCGCGCCTAGTGGCGGGGGAGGGGGTCGCGGGTCAAGTTCTCGCTGGTCCCGGTGCTGACGCGCCACTAGATCGCGATTGCGGTGCTAGCCGGCCAGTGGACGGGGGCGAGGCTGCGGAAGCCAGGCCGGGCAAAGACGTGGCCCTGGATGTAGCGCACGCCGATCTGCCGCAGCACGTCGAGCTCGGCCACGGTCTCGACGCCTTCGCCGATCACCACGATGCCGAGCTCGGCGCACATGCGGACGACGTGCGCGACGATGGTGCGCTTGACGCTGCTGGCGGCAATGCCCTGCATCAGCGCCATGTCGAGCTTGATGATATCGGGCTGGATCGCCGCGAGCAGCGCCAGACCCGCATGGCCCGCGCCGAAATCGTCGAGCGCGGTGGCGAAGCCCATCTTGCGGTACGCTGCGACGATGTTCGCGACGTGTGCCGGATCGGGCATCTGCTCGTTCTCGGTGAACTCGAAGATCAGCCGGTCGGTCGGAAAGCCGGTCGCCGTGGCGGTGGCGAGCGTCAACTGGATGCACGCGATCGGTGAATAGACCGCGTTGGGCAGGAAGTTAATCGACAGCTTAGCATCGTCGTCGAGGATGCCGGCCGCGACCGCACCCCGGATGGCGGCGACGCGGCACTTTTGGTCGAACGCATAGCGGTTTTCGGCGCTGACCTGCGACAGGACGCCCTGCGCGCTTTCGCCGTTCGGGCCGCGGACCAGCGCCTCATAGGCGTAGACGCGCTCAAGGCTGACATCGACGATCGGCTGGAACGCCATGGCAAGATCGGGCGCGAAGCTCTCGCCGTCGCGGCATCCGGGGCAAGGCCGCGGCGGCTTGATCATCTCCATGGCTGCATCACCCGGTAAGCACAGTCTCGATCGACGGCGCATGATCGTCCGCGGCTGTCGGGGTAGCCATACGGTATTGCCCCCGTGCCGATCGATGCGGACGTCCGAAGCTGGTCAATCAACCCTCGCGATTTCGGCGGATCAGAGTATTCGACCAGAGACTTGCACAGCTTCAATCGGACCAGGATGATCTACATCAAGCTCAGCGACCGGCGCGCGGCATGATCCCGCGGGTATTGATCGTCGCCGGGTCGGACTCATCGGGCGGGGCGGGCATCCAGGCCGACCTGCGCACCGTCCAGGCGCTCGGCGGCTATGGGATGACTGCGGTGACGGCGATCACCGTGCAGAACACGCTCGGCGTCACGGGTGTGCACGGCGTGCCGGCGGCGATGGTCGCCGATCAGATGCGCGCGTGCCTCGACGACATCGGCGCCGATGCGATCAAGATCGGCATGCTGGGGTCGGCGGAGATCATCCGCGCGGTAGGCGACGTGCTGGCGGGGGTCGGCGTGCCCGTGGTGCTCGATCCGGTGATGGTCGCCAAGGGCGGCGCGGCATTGCTCGACGAGGATGCAGTGGGCGCGATGGCGGGGCTGCTGCGGCTGGCCAGCGTCGTCACCCCGAACACCCCCGAACTCGTCGCGCTGACCGGCGTTGAGGTCGAGGATGAGGCCGATGTCGTGCTGGCGGCGCAGGAACTGCTGGGACAGGGCGCGCGCGCCGTGTTCGCCAAGGGCGGGCATCTCGAGGGGGACGAGATCGCCGACTGGCTGGTGACGCCGCTCGCGCAGGTACGGATGACGTCGACGCGCATCGACACGCGGCACACGCATGGGACCGGGTGCACGCTGGCGTCGGTGCTGGCGGTCGGGCTGGCGCGCGGATTGCCGCTCGAACAGGCGGCGCGCGAGGCGCGGGACTATGTACACGCGGCGATCTTGGCGGCACCGGGCTTTGGGCAGGGGCATGGGCCACTAGGCATCCCGAAGTGAAGGGTCCGACGTATCGCCGCGAGAAGAAGCATGGCGGGCGCGTTGCCGGCGTCGACGAGGCGGGGCGCGGGCCCTGGGCCGGGCCGGTGGTCGCCGCCGCGGTGGTGCTCGACCCGAAGTGCATCCCGAAGGGGCTCAACGATTCGAAGCAGTTGACGCACGAGCGCCGCGAGGCGCTGTGGGCGATGCTCGTCGACTGCGCGCAATTCGGGGTGGGCATCGCGTCGGTCGCGGAAATCGACGAGATCAACATCCACTGGGCGACGATGCTGGCGATGGAGCGTGCGGTCGCCGCACTCCCGACCGATCCCGACCATGTCCTGATCGACGGCAACCGCAAGCCGCGCTGGACGCGCAGCACCGAGACCCTCGTGTCGGGCGACGCGCTGTGCGTCTCGATCGCTGCCGCCTCGATCATCGCCAAGGTGACCCGCGACCGCATGATGATCGAGCTGGCGGGTGCGCACGACGGCTATGGCTGGGCGACCAACAAGGGCTATGGCACCGCCGAGCACGCCAACGGTCTGCGCACGCTGGGACCATGCGCGCATCATCGCCAGAGCTTCTGGCCGGTACGCGAGTGGCGCACCCTCGAACCGCGCAAGTTCGGAAAAGCCGCGGCGTGAGTCTTTGCGGCAACACGCTAGGGGTGGGAGTCCCGCGGCTGCCCGGACTCAACCCCTAGCGGTTTCGAGTCGAATTGCCGCCACCTCGCGCAAGCCACTGATTCATGACGTTTCCGCAACGCGATTGACGGGCGACTCCTGCATGATTCATGCCTGCGGCGAGAGGGCAGGGGCGCCATGGAATTGAACCGCATCATCACCGGCGACTGCATCGCGGCGATGAACGCCATGCCCGCGAAGTCGGTCGACCTGATCTTCGCCGATCCGCCGTACAATCTTCAGCTCCACCACAACCTGCTGCGGCCCGAGGGCGGCAAGGTCGACGCAGTCGACGACGACTGGGACAAGTTCGACAGCTTCGCTGCATACGACGCCTTCACCCGCGCCTGGCTGGCGGCGGCGCACCGCGTTCTGAAGGACGACGGCTCGATCTGGACGATCGGCAGCTACCACAACATCTTCCGGGTCGGCGCGGCGCTGCAGGACCTGGGCTTCTGGGTGCTGAACGACATCGTCTGGCGCAAGACCAACCCGATGCCCAACTTCAAGGGCACGCGCTTCACCAACGCGCACGAGACCCTGATCTGGTGCGCCAAGTCCGAAACCGCGCGCTACCGCTTCAACTATCACGCGATGAAGGCGCTGAACGAGGACCTGCAGATGCGCAGCGACTGGCTGCTGCCGATCTGCACGGGCGCCGAGCGGCTGAAGTCGGGCGGCACCAAGGCGCATCCGACGCAGAAGCCCGAGGCGCTGCTGTACCGCGTCCTGCTGGCGTGCACCGAGCCCGGCGACGTGGTCCTCGATCCGTTCTTCGGCACCGGCACGACCGGCGCGGTGGCCAAGCTGCTGGGCCGCGACTGGATCGGCATCGAGCGCGAGGAGAAGTATGTGGCCGTCGCGCAGGCGCGCATCGACGGGCTGCTGCCGCTGTCGGGCGGCGACATGGCGGTCAGCGAGGGCGCCCGCGGCCTGGCGCGCGTGGCGTTCGGCGCGCTGGTCGAGACGGGCATGATCCGCCCCGGCACGACACTGTGGGATGCGCGGCGTCGCCACCGCGCCCGGGTCCGCGCCGACGGCTCGGTCGAGCGCGACGGCCGTGCCGGGTCGATCCACCAGATCGGCGCGGCCGCCGAGGGCGCCGCGGCGTGCAACGGCTGGACCTATTGGCATGTCGAGGAGGGCGGCGGCCTCGTCGCCATAGACGCCAAGCGCGTCGCCTACCGGGCCGCGACGGGGGTTGCGTCCGCAGGCTGACCGCCGCACTACAGTTCCATGAAATCATTGCTTATCGCGGCGCTGTTCGCCGCTCCCGCCGCCGCCCAGACCCCGGTCATGCAGCCCGACATCACGGGCGCGAAGTTCGCCTTCCCGGCTGCGGTGCGCGACCACGAGCGCCGCGAGATCATGATCCCGATGCGCGACGGGGTGAAGCTGTACACCGTCATCGTCGTGCCCGCCGGTGCGAAGCGTGCGCCGATCCTGCTGACGCGCACGCCCTACAACGCCGGCAAGGCGACCAGCCGCACCGCGTCGGGAAAGATCGAGGCGATCCTGCCCGTCGCCGATACCGAGTTCGTCCGCGACGGCTATATCCGTGTCTATCAGGACGTCCGCGGCAAGTATAAGTCGGAAGGCGATTACGTCGTGAACCGGCCCCTGCGCGGGCCGCTGAACGCCACCGCGGTCGATCACGCGACCGACGCGTACGACACGATCGACTGGCTGGTGAAGAACGTCCCCGAGAGCAACGGCCGCGTCGGCATCACCGGATCCTCCTACCCCGGCTTCACCTCGCTGATGGCGCTGATCGATCCGCACCCGGCGCTGAAGGCCGCGGTGCCGCAGAGCCCGATGGTCGACGGCTGGATGGGCGACGACTGGTTCCACAACGGCGCCTTCCGCCAGACGATGGTCGACTGGATCGCCGGCCAGACCGCGACCAGGGCTGACGACACGCTGATCCCGACCGGCATCGACGACAGCTATGCGCGCTTCCTGCCCTATTCGGCGGGTGATTACGTCCGCCGATACGGGCTCGATGCGTTGCCCTTCATGCGCAAGCTGATGGAGCACCCTGCCTACGACGCCTATTGGCAGGGACAGGCGGTCGACAAGCTGCTCGCCGGCCGCCAGATGACGGTGCCGACGATGCTCGTCACCGGGCAGTGGGACCAGGAGGACAGCTACGGCGCCCCCGCCGTGTGGAACGCGCTGCAGGCGAAGGCGGGCGACAAGCTCCACCTCGTCATCGGTCCGTGGCGGCACAGCCAGGTCAATTACGACGCGACCAACCTGGGGCCGCTGAAATACCCTGAGGATACCGCGCTGGCGTTCCGCACGCGTACGATGAAGCCGTTCCTCGACAAATATCTGAAGGACGAGCCGCCCGCCGCCGACATCCCGCGCGTGTTGACCTATCAGACCGGCGCGAACCAGTGGCAGCGCAGCACGCAATGGCCGCCCGTCGACGCCACGCCGACGCCGATCTACCTCGGCCCGAAGTTCACGCTGACCTTCGACAAGCCGGCCGCCGGCGCCGACGCCTATGTCTCCGACCCCGCCAAGCCGGTGCCCTTCGTGCCGCGTCCCGGCAATGCCGACGACGGTCAGGTCTGGCGGCCGTGGCTGGTCAGCGACCAGCGCAACGTCTCGACGCGCACCGACGTGCTGACCTACGTCACCGAGCCGCTGACCAAAGCGGTCCATATCGCCGGCGCACCGCTCGTCGAGCTGCACGCTGCGACCAGCGGCACCGACAGCGACTGGGTCGTCAAGCTGATCGACGTCTACCCCGACGAGAACATCGAGCAGGTCGAGATGAGCGGCTATCAGCTGGGTGTAGGCATGGAGATCTTCCGCGGCCGCTATCGCAACAGCTTCGAGAAGCCGAGCGCGATCCCCGCGAACAAGGTCCAACGCTACAAGTTCGCGCTGCCCAATGCCAACCACCGCTTCCTGCCGGGCCACCGCATCATGGTGCAGATCCAGTCGAGCTGGTTCCCGCTCTACGACCGCAACCCGCAGAAGTTCGTGCCCAACATCTTCCACGCCAAGCCGGCGGATTATATCGCGGCGACGCAGCGGGTGTCGCGCGGCGGGTCGGCGGCGACCGCCATCATCTTGCCCGTCGTGCCGGACTGACTGTCCTATATTGCTAGCACGGTACCTGCACGTTAAACAGCCGCACAATCTTTTCCGGAGAGTTCTCGATGCGTAAATTCGCCCTGTTCGCGGCCACCGCCGCGCTGGCCCTCGGCGCGCCGGTCGTTGCTGCGACGAAGAAGCCCGTCAAACGCGTCGCTGCTACCGCCGCTGCCAACAAGCCCACCTACGGCAGCTTCGGGTTCGATACCGCCGGCATGGACCGCAGCGTGGCGCCGGGTCAGGACTTCGGCCGCTTCGCCAATGGCGGCTATTACAAGACGCTCGAAATTCCCGCCGACCGCGCCAACTACGGCATGTTCACCAAGCTTCGCGACCTGAGCCAGGAGCGGACGCGGATCATCATCGAGAACGCCGCCAAGACCAAGCATGCGCCGGGCAGCGACGGGCAGAAGGTGGGCGACTTCTACGCCAGCTTCATCGACGAGGCGGCGATCGAGGCGAAGGGCCTGACCCCGCTGGCGCCGCGCCTGGCGGAGATCGCCGCGATCGGCGACCGCACGGCGCTGGCGCGCATGATGGGCGACATGAACCGCGACGGCACCGACGTGCCGATCGGCGTCGGCCCGCTGCAGGACCTGAAGAACCCCGAGATCTACACGGTGATCGTCGGGCAGGGCGGGCTGGGCCTCCCCGACCGCGACTATTACCTCGACGACAAGAACCCGAAGTTCGCCGACATCCGCACCAAGTATCAGGCGTATATCGCCGACCTGCTGCGTATGGGCGGCGTCACCGACCCGGCCGCCGCCAAGGCCGTCTATGACCTCGAGGTGCAGATCGCCAAGGCGCACTGGACCAAGGTCGAGAGCCGCCAGCTCGACAAGATCTACAACCCCGTGTCGCGCACCGCGCTGCCGAACAAGTACAAGGGCGTCGACTGGACCGCACTGCTGACCGCCGCCGGCGTCAACGGCCAGCCCGAGCTGACCGTTGCCAACCCCAGCGCGATCGAGGGCATCGGCAAGCTCGTCGAGACCGTGCCGCTCGACACCTGGAAGGCGTACCTGACCTTCCACACGCTCGACCGCTGGGCGCCGCTGCTTCCCAAGGCGTTCGTCGACCGCAAGTTCGCCTTTAGCGGCACCGTGCTGTCGGGCACCCCGCAGAACCAGCCGCGCTGGAAGCGCGCGGTCGATGCGACCAGTGCCTCGCTGGGCGAGGCGGCGGGCAAGCTCTACGTCGCGACCTATTTCAAGCCGGCTGCCAAGGCCAAGGCGGACGAGCTGGTCAAGAACATCGTCTCGGCGATGGACGCGCGCCTGTCGAAGCTCGAGTGGATGGACCCCAAGACCCGCGTCGAGGCGCGCGCCAAGCTCGCGGTGTTCACCGCCAAGATCGGCTACCCCGACAAGTGGCGCGACTATTCGAAGTTCGACGTCGTCCGCGGCGACGCGCTGGGCAACGCGATGCGCTCGGCGCGCTTCGAGTATCAGCGCGAGGTCGACAAGATCGGCAAGCCGATCGACCGCAGCGAGTGGGGCATGACCCCAATGACGGTCAACGCCTACGCCAACCCACTGTGGAACGAGATCGTCTTCCCGGCCGCGATCCTGCAGCCGCCGTTCTTCGATCCCAATGCCGACGACGCGGTGAACTATGGCGGCATCGGCGCGGTGATCGGGCACGAGATCACGCACCATTTCGACGACCAGGGCCGCAAGTTCGACAAGCGCGGCACGCTGAGCGAGTGGTGGACCAAGGAAGACGTCAAGCGCTTCACCGCGCTGACCGACAAGGTCGTCAAGCAGTACGCCGCCTACGAGCCGCTGCCCGGCCTGCACGTCAACGGCGAGCTGACGCTGGGCGAGAACATGGCCGACCTCGCGGGCATCACCATCGCGTACGATGCCTACAGGAAGTCGCTCAACGGCAAGCCGGCGCGCGTCATCGACGGCTACACCGGCGACCAGCGCTTCTTCCTGGGCTTCGCGCAGGTCTGGCGGCAGAAGTACCGCGATGCCGCGCTGCTGCAGCAGACGACCACCGACCCGCACACCGCGGGCTTCCTGCGGCCGAACGTCGTGCGCAACATCGACGCCTGGTATGCGGCGTTCCCGTCGAAGCGGGGGGAGGCGTTGTATCTGAGCCCGGCCGAGCGGATCAGGGTTTGGTGAGGCGCAGCGCGGCCGGCGCCGAAGGGTAAATTTGCGCAGCGAATTTTCACTTCGGCGCGGACTCGCGCCAGCCCGGCCGGCGGAGCGGCGGCCCGTTGCCGCCGCCCGTCCGACGGCGCGGCTTTGCTGCGACGCTTCTTCGGGTATGCCACCGCGATGACCCCCCGCGTCCTCGGCATCCTCAACCTCACCCCCGACAGCTTCTCCGACGGCGGTCGCTTCGCTTCGGTCGCGCAAGCCGCAGACGCCGCGCACGTCATGATCGCCGCAGGTGCCGCGATGGTCGACATCGGCGGCGAGTCGACCCGGCCCGGGGCGCCCTTCGTCTCCGAAGCCGAGGAACTGGCGCGCGTCGCCCCCGTCATCGATGCGCTGGGCGGGCAGGTGCCGTTCAGCATCGACACGCGCCGCGCCGCGGTGATGGCGTACGCGCTCGACCATGGTGCAAGCCTCGTCAACGACGTCTCGGCGCTGACGCACGATCCGGCCGCCTTATCGCTGGTCGCGGCGCGTGGTTGCGGCGTGGTCCTGATGCACATGGTCGGCACGCCGGCGACGATGCAGGTGGCGCCTGCCTATGGCGACGTCGTGCGCGAGGTCGGCGACTGGCTGGCAGAACGGGTCGAGGCGTGCGTTGCAGCCGGGATTGTCCGGACAAACATCACGGTCGATCCGGGCATCGGCTTCGGGAAGACGCTGGACCATAATCTCGCGCTGCTGCGAGGCCTTAGAACCCTTGGCGAGATCGCGCCGGTCATGCTCGGGGCGAGCCGGAAGGCGCTGATCGGGAAACTGACGGGGGCCGAGACGCCCGACCGCCTGCCGGGGAGCCTCGCGCTGGCGCTGCATGGCGCGGCGACGGGGTGTGCTTGGGTTCGCGTGCACGACGTTGCCGAGACGGTGCAGGCTTTGCGCGTTTGGGAGGCGCTGCGGGGGTAGCGGGCGTCGCGGCAAAGCCGCGCCGTCGGACGGGCGGCGGCGTTGGGCCGCCGCTCCGCCGGCCGACTTCGCGCGAGTCCGCGCGTAAGTCGAAATTCGCGAAGGGCAAATTTCGACTTACGCTCGGCCGCGCTTCAGTAGACCTCGAACAACCCAGCCGCACCCATGCCGCCACCGACGCACATCGTCACCACGACATATTTCGCCCCGCGCCGCTTGCCCTCGATCAGCGCGTGGCCGGTCAGGCGCGCGCCCGACATGCCGTACGGATGCCCGACCGAGATCGCGCCGCCGTTGACGTTCAATTTCTCCTGGTCGATCCCGAGCACGTCGGCGCAGTGCAGCACCTGCACTGCGAACGCCTCGTTCAGCTCCCACAGGTCGATGTCGTCGATCGTCAGGCCGTTTGCCTTGAGCAGCTTGGGGATCGCGTAGATCGGCCCGATGCCCATCTCGTCGGGGTCGAGGCCCGCCGCCGCCATGCCGCGATAGGCACCCAGCGGGGTCAGCCCGCGCCGCGCGGCTTCGCCGGCCTCCATGATGACGCTGGCGCTCGCGCCGTCCGACAGCTGCGAGGCATTGCCCGCGGTGATCACGCCGCCTTCGCGCACGGGCTTGAGGCCCTTCAGCCCCTCCAGCGTCGTCTCGGGGCGGTTTCCCTCGTCCTTCGACAGCGTCACCTCGTGCATGGTGATCTCGCCGGTTTCCTTGTTCTGCATGCCCATCTGCGCGGTCAGCGGCACGATCTCGTCGTCGAACTTGCCAGCCTGCTGGGCGGCGGCGGTACGCATCTGGCTGCGGTAGCTGTACTCGTCCTGCCGGTCGCGGCTGATGTTGTAGCGCTTGGCTACCGTCTCGGCGGTGTCGATCATCGGCATGTAGATGTTGGGCACCATCTGCATCAGGCCGAGGTCGGGGTCGACGCGCATCTTGGGCGTCTGCACCATCGAGATAGAATCCTGCCCGCCGCCGACGACGATGTTCATGCCGTCGACGATGACCTGCTTGGCGGCGGTCGCGATCGCCATCAGGCCCGATCCGCACTGGCGGTCCATCGTCATGCCGCTGACCGAGGTCGGCAGCCCGGCGCGCAGCAGTGCGAGGCGCGCGAGGTTGGGCGACTGGCCGCCCTGGGTCAGCGAGGCACCCCACACGACGTCGTCGACCTCGGCACCCTCGACTCCGGCGCGCGCGACGGCGTGCTTGATGGCATGACCCCCGAGCAGCGGCGGCGGCGAGGCGTTGAGCGCGCCGCGATAGGCCTTGCCGATCGGGGTGCGGGCGGTCGCGACGATGACGGCTTCACGCATGGGCTGGATCCTCAGCTTTTGTTGGGCGGGCTTGCGCCCTGTGGGGGGAAACGGGCCGCGCCCGCCTCGAGGGGAATGTCGAACGCGCCGCAGATCAGCGCGACGCCGTGATAGAAGGCCACCAGCTGGACGACCTCGAGCTGCTGCGCGGCGTCGTAGTGCGCTGCCAGCGCCTTGTGCTCGTCGTCGGTCAGCTTCTTGTCGGTCAGCAGCGAGTCGACCGCGCAGATCAGCGCCGCCTCGTTGTCCGCCCAGTTGCCGTCCGCGGCCCAGCCGGTGACGGTCGACACGATCTGTTCGGGCGTCAGCTGAGCCTTTGGCGCGAAGGCATTGACGTGAATGCCCCACTCATACTCGCACGCCGTCCGCGCGGTGGTCCGCAGGATGACGATCTCGCGGCCGCGCAAGGGAAGCGGCCCGCGCGCCAGCAACGACCCGCCGGCGAACTTCTCCCACGCCCGCGGGCTCTGCGCGATGGTGGTGAACAGCTGAAGCGGCTCGGCGCCGGGCGGCATGGTCGCGGCCATCGCGGCGGCGAACGCCTCCGGATACGGCTTCTGCAGGGTGCCGATGCGGCTCACATGTAGACCAGGGTCAGCCACTCGGCGGCGAGCGCGGGCTTAGTCTCGCCCTCGATCTCGACTGTGACCGCGACGGTCGACTGCCACGCGGTGTCGGGGCGCTGGGTCACGTCGGTCAGCGTGAAGCGGCCGCGGACGCGCTTGCCAGACTTCACCGGGGCCATGAAGCGGACTTTGTTGAGGCCATAGTTGACCCCCATCTTGACCCCCTCGACCGCCGGCATCGCGCCATAGGCGAAGACCGAGCACAGGCTGAGCGTCAGGTATCCGTGCGCGATCGTCGTGCCGAACGGCGTCTGCGCCGCAAGCTCGGGGTTCACGTGGATGAACTGATGGTCGCCGGTCACCTCGGCAAAGGCGTCGATGCGCGCCTGGTCGACGAGCACCCAGTCGGACACCCCGACCTCGGTCCCCACCATCGCGCGATAATCGTCCAGCGGTACGGCGGTTCGCATGGTCTCTCTCCCCGATATTTTGAGGCAGCATTGGCGAAGGGTGACGCGCGCGTCAACCGGGGCTGGTTGAGTATCGCGGCCATGCCCGCTAGCCAGTCACCATGTCCAGGATCCGGCTCGCGGCGCTGACGCTGCTCACCCTAGCTGCTGTGCCGTCGCCGGCGCCGCTCGATGCGATCGCGCGCGATTACGTGCAGCTGACGCTCGAAGCCGGGGAACGCGAGCCGGGCTATGTCGACGCCTATTACGGTCCGGCGGATTGGGCGGCAGCGGCGAAGGCGAAGCCGCGCACCGTCGCCGAGTTGCGGACGGCAGCGACGGCGCTGAAAGCACGCGCGCTGTCGGTCGATGCCAAGGCACTCAGCCCCTTCGAGGCGCGGCGGCGCGCCGCGCTGGTCGGGCAGCTGACCGCGGCCGAGACGAGGCTGGCGATGAACGCGGGGGTGAAGTTCAGCTTCGACGACGAGGCCGAGCGGTTGTTCGGGGTGCGGCCCGTGCTGCCGCCGCTGGCGAGCTTCGATCCGCTGCTCGCCGACATCGACGCGCTGGTGCCCGGCGACGGCCCGCTGTGGCAGCGCATCGACACCTATCGCGAGCGTTTCGTCATCCCGCCCGCCAAGGTCGACGCGGTGATGCGCGCCGCGACCGCCGAGTGCCGCCGCCGCACTGTCGCCCACATCCCGCTGCCGGCGACCGAGAAATTCACCCTCGAACTCGTCACCGCCAAGCCGTGGGGCGGGTACAACTACTATAAGGGCAACGACACTAGCCTCATCCAGATCAACACCGACCTGCCGATCTACATCGACCGCGCGGTCGATCTGGGGTGCCACGAGGGCTATCCGGGGCATCACGTCTACAACGTGCTGCTCGAGCGCGAGCTGTCGAAGAAGCGCGGCTGGACCGAGTTCACCGTCTATCCGCTGTACAGCCCGATGTCGCTACTGGCCGAGGGCAGCGCCAACTACGGCATCGACCTGACCCTGCCGCCCGCCGAGCGCGCGGCGTTCGAGGTACGCGTGCTGTATCCGCTGGCGGGGCTGGAGGCTGCCGAGGCGCCGCGCTTCGCTGCGCTCAACGCCGCGATCGACCGGCTGTCGGGGGCGCGCTTCGTGATCGCGCGCGACTATCTCGACGGGCGCATCGACCGCGCGACGGCGCTCGCGCTCACGCAGAAATACCTGCTGCTGTCGCCGGTGCGCGCCGAGAAATCGTTGAAGTTCACCGAGACCTATCGCAGCTACGTCATCAACTATGGGCTGGGCCGCGACATGGTGCGCGCGACCGTCGAGGCCGCGGGCCCCGACGACGCGGCGCGCTGGTCGGCGATGACCCGCCTGCTTTCCGAGCCGACGACCACCGCCGACCTGCGCCGCTGACTTTCGCTCGTGTCGCCGGGCGGCTAGACCGCGCGCCATGACCAGCCTGACCGCCGCCCGCGCGCAGATGCGCACCCTCCACCGCGCCGCCGAGCCCGCCGTGATGCGCGCGCTGCTGCCCGCCGCGACGCTCGACGCCGTCACTCGCGAGCGGGTCGAGGGCCGCGCGCTGGGTCTGCTCGCCGACCTGCGCGCCGCGCAGGGGGAGGGGTGGGTCAACCGCTTCCTGCACCAGTACCGCCTCAACACGCAGGAGGGGATCGCGCTGCTCAGCCTCGCGGAGGCGTTCCTGCGCGTGCCCGACAGCGAGACCGCCGACCTGCTGATCCGCGACAAGATCGGCGGCGCGGACTGGGCGGCGCACAGCGGCAAGTCCGACTCGCTGCTGGTCAATTCGGCGACCTGGGGCCTCGTGCTGACGCGCGCCGTGGTGGGCGAGGGCGGGCGGGCGTCGGTGCTCAAGCGGCTAATCAACCGCACCGGCGAACCCTTTGTCCGGACTGCGGTCGGTGCCGCGATGCGGATGATGGGGCAGGTCTTCGTCATGGGCCGGACGATTGACGAGGCGATGGCGCGCGCCGCCGAGCCCGAGGCCAAGGGCTTCACTGCGAGCTTCGACATGCTGGGCGAGGCAGCGCGCACCCGCGAGGACGGCGCGCGCTATTTCGAGAGCTACAAGGCGGCGATCCGCTCGGTCGGAGCATCGAAGATCGGCGGCGGCCATTCGATCTCGGTCAAGCTGTCGGCGCTGCACCCGCGCTACGAGACCGCGCACGCCGACACCTGCGTGCCCGAGCTGACCGCGATGCTCCACGAGCTCGCGAGCGAGGCGGCACGCGCCGGCATCGGGCTGACCGTCGACGCCGAGGAGAGCGAGCGGCTCGACATGAGCCTCGACATCATCGCGACCGTCGCGGCGCTCCCCGACCTGAAGGGCTGGGACGGCTTCGGCATGGCCGCGCAGGCGTACGGCAAGCGCGCGCGCGCCGTCGTCGACTGGGCGCAGGCGCTGGGTGCGGGCACCGGGCGCCGCCTGATGGTCCGCCTCGTCAAGGGCGCGTACTGGGACAGCGAGATCAAGCGGACGCAGGAGGCGGGCCTCCCCGACTATCCGCTGTTCACGCGCAAGGCGGCGACCGACGTGTCGTACCTGGCGTGTGCGAAGGCGATGCTCGACGCGCCCAACATCCTGCCGGCGTTCGCGACGCACAATGCGCTGACCGTCGCGACGATCATGGAATGGGCGGGCGGGCCCGAAGGCTTCGAGTTCCAGCGCCTACACGGCATGGGCGAGGGGCTGTTCGAGCGCGCCGTCCGCGAGGGCGGGTACGCCTGCCGCACCTATGCGCCGGTCGGCGGGCACCGCGACCTGCTGGCGTATCTGGTTCGGCGTTTGCTCGAGAACGGCGCGAATTCGAGCTTCGTGCACCAGCTGGCGGATGCGAGCGTCAGCGACGCCGACCTGCTGGCGGACCCGGCGGTGAAGATCGCCAGCGTCGGGGGGAGCGCACACCCGTCGATCCCGCTGCCGCGCGACATCTTTCCGGGGCGGATCAATTCGAGCGGACTCGATCTGGCGGATGCCGACACGCTCGCGGCGACTAGCGCCGACATATTGGCGTTCGACGAGGCCGACGCGCTGTTCGGCAAGCGCACGACAGTCAAGGATGCGCATGACCGCTACGCCAATGTCGAAGTGGGCGCGCTGCTGCAGCGGGCCGAAGTTGCGGACGGCCTCGCGAAACTGTCGGTCGAGGACCGCGCCGCCATCCTCGAACGCCTCGCCGACCTGATCGAGGCCGATCGCATCCCGCTGATGGCGCTGTGCGTCCGCGAGGCGAAGAAGACGATCCCCGATGCGCTCGCCGAAGTGCGCGAGGCGGTCGATTTCTGCCGCTACTACGCAATCCGGGCGCGGACCGACTTCGCGCCCGTGCTGCTGCCCGGGCCGACCGGCGAGCGCAACGAGCTGCGACTGGCGGCGCGCGGGCCGTTCGCGTGCGTCGCGCCGTGGAATTTCCCGCTGGCGATCTTCATCGGCCAGGTCGCGGCAGCCTTCGTCGCGGGCAATCCGGTGCTGGCCAAGCCGGCGCCGCAGACGCCGAAGATCGCGGCGGCCGCAGTCGTCCTCGCGCATGCTGCGGGGATCCCCGAGGACGCGCTGGCGCTGGTGCTCGGCGGCGCCGAAGCCGGCCGCGCGCTCGTCGCCGACCCGCGCATCCAGGGCGTCGCCTTCACCGGATCGACCGCCACCGCCCGCGCCATCGCGCGGACGCTGCTGGAGGACGACTCGCGCCCCCTCGTGCCGTTGATCGCCGAGACCGGCGGCATCAACGCCATGATCGTCGATTCGACCGCGCTGCCCGAACAGGTCGTCGCCGACGTCGTGACGAGCGCCTTCCGCTCGGCGGGGCAGCGCTGCTCGGCACTCCGGCTTCTGCTGCTGCAGGAGGATATCGCCGAGAAGACCCTGCACATGCTGGGCGGCGCGATGGACACGCTGGTGCTGGGCGAGGCCGGCGACCCGCGCACCGACGTCGGCCCGGTCATCGACGCCGCCGCCTACGAACGCCTCGAAACCTACCGCCAGTCGCAAAAGGCGCGCTGGGTTCACGCGCTGAGCACCGAGCATCCCGGCATCGTGCCGCCGACGATCATTCGCCTCGACCGCATCGCCGACCTCAAGCAGGAGTGGTTCGGCCCCGTCCTGCACGTCGTCACCTGGAAGGCGGGCGAGCTCGACGCGACACTCGCCGCAGTCAACGCGACCGGCTTCGGGCTGACGATGGGCCTGCACAGCCGCATCGCCAGTACCGCCGAGCGCGTCGCCTGCGCGGCCAAGGTCGGCAACCTGTACGTCAATCGCTCGATGATCGGCGCGGTGGTCGGCAGCCAGCCGTTCGGCGGCGAGGGCCTGTCGGGTACCGGCTTCAAGGCGGGCGGGCCGCACTATCTGCTGCGCTTCGCGACCGAGCGAACGGTTTCGACCGACACGACGAGTGCGGGCGGCAACGCCTCGCTCCTGTCGATCGAGGACGTCGGCGGGATCTGACGCCGAGCGGCCTTACGCGGGGCTTCCGGCCGATCGCTCTGGTCGTTCGGGCTCGGCGTCGCCGCTGCTCGGCACCAGTTCGCGCGGATCGATCGCCTTTCCGTCGAGGCCGGCCGTGAAGCTCGTCTGCGTAGGATAGGCGAACTCGACGCCCATTTCGGCGAAGCGTCGGATCATCGCGAGGCCGATGACGTGACGCTCGGTCATCAGCACATTATATTCGGGCACGGTGACGTGGAAGACGATCTCGAAGTCGAGCGACGAGTCGCCGAACCGGAAGAAATGCGCGCGGTCGAAGCGGCAATGCTCGCGGGCGCGGATGATCGCCTCGATCTCGCTTGGGATCGCGTCGAGCTGGTCGGGCGTGGTCTGGTAGATCACGCCGATCTGCAGCACGACGCGGCGTTCGAGAATGCGGCGCTGGTTGGCGATCTGCAGCTTGAGCAGCTCGGAGTTCGAGATGATCACCTGTTCGCCGGTCAGCGCGCGGATGCGCACGGTCTTCAGCCCGATCGCCTCGACATCGCCCTGGACGTCGCCGAACTTGATCTGGTCGCCGACGCGGAAAGGGCGGTCGAACAGGATCGCGAGTGCCGCGAACAGGTCGCCGAAGATGCCCTGCGCCGCGAGTCCGATCGCGATGCCGCCGACGCCGAGACCCGCGACAAGGCCCGTCACGTTGACGTTCAAATTGTCGAGCACGAGGATCGCCGCGACCGACCAGACCACGACGTTCACCAGCACCGTGATGATGCCCATCGCCGAGGCCAGCGAACTATGGTCCTCGGCACTCGCCGCCGCCCGCCGCGCGACCAGCCCGAGGATGAGTTCGCGGACCCAGATCGCGCCCTGGAAGGCGGCGGCGACGGTGAAAATGAAGGAAACGACGTCGGCGAGCGTGCCCGGCGGGGCGATGCCGCGGACGACGAGTTTGACCGCCAGCGCCGCGAGGAAGAAGCTGCGTGTCCGCCCGACCATGCGGCGCACGAACCCCCGCCAGCTGGCGATGTCGTGGCCCTCGCCGAGCCAGCGGCAGACACCCAGGCGGATACCGACGAAGATCAGATACAGCAGTGCCGCGCTGCCCGCACCGATCGCAGCGGTCAGGCTGTCGGTACGGACCCATTGAAAGGTCTGCGCGGTCAGGACGCGGATCTGACCGGGCAGGTCGATCAGCGTCTCGGCGATGCGGGGCTGGGCATTCATGTCGAACATCTTAACGATTTTCAGCGCGTTGCGGGGCTCGGCTCATCCCGCCTGACGGTCCAGCCACCCCGGCCAGAGCAGCGCGACCGGCGCGCCACCCTGCGTCAGCGGGGTCTCGGCATGCTCCATCCGAAGATACGCAATGCCCAGATCACCGGCGCGTGAGCGCAGGTCGCCGGCCGCGACGCTGCCCGCCATGATCGGCTCGTCGCTCGCCGGTCCGGATAATTTCACGGGCATCAGGCGGCGGCGAAGCTTGTCGCGGTGGTGCATCCGCGCGGTGTTCTCCTGCCCGACATAGCAGCCCTTGGTGAACGACACGCCGTTCAGCTCGTCGGCATTGGTCTCGAGCCACAGCAGGTCGGCCATCTCGGCGGTGTTAGGCACGCCGAGCGCGCGGCGGTGCGCGTCGTATTGGTCGGGCGTCGCAGTGGTGCGCGCCTCGAACCCCAGCCAGCGTTCGCCCAACGCCGCGAGCCGCGGGTCGAAGGGCCGGTCGCCGAAATCGTCGGCGGGGTCGGCCCAGCGCGCGAAGACGCTGGCGTCGCTGGCATCGATCGTGACGTCGCGCCGCAGCTTGTACATGCCGAGCCGCTTCGCCAGCGCGTCGGCATGGCTGGCGGCGACATCGAGCAGCAGCTCGCCGCCACCCTCGTGGACGATCATGTCGACGATGTGCTTGCCCTGCGCGGTCAGCAGCCCGGCATAGACGGGCAGGGCGCCCGTGACGTCGTTGGTCAGCAACCCTTGCAGGAAATCCTTCGCGTCGGGGCCGCCGATGCGGAGGACGGTGCGGTCGGTGAGGCGGGCGGTGGGCATTCGCATTCCCATAGCCCCGAGCGCGCTGCGGGGGTAGAGCAGCATGCATGGCTAGCTACGATCTCATCCTCCGCAACGCCCGCGTCTATACGCTGGGTGGTCTCGTCGATGCCGATCTGGCGGTGACGGGGGGCAAGACCGCGGCGCTGCTGGCGCGCGGCGCGGGTGACGCGGCCGAGGTGCAGGACTGCACCGGCCTGACCATCCTGCCCGGGGTGATCGACACTCAGGTGCATTTCCGCGAGCCCGGGCTCGACCACAAGGAGGACCTCGCCAGCGGCAGCGTCGCCGCGGTGCTCGGCGGCGTCACGGCGGTGTTCGAGATGCCGAACACCAAGCCCAACACCGACACGCCCGAGGCGCTGGCCGACAAGCTGGCCCGCGCGCAGAACCGGATGTGGTGCGACCACGCCTTCTACGTCGGCGCGACGGCAGCGAACGCCGATCACCTCGACAGCCTCGAGAAACTGCCTGGCTGCTGCGGCATCAAGGTGTTCATGGGCGCCTCGACCGGCGACCTGCTGGTCAGCGACGACCCGACGCTGGCGCGCGTGCTGGCGAGCGGCACGCGTCGCGTCGCGATTCATGCCGAGGACGAGTATCGGATGAAGGACCGCGAGGGCCTGCGGGTGGCGGGCGATCCGAGCAGCCACCCCGTCTGGCGCGACGACAAGAGCGCGATGCTCGCGACGCAGCGCGTCGTGCGGCTGGCGCGCGCGGCGAAGCGGCGCATCCACGTGCTGCACATCACGACGCCCGCCGAGCTCGAATTTCTTGGTGCGAACAAGGACATCGCGAGCTGCGAGGTGACGCCGCAGCACCTGACGCTGGCGGGCGAGGACGCCTATCCGCGCCTCGGCACCTATGCCCAGATGAACCCGCCGATCCGCAGCCGCGCGCACCGCGACGGCCTGTGGCTGTGGCTGGGGCAGGGGGTGCCCGACGTCGTCGGCTCCGACCACGCACCGCACACGATCGAGGAAAAAGCGCAGGAGTATCCCAAGTCGCCGTCGGGAATGCCGGGGGTGCAGACCCTGCTGCCGCTGCTGCTCGACCACATGGCAGCGGGACGGCTGAGCCTCGAACGGCTCGTCGACCTGACGAGCGCCGGCGCGGTGCGGCTGTTCGGGCTCGTCGGCAAGGGTCGCATCGCGGTCGGCTTCGACGCCGATTACTCGGTGGTCGACCTGAATGCGCGCTGGACCGTGACCGGCGACTGGCTCGCGAGCCGCTGCGGCTGGTCGCCATTCGAGGGCGATACCCTCACCGGCCGCCCGGTCGGCACCGTCATCCGCGGCCGCCGCGTGATGTGGGACGCCGAGCTAATCGGCGAAGCCGACGGGCAGCCGCTGCGGTTTCAGGAGACGCTGCGGAGCTGATTGACCGCAGGAACAGGCAACCGGGGCAGTTGCAAGGGCGGCGGATAGGGAGCCGCAGGGGGGTAAGGCATGCCATATCGTCACGCTTGGCTGTTCATCGCGGCGTTGATCGCCGCCACGGTCTTCGGCTTCTGGCGCTCCTATTTCGCGATCCTGCCCACCGCCCCGCTTGGCTTTCACATCCATGGGCTGACGGCATCGCTTTGGATGCTGCTGCTGCTGGCGCAGAGCTATACGCCGCACCGGGCCCGGGTCGCGCTGCACCGCACGGTCGGACGCGCAACGTTCGTCGCGATACCGCTGTTTGCCGCCGGCGCGATGGGTGTCGCCCACTCGATGTCGGTCGGCACCGCCGGCGACAACCCCTTTTACGAGCTGTGGGGCGCGCCGCTCGGGTGGATCGACATGCTGGCGTTCGGCGCGGTGCTCTATGCGGCGGGCATGGCGCTGCGGCACCGGCGCAACGTCCGGCTCCACGCCGGCTATATGCTTTCGACCGCGCTGCCGCTGGCCGGTCCGGTCCTCGGCCGCATCGTCAACCAGACAGTTCCGGGCCTGACCATCAAGGGACCGCAGGATTTTCCGCTGTTCGGCGCGGGTGTACAGCTTGCGTATGTCGTCTTCGGGCTGTTCGCGCTTTGGCTATGGCGGCGCGATCCGCGCATCGGCCGACCGTGGGCGGTGGCCTTCGCGGTGGTCGTCGTCCAAATCGTGACATTCGAGACTGTGGGCGCGAGCGCGACGTGGCGCGCCGCGTTCGAAGCGCTCGCTCCGGTGCCGCTGCCGGCTTTGATGGCACTCGGGCTGGCGATAGGAGGCGCGACGGTGTTCGCCGGCTGGACGGCACCTGGCGACAGGGCCCGACCCGCGGCAGCGTGACACGAGTACCCGCCCGCCGCACCTATCCCCGGGCGCTGCCGACCGCTACAGCGCGGCCCATGAGAATCCTGGTCACCAACGACGACGGCATCCACGCTCCGGGCCTCGTCGCCCTTGAGCAAATCGCCGCCGAGCTGTCCGACAATGTGTGGGTCGTCGCGCCCGCCGAGGAACAGTCGGGGGCGGGGCATTCGCTGACGCTCAGCGAGCCGATCCGCCTGCGCCAGATGGGCGAGCGGCGGTTCGCGGTGCGCGGCACGCCTACCGACTGCGTCATGTTGGCGCTCGGGCATGTCATGAAGGACGCGAAGCCCGACCTGATCCTGTCGGGGGTCAATCGCGGCGGCAATCTCGCCGAGGATGTGACCTATTCGGGCACCGTGTCGGCGGCGATGGAGGGGTGCCTTGCGGGCATCCGCTCGATCGCGCTGAGCCAGGCGATGGCCGATTACGGCGCGGGCCGTGAGAAGTTCGACGCCGCGACCACGCACGGCGCCGCGATCATCCGGCGGCTGACCCAAGCCGAGTGGGCGCCGGGCATGCTCGTCAACATCAACTTCCCCGCCGGCCCGGTGCGCGGCGTGCAGGTCACCGAACAGGGCTTCCGTGACTATGGCCACATCGCCCTCGACGCGCGCGTCGATCCGCGCGGCTTCCCCTATTTCTGGTTCGGCTATGGCCGCGAGGTCGAGGTGCCGGGCCACGACACCGACCTGAAGGCGATCCACCACGGCTATGTCTCGGTGACGCCGCTGCATCTCGACCTGACGCATCGCGAGAGCCTCGGGGCGTTGCGCGGCGTGCTGGGCGATCTGGCGAGCGTCTGACGCGCGAAAACCCCGGCTGGCGATCCTATCGCCTCCGGATGAGTAGCTCGGTCCGCTTCGTCCCCCTCTTACTCCCCATCCGGCGCTGACTGGACGGGGGAGGGTGCGCGAAGTGCGGATGCGATCGGCGATGCACGGGCGAGGCGGCGGTGACGAAAAGGGGTAGAAGGGTCGCGGGTGTCGCCGCCGGCGCGGCCTCGTGTGCCCGTGCATCGTTCGGTCGCCACGGGCCGCCAGCGCGACGGGGTCCGTGACAGCTCGGGGCTTGCCAGGCTCCTCGCATGAACTTGGAATAACCTATACGGTTCGTTTTGTCAAGTCTTTTGGTACGTCCGCGGCACGTTATGCCGCGCCGCACAAACCTTGCGCCGCTGGCCCCACAAGCATAGAAGCCGCGGACTCGCCCACGCCCCCCGAAGGCTGCCGTAACCACCATGCCCGAAGTCGCATCACAGTATCTGCCGATCCTGCTGTTCATCGGCGTCGGGATCGCGTTTTCGCTGATCTTCGTCGGCGCGCCGGTGCTCGTCTCGGGGCTGGTCGGCACGGCCAAGCCCGACGCGGCGAAGCTGGCGGAATATGAGAGCGGCTTCCCGGCGTTCAGCGACAGCCGCGGCCAGTTCGACGTGCGTTTCTACCTCGTCGCGATCCTGTTCATCGTCTTCGATCTAGAGGCGGCATTCTTGTTTCCATGGGCAATTTCCCTACATTGGACGGGACAGGCCGGCTGGTGGGCGATGATGGAGTTCCTTGCCGAACTCGCGATCGGCCTCGTCTATGCCTGGAAAATCGGCGCACTGGATTGGGAATGAATAACCGTGACCTCCTTACCGAGGAGCAGCAGGCGCGCGTGCTCGGCGACAGCCCGGCATCGGCGCTGACTGTCCCTTCAAACCTGCGCGACGGCTTCCTGACGGACATCAACAAGGAAGTGACCGACAACGGCTTCCTCGTCACCTCGACCGAGGACCTTTTCGCCTGGGCGCGTACGGGGTCGATGTGGTGGATGACCTTCGGCCTGGCGTGCTGCGCGGTCGAGATGATGCACACGTCCATGGCGCGCTATGACGTCGAGCGCTTCGGCTTCGCACCGCGCGCGAGCCCGCGCCAGTCCGACGTGATCATCGTCGCTGGCACTTTGTGCAACAAGATGGCCCCGGCCTTCCGCCGCGTCTACGACCAGATGGCCGAGCCGCGCTACGTGATCTCGATGGGCAGCTGCGCCAACGGCGGCGGCTATTATCATTATTCGTACAGCGTCGTGCGCGGCTGCGACCGGATCGTGCCGGTCGACATCTACGTGCCGGGCTGCCCGCCGACTGCCGAGGCGCTGTTGTACGGCGTGCTGGCACTGCAGCGGAAGATCCGCCGCACGGGGACGTTCGAGCGGTGAGCGCGCACTGGCCCCACGACAAGCCCGACGCCGGGTTCGCCGACGCCGTGCGCGCGGCGTTTCCCGATGCGGCGCTGACCGAACACGTCGGCGAATTGACGCTCCACATCGCGCGCGACGCGCTGCTCGACGTGGCGCGCCGCCTGCGCGACGATTTCGCCTTCGAGCAGCTGATCGACGTTGCCGGCGTCGACTTTCCCGAGCGGCCCGAGCGGTTCGAGGTCGCGTATCTGTTCCTGTCGCTGACCCGCAACCTGCGCATCCGCGTCAAGCTGTCGACCGACGACACCGCGCCGGTCGCGTCGCTGACCGGCCTGTGGCCATGCGCCAACTGGTGGGAGCGCGAGGTCTGGGACCTCTACGGCGTGCTGTTCACCGGTCACCCCGACCTGCGCCGCATCCTGACCGATTATGGCTTCACCGGGCATCCGTTCCGCAAGGACTTCCCGCTGACCGGCCATGTCGAGCTGCGCTATTCCGAAACCGAGAAGCGCGTCGTCTACGAGCCGGTCAAGCTGGCGCAGGACTTCCGCAGCTTCGATTTCCTGTCGCCGTGGGAAGGGACCGATTACGTCCTGCCCGGCGACGAAAAGGCCTGAGACGATGGTCGACGCCAACGCCGAACTGACCGCCGCGCTCGCCGAGACGCCGGGCGTCGATCCGTCGAAGATCGACAATTACATGATCAACTTCGGGCCCCAGCACCCGGCAGCGCACGGCGTGCTGCGGCTGGTGATGGAGCTCGACGGCGAGGTCATCGAGCGCTGCGATCCGCACGTCGGGCTGCTCCACCGCGGCACCGAGAAACTGTGCGAGTACAAGACCTACCTGCAGGCGCTGCCGTATACCGATCGGCTCGATTACGTCTCGCCGATGTGCATGGAGCACAGCTATGTGCTCGCGATCGAGAAGCTGGCGGGCATCGAGGTGCCGCTGCGCGCGCAGTACATCCGCGTCATGTATGCCGAGATCACGCGCATCCTGAATCACATCATGAACGTCTGCAGCCACGCCAACGACGTCGGCGCGATGACGCCGCTGCTGTGGCTGTTCGAGGAGCGCGAGCACCTCATGGGATTCTACGAGCGCGTCTCGGGCGCCCGCATGCACGCGGCGTACTTCCGCCCCGGCGGCGTGCACCAGGACCTGCCCGACGGTCTGCTGGAGGACATCGCGGCGTGGTGCGACGGCTATACCAAGGTGCTGGGCGAGACCCAGTCGCTGGTCGCCGACAACCGCATCTTCAAGCAGCGCAACGTCGATGTCGGCACGATCTCCAAGGCCGATGCCGTCGCGTGGGGCTTTTCCGGCCCCAACCTGCGCGCCTGCGAGGTCGAGTGGGACCTGCGCCGTGCCCAGCCCTACGAGGTCTATGACCGCATGGAGTTCGACGTCGTCGTCGGCCACCACGGCGACAGTTACGACCGCTTCATGGTCCGCATGGAGGAGATGCGCCAGTCACTGCGCATCATCCGCCAGTGCGTGAAAGAAATGCCGAAGGGCCGCGTCGCCACCATCGACCGCAAGGTCGCACCGCCGTCGCGCACCGAGATGAAGAAGTCGATGGAAGCGCTGATTCACCACTTCAAGCTGTACACCGAAGGCTTCCATGTCCCCGCAGGCGAGGCGTACGTCGCGACCGAGAGCCCCAAGGGCGAGTTCGGCGTCTATCTGGTCAGCGACGGCACCAACAAGCCGTACCGCTGCCACTTCCGCGCGACGGGCTTCAGCCACCTCCAGGCGATGGACTTCCTGTGCAAGGGCCACATGCTGGCCGACGCGCCGGCGATCCTAGGCTCGCTCGACATCGTGTTCGGGGAGGTCGATCGGTGACCACGGGCACCTACAACACAACGCACGAAGCCCGCGCCGCGCGTCCGCCGCGCGAGTTCAGCGACTTCGCCTGGACGCCCGAGAACGCGACCGAGGCGGCGCGCCTGATCGCGCTGTACCCGCGCGCCGGGTCGGCGATCATGCCGCTGCTGTGGCTGGCACAGTACCAGATGGGCGCGCAGACGGGCTCGGCATGGCTGCCGGTGTCGGTCATCGAATATGTCGCGGGCCAGATCGGCATGCCGTACATGCGCGCCTACGAGGTCGCGACCTTCTATTCGATGTACAATCTCAAGCCCGTCGGGCGCTATGTCGTGCAGGTCTGCGGGACGACGCCGTGCCTGCTGCGCGGCTCGGACGACATCATGAAGGCGTGCAAGGACAAGGGCCTGGTCAAGGGCGGCAACACGCCCGATGGCCTGTTCACCCTCGCCGAGGTCGAGTGTCTGGGCGCGTGCGCCAACGCGCCGATGGTGCAGATCAACGACGATAACTACGAAGACCTGACCTACGACAGCATGACCGCGATCCTCGACGCGCTGGCGCGGGGTGAGACGCCCCCGACGGGCTCGCAGATCGGGCGCCGCGCGAGCTGCCCCGAAGGCGGGCTGACGTCGCTGCTGGAGGTCGCATCGTGAAGTCTCCTGCCAATCCCAGGGTTCATGCGAACCTGCTGTTCGCCATGGCGGGCGTCCTGCTCGTGCTGTCGATCATCCTCGTCTTCATGCGCAGCACCGTGGGCTATCCGCTGATCGCCGTGGCGATCGCGCTGATCGCGGTGGCGGCGGCAACCAAGACCAAGGCCGCGAAGGGCCCGCCTCATGCTGGCTGACAAGGACCGCATCTTTACCAACCTCTACGGTTTCCAACCGTGGAACCTCGACGCGGCGCGCCAGCGCGGCGACTGGGAGGAGACCGCCGCGCTGATGGCGCCCGGTCCCGACGCGCTGATCGACGTCGTCAAGGCGAGCGGCCTGCGCGGCCGCGGCGGCGCGGGCTTCCCGACCGGCATGAAATGGTCGTTCATGCCCAAGGCGCCCAACCCCGAGCGGCCGAGCTACCTCGTCATCAACGCCGACGAGTCCGAGCCCGGCAGCTGCAAGGACCGCGAGATCATCCGCCACGATCCGCACAAGCTGATCGAGGGCGCGCTGATTGCCGGCTTCGCGATGCGCGCGGTTGCGGCGTTCATCTACATCCGCGGCGAATATATCCGCGAGGCCGAGACTTTGTTCGCCGCCGTGCGCGAGGCGTACGCGGCGGGGCTGATCGGCAAGAACGCCTGCGGTTCAGGGTACGACTTCGACGTCGTCGTCCATCGCGGCGCGGGCGCGTACATCTGCGGCGAAGAAACCGCGATGCTCGAAAGCCTCGAGGGCAAGAAGGGCCAGCCCCGCCTGAAGCCGCCGTTTCCGGCGGGCGTCGGCCTGTATGGGAATCCGACGACGGTCAACAATGTCGAGTCGATCGCCGTCGTGCCGACCATCCTGCGCCGCGGTGCGCCGTGGTTCGCCGCGATCGGGCGCCCGAAGAACGAGGGCACCAAGCTCTTCCAGATCTCGGGTCACGTGAACACGCCGTGCGTCGTCGAGGAGGCGATGTCGGTGCCGTTCCGCGAACTGATCGACACCCACTGCGGCGGTATCCGCGGCGGCTGGGACAATCTGCTCGCGGTCATCCCCGGCGGCTCGTCGGTGCCGCTGGTGCCCGCAGAGCAGATCATCGACTGCCCGATGGATTTCGACGCGTTGAAGGACCTGAAGTCGGGGCTCGGCACCGCGGCGATCATCGTCATGGACAAGTCGACCGACATCGTCCGCGCGATCGCCCGCCTGTCCTACTTCTACAAGCACGAGAGCTGCGGCCAGTGCACGCCGTGCCGCGAGGGCACCGGCTGGATGTGGCGCGTCATGGAGCGCCTCGTCACCGGCGATGCCGAGCCGCACGAGATCGACCTGCTCCTCGAAGTCACCACCGAGGTCGAGGGCCACACGATCTGCGCACTCGGCGACGCCGCCGCCTGGCCAATCCAGGGCCTGATCCGCCACTTCCGCCCCGAGGTCGAAGCGAGGATCGCGCGGCGCAAGGGGTTCGTGCAGGTGCCGCAGATGCTGGAGGCGGCGGAATAATGCCTAAACTCACCGTCGACGGCATCGAGGTCGAAGTGCCCGCGGGCGCGACCATCCTGCAGGCCTGCGAGGCCGCGGGCGCCGAAATTCCGCGCTTCTGCTACCATGAGCGGCTGAGCATCGCCGGCAATTGCCGGATGTGCCTCGTCGAGATGGAGAAGTCGCCCAAGCCCGTCGCGTCGTGCGCGATGCCGGCCGCCGACGGGCAGGTGATCTCGACGACGACGCCGAAGGTCAAGAAGGCGCGCGAGGGGGTGATGGAGTTCCTGCTCATCAACCACCCGCTCGACTGCCCGATCTGCGACCAGGGCGGCGAGTGCGACCTGCAGGACCAGAGCCTCGCCTATGGCAAGGGCCACACGCGCTATCAGGAGAACAAGCGCGCGGTCACCGAGAAATACATGGGGCCGCTGATCAAGACGGTCATGACGCGCTGCATCCACTGCACGCGCTGCGTCCGCTTTGCCGAGGAGATCGCAGGCGTCGAGGACATCGGCGCGATCGGGCGCGGCGAGAATATGCAGATCACGAGCTACCTCGAGGCGGCGGTGGCGAGCGAATTGTCGGGCAATGTCATCGACCTGTGCCCGGTCGGCGCGCTGACGTCGAAGCCCTATGCCTTTTCGGCGCGGTCGTGGGAGCTGAAGCGGACGAGCGGCATCGACGTGATGGACGCGGTCGGCACCAACATCACCTTCCACGCGCGCGGTACCCAGGTGATGCGCGTCAATCCGCGTATCAACGACGACGTCAACGAGGAGTGGGCGTCCGACGTGACGCGCTTTGCGGTCGACGGTCTGATGAAGCGCCGCCTCGACGCGCCGTACGTGCGGCGCGACGGCAGGCTCGTGAAGGCGTCGTGGGCCGAGGCGTTCGCGGCCGTGCGCGACGGCATCAAGGGTGACCGCGTCGCGGGCATCGTCGGCGACCTGTGCGCAGTCGAGGACATGGTGGCGTTTCGCGACCTGCTTAGCGGTTTCGGGCCGCTGCGGATCGAGGCGCGGCAGGACGGGGCGGCGATCCCGGCGACGACGCGTGCCGATTATCTGTTCAACTCGACGCTGACGGGGATCGAGACCGCCGACGTCGTGTTGCTGATCGACTGCGACCCGCGCCACGAGGCGCCGCTGGTCAACACGCGGCTGCGCAAGGCGATGCGGACGCGCACGCCGTCGAAGGTCTTCGCGCTCGGCACGCCGGTCGACCTGACCTATCCGGTCGAGTGGCTGGCGGGCGGCGAACTGCCCCAGGCGCTGTTCGACGCCTTCGCGGCGGCCGAGCGCCCGGCGCTGATCGTCGGCATGGGCGCGGACTTCGCGCAGGCGCGCAAGCTCGCCGAGACGCTGAACCTGACGCGCGGCGAGTGGAATGGCTGGAACGTGCTGCACACCGCTGCGGCGCGGGTCGGGGCGCTCGACCTGGGGCTGACGACCGACGGCGGCGTCGCGGGCATTCTTGCCGATGCGGCGAAGCTCGACGCGGTCTTCCTGCTGGGGGCGGACGAAATCGACACGATCGCGCTGGCCGACACCTTTACCGTTTATATCGGCACCCACGGCGACCATGGTGTTCGCCACGCCGACGTGATCCTGCCCGCCGCAGCCTATGCCGAGAAGCCGGGCACCTGGGTGAACCTCGAGGGCAGGGTGCAGCGCGGTAACCGCGCGGTGTTCCCGCCGGGCGAGGCGCGCGAGGACTGGACGATCTTCCGTGCGCTCTCGGATGTGCTAGGGCGGACGCTGCCCTATAACGACTTCGGCGCGTTGCAGGCGCGGATCGCGGCCGAGTGGCCCCACCTCGAGGTCGAGGGGCTGACCCCCGGCGTCGCCGGCACTGCGACCGCGAGTTCGGATACCGCGCCGCTGCGCATCCGCGACCTGGGTGGCGCGCGCTTCTACCAGTCGAACCCGATCGCCCGCGCCAGCGACACGATGGCCGAGTGCGTGCGCGATATCGTCAACGCCGCGCAGCCGCTGCTCGAGGCCGCCGAATGACTTACACCGGTTTCTTCCAGCAATACCTCGGGCAGGACTGGGGCTATTTCGTTGCGACGATCACGCTGATCCTGCTGATCGCGCTGCCCGTCATGCTGGGCGTCGCGCTCGCGGTCTATTTCGACCGCAAGATCTGGGCGGCGATGCAGATGCGGCGCGGGCCGAACGTCGTCGGGCCGTTCGGCATCCTACAGACCTTCGCCGACGCGGCGAAGCTGTTCCTGAAGGAGACGATCGTCCCGTCGGGCGCCAACAAGGGCGTGTTCATCATCGCGCCGATGATCACCTTCACGCTGGCGCTGATCGTCTGGGCGGTAATGCCGTTCGATGCCGGCGTCGTGCTGGCGGACCTCAACGTCGGGCTGCTCTACATCTTCGCGGTCAGCTCGATGGGCGTCTACGGCATCATCATGTCGGGCTGGGCGTCGAACTCGAAGTATCCGTTTCTCGGTGGGCTGCGCTCTGCGGCTCAGATGGTCAGCTATGAGGTGTCGATGGGGTTCATCCTCGTCACCGTCATGCTCTACGCGCAGAGCCTGAACCTCAGCACGATCGTGCTGAGCCAGCAGGGCAACATTCTCGGCTTCCTCAACGGCAACATCTTCAACCCGCTGCTGTTTCCGATGTTCGTGATGTTCTTCATCACCGCACTCGCCGAGACCAACCGCCCGCCGTTCGACCTTCCCGAGGCCGAGGCCGAGCTCGTCGCGGGCTATCAGGTCGAATATTCGTCGATGGCGTTCGCGCTGTTCTTCCTCGGCGAGTACGCGAACATCCTGTTCATGTGCGCGCTGACCAGCGTGCTGTTCCTCGGCGGGTGGCTGCCGCCGGTCGACTGGGCGCCACTGTACGTCGTGCCGGGCTTCGTCTGGATGCTGGCGAAGATGGCGCTGATGTTCTTCCTGTTCGCCTGGGTGAAGGCGACGGTGCCGCGCTATCGTTACGACCAGCTGATGCGCCTGGGCTGGAAGATCTTCCTGCCGCTCAGCCTGTTCTGGGTCGTGGTCGTCAGCGGCTGGCTGATGTTCACCGGGCATTTTGCGAGTATCCCCCGATGACCGCCGTACTCCAGGCCGCGAAGTCGCTGCTGCTCCTCGAGTTTCTCAAGGCGCACTGGCTGACGCTGCAATATTTCTTCCGCCCGAAGAAGACGCTCAACTACCCGTATGAGAAGGGCCCCGTGTCCCCCCGCTTCCGCGGCGAGCATGCGCTGCGCCGCTACCCGAACGGCGAGGAGCGCTGCATAGCGTGCAAGCTGTGCGAGGCGGTGTGCCCGGCGCTCGCCATCACCATCGAGGCCGAGCCGCGCGAGGACGGTAGCCGCCGCACGACGCGTTACGACATCGACATGACTAAGTGCATCTATTGCGGCCTGTGCCAGGAGGCATGCCCCGTCGATGCGATCGTCGAGACGCCGAATTTCGAATTCTCGACCGAGACGCGCGAGGAGCTGATCTACGACAAGGATAAATTGCTTCAGAACGGCGAGCGTTGGGAGCGTGTGATCGCGGCAAACCTTGCGGCGGATGCGGCGTGGCGGTAGGACGCGCCGCGCTCCCTTCCGCACCGCACCATCGGACCTCAAAACCCTCGTGACCGCTGTTTTCGCCTTCTACCTGTTCGCAGGCATCGTGCTGCTGTCGGGCGCAGCCACGATCCTGTCGAAGAACCCCGTGCACTCGGTGCTGTGGCTGATCCTGGCGTTCTTCAACGCCGCCGGGCTGTTCATCCTGCTGGGTGCCGAGTTCCTCGCGATGCTGCTCGTCATCGTGTACGTCGGCGCGGTCGCGGTGCTGTTCCTGTTCGTCGTGATGATGCTCGACATCGATTTTGCGGCGTTGCGCGCCGGCTTCGTAAAGGCGCTGCCGGTCGGGCTGCTGCTCGCCGTCGTGCTGGTTTCCGAGTTGCTGCTCGTCGCGGGCGGCAGCGTGCGGGTCGTGGCAGGCGAGGCGGCGGCCCCGCTCGACGGATTCGTGGGCATGACCAACACCCAGGCGCTGGGGTCGGTGCTCTACACCAAGTATCTGTTCGTTTTTCAGGCGTCGGGCATCGTGCTGCTGACCGCGATGGTCGGCGCGATCGTGCTCACGCACCGCCAGCGGGCTGGCACCAAGCGCCAGGACGTCGGCGCGCAGGTTGCGCGCACCCCGGCGTCGTCGATCTCCAACGTCAAGCCGGTCAGCGGCGAGGGCGTGTCGCTGTGATCGGCCTCAGCCATTACCTGACCGTCAGCGCCATCCTGTTCGTGCTCGGCGTGCTGGGCATCGCGATCAACCGCAAGAATGTCATCATCATCCTGATGTCGATCGAGCTGATCCTGCTTGCGGTGAACATCAATTTCGTCGCGTTCTCGGCGTTCCAGCGCGATTTGTCCGGACAGGTGTTCGCGATGTTCGTGCTGACCGTCGCTGCCGCCGAGGCCGCGATCGGGCTGGCGATCCTGGTCATCTATTTCCGTAACCGCGGCACGATCGCGGTCGACGACGTTCCGATGCTCAAGGGATGATTCAGCTCCTCGTCTTCCTGCCGCTCGCCGCGGCGCTGATCGCGGGCCTGGGCAACCGCCTGATCGGCAATCTGCCGGCGAAGCTTGTCACGACCGCGGCGCTGTTCGTCAGTGCGGCGCTCAGCTGGACGATCTTCCTCGACATCGGGCTTGCCCACGGCGCGGGCTACAGCGTCCGCGTCCTCGAATGGATCGTCAGCGGCGACATGCGCGTCGACTGGGCGTTCCGCGTCGATACGCTGACCGCGGTGATGCTCGTCGTCATCACCAGCGTCTCGGCGCTCGTCCACCTCTACTCCTGGGGGTACATGGACGAAGACCCCGACCAGCCGCGATTCTTCGCGTATCTCAGCCTGTTCACCTTCGCGATGCTGATGCTAGTGACCGCCGACAACCTGGTCCAGATGTTCTTCGGCTGGGAGGGCGTGGGGCTCGCGAGCTATCTGCTGATCGGCTTCTGGTACAAGAAGCCGAGCGCAAATGCCGCCGCGATCAAGGCGTTCGTCGTGAACCGGGTCGGCGACTTCGGCTTCTCGCTCGGCATTTTCGCGACCTTCGTGGTGTTCGGCACGGTGCAGCTGACGCCGATCCTCGCCGGCTCGGCCGCGATGGCGGGCGCGACCTTCAATTTCCTCGGCGCGCAGTTCGACGTGATGACGACGCTCTGCCTGCTGCTGTTCGTCGGCGCGATGGGCAAGTCGGCTCAGCTCGGCCTGCACACCTGGCTGCCCGATGCGATGGAGGGGCCGACCCCGGTCTCGGCGCTGATCCACGCCGCGACCATGGTTACCGCGGGCGTCTTCATGGTCGTGCGCCTGTCGCCGATGTTCGAGGCCGCGCCCGACGCGCTGACCGTCGTCACCTATGTCGGTGCCGCGACCGCGCTGTTCGCCGCGACGGTGGCGTGCGTGCAGACCGACATCAAGCGCGTCATCGCCTATTCGACCTGCTCGCAGCTGGGGTACATGTTCTTCGCCGCTGGGTCGGGCGCGTTCGGCGCGGCGATGTTCCACCTGTTCACCCACGCCTTCTTCAAAGCGCTGCTGTTCCTGGGTGCCGGTGCAGTCATTCACTCGATGCACCACGAGCAGGACATGCGCTTCTACGGCGGCCTGCGTAAGTCGATCCCGATCACCTTCGCGGCGATGACGATCGGCACGCTGTCGCTGACCGGCTTTTTCTTCACCAGCGGCTATTATTCGAAGGACGGCATTCTGGAGGCGGCGTTCGCCAATGGCAGCGAGGCGTCGATGGTGGCGTTCTTCGTCGGCGCGCTCGTCGCGCTGCTGACCAGCTTCTATTCGTGGCGGCTGGTCTTCCTGACCTTCTTCGGCGAGGCGCGCTGGGGTGCGAGCGAGCACGTCCAGCATGCGCTGCACCACGACCACGGCCACGATACCGAGGACACGACCGACAGCGACCACGCGCATCACGCGTCTGCACCCGCGGGCACCGGCGGCTATCACCCGCACGAGAGCCCGTGGACGATGCTCGCCCCCCTCGTCGTGCTGTCGATCGGTGCGCTGGCTGCGGGCTTCGTCTTCCACGAGGCGTTCATCGGCGCCGAGGGCGGCACTGTGTTCTGGAACGGCTCGGCGGTGTTCCGCGAGCCGCTCGCCGAGGCGATGCACCACGTACCCGCCTGGGTCGTGTGGACGCCCGGCGCGGTCATGCTGATCGGCTTCGCGATCGCCTACTGGGCGTACATGGCGTCGCCAACGCTGCCGGCGCGCTTCGTCGCGGGCAACCGCGGGCTGTATGCCTTCCTGACGCACAAATGGTTTTTCGACGAATTGTACAACGCGATCTTCGTGAAGCCGGCGTTCGCCTTCGGCCGCCTGTTCTGGCGCGGTGACGGGCGGGTCATCGACCGGTTCGGGGCCGATGGTGCCGCCGCACTGGTCTCGGCGTCGAGCGGTGCGGCCAAGCGCTTCCAGTCGGGAGCGGTCTATGCCTATGCGCTGGTCATGCTGATCGGCCTCGCGGCGGCGGCGACCTGGGTGCTGCGTCCGGCGTTGCTCGGCTGATGCTTTCGCTATTGATCCTGCTGCCGCTCGTCGGCGCGGCCTTCGTGCTGTGGAGCGGCAATGCCGCGACCGCGCGGTGGACGGCGCTCGTCATCACCCTCGTCGAACTGGCGCTCGGTATCGCGCTGTGGGCAGGATTCGACACCGGCACCGCGGCGTTCCAGTACGTCGAGAAGCTCGACCTGTTCGCACCCTATTTCAGCTGGCACCTCGGCATCGACGGCATCGCGCTGATGCTGATCGTGCTCAGCGTCTTCCTGATGCCGCTGTGCATCCTCGCGTCGTGGACCTCGATCGAGAAGCGTGTACCGGAGTACATGGCGGCGTTCCTGTTGATGGAGACGCTGATGCTCGGCGTCTTCGCGGCGAAGGACCTGTTCCTGTTCTACGTCTTCTTCGAAGGCGGACTGATCCCGATGTACCTGATCATCGGCATCTGGGGTGGCGGGCGGCGCATCTACGCCAGCTACAAGTTCTTTCTCTACACGCTGCTCGGCTCGGTGCTGATGCTGCTGGCGATGCTGTACATGGTCGGCGTCGCGGGTACGACCGACATCGCCGCGCTGACGGCGTACGATTTCAGCGCCGAAGCGCAAACCTGGCTGTGGCTAGCATTCTTCGCGTCGTTCGCGGTCAAGATGCCGATGTGGCCAGTCCATACCTGGCTGCCCGACGCGCACGTCGAGGCGCCGACCGCGGGCTCGGTGATCCTCGCGGGCGTCCTGCTCAAGCTCGGCGGCTACGGCTTCATCCGCTTCTCGCTGCCGATGTTCCCCGAAGGCTCGGCGCAGTTCCTGCCGCTGATGTTCGGCCTCAGCGTCGTCGCGGTGATCTACGCCTCGCTCGTCGCGCTCGTGCAGTCGGACATGAAGAAGCTGATCGCCTACTCGTCCGTCGCGCACATGGCGTTCGTGACCGCGGGGCTGTTCACCTTCAACCGCCAGGGCATCGAGGGCGGTATCCTGATGATGCTCAGCCACGGGCTGATCTCGGGCGCGCTCTTCCTGTGCGTCGGCGTCGTCTACGACCGGCTGCACACGCGCGAGATCGCGCGCTACGGCGGGCTGGCGGACAATATGCCGAAGTACGCGCTGCTGTTCCTGCTGTTCACCATGGCGTCGGTCGGGCTGCCCGCGACGAGCGGCTTCGTCAGCGAATTCCTCGTGCTGACCGGCACCTATGCGATCTCGACGTGGCTCGCGACGGGCATGACGATCGGTATCATCCTGGGCGCGGCGTACATGCTCTACCTCTATGCGCGCGTCATCTACGGCAAGTCGGCGGGTGCCGATGCGGCCGCGATGCCCGACCTTAATGCGCGCGAGATCGGTATCCTCGTCGCCGCCGCGATCCCCGTGCTGTGGATGGGGATCTACCCGCACAGCTTCCTCGCGCCGCTGCATGCGCCCGTCGGTGCGATTTTGGCCCGCGTCGAGCGCGCCGCACCGCCGTCGCAGACCATCCGCATCGGGGCGCCCGTCGCCGCGCCCGCCGCGCCAGCAGCAGCAGCCCATTGATGCATCCGACCTTCGCCTCGATCCAGATCGCCGCGCCCGAACTGGTGCTGACCATCGGCAGCCTGCTGACGCTGATGCTCGGCGTGTTTCGCGGCGACCGCAGTCTGGTGCCGCTGACCTGGGTCTGCGTGCTGATCTTCGGCATTGCCGGCGTTGCAGCGGCGACGGGCGACCAGGCCGCGGCATTCGGCGGGCTGTACGTCGCCGACGGCTTCTCGGCGTATCTGAAGGTCATGATCCTGGCGGCCGCTGCGGTGTCGGCAGTGCTCGCGCTGCCGTACCTCCAGCACGCCGCGACCGGGCGGTTCGAGTACCCCGTGCTGCTGATGCTCGCGACGCTCGGCATGTGCATGATGGTCAGCGCGAACGACATGCTGACGCTTTACATCGGGCTCGAACTGCTCAGCCTCGCGTCCTACACGCTCGCCGCCTTCCACCGTAACGAGGCACGGTCGAGCGAGGCGGGGCTCAAGTATTTCATCCTCGGCGCGCTGGCGTCGGGCATCCTGCTGTACGGCATCAGCCTGGTCTACGGCTTCGGCGGCAGCACCAATTTCGAGACGCTGTCGGCGACGCTGCGCGGTCCCGCGGGCCAGTCGACGGGCGTCGTGTTCGGGCTGGTGTTCATCCTGGCGGGCCTGATGTTCAAGATCTCGGCAGTGCCGTTCCACATGTGGACGCCCGACGTCTACGAGGGCGCGCCGACACCCGTCGCGGCGTTCTTTTCGGCGGCACCTAAGGCGGCGGCGATGGGCCTGCTGGTTCGCGTCTGCGTCGAGGCATTCGGCGGCATGACCTTCGACTGGCGTCAGATCGTCAGCGTCGTGGCGATCGCCTCGATGCTGCTCGGCGCGGTCGGCGCGATCGGCCAGACCAACATCAAGCGGCTGCTCGCCTATTCGTCGATCGCGAACGTCGGCTTCGCGCTGATCGGCCTCGCCGCGGGCACCGTTGAGGGCATTTCGGGCGTGCTGTTCTACATGGCGGTCTATCTGGTGATGACCCTCGGCGCGTTCGTCTGCGTGCTGCAGATGCGCGACGCGGACGGCAAACCGGTTGAGACGCTGAGCAGCCTCAACGGCCTGTCGCGCAGCCGCAAGGGGCTCGCGGCGGCGCTCGCGGTGCTGATGTTCAGCCTCGCGGGCATCCCGCCGCTGCTCGGCTTCTGGCCCAAGTTCGCAGTGTTCACGGCGGCAATCGACACGCAGCTGTACCTGCTCGCGGTGATCGGCGTCGTCGCGTCGGTGATCGGCGCCTATTATTACCTGCGCGTCGTCAAGGCGATGTACTTCGACGAGCCCGCGCCGGCGTTCGCGGCTTCCGACAGCCGCGTCAATGCGGGCCTGATCGGCATCGCGGCGCTGTTCTGCTCGCCGCTCGGCATGCTGGCGATCACGCCGCTGGTCGGCGCGGCGCGCGTCGCGGCGCGGGCGCTGTTCTGATCACGCATCTCGCGACCGTCGGTTCGACCAACGACTGGCTGACCGAGCGCGCCGCGACCCTGCCCGACGGGTCGTGGGTGTTCGCCGATGCGCAGACCGGCGGGCGCGGGCGGCGGGGCAGGGCGTGGACGTCGCTGCCGGGTAATGTCTTCGCCAGTGTGCTGACCCGCCCACAGCCGGGCGAGGGGCCGACTCAGCAACTGTCGTTCGTCGCCGCTCTGACCCTGGCAGGGGCGCTCGACAGCTACGCCGAGGCGCATCGCCTGACGCTCAAATGGCCCAACGACGTGCTGCTCGACGGCACCAAGGTGGCAGGCATCCTACTCGAGAAGCAGGGCGACGCCTGCGTCATCGGTATCGGCGTCAACCTTGCTGCGCACCCGGTCGACAGCGAGCGCCCCGCGACTTCGCTCGCCGCAGCGGGCATAGCTCCGCCGTCGCCCTCTGCATTCGTCGAAGACTTGTCCGGAAATTTCGTCCGCACCCGCGCCACGTGGCGGGACCATGGCTTCGCCGCGACCCGCACCGCTTGGCTCGCTCGTGCCGCCGGCATCGGCCGCCCGCTGGTCGCACGGCTGGGCAGTGAGGCGCTGACCGGCGTCTTCGAGGGGCTCGCCGACGACGGCGCGCTGCAGTTACGGCTGGACAACGGTGCCGTGCGCGCCGTCCATGCCGGCGAAGTCTTCGGGGTCTAGGCCATGCTGCTCGCCATCGACGTCGGCAATACCAACATCGTCTTCGCCTTGTGCGCTGGCGACGAGATCTGCCAGCGCTGGCGCATCTCGACCGACCGCAACCGCACGGCGGACGAATATGCCGTCTGGCTCAACCAGCTGATGAGCCTCGAAGGCGTCGAGCGCGCGACCATCGACGCCGCGATCATCGCCACTGTCGTGCCGCCGACCTTGTTCAACCTCCAGCATCTGTGCCGCAAATATTTCAGCGTCGAGCCGCTGGTCGTCGGGGCGGAGGGTGTCGACCTGGGCCTGCGTATCGACCTGCCCAACCCGTCCGAGGCGGGCGCCGACCGCATCGTCAACGCGGTCGCGGCGCATGCCGCGTTCGTCGGCGACCTGATCGTCGTCGACTTCGGCACCGCGACGACCTTCGACGTGGTGGGGGCGGACGGCAGCTACCGCGGCGGGGCGATTGCGCCGGGCATCAACCTCAGCATGGACGCGCTGTACAATGCCGCCGCGCGGCTGCCGCGGATCGCGGTCGAGCCGCCCGCCGACGGCCGGGTGGTCGGGCGCGGCACCGTGTCCGCTATGCAGTCGGGCGTCTTCTGGGGCTATGTCGGCCTCATTGAAGGATTGTGCGCGCGTATTATATCGGAAGTCGGGCGACCGATGACGGTCATCGCGACCGGCGGCCTCGCCACCCTGTTCAATCGCCATACTGCGGCCATCGATATGGTCGATGGCGACCTTACCATTCGCGGTTTGATCCGCATTCACAGCATCAACAAGAGACCCTGATTTAATGACACCCGGTAAAGAACTGATTTTCCTGCCCTTGGGCGGGTCGGGCGAGATTGGCATGAACGTCAACCTGTACGGCTGCAACGGCAAGTGGGTGATGGTCGACCTCGGCATGACCTTCGCCGATCCCAGCTATCCCGGCGTCGACCTGATCCTCCCCGACCTCAGCTTCATCGAGGAGCGCCGCAAGGACCTGCTCGGCGTCGTGTTGACCCATGGCCATGAGGATCACATCGGCGCGATCCCCTATCTGGCGAACGACCTGGGCGTGCCGCTGTACGCGACGCCGTTCACCGCCGGCCTGATCCGCAAGAAGCTGGAGGAGGAGGGCATCCTCGACCAGGTCGAGCTCAACATCATCCCGCTCGCGGGCACGCTGAAGCTCGGCGATTTCACCTTCACCTATGCCGCGCTCGCGCACTCGATCCCCGAGGGCAATGCGCTGATCATCGACACGCCGTACGGGCGCGTCTTCCACACCGGCGACTGGAAGCTCGACGACAAGCCGCAGCTCGGCGTGCCGTCGACCGAGGCCGAACTGCGCGCCATCGGCGACAAGGGTGTGCTGGCGATGGTCGGCGATTCGACCAACGTCTTCAACATGGAAGCGAGCGGTTCGGAGGAGGGCGTGCGTATCGGCCTCGACGAGGTCATCCAGTCGCGCGCCAAGGGCCGCGTGCTGGTCACCACCTTCGCGTCGAATGCGGCGCGCCTTCACACGCTGGGGCAGGTCGCCAAGGACACCGGGCGGCACCTCGTGCTCGTCGGGCGGTCGATGGACCGTATCCTGACGACCGCAAAGGCAGCGGGTTACCTGAAGGACTTCCCGCCGCTGATGAGCTTCGAGAATGCCGCCAGGGCCGACCCCTCGTCGCTGCTCATCGTCTGCACGGGCGCGCAGGGCGAGCCCAACGCCGCGCTCAGCCGGATCGCCGCGGGTTCGCACTCGCACCTGAAGCTCGAGCCCGGCGACCTCGTCGTCTATTCGTCGAAGCAAATCCCGGGCAACGAGCTGGCGATCGGCCATGTCCAGAACGCGCTCGCAGCACGGGGCATCGAGGTGATCACGGAGAAGCAGGCGCACGTCCACGTCTCGGGCCACCCGGGGCGTCCCGAGCTAGAGAAGATGTACGCCTGGATTCGCCCGCAGATCGCGATCCCCGTCCACGGCGAGCGCCGTCACCTCGAGGAGCACGCCAAGCTGGCGCTGTCGATCGGCGTGCCGCGCGCGATGGTGCCGAGCAACGGCGGCGCGATCCGCCTGGCGCCCGACGGGCCGAAGCTGGTCGGCCATGAGAAGGTCGGGCGGCTCGTGCTCGACGGCGACGTCATTCTGCCGGCCGACGGCGCGACGATGGTCCAGCGCCGCCGCATCATGCACAACGGCTATGTCTCGGCGACGCTGGTCCTGAACAAGGCCGGCAAGCTGGCTGCGGCGCCGTCGATCATCATGCAGGGCGTACCGGTTGAGGAAGACCGCGAGGACTTCATCGCCGAAATGGCCGAGGCCGCCGGCAAGGCCGGGCAGGGCGACAGCCGCAACGCCGAGAAGTTCGCAGAGAGCGTGCGGGTCGCCGTCCGCCGCGTCGCGCGCGACTGGACGGGCAAGAAGCCCGTGACCGACGTGCAGGTCGTGCAGCTCTAGGCCATGAACCCCGTCTCGGCGGTCGCGATCTACATATTGTTCTGGGCCCTGACCCTGTTCGCGGTGCTGCCCTTTGGGGTTCGCACCGCGGACGAGGCGGGCGAGGCGCGCGGCCCCGGTGAGGCGGACAGCGCGCCCGTCCGCCCCGACCTGTGGCGCAAGTGCGCGTGGACGACGGTGATCGCGAGCGTGCTATTCGTGCTGTTCTACGCGAACTACGTGCAGGGCTGGGTGGCGTTAGACGACATCCCGGGCTGGGGCTAGCGCAGCCGCTCGGTCGCCTGCGCCAGCACGACGTACAGCTTCCCCAAATCGCTCGACACCAAAGTCACCGCCAGCGCCGCACCTTCGCGGTCGGCGCGGACGCGGGCGAGCAGGGTCTCGAACTCGGTGATGAAGCGCGTCGCCTGTTCGCGGAACACGGCATCGTGCTCGAAATGGCGCTCGATCTTGCGTGCCGTGCCGCGGTCGAGGAGGCGCACCGCGCGCCTCGCGAAGATGCCGCGGTCGCCCTTCAGATAGGCGCGCCATGCCTCGTCGCCGACATCGATGCTAAGCAGGCTGGTCAGGTCGATTGCCCCCGACTGGAGCGATTCGAGCAGTCCCTGCGAGCGCTTCGCGAGGTCGTCGCGCAGCGTCACGTCGTAGCGCGTGTCGACCTCGTCGATCCGCGCCTCGACCGTCGCGATGGTCTGGGTCAGCGCCAATAGCCGCTGGGTAACCCGCTCGGCGGCACCCTGTGCAGCGGCAGCGGCACGCTCCGACGCGGCGGTCAGCGCGGCAATCTCGCCCGCCACGGGCTCGGCGAACGCGGTGCGGGCGCGGGTCGTGCCGGCGTCCGCCAGCGCCGCCTCGGCTTCGGCGACGACCCCGCCCAAAGTTTCCCGCATCGTCCCCGCAGTGACGGCCGCGACCTCGCGAACGCGCGTCAGCACTTCGATCAGCTGCTGCGAGGCGGTCAGCGCGGCAGTGCCCGTCGCGGTCTCGACCCCTTCGGCATCGCGTCGCGCGTCTCCCAGTTGAGCGACGATGCGCGCGGTTGCGGCGTCGCTCGCGGCGACGGGGGCGGCGAGCGCATCGAGGTTGGCGCGGACTGCGGCGACCCTCTCGCCCAGCACCCCGACGCCGTCGCCGGTCGCGGGCAGGTCGGTGCCGAGCGACGCCAGCACCGCGCCGCTCGCGGCTTCGAGGCGCGCCAGCCCGGCCTCGATCTCGCCGACCGCCGTGCCCGTCTCCCCGAGCGGATCGCCGAGCGCGTGGACGGCCTCGCGCACCGCCGCCAGCCGCTCCGAAAGCCGGTCGAGCGTCGCGCCTGCACTCGCGGCGGCATTCGCCAGCTTGGCGTCGAGGACACCGAATTCGCGCGCCGCGCTGTCGGCAAAGCGGTTGGCCTGACCCTCCTGCGCCGCCAGCCGCTCACCGAGCGCGGTCGCGAGGCCGAGCAGCTGCTTGACGCGCTCGCCGATCACGCGGCCGGCTTCGCCGCCGATATGATCGATGCCGACCCGCGCCTGGTCGACGCTGGCGAGCAGCGCCGCGGTCTGCGCCTCGACCCCCTCGCGCGTCGTCGTCAGCGCGGCGGTGGTGCCGTCGAACGCCGCGGCGACGGCGCGCTGCAACGCTTCGGTCTGCGTCCCGACCCGCGCCGCGACACCGTCGGCGGCGGTGCTGAGCGCCGCGAGGCGCGCGGTCGCGGCCTCGGCGGCACCGTCATGGCGGCGGGTCGCGTCGTCGCTCGTTGTCCAGACGGCGGCGAGCAGGGTCTCGACCTCGGCCAGCTGGCGCGTCGTCTCGGCGGCGGTGGTGGCGAGCGCTGCGGACAGGCCGTCGATGCGATCGGCGGCATCGGGCAGCACGGCGGTCAGGGTGGTGCCCCCGGCACGGGCAGCGTCCGCGGCAGCCGTCAGCCGCACCGCACTGGCGTCGAGTGTCGCGAGGCTGGCCGACAGTTTCGTCGCCTCGGCCGCCGCGGCATCGCGCAACACGGTGAAGCGCTCGGCGATGCGGTCGAGCATGTCGTCGAGCTTCACGGCGTCGCGGGCCAACGCGTCGGAGGCGGCGCGCGCGGCGTCGTGGCGCGCCTCGACCGCCTGCAGCGCGCGAGCCGACGCGGGTCGCGTACGGACCAGCCAGCCGAGCGCGAGGATCGTGACGGCGAGCGGCGGCAGCACCTGCAGCACCAGAGCACCCGCGGCGATCATCAGCTGCGGCGTTGAGAGCGCACGCATGCCCGGCAACGCCCCCGCGACGACGCTCGCCATCGCTGCGAGCCACAGCAAAGCGCCGATGGTCAGCAGGACGATCGGCCAGCGGCGACCGGGAGTTACGGTGGAATCGGACATGCGGCCTCAGGTCAACGGTGCCGCGCGGGCGCCCCCGACTGGTCTAGCACCGCCGTCGAGTCCGCGACAATCCGTGCCTCGGCGCGGCGCAGCGTGGCCGCCATGGCAATCGCGAACAGGGTCAGCGCCGCGAGCTCCCAATACCAGAAATATTCGGCGTGCCCGATCAGGCAGAAGACGGGAATCGCGAGCGTCCGGCCGTTGGCGGACACCGGCAGCAGCGCGCGCAGCAGCGGCGCGGTGGCGTTCAGATAGGCGGGCAGGCGATCCGGATGCGCGCTCAGCGCGCCGTCGATAGCGCGCACGCGGCTGCCCAGCTTGCGCTCTACCCAGTTATAGCCGCCGTCGTACCAGGTGCCCGTCGCCGGCCGCGGCCGCTCGGTGAACACGCCTGCGGAACGGCGCAACCAGGCGTCGCGCTCGCCCTCGTACCACATTGCCTGGACGGCGTGCGCCGCGCCCGCGGTCAGGCACAGGGTCAGCTTGTCGCCCCAGTCGGGAAAACCGACTGCGATCGGGATCAGCACCGCGAAGAACGCCAGGTAATCACATGTTCCGTCGACGACGCGCCCGAACGCCGTTGCTTTGCCGGTCGCGCGCGCCAGTGCGCCGTCGAGTCCGTCGCAGACATGCCAGGCGACCATCATCACGAAGCCGAGCACGACGAAGCGCCAGTCGTGCCAGTAATAATAGGCGGTCCCCGACAGGCCGGCGAAGCCCAGACCGGTGATCGACACGAGGTTTGGATGGATGCCCGCGCGGATCGCCAGCGGCAGCAGCGCGCGCGCAACCGGGTGGACGAAGTGCGCGTTCGTCGGATCGTCGATGTGCGGAGCGGCGGACACAGCCATGCGGGTAAGGCGCGAGGTCAGCATTCACAAGCTGTTCAGTGCCCGATGCCTATGCCAAAAGCTCATGTTGTCCATGCGCGTGCCTTGCCTGATCGCCCTGACGCTGCTGAGTGCAGCGGCGCCGCTGGCGTCACAGCCGCGCGGTCGCACGCCTTATGCCGACGTCGCGCAGGGGCGGATCCTGTCGTTTTCCGAGATCAAGTCGCGCGTCGACAAGGTCGTCGGCGGGCGCATGATCGGCATGGATTATGACGCCGAATACTTCCGCTATCTGATGCGCTACGAGCGCGGCAGCGAGATCATCGACGTCGTCGTCGATGCACGCACGGGCAGGATCCTCAACGGACGGGAACGGATGTAATGCGGGTACTGGTTGTCGAGGACGAGCCCAACCTGCTGCGCCAGCTGCGCACGGCGCTCGAGGGTGCGGGCTATGCGGTCGATACCGCGTCGGACGGCGAGGAGGCGCACTACCTCGGCTCGACCGAGAATTACGACGCCGTGCTGCTCGATCTCGGCCTGCCCGAGGTCGACGGGCTGACCGTCCTCGACCGCTGGCGCAAGGAGGGGCGGACCGCTCCCGTCCTCGTGCTGACGGCGCGCGACAGCTGGTCGGACAAGGTCGCGGGTCTCGACGCCGGCGCCGACGATTATCTGGCGAAGCCCTTCCAGACCGAGGAGCTGATCGCCCGTCTCCGCGCGCTGATCCGGCGCTCGTCAGGCAATGCCTCGTCTGAGCTCAATGCCGGCGACGTGCGCCTCGACACGCGCTCGGGCCGCGTCACGCTGGCCGGCGAGCCCGTCAAGCTGACCGCGCAGGAGTTCAAGCTGCTCAGCTATCTGATGCACCACAAGGGCAAGGTGGTCAGCCGCACCGAGCTGATCGAGCATATCTACGATCAGGACTTCGACCGCGACTCGAACACCATCGAGGTGTTCATCACGCGCATCCGCAAGAAGCTCGGGCCCAGCCTGATCTCGACGACCCGGGGCCTGGGCTATAGCCTCGAAGACGCCTGATTTGCCGCGCCGCAAGGCGCGGTCGCTCACCCAGCGCATGATCCTGCTTGCGGCGGCATGGATCGTGCCGCTGCTGCTGATCGGCGGCTTCGCGCTCGACCGGGTGCTGACCAGCGCGATCACGCGCAATTTCGACGGGCAGCTGGATTTCGCGGTGACGGCGATGATCGCCGCTGCCGACATCGGCCCGGCGGGCGAGGTGCGCTTCACCCGCGGTCTGGGCGACCAGCGCTTCATCGAGCCCTATTCGGGTCTGTACTGGCAGGTCTCGGCGCCGGGGCAGGAAGCATTCCGCTCGCGCTCGCTGTGGGATCGCTCGCTGCCGGTCAACATGAAGCGCGATTGCTCGACGCCGTGTCGCACCGACGACGAGAGCTTCAAGGACGAGAAGCTGCGAATCGTCGAACGCCGCGTCACGCTGCCCGGCGCGACGACGCAGTTCCATTTCCAGGTCGCGCAATCGACCGCGGACCTCGACGCGCAGGTCACCTCGCTGCGCACCACCTTGCTATGGTCGCTTTCGGTGCTCGGCCTCGGGTTGCTGATCCTCGCGGCGCTGCAATCGACCTATGGCCTGTCGCCGTTGCGTGGGGTAAGCCGCGCCATCGCGGCGATCCGCTCGGGTGCCGCGACGCGCGTCGCCGACGATTTCCCACGTGAGATCGCGCCGCTCGTCGCCGAACTCAACGACCTGCTGGCGCACAACGAGGCGCAGGCCGAGGCGGCGCGACGCCACGCCGGCAATTTGGCGCATGCCCTCAAGACGCCGATGAGCGTGCTGATCGGAGAGGCGCGCGGCGGCGGGCCCGACCTTGCGGCCGCGGTGACCCAGCAGACCGCGATCATGCGGCGCCACGTCGACCATCACCTCGCCCGCGCGCGTGCCGCCGGCCGGCGGGCGGCGGCTGCGTCGCGGGCCGATGTCTGGCCGTCGCTCGAGGCGCTGGCGCGCACCATCGGCCGCATCCGCCCGGGCGTCGTCATAGATATCGATGGCGACCGCAGCCTCGCCTTTCGCGGCGAGAAGCAGGACCTCGAGGAGATGCTCGGCAACCTCCTCGACAATGCCGCGATGTACGGCGGCGGACGGGTCTTCGTCACCGCGTCGTGCGTCGGCAACATGGTCGAGCTGCTGATCGAGGACGACGGCAAGGGCATCGCCGAGGCCGACCGCGAGCGGCTGTTCGAACGCGGCGCACGCCTCGACACCGCACAGCCCGGCACCGGCCTGGGCCTCGCGATCGTGCGGGATGTGGCGGAAATCTATGGCGGGTCGGTGGCGCTGGGCGAAAGCGAGGATCTCGGCGGGCTGGCGGTGACGCTCAGGCTGCCCGCCGCGGGGTCGGCCGTCGTCTAGTTGCTGTTAAGCCCGTCGAACGGCTTGAGAACCACGTAGATGAACGCCAGCGTCGCAATGCCGAGCGCCACCGCACCGATGTGGTACGTCGTGTCGGCAAGCTTGATCGCTTCGTTTCCGAGGTAATTCGTCACGGCGCAGCCGACCGCGGCAACGAGATACTGCCAAAGCTGATCGCGAGCCTCGCCCTGCGAACGTTGTAGGAACAGAACGACGAGCCCGGCGAACACCACCATCGTCGCCCAGTCGTAAACCGTCTGCACCGCGCGTTTCCCCCGTTGCCTCACTCCGCGTTCTCCCTATAGCAGGTTGGCGAAGCGAGGCTACTGCCACCCTTCGATGGTAGCGGAGCCGGAGCAGGGGGGTGCGCTGGCAGCAGGGGCCGCGGGATGGGACCCGCGGATCAACGGGGCTGTGATGCAACGATGAACGATATGAGCATGCCACCTGTCGATGGCGAGGCGACCCGCCAGCGCGCTGGCCTGCCGCTCGACGTCGTCGTCTGGACGATCCGCGCCAGCGAATTCGCGATCGTCGTCGCGTCGGGATTGCTCGCCAGCAGCTGGTTCGTCGAGGCCTTCGGCAAGGGCGAGGTGGCGATGTACCACCGCGTCGTCGCGATCACCGCGATGACCTTCGCCGTGCTCGCCGAGGCGATCGGCTGCTACGACATCGACGCGCAATTCTCGCTGCGCCGCGCCTGGCAGCGGGTCGCGACGAGCTGGATCGCGACCGCCTTGTTCATGGTCACCTTGGGCTTCCTGCTGAAGGCGTCGGATTCGGTGTCGCGCGGCTGGGCGCTGGGCTGGTTCCTCAGCGGCGGCGCGATGCTGCTGCCGGCGCGCGGCGCGATGACCATCTGGGTTCGCCGCCTGAAGCGCAACGGCACCTTCGACAGCCGCGTCGCGATCTTCGGCGCCGGCCCACAGGGCGCGCGGCTCGCGCATTACATCCAGACGCACGACAAGCTGACGATAACCCTGACCGGCTTCTACGACGATCGCCAGGACGGGCGCGTGCCGCGGCGGGTCGGCGGCCTGCCGGTGCTCGGCAACCTGTCGAAGCTGGTGGACCGCATCCGCGAGGGCGGGATCGACCAAGTCATCGTTGCGCTGCCCTGGTCGGCCGACGTGCGGTTGCAGCAGATCGTCTCCGAACTCGCGCTGACGCCGGTGCGCATCCGGCTCGCGCCCGACCTCGCGAGCTTCGTGTTCGCCTCTCGCCCCGTCGTGCTGCTCGGCGAGATGCCGGTGATGACCCTGTTCGAGCGGCCGATCTCGGGCGTCGACGCCTGGGCGAAGGCGATCGAGGACCGGGTGATCGGCGGCATCGCGCTGGTCCTCGTGGCGCCGCTGCTCGCGCTGATCGCGATCGCTATCAAGCTCGATTCGCCGGGCCCAGTGTTGTTCCGCCAGCCGCGCGAAGGGTTCAACAACCGGCCCTTCTTCGTCTATAAATTCCGCTCGATGTTCCACAATCGGTCTGAGGTGGACAACATCCGCCAGGCGACGCGCGGCGACCCCCGCGTGACGCGCGTCGGCGCGGTCCTGCGCAAGCTGAGCCTCGACGAGCTGCCGCAGCTGTTCAACGTCATGCAGGGCAACATGAGCCTGGTCGGCCCGCGCCCGCATGCCGCGTCGACCCGCGCCGGAGGCAAGCTGTTCTCCGACGTCGTGCTGAGCTACGCCGCGCGGCACAAGGTAAAGCCCGGCATCACCGGCTGGGCGCAGGTCTGCGGCTGGCGCGGCGAGACCGATACCGAGGACAAGCTCATCAAGCGCTTCGAGCACGACCTCTACTATATCGAGAACTGGTCGATCTGGTTCGACCTGTACATCATGTTGCGTACGGGAGTTGCGCTGGTGACGCCGAAGAACGCCTTTTGATGAGCCTGCTGGGCCGGCGCATCGCGCCGGAGGATCTGCGCCACGACGGCAATATCTTCACCGCGCTGCGCTGGCTGCTCGCGAGCTCGGTGATGATCTCGCACGGCTGGGATCTGACGCAGCCGATGATCAACCTCGATCCGACGGTCCCGGTGCTGACGCTGCCGATTTCCACCCTCGCGGTCTTCCTGTTTTTCTCGCTGTCGGGCTTTCTGGTGACCGGCAGCCTGGCGAAGCGGGGGGTGCGCGATTACGCGGTCGCGCGCCTGTTGCGGCTGGTGCCCGGCCTGTGGGTCATGCTGATCGTCGTCGCGCTCGGCCTGTGGGTCATCTTCGGCGACCGGCCGTTCGGGGCGTACATCACGCATCCCGAAACGCTCAAATTCCTGGGCGTGAACGCATCGCTGCTCGGCAACGCCTATTTCCTGCCGGGCATCTTCCGCGAGCTGCCGGTGCCCGGCGTCAACGGCTCGCTGTGGACGATCCCGCAGGAAGTCCGCTGCTACATCGTGCTGGCGATCGTCGGCTGGCTCGGGATGCTGGCGTCGCGGCGCGTACTGGCGATCGCCTTCGGGCTCTACGCGCTCGCGCATCTTGCGTTGCCGCTCGACATGATCCCGGCGCTCGAGCGGCCGCGCCAGCTCGGCTTCGCGTTCTTCCTCGGCGTGCTGGCCTATCAGTGGCGGGGCTCGCTTCGCCTGTCGTGGCCCCTGGCGCTTGCCGGCGTGGGGGTCGCGCTGGCGGTGGCGCATCTGCTGCCTGTTCGCACCGTCGGGCTCGCGGCACTGCAGCTGGGTTTCGGCTATCTGGCGCTCGTCGCGGCATTCGCCGTGCCGGTCGGACTGAAGCGCGCGAGCGCCGCGATCCCCGACTATAGTTACGGCATCTACATCTATGCCTTCCCCGTTCAGCAGACCGTCATGGCGCTGGGCTGGGGCACGACACCGGTTACCAACTTGTTGATTTCCTTCGCCTTGGTGCTGCCATTCGCGGCCGCGTCATGGCATCTCGTCGAGAGCCCCGCGCTGCGTTTGAAGGATCGCTTTCAGCGCCGCAGGGCGTGAGTGTCGGCAGGGTTTACACTAACCTATGTTTACCTTTTGGTAGGGCACCAGATTTCAGTGACTTGCACGCCTATATCGAACTGGCACGATGTTTGCTTATTGAGGATCAAGAGGTTTTCCCGCGGGGGGTGAACCGAAAAACGACCGGCGGGTGACCGCCAACTTTTTCGAGATGGAGATCAACATGATCAAGAAGACGCTCACCGCCGCAGCGCTCGCCGCCGGCACGATGTTCGTTGCCGCCACGCCGGCCCAGGCGGTCATCACGACCTTCGCCCAGTACCAGGCGCTGCCCGGCCAGACCGCGAACATCTACTGGAAGAACAATGCCGCGGACAATTCGACCGGCACCGGCGGCTCGATCTACACGACCGCCACGAACAGCTCGACCGTCGCCGGTTCGCGCCTCGTCAGCTTCTCGTTCCTGCAGCCGAGCCTCGCGGCGTTCGTCACGAACGTCAACGCGTCGTTCACTCTCAACGCCTCGGTCGCCGCGACGCCGGCGCTCCTCGCTGGCGGCTTCCTGATCCAGCCGGGCATTGCGGGCAGCTTCTCGTTCCTGACGACGGCGCCGATCACGGTCGGTAACACCTTCTATGCAACCGGCTCGAACCTGCTCAGCGCGACGTTCAGCCAGGGCGCGATCGTCGGTCAGCGCAACGGCACGTCGGGTTCGTTCTCGGCGACGTCGGAAGATCCCGCCGACACGATCGTCTACACCTCGGACTTCCTGACCTTCGACCCCACGTCGTCGCTCGACTTCTCGCTGTCGCTGACCTCGATCACGGGTGTCCTGCAGGCGGTTCCGACCAACACCACGCCGACCCGCGCGCTGCGCTCGTTCCGCGCGCTCAGCACCGGTTCGTTCTCGTCGGATCCGGCGCCGATCGTCACCGCGATCCCCGAGCCGGCCGTTTGGGGCCTGATGATCGTCGGCTTCGGCATGGTCGGCCTGCAGACGCGCCGCCGCGCTCGCAACGCGACCGTCGCCGCCTAATCGATCCGGGCGGGCCTTCGGGCCCGCCCGTTTCATGCTTTTCGTCACATCTCGACAACGCGCCTTAGGGCGCGTTTTTTTATGCCCGACGCAGGCTGGCACGATTGCCTTTGCACCGCCGTTGGACGACGCTTCCCCGTAACAAGGGGGAAATATATGAAACCGCATTTCGCGCTGGCGCTCGTCAGCAGCGTCGCACTCGCCACCGCTGCGATCGCTGCACCGCCGGCGACCCAGGCCGCCCGCGAAGCCGCACTCGACGCTTCGGTCAGCGCCGCCGATCAGCAGGCCTGGCTCAAGTCGATGTCGTCGGCGCCCAATCATGTCGGCAGCCCGCACAACAAGGCCAATGCCGAATTCATCCTCGCGCAGTTCAAGGCGTGGGGCTGGGACGCGGCGATCGAGCAGTTCGACGTGCTGTACCCGACCCCCATCGCCACCGCCGTCGAGCTGGTCACGCCGCGCCGCGCGACGCTGGGCGGACAGGAGCCACCGATCGAAGGCGATGCGACGTCGAGCGCCGCGGGCATGCTGCCGCCCTATGTCGCATTCCAGGGCGACGGCGACGTCACGGCGGACGTCGTCTACGTCAATTACGGCCTGCCGGCCGACTATCTCGCGCTGGCGCGGCGCGGGGTCGACGTGAAGGGCAAGATCGCACTAGCGCGGTACGGCGGCGGCTGGCGCGGCTTGAAGCCCAAGCTGGCGCAGGAACATGGTGCGGTCGGGTGCATCATCTACTCGGACCCGGCCGACGACGGCTACAAGCAGGGCGACACCTATCCGCGCGGCGGCGCGCGGCCGGCGAACGCCGTACAGCGCGGCTCGGTCGCCGACATGCCGACCTATCCCGGTGATCCGCTGACGCCGGGCTATGGCGCGGTCCCCGGAGCGAAGCGCCTGGCGCGCGCCGATGCACCGACGATCCTCAAGATCCCCGTGCTGCCGATGTCCTATGCCGATGCGACGCAGATCCTGAGCAGCCTCGGCGGGCCCAAGGCGCCCGCGACCTGGATCGGCGCACTGCCGCTGACCTATCATCTGGGCGGCGACGGCAAGACGAGCGTGCGGCTGATGGTGAAGTCGGACTGGTCGTTGAAGCCTGCGTACAACGTCATCGCCCGCCTGAAGGGCGCCAAATATCCCGACCAGTGGGTGGTCCGCGGCAACCACCACGATGCCTGGGTCTTCGGCGCGATGGACCCGCTGTCGGGCAATGTCGCGATGCTGTCCGAAGCCAAGGCGCTGGGTGCGCTGGCGAAAACCGGATGGCGGCCGGCGCGGACGATCGTCTACGCCAGCTGGGACGCCGAGGAGCCGATGCTGCTCGGCTCAACCGAATGGGTCGAGCATCACACCGCCGAGCTCAGGGCGAAGGCGGTCATCTACATCAACACCGATGGCAACGGCCGCGGCTTTTTAAGCGCGGAAGGCAGCCACAGCTGGCAGCATCTGGTCAGCGAGGTGGGACGCGACGTGCGCGATCCGCAGACCGGCGTGCCCGTCTTGAAGCGCCTGCAGTCGGGCCTCCTCGCCGAAGCCTATGACGGCATCGGGCGCACCGAGCCCGCGCAGCTGGCGGCGGCGGAGAAGGGCGGCGACCTGCTGATGGGTCCGCTCGGCTCAGGCTCCGACTATTCGCCGTTCCTGCAGCATCTCGGCATCGCGTCGCTCAACATCGCCTATGGCGGCGAGGACGAGAGCGGCGGCGTCTACCACTCGATCTACGACAGCTACGACCATTTCACGAAGTTCGACGATCCCCGCCTCGCTTACGGCGCGGCGCTGTCCAAGACCGTCGGGCGGCTGGTCCTGCGCATCGCCGACGCCGACACGCCGCCGGTTCGCTTCGGCGACTTCGCCGACACCGTCGCACGCTACCTGAGCGAAGTCCGCCAGCTCGGCGACGACCGCCGCGCCAAGGACGCCAAGCGCCGCACGCTGGCCGACGACGGAGCGTTCAAGCTGGCGACGGACCCGCTTGCCCCGGTCGCGCCGCCCGCCGAGGAACCGGCAACCCCCTATGTCGAGCTCGCGGTCCTCGAGAACGCCGTCGCGCGCCTCGGCGCCAGTGCGAAGGCCTATGACGCGGCCTATGCGGCGCATGGCAGGACGCTGGCGCCGGCGACGCGGGTGCAGCTCAATACGGCACTGCGCGACATCGACCAGCTGCTTCTCGACAACCGCGGCCTGCCCGGCCGGCCGTGGTACAAGAACCTCGTCTATGCCCCGGGCCGCTTCACCGGCTATGGCGCGAAGACGCTGCCCGGGGTGCGCGAGGCGATCGAGGAACGCCGTTTCGCCGACGCCGATCTCTACGCGGAACGGACGGCGAAGGCGCTGGACGCCTATGCGGCCCGCCTCGACGCCGCAACCGCTATAATCGGCAGATAGTCGCTATAAGTCGTTGGTTTTAAACAGATTATGGTAGTCTAGGGACGCGGGAGGCACTTCTTGAAAGTGCCTCCCCGGTGTCAAATTCGCTTACTTGTTCATATTCGTCGGCTCACGCCGTCGGCAGGAAGTCGGGCACCGACAGATAGCGCTCGCCGGTGTCGTAGTTGAAGCCCAGCACACGCGCGCCCTCGGGCAGTTCGGGCAGCTTCTGCTTGATTGCTTGCAACGTCGCGCCGCTCGAAATGCCGACCAGCATGCCCTCCTCGGCGGCGGCACGCAGCGCCATCGCCTTGGCGTCGTCGGGCGACACCTGAATGACGCCGTCGAGCAGCTGGGTGTGGAGGTTGGCCGGCACGAAGCCCGCGCCGATCCCCTGGATGGCATGCGGTCCCGGCTGGCCGCCCGAGATGACGGGCGACAGCGTCGGCTCGACCGCGAACACCTTCATGTCGGGCCAATGGGGCTTCAGCGCCTGCGCGACGCCGGTGATGTGCCCGCCGGTCCCGACGCCGGTGATCAGCGCGTGCGGCGGCGCATCGGCGAAGTCGGCGAGGATCTCCATCGCGGTCGTACGGACGTGCACGTCGATGTTGGCCGGGTTCTCGAACTGCTGCGGCGTCCAGGCGCCCGGCGTCGCGGCGACGATCTCGGCCGCGCGCTCGATGGCGCCCTTCATGCCCTTCTCGCGCGGCGTCAGGTCGAAGCTCGCGCCGTACGCCAGCATCAGGCGGCGGCGCTCGAGCGACATTGACTCGGGCATCACGAGGACGAGCTTGTAGCCCTTGACCGCGGCGACCATCGCCAGCCCGATGCCGGTGTTCCCACTGGTCGGCTCGACGATCGTGCCGCCGGGTAGCAGCGTGCCGTTCGCCTCGGCCGCCTCGATCATCGCGAGGGCGATGCGGTCCTTGATCGATCCTGCGGGGTTCGCGCGCTCGGACTTGATCCACACCTCGTTGTCCGGAAACAGCCGCGCCATGCGGATGTGCGGCGTGTTGCCGATGGTCGCGAGGATATTGGCGGCTTTCATGGGCGTGCGCTCCTTGGATCGGGGGCCTTATACGCGATTCTCGGGCGCAACGAAGCGGTCGGCCTTGCGCAGTTCGGGAAACAGCAGCGCCCAGGTGATCGTCACGAGCACTGCCGCGATGCCGCCGTAGATCACCGCGTTCACCGGCCCGAACCACGCCGCGGTCAGTCCGCTCTCGAATTCGCCGAGCTCGTTGGAGGCCGAGATGAACAGCATCGACACCGCCGAGACGCGGCCGCGCATGCTGTCGGGGGTGTGCAGCTGGATCAGCGACGAGCGAACATAGACCGAGATCATGTCGGCGGCGCCCAGCACGGCGAGGCACCCCAGCGAAAGCATGAGATTGCGCGAAAAGCCGAAGACGATGGTTGCAAGTCCGAACAGCCCGACGCAGGCGAACATCGTGTTGCCGACGTGACGCTGCAGCGGCCGACGGGTCAGCCATAGCGCGGTCAGCGCCGCCCCCGCGGCCGGTGCGGCGCGCAGCGGGCCCAACCCCTCGACGCCGACGTGGAGGACATCGCGTGCGAACACCGGCAGCATCGCCGTCGCGCCGCCGAGCAGCACGGCGAACAGGTCGAGCGTGATCGCGCCGAGGACGATGCGGTTGCGGCGGACGTACGACAGCCCCTCGATCGTCGACTGCAGCGGCGATAGGTCGGACGGCACCGGGCGCGGTACCGGGGTGATGAGGAACAGGCCGGTCAGCGCGACCGCGAACAGCACGGCGGCGGTCAGGTACGGCGCGGCGGGTGCGGCGGCGAACAGGAAGGCGCCGAGCGGCGGACCGATCACCGCGCCCGCCTGCCAGCCGATCGAATTCCAGGCGATCGCGGTCGGCAGCATGTCGCGCGGCACGAGGTTGGGGGCGAGCGCCGACAGCGACGGCCCGGCAAAGGCGCGCCCGACGCCGAGCAGCACGGCGACGACAAACAGCGCGGGCAGGGTGACCGCATCGTTGAGCGCCAGCACCCCCAGCACACTCGCGCACACCAGTTCGAGCGCCACCGCGCCGCGCGCGAGGTAGCGGCGATCGACGCGGTCGGCGATGTAGCCAACGGGCAGGGTCAGCACGAACAGCGGCAGGAACTGCGCCAGCCCGATCATGCCAAGCAGGAAAGCGGCATCGCGCGTCGACATGGTCTCGCGGGCCAGCGCATAGACCTGCCAGCCGATGACGATGACGAGCATCAGCCCCGCGACGGTCGACGCGAACTTGGCCGCCCAGAAGGCGCGGTAATTGGGTATGGCGAAGGGCGACACGGCCCTGCTGCTAAGGGGCGAGACGCACGAGGGCAAGGACCGGACGCGGGCCAGCGTCCGGTCCAGCCCCCCGGGGGCGTCAGGCGGTGACGCGCGCGCGGGGCCGTCGTGCGCGAACCAGGCCGCCGGACAGGAAGAAGCCGCCGATCATCAGCGCCCAGGTCGCGGGCTCGGGCACCGCGGCGAAGGGCGTCGGGTTGATCTGGTAGCTGATCGAGACCGAGGTGATCTCATAGGGTGCTGCCAGTGCATCGATCACGGCGCTGCCGAACAGGCCGGTAAAGCTGAACGCCTCGCCGAAGGCACGCCCGCCGATCAGCCCGACGCAATTGCCGCAGCCAGCCGGTTGTGGATTGGGCAGATCGCCAACAAGCCCTGTGAGGTTCAGCACGCCGCTCGTCGCGACGGGCTCGATCGGCGGTATCATCGCATCGAAATTGATGCCGACGAACTGAGCATAGCCGGGGGTGGCAAACGACTTCGGCACGACGAAGCTCCCGTCGAGCGCGACGGTGAACTGGATGGTGTCCCCGGCTTCGACGGTGAACGGGGTGATGTCGCTGAGCGTCAGCCCGCCCGCCTGGAAGTCGATGTTGTTGAAGGTGAAGCTGCCCGAGGTCATGTTGGCGATCATGCCGGTCAGGTCGAGCGTGTAGGTCGCTGCAGTGGCCGGCGTAGCGACCAGCGCAAGCGCCGCGAAAGCATGGCGAAGCATCTTGTTACCCCCTGTTGCCGCGACCTGTGCATCGCGAAGGGCAGGGGTAGCGGGCCGGCGCGGGGTGCATAACTGGCGAAACCGGGAGGGTCGGCGAAAAGCTTGCCAAATCGTTACGTTCCAGCGAAGATCATGCCAGTCTAGGTCGGGGTGCGCGCCGATGCTGTCGCATGTGCTTATGCTCGGACAGGACGCGCTCGCCGCGCCGACACCAGTGGCTGCCAGCGAGGCCTTCTTCCGCAGCCTGCAGCCGTTCGGCGCGACCTATATCCAGACGCGCGCCTATCGCCGCCCGCGCGCGCGGCTGACGTCCGACAGCCACTGGTCGGCGGGCGGCTTCATCCTGCGCTACGCGCCCGACGGCTGGGTCGACAGCGTGGCGTTCGACTATGTCTGCTTCGAGAACAACCCGCTGCTCGACGCCATCCGGCTGGGGCAGACCTGCTACCGCTTCAGCGACTTCGCACCGCGCAACCGGCGGTTCGGCCGCTATTGGGAGGCGCTGGCCGAAGCACGGATCCACGATGCCCTGTGCGCGACATCCTACGGCGCGGCCGGGGCGATCGCCTCACTGCATCTGGGCTTCGGCGACGGCGGCCTGGGTCCCGACGAGGCGCGCGCGATCCAGATGGCGGGGCTGCTGCTGACCGAGCGCCTGATCGGCTTCGGCCTCCCCGATGCGCCCGAGGGTCCGCGCCTGACCCCGCGCGAGCGCGATGCGCTGGCGTTCGTCGCGGAGGGCAAGACCGACTGGGAGATCGCGACGATCCTTGGCCTGTCGGAATCGACCGCGCGCTTCCACGTCGACAATGCGCGGCGCAAGCTGGGCGCGGTCAACCGCAGCCACGCCGTCGCCCGACTGATCACCGAACGGCTGCTTTAGCCGCTTTCCGGCTTCCGCATTCGGTGCGGTTCGATTATTGCGCGTGGCTGTTCGTTTATTGCGAGACCACGCGATGCTTTTCGATGCCGCCGACTATGACGCCCATGAGGCGGTTCACTTCGCGAGCGATGCCGCGAGCGGACTGCAGGCGATCATCGCGGTCCATTCGACGCACCTCGGGCCGGCGGCGGGCGGGTGCCGCTGGTGGACCTATGCCGACGATGCGGCGGCGCTGACCGACGCGCTGCGCCTGTCGCGCGGCATGAGCTACAAAAATGCGATGGCCGGCCTGCCGATGGGCGGCGGCAAGGCAGTAATCCTGAAGGGCGCTCCCAAGACCGAAGAAATGCTGGAGGCGTTCGGCAGCGCGATCGATGGGCTCGGCGGGCGCTATGTCACCGCCGAGGATGTCGGCATGTCCGACGCCGACATGACGGTCATCGCGCGGCGCACGCGCCACGTGTCGGGCCTGCCGGTGGCGGGGGGTGCCGCGGGCGGCAACCCGGGGCCGTCTACTGCCGAGGGTGTGTTCGTCGGCATGCGCGCGGCGGTGCGCCACAAGCTGGGCCGCGATCTCGCCGGCACCCATGTCGCGGTGCAGGGGCTGGGCAGCGTCGGGCACGCGCTAGTCCGCAAGCTGGCGGCGGCGGGCGCGAAGCTGTCGGTCGCCGACATCGACGAGGCGCGTGCGGCGCGCGTCGCGGACGAGGTCGGCGCGACGCTCGTCGACAATGCGGCGATCATGACGGTGGCGGCGGACGTGTTCAGCCCCAATGCGCTGGGTGCGATTCTGACCGAGTTCAGCATCGCGCGGCTGGATGTCGCCGTTGTCGCAGGCGCGGCGAACAACCAGCTCGCGACGCCTGCCGACGGCGCGCGGGTCGCGGCGCGCGGCATCCTCTATGCGCCCGACTATGTCATCAATGCTGGCGGAATCATCAATGTCGCGACCGAATACCTGGGTTCGGGCGACGCCGCCGGCGTTGCGGCGCAGATTGCGCGCATCGAGGGGCGCCTGGCGGACATCTTCGCCGAGGCCGACGCCAGTGGGCGGGCAACGGACGCGGTCGCCGATGCCATGGCGCGCAAGCTGATCGGGCGCGGCTGACGCGTTGCGGAGCTCCGCATTTTCGGCCATGGTTATCACGCAATGAAGGCAGCCCCGCACCCCGACGAAGCGGCGCGGCTTGTCGCGCTTCGGCGCTACGACATCCTCGATACGCCGCGCGAGAGCGACTTCGACGACGTGGTTGCGCTGGCGGCGCGCGTCTGCGGCGCGCCGATCTCGGTGATCAACCTGATCGACGCCGACCGGCAGTGGTTCAAGGCGGAGGTCGGGCTCGGCGTGCGCGAGACGCCGCTCGACACGTCGATCTGCGCGCATGTCATCCTGGAGGGCGATTTCGTCGAGATCCCCGACACGCTGGCCGACCAGCGGATGCGCGACAATCCGCTGTGCCTCGCCGATCCGGGCCTGCGCTTCTATGCCGGCGCGGTGTTGCGGACAGGCGACGGCCAGCCGATCGGCACGCTCTGCGTGCTCGACAACGTGCCGCGCCAGCTCGACGATCTGCAGCGCCAGGCACTGCGCGTGCTCGCTGCGCAGGTCATGGCGCGGCTCGACCTGCACGCCGCGCTGATGCGCGAGACGATGCTGCGCAAGGAGATCGACCACCGCGTCAAGAATTCGCTGCAGATGGTCGCGGCGTTCGCGCAGCTGCAGCGCCGCCAGCTTGCGGGCGACGCCGATGCTGCGCTGCGTGCAGTCGAGCAGCAGGTCGGTACGGTGGCGCTGCTGCACGATCTGCTCAGCCATGCCGACGGCGACCAGCGCATCGACCTCGCCGAGTATTTCGAGCGGCTGACCGACGCGCTGGCGCGTATGCTGCCGGCGGCGATCCGGATCACCAGCCGCTTCGATCCGCTCGACCTCGGTCCGACGATGGTTGCGGCGCTGGGATCGGTGGTCAATGAGCTCGTCACCAACGCGCTCAAGCATTCCTACGGCATCGGCGGGGCAGGCACGATCGTCCTGACCGGCCAGCGCGAGGGTGGGATGTACCGCCTGATGTGCGAGGACCACGGCAAGGGGCCCGACGAGGCCACGCTGCCCGGCAACGGGCTCGGCCTGCGCATCATGACCGCCGCGGTGCGCCAGGTCGCGGGCGTGCTGGAAAGCGGACCGACGAGCGGCGGCTACCGCAGCGTCGTGACCTTTCCGATCCACTAGGCGGCGCTAATAGTCCTTCTTCAGCCGCAGGTTGACGCTGGTCCCGCCCTGCGTCGCGACCTGCGACAGGATCGACAGCGACCGCGTCAGCGCGACTTCGATATTGGTCGCGGTATAGCCCTGCGCGTCGGACGCCAGCTCGAGATAGACGCGCCGCCCGATATACTGGCCCGCCGCCACCGAGGTGCGCCGCCCCGACACCGTGTCGGCGGGCAGGATGCGCAGCCGGTCGATGCCCAGACCTTTTCGCACCAGGTTGATCGGGTTGAGCCCTTCGCCGCGCCCGCCGCGCAGCGAGGCGAGGGCGCCCGCCAGCTGCAGCGCCTCGGGCGCCGACAGGTTGGCGATCGTCGAGCCGAACAGCACGCGGCTCAGCACCTCGTCCTGCGGCAGGGCAGGGACCGACCCGAACGCGATCTCCGGCCGCAGCCCGGTACCGGTGATGGTCAGTGTCGCGGTGAATTGGGCCGAGGTGTTCTCCGCGGCGATGTCGATGATCGGATCGGGCGGGTAGGTGCCCTGGAAGCGCAGGTCGCCGCGGGTCAGCTGGAAGCGCTTGCCGGCGAAGTCGTAGTCGCCGCGGATCAAGCGAACGCGGCCAGCCAGGGCTGGGGCGGTCGCGGTGCCCGAAAGAGCCAGGTCGCCGCGCCAGTCCGACTGCAACCCCATGCCCTCGACCTGGATGCGCGGGCCCTTGACGTTGATGTCGAGGCCCCAGCTGGTCGGACGCTCGGCGGGGACGACGCGGCGGCGCACGGCCTCGGCGTTGATCTCGCGCACCGTCAGTACCGGCACTTCGGCGCTGGCGGGGCGGCCGATGCGGAAGCGCGCGGCGTCGGCAGTCAGATTGCCCGCGATGCGCGCGCCGGCGCGGCTGCTGACGACGCGCAGGTCGCCGGTGACGGTGGCGGTCAGATCGTCCCGCTTCAGCGCCTGCGCATTCTTGAGCGCGAGGCGGATGTCGATCGGGAAGCCCTCGATCGCCGACAGGCCGATGCTGCCGCTGCCGGTCACGCTGCCCTTGCCGATGGTGCCGCTGAACGCCGTCAGGTCGAGGCGCGAGGCGGTGAAGCGGCTGTCGAGGCTGACCTTCTCGACGACAGTGCCCAGAGTGACGTTCTCGACCCGCGCGCCGTCGCTGGTGATCGTGCCGGTCAGCGTCGGCTGCCCCAGCCGCCCGCCGATGTCGGCGGCGATGCGCACGGGGCCGCGCACGTCGAGCGCCTCGATCCCGCTGAGCGGCCATAGCGCCTGCGCGGGGCCGTTGTAGCGCGCCTGCGCGAACAGCGACGCGGCGAGCAGGCGTTCGAGCGGGGCGTCGGCGTCACCGCCGGGAATGTTCCGCAGCTGCGCCTGCAGCCGCCCCTCGACGGCGCCGCCGCGCACGATGACCGCGCGCGCGCTGCCGCCCGCCGGGGTCACCGCGGCGTTGAGCGCCAGATCGATCGGCAGGGACGCCGCACCCAGCCCGGCGCGGCTGAGCCCGGTGACGCGCAACGAGGCATTGCCGGTCGGCAACCCGCCGCGCGGCAGTGACATGTCGATCGTTCCCGACACGCGCCCGCCGAAATCCAGCCGAGGGTCGGCGGCGGCGAACAGCGCGAGGCCCAGATTGTCGAGGCGGGCGCGCACCGCCTTGCGCTCCCCCCAGCGGCCCGACAGCTCGGCGCGACCGTCGGGCGTCGTCACCAGCGTCGGGGCGAGCACCCAGTCGGTGCCGTCGCGCGTCAGGATCGCCGGCGCCGCGAGCCCGATCTGGCGGCGGTCGAACACGCCGCTGCCCGCCAGCTCGATCCGGTCTCCGGCGAAGGTCGCACGGCCCTTCAACGTGAAGGGCGCCTCGCCGATGCCCGCCAGCTCGACCTGCGCCGAACCGCGCCCGGCGCGATAGTCGATGGTACCGTTGGCATTGGTCAGCACGATGTCGGCGCGCCGCACCTGGGCGGCCGTGAACCGCCCCGTCACCACCGGCCCGGCGTCGTCGAGCAGTACCGTGGCGCGCAGATTGCCGCTGCCGACTGCGACGAGGGGCGCGAGCGGCAGCTTCGCATTGGCCGCGGTCAGTGCCACGTCGGCGCGCTGTACCGCGCCCGCAGCGGCGAGCAGCGCACTGCCATCGATGCCTGCGCCCGATAGGTCGAGTCGGCCGGCGAACGGCCCGGTCGTGGTCTGGATCAGCGTTCCGCGCCCGGTGATCCCGGCGAGCGTCACTGCCCCGACATCGATCGCCGTCGCCGTGCCCGGCCGGATAAGCCCGCGCGCGTCGATGCGGCCATAGTCGGTCGCGCCGTTTGCCGTGAAGCGCCAGTTGCCGGTCACCGGCTCGACCTTGGCCACGACGGTGCGCAGCCCGATGCCGAACCCCGGGCGGGCGAGGGTGAGGTCGACGACGGGGGCTTCGATCTGCCCGAGGAGGCGGATGCCCAACGGGCCGTAGCGGCGCGACACGCCCGCTCCGGCAAGGGCGACGACGCCGTTCGCAGCGCGCGTGCCGCTCGCGGTCACCGTGACCCCGGGCGAGGACAGGCGCGCGTTGGTGAAGGCAACCGACGTATCGGGTGCGACCGCGATCTGCGCGACGACTGAGGGCAGCCCCTCCAGCAGCGACGCAAAGAAGGGATTGTCGAGCCGCGTGACCCGCGCCGTCGCGGTGCCCAGGACGCGCACCCCCGCCGGGTCGGGCGTCGCCACAACATCGCCGGCGATGTTCGCGAGGCCGAGGCCGGGAATCAGATAGCGCGGCAGGTCGCCCTTGATCGCAACGCGGAAGGCCCCCGTCGGCAGATCGATCCGCCCCGCCGCTCGCGCCGTCAGCCGGTCGGTGCGGACGTTCACAGCATCGAAGACGAGCGCCTGCCCGCGCAGCGTCAGCGGCCCCGTGACGCGCAGCCCGGTCAGCAGCGGCTCGCCGGTCGGGCCGACGCCGGTTACGCGCGACGCGCTGGCGGTGACGGGAATGACCAGCGGCCGCGCGCCGCCCGCGACGATGCCGACGGCACGGACGTTGGTGAAGCCCGTGCGCCCCCAGGCGAACTGCGGGGCGGTCGCGACGTAGTCGATCAGCGGCGCGCGGAACGTGCCCGCCAGCCGCGCGCGCAGGCGCAGGTCGCGCGCCGTGACACGCGGGTGGATCGCCGCCGGGCGCAGCACACGCGCATCGATCGTCACGCCCGCCAGGCTCTCGGTGGCGAAGTCGACCGTGCCCCCGGCATCGACGGTCAGCGCAGCCGAACTTGCATGCACAATCGTCCGGGCCTGGCGGTCGGCGACGCTGGCGCTCGCGTCGATGCGCAGTGCGGGTGCCGCCAGCCGCGCGGCCATGCCGGTGAGCAGCTTCGCAGGTGTAACCGCCCCGACTGCGGTGAAGCGCCCGCCCGCCGCACCCAGCGTCAGCGCGGCGAGCCGCTGCCCGCCCAGTGCCGCAGTCGCGTTGCCCTTCCACGCGCTCCACTTGCCGGCGCCCGCAACGTCAATTTCAAGCGGCTGCGCAAGGCCCAGCAGGCCGGTAACGATGCCGCGCGCCGCCGCATCCAGGCGCAGCCCGAGGTCGAAGCGGTCGCGGTCGGGCTCGGCGTCGAGGCGCACGCGCAGTGTGTCGCCTGCGTCGGAACTGGCGGCGTCGAGGTTGAGGCGCGCGCGGCCGTCACGGATATCGGCGTCGCCGCGCAGGCTGGCGAGCACCGGGCGCCCGATCACCGGCGCCTCGAGCACGATGCGGTCGAGGCGCAGCCGGTCGATGCGGATGTCGATGTCGGGCAGGACGCGCTTGTCGGCGCTGGGACGCAACGCGGGGCGGCGCAGGACGCGCAGCTCGGGCACGGTCAGCGCGTGGACGGTCAGCAGGTTGCGCGCCAGATCGAACGGCCGCCAGTCGAGCTCCACCCGCGCCGCGCGCGCGAACACGCCGCGCTGGTCGCCGAGTTCGAGGTCGTGGATCGTCGCGCTGCCGAAGATCGACCCGTCGATGCGCCCGGCGCGCACGGTCAGCCCCGACTGCGGGGCATACAATGGTAGCTGGCGCACCACGAAGGCACGGCCGCGGTCGGTGTCGAGGAAGGCGATCATCCCGATGCCCGCGAGCGCCAGCAGCACCACGAAGGCGACGAGGAACCAGAAGGCGCGCGCCGCCCGCATCAGAACGCCTGGCCGATCGATACGTAGAAGGCGAGCTTGGGATCGTTCGACCCGCCGTTGAGCGGGGTCGCGAGGTCGATGCGCACCGGGCCGAAGCTCGTGTAATACCGTAGGCCGAGCCCCGCGCCGACCTTGAGCGCGTCGAACTTCGGCACCGTGCCGGTCGACACCTGGCCCGCATCGACGAAGGGCACGATGCCGAGGTCGTTGCCGAAGGCGCGAAAGCGCACGCGCGCCTCGAGCGCGAATTCGGTCAGCGAGTTTCCCCCGAGCGGCCGCCCGTCGGCGTCCATCGGCCCGACCTGCTGGTATGAAAAGCCCCGCACCGACCCGCCGCCGCCGGCATAGAAGCGCCGCGTCGGCGCAATGCGGCCGCGGCTCGCACCGGCGATCGTCCCGGCGTGCGCGCGCGCCGCGATCACCACGCGCTCGCCAAAAGGCTGGTAAGCGGTGCCGTCGAGCTGCAGCTTGACGTAGGTGAAGGCAGTGTCCTGGTACGACACTTCGGGGCTGACGCGTCCGGTCAGGCGGAAACCGCGCGTCGGGTCGAGCAGATTGTCCGACCCGTCATAGGTCAGGTTGAGTGGTGCGGCGACGATCAGGAAGGTGTTGAAGGCATTGCCGATCCGGCTGCGGTCGCGCTCCGACGAGGCGACGATCTCGGCACCGAAGGAATAGGCCCACTTCTTCTGCCAGATGATGTTTGTCTCGCGCTCGATCGCCGCACCCAGAGTCAACGTGCGCGCGAAGAACGCGTCCTGCTCGGCGTTGCTGAGTTCGGAGCGCAACAGCAGCGACTGGTCGCGCTTGCGCCAATTGCGGCGGCGCAGCTCGACGCCCAGCAGCTGCTCGCGCTCGGCGGCGACCCCGCGCACCGTCACCGCGCCTTCGGGCGGCAGCAGGTTACGGTGCTGCCAGCTGCCCTCGAGGCGCAGGCCCTGGCCGGTCGAATAGCCGAACTGCGCGGCGATCGTGCGCTGCGGCGCGGGCTCGGTGGTGATCACCAGGTCGACGACCTGCGTGCCGTCGGCGCGAACCATCGCCGGCTCGGGCTTGATCGATGCCGACCCGACGAGCCCCGTCTGGATCAGCGCGCGACGCAGATCCTCCAGGTCGGCGGCGTTGTAGGCCTCGCCCGGATCGAGGCGTGCCAGCATCGCCAGATGCTCGTCGTCGAATGGCGCACGCCGCGTCGCCTCGGCAAAGCGCACGCGCCCGAACACCGCGCGGCGGCCCGGGTCGATCGCCTGGGTCAGCGTCGCGGTCCGCGTCTCATGGTCTACCGCGACGTCCTGCGCGCCGACGGTGGGGAAGGGATAGCCGGCGTCTGCCAAGCGCAGCTTCAGCCCGTCCTCCGCCGCCCCGACCACCGCGGCATCCACGGGATCGCCGACCGCGATGCCCAGCGTGCGCGTTACCATCGTTGCATCGGCGCCCGCCGGCACGGTCAGGTCGACTGCCGCGAACGTGTAGACCGGACCCGGCTCGACGGTCAGCACCACCTGCGTCGCGGCGCCCGCCTGCGCCGGCGGGGTGATCGTCGCCTCGACGGTGCCGCCGTAGCGCCCGCGGCTGCGCAGCAGCTGATCGATCAGGTCGCGGTCCTCGAAGACGCGGCGGTTGATCTGCGCGAGGTTCGCGGGCGCCCCGCGCCCCTGCCACAGCACCGACAACTCCTTGAAGCGCGACAGATCCTCGAGGCCTTCGACGGTCACCTCGTAGCGCACCTCGCCGGCCTCGGTGGTCGCCGCCTCGCCCGGCGTCACGGCGACCGCCTCGGGCCACGCCACGCCGCCGTCGGGCAGAGGTGCGAGCGCGTCGAGCAGTTCGTCGCGTGCCGGCGCAGCTTCCGCGGGGGGCTGAGCGACAGGCGGCGCAGGCTGGGCATGCGCGACGGCCGCGCAGCCAGTCGCCAGCACCCACGCAAAAGACGGTTTCACCATTACCCGCCGCTCTAGCCGACCCCCGGCGGGGCGACTAGGTGCGCGCATGTCGCTCGGCTCTGGCGACGGGCGGTTGACCCCGGGGCCCTGGTCCGTCGATAGCGTCGCCCATCCAAGTCTTGGGAGGACCTGCATGAAATCCGTCGTTTCGACACTGGCGCTGGCCGCCGCGCTGACCTTCGCCGCGCCGCTGATCGCGCAGCCCGCACCGACCCCCGCCGAGGCCGACGCCTTCGTCGCCGAAGCCGAGCGCGCGGCGCTGGCCTTCAGCGAGTACGGCTCGCGCATCGCCTGGGTCAACGCGACCTACATCACCGAAGACACCGACTGGCTGTCGGCCAAGGTCGGCGCCGAGGGCACGGTGATGGCGGTCAAGTTCGCCAAGGGTGCGGCGCGCTTCAATAACGTCAAGGGCCTGTCGCCCGATACGGTGCGCAAGCTCGGCATCTTGAAGCAGGGCATCACGCTGCCCGCGCCCAGTACCCCGGGTGCGGCCGAGGAGCTGGCGACGATCACGACGCGGCTGCAGTCGGCCTATGGCAAGGGCAAGGGTACGGTCGGGGGCAAGGTCACCAACGGCAACGACCTCGAGGCGCTGATGGGCACGACGCGCGACCCCGCGCTGCTCAGCGAGATGTGGACGTCGTGGCACAAGGTCGGCCAGCCGATGCGCGCCGACTATGTCCGCCTGGTCGAGATCGCGAACGCCGGCGCCAAGGAGCTCGGCTTCGCCGACACCGGCGCGATGTGGCGTGCCGGCTACGACATGCCGCCGGAGGCCTTCGCGCCGCTGATGGACAAGCTCGCGGCACAGGTGAAGCCGCTCTACGACGACCTGCACTGCTACACGCGCACCAAGCTCAACGCGAAGTACGGCGACGCGGTGCAGCCCAAGACCGGGCCGATCCGCGCCGACCTGCTGGGCAACATGTGGGCGCAGGACTGGGCCAGTATCTACGATATCGTCGCGCCGGCAGGGGCGGGGGACGTCGGCTATGACATCGGCGAGCTCCTCGTCGCCAAGGGCTATGATCCGCTGAAGATGGTCAAGACGGGGGAGGGTTTCTACTCGTCGCTCGGCCTCGCGCCGCTGCCGGCGTCGTTCTACGAGCGCTCGCAGATCACCAAGCCCGCCGACCGCGAAGTCGTCTGCCACGCCTCCGCCTGGGACATCGACAACAAGGACGACCTGCGCATCAAGATGTGCACCAAGGTCAACGCCAGCGACTTCGTGACCATCCACCACGAGCTCGGCCACAACTACTACCAGCGCGCCTACAACAAGCAGCCGTACCTGTACCTGAACGGCGCCAACGACGGCTTCCACGAGGCGATCGGCGATTTCGTCGCGCTGTCGATCACGCCCGATTACTTGGTCAAGATCGGGCTACTGGATGCCGCCAAGGTTCCCGACGCGTCGAAGGACATCGGCCTGCTGCTGCGCCAGGCGCTGGAAAAGGTGCCCGGCGTGCCGTGGACCCTGCTCGTCGACAAATGGCGCTGGGGCGTCTTCGACGGCTCGACGCCGCCGTCGGCGTACAACAAGTCGTGGACCGACCTGCGCCTTCAGTATCAGGGCATCATCCCGCCGGTGCCGCGCAGCGAGGCCGACTTCGACCCCGGTGCCAAGTACCACATCCCCGGCAACACGCCCTACGCGCGCTATTTCCTCGCGCGCATCCTGCAGTTCCAGTTCTATCAGGCGGCGTGCAAGCAGGCCGGCTGGAAGGGCCCGCTGCACCGCTGTTCCTTCTATGGCAACAAGGAGGTCGGCGCACGGCTGAATGCGATGCTCGAAGCGGGCGCGTCGAAGCCCTGGCCCGAGACGCTGGAGAAGTTCACCGGCACGCGCGACATGGATGGCCGCGCCATGCTGGCGTATTTCGCGCCGCTTCAGACGTGGCTGAAGGCGCAGAACAAGGGCCAGCAGTGCGGCTGGTCGGGCCCGAAGATCGCGGGGCTGTAGGGGCAGCAGCGGCGGGTCGCAGCGCAGCGATCCGCCGCTCGCCGAAGATCAGCTGAGCTGTTGCATCAGATACTCGGCCGACGACACCTTGAACGCACCCGGGTCCTCGACATTCAGCTCGGCGACCTTGCCGTCGCGGACCAGCATGGAGAAGCGCTGGCCGCGCTTGCCCATGCCGAAGCGGCTGCCGTCCATCGCCAGGCCGAGCGCCTCGACGAAATCGCCGTTGCCGTCCGCCAGCAGCGTGACCTTTTCGCCGACATTCGCCGCGGCGCCCCAGGCGCCCATCACGAACGCGTCGTTGACTGAGATGCAGACGATCTCGTCGACGCCCTTGGCGGCGAGCGCGTCGGCATTATCGACATAGCCGGGCAGATGCTTGGCCGAGCAGGTCGGCGTAAAGGCGCCGGGCACCGAGAACAGGGCGACGGTGCGCCCGGCGAACAGCGCGTCGGTCTGCACGGGGGCAGGGCCGGCATCGGTCATCTTCATCAGCGTGGCGCTCGGAACCGTATCACCGACCTTGATCGTCATCGCTGCTCTCCCTGTTTGCTCCAGGCGCGCATAGCGGGGCGTTCCGACGCGGTAAAGCGGACTGGCGTTTGGCGGCCGCTGCCGGGTATAACCCGCTGCAATGGACCAGCCCCGCTACCTTGTCGGACAATTGCTGCTGTCGATGCCGGGCATCGGTGACCCGCGCTTCGCGCGCGCCGTGATCGCCATCTGCGTCCACGACGACGACGGCGCGCTGGGCCTGATAGTGAATCACCCGCTGCCGATGCTGAAGGTCGGCGAGCTGATGCAGCAGCTCGACGTCGAGCCCGGGGTCACCCCCGATGTCGCGGTGCGTGCCGGCGGTCCGGTCGAGCCCGGGCGCGGCTTCGTGCTGCACTCGACCGACTGGGCCGGACAGAGCACGATCGACGTGACGGGGAAGTACGCGATGACCTCGACCCTCGACGTGCTCAAGGCAATTGCCGCCGGTACCGGCCCGACGCGCTGGCTGTCGGCGCTGGGTTATACCGGCTGGGCGGCGGGGCAGCTCGACGAGGAGATGACGCGCCACGGCTGGCACTCGATCCCGCACGACGACGCGCTGGTGTTCGACACGCCATTTGAACAGCAATGGCCGCGGGCGTTCGCGAGTGCGGGGATCGATGTCGGGCACCTGAGCGCGCAGGCGGGACGGGCGTAACTTCGGCGCGTAGTGTGATGGCACGCGCGCTCGCCAGTCTTGCCGTCATCGCCGCACTCGTCCTGACTGCTGTGGCGGCAACCCTGACCGGCGTGGCGGCGGCTATCTTGTGGGAAGCGCGCGGAGCGTACGGCGTTGCGACACCGATCATCGCCAGCGCGCTGCTCGCCGGTCTGTGCCTGCTGTCGCTCTTCGCGCTACGCCGAGCGTGGGGACATCTCGACCGGGTTCGCGGCGTCGTCGACCCGGCGCTGCTTGACCGGCGCAAGTCGCGGCGGCGGGGGAGGGCTTGGCGGTGGGGGCTCGGTGCGGTTCTGGCCGCGCTTCTGCCGTTCTACTCCGAGACGGCGACGCACGCCGCGTATTCGATCCCGGTGCTTTCCGAGGCGCAGACGATAACAGGGCAGCTGGTGGCGCCGCGAACAGGGCGCAGGGCGAGCAGGCAGGCGATCGTCGTTACCACCGCCGACGGCACGCGGCTGAGCTTCGGATGCGACCCGAACAGCAAGTGGGTCCTCGGCGAAGATTGTCTAAGCTATGCCGAACTGGAGAGGCTGGCCGGGACGCCAATCCGGATCGACTATTTCGTTCACGCCAACGCGAAGATTCTCCGCAACGTGATCCTGCGCATGCAATCGACCTCCGAAAACACGGTGCTGATCGACTATGAGGAGCAGCGCGCCCGGCTGATCGCAAACCGCGCCTGGAACCAGGCGGACACCTGGCAATCGCACGTCCCTGTCGGCCTGCTGATCGTCGTCGTCGTCTTCGGGCTATGGGAGCTTATCGCCCTGTCGCGGAGCAGCATCACTCGTCCCACGCCGACAACGTCCGCCTGACCTTGTCGAGTGCCGCCTTCTTGATCTGGCAGACGCGCGCCGCCCCGACGTTCAGCGTCTGGCCGATCTCCTCCAGGTTCAGTTCCTCGACGAAGTAGAGTTGCAGGACCAGCGCTTCACGTTCGGGCAGCTGGCCGATGGCGACAGTGACGGCGCGGCGCAGGTCGCCGCTCGCGAGGTTCTCGAAGGCGTCGGGGGCGTCGTCGGCGAACCATTCGCTGTGGTCGGAATAGACTTCGTCGAGGCTGTCGTAACGCAGCGCGTGGGTTGTCGCGTGCGCGGCGCGATAGGCGTCGACGGTCATTTCCAGCTCGGTCGCCATTTCCTCGTCGGTCGGCGGTCGGCCCAGCGCACCCGCGAGGCGAGCCGCGACGATACCGAACTCGCGCCGCCGCCGGATCGCGCTGCGCACCAGCGTCGCCGACTTGCGCAGATTGTCGATCATCGCGCCGCGCACGCGCACGCTGGCATAGGTGGCGAAGGCTGCGTGGCCGCGGTCCTCGAAGGCGTGCGCACTCTCGATCAGCGCGACCATTCCGATCTGCACGAGGTCCTCGATCGGGATCGCGGTCGAGACGCGGGCATGGACGTGCCAGGCGATGCGCCGCACCAAGCCCAGGTGCGAGCCGATCAGCCGTTCGGGATCGGTCACCGCCAGCGCGCGCGGCGCGTAGGCGGTCAGGTTGTGGCCAAGTCGGGCGTCCATCGGGTCAGGCTCCTTGCAATAGCGGTTGCGCCGCGCCGACCGTCGCGATGACGTCGATGGCGCGGTCGTCGGGGACTTCGAAGACGCCGAGGACATGGACGCCGGGCAGGCGGTGGCGCAGCAGCTCGAACAGCGCGCGGCGTACCTGCGGCGTGGTGACGACGACGACGGGCGCACCTGCCTCGCGCAGCGGCGCTGCCGCATCGGCGAGCGCGGCGGTGACCCGCCCGCCGAGCGCCGCGTCGAAGGGATAGGCGCTGCCCGGTGCGGCGCGGACCGATGCGGCGAGCAGGTCCTCCAACTCGGGCGCGAGCGTGACCGCGGTCAGCGGCGCTCTCAGCTCGGCTAGGTCCTGAACGATCGCGCTGCCGAGTGCGGGGCGGACGAGTTCGGTCAGCTCGGCAGGGTCGGCACTGCGTGTCGCGACCGACGCCAGTGCGCCGATGGTGCGACGCAGGTCGGCAATCGGCACACCTTCTTCCAGCAGTCGCGCCAAGACTGCGGTGACGGTTGCGAGCGGCAGCAGCTTAGGGACCAGACCGACGACCAGTTGCGGCGCGGTCCGCGCCAGCGTGTCGAGCAGTGCCTGCACCTCGTCCTGCCCCAGCAGCTGGTGCGCGTGGGCGCGCAGCAGCGTGTCGAGGTGCGTGCCGATCACCGTCGCGGCATCGACGACGGTATATCCCGCCGCAGTCGCCAGCCCCTCTTCGGCAGGGTCGATCCAGCGCGCATCAAGGCCGAAGCTGGGGTCCTTCGCCGAGCGGCCGGGCACCGGCGTATCGATCGGCCCGGCCTCCAGCGCCAGTCGATCGTCGGGCCACGCGGCATCCTCGCCGACGATCACCCCGCCGATGCGGATGCGGTAGGTCTGCGGCGGCAGCGCGATGTCGTCGCGCACCCGAACCTGCGGCACGACGAAGCCCAGCCGCTTCGACAGCGCCCGCCGGATCGCGGTGATCCGCGCCATCAGCGGCGCGCCGCTGGCGGCATCGACGAGGCCGAGCAGCCCGAACCCCAGGTCGACGCCGATCGCCGCAGTGTCGGCGATATCGTCCCACTCGATGCTCGCGGTGTCGGGGGGTGCCGCGGCCTCAGGCGGCGGGGCAGGGCGCGGCCGCGACAGCGTCCAGGCCGCGAAGCCGCAACCGCCGGCCGCGCCCAGCAGCACCAGATGCGGCATCCCCGGCAGCACGCCCAGCAGCGCGAGGATCCCCGCCACCGGCAGCCACGCCGCAGGTCCCGAGAACTGCCGCCCGATCTGCCCCGCGAGATCATGTTCGGACGCGACGCGCGTGACGATCATCGCCGCCGCGATCGACAGCAGGAGTGCGGGCACCTGCGCCACCAGCCCGTCGCCGATGGCGAGCAGGATATAGGTCTCGGCGGCTTCGGACAGGCTCAGCCCATGCTGGACGGTGCCCAGGATCAGCCCGCCGATGACGTTGATGAACAGGATCAGCACGCCCGCGACGGCGTCGCCCTTCACGAACTTCGAGGCGCCGTCCATGCTCCCGTGAAAGTCGGCCTCGGTCGATACCTGGGCGCGGCGGGCGCGCGCCTCGTCGGCGGTGAGCAGCCCGGCGTTGAGGTCGGCATCGATCGCCATCTGCTTGCCCGGCATAGCGTCGAGGGTGAAGCGCGCCGCGACCTCCGACACGCGCCCCGCTCCCTTGGTAATGACGACAAGGTTGATGATCATCAGGATCGCGAAGACGAAGATGCCGACGACATAGTCGCCGCCGATCAGGAAGGTGCCGAATGCCTCGATGACGTGCCCCGCCGCCGCGGTACCCTCATGCCCCGCGACCAGCACGACCCGCGTCGAGGCGACGTTGAGGCTGAGCCGCAGCAGCGTCGCGAACAGCAGCACGGTCGGGAACGCCGAGAAGTCGAGCGGCGCCCGCGTGTTGATCGCGACCATCAGGACGATCAGCGCGATGCCGATGTTGAGGACGAAGAAGATGTCGAGCAGCCACGGCGAGATCGGCACGACCATCAGCAGGACGAGCGTCAGGATCGCGAGCGGGAGCAGCATCGCGCGATAATCGATGCGGGCGAGCGCGGTCATGCGCCGAGATCAGCCAGCAGCAGATAGGCGGTGCGCGCGGCGGCGACCGGCAAGACGGTGCCGGTCCGGGGCAGGGAGGTGCCGCCCTGCTCGGTAGCGCGCTGCGGTGCCGAACCCAGCTTCGCCTCGAACCGCGCATAGACTTCGTCGAGCGTGCGCGCCCGACCTCCGGCGGCGGTAAACACGCCCGCATTGGCGCGCGCGGCGGCGGGCAGTACCGCACTCGCGGCGGCCGCATCGGGCGCGGCATCACGGGCCCGCAGAAAGCGCACCGCCCCCGCGGGCCCCAGGAAATGCGCGAGATACAGGTCGGTGGCGTTTGCCGTCCGGCCCAGCCGCCGCTCAAGCGTCGCGGCATTGTCCTGCGCGAACGCCGCCGCCATCGCCGAGGAGGCGCCTGCATCAAGGCGCAAGTCGAGGATCGCGACGCGCTCTTCCGGCGTCGCGCCGCGCTTCAGGATCGCCGCGGCGTCGCCCAGCCCATGCTCGGCGCCGTGCCGGCGGACCGTGTCGAGCCAAGTGCCTTGCGTGAACTGGAAAAGGCCGCGCGCGCTGCTGGTCGGCGCGGCGGCACGCGGGTCCAGCCCACTTTCGACGCGCGCCTGCGCCACCAGATAGTCGAAGTCGACGCCCGTGCGGGCCGAGGCGAGGCGGATCGCGCCAACCACCGCCGTCCCGTCGATCGCTGCCACGTCCATGCAGGTCCGCTCCCTCAGGAAGCGTTCTGCAAGTGCCGTGCCAGTCTGCTAGGGAACCCGGCGTAACGAACATCGGTTAACCCAACATGGCGAGCCCACCGACCACCCGCGCCGCACCGGCGCGCAATCCCCTCGACACAGGTATCAGCAGTCTCGTCGCGGTCCTCGCGACTCTGATCGGCCTGTTCATCCTGGCGTACGTAGTGCTGTACGTGACCAAGGGGCGCTTCCTGAAGTCGACGTTCGAAAGTTATGCCAGCGACTTCGCAGATCGCGGCGTTCGCGTCGGCGGCGACTTCCAGTTCTACCTCAACCCGCACATCAAGTTTCTCGCCGAGGACCTGCAAGTCGACAACCCGGCCTGGGCCAAGGACCGCCAGCTGTTCGTGGCGAAGCGCATCGATAGCGAGATCGGCGTCTGGGACCTGATCCGCGGCGAGCGGCGCGTGCGCTTCCTCGACCTCGACGGTGCGCGTGTCGGCGCCGAGATCGATGCAAAGGGACGCAACACCTGGACCTTCGCGGGCGAAGAGCCCTTCAAGATCCCCGCGATCGACCGCGCCAGCATCACCGGCTCGACATTGCACTACATCGACGCGCGCCAGCAGGTCGATGCCCGCGTCGCCTTCGGAAACATCGGCGCGGTCAACGCGCGCGACGAGGGGACGCCGACGGTCAACGACCCGATCACCTTCACCGGCGGCGGCACGGCGCGCGGCGAGGACTTCACCGTCCGCGGCGCGCTGACGACGCCGAACAGTGCGGCCGCCGGTGGCCGTGTCGGTTTTGCGCTTCACGCACGCGCTGCGGCGACGAAGATCGACGTGTCGGGGTCGCTGGCTGGCGTCTCCCGCCTCGACGGCGCCGATCTCGAGTTTTCCGCCGTCGGCCCGAATTTGCAGCTTCCGCTCGCTGTGTTCGGCAAGACCGGGCCGGCGACTGCCTTCGACATCTCGGGCACGATCAAGCCCGTCGACGCTGCGAACCCGCAAGGCCGCTCGCGTCTCAATTTGCGTGCCGAGGCCGTGCAGACGCGAGCGACGGTGTCGGGGATCATTCCGCGCAGCAACGATATCGAGGGGGCCGACCTGCGTGTCGGGATCGCCGGGCGCAATATCCAGAACGTCTTCAAACTGTTCAACGTGGTTGCCCCGGCGACGCGCGCCTATTCACTCAAGGCGAACTTTCGAAAGTCCGGACAAATCTATCGCTTCACGCGCGTCACCGGAAAGTTCGGCGATAGCGACATCGCCGGCGCATTCACTGCCGATGTTTCAGGCGCAAAGCCCCTGCTGACCGGTGACCTGCGCACCAAGGTTCTCGACATCATCGACATCGGCCCGTGGATCGGCTTCTCGCCCGACGCGCTCGATGCCAAGGGTGCGGCCGCTGTGGTGCGCACGGTGGCGGGCACGCCGCGCGTCATTCCCGACGCGACGCTGGCGATCGAGCAGCTGAAGTCGTTCGACGCCAACGTCAAATATGCCGCCGAGAAAATCCGCACCGGGAACGTGCCGTTGAGCGGGCTGATCGTCGATCTGTCTCTGAAAGACAGCCGGCTGATCCTGAAGCCGGTCGCGGTCAACATTATCGGCGGTCGCCTGACTGCGAACATCGACCTGAACGCCGGCGTCAGCCCGGTCGTCACTGCCTATGATATCCGGATGAGCCGGGTGCCGCTGGGCCAGCTGCTGACCTCTTTCGACGTGGAGAAGAGCGGCACTACCGCCAGCGTCTTCGGGCGTGTCGAGCTGAAGGGCTACGGCGACACGATGCGGGAGTCGCTGGCGTCGTCGTCGGGGCGCATCGCGCTGGTTTTCCCGGCGGGCACGCTGTGGGTGCGCAACATCCAGCTCGGCAAGCTCGACCTGCAGAATTACATCACCTCGGGCATCCTCGCGAAGCTGAAGAAGCCGCAGGAGATCCGCTGCGGTGTGATCGCCTTCACCGTCAAGGACGGTATCGCCCGCGCCGACCCGGTGCTGTTCGACACCAGACGCGCCAATTTCCGGGGCGAAGGTGCCTTCAGTTTCAAGGACGAGAGCATGGCGCTGTCGGTGCGCGGCGACTCGAAGGAGTTCAGCCTGTTCTCCGGCCAGTCGCCGATCGGCGTCGCGGGATACTTCGCGGCGCCTCGCATCCAGCCGATTTCACGCCAGTTGCTGACGCGCGCGGGAGTCGGAGTCGGGCTTGGTCTGGCGACCGGCGGCGTCGGCGCGCTGCTTGCCTTCGTGGACATCGGCGACGCCAAGAACGTTAACTGCGCCGCGGTTCAGGCCGCGAAAACTGCCGCTCAGGTCGACGCCGCGCCCGGCGACCGCAAGTCACGGAAGTAAAGACCATTACGGTTCTATCACCTGCATCTTTCGGGCAGGCCCGTCCGTATCTTTGGGCGGTCAGCATGGTGGTTTCTGTATGCGTATGAATGGACAATCGCAGGTGCGTCGCGCGGTTGCGGGCAGCGACGTGCCACTCTTGGCGGATGCCCTTGTCGGACTGCTGCGCCGCGCCGGGCTCACGATCGACAACGCCCATGTTCGCGCTGCCAAGGCGCGCGATGCGGTTCTCGACGACGTTCCCGACATCGCCGTTCTCGACTTCGCTGAGGGGCCGCCATCGGCGCTCGACATCCTGCGCGACGTGCGCGGCGCCTCCTCGCCGACGCGGGTCATCCTGTTCGTCGGGCTCGAAGGCCTCGAGCCGATCGACGCGGTCGAACTCGGTGTCGACGGACTGCTGCCGCGCGATGCGCCGGTGGCGGCAGTCTCCGAATGCATCGAGCGTGTCGCAAGCGGCGAGCAGTGGCTCGACCAGCGTGCGATGCGCGTCGCCCACGACCGGCTGACGCAGCGCCATTCGCCCGCCGCTGGCCTGCTGACGCCGCGTGAGCGCGATGTCGCGCGGCTCGTCGCGACGGGCCAGCGCAACCGCGGAATCGCCACGGCGCTCGGCATCTCCGAGGGCACGGTGAAGATGCACCTGCACAACGTCTACGCGAAGATGGGGCTCGAAAGCCGCACCCAGCTGGCGATGGACACGCGCCTCGCGTCTATGCGCTGAGCGGCGTCTCTATCCCTGCCAGCGCCGCAACGAACTGGTCGAGGCAGCGATCCCAGCTGAAGTGCGTCGCATAGGCCGCACATGCTCTGCGGTCGGCCTTCATTGCACGGGCGACGGCCTGGCCCAGGTCGGCATCGATTGCGCCGATCGGCACGGTGCCGCCAGCCACCCCCAGCCCGTCCTCGCCGACGATGTCGAGCGGCCCCGCGACAGGGAAGCCGGCCACCGGCGTACCGCAGGCCAGTGCCTCGATCATCACCAGCCCGAAGGTGTCGGTCAGGCTGGGGAAGACGAACACGTCGGCGGCGCGGTACGCCCCCGCCAGTGCCGCGCCGTGCAGCGGCCCCAGGAACACGACATCGGGATAGCGCGCCCGTAGGCTGCTCAGCGCCGGACCTTCGCCCACTACGACCTTGGTGCCTTCTCCCCTGAGATCGAGAAAGGCGCTCAGGTTTTTCTCGACCGCGACGCGCCCGACACTCAGCTGGATTGGTCGCGCCAGCCCCGCCATTGCCGGATGCGGCGCCACGTCGGTCGAGAAGGCCGCCAGATCGACCCCGCGCGACCAGAGCTGAGTTTGCGTCAGGTCGTGCGTCGCAAGCTCGGCCGCCAGCCGCGGCGTCGCCACCAGGATATGCCGCGCGGGCGCGTGGAAGCGCGTCACCTGCTTCCACAGCCAGTCGGTGCTCAACGGCGTCCGCGCCGCGACATAGTCGGGAAAGCGCGTGTGGAACGACGTGGTGAACGGAATGCCGCGCGCCGCGCACCAGCCCCGCGCCAGCCAGCCGAGCGGGCCTTCGGTCGCGATGTGGATCGCCTCGGGCCGGAACTCGTCGATCAGGCGTGACACCGCACGCCGCGTCGTCAGCGCCAGGCGGATCTCGGCATAGGTCGGGCAGGGCACCGAGACGAACAGGTCGGGGGTGATCGTCTGCACGACGTGCCCGCGCGCCCGCAGCATGTCGACCGTGGTGGTCAGGGTGCGGACGACGCCGTTGACCTGCGGCGCCCAGGCATCGCTGACGAGGGTGATGCGCAATGTCAGGCGGCGACCGGGACCAGCGCCGCGACGGGCTCACGCCCCTGCCGGCGCGCGGCGGTGCGCGCCGCCCAGTCGATGATCTCCATGCGCCCGTCGCGATGCTCGATCAGCGCGGTGCAGCTCTCGACCCAGTCGCCGTCATTGTAATAGGTGATGCCGTCGAAGTCGCGGATCTCGGCGGTGTGGATATGGCCGCAGACGACGCCGTCGACGCCGCGGTCGCGTGCGGCATGCGCCACCGCCTCCTCGAACCGCGAGATGAACGACACGGCGTTCTTGACCTTCTTCTTGATGTGCGCCGACAGCGACCAATAGGGCAGGCCGAAGCGGCGGCGCACCGCGTTGAAGCCGATGTTGCACTTCAGCAGCAGGGCGTAGGCATAGTCGCCCAGGAACGCCAGCCAGCGCGCATAGAGCACGACACCGTCGAATTCGTCGCCGTGGAGAACGAGCAGGCGGCGGCCGTCGGCGGTGGCGTGGATCGCCTCGTGCACCACCTCGACCCCGCCGAAGTTGAGGCCCGTGAAGTCGCGCAGCATCTCGTCGTGATTGCCGGGGATATAGACGACGCGCGTGCCCTTGTTGGCGAGTTTCAGCACGCGGCGGACGATGTCGTTGTGCGCGGCGGGCCAGTACCAGCCCTTCTTGAGCCGCCAGCCGTCGATGATGTCGCCGACGAGATACAGCGTCTCGGGCTGCACGCTCTTCAGGAAATCGAGGAGGAGGACGGCGTTGCAGCCCGACGTGCCGAGGTGGGTGTCGGAGATCCAGATCGTGCGTGGCCGCAGCTTGCCCTTGGGGTCGACATCGTCGTCGGCATTCACCCAAGCCGGCATGCCGGGCAGGTCGGGGGCGAGCACGTCGCGGAGCGATGAGCCGAACGCCACTAGGGGTTGCGATGCCATCGGCCACTCACCATCCGTAACGGTTACGTGTCCACTACATCTTGTGTGCGACAATGTCGTGACAGGCAAGTCCCGGCGGCGGCGTGGTGGAGCAGAGGGGGATCGAACCCCTGACCTCAGCAGTGCGATTGCTGCGCTCTCCCATCTGAGCTACTGCCCCACGCCGGAAGGCGGTCCGTATAGGGGCGTGTTCGCGGCTATGCAACGTCCGTTTCGCGTGTCCTCGCATAGGCCTGCGATCCGCGGGTGATCACCGTGTCGCCGGGCGCGATCTCGGCGATGTCGAGGTCAGGCAGCGTCGCCAGATCGGCGTAGAGCGGCGCGAAATCGGTATCGAGCGTCGTGCGCAGCAGCTGGTCGAAGCTGTCGACGACGAAATACCCCTGCTGGTAATCGTCGATGCGGTACGGCGTGCGCATCACCCGCGCGAGGTCGAAGCCGATGCGGTTGGGCGAGGGGTCGTCGAGGGCGAAGCGGCTCTCGCCGTGGCTCGACACGATGCCGGCGCCGTAGAGCTTCAGGCCGCCATCGGCGCGGATCAGCCCGAACTCGACCGTGTACCAGTAGAGCCGCGCCAGCCGCCCGATCGCGCCGTGCTCCATCGCGCGCAAGCCTCCCTGGCCATAGGCCTGCATGTAATCGGCGAACACCGGCTGGCTGAGCAGCGGCACGTGCCCGAAGACGTCGTGGAAGACATCGGGCGCCTCCAGATAGTCGAGCTCGTGCGCGCCGCGGATGAAGCTGCCGGCGACGAAGCGGCGGTTGGCGAGATGTTCATAGAACACCTCGTCGGGAACCAGCCCCGGCACCGCGACCACCGACCAGCCTGTGGCGGCGTGCAGCCGTTCGGACAGCTCGTCGAAGTCCGGGATGCCAGGCTTGGACAATGCGAGGATGTCGAGGCCGTCGAGGAATGCCGGGTGGGCGCGGTCCTTGAGCAGCGCGGTCTGGCGCGCGAACAGCGTATCCCACACCGCGTGTTCGGCGGGCGTATAGTCGGCCCAGTTCTGCGGCACCGTCCAGTCGGCGGCGGCGTGCGGCGGGGGCAGGTCGGTCATCGCCTGCGTCTAACGCGCAGGGAGCGAAACAGGAACCCGCTGCCACAGCGTCGCAACGGGGGTCGGGTTGCGGGCTACGGCCGCGAGCTTGCTGCCCGGCGTGAGCAGCGGTGCTGCAAGATGCACGATCACCGGCTTGCGGGGGCCCTCGGCGCGCGCCACGACCCGCCACGAATAGCCCTGCGGCGGCTTCTCGTCGCCGTGCGCGTTCTTGAGGCTGGCGATGGTTAGCCAAAACCCACCAGGCGGCGGAGCGCCGGTCACCAGCCGCGCCCGCGTCGCGGCGTCGGCGAGGGCCAGCGTGCTGAGCGTCCAGCGGTCGGCATGGACCGGCCCCGGCACGCGCGCCAGGACACGCTGCGTCAACTCCTCGTATTGCGTCTTGTAGACTGCGGTGATGTCGATCGTGACAAGGAGCACGACCAGCTTCGCGACGCCGAGCAGCGCCAGCACGATCCGTGTACGCCCCCGCCACGCCAGCGGCAGCGCGACGCCGGCGATCAGGCACCCGCACAGGATCGCGGGCATGAACATGCGCGGCTTGGGATCGGTCGCGATCACATAGATGACGAAGGCGATATGCGCGGCCGCCAGCCCGGCGAGGATGACGACCGTCCGCCCTTCGCGCCCGCGCAACCGCCGCCCGGCAAACAGCACGGCGATGCCGGCGATCAGGAAGACGAGGCCGTAGCGCCCGTTCAGGAACAGGTTGAGCCACGGATCGACGAGATAGTGGATGCGGAGCGGCCCGACGCCAATCCACCGCGCCATCATCTGCGGGTTCATCGCTGGCGTGCTGCCCCCGGCGACGAGCCCTTGCAGGTTGGTGCTCGGCACCTCGACGTGGCGCATGTCGACATGCAGGCGGTACAGCGGATCGCCGCTGGCGTGCCACAGGATCAGCTGCTCGGGCAGCCAGACGCACAGAAAGCCAAGCGCGATCCATAGATAGGCGCGGCGCGGCACGCCGACGCCCGTCAGCCAGAGAAGGCCGAGCACGACCATCAGCGATGCCGCCGTCTCGCGCACCGCGAAAGCGAGTCCCGCAGCAACTCCGCAGGCGATCAACCAGCGTGTTTGCGCGCCGCCGCCCGCGCGGGCGGCGAGGATGAACGACCAGGCGCCCACGCTCATGAACAGCAGTTCCGGCAGATCGGCGGTCAGTCGCGTCGCCGCGAACAGGATTTCGCTGGTGGTGACCAGCATCGCGCAGGCCAGCAGAGCGGCTGCGCCGCCGAGGACGCGCCGGGCCGCCCAATAACTGAAGATCAGCAGGGCCGCGAACGCCGCCAGTCCCGGCACCATCGCCGCGAACCGCGTACGGCCGAAGGCTTCCAGTGCCCCCCAGGCGGGCAACACGACCGGCCAGCGCAGTGACCAGTGGACGGTACCAAGGTTCGGCGCCTCGACCCATTGCAGCGCTGCCTCGAGGTAGCGTGCGTCGTCCCAGCGGCCGCCGAAATAGCCGGGCGGGTCGAGTGCCAGCAGCACCGCGGTGCCGATCAGCAGTGCCGCAAACCAGACGGCGTCGCGCCGCGCGGTCAATGAGTTCTCAGGAAAGTTGGATGCCCCGCGAGGATTCGAACCTCGATTAACGGAGTCAGAGTCCGTTGTCTTACCTTTAGACGACAGGGCATCAGGGCGCGGCGGTGACTAGCCGCAGCCCATATAAGTGTCAACGCGGCCGTGCCTATTTCTCGGTCTTGGCGGTGCCGGTGACTTCCGGCGCACCGGGGCCGCCGACATTGCCCTCGGGCTGCGCGGCAGCACTGGCGGCATCGGCGACCGGAACGTCGGGGGCCTTGCCGGCCGCCGGCGCAGGCTGCTCCGACGACGGCACGGCAGCGGTCTCAGCCGGCACCGGGGGCAGCGGCAGGGGGCTGTCGCTCTTCGAGTTCAGATAGGCGATGACCGCAGCGCGCTCGTCGGGCTTCGACAGGCCGGCGAATGCCATCTTGGTGCCGGGCAGATAGGTCTTGGGGCTCTTCAGCCACGCCGACATCTCATCCCAGTTCCACGGCTTGCCCTTCATGCCGGCCATCGGCTCCGAGTAACCGAAGCCTGCCTGATGAGCGTGCGAATTGCCGATGATGCCATACAGGTTGGGGCCGATGCCGGCGGCACCGCCCTTGTCGACATTGTGGCAGGCAGCACACTTCTTGAAGACCGCCTCGCCCTTCTCGACGGTCGCCGAGGCGAGATAGAAGGCGATCGGCTTCTCGGCTTCAGCGGGGGCCGCGCCGGCAACCGCCTCGACCTCGACGCCCTCGACGACATAGGAGGGCTTGGCGAGCCTGACCGGCGCGAACATCAGGCCGGTCACGATGACCAGCGCGAGGATCGTCGTCCCGGCGGCGAGCACCCAGCCCGCAATCTTGTTCCACTCGAAACTGTCCACAATGCCTCCGGCGTGCGCGCAGTCGCGGTGCGCTGCAGCAATAATGGGCGGACGCATAGCCAAGGGGGCACGCGGCGGCAAGGGGGCGCGCTGCGGCAAGCCGCAGCAAGGCCCCGCTTGTCACACGTGCGCTGCCTGCTAGGTCGGTCGCGATGGACAACTACCCCGAACCCGCCCGCCGCCTCGTCGCCGCGATGACCGACGCCGCCGACCGCGAACCACGGCGCACCGTGGCGTTCCAGGGCGCGCCCGGCGCCTATTCGCACCAGGCGGTGCGCGAGGCGTTTCCCGACGCGCTCCCGCTGCCATGCCTGTCGTTCGAGGATGCGATCGAGGCCGTCCAGTCGGGCGCGGCGGCGAAGGGTATGATCCCGATCGAGAACTCGCTGCACGGGCGGGTCGCCGACATCCATTTCCTGCTCCCCGAATCCGGGCTGCACATCATCGCCGAACATTTCGTGCGCGTCCGGCACTGCCTGTTGTCGGGCGGCGAGCGGGGGCAGGTGCGCGAGGCGCTGAGCCACCCCCAGGCGCTCGGCCAGTGCCGCGCCCGGCTGAAGGACTGGGGCATCAAGGCGGTCGGCGCGTTCGACACGGCTGGTGCCGCGGCGCTGGTTGCCGAGCGCGGCGACCCCGCGCTGGCGGCGGTCGCGTCGGCACTGGCAGGCGAACTTTACGGCCTGACGACGCATGCCGAGGGAATCGAGGATGCGCCGCACAACACCACGCGCTTCGTCGTGCTGGCGCGCGACGCGGTGCTGCCGCAGCCCGGCGAGCCGGTGATGACCTCGCTCAATTTCGAAGTGCGCCAGCGCCCTGCGGCACTGTTCAAGGCGCTCGGCGGTTTCGCGACCGAGGGGGTGAACATCACCAAGCTCGAAAGCTATCTGCGCGATGGCAGCTTCGCGGCGGCCGAATTCTATGCCGAGGTCGAGGGGGCCGAGAGCGATGCCGCGGTTGCGCGCGCGCTCGACGAGCTGCGCTACCACACCAACTGGCTGCGCCTGCTCGGAACCTATCCGCGGGCCCGCGAGCGCAGCTGACGCCAATCGGATTAAGCACTTGGGCCCCCGGCCGTAACTCCATGGACGCCGCAGCGGCTGCGGCGGGGGGAGGTCGGTACCATGACCGCGATGTTTCGTCCGCCGATCGCGAGGGCGATCGGCTGGCGACAGATGCTTGGCTTCGGCCAGGATACAGGCGCGGCGGCCGACCCGCGCTTCTGGGCGCGTGTGCGCGGGACCCAGCTGGCGATGCTTAACCGCTACGTGCCGTTCAACGTCGGGCTGATGGCGCTCAACCTCGGCGCGCTGGTGTGGATGCTGCGCGATGCTGGCGACGCCGGGTTTCTCGCTGCGTGGGCGGCCGTGATGGCGGGGCTCGCAGCCCTGTGGGTCGTCCGCTGGCGGCGCGCCCGCGGCGGCGAGCCCGAAACCGCGACGATCCGCGAGTTCTGGGCGATCAGTGCAGAGGTCGCGAGCTTCGGCCTCGTCTGGGGCGCACTGATGCTCCACATGCTGCCCCTCGTCGACCTGCCGACGCAGACCGTCATGGTGCTGCTGTCGGTGGTGGCGATGGGGGCGTGCAGCTTCGCCGCCGTCCTGCTGCCGGTGTGTGGGGCGGTGCTGGTGCTGAGCATCGCGGTCCTGACGCTGGCGGGCCTGCCGGCCGGCTCCCCGCTGGCGACGCCGCTCGTCGGGCTGGCGTTCGCCTCGTTCGCCATCCTCGCGCTGCGCGGCATCACCATCACCAGTTTCGCGATGATGGCGCGGATGCGGACGCAGATGGAGAACGCCGAAGCCAGCGCGGTGATCGGCCTGCTGCTCAACGAGTTCGAGGCGCACGGTTCGGACTGGCTCGTCGAGGTCGACGACCAGGCGCAGCTCACGCACGTGTCGCCGCGGCTGTGCGAGGTTTCGGGCCAGACGCGCGAAGCCTTGCTCGGCCTGCCGCTGGTGGACCTGCTCGGGCCCGACCGCCGCGACCCGGCGGTACGTGGCGCGCTGCGCACGCTCGGCCGTTACTTCGCCCGGCGCATCGCCTTTCGCGACATCGTCGTGCCCGTCGCGGTGCTCGGCGAGCTGCGCTGGTGGTCGCTGACCGGCACGCCCAAGTTCGCGCCGGACGGCAGTTTCGCGGGGTTTCGCGGCGTCGGATCCGATGTCACCGAGGCGCGGCGGGCGAGCGACCGCATCGCCGAATTGGCGCGCTACGACCCGCTGACAGGACTCGCCAATCGCGCACTGATGCGCAGCGCGTTGGCAGACGCGCTGGTGCGGGCCGAGCGGGGGCAGGGGGCGTGCGCGCTGTTCTTCATCGATCTCGACCGCTTCAAGCAGGTCAACGACGCGCTTGGCCACCACGCCGGCGACGTGCTGCTGCGCGAGGTCGCGGCGCGGCTGCGCACGATCACCGGGCCGACGCCGACCGTCGGACGGCTGGGCGGCGACGAATTCGCCGTCGTCATCGAGGATTGCTCGCCGCGCCGTGCCGAGCGGATCGCCAAGGCGATCGTCGATGCCTTGTCGCGGCCGTTCGATCTCGACGGGCAGGCCGTCACCGTCGGCGCCAGCGTCGGCCATGCGCAGGGCCCCGGCGACGGCGCGTGCGTCGACACATTGCTGCGCGCCGCCGATCTGGCGCTGTACGAGGTCAAGGGCAGCGGGCGGGGTGCCGCGTGCCGCTTCGTGCCGGGCATGCAGGCGCGTGCCGAGGAACGCCGCGGGCTGGAGCGCGACCTGGCGCAGGCGCTCGACCGGGGCGAGCTGAGCCTTGCCTTCCAGCCGATCGTCGAGGCGTCCGACGAGCGCATCGTCGGCTTCGAGGCGCTGCTGCGCTGGACGCATCCACGGCTCGGCAACGTGCCCCCCGCCAAGTTCGTGCCCGTGGCCGAGGATACCGGGCAGATCGGGCGCATCGGCGACTGGGTGCTGCGCGAGGCGTGCGCCTGGGCGGCGCGCTGGCCCGACGACATCATCGTCTCGGTCAACCTGTCGGCGCTGCAGTTCGACGATGCCAACCTGCCGCGCACGATCCGGCGCGCGCTCGCCGACAACCGGCTCGCGGCGAGCCGCCTCGAGCTGGAGATCACCGAGAGCGTCTTCCTGAAGGACCGCCCCGCGACGACGGCGGTGATCGCGCGGCTGAAGGCGCTAGGGGTGCGCTTCGCGCTCGACGATTTCGGCACCGGCTATTCGTCGCTCGGCTACCTCCGCAAGGCCGAATTCAGCCGCATCAAGATCGACCGCAGCTTCGTCCAGCGCGCCGCCACCGACGCGGGCGAGTCGACCGCGATCATCCAGGCGATCGTCAGCCTGGCGACCTCGCTCGGCATGGCGACGACCGCCGAAGGGACGGAGACGCGCGCCGAGTTCGAGGCGTGCCGCGCGCTCGGCTGCGGCCAGATCCAGGGCTATCTGTTCGGCCGCCCGATGCCGCCCGAAGACGCCACCGCACTCGTCGCGCTGAAGGTGGCGGCCTAGAAGTCGATCCCCGGTCCGGCCATCGCTTCGCGCTTCTTCAGCGCTGCCTGGAGCAGCGGGCCGATCTCGCGGCGGGTGTAGCGGCGGCCGGCGACGAGGCCGTCGGGGGCGGGTTCGATCGGCACGATCACGTCGTCGCCCGAATCCTGGGCCTGGAGCCAGACCGCGCGCAGGCCGACCTGATTGACCTGCATCGACGCCGCGACGAGTTTGCGGCTCGACAGGCCCGGATCGGCGCGCAACGTGGCCACCGTCTGCGACAGCGACCGCGGGAAGTCGCCGCCGCTTATCGCCGAGAAGCGGTGTTCGCCTTGCAATGTCACCGTCTCCGCGACGGTCGCATCGTCGGCGTCGACGTCACCATCGCCGTCATGGTCGAGCAGGTGCCGCCACGCCCCGACCGGCGCCGCGGCGCTGAGCTTGCCCGCCGCGATCTCGGCGATGTCGGGAAACTGCACCGGCAGCGACAGGGTCGCGGCGGGCTTGCCGGCCCCGACGCGGCCCTGCATCGCGACCGCGCCGCGCGAGATGTCGGGCTGCACCTTGGCGACTTCGTTCGAGGCGGCGACGCGCGCGACCCCGGTGGCGAGCGCCGCAACGGCGGCGGCGGGCGGTGCGCTGAATTCGATGGCCATGTCTCGCGCTCCTCAAGCCTTGGTGAAATAGGTGCGGTCCCACGACCCGTTGGTCTGGTACGCGGTGCTGAACACGTCATAGTCGAGAACCTGGTCGCCGAAGATCGAATCGCGCACGATCACCAGGTCGCCCTCGTCGATGCCGCAGATCACGTTGGCATGGCCGACGCTGCCACCCTGCCACTTGATCCGGATCCCGAGCGGTCTTCCCGCCGCGAGCTCCGACGCGACCTTGGCGCGGGTCGAGGAACTCGCCTGGTCGTTGGCGAGATGGCCCAGACCGGCAAGCGCTTCGGCGGTCTTGTCGGGCTTGTTGCACGCATCCGAATTGCCGCTGGTGCAACAGTTCGACAGCCCCCGCCGCGAATTGACGAGCTGGCACTGCGTCAGCGTCGAGCCCGGCTGGTAATAGCGCCGGATGCTGACCGAGGTCGCCGACCAGCACCAGTTCGACTGCTGCTGCATCTGGTGCGTGTAGCGCAGCATGACGTCGAGCGGCTGCGCGCCGGCGTAGCCATGCACGTGCTTGATCCGCCAGCCCTGCGCGACGAGCGCATCGACCCGCTGCTGATAGGTGTCCGACGTCAGCCCGACATGGACCTGCGTCGCGGGCCCGCCGTCCTTCTCCCAAATGCCGGCGAACACGTCGCCCGAGCCGGCATTGCATGCGCTGATCTGGCGTGCGCGGAAGCCCTTGGCCGCCATCTGCAGGTTGAAGGCGTGGAAGGCGTCGGCGTTCAGCCCGTGGCGCGCTTCCCACGACGAGCCGGCCGCCTTTTCCCACCACGTCGCATAGCGCACGGTGCCGCCGACGTTGTAGCAGCTCACCCAGCGCGGGCGGAATCCCTTGGCCACCCAGTCGTTCACTGCTGCCTGATAACCGTTCGAGTCGAGCCCGTGGCGCGCCGCCCAGGCGCCAACCGCCGACTTCTCCCACAGGCCGTTGTAGAAGTCCTTGTTGCCGACATTATAGCCGTTGATGAACACCGGGTGGTAACCCTTGGGTACCCACTCGTCGAACATCTTCTGGTATCCTGCGGCGTCGAGGCCGTGGCGCGCCTCCCACGTACCGCCGCCCTTGACGAAGACGCTGGCAAAGCGTGCGGCATTGCCCGTTGCCTGGCCGCTGACGGTCGCCGGGCGCAGGCCCGCCTTGACGAACTCGTTGAAGCTTTTCTGGTAGCCGGCGCCATCCTGGCCGTGCCGCGCGGCCCAGTTGCCGCCGGATTTCTCGAATATCGCCACGTATAGATCGGTCAGGGCCATCGGGACGCGCTCCTCGGCTGCTCGGTGCAGATGTTGAAGGGCGGCAGTCGCGTTCCCGGGGGACTTGCCTTTATGCGCGGCTCTTTAGCCGAAATTCGTTTCGGCTCGGTTAAGCGTCTACGCCTTGACAGTTGACGTTAACGTCAACTATCTCCCGCGGCGATGTCCGACCACGCACACGCCTTCGCTCATGCCCCGCTGCCGCCGCCGGCGAACGACGCTGCGAGCTTCACGATCACCGAGCTGGCGCAGGGCTTCAACGTCACCCCACGCGCCATTCGCTTCTACGAAGACAACGGCCTGATCGCTCCCGAGCGACAGGGCCAGAACCGCGTCTATTCGCGCCGGGACCGCGCCCGGCTGGCGTGGATCCTGCGCGCCAAGAACGTCGGGTTCAGCCTCGCGGAAATCCGCGAGATGATCGACCTGTACGACATTGGCGACGGGCGCGTGAAGCAGCGCCGCGTGACGCTCGAAAAATGCCGTAACCGCATCCTGGCGCTGACCGAACAGCGTACCGATATCGATGCGACGATCGCCGAGCTGCAATCATTCTGTGCGGTGGTCGAAACCCAGTTGCTCGAAGGCCCCCACTGATGCCCAGCTACCGCGCGCCGGTCAAAGACACGCAGTTCGTCCTGTCGGCAGTCGTCGGCCTGGAGAAATATTCGAACCTGCCGGGCTTCGCCGACGCGACGCCGGACATCGTCCAAGCGGTGCTCGAGGAAGGCGCGAAGTTCTGCGAGAACGTCCTCGCGCCGCTTAACCTGCCGGGTGACCAGGAAGGCTGCACGCGTCACGCCGACGGGTCGGTGACGACGCCGCAAGGCTTCAAGGCGGCGTACGATCAGTTCGTCGAGGGCGGCTGGGGCACGCTGATGGCGCCCGCCGATTTTGGCGGGCAGGGCCTGCCGCACGTCGTCGGCACGGCATTCGCCGAATATATGTCGAGCGCCAACATGGCCTTCTCGATGTACTCGGGCCTCAACGAGGGCGCGCAGGCGTCGATCATGGCGGTCGGCAGCGACGAGCAGAAGCGCAAGTATCTGCCGAAAATGGTCGAGGGCCGCTGGACCGGCACGATGAACCTGACCGAGCCGCAGTGCGGCACCGACCTCGGCCTCATCCGCACCCGCGCCGAGCCGCAGGACGACGGCACCCACAAAATCACCGGTACCAAGATCTTCATCTCGGCCGGCGAGCACGACCTGAGCGACAATATCATCCACCTCGTGCTGGCGAAGACCACCGGCTCGCCCGACGACGTCAAGGGCATCAGCCTGTTCATCGTACCCAAGTATCTGGTCAACGAAGACGGCTCGCTGGGCGCGCGCAACGGCGTGCAGTGCGGGTCGATCGAGCACAAGATGGGCATCCACGCCAACTCGACGTGCGTGATGAACTACGACGGTGCCACCGGCTACCTGATCGGCGAGGAGCGCAAGGGCCTGCGCGCGATGTTCATCATGATGAATGCCGCGCGTCTCGGCGTCGGCGTGCAGGGCCTCGCGCAGGGCGAGGTCGCGTACCAGAACGCCGTGATCTACGCGAAGGACCGCGTGCAGGGGAAGGCGATCGGCATCGTCGCCAACGCCGACGCGATCCCGCAGCCGACGAGCAAGGCCGACCCGATCATCGTCCATCCCGACGTGCGTCGCATGCTGATGGACGGTCGGGCCTTCAACGAGGGGGCGCGTGCGCTGATCCTGTGGGGGGCGCTGCAGGTCGATCTCGCGCACAAGGCGGCGACGCCCGAGGAGCGGCAGATGGCCGACGACCTGATCGGGCTGCTGACCCCGGTCATCAAGGGCTATTGCACCGACAAGGGCTATGAGATCGCCACCAAGTCGCAGCAGGTCTTCGGCGGCCACGGCTATATCGTCGAGTGGGGCATGGAGCAGTTCGTCCGCGACGCCCGCATCGCGCAGATCTACGAAGGCACCAACGGCATCCAGGCGATGGACCTCGTCGGCCGCAAGCTGGCGATGAACGGCGGCCGGGGCCTGCGCGCCTATCTGGCGCTGGCCGGCGAGACGGTGGCGGACGCGGGCGACGACCTCGCCTTCATCGCCAAGCCGCTGGAGAAGGCGCTGGGCGAACTGCAGGCAGCGACGATGTGGCTGATGCAGAACGGCCTGAGCAATCCGAACAACGCGGGGGCAGGGGCTGCGGCTTACTTGGATATTCTCGGCATCGTCAGCCTCGGTCACATGTGGCTGCTGATGGCGAAGGCCGCGCAGGAGCAGATCGCTGCCGGCAGCGGCGACCGCGACTTCCTCGAGGCGAAGCTGATCACCGCGCGCTATTACGCCGAGCGCTATTTCCCCGACGCGGGCGCACTGCGCCGCAAGCTCGAAGCGGGTAGCGACGCCATGATGGCGATGCCCGTCCACGCATTCTGATCCGGAGACCGACGATGGCCGATGCATTCATCTACGACGCCGTCCGCACGCCGCGCGGCAAGGGCAAGAAGGACGGCAAGCTCCACGAGATCACGCCGATCCAGCTCGGCACGCAGGTGCTCGAGGCGATCCGCGACCGCACCGGGATCGACACCGCCGACGTCGACGACGTCATCTTCGGCTGCGTCGCGCCGGTCGGCGAGCAGGGCAGCGACATCGCGCGCGTCGCGGTGCTGAACGCCGACTATGCCGAGACGACGGCAGGCGTGCAGATCAACCGCTTCTGCGCGAGCGGCCTCGAGGCCGTGAACATGGCCGCCGCCAAGGTGATGGTCGGCGAGGCGATCTTCGCCATCGGCGGCGGCGTCGAGAGCATGAGCCGCGTCCCGATGGGCGCCGACGGCGGTGCCTGGGCGATGGACCCGGCGGTTGCCTACAAGACCTATTTCGCGCCGCAGGGCATCGGCGCCGACCTGATTGCCACCAAGTACGGCTTCAGCCGCGCCGACGTCGATGCGTACGCGATGGAGAGCCAGAAGCGTGCCGCACGTGCCTGGAGCGAGGGCCGCTTCAAGGGTTCGGTGGTCGGCGTCCGCGACGTCATCGGTGAGATCGTCCTCGACCATGACGAGCATATGCGTCCGAACACCGACATGCAGTCGCTGGGCAGCCTCAACCCGGCGTTCACCGCGATCGGCGAGCAGATGCCCGGCTTCGACGCGATCGCACTGATGAAATACCCCGAGGTCGAGCGCATCGAGCACGTCCACACCGGCGGCAATTCGAGCGGCATCGTCGACGGCGCGTCGGCCGTGCTGATCGGCGGCCGCGAGATCGGCGAGAAGTACGGGCTCAAGCCCCGCGCCCGCATCCGCGCCATGGCGTCGATCGGCAGCGAGCCGATGATCATGCTGACCGGCCCCGAGTTCGTCGCGCAGAAGCTGCTGGCACGCGCCGGCATGACCACCGACGACATCGATCTGTTCGAGCTGAACGAGGCGTTTGCGAGCGTCGTGCTGCGCTACATGCAGGCGATGAAGCTCGACCACGACAAGGTCAACGTCAACGGCGGCGCGATCGCCATGGGCCACCCGCTGGGGGCCACCGGCGGCATGATCCTGGGCACGGTGCTCGACGAGCTCGAGCGGACGGGCAAGGGCACCGCGCTGATCAACCTGTGCGTCGGCGCGGGTATGGGCACGGGCACGATCATCGAGCGGGTGTAGCGTCTACGCGCCGTCATGCTGGCGAACGCCAGCACCCATGGCGGCGCGCACACGACGCTTCGAGCAGGAAACACCGTGGGTGCTGGCGTTCGCCAGCATGACGAAGGAACGAAGACATGACCGACACCGCGATCCGTACCGAACTCGATGCCGACGGCATCCTGCTGCTGACCATCGACGTGCCCGGCCAGTCGATGAACGTCATCACGCCGCAGGTCTCCGCCGACCTGACCGCCGCGATCGCGCGGATCAAGGCCGAGCCCGAGATCAAGGGCGCGGTGCTGACCAGCGGCAAGCCGTCGGGCTTCATGGCGGGCGCCGACCTGAAGGGCATGGGCGCGCTGATGGGCGGCGGCGCCAAGCTGCCTGAGGGCAAGTCGAAGATGGCGGCGCTGTTCGACGCGGTCTACGCGCTCAACAAGATGCTGCGCGACCTCGAGACGTGCGGCAAGCCGGTTGCAGCGGCGATCAACGGGCTGGCGCTTGGCGGCGGCCTCGAGTTCACGCTGGCGTGCCACTACCGCGTCTGCGTCGACAACCCGAAGGTGACGCTCGGCCTGCCCGAGGTCATGGTCGGCCTGTTCCCCGGTGCGGGCGGCACGCAGCGCCTGCCGCGCCTGATGGGCGTCCAGCCCGCGCTGATGTACCTGCTCCAGGGCAAGAACATGAGCCCGCAGGAGGCGCTCGGCTTCGGCGTCGTCCACGAACTCGCGGCCGCCGACCAGGTCGTCGAAAAGGCCAAGGCGTGGGTCAAGGCAAACCCGACCAAGGGCGTCCAGCCGTGGGACGAGAAGAGCTTCAAGTTCCCCGGCGGCGTCGGGATGTTCAACCCGGGCTTCGCGCAGACCTTCATGGCCGGCACCGCGATGACCGCCAAGCAGACCAATCACAACATGAACGCGCCCGTCGCGATCCTGTCGTCGGTTTACGAGGGCTCGCAGCTGCCGATGGACACGGCGCTGCGCGTCGAGAGCAAGTATATGGCGAAGCTCATCGCCGATCCGCAGGCGGGCAACATGATCCGTTCGCTATTCGTCTCGAAGCAGGCGGCCGAGAAGGGCGCGCGCCGGCCGCAGGGCGTTGCCCCGGCGCCGGCGCAGAAGATCGGCATGCTCGGCGCCGGCCTGATGGGTGCGGGCGTCGCGATGGTCTCGGCTCAGGCCGGCATGACCGTCGTGCTGCTCGACCGCGACCTCGCGGCGGCCGAGAAGGGCAAGCAGTACACCGCCGACCGGCTGGCGAAGAAGCGCACCGACCCCGCCAAGGCGCAGGCGATCCTCGACCGTATCCATCCGACCGCCGACTATGCCGATCTCGCGGGCTGCGACCTGATCATCGAGGCGGTGTTCGAGACGCGCGACATCAAGGCGGGCGTCACCAAGGCAACCGAAGCCGTCGTCGGCGCGGACACGATCTTCGGCTCGAACACCTCGACCCTGCCGATCACCGGCCTCGCCGAGGCCTGGTCAAAGCCCGAGAACTTCATCGGCATCCACTTCTTCTCGCCGGTCGAGAAGATGCCGCTGGTCGAGATCATCGTCGGCAAGCAGACCGGCCCCACGGCGATCGCCAAGGCGCTCGATTATGTCGCGGCGATCCGCAAGACGCCGATCGTCGTCAACGACAGCCGCGGTTTCTACACGTCGCGCTGCTTCGGCACGTACGTGCAGGAGGGTCTGGCGCTGCTCAGCGAGGGCACAAACCCCGCGCTGATCGAGAATGTCGGCCGCCACATGGGGATGCCGGTCGGTCCGCTCGCGGTGAACGACGAGGTCGGCCTCGACCTGTCGTACAAGGTCGGTCAGCAGACCAAGGCCGACCTCGGCGACAAGTATGTCGAGCAGCCGGGCGCCAAGGTGATCGAGACGATGCACGAGCTCGGCCGCCAGGGACGCAAGAATGCCAAGGGCTTCTACGTCTATCCTGACGCGCCGGCTAAGAAGTATCTGTGGCCGGAACTCGTCGGCACGGTCAGCGACGGCCTCGCCGAGACGCAGCCGACCCCCGAGGCGGTGCGCGAGCGGCTGCTCTACCGCCAGATGGTCGAATGCGCGCGCTGCTTCGAGGAAGGCGTCCTCGAGACACCGCAGGACGGCGACTTGGGTGCCATCTTCGGCTGGGGCTTCGCACCCTTCACCGGCGGGCCGTTCAGCCACATGGACACGATCGGCCTCGCCAATGTCGTCGCGATCCTCGACGGGCTCGCACAGCGCCACGGCGACCGCTTCGCGCCGCCGCAGCTGCTCCGGGACATGGCGGCGAAGGGCGAGACCTTCTACGGTCGGGCGGCACTCAAGCAGGCGGCCTAGCACGTTGACGGTCCGATTCCTCCGGGCGATACTTGTCGCGTAGCTGGGGGGTAGGCGATGGGTAAGCTGATCTGGTTGGCGGTCGCGGTCATGGCGACGATCGCGTCGCCCGCAGCAGCCGGGCTGACCGCCGTCTCGATCGAAAGCCGTTTCGCCTTCAACGATGGTTTCGGCGGGCTGGTCGCGCTTGGGCAAAGTGCGACAGCGCGCGCGACGCTCGACGATCAGGCTAATTTCGACTCGGGCCTGTTGTCGATGCCCAACGGTGGGCGCTTCCTGACGCCCGAAACCGACTTTCGTAACCCACCCGGGCTGATCGCCACTTGCGGACCATGCACCTTCGTGACGGGCGAATACGAGTTCTTCGTGCTCAACGGCTTTCTGGGCACCTCGGCGCGCGAGACGATGAGCTACGCGCCGGTCGCCTACGCTGCCGCTCCGCCGCGCGTTATCGGTCTCGACGGCTACAACGCCTTCGACCCGCGCAACGCCATCACCTTCAGCCTAGCCTATGGCTTCACGCCGTCGCCGGGTGCAACGCGCGGCGTCACGCGGCTTCACATTTACAGCTACGACCGGTCGCAGATTATCTACGACTCGGGCTTCGTCGCGCCCGACACGCTCGACTTCACGGTGCCGGCGCTGACCGCCCGCTTCGGCGAGAATCTCGGCGTGCTGGTATCGTTCGATAATCTGGTCGAGGGGACCGGCGGGCTGCTCGGCCTGCCGACCACGGCGCGCTTCTCGATGCTGACCGGAGGCATCATCTTTGCCGGCGTACCCGAGCCCATGACCTGGGCGATGCTGGTGGTCGGCTTTGGCGCTGTCGGGGTAGCGGTACGCCGGCGATACGTCCCAACCTGAGCAACGCCAGTGTTTAGATTCTCGCCGACGGCATGAGGGGCCGCCTCGGCATTCTCGCGCTGTTGCTCGCCGGTCTCGCCTTGGCCGTGGTCGTCATCGGCTATGCGCAGGCTGTCAGCGAGCCCAGGGTCGTGCGCTACCGCGTCGCGCTCGCCGACTGGCCCGCGGACGCGCCGCCGCTGCGGATCGTGCAGATGAGCGACATCCACGTCGCCTGGCCCGACATGCCGGCCACCCGGCTTGAACGCATCGTCGCGCAGGTCAACGCGCTGCGCCCCGACATCGTCGTGCTGACGGGCGACTATCAAGGCGGCAAGATCTGGGATGTGCACGCCGACCGCTACGATGCCGCGGTGGCGCCGCTCGCGCGGCTCCGCGCGCGCTACGGCGTGTACGCGGTGCGCGGCAATCACGACGGACCGCGCTGGACACCATTCGTCTTCGCGCGGACGCCGATCACGCTGCTGCAGAACCGCTGGGTCGCGGTGGGGCCGATCACGCTGGCCGGGATGGACGATGTCACCGGCCCGGGCGAGCCATATCGACGGACGCGCGCGACCGTCGCGGACGCGCCTGCCGGGCGCCCGATCGTGTTGCTCGCGCACGAACCCGACTTCTTCAAGTGGGTGCCGCCAAGCGTCGACCTCGTCATCGCGGGTCACACGCACGGCGGCCAGATCGAGGTGCCGCTGCTGCGCACCCACCCCTATCTCGATCCCTATCTGGAAACGCATCGCCGCGGCCTGTTCGTCGAGCGCGGCCAGCAGCTGATCGTGTCCTCGGGCATCGGCACGTCGGTCCTGCCGCTGCGCATCGGTGTGCCGCCCGAAATCGTCGAGATCACGCTGGGTCCTGCCTAGCTTTTTACGCGAAACTTACGTCGCAGCCCCCGGATCGATGTGGTTCGGCGTGGTCGCCTGCGTCTACCCCTTCGCCTGTCGATCGGCGGAGGATGCCCTGTGGAAGACCTGTTGTGGCTCGGTATCGTTGCCGGGCTGGCGCTGCTCAGCTTCGCCTATTTGGCGCTGTGCGGGCGCGCCTGATGACCATCGATCTCTGGCTCGGCGGCGTCACCGCGCTCGCTCTCCTCGTCTATCTCGTGGCGGTCCTCGTCCGCCCCGAACGTTTCTGATCGGGTTCGTGCAATGACGGTTCAGGGCTGGCTGCTCATCCTGGGGTTCGTCGCGCTGGTGGTGCTCGTCGCCAAGCCGATGGGCGTGTGGCTGTTCGCGATCCTCGAGGGGCGGCGGACGCCGCTGCATGCCGTACTCGGCCCGGTCGAGCGCGGCTTCTACGCCGCTGCAGGCGTCGACCCGGCACAGGACCGCGGCTGGCGGCGCTACGGCGTCGACATGCTGGTGTTCAACCTCATCGGCCTGCTGCTGACCTACACCATCCTGCGCCTGCAGGGCGTGCTGCCGTGGAATAGCCAGGGCCTGCCCGGGTTGTCCGGACATTTGGCGTTCAACACCGCGGTCAGCTTCACGACCAATACGAACTGGCAGTCGTACGGCGGCGAGGCGGTGATGAGCCAGTTCAGCCAGATGGTCGGGCTGACCATCCACAATTTCTTCTCAGCCGCGACGGGTATCGCGCTGGCCTTCGCCTTCATCCGCGGCTTTGCGCGCAGGGAGGCGAGCGGCGTCGGCAATTTCTGGGCCGACATGACGCGGGTGACGCTCTACCTGCTGCTGCCGGCGTGCCTCGTCTATGCTGTCGTGCTGCTCGCAGGCGGGGTGCCGCAGACGCTGAGCGGCGCGGTCGACGCGACGACGCTGGAGGGGGCCAGGCAGACCATCGGGCTCGGCCCGGTCGCTTCGCAGGAAGCGATCAAGATGCTCGGCACCAATGGCGGCGGCTATTTCAACGCCAACTCGGCGCACCCGTTCGAGAACCCGGGCGCGCTGACCAACCTGCTCCAGATGCTGTCGATCTTCGCGATCGGCGCGGGGCTGACGTGGACCTTCGGCAAGGCGGTGGGCAACACGAAGCAGGGCTGGGCGATCCTCGCAGCAATGCTCCTGCTGTTCACCATCGGCGCGGGCGTCACCTATTCAGCCGAGGCCGCGGGCAACCCGATCCATCACGCGCTGGGCATCGCCGGGGGCAACATGGAGGGGAAGGAGGTGCGCTTCGGCGTCGCCGCCAGCGCCCTGTTCGCCACCATCACCACTGCGGCGTCGTGCGGCGCGGTCAATGCAATGCACGACAGCTTCACCCCCATCGGCGGCATGGTGCCGCTGTTCAACATGCAGCTGGGCGAGGTCATCGTCGGCGGCGTGGGCGCCGGGCTGTACGGCATCCTGCTGTACTGCATCCTCGGCGTCTTCGTCGCCGGGCTGATGGTCGGGCGGACGCCCGAATATGTCGGCAAGAAGATCGAGGGGCGCGAGGTCAAGCTCGCGGTGCTGGCGATCGCCGTGCTGCCGCTGATCATCCTCGGCATGACGGGGCTCGCGGCGGTCAGCGAGGCGGGGCTGGCGGGCCGCGCCAATATGGGTCCGCACGGTTTCTCCGAGATCCTCTACGCCTTCACGAGCGCCGTCGCGAACAACGGCTCGGCCTTCGCCGGGCTGACCGCGAATACCGCGTTCTACAACGGGCTGCTGGGGGTCGCGATGTGGCTGGGGCGCTTCTTCGTCATCATCCCGATGCTGGCGATCGCCGGCAGCCTGGCGGCGAAGCGCGTCGTGCCGGCGTCGACGGGGTCGTTCCCGACCACCGGGCCCCTGTGGGTCGGGCTGCTGTGCGCGGTGATCCTGATCCTCGGCGGCCTCACCTTCCTCCCCGCGCTCGCGCTCGGACCCATCGCCGACCAGGTCGCGATGCTCCGCGGCGATCTGTTCTAGGAGCGACACGCATGTCCCGCACTGCCTCGCCGTCGATGTTCTCGGGCACCCTGATCGGCCCCGCCATCGCCGGTGCCTTCGCCAAGCTCGACCCACGCCAGCTGATCCGCAACCCGGTGATGTTCGTGACCGCGGTCGTCGCGCTGCTGCTTACCGTGCTGCTGATCGTCGGTTCGCCCGGCGGCGGCATCGCCTTCAAGGCGCAGCTGGTGTTCTGGCTGTGGCTGACCGTGCTGTTCGGCAACTTCGCCGAGGCGCTGGCGGAAGGGCGCGGCAAGGCGCAGGCCGCCAGCTTGCGCGCCACCAAGGGCGAGCTGACCGGCAACCGCATCGTCGGCAGCGGCACCGAAAGCGTCCCCGCCTCGGCGCTGAAGGTCGGTGACATCGTGCTCGTCTCGGTCGGCGAACTGATCCCCGCCGACGGCGAGGTCGTCGAGGGCGTCGCCAGCGTCAACGAGGCCGCGATCACCGGCGAGAGCGCCCCCGTCATCCGCGAGGGCGGCGGCGACCGCTCGGCGGTGACCGCGGGCACGCGCGTCGTGTCGGACTATCTCAAGGTCCGCGTCACGGCAGGGCCGGGGCAGGGCTTTCTCGACCGCATGATCGCGCTGGTCGAAGGCGCCGAGCGGCAGAAAACGCCCAACGAGATCGCGCTGACCATCCTGCTCGTCGGGCTGACGATCGTCTTCCTGATCGCGGTCGGCACCATCCCGATGTTTGCGAACTATGCGGCCGGCGCGGTGCCCGTCGTGATCCTTGCGGCGTTGCTGATCACGCTGATCCCGACCACCATCGCGGCGCTGCTGTCGGCGATCGGCATCGCAGGAATGGACCGGCTGGTGCGCTTCAACGTGCTCGCGAAGTCGGGCCGCGCGGTCGAGGCGGCGGGCGACATCGACGTGCTGCTGCTCGACAAGACCGGCACGATCACGCTCGGCGACCGCCAGGCCAGCGAGTTCCGCGCCGTCGGCCGCGCGTCGGAGCGCGAGCTTGCCGAAGCCGTGATGCTCGCCAGCCTGGCGGACGAGACCCCCGAAGGCCGATCGAGCGTCGTGCTGGCGCGCGAGAAATACGGCGTCGACGTCGCCCTCCCGGCCGGGGCCGAGATCATCGCGTTCAGCGCCCAGACGCGCCTGTCGGGCGTCCGCACCGACGACACCTTCGTGCAGAAGGGCGCGGTGGACTCGATCCTCAAGATCGTCCCCGACAGCCCCGCGGCCGCCGAGCTGAGGCGCGTCACCGACGAGATCGCACGCGCTGGCGGCACGCCGCTCGCCGTGGTCCGCGACGGCCGGATCCTGGGTGCGATCTACCTCAAGGACATCATCAAGGGCGGCATCAGGGAGCGCTTCGTCGAGCTGCGCCGCATGGGCATCCGCACCGTGATGATCACCGGCGACAACCCCCTGACGGCGGCGTCGATTGCCGCCGAGGCCGGGGTGGACGACTTCCTCGCGCAGGCGACGCCCGAGGACAAGCTGGCCTTCATCCGCAAGGAACAGGTCGGCGGGCGGCTGGTCGCGATGTGCGGCGACGGCACCAACGACGCGCCGGCACTCGCGCAGGCCGATGTCGGCGTCGCGATGAACACCGGCACGCAGGCGGCGCGCGAGGCCGGCAACATGGTCGACCTCGACAGCGACCCCACCAAGCTCATCGAGATCGTCGGCCTGGGCAAGCAGCTGCTGATGACGCGCGGGGCGCTGACCACCTTCTCGATCTCGAACGATGTCGCCAAGTATTTCGCCATCCTGCCGGCGATGTTCGTGGTGCTCTACCCAGGGCTGGCCGTGCTCAACGTCATGGGGCTCGCAACGCCCGAGAGCGCGATCCTGTCGGCGATCATCTTCAACGCGCTGATCATCCCGCTGCTCGTGCCGCTTGCGCTCAAGGGCGTGAAGTATCGCCCGGTCGGCGCGGGTGCCCTGCTGGCGCGCAACCTCGCGATCTACGGCGTCGGCGGGCTGATCTCGCCCTTCATCGGGATCAAGCTGATCGACCTCGCCGTGTCCGGCCTCGGCCTGGCCTAGGAGCTGCCAATGTTCGATTTTCTCTCCGCACTTCGCCCGGCGATCGTCCTGACGGCGCTGTTCACCCTGCTGCTCGGCGTTGGATACCCGCTCGCCATCCTTGGCATTGGCCAGGCGGCGTTCCCGCACCAGGCGAATGGCAGCCTGATCGTCGACGACGGCAAGGTGGTGGGCTCCGAACTCGTCGGCCAGGCCTTCACGAGCCCGCGCTATTTCAACACCCGCCCCTCGGCGGCGGGCAAGGGCTATGACGCCAATTCGTCGTCGGGCTCGAACCTCGGCCCGACCTCGAAGGCGCTCGCCGAGCGGATCGGCACCGACATCGCCGCACAGCGCAAGGCGGGCGTAACCGGCGCCATCCCCGCCGACCTCGTCACCGCCAGCGCCTCGGGCCTCGACCCCGACCTGTCGCGCGCCGCAGCGCTGGTGCAGGTGCCCCGCATCGCCCGCGAGCGGGGGCTGAGCGAGGCGAGCGTCCGCACGCTGGTCGAGAAGCAGATCGAGCAGCCCGCACTGGGGATGCTGGGCGACCCGCACGTCAACGTGCTGGCGCTCAATCGACAACTCGACCGGATGACGCCACTCTCGCGCCCGTGATCGCCGACCGTCCCGCCCCCGAAGCGTTCCTGGCCGCCGCGCGGGCCGAGGGGCGGGGGCAGTTGAAGGTGTTCCTCGGCGCGGCGCCCGGGGTCGGCAAGACCTATGAGATGCTCGAGGACGGCGCGGCGCGGCTGAAAGCGGGCGAGGACGTGGTGATCGGCGTCGTCGAGACGCACGGGCGGGCCGAGACCGAGGCGCTGGTGCGGCCGTTCGAGATCGTGCCGCGTGCCGAGGTGGCGTACCAAGGCCGCACGCTGACCGAGATGGACCTCGACGCGGTGCTGGCGCGCGCGCCCAGCCTCGTCCTCGTCGACGAGCTCGCGCACAGCAACGCGCCGGGCAGCCGGCATCCGAAGCGCTACCAGGACGTCGAAGAGCTGATCGCGGCGGGCATCGACGTCTTCTCGACGATCAACATCCAGCACATCGAGAGCCTGAACGACGTCGTCGCCAGCTTCACCCATGTCCGCGTCCGCGAGACGGTGCCCGACAGCGTTCTCGAGACCGCCGAGATCGAGGTCGTCGACCTGCCGCCCGACGAGCTGATCGAGCGGCTGAAGGCGGGCAAGGTCTATGTCCCCGACGAGGCAAGCCGGGCACTCGGGCACTTCTTTTCCAAGTCCAACCTCCAGGCGCTGCGCGAGCTCGCCCTGCGCCGCGCCGCGCATGTCGTCGACGCACAGATGCTCGACCATGTCCGCGCCCACGCGCTGGCGGGCAATTTCGCCGCCGGCGAGCGCATCCTGGTCGCGGTCAGCGAGGCGCCGGGGGCGGCCGAGCTGGTACGCGCCGGCAAGCGGCTGGCGGACGCGCTGCATGGCACCTGGACCGCGCTGCACATCGAGACGCCGCGCAGCCGCGCGCTGGGCGAGGCCGAGCGCCAGCGCCTGTCGGAGACGCTCGCGCTCGCGGCGCAGCTCGGCGGCGTCACCGCCAGCATCCCGGCGGCGAACGTCGTCGACGGCCTCGTCGCCTATGCGACCGAGGCGCGGATCACGCAGCTGGTCGTCGCCAAGTCGACGCGGTCGCGGTGGTTCAAGCTGCGCCACGGCTCGGTCGTCGACCGGCTGGTGCGCGAGACGCCGGGCATGGCGGTGCATGTTTTGCCCGACGCCGGCGGCGCGGCGACGCCGGGAGCGAGCGCCCCGATGCCCGGCCCGCCGCCGCTCGCCTATGCCAAGGCGCTGGGCCTCGTCGCGGCGACGGTCCTGCTGTCGGCGCTGCTCGTGCCGCTGATCGGGCTGGGGGCGATCGACCTGATCTTCCTGCTGCCGGTCATGGCGGCGGCGACGCTGTACGGCCTGCGCCCGGGGCTGGCGGCGGGGGTCGCGGCGAGCCTCGCGTTCAACTTCTTCTTCCTGCCGCCGCTCTATACCTTCACGGTTTCCGATCCGTCGAACCTGCTGACCGCGGTCGTCCTGCTCGGCGTCGCGGTGGCGGCCAGCCAGCTCGCGGGGCGGGTGCGGGCGCAGGCCGATCTTGCGGCATCGAGCGCGCGGCAGAACGCGGCGCTGGCGGGCTTCTCGCGGGCGCTGACCGGTGGCACCGACCTCGCCGAGCTGGCGCAGGCGATCGCTGCCGAGATGGCGCGGCTGTTCGACGCGAAGGTCACGCTGTGGACGGGGGAGGGCGGCCTGACCCTGATCGCCGCCAACCCGCCGGAGGACCGGCTGGGCGCGGTCGAGCGTGCGGCGGCGCAATGGGTGCTCGACCGCGGGCTGCCGGCGGGGCGCGGCTCGGCGACGCTGCCCGCCGCCGACTGGCTGTTCCATCCGCTCAAGACGTCGAGCGGCGTCGTGGCGGTGCTGGGACTGGCGCGCGACGACGGGCGCGATCCCGTCCGCGCCGACCAGCTGCCGCTGCTGCTCGGCCTGCTGGACCAGTCGGCTCTCGCGGTCGAGCGGCTGCGCCTGACCGACGAGATGGCCGAGGTGTCGCGTCTGAAGGACCGCGACCGGCTGCGCGCCGCGCTGCTGTCGTCGGTCAGCCACGACCTGCGCACCCCGCTGACCGCCGTCATCGCCGCGACCGCCGAACTGCGCCGCCAGCTGGCGGGGCAGGCGGATACCACCGCGATCGACACGCTCGATACCGAGACGCAGCGGCTGGCGCGCTTCGTCGCCAATCTGCTCGACATGGCGCGGGTCGAGGCGGGGGCGCTCCGCCTGTCGGTCGAGCCGGTCGACCTGACCGACGCGGTGGCCGGCGCGGTGCACGACCTGCGGCGCTCGCTGGAGGGACATGCCATCGACCTCGACGTGCCGCCCGACCTGCCGCTGGTGCGCGTCGACCCGCAGCTGTTCCACCATATCCTGATCAACCTGCTCGACAATGCCGGCAAGTATTCGGACCCCGGCGCGACGATCGCCATCCGCGGGCGGCGGACGCCCGACGCGCTGACGCTGGAGATCATCGACGCCGGGCCGGGCCTGCCGCCGGGGCGCGAGGCGCAGGTCTTCGAGACGTTCACCCGGCTGGAGGGGTCGGACCGTTCGGCGGGCGGCACGGGGCTGGGGCTCGCGATCGTCAAGGGCTTCGCCGAGGCGATGGGCATCGCGGTGGGGGCCGCCAACCGCGGCGAGCCGCGCGGCGCGGTGTTCAGCTTGCGCTTTCCGGCCGCCCTGCTGATGCGCGCGACCGAGGAGGGTGCATGAAGCCGCGGACGATCCTGGTCGTCGACGACGAGACGCAGATCCGCGTGCTGCTGCGCGCGACGCTGGTGCGGGCCGGCTACGGCGTCGTCGAGGCGGCGACGGCGCGCGCGGCGCTGGCGTCGCTCGACATCGACAAGCCCGAGGCGGTGCTGCTCGATCTCGGCCTGCCCGACCGCGACGGGCTGGAGCTGCTGCCGCTGATCCGCGCGAAGACGCAGGCCCCGGTGCTCGTCATCTCGGCGCGCGGCGAGACCGAGCAGAAGGTCGCGGCGCTCGACCTGGGAGCGAACGACTATGTGACCAAGCCGTTCGACACCGAGGAGCTGCTCGCCCGCGTTCGCAGTGCCCTGCGCCAGGGTGAGGCGCGCGAGGGCATCGCCCTGCCGATCGTCGCGGGCGACGTCAGCATCGACCTCCATGCCCGAGAGATCCGGCGGGGCGGGGCGGAGGTGCACCTGACCCCGCGCGAGTATGGCGTGGTCGCCGAACTCGCCAAGCACCCAGGGCGGATCGTCACCCATGCGGCGTTGCTGACCAACGTCTGGGGGCCGGGCTACCGCGACAATATCGAGTATCTGCGGGTCGTGATGCGCAACCTGCGGCTGAAGCTGGAGGCCGATGCCAGCCGCCCGGTGCTGCTCGTCAACGAGCTGGGGGTCGGCTACCGGCTGCGCGTGCCCGAAATGGCCAGTCGATGACGCTCCCTGCAAACAGCGCCCACCAGACGATGACCGGCTGAAACGCCAGCCGGGGGCCGTGGTAGCCCCAACCGAGCGCACTGCCGCCGACCGCGATGCTGTTCAGCGCGTGATTGACGTTCGCCGGGTAGACGCACACCGCATAGAGCGCGAGGCCAATGCCCGCCGCCTTGCGCAGGCGCGGCACGAAGAGGCCGATGGCGCCCGCGATCTCGGCGATGCCGGTCAGCAGGATGACAATGCCCGGCATCGGCACCCAGGCGGGGGTGATGGCGAGGAAGGGGGCGGGCGACCGCACGTGCAGCACGCCGGCGACGAGAAACGCCGCCGCGAGCACCCAGCGCAGCACGGTGCGGGCGGTCTCGACGCTTGAGCGTGTCGTCATCCGCTTGGTGACCCCTACGAGAATCGAACTCGTGCTTCAGCCGTGAGAGGGCCGCGTCCTAACCGCTAGACGAAGGGGCCGTGAGCGGAGGCGCGTGGATAGGGGCAGCCGCCCCGCCCGTCAAGCCGCCGCAGCAGTATCCAGCACACGCGCGTCCTTCAACGCCTCCGCGAGCAGGAATGCCAGCTCGAGCGACTGCGACGCGTTGAGGCGCGGGTCGCAGTGCGTGTGATAGCGGTCGCCCAGCGTCTCGTCGGTCACCGCGATCGCGCCGCCGGTGCATTCGGTGACGTTCTGCCCGGTCATCTCGGCATGGATGCCGCCCGCGAAGCTGCCCTCCGCACGGTGCACGGCGAAGACCTGGCGGACCTCGGCGAGGATGCGGTCGAAGGGCCGCGTCTTGTAGCCGTTGGCGGCCTTGACGGTGTTGCCGTGCATCGGGTCGCACGACCAGATCACGTTGCGGCCCTCGCGCCGGACAGCGCGGATCAGGCGGGGCAAATGAGCCTCGACCTTGTCAGCGCCGAAGCGCGTGATCAGCGTCAGGCGGCCCGGCACGTTGCCCGGGTTGAGCGTGTCGATCAGGCGGAGCAGGTCGTCGCTTTCGATCGACGGGCCGCACTTCAGGCCCAGCGGATTGCCGACGCCGCGCAGGAACTCGACGTGAGCCGAACCTGCAAAGCGCGTCCGGTCGCCGATCCACAGCATGTGCGCGCTGGTGTCGAACCAGTCGCCGGTCAGGCTGTCCTGCCGCGTCATCGCCTGTTCGTAGCCGAGCAGCAGCGCCTCGTGGCTGGTGTAGAAGCTCGTACCCTTCAGCTGGGGCACCGTCTCGGGCGAGATGCCGCACGCCGCCATGAAGTCGAGCGCCTCGCCGATCCGGTCGGCGACTTCCTGATACTGCGCCGACCACAGCGAGCGGCCGGTGAAGTCGAGGTTCCACTTATGGACCTGGTGCAGATTGGCATAACCGCCGCTGGCGAAGGCGCGCAGCAGGTTGAGCGTCGCCGCCGACTGCATATACCCGCGCAGCATCTTCGACGGATCGGGTTCGCGCGCCGCGGCGGTGAAGGCGATGTCGTTGACGTTGTCGCCGCGGTAGCTGGGCAGCGTCACGTCGCCGATCGTCTCGGTATCGCCCGACCGCGGCTTGGCGAACTGCCCCGCCATGCGGCCGACCTTCACCACCGGCAGCTTCGACGCATAGGTCAGCACGACCGCCATCTGCAGCAGAACGCGGAAGGTATCGCGGATGTTGTTGGGGTGGAACTCGGCGAAGCTCTCGGCACAGTCGCCGCCCTGGAGCAGGAAAGCCTTGCCCGCCGACACGTCCGCAAGAGCAGCGGTGAGGTCGCGCGCCTCGCCCGCGAAGACGAGGGGAGGGTAGGACTTGAGCTCGCTCTCGACCGCCGCCAGCGCCGCCTGATCGGCATAGGCGGGCAGCTGCTGCGCGGTGTGGCCGCGCCACGTCTCGGGGGTCCAGTTGCGGGCGTTGGTCATAACGCCCAGCGATGTGCGTCCGAACGCGCCGCGATGCAAGCATGGCGGCCTAAGTTCACACTGAAGCGAAGCCCATGCATGGTGTTTGCACGCTCGCGGCTGGACGCGAAGATGAACAAGTAAGCGAATTTGATGGCCACGCGCTGCTTTCTCCACGCCGCGCCGAGTTTGACGAGCCATCCGGCAGCAACGAGTTCGCCGACCAAGCTGTATAACCGATATGGTTATATTTGTCAAGCTCGGCAGAACGCGGGTATCGCTTCACCTACGCTCACGAGCATTGTGGTACCGAATGCGGCAAGACCTAGCCGATCACTTGCTCGCCCCGCCGTCCTTGAACTCGACCCTCAGCGCCAGGAATGGCCCCCTCCCTCTGTTCTGCACTGCGTGCAATTCTTCGGGCTCCGCCGATTCCGCGACGGATGTGGGGATTGCCGGGACATCGACCCGCGAGGTCTCGACCGGCTTCCCGTCGACGAGCTTGTAGGAAATATAGGTGATCGGCTGCGGCTGCTCGAAATACATTACACTCGGCCACCGATGGTCGTGGATCGGCTCAGTCGAGCCAGGCGAGATGCTGACCCGCAGGACGCGGACCCGATCGTTTTCCAACAGTATCTTATGGCTCTGAGGTGCGGCGGTAACAGCTTCGAAGCGGTCAGGCCCTGCCGCCAACGCGCCCGAAGCGCCCCCGAGGAAGAACAGTCCACACGATACAAGACTTCGCAGCATCGACAGATCTCTCAGACAATCAAACAGATCGAAGATGTATCGCGTGGATGGATCGCAATGCCAATCGGTAGCCGGATCGCGCCGCGCCGCGCAGCTACCTCATGAGGACCAATTCCTCGCTCATCGTCGGATGCAGCGCCACGGTGTCGTCGAACTGCGCCTTGGTCAGCTTCGCCTTGATCGCGATCGCCACGGCCTGGAGAACCTCCGGCGCGTCGGGGCCGATCATGTGGGCGCCGACGACGCGGTCGGACGCGCTGTCGACGACCAGCTTGTACAGCGCGCGCTCGTTGCGGTTCGCGAGCACGTTGCGCATCGGGCGGAAGTCGGATGTGTAGACCTTGACCGTGCCGAGCGTGTTGCGCGCATGTGCCTCGGTCATGCCGACGCTGCCGAGCGGCGGGTTGGCGAAGACGGCGCTCGGCACGCAGTCGTAGTCGACGGTCCACGGCTTGTTGCCGAACTGCGAGTCGGCGAAGGCATGGCCCTCGCGGATGGCGATCGGGGTCAGCTGGATGCGGTCGGTCACGTCGCCGACGGCGAAGATGTTCTCGACGTTGGTGCGGCTGTTGGCGTCGACCGCAATCGCACCGCGGTCGTCGAGCGCGACGCCCGCGGTCTCGAGGCCCAGCCCCTCGATGTTCGGACGGCGGCCGACGGCGAACAGCAGCAGGTCGGTCTCGATCGGCTCCTCGTCGCAATCGGTATGGATCAGCAGACCGTCGGCCGTCTTTTCAATGCGCTGGAAGTTGCAGTTGAAGCGGAAGTTGATGCCCTTGGTCATGCTGATCGTCAGCAGGCGGTCGCGCAGCGCAGGCTCCCAGCCGCGCAGGATGGTGTCGCCGCGGTTGACCAGGGTGACGTGGACGCCGAGCTCGTGGAAAATGCCCGCGAACTCGTTGGCGATATAGCCACCGCCGGCGATCACGACCTTCTTCGGCAGCTTGTCGAGGTGGAAGACCTCGTTCGAGGTGATGCCGTGCTCGACCCCTTCGATCGTCGGCAGCGCCGGGCGCGCGCCGGTGGCGATCAGCAGCTTGTCGAAGGTGATTTCCTTGCCGTCGACCTCGACCGAGTGCGCGCCGGTGATCACCGCGCGGCCGTGATAGGTCGTGACCTTCTGCGCGTCGAGGTTGGTCTGGTAGATGGCGTTGAGCCGGTCGACCTCGGCCAGCACGTTGTCGCGCAGCGTCGGCCAGTCGAAGCCCTTCGAGCCCAGCGTCCAGCCGAAACGGCGGGCGTCGACCAGGTCCTCGGCGAAGTGCGCGCCATAGACGAGCAGCTTTTTGGGCACGCAGCCGCGGATCACGCAGGTGCCGCCGACGCGGTGCTCCTCGGCGACGGCGACGCGGGCACCGTGGCCGGCGGCGATGCGTGAGGCGCGGACACCGCCCGAACCGGCACCGATGACGAAAAGATCATAGTCGTAGGTCGACATGCACGCTCCTTGGCTCGCGTGCTCAAGTAGGTGGCCGCACCCTTCCACGCAAACGCAGAGTGGCGGTCAGACCAATCGACGCAGTCGATCAGTCGAGGCGGCTGCGTGCGGCTTCCCAGTCACGGCCGTCGAAGGCGCGCACCGTAGCGGTGACCCCGTCGGTCGCATCGAGCGCGCGCCAGTTGACGCTATAGCCGTCGGGGTGCGAGCGCGGGACGTAGAAGCTCTTGATCCCGCACGTCGCGCAGAACAGATGCCGCGCCGCGCCGGTGCCGAAGCGATAGTCGGTCAGCGCGGCTGTGCCCGACTTCAGCTCAAAATCGGCGCTGCCGACGATCAGGTGCAGGAACCCCGTCTTGGCGCAGATCGAGCAATTGCAGTCGAGCAGCTCGACGTCGCGCGGCACCGCGACCGAAAAGCGCACCGCACCGCAGTGGCAGCCGCCCGTCAGCTTCAGCGTTTCGCCCACGCCGCCCCCTGGCTGCGGACGAGGTCGACGAGATCGCCGGTCGCGGCGTTGACGTCGATCAGGTGGAGCCCCCACGCCGCCTGGACCTGGCCCGCCACGACGACATCGCCGGCGATCGTGTCGACGCGCGGGTCGGCGGGGTCGCCGTCGGTGCGGATCGCGAGGTAGGACGCGCCGCCGGTGCTGCGGCACTCGGCGGACAACAGGCCGGGCAGGGCGACGAAGTCCGAGGTGATCGTCGTGCCCTTCGCCCAGACGGGCTGGGCCGCGGCGTCGGCGACGATCGTCGAGCGTGCCGGCAGCAAGGGCTTGAGCGTCGCGCGTCCGCCGCCGAGTGCCGCAGGGTTGGTGCAGGCGACCGCGCTCGCGGCATCGGCGCTGCGTCCGAAGCGCGTGTCGGCGGGCGGCACGGTCTCGTCGCGGAACGAGACATAGGTGACGACGCACCCGGTCTGGGTCTTGCTGCGGCACAGCGGCGTCGACTTCAGGTCGCCGCCGATATCCTTGCCCGCGGGCACGAGGACGTTCGTGCCGATCAGGTAGGTCGCGATCACGCGGGCGGCGACGGGCTTGCCCTCGATCTCCTGCGCCAGCAGCGCCCTGAGGACGCCCGAGCCCTGGCTGTGGCCGATCAGCACGACGCCGCGCCCGCCGTTGTCGCGCTTCAGGTAATCGGCCCAGGCGGCCGACACGTCCTTGTAGGCGAGCACGCGGTCGGCGGTCATCGCCTGGCCCAGCAGCACCGCGCGCAACGCCGCGAGCGTCACCTGGCGGTACAGCGGCGCGTAGGTGCGGCAGACCTCGCGGAACGGCGCGAACTGGATCTTGGCGACCGACAGCTCGGCCGGATCGGCGGTCATGTCGCTGTTGCCGCCGGGATCGGTCGAGACGGTCGGGTAGACGTAGAAACAGTCGATCTTGGCGTTGGCCGGGGTCGAGGGCAGGGCGGCCTCGGTCAGCTTGCCGTTCGCCGCGACGCTGGTGACGCGGTACGGCGCACCGCACGCATCGGCGCGGCCCGGGCGGCACAGCCAGCTCGCGTCGGCGGTATAATCGACCGGAGCGGCGGGTGCGGGCTGGGCCAGCGCGGGCGTGGCAGCGAGCGCAAGCGCGGCTGCAGCGAAGAACTTCATCGGCATCATCCCCTTGATTGTTTGCCGGCACCCTAGCGATGCGTGCGGCCATTTGCCTAGCCGTTACGGGGCTTGCACCGCGTCATGTAACAACGTATCACGCCGGCCATGTCCGAACGCACGAACAGCTGGCTCGACCGCTCGGCGATGGGCTTGTCGGGGCTGTGCCTGGTGCACTGCCTCGGCGGCAGCCTGCTGCTGACCGGCCTGACGGCCGCGGGCGGTTTCTGGAGCCACCAGGTTCATGCCATCGGGCTGATGATTGCGCTGCCGCTCGCCGCGGTCGCGCTGCTCAAGGGCATGCGCGCGCATCGCCGCGGCTGGCCGATGCTTATGGGCGGCGTGGGCCTCGCGATGATGGCCGGGTCGCTGCTGCTGCCCCACGGTCCCGGCGAGATTGCGATGTCGATGGCGGGTGCGGCGCTGCTCGGCGTCGCGCATCTGCTCAACCTGCGCTGGTTGCGCGCCTAGCGCCGGTCGAGCAGGCGCGTCACGCTGCCATGGCGCGTGCGGCTGTGGCGGACGCCCGCCGCCTTGCTCTCGGCCTCGAGCGCGTCCCGGATGGCGCGCAGCTCATGCTCGGTCAGATGCTCGATGCCGATGAATTCGTCGCGCGCCAGCGCGGTGGCGCGGATGAGCTCGTCGAGCTTGGCGTGGAGCGCGGCAGCATCGCGGTTCTGCGAATTCTGGATCAGGAAGACGATCAGGAAGGTGACGATCGTCGTCGAGGTGTTCACGACGAGCTGCCACGTGTCCGAATAGCCGAACAGCGGCCCCGTGCCGGCCCAGACGATGATCGCGCCCAGCGCCAGCACGAAGGCCAGCGGCTGCCCGACGAACGCCGCGACGCGGTTGGCGACGCCCGTGAAGATCCTGTCCATGCTGCCCCTCGCTTGCCGCGCACGGCGCGCGCGCCCATATTCCCTAGCATGGCTGCACATGCACACCACGACGCCCCCGGCCCCGCACTCACGCTCGCGGCGCGCGGCGCGGTCGAGCGCGGCGGCGAGCAATGGACCGACCTGCGTGCCACGGTGTTCGAGGCGCTCGCCGATTTCGAGAAGCCCGCGAGTGCGTACGACGTGACCGAGGCCGTGTCGAAGCGCCTCGACCGGCGCGTCGCGGCGAACAGCGTGTATCGCATCCTCGACCTTTTCGTCGGCACCAACGTCGCGATGCGCGTCGAAAGCCGCAACGCCTATCTGGCGAACGCCCACCCCGATTGCCGCCACGACTGCATCTTCCTCGTCTGCGACGGCTGCGGATCGACGACGCACATCGACGACGACCGGATCGCCGACCAGGTGCGGGGTGCCGCAAGCGCCACGGGCTTCACGCCGGTGCGCCCGGTGCTCGAAGTTCGCGGGCGCTGTGTGGCCTGCGCGACACCGGCGGCAATCGACAAGAGTGGCTTAGACCGCTAATCCTGCGCGCTATACCCGCGATCATGGGCGAGCCATCAGTGACCGAACGACTTAGCACGCCGCTTCTCGACACGGTGACCTATCCCACCGACCTCCGCGGCTTCGACATTCCGCAGCTCAAGCAGGTTGCCGACGAACTCCGCTCCGAGCTGATCGACGCGGTCAGCGTGACCGGCGGACATCTGGGCGCCGGCCTCGGCGTCGTCGAGCTGACGGTTGCCATCCACCATGTCTTTGACACGCCGTCGGACCGGCTGATCTGGGACGTTGGCCACCAGGCCTATCCACACAAGATCCTGACCGGGCGGCGCGACCGAATCCGCACCTTGCGCCAGGGCGGCGGCCTGTCGGGCTTCACCCGGCGCAGCGAGAGCGAGTACGACCCGTTCGGCACCGCGCACAGCTCGACGTCGATCTCGGCGGCGCTCGGCTTTGCGGTCGCCAACAAGCTGAAAGGCCAGCCCGGCAAGGCGATCGCGGTGATCGGCGACGGCGCGATGTCGGCGGGCATGGCGTACGAGGCGATGAACAATGCCGGCGCCGCGGGCAACCGGCTCGTCGTCATCCTCAACGACAACGACATGTCGATCGCGCCGCCGGTCGGCGCGCTGTCGGCCTATCTGGCGCGCATGTATTCGTCGCGGCCGTTCCTCGAGCTGCGCGATGCCGTCAAGCAGATGGCGCGCCGCACGCTCGGCCCGAACCTGAAGCGCACCGCCAAGCGCGCCGAGGAATATGTCCGCACGCTCGCCACCGGCGGGACGTTGTTCGAGGAGCTCGGCTTCTACTACGTCGGCCCGATCGACGGACATAATCTCGAGCATCTGATCCCGGTTCTGGAGAATGTCCGCGACGCCGCGGAAGGCCCGATCCTCGTCCATGTCGTGACGCAGAAGGGCAAGGGCTACGAACACGCCGAGGCCGCGCCCGACAAGTATCACGCGGTGCAGAAGTTCGACGTCGTCACCGGCGGACAGGTCAAGGGCAAGGCCGGGCCGCCGAGCTATACCAACGTCTTCGCGAAAGCCCTGATCGACGAGGCGCGGCGCGACGAGACGATCGTCGCGATCACCGCGGCGATGCCGTCGGGCACCGGCCTCGACAAGTTCGAGGCAGAATTCCCCGACCGGCTGTTCGACGTCGGCATCGCCGAGCAGCATGCAGTGACCTTCGCGGCTGGTCTCGCGGCACAGGGCATGCGGCCGTTCGCGGCGATCTACTCGACCTTCCTGCAGCGCGCGTACGACCAGGTCGTCCACGATGTGGCGATCCAGAACCTGCCCGTGCGCTTCGCCATCGACCGCGCCGGCCTCGTCGGTGCCGACGGCGCGACACACGCCGGGTCGTTCGACGTCGCCTATCTCGCGACCTTGCCCAACATGGTCGTGATGGCCGCGGCCGACGAGGCCGAGCTGGTCCACATGGTCCACACCTGCGCGATGCACGACAGCGGGCCGTCTGCGGTGCGCTATCCGCGCGGCGAGGGCACCGGCGTGCCGCTACCCGCGGTGCCGATCCGCCTCGAAATCGGCAAGGGGCGGGTGGTCCGCGAGGGCAAGACCGTCGCCATCCTGTCGCTCGGCACGCGCCTGACCGAATCGCTGGCGGCCGCCGACGATCTCGAGGCACGCGGGCTTTCCACGACGGTGGCCGACCTGCGCTTCGCCAAGCCGCTCGACCATGACCTGATCCGCAAGCTCGCGATCAGCCACGACGTGCTGGTGACGATCGAGGAGGGCGCCGTCGGCGGCTTCGGCGCGCACGTCCTGACCTGGCTCAGCGACGAGGGTCTGACCGACAACGGCCCCAAGGTCCGCACCATGCGCCTGCCCGACATCTTCCAGGAGCATGACGGTCCCGCGGCGCAGTACGTCACTGCCGGCCTCGACGCCCCGGCGATCGTCGCGACGGTGCTGGAGGCGCTGCGGCACAATAGCGTAGGTGTGATCGAGGGCGCGCGGGCGTGACGATCCGGCCGGGCAAACTCAGTACCGGCGACGTCAAGATTACCCGCGTGCTCGACGACACGACGCTGCTGACGGCGCGGGTCAACGATCTCACCCGCACCGTCGACCAGCTGAAACAGCAGGTCGAGGCGCTCAGCGCAGCGCGGCGCGATGACCAGGCAGCGCTCGCCGCGCTCCAGGCGCGCTATTCCCAGCACGTCCACCGCGTGCGCGGGATGGTCGGCACGGGGTTCATGACCGGACGCATCGACGGCCAGTTGCGCAAGTATATCTTCCCCGCCGAGACCGACGAAGCCCGGCGCATGCAGGCGTCGACCTTCCCGCCGGAGGGCTGAGCCGGGTGCTCTTCGTTCACCGGCCGACCATTCGCACCCTGTTCGCATGACCAAGCCCCGCGCCGACCAGCGCCTCGTCGATCTCGGCCTCGCCGAAAGCAAGACACGTGCGCAGGCGCTGATCCTCGGTGGACATGTCTTCCTCGGCGACCGCAAGGTCGACAAGGCGGGGCAGGCAGTGGCGGCGGACGCGGTGCTGACGGTGAAGGGGCGCGATCATCCCTGGGTGTCGCGCGGCGGGGTGAAGTTGGCGCACGGGCTCGACCATTTCGCCTGGGATGTGGCGGGCGTCACGGCGATCGATGTCGGATCGTCGACGGGGGGCTTCACCGACGTACTGCTGACGCGCGGCGCCGCCCATGTCTTCGCGGTCGACAGCGGCACCAACCAGCTCGCGTGGAAATTGCGCGAGGATGCGCGCGTCACCGTCCTCGAACAGACCAATGCGCGCGCGCTGACGGCGCATGAAATCCCGGTGCCGGTCGACCTGATCGTCTGCGACGCGAGCTTCATCGGGCTGGCAAAGGTGCTCGCGACCCCGCTGACCTTCGCGAAGCCCGGTGCGTGGCTGCTCGCGCTGATCAAGCCGCAGTTCGAGGCGGGGCGGGGCGAGGTCGGCAAGGGCGGGGTGGTGCGCGACCCCGAGATTCACGCGCGCGTTTGTGCCGAGGTCGCGGCGTGGCTGACGGGGCAGGGGTGGACCGTCCACGGAACCACGACGAGCCCGATCACCGGCCCCGAGGGCAATGTCGAGTTTCTGATCGCCGCGTCACTTGAGCGTCTCGCCGACCAGGCTGACGGTCAGCGCGATGACGGCGAGGTTGAACCAGAAGGCGATCAGGCTGTGGATCAGCGCGACGCGCCTTAGCCCGCGTGCGGTGATCGACACGTCGGACACCTGGAAAGTCATGCCCAGCACGAAGGCGAAATAGGCGAAATCCCAATAGGTCGGGTCGGCGTCGCCCGGAAAGTCGAGCCCGCCGCGATCGCGCTTGCCGTCGCTGAGGTAATAGGCGTGCGCATAATGGAACGCGAACAGCAGGTTGCCGAACAGCCACGCGGCGAACAACGTCCCGCCCGACAGTGCGAGATTGCCGCCGCCCGGCGTGGTCAGCTCGAACCCCACCGCGACGACGACAACCGCGACGACGACGGCCGCGATCAGCAGCAGGACGAGATGATCGGGCTCGTTCTCGGCGGCGCGGCGGCGCATGCCCTCAGCCGCTTCGCCGCCCAGCGACCAGGCGAAGGCGATCAGGAACGCCGCGACCGCGATGTCGAACCCGCCAAGGATCGCAGGCACGAGGTCGACGCGCAGCGCCAGCGCGGCGGTCGCGGCGGCGAACACCGCGAAGAACAGCACGAAGCGCGCATAGCGCCTCGCGAGGTTCACCGGCGGCGGCCGGTCAGTAGCACCGCGGTGCCCGCCAGCGCCGCGATCAGCGACCCCGCGACGATGCCGAGCTTCGCCGCGTCGATCTGGGCCGCGTCCGAAAACGCGAGGTTGGCGATGAACAGGCTCATCGTGAAGCCGATGCCGCAGAGCAAAGCCGCGCCCCAGACCTGCCGCCACGTCGCGTCCGCGGGACAATCGGCGAGATCGAGACGGACCATCGCCCAGACCGCGCCGAACACGCCGACCTGCTTGCCGACGACGAGCGCGACCGCGATGCCGAGCGGCAGCGGCGCGATCAGCGCGGCGGGCGCGATGCCGCGCAAGTCGAGCCCCGCGTTGGCAAAGGCGAACAGTGGCACGACGATGAACGCAACGATCGGCGACAGCGCATGCTCGAGGCGCAGTAGCGGCGAGGTCGCATCCTCCGGCCGGCCGCGCGTGACGCGCAGGGGGATCGTCGCGGCCACCGCGACCCCGGCGAGCGTCGCATGGACGCCCGACTGCAGCACCGCGAACCACACGCCTGCGCCGATCAGCAGATAGGGCCAGACCGCGTCGATCTTCGCGCGATTGAGCCCGCCGAGTAGCGCGAGCATCGCCGCGGCGGCGCCGAGCGCGAGGAAGTTGATCTGCTCGGTATAGGCGACCGCGATGATGACGATCGCGCCGAGGTCGTCGATGATCGCGACAGCGGTGACGAACAGCTTGATCGACGCCGGCACGCGGCTGCCGAGCAGCGCGAGGATGCCGAGCGCAAAGGCGATGTCGGTGGCGGCAGGGATCGCCCAGCCATGCAGCGCGTCCGGGTCACCGCGGTTGATCGCGATAAAGATCAGCGCCGGGACCGCCATGCCCGCCAGCGCCGCGACGACGGGCAGGCGGCGGCGTGCGGGCGACGACAGCTCGCCGTCGAGCAGCTCGCGCTTGATCTCCAGCCCGACGAGCAGGAAAAACAGCGTCATCGGCGCGTCGTTGATCCACGTGCGCAGGTCGTGCCCGGCGAAATAGGTGCCGAGCGTATCGAAATACACGTCGGACACGGGGCTGTTCGCGACGACCATCGCCAGCGCCGCCGTGGCGATCAGCAACAGGCCACCAGACGAGCCGTTCTGCAGGAAGCGGCGGATAGCGGTGATCGGTGTGCGGCGCTTCATCGTCCCTGTGTAGCGCGTGACCGCGCCCCGGGCATTAATTTCCGGTCGTCAGGCGCGTGCCGCGTAGTTGGTCGCGACCCAGTCGCGGTAGCTGCCGTCGAGAACGCGCCGCCACCACGGCTCGTTGTCGAGATACCACTTCAGGGTCGCTGCAAAACCCGCTGTAAAGTCACGCGCCGGCATGTAGCCGAGCTCGTCGCGTGCGCGGCGTTCGTCGATCGCATAGCGACGGTCGTGACCGGGGCGGTCGGCGACGGTGGTCTTCAGGCTGGCGGTCGCCCGGCCCTGCGCGGCGGGCGCATCGGGGAAGCGGGTGGCGAGGCTGGGGTCGCTGGCGAACGCCGCATCGACCGCCGCGCACAGCGTGTCGATGACGGTGATGTTCGGCAGTTCCGCGCCGCCGCCGATGCAATAGGTCTCGCCGATCTGGCCGCGCGCCAGCACCGCCTCGATCCCGCGGCAATGATCCTCGACATGGAGCCAGTCGCGGATCTGCATGCCGTCGCCATAGATCGGCAGGTTGCGGCCGTGCAGCGCGTTGATCAGGAACAGCGGGATCAGCTTTTCCGGGAATTGATACGGCCCGTAGTTGTTCGAGCAGTTCGAGGTCGTGACCTGCAGGCTATAGGTGTGGTGATACGCCCGCACGAGATGGTCCGACGCCGCTTTCGACGCCGAGTAGGGCGAATTGGGTGCATAGGCAGTCGTCTCGCTGAACGCCGGGTCGTTCGCCCCGAGCGAGCCATAGACCTCGTCGGTCGAGACATGGTGGAAGCGGTGCGGCTTTGCAGCCTCGCCGAGCCAGACGGTGCGCGCGGCTTTCAACAGGCTGTGCGTGCCCAGGATATTGGTGTCGATGAACGCGTCGGGGCCGTGGATCGAGCGGTCGACATGGCTCTCGGCGGCGAAATGCACGAGCGTATCGATGGCGCGGTCGCGGAGCAGGGCCTCGACGAGCGCAGTGTCGCGGATATCGCCCTCGACCAGGTCGGCGGTCGCGCCGGTCAGGTTGTCGCGGTTCCCGGCATAGGTCAGCGCGTCGAGGACGACGACGGTATCTCCGGCATGGTGCGTGTTCCAATAATGCACGAAGTTCGCGCCGATGAAGCCCGCGCCGCCGGTAACGAGGAGGTTAGCCACGCGCGATCTCCTTGATGCAATCCCGCAGCTCATCGCGCCAATGTCTTGCAGGGCCGATGCTATTCCACGTCGCGGTCTTGTCGAGCACGCCGTAGGACGGACGCCTGGCCGGCGTCGGGTAGTCGGCGGTGCGGATCGGCAGGACGCGGCAGGGGCGGACAAGGACGCCTGCCGCGAGCGCCTCGTCGTGGATCGCCACGGCGAAATCATACCAGCTCGCAACCCCGGCGTCGGTGGCGTGCCACAGGCCGGTGGAGCCTTTCGCGGTCAGTGCCCAGATCGTGCGCGCCAGCGTCGGCACGTGCGTCGGCGTGCCGATCTGGTCGGCGACGACGCGGACCTCCGCGCGCTCGGCCATCAGGCGCAGCATCGTCCGGACAAAGTTCGCACCGTTCGCCGCATAGACCCAGGCTGTCCGGACAATCAGCGGGTGGCCATGAAATTCGACCGCCGCCGCCTCGCCGTCGGCCTTGGTGCGGCCATAGGCGGAGACCGGGTTGGGTGCTGCGTCGGGCAGGTAGGGCGTGTGCGCGGTGCCGTCGAAAACGAAATCGGTCGAGACGTGCGCGAAGGCGGCGTGCGCGGTGCGTGCGGCGGCCGCCAGCAGCCCGACGGCGTTGACGTTGACGCGGCGTGCAGCGGCCTCGTCGGCCTCGGCCTTGTCGACGGCGGTGTAGGCGGCCGCGTTGATGATGAGCGTCGGGCGGGCGTCGGCGACGACGCTCGCGACGGCATCGGCGTCGGTGATATCGAACTCGGCCTCCGCCGGCGCGATGACGGTGACGCCTGCGGGGGCAGTCGCCTGCAGCGCCCGGCCAAGCTGCCCGCCGCTGCCGGCGATCAGCGCAATCATGCGAACACCTCGGCGTCGGCGAGCAGCAGCGCGGCGGCGTCCTTCGCCGACAGCAGCGGTGGTGCGTCGAGCGGCCAGTCGATGGCGATCAGCGGGTCGTTCCACGCGATGCCGCGGTCGTGCGCGGGGGCGTAGAGCGTCGTGCATTTGTACAGGAAATCAGCGGTTTCGCTCAAAGTCACGAAGCCGTGCGCGAAGCCGGGAGGGACCCACAGCAGGTGCTTGTTGACGGCACTCAGCTCGTGCCCCGTCCATTTTCCGAAGTTCGGGCTCGAGCGGCGGATGTCGACCGCGACGTCGAACACCGCGCCCGCAACGACGCGCACCAGCTTCCCCTGCGGCTCGACGATCTGATAGTGCAGCCCGCGCAGCACGCCCTTCGCCGAACGGCTGTGATTGTCCTGGACGAACGCCGCGTCGATGCCAATGTCGGCAAAAGTCGTAGCGTTCCAGCTTTCGAGGAAGAAACCACGGTCGTCGCCGAAGACGCGGGGTTCGAGCAACTTGACCTCGGGCAGAGCGGTGTCGTGGACGATCACCCCGCCATCCTCAGCTGATCGAGCAGATATTCGCCGTAACCGCTTTTGCGCAAAGGCGCGGCGATGCGCTCGAGCTGCGCGGCGTCGATGAACCCCTGCCGCCAGGCGATCTCCTCGGGGCAGCAGATCTTCAGGCCCTGCCGCTCCTCGACGATGCGGACATAAAGCCCGGCGTCGAGCAGCGAGGCGTGGGTGCCCGTGTCGAGCCACGCGAAGCCACGGCCCATCAGCTCGACTTCGAGGCGGCCCGCTTCGAGATAGGCGCGGTTGAGATCGGTGATCTCCAGCTCGCCGCGCGCCGACGGCTTGATGTCTCGCGCCTGCCGCACCGCGTCGCCGTCGTAGAAATACAGGCCGGTGACGGCATAGTTCGACTTCGGCTCGGCGGGCTTTTCCTCGATCGTCGCGGCGCGGCCCGAGGCGTCGAACGACACGACGCCGTATGCCTGCGGGTCCTTGACGTAATAGCCGAACACCGTCGCGCCGTCGGTGCGGGCATCGGCCTTGGCCAGCAGTTCGGGCAGGCCGTGGCCGTAGAAGATGTTGTCGCCCAGGATGAGCGTCGAGGGCTGGTCGCCAACGAAGTCAGCGCCGATGTGATAGGCCTGCGCCAGCCCCTTGGGCTCGGGCTGCACGGCATAGTCGATGCGCATGCCCCAGTCGCTGCCGTCGCCGAGCAGGCCGCGAAACGCCGCGCTGTCGGCGGGCGTGGTGATGATCAGCACCTCGCGGATGCCCGCCAGCATCAGTACCGACAGCGGATAATAGATCATCGGCTTGTCGTAGACGGGCATCAGCTGCTTCGAGACCGGCTTGGTCAACGGATACAGGCGTGTGCCGCTGCCGCCCGCCAGGATGATACCGCGCCGTGCCACACATGCCCCCTTCAAGACGCAGGCGCAAGTTAACCGCCCGCAGCAATCTTGCAGCCCCTCAGACGCCGTACGACCCGGGGCGCTGGAGGCCCCGGGAGTCTACGATCAGGCGGCCGGCGCCGGCGCTGCGGCCGGAGCCCCCGCCGCGGGCGTGGCGGCCGGCTTCTCGGGCGGCGGCGCGTAGTTCGTCGCGTACTTGATGTTGGGCTTGGCCGCCGTCTTGAACTTGGCGAGCTCGGTGGTCAGCGCCTTCTGGATTTCCTGGCGCTGGATCAGCTGCTGCGCGAACTTGATCGCGTCCTCGCCGATAAACGGCTCGACCTTCGTGCCGGTGACGTGGTTGACGAACATGATCGGCGCGGGTGCACCCTGCGGCTGGTCGGCGAACATGAAGACCTCGTCGCTGTTCTTGCTCGTGATCCGCACGATTTCCTTGGTCAGCGCCGGATTGACGGTCAGCGCGTCGAGCTGGACGGGCGCGCGCTCGAAGCGGATGTTGGCGTTGCTCAGTACGCGGGCCACATCGGCCATCGTCTTGGCGGGCTCGAGGCCGATCTGCGCGATGTTGGCGGGACGCAGGAAGCGGATCTGGTCGATCGTGAAGATCTTGCGCTCGGCGAACAGCGACGGATTGGCGGCGATGTACTTCTGCGCCGATTCGCGCGTCGTCTGGGGCACCTTCTGCGCGATGTCGGTCTGCAGCGCCTGGACGAGGAGGCCGTCGTCGAGACGGCGGCGCGCCAGCAGGAACTGCGGGTTCTTGTCGAGGCCACGCTCGCGCGCGACATCGGCAAGCATCTTGCGCTCGACGACGCGCTGCAGGGCGACCTGCTCGACCTGCTTGCGCGGGGCCGTGGGCGGCGCGCGGAGCAGCTGCAGCTCGGAGTTCAGCTCGTGGACCGTCACGTCGTCGCCGTTGACGGTAACCACGACCTGGCCCTTCGGTGCCTCGTCCTTCTTGTCGCCGCACGCCGCGGTGAGCGCAGCCAGCGAGATTGCCGCCACGAGTGCCGCCCGGTTACCGATACGCATCGTATTTCCTCCACACCCCGAAATCATGACCTGCCTAAACCCGTTGCGCGGGCTCGCGTCAATACGGTCGCCCGGTCAGGGCGCGGAGCATCGCCGCCGCCTGGACGCGATTGCCGCGCAGCAGCCGGCGCGCGATCAGCGCCAGCGACAGCGCGCCGTGCACCGGCAGCAGCCACGGCCGATGCCGTTTGATGAAGCCGTGGCGCGCGCGCAGCATGTAATATTCCGACATCGCGCTGCGGCCCCCCGCCGTGCCGCTCGACCCGATCGAGCCGCCCTCCTTGTGATAAACGACCGCGGCATGCGCGAATGCAGTGACGAACCGGCCGCGGCCGCGCACCGCCCAGTCGATCTCCTCGAAATAGAGGAAATAGCTTTCCTCCATCAGGCCGACGGTCTCGAGAAAGCCGCGCGACACCGCGAGCGACGCGCCGAGGACGAAGTCGGTCTGGCGGGCGATCAGCGCGGGGTCGAAGGGCATGCTCGCCGGCTGGTTGAAGCCGAGGCCGCGCGACTGGCCAGTCCACATGCTGAACACGCTGCCGCCAAGCGCCTGGATGTGGGTGGGGCGGTGATAATAGCGCACCATCGTACCGCACATGCCGACGCGGTGCGTCGCGTCGAGGCGCTGGATCAGTGCGGCAGGCGCCCGCGGGTCGATGACCGTATCGTTGTTGAGCAGCCAGAAATAGTCGACGCGCGGGTCGAGCAGCAGGTGGCGCAGGCCGACGTTGTTGCCGCCCGCGAAGCCCAGGTTGCCGCCTGAATCGATCAGCGTGACGTCGACATCAGCCGGCGGCGTCGCCGCGGCGGTCGCGGCGTCGAGGCGGATCACTTTGATTGGCTTCGCCACCGGGGGCTGCGAGAAGCGCGCCATGTCCGGGTCGGCTGGCTGCGCGGGCAGCCCGCCCGCGGCCCATTCGGCGATGCGGTCGAGCGAGCCGTCGGCGGACGCGTTATCGACGACGACGATGTGCACTTTGGTGCCCGCACGAAGCACCGATTCCAGGCATTCGATCGTGTCCGCCCAGCGGTTCCAGTTGACGAGGACGATGCCGAGGCGCCGGGTCACCGGTTCCACCCTTCGGCCTGCGAGGCGCCGCCGACGGCGCGCACCATCTCGGCGGCGCGGAACAGCCGGGTGCGGGCGAGCATGGTCAGGCCCCGCCAGCGGTTGCCGAGGCCGCTGAGCCGCTCGGAGACGAGCAGCTGCGCGCCGCTGACCGGCACCGACAGCGCGACCGCCGCCGCCCGGCCGTACCATTTCCACATCGCGCGACGATGGGCGCGGTGGTCGGCGAGGTCGTGCGCCACCTGCCGCCGCCACTTGGTCGCCAGCGCGTCGAAGTCGGGGCGCGCCGGGTGATAGATGCGCATCGCAGGCACGTAGCGCGCCGGCAGCCCCAGCGCACAGGCGCGCCGCCCCCAGTCGCGGTCCTCGGCCACCCCGATCCCCGCGAACGGCCCGACGCGGGCGTGGACGTTGCGCCCCATCGCGAGGTTGCCGGTGCCCGAGAAGCGCAGCTTGCGGATGTACATCGCCTGGCGATAGGCGAAGACAGCCTCATAGGCCTCGGCAGCCGTCATGCGATCGGGATCGGCGAAATCGATGCGCACGTCGCCGCCGACGACGCTGTGGTCGGGGTCGGGCTCGACGGCGTCGACTGCGGCCTGCAGCCACCCGGCCTCGGCCCGGCAGTCGGCGTCGATGAACGCAAGGACGGGTCCGCGGGACGCCGCGACCCCGGTGTTCCGCGCCGGACCCGGACCGGGCGTCGGCTCGACGACGAACTTCACCTGCGGGTAGGCGGTGCGCACCGCGTCGAGCGGCACCGTAGAGCCGTTGTCGGCGACGATGATCTCGAACGTCCCGTGGTCGAGGTGCTGGCCAGTGACCGACGCGAGGCAACGCGCCAGTGCATCGGGCGTGTTGAGATGGGGGATGATCACGGTTGCCCGCGGTTGGCCGTCACCGATCGCCACAGCCAACCCCCCGCCTCAAGCCGATGCTGCAGTGCAATAAGGAGAGGTGCCTCAGGCCGCAAGCTTCGCCATCGCCGCCGACATCAGCAGCAGCGACGACACGCCCGGGTAGCGGTAGCGGAAGCGCGTCTCGGCCCCGTCCTGCACCTCGAGCAGCTCGTGCGCATGCGCGAAGTGGCGCAGGTCGCGCTCGATCGTGACGGGCGGAATGTTAGCCCCGACCTCGGTATAGACGTCGTCGACGGTGAACCAGCCGTCGGCGCTGCTGCCGGCGCGCGCCGCGGCGACGAGCAGCGGCCACTGCGCCCGGGCATCGTCGCGCGCCAAGATCGCCTGGATGCGGCGGGGCAGCGAGGCGTTCCAGTCGGTCAGCACCTTCTCGACCGCGACGCGGCCATGGCTCTCGTCGACGCTGACCCGGTGCTCGTCGAGCGCCGCGGTGCCGGCGCGGTGGCCGAGCAGGCGAACGAGATAGGGCGATCCGCCCGCCATCGTCGCGATCATCTCGACCGCCTCGCCGGAGTAGGAAATGCCCGCCGCACCCTCGCCGAGCGCGAGGATCGACTTGACCTCGCCGGCGGTCAGCGGCCGCATCGGCAGGCCGACGATGTTACGCCGGATCGACGGCGCGTAGCCGACGAGCTCGTCGAGGTTCTGCGCGACGCCGGTCAGCACGAGCTGGACGCGCGCCGCCCGGTCGGACAGGTTCTTGATCAGCTCGGCGACGTCGCGGCGGAACGCCGGATCGAGGACGCGGTCGTACTCGTCGAGGATCAGCACGACGCGCGTGCCGACGACATCGGCGAACAGGTCGCTGACCTCGCGCGGGCCGAACTCGCTCTCGGGCAGCAGGCTGTCGAAGGTCGCGTGCGCGTCGTTGTCGATCGCCGTCGGCAGCACGTCGCGGTGGTAGAGCATCGGGATCTTCGACGCGAAGGCGCGGAACATCGTGTCGAAGCGCGCCTCCGTCCCGCAGCTGCCGTAGACGACGAGGTAGCGCGCCTCGCGGGCCGTGTCGGCGAAGACGTGGACCAGGCTGGTCTTGCCGATACCGCGCTCGCCGTAGACGACGACATGGACGCGCTGCTGCTCGATCGCGGCGATCAGCTGCGCCAGTGCATCGTGGCGACCGGCGAAACGCTCACGCGCGATCACCGGCTGCGAGGCACCGAGTGCATCGCGCAGCGCCAGCCGCTTGCGCGCCAGGTTTGGATCGTCGCCGGTGCTCGCGACGTCGTCCGAGGCGGTGGCGGAGAAGCGCGGCAACTCGGGGCTGTCGTCGGTTTCGACCGGACCGCGCCACAGCGTATCGAGGAAGGCGGGGCGCTGGCGCAGGCGGGCATCGATCGTCGAGAAAGCGGGGGAGGGGCGCGTCGCCACCTCACCATCGTCGGTCGCGGTGTCGGCTTCCTGCCGGTCGCCACGTGACCAAAACTTCCAGCTCATGCATCGATTCCCTAGTGCCTACGGGGCTTCGTCGGCCTCTTGCCACGGCGATAACCCAAAAGACACGGCGAACGCCACAATAAAGCCCCGGCGGGGTTGCCGGTTGCCGCAGCGCTGCACGCCATGCTAGGCGGCAGGGGCTGGCAGTGTTGGCGTACAGGGCGGGAGCGGGCGTGACGAAAACCAAAGCATACGTGCGCGTCGCGACAATGCTGCTCGCCTGCGGGCTGACGGCTCCGGCGGTCGCACAACGTGCTGCGGGCGACGACGATCCGATCATCAACACCGCAGCACCGGCGACCGACGGGATCGGCTCGGTACTCGGCGGCGTCGGCGGGATCCTGCTGCGGGGCCTGAGCATCAGTGCCCAGCTGCAGACGACGTACGACGGCGATATCCGCCGGCTCGGCGAAGGCCTGCGCGACGACGACGACGAGCTCGCGGATTTCCGCATCTCGCCGTCGGTCAAGGTGTCGAACGTGATGTCGGTCGGCCGGCAGCAGCTTTACGTCGAGGGCGAGTACGGGCGCGACTTCTACGTCCGCAATACCGATCTCAACCGCGACCGCTACGGCATCGCCGGCGGGATCAACGCGCAGGCCGGCAGCTTCTGCAAGGGCAATCTCGCGGGCTATTTCCGCAGCCGGCAGCAGCTCAACTCGGAAGCGACGATCGGCATCAGCAATCTGGTCGAGACGACCAATTTCTCCGCGAGCGCGAACTGCCAGCGCCCGGTCGGCATCGGCTTCGGCCTCAGCGCCTCGCACAACAAGCAGGACAACAAGGACCTGGCGCGCGAGTTCTTCGATTCCAGGTCGAACACGATCGGCGGTAACGTCAGCTATTCGCGGCCGCTGCTGGGCACCTTCAGCCTGGGCGGCAGCTATTCCGACGTCAAATATCCCAGCCGCTCGCAGATCATCGGCGGGACCTTCTTCGCGCCGATTACGTCGGACGATGGCGTCGGCATCTATTCGGGCAATCTCAGCTATCGGCGCTCCATCGGGCCGCGGCTGACCGTCAACATCGGTGGCTCCTACTTCGTCGCCAAGTCCAAGCCGCGAGACGTGTTCCTGCAGGTCATCTCGCCCACCCAGGGCTTCATCCTGCAGCCCCAGCGTCGCGAGAATTTCAGCGGCGCCGGCTATATCTTCGGCCTTGCCTATCGGCCCGGCGCGCGCCTGACCATCGACGTGTCGGCCGCGCGCGACATCAGCGAATCGTCGAACGTCGGTGCGCTGTTCACCGTGCGGGACAATTTCGGCGTCGATCTCGGCTACCGGGTCGGGCCGTCGATCACTGCGGGGATCGGTGCAACCTTCGACGTCCGGCGCTATCGCAACCCGTTCTCGTCGCCTGAAGAGATCCAGCCGCGCGTCCGTGACGACATCGGCCGCGTATACGGCCGGGTGACCTACGCGCCGCGACGCCTGTTCAACGTGGACTTCGAACTCGCGCACCAGCGGCGTAATTCGAATCCGTCGATCTATGATTATGCAAGCACCTCCGCGGCGTTGACGCTGCGGGTGAATTTCGGGAGAGGTTGATGCGCCGTCTGATGCTATTCATCGCTGCGTTGTTTGCGGTGGCGACGTCGCCCGCCGCGGCGCAGACGACGCGCGGCTATGTGCTGGGTGTCGACGATGCGATCGTGGTGTCGGTCTATGGCCAGCCCGACGCCGGCACGACGCAGCGCATCAAGGCCGACGGGTCGATCGTCGTGCCGCTGATCGGCAAGGTCGAAGCGGCCGGCGAGACGGTGCTCAGCCTCGCCTCGACGATCGAGAAGAAGTTCGTCGCGGGCGGGTTCTTCAAGGCGCCCGTCGTCAACGTCGAGATCGGCACCTACGTCAGCCGCACCGTCAACGTCGCGGGCAAGATCACGCAGCCGGGCGTCTACCCGCTCGACCGCACCTACCGCGTGCTCGAGGTCCTGCTGAAGGCCGGCTGGGTCAAGGATGCGGGCGCGAACTACGTCTATCTGCGCCGCGCCGACGGCAAGGAGCAGCGTCTCGAGACCGAGGCACTGGTTCGCGGCAGCGCCGACAAGGACCCCGTCCTCGCGCCGGGCGACACGCTGTACGTTCCCGATGCCGACATGTTCTACGTCTATGGCCAGATCAACCGCCCGGGGACCTTCCCGGTGCTGCCGGGGATGTCGGTGCGGCAGGCGATTGCGATCGCCGGTGGCGTGACCGCCTCGGGATCGGACCGCAAGGTCGGTCTCTACCGTGCCGGCGCGAAGGAGAAGGATGAGGTCGATCTCGATCAACCCATTCAAAAGAATGACGTTATCGTCGTGAAAGAACGCCTGTTCTGATAATGTTACGGGCGGGGTGACGACGCCCCGCTTGCCGTGTATGCGCGCTGTTCCTGAACGACTGGCCCTGCGGGGCGGCACCGGAGACGTGAAGCGATGAGTTTCATCCAGTTCCTGCGGATCCTGATGGCCCGACGGTGGATCATCCTGGGGACGCTGGTGGGCTGCACGGTGCTGGCGCTCGCAGTGGCGTCGCGCCTGCCCGAGCGCTACCCCGCCAAGACCCGCGTCATGCTCGACGTCATCAAGCCCGACCCCGTCACCGGTGCGGTCATCGCGACGCAGTTCGTCCGCGGCTACACCAGGACGCAGATCGAGCTGATCCAGGACTATCGCGTCGCGGGCGACGTGGTCGACCGGCGCGGCGACGCGACAAAGCCGAGCGTCATCGCGATGTGGCAGGACGAGACCGGCGGCGCCATCGACATCCGCCGCTGGCTCGCCGAGCGCATCATCAAGCACACCGACGCCAACCTGGTCGAGGGCAGCAACATCCTCGAGATCAGCTACGAGGCGCCGAACCCCGAGGTGGCGCGCAGCGTCGTCGGGATGATCCGCGACGCCTATATCGATGCGTCGCTGCGTTTCCGGACCGATTCCGCGGGCCGTACCGCCGACTGGTATCGTCAGCAGGCCGACAAGGCGCAGCTGGCACTGGTCGCTGCCGAGACCGCAAAGTCGAACTTCGAGCGCGCCAACGGCCTCGTCATGGGTGCCGGCGGCGTCGATGCCGAGACCACCAAGCTGCAGGGCCTGCAGGCGGCGCTGCTGACCGCACGTGGTGCGGCGGGCCAGCAGGAGGTCAGCGCATTGCAGACCGCCGATACCTCGGGCATGGTCTCCAACCTCAAGATGCAGCTCGCCACCGCTGAGGACCAGCTCCAGCAGGCGGGCGAGCGGCTCGGCACGTCGCATCCGACCTATCAGGCGCTGGTTCAGCGCCGGCAGCTGCTGCAGCGCCAGCTGGCGACCGAGACCGCCGCGGCGCGCTCGAGCGGCGGCGGCGGTGCCGCAGCGTCGCGTCGCTCGATCGCCGAGCTCGATGCCGAGTATCGCGCGCAGAAGGCGCTGGTGCTGGGCATGAAGGACAAGCTCGACCAGCTCGGTGCGCTCCAGCGCGAAGTCGAGCTGCGCCGGTCGCAGTACGAGAAGGCGGCGGCGCGCACCGCCGACCTGAAGCTCGAGGCCGACGTCAACGAGACCGGCCTGGTGCCGCTCGGCGATCCGGTCGGCACGGGCACGCCGTCCTTCCCCAACATGCCGCTGATCGCCACGATGGCGGTGGCGGGGGGCCTAGTCCTCGGGCTCATCCTCGCGATCGGTGTCGAGCTTCTCGGCCGTCGCGTGCGCGGCAGTGAGGATCTTGCAGCCGCGGCGCGCGTGCCGGTGCTGGCGGTGATCGCGGGCAATCGCCCGTCACCCATACGCGAGTGGTTTAGACGCCGGTTGTCGCGGAACAGCGACGTCGGCATGGTGCCCGCACAATGAGCGGCCCCGATCTCAACACGACCGCCGATGCCACGCGCGTCGACGACGGCACCCTCGACGCCGATGCGCCGATCCGCGACGCTCTCCAGCGTCTCGGCCTGCTGACCGACGAGGAAGTCGCACGCGTCGCCGAGCACCAGGCCGAGCGTGGCCTCGACTTCGACCAGGCAGCGATCGAGCTCGGCTTCATCGGTCCCGACGAGCTCGACAGGGCGCGTGAGCAGCTGATCAACAGCCTCGCGCTGCAGTCGGGCGACCGGCGCGACGTGTCGGACGAGCTGATCGTCATCAGCGACCCGCAGGGCGTCAAGGCCGAGGCGATCCGCCTGTTGCGGACCCAGGTCATCGCGCAGCACATCAAGCCCGGCCGCCGCGCGCTCACCATGATCGCGCCGGTCGAAGGTGCGGGCTGCAGCTATCTGACCGCGAACCTCGCCGCCGCTCTGTCGCAGATCGGTACCAAGACGCTGCTCGTCGACGCCAACATGCGCAGCCCGCGCATCGACCAGATCTTCGGTATCGATCCCGGCGCGCCGGGCCTGTCGAGCTATCTGACGCTGGCTGCGGCGCGCCCTGAGCGTGTCGTCCACGCCAATGTGCTGCCCAACCTGTCGGTGATGACCGCCGGTCCGCCGGTGCAGCGTCCGCAGGAGTTGCTGTCGAGCACGCGCTTCCGCGACGGCATGAACATGCTGCTGCGCGAATACGACATCGCGCTGTTCGACACCCCGCCGGCGAACACCAGCGCCGACGCGCTCACCGTCGCTGCGGCAGTCGGGCACTGCATGATCGTCGCGCGCCGCAACGCGACCTTCGTCAGCGATGTCGCGACGCTTGCCGACCAGCTGAAGGCGGCACGCTGCGCGATCATCGGATCGGTTCTGAGCGAGTTCTGACCATGGCGACGCTCGCATCTTCGCCACCGGCGGTTCGCTGGCCACAGGTCGCGGCGCGGCACTGGGTGCTGCTGCTCGGTCTCGCGGGCGTCATCATCCCGTCGATCCTGTCGCTCGGCGCCGGCCCCTGGTCCGAGGAATCGGGCGTCCATGGTCCGCTCGTCGTGGCCACGGGGATCTGGCTGGTCATCCGCCGCATGCCGCAGATCCGCGCGCTGGCGGAGCCCGGCAGCCTGCCGCTGGCGCTCGGCGTCCTGGTCCCGGCAATCCTGCTCTACATCTTCGGCCGCGCGTATGACTTCATCAGCGTCGAAATCGGCGCGCTGCTGCTCGCGCTGCTGGCGGTCGCCTATGCCTATGTCGGGCCGAAGGTGCTGCGCCTGATGTGGTTCCCGATCTTCTATCTCGGCTTCGTCATTCCGCTGCCGGGCTGGGTGCTCGATCAGGTCACTGCGCCGCTCAAGCTGTTCGTGTCTGAGTTCGTCACCGGCGGCCTGTCGCTGGCCGGCTATCCGATCGCCCGGGTCGGCGTGACGATCTATGTCGCGCAGTACCAGCTGCTCGTCGAGGATGCGTGCGCGGGCCTGAACTCGCTGATCAGCCTCGCCGCGATCGGGCTGTTCTACGTCTACATCCTACGCAACACCAACTGGCGCTATGCCATGCTGCTGCTCGCGCTGGTGATCCCGATCGCGATCCTGGCGAACTGCGTACGCGTCACGATGCTCGTGCTGCTGACCTATTATTACGGCGACGCGGTGGCGCAGGGCTTCTTGCACGAATTCGCCGGCATGGTGACCTTCACCTCGGCACTGCTCTTCCTGTTCCTGGTCGATGCGCTGCTGACGCCGGTCCGCAACTGGCTGGCGCGACCCGGCGACGAGGCCATGACATGATCGCACGTCGCGACGTCCTGTTCGGCGGTGGCCTGCTGGTCGCGGCGGGCGCTGCGGCGGCGCTGACGCCGCGCAAGAACGTCGTGCTGCTGCCCGCCGGGCGCGAGCTTGAATCGATGATCCCGAAGACGATCGGCAGCTGGCAGGCGGTTCCGTCCGACCTGTTCGTGCTGCCGAAGACCGAGGGCTCGCTCGCCGACAAGCTGTACAACCAGACGGTGACCCGTCTGTATGAATCGCCGACCGCGCTGCCGGTGATGCTGGTGATGGCGTACGGCAGCATCCAGAACGACGCGCTGCAGCTGCACCGGCCGGAGACCTGCTATGCGGCGGTCGGGTTTCAGATCAGCAGTTCGCGCGTCGACGCCATCGATGTCGGCGGCCGCGCCAAGGTGCCGGTCCGCGAGCTGACCGCGACCGCCGAGCGGCGTATCGAGCCGATCATCTACTGGACGCGGATCGGTGACTCGCTGCCGACGTCGGGGCGCGAGCAGCGCGTCTCGAAACTCGAGCAGCAGTTCGAGGGGATCATCCCCGACGGCATTCTGGTGCGCATGTCGACCGTCGCCGAGCCCGACGAAGCGACCTTCGCGGCACTTCGCGGCTTCGCCTCGGCAATGCTGACCGCCGTTGCGCCCGCGGACCGCGCCGTCCTCGTCGGCACGACGATCAGCGGGCGTCTTCGCTAACCTTCGGGATTTGCGGCAATCGCGGCCTGCGCGACCGGCGGGCCGGCGATCAGGTAGAGCGACGTCGCGCCCGCGACGATGCCGAACGCCAGTCCGAGCAGCCAGATCAGGGCGCCACGTGGCAGGGGAGGGCGGGTCGATCCGCGCAAGGCCGTTCTCCGGATGCGGACGATGCCGCCGCCCCGCGCGACGCCTTCGATCGACCCATCAAATGTTAAGCAAATGCCGTGCCAAACATTTTGCGCCGCGCAAGTTGTTGATTTTTAATGATTGCTGCAGCCGCGCTGTCACGAAGTTGTAAGATCTTCCGACAGGTCGTAGCGCGCGGCGACGAAGGTCAGCCCATCGGGTGGAGCGTTGAAACCCAATGCGTTACGGTCGCGCGCCGCGAGGGCGGCCGCCAGGTCGTCGCTGCTCCACTTGCCCGCGCCGACGAGCTTCAGGCAGCCGACCATCGACCGCACCTGATGATGCAGGAACGAGCGCGCGGCGGCGGCCACGACGATGCGGTCGCCGCTGCGCTCGACACTCAGCCGGTCGAGCGTCCGCACCGGGCTGCTCGCTTGGCAGTGGACGCTGCGGAAGGTCGTGAAGTCGTGCCGCCCGACGAGATGCTGCGCGGCGTCGTGCATCGCGGCGGCGTCGAGCGGTGAGGCGACGTGCCAGGCAAGCCCGCGGTCGACCGTCAGCGGCGCGCGGCGGTTGACGATCAGGTAGCGGTAGCGGCGCTCGATACAGTCGAAGCGCGCGTGGAAATCGGACGCCGCGACCGTGCAGGCCGTCACCGCAACCGGGGCAGGGCGGACGAGCGCGTTGATCGCCGCCATCAGGCGCACGGGCGCGATGTCGCGCGCGATGTCGACGTGGGCGACCATCGCCGCCGCATGCACGCCCGCGTCGGTCCGACCGGCGCCGTGGACTGCCGCGGTCTCGCCGGTGACCGCGAGCAGCGCCGCCTCGATCGCGCCCTGCACGCTGTCGCCGCGCGCCTGCCGCTGCCAGCCGACGAAGGGCCGGCCGTCATATTCGATCGTCAGCCGGAAGCGCGTCACGCCAATTGCGTCCCCGTGAGGATCGGCCAGCCGTTGAGCAGGTCGCGCACCGCCATCGCGGGCTTGCCGGCGCGCTGGACGCGAATAGGGCGAAGGGCCCCCGTGCCACAGGCGATGGTCAGCCGGTCGTCGAGGACCGTGCCCGGCACGGCATTGCCCGCGACGACCTCGGCGGCGAGCAGCTTGACGCGCTCGCCGTGCGCCTCGAACCACGCCCCCGGCGCCGGGTCGAAGGCGCGCACTGCGCGTTCGAGGTCGGTGGCGGTGCGCGTCCAGTCGAGGCGCGCCTCGGCCTTGTCGATCTTGTGGGCATAGGTGACGCCCTCGTCGGGTTGCGGCACCGCGGTCAGCGCGTCGAGATCGCGCAGCACGTCGACCATCAGTGCCGCGCCCATCCCGCCGAGCTCGCCAGTGAGCACGCCCGCCGACTTGCCGGACACCGGTGTCACCGCGGCGCGCCACATCGGGCCGGTGTCGAGGCCACGCTCCATCTGCATGATCGTGACACCGGTTTCCGCGTCGCCCGCGAGGATCGCCCGCTGGATCGGCGCGGCCCCGCGCCAGCGCGGCAACAGCGAGGCATGGACGTTGAGGCACCCGCGCACCGGCGCATCGAGGATCGCCTGCGGCAGGATCAGCCCATAGGCGGCAACGACCACCGCATCGAGGCCGAGCGCGGCGAAATCCTCGCGGTCGGCGGGCTCGCGGAAATTGACCGGGGTGCGAACGGCTAGTCCCAGTGCCTCTGCGCGCAGATGGACTGCCGATTCCTGCACCGCCTTGCCGCGCTGCGCCGGGCGCGGCGGCTGGGTGTAGACGGCCACGACGTCGTGCCCCGCCGCGACGAGCGCGTCGAGTACCGGCACCGCGAAGGGCGGCGTTCCCATGAAAGCGAGGCGCATGGCCCGGGGCTAGACGAGCGCGCGCGGCGGCGCAACGCGCGAGGCCGGATGCGCAGCAACGACTGTCCAGACTGGGTCGAACTCACCGCGACTGACAATTGTCGCGGCGATCCCCGGCGTGATGGAAATGTCGAAACCTCTGATCTGGGAAGAATCAGCGCGGGCGGCATTCACAAAGAATGCACCGAGGATGCGATCGCAACGGACGCAGCCGTTGCTCAGATAGCTCGCCTCGGAGGCACTGCTGAAGCGGCGCTTCAGTCTGCCGCGTTGCGGATCCTCCGGCAGTGCGGACAACAGCACTTCGCGTAATTCGGGCTCGGATGTGAGGTCTTCGAGCGAGAAGCTGCAGCAGTTGTCGCCGAGGACGATATCGAATCCCGTCACAACGCGGGTCAGGGCTTCGCAATCTCGATCCCAGCATTCAAGTACAGCGCCAAAGGCTCGAACACGCGCGGTCGACCCGGCCGGAATGCCGAACTTGAGTCGTCGATCAAAAGCCGCGGCAAGGACCTCGACGATTGGTAGATCGAGGGCTGTGAAGCCCTTCGCCACGCTGCCCGCAACTCGTACCGCCGGCAGGTCGGCGCTGACCGGAAAGCGTCGCTGGCGGAAAAGCCACAGCCCGCGCACGCCCGCGGCTGCGTATTGCGCCTGGCGCCGCAGCGTCTCGGCATCGTCCTGCGGCGACCATTGCACCTCGACCGCGACGCGTGCGCGGCCGCGCGTTGCCAATACATCGGCGCGCCAGGTGCCATCATCGGCGGCGACCTCGGTCTCGGCGTGCCAGCCGTGCGCGCGGGCGGCGTCGACGGCGATCTGCTTGAGCGCCAGGTGCTCGGGGCTTTCGTCGCCCGTCGTGCAGCCGCCGCGGCCGACATGCGCGAAGAACTGCAGGCCGAGCGCCGAGCGCTTCAGGCTAACGCGCGCGCCGCAGCACGGCATGCCGAGATGCCGCCGCGCGCGGTTGTCGGCGGCAAGCGCCGTCCAGGCATCGGGCGGGACAGCAAAGGCGTGGACGTCGGCACCGGTATCGTCGAGGCAGCGGAGCGGCATCGCCGCCTATCGTGCCGCGCTGCCCCGGTTGCCGCAAGCCGCGCCGACGGCCATATCTCTGCCCATGTCTTCCGAAATCGATGCCCTGACGCAGGCGCTGGCGCGGCTTCCCGGCCTGGGGCCGCGCTCGGCGCGGCGTGCGGTGCTGCACCTGCTCAAGCGCCGCGAGACTGCGCTGGTGCCGCTCGTCGCGGCGCTGCAGGCGGTCGCGGCGGGGCTGGCGACGTGCGAGATCTGCGGCAACGTCGATACGCGCAACCCGTGCGGCATTTGCACCGACCCGCGCCGCGACGTGTCGACCCTATGCGTAGTGGAGGAGGTCGCCGACCTCTGGGCGCTCGACCGGTCGCGGCTGTTCCCCGGGCGCTACCATGTCCTCGGCGGGCGGCTGTCGGCGCTCGACGGGGTGGGGCCCGACAAATTGAGCATCGACGCGCTGCTCGGCCGCGTTGCGGAAGGCGGCATCGACGAGGTCGTGTTGGCGATGAACGCGACGCTGGAGGGGCAGACGACGATGCACTATGTCGCCGACCGGCTGGCGGGGCAGGGGGTACAGGTGATGCAGCTCGCGCACGGCATGCCGGTGGGCGGTGAGATGGATTATCTAGACGAGGGCACGCTGGCGCAGGCGCTGCGCGCGCGGAGACCGGTTACTTGAGTCATCGGCCGCGCCGCACTATCTGACGTCCATGGCAATTCGCGGCATCATCGAAGCACCCGACCCGTACCTGCGGACGATCTCCAAGCCCGTCGAGGGGGTTAGCGACAGCACGCGCGCGCTCGTCGCCGACATGTTCGAGACGATGTACGCCGCCCCCGGCATCGGCCTCGCGGCGATCCAGGTCGGCGTGCCCGAGCGCATCCTGGTCATCGACCTGCAGCGTCCCGACACCGAGGCTGCAGCCGAAGGCGAGGAGCCGCCCGTGCTGCGCGAGCCGCGGGTCTTCATCAACCCCGAGATCCTGTGGGAATCGGACGATGTCAGCAGCTACAACGAGGGCTGCCTGTCGGTCCCCGAGCTCTACGGCGATGTCGACCGCCCGGCGCGCGTGCGCGTCAAGTGGCTCGACCTCGACGGGGCAAGCCAGGAGGCCGAGCTCGACGGGCTGATGGCGACCTGTTTCCAGCACGAGATGGATCACCTCGACGGCGTGCTGTTCTACGACCATCTGTCGAAGCTGAAGCGCGACATGATCGTCAAGAAGCTTGTGAAGGCGCAGAAGCGCGCCGCCTGATCGCTAGCGTTTGCGGACGAACTCGGCACGCAGGACAAGGCCCGAGATGCCCTCGAACCGGCAATCGATTTCCTGCGTATCCCCGGTCAAGCGGATCGACTTGATGACCGTGCCGCGCTTGAGCGTCTGACCGGCGCCCTTGACGGTCAAGTCCTTGATCAACGTGACCTGATCGCCGTCGGCAAGGACAGCGCCCGCCGAATCGCGAACGACGACTTCGCTGGCCTGCCGGCGCGCCGCGATCGCCGTCCCGGACAGCCACTCGCCGCTTTCCTCATCGTAGACATAGTCGTCGTCCGACATGGCTCAGCCTTGCAGATCGATGCGTGCACCGCTGGCGAAATCGGCGGCTAGCGATGCGACGATCGCCTCGGCGACCACGGCCGGCGACTTGAGCGTCGCCGCATCCTCGCCCGGGAAGGCGCGCGCGCGCATGGCGGTGGCGGTGGCACGGGGGTTTAGGATGGCGACCCGCACGTTGCTGACACCTGCGACCTCCTCGCCGTAGGTCAGGACCAGCGTATCGAGCGCCGCCTTGGTCGCCGCATAGGGCCCCCAATAGGCGCGCGGCGCGGTTGCGACGGTCGAGGTCAGGGTAAGCAGCCGCCCCGCGTCGCTGGCGCGCAGCAGCGGGTCGAAGGCGCGCATCAAGCGCATCCCGGCGGTCATGTTGAGCGCGACGACCTGATCCCATTCCTTCAGGTCGATGTGCGGCACCGGCGTCAGGCTGCCGAGCGTCGCGGCGTTGATGACCAGGATATCGAGCTTGCCCCAGCGCGCCGCGAGCGCCGCCGCCAGCCGGTCGATGGCGTCGAAGTCGCGCAGGTCGAGCGGCGCGATCGTCGCCTTGCCGCCGCTCGCGTGTATCCGGTCCTCGACCTCGATCAGCGCGGCCTCGGTGCGCGCGGTCAGCACGACATGCGCGCCCGCGGCCGCCAAAGCTTCGGCCGTTGCCGCGCCAATGCCGCGGCTTGCCCCGGTGACGAGGGCGAGTTTGCCGTTCAGGTCCATCATTATTCCAAGGGGAGGGGGTTAGATCATCCGCTCCGACAGCATCGACAGCTGGTCGGGCACCTCGAGGTCCTCCTGGTCGGTCAGGCGGGTCGGGTAGTCGCCGGTGAAGCAGGCGTCGCAATATTGCGGGGCGTCGTCGAGGCGGATTTCCTCGCCGACGGCGCGGTACAGGCCATCGGTCGAGACGAATGCCAGGCTGTCGACCTTGATGTACTCGCGCATCCGCTCGACATCCATGTTCGCCGCGAGCAGCTTCGACCGCGCCGGCGTATCGACACCGTAGTAGCAGCTGTGGCGCGTCGGCGGCGACGCGATGCGCATGTGCACCTCGGCGGCGCCGGCATCGCGCATCATCTGGACGATCTTCAGGCTGGTCGTGCCGCGCACGATCGAATCGTCGATCAGCACGATGCGCTTGCCGTCGATCATCGCGCGATTGGCATTGTGCTTGAGCTTGACGCCGAGGTTGCGGATCTGGTCGCCGGGCTGGATGAAAGTCCGCCCGACATAGTGCGAGCGGATGATGCCGAGTTCGAACGGCAGGCCGCTCTCCTGCGCATAGCCGATCGCTGCCGGCACGCCCGAATCGGGTACCGGCACGATCATGTCGACGTCGGCCGGGGCCTCGCGTGCCAGCTCGGCACCGATGCGCTTGCGGACCTGATAGACGCTCGACCCGTCGACGACCGAATCGGGGCGGCTGAAATAGACGTGCTCGAAGATGCACGGACGCGGGCGGACGATGCCGAACGGACGCAGCGAGCGCAGGCCGCGCGCGGTGATGACAATCAGCTCGCCGGGCTCGACGGCGCGCAGGAAAGTCGCGCCGACGACGTCGAGCGCCACGGTCTCCGACGCGAGAATGTACGAATCGCCGAGGCGGCCAAGGACCAGCGGCCGCACGCCGAGCGGATCGCGGCAGGCGATCATGCCCTCGCCGGTCAGGCAGAGCAGCGAGTAGGCGCCCTCGACCTGCTTCAGCGCGTCGATGAACCGGTCGAGCAGGGTGCGATAGGTGCTGGTGGCGACGAGGTGGATGATCACCTCGGTATCGCTCGTCGACTGAAAGATCGAGCCGCGGCGCACCAGCTCGCGGCGCAGTTTGACCGCGTTCGAGATATTGCCGTTGTGCGCAATCGCGAAGCCGCCCGACGACAGTTCGGCGTACAGAGGCTGGACGTTGCGCAGCGCGGTCTCGCCGGTCGTGGCATAGCGGTTGTGGCCGATGGCGATCTTGCCCTTCAGCTGGCGGATCACCTCGTCCGAATCGAAGTTGCCGGCGACATGACCCATCGCGCGGTGGGTGTGGAAATCGCTGCCGTCGAAGGTGGTGATGCCCGCCGCCTCCTGCCCGCGATGCTGGAGCGCGTGCAGCCCCAGCGCGGTCAGCGCCGCCGCCCCTTCGGCGCCGTAGACGCCGATGACCCCGCACTCCTCGTGCAGATGGTCTTGTTCCCAGGGATCGGTGGTCAGCATGGCGTCCATGGGACTCCTCGCGCAGCGGCTTGAGCGGGCATATAGGGGGGGCGGGGCCGGTTGTCGCCCCCGATATGCAGCGGAAGTGTCACATGAGCGATAGCGCGCGCGAGACCGCCACGCGTCTCGACCCGAAATGGGACGAGCGCGGCCTGATCCAGGCGGTTGCGGTCGACGCCGCGTCGGGTGCGGTGCTGATGGTCGCGCACATGGACCCGGCCGCACTGGCGGCGACGCTGGCGACGGGGGAGGCGCATTACTGGTCGCGCAGCCGGCAGGAGGTCTGGCACAAGGGCGGCACGTCGGGGAACGTCCAGCGGGTGCGCGAAGTGACGATCGACTGCGACCAGGACGCCGTGGTGCTGCGCGTCGAACCGGCAGGCCCGGCGTGCCACACGGGCGCCCCGACGTGCTTCTACCGTGTCGTCGAGGCCGACGGGGCGCTGGTCAGAACGCGCCCTTAGCTTCCCACAGCTCGACTTTGTAGCCGTCGCAGTCGCGGATCCACGCGAACTTGCCATAGCTCTCGTCGAGCGGTTCGCCGACCAGCTCGACGCCCTTGGCGCGAAGGTCGACGAGCAGCGCGTCGAGATCGTCGACGGTCAGGTTGAGCATGAAGGGCTGGTCGCCCGGGCCGAAATAGTCGGTGGTCGCCTTGAACGGGCTCCAGATCGCCTGCGCCGCCGAGACGGTGAAGGTGCAGCCGAACTCGTCGACCGCCATGCCCAGATGCTCGGCGTACCACGCCCGCGTCGCGGCGGGGTCCGCCACCTTGAAGAACGTGCCGCCGATGCCGGTTACCTTTGCCATGCCCGGCAGGCTAGGCGACCGGGACGATGCCGTCCACCTTGCGCGAGCTGCGCGCGGCAAGGAGGCAGGCACTCGCGATGATCGCCGCGCCGAGCCAGACCTGCGGCCGCACGCCCTCGTCGAAGAGCAGCCAGCCGAACAAAGCGGCCCAGAACAGCGCGGTGAACTCGAGGACGCCGAGCACCTGCACCTCGACCTCGGCATAGGCCCGCGCCAGCAACTGGATGCCGAGATTGCCGAACAACCCGGCAGCGGCGAACCACCCCCAGCTCTCCACCGCCGGAAACGGTTCGCCGACGGCGAACGGCGCGAGCAGGGCGAGCGGGATGAGCGATCCGCTTAGCGTCAGCCGCGTCGCGCCGTCGAGCGCGGCGCGCGAACGCATCGCGATTGCCGACAGCGCATAGGTGAGCGACGCCGCAAGGATCGCCGCGAGCGCGGGCAGGCGCTCACCAGAGAACGACGGGGCCCCCTGCACGGTCACCATGACGCCGACAAAGCCGAGCGCCGCGGCGCCAAGTACGGGCCCCCGCATCTTCTCGCCGATGAACAACTGCGCCAGCGGCGGGATCATCAGCGGCGCGGTGAACGACAATGTGATCGCCTCGGCCAGCGGCAGGCGGTGGATCGCGTAGAAGAACAGGGTTGCGGTCAGCGCGATCAGCACGCCGCGAACCAGATGCGGGACCAGCATCTCGCGCGTGAAGGGCGGGCGCCCCTGCCATTGCCAGACCGCGAGAGCGAAGACCGTGCCCGTCGCGTACCGCCCAAAAACGACGAGCAACAGCGCATGGCCGAGCGTCAAATGCTTGACCGCCGCGTCGAGCGCACAGAGCGCGGCGACACCGCCGGCAGCCTGCAAATAGGGAAGGGCGCGCGACACGCCGGGCGATTAGCCCGTCGTGCGCGCGCCCGCTACCCCTTGCAGGGAGGTTCGTTACGCGACCTTGAAGCCTTCGCGGTTCATGCGGTTGGTCAGCTTGCGGTTCTCTTCATCGCTCAGCTTGGCACGCAGCGCCGGGAAGACCTCGTCCTCTTCCTTGCGCACGTGCGCCTCGATGTCGGCCTTCAGCTCGGCGACGCGCGCCAGCCATGACGGCGACGACTTGTCGATCTGCTCGAGATCGTAAAGGCCTTGCTTGACCTCGGCATTATGCTCATGGCCCAGCTCGTCGGCCGATGCGGCGTCGCCCAGGGCACGAAGCGCGCAATAGATCACGTCCTCCTCCTGGATAGCGTGCTTGCCGAGCGCATGCTGCAGCTGAAGCAGCAGCGTCGCGCGCTTCTTGACGTCCTCGGTGGTGGTGGCCTCCATCAGCTCGATGATGCCCATCGCCATCTTGTGCTCGGCCTTCAGACCTTCGAACCAGTCGCCAGCGGCGTAGGTAACGGCCTGCACCGCTGCCTTGCGCCCGACGCTGGCGAGCAGGCCGAGGCCGAAGCCAGCGGCGCCGGCAATCAGGATGCCGCTATTGTCGTTCGACGGGACTTTATACTGGGTAGCCATGGTGTTGCTCCGGCATGTGGATGATGCCGGGCACAGCGGGTGGAAGCGTCAGCGGTTCCTGTTGCGAAGCACTCTCACGCGGTCTCGGTAAACATCTCGCGGCCGATCAGGAAACGGCGGATTTCGGACGTTCCGGCGCCGATCTCGTACAGCTTGGCGTCGCGCAACAGTCGGCCGGTCGGATAGTCGTTGATGTAACCGTTGCCGCCAAGTGCCTGGATTGCCTCGAGCGCCATCCACGTAGCCTTCTCGGCGGCATAGAGGATGCAGCCCGCGGCATCCTTGCGCGCCGTCTCGCCACGGTCGCACGCCTGAGCGACGGCATAGACGTACGCCTTGGCGGTCGACAGCGCGACGTACATGTCCGCAAGCTTCCCCTGCATCAGCTGGAACTCGCCGATCGGCTGGCCGAACTGGGTGCGCTCGTGGACGTAGGGGACGACGACGTCGAGGCACGCCTGCATGATGCCGAGCGGGCCGCCCGCCAGCACGACGCGCTCGTAATCGAGCCCCGACATCAGCACCTGCACGCCGCGCCCGACCTCGCCGAGCACGTTGTCGGCGGGCACTTCGCAATCCTCGAACACCAGTTCGCAGGTGTCGGAGCCGCGCATGCCAAGCTTGTCGAGCTTGGGCGCGGTCGAGAAGCCCTTCATGCCGCGCTCGATCAGGAAGGCGGTGATGCCCTTTGGTCCCGCCGCGGGGTCGGTCTTCCCGTACACCACCAGCGTCTCGGCGTGCGGCCCGTTGGTGATCCAGAACTTCGATCCGTTCAGGACGAAGGCGTCGTTGCCGCGGCGGTCGGCACGCAGTTTCATCGACACGACGTCGGAGCCCGCGCCGCTTTCGGACATCGCGAGGCTGCCGACATGTTCGCCGCTGATCAGCCCGGGCAGGTACTTCGCCTTCTGCGCCGCGGTACCCCAGCGCGCGATCTGGTTGATGCACAGGTTCGAATGCGCGCCCCAGGCAAGCCCGACGCTGGCCGAGGCACGGCTGATTTCTTCGACCGCGATAACGTGCGCAAGATAGCCGAGGCCCGCGCCGCCGTCGGCCTCGGGCACGGTGATGCCGTGCAGGCCCAGGTCGCCGATCTTGGCCCACAGGTCGCGTGGGAATTCATTGTTGCGGTCGATGTCGGCGGCGCGCGGTGCGATCTCGGCGGCGGCGAAGGCGCGGACGCTGTCGCGCAGCATCTCGATCGTCTCGCCATGATCGAACTTCAACGAACTCAGGGTCATGTAAGGGCTTCCTCGCCATCGGGCAGAAGTTTGCGGCTTGCGACGATCCGCCCGTGCTTCGACAGCGGGCCGTCGACGGTGACGTGGGCGCGGCGGATTTCCTCGAACACAGGCGCGATGCCGGCATAGCCGCGGCGGTCGGGGTAGCCCACGATGACCACCACGTTCCAGTCGCCCGGATCGGCGGCGACGTGCAGGGCATAGCCGGTCATCAGCCCGCGCTGCACGGACTTCGCATCCATCGCGAACCAGTTGGCGCGGATGAACTTCGCAAGGCTGGTCGGGTCTTCGCCGATCGACTTGAGGAAGGTCCATTCGAAGATCCGCGCCGGTGCCACAGCCGTCGCGGCGGCGGCCGACATCGGCAGCAGCGCGGCGCCGGCGGTCAGGACACCGCGCCGCGTCGTCATGCGTCGATCTCGACCAGCAAGGTCCCGTCGGCGACCTGGTCGCCCTCGGCGACGTGCACCGCGGCGATGGTGCCCGCGACCCGCGCGACGAGGCGGTGCTCCATCTTCATCGCCTCGAGCACGAGCAGACGGTCGCCGACCGCGACGCTGGCACCGACCGCGACATCGAGCGCGAGGACGCGGCCGGGCATCGGCGCGGTGATGCGCGCGTCGCTGGCCAGCCCCTTGGCGTCGGCGGCGGGCGGACGCGTCGACAGCTGTGCGACCTTGCCGTCGAGACGGACCTCGATGCTCGTCCCGGCGATCAGCACCGCCGCACGGACCAGCCGCCCGTCGAGATCGGCTTCGAAGGTCAGGTCGTTGATCCAGCGCCCGCCCGCGACCCGCGCCTCGCCGAGCCCCGCAACGCGCGTCTGCGCACCCTCGGCGGACAGCATCAGCGCGTGGTGTGTCTCGCCGACGAACAGATCGAGACCACGCTCGGCGCTCAGGTTCACCCGAAAGCCGCCGAAGCGTTCGAACATCGTTGCCGGCGCCCGCGCGGCAGTGGGCGTGGTCAGCGCCAGCGCCGCGATCGTCACCATGTCGTCGTCGACGTCGGTCGCGGGCACCAGTGCCTCGGCATGACGCGCGATGAAGCCGGTATCGACCGCGCCGGCGCGGAACGCCGGATGGCCGACGAGGCGCGCGAGGAACGCCCGGTTCGACTTGACGCCCTCGACGACGCAGCCGTCGAGCCCCGCAATCAGCCGGTCGATCGCCTCCTCGCGGGTCGCGCCGCAGCCGATCACCTTGGCGATCATCGGATCGTAGTTGACGGTGATCTCGCTGCCGGTCTCGACTCCGCTGTCGATGCGCACGCCGGGCAGGGTGGGGAAGCGCAGGCGGGTCAGCGTGCCCGTCGACGGCAGAAAGCCGCCCTCGGCATCCTCGGCATACAGCCGCGCCTCGACCGCATAGCCGGTCGCGGCAATCGCCTCCTGGTTCGCGGGCAGCATCTCGCCGCGAGCGATGCGCAGCTGCCACTCGACGAGGTCGAAGCCGGTGATCGCCTCGGTCACCGGATGTTCGACCTGAAGACGCGTGTTCATCTCCATGAAATAGAACGCCGGGTCGCCGTGCTTGTCGACATTGTCGAGGTCGAGGATAAACTCGATCGTGCCCGCACCCTCGTAGCGGATCGCGGTCGCAGCGGCGACGGCGGCGATGCCGAGCGTGTGACGCAGCCGGTCGCTCAAGCCCGGGGCAGGTGCCTCCTCGATGACCTTCTGGTGGCGGCGCTGCAGCGAGCAGTCGCGCTCGAACAGGTGCACGACGTTGCCCGCGCGATCGGCGAAGACCTGCACCTCGACATGGCGCGGCCGGGCGATCAGCTTCTCGAGCATGACGCCGTCATTGCCGAACGACTGCGCACCTTCACGCTGGCAGCTGAGCAGGTTCTCGGCGAACGACGCGGCATCGGCGACCGAGCGCATGCCCTTGCCGCCACCGCCCGCCACCGCTTTGATCAGCAGCGGAAAGCCGATCTGCGCAGCGGCACGCTCGAGCCGCACGAGGCTTTGGTCGTTGCCCTGATAACCCGGCGTGATCGGCACGCCCGCCTTCTTCATCGCTGCCTTCGCCGAGTCCTTCAACCCCATGATTTCCATGGCGGCGACCGGCGGCCCGACCCAGGTCAGTTCAGCCAACCGGACAGCGCGCGCGAAGTCGGCATTCTCCGACAGGAAGCCATAGCCGGGGTGGATCGCGTCCGCCCCCGTGCGCCGCGCCGCGTCGAGCAGCTTGGCTGGATCGAGATAGGACTCGCGCGCCGGCGCCGCACCGATATGGACGGCCTGCGTCGCTTCACGGACGTGCGGCGCTTGCCGGTCGGCATCCGAATAGACCGCGACGGTGGCGATCCCCATCCGATCGGCGGTGCGAATGATCCGCCGCGCGATCTCCCCGCGATTGGCGATGAGCAGTTTCTTCATGGCGCGCTTCATGCCCCGCTTGGGCCGCGAAGGCTAGGGTCAGTCGGCCCAGCCGGGTCTGCGCTTCTCGATGAATGCCGCCAGCCCCTCGCGGCCCTCGTCGGACGCGCGGCGGGCGGCGATGCGCGTGGCGGTGTCGGCGCGCAAGGCGGGGGTGATGGGTTGTCCGGACAAATCAGCGATCAGCCGCTTGGCATCGGCGATGCCGTCCGGGGCGCCCAGGTGCAGTGCGTCGAGCCATGCGGCGATATGCGCCTCGGGCTCGTCGGTCTGGACATGCGCGAGACCCATGGTGACCGCTGCCTCGGCGCCGAAATCCTCGGCGGTCAGGAACCAGCGCCGCGCCGCGCTCGCGCCGATCTTGGCGAGCACGAACGGGCCGATCGTTGCGGGGATCAGGCCGAGGCGGACCTCCGACAGGCGGAATTTGACGTTCGGCCGCGCGATGACAAGGTCGGCGCAGGCGATCAGCCCGACGCCGCCGCCGAACACGAAGCCGTGCGCGACCGCGATCACGGGCTTGGCGCAGCTATCGATGGCGGCGAGCATGTCCGACAGGCGTAGCGCGTCGGCGTGGTTTTCGGCCTGCGACAGGTTGGCGGAGGCGCGCATCCATGTCGCGTCGGCACCGGCGCAGAAGCTCGGGCCATTGCCGGTCAGCACGACGGCGCGCACCGCCGGGTCGCCGCTCGCGTCGTCGAAGGCGGCGGTCAGCTCGGCGATCGTCGCGGCGTCGAAGGCGTTGTGCTTGTCGGGGCGGTTCAGCGCGATACGGCGCGTGGCCGAGGCGTCGGTCGAGATGTCGAGGGCCATGCGGCTTACATCCTGAATGTGCCGAAGCGCGTCTCCGGGATCGGCTGCTGGAGTGCCGCGGCGAGGCTGAGTGCCAGCACGGCGCGGGTGTCGGCGGGGTCGATGACGCCGTCATCCCACAGGCGCGCGCTGGCGTGATAGGGATGGCCCTCGCGCTCGTAGCGGTCGCGGATCGGCGCCTTGAACGCCTCCTCCTCGGCGGCCGACTTGAAGCCGCCCGACTTGACCGTCGCGAGCACCGATGCCGCCTGCTCGCCGCCCATCACGCTGATCCGCGCATTGGGCCACATCCACAGGAAGCGGGGCGAATAGGCCCGCCCGCACATGCCGTAATTGCCCGCGCCGAAGCTGCCGCCGATGACCACCGTCAGCTTGGGCACCGCGGCGCAGGCGACGGCGGTGACCATCTTGGCGCCATGTTTTGCAATGCCTTCGTTCTCGTACTTCCGGCCGACCATGAAGCCCGAGATGTTCTGCAGGAACAGCAGCGGCACCTTCCGAGCGCATGCCAGTTCGATGAAATGCGCCCCCTTCAGCGCGCTTTCGGAGAACAGGATGCCGTTGTTGGCGACGATCGCCACGGGCATGCCCTCGATCGCCGCGAAGCCGGTGACCAGCGTCTCGCCGTACAGCGGCTTGAACTCGTGGAACTCGGACCCGTCGACGAGGCGCGCGATGATCTCGCGGACGTCGTGGGGCTGGCGCGTGTCGGTCGGGATCAGCGCGTGCAGGTCGCTCGCCGGAAAGCGCGGCGGACGCGCTTCGGCAAGCGGTGCGGCGGCGCGCGCGGGCAAAGTGGCGACGATGCTGCGCGCGATGTCGAGGGCGTGCGCGTCGTCGTCCGCCAGATGATCGACGACCCCCGAGAGGCGCGCATGCACGTCGCCGCCGCCCAGATCCTCGGCCGCGACTTCCTCGCCCGTCGCCGCCTTGACCAGTGGCGGGCCGGCCAGGAAGATCGTGCCCTGCTCGCGCACGATGATGCTCTCGTCCGACATGGCGGGCACGTACGCCCCGCCGGCGGTGCAGCTGCCCATGACGACGGCAATCTGCGCAATGCCTTGCGCGCTCATGTTCGCCTGGTTGTAGAAGATGCGGCCGAAGTGATCGCGGTCCGGAAAGACCTCGTCCTGGCGCGGCAGGTTGGCGCCGCCGCTGTCGACCAGATAGATGCAGGGCAGGGCGTTCTGTGCCGCAACCTCCTGCGCGCGCAGGTGCTTCTTGACCGTCAGCGGGTAATAGCTGCCACCCTTCACCGTCGGGTCGTTGGCGACGATCACGCACGTCCGCCCCGCGACCTGGCCCACACCCGCGATCATCCCGGCTGCGGGAACATCGTCCTCATAGACACCGTGCGCCGCGAGCTGCCCGATCTCGAGGAACGCGGTGCCTGAATCGCACAGCCGCTCTACGCGCTGGCGGGGCAGCAGCTTGCCGCGCGCGACGTGCCGGGCGCGCGATGCCTCGGGCCCGCCGAGCGACACCTTGCCGACGACCTCTCGAAGGTTGGCGACGAGGGCCGCCATCGCGGCGGCGTTGCGCCGCGTATCGGCGGAGGCGAGGAGCGGCGTCCCGATGAATGTCGACATGCGGCGGCTATACGCAGCCGCCCCCGCACACTCAACTGCGCCGCTATTGACGCTTGAGCAGATAGGTCGTCGTCGTGCCCTGCTTGCGGTTCTCGCTGGTCACCCTGATCGTCTTGCCGTCGGGCAGGGCATTGTAGGTGTAGATGTTGATCACCTCGCCGGCGCGCGTATCGGTTTCCACGACCGTTCGGTCGTCGACCTTGCGCACCGCCGCCATGACGTTCGACGGATCGCCGACCACCGGCACCGGCTTGCCGCCGAGCGGCGCGTCGAAGCTGTATCCTGCCGGAGTCTTCATCGCGAAGCTCGTGGGGGTCAGCGTCAGCATCATGGTCAGCGCGGCGTCGGAGACGTTGCTGACCTTGGTCGTGCGCCACGATCCCGACGCGGCGTGCGCCCCGGCGGGGGCGGGCGCGACGCGAACCTGGGTGTTCGTGCCCTTGATGGTCTTGCCGTCGGGGCCGACGTCGGTCCACTCGATAGTCTGCGATTTTCCATCGGCGGAGACGCGGGTCAGCGAGGTGTACGCGACCTTGCCCTTGCCCCTGTCCGTTTCCGCGACGGTGCGCGCATCGACGAGCTTGACCGAGGCCTCGTCGAGATAGGGATGGTTGGCGACCGGATGGAAGGCGCCGTCGGTCTTGACCTTGAATACGGGCACGCACGAACTGCACAGATAGGTGCCGTCCTTGATCAGGATGACATCGGGCTTCGTGGGCAGCTTGGCGCTGCTGGTGTCGCCCTTCCACGTGCCGTCGAAGGGACTCGCGGCAAGCGCCGGGGCAGCGACCGCAAATGCCAGACTTGCCAGTGCAATCAATCTCATACCCGTTGCTCCCATGGTTCGAGTCGTTACGGGGGCAGCCTATGGTGAGGTCCACGGCGGGTCAATCGCGGCCGCAACTTGCTTCGCACGTCCGCGCCGTGTAAGCGCGCCGCTCTTCGAAGGCTGGTCGGAACCAGCCATTAGCGAGCAGGAACACGACCATGAAGCAGGGCATCCACCCCGACTATCACGCCATCACGATCCAGATGACTGACGGCACCACCTACGAGACGCGCTCGACGTGGGGCAAGCCGGGCGACAAGATGACCCTTGACATCGATCCTTCGGTCCACCCCGCCTGGACGGGCGGCAAGGGCACGATGCTCGACGCCGGCGGTCAGGTCGCGCGCTTCAACAAGCGTTTCGCCGGCCTCAGCATGGCGAAAAAGGCCTAAGCAGCCATTTCCTTCGCGCGCACGTAATCGGCCTTGCCGTTCGGCGCGCGGGGGACCTTCTCGACGAAGACGATGCGCTTGGGGGCTTTGTAGGCCGCCAGCTGCGCGCGGACGTGCGCGATGAGCTCGTCGGCGTCGGCGGCACGCCCCTCGACGACCGCCGTCACCGACTGGCCCCATTTCTCGTCCGAGACCCCGAACACCAGCGCGTCGTCGACCGCCGCGTGGGTCTTGAGCGTCTCTTCGACCTCCTCGGGGAAGATCTTCTCGCCGCCCGAGTTGATGCACTGGCTGCCGCGGCCCAGCAGGGTCAGCGTGCCGTCGGCCTCGATCGTTGCCCAGTCGCCGGGGATCGACCAGCGGCGGCCGTCATACTCGACGAAGGTCGCGGCGCTCTTGACCGGATCCTTGTAGTAGCCGCGCGGGATCAGCCCCGAGCGCGCGACGCGGCCGGCCACGCCCGATCCCGGGACGACGGGGCGCATGTCCTCGTCGAGGACGAGCGTGTCGGGATCGGTCATAAAGCGCGTCGCGGAACCCGCATTGGCGCCGGTCTGCACCGCGACGCCCATGCCCAGGCTCTCCGACGAACTGAACGCGTCGATGGTGATCAGCTGCGGATTGTGGCGCAGCAGCCCCGCCTTGACCTCGGGCGACCACATCGTGCCGCTCGAGATGATCGTGCGCAGCGACGTGATCGACCCCGCACCCTCGTCGAGCGCCTTGAGCAGCGGACGCGCGAAGGCATCGCCGACGATGACCGCATAGTCGGGCGCATGCGCCGCGCACAGGTCGAGCGCCTCGAGCGGATGATAGCCCGCCGAGGGCAGGGTGAGCACCGTGCCGCCGCGCGCCAGCGTATAGACCGCGACGAGAAAGCCCGAGCCGTGCATTAGCGGCGGCAGGATCAGGCTCCGCAGCACGCCCGTACCGGCGCGGACATTGTCCAGCAGCGCATCGAGCGTCGGCGTCGGTGGCTCGCCGTGCATCGTCGACCCGCCGCCGCCCATCAGCTGCCACATAGCCGCCTGGTCCCACATCACGCCCTTGGGCACGCCGGTGGTACCGCCGGTGTAGATGAACAGCAGGTCGTCGCCGCTGTAGTCCTGCGGGGGCAGTGCCACGTCTGTAGTTGCCGCTGCCTCGTACGCCGGCCCGACGACGAGCTTCAGGCGCAGCTTGGGCAGGTCGAGCGTGTCGATGACTGGGGCGAATTCAGGGTCGAGGACGAGCACCGCGGCGTCGCTGTTGTCGAGGATATACTCCAGCTCGGTCGCGCCGTAGCGGTAGTTGACGTTGACGTGGACCATCCGCGCCTTGAACGCCGCGACCGTAGCTTCGAGATAGGCGGGGCCGTTGCGCGCCAGGATCGCGACCTTGTCGCCGGGGCCCGCACCGCTCGCCAGGAAAGCGGCCGCCAGCGCATCGGTGCGCCGGTCGAAGTCGGCCCAGCTGGTCACCGACGCGCCGTGGATCAGCGCCGGCCGGTCGGGCGGCACGGCGGCCTTCAGCGCGGTGAAGATGCGGCCAAAGCTCCAGTCGGTCATAGCAATGTCTCTCCCCGTGCCCGTGATAGCGCGGACGCGGGCGAGCGGGTAGGGTGAGCCGATGCGCGCCGCCATCTGTCATTTCCTCGCCGAAGACCGCTCAGGCCTGCGCGTCGAGACCGGCTGGGCCGAGCCGCCCGCGCCGGGGGCGGGCGAGGTGACCGTCGCGATGACGCACGCAGGGCTGAACTTTCCCGACCTGCTGATGCTGTCGGGCGGCTACCAGTTCCGCCCCGACCTGCCGTTCGTGCCCGGCGTCGAGGGGGCAGGGCATATCGTCGCCGTCGGCGAGGACGTATCGGGCGAGCTGATCGGCGAGCGTGTCGTCGTCGGCACGCGCAGCGGGTGCCTCGCCGAGCGGCTGACCTTGCCGCTGGGCGCGGTGCGGTCGGTGCCGGGCGGGCTGCACGATGCGGCTGCCGCGGGGTTCACCGTCGCGGCGCTGACGGCGTGGGTAGGTCTCGTCGAGCGTGGGCGGCTGGTCGCTGGTGAACGCGTGCTGGTCTGCGGCGCAGGCGGCGGCATGGGCTGGGCCGCGGTGCAATTGGTGCTGGCGCGCGAGGGTCACGCGGTCGCGGCGACCAGCGATCCGGCGAAGGGCGACCTGCTGTGCGCGCTGGGGGCGGAGGTCGTCATCGTCGACCGCGCCGCGCCGGCGTTCGAGCTGCGCAACATCGACATCGTCTTCGATCCCGTCGGCGGCGCACTGACCCTACCCGCGATGCGGATGCTGCGCTGGGGCGGACGGCACCTGATGATCGGCTTCGCCGGCGGCGACATCCCGCGCCTGCCGCTCAACCGCCTGCTGCTCAAGGGGATCGAGGTCGTCGGGGTGCGCGCCGGAGAGGCCGGGCGGCAGGACGCCGGGGCAGGGGCCGCGCATATCCGCGCGATCGACGCGCTGGCGGACCGGATGACCCCGCACGTCGGGTTGACGGTGGCGCTGGAGGATGTGGGCGAGGCATTTGCGGCGATGGCGGCCGGGCGGGTGACGGGCAAGGCGGTTGTGGCGTTCTAGGTCCGCTCGTCGGCCTTCGCCGAGGCCCACAGCGCCTCCTTGGCATCGAGATCGAGGCCGGCGAACGCATCGCCCGCTGACGCCTCCATCGCGCGGAAACGCCGTTCAAATTTGGCATTCGCCGCACGCAGCGCAGCCTCGGGGTCGATCTCGTGCTTACGGAGGTAGTTGACGGCAGCGAACAGCAGGTCGCCGGCTTCCTCGGTGCGGTGTTCGGGGGTCGCAGCGGCGTCGAATTCCGCCAGTTCCTCGACGATTTTGGCGCGGGCGCCGCCGGCGTCGGGCCAGTCGAAGCCGGTGCGGGCGGCGCGGCGCTGCAGCTTGTCGGCACGCAGCAGTGCGGGCAGGGCGAGGGCCACGCCGTCGAGCGCGCCGTCGCGCCGCTTCTCCTGCGCTTTCAACGACTCCCAGGTCAGTTCCTGAGAAATCGCATCAGCATCGGGGGTAGCCTCGGCGAAGACGTGCGGGTGACGGCGGACCATCTTGTCGACGATCGCCGCGACCACGTCTGGCAGGGCGAACAGGCCCGCCTCCTCGGCAATGCGGGCGTGAAACACGACCTGGAGAAGCAGGTCGCCGAGTTCGTCCTTGAGTTCGGCCATGTCGCCGTCGGCGATCGCCTGCGCGACTTCGTAAGCCTCTTCGATCGTGTAGGGCGCGATCGTCGCGAAGTTCTGTGCGACGTCCCATGGGCAGCCGATCTCGGGATCGCGCAGCCGCGCCATCAACGCGACGAGCGGCTCGATCACGGCAGCCGTGTGATTTTGTAGACCGACGCCGGGGGCAGGTTGATCATCGCGCCGCCGACGCGCTTTGCGGTCAGGCCGAGGCGGTCGAGGATCGGGCGCTTGACCGGGCAGACCGGGCCATAGGTGAACTGGAAGAACGCCGCACCGTCGCGCAGATGGTGGAAGGCACCGTGCAGGATCAGCATGACGACGCGCGGCGGCATGGCGAGCACCGGCAGCCCGCTGACCACCGCGCCGGCCTTTTCGCCGCCGAACAGCTCGACCTTGGCGAGGCGCGTCGCGTCCATCGCCAGCACCGTCGCGCGCGGCAGGCGGTAGCGCAGCAGGTGGACGAAGTTCTCGCCCATCTCGATCAGCGCGAGCCGGTCCTCGGGCACGCCGCGCGCCAGCAGCGCGTCGGTGAAGGATCCGGTGCCGGGGCCGAGTTCGATGACCGGCGCCGACGCGGCGTCGATCTCGCGCGTCATCATCGCCGCCAGCGCCTTGCCCGACGGCGCGACGCTCGCGACGCGCAACGGGTCGCTCAGCCATTCGCGCAGGAACGCGCCGCCGTCGGATTTGCGGGGAGGGTGCAGCGCGGTCACGGCAACCTCATGCCACCGGCTGGCGCCCACCGCCAGCCGCAACTGCAAATCCGATAATATATATTATGTTAAATCGTATCCGGGTTTATGGTTGCGTGGCAGCGGCGGCTCGTGCGAACGATACGTTGCTCGTCGCCGCGATCCACGTCGTCACGGCGTAGGCCGCGACGTTCTGGTCGAGCAGCTTCGCGTCGATCTTGTCGAGCGTGTCATCCGGCGTGTGGTGCAGGTCGAAATAGTCGGTGCCGTCCTGCTGGAGCGTCAGCGTGCCCACACCCTTCGCCGCGAGCGGCCCGACGTCGGGCCCGCCGGATGCGCTGTTGTCGGACGACGGCGTGATGCCGAGCGGCGCGAGCAGCGCCTGCATGCGCTTGACCAGCGGTAAAGCTTCGGGCGCGACGCGCGACTTGAGCGTCGTCACGCGACCCCCGCCAAAGTCGGATTCGGCGGCGAGCGCGATCGACCCCGGCGGATTTGCCGCGGCATAGGCGGCAGCGCCGTACAGGCCGGGCTCCTCGGCACCCCACAGGACAACGCGGACGGTCCGGCGCGGCTTCGGCGCGTGGTCCATGATCAGCTTGGCGGCCGCCACGGTGATCGCGACGCCGGCGCCGTCGTCGACCGCACCCGTGCCGTGGTCCCAGCTGTCGAGATGCCCGCCGATGACCACCGCGCCGGCGCCCGGATCAGTTCCGACGACCTCCCCCACGACGTTGCCCGACTGCGCCGTGCCCGCCAGCCGCGGGGTCAGCACGAGGCGCAGGCGAACCGGCCCCTTGGCCAGCAGCCGGTTCAGCTGGTCGCTGTCGTTGAGCGACAGCGCCGCCGCCGCGATCGGCGTCTGGCCCGCGGCCCAGTTCGTGCCCCCGGTGTGCGGGTGACGGTGGTAACCGGTGCCCAGCGAGCGGATCAGCACCGCCGCGGCACCCTTCGACGCCGCCAGCGACGGACCCGAGCGCCGCGCCGCGCCGAATGCGCCGTAGGACGAGCCGTCCATGGTCCGCAGCATCTTGTGGTCGATGAAGGCGATCTTGCCGGCCAGGCTGCCCGCCGGCGCGGCCTCGAGATCGGCATAGGTGGCGAAGCGCACGACGTCGGCCTCGAGCCCGTTCGCGGGCGTCGCGCCGCTGCGGCCGAGTGCCGTCACGGCGAGCGGCTGGGCGTTGGCGCCGAGCACCGCTGCAGTCTCGATGCCGCGCACCCAGACCGGCATATCGAAGGGTTCGACGCGGACATTCTTGAAGCCCAGCGCCTTGAGCTTGGCGACCGCCCAGATGCGCGCGCGGGCCTCGTCGGGGGTGCCGGCGAGACGCGGCCCGATCTCGGTGGTCAGGCTCTCGACCAGGGCATAGGCGCCCGACCCTGCCATGGCGCGATCGCGCAAGGACGCCGCGACCGTGTCGGGATCCGCGGCGACGGCCGGACCGGCGAGGACAAGGGCGAGCAGGCAGGTGTGGCGGATCATCAACAACCTCAGATATCTATCGTCATGCCGTCATAGCCGGGTTCGACGCCCGGCGGCAGGAGGGCGGCGAGCGGCGCATAATCCATGGAATTGTCCATGTGGGTCAGCACGGCGCGCGCCGGTGCGAAGCGCGCGATCCAACCGAGCGTCTGGTCGAGGTGGCTGTGCGTCGGGTGCGGCTTGCGGCGCAGTGCGTCGACAACCCACAGGTCGAGGCCTTCGAGCTGCGGCACGGTGTCGGGCAGGATTTTGACGTCGGTCGAATAGGCCATGGCGCGGCCGTCATGCTCGAAACGGAAACCCAGGCTGTCGATGTTACCGTGGTTCTGCGCGTAGTGGGTGATGCGCAGCGGCCCGACCTTCAGTACCTCGGGCAGCAGATGCGCGGTCGCCGTCGCGGGGTAGAAATTCGTGCCAGCGAAGACATAGCCGAAGCGCGCCTTCAGCACGTCCCAAGTCGCCTGACCGGCATAGCAATCAACGGGTTTGCTGCGATTGTGAAAAACCTGTCTTAAGTCGTCGATGCCGTGAGCGTGGTCGGCGTGGTCGTGCGTGTAAAGCACCGCATCGAGGTCGCCGACGCCCGCATCGATCAGCTGGACGCGAAGGTCGGGACCGGTGTCGACGAGGACGCGCGTGCCGTCGGCCTCGACGAGGATCGAGACGCGGCGGCGGCGGTTGCGCGGGTTCGTCGGGTCGCAGTCGCCCCAGTCACCATTCGGCCCGCCGATGCGCGGCACGCCGCTCGACGTGCCGCAGCCGAGGATGGTCACGCGCACGGGCGCGTCGCCTTGCCGAACAGAGCGAAGAAATTGTCGGTGGTGGAGGCGGCGAGGGCATCCGCCCCCTCCCCGCGCAGCCCAGCCACGAAGGCGGCAGTGTGCGCGACGAACGCCGGCTCGCACGTCTTGCCGCGCATCGGTACCGGCGCGAGGAACGGCGCATCGGTCTCGACGAGCAACCGGTCGCCGGGCACTAGCGCCGCGCTCGCCTGCAGGTCGCGCGCATTCTTGAAAGTCACGATCCCTGACAGCGAGATGTAGAAACCCAGCGCAAGTGCTTCTTCGGCAAAGGCCTGGCTCGCGGTGAAGCAGTGAATTACCCCGCCGAACCGACCCTGCCCCATCTCGTCGCGCAGGATCTCCAGCGTATCGTCCTCGGCATCGCGCGTGTGGACGATCAGCGGCAGGCCAGTGGCGCGTGCCGCGTGGATATGGCTGCGAAAGCTCGCGCGCTGGCGGTCGCGGTCGCTGTGATCGTAGAAATAGTCGAGGCCCGTCTCGCCGATGCCGATCACGCGAGCGTGTGCCGCCGCGTCGATCAGGCGCTGGGCGTCGATGTCGGGATGCGCGTCGGCCTCGTGCGGGTGGATGCCGACCGTCGCCCAGATGTCGGTCTCGGCATCGGCAAGCGCGATCACCTCGTCCCATTCGGACTGGCGCGTGCTGATCCCCAGCATCGTGCCGACACCCGCGACGCGCGCGCGGGCGATGACGCCCGGCTGATCCTCGCGCAGGCCCTTGTAGTTGAGATGGCAGTGCGAATCGACGAGCATGCCCTGCCCTAGCCGCCGCCCGCGATGCCCGCCAGCGCCTTGCGCATGCGCAGCAGGGGCACCGGCACCGCGCCGTTGGTGTCGTCGAAGCGCTCGACGACCGCATAGCCCTCGGCGGCATAGAGCGGCTCACCCGCCAGCGTCGCCACAAGTTCGGCCGCGTGGAAGCCCGCCGCGACGGCGCGCGCCTCGCACGCCCGCAGCACCGCACGGCCGAGTCCGCGGCGTGCGAAATCGGGGTCGGTGTACATCGCGCGGATGCGCGTCGCCTCGGTGTCGGGGTCGAGCAGGCGCGCATCGCGCCCCGGCGAATGGTCGCCGCCATAGCTGGTGGCGCGCTTGCTCCAGCCGCCGCCCGCGACGATCCGCCCGTCGATCTCCGCGACGACATAGCTGCCGTCGGCGATCAGCTGCGTGTCGAGGCCCATCATCGTCGCGCTCGCCGCGACCTGCGCGCCATCGAGATAGGCCACCTGAAGCTCGGCGATCGCCCGCGCCATGACGTTGCGCAGTGCCGGCAGGTCGGCCTCGGTCGCCGTGCGCAGGATCACCCCTCGACCCAGCGCGGGAACACCCCGCCCGGCACCGGCAGCGGGGTTCCCGGCGCGACGGGCGTATCGAACGCCGCGAAGTCGCGTGCGTCGGCTGCTACGCCGAGCTGATCGAGCAGCCGCCCGGCACTCTCCGGGATCACCGGCTGCACGAGCAGCGCGATGCGGCGCGTCGCGTCGAGTGTCGCCGCCAGCACGCCGGCGCGCTTCGCCGGTTCGTCCTTGAGGCCCCAGGGTGCTGCATCGGCGAAATAGCCGTTGGCGGCGCTGACCATCGCCATAACGCTCTCGAGGCCGCGGTGGAGCGCGAGGGCATCCATGTGCTCGAAATAAGCGCGGGTGTGTTGGATCATCGCGTCGCGGAGCGCCGGGGCGTCGCCCTCCCCCGCCGGCATGACGCCGCCGTCCTTCGCGACCATCGCCAGCGCGCGCTGCGCCAGATTGCCGATGCCGTTCGCCAGGTCGGCGTTGGCGCGCTCGGCGATCGCGCCTTCGGAATAGCTGCCGTCGTCGCCGAACGCGACGTCGCGGACCAGAAACCAGCGCAGCCGGTCGACCCCGAAGGCATCGGCCAGCGCGATGGGATCGACGACGTTGCCGAGCGACTTCGACATCTTCTCACCGCGGTTCAGCACATGGCCGTGGCCGAACACCCCCTTGGGCAGGTCGACGCCCGCCGCCATCAGGAAGGCGGGCCAATACACCGCGTGGAAGCGCACTACGTCCTTGCCGATGACGTGCAGGTCGGCTGGCCAGTATGGCGCATCGCCCGGCCAGCCGGCACCCGCGAGGTAATTCACCAGCGCGTCGACCCAGACGTACATGACATGGCCCGGCGCACCCGGCACCGGCACGCCCCAGTCGAAGCTGGTCCGCGACATCGACAGGTCGTTCAGCCCGCCGCCGACGAAGGCGCGCATCTCGTTCAGCGACCGTGACGGGCGCACGAAGCCGGGCTGGTCATCGTACAGCTTCAGCAGGCGGTCCTGATAGGCCGAGAGGCGGAAGAACCAGCTGTCCTCGACCGTCCATTCGACCGGCGTGCCTTGCGGCGACAGGCGGATCCCCTGCCCGCTCGCGTCGACCGCGTCTATCAGCTCGCCCTCGTCGTAATAGGCCTCGTCGCGCACCGAGTACCAGCCTTCGTAGCGGTCCTCGTACAGGTCGCCGTTCGCCGCCATGCGCCGCCACAGCTCCTGCGCGGCAGCGATATTGTCGGGGTCGGTGGTGCGGATGAAACGGTCGTTGGAGATGTTGAGCCGCGCCGTCATGCCGGTGAAGGCGGTGACCTGGGTGTCGACATAGGCCTTGGGGGCGACGCCGGCGGCCTTGGCGGCCTGCGAAATCTTCAGGCCATGCTCGTCGGTGCCGGTCAGGAAGCGCACGTCCCTGCCCCGCAGCCGCTGGTAGCGCGCGATGACATCGGTCGTCACCGCCTCATAGGCATGCCCCATGTGCGGGCGGCCGTTGGGGTAGGAGATCGCGGTGGTGATGTAGAAGCGGTCGGTCATCGGCGTGGAATGCGGGAGAATGCGCGGCGCGGCAATGCTCGTTTACGCGAGGCGCCGGCGTTCGTCCGGATGACGCTTTACGCAGCGAAGGTCGGCGCAGCGACGTCGTTGGCGCGGAAGGTTTCGGAAATGCTTTCGAGCAGGACCAGCGACTGCTTCATGCGCTTCTTGGACTCGCCCGCGGCTTCGGCAACCTCCACTTTCACCTCGGCAGCGGTACGCACGACTTCGAGCGCTTGGGCGTTGAACAGGACGCCGGCCTCGACCAGCATGTGCAGCGTGCTTTCGGCGAGCAGCAGTGCCGCCTGTCCGTGCGCATCGGGCTCCAGGTGAGCGAGGGCGTCACGTACGTCGGCCGATGACGATTCAGCCATAGTAGTCCCTTACATGAAAAAGAATTATCGCTGACGCAGACTATATCCGGGTGATATAACAAACTGGACGCTCGCGGCTTGATACAAGTCAAGTTGTTGACGCGGCAGATTGGTTACTGGTTCATCCATGCCTAACGCCCTCCTCGAAAAGCTCCGCGGATTCACGGCGATGCCGCCCGAACTGGCGGGGAAGCTGACGGCGCTGCTCAGCAAACCACGCGATATTCCAGCCCGGCAGGACCTGATGACCGAGGGCGACGCACCTGCCGCGATGGTCGTCATGCTGGAGGGCTGGGCCTGCCGTTACAATATCCTGCCCGAGGGGACCCGGCAGATCAGCGCCTTCCTGATGCCCGGCGACTGCTGCGACCTGCACGTCTCGGTGCTGACCGAGATGGATCACAGCATCGCGACGCTCACGCCGGCGAAGGTCGCGCATATCCAGCGCGACGAGCTCAACGACCTGCTCGATGCCGAGCCGGCGTTGATGCGCGCCTTCTGGTGGATGCAGCTGGTCAATGAATCCGTGATGCGCGCCTGGATCGTTAGCATGGGGCGGCGCGACAGCCTGCAACGCGTCGGCCACCTGATGCTCGAACTCTACGCGCGTGCCACTGCCATCGGGCTGGTCAGGGATGACAGACTAGTGATGCCGCTGACGCAGATCGTCATCGGCGACGCGCTTGGCCTGACGCCGGTACACGTCAATCGCGTGCTGCGCCGCCTGCGCGAGGAAGGCGTCATGGAAATCCAGGGTGGCACGCTGACCATCGCCGACAGCGCCAAGCTGGCGCGCGTCACCGGCTTCGACGACAGCTACCTGCACCGCCGGCTGAAGCGCGCCGCCTAGGCTCGTTCGGCGAAGGCCTGATTGCGAGAGGCGCAGACCTGCCGCAGCCGGTCGCGATAGGCCTGGGCGAACTGCTGGTGTGCATTGCGGGCGCGTTCGTCCTGCGCAATCTCGGCAAGGCGCGCCGCTTCGGCAGCACGAGCCTCGTAATAGCTCTCCAAATCCGTCATGGCAGCTCCCCCGCGGCAAAATTGACCCTGACTGATCAATGGGGCGATTCGTCGCGGGATTTATTAATCCGCATCAATGCGATGCAGAGATTATTTGGCGCGGGCGCCCGCTACCAACGTCGCCAGCTCGAAGGCCACCGTCTGCGGGTCGAGCGCCAGCGCCACCGCCGACGCCGCGAGTGCATTCGCCGCCTCCCACGCCGCCAGCGTCCGCGCCAGCGCACCGCCGTGCTGCGTCCGTGCGGCGCGTGCCAGATGCGCCGGTGCGAGGTCGAGGAACGCCTCGTAGCGCGGCGTCGCGGCCTTCAGTGCAAGCGACCGCGACAGGCTGAGCGCAACGCCCGTGGCGGCGCCCGGCGGGGCCGCAGCAAGTTCGTCGAGCGTCCGCGTCAATGCCGCGATACCGCTGTCGGCATAGCGCAGCGCGCGGCCCGGCGCGCCGTCGGCGACCGCGACCAGCGCGGCCAGGTCCTCGGCCGACAGGTCGGGCGCGGCGCGGCGCAGGACGATCGCGGTGTCGGTATCGTTCAGCGGCTGGAACGCCAGGCGGCGGCAGCGCGACCGCAGGGTCGGCAACAGGCGGCCGGGCGCGTGGCTGACGCACAGGAACAGGGTGCCAGGCGGTGGCTCCTCGAGGTATTTCAGCAGCGCATTGGCGGCGTTGCGGTTCATGTCGTCGATCGCGTCGATGATGACGACGCGCCACGCACCGAGCGCCGGCGTGGTCCGCAGGCATTCGTTCAGCGGCGGCTCGAACTTTGAATCCTTGCGGCGCACGATCTGGTCGATCGCGATCTCCTTGCGCAGCTTGGCGTCCGACGCCTTGACGTTGGGATTGACCACCCGCTCGACGAGGCGGAAGTCGAGGTGGCTGCCCGCCGCGAGCAGTGCCGCGGTCGGATGCTCGGGGCTCAGCTCGAAATCGTCACCCGAGGGGGCGAGCGGGTGGGGAGGTGCGCTGCGCGCCAGCACCCAGGCGGCGGCCTCGCGCGCGAACACGCCCTTGCCGATCCCCGGCGGCCCGGTCAGCAGCCACGCATGCGGCATGACGCCGGTGTCGAAGGCCGTGCGGAACGCCGTGACCTGGGCGCCGTGGCCGGTCAGCATCAGTCGTCGCCGGTATCGACGTGCATGCCGCGCCCCGCAGGCGTTTCGGGCGGCGCGCGGTAGCCGTCGTCGTGCGGGGCATGAGACTGGCACAGCAGCTCGACCGCCGCCCAGACCGCCGCCTCGACAGCATCGGCATCGCCGGTCGAGTCGACGATGCGGCAGCGCGCCGGCTCGTCCGCAGCGATCTGCAGGAAGCCGGCACGTACACGGCCGTGGAAACCGGTGTCATGCGCCTCGAACCGCCCCGCTCCACCGCGCGACCTGGCGCGCTCCAGCCCTTCGGCGAAGGGCAGGTCGAGTAGCACGGTCAGGTCGGGCCACAGGTCGGCGGCAGCGATATGGTGCAGGCTGCGCAAGGCGGAGTCCGCGAGGCCCTTGCCTGCCCCTTGATAGGCAAGGGTCGAATCGACGAAGCGGTCGCAGATCACCCAGTCGCCGCGCTCCAGCGCCGGGCGGATCAGCCGCTCGACGTGGTCGGCGCGCGCGGCGTTGATCAGGCACGCCTCCGCCGCGACGCTCCAGCGGTCGGGGGCGCCATCGACGAACAGGGCGCGGACGGCCTCAGCACCCTCGCTGCCGCCGGGCTCCCGCGTCGTTACCACCGTGATGCCCTGCCCGCGCAGGCGCTCGGCGAGGCGCAGCGCCTGCGTCGACTTGCCTGCCCCCTCGCCGCCTTCCAGCGTGATGAACTTGCCGCTCACTTGCCCAGCACGAGGGCCCGGAACGCCGGTCCGATGCGCCCGAAGAAGCCCGCCTCGGCAACGTCCTCGGTCGCGACCAGAGTAGTGCGCGTCGCGGGCATCCCGGGCACGGTGACGACCATCGTCGCGACCGGCTGGCCGCGCTTGATCGGCGCCTTGATCGGCCCGTCGTAAACGATCTTGACGACGCGCTCGCCCGCGAAGCCGCGCGGCACGGTGACCTTCAGGTCGACAGCACCGGCGATGCCGACGTCCTTCGCCGACCCCATCCACACCGGCGCACGCTCGACGATCTTGCCCGCGGGGGCGATCGTCTGCTGCGTCCAGGCGCGGAAGCCCCACTCCATAAACGCCACCGACTGCGCGATGCGCTCGTTGAACGACTTGAGCCCGGCGATGACCATCACCAGCCGCCGCCCGTCCTGCACCGCCGAGCCAGTGAAGCCGTAGCCCGCCTCCTCGGTATGCCCGGTCTTCAGGCCATCGGCGCCCGCGACGCGGCCGAGCAGCGGGTTGCGGTTGGGCTGGGTGATCGACGCGCCCTCGCCCAACGTCTTGCCCCAGCTGAACTGCTGCACCGGGTAGAAGCGCCGGTACAACCCCGGGAATTCGGCGATGGTGCGCTCGGCGATGATCGCCAGGTCGCGCGGCGTGACGCGCTCGTTGGGGTCGGGCCAGCCGTTGGTGTTGGCGAAGCGCGAGCCCGTCAGGCCGATGCGCTTGGCGGTCGCATTCATCAGCGCGACATACTGCTCCTCGGTGCCCGCCAGCCCCTCGGCAAGCACGACGCAGGCGTCGTTGCCCGACAGGGTGATGATGCCCTGCAGCAGGTCGGCGACGGTGACCTCCTCGTTCGGCGACAGGAACATCGTCGAGCCTTGCGAGTGCCACTTCTTCCAGGTCTCGGGCCGCACGCGGATCTTCTGGGTCAGCTTGGCATCGCCCTTCCGCAGCATGTCGAAGGCGACGTAGACGCTCATCATCTTGCCCATCGACGCGGGCGGGATCGGCGTGTTCTCGCCCTTGGCGAACAGCACGGCGCCGTTCGACATGTCCTTCATGTAGGCATAGGGCGCGGGCGTCGTGAACGTCGGGAGCTGCGCGGCAGCGGCGGCGGGCAACAGGGCGATGGCGGCGGCAAGCAGACGCATGGATCAGGGGACTCCGGGTGTGACTAGACGTGCCTCGCCATAGCCCGCACCCCGCACCCGCGCCAGCGTCGAAGCGGCCTGTTCGGGCGAGAACGGGCCGAGCCGGATGCGCGTCAGCCCGGCCGGCAGGCGCTCGGTGACGACGGGCCCGAAATCCGCGAGAAATTGCGCTAGCCACGCAGCGCGCCCGGCATCGGACAGCGCCGCAACCTGAACGAAAACCGTGCCCGCCGGGGCACCCGGAATCGCCACCGTGGTCACCGGAACCTCGACCGGCGCGGGCGCCGGCAAGAGTGTCGGCGGCGCGAGGGCGGCAACCGTCGCCTCGCCCGGGAACACGCGCCGCACCCGCACGCGCGCCAAGCCGGGCTTGTCGACGCCGAGCAGCTGCGCCGACTTGCGCGACAGGTCGATGATCCGCCCGTCGACGAACGGCCCGCGGTCGTTGATCCTCACCGTCAGCACGCGGCCGTTGTCGAGATTTGCAACCTCGACGAAGCTCGGCATCGGCAGCGTCTTGTGCGCGGCGGTCAGCCCGTCCTGGTCGTAGCGTTCGCCGTTGGCGGTGCTCAGTCCGTGGAAGGTCGGCCCGTACCACGACGCGACACCCGTCGCGTCATAGGCGCGGTCGTCGGCCGGGTAGTAGGTCTTGCCGAACACGACATAGGGCTTGCCGATCTTGACCCCCGCGACGCGCGGCGGCGGCTTGGGCGTCGACGCGCACGCCGCGAGCAGTACCGCAAGCGCGCCGGCTGCAAGCCTACTTGAGCGCATCGCCGAGCAGCGCCACCGACAGCGCGTAGAAGTTCGAGCAATTGTAATCGAGCAGGCGGCGGTAGTTGCCGAAGGTCAGGTAGGCCGCCCCGCCCGGCCCGTCGGGCTCGACCAACGTCGCCAGCGTGTTGTCGGCCGGCCAGGGGTTGCCGTCGGCGCGGGTCAGGCCGAGCTTCTTCCATTCGCTCAGGGGGACCCAGCGGCTGTGCTTGGCGAGCACGCGCACGCACTCGCGCGGCTGGACGAGATCGCGGACCCGCTCACGGTCGAAGTCGGCGGGCAACTGAACGGCGACCCCCCACCCCAGCCCGCGCTGCCACCCGGCGCGCTTCAGATAGTTGGCGATCGACGCCGCGGTATCGTCGCCCGATTCCCAGATGTCGGCGACGCCGTCGCCGTCGCCGTCGACCGCGGAGGCGACGAAGCTGCTGGGCAGGAACTGCGGCTGCCCCATCGCGCCCGCCCACGATCCCTTCATCCGCTCGCGCGTCGCGAGCCCCTTGTCGAGCATGGTCAGCGCCGCGGTCAGCTCGCGCTCGAACAACTCACGCCGCCGTCCGTCGTAGGCCAGGCTGGCAAGGCTGCGCAAAACGTCGAAGTTGCCGGTGACCGCGCCGTAGCTCGACTCCATCCCCCAGATGCCGAGCACTATCGACGCCGGCACGCCGGTCGCGGCTTCCAGCTCGGCCAGCTTCGCCGCATGCCGCTCGCGCGCTGCCCGTCCGCGCGCCTCGCGCACCGGCTCGAGGCGCTTGCTCAAATAATCGCTGAACAAGGTCGCGACGCCGCTGTCGTCGGGCTGGTTGCGGTCGAGCGCGACGACGCGCGGTGAGAAATGCAGCCCCGTAAATGCCGCGTCGAGCGTCTCGGGCCGGATCCCGCGCGCCTGCGCAGAGGCGCGATAGGTCGACAGCCATGCCTCGAACCCGCTCTCGGCGGTCGCGTCGACGACCTCCTCTTCGGGAACGGGTTCGGGGGCGAGGACCTGCGCCGACAGCGGGGCAGCGAACAGGAGGGGGAAAGCCAGGAGAAATTTCACGGCCGCGCCTCTGCCACAGCCGCCCGCCACTTGCACCCCTTAGCGTTACGCGCGACATGGCGACCACGCGGAGCGGTGGCCGAGTGGTTTAAGGCAGCGGTCTTGAAAACCGCCGTGGGGGCGACCTCACCGTGGGTTCGAATCCCACCTGCTCCGCCACACAAAAAAACTGCCGCCCCATGGGGACGGCAGCCTCTTCGATCATCTGCGCTGACGCAGACTAGATGTGATCGCCCGTCGCGCCTTCGACATCGCCCTTGATGTACTGCGCTTCGCCCTTCTTCTCCTGAAGTTCGCCTTCGCGCTTCAGGCTGGCGTCATTGGTCAGATCGCCGACGCCCTGCTTGATGTTGCCGATGGCCTCGTTGGTCATGCCCTTAACGTTCTCGGTAAACTCACCCACGCAACTCTCCCTCGTCTGAAGGCATCGACCGGGCGGTCGTGCTGATCCATTAACCCAGATCAACCCCGGGCGTTCCATGCGCGAAACTTCGGTGCGGTCATCATCGCGCCTGTCACAGCGCCGTCATTCGACGTAACTAAGGCCTGTTCACAGTTCACTAATCAGGGGCGTCCAATGACCACGACCGCGTTCAGCCTTGCCGGCGGCAATTTCTCCCAGGATTGGAGCAACATCGGGCTGATCACGGCCAACGACGTGTGGAGCGGCGTGCCGAGCATCGTCGGCTATCTGGGCAATGGCATCACGAGCTCGACGGGGGTCGATCCGCGCACCCTGACCGCCGCGACGCTGGGCGACGTCGACGTCATCGCCAACCAGACCAACACGACGATCAACAACGGCGGCGTCGCCGAGTTCGAGATCGCCAATCCGGTCGTTGCCCTGCAGGGGTCGGGCACCGCAAACGCGCCGTCGCTGGTCATCTATCTCGACGCGACGGGCCGCGAGAACTTGAACTTCAGCGTCAATATCCGCGACGTCGATGGCGGCAATGCCGATAATTCGATCCAGCAGGTCAATGTCCAGTACCGCCTCGGCGACAGCGGCGTGTGGACCAACCTGCCGGGCGGCTACATCGCCGACGCGACGACCGGCCCGAACGCCTCCACGCTGATCACCGCGCTCAACATCGCGCTGCCCGGCGACACCGCCAACGCGCCGCTCGTCGAGATCCGCATCATGACGACGAACGCGGCAGGTAACGACGAGTGGGTCGGCATCGACGACATCCTCGTCACCTCGACGCCTCAGGGTGCCGACACCGTCGCACCGCAGCTCGCCGCGTCGAATCCGACGACGCCGTCGGACAATGCCGTGGCGGTCGACGGTAACGTCAACCTGACGATCCGCTTCAACGAGGCGGTCAAGGCCGGCACCGGCAGCATCACGATCAGCGACGGCGGCAGCGACATCCGCGTCATCGACGTGACCGACACGACGCAGGTCAGCTTCAGCGGCTCGGTGCTGACGATCAACCCGGCCGCCGACCTGCTCGCCGGGCGCACGTACGACGTCACCTTCGGCAGCGGCGTGGTGCTCGACACCGCCAACAATGCGTTCGCGGGCATCGCGCAGGACGCCTTCGACTTCACCGTCTTCGATGCGTCGGCGATCCTGACGATCGGCGCGATCCAGGGCCTGGGCCACACCAGCGCCTATGCCGGCACGCGCGTCGTCACCGAGGGCGTCGTCACTGCGGTCGACACCAACGGCTTCTACATCCAGTCGGCCGATGGTGCCGGCGACGGCGACGTCCGCACGTCGGACGGCATTTTCGTGTTCACGAGCAGCGCGCCGACGGTCACTGCAGGCCAGCTGATCCGGGTCGACGGCAACGTCACCGAGTTCCGCCCCGGCACCGCGCCCGACAACGCCACCAACCTGACGATCACCGAGATCGTCGCGCCGACGGTCACCGTGCTCGGCACCGGCACCGCCACCGCCGTGCTGATCGGCACCGGCGGCCGCACCCCGCCGACGAGCGTCATCGATGACGACAATTTCAGCAGCTACGACGTCACCACCGACGGCATCGACTTCTACGAGTCACTGGAGGGACAGCTGGTCCGGATCGACAACCCGATGGTCGTCGGCCCCACCAACAACTTCCGCGAGACCTTCGTCGTCGTGTCCGACGGCGCCGGCGCGACGGGCATTTCGGAGCGCGGCGGCATCACTCTGTCGGCGGGCGACAACAACCCCGAGCGCATCCAGCTCGACGACGACACCGGCCTCTTCACGGGCTTCACCGGCAACTACACGATCGGCGACAAGCTGAGCGCGGTCACCGGCATCGTCAACTACGGCTTCGGCAGCTACGAAGTGCTGGTCACGCAGGCGGTGACCTTCCGCGAGGACGTGTCGCTCGGCCGCGAGCAGACCACGCTGGTTGGCGACGCCAGCCACCTGACGCTCGCCAGCTTCAACGTCGAGAACCTCGACCCGACCGACCCGCAGGAGAAGTTCGACCTGCTGGCGCTCGAGATCACCAGCGGGCTGAAGAATCCGGACATCATCGGCGTCCAGGAAATCCAGGATGCCGACGGTGCCGGCAACGGCGGCAACTTCTCGGGCGCGGCGACCGCCGCTAAGCTGATCGCCGCGATCAGCGCCGCGGGCGGGCCGACGTACAGCTATGTCGAGGTCGCGCCGACCGCGAACAACACCACCGGCGGCGAGCCGAACGGCAACATTCGCAACGGCTATCTCTACAACGATGCGCGCGTCGATTACGTCGAGGGCAGCGCCACGCTGCTCAACGACTCCGCCTTTAACGGCAGCCGCAAGCCGCTGATCGCCGACTTCACGTTCAACGGCCAGACGGTGACCCTGGTCAACATCCACAGCACCTCGCGCGGCGGGTCGGATCCGTTCTTCGGTAGCGTCCAGCCGCCCGCGCAGGCCGGCGAGACGGCGCGCAATGCGCAGGGTGCGGCGGTCAAGGCCTTCACCGACGGCGTGCTGGCGGCCGATCCGGGCGCGCGCCTCGCCGTGCTGGGCGATGCCAACGGCTATTATTTCGAGCAGTCGCTGAGCCAGCTGACCGCCGACGGCAAGCTTACCAACCTCTACTCGCTGCTGCCGGTCGAGGAGCGCTACTCGTACCTGTTCGAGGGCAATCTCCAGGCGTTCGACAACATCATCGTGTCCAACGCGCTGCTCGGCGGCGCGCAGTTCGATGTCGTGCACGAGAATTCGGAGCAGCTCGAGGCCGCCCAGCCGACCGACCATGACCAGCCGGTCGCCCGCCTACTGATCGCCGCGCCGAACACTGCGCCGGTCGCGGTCGCCGACGCGGTATCGGTTGCCGAGGATGCGTCGACCACCAATCTCGTGTCGCTGCTGCTGGCCAACGACGGCGACGTCGACTTCCCGGCGGGCGACTCGCTGACCATCGTCTCGGTCGGCACCAGCGCGACGCAGGGCAGCGTGCAGTTCGACCAGGCGACGCAGAGCCTGATCTACGTCGCCGATGCGGCCGCCTTCGACGCGTTGAACGCCGGCCAGACCGCCTCCGATACCTTCACCTACACGGTGCGCGACGAGGGCGGGCTGGAGAGCACGGCGACGGTCACGGTGACCGTGAACGGCGTCGACAACGACCCGATCATCGGCACGAACGGCGCCGATACGATCAACGGCACGGCGTTCGACGACCAGATCTTCGGGCTCGGCGGCGCCGACACGCTGCGCGGGCTCGGCGGTAACGACTATATCGACGGCGGCACCGGTCTCGACATCATCCAGGGCGGCGCGGGCAACAACATACTGCTGGGCGGCGAAGGCAACGACATCTTCGCGGGTGAAGCCACTCAGGGTGTCCACACGATCGACGGCAACGGCGGCGTCGACCTGTTCATGATCAACTCGTCCGGCGAGAAGGTCGTTGTCGACCTGCAGGCGGGCACGGTGACCGGCGGTTACGCCACCGGTTCGACGCTCGCATCGGTCGAGATGGCTCAGGCCGTGTCGCAGCTTGCCTCGCAGGTCGAAATCTACGGCAGCAGCATGGCCAACGTGGCGATCGGCGGCCGCGGCAACGATGTCCTCGATGGCCGCGGGGGCAACGACAAGCTGCTCGGCGGTCTCGGGGCCGACGTGCTGACCGGCGGCGCGGGCAACGACGTTTTCGTCTTCCGCATCGGCGATGCGCAGGGCGAAACCATCACCGACTTCGACGGCCGGGGCAACGCGGTCGGCGACACGCTGAGCTTCGAAGGCTTCGGCCCGGGCGCCTTCCTGACCAACGTCGGGACGGAATGGACGGTCCACTACGGCGCAAAGGTCGAGACCTTCACGCTGGTCGGCGTCACGAGCCTCGCCGCGAACGACGTCGTCTTCGGCTGATCGGCAGCGACCCCCGCGGCACCCGCCGCGGGGGTGTTACAGCGCGTCGAAGCGCGCCTTGACCTCGTCGGGCATGCGGACCTGCAGGACGACGGCGTCGTCCTCGTCGCGCCGCCCGACGACCTCGCCATGCTGGTGAAGCCACGCGGCACGGCGGCCGTCGCCCTGGCTCAGCCGGATTGCATGGACGCGCTGCGACGCCTGCAGCGTGCGGCTGATCAGGTGGGTCAGTTCATCGATGCCTTCCCCGTCGAGCGCCGAAACCGCGACCGCCGCATCGCCCGCGCCCGACAGGAGCGCGGCGCGCTGATCGGGTTCGAGCAGGTCGATCTTGTTGAGCGCAGTGATGATCGGGATCGCGATCTCGCCGTCGATCACGCCAAGGTCGCGCAGCACCGCCTCGACATCGCCGGCCTGCGCCGCGCTGTCGGGATGCGCGAGATCGCGGACATGGACGATGACGTCGGCCTCGAGCACCTCCTCCAGCGTCGCGCGGAAGGCGGCGACGAGCTGCGTCGGCAGTGACGACACGAAGCCGACGGTGTCTGAGACGATCGCCTTGTCGATCCCCGGCAGGGCGACCGCGCGCATCGTCGGGTCGAGCGTCGCAAACAGCAAATTCTCGGCCATAACCGTCGCGCCGGTCAGGCGGTTGAACAGCGTCGACTTGCCGGCATTGGTATAGCCGACCAGCGCAACGACCGGATACGGCGCCTTCTGCCGCCGCGCGCGGTGCAGGCCGCGTGTGCGCTTGACGTCTTCGAGGTCGCCTTTGAGCTTCGCCATGCGGTCGCGGATCTGCCGCCTGTCGGCCTCGATCTGCGTCTCGCCGGGGCCGCCCAAGAAGCCGAAGCCGCCGCGCTGCCGCTCGAGGTGGGTCCATGACCGAACCAGCCGGCTCGCCTGGTAGCTGAGGTGCGCGAGTTCGACCTGCAACGCACCTTCGGCGGTCGACGCGCGCTCGCCGAAGATCTCGAGGATCAGACCGGTGCGGTCGATGACCTTGGTCTTGAGTTCCTTCTCGAGGTTGCGCTGCTGAATCGGCGAGACGATGCCGTCGATCACCACCAGCTCGGCCTCGGTCGCCGCCACGTTTGCGGCCATGCGCTCGACCTGGCCCTTGCCGAACAACAGCCCGACCGACGCCTTGCGGATGCGGATGACCTCTTCGTGCACGACGTCGAGATAGATCGCGCGCGCCAGTCCGCTCGCCTCGGCGAGCCGCGCCTCGGGGTCGCGCGCCTCCCGGCCCTGCCCATCCTTGTGCGGCAGGACGACGACGGTGCGCGCACCGAAGCGCAGGCCCCGCTGGGCATCGAAGCCCGGTTGCGGGGCGTGGGTTTCAATCGTCAAGCGGGGTCAGCCTCGTCTTCCAGCTTCTCGGCATCGAACAACTGCACCGGCGACGCCGGCATCACGGTCGAGATCGCATGCTTGTAGACAAGCTGCGAATGCCCGTCGCGGCGCAGCAGCACCGAGAAATTGTCGAACCAGGTGATGACGCCCTGCAGCTTGACGCCGTTGACCAGAAACATCGTCACCGGGGTGCGCGTCTTACGCACGGCGTTGAGAAAAGTGTCTTGCAGGCTGTTGGCTTTTTCCGCCATGTCTCTTGTCCTTCTTGGCGGACTGCTCTGGCCCGCATGCTCGCAACCGTTGCCCGGCGTGGCGTGCCCGCTGCTGCGGACACAGCAAACCTAGGCACGCCGTTGCGGGTCGGCAAGGCGTACAACCCCAAGTCGTTACATGAAGGTCCCGAAAACCCCGCGCTGGCGTGCGGCCGCCGCCTTGGCGGGCAGGAACTCCCAGTGCCAGGGCTCGCTGCTGACGGTGCGGATGAAGCCGTGGGCGGTGGCATTGCCCTTCAGCCACTCGTAATCGCGGTTTCCGTCGCCGGGTTTGACGTCGAGGTCGAAGGCGATGCCGCTCTGGTGGTTCGACTTGCCGGGGGCGGCGGCGAGGTTGAAGCCCGCGAGGCCCCGCTTGTGCCCGTCGAACAGGTGCTGCTGCTCTGCGAAGGTGCGGAAGCCACTGTTCAGCCCGATCGACCGGCCGGCGGCGCGTGCGGCGGTGCACAGCGCGACGAAGGGCGCGCTGCTGTCCCTGGCGATGAATTCCAGCTCGCCCTTGGTGCCGACCACCCGCACCAGCGTCACCTGGCCGAGAAACACGCCCTTGCTCCACGCGGCATTCGGCCCGAAGCGGTTGCCGTTGGGCGGCGGGATTTCGCCGAGCGTCTCGGACAGGAACTTGCCGTGCAGATTGCCCGCCGAAGTCCAGCCGATCAGGGCGCCGGCAGTATCGGCGACCTCGACGAACAGGCTGACCGACTTGGCCCCGGTCGGCACGGCCTTGACCGTGCGCACCTCTACCTTGCTGCCATTGGGAATGGACCTGGGTCGGCCGTTGGCGCCAACGACGAACGTATCGAGGGCCGTGCCGACACGGAGGAGAGCGTCGTCGTTGTCGACCGTGAAGGGCCGGCCAAGATAGCTTTCACTCGCCATTGCGTCCTCCGTCGTTACGGGGACGATAGCAGGTTCCTCAGACCCTTGCGACGGGTCCGAAACTATTCGACGACGTCGACGTCTTCCTCGCCGTCGCCGACGCCGAGTGCCTTCAGCTTCCGGTGGAGCGCCGAGCGCTCCATGCCGATGAACGCTGCGGTGCGCGAGATATTGCCGGAGAAGCGTCGGATCTGCGCGCGCAGGTATTCGCGCTCAAACGCCTCGCGCGCCTCGCGCAGCGGCGTGCCCATGATCGAGCGCACCGCCTGGCCGGGCACCAGCTTCGACGGCTCGTTGGTCACTTCCTGGGGCAGCATGTCGATGTCGATGCGCGCCAGCCGCTCGGGGGATGCGAGGATCAGCGTGCGCTCGACGACGTTCCGCAGCTGGCGGACATTGCCCGGCCAGTTGTAGGTCTGCAGCGCGGCGACCGCGTCGTCGGACAACGACGGCGTCGCGACGCGGCGCTCGGCGGCATAGCGCGCGAGGAAATACATCACGAGCTCGGCGATATCCTCGCGCCGCTCGGTCAGCGACGGCAGGCGCACGGGCACGACGTTGAGGCGGTAATACAGGTCCTCGCGGAAGCGCCCCTCGACGATTTCGGCGGCGAGGTCGCGCGACGTCGCGCTGACGACGCGGACGTCGACCTTGACCCAGCGCGAGCCGCCGATGCGCTGGAAATTCTGCTCGGTCAGCACGCGCAGGATCTTCGCCTGCGTCGGCATCGGCATGTCGGCGACTTCGTCCAAGAACAGCGTGCCGCCATGCGCCTGCTCGAACAGGCCCGAGCGAACGACATGGCCGCCCTCCTCCTGCCCGAACAACTCCTCCTCGACCCGGTCGGGCGTCATCCGCGCCGCGCTCACCACGACGAAGGGCGCCGACGCACGTGGCGACCATTGGTGGAGCAGTCGCGCGGCAATCTCCTTGCCCGCACCCGCTGCACCGGTGATCAGCACGCGGCTGCCGGTGGCGGCGACGCGCTTGATCGTCGCGCGGACGCCGTTGATGACCGCCGAACTGCCGGTAAGCTCGGTTTCGACCCCGACGCGCTCGCGCAGCTCCTCGTTTTCGCGGCGCAGCCGGTCGGTCTGCGTCGCACGCTCGACGACGAGCAGCAGCTGCTCGGCGCGGAACGGCTTTTCGATGAAGTCGTACGCCCCGCGCTTGATCGCCGCGACCGCGGTCTCGATGTTGCCGTGGCCCGAGATGACGACGACGGGCAAAGTCGGGTCGCGGCGCTTGACCTCCTCGAGCAACTCGATGCCGTCGAGGCGCGAGCCCTGCAGCCAGATGTCGAGCACCAGCAGTGACGGGCGGCGTTCGGCCAGTGCGGCGAGCGCGGAATCGCTATCGTGCGCGGTGCGGGTGCCATAGCCCTCGTCGCCGAGCACGCCCGCGATCAGGTCGCGGATGTCGGCCTCGTCGTCGACCACCAGAATATCGAGTGCCATGCCTATCCTTGTGCTGCGCGCGGTTCGGCGACGTCGAGGTCGACGGCGCGCGTGTCGAAGCTGAGCCGCGCGACGGTGCCGCCACCGGGCGCATCGCTGAGGTCGAGCGTGCCGCCGTGTTCCTGCGCGATCTTCTTAACGATCGCGAGGCCGAGGCCGGTGCCCTTCAGCCGCGTCGTGACATAGGGCTCGGTCAGCCGGTCGCGCGCCTCGGGCAGGCCGCAACCGTTGTCGGTGACACGGATGGCGACGCGCTCGCCGCTCGCCTCGATCGCCAGCGAAATCAGGCCCTGCACCGAATTATCGGGTCGCGCTGCAATGGCTTCGGCGGCGTTCTTGATCAGATTCATCAGCGCCTGACCGATCTGGCGGCGGTCGCAGACAAGCTCGGGCAGCTGCGCCGGCAGCACCAGCCCGAAGCGGATGCCCGGGTAGGCGACCTCCTGCAGGAACACCGCTTGCTTGGCGATCTCGGCGAGGTTCTCGGGCCGGAACTCGGGCTTGGGCATCTGCGCGAAGCTGCTGAACTCGTCGACCATGCGGCGGAGATCGCCGACCTGGCGGACGATCGTGCCGGTCAGTGATGCGAACGTCTCCGGATCCTCGACGATCTGCTTCGCATACTTGCGCTGCAGCCGCTCGGCCGACAGCTGGATCGGGGTCAGCGGGTTCTTGATCTCGTGCGCGATGCGCCGCGCGACATCGGCCCAGGCGGCGCGGCGCTGATCCGCCAGCTGCGCCGAGATGTCGTCGAAGGTCAGCACATAGCTGCGTGCGCCCGCGCGCTCCGCTGCGATACGGACGCTGAGGGTCTGCGGCTCGGCGCCGCGGACAATGGTCACCTGCCCCGCCGCGATCCCCTGTGCCGCCGCCTCGTCGAGCAGGGTCGCGAGTTCGGGCACGGCTTCGGCGAGCGGCCGCCCGGCCAGTGCACCCTCGCTGGTCTCCAGCAGTTCGGCGGCGCTGCGGTTGGCGAGCTTGATGACGCCGCCGCCGTCGATCGAGATGACGCCCGCCGACACGCCCGACAGCACGGTCTCGGTGAACTGCCGTCGCTGCTCGGCCGAAGCGTTGGCGCTGACCAGCGCCTGCTGCTGCGCCTTCAGTTGCCCGGTCATCCGATTGAAGGCGCGCGCCAGCGTGCTGATCTCGTCGCCCGCACCGCGCACCGCGACCCGCGCATCGAGGTCGCCAGCGCCGACGCGCTCGGCCGCATGCGCGAGCTTGGCGATCGGCGTGACGAGGCGGTTCGCCAGCCACAGCGCGAACCAGATCGCCGCCGCGAGGATCAGCAGCGAGACGACCATCAGCATGATGTTGAAGCGCCATTTCAGCGCGCGGCTGCGGTCGGTCAGCGCCTTGTAGTCGGTCAGCGCGGTGCGCGTCCGCGCGACCTGCGCAAGCACCTGCGGGTCGACCTTGCGGCTGACATAGACATAGCGTTCGAGGACCGGGTCGATGCGCACCACCGCCTCGACGCGGTCGACCGCGCTGTCGACGACCCGCACCTCGCCGACGCGTGCGCCGGTCAGGTCGAGCCGCGCGATGCGCGCCGACAGCGGCTTCTCGTCCATGTTGACCCGCGCGAAGATCGGCCGCTCGGTGCCGCGCGAGGCGAACACCGCCGCCTCGGTCAGGTTGCGCGTCTTGACCTGGAAGACCAGGCCTTCGCGGAACACCGGCGTGCCGATGCCGTAATCGCGCGCGTAATTGTTGATGTCCCCCGCCATCGCGTCGATGTCCTCGACGATGCGGCGCTTGTTGTCGGCGACATAGGCCTGCGCAACCTGATCGGCATTGTCGAGAACGGTGCGGGCATTGTCCGAAAACCAGAACTGCGTGCCGAACTGGAACAGCAGCGACGCGAAGATCACGACGAGCAGGGTCGGGACCGCGGCGATCGCGGCGAACAGACCCACGAGGCGGATGTGCAGCTGCGCTCCCGCCGTGCCCTTCCGCCGGTTGGTCAGCAGGATCGCGACGCGACGCGCGATCAGCGTGATCAGCGCCATCAGCGGCACGAGATTGGCGACGAGCAGCAGCGTGACGAGCGGCGGCGAGAAGCCGGGACCGCGTTCGCCGGTCAGGATCGCATAGCTGCCGAACCCGAGCAGCACGACCAGTGCAGCGACGGCGAGTTCGAGGCGCGGGTAAAGGTCGACGCGGCTGACCCAACGGTTGAAGCGCCGCCGCTGATTGCGCCAGCGGCCCGGGGCCGGAAGGGTCGCGCCGTCTGCCATCCCCCCTGTCTTAGCCTAGTAGCGTGGCAAAAGGAACACAGTCGTTGCGCCCGCGCGACGATAATTGTTAGGATCGGCCTATGGCGTCGCAGGGGATCGTGTCGCTTCGCCCGCCGGGCACCCCGGCAAAGCGGGCTTCGGCGGCGCGAGCCTGACCCGAACCGCTCCCGCCGCTGCGGACACGAGACGCGACCAACCGTTACCGTGGTCCGCCCAAAATCGTGTGGCTTGATGGTCGAGGATCATCGCCGAAGTCTCCTGTTCGCGGGTCACCCTGCGCGCCGGAGCCACCGCCGCGCCAACCAAAGTGTCGACGGCTGCCATAAGCACAGCTTATGATCGAGTAATGCGCCGCCTGCCGCCTCTCGCCGCCGTCCGCGTCTTCGAGGCCGCCGCACGCCACGGCAATTTCATCACCGCCGCCGCCGAGCTGGGAATGACGCAAGCGGCCGTGAGCTATCAGATCCGCATGCTCGAGGAGCGGCTCGGCGTGCGTCTGTTCGATCGTGAGCGCGGGCGCGTCGTGGCTACCCCGGCGGCGCGCCGCGCGGCGGGGCTGGTCAGCACGGCGTTCGACGGGATCGCCGATGCGTTCGCGAGCGTCCGTGCGGACGACGATGCGGTGCTGCGCATCAGCTGCGCCAACACCTTTGCGATCAAGTGGCTGGCCCCGCACATCGGTGCGTTCCAGTTGCGTCATCCCGACCTCGCGGTGAGGATCGATGCCAACGATGCCGTGGTCGACTTTGCGCGCGACGATGCCGATGTCGGCGTGCGCGCCGGTGCCACGCTCGCACCCGGCCTGCACGGAGACGCGCTGTTCGACGTGCGGTTCACGCCGATGGCCTCCCCCGAATTTCTCGCCGCCCATCCACTCGCCGATCCCGCCGACCTGCAGACCGTGCCGCGCCTGACCCCCGAGGATGACTGGTGGCCCCTGTGGCTGGCCTGCGCCGGGGTCGAGGCGGCAGTCCCGGTCACGGGCGGTCTGCGTCTCGACTCGCAGGTCGTCGAGGCCAACGCCGCGATGGCGGGCGCGGGGGTTGCGCTGCTCAATCCCGAACTGTGGCGACGCGAACTCGATGAGGGGCGGCTGTTCGCGCCGTTCGCGCAAGTCGCCACCAACGGCTGGCGCTTCTGGCTCGTCTGCGCGGCAGCACGGCGCAACGTGCCGAAGATCCGCGCATTCCGCGAATGGCTTCTGGGCGAACTTGGCCGCTAAAGACGCCGCGCGGCGCTGGCGTCGAGCTTGTGATCGCCCAGCATCTTGCGCAGCGTATTGCGGTTGATGCCGAGCAGCTTTGCCGCGCGGATCTGGTTGCCACGCGTCGCGCTGAGCGCCTGGGTCAGCAGCGGGCGTTCGACCTCCGCCAAGATGCGGTCGTACAGCCCGTCGGGGGGCAGGTCGTCGCCGAAGATCGCGAAATAATCGGCGAGATGCGCCGCGACCGACGCCGCGAGGCCGCCATTGGTCGCCGGCAGCGCGACGGTGCCGGGACCGCGCAATTCGGCGGCGACGTCGCTCGCGTCGATCCGCTCGGCACTGGTCAGCGCAGCAAGGCGGCGCATCAGGTTTTCGAGCTCGCGGACATTGCCCGGCCAGGCGTGCAGGCCGAGCACCTCGATCGCCCCGGCATCGAGCGCCTTGCGCGGCAGGCCGTCGGCGGCGGCGCGGTCGAGGAAGTGGCGCGCGAGGATCGCGATGTCGCCGCCACGCTCGCGCAGCGCGGGAAGATGCAGCGGCACGACGTTCAAACGATAGAATAAGTCCTCGCGAAACTGGCCGCCTGCGATGCGCTTGGCGAGGTCCTGGTTGGTCGCCGAGATGATCCGCACGTCGGCACGGATCGTCCGGTTGCCACCGACCGTGGTGAAGTCCCCCGACTGGAGAACGCGCAGCAGGCGCGTCTGTGCGTCCGCAGGCATGTCGCCGATCTCGTCGAGGAACAGCGTACCGCCCTGCGCCTGCTCGAAGCGCCCGGTGACGCGCGCCGCGGCGCCTGTGAACGCGCCACGCTCATGGCCGAACAGCTCGGTCTCGATCAGTTCGCGCGGGATTGCCGCCATGTTGAGCGCGACGAACGGCCCAGCGCGGCGCGGGCCCAGGTCGTGCAGCGCGCGCGCCACCAGCTCCTTGCCGGTGCCCGACTCCCCCAGGATCATCACGCTGAGGTCGGTCGGCACGACGCGCGCGATGATGCGATACACCGCCTGCATCGCCGGCGAGCGGCCGATCAGCGGCAGGTCGTCGCCCGGCAACACGGCGGCCTCGGGCACATGGCCGCTCGCCGCCAGCGCGCTCGCGACGGCGCGGGCGAGCGCATCGATGTCGAACGGTTTGGGCAGATAGTCGAACGCCCCCTGCTCGGTGGCGCGCACCGCGGTGCTCAGCGTGTTCTGCGCGCTCATCACGATCACCGGCAGGCCGGGACGGCGCGCGAGCAGGCGCGGGATCGCGTCGAGACCGTCGGCATCGGGCAGGATGACGTCGGTAACAACGACGTCGCCCTCGCCCGCATCGACCAGTGCCCACAACGCCGCGACCGAGTCGCAGGTCTTCACGACATGGCCCGCGCGGGTCAGCGCCTGGCGCACGACGGTGCGGATCGCTGCGTCGTCGTCGGCGACGAGAATGGTCGCGGTCACTTGGCCACCGGCAGCAGGACGCGGAACACCGTGCGATCGTTCTCGCGGCCGTATTCGACGATGCCGCCGTGATCGCCGACAATCTTGGCGACGAGCGCCAGCCCCAGGCCGCGGCCGCCGGGCTTGCTGGTCACGAACGGATCGAACAGATGGTCGGCGATGTCGCGCGGCGCGCCGGGACCGGTGTCGATCACGCACACCTCGATGGGCAGCGACACCTTGCGCGGCGATCCCGGCGTGGCGACGAACAGCCCATGGCGGAAGGCCGTGGTCAGCTGGATCTTGCCTTGCGAACCAGCGGCTTCGACGGCGTTCTTGAGCAGGTTTAGGAAGACCTGGACGAGGCTGTCGCGGTGCGCCGCGACCAGCGGCAGCGAGGGGTCATAGGCCTCGGCGATGCGGACGCCGCGGGCGAAACCCTGCTCGGCGAGCTTGCGGACATGGCCGAGCACGGCGTGGATGTTCTCGGGCGCGTGCGGCAGCGCGCGGGTGTCGGTGAAGCCCTCCATGCGGTCGACGAGGTCGCGGATGCGGTCGACCTCGACGCAGATCAGGTCGGTCAGCTCGGCGGTGTCGGGGTCGGCGCCCTGCGCGATCAACTGCGCGGCCCCCTTTATCCCCGACAGCGGGTTCTTGATCTCGTGCGCCAGCATCGCCGCGACCCCGGTCGCCGAGCGTGCCGCGCCGCGGTGCACCGCCTGCCGCTCGACGAGCGACGCCACCGACCGGGTCTGCAGCGTCAGCACCAGCGCCCCCGGCGCGTCCGCCAGCGGCGCGATCAGCAGGTCGGCGCGCACCGTGCGCGCGCCGGGAAAGCCGATCTCGACATCGAAGGCGCTGTGCCGCCCGCCCTGCGCACGGGCGTGCACCAGCAGATCCGCGACCGCCGCGTCGTCGACCGTCAGCCCGGCCAAGCCGCGATCCGCGAGCATCGCCGCGCTGGTGTTGAGCATGCTCTCCGCCGCCGGATTGACGAGCAGCGGCAGGTCCATCGCATCGAGCGCGACGACGGGCACCGGCAGCGCCGTGACAAGGTCGAGCGACGGCGCTGGCGGTATCGGGCGCAGCCGGCGCAGCGCAGCGAGGCTCACGCGGCGAGGCTCAGCGGTGCATCGATCAGCGGGGCGTAGAACGCCTCCAGCATGTCGAGCACCGTCGCGGCGCTCGCCTGCTGGTTGACGGCGTTGCGGAACTCGGCCGAGCCGGTCAGCCCCTTGGTGTACCAGCCGAGGTGCTTGCGCGCCATATTGACCCCGATCTCGTTGCCGTAAAGGTCGAGCATCGCGCGGTAATGCTCGACGATCACGGCATATTGTTCAGCGAGGCTGGGGTCGGCGAGGCGGCGGCCCTGCGTCAGCCACGCGATCGCCTGGCCCAGCAGCCACGGCTTTCCGTACGCGCCGCGTCCGATCATCACGCCGTCGGCACCCGACTGGTCGAGTGCCGCATCGACGTCGTCCAAGGTGCAGATATCGCCGTTGACGATCACCGGCAGGCGCACCGCGTCCTTGACCTTGCGGACGAACGCCCAGTCGGCACTGCCCTTGTAGAGCTGGCACCGCGTCCGCCCATGAACGACGATCAGCTGGATGCCCAGATCCTCTGCGATGCGCGCGAGTTCGGGGGCGTTGAGGCTCGAATGATCCCAGCCCATGCGCATCTTGAGCGTCACCGGCACGTCGACCGCCTTGACCGTCGCCTCGATCAGGCGCGCCGCGAGCGGCAGGTCGCGCATCAACGCCGACCCCGCGTCGCCGTTGACGACCTTCTTGACCGGGCAGCCCATGTTGATGTCGATGATCGCCGCGCCGCGGTCGGCATTGAGCTTCGCCGCCTCGGCCATGACCTCCGGGTCGCAGCCCGCGAGCTGCATCGACACCGGCTCCTCGCTCGGGTGCCACGCGCATTTCTGGATCGACTGGCGCGTTTCGCGGACCATCGCCTGGCTCGCGATCATCTCGGTGACCGTCAGCCCGGCGCCGTAGCGCTTGACGATGGTGCGGAACGGCAGGTCGGTCACGCCAGTCATCGGCGCGAGCAGCACCGGCTGCGCGATGGTCAGCGGACCGATCTGGATGGGGCCGAAGTTCTTCACGTCGAATTGCCTAAATTACAGGCAGCGAGCCATGCCGGATTTGCCCCTGTTCGGCAAGTCGCGCGCGGGCTAAGCGCGGCCCATGACAGTCCATGGCCTGATCGTCGCCGCCGGCCGCGGCCACCGCGCGGGCGAGGGCCTGCCCAAGCAGTATCGCCGGATCGGCGGCAAGCCAGTGCTGCGCCATGCCGTCGAAGGGCTGCGGGGGGTTGTTGATGCGGTGTCGGTCGTGATCCACCCCGACGACGCCGCGCTGTACGCCGACGCCGTCGCGGGCCTCGATCTCAGACCTTGGGCAGCGGGCGGCGCGACGCGGCAGGAGTCGGTGCGGCTGGGGCTCGAGGCGCTGGCGGGCGATACCCCCGCGCGGGTGCTGATCCACGACGCGGCGCGCGCCTTCATGCCGGGCGAAGCGATGCGGCGGGTGGTTACCGCGCTCGACCACGCACCGGGGGCGTGCCCTGCCCTGCCCGTCACTGATTCCCTGCGCAGCGGCGGCACTCACGTCGAGGGCGAGGTGTCGCGCGACGGCCTGCACCGCGTGCAGACCCCGCAGGGGTTCGACTATGCCGCAATCCGCGCCGCGCACGGCAGCGCGCCCGCCGGCTGCACCGACGATGTCGCGGTGGCGCGCGCCGCCGGCCTCGCGGTGGCGCTCGTCCCCGGCGACGAGCGCGGCTTCAAGTTGACCACGCCCGAGGATTTCGTGCGGGCCGAGGCGATGATCGGCGGCGTGTCGCGCTCGGCTCAGGGCTACGACGTCCACCGCTTCGGCCCCGGCGACCATGTCTGGCTGTGCGGCGTCCAGATTCCCCACAGCCACGGCCTGATCGGCCACAGCGACGCCGACGCCGGGCTGCACGCGCTGACCGACGCACTGCTCAGCACGATCGGGGCGGGCGACATCGGCGACCATTTCCCGCCGAGCGATCCGCAATGGCGGGGGGCGTCATCTGACCGCTTCCTCGTCCATGCCGCACAACTGATCGCCGCGCGCGGCGGGATCATCGATCATGTCGACGTCACGCTGATCTGCGAGGCACCCAAGATCGGGCCGCACCGGGCCGCAATGCGCGCGCGGCTGGCGGAACTTCTCGGGCTCGCCAGCGATCAGGTCAGCGTCAAGGCGACGACGACCGAGGGGCTCGGCTTCACCGGCCGGCGCGAGGGCCTTGCGGCATCGGCGATGGCGACGGTGCGGGTTGCGAGGAGTTCGGCATGAAGATCCTGATTGGCGCCGTGGTCGCTGCCGCGCTGGCCCTGCCCTCGGCGGCTTCGGCGATCTGCTTCACCCGGCCCCAGATGCGCGCCGTCGCCGCCGTCGCTGCGGGCCCGCTGGTCGCCAACGTCGTGGCACGCTGCGCGAGCTTCCCCGGCGGCGCCCCCAACCTGACCGCGGCGCGCCCGTCGCTCGCGGGGCGTTTCCGCGGCGAGGCGGCTGCGGCCGCCGCGATCGTCGCGCCGGCGATTTCGCAGCTGCTCGGCCAGCCCGAGACCGACCCGCAGCGCCTCGTCGCCGCGGTCACGCCCTTCCTCGACCTGATGCTCAGCACGCAGGTCGCCAAGCTCGGCGAGCGCACCTGCCGCAACATCGACGACATGGCCGTCGCGGTGCTGCCGCTCAGCGACCGGCAGGTCGTGGATATCTTGGGGGCGGCGCTGGTCGCCGGCGCGCGCGACCGCCCGTCGCTGCAATTCTCGCTGTGCGAAGACGATCGCCGATGATCGACGACGAGCTGCTGGCCCGCGCGCAGGCGGTCATCGACGCGAACCGCGCGATCGGGCGCACGGTCGCGCTCGCTGAATCCTGCACCGGCGGACTGGTCGCGGCCGCGCTGACAGAGATCCCGGGCGCCTCGGAGGTCTTCGAGCGCGGCTTCGTCACCTACTCGAACGAAGCCAAGATGGAGAGCATCGGGGTCAACCAGGACATCCTCGAGACCTTCGGCGCGGTGTCTGTGGCGGTCGCCTGGGCAATGGCGCAGGGTGCCCTCAAGCACAGCCACGCCGACCTCGCCGTCGCGATCACGGGGATCGCCGGGCCCGGCGGCGGGTCGGAAAAAAAGCCCGTCGGCACGGTCGTCTTCGCGTGCGCGACGCGCGGCGAGGACGAGAGCCATGTGGTGGCCGACACGCACTGTTTCGGCGATCTCGGCCGGCGCGAAATCCGCCGCCAGGCGGCGCTGGTCGCGCTTGGGCTCCTGATGCCCGACTGAGTGTCGCAGCAGGCGAAATTTTTTCCGTTACGCCGCTACACAACGTAGAATATTATCAAGAGTTAAGTACTGGCCATGTGATGCCATGCAAAGGTACGCCATGACACACGACGAACCCCATCAGTGGCGCACCGAGCATCTGCATCTCGCGATCGTTGCGGCCGGCGTTTCGCTATGGGCTTGGAATGTCGATACCGACCAGTTCACCATGGACGAGCGCGGCTTCGAGCTCTGGGGCTTGTCATGGACCGAGAGGGTCACGTTCGAGAAGCTGTCGGCGCATATTCATCCCGCGGATCGCGACCGGGTACGCGCCGCCTTTGCCGCGACGCGTGTCGTGCTGGGCTCGTACGAAACCGACTTCCGCATTCTCGTCGGCAAGGAGGTCCGCTGGATCGCCGCACGCGGCAAGGGCGAGGATGTCGGAATGGTGGGCCGGACGATGTTCGGCATCTTCCTCGACGTCACCGGCCGCAAGCAGGCCGAGGAAGGCAACGAGCTGCTTGCCGGCGAGATGAGCCACCGCGTCAAGAACCTGCTCGCGATCGCCTCGGGCCTGACCCAGATCACCTCGCGCTCGGCGACGACGACCGAGGAGATGGCGACCGAACTGACCTCGCGGCTGGCCGCGCTCGGCCGTGCGCACGACCTGGTGCGGCCGCTGCCCAACGGCCAGGGCGACGCCGCGCTGCTCGGCGACCTGTTGTCGGTGCTGCTTGCCCCATACGACAGTCTCGGTGCATTCGAAGGGCGCATCCGCGTCGCGGTCGAGCGCTGCGGCGTCGGCGAGAAGGCCGCGACTTCGCTTGCGCTGGTGGTTCACGAACTGGCAACCAACTCGCTGAAATACGGCTCGCTGTCGCACTCGGAGGGCACGCTCGACGTGTCGAGTACAAGCAAGCCCGACACGATCATCCTCACCTGGCTGGAACGCGGCGGTCCCAAGATCGAGGAGCCGAAGGGCCTGGCCGGTTACGGCAGCAAGCTCGTCCAGCGCAGCGTCACCGGAGCCCTGAAGGGCAAGATCGACTATGAATGGAGCGAGGGCGGGTTGATCGCGACGCTGTGCGTCGACCGCTCGACCCTGCTAACCTGACGCCGGGATCGCGCCGCCGGGCACGCCATACACCGCGCGAGCCCGCGCCTCGAAGCTGGCGACCATGCGCCGGAACGCCTCGCCGAAGAAGGCGCCCGCCAACCGCTCGAACAGGAAGTTGCGGAACTCGAAGTCGACCGTGAAGTCGATCTCGCAACCCTTGGGCGTGTCGCGGAAGACCCAGTCGTTCTTGAGATAGCGCAGCGGCCCCGAAATATAGTCGACGTGGATGCGCGACGGGCGGTCGAGCGTCACGCGGCTGGTGAAGCGCTCGCGCACCATCTTGAAGCCGACGACCAGCTCCGCCGTCACGACGTTCGCCTCGCGGCCCAGCACGCGGGTCGCCTGGATCCACGGCAGGAACTCGTCGTAGCGGTCGACGTCGGCCACCAGGTCGAACATCTGCGCGGCGCTGTACGGCAGCGCGCGCGTCTCGCTATGCTTGGGCATGGCTGGCCAGCGTGCGGTCGCGCGCCGCCTTCATCACCGCGAAGTCGGCGCCGGCATGATAGCTCGACCGCGTCAGCGGCGATGCTGCGACCTGCAGGAAGCCCTTGGCGCGCGCGATCGCCGCATAGGCCGCGAAGGTCGCGGGCGGCACGAACTCGTGCACCTTGGCGTGGCGCGGGGTCGGCTGGAGATACTGGCCGCAGGTCAGGAAATCGACGCCCGCCGAGCGCATGTCGTCCATCACCTGGTGCATCTCGAGCCGCTCCTCGCCCAGCCCGACCATCAGGCCCGACTTGGTGAAGATCGACGGGTCGAGCCGCTTGACGCTCTCCAACAGTCGCAGCGACGCATAGTAGCGCGCTCCCGGCCGGATCGTCGGGTACAGGCGAGGTACGGTCTCGAGGTTGTGGTTATAGACGTCGGGCCGGGCGTCGACGATGCGCGCCACCGCGGTCTCCGCCTTGTTGCGGAAGTCGGGCGTCAGGATCTCGATCGTCGTGCGCGGGGCGCGCTTGCGCAGTTCCTGGATTACGCGGACGAATTGCGTCGCGCCGCCGTCCGCCAGATCGTCACGATCGACCGAAGTGATGACGATATGTTCGAGCCCCAGCTCGCCCGCCGCTTCGGCGACGCGCACCGGCTCCATGATATCCACCGGCTGCGGCATGCCCGTCTTGACGTTGCAGAAGGCGCACGCACGCGTGCAGGTGTCGCCCAGGATCATCACCGTCGCATGCTTCTGCGTCCAGCACTCGCCGATGTTGGGGCAAGCGGCCTCCTCGCACACGGTGACGAGGCCCAGACGGCGCATCAATTGCCGCGTCTCGGCGAAGCCCGCGGAGGTCGGGGCGCGGACGCGCAGCCAGTCGGGCTTGCGAACGCGCTGCGGTGCGATGTCGGTCATGCGGCGTCAGATAGCGACTGCCGCCTTCCCTGCCAATGCGGCGACTGGTAACGGCTGACAATGACAGCATTCGATACACTGCTCGATGGCTACCGCCGCTTCCGTGCCGGAGAGTATCAGGAACAGCGCCGCCGCTTTGATCAGCTCGCGATCGAGGGCCAGTCGCCGCCGATCATGGTCATCGCGTGCAGCGACTCCCGCGTCGACCCGACCCGGGTGTTCGATGTGTCACCGGGCGAGATCTTCGTGCTGCGCAATGTCGCCAACCTCGTGCCACCCTATGAGCCCGACGGCGGTCAGCATAGCGCGAGCGCGGCGATCGAATTCGCGGTGACACAGATCGGCGTGGCCGAGATCGTCGTGCTGGGCCATGCCAAGTGCGGGGGCATCGCCGCCTCGCTGACAGGACGCTTCGATGGCGCGGTGGCGGGCGAAGGGCATTTCATCGACCGCTGGATGGCGATGATCTCGCCGGCTCGAGACGCAGCGCGCGCCGCTGCCGAGGGTCACCCCGACATCGACGCGCAACAGGTGCTCGAGCTTGCCGCGATCCGGCTGAGCCTCGACCACCTGCGCAGTTTTCCGTTCGTCGCCGAACGCGTCGCCGCGAATACGCTGACCCTTCGCGGTGCCTGGTTCAGCATCGGCGACGGGTCGCTGCGTGTTCTCGACGACGCGACGGGACGGTTCGAGCCGGTCGCGCCCTAGAGCGCGTCGCGGGTGCGCGGCGGATCGACGTCCGCACGGCGGGCAGCGTCGAGATCGCTGTGCAGCCCTTCGTTCTTGCCCATCGGGTGGCGGTTTTCCTTCTTCCGGAAGAACCACGCCGCCGCGCCGATCGCGACGAGAAGCACAAGTCCGATCGTGATCAGATTAAGCGAGCCGAGAAGGCCTTGGGTCGTTTCCATGATACGTCTCCGTAAGCCCCGAACCGGAGAGACGCGAGCCGTGCCAAAGGGTTCCGTCAGGGCCGCCCGGTGTCGATCCGCCGCGCCAGCCGGTCGGCCGCCTCGCGCAGCACCCCGTCGACCGGCCCACCGAGGCCGTTCGCGGCCGTTCCGGCAACGCGCATTTCGATCGTGACGGTCGTTCCTCGCCCCGCCGGCTTGAGAGTGAAGGCCAGCCGCGCGACCACGGGCAGCGCCTGCAGCGGCCCCAGCGGCGCATCGATCAGCAGCCGCTTGCCCGGCATCACCATCAGCACGCGGCCATGCGCGACCTCGCCCGCCGCCCAGCGCTCGCACAGGCAGCCCTCGGCCACCGAATCGAGGCTGATGTTCGCTGCCTTGCCCGACCAGCTATGCCCGTCGCTCCACCAGCTGCCCCAGGCGGTCAGCGCGGTCCAAGCAGCGGCAGGCGACGCCTGGACGGAGCGCGTGTGGGTGATGGTGAAGCCGTCGGGCGTCGCGACGACCTCCGCTGCGGCGGGACCGGTCGCCAGCGCCAGAGCCAGCGTCAGTACGGCGTATCGTAGAGATAGCCGCGCTTGCTGCGCGCGCCCGAGCGCTGCTCGGTAGTGTGCTTGTGCTGCTTGTACGCGCATCCGTAGGCCCCCCCGGCTCCGACGTTCGAACATCCCTGATTGCCCGCGTCATAGTCGAACAGCGCGGCGCGCTCGCGGTTGACGCTGACCGAGGCGCGGCTGCCGAATTCGGGCGGCGGCGGCGGGCCCGGCAGGCGATATTTCGATGGCGGCGGGTCGGGGTCGGCGCAGACGACGATCTCGCCTGGCTCGGCCTTGGGGCACAGCGCGCTGAGCACCGACGGTGTCGCGGTCGCGAGGATCAAGCCGGCGATGACCATGCGCTACCCTCAGCTGCTGCGACGAAGCGAGGCTAGCACATCGCGGCGGCGGGGCGGTAGCAGCCCCGCCCCGCAAATGCGGAGCGAGGCTGGCATGCATGAACGTCAGGCGGTCGCGGTGTTCGGACCGACGGCGTTGAGGCGATCCTTGATCGACAGCTTGAGCTTCTTCAGCGCGTTGACCCGCGCCTGGTCGGGATAGCGCCGCGCGATCTCGGCGCGCAGGTCGTGGTCGAGACGGACGTGAATGGTGCGGAGGCGTTTGATCAGGTCGACGTGCATCTTGCTTCTCCCAGCGTTGGAAAAAGCGGTCCGACATCGCGCGCCCGTCAGGACGCGCCAGAGGGGCCCGGTCCGCATACTCGAACTGGGAATCCCGCCGCGCCTTGCAAGGGCCACGCGAAACGAAATGCGACGAGCTGCTAGAAGTGCAGCGCCCGGCCGTACGCGCCCAGCACGCTCTCGTGCATCATCTCGCTCAGCGTCGGATGCGGGAACACCGTCTCCATCAGCTCGGCCTCGGTGGTCTCGAGCTGGCGCGCCACGACATAGCCCTGGATCAGCTCGGTGACCTCCGCACCGATCATGTGCGCGCCGAGCAGCTCGCCGGTCTTGGCGTCGAACACCGTCTTGACGAAGCCGTCGGCCTCGCCAAGCGCGATCGCCTTGCCGTTGCCGATGAACGGGAATTTGCCGACCTTGACCTCGTGCCCCGCCTCCCGCGCGCGCGCCTCGGTCATGCCGACGCTGGCAACCTGGGGACGCGAATAGGTGCAGCCGGGGATGTTCCAGATCTCGAACTTGTGCGGGTGGTTGCCGGTGATGTGCTCGACCGCGACGACGCCCTCGTGGCTCGCCTTGTGCGCCAGCCACGGCGGGCCGGTGACGTCGCCGATCGCGTACAGGCCCGGCACGCTGGTCTGGCCGTAATCGTCGACCGCGATGTGCCCGCGGTTAAGCGTCACGCCCAGCGCCTCCAGCCCGATATTCTCGGTATTGGGCACGATGCCGATCGCGACGATGACATGGCTGTAGGTGTCAGTCGCCGCCTTGCCGTCGGCACCCGTGATCGTCGCCGAGACGCCGTCGGGGCCGGGTTTGACGTCGGAGACCTTGGAGCCCGTCAGCAGCGTCATGCCCTGCTTGGTCAGCGTCTTGTGCATGTGCGCCGAAATCTCGGCATCTTCGACCGGCAGCACGCGATCGAGCATTTCGACGACGGTGACCTTCGCGCCCATGTCGCTGTAGAAGCTCGCGAACTCGATCCCGATCGCGCCCGATCCGATGACGAGCAGCTTGGTCGGCAACTCGGGCGGCACCATCGCGTGGCGATAGGTCCAGACGCGCTTGCCGTCCGCCGCCACGCCCGGCAGGTCGCGCGCGCGGGCGCCGGTGGCGATGATGACGTTCTTGGCGTCGAGCACCCGGCTCTGGTCGCCGGTCGTCACCGTGATCTGGCTCGGCCCCGTCAGCGTGCCGACGCCCTCGACGACGGTCACCTTGTTCTTCTTCATCAGGCCCTTGACGCCGGCATTGAGCTGCCCGGCGACCTTGCGCGACCGGTCGACGACCTTGGCGAGGTCAAAGCTGACGTTCTGCGCGCTGAGCCCGTACGCGTCGGCGTGCTGCATATAGTGGTAGATCTCGGACGTCCGCAGCAGCGCCTTGGTCGGGATGCACCCCCAGTTGAGGCAGATTCCCCCCAACCGCTCGCGCTCGACGATCGCGACCTTCAGGCCGAGTTGCGACGCGCGGATCGCGGCCACGTAACCGCCGGGGCCCGAGCCGAGGATGGCGAGGTCGAATTGCTCGCTCATGCCAGCATGCTCATCGGCGCTTCGACCAGCGACTTGAACGCGCTCATGAACTGCGCGCCGACGGCGCCGTCGATGGCGCGGTGGTCGAAGCTGCCGGTGGCGCTCATCACCGTGGCGATGGCGAGGGCGTCATCGACGACATACGGGCGCTTCTCGCCCGCGCCGACCGCGAGGATCAGGCCCTGGGGCGGGTTGATGACCGCGTCGAACTGCTTGATGCCGAACATGCCGAGGTTGGAGATCGACGCGGTGCCGCCGGTGAATTCCTCGGGCTTCAACTTGCCGTCCTTGGCGCGCGCCGCGAGGTCCTTCATCTCGGTCGCGATGACGCTGAGGCGCTTGTTGGCGGCATCGGTGATCACCGGGGTTATCAGCCCGCCGGGGATCGCGACCGCCACCGACACGTCGGCGCGGCCGAACTTGTACAGCGTGTCGCCGGCGAACTGGACGTTACTGTCGGGCACCTGCGTCAGCGCGAGGCCCAGCGCCTTGATCAGCAGGTCGTTGACCGACAGCTTGATTCCAGTGGCTTCGAGCGACTTGTTGAGGTCGCCACGCAGCTTGAGCAGCGCGTCTAGGCGGACGTCGACGGTCAGGTAGAAGTGCGGGACCGTCTGCTTCGATTCGGTCAGGCGGCGCGCGATCGTCTTGCGCATATTGCTGAGCTTGATGGCCTCGGCGGGGACGCCCTCGGGCGGGGCGAGCGCGGCGGTGGGCTTGGCCGGAGCCGGCGCTGCGGGTGGAGCGGCGGGTGAAGGAGCGGCGACCGATGCTTGGGCAGCAGGCGTCGGCGCAACGGCGGGCTTCGCACCTGCCGACGCGCCGTCGATGTCAGCCTTGACGATGCGGCCGTTCGGGCCAGACCCCTTGATCCCGGAGAGTTCGACGCCCTTCGCCTCCGCTAGGCGGCGCGCAAGCGGCGAGGCGTTGACGCGCGCACCATCGGCCGGGGCCGGTGCGGCAGCGGGCTTTCCGGCGGGGGCCTTCAGGCTCGGCTCGGGCGCGGCGCGCTCGGCCATCTCGGGATTGGCTCCGGGCAGCTTGGCCGTATCGGGGACCGCGCCGGTTTCGCCGCCCTTCTGCTCGGGCGGTGCGGGCGCGGACGCCTCGGCCTTGGGTGCGGGCGCGCCGGCGGGTGCTGCAACCTCGCCCTCCCCGCCCAGCCGCGCGATCACCTGCCCGACGGGCACGCCGTCGGTGCCATCTGCGATCAGCAGTTCGAGGACGACGCCCTCGTCGATGCTCTCGACCTCCATCGTCGCCTTGTCGGTCTCGATCTCGGCGAGCACGTCGCCCGACTTGACCGTATCGCCGACCTTGACCAGCCACTTCGACAGCGTGCCGGCCTCCATCGTCGGCGACAGCGCGGGCATGGTGATGTCGATGGGCATTCTTGTCTGTCCTCGCTCAGCCGGAGTTACCGGTAGCAAACCTTCTTCGCCGCCTCGACGACATCCTCGACCTTGATCAGCGCCAGCTTTTCAAGGTTCGCGGCATAGGGCAGCGGCACGTCCTCGTTGGTGACGCGCAGCACGGGCGCATCGAGGTCGTCGAAGCCGTCTTCCATGGCGATGGCGATGATCTCGCTGCTGATCGAGCAGGTCGGCCAGCCTTCCTCGACGACGACCATGCGGTTGGTCTTCTTGAGGCTGGCGAGCACCGTCGCGCGGTCGAGCGGGCGCAGCGTGCGCAGGTCGACGACCTCGGCGTCGATGCCGGCCTCTGCCAGCTTGGTCGCGGCATCGAGCGCGACGCCGACGCCGATCGAATAGCTGACGAGCGTCACGTCCTTGCCGGTCCGCACCACCGACGCCTTGCCGATCGGGATCGCGACATCGCCCTCGGGCACGTCGAAGCTGTGGCCGTAGAGCAGCTCGTTTTCCAGAAACACCACCGGGTCCGGCGAGCGGATCGCGCTCTTGAGCAAGCCCTTGGCGTCGGCGGCGCTGTACGGCGCGATGACGATCAAGCCGGGGACGCTGGCGTACCACGGGCCATAGTTCTGGCTGTGCTGCGCCGCGACGCGCGACGCCGCACCATTGGGGCCGCGGAAGACGATCGGGCAGCGCATCTGGCCGCCGGACATGTAGTTGGTCTTGGCAGCCGAGTTGATGATGTGATCGATCGCCTGCATCGCGAAGTTGAAGGTCATGAACTCGACGATCGGCTTCAGCCCGCCCATCGCCGCGCCGGTGCCGAGACCCGCGAAGCCGTATTCGGTGATCGGCGTGTCGACGACGCGCTGCGGGCCGAACTCCTCGAGCAGCCCCTGCGTGACCTTGTACGCACCCTGATACTCGGCGACTTCCTCGCCCATCACGAAGACGCTGGGGTCGGCGCGCATCTCCTCCGCCATCGCGTCGCGCAGTGCTTCGCGGACGGTGGTGCGCTTGGTCGGCGTGCCGGGAACGACGTCGGGCTGGACCGCCAGGCTGGCGGGTGGCTCGCCCTTCGCGACTGTCGCGGTTTCGCCGCTGCTGGCAAGGGTGGAGTCCGACTGCTTCGGCGCCTCGTCGGCGGGGGGCGGATCGGCGGGCGCGCTCGCGGGGGCCGCTTCCTCGTCCTCGCCGCGGATCGTCGCGATCAGCGTGCCGACCTTGACCCCGTCGGTACCGCCCGCGACGTGCAGCTTTTCGACGACGCCGCCGTCATCGGCCTCGAGTTCCATCGTCGCCTTGTCGGTCTCGATCTCGGCGAGCACGTCGCCCGGCTTGACGGTGTCGCCTTCCTTGACGAGCCACTTGGCGAGCGTGCCCTCCTCCATGGTGGGGGACATCGCGGGGAGCTTGATTTCGGTCATTTGCTCTGGCGCTCCCGGTCGGCGGCTTCGCGCCCGTTGTTCGTCGAGGCTGCGGCGGCCGCGCGCACGTCGTAGGGCGCGCCGCCGTGGCGCGCGGCATAGGCGCTCAGGATCGCGCCGCTCATGTCGTCGGGACTGCGAAAGCCCATTTCGCGCATCGACACCGCCAGCGGGCCGTTCTTCCACAGCCCCCATTGGTTGCGCAGGAAGGTGCCGAGCCCGTGATGCGCGAGCGCGGTCCCGCCCGGCTGCACCAGCTGCGCCCTGGTCGCAGCCGGCAGACCGTCGTCGAGGCACTTGACTGCAGCCTCGAAGGTCGCGGGCGCGCAGGCGATAAGCTTGTCGCCGACCGGATCGGCCGCGGCACCCGTCGCGAGCGTCGCGGCGGCAACCAGCAGGAGCGCGACGCGCCGCATCAATAGCGCCCGACGAGCACGTCGGTGTAGAGCTCGCCCGGTGCCGGCTCGGGTGCCGTTTCGGCAAAGTCGGCGGCGTCGGCGACGATCGCGCGAACCTCCTTGTCCAGTTCCTTGAACTTTGCCTCGTCGACGCCGAGCGTCATCAGCTCGGCCTTGGCGTGTTCGATCGGGTCGGACTTCTCGCGCACCGCGGCGACTTCCTCGCGGCTGCGGTACTTGGCGGGGTCCGACATCGAGTGGCCGCGGTAGCGGTAGGTCTTCATTTCGAGCAGCACCGGCCCCTTGCCGCTGCGCGCCCAGTCTGCGGCGACCTGCGCCGCGCCCTGCACCGCGAGCACGTCCATGCCGTCGACCTGCAGGCCGGGGACGCGGAAGCTCTCGCCGCGGCGGAACAGCTGGTCCTCCGAACTGGAGCGGTTGACGCTGGTGCCCATCGCGTACTGGTTGTTTTCGATGACGAAGATGACCGGCAGCTTCCACAGCTCGGCCATGTTGAAGCTCTCGTAGACCTGCCCCTGGTTCGACGCACCGTCACCGAAATAGGTCACTGCAATGCCGCCGTCGGCCTTGTACTTGTGCGCGAAGCCGAGGCCCGTGCCGAGCGGCACCTGCGCCGCGACGATGCCGTGGCCGCCGTAGAAGCCATGCTCGACCGAGAACATGTGCATCGAGCCGCCCTTGCCCTTGCTGATGCCGGCGGCGCGGCCGGTCAGTTCCGCCATGACGACCTTGGGGTCGATGCCGCAGGCGAGCATGTGGCCGTGGTCGCGGTAGCCGGTGATGACGCTGTCGGTCGGCTTCAACGCCGCCTGCATCCCCGTCACGACCGCCTCCTGCCCGATGTAGAGGTGGCAGAACCCGCCGATCAGCCCCATGCCGTACAGCTGGCCCGCGCGCTCCTCGAAGCGGCGGATCATCAGCATCTCGCGGTACAGCTTGAGCAGGTGTTCGGCGGTGGCAACGTGCCGCTGCGGTTCAGGCGGTCGCTCGCGCGTCGGTGCGGCGGGCGTCGCGGGGGCGCTGCGGGCGGGGGCTTTGGCCAAGTCGGTGCGCTCCGGTGCTGACGTGCGCATTCGCTATAGCGTCCGCGGCGGCCGCGACAACCCGATTCAGCGGACGGGTGGCAAATCCACGATGACTTCGTCGGGACCGACGACGCCCAGGTTGCGGCGCACCAGCTCGTCGGCGAGGTCGGGATCGACGTGACGCGGGTCGAGCAGCGCAGTCTGGCGCTCCAGCGCGATGCGCTGCGCCTTCACCGCCTCGGCCTGGCGCTCGAGCGCGGTGCGTTCGGCCTTGTACCCCTGCCACGCGACCATGCCGGTATTCCCGGCGACGGCGTGGAAGGCGAAATAACCGATGACCATGACGCTGATCGCCGGCACGGCGGCGCGGCGCATCAGATCGGCAAAGGCGGCACGATTGGTCACGCGGCGACTGAATCACGGGCGCGGCGGCGAATCAAGAAGATAACGCGGTTTGCTGCCAAATTTTGTCATCCCCGCGAAAGCGGAGACCCAAGGCACCAAATCTAGCGACTTTGGGTCCCCGCATTCGCGGAAATGACGAACGCAATCAGCGCAGCACCGACCGCCCCGCATAGCGCGCGCTGGACCCCAGCTCTTCCTCTATGCGGATCAGCTGGTTGTACTTCGCCAGCCGGTCCGACCGCGCGAGGCTTCCCGTCTTGATCTGGCCGCAACCGAGCGCAACCGCCAGATCGGCGATTGTCGTATCCTCGGTCTCACCCGATCGGTGCGACATGACGCTCGTGTAGCGCGCCCGATGCGCCATATCGACCGCCGCGATGGTCTCGGTCAGCGTACCGATCTGGTTGACCTTGACCAGCAAGGAGTTTGCCAGCCCGCCCGCGATGCCGTCCTTCAGCCGCGCCGGGTTGGTCACGAAGAGGTCGTCACCCACCAGCTGGTGCGTCGCGCCCAACTTGTCGGTGATCGCCTTCCAGCCGACGAAGTCGTCTTCGGCCATGCCGTCCTCGATCGACAGGATCGGGTAGCGCGCGCACAGGTCGGCGTAATAGTCGACCATCTCGTGCGGGGTCAGCGACTTGCCCTCGCCCGCCAGCTCGTAACGGCCGTTCTTGAAGAACTCCGATGCCGCCGGATCAAGCGCGACGAACACGTCCTCGCCGGGCTTGAACCCCGCCTTCTCGACCGCCGCCATGATGAAGTCGAGCGCGGCGGTGGTGCCCGCGAGGTTCGGCGCAAAGCCGCCCTCGTCGCCCACGGCGGTCGGCTGGCCCGCGGCGCTCAGTTCCTTGCGCAATGTGTGGAAGATCTCGCTGCCCCAGCGCACTGCCTCGGCCAGCGTGTCGGCGCCGATCGGCATGACCATGAATTCCTGGAAGTCGATCGGATTGTCGGCGTGCGCACCCCCGTTGATGATGTTCATCATCGGCACCGGAAGCAGGTGCGCCGAGACGCCGCCGACATAGCGGTGAAGCGGCAGGCCGCGCGCATCGGCAGCCGCCTTCGCCGCGGCGAGACTGACCCCCAGGATGGCATTCGCCCCCAGCCGCGCCTTGTTTGGAGTGCCGTCGAGGTCGATCATCGTCGCATCGATTTCGCCCTGCTCCTCGGCGTCGATGCCCGACAGCGCGTCGAAGATCTCGCCGTTGACCGCGGCGACGGCCTTCAGCACGCCCTTGCCGCCGTAGCGGCGGGCGTCGCCGTCGCGCAGCTCGACCGCCTCGTGCGCCCCGGTGGAGGCGCCCGACGGAACCGCGGCGCGGCCGGTGCTGCCGTCTTCCAGCACGACGTCGACCTCGACGGTCGGATTGCCGCGGCTGTCGATGATCTCGCGGGCGTGGATGTCGACGATCGCGGTCATGGGCGGGCAATCCTTACGGTAACGTGACGGCATGTCTTGCGGTGCGCGCTTCTAATCACCAAAACAGTTTCGGGCAACGCGTGCGGAACCCGCCTGCCGCGCCCTCGTTCACCGCGTCGTTGAGCTTACCGGTACAAGGATTAGCATGATGGCGACCAACACGATGTACGACGCCCCGATCGACACCCCCGACTATGCCGACGGCATTAACGAGACGTCATTCGGCATGGACCGCGGCACGGGCGACACAATCCGCGACAAGTCCGCCGACCTGCGGAGCCAGGCAACCGCCAAGCTGCGCGGCTTCGCCGACAACGGCAAGGAGCAGGTCGCGAACTCGCTCGACGGTCTGGTGACCGCGGCGCGCGAGATCGCCGACAAGCTGCAGGACGGCCAGTTCGGCCCGATCGGCGGCTATGCCACGACGGCTGCCGACACGCTGGAAGGCTGGGTCCGCACGGTGCGCGACAAGTCGATCGACGAACTGGTCGACGATGGCCGCGAGCTGGTTCGCACGCAGCCAGCGATTGCGGTCGGCGCGGCGGTGGCGGCGGGCTTTGCGCTGTCGCGTTTCCTCAAGGCGAGCGGCGGGCGCTGATTTGATCCTGCGACTGCTCGGAGCATTATTTATGGCGACCCAACCCACCGACGGCGCGTCGATCGGCGACCTGCTGCGCTCGCTGATCGGCGACATCCAGCATCTGCTGCGAACCGAACTCCGACTGTTCCAGACCGAGGTGCGCAGCAACATCGCCGGGCTGAAGACCGGTATGATCCTGCTGGCGGCCGGTGGGACGCTGATGCTGGCGTCGCTGATCACTCTGTTCGCGGCGTTTGTCGGCTGGTTGATCCCCGTCGTCGGACATGGCTGGGCCGAGCTGATCGTCTCGGTCGCCTCGGCGGTGATCGGGTTCATCCTGCTCGGTACTGGATCGAAGAAGCTGGGCGCCGCCGGGTTGACGCCCGATCGTACTATCGCGTCGTTGAAGCAGGACGCTGAAACGTTGAAGGGAAATTGACGATGGCCGACGACACCACGACCTTAGCCGACGAAGCCGAGGGCACCCGCGAGCGCATTTCGGCGACGATCGACGAATTGCAGGACCGCCTCAATCCACGCCGCATCGTCGGTGACGCGGTCGGTTCGGTGCAGTCGGGCGGTGCCGACCTGCTCAACCACGCCGTCGGGCTGGTGCGCGCGCATCCGGTGATCGCGGCAGCTGCTGGTCTGGCCGTCGGCCTCGTCCTGCTTGGATCGAACCGCTTGAGCAAGGCGACTGTCGACCTCGGCGACACGCACGAGTCCTACAGCGACTATGACGACGATTACTCGCTGCGGGCCTCGGAGCCGGCCAACGAGCGCTTCGCACTGCTGCGCGACAAGGCTGGCGCGCGTATCGAGGACAACCCTCTCGTCGCGATCGTTATCGGTGTTGCGGCGGGTGCGCTCCTCGGCGCGCTGTTCCCCGAGACCGAGCGCGAGCGCCGCCTGATGGGTGCCAGTGCCTCGAAGCTGAGCGCTGCTGCCAAGGCTGCCGTCGCGTCGGCGCGCGATGAGCTCGCGACGGCGCGCGACAAGGTCGCCGACGTCACGACGCATGCCAAGTCGGCGGTGCAGTCGGTCGTTGGTGCCGCCAAGTCCGAACTGGGCGGTTAAAACCTCGTTCACGGAGGGGGCGGCACAAGCAGCCGTAGTATCCCCAGGAGTTTAGAATGCGTTCGATCAAGATTATTGCCGCTGCCCTGCTGGCGGCGTCCGCCCTTCCCGGCGTCGTCGCCACTCCGGCCTATGCGCAGGCAGCGACCGCCGCCGACAGTGCAGCGGCGTCGAAGTGGGTCGTGGACATCTCGAACAAGGTGTTCGCGGTCCTGAAGGATAAGTCGCTGTCGCAGAACGCCATCCGTGGCAAATTCCGCGGCATGATGCGCGAGTCGTTTGCGCTCGACGAGATCGGCAACAAGCTGATCCGCCGTTATCGCAGCCAGATCACGCCGGCGCAGTATGCGGCATACCAGGCTGCGCTGCCCGACTTTGCGATCAACGCTTACTCGGACCGTCTCGAGAACTACGCCAATGCCAGCGTGCAGCCGGTCCGCACCGTCCCGCGCGGCACCCGCGGTGACATCGACGTTTACTCGCGCATCTCGCGTCCGGGCAGCCAGCCGTTCGACGCGGTGTGGACCGTTCGCAAGGTCGGCAACGACTTCCGGATCGTCAACATCACGGTGGCGGGCATCAACCTGTCGCTGACGCAGGAGGCGGATTTCTCGGCGTATATCGCCAAGAATGGCTTCGACGCGCTGGTGACGTTCATGAAGTCGTCGAACGCCAAGGCTCTCGCTGCTTGAGCCAACTGCTCGATCTCGACGCCGCCGCGTTCATCCACCCGTCGGCGTCGATTTACGGCAAGGTGCGGCTGCACGACGGCAGTTCGATCTGGTGCAATGCCGTCATCCGTAGCGAGGCGGCGCACGTCGAGATCGGGGCGTTCACGAACGTCCAGGATTTCGTGATGATTCACACCGATCCCGGCCGCCCGGTGGTGGTCGGGCGCAACTGCTCGATCACCCATCACGCGACGCTACATGGCTGCACGATCGGTGACGATGTGCTGGTCGGCATCAACGCGACCGTCTACGGCGGGTCGGTGATCGGGTCGGGATCGATCGTCGGGCAGCATGCCTATGTCAAGGACGGCACCATCGTGCCGCCCAATTCGATCGTCGTCGGGTCGCCCGCGAAGGTCATCCGCACCGCCGACAGCCGCATTCCCAACCGCGTCAACGCCGCCTTCTACCATCGCAATGCGCTCGCCTATGCCCGAGGCGATCATCGCGCGTGGGACGGTCCCGAGTTCGAGGCTTGGATGGCCGAAACCGTTGCGCGGATCAGCGCCGAGGTTGCAGCCGAGGGGCCTGTTGTCTAAGCCGGGGCGATGTCCTCCAAACTCCATCTCGTCTTCGGCGGCCGTGTCGCCGACCCGCGCGGCACCGATTTCGTCGATCCCGCAGCACTCGATATCGTCGGGATCTTCGACAGCTACGCCGGCGCCGAGGCAGCGTGGCGCGCCAACGCGCAGCGTACCGTCGACGACGCAGCGATGAAATACGTCGTCGTCCACCTCCACCGCCTGCTCGAACCCGCCGCGTGATCGCGCTGGCGGCCCTGCTTCTGGCGCAGGCGTCGCCCGGCGTTGCAGTCCCCGTCGAACGCGTACCAACCGACGTGCGGCGGGTGACGCTGATCGTCCGCGACATGGAGACGTCTCTCAAGCTGTACCGCGACGTCGTCGGCCTCAAGATCAATTACGACACCGTCGTCCAGACCTCGGGCGTCGCATTGCCGGCAGGTGTGCCGGGGGCGAAGGCGCGGCTGGTGCTGCTCAACGGCAACGACCCCTGGGTCGGCTGGATCGGCCTGATGCAGTGGGTCGACCCGCCGCTTGCCGACCCGGGACCCTATCCGAAGCGCATGGGCCCGGGCGGGCACGTCATCGTGCTGAACACCGATGACGTCGACGGACGCTGCGCCGCTGCGCTGAAGGTGCCTGGCGTCGTGCAGACGGCGCTGCCGCGGCTCCAGACCTATCCGGGGCGCAACGGCGGACCCGAGATCCGGGTCCGCGGCTGCAACTTCTTCGATCCCGACGGCACGCTGATCGAGATGAACCAGATCCTCAAGTGACCGCTATTTGACGGGCACCCAGGCGTAACCGTCGCCCTCGACGCGGATCGTGCCGACGCCGGGAAAGGGGAAATGCTGGGCGTACAGCGTCAGCTTTTCGTCGACTGCCCGCTTGAGCAGCGCGCGCCGCGTCGGCTCGGCGGTCGCGGGGTCGCCGTCGAAGGCGATCGTATACTCGGGCTGACGGACCGAAACGATGTACTGGTGCGCGCTGTCGCCGATGACCATCAGCTTGGCGCGGCCCGACGTGACCAGATAGCCGGTGTGGCCCGGCGTGTGGCCGCGCAGCTCGACCGACTGGACGCCGGGCACCACCGTTGCGCCGGGGGTGAAGGTCGCGACCTGCCCCGCCACCGCGGTGACGGGCGACGCGGGCTTGAGCGACGCGCGCTCGCCCGCGGTCATGTGGATGCGCGCCTTGGTGAACACTGACTTGCCGTCGGCGTCGACCAGCCCGCCGACATGGTCGCCGTGTCCGTGGGTGATGAAGATGTCGGTCACCGACGCGGGCGCGATGCCGGCGAGCGCCAGGCTCTCGAGCATCCGCCCCTTGCGCGCCGCGCCGTTGCCGGTGTCGAACATCATCGTGCGCCCGCCGCCGCGCAGCACGAGGACGTTGATGTCGAGGCGGATCGGATCGGCGGGCACGCCCGCTGCAGTCAGCACCGCGCCGACTTTGGCGGGCCCCTCGTCGATGCCGAGCACCTTGCCGTCGTTGGGCAGCTGGTTGGTCGCGTCGAACAGCGCGAAGCCTTCGAGCGATCCGACCTTGAACTTGTGGACCGCCGGCTTGGCGGGGCTGGCGGCGACGGCCGGCGCGGGCGAGGCGGCGGCGGGTGCGGCGGCGATCAGCAGAGCGGTGGTGGCGAGCAGGCGGAGCATCGGCAGTTTTCCCCAAGTGTCGTTGTGGGGCACGATAGCCGAAGCGAAACTACATGTCGCGCAGTGCCGCGCTGACCTCCTCGATCGCGGGCTCGGGGGCCGCCATCGCCTCCACCTCCTGCTGCACCCCGCGCATGACGCGCGCGATGTAGTCGCGGATCAGCTCGCCGCGCTCCTGCGCCGCCGCAGTGTCGGGAGTGTAGGCCTCGATCGCCGCGCGGGTAACCGGGGCGCCCGAATCGAGCAGCCGCTCGACCGTATCGAGGCGCTGGCGCATCACCGACACTTCGCCGATCAGCGCGGTGAGCATCGACAGCATGCGATCGGCGGCGGGATCGTCGAAGAACGCCGGGCGCTTTCCCTTCGCCTTCGCCCCTGCCCTAGCGATCCAGTCGAGTTCGCTCACGGCTTCCACGCGCCATAGGCGTTCCACACCGCGGCGCGGCCGTGATCCTCCTCGCCCTGGCTCTGATCGGGGAAGATCGAGGTATCGACCACCGCACGCACGCCGGTGACGAACACGTCGGGTAGCCCGGCGTCGCGCATGAGTTGCTTGAGGTCGAGGCCGTGCATCGCCGACCAGAAGGGCTCGTTGTTGTTGAACGCGTCCCAGTCGCGGATGAACTGCTCGTACAGCGGCATCGCGTCCGAATATTGCGGCTGCTCGAGGTGGAGCATCAGCCCGCCCGACGCCAGCACGCGCACCCCCTCGGCGATGACGCGCGGCAGCGCGGTACCCGACAGCTCGTGGAGGTACATCGTCGTCTGTACCCAGTCGAAATGCCCGTCGGGAAAAGCCATGCTTTCGGCATTCATCTGGACGAACTGCAGATTGGTCGCCCCCAGCGCCTGCGCGCGGGCATGGCCGTAGCGCAGCACGGGTGCGGCGGTGTCGATCGCCACGACCTCCGCATCGGGAAAGACCAGTGCCAGCGGCACGACATTGTGCCCGACGGTCGCGCCGAGATCGAGGATGCGCCGCGGCTGCCAGCCCGGCCGCTCGCGCCGCACCCAGTCGACGAGCGCCTGCCCGCCGCCGTCGCTCAGCGCACCCAGCCCGCCCGCCGTCGTCGCGAAGAGCCCGCAGTCGTAATTCGCCCCCGCCGACACGTCGCCGGGGCGTTCCTCGCCGTGATAGCTGCCCGGCATGCAGTGGATGTCGACCGCCCGCTGGTAACGCGGAACCTCGACGCCGGGGTCGAGGCGCAGCGTGTCCTTGCCGTCGTTGAGCGCCGCGGCGCGCGCATCGAGGTTGTCCAACTGGCGCAGCACCATCGCGCGGCCGTTGTGCTGGCGCATCTCCATCGAGTTGCGCTTGAGGCCCGACCAGAGGCGGTGAAACGGATCGGCGTTCATCGCGCGGCGGATCTCGAACCGGTCGACGGGGTCGCGGCCGTGCGCGCGCGCGAACGCCGGGCGGACGCGCGTCTCGTACGCCCGCGCATTGCCCGGCCCCAGCGTGCCCGACAGGTACTTGTTGAAATTGGCGAGGAAATCGAAGCGCGCGGCGTCGTCGTGCTTCGGCTCCGGAAACACGGCGTGGCGCGCGACGGCGGCGTACGGCGGGGCGATGTCGCTCATATCAATCCCTCACGGTCGAGACGGGCGATCACTTCGTCGTGCGCCCGGCGAAAGTCATCGCGCGTCGGCACCGTGTTCGCCAGGCGGTCTGCGGGCTGCACTTGCGGATTGTGCGCGAACAGCTCGGTGCGCTGGCGGGCGAGGTAATTGGTCATGCCCGGCTTGCGGCGCGCGGCGCGCAGCGCATGCAGGTCGATGTCGGCGAACGCCGTGAAAGTCTCGCCGCTGTTCGATTCGCTCAACACCGCGCCGCGCCAGTCGACGACGCACGAATTGCCATCGGCCGACGCCAGCGGCAGCGCGGTGCCGCTGATCCCCGCGGTGTTCGCCGACACGACGTAGGCGAGATTCTCGAACGCCCGCGCGCGTTTCGCCAGCGCCTTGTGCGTCGGGTTTGGGGAGCCGATTTCGGACGACGAATGGACGAACACCTCGGCCCCGCGCAGGGCATGGGCGCGCGCGATCTCCGGGTAGACGATTTCCTCGCTCGCGATGGCGCTGAGGTTGCCGATCTCGGTACGCGCCACCGGGAAGACGCCGTCGATGCCGTAGTGGTCGAGGTACGCCGTCCACACGTCGTGCGGCGTCGGCGCGAACATCGAATTGAGGCGACGGTAGCGCAGCACGCAGTCGCCCGACGGCGCGAACACCAGGCTCGCCTGGAAATACAGGCCGGGAAAATGCACGTCGCGCTCATAGGCGTTGACCGCGAGGTGCAGCCCGCGGTCCTGCGCGACCTTGCCGAGTGCCGCGTATTCGGGGCCGTCGACGTCGAACGCGACCTTCTCGGCGAAGTCGCCGACACCGATGCGGCCGGGATAGCTGGTGAACAGATATTCGGGCAGCACCGCGAGGCGCACCGGCGCCCCGCCATATTGTTCGATGAAGATGCACGCGGCGTGCAGCTGGGTCGCGACGTCGGCGATGTGCGCGCGCACTTGCGTCGAGACTGCGGCCCGGTCGGCGCAACCCTCGACCGAGCGCGCGGTGAGCTGCATCGCGACGGCGGCGTAGGTCACAAGCCGAGAGCGCTCGGGTTCATCGCGCCTGCGGGATCGACCGCCGCCTTGATCTGCCCGAGCAGCGCCCAGGCGGCCGGGTCGCTGCCCGCCCGCAGCGGATAGGTCCGCCCGATCTGGAAGTGCGCCGCCCCGTGCGTGGCGAAGATGTCGATGACGGCAGCGCGCAATTCATCGACCAGCGCGCGCGCCGCGTCGTTCGCGGCAAAACCCTTCAGGCGCGCGAGGTGCGCGGGTTCGACCGCGCGGCGGTGCAGTTCGGCGGTCGCGCCGGGGTAGTAGAACACCGGCTCGATCAGGAAGGCGCCGTGGCCGACGGTCAGCAGCATATGCCCTGCCCCGATGCCGAGCGCCTCCATCTCGGCGGCGCGCGCCTCGAACAGCGCCTCGATCGCCGCAAATGCCGGCGCCGCCTGACCGTGCGTCACAATGCCGTGGACGGGCACCCAGCGCTCGCCCTCCGGCCCGAGCATCGAGTTGGGCGGCGGGAAGGGGTTGGCGCGCAGCACCTTGGGGATGGTGTTCGCCACCGGCTTGCCGCCGTGCGCGAGTGCGATCGTCGTCAGCGCGGCGAGGTCCGCGTCGGCACTCGCCTGATTTCGCCCCTCGGTGATGAAATGCGCCGAGAAATTCGCTCCGCCGAGGAAGGAACGGCCCGCGGCGACGACCTTGGCGCCTTCGACGAAGCCCTTCCACAGTCCGCCCTGCGCCTTCGCCATGCCGAGCAGCGACTTCGCGTCGGCGGCGAGGCTGTCGCGCTTCATGCGCTGGCCGGTGAGGAAGGGGTCGAAGCCGAACGCCTCGGTCGCGAGTCCGGCGCGCGCGATCTTGCTCAGCGCGTCCATCACTGACGCCGCGTCGGTGAACTCGAACGAGGCATAGCCGAGCGCCGCAGCCTCGGGGATCAGCGGCAGCGTCACCTCGGCCTTGATGCCCAGCGCGCCCGCGTCGGCGGCGAACAACGCGGTCAGGTCGGGGCCGAACTGCAGGAAACCATTGCCCGTCGTGACGACCGTGCCATCGGCGAGCACCACCCGGAAGCTCAGCGCCTGGCTGGCGATGCTGCCGCGCGCCGCACCCCAGAACAGGCCGTTCTGGCTCATCCCGCCGCCGACCGTCGCGCGCAGGCCCGACAATGTGCCCCAGCCCGGGGTGCGCAGCCCGCGCGGGTGAAGCTCGGCGTAAAGCGCTGCCCAGGTGCACCCCGCCTCGACGGTGACGGTCATGTTGTCGGCGTCGACCGCGAGGATGCGCGACATGCCCCCCATGTCGATCAGCAGTGCGCCGGGCGCATCGGCGACATAGCCGCGGGTGTAGCTCATGCCCCCGCCGCGCGGCACGACGGCTAGGCCCTCGGCGTGCGCCGCCGCAAGGCCGGCGGCGAGGTGGGTGGTGTTCTCGGGCCGGAACACCGCGAGCGGCGCGGGCCCGAGCGTGTGGACGTCCTGCGCGTAGTAGGCGCATTCGGCCGCGTCGGTGATCAGTGCGTCCGCACCGACCGCGGCGCGCAGGCGGTCGAGCGGCGTCGGGGCGGGCATCGTCGCCATCAGGCGTGCGCCAGCTTGGTGGTCGCGGTGCCCGGGTAGCGCCCGAGCGTCAGCAGCAGTGCACCACCCGCGACGAACAGGACGGCTGCCGCCATCAGCATGCCGTCATAGCTGCCCGTGCGGTCGCGCACGATGCCATAGACGAGCGGTGATACGGCCGAGAACAGGCCGAACGGCATGTAGAGCATCCCGTAGATGCGCCCGAAATGCGCCATCCCAAAGTAGCGCGCTGCGAGGAAGGCGATCAGGTCGCTCTCCGCGCCTGCCGCAAAGCCGAGCAGGAAGGCGGCGACCGTGATGGCGCTCGTCTCGCTCGACGTGCCGAGCAGCAGGAAGCACGCGACGGCGGGCAGGCACAGCACCGGAAACGCGATCGCTGGACCCCAGATGCGGTCGAGCAGGAAGCCGACGCCGATCCGCCCCGCCAGCAGCCCGAGCCCGACCACCCCCATCATCGCCGCCGCAGCTCCCGGCGCGAAGCCGTGATCCATGACGATCGGGATCAGGTGGATGTGCGCGCCGCCGTACGCCAGCGCGATGAGCAGGATCGACACCCAGAGCGTCCAGAACTGCCGCGTCTTCGCCGCCGCGCCGAAGGTCATGCCCGCCACCGCACCATCGCGGGTCGACAGGCCGGGCGGGCGCTCGTCGGGGCGTGGCTCGCGGAACCACAGCAGGCCGATCGGAAGCGCCACGAGCAACGGCAGCATTGCGACGATCGGGAACATCGCGCGCCAGCCGTAGGCGTCGATCGCCCAGACCGCGAGGCCGGGGACGACGAACGCCGCCGCACTCGTACCGATCAGCATGATGCCGAGCGCGAGGCCGCGATTGTCGAGGAACCACAGGCTGATCGCGCGGCTCCAAGTCACCGGCGTCGACCCGATCCCGACCAGGCCGACAAAGAACCACAGCGCGTAGTAACCAACCAGCGACGGCGGCGTGAAACCCATCGCGGCAAAGGCGACGATGAACGCCCCGAGCGACGACAGCGCGACGCGCCGCACCCCGTAGCGGTCCGCCAGCCAGCCGAACACGGGGGCCATCAGCGACGCGACGATGCCGAACACCGTAATGCCGCCGCTGATCTCCGCGCGGTTCCAGCCGAACTCCTCCTGCAGCGGCTTGAAGAGCGTACCGAGCACGTTGAACGGCAGGGGCGAGGCGCCGCACATGACGCCCAGGAACGCGGCGGCAAGCACCTTCGAGCCCCTGCGGAACTCACCCATCGGACAGGCTGGCCAGCTCGAACACCGAATCCATATATCCTTCGACGTCGCCCTTCACATACAGGAACTCGCCGTCGCGCGTGACCCACATGTCGTACGCAGGATGATTATTCGTCAGGCCCACGAAGCGGATGCGGTGGCAGTCGAAGGTGCCCGCGGGCACGTCGATCGTCTCCGGCCCCACATACGTCAGCCCCGACCCCGTGGTGCTGATGAACGGCCCCGTCGCGCCGAGGTGATGCACCGAGTGGAGCAGGTTGCGCCCGAAGAACTGGGTGTGGCCCGGCCCCTTGTCGTAGGGGAAGGTCGCCGCGAGCCAGCCGTCGCCCTGCACCGCGTGGATGCCGAAGCCGCGGATCGGCCGGACGATCGGCATCGACTGGGTGATTCGCCCCTCCGCCGCCGTCCAGCTTTCGCAGGTCGCCGCAACGTCGGTGAAGTGGAACCAGCCGGTGCCGCTGACGGTGCCGTCGCGCATGATCCGCACGAAGGCGTCGTGGGGGTGGAAGTCGGGGTGGACCGACAGCACCGAGTCGCGCACCACCCGCTCGTCGCCCAGCGCCATCTCGCAATGCGCGCTCATCACGCGCAGGCCGTCGGCGCCCTGCCCGATCGCCCATTCCTCGAAGCCCCACACGTCGCCGTCGCGCTTGCGATAGGTGACGCGGCCCTTGCGGCGCGGCAGGGGCGCGAACGCGCTCAGAACGACACCCGCGCGCGGACTTGCCACATCATCGGCTGGTTCAAATAGGTGGTGTTGGCGAGCGCCGACTGGACGAAGGTCTCGTTCAGGCAGTTGGTGCAATTGACCGACAGCTGCCAGGCCTTGTCCGGGCCGTTGAGCGCGATGCCGGCATTGACCAGCCACGCCGCCTCGCTGAACGACCCCTGCAGGGCCTGCCCCGCGGTCGGGTTGGCTGGGAAGGTGCCGTTCGTCCCCGTCACGCTGCCCGAATAGATCGTGTAGTTGGACGTCTGCACCTCCTGTTTCGAGCGGAAGCTGCCATTGACCGAAGGTACGAGGCTCAGGCTGCCCAGCGGAATCTCGTAACTGCCACCGATCGCGAGCGAGAATTTCGGCGTTCGCACCGGCGTCGCGATGCTGCCGTTCGGGGTGATGATGCCGCTGGCGCACGCCGCGATCGACGGCAGGGTGGCGGGCACGTTGGCACCGCCGGCGATCTTGCCTGCCGCGAGTGCCGCCTGGCACGCCGCCTGCTGCGCCGCGACCGACTGGATGCCGTAGATGTCGGCGGCGGGCGCGCTGCGGTCGATGATGTACTTGTCGTCCTGGTAGCCGAAATTGGCGTAGAGGTTGAGGCCGTCGACCGGCTGGAAGGTGAATTCCGCCTCGACGCCCTTGTTGCGATAGTCGGCGAAGTTGCGCGTCAGGAAGGTGATCGAGCCGTTCGCCGCGACGAGTGCCGAGGGCGTCTGCAAATTGGTCACGTCGGCGTAGAAGAAGGTCAGGTTGGCGCGCACGCGGCGGTTGAACAGGTCGGATTTCAGCCCCGCCTCATAGCTCCAGATCTTCTCCGGGCCGAAGGGCAGCAGCTGGCTCGCCGCGGTGCCGCGCGCGTTCCACCCGCCCGACTTGAACCCGCGCGTCGCGCTGGCGAAGAACAGGATATTCTCGTCGACCTTGAAGTTGGCGGCGAAGCGCGGCGTCCACACCTTGGCGCGCTGGCTGCGGGGGATGGCGACCCCCGACGGGCCGGTCAGGTTCTGGTTCGACAGGCAGTTCGCCTCGATGCTGCCGTCGTTGCACGAGGCGCGGTTGTCGAAGATGCTGAATTTCTTCTCTTCGTCGGTGTAGCGGATACCGGCGGTCAGCTTGATCTGGTCGGTCAGGTTGGCGTCGGCCTGGAAATAGCCGGCATAGGCCTTAGTCGAGTTGGTCAGCGTGCGGTCGCCGAGAATGATCGTCGTGTTCGGCGCGACGGTGAACAGGTCGGCGAAGTCGGTGCGGTTGTTCTCCTTCAGGTAATAGAAGCCCCCGACGAAGTCGAAGATCGAAACCTTGCCGCTCAGCTTCACCTCCTGGCTGAACTGGTCATTCTGGCCGTCGTTGAGGATGGTGAAGCCGCCGCGCGTATCGCCGCGCACCGCCGGGTTGGGATTGGCGAGGCTGGGCAGTGCGCGCCCGTCGCTGAAGTCGATCGAATACTGCTGGATCTGGTTGACGAAGCCGGTGATCAGGTTGAGCGACAGGTCGTCGCCGAGGCCGAACTCGAGGTTCGAGGTGACGAGATCGGACGCGGTGCGGTTGCCCAGGCCATAGTTCGCCTTGCGGCCCGAAATGACGAGCGGCAGGTACGGCGACGGGCTGATCTCGTTACCCTTGCGCAGGCCGGTCGAGACGAAGCGGCCATCGCAGTCGCCGTTGTTGCGCGGGTCGCATTCCTGGTTCAGCAGGTTCTCGCCATTGGCGATGATGCGTGCGTACGACCCCGTCCAGCGCACCGAGTCGGAAAGCTCGCCGCGCACGCCCAGCCGCGCGCCCCAGCCGTCGTCGTCGTTGGCGCGCTCGCCGGTGGTGATGTTCTTGGCGTAGCCGTCGTCGTCCTGGAAATAGCCCGAGACCTTGACCGCCAGGCTGTCGGCGAGCGGCACGTCGACCGAGGCGCGAACCAGCTTCTTGTCGAAGCGGCCATAGCCGACCTCGGCATAGCCGCCGAAGTCCTCGCCCGGCTCGCGCAGGATGACGTTGATCGCGCCGCCGGTGGTGTTGCGCCCGAACAATGTGCCCTGCGGCCCGCGCAGCACCTCGACGCGCTCGACGTCGAACAGGCTGAGGTTGTTGGCGTTCTGGCGCGACAGATAGATGTCGTCGACATAGGTGCCGACCGGCGGATCAAAGGTCGCGATCGTCTCGGTATTGCCGAGCCCGCGAATGTAATAGGCGTTCGCCGAGCCCAGCCCGGTGTTGTTCTGCGCGACGAGGTTGGGCACGAACTGGCCGAGCTCGAGGGTGTTCGACACGCCCTGCGCACGCAGCTGGTCGCCGGAGAAGGCGCTGATCGCGATTGGAACGTCCTGTACGCTCTCGCGGCGGCGCTGCGCGGTCACGACGATGTCGGCGATGCCGTCCTGCACCTCCGGCTCGGCGGGTGCCGGCTGGGCCCAGGCGGGCGTGGAAGCCAGTGCGATCAGCGAGACCGCGGCCAGGAATTGCTTGTGCATCGACACGCTCCCTTCGTCCGGCGCGCCCCCCGCGAGCGGCCCGGCAGTGTCTTCAGCCCTGTGCTTGCCCGCTCGGGCTTATTGTGATTTGTCCGGACAACTTCGGGCGGATTCGCGCGCCTGTCAAGCCGGGGGCAAAACGATGGCCGACCTCGCCTACCCGTCGCTGGTGTACGTCCACCTGCTGCTGTTCGTGCTGTGGCTGGGCGCCGACGTCGGCGTGTTCGTGCTGGGCCAGCACTTTCGCAAGCGCGACCGCTACACCCTGCCCGAGCGCCTCGTGCTGCTGCGCCTGCTGGTCACGGTCGACATGGTGCCGCGCAGTACCTGGGCGCTGATGGTGCCCCTATCGCTGTCGGTGGCGGCGGCCGGCAACTGGGTCGTGCTGCCGCTCTGGCTGATCGTCCTAGCCTGGATCGTCGCCGCGGGCTGGCTGTGGCTGGTCTGGGATGCGCACGCGCACGACCAGACACCGCGCGCCGCTCGCGACCGCAGGATCGAGAACTGGCTCAAGATCGCGCTGACCCTCTTCTACTTCGGCCTCGGTGCGCTGTGGCTGGTGACCGACGCCGCGCCGGCGTGGCTGGCGTGGAAGGCGCTGCTGTTCGGCGCGATCTTCGCCGCCGCGATCATGATCGACGTCGCGTTCAAGCCCGTCGGGCCGCAGCTCGGCCGGCTGCTGACCGAAGGGTCGAGCGACACGACCGAGGTGCCGCTGCTCGCCACGATGAACCGGACGCGCTACTGGGTGTGGTGCGTCTACGCGCTGCTTGTGGTCACCTCGTGGATAGGCGTCGTCAAGCCCGGTTGACCGGCCCCCGAGGCCCGTGCAAAGTTGTCCGGACAAATTGGGGGAACCGCACCGTGCGTCCAGGCAGTATCGAGATCGGACCGCAGCGTTACCGCGAGAGTTTCGGCCGCTTTTACGAGGAGTTCATCGTCGGCGACGTTTACGAACACCGCCCCGGCCGGACGATCACCGACTACGACAATATTCAGTTCACGCTGATGACGATGAACACCCATCCGGCGCATTTCGACTATGAATTCGCCGCCAAGACCGAGTTCGGCAAGCCGCTGGTCTGCTCCCCGCTCACCGTCGCGCTGATGGTCGGCATGTCGGTCAGCGACGTCAGCCAGAAGGCGGTCGCCAATTTGGGCTGGGACAATATCCGCCTGACCCACCCGCTGTTCCCCGGCGACACATTGTACGCCGAGAGCGAGGTCGTCGAGAAACGCGAGAGCAGCTCGCGCCCCGAACAGGGCATCGTCACCGTGCGGACCACCGGCAAGAACCAGCACGGCGATGTCGTGTGCACCTTCAACCGCTCGATGCTGATCTGGAAGACGGGTTGCGGACCGATGGAATCATGACGACTGCAAGGCCTGCGATGGACCCGGCGGAGGAAACCGCGCTGCTCGATTCGATCCAGAAATGGGTCGACCGCGAGGTGCGGCCCGTCGTGATGCACCATGACCACAACGACATCTGGCCCGCCGAACTCGTCGACCAGATGGCCGAGATGGGTCTGTTCGGCGCGACGATCGGCAGCGAGTACGGCGGCCTCGGCCTGCCCGCGACGACGTACGCGAAGATCGTCTCGCAGATCGCGTCCTACTGGATGGCGATCACCGGCATCTTCAACTCGCACCTGATCATGGCGGTCGCGGTCGAGCGGTTCGGGACGCCCGAGCAAAAGGCCGAATGGCTGCCGAAGTTCGCGACCGGCGAAATCCGCGGCGGGCTGGCGCTGACCGAGCCCAACGCCGGCACCGACCTGCAGGCGATCCGCACGACTGCCGTGCGCGACGGCGACGATTACGTGATCAACGGCACCAAGACGTGGATTTCGAACGGCCTCAACGGCTCGTGCTTCGCGCTGCTGGTCAAGACCGATCCCAAAGCCGAGCCGCGCTACAAGGGCATGAGCCTGTTCATCGCGCCCAAGGGCCCGGGGTTCACGACCGGCAAGAAGTTCGAGAAGCTCGGCTACAAGGGCATCGATTCGGCCGAGCTGATCTTCGACAACTACCGCATCCCGGCTGCAAACCTGATCGGCGGCGTCGAGGGCCAGGGGTTCTTCCAGGCGACCGGCGGCCTCGAACTGGGCCGCATCAACGTCGCGGCGCGCGGCGTCGGGTTGGCGGAAGGGGCGCTGCGCCTCGCCACCGACTATGCCCAGCAGCGCCAGACGATGGGCAAGCCGATCGCCGACCACCAGGCGATCCAGCTCTACCTCGGCGACATGGTGACCCGCGCCCGCGCCGCGCGGCTGCTGACCTTCGATGCGGCGGAAGCCTACGACCGCGGCGAGCGCTGCGACATGCAGGCGGGGATGGCCAAGTATTTCGCGTCGGAAGCGGCGGTGAAGAACAGCCAGGAGGCGATGCGCATCTACGGCGGCTACTCCTATTCGAAGGAGTATGAGATCGAGCGCTTCTACCGCGACTCGATGCTGATGTGCATCGGCGAGGGCACCAACGAGATGCAGCGCATGATCATCGCGAAGCAGTGGGTGAAGCGGAATCCCGCTTGAGCCCGACCCTCCCCCTCACCGGCACGCGCATCCTCGCCTCCGAGCAGTACGGCGCAGGTCCCTACGGCACGATGTTCCTGGCGCAGCTCGGCGCCGAGGTCATCAAGCTCGAACCACCCAAGGGCGGCGACAGCGCGCGCGCCACCGGGCCGTACTTCCTGGGGGCGGACGACAGCCTGTTCTACCAGACGTTCAACCTCAACAAACGCTCGCTGACGCTTGATATCCGGACGCAATCGGGAAAGGCAGTTCTGCACCGGCTGGTCGCCAAGGCCGACGCGGTGACCAACAATGCGCGCGGCGACTTGCCCGCGAAGCTCGGCCTCGACTATGCGGCGCTGGGCCGAGTGAACCCGGCGATCGTCTGCGTCCACGCCTCCGCCTATGGCCGCGAGGGGCCGCGCGCCAGCTGGCCGGGGTACGACTATCTGATGCAGGCCGAGGCCGGGTTCATGTCGGTGACCGGAGCGCCGACCGACCCGCCGACGCGCTTCGGCCTGTCGATGGTCGACTTCATCACCGGCACGATGCTGGCCACCGCGACGCTCGCGGGGCTGAAAGAGGCGGCGGCGACCGACAAGGGCCGCGACTTCGATATTTCGCTGCTCGACGCGGCGCTGCACCAGACGAGCTATCCGGCGTACTGGTATCTCAACGAGGGCTTCGTCACCGGACGCGCCGAGCGGTCGGCGCACCCCAGCGTGACGCCGTCGCAGACCTTCCGCACCGCCGACGGCTGGGTCTTCGTGATGGCGCAGCTGGCGAAGTTCTGGGTGCTGCTGACCGACGCGCTCGGCGTGCCGCACCTGCAGGGCGATGCGCGCTTCGCGACGATGCCGGCGCGGCTGGAAAACCGCGACGCGCTGACCACCATACTCGACGGCATCTTCCTCCAGCATCCGACCGCGCACTGGGTCGCGAAGCTCGGCGGCATCGTGCCCGTCGCGGCGGTCAACGACCTCGCCCAGGCGCTCGACGGCGCGGGCGACATGGTCGACACCGTAGCGCACGCCGCGCGCCCCGAGGGCCTGCGCGTGCTGAGCAATCCGATCCGCATTGATGGCGCGCGCCTGCCCAACCGCGCCTCCCCCGCGCTGGGCGCCGACACGCAGGCGATCCTCGACGAGGCGGGGTTCACATCCGCCGAGATCGCCGCGCTGCGTGCCGACGGCACTGTGTGAGATGGGCAAGCTGGCCGGCATTCGCGTCGTCGACCTGACGCTCTTCCTGCCCGGCCCGATGATGACGCTGATGATGGCCGAAGAGGGCGCGTCGGTAATCAAGGTGGAGCCGCCCGGCGGCGATCCCGCCCGCGCCATGCCGCCGTTCGGCGACCGGGGGTCGCTGTGGTTCGACGCGCTCAACCGCGGGAAGATCTGCGTCGAGCTCGACCTCAAGTCGGACGCCGGCAAGGCGGCGCTGTGGGACCTGATCGACGAGGCAGACGTGGTCGTCGAGGGCTTCCGCCCCGGCGCGATGGCACGGCTGGGGTTCGAATATGCCGCGGTCGCAGCGCGCCGGCCGTCGGTCGTCTATTGCTCGATCTCGGCCTTTGGCCAGGCGGGGCCGCGCGCGCATCACCCGGCGCACGACCTGGCGGTGCAGGCGCTAAGCGGCTTCCTCAGCGTCAACGACGGCCCCGGCGGGCCGGTGGTGCCAGGCGTGCCCGCCGCCGACGTCGCGGCGGGCCTCACCGCGCTGTCGGCGGTACTGATGGCGCTGATCGGGCGCGCCGCCACGGGCCGCGGCGATTATGTCGACGTGTCGATGTTCGGGTCGCTGCTGCCGTGGAGCGCGCATATCGCCGCCGACGCCATGCGCGGCGGCCCTGCCCCGCGCTCGGCCGAGCAGCGTTCGCTCGGCGGCGCGGCCTTCTACCAGGTTTATGCGTGCAAGGACGGTGGCCATGTCACGCTGGGCGGGCGCGAGGCGAAATTTGTCCGGACATTGCTCGAGGCGCTGGGCCGCCCCGACCTCATCGCGCTCGGCGACGCCCCCGCGGGCGAGGCACAGGCCCCCTTGCGCGACTTCCTCGCCGCGACCTTCCTGACCCGCACCCGCGACGAATGGACCGCCTGGTTCGACGGTCGCGACGTCGCCTTCGCCCCCGTCCTCGACTTCACCCAGGCCTTCGCCGCCGCCCCTGATGCAATCGTCGACGGCCGGGTCAAACCCGCGATCCGGTTCGCCTCGTGCTAGACGTCGGTGTGCATCGCATAGGCGAAGCGGTCGCCGGGGTGGTGGCTGACCGAAATCTCGACGAAGCCCCCCTCCTTGCTCATATAGCAGCGCACGATGCGCAGGCATGGGCTCCGCTTCGGCACGCCCAGCGCTGCGGCGATCTCCTTCGACGCCGGCACCGCCTGGATGTCCTGCGTGACGCGCGCGATGCGGATCCCCGCTGCCGCCTCGAGCTGACGGAACAGCACGCCTGCCGCGGGGTCGATGCTGGCCGCGGCGCGGGCGTAGGCGCCGTTGATGTACGCGTCGATGTGCGCGATCGCGGTCTCGTCGCGGTCGTGCCGGCGGACGCCGCCGAAGTGCACCCAGCGCTGGTCGGGATCGAGGCGCAGTTCGGTGATCAGCGCGCGCGGCAGGGCCTTCAGGCCGTGCGGGGCATAATCGACCCGCGTGTCGCGCGCGTATTGCAGGATCTCGTCGAGGTTCGACAGTGGCTGGTGCAGCGTCGTGCGCTCGGGCGCCTTCAGCGTCGTGCCCGACCCGCGCCGCCGCTGGATCAGCCCCTCCGCCTGCAGCGCGCGCAACGCTTCGCGCACCGTGAAGCGGCTGACGCCGTAGCGCGCGCACAGCACGCTCTCGGTCGGAAACTGGTCGGCGGGAACGGTGCCCTTGGCGATCCCGTCGCGCAGTTCATCGGCAAGCAGCATATAGCGCGGCTTGGACTTCGTCTCGGCTCCCTGCACGCCGTCACTCTCCCCCTGCGGTCGCGGCCGCGATGAACAGCTATAGCCTGATCGAACGCGTTGCACAGCATTTGCAACGCCGTGTCGAGGATGCGACGCGGGCCCGCGCGCGGCTGCACCTGCTCGACTGGCTGGGCTGCGTTGCAGGAGCGCGCCAAGGGCCGGTTGCCGACATGGCACGCACCGCCGAACGCGACGTGCTGACCCGCACGGCGTTGCTCGGCAACGTGCTGGAAATGGACGACGTCCACCGCACCGCGCTCCTCCACCCCGGCCCCGTCGTCTGGCCCGCGGCGCTGTCGGCGGTACGCGAGACCGGCGGCACCATGGCCGACCTGCTCGACGCCGGCGTGCGCGGTTACGAGGCGATGATCGCCATCGGCGCGACCTTCGACGCGCACCACTATGCGCATTTCCACAACACCTCGACCGCCGGCGGCTTCGGCGGCGCGGCGGCGGCGGCTTCGGCGTTCGGACTCGATGCGCAGCGGACCGGCTGGGCGCTCGCCAATGCCGGCTCGACCGCGGGCGGGCTGTGGGCGATGCGCCATGCCGACACGATGACCAAGCAGATCCACGCCGCGCGCGCCGCGCTGGAGGGCCTGTGGTTTGCGCGGCTGGCGCGCGCCGGGGCGAGCGGACCCGTGGCGGTGCTCGAGGGGCCGCAGGGCCTGTACGCGGCGACCGTGCGTGAGCCGCGCCCGCTGGTGCTCGGCGACGGGTGGCGGATGGCAGAGGTCAGCTTCAAGCCCTGGGCCGCGTGCCGCCACGTCCATCCGGCGATCGACTGCGCACTCGACCTGCGCGCGGCCGGGCAATTGTCGGGCAAGATGCAAGTCGCGACCTACGCCGATGCGCTGGCGTTCTGCGACAACCCGCACCCGGTGACCGAGGCACAGGCGAAATTCTCGCTCCAGCACGGCGTCGCTGTGATTGCGGCGGGGCGCGACGCAGGGCCCGAGGATTTCACGCTGGCGGCAATCGAGGCTCTCGCGCCGCTGCGGGCGCAGGTCACGGTAACCGAGGATGGCGCGATCACAGCGCGTTACCCGGCGCATTTCGGTGCCAGCCTGAGCTGCGGTGGGGGATCGGTGGCACTGGTCGACACGCGCGGCGACCCCGAGCGGCCTGCCAGCGAAGCACAGATCGTGGCCAAGGCGCGGTCATTGATCGCTTGGGGCGGGCTCGGCGACGGCGACCATAGCATCGAGGCCGCGATGCATGGTGATGACCCTCGCGCGCTGCTCGCCTTGCTGGACGCGTGGCTGTGACCGCGACCGCCGACCTGCTCGACTTCGCCGCCGCCGAGCACCGGCTGCCGCCCGCGACGCGCGCGGCGACGCTGCGGCTGCTCGGCGACACGCTGGCGGTCGGAGCGGCGGGAGCGACTGCGCCCGGGGCGGCGGGCGTGCTCTCAGCGGCGCGCGGTTGGGGAGCCGGCGACGACGCATGCCTGCTCGGGCACCGCGGCACCCTGCCCGCGCCGTCGGCGGCGTTCGTCAATGGTTTCAACATTCACTGCCTCGAATGGGATGCGGTGCATGAAGGCGCGGTGGTGCATGCGCTGTCGGTCGTCACTGCCGCCGTCGCCGCCGCGTGCCACCGGCGCGGCAGTGTCGATCCCGAGGAAGCCCTCACGGCGATCGCGGTCGGCGTGGATATTGCAGCCGGTCTCGGCATCGCCGCGGAAAGTCCGCTGACCTTTTTCCGTCCTGCCACTGCGGGCACGATAGGCGCAGCGCTCGCGGTGGCGCGCATAGATGGGGTCGGTGCAGTCGCCGATGTCCTCGGCCTCGCCCACGCGGCGTGCGCGGGCACGATGCAGGCGCATGTCGAGGGCTCGATCGCCCTGCCCCTCCAGGTCGCCAACGCCGCGCGTGCCGCGGTCGCCGCGGTCGATCTGGTCAAGGCCGGCCTGACCGGCCCGCACGACGCCCTCGCAGGACCGTTCGGCTATTTCGCCCTGTTCGATCGCGGCGACCTGTCGACCTACACTGCTGGCCTCGGCACCCGCTGGCTGATCGACGAGGTCAGCACCAAATCCTGGCCGAGCGGTCGCGCCAGCCACGGCGTGCTCGGCGCGCTCGCCGCGCTGCGCCCCGAGATCGGCGGGCTGGTCGCCGCCATCGAGGCGCGCGTCCCAAGCCTCGTCATCCGCCTGGTCGGGCGTCCGCCGCTGGCGGAGATGACACCCGCCTACGCCCGCCTGTGCCTGCCCGTCCTTGCCGCGCTGATGCTGCGCGACGGCCGGATCGACCCGCGCGCCTTTACCGACCTGCCGCCGCCCGCGCCGCTGACGCTGATTGACGATGGCAACCCCGATCCCAATGCGTTGTCGCCCCAGTATGTCATGGTGACACTCGCCGACGGTACCCGCCTCGAACGCGCCGTGCCCGCGACGCCGGGCAGCCCGGGGGTGGACTTCGATGCGACCGCCAAGCTCGCCCTCGCCCGCGAGCTCGCGCCGCACGCCGACCCGCGCATCTACGACGCCCCTCTCGACTGGTTGACCGCCGCATGACCTACCCGACCTATTTCGAGACCTTCGACGCGCGCGCGATGCTGGCCGAGTATCCGGTCGGCGACGCCTTCGTGGCGCGCTACACTGCGATGAGCCGCGACGAACTGCGCAGCCAGCAGGAGGTGCGCTTTGCCCGGCTGATGACGCGCGGTTGGCAGATCCCCTTCTACCAGCGCCTGTGGGGCGAGCGCGGCATCGAGGCGGGCGATGTTAAGGGCCTCGACGACATTACGAAGCTGCCGGTTTACGACAAGGCCGACCTGATGGCGTCGATCGCCTCGCATCCGCCCTATGGCGATTTCGCCGGGATCGGCGGCGCCGATCGACCGCCGCAGATCCTGCACACCACGAGCGGCACGACGGGCCGCCCGCAGGCGCTGCTGTTCGGGCCGAAGGGGCGCGAGATCACCAATTTGCTCGTCGGCCGGATGTACCGCTGGCAGGGTCTGCAGCCATCCGACGTCGTCCAGTCGGTGTACGGCCACGGTGTGATCAATGGCGGGCACTACATCCGCGAGGCGGTGACGCATTTCACCAACTCGATCTTCCTGTCTGCGGGCACGGGCATCGAGACACGCTCGGCGGCGCAGGTCCGGCTGATGGCCGATTTCGGCGTTACGGTGCTCGTCGGGTTCGTCGATTACCTGAGGAAACTCGCCGAAACCGCGCGCGACGAAGGACTTCTCGAGCAGATCAACGTCCGCATGATCTGCGGTCATCTCGGGACCGAGGATCGCGCCTCGGTCGAGGCGGCGTGGGGCGGCGCGAAGGCGTACGACTGGTACGGCGTCGGCGACACCGGCAGCATCGCGGGCGAAGGCCCCGAACGCGACGGGCTGTACGTCTGGGAGGACGCGCAATATCTGGAGTTGCTCGACGTCCAGTCGGGCGCAGCGGTCGCGCCGGGCGAGACCGGCGATATGGTCGTGACCTGCCTGTTCAAGGACGATGTCGCGCCGTGCATCCGCTTCAACACTCACGATATTTCGCATGAGGTGCTGGGCGCAAACGCCACGGGCATGGCGTTCCGGCGAATCGCGGGGTTCAAGGGGCGCAGCGACAATATGGTCAAGCTGCGCGGCATCAACGTCTTCCCGCACGCGATCGGCGCGATCATCGAGAACCGAAGCGAATTGACCGGCGAATTCGTCTGCCGCGTGGCGCGCGACGCCGCCGGGCGCGATGCGATGACGGTAGTGCTGGAGGCGAAGGTCGGCGACGCGGCGGCACTCGTGGCGCTGCTGCGCCAGGGGCTGGGGGTCGAGGTCGAGGTCGAATTGTGCCCGCCCGGTGGCACCGCGGCGCTGACGCAGATCGACGTGCGGCAGAAGCCGATCCGCCTGATCGACGAGCGCGGCCTGTGAGCGCCGTCGCGCGCGTCGAGGCGGCGCTCGTGCGGATCGCGCGGTCGGACCTGCGCGCGTTCGTCGATCTCGACCGGGAGGCGGCCTTGGCGGCGGCGCGGGCCAGCGATGCGCGGTCGGCGCCGCTGCCGCTCGACGGCGTGACCTTCGGCATCAAGTCGAACATCGCCGTCGCCGGCCTGCCTTGGACGGCGGGCATGGCGCTGCACCGCGAGCGTATCGCGGCGAAGGACGCTGCGGTGGTGACGCGGCTGCGTGAGGCAGGCGCGATCATCCTCGGCACCGTCAACATGCACGAGGCGGCCCTCGGTGCGACGACCGACAATGCGTTTTTTGGTCGAACGCTCAACCCGCACGATACCGGCCGCACGCCCGGCGGATCGTCGGGGGGGAGCGGTGCTGCCGTGGCAGCGGGCCTGTGCGACGCGGCGCTGGGGACCGACACATTGGGGTCGGTGCGCATTCCCGCGGCGTACAACGGGGTTTATGGGCTGAAACCCACCCACGGCGCGGTCGACGACGACGGCCTCGAGCCGCTGGCACGCGACCTCGACGCCGTCGGGCCACTGGCGCGCTCGCTCGATCTGCTTGAACGGGTGTGGGGAGTGATCGGTACACCTTCCGCAGGCCACGCGAAGCGCCTCGTGCTGCTCGACGAACTCGCCGGCGTCGAAGTCGAGTCCGCGGTCCGCACCGCCTACGACCGCGCCGTGGCGGCGCTCGACCTGCCCCGCTCCTCGCTGACGCTGCGCGACACGCCGCAAACGATCCGCCTTGCGGGCTTCATCGCCGCAGGGCGCGAACTTGCTGCCGACCTTGGCGACCACGACCCAGCACTGATCTCGCCCGAACTGCGTTACATGCTGAGCTTCTGCACCGGTGCGGCCCCCACCCCCGACGTGCTGGCGCGAACTCGCGAGACGCTGCTGGACGCCCTCGGCGACGACGGCGTACTGCTGACCCCCACCGCGCCACAGGCCGCCTTTGCGCACGGCCGCGGTCCGGTGAACCAGGCCGATTTCACGGGCCTCGCCAATATCGCGGGCTGCCCGGCGCTCAGCCTCCCCGCGGGACGTGATGGCGACGGCATGCCGGTCGGCGTGCAATTGGTCGGCCCGCCGGGCAGCGAGGGCACGCTGTTCGCGCTCGCCCGCACCCTCGACGCCGCACTCGACGGCTATGCACCGCCCCCGGAGGCCCCATGAGGTTTGCAGGCAAGACCATCGTCGTCACCGGCTCGGGCAAGCAGCGCGGGCTGGGCCAGGCGATCCTGCGCCGCTTCGCCGACGAAGGCGCGAACTGCGTCGTCTCCGACCGCGTCGTCGACGACGAGACGAAGGCAGTAGCGGCGGAACTGGGCGCCGCCGCCTTTGCATGCGATGTGAGCGATGCCGCGCAATGCACTGCACTGGTTGAGCAATCGGTGGCGCGATTCGGCAGCGTCGACATCTTCGTCAACAATGCCGGCATCGGCTTCATGATGACGCCGCTGCTCGACGTCGACCCCGCCGACTGGGACCGGGTGATCGGCGTCAATCTGTCGGGCGCTTTCTACGGTACCCAGGCAGCAGCGCGCGCGATGATCGGCGCGGGGAACGGCGGGCGGATCATCAATATCGCGAGCCAGGCCGCCAAGACCGGCTTTCCTCACATGGCGAGCTATTGCAGCTCGAAGCACGGCATGATCGGCCTGACGCGGGTCGCTGCGATCGAGCTGGGGAAGCACGGCATCACGGTCAACGCGGTGTGCCCGAACCACGTCACCACCGGCCTCGGCGCGCAGCAGAACGACTATTTCTCGAAGCTGCTCGGCTTCGACAGCGTCGAGGCCTATCTCGCCAGCATGGCAGCGAAGAACCCGATGGGGCGGCCGGGCCTTGCCAGCGACACTGCTGCCGCGTGCGCCTGGCTGGCGTCGGACGATGCTGCGTACATCACCGGCGAAGCGATCAACGTCAGCGGCGGCGAGGAGATGCACTGATGGTGCCCGAGAGCATCGCCTGGCCGAACGGCGCGCGGCTGGCGCTGAGCCTCGTCGTCAACGTCGAGGAAGGCTCCGAAATGTCGGTGGCGCGCGGCGACCGGGGCATGGAGCCGGTCGATGAGCTGGGTGTCTTCGTGAAGTCGCCGATCCGCAACTATGGCAACGAATCCAATTATCTGTACGGCATCAAAGCAGGGGCGCCGCGCGTCGTCGGGCTGCTGCGCGACCTGAAAGTCAAGGCGAGCTGGACGGTCGCGGCAATGAGCCTCGAGGAGCATCCCGACCTCGCCCGCGCCATCGTCGAGCTCGGCCACGAGCCCGTCAGCCACGGGTGGCGCTGGGTCCACCAGTTCAAGATGGACGAGGATGCCGAGCGCGCCTTCATCGCGCGCGCCGTGACCTCGATTGAGGCGACGACCGGCACCCGCCCCTACGGCTGGCTGAGCCGCTATCTCCACACGCCGAACACGCGCCGGCTGCTGATCGAGGCGGGCTTCCGCTATCACATGGACGATTATTCGGGCGACGTGCCGTTCTGGGACCGCGACACGGAGCCCGGACGGCCGATCGCCATCGTGCCGTACCAGCTCGACACCAACGACATGAAGATGTGGACCGACCCCGCCTACACTCCAGACGCCTGGCTGGCGTACGCGATCCGCAGCTTCGACCAGCTGCACCGCGAGGGCGGGCAGATGATGAGCCTGGGGCTGCACCTGCGCATCATCGGGCGACCGGGGCGGTTCTGGGCGCTCGAGGCGTTCCTCGATCATGTCGCGTGCACGAGCGACGTGTGGGTCGCGACGCGGCTTGAGATCGCCGACCATCTGGCAAAGGTTGAGCCGGCATGAGCCTGACGCTGACCATCGACGGCGCCGTCGCGCACCTGGGCATCGATCGGGCGGCCAAGCGCAACGCCTTCACGCAGGCGATGTGGGAGGCGTTTCCCGGTCAGCTCGCACAGGCCGTCGCGGCACCCGGCGTGCGCGTCGTCGTCCTCGAAGCCGCGGCCCCCGGGGCATTCTGCGCGGGGGCCGACATCGGCGAGTTTTCGACCGGCTCACGCGATCCGGCGTGGCGCGCCGCGAACGCCGCCGCGATCCGCCGTGCGCAGTACGAGCTGGCGCGCGCCGAAAAGCCCGTGATCGCGCTGGTCGAGGGTGACTGCATCGGGGGCGGCTGCGGACTGGCGATCGCCTGCGACATGCGCGTCGCGAGTGCTTCGGCGCGGTTCGGGATCACGCCGGGCAAGCTCGGCCTCGTCTATTCGCTCCACGATACCAAGCTGCTCGTCGATCTCGTCGGCCCGGCGCAGGCGAAGCGCATCCTGTTCACCGCCGGGCTGCTCGACGCGGCCGAGGCGCAGCGCATCGGGCTGGTCGAGATCGTGGCGGATGATGCGCGCGGCGCGGTCGCCACGCTGTGCGCACAGATCGCCGCCGCCTCGCCGCACAGTGTGGGGGCGAGCAAGAAGATCGTGCGCCGCATCCTCGACGGCCAGGCCGACGACGACGACGCCAGCCTCGCACTGTTCGGCGAGGCGTTCACCGGCCCCGATTTCGAGGAGGGCGTCGCGGCATTCCTCGCCAAGCGCCCGCCGGTGTTCGGATGAGCCACGGTCGCATCATCGGCGCGACGGTAACGACGCCCGATCTCGACGCCGCGCTCGGCGACTACCAGGGTCACCTCGGCCTGCGGCTGGTCGAGCGCGGCACGGTATCCGAGGCACTGGCAAACAGCTGGGGCACGCCGGGCAGTGCCGGGTCGGCGTACGCGACGCTGCAGCCGGTCAGCGGGCACCCATGCCTGCTGCGCCTCGTCGAACAGCCGGTGCCCGCCGATTTCGTGCCCGTCCGCACCTATGGCTGGGCAGCGTACGAGATTACGGTGCAGGACGTCTTCGGCTGGCCCGCGAAGCTGGCGGGGAGCGGGTTCGACCTTGTGGGCCCGCCGCGCGCAATCGAAGGCCTGCCCTATTTCGTTGCGATGCAGATGCTCGGGCGCGGGCGCGAGATGATCTACCTGAACGAGGTCGCGTGCGACACGCCGACGTCGGACCTGCCGCGCGCCGCCAGCCCGGTCGACCATGTCTTCATCGTCATCCTCGCGACGCCCGATGCGGACGCGACCTGCGCCTGGTACCGCGACCGGCTACGCCTCGACATCGGGGGCACGTACGAGATCGAATACACGATGATCAACCACGCCTTCGGCCTGCCGCCGTCGCACATCACGCGGCTCGCGATGATGCAGAAGGGCCGCATGCCGATCGTCGAGGTCGACACCTACCCCGATGCGGCGACCGTCCGCCCGGGGCCGGCGGACCGGCTGCCGGCGGGCAATGCGCTGGTGACGCTCGAGGTCGACGACCTCGATGCGCTCGATCTGCCGCTCATCGCTCCGCTGCTGGTGCTGGGCGGGAAGCGGACCGCGACCGTGCGCGGACCGGCTGGGGAGTTGATCGAGCTGGTTGAGCTGGGCGGCACCTGACTCTCACGTCGTCATCCCGGCGAAAGCCGGGACCCATCTCTGGAACTCAGGTGATGGGTCCCGGCGTGCGCCGGGATGACGAGCAGACCGTTACGGCAGCAGCAGCGTCGACCCCGTCGTCGCCCGCCCCTCGAGGTCGCGGTGCGCCTGCGCGGCGTCCTGCAGCGCGTACGTCTGCCCGATCGTCACCTTCAGCACGCCGCACGCCAGCAGGTCGAACAGCCGAGCCGACCCCGCCGCACGCTCGTCGGGGGTGGTGTAGTAATCGAACAAGGTCGGCCGCGTGCTGAACAGCGAGCCCTTGCGCGCCAGGATGCCGAGGTCGACGCCGCCGACCGGCGCATCGGCATTGCCGTAGCTGGCGATCAGCCCGCGCCGCCCGGTCGCGTCGAGCGACGCGGCCCAGGTCGCCATGCCGATGCCGTCGAAGGTGACGCGCACCCCCGCGCCCCCGGTCAGCTCACGGACGCGCGGTGCAATCTCCTCGTCGCGGTAGAGAATAATGTGATCCGCCCCTGCGGCGCGCGCGATCTCGGCCTTCTCCTCGCTTCCGACCGTGCCGATCACCGTCGCGCCGACATGCTTGAGCCACTGCACGAGCAGCAGCCCGACGCCGCCCGCCGCGGCGTGCACCAGCACCGGCCAGCCCGCCTCGACGTGCGCGCAGCGTTCGACGAGGAATTCGACGGTGCAGCCCTTGAGCAGCGCCGCCGCCGCGGTGCGGTCGTCGACGCCGTCGGGCAGCTTGAACAGCGCCGCACCAGGCAGGTTGCGCGCAGTCGCATAGGCGCCCAGCACCGGCCCGAAGGTGGCGACGCGGTCGCCGGGCGCGAAGCCGGTGACCCCCTCCCCGACTGCCTCGACGACGCCCGCCGCCTCCATGCCCAGCCCGCTTGGCAGGGGCACGGGATAGATGCCGCGCCGGTGGTAGGTGTCGATATAGTTGAGCCCGACGGCGCGCGTGGCGAAGCGCACCTCGCCGGCGCCGGGCGGCGGCAGGTCGACCTCGACCCATTCGATGACCTCGGGCCCGCCATGGGCCTTCATCTGCGCCGCCAGTGCCATCACTGCGTTCCTATCGCCGCCGACTCGATCAGCACCACCTGGACCTCGGCGAGGCCGTCACGCAGACGCTTGACCTCGGCATACTCAGGCGAGTTCCAGAACGCCAGCGCGGCCGCCTTGTCGGGCCATTCGGAAATGACCAGCGACGCGCCGTCGCCGAACTGCCCCTCCAGCCCCATCGCGCCGGGCGCACGCAGCACGTAGCGCCCGCCGAACTGCGTAACGAGCACTGCCGCCGCCTTGCCATAGCCCGCGATGAACGCCTCGCGGTCGGCGATCTTCGCGGTGACGACCATGTACGCGGGCATCAGGGTTTCTTCGCCGCTGCCGCCGCGGCGCGCTGCGCCTCGACACGCTTCTTGTAGACCGTCCACGTCGTCTCGTTGGGCCGCGCGTCGTCGCCCGGCGGCGGCGCGGTATAGGTCGGGTAGTTGAGCGCGATCTCGTCGCGGATCACCGCGGGCAGTTCGGCGTAGGATTTGAGCTTCGCGCCCATCGCGTTGAAGACGATGCCGCCCTGCCGCCCGCGCATCTTCATCCACGGCATCCAGTCGGAGATGCGCACCCATGACACGCTGGGATAGGCAGTCGGGTATTTGGTATCGAGCAGTTCGTCAGCGCGCGAGGCGAAGTCGAAGATCTCCATCGCGTGATACTTGCCGCCGATGTAGTCCTGAAAGTCGCCCGCCAGCACGTTGTGATAGAAGAGCGGCACCTCGATCCGCATCTGCGCCCATGGCCCCATGAGCTTCAGGTCGATCGTCGCGGGCTTGCCGTCGACGCCGATCGGGAAACTTGGCCGCGAATTCACGGGGTCGTTGGCGATCTGCATCACCTCGACCTTCTCCCCCGTCCAGGGATTGAGCCATTCGCGGACGATCTTGCCGGTCGCGGGATCGGTGAAGAACATCACTTCGCGGCTGACCTGACGATAGCCCTTGCCGCGCACCGGATCGCTGACCGCGACGCACATGCGGATGTTCATGCCCTCGCCGTCGAAGAGATGCCGGTCGGGCTCGCCGGTGACGCGCGAATAGACCGCACCCGACCAGTAATAGACCGCAGGCTCGCCGTCCTTCGCGCCGCACTGGGTGCGCTTCTGCAGCTCGACCGCGTCGGCGGGGACTGCGGGGTCGAGGATGCGCGCGGCGGCGGGGGCCGCGATCAGCGCGGCGAGGGCGAGGGTGCGGATCATCATCGGGTCTCCAGGTCCTTGTTTACCTTGTCGATCGTGCAGCTCGCCTGCATCCAGCGCAGATTGATGCCGATGCGCCGCGCCGACGGATCGGCCCAGCTATAACTCTCGGCGATGTCGGGACTGCCCGGCTTGTGGACGTACAGGACGAGGCTGGGCTGGTTGGGCCCGCTCGGCCAGACCACGTTGCGGAGGCGGAGCACCACCGGCGCAGCACCGGTGTCGCCGCCGCCGAAGGCGACGCGGCCGCCCTGGTCGTGGAGCTTCAGCGTGCGTTCGAACAGCCAGTCTTCGCTGCCATCGGCCTTCTTCGCGGCGCGCGGCACCGATCCCCAGCACGTTACCGGGCGACCGCGGCGCAGCTGGGTGGTGCGGCCGTCGGCGAAGGTCAGGGTGAGGCGCGACTGCGCACCGCTCAGCGTGCCGCTCGGCAAAGTGGCCGGACGCCCATAGGCGTCGACTGCAGCGACCCCGCCCGCGCCGATCTTCAGCCCCGTCCACGGTGCCGCAGGGCGCTTCGCGGCACGGTCGAAGTAGACCTCTTCCTCGTTGGTGAAGACGCCCGGCGCGATGCCCGGCGGTGCGGTCAGTGCCGCAGCCGCCCCCGCCATCAGTGCCGCCAGCATCATCGCCCTGCCCCCACGCCGCGCACGCTAACCCAAGCCCGGCGACTTGCAAAGCTGTCCGGACAAATTCGGTGCGGCGCGATGTCCGGCTTGGCGTGGACGACGCGTGCGCCTAGGTGGCGGGCATGGCCAGCATCGCCCTGCCCCTAGCCGAAACGCGCGCACGTCCGCTGGCAATCGCCAACTGGCTGCTCGGCGTCGCGGCTCTGGTGTTTCTGATCGTCGTCGTCGGCGGCATCACGCGCCTGACCGAGTCGGGCCTGTCGATGGTGCGCTGGGAGCCGATCAGCGGCATCGTCCCGCCGCTGAATGCCGCCGACTGGGCAGCCGAGTTCGCGGCGTACCAGGCGAGCCCGCAGTACACTAAGATCAACGCCGGGATGACGCTCGAGGCGTTCAAGGAGATCTACTTCTGGGAATACGTCCACCGCGTGCTGGCGCGGATCTTCGGCGTCGCGCTGCTGCTGCCGCTGCTGTGGTTCGCGGTGAAGCGCGCGATCCCGGCGGGCTATGGATGGCGGCTGGGCGGCATCCTGGCGCTCGGCGTGCTGCAGCCGGTGGTCGGCTGGTGGATGGTCGCGTCGGGCCTCGTCGACCGGCCGTCGGTGGCGCACGAGCGGCTGGCGATTCATCTCTGCCTCGCGCTGACGATCATGGGCGCGTGCATCTGGACCGCGCTCGACCTGCGCGAAGGCCGCGCGCGCCTTGCCGGCTGGGCGGCGCCGTTCCTCGCGCTGCTCGGCGTGCAGATCGTCTGGGGTGCGTTCACCGCGGGCCTGCGCGCCGGCCATGCCGCCGACACCTGGCCGCTGATGCTGGGGGCGCTGGTGCCGCCGCTGGGGAGCATCATCGACGATCCGGTCAGCGTGCAATGGGTGCACCGCAGCCTGGCGTGGTTCGTCGCCGCCGCGGCGCTGTGGATCGCGGTGCGCGAGGGCGGACGGCGAGGCGCGCTGCTCGGCGGACTCGTCGTGCTGCAGTTCGCGCTTGGCGTGCTGACGGTCGTCGGTGGCGTGCCCATCGCGATCGCGGCGGCGCATCAGGCGGGGGCGGCGGCGCTGCTCGCGGCGACGTTGTGGCTCGCGCACCGGGGGCGGGCATGAACGTCCTCGGGCGCCCGCTGCAGTCGTGCTCGACCGACCCGATGACGGGCTGGACGCGCAACGGCTGCTGCGAAACCGGCGCGAACGACCGCGGCGTCCACACCGTCTGCGCCGAAGTCACCGAGGAGTTCCTGACCTTCAGCAAGAGTGTCGGCAACGACCTGTCGACGCCGCGCCCCGAATTCAACTTCCCCGGCCTGAAGCCCGGCGACCGTTGGTGCTTGTGCGCTCCGCGTTGGGAAGAGGCGCGCATCGCCGGCTTCGCGCCGCTCGTCGTGCTGGAGGCGTGCCACATGGGCACGCTCGAACACACCGCACTCGGCCACCTTCAGGCCCATGCGGTAGAATAATACCGGCGCTCAAACCCGCCTATTTCCTTGCTTTGCGCGAGGTGATCGGCGATAGGCACTCCGGTACCGGTCAGCCGTCGCTGGCCGGTTTTGCATTTCGAGAGGGCATCATGCCGACCAACCTATCCAAGACGACCGCGGCGGCGAAGCCCGCCGAGGTGGTCAAGCAGTGGCTGCTGATCGATGCCGAGGGCCTCGTCGTCGGCCGGCTCGCGTCGATCATCGCCGACCGCCTGCGCGGCAAGCACAAGGCGAGCTTCACCCCCCACGTCGATTGCGGTGACAACATCATCGTCATCAACGCCGAGAAGGTGAAGTTCACCGGCGGCAAGGCGGGCAAGAAGATCTATTACCGTCACACCGGCCACCCGGGCGGCATCAAGGAAGTCACCGCGGCGAAGCTGCTCGAGGGGCGCTTCCCGGAGCGTGTCATCGAGAAGGCCGTCGAGCGCATGGTGCCCCGTGGCCCGCTCGGCCGCCAGCAGATGCGCAACCTGCGTGTCTTCGCCGGCCCCGACCATCCGCACACCGCGCAGGACCCGCAGGTCCTCGACATCGCGGCGATGAACCCCAAGAATCTGGCGGTCCGCGTGGCCGTCACTGCTGAACAGGCGAGCGCATAATGTCCGACGATCGTCAGAGCTTTGCCGACCTGGGCGCCGCGATGGATATCGCGCCCGCCGGTCACGATGGCGTTTCGCCTGCGCCGCTGCGCGAGCAGCAGATCGACGCGCAGGGCCGCGCCTACGCCACCGGCAAGCGCAAGAACGCCATCGCGCGCGTCTGGCTCAAGCCCGGCAGCGGCAAGATCACCGTCAACGGCCGCGATCAGGAGGTGTATTTCGCCCGCCCGACGCTGCGCCTGGTGATCAACCAGCCGTTCGACATCGCTGAGCGCCGCGAGCAGTTCGACGTCGTCTGCACCGTCGTTGGCGGCGGCCTGTCGGGCCAGGCCGGCGCGGTCAAGCACGGCATCGCCCAGGCGCTGACGCGCTACGAGCCGACGCTGCGCACCGTCGTCAAGCACGCGGGCTTCCTGACGCGCGATCCGCGCGTCGTCGAGCGCAAGAAGTACGGCAAGGCCAAGGCCCGCCGCAGCTTCCAGTTCTCCAAGCGGTAAGCGGCCGACGCCAAGGTGGAATTTGCTCTTCAGCGAATTCCACCTTGGCGACGGACTCGCGTCCGCGCTGGCCGGCGGAGCGGCGGGTACACCGCCGCCCGTCCGACGGCGCGGCTTTGCCGCGACGTACCCGGCGCGCCCCGCTGTTAACACATTTTTATATTGACGTTCACGTAACGACTTCTTAACCCCGCCCCGCGCCGGTCAGGGCGCGCAGCTTTTTGGGGGCCTTCTCATGTCGTTCAAGTCGCTCGCGGCGTTGGCCGCGCTTACGCTGCTGCCCGTTTCGGCCAGCGCCGCCGTAACCCTCGTCACGACGCAGAGCGACGACGCCGCGTTCGAGGGCGCGGGCGGTTTCTTGCAGACCTATTACAACCTGCCGCTCGAAGGTAACACGGCGCTGCCGCCGCTCGAGCGTGCGGTCGGCCAGGTCAAGACCGGCACAAACACGCGCCGCGGCCTCCACACGCCGGTCGCAGGCTCCGGCCTGCCGACGCCCGCCGGCACCGGGGTCACCCAAGCGCTGACCAACTTCGGCGCGTTCGGCGGCGGCAGCGACACGAACTTCGCCAGCGGCGTGCCGGTGGCCTTCACCTTCAGCCGCGTCGGCACGACGATCACCTACACCGTCGGTGCGGATACGTGGAGCGACACCAAGGCCTATTACGCCGACATCGACGGCTTCGAGGCGCGTATCCGCTCGAACGTCCCCACCGCTGGCACGCCGACCGACAGCCACGGCATCACCAACCTGACGCTGACCGACGCGGTGACCGTCGCGCAGTCGCTCGGATCGCTCAACGCTGCGGACGGTGCGGTGGCGATCAAGCTGTGGAGCGGGCTGACCGGCGATTTCACGCTGAGCGGCAGCTATGTCTTCGCGTGGACGGGCGGCCAGCCGACCGGCGCGCGCCTCGCGTCGCAGATCAAGCTGCTTGACCTCCCCGCCACGGTGCCCGAGCCCGCGAGCTGGGCGCTCATGATTGGCGGCTTCGGCCTGGTCGGCGCGGCAATGCGCCGCCGGGTCGCTGTGACCACCTAGGACGCTTCCAGCATCGGGCGCGGCGGTGTATTCGGTGGCTCCATCCGCCGGAGACACCCCGCCTTGCCGCTGTCGCGCCTCCTGATCCTGCTGTTCGCAGCGCTGTTCGCCGTCCCCGCCGCGGCCGCCAACGTCGCGGTGACGATCGCCGCGGAGAGTGCGCGGCCAGCGCCGGGCAAGCCGCTCGCCATCGCGCTGACCTTCGCGCCCAAGCCGACGTGGCACACCTATTGGAAGAACCCAGGTGACGCCGGGATCGAGACCCAGGCCGCGTGGACGCTGCCGCCGGGCGCGACCGCGGGGGTCTTGCGCTATCCGGTGCCGGGTCGGCTGCTCGTCTCGGGCCTGATGAATTACGTCTATGAGGCGCCGCAGACGCTGCTGGCCGAGGTGCAGGTGCCCGCGACGGCGAGCGGCACGTTCCCGGTTGCGGTCAAGCTCGACTATCTGGTCTGTACCGACGAGATCTGCGTGCCCGAGAGTGCCAGCGTCGCCACCACCCTGACCATCGGCGACGGCGCCCCCGACCCGGCGCAGGCCGAGACCTTCGCTGCCGCGCGCCGGGCTATGCCGGTGCCGCTCGCCGAGGCGGCGCGCTACACGGTAACCGGCGAGCGCGTCGCGATCGGCGTGCCGATGGCGGGGCTGGAGAAGGTCCGCGGCGCCTATTTCTTCCCGCTCCGGGACGGCATCGTCGATTATAGCGCCGCGCAGGTCGTGACCCGCAGCGGCGACCTGCTGCGCATCGAGACCAAGGGCGCGCCGACCGGGCGGATCGACGGCGTGCTGCGCATCGAGCGCGAGGGCGAGGCGCCGCGTGGCTTCCTCGTCGCCGCCCAGCCCGGCACGGTGCCGGCCGCGGGTACGCCGCTGGCTGCCGCTGCCGACGACAGCGGTGCGGGCGCGATGGCGTTCCTGCCCGCCTTCCTGCTCGCTGTGGCAGGCGGCATTCTGCTCAACGTCATGCCGTGCGTCTTCCCGATCCTCAGCCTCAAGGCGCTGAGCCTCGCGAAGGGCGGCACCAGCGACCGCACCGCGCGGCGCGACGCGCTCGCCTATGCGGGCGGCGTCATCCTCGTCTGCGTCGCGCTGGGGGGGGCGATCCTCGCGCTGCGGGCCGGCGGCGCACAGGTCGGCTGGGCGTTCCAGCTGCAGACGCCGGAGGTCATCCTCGGCCTGCTGCTGCTGACCACGGCGATCGCGCTGAACCTCGCGGGGCTGTTCGAGGTGAGCCTGCCCGGCGGCGGCGCGGGGCAGCGCCTCGCGAGCCAGGGCGGTGCGGCGGGGAGCTTCTGGACCGGCGCGCTCGCAGCCTTCGTCGCGACGCCGTGCGCCGGGCCCTTCATGGCGACCGCGCTGGCGGCGGCGCTGGTGCTGCCGCCGCTCGCCGGCCTGGCGGTGTTCGCCGGGCTGGGGCTTGGCCTCGCCCTGCCCTTCGTTCTCATCGCGTACATCCCGGCACTGCGCCGCCGCCTCCCCAGGCCGGGCGCCTGGATGGGGACCTTCCGACGTATCCTGAGCGTGCCGATGTTCCTGACCGCGCTGGCGCTAGCGTGGGTGCTCGGGCGGCAGGCCGGGATCGACGGCATGACGCTGGGGCTGGCGGGCGCACTGGCGCTCGGGCTGCTGCTGTGGTGGATCGGCACCGCACAGGCCAAGGGCCGCCCGGTCTGGGTGCCGCTCGGCGGTGCAGCGGTCGCGGCGGTGCTGGCGATCATCGCCCTGCCCACTGCCGGCCCGGCGACCGCGCAGGTCGCGTCCGCGGGCACCCTCGCCGCCCAGCCGTTCAGCGAGGCCCGCCTTGCTGCCTTGCGCGCCGCGGGCACCCCGACCTTCGTCTATTTCACCGCCGACTGGTGCCTGACCTGCAAGGTCAACGAGCGCGGTGCCCTGCGCGATGCCGATGTCGCCAAGGCCTTCGCCGCCGCCGGGGTGACGACGCTGGTCGGCGACTGGACCAACGGCGATGCCGAGATCGGCCGCTTCATCGACGCGCGCGGCGCCGCGGGGGTGCCGCTGTACCTGTTCTACCCGCGCGGGGGGGAGTCGACGACGCTGCCCCAGATCCTCACGCCCCGCACCCTGATCGACACTGCAACCACCTGAAGGAGAGACCGATGATCCGTACCCTCGCGCTCAGCCTCGTCCTCGCCGCCCCGGCCTTCGCCGTGACGGTCGGCCAGCCGGCCCCGGCGTTCACCGCCACCGACAGCAACGGCAAGGTCCATCGCCTCGCCGACTTCAAGGGCAAGCCCGTCGTCCTCGAATGGACCAATTCAGGCTGCCCCTTCGTCAAGAAACACTACGGCGCGGGCAACATGCAGGAAACGCAGGCGGCCGCCACCAAGGCCGGCGCGGTGTGGCTGACGGTCAACTCGGGCGCGCCCGGCAAGCAGGGCCATGTCGACGCCAAGGGCGCCAATGCCGAGGTCGCCGCCAACAAGGCCAAGCCCACCGCCTATCTGCTCGACCCGACCGGCGCGATCGGCCGGGCGTACGATGCCAAGACGACGCCGCACATCTACGTCATCGATGCCAAGGGCAATCTCGCCTACCAAGGCGCGATCGACGACAAGCCGACCGCCGACCCCGCCGACATCAAGGGCGCGACCAACCTCGCGCTCGCGGCGCTCAACGACGTGAAGGCGGGCAAGCCGGTGAAGGTGGCGACGTCCAAGCCCTACGGGTGTGCGGTCAAGTACGGGTAATCCTTAGCGAAACAGCCGAATCTTCCGCCTTCTTACTCTTCGCGACTTCGCGCCTTCGCGTGAAATCCTATGTCCCGGCCTCTACCAAAAGCGGGACCGAAGTTTTTCACGCGAAGGCGCGAAGAAGCGAAGGCGCGAAGAAGCAGGAAAGCTAGCTTCCTATCGCTTGAACACCCGCTTGCCCCCTACCCACGTCTCCTCGACCCCAATCTTCCACAACCCATCCGCCGGAAGCACGAACGGGTCCGCGTCCACCAGAATGAAGTCCGCCCACTGCCCGGGAACCAACGTCCCCGTGCGAACACTTCGGTTCGCCGCCGCCGCCCCGGTGGTGAAGGCCGCGAAGGCTTGCTCGCCGGTCAGCGCCTCGCCGACGCGCCACCCGGCCAGGGGCTGACCGCCCCGGTCCTGCCGCGTCACGGCGGCGTGCCAGCCATAGAAGGGGTGCGGCGGCTCGACGGGGAAGTCGCTGCCGCCCGCGAAGGCGGCGCCCGACTTGATCAGCGTCGCCCAGGCATAGCCCCCTGCCAGCCGCGCCTCGCCCAGCCGTGCCTCGGCCATGCCCTTGTCGCTGGTCGCGTGCGTCGGCTGCATCGACGCGACGACGCCGAGCTTGGCAAAGCGCGACAGGTCGGCGGGGTCGACGATCTGGGCGTGTTCGATGCGCTTCATAACCGGTGCGGTGACACCCGCGAACACGTCGAGCGCCTGCGCGTCGGCGGCGTCACCGATGGCGTGGACGGCGATGTCGAAGCCCTGGCTCGCCGCCTTCCCGACCTGCGCGCGCAACTCGGCATCGGTGTTGAACTGCAGGCCGCGGTTGCCCGGCGCGTCGGTGTAGTCGGCCTTCAGCCACGCGCCGCGCGACCCCAGCGCGCCGTCGCCGTACAGCTTGACCCCGTTGAGCGCGAGCCGCTCGCTGCCGCTCCAGCGCACGGGCGCCCTCGCGATCTTGCCGAGCGCGTCGATGCCGGCCGCATAGGCCGCGATGCGCAGCGTCAGCCGCCCCTCGCGCTCGTACTTGCGGTACAGCTGCCAGGTGCCGGGCTCGACGCCCATGTCGGCCGCCTGCGTCAGCCCGACCGATGCGAGAATCGCCATAGCCTTGTCGAGCGCCGCCATCGACTGCGCCGGCGTCGGCTTGGGTACGGCGCGGTTGACCAGCGCCATCGCGGCATCGACGAGGACGCCGCCAGGCGCGCCGCCCGCCAGCCGCTCGATGCTGCCGCCCGCCGGGGCCGGGGTCGCGGCGACGACCTTGCCCGCCGCCAGCGCGCGCGTATTCGCCCAGCCGGCATGGCCGTCGACGCGCTCGAGCCACGCCGGTCGGTCGGGCACAGCGCGGTCGAGTTCGGCGGCCGTCGGGAAGCGGCCGAGGCCCCAGCGCTCCTGGTTCCACCCGCTGCCGATGATCCACGGCGCGTTCGGATTGGCGGCGGCATAGGCCTTGATCTTCGCGAGCGCCGCGTCGAGCGAGGTCGTGTCCGACAGGTCGACCGCGAGCGCCTTGTACCCCAGGTCCATCACATGGCCGTGTGCGTCGATCAGCCCGGGCAGCAGGGTGCGGCCCCCGGCATCGACGACGGTATCGCCCTTGGCCGGCGTGGTCGTGGCGGTCCCTGCGACCCGTCCGTCATCGCCGACGACCAGCGTCGAGAAGCGCACGAGCTTGCCGCCATCGAGCGTGTAGCCGTTCGCGTTGACCACCACGGTTCGCGCCGCGGCGGGAACGCCAACAACCACCGCGGCAAGGAGCAGGCCGCGAAGATGAACAAGTAAGCGAATTTGACACCCACGAACGACCTGCGCCGACGCGCTTAAGTTCACTCTAAAGCGACGCCCACGCACATCGGTCGCGGGGCGGTCGGCGAGGGTAGAAGGAAGCCGCACGGTCATTTCACCTATCTGGCACATTGTAATCGAATAGGACAGCGAAATCAGCGCGGGTCGAAGCGCCGGATCAGGCTCGACGTGTCGTGGCGGCCGCCGCCCATCGCCTGCACGTCGGCGTAGAACTGGTCGACCAGCGCGGTCAGCGGCAGGCCCAGCCCGGCGCGCGACGCCTCGTTCAGCACCAGCCCCAGGTCCTTGCGCATCCAGTCGACCGCAAAGCCGAAATCGAACTCGCCCTTCGCCATCGTCGCGGCGCGATTGTCCATCTGCCAGCTCTGCGCCGCACCCTTGGAGATCACGTCGACCACGGCGTCGCTGTCGAGCCCCGCGGCGCGCGCGAACGCCAGCGCCTCCGCGAGCCCCTGCAGCACGCCCGCGATGGCGATCTGGTTAACCATCTTGGTCAGCTGCCCGCTGCCCGACGGCCCCATGTGCCCGACGCGCTTCGCATAGGCCGCGAGCACCGGCTGCGCGGCAGCAAACGCCGCCTCGGTGCCGCCGCACATGATCGTCAGCGCGCCGTTCTCCGCCCCCGCCTGCCCGCCCGACACCGGCGCGTCGAGCACCAGGACGCGACCCTCGCCCGCGGCCGCGATCTCGCGAGCGATCGTCGCCGACACAGTGGTGTGATCGACGAACAGCGCGCCGGGCGCCATCGCCGCGAGCGCCCCGTCCGGACCCAGGACGACGGCGCGCAGGTCGTCGTCGTTGCCCACGCACGTCAGCACCACCTCCGCGCCCGTCGCCGCCTCGGCCGGTGTCGCCGCCGCCCGCCCGCCATGCGCCGCCACCCAGGCTTGTGCCTTTGCGGCGGTGCGGTTGTACACGGTCACGTCGTGCCCCGCCGCCGCCAGATGCCGCGCCATGGGAGCGCCCATGACGCCGAGGCCGAGGAAACTCAATTTCATCCGGGGGTTCCGCTTGTGTCTGGCAGGGGTTCGTCACCGGGACTGATCGGCGTTCCGCCCGGTACGTCGGGTGTATCCACCGGCGGGGCACCGGCGACAAGTCGCCGGGCCTCTTTCGACCAGCGACAGGCGACGGTCTGGTAGGTGGCGTAGATGCCGTCGCGATAGACCCACGCCTCGGCTGTGCCGCGCCGCCAGCGCTCGCGCTGGATCCAGTCGGCAGCCGCGTTCCAGTCACGGACGAATGGACCCGCCATCCAGAGCCGGTACATCGCCTCATCGAGGATGCGGTTTTCGATCCCGATGGCGACGAGTTCGTAGTGATTGAGATAGGCCCCGACATCGAGGCGAAGCGCCTTGCTGTCGACGTCGTTCGGGTCGTCGAGGCGGTCGAAGAGATTTTCCCGCCGGACCCGCGTGAAACTGGCGTTGATACGAAGGTAGAAATCCGAAGACTCGGCCTTTTCGATCAGGTCGAGCGTCGCCTTCAGGCGAGCGGTGTCTCGGGCGTTCTTGATCGATGCGCGGGCCACGAAGATGGCGGCGCAGACCCCGAGAATAGTAGCAAGAGGCGCGAGGAGGAAAGCGTATGGAAACGCGGCGCCCGCGTCGTGGGTGACTATCGTGTACCAGGCACCAACAGCCGAAGGGACCGCCGTGCCGTCCAAGGTTTAGTCGCGAAGGCCTTCGATCGTCATCACTCGTCTCCTTCGACAAAATCGCTACCCGAAACCGGGCGGAAAGTCAAGATTACCGCCTCAACGGCGGCAGTTGCCATGGGTTGCGGTCAGTCCCCGAAAGACCCTCGATCACGCAATCCCTCGCGCATCGCTCGCTCTCCCATCGACACCCGAAAGATGGCGCCCCGCCCGCCACCGGTCAAGCCTTGCTGGCCAAGCGGGCGCCCCCCCGCTAAGCCGAAACAATGACCGCCCTCGCTACCGCCGCAGCCACCGCGCTGCCGATCGAACTCGCCGACGTCGTCGCGGCGCATATCGCGATCGGCGACAAGGTGATCCGCACGCCGTGCCTGCACAGCCGGACGCTGAGCGAGCTGACCGGTGCGCAGGTCTGGATCAAGTTCGAGAATCTGCAGTTCACCGCAGCCTACAAGGAGCGCGGGGCGCTCAACAAGTTGCTCACGCTGACGCCCGAGCAGCGGGCGCGCGGGGTCATCGCGGCGAGCGCCGGCAATCACGCGCAGGGCCTGGCGTATCATGCCGCGCGGCTGGGCATTCCGGCGACGATCGTCATGCCGCGCTTCACGCCGGTGGTGAAGGTGCAGCAGACCGAGAGCCACGGCGCGCATATCGTCCTGCATGGCGAGAAGTTCGAGGAGGCGTCGGCCGAGGCGTACCGGCTGGCGGACCTGCGCGGGCTGACCTTCGTCCACCCGTTCGACGACCCCGCGGTGATGGCCGGCCAGGGCACCGTCGCGATCGAGATGTTCGAGGATGCGCCCGCGATCGACACGCTGATCGTGCCGATCGGCGGCGGCGGGTTGATCTCCGGCATGGCGACCGTCGCCAAGGCGCGGGCGAACCCGGTCGAGGTGGTCGGCGTCCAGGCGGAACTCTACCCCTCGATGCACGCGATGCTGCGCGGCCAGACGGTAACGTGCGACGGCGACACGCTCGCCGAGGGCATCGCGGTCAAGACGCCCGGCGTGCTGACGTCGCAGGTCGTGCGCGCGCTCGTCGACGACATCGTGCTGGTGGGCGAGCGCGACCTGGAGCACGCCGTCGCCATGCTGCTGACCATCGAGAAGACGGTCGCCGAGGGTGCCGGCGCCGCGGGTCTCGCGGCGTTGCTCGCGCATCCGCGGCGCTTCCGCGGGCGGACCGTGGGCCTGGTGCTGTGCGGCGGCAATATCGACACGCGGCTGCTGGCGAACGTGCTGCTGCGCGACCTCGCGCGCGCCGGGCGGCTGGCGCGCCTGCGTATCCGGCTCAAGGACCGGCCGGGCCAGCTGTTCGAGGTCGCGCGCATCTTCGACCAGCAGCAGGTCAACATCCTCGAGGTCTATCACCAGCGCGTCTTCACCAACCTGCCGGCGAAGGGCCTGATCACCGACATCGAGTGCGAGACGCGCGACCGCGACCATCTCGACCGGCTGGTCGAGGCGCTGCGGGCGGCGAGCTATGAAGTGCGGATGATCGAGCTGGATTAAGCGCGATTAAGGCTGTTCGCGCCGCAGATTCGCAGCCACACTGCCGTCTTGGACGTGGGGAGGCTCGGGAGGGAGCGGACGCGCGCGATGACCGACCAGAGTTTCAAGTTTCCACGCTTCTTCGTCACCGCGCCGAGCCCCTGCCCCTATGTGGCGGGCCGTTTCGAGCGCAAGGTGTTCACCGAGCTGAAGCGCACCGACGCGCCCGAGATGAACGAGGCGCTGGCCCGCATCGGATTTCGCCGCTCGCAGAACATCGTGTACCGCCCGTCGTGCGACGGCTGCAACGCCTGCGTCTCGGTGCGCGTCGCGGCCGGTGCCTTCCGCCCGAGTGCCTCGCAGAAGCGGCTGCTCCGCCGTCACGCCGACCTCGACGTGCGCGCGTGCGAGCCCTGGTCGACGCAGGAGCAGTTCGACCTGCTGCAGGATTATGTCGGCGCGCGGCACCCGGCGGGCGGTATGGCGCGGATGGACGCCTTCGACTTCGCCGACATGATCGAGCATTCGCCGGTCGACACGATCGTCGTCGAATACCGCGAGCCCGCTGCCCCCGACGGCACCCCGGGCCGCCTTGTCGGGGCGTGCCTGACCGACAAGCAGTCCGACGGCCTGTCGATGGTCTACAGCTTCTTCGCCCCCGACCTGCCCGACCGGCGGGGGCTTGGCACCTTCATCATCCTCGACCACGTCGTCCGCGCAGGCCGCGCCGGGCTGCCCTACGTCTATCTCGGCTACTGGATCGATGGCTGCGACCGCATGGCGTACAAGACGCGTTTCAAGCCCGTCGAGCTGCTCGGCGCGCACGGCTGGCGGCGCGTTGCCCCATAGCCGGGCGGCGTGATAGGATCGCGCCGCAGACGGGGGGAGCGGGCCATGCGGATTATCGTTGCAAGCCTGATGCTGGCGCTGGCCGCACCGGCGGCGGCGGTCGGCGTGCCCCACGTGTCCAACGGGGCGCAGTCGATCGTCGGCTTCGACAATGTCCCGCTCGGCACGACCGGCTTCCAGACCGGCGAGATCCCGACCTATGTCAGCGGCGGTGTCGTCGTGGCGGGCACCCCGGCGAACCCGGCGAAGTCGGGCATGCAGGTGTTCGGCGGCACGTCGATCCTCGTCACCGTCGGCCCGGCGCTGAATGACCTGAACGATTATTGCTGGCCCGATTTCGGCGCGTTCGTCACGGGGACCGCCGAGATCTTCCTCGAGCTCAGCGAATACGACCCCGACCTGCAGGTCGAGGTTCTGGTCCGGACGACGTCGGTGGGCGCGGGCGAGCACATGTACCTGTCGGGCGGCTCGAACGACATGGTCTACGGCCTCTACACGAGCGGGCGCTTCTTCTCGGCGGAGTCTTTCACAATGGACGCGCTGGCGCTCGGCCTGCCGAACATCGCGCCGGGCATTCCCGAGCCCGCGACCTGGGCGCTGCTCATCACCGGCTTCGGCCTGACGGGCACGGCCTTGCGGCGGCGTCGCGGGGTCGCCGCCTGAAACCCCTGGGCTTTACCGGTTCCACGCTCGACCGTGCCGACGCCATGCGGCGCGACGCCGGCGCGATGGTCGCGGCGCGCGCCGATCCAGCCGCGCGCTGGCTGGTGTTCGACGATCTGAAGCCCGTGCTGACCGCCGACGGCGACCTGCTCTGGGCCTATCGCTCGGACATTCCGCACGACGCGGTATCGGTGTTCCTCGGCCTCGACGGCGACGCGCCACGCTTTGCCGCGGCCGCCAGCGCCGACGAGCTGGACGGGGTCGCTACCGAGGCGCGTGCGGCGGGGGCACTCCTCGCCGCCAGCGCCGACCCGGGACGGGCGGGGATCGTCGCACAGGGGCGATCGCTGCTCGATTGGCACGCGCGCCACCGCTTCTGCGCCAACTGCGCTGCGCCGACGGTCTTTGCCAAGGCCGGCTATGCACGCACCTGCCCGGCGTGCGGCGCCGAGCATTTTCCACGCACCGATCCGGTGGTCATCATGCTGGCGATCAAGGGCGACCATGCGCTGGTCGGGCGGCAGCCGCGCTTTCCGAAGCGCTTCTTCTCGGCGCTCGCGGGCTTCGTCGAGCCGGGCGAAAGCATGGAGGAGGCGGTGGCGCGCGAACTCTACGAGGAGGCGGGGATCGCGGTCAGCAACGTCCGCTACATCGCCAGCCAGCCCTGGCCCTTCCCGTCGAGCCTGATGATCGGCGCCTTCGCCGATGCGGGCGGCTACGAACTCCACCTGGATGGCGAAGAACTCGAGGAGGCGCGCTGGGTGACCAAGGCCGAGGTGCGCGCGGCGCTCGCGGGCACCGGCGACTGGCTCGCTCCGCCACCCCTGGCGATCGCGCGGACGCTGCTCGAAGAGTGGGTACGCTAGACAGCGTCATCCCCGCGCAAGCGGGGATCCATCACCTGACTTCGGAAATGGACCCCGCCTGCGCGGGGATCACAATGTTAGCTGAAAGCTGAGACCTTACTGCGGCGTGGTCGTGACCGTCGTCGTGGTCTTCTCGGTCGCGGGCGTCGTGACGCGCTTGGTCGCGTACTTGACCGGAACGCGCTTCGTCGTCGTCTTCGCGGGCGTCTTCACGACCTTGGTCTCGACGGTCGTGGTCGGCGGTGCGACCGGGGCGGGCGGCGCGACGATCACCGGCGGTGCGGCGCGCGCAGCGGCGGCATCGGCAGCAGCAGCGGAAGCAGCAGCCTCGGCAGCGGCGGCACGGGCGTTGGCGTCGGCCGCGGCATCCTGGGCGTTGGCTGCAGCAGCCTCGGCGCCCTGCGTACGCGCCTGCTCGGCGCCCTGCTTGTTCTGGTTGGCGCTCACCAGCGCGGCGTCGGCGAGGTCGGCGGCGCGGCGCGCGTCGGCCTGGGCCTCCTTCTTGTCACCCTTGGCAAGGCGGGTCTCGGCGCTGCTCAGCGCGGCGCGAGCCTGGCCCTGCAGGCCGGCAGCGTCGGTGGCGGCACCGACCTTGTCGCCAGCTTCGATCTTGGCGCGGGCTTCGGCGATCGCCGCACGAGCCTTGGCCTTGTCGTCTTCGGCATGGGCCGGGGCGGTCGACAGCGCGAGCAGCGCGCCGATGCCGACGGTCTGCAGAGCCTTGGTAAAGTAACGCATAGCAACGAACTCCTTGACTGTTGTTCCGCGCGCCCAACGTTGAGAGGGTGAACTAGTTCCACTGAAGAACAGCAGAGCAATGTTAACCCCGCGTTCAGCAAAGTATTCGCGCCGCGCAGTACGCCCAGCTAGGCGCGCTGCGATGAAACGAACATGAACTACAGGGGGGCCAGCTGCAGTTAGACTGCAGCGATGGCGACGCCGGCGTCAGGCGGGGGCGTCGGCGATCATCGCGGTAAAGCGTGCCTCGGCCACGGTCTTGCCGTTGACCACGGCACGGCCCGCGAACTTACACACCGTCGAACGGCGCTGGATGAACTCTACGTGCAGGTCCATCAGGCAGCCCGGCTCGACCGGCGAGCGGAATTTCGCATCCTCGATCGCCATGAAATAGACGAGCTTGCCGGTGCCCGCGAGGTTCATGCTGCGGATCGCCAGCACGCCGGCGGTCTGCGCCAGCGCCTCGACGATCAGCACGCCGGGCATGATCGGGCGGCCGGGGAAGTGGCCTGCGAAAAACGGCTCGTTGATCGTCACCGCCTTGACGCCGCGCGCCGACCGGTCGGGGACAATATCCTCGACCCGGTCGACGAGCAGCATCGGGAAGCGATGCGGGATCAGCGACATCACCGCCGCCACGTCTGCAGAGCTCATCGTGGCGGCGGCGTCACTCACTTGGCGGCAGGCGCAGCAGCCGGCGGAGCAGCCGAGACGCGCGGCAGCGCCTTGTCGAGGCGGGCGACGACGTCCTTGGTGACATCGAGCGCTGCCGTGTGCTGCAGCGTCGCGCCCTCGGCGAGGACGATCGACGCGCCACGCTCACGCATCACGGTCGAGATGATCGGCTGCGCGCCCTCGTTGATCTGACGCAGCACGTTCTGACGCGCCGCCTCGAAATCCTGGTTGCGCTTGGCGAGGTCCTGCTCGTCCTTGGTCTTGCGCGTCTGCATCTCGCGCGCCTTGGTCTCCCAGGCGGTGGCGGCTGCACCCGGCGCGGTCGGACGCGTCTTGAGCAGGGCCTGCTCCTCGGTGCCGTACTGCGTGCGCAGCGACTGGAGGCGGGCCTGGATGCCGTCGAAACGGGTCTTCAGCTCGTTCTGCGCCTGCTTGCCGGCGACCGAGGTCGAGATGATCTCTTCCATGTCGACGATCACGATGACCGGCGCGGGGAGCGTCTGCGCCATCAGCGGGGTGGCGAGCAGGGTCGTCGCGAGTGCGAGAGATTTGAACATGTTGGTCATCAGAATTGGGTTCCTACGTTGAATGTAAACAGCTGGTCGTCGTCGCCTTCTTCCTTCAGCAACGCCTTGGCAAGATCGAACCGGAACGGCCCGAACGGCGAGTTCCACGACACGCCGGCACCGACCGAGACACGCGGCTTGGGACTGTTGCCTTGGAAAAACTCCTGGAAGCCCGACGAGCCTGCCGTGTTGGCGACGCACGGCCCATCCGACGGGTCCGACGGCTGGAGGACCGTCGTCGGGCCGTTTTGGCAGCTGAGCCGCGGACGACGCAGCCCGAAGACCGCGCCGACGTCGGTGAAGATCGACGGCCGCAGGCCGAGTTCCGCCCCCGCCGAACCCAGCGGGATCTGGATTTCGGCGCGCCCGCGGTAGAAGGCACGACCACCCAGCGCGTCGTCGGTGAAGCTGTTCTTCTCGAACGACGGGTTGCCGTTCGCATCGAGCAGGCGGCGGATGACGCGCGGACCGACGCCGCGGATCGCGAAGCCGCGGATCTGAGGCTCGCCGAGGAAGAAGCGGTCGTTGATGCGGATCTTATCCTGGCCCGGACCCGGCTCGTCGCCATAGCCGTAGATATAGCCGCCCTCGACGCCGAGGTTGAGCACGAAGCCCGTCCCGAACAGCGCCCAGTATTTGTCGAAGGTGCCGCGCGTCCGCAGATATTGGACGCCGCCGCCGACACCAGCGAAGTCCTGGCTGAAGGTGAAGCGCTGACCGGCGCTCGGGCGCAGGCGGTTGTTCAGGTCGTCGTAGATGATGCTGTAGCCGACCGACGACGTCGTCCGCTTGCCGACCGCGTCGCACAGATAGCGTCCGGCGAGCAGCGGATCGCAGACACCGTTGGTGAAGTAGATGTCGTCGAGCCCGATGTCGTCGAGGCTGATACCGTAGCGCAGCGACGCCGCCCAATATTCGGTGATCGGGAAGCCGGCGCGCACCTGCGCGCCCGTCGTGACGTTGGTATAGGTCGTGTCGCGCTCGTTGCCGTTGCCGGTGTAGCGGAACGAGCGATAGTCGCGGCGGAAGATGTCGAAGCCCAGCGCGAGGTTGCGCCCGAACAGGTACGGCTCGGTAAAGCCCGCCTCGACCGACTTCGAATAGCTCGAGACGTTCGCCGAGGCACGCAGCGTCTGGCCGAGGCCGCGGAAGTTGCGCTGTTCGATCGACAGGCTGAGGATGAACCGCTCGAGGCTCGAGAAGCCCGCCGAAACCTGCAGCGAGCCGGTCGGCTTTTCCTGGACGTTAGCTTCGAGGATGACCTTGTCGGGGGCCGAACCGGGCTTCTGTTCGATCTCGAACTTCTCCTGGAAGAAGCCCAGGCCCTGGATACGGTCGCGCGTCCGCTTGACCTTGAAGCTGTTGAAGGCATCGCCCTCCGCAACGCGGAACTCGCGGCGGATAACCGTGTCCTTGGTCAGCGTGTTGCCGTTGATGTTGATCTTTTCGATGTAGTTACGCGCCGCCTCGTTGATCGCGAAGGTGACGTTCATCTCGCGCTTTTCCTTGTCGCGATCGAACTGCGGGCGCACCTCGGCAAAGGCGTAGCCCAGCAGTCCGGCGGTCTCGGACAGCGTCTCGACACTATTCTCGATCTTCTGCGCGTTATACCACTCGCCGGGCTCGATCCGGATCAGCGGCTTGAAATCCTTCGACTTGATGTCGCGGATCTGGCTGTCGAGTTCGACGCGGCCGAACTTGTAGCGCTCGCCCTCCTCGATCACGTAGGTGACGATGAAGTCCTTGCGGTCGGGCGTCAGCTCGGCGACCGACGAGACGACGCGGAAGTCGGCATAGCCTTCGGTAAGATAGAACTGGCGCAGCTTCTGCTGGTCGTACGCCAGGCGATCGGGGTCGTAGGTGTCGTTCGAGGTGAAGAAGCGGTACGGGCGCGCCTGGCGCGTCGCCATCGCGCCGCGCAGCTCGCCGTCCTTGAACTTGGTGTTGCCCAGGATGTTGATCTGGCGGACCTTGGACTTGGCACCCTCGTTGATCTCGAACACCAGGTCGACGCGGTTCTGGTCGAGCTGGACGATCTTGGGCTCGACCGACGCGGCGAAGCGCCCCGACCGGCGATAAAGCTCGAGGATGCGGGCGACGTCGGCACGGGCCTTGGATCGCGTGAAGATCTGGCGGGGGGCGGCGCGCACCTCCTCGCGGATCTTGTCTTCCTTCACCCGCTTCGCACCCTCGACGATGATGCGATTGATGACGGGGTTTTCCTTGACCTCGACGACGAGCGTGCCGGCATCGTCGCGGATCGTCACGTCGGCGAACAGCTCGGACGCATATAAATCCTTCAATGCCTTGTCGAGGCGCTCGCGGTCATAGCTGTCGCCGGGTTCGAGCTCGACGTAGGAGCGCACCGTCTCGGGCTCCAGGCGCTCGGTGCCGCGGATGACGATGGCGCGCACCGTCCCCGTCGGGTTGGCGACCGCAGGCACCGCAGGCAATGCGGCGGGCGCCGGCGCGGGCGCCGTCTGGGCGGAAAGCGGCGCGGCGCAGAGCGCAGTGCCGAGAAGAAGCATGGGAGTCAGCCGGCTGCTCGGCCGCTTCGTCCCTGGCATAAGATTCACGCGTAACCCGCCCTTCAACCCTGTCGACCGTTCAGTCGCTCGCCCGAGGCCATGCCCCCTCAGCCGAGCAACCCAGAAAGATGCCGCCACACGCCGATCGACCCAAGGTCGTTGAAGGTCAGGAAGACCATCAGCGAGACCAGAGCCGCAAACCCCGACATGAACGCCCATTGCTGGACACGTTCGCCCAAGGGCCGACGCCGCACTGCCTGCAGCGCGTAGAGGAACAGATGCCCGCCGTCCAGCATCGGGATGGGCAGCAGGTTAACGAAACCGAGGTTGATCGAGATCAGCGCGACGAATTCGATCAGGTTCGGCAGGCCCAGCGAGGCCTGTTGTCCGGACAACTGCGCCATCTTGATCGGGCCGCCGAGTTCCTTGACCGAGCGGCGGCCGCTGATGATCTGCCACAGGCCCTTGACCGACGCTTCGACGACGAACGCCGTGTGGCGTACCGCCTGCGGGATCGCGCCGAGCGCCGAGACGGGAACGTACTGCGGCCGTCCGCTGAGCAGGCCCAGACGGCCGCTCTGGTAGGAGTTGCCGAAGCGGTCGGTCTCGAAGATCACCTTGGGCGCGATGGTCAGGTCGCGGACCGCACCGCCTCGCGCGATGCGCACGACCATCGGCTCGCCCGAATTGACCGCGACCTTGCCCGAGATCGCCTCGAAGCTGGCGATCGGCTTGCCGTCGATCGCGACGATCTGGTCCCCCGCGACGACGCCCGCTGCCGCTGCCGCACCGCCGGGCTGCACCGCAGCGACGATCGCCGGCGTCACGGTCTTGCCGTAGGTCATGAAGAAGCCGGCGTAGATCAGGATCGCCAGCGCGAAATTGGTTAGCGGGCCGGCGGCGGTGATCGCCGCCTTCTGCCACAGCGGCGCGAAGTGGAAGAGGCCCTTGCGCTCGCTTAGCGGCGTGTCCTCGATGGTCGCATCGGGCTGGCTCGCCTCGTTGAGGTCGCCCGCGAACTTGACGTAGCCGCCGAGCGGCAGCCAGCCGAGCTTCCACCGCGTGCCGCGCTTGTCGGTCCAGCCGAAGATCTCGCGGCCGAAGCCGATCGAGAAGGTGTCGGCGCGGACGCCGCACAGCCGGGCGACGTAATAGTGACCGAACTCATGCACGAAGACGAGCGTGCCGATGACGCCGATGAACACCATCACGGTGAACGGCAGACCGGGTTGCAGCGTCGGCATCAGTGCAGTCGACTCCCCATCGCCTCGCGTGCCGCGGCACGTGCCGCCTCGTCGACGGCGACCACCTCGTCGAGCGACCGGCAGGCTTGCGCGGTCACCCGGTCGAGCGTCTCGCCGACGATTGCGGCGATATCGAGGAACGAGAGTTGACCGGCGATGAACGCCGCGACCGCGACCTCGTTGGCGGCGTTGAGGATGCACGGGCTCGACCCCCCTGCCCGCAGCGCATCCCAAGCCAGGCCGAGCGCCGGGAAACGCGCGAAATCAGGGGCCTCGAAGGTCAGGCTGCCGATCGACGCGAGGTCGAGGCGCGCGCATGGCGTCGCCATCCGCTCGGGCCAGGCCAGCGTGTAGGCGATCGGCGTGCGCATGTCGGGCGTGCCGAGCTGCGCCAGCACCGAGCCGTCGATATACTCGACCAAGCTATGCACCACCGACTGCGGATGGACGAGCACCTCCAGCTGATCGGCGCGAACAGGGAACAAATGATGCGCCTCGATCAGCTCGAGACCCTTGTTCATCAGCGTCGCCGAGTCGACCGAGATCTTGGCGCCCATCGACCAGACCGGGTGCTTGCACGCCTGCGCGACGGTCGCGACGCGCATCTCGGCGTCCGACGCGGTGCGGAACGGCCCGCCGCTCGCGGTCAGGATGACGCGGCTGACGCGCTCGGGCCGCGCGAAGTCGAAGCATTGCCAGATCGCGTTGTGCTCGCTGTCGACGGGCAGAAGCGTCGCCCCAGTGCGCGCCGCAGTCGCGGTGACGAGGTCGCCCGCGCAGACCAGCGTTTCCTTGTTGGCGATCGCGACGGTGCGCCCCTGCTCGACCGCCGCGAGCGTCGGCGCGAGGCCCGCATAGCCGACGATCGCCGCCATCACGACGTCGACATCGGCGCGTGCCGCCTCGCAGAGCGCCGCGGTGCCCGCCGCCGCCTCGATGCCCGTGCCCGCGAGCGCGTCGCGCAGCGCCGCATAGGCGCTCTCGTCGGCGACCACGGCGCGGCGTGCCCCTACGGCCTTCGCCTGCGCCGCCAAGCCGAGCGCGTCGCGGTTGGCGGTCAGCGCCTCGACGCGCCACTCGCTTGGACTCCGGGAGATCAGGTCGAGCGTCGACTGGCCGACCGAACCCGTGCTGCCGAGGACGGTGATCCCCCTCATCGCAGCACCGCGACGAAGCCGAGCGCGCTGAGCACCGCCACCGGCACCAGCCCGTCGAGCCGGTCGAGGACGCCGCCGTGGCCGGGCAGCAGGCGGCCCGAATCCTTGACGCCGGTGTTGCGCTTCATCCAGCTCTCGAACAGGTCGCCCCCCTGCGCGACGACGGCGAGAACCCCGCCCGCGATCAATGCATAATCCTTCACCGGTCCCGACATCTGGAAATAGGCCGCAACACCGTACGCTGTCAGCGCCGCGCCGACTACTCCGCCGCCCAGCCCGGCCCAGGTCTTGTTGGGGCTGATCGCCGGCGCCAGTTTCGGCCCGCCGATGGCGCGGCCGGCGAAATAGGCGAAGATGTCGGTCGCCCAGACGATGCTAAGCGTCCACACCGTCAGCATGATTCCCGACGGCTGCGCGCGAAGTACGATCAGCGCGATTGCCGGCAGGCCGCAGTACAGCACACCCCCGACCACCCAGGCGAAACGCCCGCCGAAGTTGCGCGCGAACAGCCCGAGCGCCAGCGCCGCACCGCCGAGGGTCAGCAGCGCCTGCGAGGCGGGCCCGTAGCTCGCAAGGAAGATCGTCGCCGCCAGCGCAGCGAGCCCCGCGAGGCGGATAAAGCGCGGCAGGCCGTGCATCACTGACCATTCGGCGAACATCAGCAACACCGCGAGCGCGACCAGCGCAGTGAACGCCGTCCCGCCGAAATACACCGCCGCGACCGCGAGCGTGATCAGCACCAGCCCCGTCAGGATGCGAGTGGTCAGCGGCCCGCGCGCCGCGAGCAGGGTTTTAACGTCCACCAAAGCGCCGCTCGCGGGTGGTGAATTCGGCACAGGTCTCGGCGAGTGCGGCGCCGTCGAAATCGGGCCACAGCCGTTCGGTGACGACGAATTCGGCGTACGCCGCCTGCCACAGCAGGAAGTTCGACAGGCGCTGCTCGCCCGAGGTGCGGACGACGACATCGGGCGGCGGCAGGCCGGCGGTGTCGAGCCGCGCCTCGAAAGCCGCGGCGTCGATCGCGTCGGGTGCGACCTCGCGGGCGAGTGCCTGTGCCGCACGAATGATCTCGTCCTGCCCGCCGTAGTTGAGCGCGATGACCAATGTCATGCGGGTGTTGCCCGCCGTGCGCGTCCGCGCATCTTCGAGCAACGTCACTAGGTCAGGCTTCAAGGCCTTGTAATTGCCGATGAAGAGCAGCTTGATACCGTTCCGGTGCAACTCGGCGAGTTCGCTGCGGACATAGTGGCGGAGCAGGCCCATCAGGTCGCCGACTTCGTCCGCCGGCCGCTTCCAGTTCTCGGAAGAGAAGGCGTAGAGCGTCAGAACCTCGATACCCAGGTCGGGTGCGGCCTCGACGATGCGGCGCACGGCCTCGACCCCGGCGCGGTGGCCGGCGACGCGCGGCAGGTGGCGCGCCTTCGCCCAACGGCCGTTGCCGTCCATGATGATGGCGACATGGCGCGGACCGGCGGCCACGTCCGCGGTCGTCGCGATGGCCGCCACCGGGCTCACTTGCCGAGGATTTCCTTTTCCTTGGCCGCCGCCGCCGCATCAAGCTCGGCGATCGACTTGTCGGTCAGCTTCTGGACCTCGGCCTCGAAGCGCTTCTGGTCGTCCTGGCTGATCTTGCCCTTCTTCTCGGCGGCCTTCAGGATTTCCATGCCGTCGCGCCGCACGTTGCGCGCCGCGATGCGCGCCCCTTCGGCGTACTTGTTGGCGAGCTTCGCCAGTTCCTTGCGGCGCTCCTCGGTCAGGTCGGGGATCGGCAGGCGCAGCGTCTGGCCGTCGACGATCGGGTTGAGGCCCAGCCCCGCGGCGCGGATCGCGCGGTCGGCAGCGGCGACGTTCGACTTGTCCCAGACCTGCACCGACAGCATCCGCGATTCCGGCGCGGTCACCGTGGCGATCTGGTTCAATGGCATGCGCGCGCCATAGACCTCGATCTCGACCGGATCGAGCAGCGACACCGAGGCGCGCCCGGTACGCAGGCCGCCCAGATCGCTTTTGAACGCGTCGAGGCCGCCTGCCATCCGCCGCTCGAGATCGGCCTTGAATGCCGCGCCGTCGAAGTCCGCCATGTCTAACCCTCGTTCTTCACGATCGTCGATACGCCTTCGCCCGCGAGGACGCGCGCCAGATTGCCCGTCTCGCGAATGTTGAACACGACGATCGGGATGTTGTTGTCGCGGCACATGGCGATCGCACTCGCATCCATGACGCGAAGGTCATCGGCCAATACCTTGGAAAAGCTGACCTCGGCATAGCGCGTCGCGGTCGGGACCTTCTTGGGGTCGGCGTCGTACACGCCGTCGACGCTGGTGCCCTTGAAGATCGCATCGCACTTCATCTCGGCGGCGCGGAGCGCGGCACCGGTGTCGGTGGTGAAATAGGGGTTGCCGGTGCCGGCCGCGAAAATCACGACGCGGCCCTTCTCGAGGTGCCGTTCGGCACGGCGCCGGATGTAGGGCTCGCAGACGCTCGGCATCGGGATCGCCGACTGGACTCGCGTGTCGACACCCGCCTGCTCGAGGGCGTTCTGCACCGCGAGCGCGTTCATGACCGTCGCAAGCATGCCCATGTAATCGGCGTTCGCGCGGTCGAAGCCCTGCTGCGACGCTGCCAGCCCGCGAAAGATGTTGCCGCCGCCGACGACGAGGCACAGCTCGTGACCGGCCGCCTGCGCCAGCTTGACCTCGCCGGCGATGCGCGCGGTTTCCTGCGGATCGATGCCGAACTGGCCCGACCCCATCAGCGCCTCGCCCGAGAGTTTCAGCAGGATGCGCCGGAACGCGGGAGCTGGCATGTGTACGGCTTCCTCCCCCGAGTGTGTCGCGGACTTATCCGCCTTCGTAGTGCGCTTATGCGCTTTCGTCATCCCCGCGCAGGCGGGGACCCAAAGTCACCAAGTTCCGAGCCGACACGCACCCCTGCGCCGCGCCCTGTGACCTTGGGTCCCCGCCTTCGCGGGGATGACGAACGAACGCTTATACGCCCGCAGCCTTGGCGACCTCGGCCGCGAAGTCGCTCGTCTCGCGGTCGATGCCTTCGCCCAGCTGGAAGCGGACGAACTCGGTGACCGTGATCGGCTTGCCCGCGGCCTTCGCCGCAGCCGCGACGACGTCGCCGACCTTCGACTTGCCGTCGATCACGAAGACCTGCGTCAGCAGGCTGTTCTCCTGCCGGTACTTGCGCACGCCGCCCTCGATCATCTTTTCGGCGATTTCCGGCGTCTTGCCGCTGGCGATCGCCTTCTCGCGGGCGATGTTGCGCTCACGCTCGACGGTCTCGGCGTCGAGGCCGTCCTCGTGCAGCGCCAGCGGGTTGGCCGCCGCGATGTGCATGGCGATCTGGCGGCCCAGCGCCTCGAGCGCCGACGCATCGGCCTCGGACTCGAGCCCGACGAGCACGCCGATCTTGCCGAGGCCCGGCACGGTCGCGTTGTGCGTGTAGCTGACGACGACGCCCTGCCCGACTTCGACCAGCTTGGCGCGGCGCAGCGACTGGTTCTCGCCGATTGTCGCGATGTTGTTGGTCAGCTTGTCCTGCACGCTGCCCTCGCTGCCCGGATAGGGGGCAGCCGCGAGCGCGGCCATGTCGTCGCCCGACGCCAGCGCAATGCTCGTCACGGCGCGCACGAACGACTGGAACTGCTCGTTCTTGGCGACGAAATCGGTCTCCGAATTGACTTCGACCGCGGCGCCGCGCGTGCCCGACGTCTCGACGCCGACCAGGCCCTCGGCAGCGGTGCGCCCGCGCTTCTTGTCAGCCGCAGCGAGGCCCTTGGCACGCAGCCAGTCGATCGCGGCCTCGGTCTCGCCGCCGGTTTCGTTGAGCGCCTTCTTGCAGTCCATCATGCCCGCGCCGGTAAGCTCGCGCAGGTCCTTGACCATGGAAGCGGTAATTTCGGCCATGTCGGTGTCCTTATTCGCTTTTAACGGGTCGTCATGCTGGCGGACGCCAGCACCCATGGTCGTGCAAGCAATATGCTACGGTTTATGCACCACCGTGGGTGCTGGCGTGCGCCAGCATGACGTAATTCAGGTTCAGGCCGACGCTTCGGCGCTCTCGCCGACGGTCGAGTCAGTCGCGGAGTCCGCAACCTCTGCAACCGGCATGTCGGCAGGCGTCTCGGGCACGTGCACGCCGACTTCGCCGAGGGCTTCGACCATCGAGGTCGGCAGCGGCTCGGGCGCAGCGGCCGGCGTGAAGGTCTCCATCGGCGGCTCGTCCATCGCGCCCAGGTCGAGACCCTGGTTCGCCTGGCGGCCCTGGCGCGCCTCGATAATCGTGTCCGCGATCGCGTTGCAATATAGCAGGATGGCGCGCGACGCGTCGTCGTTGCCCGGCACCGGGAAGGCGATGCCGCTGGGATCGGTGTTGGTGTCGAGGATCGCGACGACCGGGATACCCAGCACGTTCGCTTCCTTGATCGCCAGCTCCTCCTTGTTGACGTCGATCACGAAGATCACGTCGGGAAGGCCGCCCATGTCGCGGATGCCGCCGAGGCTGAGCTCGAACTTGTCGCGCTCGCGCGTCAGCTTCAGAATTTCCTTCTTGGTGAGGCCCGCGGTGTCACCGGCGAGCTGCTCCTCCATCGTCTTGAAGCGCTTGATCGAGCCGCTGATCGTCTTCCAGTTGGTCAGCATGCCGCCGAGCCAGCGATGGTTGACGTAGAACTGGCCCGAACGGTTGGCGGCCTCGGCGATCGGCTCCTGCGCCTGGCGCTTGGTGCCGACGAACAGCACCTTGCCGCCCGCCTGGACGGTCGAGCGCACGAAGTCGAGGGCGCGCGCGAACAGCGGCACCGACTGCGACAGATCGATGATGTGGACGCCGTTGCGGTCGCCGAAGATGTAGGGCTTCATCTTCGGGTTCCAGCGATGCGTCTGGTGGCCGAAGTGGGCGCCTGCTTCCAAAAGCTGCGCCATCGAGACGACGGGAGTCGCCATAAGTAACTTTCCTTCCGGTTGAGCCGCCGCAGGGAGTGGCCGCTTCAGCGGCACCGGATATGTCCCCTGCGTGGGGTTTACGTGGATGGCGCGGTTAGCCGAGCGGGTGGACGGGGTCAAGCCGCGCGTTGCCGTGACGTCTCCGGAACGCTATTGTGCAGGGATGCTGTCCAGCGCCACGCCCGTCACCTTCATCCAGACCCGCGATGCGGCGGCGTCGGCAGCGTTCTACCAGAGCGTGCTCGGCCTGCCACTCGGAAAGCAGGACGATTTCGCGACCGTCTACGATCTCGGCTGCGCGATCCTGCGCGTGACGCACATCCCGAACTGGACCGCTGGCGGGCATCCTGCGCTCGGCTGGCACGTCGAGGATATTGCCGCCGCCTGCACCGCACTGCGCGACAAGGGCGTCGTCTTCACCATCTACGAAGGCTTCGGCCATGACGCGCTCGGCATCTGGACCGCGCCCGACGGCGGCGCCAAGGTCGCGTGGTTCGCCGATCCCGACGGCAACGTGCTGAGCCTCACGCAAGGCTGACGGAACTATCGATCGTTCAGGCACTTGTCGCTGGCCCCACCCCAGCGTCAGGAGACCACCCATGTCCGAAGCCCCCGAAGACCTGCAGGAAATCTACATCGACGAGCTGAAGGACCTGTATTCGGCGAACGACCAGATGAAGCGGGTCGTAAAGAAGCTGACGACCAAGGCCAGCGACCCCAAGCTGAAGGACATGCTGACCAAGTCGCAGGACGGCATCGAGCAGCATACGACGCTGATCAAGGAACTCCTCGCTGCGCATGACGAGAAGGTGTCGAAGGAGCATTGCAAGGGCATGGAGGGTCTCGTCGCCGAGGCCACCAAGCATGCGCTCGAGGAGGGTCCCGACAAGGGCCCGCTGCTCGATGTCATCATGATCGCGCAGTACCAGCGGATGAGCCACTACGGCATCGCAGGCTTCGGCACCGCTGCCGCCTACGCTGCCGCGCTCGGCCTCAAGGACGACCAGAAGAAGCTCAAGGCGGCGACCAAGGATATCTACGGTGCCGACGAGTTCATGACCCAGCTCGCCGAAAGCTCGGTCAACATCGAGGCCGAAGCCGAGGCCTGACCCTGGACGATGCCGCCGGTCACGCCGACCGGCGGCGTCGCATTCAGCGCAGGCCCGCGATGCGCGATGCCAGGAAATGCCGGACATTGCCGATCCGCGCCCGGTTCGCGGCAAAGGCCCGGAAGACTTCAGCTGGCAGGCCGGCCAGCGCGCGCAGGTTGAAGCGCCAATCGGCACCCTCGCCGTCGCCGTCATACCCCAGCCGGGCCATCGGTCTGCGGGCCAGCCAAGCGATGTAGCGAGCCTCGTCACCGGTCAGCCGCTGCCGCCAGCTCGTGATGGCCCCGACATCGAAACCATGGGACGCAGCCGCCGCGCGATAGGAGCTGTTGGCCATCGGCACCTCCAGCATCGCGGGATCGAACGCCACGTCCAGCCAGTCCGCGAGACTTCGGCAGGTGCGTTCGGGTTCGGCGATCAAGTCTTCGAAGCGCAACAGGCAAATACGGTGGTCGCCGCGCGCTGCCAATTTCAAGGCCGTTGCCGCCGCCGACCGCCAGATCAACGTCGCAAGCGTCAGGCCGAACGACCGGCTCGTCCGCCGCTCCTCGGCGACAATCGCCGCGCGCTGATCGGCCGATAGCTCGTCGCGGTCGAACCAGTTGTTGCGCCAGTCGCGGTACGAGGCGACGACGCCACGCGGATCGCGCATGCACACCAGCACGCGGGCGTCTGAAAATGCCGACAGCATGTCGTCGACGCGGAACAGGTGCCGCGGCGTCTTCTCCCCCCAGATCCGCTTGCCGGCACGCTCGGCCTGGAGCAGCCCATGCGCGGCGAAGCCATCGTCGGCGGTCGGGCCCTTCACCTGCCACCGCGCACGCAGCGCCGCCGCCTCCTCGGGCGTCGCATCGCCGACCCGCATGCCATAGCCGTGCCGCAGCGCCAGCAGATAGGCGAGGATGCGCTCCGTCTCGGCCGCATCCGGCACCGCGCGCGGATCACGAAGGCGTGGCCGCAGATCGTCGAACCAGTGCGTCTCAACCCCGATGTGGATGTCGGGATGGCGGATGAGCACCGACCGCGCGAGCTCGGTCCCACTGCGCGACGCGCCGACGATGAAGATCGGACCGGTCACCACGACGAGCCAGCCAAAGAGAAGCGACGAACCAGACTCCCTCGGCACGGCTCGTGCCGTCGAGGCACGAGCCGCTGGTCATCCTTGCTCCCTCTACACGACCGACACATCCCCAAGTTCGTTGCGCGTTTGGATCGCGCACGCAAACAGGAAGTCGGCCACGAGCCGACGCGCTACCGCGTGCCGACGCGCAGCAGCTTGCCGTCGGTGGCGTCGGTCAGCAGGTACAGCGCGCCGTCGGGCCCCTCGCGGACCTCGCGGATGCGCTCGCCGCGCTCGCCCACCAGCCGCTCCTCGCCGACCACCTTGTCGCCGCGCAGCACCAACCGCACAACGTCCTTGGTCTTCAGCCCGCCGATGAAGACATTTCCCTGCCACTCGGGCACGCCCTTGCCGCTGTGAATCGCCATGCCCGACGGCGCGATCACCGGATCCCAGTAATAGACCGGCTGCTCGAGCCCGGGCGCAGCGGTGATGCCCTTGCCGACGGGCTTGCCCGAATATTCCTCGCCGTAGCCGATCGTCGGCCAGCCGTAATCCTTGGCCTTGACCACCAAGTTGAGCTCGTCGCCCCCCTGAGGCCCCATCTCGACTTCCCACAGCCGGCCCTTGGCATCGAGCGCCGCCGACTGGATGTTGCGGTGCCCCGACGACCAGATCTCCGGCCGCGCGCCGGCCTTCCCGACGAAGGGATTGTCCTTCGGCACCGACCCGTCGGCATTGATCCGGATGACCTTGCCGAAATGGCTGCCGAGGTCCTGCGCCTGGACGCGACCGGGCAGGATCGACCGCTCGCCGGTCGTGATGAACAGCTTCCCGTCGGGCGCGAAGCGGATCCGCCCGCCGTAATGCATCGTCGAGTCGAGCGTCGGCAGCATGCGGAACACCACCTTCACGTCCTCGACGCGGGGTGCCGCCCCCTGCACCAGCTTGCCGCGCGCAACCGCCAGCCCGGTGCCGCCCTCGCGCGGCTCGGCATAGCTCCAGAAGATCGTTCCCGACTTCGCGAAGTCGGGCGCCAGCGTGACGTCGAACATGCCGCCCTGCCCGCGCGCGTCGGTCTTGGGCGTGCCCGTCAGCGGCGGCGACTTGGCGCCGTCGCGGGCCACGATGCGGATGCTGCCCGCCGCCTTCTCGGTGACCAGCATGCGGCCGTCGGGCAGGAAGGTCAGCGCCCAAGGCTTGTTGAACCCGGCCGCGATCTCGGTGACCGCCAGCGGTGCCCTGGTCTTCACCGCCTCGGCGCGCGTCTGCCCGGCGAAGGCCGGCTTGAATTCGGGAACGTTGGCGGGGCCGGTCGGCACGGGCGCGGCGCACGCCGGCGCGGCGAGGAGGGCGAGGGTAAGCAGGCGGTACATGCGGGGCTCCTTGGGGTGTGCCTGTGTGAAACGATTCCGAAGCGACGGGTTCCCCTTACCCTGTCATTCCGGCGAGCGCCGAGACCCACGGTGCCGCAGGCGGGATATCGGCGCCGGCCGCGACGGGTTCCGGCCTTCGCCGGAATGACGCACAAGAGGCGGATGCCCGACCTCGCCGCCACCATCGCCACCATCGCCGCCGACATGGCGAGCGTCACCGACCGCGGCAAGGTCGCCGACTATATCCCCGAGCTTGCGGGCGTGCCGCTGGGCAAGTTCGGCATCGCGGTGTGCACCGCCGACGGCGCCGAGCACATCGCCGGCGACGCCGACGAGCCCTTCTCGATCCAGAGCGTCTCGAAGCTGTTCACGCTGAAACTGGCGCTCGACATCCAGGGCGACGCGCTCTGGACGCGTGTCGGGCGCGAGCCGTCGGGTAGCGCGTTCAACTCGATCGTCCAGCTCGAGGCCGAACGCGGCATTCCCCGTAACCCGTTCATCAACGCCGGCGCCCTCATCGTCGCCGACGTCATCGCCGAGGCGCACGACGATGACCGCGGCGCGATCGGCGCCATCCTGCGCTTCCTGCGCGAGCTTGCCGGCACCAGGGGCAACCCCGACGAGACTATCCAGATCGACCCGCGCGTGGCGTACTCGGAGGCCGCGACAGGCTTCCGCAACGCCGCGCTCGCCAATTACATGAAGAGCTTCGGCAACCTCCGCCGCCCTGTCGACGAGGTGCTGCAAACCTATTTCCACCAGTGCGCGATCGCCATGTCCTGCCGCCAGCTCGCCCGCGCCACCCGCTTCCTCAGCGCAGGCGGCGAGGCCGACGGCACGGCCATCGTCACCCCCGAACGCGCCCGCCGCATCGCGGCGCTCATGCTGACCTGCGGCCACTACGACGCCAGCGGCGACTTCGCCTTCCGCGTCGGGCTGCCGGCCAAGAGCGGCGTCGGCGGCGGCATCGTCGCGGTGGTGCCAGGGCGGGCGAGCGTCGCGGTCTGGTCGCCGGGGCTGGGGGCGCAGGGCAACTCGGTGCTGGCGACGCTGGCGCTGGAGCGGCTGGCGGGGGCAATGGGGTGGTCGGTGTTCACGCCGGAGGGGGGGTGATGTCGGGCCGCTCATTCACCACGTTGCTTAGCTCAAAGTGTCAGCTAAAGTAACATTACGGAAGCGCTTCACAGTCGGATCACGGGTATCGACTGACCGTCTCGTGAAAGAATTGGGTATCTTCATGGCTGAGATTGAATTGGAATTTGTCGATGAGGATGACACTGCGCTTCAGGAAAGCGAGACTGAAGCCTTCTCCGATGCGGTTCTCTATTCATCAGATTGGACGGTTGAGACTGTTATTTCTCAGCTGAAGAGCAAGAATATCGACCTCAATCCACGCTTTCAGCGCCGGGATGCGTGGACCCTCAAAGGCAAAAGCCGCTTCATTGAGTCGATAATCATCGGCCTACCGATCCCGCAGATAGTGCTCGCTGAAAAGAAGGGCCAACGTGGGCAATTTATCGTTCTTGACGGAAAGCAACGACTTTTAGCTCTTCTACAATTTACGGGTCAATCCGAAGGAGATAAAAATGGATTCGGATTAAGTGGCATGGAGGCTCGCACCGACCTCTCCCGGAAGCGTTTTTCGCAATTACAGAAAGATCCAGCACGCCGCGATGACTTAAACATATTCTTTAATAATACAATTCGGACCGTAGTCATTCGCAACTGGCCTAACACCGCATTTCTTCATCTAGTCTTTTTGAGACTAAATACCGGAAGCGTTAAGCTGTCTCCGCAAGAGCTGCGGCAGGCTATGGTTCCGGGACCATTTTCCGACTTTATTGACGATATAGCAATGGATATGAAGTCGGTCCAGAGACTTCTTTCGCGGACAAACCCGGATCCAAGAATGCGGGACGTCGAACTTTTAGTGCGGTATCTCTCATTCAGACGTTTCTTGGCTGAGTATGGTGGCCGAATGAAAGAATTCCTAGATAATTGCTGTGCTTCACTGAACGAGCACTGGAACAGAGATCAAAACTCCGTTTACAGGAACCTTGGCGATTTTGACGCTGGGCTTGACATACTATTTGAGGTATTTGGGGACAATTTGCTTGCACGCAAGATAGGATCGAAGTCCTTTAATAGAGCAATATTCGACGTCTTGATATTTTATGCAACTGATCAAATCATTCGAGAAGCTATGCTAAGTAATAGAGAAACTGTTTTAGAAACCTATAATCAATGTTTATCAAATCAGGCATTTCTAGAATCAGTTGAGAGCGACACCGCAGGTATACCGCATACCTACGATCGACTGGCGATTTGGGGAACCGCTCTACGAGCGGCGCTAGGCATCGAATTCAACGTTCCGACTGTGACGACTAACCAAGATGGGTCTGTAAGGATAAATTTCGCCGGATTTCGCTAACGTGTCGGCCCGTTTTGATGAATTGTCGGTCAGAATTGGGGAGCTAAGAAAGCTTCTCTTGCCTGCTAAGTTTGATCCAACTGGCCTCTACAAAGATGCGATGCGCGTCTCAACACGGGCAATGTCTTTCCGCGTTCTTTGCCATGCCGAGGTTGAGGCATACATGGAAGATCGTGTTTTGGAGATATCATCTACGGCTCTTAAGTCTTGGGAGAAGATGAGGTACGTTTCAACAACAGCGTTTCATATGATAGGATTTAGCGGGCGCACGCTCGACCGACCACCAGAAACGCTCCATACGGAAGATCAAAATAAGACCAAGGACTGGCTGTCAAGAGTTGAGATTCATGATCGATTTTCGCGTTGTGTCGCCGATTATCAGCGGCGCGTTAGAAAGGAAAATCACGGGATCAAAGAAAAAAATATTATGCAGATGCTAGTTCCCATTGGCTTTGATATGACAAAGTGCGACGGTATTTTTCTTCAAGCTATGAGTACTTTTGGTGAAGCGCGCGGTACGGTTGCTCACACGAGTGGCAAGTTACATGTGCAAAAGGGCATAGACCCAAAGGGTGAGTATTCAGTATTGCTCGGTATACTCAAGTCACTTGAGATAATTGACAAGGAGATGGATCGCCTCCTCCTTTCTGCCTGTGCGACCGAGTTGCCTGCAGCTAACTAAGCCGCCCCCAACGCCACCCCCGCCACACCACGCAACCGCTCCACCCGCCCCTTGAGATCGCTGTCGATCGCATAGTCGCTCCCCAACGTCAGGTTCGCCACCCGCCCGCCGGGCAGGGCGATGCGCGCACACACCTCCCCTCGTCCTCCCTTCGCCGCAGCGAGCGCCGCCGCGAGTGCAGGCGCCACGCCGGCGTCGAGGTCGATCGTCATCCGGCACCTTGTCCGCTTCGCTAGTTCGGCGAGCGGGGTCAGGCCGCGGATGGTGACGCGGGGGGTGTCTTCGCCGGCGCGCCACTGGAGTTCGGCCTGGAGTAGGACGGGGTCGCCGGCGGCGACGGCGGCTTCGATCAGGGTCTGCGCTTCCTCGTCGAAACAGCTCGCGACGTACTGCCCGCTGGCGTCGCTCATGGTGAGCAGCAGGTAGCGGTTACCCCCCTCCTTCTGCGGGGTGCGCCAGCGCGCTTCCTCGATCAGGCCGGCCATGACGACGGGGTGGCGGCCGCCCTCCTTCGGCGCCTGCATCCCCTCGCACTGCGTCCAGGTGCGCGCGCCATTGGCCTCGAGGACGTGCGCGAAGGCGTCGGCGGGGTGGCCCGAGAAGTAGAAGCCGAACGCCTCCTTTTCCTTGGCCATCGTCTCGGCGAGGCTCCAGCGCGCGGCCGGCGGCACGAGCATCGCGGTCGAGCGTTCGGGGGCGTCGCCGAACAGCGCGACCTGCGCACTCTCGCGCGCCGCCTGCGCCGCCTGCGCGGTGCCGAGGATCGCCTCCGCCAGCATGTGCACCCCGGCGCGGTTGGGGGCGTGGGTGTCGAAGGCGCCCGCGGCGATCAGGCTCTCGACCTGGCGCTTGTTGAGCAGCTTCGGATCGATGCGGTGCGCGAAATCGGCGAGGCCGGTGAAGGGTTTCGTGCCGCGCGACGCGACGACGCCCTGCATCGCCTTCTCGCCGACGCCCTTGAGCCCTGCGAGCGCATAGCGGACGCCCTGCCCCTCCACCGCGAAGTCGGCGTCGCTGGCGTTGATGCACGGCGGCAGCACGGTGACGCCCGAGCGCCGCGCATCGTCGACGAATGCCGCGAGCCGGTCGGTGTTGGTGCGATCGTACGCCATCGACGCGGCGAAGAACTCGCACGGGTGGTGCGCCTTGAGCCACGCGGTCTGGTAGCTGACCACGGCATAGGCGGCGGCGTGCGACTTGTTGAAACCGTAGTTGGCGAACTTGAGGACAAGGTCGAAGATCGCCTTTGCGGTCTCCTCCTTGATGCCGTTCGCCGCGGCTCCTTCCGCAAAGCGCGCCTTCTGCGCGTTCATCTCGGCGAGGATCTTCTTGCCCATCGCGCGGCGCAGCAGGTCGGCCTCGCCGAGGCTGTAGCCCGCCAGCGTGCGGGCGATCTGCATCACCTGCTCCTGGTAGACGATGATGCCGTAGGTCTCCTCGAGCACCGGGCCCATCAGCGGGTGGAGGAGCGCAACCGCCTCGCGCTTGTGCTTGCGCGCCGCGAAGCTGGGGATGTTGTCCATCGGCCCCGGGCGGAACAGTGCGCCGAGCGCGACGATGTCGGCGAAACAATCGGGCTTCACCTGCGTCAGCGCGCGGCGCATACCTTCGGATTCGAACTGGAACACCCCGACCGTGTCGGCACGCGCGAGCAACGCATAGACAGCGGGGTCGTCGAGCGGCAGCGCGGGCCAGTCGACGATCACGCCACGCTCGGCGAGCATCTTGGTCGCTCGATCAAGAACCGACAGTGTCTTGAGGCCGAGGAAGTCGAACTTCACCAGCCCCGCCTTCTCGACGTACTTCATGTCGAACTGGGTGATCGGCATGTCGGAACGCGGGTCGCGGTACAGCGGCACCAGCTCCGCCAGCGGCCGGTCGCCGATCACCACGCCCGCGGCGTGGGTCGAGGCGTGGCGCTGCAGCCCCTCGAGCTGGAGGGCGATATCGAACAGGCGTTCGACCTTCGCGTCGCGGCGGCGCTCGGCGATGATCTCGCCGACGCCCTCGTACTTGCGGCCGTCCTTGTCGGTGCCGATGCCGAGCGTGCGCGCCAGCGTCCACGGGTCGGTCGGCAGGTTGGGCACCTGCTTCGCTAATCTGTCGATCTGGCCGTACGGCATCTGCAGCACGCGGCCGACGTCCTTCAGCACGGCGCGCGCCTTCAGCCGCCCGAAGGTGATGATCTGCGCCACCCGGTCGCGGCCGTAGCGCGCCTGGACGTACTGGATGACCTCGTCGCGGCGGGTTTCGCAGAAGTCGATGTCGAAGTCGGGCATCGACACGCGGTCGGGGTTGAGGAAGCGCTCGAACAGCAGCCCGTGGAGGATCGGGTCGAGGTCGGTGATGGTCAACGCCCAGGCGACGACCGAGCCGGCACCCGACCCGCGCCCCGGCCCGACGGGGATGCCCTGCGCCTTCGCCCATTTGATGAAGTCGGCAACGATCAGGAAGTAGGCGCTGAACCCCATGTCGGCGATGACTTGCGTCTCGAACGCCAGCCGCGCCTCGTAGGGCGCGCGGTCGGCGATGCCCGCCGCATCGAGGCGCGCGGCGAGACCGGCCTGTGCATCGGCGGTGAGCGCGGCCTTTTCGGCCTCGGGGTCGCCCGCCGCGAGGCTCGGCAGAATGGGCTTGCGCGCCGGCGCCGCCACCGCGCAGCGGCGCGCGACGACGAGGGTGTTGGCGACTGCCTCGGGCAGGTCGGCGAAGCGCAGCGCCATCTCGGCGGCGGGCTTCAGCCAGTGATCGGGGTTCGAGCGGCGGCGGTCCTCGGCATCGACATAGGTCGAATCGGCGATGCACAGCAAAGCGTCGTGCGCGGCATGCATGTCGGGGGTCAGGTAGCGCACCGGGTTGGTCGCGACGAGCGGCAGGTCGCGCGCCGCCGCGAGCGCCAGCAGCGCGCCCTCCGACTTTGCCTCGATGGGGTCGTTCGTACGGCTGATCTCGACGTACAGCCGCCCCGGGAAGGCGGCGACGAGCGCGTCGGCATAGGCGTCCGCATCCTGCCCGTCGGCGAGCAGCCGGGCGAGCGCCCCCTCCGCACCGCCAGTCAGGCACAGCAGGCCGTCGCTGCGTTCCGCTATATCGGCCAGCGTCAGCGCGACATCGTCCCGCCCGCCGAGGTGCGCGGCACTGACCAGCGCGATCAGGTTGGCGTAGCCCGGCTCGTCCTGCGCGAGCAGCACCAGCCAGTCGACGACGGGCTTCTGCAGCACCGTCCGCGCGCCGGGCCGCTCGACCCCGACCAGCGCGCCGACGATCGGCTGAACGCCGGCCTCGGCGCAATAGTCGGAGAATTCCATCGCGCCGAACATCGCGTTGCGGTCGGCGAGCGCGACGGCCGGAAAGCCGCCCGCGCGGCACGCCTTGGCGATCGCGGCGGGCTGCGCGGCGCTCTCCAGCATCGAATAGGCCGACTGGACGCGGAGATGGACGAACGAGGCATGGGGCATGGCTACGAATATGGCGGCGGGACTCGCACGGGCACAAGGCGGGGGGCGTGGTTTGCGGGGGATAAGTCGCTTCGGTGGCCTTCCTTCTTCGCGCCTTCGCGTGAAACCCTGTGTCCTGCCTTCGCCCCGAGAGCGGGACCTAGAATCTCACACGAAGGCACGAAGGCACGAAGAAGAAGGGGAAGAAGGTAGAAACTGGTCGAGGTCGGCCGCCCTCTCTTCCTTCTTCGTGCCTTCGTGCCTTCGTGTGAGCAATTCTCTTGTCTGCGGTCGGCAGGGACGGGATGACGACGGGCAGGCGACGCGCTACCCAACCCCCATGTCCGAAGCCTCCCCCGCCGCCACCGTCGTCATCCTGCGCGAAGGCGCGGGCACCCCCGAGCTGCTGCTCACCGAGCGCCACGGCAAGCTGGGGTTCGCCGGCGGCGCGATGGTCTTTCCGGGCGGCAAGGTCGACGACGGCGACCTGGGGATCGCACGCGACCCCGAACTCGCTTGCGGCTTCGAGGCACTCGCCGACACCGACGCCGCCGCGCGCATCGCTGCCGCGCGCGAGGCGTTCGAGGAGGTCGGCATCCTGTTGTCGGCAGGCCCGGCGCTCGACGCCGCGACCGTCGCCGAGTGGCGCGCCCGCTTTGCCGACAGTAGCGACGAGGCGGGCACCTATGCCGCCTTCCTGCGCGCTTGCCGACACCGCGCCGACGCCGCGCGCCTGACCCCGTTCGCGCACTGGGTGCCGCCTGCCGGGCTGCACCGCCGCTTCGACACATTATTCTACATCGCGGTCGTGCCGGCCGGCACCGAGGCGCTGATCGACGGCACCGAGGCGGTCGCCGCGCACTGGACCACTGCTGCAGCGGCCTGTGCCGACACCGGCCACACATTGATCTTCCCGACGCGCCGCAACCTCGAACGCCTCGCGCAATACGACAGTGTCGTCGCGCTCCTCGCCACGCTCGACCGCCCGCCGACGCGCATCGAACCGCGCATCGTCGAGCGCGACGGCGCGCAATGGCTGACGATCCCAGAGGGTTGCGACTATCCGGTCACCGAGGAACGTCTGGAGCGCTCGCAGCGGGGCTGAGCAGCGGCCCGATCAGCGGACGCAGCACCGCAACGGCAACCAGCGACAGACCCGCGACACCGGCATGGACAAGCCAGAAATCGACCGTCGTCAACCGGTCGTACAGCCCGCCGAGCGCGCCAACCGCGAACTGCGACGCCGCGTCGTAAAGCGCGAACACCGCCATCATTACCGCGACGATGGCGAGCGGCGCGGCGCGCGCGAAGGTCGACTGGATCACCGTGTAACTCATTGGGGTAGCGATATCGGACAGCAAGAAGAATAGCAGCACCGGCCAGATCGAGACCTGCCCGGCGCCCGCAACCCAAGTGCCCCAGGCCAGCGCCAGCAGAGCGGCGACCTGGATCGTTCCGCCAAGTGCGATCCAGCGCCAGTCGCTCCAGTCGCGGCCCGCCCGCGCCTGCCGCGCCCAGATGCGGGTCAGCACCGCGACTGCGATAATCGTCAGCGCGCCGTCGATCGACACGAACCACGTCACCGGCATCGTCAGCCCGAAGACCGACCGGTCAACCTTGGCCTCGGCCCAGACGAGCAGGATGTTGAACGCCTGGTTGTACGCCGCCGTCATCAGGATCAGCGGCAGCAGCATCAGCACGAGCGCGCCGATCACTTGGCCATCGCGGCGCGATAGCTTGGCGCGCATCGCCCCGCCGCTCCTTCGCAGGGCATCGACGGGCAGATGCCGCCAGCCCACGACATAGACCCCGATTGCCACCAGCATCGCGATCGCCGCCGCGCCGAAGCCCCAGTCGAAGCCGATCTTCTCCCCCAGCGTGCCCGCGATCAGCGGCGCCGCCATCGCGCCGACGTTGAGGCCGATCAGATAGATGCCGAAACCGCCCTTGCGCCGCGGATCGTCGGGTCCGTACAGGCTCGCGACCTGCGCCGCCATGTTGGCGCGGACCATTCCCGACCCCGTCACAAGCAGAACCAGTGCGACAAGGAAATACGCCGGCTGGGTCATCAGCGCATGCCCCGCCGCCATGATCAGGCAGCCGGACAGCACGGCACGGCGGGCCCCGATCAGCCGGTCGCCGATCACCCCGCCGAGCAGCGGCATGATCGACACGGTGCCTGCATACAGGCCGTAGATCGCTGAGCCGAGCGCGATGATTGACGGCGTTCCGCTGCCGAACAACAGTCGCTGCAGCCCGCCAAGACCAAGCACGGTCTCGATCGTCCCGGGCCGCAGCAGTTCGGCGTTGAGGTACAACGGCAGCAGCGTGATCATGCCGTAGAAGGAGAAGCGGTCGAAGGCTTCGGTCGCGACGATGGTGCGCAGCGCGCGCGGCTGCGCGGTCGTCTCGACGGTCACTCGCAGTCCCCCATGCCCCGTTCGCAGACTAGGGGCCGTGCCACCTAGCGCAAGGGCTCGTCCTGCACCGCCGCCTTCTTCCGCAAATCCCGCACCGCGCTGTACGCACCCGCCGCGATGAACGCCGCGAGGACCGCCCATACCCACCACGGAATGCCGCGCCCGGCGATGGCGAGATAGAGATACGCCGCGACGAAGCTGATGCCGGTGCCGATGATCGGCAGCGTCGCCGGTCGCCCCGCGCGCAGGCGCCGCACCGTCCACGCGCTGAATAGCAGGAAGAATGGGATCGCCCCGACGTAGATCGCGCCGAAGATCAGCGGGTCGACGCCGTATTGCGCGCCGAGGCCGAGGAACCAGGCCTTCGCCGCCTCCCAGCTCACGGCTTGATGACCTCGCCGCCCTTCATCACGAAGGCGATGGACTTGAGGACCGTCACGTCGCGCAACGGGTCGCCCGCGACCGCGACGATGTCGGCGGCCATCCCCGGCGCGATGCGGCCGACCTGATCCTTGATGCCGAGCAGTTCGGCGGCGCCTGTCGTCGCCGCGACGATCGCGGTGGCAGGTGTCATGCCGTGCTTGACCATCAATTCGAACTCGTCGGCGTTGCGGCCGTGCTTCGACACGCCGGCGTCGGTGCCGAAAGCGATCTTCACCCCTGCCGGCACCGCCTTTTCAAGCGCTTGGCCGGTGATCGAGATGCGATACTTGACCTTCGCCAGCACCGCGGGCGGATAGGCATTGGGGTCGGCGGCAAGACGCTCCAGATAGCCGTTCACCGTCGACAGCGTCGGCACGTACCATGCCCCGCCCGCCTTGAAGAGCTTCAGGCTGTCCGGGTCCATCAGTGTGCCGTGCTCGATCGAATCTGCCCCTGCTGCCAGCGCCGCGTTGACCCCGTCGGCGCCGTGCGCGTGCACCGCCATCTTCTTGCCGTAGAGGTGCGCGGTATCGACCAGCGCCTTGACCTCGTCGTCGAAGATCTGCCGACCCAGCCCGACGCCGATGCGGCTGTTGACGCCACCGGTCGTGGCGATCTTGATGACGTCGACGCCGCGCCGGATCTGCAGGCGCACCGCCCTCCGGCACGCATCGACGCCGTCGCAGATATTCTCCTGTCCGATCGACGCGTGCAGGTCCTCAGCGACGCCCAACGTCGCGTCCATATGGCCCGAGGTGGTCGAGATCGAGCGGCCCGCGTCGAGGATGCGCGGCCCCTTCACCCAGCTTGCAGCGACGGCATCGCGCAGCGCCAGCACCGCGCCGCTGTCGTCGCCCAGGTTACGCACGGTGGTAAAGCCGGCCCGCAACGTCTTCATCCCGTTGACCTGCGCCCGGAACGCCTTGGTACCGGGCGAGTCCGACACGCCCTCGACCAGCGCCGCGACGCCGCCGGCATCGGAATCGAGATGGACGTGCGCATCGATCAGGCCCGGCAGCACGAAGCGGTCGCGCAGGTCGATGACGCTTGCCCCTGCCGGCGGTGGCGTGAAGCCGTCGGCGACCGAGACGATGCGGCCACCGCTGACCGTGATCGTCGAAGCCCCGCGCGCCGCCTTGCCGGGCTGGTCGAGCAGCTGGCCCGCGTGGATGACGATGGTCGCCGGCGTCTGCGCCGCGACCGGAGCGGCGGCCAACAGCGCCGCCACCAGAATTCTCATGCCGCCTGTCTCCTTGCCGCCGCCCATAGCCCCGGCGCGATACCCGCCCCCGGATAGGCGAGCAGCACGTCGCCGTCGCCATCGAACTCGATATCGGTACCGGTCTCGGCCAGCCAGACCTCACCCGCGCGGCACGGGGCGCCGTCGATGCGGCCCGCGCCGCCGATGATCGCCAGCCAGGTCGCGCGTCCCGCGGGCGGGTTGAGCGTCGCCCGGCCATTCGTCGCGACGCGCTCGATGACGAAGCTCGGCCCCTCGACCAGCGACCGCCGGCCCTCGCCGAGCGAGCGGGAGACGTGCTGCCAGTGCCAGGGCCCGGGCTGCGCCGCCGCAACCCCGTCGCCGACATGCAGGCTGCGGTCGCGCCCATAGTCGAACAGCCGGTAGGTCAGGTCGAGGTTCTGCTGCACCTCGACGAGGGTAAGCCCCGCGCCGATCGCGTGGATCGTCCCGGCGGGCGAGAAGAACACGTCGCCGGCCTGCACCGGCCGCCAGTCGAGCAGCGCCTCGATCGATCCGTCGCACGCCGCCGCCGCCAGCTCATCGCGGCTGACGGCAGTGCGCAGCCCCAGCGCGATCGTCGCGCCCGGTTCGGCGGCGAGAATGATCCACGCCTCGTCCTTGCCGCGCGGCAGGCCCATCGCCTGCGCCGTCGCGTCGTCGGGGTGAACCTGCACCGACAGGCGCTCGGCGGTGAACAGCGTCTTGAGCAGCAGCGGCGCCTCGGCTCCGCCGTCGTAGATCAGTTCGCCGATCGCGGTGCCGCGCAGCGCGCTCCACGGCGCCAGGTCGCGACGCCCCCAGGGCTTTGCGACTGCTTTGGGGTTCAACTTCGTCGCAGCCATCTCATATCCCGGCACCGGCACGCCCCCTGCGCCGTTACTGCCCCACAATCGCGCCTCGCGCACCCCCGGAGACCCAGATTTGCGCGCGTTGCTGTTCCTGTCGCTGCTAGCCTTAGCCGTGTGGGGGCTTGTGCGCTACCTCGAGCGGACGCGGCCGCAGGACCTGCCCTGGACGCCGCTCGATCTCGCTGCACCGCTCGGGCGCGCCACGGCGTGGAAGCTGGCGAGCCTCGAGGGCGACCCGGCGTGGTGCCGCCGCCTGCTCACCCTCGACGGCGTGAAGTTCGAGGCGGTGCCCGACCGCACCACCGCGCCGGGCTGCGGCTGGCAGGGCGCGGTGAAGCTGACCGGTTCTGAATGGTCGCCGCGCGGACCGGTACTGACCTGCCCGATGGCGGCCGCGGTCACCGTCTGGCAGCGCCATGTCGTTCGCCCGGCGGCGCGCAAGCATCTCGCGAGCAATCTGACGCGCATCGACCATTATGGCACCTATAGCTGCCGCACCGTTGCCGGCAGCGCGCGGCAGAGCCAGCACGCGACGTCGAACGCCATCGACATCGCCGCGATCCGCACCGTTCGCGGCGAGCCCATCAGCGTGCTGCGTGACTGGAACGGCACGCCCGAGCGCGCCGCCTTCCTTCGCGACATCCACGACGGTGCGTGCCGGGTCTTCGGCACCGTGCTCGGCCCCGACTACAACCGCGCGCACCGCGACCATCTCCACTTCGACCTGGCGAACTGGAATTTCTGCCGCTGAGCCTATTCGCCGTCGAGTGGCGGCGGTTCGGCATTCTCGTTGTACCCGCTCGACGGCGCCGGCTCCATGCCGCGCCCCGGCTGGGTGTTCGACGGCGGATCGCTGGTCGGGAAGGTCTCGTCGAGTTCGACGTCGAGCTTGGCGTCGGCATCGGCCGGATCGCGCTTCAGCCCGGCATGGCTCTCGGCGTCGATGGCGTCGCGATGCTCGGGCACCGGCGGCGTGGCCGGGTTGGCGAGCGGGCGGTCGGTATCGGTCATGTCATTCTCCCCTGGTCGTTGCGCCTCCTACGCGCCACCGGGGTCGCACGTTCCCGCAGTCGGTTGTCCGCAGCCCCCCGCGCCCCTATCTTACCCACTCGCCGCGCCTCCCTTGCGCGCCGAACAAATCTGGAACAAACTCCCCTCATGCTGACCCACATCAAGGTGCGCGGCGCGCGCGAGCACAATCTGAAGAACGTCGATGTCGACCTGCCGCGCGACAGCCTGGTGGTCATCACGGGGCTCAGCGGGTCGGGCAAGTCGTCCCTCGCCTTCGACACAATCTATGCCGAGGGGCAGCGCCGCTACGTCGAGTCGCTGTCGGCGTACGCGCGGCAGTTCCTCGAACTGATGTCGAAGCCCGACGTCGATCACATCGACGGCCTGAGCCCGGCGATCAGCATCGAGCAGAAGACGACGAGCAAGAACCCGCGCTCGACCGTCGCGACGGTCACCGAGATCTACGATTACATGCGGCTGCTGTGGGCGCGCGTCGGCGTGCCCTATTCGCCCGCGACCGGCCTGCCGATCACCGCGCAGCAGGTCAGCCAGATGGTCGACCGCGTCCTCGCGATCCCCGAGGGTACGCGGCTGCTGCTGCTCGCCCCCATCGTCCGCGGCCGCAAGGGCGAGTACCGCAAGGAACTCGCGCAGCTGCAGAAGGACGGCTACCAGCGCGTCAAGATCGACGGCACTTTGTACGACATCGACGACGCTCCGGCGCTCGACAAGAAGTACAAGCACGACATCGACGTGGTGGTCGACCGTATCGTCGTCCGCCCCGACGCCGGCGCGCGGCTGGCGGAAAGCTTCGAGGCGGCGCTCAAGCTTGCCGACGGCCTCGCCATTGTCGAATACGCCGACCCGCCGCTCACCCCCGACGGCGAGCATGTCGCCGACGCGACGCCTGAACGCATCACCTTCAGCGAGAAATTCGCCTGCCCCGTCTCGGGCTTCACCATCGCCGAGATCGAGCCCCGCCTGTTCAGCTTCAACGCCCCCCAGGGCGCCTGCCCGGCGTGCGACGGCCTCGGCGAGAAACTCTACTTCGACCCCGCCCTCATCGTCCCCAACGAGGCGCTGACCATCGCGCAGGGCGCCGTCATGCCCTGGGCCAAGTCGCAGCCCCCCTCCCCCTATTACATGCAGGTCCTCGCCTCGGTCGCGCGCGCCTACGACTTCACGCTCAAGACCAAGTGGAACGAGCTGACCCCCGCGCAGCAGGCCGCCGTCCTCACCGGCACCGGCAGCCGCGCGATCGCGCTGCGGTTCGAGGACGGCCGCAAGTCGTACGAGGTCACGAAGCCGTTCGAAGGCGTCATCGCCAACCTCGACAAGCGTTTCCGCGCCACCGAGAGCGCGTGGATGCGCGAGGAGCTGTCGCGCTACCAGTCGTCGGCCCCGTGCGAGGTCTGTCTCGGCGCGCGCCTCAAGCCCGAGGCGCTGAGCGTCAAGATCGCCGGCGAGTCCATCGCCGACGCCGTGCGCCGCCCGGTCAGCCAGGCCTATGCCTGGGCCACCGGCCTTGCCGAGAAACTATCGACCAAGGAGCGCCAGATCGGCGAGCGCATCCTGAAGGAGATCGTCGAGCGCCTCGGCTTCCTCAACAACGTCGGCCTCGAATACCTGTCCCTCGACCGCAAGTCGGGCACGCTGTCGGGCGGCGAGAGCCAGCGCATCCGCCTCGCGTCGCAGATCGGCAGCGGGCTTTCGGGGGTCCTCTACGTCCTCGACGAGCCCAGCATCGGGCTCCACCAGCGCGACAACGACCGCCTCCTCGTAACCCTCAAGCGCCTGCGCGACCTCGGCAACACCGTTCTGGTCGTCGAGCATGACGAGGACGCGATCCGTACCGCCGATTACATCGTCGATATGGGCCCGGGCGCTGGCGTCCACGGCGGCGCGGTCGTCGCGCGCGGCACCCTCGACGACATCCTGAACACCGAAGGCAGCATCACCGCCGACTATCTGAGCGGCCGCCGCAGCGTCCCCGTGCCCGCCAAGCGCCGCAAGGGCAGCGGCAAGAAGCTGACCGTGAAGGGCGCGCGCTCGAACAACCTGCAGAACGTCAGCGCGTCGATCCCGCTCGGCACCTTTACCTGCATCACCGGCGTCTCCGGCTCGGGCAAGTCGACTTTCACCATCGACACGCTCTACGCCTCCGCCGCGCGCACCCTCAACGGCGCGCGCATCCTGGCGGGCGCGCACGACGAGGTCACGGGGCTCCAGCATCTCGACAAGGTCATCGACATCGACCAGTCGCCGATCGGCCGCACCCCGCGCTCCAACCCCGCGACCTACACCGGCGCCTTCACCAACATCCGCGACTGGTTCGCCGGCCTGCCCGAGTCCCTCGCGCGCGGCTACAAGCCCGGCCGCTTCAGCTTCAACGTCAAGGGCGGCCGCTGCGAGGCGTGCACCGGCGACGGGCTGATCAAGATCGAGATGCACTTCCTCCCCGACGTCTATGTCGAGTGCGACGTCTGCCACGGCCACCGCTACAACCGCGAGACGCTGGAGGTGAAGTTCAAGGGCCGCAGCATCGCCGACGTCCTCGACATGACCGTCGAGGATGGCGTCGAGTTCTTCAAGGCGGTGCCGCCGATCCGCGACAAGCTCGCGATGCTGCTCGAGGTCGGCCTCGGCTACGTCAAGATCGGCCAGCAGGCGACCACCCTGTCGGGCGGCGAGGCGCAGCGCGTCAAACTGGCCAAGGAACTCAGCCGCCGCGCCACCGGCAGCACGCTCTACATCCTCGACGAACCCACCACCGGCCTGCACTTCGAGGACGTCCGCAAGCTGCTCGAGGTCCTCCACGCCCTCGTCGACCAGGGCAACACCGTCGTCGTCATCGAGCACAACCTGGAGGTCATCAAGACCGCCGACTGGGTCATCGACCTCGGCCCCGACGGCGGCGACAAGGGCGGGCAGATCGTGGCGACAGGCACCCCCGAGGACATTGCCGCGACACCCGCAAGCCACACCGGCGGCTACCTCAAGCCGCTGCTGGCAGCGGCGCCGGTTGCCGCCGCCCCGGCGAAGGCCCCCCGCAAGCGAGTGGCTGCCTAACCCCCTCCCCTGCGGAGAGGAACGCGGAGAGACGCCGCTCAGCCACCCCCTCCCCGCCGGGAAAGGGCGCGGAGAGACGGCGCGAAGCCACCCCCTCCCCGCCGGGGAGGGGCGCGGAGAGACGGCGCGCAGCGCCGGCCCCGGGGGTGGGAAGTCACCCCCAAGCGAAACCTTCAGACCTTAGCGGCCAACCCCCCCGGCATCGTATCCGCCATCGATACATCGTCCGGGATCAACCCCTGATCCGCGATCCCCGCCGCGAGCGACCCCGAATCGTCGCTCCCATCGACCCGATGCGCCAGCCCACCCCCAGGCCCCTTCGGGTTACCCGCGCGCCGAGAAGCCCACGCCCCCGCCGCAAACCCCGCCGCCGCCGCCAGCACCAGCCCCGGAACACCACTCGCCCTGCCCGTCATCGCACGCACCTCCACTGCCCGCGCCGGAGGTGGCGCAGGGTCGGGGGAGTACGGGCGAGGGGGATGGTTGGGTCCCTCTGGCAGCCGCTCTTCGAGTGAGGGCTAGCTATTCAGCTGCCTCAAGGTATTGGACAGCCTTCCCTGCAAAGAACATTCTAATTCTTTGACCAAGCCATTCGGCAACCTGCGGCGTCACGGAATTGCCAACGGCATGATAGCGCAAACTATCTGCATCTTCTCGACCAACCACAGGCGCCTCTGTCCATCCTTCAGGAAATCCCTGAACTCTCTCTACTTCCACAGGAGTGAAACGCCGAACCCTACCTTTAGGATACCAAACATAATTTCGGCTCCAATCGGTCCCAGTGTGTCGGGCCGACTCTGCATAGATGCAGTGGGCCCGGCTCTTTACGAGAGGCCCTTCGACAAAATCTCCAACGATTGTTTGAAAGAGGCTGGAAGATTTCTTCCCATTCTTGCCACTCGACGCAGTATCCCCACTGCGGCATTCGGGCTCAAAAAGTATTTGTCCGGCACCGGCCCCGTCTCGATGCACGGCAACAATATAGACTCGCTTGCGCGACTGGGGAACTCCGAAGTGTTGGCTGTTGAGCACGCGCCACGCCACACCATACCCGAGCTCATCCAGCGTCTTGAGTACGATGGCGAAGTCTCGTCCTCGGTGGCTAGTGAGAAGACCGTGGACGTTTTCGAGGACGACAATTCTTGGAGAGCGCCATCGAACGAGGTTGGCGAATTCGTGGAAGAGACCGGATTGAGAGCCTCTAAGTCCCGCTCGCGGCCCCATTCGAGCAAGGGATAGATCCTGGCATGGGAATCCTGCTGTCCAAATTTCTGAGTCGGGAATGATGTTGGGGTCGACATCTTGGACATCCTCAAAGGTAGGCACGTCAGGCCAATGTCGGTTCAGCACGCGCCGGCAAAAAGCCTTTTTTTCACATAGAAATACGGTCTCGATACCCGCCCGCTCAAACCCGAGGTCAAACCCTCCGACCCCGGAAAAAAAGGAGGAATGCAGTAGCGGCCGCATCGAGATATCCGCCCCTTGCCGGAAACCGTGTAGCATAGCTATGAACGTCCCAGTGCCAAGTGTGTCAAGCGTTGTGGCACAAGATGTGGGGGGCGCAGGGAGGCGGATTGGTCCATTTTGATATCCGTTGGCGCCCGAGTGGTGGGCGTGGTGAGTATGAGCATGTGCCTGGGGACGTGGCGCTAGCACGGCGCCTGCTCATTGACCCTATCGTGATAAGCGGTTCGCTTGTCACTACCGATGTGCGGGGTCGGATCAAGGATGGCAAGCCACGGCTCCGGCGCGAAAATCCGAATGATCGTAGTCTTTTAAATGTACACACGTTGGTAGCTGCGCTAGCGCTACTGCCAAATCCGATAAGAGAGGATAAGTATCTCCTGAGCCTGCCACTGCAGGATGGTGCTTACGTGATCAGCTCGGTGAAATTCCAAAGCGAGTTGGTCGGTATTGGTGAAATCAAATGCCGCCCGCTTTTACTTCAAGTACTTCACGACGTAAACACAATTGATGTTGAAAGCAGACTTCGGCGCATCGGCGAGTTCATCTCAAGAAATGATTTATCAGGTGAGGTTCTATCGCTTGTAGCGCGCTATAAGAAGATTATCCAATCCGGCGTTGCAGTCATAGATTTACGCTTGGTGGCTGACGAACTTATAGCCTGGCTTGCCAAAAATCCTGAAATCCGCAATTCCATTGATCAGCCTAGTTCCATAATAGAATCCAATGCGATAAAGCCGCTAGATTCTCACATTGAATTGCAGATTTTGTCGGCGGACGAAACCAATCGGAGATTGGTTTCCCATTTCAAGATCGATCGTGATCCAAATATTCGAAAGGCAAAAATCGCGGGCTTCGTAGCGGACCACGGTAAAGTGTTCTGCGAGAATTGTGAGTTTGATTTTGAGAAAAAGTATGGTGTTCGTGGCAAAGGTTATATTGAGGTTCACCACCTCGAACCTTTAGCAAAAATCCTCCCTAACACGCTCACATATTTGTCAGACCTAATGCTGCTTTGCGCGAACTGTCATCGCATTGTGCATCGAACGAAAACGCCAATCTCGAAAACTGACTTGCAACTGATCACCGTTCCTTAAGGGCGCGCCATGTGCAACGAAGCCGCCCGCAGAACCGCCCTCGGCCTGATGCGCGAGGACTTCAACCAGGTCCGCATCGAGCTCACCTTCCCCGAGGGGCTGCCCAACCTGGGGGAGAGCCCGAGCATCCGGATCACCGATACGACCGTCATCGTCCGCGCTGCCGGCGAGACGGCGGAGATGGTGCAGCGGCGGTGGAGCTGGGTCGGCCCGGGGGGCAAGCCGGTGTATAATTACCGCTCGGAGGGGCGGCGCTTCGGCAACGCCGCGACGGGGGGGCGGTGCCTGATCCCCCTCGATGGATTCTACGAATTCACCGACGCCCAACCTCCCCTCTCCCTGGACGCTGGCGCGTCCGGCCCCTCTCCTGCCAAGAGGAGAGGCAAGAAGGACAAGTGGCTGTTTTCATTAAATGAACAGCCCGAAGGCGAGATTTTGGAAACCGCTCCTGAGTGTAAAGTTCGTAAAGTAAGGACCCCGCGCGCAGCCCCCGGGCTGTTCTGCGTCGCCGGGCTGTGGCGCGCCGATGCCGACCTGGGCAAGGCGGGGCGGGGGGAGGCGTGGACGATGCTGACCTGCGAGCCCGGGCCCGACATCGCGCCCTATCACGGGCGGCAGATCGTCATCATGCCCCGCGACCGCTGGGCCGACTGGCTGGCGGGGGTTGTGCCCGCCGCCGACCTGATCGCGCCGACGCCCGCGGGCACGCTGACCGTCGCTCGCGCCGCCTGACGCCTGCACGGTCGCCAAGCCCCGCGCGGGATGCGATAGGGCGGGCATGAGATTCGCACCCCACGCCGCCCTCGCCACCGCCCTCCTCGCCGCCCTGCCCGCGCCCGCGCTGGCGTGGGGAGAATATGCCCATCGCCTGACCGGCGCGGTCGCCTTTGCCGAGGCGAAGCCCGCGACGAAGCGTGCCATCCGCGCCCTGCTGCGCCAGTCGGCGGCGGTCGACACGCCGTCGTGCCCGCTGCGCACGCTGGAGGATGCGGCGTACTGGCCCGACTGCGTGCGCTCGCTGGGCGACCGCTATGCCTATGCCGCGTCGTGGCATTACCAGAACGTCAGCGTCTGCCGCGACTTCGACTTCGCCGCCGCCTGCCCCGACGGCAACTGCGTGACCGCGCAGATTCCGCGCCAGTTGGCGGTGCTCAAGGATCGCCGCGCGCCGTTAGCGAAGCGCATCGAGGCGCTGGCCTTCGTCACCCACTTCGTCGGCGACATGCACCAGCCGGTCCACATCGGCGACAAGGGCGACCGCGGCGCCAACGACGTGCGCGCCGACTATGGCGACAAGGCGCTGCCGCGCATGAACCTGCACCGCATCTGGGACACCGAGATGGCCGAGCGCGCGCTGACCGAGCCGCCCATGGTGACCGCGCGCGTCACACGGGCCGAGCGCGCGGCGTACCGCGGCGGCACGGTCGAGGCCTGGGCGCGCGAGAGCTGGCAGGCGTCGAAGGACACCGCATACGGCAAGCTGCAGAACTATCCGGATCGCTGCCTGCTGCCGCCCGCGCCGACGCCGCCCGCAACCCCGGCTCCGGACGCTGCCGTGCCCGGCGTGACCCCGGGCGCGACCCCGATCTCCGACGCCTTCGCCGCGGCGATGGCTGGCCCGCGCGCGCATATCGACGAGCCGTACATCGCCGCCGCGACCCCGGTGGTGCGCGCGCAGGCGGTGAAGGCCGGCGTGCGGCTGGCGGAGCTGCTCGATGCGGCGTTTGCGGCACCTGCGCGTTGAGCGCCCGTAACATCTGAGGGGACGGGTACATGCGGTTCGACGACCAGCGCGAGAGCGGCAATATCGAGGACCAGCGCGGGTCGGGCGGCGGTGGCTTCGGCTTCGGCGGCGGGGGTGGCGGCGGTTTGCTGCCGGGCCTGCTCGGCATGCTGCTCGGCGGGCGCAGCCTGGGGTGCGGCGGCATATTGATCGTCGGCGCGATCCTGGCGTTCAGCGCCTTCGGCGGCGGACTGGGCAGCATCCTCGGCGGCGGCGGGGCACCGAGTGCGCCGGGCGCACAGGTCGACCAGCCGCAGATCGGCTTTCCGGGTGCGGAGACGCAAGGGGCCGCGGACGTGGCGCGCCCCGCGACGGCGGACGCGACCGACCGCTTCGTGCGCCAGGTGCTCGGGTCGACCGAGGATGTCTGGGACAAGCTGTTCCCGGCACAGCTGGGCCGCCAGTATCCGCAGCCGACACTGGTGCTGTTCTCGGGCCGCGGCACGTCGGGCTGCGGCACCGCCGACGCCGCGATGGGGCCGTTCTACTGCCCCGCCGACCGCAAGCTGTACCTCGACCAGGGCTTCTTCGACGAGCTGGCGAACCGCTTCAACGCCGGTGGCGACGCGGCCGCAGCGTACGTCATCGCGCACGAGGTCGGGCATCACATCCAGACTGTGCTGGGCATCTCGGACCAAGTTAAGGCGGCGCAGTCGCGTGCCTCGGAGCGCCAGCGCAACGCGCTGCAGGTCCGCATGGAGCTGCAGGCCGACTGCCTCGCGGGCGTCTGGGCCAAGACCAGCGGCCGGCTCGAGGCGGGCGATGTCGAGGAGGCGGTGCGCGCCGCGCAGGCGATCGGCGACGACACGCTGCAGCGCCAGTCGCGCGGCACGGTGGTGCCCGACAGCTTCACCCATGGCTCGTCGGCGCAGCGCGTCGAGTGGCTGCGCAAAGGCCTGAACGGCGGGTCGGTCGAGCAGTGCGACACGTTCGCGGACGGCGCGGTCTGATCCGGCGGGCGACTGCGGCGGATGCCGCACTGCTGCCCGCGATCGAGCAGGCGGCGGGCGCCTCGTTCGCTGCCGTGCCTGGGCTCGAGTGGATCGCGGACGACCGGGTGCTGGATGCCGAGGAGCACGCAGCAGCCATCGCGGCCGGGACCGCGTGGGTTGCCGACGATGGGGGGCTGGTCGGCTTCCTGACCGCGACCGTCGCCAGCGACGCGCTTCACATCGACGAGATCGCGGTACTGCCGGATCGTCAGGGTGCGGGGATCGGACGGCAGTTGATCGCGACCGCGGTCGAAGAGGCGCGCGCCCGCGGGCTGAGCGCGGTGACACTGACGACCTTCCGCGACGTCGCCTGGAATGCGCCCTTCTACGCGCGCCTCGGCTTCGTCGAAGCGAGCGATGCGCGGCTGGTTGCGCTGCTGGCCGAGGAGGCCGAGCGTAGACTACCCGGACGCTGCGCGATGCTGCTGACCTTGCGCTAGGCCCAGGCGGCGAACGCCTCCGCCTGCCTTGCCCGCACCCACGCCGCCGCGTCGGGGCCGGTGAACAGACCCGCATAGCCGCGCTGCCCCAGCCACCAGCCCTGCCCCGGCAGCCGGTCCGACTGGCGGACCACCAGAACCGCGAGCGGCGGGCGCCCGGCGCCGCGCTCGGCGATGTCGATGTCGTCGAGCAGCACGCACAGCGCCCGCATCTTCGGCCGCGTGAAGCGATGGCCGAGCGCCGCCAGCGCCTCGCTGTACGTCACGCTCTCCCGCGCCCGCGCCGACGCCTGCAACAGCGCACGCAGCACGTCGGCGTCCATCACTTCAGCAGATAGGTCTGCCAGAAGGTCAGCGTGGCCCAGAAGTTGTAGTCGGTGTTGACCTTCTTGCGGAAGCCGTGGCCCTCGTCGGCCGCCAGCATGTGCCAGACCGTGCCGCCGTTGCCGCGCACTGCCTTGACGACCTGCTCGGCCTCGCTGGCGGGCACGCGCGGGTCGTTGCCGCCGGTGACGATGAACAGCGGCACCTTGATCTCGCCGATGCGGGTCAGCGGCGAGATCTCGAGCAGCTTGGCGCGCTGCTCGGGGATGCGCTCGTCGCCGTATTCGACGCGGCGCAGGTCGCGGCGGTACGACTGGGTGTTCTCCAGGAAGGTGACGAAGTTGGAGATCGCGACGACGCACAGCGCCGCCTTGAAGCGCTGCGGATAGCGGATGGCGTTGGCGTAGCACATGTAGCCGCCGTAGCTGCCGCCGGTCTGGGCGAAGCGCGACTTGTCGAGGGCGGGGTCCTTCTCCAGCACGTCGAGGAAGGCGCCGATGTCCTTGACCGAGTCCTCGCGCTTGAACGGCCCGTTGTCGAGGCCGACGAAGCGCTTGCCGTAGCCGGTCGAGCCGCGGACGTTGGGGTAGAAGACCGCGATGCCGAGTTCGTCGAGCAGGTAGTTGGTCGCGCCCTTGAAGGTCGGGCGCGTCTGCCCCTCGGGCCCGCCGTGGATGTTGAAGATCAGCGGGCGCTTGCCGGGGAACTTGGCGGGGTCGGGGCGGTACAGCAGGCCCGACACGCTCTCGCCGTCGAAGCTCTTGACCGTCACCAGCTCGGGCTCGCGGTTCTTGGTTGCGTCGAGGCCGCCGGTCTCGCTGAACGTCCAGCGCGTCGCGGCAAGAGTCTTCGGGTCGACCACCCAGGCGTCGGCGGGCGAGCGCGCGCTGTCGAGGCTGAAGGCGATGTCGCCCCACGGCGCGATCTCGATGCCGCCGATGACGCCGGCGGGCAGCTTGGGCTCGCGGATACGCCCCGACTTGACGTCGAGCAGGCGCAGCTTCGACGCGCCGTTCTCGTTGACGACATAGGCGATGAAGCTGCCGTCGTCGGCGATGTCGAAGCCCTCGACATCCCATTTGCCCGGCGGGGTCAGCGCGGTGAACTTGCCGTCGCGGCCCAGCTTGCCGAGGCGCTGCACGTCGCTGTCGAGGTCGGTGGTGACATAGATCGTGCCGTCGGTGCCGTATTGCGCCGACCCCCACGCGACCTTCGCGCCCTCGGGCGTCAGGCGCGTCAGCTTGCCCGATGCGAGGTCGAGCTCGAACAGCTCCGACTGTTCGATCGACACGCCGCGCGACACCAGCGCCTTCGCATTGCCGGGCGCGATATCCTCGACGTTCCAGCCGTTCTCCTTGACCTGCAGGACCATGCGGTCGGTCTTCGCGTCGCGGGGGTCGATGACGTAGATGTCGCTCGCGGTGCCGTCGCGACGCGTGCTGGTATAGGCGACGAGCTTGCCGTCGGGGCTCCACGTGCCGCCGTCGTTGCGGCTCTTGCCGTCGGTCAGCATCGTCAGACGGCCGTTCGCAAGCGTGAACAGCTGGAAGAACTCGCCGCCGCCGATGTCCTTCGACACCAGCAAAGTGTCACCGCTGCGCGGCGCGTAGGCCGCGCGCACCACGGGCTCGGCCTCGAAGCTGATCTGCGTGCGCGCGCCGCCGGGCCGCGCGACCTCGTGCAGCTGCGCGGCGTTGCCGAAGCGCGTCGCGATCAGCAGGCCGCGCGTCTTCGGGTTCCAGCCGAGCACGCCGGCAGTGCGCGATTCGAGATAGGGCTGCGTCGCGGCGCGCAGGCTCTCGGGCAGCGCGGGGATGCCGTCGGCGGTGATCGCGGCGGGCTTGGGGATCGTCGGCACCTGCGCCTGCGCGGCCCCTGCCAACATCGTCGCCGCCAGCAAGATCATCCGCCGCATCGTCACATCCTCCCCAATTTTCTCGCGGGTCTTGGCTAGCCGTGGCAGAGGCCCCGGGCAAGCCATGGCCTTCGATCCCACCCTACCCTTCGTGCTGCTCGACGACGCGCGGGCGGGCCGCGCCACGCTGTTCCACGGGCTGGCGGCGACGGTGCGCGCCGACGCGCTGGCCGAGGTCGTGCCCGCGCTGTCGGCGCTGCGGGCGCTGGGCGGCGATCGCGCGGGGTATCTGGCGTACGAGGCGGGCTATGCGCTTGACGCGTCGCTGCCGGCGCCGCGCGGCGTTCCGTCGCCACTGCTGTGGTTCGGGCAGTTCGAGCGGGTCGAGACCCTTGGTGCCGCGCAGATCGACGCGCTGCTCGACGTTGGTCCGGCGCACGTCGGGCCGGTCGCCCCGGCGATCGACCGAGCCGCCTATGACGCGATGCTGACGCGCATCGCCGACTATATCGCGGCGGGCGACATTTATCAGGCGAACGCGACTTTCGCCGCGCATGTCGCGACACGCGGGCATCCGCTGGCGCTGTTCCGGCGGCTGCGCGCGGCGCAGCAGGCGCCGTACGGCGCGCTGGTCCACACCGGCAGCGCCTGGCTGGTCAGCCTGTCGCCCGAGCTGTTCTTCGATCTTTCGGACCGCACGCTGACGACGCGGCCGATGAAGGGCACCGCGCCGCGCGGGCCGACCGCAGAACTCGACGAGGCGGGCGCGGCGGCGCTTGCGGCGGACCCCAAGAACCGCGCCGAGAATCTGATGATCGTCGACCTGCTGCGCAACGACCTGTCGCGCGTCGCCGAACCCGGCAGCGTGCGCGTGCCCGCGCTGTTCGAGGTCGAGCGCTATCCGACCGTGCTGCAGATGACCTCGACCGTCACCGCGACGGCGCGCGGGGACGTCGACGCCGTCGACGTGCTGACCGCGCTGTTCCCGTGCGGGTCGATCACCGGCGCGCCCAAGCTGCGCGCCATGGCGATCATCGCCGAGGTCGAGGCCGAGGCGCGCGAGGCGTACACCGGCAGCATCGGCGCACTGCGGGCAGATGGCGACGCGCACTTCAATGTCGCGATCCGCACGCTGACGATGCAGGCGGACGGCGCGCGGCTGGGGTTGGGCGGCGGCATCGTCGCCGACAGCCGCGCCGACGCCGAATGGGCCGAAGCGCTGGCCAAGGCGGCGTTCCTGTCGCGCACGCCGCGCGCGGTCGACCTGATCGAAACGATGAGGTGCGAGGGGGGCGTGATCGCGCGGCGCGAACTGCATCTGGCGCGGCTGGCGACGAGTGCGGCGTTTCTGGAGGTGCGTTACGATACAGCAGCCGTGGAGACGGCGCTTGAAGCTGCTCTTTATCGTCATCCCGGCGTAAGCCGGGACCCATCTCTTGACCTGCAGGAGATGAGTCCCCGCTTTCGCCGGGATGACGATGTCAGGGTTAGGCTCCTCGTCTCCACCACCGGCGCGGTCGCGGTCCAGATCTCCCCCCTCCCCCCGCCCCCGACCGAGCCGGTGCGCGTCGTCCTCACCCCCCTCCCCGTGCCCGCAGACGACTGGCGCCTGCGCCACAAAACCGGCGACCGCGACTTCTACGACGCGGCCCGCCGCGCATCGGGCGCGTTCGAAGTCCTGTTCGTCCGCCCCGACGGCTACCTAACCGAGGGCAGCTTCACCTCGCTGTTCGTGCGCCGCGACGGCGTGATGTTGACCCCGCCGCTCACCGACGGCCTTCTCCCCGGCATCATGCGCGCCGAACTCATCGCCAGCGGCGAGGCCGTCGAAGCGCGCCTCACCCCCGCCGATCTCGCGAACGGCTTCCAGATCGGCAATTCATTGCGCGGATTGATGGCTGCACGACTGGATTGATGCGCAAGACCCGCGTAACGAGCGGCCCCATGCAGATCAGCCAGACCCTCCGTCGCATCAAGCCCTCGCCGACCATCGCGGTGACCAACAAGGCGGCTGCCCTGAAAGCCGCGGGCCGCGACATCATCGGCCTCGGCGCGGGCGAACCCGATTTCGACACGCCCGACTTCGTCAAGGAGGCCGCGATCAAGGCGATCCGCGACGGCCAGACCAAATATACCCAGATCGACGGCACGCCCGCGCTGAAGGCCGCGGTGCAGGCCAAGTTCGCGCGCGACAACGGCCTCGACTACGGCCTCGACCAGATCAGCTGCAACGTCGGCGGCAAGCACACGATCTTCAACGCGATGATGGCGACGCTCGATCCGGGCGACGAGGTCGTCATCCCGGCGCCCTATTGGGTCAGCTATCCCGACATGGTGCTGGTCGCGGGCGGCACGCCGGTGATCGTGCCGTGCGGCATCGACCAGGGTTTCAAGCTGACGCCCGCGCAGCTCGACGCCGCGATCACGCCGGCGACCAAGTGGCTGATCTTCAACTCGCCGTCGAACCCGACGGGCGCTGCGTACAGTCGCGCCGAGCTGCGCGCGCTCGCCGACGTGCTCGTCCGCCACCCGCACGTCCACATCCTCGCCGACGATATGTACGAGCATATCGTCTATGACGGGTTCGAGTTCGCGACGATGGCGCAGGTCGAACCCGCGCTGTACGACCGCACGCTGACGGTCAACGGTGCGTCGAAGGCGTACGCGATGACCGGCTGGCGGATTGGGTTCGCAGGCGGGCCGAAGTGGCTGATCAAGGCGATGGCGACGATCCAGTCGCAGTCGACCTCCAATCCCTGCTCGATCGCTCAGGCCGCCGTCGTCGCCGCGCTCAACGGCGACCAGTCGTTCCTGATCGAGCGCAACGCCGCCTTCGCCAGGCGCCGCGACCTGGTCGTCTCGATGCTCAACCAGACCGCCGGACTGCGCTGCCCGACACCCGAAGGCGCCTTCTACGTCTACCCCGACTGCGCCGGCCTGATCGGCAGGACGACCCCCGACGGCACGATGCTCGCCGACGACGAGGCGGTCGCGACGTACTTGCTCGACACGGAGGGCGTCGCCGTGGTCCACGGCGCCGCGTTCGGCGGCTCGCCGGCGTTCCGGATCAGCTATGCGACGTCTGAGGCGATCCTCGAGGAGGCGTGCACGCGGATCCAGCGGGCGGTGGGGCGGCTGGGCTGAGGCGTTCGAAGGACAGTTGAAAAAAGAAACTTCGCCTTCCGGTCGCTGAAGCTCGGACGTCAGAGCCTCGCGCAGTCGCTCGGCAGGAGTTTCCCCGCGAACCGGTCGCCGATCCAGGCCACGGCGTCAGGTGCGGCGGCCTTGCCCGCGCTGACGTGGTCGCCCGCCGGTGAGGTGACGGAGCGAACCGCAGTCGTGCGGCACAGGCGGCGGACGAAGGCGCGGGTGACGGCGGGGGCGACGATCTCGTCCTTGCCGCCTTGGTAGACGAACACCGGCACGTTCAGACGCGCAGCGGGGACTGAGTTGCGCGCCATGATGCGGCCCCAGCCCGGGTTGGCGGCGAGGTCGACGTTCCGGAGCTGCCCCGCCAGCCGCACCATGCCGATCTTGGTGCGCAGCTTGAAGCCGTCGAGGCTGACGCAGTTCTTCGCGAGGTTGCGGATCAGCGTCGCAGTGCGGGGCTTGACCGCGCTGGTCAGCGGCAGGTCGTACACCTGCTCCCAGCTGCTCGCGGTATAGGCGGTCAGGAAGGCGCGGACGAGCGCGTTGCTGCCGCCGCCAAGGTTGGACTTGAGGTCGGTCGGCGGAGCCGCTGCCGCCACGCCGACCAGCGTCAGTTCGGGCGCCCGCGCCGCCTCCGCTGCGGTCCACAACGCCGAAAAGCCGCCGAGCGATTCACCGAACACCGCATAGCGCGCCGACGCCCGCGCCTGCGGCATGGCGCGCGCCGCACGCGCCGCATCGATGACCGACCGCGCCCCCGCGGTGCCGACGAGGAACGGATGCGGCCCCGGGTTGCCGAGCCCCTGGTAGTCGGGCGCGACGACGACATGGCCCGCCGCGAGCAGCGCGTCGAGCCCGGCGATCTGCGCGAACAGGCCGGGCTTGTCCGACAGGCCGCAGCTTTCCGCGACCCCCGACGCGCCGTGCGCCCAGACGACGATGTCGCGCTCTCGCGCCGGTCGTCCGCGCGGGACGACGATCGCGCCGCTGACGGTGATCGCGCGCCCGGCCTCGTCCTGCGAGCGGTAGCGGATGCGCCATGCTTGCGCGCCCGCGGGTGCCCCGGCGATCGGGACCTTGTCGACGAGGTCGCCGGGCGCCGCGCTCACGCCACCCGCAACCAGGGCGCTGGCGATAATGGCAATCCGGATCATCATAGCCGCCAGACTGGCACGCCCCGCGCGCCGCGCCTAGGCCGGTTCAGAACGCCGCCGCCGCGGCATGGATCGCAACGCCGACCAGTCCGCCGATCACCGTGCCGTTGATGCGGATATACTGCAGGTCGCGCCCGACCGCGGTCTCCAGCTTCTCGGTCACGGTGGCCGCGTCCCACCCGCGGATCGTGTCGCTGACCAGCCGGACGATGGCGTCACCGTAGCTGCCGACGACGCTGACCGCCGCGCGCCGTGCCAGCGTGTTGATCGCGTCCGCGAGCGCCGTGTTGTCGAGGATGACCTGCCCCGCCGCGCTCGCGACGCGGCCCTGGCCGGTGTCGCCGGGGTTGGCGACCGCGTCGCTCAGCATCGACTTGACCGAGACCCAAAGCGACGCGAACAGCGCCGCGACGGCAGGCGAGTCGATCAGCTCGAGCTTCACCGCCTCGACCTGGCGCGCGGCGTTGCTCGTGGGGTCCGACAGGTCGTCGGCGATGGCGCGCAGCCGGTCGGTGAGCGCGCGCCGGTCAGGGTGGTCACGACCCAATGCGAGCAAGGCCGTCGGAGGCGGCGGCAGTGCGCCCTGCCCCTCCAGCGCCGCCAGCCGCTCGCGGAACCCTTGCGCGATCGCGGTGGCGTCGCGGCGCTGCCGGTCGGCGGCATCGTCGGTCATCGCGTAGAGATGGTCCTGCACCGCGTCGATGAACGCCTTGGCATAGCCGCGGTCGACGAAGCCCGGCATGTACTTGGGCGCGCGCGCGGCGACGGCGGCGTGGATCTCCTCCTGCCGCGCATCGACCGACTCCATCGCGATGATCAGCAACGCCTCGACGAAGGGCTCGTGCCGCCCGGCGTCGATCAGCGGGCGGAGCAGCCGGCCCAGCATCGGCGCCACCGCGCGGTCGCGCAGCCGGTCGGTGATCGTCACGCCGATCAGCTGCGCCATGACCTCGCCGTCGAGCGCATCGGCGAACTGCAGCAACAGCTTGGACAAGGCCCGCCGCAGCCGCCCGGCCTTGATGTCGGCGCGCGTCGGCGGCGCGGTCAGCCAGCGGCCGAGCGCGCCCGCGAGGTCGAACCCCTCCAGCCGCCGCGCGACGACGCCGGGGGTCAGGAAATTCTCCTTGAGGAAGACCGCGAGGCTGTCGCCGATGCGGTCCTTGTTCGATGGGATGATCGCGGTGTGCGGGATCGGCAGGCCGAGCGGATGGCGAAACAGTGCGGTGACCGCGAACCAGTCGGCCAGCCCACCGATCATCGCCGCTTCGAAAAAGGCGCGCGCATAGGCGAGCTGAACGACCCATTCGGGGTAGCGCGGCACGAGCAGCAGTACCGTCACCCAGCCCGCCGCCATGACGACGAGCAGGAGCGTCGCGATCAGCCGCATGCGGTGGAACGGCGTCGTCGCGCCGACCAGGGCGAACGGGCTCTCGATCAGCGAATGCTTGGCGGGGGCGTCCATTACCCCTGTCAACTCACTCCGCCGGGAACGGTGCCGGGCGCGGCGCCGGCCGCTCGACATCGCCGCCATTGGTGAACCAGCGGCGCAGGCGCGGCGCGAGCCATTCCTCGACACCGATCGCCAGGCTGAAGCTGGCGGGCACGATAAGCAGCGTCAGTGCGGTCGAGACGATCAGCCCGCCGATCACGACGATGCCCATCGGCGAATTCCAGCTGCCGTCGCCCGACAGCGACAGCGCGATCGGCAGCATGCCCGCGACCATCGCGACGGTCGTCATGACGATCGGCTGCACGCGCTTGTGCCCCGCCTCCATGATCGCCTCGAAGCGACCGGTGCCCTTGTCCATCTCCTCGATCGCGAAATCGACTAGCAGGATCGAGTTCTTGGCGACGATGCCGAGCAGCATCAGCAGCCCGATGAACACCGGGAGCGAGATGACGTTGCCCGTCAGGTGAAGCGCGATGGCGCCGCCGAGCGGGGCGAGCAGCAGCGACCCCATGTTGACGAAAGGCGGCAGCACCCGCTTGTACAGCAGCACCAGCACCGCGAACACCAGCAGCACGCCGGCGACGACCGCAAGGATGAAGTTGAGGAACAGCTCGGCTTGCCACTTCTGCTCGCCGAAGCGGACCTTCTCGACACCCTGCGGAAGCTTCGAGAGCGCCGGCAATGCGTCGATCTTCGGCTGCGCGTCACCGCTGACCAGACCGGGCGCCAGGTCGGCACCGATGACGACACGGCGCTGCTGATTGAAGCGGCGCAGTTCGGTCGCACCGGCGCCGAAGCTGATGTCCGCCACGACCTTGAGCGGCACCGACCCGCCGGATGCCGTCGGCACCGGCAGGTTCTCGATCGTGTCGAGCGTACGCCGCGATTCCTCGCCGAGCGCGACGCGGATCGGGATCTGGCGGTCCGACAGCGAGAACTTGGCGACGTTCTGGTCGATGTCCCCCAGCGTCGCGATGCGGATCGTCTGGCTGAGGGCGGCCGTCGTCACGCCGAGCTGCGCGGCGATGTCGAAGTTCGGCTTGATGGTGATCTCGGGGCGGCGGACGTCGCCCTCGATGCGCACCTGGCGCAACTCGGGCAGCGCACGCATCTCGCGCACCGCACGGTTCGCCGTCTCCGCGAGGACCTCGGGATCGTCACCCGCAAGCACGATCGACATGTCACGGCCGAACCCGCCGCCGCTCTGCGACTGGAAGGACACGCGCGCGTCGGGGATCGACTGCAGCTTCGGCGCGAATGCCCGCTCGAACTCGACGCTCGACGTCGGCCGGTTCTTGGCAAGCGTCAGAAACAGGTTGCTCTCGCTGCCGACGTTGATGTCGGCGAATGCCGCCTCGACGACCGGCGACCCCTTGACCATTGCGGCGACGCGATCGGCGACCGCCTCGGTCTGCGCCAGGGTCGTGCCCGGCGGCATCTCGATCTTGATCTGGCTATAGTCGGTGTCGATATTGGGCTGGAAGGTGACCGGCAGGGTCGCATAGCTGACCACGGTCGCGACCAATGCAAGCGCGCCGATGCCCATCGTCTTCCAGCGGTGGCGCAGGGTCCAGCGCAGCAGCTTCATGTACTGATGGACCCACGCGCCCTCGCCATGTTCGGCCTGGCCGTGTGCCTTCAGGAAGAAGGCGGCGATCATCGGTGTGATCAGGCGCGCGACGGCGAGGCTGAGCAGCACCGAGACGACGACGGTGAAACCGAAGTTCTTGAAGAACTGGCCGGAGATGCCGGGCATCAGCCCAACCGGCAGGAACACCGCGACGATCGCCATGGTCGTCGCGAACACCGCGAGACCGATCTCGTCGGCGGCATCCATCGACGCTTGATAGGCCGATTTGCCCATCCGCATATGCCGCACGATATTCTCGATCTCGACGATCGCATCGTCGACGAGCACGCCCGCGACGAGGCTCAGCGCCAGCAGGCTGAGCGTGTTCAGGGTAAACCCCATCAGGTCCATCAGCCAGAACGCCGGGATCGCCGACAGCGGGATCGCCAGCGCGGAGATCAGCGTCGCGCGCCAGTCGCGCAGGAACAGGAACACGACGATGACCGCGAGCACCGCGCCCTCGACCATCGCCTCGATCGCGGCCTTGTACTGACCCTTGGTGTAATCGACCGTGGTGAACAGCTGCGTGAACTTGACCTTGGGGTTCTCCTTGGCAAGCTCGGCCATCTCCTTCATCGCGGCGTCATAGACCTCGACGTCCGACGCGCCCTTCGCCTTCTCGACGGCGAAGCTCAGCACCTGGCGGCCGTTCATCTTGGCGATGCTGCGCTGCTCGGCGTAGCTGTCGCGCACCGTGGCGATGTCCGAGAGGCGGATCGTGCGGCCGCCGCCGGTCGAGATCTGGGTCTCGCCGAGGCCGTAGGCATTGCTGGCATTGCCCAGCACGCGCACCGCCTGCTCGGAGCCCGCGATCTCGGTCCGGCCGCCGGCGGCGTTCAAATTGACTTGGCGGAGCTGGGCGTTGACCTGGCTCGCCGTCAGTCCGTACGACTGGAGGCGCACGGGGTCGAGGACGACGCGGATCTCCCGGCTGACACCGCCCGAACGGCGCACGCCGGCCATGCCGGGCAGCGACAACAGGCGCTTGGCGACGGTGTTGTCGACGTACCAGCTGAGCTCTTCGAGCGTCATGTCGACCGCTTCGACCGACATATAGGCGATCGGCCCGCCCGAAAAATCGACGCGAACGACTTGGGGCTCAAGGATGCCGTCGGGCAGCTGGCTGCGGATGTTGGCGACCGCATCGCGCACGTCGGTGACGCCGCGGTCGACCGGCGTGCCGATCGCGAACTGGACGTTGGTCCGCGACTGGCCCTCGCTGACGTAGCTGCTGATCTCGTCGACGCCGTTGATGCCGCGCACCGCGGCCTCGATACGCTGGGTGACCTGGGTCTCGAGCTCGCTTGGCGCGGCGCCGGGCTGCGCGACGATCACGGTGGCGGCGGGAAAGTCGATCTCCGGCTGGCCGTTGACGTCCATCGTCATGAAGCTGACGATGCCCGCCAGCGTCAGCATGACGAACAGAACGATCGGTACGATCGGGTTCTTGATCGCCCAGCTGGAGATGTTGCGCATGGTCTAAGCTCCAGCCTTAGCGGGCACGGGCGGCTGCGACGGGAACCACCTTCTCGCCGGGCTTCAGGAAGGCACCGGCGCTGACCACGACCTTCTCGTTTCCGCTCAACCCGCGCGTGATGCCGACGCCGGTGTCGCTGACCCGACCCTGGACGATCGGGCGGCGCGCAACGGTGTTGTCGGCATTGACGACATAGACATAGCTGCCCTCGCCGTCGACCTGGATCGCGGACTGCGGCAATAGCGGCTGCGTCGTCTCACCCGCCGCGATCGAGGCGTTGGCGAAGGCGCCGACGCGCAGGCCCGGCGAATAGGCGAGCGCGATGCGCGCGATGCCCTGGCGGCTGGCGACGTCGATGACCGGGTCGAGCAGCCAGATGCGGCCGCGATAGTCGGTCGTCGACCCGACCGGGCGCACCGACGCGGGCAACCCGGTCTTCAGCCGCGCCATGTCCTGTTCGGCGACCTGGGCACGCATTTCGAGAACCCCACCCTCGGCGATGCGGAACAGCGGGGCACCGCCGGCGCCGACGACCTGGCCGGCCTCGACGCTGCGCGCCAGCACCAGCCCCGCCGCCGGAGCGCGGACATCGAGGCGCGCGACCCGTGCCTGCATCTCGCCCAGCTGCGCCTGCGCGACGCTGACGCGCGCCAGATTGGCGTCGCGCGTCGCCGTCTTGCGGTCGATGTCGGCCTTGGAGATGAAACCCTTCGAAACCAGCTTGGCGGCGCGGTCGAGCTCGGCCTGCGCCAGCGCGGCGTCGGCCCGGGCGGTGCGGATACCCGCCGCCATCGCGGCGACCTGCTGGACCTGCACGCTGCGATCGATGCTGGCGAGGACCTGCCCCCGGCGCACGAACTGCCCGGCATCGACGAGCACGCGCGTCACCAGCCCGCCCTCGCCCTGTACGCCGACCGGCATGTCGCGGCGTGCCGCGATCGACCCCGTAACGCGGACTTCGTCGGCGACGGCACTGGCGCCCGGCACGACGACGGTGACCTGCGGCAGCTTGGGCGCCTCCGCGACCGGCGGCTTGGCGCGGCCGAACAAAGCCCAGGTCGCGACCAGCGCAGCGATGATCACCAGGGCCACGATCAGCCACAGCCGCGACCGCCGCGGCGACGCCCCGTCACGCGCGCCCAGCTCGTAGGGCGTCGCATGCTCGGGTGAAATCGGCGTCTGCATGTTCATTACGTCGCCCGCTCAGATTGAATGCGGCTGTATTACACACGTAATGCACTGCTCGCAAGCGCGGTATAGCGTGAATATGGCGATTTGCGAAGCCGCGCGAACGTCTCCGGAACGTTTGATGACGATAGCGGTTAAGCCGCCACACCGACCAACAAGGGTTCTCACATGCTAAGTCTTCTCTGGGCTGCAATCATCGGCCTCATCGCCGGAGCCATCGCCAAGTTCATCATGCCAGGCCGCGATCCGGGCGGCATTTTCGTCACGATGCTGATCGGCGTCGCGGGTGCACTGCTGATGTCGTTCATCGGTCGCCAGCTCGGCTGGTACGCCGACGGCGAAGGTGCCGGCTTCATCATGGCGATCGTCGGCGCGATCATCCTGCTGGCGCTGTACCGCCTGATCAACAAGAACCGCACCGTCTAATCACGCGCGGCTCTTTCGAAGAACGGATGACGGCGGGAGGGCAACCTCCCGCCGTTGTTCATTCTGCGTGCACGCTGTGCTGTGCAACCAGGGGCGTAACGAGGAGATGCCCATGTTCCGACTGCCTGTTCTGTTTGCCGCCCCGCTGATCGCTCTGCCCGCCGCCGCGCAGGTCGTGCTGACCGCTCCGGTCCCGACGCTGACCCTGTCCGCCGAGGGCCGCTCGCTGCGTACCCCCGACCTCGCCGAGATGAGCGGCGGCGTCGTGACCACCGCCCCGACAGCGCAGGGTGCGATGACCGAAAATGCGACCAAGATGACCGCGGTCGTCGCCGCGATCCGCCGCGCCGGGATCGCCGAGCGCGACATCCAGACCGCAGGCATCAGCCTGCAGCCCCAGTATCGCTACGACCAGAACCAGCCGCCCGTGCTGACCGGTTACCAGGCGAGCAACACCGTGACGCTGCGGCTGCGCAAGCTGGCCGATGTCGGTCGCCTGCTCGACACCCTCGTGTCGGTCGGCGCGAACCAGCTCAACGGCCCCAACTTCCGCGTCGACAATGATGCCGCCGCGCTCGACGAGGCACGGCTGCAGGCGGTCGCGACGGTTAAGGCGCGCGCCGACCTCTACGCCAAGGCGACCGGCGTGAAGATCAAGCGCGTCCTGAGCATCACCGAGCAGCAGGGCTACGAAGGCCGCCCCCAGCCGATGATGGCGATGCGCGCCAAGATGGAGGCCGACACCCCCGTCGCCCCCGGCGAGGTCACGCTGTCGGTAACGGTGACGATGAGCTTCGAGGTGGAGCCGTAACTCAAACCACCGTCGCGCCGCCGTCGATGACGAAGCACTGCCCCGTCGCGAAGCCGCCCGCCTTGCTGGCGAGCAGCACCGCCATGCCGGCGATCTCGTCGGGAATGCCGACGCGGCGGAGCGGCGTGCCGCCGAGGGCAGCGTCGATGATCGCGGGCGTCTCGATCAGCACCTTGGCGAAATCGGTGCGGATGAGGCCCGGCGCGATGCAGTTCACGCGTACGTTGTCGGGCCCATATTCGGCCGCGAGGTTGCGCGCGAGCTGCATGTCCGCGGCCTTCGAGATGCCGTATGCGCCGATCACCGTCGACGCCTTCAGTCCAGCGACCGACGAGATGATCGTCACGCTGCCGCCCTTGCGCGCCCGCATCGCCGGCACGACCATCGAGATCAGCCAGTGATTGCTGATGATGTTGTTCTGCAGGACCTTGCCGAACTGTTCGTCGCTGATCCCGGCCGACGGTCCGAAATAGGGGTTCGACGCGGCGTTGCAGACCAGCGCGTCGATCTGGCCGAAGCGCTCGACCGTGCCGTCGACGAGGCGCTGCAGCCCCTCGCGGTCGGCGATGTTGGCGGGGATCGCGACCGCCGCCTCGCGGCCGACCGCGGCGTTGATCTCGGCGACTGCGGCGTCGCAGACATCGGCCTTGCGGCTGCTGACCACGACATTGGCACCGTGCTCGGCCATGCGGTGGGCGATTGCCTTGCCGATGCCGCGCGACGAGCCGGTGATCAGCGCGGTCTGGCCAGTAAGGTCGAAAAGTTCAGGGATCATCGCAGCTTCCTCAAAATGGACGCGGCAACCCTAATCGTGACGGTCCGGCTGCGGCAAGCCCGCCACATGCGGCGCATAATCGAAGGGCCGCCGCGGCTTCCACCACGACGGCCCTTCCATTGCCGGTCAGGAACCGGAAGTGAGGCGTTACAGCGCGACCACCTCGTACCCGCGCGTCGCAAAACCAGTTCCCGACTTGGAGCAATGAGACACTGGACCACCTCCTTCCGTTTAGTTGAACACCGACGCCAATGTCGGATCACTGACTCGTGAATGCAAGCCCGGTTTTCGTCACCGCAGTGCATGTCGGGAAAATTGCGCCGCTGGGGCCACAGGGCACGCCTTCGGGCTTTCGAAAGACCGCGGTCGACCATCCGGTCATAGCGCGTACGCTGGGCCTGACCGGCGATGCGCAGGCCGACCTCAACGTCCACGGCGGACCCGACAAGGCGGTTTATGGCTATCCGCTGTCGCGCTATCCGGCGTGGGCAGCCGAGTTTCCGCACCTCGCCGACCGGCTGGTCGCGGGATCGATGGGCGAGAATCTGGCGGTCGAGGGCATCGACGAGGACGCCGTCCATATCGGCGACCGGATCCGCGTCGGCGGCGCGCTATTGCAGGTCACCCAGCCGCGCCTGCCGTGCTTCAAGCTGGGGCTGGCGTTCGACGAGCCGCGACTGATCCGCGCCATGACGCGCAACGGCTTCTGCGGCTGGTACTACCGCGTCGTCGAGAGCGGCGCGATCGGCGCCGGCGACGCGCATTCGCTCGTCGAGCGGCCCAACCCCGACTGGTCGGTGGCGCGCTTTGCCGGGATCATCGCGGCGCGCGCGATGGGAGCCGAGGTGCTGCGCGAGATCGTCGCTATGGAAGGACTGGCGGAGAACTGGCAGGCACGCGCCTTGCGTCAACTGGCGGCACTCCGGCACGACGCGCCCTGAGCGCCACCCACTCGGTCCAGCCGATGACGAGCAGCCCGAGCAGGAACGGAATGTAGGTGTAGATCACCCGGAACAGCACCAGCGCGGCGAGCACGCCCGCCTTGTCGACCAGCGGCAGCAGCGCGACGATGACCAGTTCGAACACCCCCAGCCCGCCCGGCGCATGGCTGAGCGCGCCGACGACCATCGCGACCGCATAGATGGTCAACACGGTGAGCAGCCCCGGCGTACCGATCTCGGGCAGCAGCAGGTAGAGCGCACCACCCGCGAAGGCGAGATCGACCGCACCGACGGCGATCTGCGCCAGCGTCGCGCGGCCGCTCGGCAGATAAAAGGTGTACTTCCAGATCTTGAGTGGCTTCCGCCACACGAACGCCAGAACGGTATAGGCGACGGTCGCCGCGACCAGGATGACACCCGCCCAGCGCTCGGCCTGCGGCGCGATGCCCTTGAACGCCGCCGCCAGATCAGGTGCCAGCAGCAGGCCCACGCCGGCCACCGCGATGATGCCCAGCCAGAAGGTCCAGCCGCACAGCGCGATGATCATCGCGACGTCGAGCGGCCGCACCCCGACGCGGGTGTACATGCGGTAGCGCACCGTGCCGCCGGTCAGCACGGTCAGGCCCAGCGTGTGCGACATGGTGAAGCTGCCGAACGATGCCGCCGCCATCGTCCCCCACGACGGCCGGTAGCCGAGGTGGGTCAGCGCCAGCCAGTCGTAGAAGACCAGCACGACATAGGAGGCTGCCGCCGACAGCGCCGCGAGGATCAGCAGGTGCGTCGGCGTCGCGGCGATGTCGGCCTTGATCTCCTCGATCGTCACCTGGCCAGCGATCAGGGTGATGCCCCAGATCGCAAGTCCCAGTACGACGAGCCCGAGCACGGCCCAAATCCACTGACCGACATTACTCTTCAGCTTGGATTCCACACCCGCTCCTCAATGCCGCGGTGGGCCGGGCAGGATTCGAACCCGCAACCGAGCCGTTATGAGCAGCCTGCTCTACCATTGAGCTACCAGCCCCATCCGGGCGATGCGAGGCCTAGCTTGCGACAGCCACAAAGAAAAGGGCCGGCAACCCGAAGATCGCCGGCCCAGTAAACCTCAGGTTCCCGGCCAAGGGGGGGAGGGAGGGCCGGGAACCTCGCCCGGGGACCGCGGGGGAGTGCGGTGGCCGGGGGGTCCGCCGCTGAGACAGCGGCAACACGGTCCTTATGCGCGCCTTACGAGGTGCCGAGCAGACGTTTATGCTGCAGTGCAGCTATGCAGCCGGGGCATATCCCGGCAGGTCGAGTGCATCGAGGGTCATGCGCTCGACGAGGAAATCGCGCAGCGCCCCGACGCGCACCGATTTCCTGAGTTCGCTCGGATAGACGAAGAATGTCCGGAAGGTCGCGCCTTCGAGCTCGGGCAGCACGACCTGCACCTGCCCCGAGAAGCGGATGAGATAGCTGGGCAAGGCGGCGATCCCGGCCCCCGCCTCGACCGCCTGGAGCACGCCGAAACTGTTGTTGAGCGTCAGCGCGGGCACCCGCGCGCGGTCGGCGTGGCCGAGTTCGAGCGCCCAGTTGATGCCCTTCAAGGCCTCGGGCGCGGCACTGCCATAGGCAAGCAGCCGGTGCGCATCGAGGTCGGCGATCTTCAGCGGCGTGCCATGCCGCGCCAGATAGGCAGGCGACGCGCACAGCCGGTGGCGGATCGGCACCAGCGGTTTCTGGATCAGCTCGCCCTGATACGGCGGGTGGAAGCGGATCGCGCAATCGGCCTCGCGCTTCGCCAGGTCGACGTCATTGTCGGTCAGGATCATCGTGACCGTGATGTCGGGGTAGAGATCGAGAAACGCGCCCATTTGCCGAGCCAGCCAGGTCGAGCCGAAGCTGACAGTGGTGGTCAGGCGGATCTCCCCCGACGGCCGGTTGCGCGACGAATCGATGCTGGCGCGGGTGCGCTCGAGCGTTTCCGACATCGTGTGTGTCGCGGCGTGGAGCTTCTCGCCCTCGTGCGTCATCGCGAGACCGCGCGCGTGGCGGTGGAACAGCTTGGCGCCGACCGCTTCCTCCAGCGCCATGATCTGACGGCTCAGCGCGGGCTGCGACATGCGCAGGCGCCGCGCCGCCTCGGTAAAGCTGCCCGCGTCGGCGACGCAGTCGAACAGGCGCAGCTTTTCCCAGTCGAGGTTCACGATGACTGCACCCCCTCCCCGCGGGGAGGGGCGAGAGACGGCGCAGCCGGCCCGGGGGTGGGCTCCGCTTCGTGCGTGTGCGCGAGGAAGCGCTCGGCCTCGAGCGCCGCCATGCAGCCCATCGCCGCCGCGGTCACCGCCTGGCGATAGACCTTGTCCTTGACGTCGCCGGCCGCGAACACGCCCGGCACCGAGGTCGCGGTCGAGTCGGGCGCGGTAACCAGATAGCCCTCGTCGTCCATGTCGAGCTGGCCCGCGAACAGCTCGGTCGCCGGCACGTGGCCGATCGCGACGAACAGCCCGTCGACCGCGAGTTCGCGCGGTTGTCCCGTGGACATGTCGAGCAGGGTGACACCGGTTACTCCGGGCGGTGACGCGCTGCCCGTCACCTCGGCGACCTCGGCATTCCAGATCACGCTGATCTTCGGGTTGGCGAACAGCCGCGCCTGGTTGGTCTTGTCGGCGCGCAATTCGCCGCGGCGGTGGATCAGCGTGACGTGGCTGGCGAAATTGGTCAGGAACAGCGCTTCCTCGACCGCGGTGTTGCCGCCGCCGACGACGGCGACCGCCTTGCCGCGGTAGAAGAAGCCGTCGCACGTCGCGCACGCCGACACGCCGAAACCGCGGTAGCGTGTCTCCGACGGCAGGCCGAGCCAGCGCGCCTGCGCGCCGGTCGCGACGACCAGCGTGTCGGCGGTCCAGCGCGCGCCCGAATCGCAGATCACGACGAAGGGTCGTACGCCGGTCTCGACCGACACGACGATGTCGTCGACGAGGCGCGTGCCGACGTGCGCCGCCTGTTCCTCCATGCGGACCATCAGGTCGGGGCCGAGCACGCTGACGTCGCCGGGCCAGTTCTCGACATCGGTAGTAATCGTCAGCTGGCCGCCGGGCTGGATGCCCCGGATCAGCACGGGGGTGAGTGCGGCGCGGGCGGCGTAGATCGCGGCGGTATAGCCTGCGGGGCCCGAGCCGATGATCAGGACGCGGGCGTGGTCGGTCGGCGGCATTCTTGTCTCCCTGGAGGCCCATATCTAGGACTTCGAGGACGTTCTCGCCAGCGGTGGAAGATTGCGTTCGGTCGCAACATTCGTATAGTCGAATATCGTTACGCTTGTTGGGAATTGCGCCAGTGCACCGGTCTCGTCTGGCCATCGACTCGATCGACCGCGTCATCCTGCGCAATTTGCAGAGCGAGGGGCGGATCACCAACGTCGAGCTCGCCGAGCGCGCCGGCCTGACCGCGCCGCCCTGCCTGCGCCGCGTCCGCGCGCTCGAGGAAGCCGGCGCGATCCGCGGCTATCACGCCGATCTCGACCCCGAGGCGATGGGCTATGCGATCACCGTCTTCGCGATGGTCAGCCTGAAGAGCCAGGCCGAGGCCGACCTGCGCGCTTTCGAGGAGCATGTCGCCGCCCTGCCCCAGGTTCGCGAGTGCCACATGCTGAACGGCGAGATCGACTTCATCCTCAAGGTGGTCGCGCACGACCTGCAGGAATTCCAGCGCTTCCTGACCTCGCAGCTGACGCCCGCGCCCAACGTCGAGCACGTCAAGACGTCGCTGACGATCCGCACGTCCAAATTGCTGCCCGGCGTTCCGGTCGACGCCTGATACGAAAACGGCGGGCCGAAGCCCGCCGTTCGCGTCGTGTCTGTTTACCCCCGTTTAGAAGGCGAGGCGCAGCGCAGCCTGGAAGGTCTGCGGCGCGCCGACCGAGTAGGTCGGGAACGACGCGAGAACCGTGTCGCCGTTCGATGCCGTGAACTGGTTCCGATTGGTCTGGCTGCTGATGTTGCCGAGGTACTTCTCGTTGAACAGGTTCGACACGTTCACCTGGAAGTAGGAGCCCGGCAGGCCCAGACCGTCGAGCTTGTAGCGCGCGTTCAGGTTCGCGACCTGATAGGCGGGCGCCACCTCGTCGTTGACGTCGGTCGAGAAGCGGTCGCCTACATGCTTGATCTCGAAGCCGGCCGAGAACGCGTCACCGCGATAGTCGACGCGGAAACCAGCCTGATGCTTCGGCGTCTCGACCAGTTCCTTGCCCTTCACCGGCAGCAGCGTCTGGGTGAACGGCGAAGCCGCGTTCGGGCGGAACTGGCGCAGCACCAAGTCATCCTGCACCTCGGTGTCGGTGAAGCTGTACGTGGCGTAGAGCGTCACGCGCGGGATCGGCTCGAAACCGATCTGCCCGTCGAAGCCCTTGAACTTCACTTCGCCGACGTTGCGCGTGATGTTGATGCCCAGGTCCTGATCGAAGGCACGCACCAGGCGGTTCTTGAAGGTCGAGTGATAGGCACCGATCGACGCGATTACCGGGCCGCGCTGATAGCGGTAACCGACTTCGTACAGCGTGGTCGTCTCGGGCTGCACGTTAACGATCTGCACGTCGTACAGGTCGTCGGTGCGCGGCGACGAGAGGTTCTGCGAGTAGCCAGCGAACAGCATGTGACCGGCGCCGGGCGTGATGCTGACACCGACGTTCGGCAGCACCTTGTCGTACTTCACTTCGCCGACGAACGGCCCGCGAGCATTGTTGTAAGCGGCGCCCGGGTTGGCCGGATTGATGACCGAGATCGTGCCGACCGGCTGAGCCGAGCAGTAAGCGAAGCCAGCCGAGGTGGTGTAGCAGAACTGGTTCAACTCACGCTTGAAGAACGGTGCGCGCACGCCGAGGCTGACGGTCAGGAAATTGTCGAAGAACTCGCCGCGATACTCGCCGGCGACCTGGTTCAGCAGCGCCACCGACTTGCGGTCGCGGGTCTGGAACGACGTGCCGTCGAGCGTCTTGATGTCCGTCGCGTTACGACCGCCGAAAACGCTTTCCGGGTTGCCGTCGGCATCGAGGAAACCGAACTGGCCGTCCTGCTTATGCTCGGCGCGGTCATAGGTGTAGGCGACGCGGATCAGGTTGTTGTCGTCGAAGTTGTAGATCAGCGACGCGTTCAGGCCGTAGCGGTTCGTGTTGGTGTTGTTCGGACGATACAGGCGGATCGAGTCGAGGACGTCGCCGTCGCCGTTCAGGTCGACGCCGGGCTGCGACGCAACCGGGGTCAGCGGGTTGAAGCGCGTGCCCTGCAGGCGCTGGTCGCGCTCCGAGACGACCTCGTTACCGCCGCCGTTGGCGAGCGTGTACTGGTACGACGGGTCGACCGTCAGGATCAGGCCGTCGGTCAGGGTGAAGCGGCCCTGCGCACGGACGTTGCCGGTGTTCGACGGGTTCACGAACAGGTTGAAATAGCCGCTGTCGACGCCGATCGTCGTGCCGGCGCAAGGCTGGAACGCTGCGCCGCCCTCGTTCTGGACCGTGCCGGCACCCGGCGCCGGACGCGGGCAGACATCGACGCGGTCGATCTCGCGGTTCTGCTGGAATTCGGTCAGGCGGAGGTTGCGGTAAAAGTTGTTCCGGTTCTCGTTGTAGTGACCGATGATGCTGATGAAGTCGCCGTTGCTGCCGATCGGCTGGAAGATGCGGGCGTTGACCTGCTTCTTCTCGAGCGAGCCCGGACCCTTGAACTTGTCGTACTTGGTGTACGACGCCGAGACGAACGCCGTCGTCGCCCACGGCCCGAACTCACCGCTGTTCAGCAGGAAGATGCCGCGGCGATAATTGTTCTCGCCGAGCTGGCCCTGGATGAAACCACCGGCCTCCTTGGTCGGGCGGCGGGTGATGTAGTTGATCGTACCGCCGGTCGAAGACGCGGTCGGGCTGTCGATGTCGGTCGTGCCGACGTTGACGACGGCGCGGTCGATCAGCTCCGAATCCAGCTGCTGGTTCGAGAAGATCGCGTAGTTGCCGCTGTCGTTGAGCGGAATGCCGTCCTGCAGCAGCGCGATGCGGTTGCCGTCGAGGCCGCGCAGACGCAGGTTGCCGCCCGAGTTGCCGTACGGATCGTTGTTGACGAAGTTCAGGCCGGGGGTGAGGTTCAGCGTCTCCAGGATCGACTGACCCGGCGCCTTGGCTTCGATGTAGACCGAGTCGATGGTCGCGCGCTGCTTCGGCGCGGATTCGGCGGCGATGATGCCCTGGCTGCGCTTCGTCGCGGTGACGACGATTTCCTCCAGCTCCTGCGAGCCGGTCGACTGCGCGAGTGCGCCGGTCGGAATTGCCATGAGCGCGGCAAGCGCGCAGCCGAGGCGCAGATTTCGCATCGTCGATTGTCCTTGTGAAGCAGCTGAACTGGGGAATCACCTGCCCGGTGATCCCTTACCGGCGCGTCAATGGCGCGGGATTGTGACAGTTGGAAGGCAATCTGGATCATGGTTCCGTGCAGAGCGAACTCGCGCATTACGTGTTGCGCCGCAGCAACACGAAAAAAGGGCCCGGCGTGAACCGGGCCCTTCTCGTCGTTTCGGCAGGTCGGATTAGAAGCGGAAGCCGACGCCAACCAGCGCCTGGTTGCGGTCCACACCCTGCTCGTAGTTGGTGTAGCGATACTCGGCCTTGGCGAACGAGTTGCCGCTGAGGGCGTACTCGACGCCCAGGCCGGCGCGCACGCCTTCCAGGTTGTCGCTGGCGCTGATCGTCCCAAGGGCGTCGGTCGCCGACACGCGGAAGCGCGAATTGGCGTAGCCGACCTTGGCGTACAGCAGCGCGCGGCTGCCGACGATGGCACCGACACGGACGCTGGCATCCAGGTCGCGCTTGGCCTTGATCGCGATCCGGTTGACGCCGCTGCCGGCCACCTCGTCGGTGTTCGACAGGTCGGCGTTGACCTCGACACCCAACAGCGCGCCGCCGACTGCATAGTCGTAGCCGGCACCGATGCCGTAGGTGACGCCTTCGACCGCGCCCGTGGTGTCATTGGTGCCCAGGCGGTCATAGCCGACGTGCGCCTCGATGCGCGGGCCGGTGAAGGTGGGATCGTTCGGCGTGGCGGCGGTCTGCGCTGCGGCCGGAACGGCGGCAAGCGGCGCCAGCAGCGCTGCGAAAGCGATAAATCTCATGGGGTAATCCTCAAGCTGTTCAAACAGCCGCGACCATCGCCGGTCGCGGGGCGGGGCCTATCGCGCCGCGCCGATGAACGCCGGATGACCAAATGGTGGGCGATGACGGGCTCGAACCGCCGACCCTCCCCGTGTAAAGGGGATGCTCTACCAACTGAGCTAATCGCCCGCGCGGACCATCTAGCGCCGACTTGGCAGCGCGGCAACGATGCGCGATAGCGAAGGCGACCGCCTGAAGGAGCCCCGACGATGTTCGCGCGCCTGTTCATCGAGCACCCCCGCACCGTCGGTGAGGGCTATTTCGAGCACATGGCCGCATCGCTGGGCACGGCGCGCAAGCTTGCGGTGGCGAGCCTCGCCTGCGTCGTCCACGCCGTCGTGCCGGGGCTGTGCAAGACCACCGGCAGCACGGCGATCCTCAAGCTGCATGCCGAGGTCGCGCCGCGGCGCTTCGACCAGCCGACATTGTAAAGGGTAGCGAGTGACCGGTTTCTCTACGGCGCGGCTGGCTCGCGTCGATACGTTTCTCGATGAAAAATATGTCCGGACAAAGCGCCTCCCCGGCACGTTAACGATGATCGCGCGCGGCGGCGAGATCGCGCACTTGGGCGTCACCGGCATGGCGGATGTGGAGCGCGGGCGTCCGGTGGCCGCGGACACGATCTTCCGCATCTATTCGATGACCAAGCCGCTGACCTCGATGGCGCTGATGATGCTGGTCGAGGAAGGCAGCATTGCCCTCGACGATCCCGTCCACCGCTATATCCCGGCGTGGAAGAACCTCGCGGTCTTCGAGAGCGGCACCGACAAGCTCGGCTACAAGACGCGGCCCGTGACCCGCCCGATGCAGGTCGTCGACCTGCTGCGCCACACTAGCGGGCTCACCTACGGCTTCCAGCTGCGAACCAACGTCGATGCCGGCTACCGCGCGCGGCGCATTGGCGAGATCGAGAAGGCGGGCACGCTCGACGATATGATCGCGGGGCTCGCCGACCTGCCGCTCGAATTCTCGCCCGGGGACGCATGGAACTACTCGGTGGCGACCGACGTCTGCGGCTGGCTGGTGCAGGTCGTGTCGGGCGAGAAGTTCGAGGATTTCCTCCACCGCCGCATCATCGCGCCGCTGGGCATGGTCGATACCGGCTTCCACGTCCGCGAGGGCCAGGGCCACCGCTTCGCCGCGTGCTATCAGCCGACTCAGGCGGGCGGCATCGAGTTGCAGGACGATCCCGCAACCTCCTCCTACCTCGCACCGCCCAGCTTCGTGTCGGGCGGCGGCGGGCTGGTCTCGACCGCAAGCGACTATATGAAGTTCGCGCAGATGTGCCTCGACGGCGGCCGCACGGCATCGGGCGAGCGCCTGATCAGCCGCAAGACGCTCGACCTGATGACCGCCAACCATCTACCCGGCGGCCAGAGCATGGCCGAGATGTCGGTCTCGATGTTCAGCGAGGCGGCGTACGCGGGCGTCGGCTTCGGCCTGGGCTTCGCGATGACCGGCGACAGCGCGAGCACGCTGATGCCCGGCAGTGACGGCGACTATTTCTGGGGTGGCGCCGCGAGCACCTTCTTCTGGGTAGACCCGGCCGAGGACCTCGCCTGCGTGTTCATGACCCAGCTGATCCCCAGCTCGACCTACCCGGTGCGCCGACAGGTGCGCACGATGGTCTACGCGGCGCTCGACGACTGATCGTCAGGCGTAGGCGCGCATCCGGTAGTCGGGGGCCGCGGCCTCGCCACTGATCGTGCCGAGCTTGACGCCGTCGCGCCAGACTTCGGTGCGGCCGGTGCCGGCGATGCGCCCGGCGTGGGTGAAGGCTGCCGCGTCGCTGGCAAAGCTGTGGTCGGTACGGCAGTCGACGATGCCCCACTGGTTCAGCGAATAGAAGCAATAGCGCGCGAGCGTCGGCGTGGCGGCCGCCTCGGGCGCCGGCCCGGGCGCTGCTGCTGGCCGCTCGGCGGGACGTGGGCGGGGCGCCGGGGCGACGCAATCATAATCGAACGTCGCCATCGTCGGCCACGCCTTGTACGGCACGGGCTCGGCAATGCGCAGCAGGGGCTCGAAGGTGCGCAGCCGGTTGTTCGGCCGCGGCGCGGGCTGCTCGGCCAGCTCGACGATGGTGCGCGCCGTCGAGACCAGCTTCGCCCAGGCCGCCCGGCTCAGGTCCCTGCCGAACGCGGCGATGCGGCGATGATCGACGACACCGACCAGCAGGAGCAGGAATATCAGCGCAATCTGTGTCGACTGCAGAACTTCCGGATCGCGCAGTGTCGCGGTGATCTTCGCCTGCAGCGCTAGGTAGTTTCCCGGTATGGGCGCAGATGCCGTTGCCGCATAGCCGAGGATACGCTCGGGCAGTTCGAGGAAGAAGACGTCCTTGGCTTCGACCAGGGGCCACTCGCCGGCCGATGCCGTCGGCGTGGGTTCCTGCGACGATACCGAAATATACACCGGCCCGGCCGCGCCGAATACAAATAAGAGACTGGCCGACGCAAGAATCCGTCGTGCGATGCGCAGACCAGAACGGCGGTTCCCGGCCAGCGTGAGACGCGAATTCTGTTCGATCACTAAAGCTACTCCAGCACTCACGCGTACTGTAGCCGCCCGCATTAAAAAAATCGTGAACGCGCAGAGCAGTATTATCCGCTAAAAAGCGAGACTATTTAATTGCTTGTATGCGAAACTTAATCGTTGCGCCTCGGTGCGGTCAGGCGCGGGCGCGGTGCCGTGCGGCCAGGATCGCGGCGAAAACGAACTCCACCGCGCCGATGCAGATCGCGACGTTGAGCGGCAGCAGCGCCGCCTTGATCGCCGCTACATAGCCGACGGCCATCATCACGCCGCCGAGCACCCAATAGGTGCGGTCACGGTATAAAGTCGCGAAGGCGAAATAGCGCGCGCCGACGATCGCGGCGAACAGCGCGAAGGCCAGCGGCGGATCCCGGCCGATCAGCGCATAGGCGACGAACAGCCCGGCGAACAACGGTACCGTCGTCTCGAACCCCAGCGCGTTCAGCGGGTTGGTCTTGCTAGCCGGCTTCGCACCGAACGCCCGCGCGACCGCCAGCGACAGCGGGAAGATTGCGATGCCGCCGAAGAACAGCGCGATGAAGGCGGTGCCGGGGCCGCGCGCGTCCCACACCAGACCGGCGACCAGCCAGACGAGGCCCGACACCGCGACCCCCGGCACACCGCCCAGATAGGCCGCCCGAAGTTCGTCCTGTGCCTGTTTCATGCCGTAAGCCCCCCGGTTCAAAGCCCCGCGCGACGCATCAGGGCCGCGGTCGACGGATCGAAGGCCGCCCCGCCCTCCCCCATCGCGTTGGCCATTTCCTTGCCCAGCTCGACGCCCCATTGATCGAAGGGATTGATGCCGAGGAGCGTCGCTGCAGTAAAGGTGCGGTGCTCGTAGAAGGCGAGCAACGCGCCCAGCGTGCGGGCGTCGAGGCGGTCGAGGAGGATCGTCGCCGACGGCCGGTTGCCGGGGAAGGTCTTGGCCGCAGCCAGCGCATGGTCGCCGCCCGACTTGGCCAGTGCCTCCTCGAAGGTGCGTCCGCGCAGCAGCGCCGCGCCCTGCGCCAGGCAGTTGCCGAGCAACTGCGCGTGATGGTCGCCGCCGATCGCATGCCCGGGCTCGCGCACCGCGACGAACTCGACCGGCGCGACGGTCGGCCCCTGGTGGAGCAGCTGGAATACTGCATGCTGCGCGTCGGTGCCGGTGCCGCCCCAGGTCACCGCACCCGTCGCGCGGGTCATGGGCTCGCCGGTGGCGGTGACGCGCTTGCCGTTACTTTCCATCTCGAGCTGCTGCAGGAATGACGCCAACAGGCGCAGGCGCTCGTCATAGGCGAATACCCCGCGCGTCGCCTGGCCGCCGACGGCGCTGGCCCAGACGTCGAACGCCCCCGCCAGCGCGGGCACGTTGGCGGCGAACGGCACGCCTTCGAAATGCGTGTCCATCGCGCGCGCGCCGTCGAGCAGCGCGGCGAATACGTCCCAGCCGCAGCGCAGCGCCAGCGGCAGGCCGACCGCCGACCAGAGCGAATAGCGCCCACCGACGCTCTCCGCGAAGGGCAGCACCGCGTCCGCCGCGACGCCCCAGGCGCGGGCACGGTCGGGCGCAGCAGTCACGGCGATGACCTGCGCGCGAGGCTCGGCGACACCGCCGCGCGCCAGCCAGTCGAGGGCGGAGGCCGCGTTGGTCATCGTCTCCTGCGTCGTGAAGGTCTTGGACACGACGACCACCCGCGTCGTTGCTGGGTCGCAACGCGCCGCCGCCCGCTCCAGCGCGACGCCGTCGATGTTGGCGACGATCTCGACCGCCGGGCCGTCACCTCCGGCCCCCAGCGCATCGACGAGCAGCGCCGGGCCCAGCGCCGAACCGCCGATGCCGATGTGCAGGATATGCCGCGTACCGTCCCCCCGCACCCGCTCGACGAGAGTGCGCATCGCCTCCCGGTCGGCAGCGGCCTGCGCGAGGGCCGGCCCGCTGCCGCTGCCGCGCGCATGGACGTGCGTCGCCCCGCGCCCCTCGCTCGGGTTGACCACCGCGCCCGCGAACAGCGCCGCACGCGCCGCGTCGAACCCCGCTGCCGACGCGAGGCCCGCCAGCGCCTCGACCGCGCCCGCGTCGACCGCCAGCTTGGCGAAATCATAGTGCAGGCCCTCGACATCGAAGCTCAGCGCATCGAGCCGTCCCGGTGCGGCGACCAGCTCCTTCAGGTCGGCGCCCGACAGGCGCGCATGCGCCGCGTCGAGCTGGTGCCAGGCGGCGGCGGTGTCGGGCATCGGCGGGTCTCCTGCGGCGGGCGGGGCGCTTCCTGCGTCTATCAGCGCGCCGCACCTCTCGACAATCGCCGGGCGGCTCCTCACATCGGTCGTGCTGCCTCGGGAGGGACGACATGGTCTGGGTCTTCGCCGCGTGCGCCTGCCTCTCGCTCTACCTGATCCTGTTCCGGCGCACGCGCCACAGGCGCCGCCGCCGTTACGATGCGACGACCACCGACGGCGTCTGGTACGGCGGCTCGGCGGGACCGACCGACGGCTCGACCGGCAGCTATGAAAGCAACTTCAGCGGCAGCGGCGGCGATTTCGGCGGCGGCGGCGCGAGCGGCTCGTGGGGCGGCGACAGCGGCGGGGGCGGCGGCGGTGGCGGTGACGGCGGCGGGGGTGGTGACGGCGGCGGGGGTGGCGGCGGCGACTAGGGTCCCTCTGCGGCTTGACTTGAAGGCGCCGCGCGCGCCAATCGCCGCGACCTGGCCATGACTGCGCTTCCGATCGATCCCGCCCGCGAGGCGCACCGCGCGCGCGCCGATGCGCAGTTCGCTCAGCTGAAGGCCGGCGCGCGCATCGTCTTCGCCGCCGTGCTGCTCGCGCTGGGGCTGCGCAGCTTCGTCTACGAGCCCTTCAACATTCCCTCCGAATCGATGCTGCCGACGCTGATGGTCGGCGACCAGCTGTTCGTCGCGAAATGGCCGTACGGCTACGGTCGTTTCAGCCTGCCGCTCGGCCTGCCGCTGTTCGACGGGCGGCTGTTCGATCGCGCACCCCGCCGCGGCGACGTGATCGTCTTCAAGAGCCCCCGCGACAACCGCACCGACTTCATCAAGCGCGTCATCGGCGTGCCCGGCGATGTCGTCCGCCTGCGCGGCGGACAGGTCGAGCTGAACGGCCGCCTGCTGCCCAAGCGCCGCATCGCCGATGTCGTCGTGGCACTCGGCGAGGCCGCCGATTGCAGCAGCGGCCCCGGCCGCCCCGATTTCCACACGCGCGACGCCGCCGGCCGGTCGGTCTGCCGCTTCCCGCGCTTTGCCGAGACGATCGACGGGCGCGACTATGCCGTGCTCGACCAGATCGACGGCGACCTGCGCGACGATACCGCTCCCATCCGGGTGCCGGCCGGCAGCTATTTCGTGCTCGGCGACAACCGCGACGACAGCGCCGACAGCCGGCTGACGGTGGCCGAAGGCGGCGTCGGGCTGGTGCCCGCATCGAATCTGATCGGCCGCGCGACCCGGGTGTTCTTCTCGGTCGACGGCAGCGCGCGTCTCGCCGACCCCCGCACGTGGTGGTCGAGCCTGCGCCGCGAGCGGATCGGCACCGCGCTTTGACTCCCGACCTCGACGGCTGGGCGGCGCGCACGCTCGGCCATGATTTTGCCGACCCGTCGCTGCTGCGCCGCGCCATGACTCACCCCAGCGCGGGCCAGCCCAACTACCAGCGGCTCGAGTTCCTGGGCGACCGTATCCTCGGCTGCGTCATCGCCGCGTGGCTGTACGACGATCTCGACGAGGCCGAGGGCAAGCTGAGTGCCCGGCTACACCAGCTCGTCGATTCAGGCACCTGCGCGCAAGTCGCCCATGCGATGGGCGTGCCCGAACGGCTGATCCTCGACCGCGCCACCCGTGCCGCCCATGTCGCGCAATCGACCAACGTGCTGGGCGACGTGACCGAAGCGCTGATCGCCGCGATCTACCTCGATGCCGGCTGGCCCGCCGCCGAGGCATTCGTGCGCCGCGCCTGGGCGCCGCTGATCGACACCGGCAGCGCCGCGCCCGAGAACCCAAAGTCGCGCCTGCAGGAGATCGCCGCCGCCAAGCGCCTCGGCGCGCCGGTCTATGCCGTGGTGTGGAAGGACGGTCCCGACCACCGTCCGAACTTCCGCGTTTCGGTGACGGTGCGCGGCCATCCGCCGACCGAAGGCGTTGGCACGTCGAAGCAGGAGGCCGAGAAGGCCGCCGCGGCACAGATGCTGGAGAAACTCGCATGACGACACGCTGCGGCACGGTCGCCGTCGTCGGTGCCCCCAATGCGGGCAAGTCGACCCTGGTCAATGCGCTCGTCGGCCAGAAGGTCGCGATCGTCTCGGCCAAGGTGCAGACGACGCGCACCCGCCTGATGGGCATCGCGGTCGAGGCGGAGTCGCAGCTGCTACTCGTCGACACGCCGGGCATCTTCGCGCCGCGCCGCCGCCTCGACCGCGCGATGGTGCGCGCCGCGTGGGAGGGGGCGGAGGGGTCCGACCTGCTCGCCTTCGTCGTCGACGCCAAGTCGGGGCTGAAGGCCGACGCGATCGCCATCCTCGAGAGCCTGGTCGGGCGGACCGAGCCGCGCTGGCTGGTGCTCAACAAGGTCGACCTCGCGAAGAAGCCGCGCCTGCTCGACCTGGCGGCGCAGGCGACCGCGATCTGCCCATTCGACGAGGTGTATTTCATCAGCGCCGAAACCGGCGACGGCGTCCCCGAGCTCAAGGCGGCGATGGCCGCCGCGCTGCCCGAAGGCGCGTGGCACTTCCCCGAGGACCAGCTGAGCGACGCGACCACGCGCATCATGGCTGCCGAGATCACCCGCGAGGCGATCTACCGCCACCTCCACGCCGAGCTGCCCTATGCCTCGACCGTCGAAACCGAGAAATGGCAGGACCGGAAGGACGGCAGCACGCTGATCCACCAGCAGATCCTCGTCGAGCGCGACACCCAGCGCGCCATCGTGCTGGGCAAGGGCGGCGCGATGCTCAAGACGATCGGGAGCGAGGCCCGCGCTGCAATCTCTCAGCTGACCGGCGGTGCGGTGCACCTGTTCCTGCACGTGAAGGTCAAGCCCGACTGGGGCGACGACCGCGATGTCTACCGCGGCCTGGGGCTCGATTTCGTGGAGTGATGCTGCCTGTGAACGAATAGTGTCGGCCTGATTTACACTTTTCGTTGCGGTACCGTGACAAGCTATTGAAGTTTAGTCGTGGCACGTATTTTGCTTGGCGCATTGTCGGAAAAAACCGGGGATTTTCGACGATGCGCATCCGGACGCTTGCTCTCGCCGCTACGGCCTTGGCGGGTGCCACTTCGGCATCGGCGGCGGTGCTGACCTTCGATCAGCCCGACGCCTGCACCGGCGGCTGTTCGGACGGAAGCTTCATTGATTAGGGGTTCGGCAGCGTCCCCGGATTGTCGATCAGCTATCGCAGTGTCGGTGCGCTGGGTAACGGCGGTACCGTCTCGTCGCCGCTCTACTGGTGGAGCGGCGGGTACGGCGACCTGTCCGGCGTCCTTTACGCCGAGAGTGGCTTCGTCGGCGAACTGACCTTCACGGTGACCGCGCCCGGCACAACGCTGGTGCTGCAGTTGGTCGACTTCGCCGGCTACCAAGCCGACTATGGGTCGGGAGTCCGACTGTACGACCTCAGCTATAATCTGCTCGACAACGATACCTTCACGGCGCCGGAAGTCGGTCACTACACGTCGATCCTGGACGTCAGCACGACGACAGGCTTCGTCCTGCAGTTCGGCCCCGAAGGCTACTATGCCGGCCTCGATAATCTGGTCTATTTTCTGAACGTCGCAGCGGTGCCCGAGCCGACGATCTGGGCGCTGCTGATCGGCGGCTTCGGCCTGACCGGCGCGGCGATGCGGCGGCGGCGCACGCTCGCCGCCTGAGTTTCCGGCGGCTACAACGGTGGCGTGCACCTCACCGCCACCGCCCTCGTCCTGACCGCCCTGCCCCACGGCGAGCATGGCGCGGTGGTGCGCTTCCTGACGCCCGCCGACGGGATGCATGCCGGCTATGTCCGCGGCGGGCGGTCGCGGAAGATCCGCCCCGTCCTGCAGCCGGGCAACGCCGTCGCGGTCGAGCTGCGGTCGCGCATCGATACGCAGCTCGCCGCCGCGACGGTCGAGCTGGTGACCAGCCGCGCGGGCCTCGCGTTCGACCGGCTGACCGCGGCGATCACCGAATATCTGGCGACGCTGACCGCCGCCGTCCTCGACGAGGGCACGCCCGCGCCGCGCCTCCATGCCGCGCTCGACGCGCTGCTCGACGCGATGGCGGCGGGGACTTCGCCCGAACAGGCCGCCGCCGGGGTCGCACGCTACGAGCTGCTGCTGCTCGCCGAGCGTGGCTTCGGCCTCGACCTCGACAGCTGCGCCGCGACCGGCGCGCGCGAAGACCTGATCTACGTCTCCCCCAAGTCGGCGCAGGCGGTCAGTGCGGGCGCGGGGGCACCCTATGCGGCGAAGCTCCTTCCCCTGCCCGCGCTGCTGCGCGACCCGCGCGCCGCGGCGGACTGGCCCGACATTGCGGCTGCGCTCCGCACCACCGGCTGGTTCCTCGAGCGCGACCTGTTGACCGGTGCCGCGGCGTCGCTGCGGCCGGCGCGTGCACGGCTCGTCGCACTGATCGATGCCACAGGCATAACGACTGTTGCACCGCAGGACGCGCCCGGCTAGCGACGCGCCCGCCGGGGGGCCGTCACGTTGGAGATCCGATGTCCCTTCGCCCGCTGCTTCTGCTTGCCGCCGCTGTCGCTACCCCGGCCGCTGCCGGCGGTTTCTTCCTTCAGGAACAGTCGCCCCTCGCAGTCGGCCGCGCCTTCGCGGGCGAAGCGGCGATCGGCGATAGCGCCGCGACGGTCTGGTACAACCCCGCCGGAATGACGCGCCTGCCGGGCACCAGCCTCGAGCTCGGCACCCACATCCTCGACATCGAGAGCGCGCAGTCGGACCGCGGCTCGACCCGCGGCGTCGCGGGTACCGCGCTGCAGCTGCCGACCGGCGGCGGCGACGGCGGCAACCCCTTCTCGCGCCCGATCGCCATCCCTTCGGGCTACCTCAGCGCGCAGGTCGCGGATTCGAAGCTGTGGCTGGGCCTCGGCATCAGCGCGCCGTTCGGCCTGAAGGTCATCTATGACGAGGACTTCTTCGGCCGCTACGATTCGCTCGGCTCGGACCTCAAGTCGTTCAACATCCAGCCGTCGGTCGCCTACAAGATCAGTGACCGTATCTCGGTCGGTGCCGGGTTCGACATCCAGACCTTCAAGGTGTCGCTGACCTCGGCGCTGCCCAACGTCTCGCCGACGCTGCCCGACGCGCGCTCGCGCATCGACGGCGAGGATCTGTCGTTCGGCTGGAACGCCGGCGTCCAGGTCGACCTCGGCCAGGTGCGCCTCGGCGGCCATTACCGCAGCAGCGTCAAGCACACGCTCGACGGTGCGGTGCAGGTCGAGGGGCTGGTCGGCCCGCTCGCTGCCGGCAACGGCTCGCGCTTCGGCCTGGCGCCGCTCAGCACGCCCGACATCGCCACCGTCAGCGCGGTATTCGGTGCCGACAAGCTGCGACTGCTCGGCTCGGTCAACTGGTACAACTGGTCGCGTTTCGAACGCATCCGCGTCAGCACGCCCGACGGCACGGTGATCGCCAACAGCGAGCAGCAGTATCGCGACACGTGGAGCTACAGCGGCGCGGTCGAATATGACGTGTCCGACAAGTTCACGCTGCGCGCCGGCAGCATGTTCGATCAGACCCCGACCCGCGACGAGTTCCGCACCACCCGCGTCCCCGACGGCAACCGCATCTGGGCGAGCACCGGCCTGACGATGCGCGTCAGCGAGGCGGTGGCGCTCAACGCCAGCTATGCGCACGTCTTCGTCAAGACCAAGCAGATCGACCGCACCGACCCGTTCTTTGCCGGCACCCCAGCAGCGACCAGCGCACGCATCCGGTCGGAGAACACCGGCAACGTCGATATGGTCGCAGGCAGCGTAAGCCTGCGCTTCTGACACTTCGGCTACGAAACTATTCGAGTTAGCATGGCGGGTCGGCAACCCCGCCATGCTAATACGCCGGCATCGTCGCAGCCCGTTGGAGCGAGCGACGCCTGAGAGACCCAGTGTGCTCCCGCTTCATAGCCGGAGACAGTCATGGTCAATTCACTTCTCACGCCCACCCCGCAGGCGCTTGCCGAGGAGCGCGTCGCCGAGCCCGTGGTCCACCACGTCGCGCACGGCTTCTCCGATCAATTCGCGTTAGGCTTCACCAAGGTGCTGCGGTTCAGCGCCGATACCTTCTTCGCCAAGCGCTACGGCCACCGCGCCATCGTGCTGGAGACGGTCGCCGCAGTGCCGGGCATGGTCGGTGCGACGATCCAGCACCTCACCTCGCTGCGCCGCATGCAGGACGATCACGGCTGGATCCGCACGCTGATGGAGGAGGCCGAGAACGAGCGTATGCACCTGATGACTTTCATCCAGATCGCGCAGCCGACCTGGTTCGAGCGGCTGGTTATCCAGCTCGTGCAGGGCGTCTTCTACCTCGCTTTTTTCGCGCTCTACATGGTCAGTGCTCGCACCGCGCACCGCATCGTCGGCTATTTCGAGGAGGAGGCGGTGATCAGCTACACGCTCTACCTGAAGGAAATCGACGAGGGCCGCTCGCCTAACGTCGCCGCCCCGGCGATCGCGCGGCACTACTGGAAGCTGCCCGCCGACGCCACGCTGCGCGATGTCGTGCTCGTCGTGCGCGCTGACGAGATGCATCACCGCGACATCAACCACGGCTTCGCGAGCAAGCTGGCGGGCTCGCCGGCGAGTGCGGTCGCTGTCGCACCCTATCCCGAACACGCCGACGACATCCGCCTGGTGGCCTGACCGGCCGCTTGTCGGCGCGCGGGCTAGCCCCTAGTCAACGGCGATGCCCGAGCCCACCGACCGCATCCTCGACACCAACTTCGCCGACGCGCTGAGCGACCGTTACCTCGTCTACGCCCTGTCGACGATCACCGCCCGCTCGCTGCCCGACGTTCGCGACGGGTTGAAGCCCGTCCACCGCCGCCTGCTCTGGGCGATGCGGCTGCTCAAGATGGAGCCCGACGGGACGGTCCGGAACGGCACGGCCTTCAAGAAGTGCGCGCGCGTCGTCGGCGACGTGATGGGCAAGTACCACCCGCACGGCGACCAATCGATCTACGACGCGATGGTGCGGTTGGCGCAGGAGTTTTCGCTGCGCTACCCGCTCGTCGACGGCCAGGGCAATTTCGGCAACATCGACGGCGATAACCCCGCCGCGATGCGCTACACCGAGGCGCGCCTGACCGCCGCCGCGGCCGAGCTGATGGACGGCCTCGACGAGGCCTGCGTCCCCTTCCGCGACACCTACAACGGCGAGGAGGAGGAGCCCGAGGTCTTCCCGGCGCTGTTCCCCAACCTCCTCGCAAATGGTGCGGCCGGCATCGCGGTCGGCATGGCGTGCTCGATCCCGCCGCACAACGTCGCCGAGATCGTCGACGCCGCCGCGCTGCTGCTCCACGATGCCGAGACGCCGCTCGATGCGCTGCTGGAGAAGTTCACCGGCCCCGACTTCCCGACCGGCGGCGTCGTCGTCGAGAGCGCGGCGTCGATCCGCGAATCCTACGCGACCGGCCGCGGGTCCTTCCGCCTGCGCGCCAAGTGGGAGGTCGAGGACCTCGGCCGCGGCACTTGGGTGATCGTCGTCACCGAGATGCCGTACCAGGTCATCAAGGGTAAGCTGATCGAGGACATCGCGGCGCTAATCAACGACCGCAAGCTGCCGATCCTCGCCGACGTGCGCGACGAGTCCGACGCCCAGATCCGCCTGATCATCGAACCGCGCAGCCGCAACGTCGAGCCCGCTGTGCTGATGGAGAGTCTGTTCCGCCTGACCGATCTCGAAACGCGTTTCCCGCTCAACCTCAACGTCCTCGACAAGAACCGCCGTCCCGGCGTGATGGGGCTGCGCGAGGTGCTGGGCGCCTATCTCGACCACCAGCTCGACGTGCTAACCAAGCGTACTGAGTTCCGGCTGGCGAAGATCGACGACCGGCTGGAGATCCTCGCCGGGCTGCTCAAGGCCTATCTCAACCTCGACGAGGTGATCCGCATCATCCGCTACGAGGACGACCCCCGTGCCGAGCTGATCGCGGCGTTCGAGCTGACCGAGCGCCAGGCCGAGGCCATCCTCAACATGCGGCTACGGTCGTTGCGCAAGCTCGAGGAATTGGAGATCAACAAGGAGAACAAGGCGCTGACCGCCGAGGCCAAGGGCCTGCGCGCCCTGCTCGCCTCGCCCGCGCAGCAGCGCGAGCGGATCGGCGCCGACCTCGCGACGCTGCGCGCGCGCTACGGTCCAGAGACGGTGCTGGGCAAGCGCCGCACGCAGATCGCCGACGCGCCGCCGGTCATGTTGATCCCGCTCGAAGCGATGATCGACAAGGAGCCGCTGACGGTCATCGTCTCGGCCAAGGGCTGGGTGCGCGCGATGAAGGGCCACGCCGACCTGGCGGGTGCCGAGGCACTGAAGTTCAAGGAGGGCGATGGTGCTGCCTTCGCCTTCCACGCCCAGACCACCGACCGCATCGTCGTCGCCGCCGCCAACGGCCGCTTCTACACGCTCGCCGCCGACCGCCTGCCCGGCGGGCGCGGCTTCGGCGAGCCGTTGAAGCTGATGATCGACCTGGAAGGCGAAATCGTCCGCGTCTTCGCGCACGTGCCGGGCAGCAAGCTGCTGCTCGCAGCGAACGACGGGCGCGGCTTCATTGTCGCGGGCGACGACCTGCTGGCTGAGACGCGCAAGGGCCGCCAGGTGATGACGCCGCGCGCCGGTTCCACGCTGGCGATCGTACGGCCGCTCGCGGCGGAGGCGGACGCGCTGGCGCTGGTCGGCGACAACCGCAAGCTGCTCGTCATCGCCCTCGCCGACGTGCCGGTGATGACGCGCGGCCAGGGCGTCGCGCTGCAGAAGTACAAGGACGGCGGCCTGGCCGACGCGAGTGCCTTCGTGCTGGCGCAGGGCCTCAGCTGGACGATGGGGGGCGCGGGGACACGCACGCGCACCGAGACCGATCTTGCCGCGTGGCAGGGCGCGCGCGGCGGTGCGGGGCGGTTACCGCCGCAGGGTTTCCCGAGGGATAACAGGTTCGGATGAGCGACGAGCAGATGATCAGCGTGATCGGCCTAGTGTGCGCGCTGGTGCTGGCGCTATTCGCGCTGCGGCGGATGTAGCAGGCCCGCTTCTTCTTCGCGCCTTCGCGCCTTCGCGCCTTTGCGTGAGATTCTTCGGTCCCTCTCGTTGGACGGGCTGGGACATCGGGTTTCACGCGAAGGCGCGAAGGCGCGAAGGCACGAAGAAGAAGCGCTGAAACTAGTTCGTCATCCCCGCGAAGGCGGGGACCCAAAGTCCCCGAACGCAGTGACGTACCCAGCACCCGCCAGCCTCGACCTTTGGTGACCTTGGGTCCCCGCCTCCGCGGGGATGACGACCGTTAAATTGGTGCTGCGACCGCTGCTTCGACGAGCTGGTCGACATCTTTCGGAAACCCCGCCGCGACCCACGCCCGCTCGAAATACCCCAGCCGCCGGCTGACCTCCGGCCCCGGTGGCACGCCGCGCGCGATCAGGTCGCGGCCCGAGATCGGCAGGCGCGGCTTCACCCACCCGTTCAGCGCCGCATCGGCAGGCACACCCGCCAACAGCCGCCGGTCGACCGCCGCGTCGAGACCGTCCCAATACGCCTCCGCCCGCGCATCGGCCTGTGGCGGCGCCGCCATCGCCACCAGCCGCTTGCGCTCGGCGTTCGACAGGCGGAGGCGCACCGCGACATCGTCGAGCACGGCAACATCGCCGGGCAGCAGCGCCGCGAGCCGCCGCAGCCAGTCGGGCGCCGGCTCGACCGCCGCGAGCTGCACCAGCCGCTCGACGCCCGCCACCTCGGGCAGCACCGGCGTCAGGATGCCGTGCGCGACCATTGTCCGGACAACTTGCACGACGCCATCCGCGACGAGCAGCTTCGAGATCTCGCCTCGGATGCGCTCGCGCGACAGTGCCATCAGGTCGTTGGCACGCGCCGCGCACGCCGCGAGGCCCTCCGCATCGGGCTCGCCGCGCCCGAAGCGCGCGTGGAAGCGGAAGAAGCGCAGGATGCGCAAATGATCCTCGGCGATACGCGTCGCGGGCACGCCGATGAAGCGCACCCGACGCTCGTCGAGATCGTCAAGCCCGCCGAAGAAGTCACTGATTTCCATCGTGTCGGGGTCGACCGACAGCGCGTTGATCGTGAAATCGCGGCGCGCCGCGTCGTCGCGCCAATCGGTCGAGAACTCGACTGTCGCGTGCCGCCCGTCGGTCGCGACGTCGCGGCGCAGCGTCGTCACCTCGATCGTCTCGCCGTACGCCAGCGCGGTCACCGTGCCGTGCGCGATGCCCGTCGGGATAGCCTTCAGGCCCGCCGCGCGCAGCCGCTCGACGACAGTCGCGGGCGCCAGCGGCGTCGCGAGGTCGACATCCGATACCGGCAGCCCGAGCAGCGCGTCGCGCACCGCACCGCCGACCGGCCTCGCCTCGCCCAGCGCCGCGAGCACCGCGCGCACGCCCGGCGCATCGAGCCAATCCTGCGGCGGCAGCTTCACGCCAGCCGCCGCGACAGGTTGACGAGCATCGCCGCGGTCGCGCCCCAGATCTCGTGCCCGCCCGCGTCGATGACGTAGAAGCGCCGCTCGCGACCCTGCCACTCGCCGGTCCGCGCTTGGTGATTGGCGGGGTCGAGGACATAGTCGAACGGGACTTCGAACAGCGTGTCGACCTCGGCGGGGTTCGCCGCGAGCGGCAGGCCGGGCGGGATGATCCCGAGCACTGGGGTGATCGAATAGCCCGTCCCGGTCTCGTACAGGTCGGTGGTGCCGACGACGGTCACCGCGCCGGGATCGAGCGCCACTTCCTCCTGCGCCTCGCGCAGCGCCGCCGCGACCGGCCCGTCGTCGCCGGGGTCGATTCGGCCGCCGGGGAAGGCGACCTGCCCCGCGTGCCGGCGCAGATGTTGGGTGCGCCGAGTCAGCAGCAGCGTCGGCGCCGGCCGGTCGATGACGGCGATCAGCACGGCGGCATCGGTCAGCACGCGCGCCGGATCGGGTGCGTGCGCCGCCACTGCCCAGTCGCCGCCATAGGCCGCGCGCGTCGTGCCGGTCGCGGCGCGCAGCCGCTCCGCCAGGCTCATGCCGCGCTGCCGAACGGGAAGAACACGCCCCCGCTCCACACCCCCGGCGGGTCGGCGGCGAGCGCGACCTCGGCCAGCTGGTAGAAGACCGCACGCGCGACCAGCGCCTCGAGCCCGCGCCGCACGTGCAGATAGGGGCGCGGCGTGCCGTCCGCGGCAGTCTCGACGCGCAGGATATTCTCAGGCCCCGCAACGACATGGTCGCCGGTGTTGAGGCGGAAAGCGATCGTGGCATCGGCCCCCTCCCCCGCCACGGTCGCCTCGACCGCGACGAACGGCGCGTCGTCGACGACGATGTCGAGCTTCTCGCCCGGCGTCACCAGCACGTACGAGCCGTCGGCCTCGCGCCGCAGGATCGTCGAGAACAGGCGCACCAGCTCGGGCCGGCCGATCGGCGTGCCGGCGTGCCACCACGTGCCGTCGGCGGCGATGCGCATGTCGCTGTCACCGCAATGCGTCGGATGCCACAGCTCAACCGGCGGCAGCTTGAGGTGGCCAATCGCCGCAATCAGCTCGGCCAGCGCGGTGCCCGCACTGTCGCGGGTCGAGGCCAGGTCTTCATTCATCGTGCGCTTTCCTATACGCTGTTGCGGCCAAGCTACAGGGGGTCATCGTGCCGCGTTTGCTCGCCCTGCTCCTCGTCCTCGCCGCCGCGCCCGCGGTCGCCGCACCGACGCCCGACCGCGCCACCACGCGCCCGTCGTGCGAGCCCTTCACCGACGAGCGCGAGCTGCGCTTCCGCACGCCGATCGCGACGATCAGCGGGCATATCGCGGCGGGCAGTGTCAGCGAGCCCGGCGACAAGACGCCCGAGGTCGGCCAACAGCTGGTCTTCGGCAGCGCCGAACTGGTCGATGACGCGACCGGCGCACGCCGCCGGATCAGCTATGCCTACTGGAACACCACCGACGGCTGTGGCGGCTGGGAGCCGGCCCGCGGCGCGCGCTACACGTTCGACCTCGCCGACGACAAGGCGAAGGACGGCAGCCTGCGCGTCATGCGCTACGTCACCGAACTCGGCGCGCGGCGCTAGGCGGCGAGACGGCGCTCGGCGATCGATTCGAGCGCTGCGATCTCGGGCAGGTGCGTGCCATTGCGGACCAGCAGCCGCGCACGGTCGATCGGGCCCGGCACCGTCCAGCGCTGCGTCGGGCCGGCTTCGAAACCAAAGGCGCCGTAATAGGGCATGTCGCCGATCAGCACGACCGGTCCGGTTCCCGCCGCATCGGCGCGCGCCAGGGCCCCGGTCAGCAACGCTTTGCCCAGTCCCTCGCAGCGCCGCGCCGGCGACACCGCGAGCGGCCCGAGCAGCGTCAGCATGTGCACTCGCCCGCGCGGCTCGCGCAGCGCCACCGGCCACAGCTGGATCGACGCGGCGATCCCCTCGTCGCGGAAGACGAGGCTGAGGTCGGGCAACGGCTCGGCACCCTCGCGCAGGCGATAGGCGGTGCGCGAACGCCGCGCAGGGCCGAAGCAGGCGTCGAGCAGGCAGTCGATGGCCGGCGCGTCGTGCGCCGTGGCGGTCGTGATCATGGTGGAAAGTCCCGGAAAAAGGCTCGAAGCTCTGGCTGGACGGCCGCTCAACCGTCCCCCGCCGCGCCGGCTGGCGCGACGGTCAGAGTCGTCGAAGGCTTTGCATCGGGTTCACTCCGTCGCCGCTATCAGGCATCGCGCACCCGTGCAATATCATACTCGAAGCGCCTCAACGCGCGAGGAACGGGGAAGGTCCGCATGAAACTCTATGACATGGGCCTCGCGCCCAACCCGCGCCGGGTGCGCATCTTCCTCGCCGAGAAGGGTATCGAGGTCGAGCGCGAGGAGGTCGACATCCCCGGCGGCGCGAACCTGTCGGACGCCTACCGCGCGATCAACCCGCGCTGCGTGGTGCCGACCCTGGTCCTCGACGACGGCAGCATCATCGACGAATCGATCGCTATCTGCCGCTATTTCGAGGCGATGCACCCCTCGCCGCCGCTGTTCGGCACGACGCCGATCGAGCAGGCGATGATCGAGAGCTGGCAGCGCCAGTGCGAGTTCGACGGGCTGTTCGCGGTTGCCGGCGTGTTCCGCAACCGCTCGCCCAATTTCGCCGGGCGGTCGATGCCAGGGGCCGCACCGTCGCTGCCGCAGTCGGCGGAGCTGGCCGAACGCGGCGCGCTGCTGACCGCGCATTTCCTCGAGCGACTGGAGGCGCGGCTGGCGGCCAGCCCGTTCGTCGGCGGCGAGGCCTATTCGGTGGCGGACATCACCGCGATGGTCGTCGTCGACTTCGCGAAATGGGTGCGGATCCGGTTGCCCGAGACGCACGCCGCGACGCTGTCATGGTACGCAGGGGTTTCGGCAAGGCCGAGCGCCAAGGCCTAGCGTGCCTGTGCGCCTGACCGAGATCGTCATCCCGGCCAGCGAGGCCGAGGCCGACAATTGCTGGCAGGCGGGCGCGTGGGCGTCGCAGGTCATTCAGATGGCGATCGACGAGGCGGGGTACGAACTCGACGAGCTTCCCGAGGATGCCGTGCGGTTCGATGACCTCTGGGATTATCTTGCCCGGTGGGCGAACAGCGGACACGCGCTGGTCTCGGAAAACACCGATGAGAATTCGGGTTCGTGGCACCGGGCCGCGCAGCTTTTCGATAGGCTGGAGTTCGCGGGGCATGGGGCGCTGCTGCGGGATTTTGCCGCCTTCGCTGTCGCAAACCGCGACCGGGTCAACGATCTCTATGCCGATGGCGAGGAAGCGACCGCACGCGAACTCTTCGAGCCGTTCGACGATCGGCTCAGCGCACAAAGCCCGTCGTTCGACGATTTGCGGTTCATGCTGCGCGACTGGCTGCTGCGGCAGCCGTGGGTGCGGGTCGACGATGGCGACGAACCCGCCAGCGCCGCGCGCATGCAGCGCTCAATACCTCGGCATCCTCTGGCGGAGCAGCGGCTGGCCGCCAGAAAGCGGCAGCGGCTTGCCGAGCATCATGGCGAAGCGGCGGTGCTCAAAAGGCGCCTGCTGGCCCTGCTGGACCGCAAGTCGCCCCGGTAAAGAGGCTAGAGCGCCGCGATCGCCGTGTCGGTCAGGCGCGTCTGCGTGCCGGCATCCGAACCCGCCAGAACGGCGCGGGCCTTCGCCGTCGCCATGTCGACCGCACGCGCCCGCAGCGCCGCCTCGGCCGCACGCTCGGACGCCGCGATACGCTCCTCGGCGGCCTTCGACCGGCGCGCGATCAGCGCGTCGAGGTCGCGCGAGCCCTGCTCGGCGATCTCGCGGGCATTGCGCTGCGCCTGCTCGACGATGCGGGCCGCGTCGCCCGCCGATCCGGCCAGCCGTGCCTCGGCCTGCGCGAGCAGTGCCTCGGCCTCGGCGCGCAGCCGGGCGGCCTCGTCGAGGTCGTGCTTGATCTTGACGCCGCGGTCGTCGAGCGCCTTCGCCGCCGCCTTGTGAACGCCGAGATAGATCAAGACCGCGACGAAGAGCAGGAAGCCGACGCCGACCCAGAAGGTCGGATCGGTGTAGAACGGCCCGACGTCGCTCGAATGCTCGACCTCGGCGACGGTCTTGTTGGTCGCCGAGACGCCCTCGATGCCGATCGTCGCTTCGCCCGCGGGCGTGTTGGCGGGGGCGTCGGTCTGCGCGATCGGCGCGTTGTCGTTCGGCGCACTCATGCCGCTGCTCCGGTCAGGCGCTTCACCAGGTCGTTCGCGACATCGTCGGCGACGACCTGCAGGTCGGCCTCGGCGGCCGTGCGGGTGGTCGCCAGCGCGGCGCTGGCGGCCTCGTCCTGCGCCTTCAGCCGGGCGCCGAGCTCGGCGAGCTTCTCAGCTGCCTGCGCGCGCGCCGCGTCGGTCGCGGTGGCGAGTTCGGCGCGCGCCTTGACGTGCGCCGCCTCGACCTCCGCCTCGTGCTCGGCCTGCTTGGCGTTCTCGAGCGCGCGGGCAGCCTCGGCAGCGGCGTAGTCCGCTGCCTGCTGGTCGGCACGCCGCGCCGCCATGCCCATCAGACGCGGTGCCGCGACCGAGCGCACCACCGCGAATAGGATGAGGAAGGCGACCAGCAGCCAGAAGATCTGGCCGCTGAACGTCGAGGTATCGAGCTGAGGCATTGTAACCCTTTACGGCAGTTCTTAGCCGAACAGGATGAGCAGCGCGATCAGCAGGCCGAACAGGCCGGTCGCCTCGGTCAGTGCGAAGCCGAGCAGCAGGTTGGTGCGCTGGCTGGCGGCAGCCGCCGGGTTGCGCAGCGCGGCCGACAGATACTGGCCGAAGATGTTGCCGATGCCGATACCGGCACCCAGGAGCGCGGTGCAGGCCAGGCCGGCGCCGATGTACTTTGCTGCTTCAGCTTCCATGTCAAAGTCCTTTGCGGTGATTAGTGGTGAGCGTGGAGGGCGTCGTTCAGATAGACGCAAACGAGCACGGTAAAGACGTACGCCTGAAGCACCGCGACGAGCGTCTCGAGCGCGGTCATCGCGACGACGACCGCCAGCGGCACGATGCCGAAGATGCCGAGCGACACGATGAAGCCGGCGAGCACCTTCAGCAGCACGTGGCCCGCCATCATGTTGGCGAACAAACGCACCGACAGGCTGATCGGGCGGATGAAATAGCTGACGATCTCGATCGGCGTCAGGATCAGGTACATCAGCGGCGGCACGCCGGCCGGCGCGAACATGCGCAGGAAGCCCAGGCCCTGATGCGCGATGCCGACAAGCGTGATGCCGACGAAGGCGATTAGCGCCATCGCGAAGGTCACCGCGATGTGGCTCGTCACGGTGAAGCTGTACGGCAGCAGCCCCGCGAGGTTAGCGAACAGGATGAACAGGAAGGTCGTGAAGATCAGCGGGAAATACTTCCGCGCTTCGGGCCCGGCGCTACTGACGATCGTGTCGTCGACGACCTCGTACAGCATCTCGACCGCCGACTGGGTACGGCCGGGGACCAGGGTCGGACGGCGCAGGCCGATCAGGATGAGCAGCGACGCGAGGCCGGTGACGATCAGCATCCACGCGCTGGCGTTGGTGAACGACAGGTCGATGCCAGCGACCTCGATCGGGATCGTCTTGGTGATGACGAACTGATGGAGCGGATCGGCCATTACTTCTTCTCAGCCCTGTCTGCAGCATCCGCGGCGTCGGCGGCGTCCCATTTCGCGCCGTATTCCGCGGTCAGGCGAAAGACGTTGCGCAAGCCCGCGGCGAACCCGACGATCAGGCCCAGGATCATCAGCCACGGCGCCGTGCCGAGCCAGCGATCCAGCGCATAACCGCCGCCCGCACCGATCACCACGCCGACCACCAGCTCGATGCCGATGCGAAAGCCAATGCCCATCGCGGTGCCCGCGGTGCGCGAAGCCTCGGCACGAATGGCGTCGGCATCGCGCGCGGCGCGAACCTCGGCCAGCCGCTTGTCGAGCGCGACCTCGTCGATGGGGGCGATATCGGGCAAGAAATCTTCCGAAAACATATGAAAACGCCGCGCCGGAGACCCCGCGCGACGACGTGCGCTCTCTAGTGAATGCTGCGGTGCGGTGTCAAGGTCGGCGAAGCGCGGCCGAGTGAAGCGCAGCGAACGCACTTGCGTTCGGAAGCTGCACGCGGACTCGCGCAAGCCCGGCCGGCGGCCCGGGCGGCCTATCCGCCCGGTGCCGTCCGACGGCGCGGCTTCGCCGCGACGCCCTAAAACCCAAGCACAAAAAAGGGGGCGGAGCCAGCAGCCCCGCCCCCTCTCTCAAACCCGAAGGTTACGCAGCGACCGAGGTCGAACGACGGCGGGCGGCGACGCCGACCATGCCGAAGCCGACGAGCAGCAGCGCCCAGGTGGCGGGCTCGGGAACGGCGGTGACACCGACATTGTCGATCTCGAAGGCGCGGTTCGACGAGGTGAAGTCGACGCTGGTGACGTTCTGCGCGTCGGTGAAGGTGTAGGCATAGTTGCCGGCACCCAGGCCTGCGCCCGTGAAGCTGGCGACGACGGTCGCGCCGTTGCGGAAGGTCAGCGTGTTATAGTCGTCGGGGGTGCCCCAATCGAACGAGAACGCGGTGATGCGGTTCGTCGAGGTGAAGGTCGCGGTGCCCGAAGCCGACGCGCCGTCGCTGGGGACGACGAGGAACGGCGTGCTGTTCGGCGCAGCGGCGATGCCACCGACGCTGGTCGGCAGGACCGAGAAGCTGCCGGTGAAGCCGGGGGCGGTCAGGTCGTTGAAGTCGATGGTGTAGGTCACGGCATTGGCGGCGGTGCCGAGCAGCGTCGCTGCGGCAAGCGCAGCGAGAGTTTTGGAAAGCATGTGCAACCCCTTGATTGGCCCAAGATCGGGACAAGGATTGCCATGCAGGATGCGTGCCAGCCGCAGGAATGTCGCAAATCCGCCTTCGTTTCCATGCCGAAACTTTACAAAGTGTAAATTATCCCGACGTTAATCAGTGTTTCCAAGAAGTTGCGAAACGAGCCTTCCCCACCGTCAAAGTCGTGAAAGTTACGCCTCAGTTCAGCAGCGCCTCGGCCCGCGCTAGGTCGACCGAGACGAGCTGCGACACGCCGGGTTCGCCCATCGTCACCCCGTAAAGCCGGTGCATCCGGCTCATCGTCACGGCGTTGTGGGTGACGATCAGGAAGCGCGTCCGCGTCGTTGCCGCCATATGGTTGAGCAGGTCGCAGAAGCGCTCGACATTGGCATCATCCAACGGCGCGTCGACCTCGTCGAGGACGCATAGCGGCGACGGCGTCGTCAGGAACAGCGCAAAGATCAGCGCAACGGCCGTCAGGGCCTGCTCGCCGCCCGACAACAGCGTAAGCGACTGCAACTTCTTGGCGCGCGGCTGCGCCATGATCTCCAGCCCCGCCGCCAGCGGATCGTCCGATTCGGTCAGCGCGAGGTGCGCCGCGCCGCCCTCGAACAGCGTCGCGAAGAGGGTGCGGAAATGCGCGTCGACGGTCTCGAACGCCGCGATCAGCCGTAGCCGCCCCTCGCGGTTGAGCGCACCGATGCTGCCGCGCAGGCGGGCGATGGCGGTCTCCAGCTCCTGCCGCTCGGCGGTGGACGCGGCCAGCGTCGCCTCGATCTCGTCGAGCTCGATGCCCGCACGAAGGTTGACCGGACCGAGCCGGTCGCGCTCGGCGGTCAGCCCCTCGAAGCGGCGCGCGAGATCGTCGGGGTCGCCGCCGGTCTCGAAGCCGAGGCGCTGCGGCAGATGGATCGGTGCCGCCTCAAAGCGGTCTGCGGCGGTGGCGGCATATTCGGCGCGGCGGGCCTCGTGGTGTTCGGCCTGCGTCGTCGCCCGGGCGCGCGCCTCGCGGGCATCGCTCAGCGCGTCGGCGGCGGCACGAGCATGGGTGTCGAGGTCGCGCAAGGCACCCTCGGCGGCGGCCAGCGCATCGGCCGCGGCGCGGCGCGCCGCCTCGGCTTCGGCGATCGAGGTCGCGAGGCGCGCAGTCTCGGCGGCGATCTCCGCTGGTCGTTCGGCGAGGCCGGCGGCATCCGATTCGAGCGCGACGATCCGCGCCGCCAGCTCGTCGAGGCGCGTCTGGCTCGCCGCCGCGCGCCCCCGCCACGCGTCCCCATCGGCAGCCAGCGCGGACCGCTGGCGCTCGTCGCCCGCGATCCCGCGCTGGGCGGTATCGTGCGTCGCCCGCGCGGCTGCGAGCGCGGCACGCGCCCCCTGCACCGTGGTCCGTGCATCGCCGACCGCCTGCGCAAGGTCGCCGAGCCCGGTGACCGCTTGCGCCGCCGCCTGCGCTGCATCGCGCTCGGCGGCATGGCCGGCGGCATCGTCGTTGAGCCGCGCCAGCATCGCGGCAGCGGCCTGCACCTGCGCGGCGCGGCGCTCGATCGCCGCCTCAGCGCGGGCGGCATCGGCAAGGGCGGCGGCGCGGGCCCGTTCGGCGGCGGCGCGGCCCTCGCGCGCCCGGCGTTCGGCATCGGCGTGGCGCCCCAGGTCGGCGATGGCAGCGGCGACCGCGGCGTCGGCATCGGCGAGCTGGGTGGCGAGCCCCGGCAGTTCACCCGCCAGCACCGCGAGGCGCGCGCGCTGCACCAGCCGCTCGGCAGCAGCATGGCCCGCGCCGCCCGCCGTGCGGAAGCCGTCCCAGCGCCACATCCGCCCGTCGCGCGCGACGAGCCGCTGGCCGGGCCGCAGCGAGGCGGGATCGGGGTCGCCGTCGACGATGCCGACCTGCGCGAGGCGGCGCGCGAGCTCGGGGGGGCCCTGCACGACGTCGCTCAGCGGCCGTGCCCCCGGCGGCAGCGCTGGGTCGCCGTCCTCCGCAGCGCCCGCCCAGTGCCGCGCGCCCGTCCGCAGCCCTGCCGACAGGTCGTCGCGGAGTGCCGCGACGAGCGCTGCCTCGTACCCGGGCTCGACGGTCAGCGCGTCGAGCACGCTCGGCCCCGCTTTTCCGCTCGCGAGCACGCGCAGCAGCGCGTCATGCTCTGCCTGCAGCGCCGCGCGCTGACCACGCAAGGTCGCCGCCACAGCCTGTGCCTCATCGCGCGTCGCTCCTGCCAAGCGCCGTCCATCCTCGCTGGCGGCGAGGTCGGCGGTGGCCTTGTCGATCGCCTGTGTAGCCGCGTCGGCCGCAGCCCGCGCCGCATCGCGCCGCGCTTCGGAGCCGTCGTCAGGCGCAGCGGCCGAACTCTCGACCCGTGCGATCTCGGCATTGGTTCGCGCCAGCCGCGCCTCGGCGGCCGCCAGCGCGGCCTCGGCAGCCCGCGCCTGCGCTGCCGCCGCGGCATGCCGCTCGACCGCGGCCGAATATGCCGCCTCACCCTGCCCCGACGCCTGCTCGGCATCGGCGACGGCGGCCGCCAACGCGGGCAGCTGCGCACGCCCAGCAGCGATCGCCTCGTCGAGCGCCGCCGCCTGCGAGGCACCCCGCATCAGCGCAGCCTCCGCATCGGCAGCGAGCGCCTGCTCACGGTCCCGGTCGCGCACCGCCGCCGCCGCCTGTGCCGCGAGGTCGCGCTGCCGCGCTGCCACCCGCTCCAGATCTGCAGCAAGCAGGCTGCGTTGTTGCGTGACATGCTGCAGCGCCGCCGCCGCCCGCGCCTCCGCTTCGCGCAACGCTGGCAGGCCGGCCGTCGCCTCGGCCTGTGCAACCGCCAACCGCGCCACATCGCGTGTGGCCGCGGCAACACGCCCCTCCGCCTCGCGTGCCGCGGCGTTGGCGGCATCGGCGCTGTCGGCAGCGGTGCGCCAGCGCGCGAACAGCAGCGCCCCCTCGGCCACCCGCACCGCATCGCTCAACTCGGTGTAGCGCGCCGCCGCCCGCGCCTGGCGGCGCAGTGCCGCGACCTGCGCGGTCATCCCCGCCAGCACGTCTTCGAGGCGCACCAGGTTCGCCTCAGCCGCCCTCAGCCGGATCTCGGCCTCCTTGCGGCGCACGTGCAGCCCGGCGATCCCAGCCGCCTCCTCGAGCAGCGCGCGCCGCTCGACGGGCGATGCCGCGACGATCGCGCCAATCCGCCCCTGGCTGACCAGCGCGGGGGAGTGCGCCCCGGTGGCGTTGTCGGCGAACAGCATCTGGATGTCGCGCGCGCGGCAGTCGCGGCCATTGAGGCGGTACGCCGACCCCAGCCCGCGCTCGATGCGCCGCGTCACCTCGATCTGGTCGTCGTCGTTGAACCCCGCAGGCGCAGTGCGCGCGCTGTTGTCGAGGCGCAGCGTGACCTCCGCGAACTCGCGGCTGGGGCGGGCGGCGGTGCCGGCGAAGATCACGTCGTCCATCGCGCCGCCACGCAGCGATTTGGGCGATCCCTCGCCCATCGCCCAGCGGATCGCCTCCAGCAGGTTCGACTTGCCGCAGCCGTTGGGCCCGACGACCCCGGTCAGCCCGGGTTCGATGCGCAGTTCGCACGCTTCGACGAAGGATTTGAACCCGGCGAGGCGCAGCCGCTCGAAGTGCAATTCAGGCCCCCGCCCCCATACCTTATGCCAGCGCAGCCTTCAGCTTCGCCTCGACGTTCGCCCATGTGCCCGGATCGGTCATCTTGACGCCGTTGATGAAGAAGGTCGGCGTGCCGTTGACACCCTCGACCGTGGCGGCGCGCTGCTGCGTGTCGGTCACGATCTTCAGCGCGGCGGGGTCCGCCAGGCACTGGTCGAACTTCGCCTTGGTCATGCCGCGGGCGCGCATGAAGCCGTCGAGCTGACCCAGCTTCGCCAGCTCGGCCGCCTGCTTGTCCTGCGCCATGGCGCCGATGCGCGCGCCGTCGGCGTCGGTCATCTTCATGAACGGCGCGGTCCATTCGGCTTGCGCGGCGTAGAAGGCGCTGACCAGATTGAAGAAGGGCGTCGGTCCCTGGCAGCGCGCCAGCAGCGTCGCGGCGAGGTCGGGGCCGTTGAGCACGAAGTTGCGATACTCGTAGCTGACGTTGCCCGTCGCGACATAGCCGGTCTTGATCTTCTCGGCCGCTTCCTCGTGGAAGTCCTTGCAATGCGGGCAGGTCAGCGAGGCGTATTCGACCAGCTTCACCTTGGCATCGGGGTTGCCCATGCGGAACCCGCCCTCGGGCGTCGCGGCCGTGACCTGCGTCCAGTCCTGGCCCGGCACGGCTGCGGTCGTCGCCGCCGGCGTGGCGGTCGTCGTCGTGGTTTCGGTCGCGGCGGGCTTCTCGTTGCACGCGGCCAGCGCCGTCAGTCCTGCCAACGCCAGTATCGAAACGCGCATTCGTGAACCCTTCAATTGATCAGAGGCCGACAATGCCGCCGCGCAGCGTTCAACGCAACGCCGCGGCGCTGCGCGGCGCTCAACGCAACGCCGCGACCAGCTTGGGCTCGAGATCGGCCCAGCTCAGCAGCGGCCGCGCGAAGGCGCCCTTGCCGTTCTGCTGGACCGTGCCGTTGATGAAGAATGTCGGCGTGCCGTTGACCTCGCGCTCGGCGGCCGCGCCGCGCATCGCGGTGACGCGGTCGATCATCGCCTTGTCGACCAGGCACTGCTTCGCCCGCGCCGGGGCGATGCCGCGCGTCGCGACGAAGGCGTCGATGCCGGACTTGGCGGCAATATACTGGAAGACCTGGTCTTCGGGCAGGGTGCGGAGCGCCTCCTGGTCGGCGGCGGTCAGGCGCGCCGCACCGGCCAGCCATTCGGGCTGGGTGCGGTAGAACATGTCGACGCGCGTGAAGAACGACGCCGCCCCGTCGCAGCGCGCGAGCAGCACGGCGGCGAAGTCGGGGCCGTTGAGCACCAGGCTGCGATATTCATAGCTGACGCGCCCGCCGCGGACATAGTTCGCCTTGAGCGCCTCGAACCCGTCACGGTGGAAGTCACGGCAGTGCGGGCAGGTCAGCGAGCCATATTCGACCAGCTTCACCTTCGCCGCCGGGTTGCCGATCCGGAAGCCCCCCTCGGGCGTTGCGGCGACGGTCTTCGTCCAGTCGGCGGGCTTGACCGCGGCGCGCTTCGGCGGCGCGGCGAGTGCGGGGGCGGAGACGAGCAGCAGGGCGAGGATCAGGCGCAGCATCGAAACTCCATCAACGGATGACCGGCAGGCCTGACGTGCCCGCCAGCGAATGCGCGAGCGACTCGAGGCTCGCGCGCAGGTCGGGGTCGGCGATGTCCTTCAGCGTCGCCTGCGTCGCGGGAGCGAGATCGGCGGCCGGTGCGGCGGCGCGGCGGCGGCGCGCGACGGGCAGGTCGCCGTGGCGCAGCGCAAGGCGGGCGACGGCGGCATAGCCGAAGAAGCGATTGGCACGCTCGACGACCTGCGGCTCGACGTGGCGCAGCATCGGCGCGAAGGCCCCGGTGACGAGGACGCTCAGCGTGCCCCCGCTCTTCTTGCCGATAGGGAACTTCAGCGCCTCGGGCGTCGAGTGGCGCGCATATTCCGCCCCGACGATGTCGGCCCAGCGCGCGACGATCTGGCTGTGCATGAAACCGTAGCGCCGGAACGCCGCGCCGCCGACCTTGGGCAGCGCCTCGCCGACGGCACGGCTGTAGCGGCTGCGGCCTTCTGGGGTGGTTTCGGTCACGCGCCCCCCATGCCATAGCGCGCCTATGCCGGTCGATGCCTTTGCGCGAGAACTGCTCGACTGGTACGACGCTTACGCCCGCACCCTGCCGTGGCGCGGCCCGCCGGGCACCCCGCCGCCCGATCCATACCGCGTCTGGCTGTCGGAGGTCATGCTCCAGCAGACGACCGTCGCTGCAGTCGCCCCGCACTTCGAGCGATTCGTCACGCGCTGGCCGACCGTCGCGGATCTGGCCGCCGCGCCCGACGCCGACGTCATGCAGGCCTGGGCGGGGCTCGGCTACTACGCCCGGGCGCGCAACCTGCTGGCCTGCGCGCGGGTCGTCGCGGCATCGGGCTGGCCGCGCGACGAGGCGGGTCTGCGCGAACTGCCCGGCGTCGGCGCGTATACGGCCGCGGCAATCGCCAGCATCGCCTTCGGCCAGGTCGCAGTCGTCGTCGATGGCAATGTCGAGCGCGTCATGGCGCGGCTGTTCGCCGTCGAGACACCCATCCCCGCCGCCCGCCCACTGTTGCGCGCGCACGCCGCGACGCTGGCCCCCGCGCACCGCCCGGGCGACTATGCGCAGGCGCTGATGGATCTCGGCGCGACCGTCTGCACGCCCCGCAACCCGCGCTGCGATGCGTGCCCGGTCAGCCTGTGGTGTGCCGCCCGCACGACGGGCGACCCCGCGCGCTACCCCATCCGCGCGGCTAAAATCCCGCGTCCGATCCGGCATGGGACCGCGTTCCGCCTCGAGGTCGACGGTCACATCCTGCTGGTTCGCCGCCCGCCGCGCGGGCTGCTCGGCGGCATGCGCGCACTGCCGTCGACCGAGTGGAGCACCGAACCCTCCGACTGGCACGCCGCAGCGCCCGTTGCCGTCGACTGGCGCCCCGTGCCCGGCGAGGTCCGGCACGTCTTCACGCATTTCGAGTTGCGGCTGCGGGTGATGACGGCGACGCTGCCGGCCCGCCCCGCCGTCCCCGGCGAATGGTGGCCGGTCGAAACACTTGGCGCGGCAGGTCTGCCGACGCTCTTCGCCAAGGCGCTGCGAGGGTAGCGAACCCGGCCGGGCAGCACGGGCGTTACGGCTGCCTGTTAAGCCTCGGAGACGCCACTATGCTCGCACCGTTCCTCATGGGCCTCGTCGGCGGGCAGCGCGGCATTGCCCCGCTCGCGGCGGTTTCGGTCGCGGCGGCGCGCGGCGAGCTTGCCCGCGACAACGGTGCGCCGCGACTCATCGCGTCGCCGCTCGTCGCGGCGGGCACGCTCGCGCTCGCGGTCGCCGAAATGGCGGGCGACAAGCAGAAGACCGCGCCCGACCGGATCGTGCCGATCGGACTTGCGGTACGCTTCGTGACCAACGCCGTCGCGGGCGCGGCGCTGTCGACGCATCGGCAGCGCTGGCTGGGTGCCCTAGTCGGCGGCGCCACGGCGGTCGTTGCATCGTATCCGGGGTGGCGCGCGCGGACCGCGGCGATGCCGCGCTGGGGCCAGACGCCTACCGGCTTCGTCGAGGATGCCGCGGTCCTGGCAGGTGCCGTCGCGATCGTCCGCTACGCCCCCCGATGACGCGATCGGACGTTACGCGCTCGCTACATCCAGGAGACCAAGTATGCCCATGACCCTTCCCGAACTCGCCAAGGCGATGCGCAAGATCGACTTCGCCATGCTCCAGACGCACAGCGAAGGCGGTACGATCGCCGGGCGGCCGATGAGCAACAATGCCGAGGTCGAGTACGACGGCGACTCCTGGTATTTCAGCTATGAGGACACGCGCACCTGCGACGACATCAAGGCCGACCCCAAGGTCGCGCTTGCCTTCCAGGCGAACACCAGCCTGCTCGGCAAGCCCGGGCTGATGGTCGCGGTCGAGGGCGTCGCCGAACTGATCCGCGACAAGGCGGTGTTCGCCGAACACTGGACCAGCAACATCGAGCGCTGGTTCCCGCAGGGAATCGATACGCCCGGCCTCGTGCTGATCAAGGTCGAGGCAGTCCGCATCCATTATTGGGCTGGCGAGGACGAGGGCGAAATTACCCTCTGACGTAGCCGAAGGTCACGACACTGCGACGCCGGGGCGAATTGTCCTGCGTCGCAGTGCCCCCTCGTGCGGGGGTCGCGTAGCTGCCACGCGCGGTGTTCACTCACCAAAGGATCAGCATGACCAGCGCGACCAGCCTTCAGCTTCTTCTCTACGCTTTCACGCTGATCACGCTTCTGGGTCTCGCGGCACTCCTTTGGCAGGTCGTCCGCACGGCTCCGGCGCGGATGCGCGTCCGCCTGACCCGCGAAGTCACGGAGCGCCGAGCCGCGATGGTCGCGCTTGCCGCTGCGCACGCCCGCACCGACGACGCTCCGTTGCGCGAGGCGCTGGCGCGCAACTACCGCTTCCATCAAGCCGCAGTGCGGGCGCTCGATCCGTCGGCGATCACCGACGATCTGCCGTTGCGCTGACGGAACCTTGCGCGCCGTCTGCGCGTCGGGGGGGCCAGTCCAACCCGGAGAATGCAGTGCAACTTGCCCATGGTACCGTCGTCGCCGTCGTCGATGGCGAAATCCTCAACCTCTACCGCAACACCGGCACCGAGGCCGAGCCCAAGCTGACCGCGATGCCCGACGTCGACCCGAGCGGCGATAACAAGAGCGCTGGCTCGCGCCACCAGAGCAGCTCGGCCAACCCCGATGGCGGTCGGCTGGAGGAGGACAGCTTCGCCGCCGCGACCGCCGAACTCCTCAACAAGCGCGCGTTGAACAACAAGTTCGACCATATCGTCGTCATCGCCGCGCCCAAGACGCTCGGCGAACTGCGCAAGCACTGGCACAAGGCGCTCGAGGCCAAGCTGGCGGGCGAACTCGCCAAGGACCTGACCGGCCACTCGATCGCCGACATCGAAGCGGCGATCGCCAAGCTCTAGTCGAGGCCAGTCCTAGTCCAGGTTCGGGCGGAGCCACGCCTCCGCCTGCGCCACATCCACCCCGCGCCGGGTCGCGTAATCCGCGACCTGGTCGGGGCCGATGCGTGCCACGCCGAAATATTCGGCCTGGGGATGCGCGAAGTAGAACCCGCTGACCGCCGCGGTCGGCAGCATCGCGAAGCTCTCGGTCAGCGTGAGGCCGGTATGCGCAGTCGCATCGAGCAGCTCGAACAGCAGCGGCTTGACGCTATGGTCCGGGCACGCCGGATAGCCGGGCGCCGGGCGGATGCCGGTGTATTTCTCGCGGATCAGATCGTCGTTGGTCAGCGCCTCGTCGGGGTTGTGACCCCAGAGTTCGACGCGCACCTTCTGGTGCAGCGCCTCGGCGAACGCCTCCGCCAGCCGGTCGGCGAGCGCCTTCAGCAAGATGTCGTTGTAGTCGTCGTGCGCCGCCTTGAAGCGCGCCAGCTGGACGTCGATGCCCTGCCCCGCCGTGACCGCGAACCCGCCGAGCCAGTCGGCGTCCTGATGCACGAAGTCCGCCAGGCACATGTTGGCGCGGCCGGCGCGCTTGGCGACCTGCTGGCGCAGGAAGGGGATGCGCGCCAGCACCTCGTGGCGGTTGTCGCCGGTAAACAGCAGCACGTCGTCGCCGTCGCGTCGTGCCGGCCAGAAGCCGACGACGCCGCGGGCCTGCAGCCAGTCGCCCTTCACGATTTCTGCAAGCATCGCCTGCGCATCGGCGAACAGGCTCGTCGCGCTCTCGCCGACCACCGGGTCGGTCAGGATGGCGGGGTAGTTGCCCGCCAGCTCCCAGGCACGGAAGAACGGCGTCCAGTCGATGAATGGGATCAGCTCGGCGACCGACATGGTGACCGGCTGCACGCCGATGGTGCGCGGGCGCACCGGCGGATGCGCGCTGAAGTCGGTCGGGAAGGCGTTGGCGCGCGCCTCCTCCAGCGTCGCCAGCTTCGACTGCTGGTTGCCGGCGCGTTGGACGCGGATCGCCTCGTATTCGGTTGCCGTACGCTCGACGAGCTCGTCGCGGATCGTCTCGCTGACCATCGCGCCGGCGACGCCGACCGCGCGGCTGGCGTCGAGGACGTGAATCGTCGGGCCGTCGTACGCCGGCGCGATGCGCAGGGCGGTGTGGACCCGCGAGGTCGTCGCGCCGCCAATCAGCAGCGGCATCTTCATCCCCGACCGCTGCATCTCGGCCGCGACCGTGACCATCTCGTCGAGCGACGGCGTGATCAGCCCGCTCAGCCCGATCATGTCGGCGTTATGGTCATTGGCGGCCTTCAGGATGGTCGACCAGGGCACCATGACGCCCAGGTCGACGACCTCGAAATTGTTGCACTGGAGGACGACGCCGACGATGTTCTTGCCGATGTCGTGGACGTCGCCCTTGACCGTCGCCATGATGATTTTGCCCTTGGCGGCCTGGCCTTCGGACTTTTCGGCTTCGATGTAGGGCAGCAGGTGAGCGACCGCCTTCTTCATGACGCGCGCCGACTTGACGACCTGCGGCAGGAACATCTTGCCCGCCCCAAACAGGTCGCCGACGACGTTCATACCGGCCATCAGCGGCCCCTCGATCACGTCGATCGGCCGCGTCGCGAGGCCGCGCGCTTCCTCGGTATCGTCGACGACGAAGGCGTCGAGGCCCTTGACCAGCGCATGCTCGAGCCGCTTCTCGACCGGCCAGCCGCGCCACTCCTCGGCCTCCTTGATCGCGCCTGCGCCGCTATTCTTGAAGCGGTCGGCGATCTCCAGCAGCCGCTCGGTCGGCGTCAGGCCGCCGTGGCCCGGGCGGTTGAGGACGACGTCCTCGCACGCCTCGCGCAGCTCTAGGTCGATCGTGTCGTAGACGTCGAGCTGCCCGGCGTTGACGATCCCCATGTCCATCCCCGCGCGGATCGCGTGGTAGAGGAACACCGAGTGCATCGCCCGGCGCACCGGCTCGTTGCCGCGGAAGCTGAACGACAGGTTCGAGACGCCGCCCGAGATATGCGCGTGCGGGCAGCGCGAGCGGATCGCGGCGCACGCCTCGATGAAGTCGACGCCGTAGTTGTCGTGCTCTTCAATCCCCGTCGCGACCGCGAAGATATTGGGGTCGAAGATGATGTCCTCCGGCGCGAACCCGTCGGCGACGAGCAGGTCGTAGGCGCGCGCGCAGATCTCGAGCTTGCGCGCCGCGGTATCGGCCTGGCCCTGTTCGTCGAACGCCATGACGACCGCCGCCGCACCGTATTGGCGGCACTTGCGCGCGGCGGCGAGAAAGGCCTCCTCGCCCTCCTTCATGCTGATCGAATTGACGATCGGCTTGCCCGAGACGCACTTCAGCCCCGCCTCGATGACGCTCCACTTCGAGCTGTCGACCATCACCGGCACGCGCGCGATGTCGGGCTCGGCGGCGATCAGCTTGAGGAAGGTCGTCATGGCATACTCGGAATCGAGCAGCCCCTCGTCCATGTTGACGTCGATGATCTGCGCGCCGTTCGCGACCTGCTGGCGCGCGACTTCGACCGCGGCGGCGTAGTCGCCCGCCATGATCAGCTTCTTGAACGCCGCCGATCCGGTGACATTGGTGCGTTCGCCGACGTTGACGAAGGTCGCGCGCTGCGGCGCAATCTCGGGTTCGTCGAGCTTGAAGGCGGTGGCCACTACGCGGCGTCCATCAGCATCGGGTCCAGTCCGGAAAGTTGCAGGCGCGGGCGCGGCTTGGGGATCGCGCGCGGCCGCTTGCCCGCCACCACCCCGGCCATCGCGGCGATATGCGCGGGCGTCGAGCCGCAGCAGCCGCCGACGATATTGACCAGCCCGTCCGCCACCCACTCGGCGATGAATGCGCCGGTGGTCGCGGGCTGCTCGTCGTATTCGCCCAGGTCGTTGGGCAGGCCGGCGTTCGGGTAGACCATGACCAGAGTGTCGGCGAGCGGGCTCAGCGCCTGGACGTGCGGACGCAGCAGGTCGGCACCGAACGCGCAGTTCAGCCCCATCGTCAGCGGCTTGGCATGACGCACCGTGTACCAGAAGGCCTCGACCGAATGTCCGGACAAATTCCGCCCCGACATGTCGGTAACGGTCATCGAGATCATCATCGGCACCTCGCGGCCCAGCTCGGCCTCGAGCTCGAGCACCGCCATGATCGCCGCCTTGGCGTTCAGCGTGTCGAAGATCGTCTCGATCAGGATGAAGTCGCAGCCGCCGTCGAGCAGCGCGCGCGCCTGGTCGGCGTAGACGTCCTTCATCTCGTCGAACCCGACCGCGCGGAAGCCCGGATCGTTGACGTCGGGCGACAGCGACAGCGTCTTGTTGGTCGGCCCGATCGCCCCGGCGACGAAGCGCGGCCGGCCGTCCTTCGCCTCGTACTCATCCGCCGCGGTGCGCGCGATCCTGGCCGCACCCAGGTTGATGTCGCGCACCAGATGCACGGCGTTGTAGTCGGCCTGGCTGATCGTGTTCGCGTTGAACGTGTTGGTCGACACGATGTCCGAACCGGCATCGAGATAACCGCGGGTGATCGCGTCTATGACGTCGGGCCGCGTCAGGCACAGCAGGTCGTTGTTTCCCTTCTGGTCGTCGGTCAGGTCGTAGCTGCCGCGGTAATCCGCCTCGGTAAGCCCGTACGACTGGATCATCGTGCCGAACGCACCGTCGGTCAGCAGGACGCGCTGCGCCGCCTGCGCGCGGAGTGACTGGGCCTTGCTCATGCCGCAAGCTCCTGCGCCGTGGCTGCGGGCCGAACGCCCAGCATGTGGCAGATCGCATAGGCCAGCTCTGCGCGGTTGAGCGTGTAGAAGTGGAAGTGGCGAACGCCGCCAGCATAGAGGCGGCGGCACAGCTCTGCGGCCACCGTCGCGGCGACCAGCTGGCGCGCCGCGGGCTTGTCGTCGAGGCCTTCAAACAGGCGGCCCATCCACGCCGGGACCGCGGTGTTGCACCCGGCCGCCATCTTCTTCAGCTGCGCGAAGTTGCTGACCGGCAGGATGCCCGGCACCAGCTCGGCGGTGATGCCGCGCGCGGCGGCCGCGTCGCGAAAGCGGAAGAAGGTGTCGGGCTCGAAGAAGAATTGCGTGATGCCGCGCTGCGCGCCCGCGTCGAGCTTGCGCGCCAGATGGTCGATGTCGGCGGTCTCGCTGGTCGCGTCGGGGTGCGGCTCGGGATAGGCCCCGACCGACAGCTCGAAATCGGCGACACGCTTGAGCCCGGCGACGAGATCGGCGGCGCTGGCATAGCCGTCGGGGTGGGCCACGAACTTCTCGCCGGCACGCGGCGGGTCACCGCGCAAAGCGACGATGTGCCGGACCCCAGCGTCCCAATAGGCGCGCGCGACCTCGTCGATCTCACCGCGCGAGGCGTCGACGCAGGTCAGGTGCGCGGCGGCCGGAATGCCCGTCTCGCGGACGATGCGCGCCACCGTGTTGTGGGTGCGCTCGCGGGTCGAGCCGCCCGCGCCGTATGTCACCGAGACGAAGCGCGGATCGAGCGGACGCAGCGCTTCGACCGACTGCCACAGCGTCGCCTCCATCGCTTCGGTCTTGGGCGGGAAGAACTCGAACGACACCGCGATGTCGCCGGGGACGTCGGCGAACAGGGGTGTGCTGACGGCACGTGCCGCCTCGTTCATCTGGGCGAGAGTCGGAGTCATGCGGCGGCTCGCTGCTGCAGGGGGGGACGCTCGCCGAGCCACACAGTGACGGTCAGCGACTGGTCGATATCGGTGGCGTGAAGCTCGGTGACGACATGCGCGTCGAGGCCCGCGGCGGCCATCCAGCCGCAAACCTGCGCATCCTCGAAGCCGAGGCGTGCGTGGGCATGGCGGGCGCGCAGTTCCTCGCGGTCGTGCGGCGCGAAGTCGGCGACGAGCAACCGGCCGCCCGGCGCAAGCACGCGCGCGGCCTCGGCGATCGCGTCGCGCGGGGCGTCGGCGAAGTGCAGGACCTGGTGCAGCACGACGGTATCGGCGCTGGCGTCACCCTGCGGCAATGCGAACATGTCACCGTGGCGCACCTGTGCATGGGGCAGGCCCGCCGCCTCGAGCTTGCCGCGCGCAAGACGGAGCATTTCGGGGCTACGGTCGATGCCGGTCGCCGCACTTGCACGCGGCCCGAGCAGTTCGATCATGCGGCCGGTTCCCGTGCCGATGTCGAGCAGGTGCCCCAGCGGCCGTCCGCCGAGCGCCGCGACGATCGCCGCCTCGACCTCGCTTTCGGCGACGTGCAGCGAGCGAAGCCGGTCCCAGTCGGCGGCCTGTGCGGCGAAATAGGCGGTGGCACTGGCGTCGCGCTCGGCACGCACCGCGGCCAGGCGCTCGATATCGGCGGCGGCCTCGCCACGGTCCCAGTTATCCAGCGCGGCCAGGACCGGCGCGGTGGTGCCTGCTTCGCCGAGGCGCACGAAAACCCAGGCGCCCTCCTTGGCGCGATAAACGAGTCCGGCGTCGGCAAGGATGCGGACGTGGCGCGAGACGCGCGGCTGGCTCTGGCCCAGCACGTCGGCAAGCTCGCCGACCGCCAGCTCCATGCGCCGCACCAGCATCAGGATGCGGATGCGCGTCGGATCGGCAAGCGCACGGAAGATGGAGAGCGCTAACATTTCGACCGGGATATAAAGATGTCTTTATATGAAAGTCAACGCGCGACCGTGCTTGCCGCTGTCACGCGCATGTGGCACCGCAAGCGCCGCCGCCACCCCCGGGGTCACCATGCGTCCGAGTATCCTGCCAACGATCGCCGTGCTGCTCAGCCTCGGCGCCTGCGCGACCCCGCGCGTCGGCAGCAACGCCACCGCGCTGCGCGATCCGTACGAGGCGACCAATCGCCGCGTCTATGCGCTGAACCGCAACCTCGACAAATACGCGCTTAAGCCCGCCGCGCAGGCCTACCGCACCGTCGTTCCGCAGGTCGCGCGCCGCGGCGTGTCGAACGCGCTCAACAATATCGACGAGCCGGTGTCGTTCATCAACGCTGTCCTGCAGGGCAAGATCAAGCAGGCGTTCCGCACCGTCGACCGCTTCCTGCTCAACACCACGCTCGGCGTCGGTGGCCTGGGCGACGTCGCGACCGACCTCGGCCGGCCCGAGGAGGTCGAGGATTTCGGCCAGACCCTCGCCGTCTGGGGGGTCAAGTCGGGGCCGTACCTGATGCTGCCGCTGCTCGGCCCCTCGACTTTCCGCGATCTCGGCGGCTTCGGCGTCGACTTCATCACCGACCCCGTGACATATGCGCGCGACGCGACGCTCAACCCGACCTTCGTCGAGAGCGGGGCGCAGTTCGCGCTGGAGACGATCGACCTGCGGTCCAAGCTGATCGACGCGGGGGCCGACGGCGTGCTGACGGGCAGCCTCGACGAATATGCGACGGTGCGTTCGGCATACCTGCAGCGCCGCCAGTCGGACATCTACGATGGCATGCTGCCCGACGAGGACGAGGAGGCCCCCGTCGAGGACGCGCCGCTCGCTCCCGGCGCGACGCCGCCCGCCGCTGCCACGACCCCGGAGCCGCCCAAGCCGTGAGGATCGCTGCGGCCCTCGCCGTTCTACTGCTCGCGGCGTGCGGGTCCGAGCCCGCGGCCGTCGCACCGGACGCAGGCGAAACGGCCGTCGAAGCAGCCACGAAAGCCGCGGTCGACGATACCGACGCGGCGTTACGTGACGCCAGGGTTAACGGAACTTAGTGGCGCAACCACCGGTTTGCGGCTGACTACTCCCCAGCCAAGGACCTTCGTTATGCGTATCCTGACCACGACAGCCATTGCCCTCGTCGCGACCCTCGGCCTCGCGGCCTGCGGCGAGAAGACCAGCGACACCGCCACCACGACGGACACCACGACGACCGGCACCACCGGTACCGACGCGATGGCGACCGGCACGACGGGCACCACCGACACCATGGGTGCCGGCACCACAACCGGCACCGACGGCGCGATGACCGGCACGGGCAGCGGCCCCAGCACCGATGGTACGATGGCGGGCGGCAGCGATGCCGGCACCGGCATGACCTCGGGCGGCGGCAGCGCCACCTCGGGCACCAGCATGGAGCAGCCGTCGACCAGCCAGACCGGCGATACGTCGAGCGGCAGCGGCCAGACCCCGGCGTCGAGCGGCCAGACCGGCAACCCCGACACCCCGCGCTGAACGACGGCGCAGACGTAAAGAAGGGGCCGCAGCTTGCGCTGCGGCCCCTTTTTCATGCGTGCCGGGTAGGCGGGACTTAGAAGTCCATCCCGCCCATGCCGCCCATGCCGCCGCCGCCCATGCCGCCGCCGGGTCCGCCCTTGTCGTCGGCGGGAGCCTCGGTGATCGCGGCCTCGGTGGTGATCAGCAGGCCGGCGACCGATGCCGCGTCCTGCAGTGCGGTGCGGACGACCTTGGTCGGGTCGATGACGCCGCTCTGCACCAGGTTCTCGTACACATCGGTCTGCGCGTTGAAGCCGATCGTGTCGTCGTTGCCGTCGAGCAGCTTGCCCGAGATCACCGCACCGTCATGCCCGGCGTTCTGGGCGATCTGGCGAACCGGCGCGAACAGCGCCTTGCGGATGATGTCGATGCCACGCGTCTGGTCGTCGTTGGCACCTTTCATGCCCTCGAGCGCCTTGGTCGCGTAGAGGAGAGCGGTACCGCCGCCGGGGACGATGCCTTCCTCGACCGCAGCGCGCGTGGCGTGCAGCGCGTCGTCGACGCGGTCCTTGCGCTCCTTGACCTCGACCTCGGTCGAACCGCCGACCTTGATGACCGCAACACCGCCGGCGAGCTTGGCCAGACGCTCCTGCAGCTTCTCCTTGTCGTAGTCGCTGGTCGTCGTCTCGATCTGCGCACGGATCTGCTCGACGCGGCCCTTGATCGCCGTCTCGTCACCGGCACCGTCGATGATCGTCGTATTGTCCTTGTCGATCGTGACGCGCTTGGCCGAGCCGAGCATCGCCAGCGTGACGTTCTCGAGCTTGATGCCCAGATCTTCCGAGATCGTCTCGCCCTTGGTCAGCGTGGCGATATCCTCGAGCATCGCCTTGCGACGATCGCCGAAGCCGGGAGCCTTGACCGCCGCGACCTTCAGGCCGCCGCGCAGCTTGTTGACGACGAGCGTGGCCAGAGCCTCGCCCTCGACGTCCTCGGCGATGATCAGCAGCGGGCGGCCCGACTGGACGACCGCTTCGAGAACGGGAAGCAGCGCCTGCAGGTTCGACAGCTTCTTCTCGTTGATCAGGATGTACGGGTTCTCGAGCTCGACCGACATCTTCTCGGGGTTGGTGATGAAGTAGGGGCTCAGATAGCCACGGTCGAACTGCATGCCCTCGACGACGTCGAGCTCGAAATCGAGACCCTTGGCCTCCTCGACGGTGATCACGCCTTCCTTGCCGACCTTCTCCATCGCCTCGGCGATCTTCTCGCCAACGATGGTGTCGCCGTTCGACGAGATGACGCCGACCTGGGCGATTTCGGCAGTGCCGGCGACCGGCTTCGAACGCACCTTGAGGTCGGCGACGACGGCGATGACCGCCATGTCGATGCCGCGCTTCAGGTCCATCGGGTTCATGCCGGCGGCGACCGACTTCATGCCCTCGCGCACGATGGCCTGGGCCAGCACGGTCGCGGTGGTGGTGCCGTCACCGGCGATGTCGTTGGTCTTCGAAGCGACTTCGCGGACCATCTGCGCGCCGAGGTTCTCGAACTTGTCCTTGAGCTCGATTTCCTTGGCGACGGTGACGCCGTCCTTGGTGATGCGCGGGGCACCGAACGACTTCTCGATGACGACGTTGCGGCCCTTCGGACCCAGCGTCACCTTGACCGCGTCGGCGAGGATGTCGACGCCGCGCAGGATGCGCTCACGCGCGTCGCGGCTGAACTTGACGTCTTTGGCTGCCATGATGATTTCCTAGTCTGAATATGAACAAGTAAGCGAATTTAACGCCCGGGAGGCGCTATTCGGATCTCAGGCGAGGACGCCCAGGATGTCGCTTTCCTTCATGATGATCAGGTCTTCGCCATCGACCTTGACCTCGGTGCCCGACCACTTGCCGAACAGGATCTTGTCGCCTTCGGAGACGTCGAGCTTGACGCGGTCGCCGGCCTCGTTGCGCGCGCCCTTGCCGGCGGCGACGACGATGCCTTCCTGCGGCTTTTCCTTGGCGCTGTCGGGAATGATGATCCCGCCTGCGGTCTTCTCTTCAGCCTCGATGCGGCGGACGAGCACGCGGTCGTGCAGCGGCGTGAATTTCATGGGGTTCACCTGTCTGAGCGGTTGAAAGCCGTGCGTTGGCACTCGACGAATGTGAGTGCCAGCGACGCCGCGCATATGGTCGCACGTTCATCGAGCGTCAAGGCCGGCAAGGCGCTTTCACGTCCGAAAGATGGTACCCGGCGCCCGTCAGAACAAGCAACTTACCCCGGCACCGACCACCGCCGTCACCAGCTTCGGGTCGCCCTCGCGGTTCAGCTGGTCGGCGAGCCTGTTGACCGAAACCTTGCCCTGCCCCCGGTTGGCGCGCGCGAGCTCACTGAGCCGCTGCAACTGTTCGAGGCTCAGCCTCGCCTCGAGTCGCTCGCCCATGCATCGCGCCTGCTTCTCGGGCAGGCCGTAATCGATCAGCGCATCGGTGATCTTGTCGGCAGGGGTCGCGCAGGCGACGACGACGGCAGCGAGCGACAAAGCGGCGAAACGGCGCATGGGCCTCCGGTGGCGTGAGCGGGATGCCTGTCGTATAGGCGCGGGATGCCAAGGTCCAACGCATGAACGTCTTCGCCGGTCTCGCGCTGTTCGTCCTCACCGTCGCGCTGATGGAGGTCTTCGCCTATGTCGCGCACCGCTGGGTGATGCACGGCTGGGGCTGGGGCCTGCACAAGTCGCACCACGAGCCGCGCGACGGCGCGTTCGAGAAGAACGACTGGTACGCGGTGATCTTCGCCGGCCCGGCGATCGCGCTGATCGCCGGCGGCGTCTATGGCGGCATGCCCGCGCTGGTGTGGATCGGCGCCGGCATCACGATGTACGGCGCGATCTACGCCGGTTTCCACGACATCATCGTCCACCGCCGAATCCGCCACAGCTGGAACCCGCGCTCGCGCTATCTGAAGCGCATCATCCAGGCGCACCGCCTGCACCACGCGGTCGAGAGCAAGCACGGCACGGTCAGCTTCGGCTTCCTGTGGGCGCCGCCGGTGCGCGAACTGCTCGCCGAGCTCGAGAGCCGCGGCGAAGGCAAGATCAGGGCCGCGTCCAAAGTCCGGCGCGAGATGGATCCGGGCGCGCACGTCCCCGGCTGAGCGCCTGCGGCAGCGCCGCCGCGACCGCCCGCAGCTTCTGCCCGCGCGTCGTGAAGGCGCGGGCATCGAGCGCCGGGGCGCCGCCGTCGCGCACCTGCCGCCCGATGTCGCCATAGATGCGCGCGGCGCTCAGCACCGCCCAGGCGGCGCGCATCGGCAGCGCGGCTGTGCCATGGTGGGCGCTTGCCTCATAGCGTTCGGCCTCGTCGACGAGGCGCGCCACCAGCCGCGCCAGCGCGCGGCGGTACGGCGGGAAGGCGTAGCGGTCGAGCGGCAGCTGCTCGCTCGCCAGCCACTCGTCAGGGATGTAGCGCCGCCGATTGAGCGCATCCTCGATGACGTCGCGCGCGATATTGTTGAGCTGGAAAGAGATGCCGAGGTCCGACGCGCGGTCGAGCGTCGCGCGGTCGGTCGGCGACACCCCCATGACGATCGCCATCATCACCCCGACGACGCCCGCGACGTGGTAGCAATAGGTCAGCGTGTCGTCGAAGGTCCGAAACGGCCGCTGTTCGACGTCGATCCGGAAGCCCTCGATCAGGTCCATCGGATACTGGCCGGGCATCCCCGTTGCGGCGACGACGCGCGCCAGGCACTGCGCGGGAGGGCTGTCGCCCGGATCCCCCGCCAGCGCGCGCATCGTCAGCACGTCGAGGTCGGCCAGCCGCTCCTCGGGCGTCGCGTCGCTGTCGATGCTCCCCTGCCCCGCCGCCTGCCCGTCGATCACATCGTCGCAGTAGCGGCACCAGGCATAGAGCAGGGTCGCGACCTCACGCGTCCGCGCATCGAACAGGCGCGAGGCGAGCGCGAAGCTCTTCGACCCTTCGGCAATACTCGCGTGCGCGTAAGCGACGACGGGGTCCATCAGAACTGCGCGGTATAGCGTGCGAGGCCCGCGTCGAGATCAGCAATGAGGTCGGCGGGGTCCTCGAGGCCGATGTGCACGCGGATCAGCGCGCCGCCTTCGAACTGCGTCGCGGTGCGGACGCGGTTGGGCTCGACGGGCAGCACCAGGCTCTCGAAGCCGCCCCAGCTGAAGCCGATGCCGAAATGCGCGAGGTCGTCGATCAGCGCACCGGTGTCGGCGCGGGTGCCCTGCTTGAGCGTGAAGGCGAACAGTCCGCTCGCGCCCTTGAAGTCGCGCTTCCACAGCGCATACCCGGGGTCGCCGGGCAGTGCCGGGTGAATGACGCGCTCGACCGCGGGATGGGTCTGCAGCCAGCCCGCGACCTCCAGAGCGTTCGCCTCGTGCTGGCGCAGGCGCAGCGCCATCGTCCGCAGGCCGCGCAGGCACAAGGCGCAATCGTCGGGCGAGACATATTGCCCGAAGCGCCGCGTCGTCTCGCTGAGCCGCGGCCACCACGCCGGCGACGCGCTGACCGAGCCGACGAGAACATCGGCATGGCCGCCGACGTACTTGGTCAGCGCCTGCATGCTGAGGTCGATCCCCAGCGCCATCGACGGCAGCAGCAGCGGCGTCGCCCAGGTATTGTCGAGGATGGTCGCGAGCCCCCGCGCCTTCGCGACCGCGACGATCGCCGGAACATCCTGCACCTCGAAGGTCAGCGAACCCGGCGATTCGAGCAGGATGGCACGCGTGTTCGGCTGCACCAGCGCCTCGATGCCCGCCCCGATCAGCGGGTCGTAATAGGTGACCGCGATGCCCATGCGCTTCAGCACGCGGTCGGCGAACAGGCGCGTCGGATCGTAGGCGCTGTCGGTGATCAGGACATGGTCGCCGCTGTCGGCGACGGTCATCAGCGCGATCGCCAGCGCCGCGAGGCCGGTCGGGTAGAGCCGCGTGCCGGCCGCGCCGGGATCGAGCTCGGTCAGCGCCTCTTCCAGCGCCCATTGGCTCGGCGTGCCGCGCGCGCCGTAGTTGAGGCCGCGGTCGGGCGCGGCGTTGGCGGCGTCGAGCTCAGCCAGGCTTTCGAACAGGACCGTCGACGCGCGGTAGATCGGCGTGTTGACGACGCCGCGCTTGCCGGACCGGCCGTGCGTCCAGTCGCTGTTGCGGCCGGCGTGGACGATGCGGGTATTCGGCCCGGTCACGCGGCTCCCGTCACCACCGGATTGGTCGCCGACGCGCCCCACTCGGTCCAGCTGCCGTCGTACAGGCCGAGATGCTTCGCACCCAGCAGCGTCGCGCCGAAATAGATGACCGCCGCGGTGATGCCCGACCCGCAGGTCGCGACGATCGGCTTGTTAAGGTCGACACCTGCATCGGTGAACGCCGCGCGCAGCGCGTCGCCCTGCTTCCAGGTGCCGTCCTCGTTGAACAACCGGTCGATCGGCAGGCTGCGCGAGCCCGGGATGTGGCCCGAGCGCAGGCCCGGCCGCGGCTCGGGATCGCGACCCTCGAAACGGCCAGCGGGCCGCGCATCGACGACCTGCTCGGCGTGGGTCTTCAGGTTCTCGAGCATCTGCGCCTGGGTGCGGACAACCGACTTGTCGGCCCAGACGGTGAAGTGGCGGTGGCGGACGACCGGCTTGCCCGATTCGGTCGGGCGGCCTTCGGCCTGCCACTTGGCGAAGCCGCCATCGAGGATCGACACTTCGTGCGCGCCGAACAGGGTCAGCATCCACCAGACGCGCGCCGCCGAGCGCAGCGGCGAGTTGTCGTAGACGACGATGCGGCTGCCGTCGCCGAGGCCCAGCGCCTGCATGCGCGACGCGAACTTCTCGGGCGGCGGCAGCATGTGCGGCAGGGTGCTGGCGGGGTCGACGATCTCTTCCAGATCGAAGAACACCGCGCCCGGGATGTGCGCGGCTTCGAACGCGGCGCGCGGGCCCGAGCTGCCGGCCGGGTCATGCCCGGGGGCGAGCGCGGTCGCGTCGATGACACGAATGTCGCTCTTGCCGAGTTCGGCCGCGAGCCACTCGCTGGTCACCAAAGGGGTCATGCAGTTCCGCTCCTGTCAGTCAGCGGCACGCCATAGACCCGGCGTCGGGGCGTGTCATCCCTTGTCGCGGCTGCTACAGCGCCGCGATGACCGACCTGACCCACCTCGGCCGCGCCAGCGCGCTGCCCGCCACGCCCGCCGACGCGGTGCTCGACTATCCCGCCAATCCGCGGCCCGGCACCGACTATCTGGTGCGCTTCGCCGTCCCCGAGTTCACCTCGCTGTGCCCGGTCACCGGCCAGCCCGATTTCGCGCATCTCGTCATCGAATATGTGCCTGCGGCGACCATCGTCGAGTCGAAGTCGCTCAAGCTGTTCCTGGGCTCCTTCCGCAACCACGCAGGCTTCCACGAGGATTGCACCGTCGGCATCGGCCAGCGCCTGTTCGACGAGATGGCCCCCAAGTGGCTGCGCATCGGCGGCTATTGGTACCCCCGCGGCGGCATCCCGATCGACGTGTTCTGGCAGAGCGGCCCGCCACCCGCCGGGGTCTGGCTGCCCGACCAGGGGGTCGCGCCGTACCGGGGCCGCGGCTGATGCGGCGGCTTGCCGCGGCGCTTGTGGTCGCCTCGCTCATGGCGCCAGCCCACGCGCAGGCGCCGCGGTCGGAAGCGGTCGGCGTCATCGCCGAGCTGCGCAGGATCGTCAGCCCCGACGGGGTGCAGGCGGTCGAGACGGTGCGCATAGGCGGGATCGACCAGGTCCTGTCGATCCGCAGCCAGGACGTGCGCAACCCGGTCATCATCTATTTCCACGGCGGACCGGGCTTCGTCGAGATGCCGCTCGACTGGTGGTGGGGCCGCGGCTGGGACGAGTATTTCACCGTCGTCCACTGGGACCAGCGCAACGCCGGCAAGACCTATACCGCCAGCGGCCCCAACGACCCGGCGCTGCTGACGCCCGAACGTTATCAGCGCGACGCCGAGGAGGTCGTGCAATGGGCACGCAAGCGCTTCGGCAAGGACCGCGTCTTCGTGCTCGGTCACAGCTGGGGCAGCATGCTCGGCCTGCGCCTCGCCGCCGCGCACCCCGAGTGGCTCCACGCCTATATCGGCATGGGCCAGATCACCGACGGCCGCGAAAGCGAGCGCCGCGGCTGGGCCTGGGCGATGGCGCAGGCGAAGGCAGCGGGAAATGCCGAGGCGGTCCGCGAACTGACCTCGATCGCGCCCTATGCGGTGGGCACCGCACCGATCCCGACGGCGTCGATCCTGCTGCAGCGCAAATGGCTCAACCAGTATGGCGGCGCGGTGTGGCGGCGAACGGGCGCCGCGTTCGAGCTCGCAGCGCTCAGGTTCGCCCCCGAATACAGCGACGACGATGTTCGCAACGCCTTCAAGGGCCAGCCGCCGGTGACGCAGGCGCTGCTGCCGCAGATCCTCGCCGCCGACCTGTCGACGATCGGCACGCTGAAAGTGCCGATGATCCTGCTGAATGGCCGCCACGACCAGAGCGTGTCGAGCGACGTCGCCGCCGAATGGTTCGCGAAGCTGAAGGCGCCGTCGAAGCGCCTCGTGTGGTTCGAGCGGTCGGGCCACCACATCACGAGCGAGGAGCCCGGCAAGCTGCTCAACACCCTCGTCACCGTCGCCCGGCCGATCGCCGCCAAGGCCGGCGACGTCGCGCCCTGACCTATTCCTCGCGGGTGACCTTCTCGTAGCGCTCGTGGCGCTCCTGCGCTTCGAGGGTCATCGTCGCGATCGGGCGGGCTTCGAGGCGCTGGAGCGAGATCGGCTCGCCGGTGACTTCGCAATAGCCGTACTCGCCCGCGTCGACGCGGCGGAGCGCGGATTCGATCTTGGAGATCAGCTTGCGCTGCCGGTCGCGGGTGCGCAGCTCGATCCCCCAGTCGGTCTCCGAACTCGCACGGTCGTTGACGTCGGGCTCGCGCAGCGATTCGACCTGCAGCGTCGCGAGCGTCTGATTGGCTTCCTTCAGGATTTCGTCACGCCATGCGATTAGCTTGGCGCGGAAATAGGCGAGCTGCCGCTCGTTCATGAACGGCTCGTCAGCGTGCGGGCGGTACGGTTCCGCTCCGGCCGCGTCGTCGGCGTGCATCACAGCTACGTCGGACATTCGCGTGTCTCCCACTCGGGCGGGGCAAGTGGCGCCGGATTTTCCCGGTCACCGCTGGCCGCCGCTCCCTGCCGCCGAGCCTGTCGAATTGATCGACATCAGCCGTCGGCTCCCCTGTGGCGCGCCTATAGCGGGGCCGCAATGGTGCCACAAGGGGGTCGCGCCACGTTGAATTCGCGGGCTTCCAGCCGGCTCAGGAATTCGTCGAGGGGCTCGACCAGCGTTGTCATCCACCAGGCGTTGGCGTGCAGCAGCAGGCCGGGCTCGACGAGGATCCCGACATGGCCGGGAACGAAGATCAGGTCGCCACGCTGCCGCGCCGCTGGGTCAACCGCGGGGAAAGCCGCGCGCTGCTGGTCGCTGTCGCGCGGGCACTCGACGCCGTGCGCGGTCAGCACCGCCTGCACCAGCCCCGAGCAGTCGATACCGGCCCGTGTGCGCCCGCCCCAGTGGTACGGTGTCCCGACAAACTGCCCTGCAAGATCGACCGGATCGCCCGTCAGCGGCGCGACGTGACGGCGATGGATCCAGCCGCCACCGGTGGAGACATAATCACCTTCGGCGTCGCCGAGCGACACGACCGCGCCCAGCGGCAACACGCCGCGCACCGGCGACTTGAGCGACGGCGCGCTGAACAGCAGGGCCTGCGCGGCGGTGATGGTCTGGGTGGGTCCGGCAAGTGGTGCCGTGAGCCCCGAGAATTCGACCCAGCCGACATAGGCGTCGCTGGCACCCTGCCCCCAGGCCCAGTCGCCACTGCGATCGAATATGGTGAAGCTCTCGCCGGGCAGCAGTTCGCTGGTCTGCGTGGCATCGGGCGACGCCGCGGCGCGCATCGGCACCACGCCCGCGGCCGCCATCGCCACACCAACGACAAAGCGCGGCGAGACCATACGGCCCGCCAGCGCTATGTCGGCAATATCGGCGCGATACGCATGCGTCCGCGGATCGAGGCGCCGCGACGGGCCCGTCAGGCGTGCCTGACGCACTGCGTCAGTTGCTGGCGGCCTCGCGAGCGATGAGACCCTCGAACTCATCGAGGAATGCCGAACCAGAGGGCGTACGCTCGACGAAGATGTTGCGCAGGTCGCTCTCGTCCTTCTGGCGGCGAAGATAGCCGAGCGCGCCGAGCGTGTTGAGCGCCCTCGTGACGACGGGCTTCGACACCTTCAGCCGCGACGCCAGGCCGCGGACGGTGTGCGGACCGTCGGTGAGGTAGACCACCAGCAGGAGCGCCATCTGGCGATTGGTGAGATCCGGGCGCGCCGACTGAACATAGCCGATCAGCGTCCCCATCCAGCTTGAGAGACCCTCGGAAGGGGCTGAATCTGTCGGTTGCATACGCATCACACACCTTTAACCTTGCCGCAGCGTCGAGACACGACGCCTCCGCGATCATTCCGTTCCAACCCCCGGCTCGGTCATAATGTTGCATCAATGACATGAATAATTTGTCAGTAACATAGGTAAATACCCTGTACGGCCGCCCACGCGGCGCGCAATCCAAGCGCCTCGCCGCCCTTCGGCCGGCCCGGCTTTGACACCGGTGTCCATGCGAATGTGTCGAAATGTGCCCACCGCCGTCCGTCGTCGATGAAGCGCTCCAGAAACAGCGCGGCGGTGATCGCGCCGGCAAACCCGCCCTCCGGCGCGTTGCCGAGATCGGCGAGCGGCGACTTGAGCATGTCGCGGTAGCCCGGCCACAGCGGCATGCGCCACAGCGGGTCCCGTGTCGCCGTGCCGCCGGCGAGCAGCGCGGCCGCAAGCCCCTCGTCGTTGCTGAACATCGCCGGCAGTTCGGGCCCCAGCGCAACGCGCGCCGCGCCGGTCAGCGTTGCGAAGTCGATCAGCCAGTCGGGATCGTCCTCCTGCGCCAGTGTCAGCGCATCCGCCAGGATCAGCCGCCCCTCCGCATCGGTATTGCCGATCTCGACCGTCAGGCCTTTGCGCGTTGCGATCACGTCGCCCGGCCGGAAGGCGTTGCCGGCGATGGCGTTCTCGACTGCCGGGACGATCAGTCGCAGCCGCACGGGCAGGTCGGCCTGCATGACGAGGCGGGCGAGCGCCAGCGCATGCGCCGCGCCCCCCATGTCCTTCTTCATCAGCGCCATGCCGCTGGCGCCCTTGATGTCGAGCCCGCCCGAATCGAAGGTGACGCCCTTGCCGACGATGGTCAGCCTGGGGTGTGCGGGGTCGCCCCACGTCAGCTCGATCAGCCGCGGCGTCGCAGCTGCCGCGCGCCCGACGGCGTGCACCGCGGGAAAGCCGTCGCGCAGGCCCTCGCCCTTGATGACGTTTACGGTCGCGCCGAACAGCCGGCCCTGCGCGACGATCGCCTCGGCGAGTGCTGCGGGGTCGAGGTCGTTGGCGGGCGTGTCGACGAGGTCGCGGACCAGCGCCGTCGCCTCCGCCATGCGCACCGTGTCGCGCACTGCGACGGGATTGCCGCTGAGCAGGACGCGCGGGGGCTGCTCGTCGTCGGCCTTGCGGTAGCGGTCGAAGCGGTGCTGCGCGATGCACCAGCCGAGGCCGGCAGCGCCGGCATCGGCGATGCGGTAGGTGCCGCCGGGCAGCTTCGCCGCCGCGCTCGCGAGAGCCCAGGGGTCGGCCAGGTCGTCACCGCCGACCGCGACGGACCAGTCGTCGTCGCCGTCACCGGGCAGGATCGCGACCTCGCCCGGCTTGGCGGCAAAGCGCGCTGCCGAGAGCTGCGCCCGCTGGCGACCCCCCAGCGTCGCGCGCCACGCGTCGTAACCCCGGGCTGCAACGAGGTGCAGGTCGCGCGCCGGCTGGCGCTGGTCGAGCTGCAGGAGCGCTGCGAAGTCGGTCACGCCGCGACCCCGAACAGGTCATAGTCGTCGGCGTCCTCGATCGTCACGCGGACGATGTCGCCGACCTTCAGGCCGTGCGCGTCGCGCAGGTGGACCTCGCCATCGATGCCCGGGGCGTCGGCCTTCGAGCGGCCGGTTGCGCCGCCCTCGTCGTCGACCGCGTCGAGCAGCACGTCGAGGGTCCGCCCGATCTTGGCCTGCAGCTTCGCCGCCGAGATGCGCGACGCGGCCGCCATGAAGCGGTCCCAGCGTTCCTGCTTGACGGCCTCGGGCACGTGATCGGGCAGGTCGTTGGCGGCAGCGCCTTCGACGGCCTCGTATTTGAAGCAGCCGATGCGGTCGAGCTGCGCCGCCTCGAGCCAGTCGAGCAGATAGGCGAAGTCGGCGTCGGTCTCGCCGGGGAAGCCGACGACGAAGGTCGAACGAATCGCGATGTCGGGCACCTGCGCGCGCCAGCTGTCGAGCCGCTCGAGCACCCGCGCATCGTTCGCCGGACGGCGCATGGCGCGCAGTACCGCGGGGCTGGCGTGCTGGAACGGGATGTCGAGGTACGGCAGCACCAGCCCCTCGGCCATCAGCGGGATCAGATTGTCGACGTGCGGGTACGGGTAGATGTAGTGCAGCCTCACCCACGCCCCGAGCTGCCCGAGCTCGCGCGCGAGGTCGGTGATGTGCGCGCGTGTCTCGCGGCCATTGAGCGGCGACGCGGCGTGACGGATATCGACCCCGTAGGCCGACGTGTCCTGGCTGATCACCAGCAGCTCGCGCGTGCCGGCGGCGACCAGCTTCTCGGCCTCGCGCAACACCGCGTTGGCGGGCCGGCTGACGAGATCGCCGCGGATCGCCGGGATAATGCAGAACTTGCAACGGTGGTTGCAGCCCTCCGAAATCTTCAGATACGAATAATGCCGCGGCGTCAGCTTGAGCCCGACATCGGGAACGAGGTCGAGATACGCCGACGGCGGCACGGGCGCTGCGGCGCGGACCGCGGCAACCACCTGCTCGTACTGCTGCGGGCCGGTGACGGCGAGCACCTTCGGGTGCGCCGCCTCGATCAGCGCGGCATCGCGCCCCAGGCAACCGGTGACGATGACGCGGCCATTGGCGGCGATCGCTTCGCCGATTGCGTCGAGGCTCTCTGCCTTGGCGCTGTCGAGGAAGCCGCAGGTGTTGACCAGCACGACGTCGGCATCTTCGTAGCTGCCCGACATGGCATAGCCGTCGGCGCGCAGCGCGGTCAGGATGCGTTCGGAATCGACGAGCGCCTTGGGACAGCCGAGCGACACCATGCCGATCTTGGGCGGCGTTGGGAGGGTGAGGAGCATCGACAGGCTTTAGGCGCGTTCGGCCGCAGTCTCAACCACGCTGCGGCAGCACCTTGAGCGGGTCCACCGCTGTCCGCCCGCGCCGCAGCTCGAAATGCAGCTGCGGGCTCGTCACCGCCCCCGTCGCCCCGGCCTTGGCGATCGTCTCGCCGCGCGTCACCTTGCGGCCGCGCGTGACCAGCAGTGCCGAGTTGTGCGCGTAGGCACTCACCCAGCCATCGGCATGTTTGACCAGCACGAGGTTGCCGAACCCTGCGACCGCGTCGCCGGCATAGGCGACGACCCCGTCGGCCGCCGCGCGCACCGGCTCGCCGGGCTTCGCATCGAGGTTGACGCCGTCGTTGAAGCGCCCGCCCGGCTTCGGACCGAACCCCGACACGACGCGCCCCGGCATCGGCCAGTCGAAGCGCGGCGCCGGGCCGGCGAGCGCGGGCAGCGGCTTCTGCGCCGGCGGCGTCGCCTTGGCTGCCTTGACCGTGACGGGGGCGGCAGGCTCGGCGCCGGTGATCAGGTCCTCGATGTCGATGCGGAACGCCGCGGCGCGCTGCTCGAGGGTCATCGCCGCGACGACCTTCTTCGACGGCAGGATCAGCCGGTCGCCGACCTCGATGACGTAAGGCGCGCGCAGCTTGTTGAGCGCCACGATGCGCTGCCACTCGACGCCGTAGGCGCGCGCGATGGCGATGCCCGTCTCGCCCGCCTTGACCGTATGCACGCGGCCGCCCGGGCCCTCGACCGCGTCCGCCACCACCTTGCGCGCCACCCAGGCGGGCTTGGGCGGCGGTGCGGCGACCACGGGCTTCGGCGGCAGCGGCGGCGGTGCCGACGTGCGCGCACACGCCGCGAGGGCGAGCAGGATCAGGAGGGAGACGCGACGCATGGCGCGGGCCTTAGCCTGTCCCGCCGCCCGCGTGAATCGCCTACGTGACCGCTCGCGCCTATTCGTCGTCGTCCGGGTAGGCGAACGGGTTGGTCGGAGACGGCTTGGTCGGCAGCGGCATCTTCGGCAGGGCTGCGTCGCGGTTCGCGGCATTCCACAGGAAGCTCGCCATGATCACCGCCGCCTGGCGCAAGTCGGCAGCCTTCACGTGATCGACCGTGTCGAGGTTGGTGTGGTGGGTGCGCGACGGATAGTCGAGCGGGTCCTGGATGAACTGATAGCCGGGCAGTCCGACCGACTGGAGATAGACGTGATCGGTCGAACCCGTGCGGCCGGTCGCCACCGTCGTCGCGCCCATGCCGGCGAAGGGCGCCAGCCACTCCTTGAAGATCGGCACCGCGGCGGCGTTGTTTTCGGCATAGATGCCGCGGATCTTGCCCGAGCCGTTGTCGAGGTTGAAATAGGCCGCCAGCTCGCCGTAGCCGCTGCGCGGCGTTATCGGAAAGCTGCGCGTCCAATAGGCGTACGACCCCGCCTTGAGGCGCTCGGGGTCGGTCTCCGGGGGACGGCTCGCGAGGTGCCGGTCGACATAGGCGAGGCTGCCGAACAGCCCCTGCTCTTCCCCCGCCCAGAGCGCGAAGCGGATCGTGCGCTTCGGCTTGACGCCGAGACCCGCGAGGATCCGCGCCGCCTCCATCACCACGGCCGAGCCCGCGGCATTGTCGGTCGCACCGTCGGCAGCGACCCACGAATCCAGATGCGCACCAGCCATCACGTAGCCCGCCTTGGGGTCACGCCCGGGCAAGTCGGCGATGATGTTGTAGGCCTTGGTGTCGGCGTCGTGGAAGCGGACGCGGCTGTCGATCTCGAGCGTCGGCGCGGCGTCGGTCTTCGCCAGCCGCGCGAGGCGGCGATAATCCTCGGCGGTCAGCTCGATCCCCGGCACGCGGCGCGCATCGTCGGCGCGAAAGCCCGAGCCTTCGCCGAACAACAGCCCGCCGTCGGTCCGCGCCGCGCGAACCCACGCGGTCGCCCCTTCGGCCGCGAGAAAGGCGTCGAGCTTCGCGGCGAACAGACGGCGCTGCAGGCCGCGATCGGCGGTGGCGTCGTCAACGGTTGTCGGCTGGTCGTAGGTGTCGAGCTTGCGCAGGTCGTCATCGGCGTAACGCGAGAACACCGACTTCGCCGGCTCCGAGCCGTCGTTGGGCAGCGTCACCATGACGATCTTGCCCCTGAGCTTGCCGCGCCACTTGGCGAAGTCGCGCTCGCGCTTCATCGGCGCGACGATGACGCCGGCGGTGACCGCGCCCGGGGTCGGCGGGGTCCAGGCGATGGGGATGGCGCGCAGGTTCAGGACGCGCGGCGCGGTCATGCGCACGGCGATGCCGTCGATCGACCAGCCGCGACCGAATTCGAAACCCTCGGCGCGGACGTTCGACAGGCCCCAGGCCTTGAACTTCGACTGGGTCCAGGCTTCCGCCGCGCGCATCTGCGGCGAGTTGGTCATGCGCCCGCCGATGCGGTCAGACAGATAGGCGGTCGTCTCGATGACCTGGCCGTGGTTCATCCCGGCGTCGACGATGCGGTTGACCATGTCGCGGTCTACATTCTCAGCAGCGAAAACTGGCGCAGAGGTACTCAGCAGCAACGCTGCAAACAAACGCAACTTCATGCAAAACCCTTTGATTTTGGACGCTTATGATCCGCGATCGCAGGTGTGTCTAGCGGATCGCGCCCGCCAGCAGCTTGTGCAGCTTCGACTGGACCTGGTCGTTCCCCGCAATGATCTCGGCGCGCTCGACCATGCCGTCCTTGCCGCGGAAATCGGTGACGAAGCCGCCCGCCTCGCGCACCAGGAGCATGCCCGCGGCGACGTCCCAGTGCGACAGGCCGCTCTCCCAGAAACCGTCGAAGCGCCCCGCGGCGACCCATGCCAGGTCGAGCGCCGCCGAGCCGAAGCGGCGGATACCCGCGACCTGCGGCATGACCGCGCCCAGGATCTTCATGAACTCGGGCGCGTCGCCGTGGCCGCCATAGGGCGTGCCGGTGGCGATCACGCAGTCGAGCAGGTCGCGGCGCGCCGAGACGCGCAGGCGGCGGTCCTGCAGCCACGCGCCCTTGCCCTTTTCGGCCCAGAAGCTCTCGTCGGTCAGCGGCTGGTAGACGAGGCCCGCGACGACCTCGCCGCGCTCCTCTGCGGCGATCGAGATGCTGAAGTGCGGCATGCCGTGCAGGAAGTTGGTGGTGCCATCGAGCGGATCGACGATCCAGCGGTGGTCGGGGTCCTCGCCCTTCACCTCGCCGGACTCCTCGAGCAGCATGCCCCACGCCGGGCGCGCGTGGCCGAGCACTTCGCGCAGCGTCGCCTCGGCCGCACGGTCCGCGTTCGAGACGAAATCGGCGGGGCCCTTCTTGGAGACCTGCAGCGCCTCGGTCTCGTTGAAGTCACGGCGCAACCGCGGCGCAGCCTTGCGCGCGGCTTTCTCCATGATCGTGATCAGGCCGGATTTGATGGGCATGGGCTAGTCCGCCCGCCGGACATATTCCCTGGCATAGGTGTCGACGACGATTTTCGTCCCCACGCCGATGAACGGCGGGACCATGACACGCACGCCGTTCTCCAGCCGCGCGGGCTTGTAGCTCGACGACGCCGTCTGACCCTTCACGACCGCCTCGGTGTCGGCGATCACCGCCTCGATATGGTCGGGCAGCTGGACCGAGATCGCCTTGTCCTCGTAGGTTTCCATGACGACGTCCATGCCGTCGGTCAGGAACTCCGCGGCCTCGCCCAGCAGGTCCTTCGACAGCGTCGTCTGGTCGTAGCTGAGCTTGTCCATGAACACGAGGCTCTCGCCCTCGGCGTACAGGAACTGGAAGTCGCGCGTGTCGAGCCGCACCTTCTCGACCGTCTCGGCCGAGCGGAAGCGCTCGTTGGTCTTGCGCCCGTCCATCAGGTTCTTCAGCTCGACCTGCATGTACGCGCCGCCCTTGCCGGGCTGTGTGTGCTGGATCTTGACCGCGCGCCACAGGCCGTTCTGGTACTCGATGATATTGCCGGGGCGAATTTCGACTGCGTTGATTTTCATGTCTGCCGCTCGATGAATGTGGCGCGCGTCGTAGCGCAGGGGGCCGCTGCTGCCAACCTCAGCGCATGCCGCCCAGCGCCATCGCGCCCTGCGCAGCGCCGGTGTCGGGGACGATCTCGCCGGTACGGTCGCTGATCTCGTCCCAGCGTGCGGCGATCGTCTCGGGGGTCATCTCGTCGGCACCGACGTGGATGCCGCGGGTCAGCGTGACGTAGCTGCGCTCGAAGCCCCCGGCGCCGGCGTTGACGATGGCGTTGGCGGGCGCGTCCTCGCTGACGAGGTACAGCGCCGCTGGCACCACTGTCTCGGGCCCCATCTTGGCCAGCATCTCGGGCGGCATCAGGTCCTCGGTCATGCGCGTCGCAGCCACCGGCGCGACGGTATTGACCTTGACGTTGTACTTCGCGCCCTCGAGCGTCAGCGTCTTCATCAGCCCGACCAGGCCGAGTTTCGCCGCGCCGTAGTTCGCCTGGCCGAAATTTCCGTACAGGCCGGTCGAGCTCGTGGTCATCAGGACGCGGCCATAGGCCTGCTCGCGCATCGTCTCCCACACCGCCTTGGTGCAGATCACCGAGCCCATCAGGTGGACGTCGATGACGGTGCGGAAGTCGTCGAGGCTCATCTTCACGAATGTCCGGTCGCGCAGGATACCGGCGTTGTTGATCAGGATATCGATACGGCCCCAGCGCTCCTTGACCAGCGCGACCATCTTTTCGACCGCGGCCGCGTCGGTGACGCTGGCGCCGTTGGCGATCGCCTCGCCGCCGGCGGCCGTGATCTCGTCGACCACCTGCTGCGCGGCGTCGAGCGAGCTGCCCGACCCGTCGCGCGTGCCGCCGAGATCGTTGACGACGACCTTCGCGCCGCGCTTCGCCAGTTCGAGCGCATAGGCCCGGCCCAGCCCGCCGCCCGCGCCAGTCACGATGGCGACGCGGTTGTCGTAACGAATGGTCATGTCTGCCCCTGTCGGTTGAGCGCGCGGTTTAGGGGATCGGGGGGGTTGGGGGAAGTGGGTGCGTCGCCCGCGGGCCTGTGCCCACCCCTAACCCCTCCCGTACCGGGAGGGCACCCGCAAGAGGGGAGCGTTCCCGCACAAGCGGATTCCCCTCGCGGTACGGGAGGGGTTAGGGGTGGGCACGCACGTCGTTAGGCCGCCTTGACCTGCGGTTCCAGATCCAGCGCATACCCCGCCGAGCGCACCGTGCGGATCACGTCGGGCAGGTCGTCGCCGTTGACTGCCTTGCGCAGGCGGCGAATGTGGACGTCGACAGTGCGCTGCTCGACATAGACGTCGCGGCCCCACACGGCATCGAGCAGCTGCTCGCGCGAGAAGACGCGGCCCGGATGCTCGAGGAAGTGGCGGAGCAGGCGGAACTCGGTCGGCCCGAGTGCGACGCCCTGCCCGTCGCGCGTCACGCGGTGCGCGGCGGTGTCCATGACGATCCCGGCATAGTCGAGATTGCCGCCCGACAGCGCAGGCCGCAGGCGGCGCAGCACGGCGCGGACGCGCGCGACCAGCTCGCGCGGACTGAACGGCTTGGTGACGTAATCGTCGGCGCCCGTCTCGAGCCCGCGGATGCGGTCGGCCTCCTCAGCACGCGCGGTCAGCATGACGATCGGCAGTGCCGCGGTCGCCGGCGAGCGGCGCAGGCGGCGGCACACCTCGATGCCCGACAGGTTGGCGATCATCCAGTCGAGGATGACCAGGTCGGGCCGGTTCTCCTCGGCCATGACGAGTGCTTCCTCACCGTCACCGGTGGTGGCGACGTCGAAGCCCTCCTTCTCGAGGTTGTAGGTAACGAGTTCGACGAGGTTGGCGTCGTCCTCGACAAGCAAAATACGCGGCTTCATGCGGGTCAGGCCGCAGCCGACGTCGCGAAGGCCGTGTCGTCGCCGCGCGGCCGTTCGGAGATCAGGTGGCCGGTGGCGCTGTAATGCACCATCTCGGCGACGTTGGTCGCATGGTCGCCGATGCGCTCCAGGTTCTTGGCGATGAACAGCAGGTGCGTCGACGGCGTGATGTGATGGGGATTTTCCATCATGAAGGTCAGCAGGCTGCGGAACAGGCTGGAGTAGAAATTGTCGACCGTCTGGTCGCGCTGGCAGACCGCGAGCGCCAACTCCGGATCGCGGTCGACGAAGGCGTCGAGGACGTCCTTGACCATCACCGCGACGACACGCGCCATCTCGGGCACGATGACCATCGGCTCGATCGGCGCCGCCTGCGCCAGTGCCGAGGCACGCTTGGCGATGTTCTTGGCATAGTCGCCGATGCGCTCGAGCACCGAGCTGATCTTCAGGCAGGCGACGATCTCGCGCAGGTCGGTGGCCATCGGGGCCCGCAGCGCGATGATCTGGATCGCCAGCTTTTCGGCCTCGCCCTCCAGCGCATCGATGCGCGCGTCGGTCGCGACGACCTTCAGCGCCGCCTCGGCATCGCGGCGGGTCAGCGCATCAATCGCGTCGATGATCTGCGCCTCGCACAGCCCGCCCATCTGGCTGATCAGCGAGCGCAGCTGATGAATGTCGTCGTCGTACGACTTGACGGTATGCGAGGTCTGATCGGCCACGTGTCTTACTCCTGTACCGGGCTCAGCCGTAGCGGCCGGTGATGTAGTCCTTGGTGCGCGGCTCGGACGGGTTGGTGAAGATCATCGACGTGTCGCCATACTCGACCATCGTGCCGAGGTGGAAGAATGCCGTCTTCTGGCTGACGCGCGCCGCCTGCTGCATGTTGTGCGTGACGATGACGATCGCATAGCGGCCGCGCAGCTCGTCGATCAGCTCCTCGATCTTCGCGGTCGCGATCGGGTCGAGCGCCGAGCACGGCTCATCCATCAGGATGACCTCGGGGTCGACCGCGATGGCGCGCGCGATGCACAGGCGCTGCTGCTGCCCGCCCGACATCGCGGTGCCGCTCTCGCCCAGCCGGTCCTTGGCCTCGTCCCACAGGCCGGCGCGGCGCAGCGAGCCTTCGACGATCGCGTCCATGTCGGCCTTGGTCGCCGCCAGCCCGTGGATGCGCGGGCCATAGGCGACGTTGTCGTAGATCGACTTGGGGAAGGGGTTCGGCTTCTGGAACACCATGCCGACGCGCGCGCGCAGCTGCACGACGTCCATGCCGCCCTTGTAGATATCCTCGCCGTCGAGCTTGATCTCGCCCTCGACCCGCGCCGAGGCGACGGTGTCGTTCATGCGGTTCATGCAGCGCAGAAAGGTCGACTTGCCGCAGCCCGACGGGCCGATGAACGCGGTGACGTTCTCCTGGCTGACGTCGATCGACACGTCCTTCAGTGCCTGCTTGGCACCGTAATAGACGTTGACGTTGCGGGCAGTCATCTTGGTGGTCACGACATCGGCGGCATTGCGCGCGGCGACGACGGAGCCGGCATTCAGGTCAGCCATTACCAGCGCCTCTCGAAACGGTTGCGGAGATAGATCGCGACGCTGTTCATCAGCATCAGGAAGATAAGCAGGACGATGATCGCAGCCGACGTCTTCTCGACGAAGCCGCGCGCCACGTCGTCGGACCACAGGAACACCTGCACCGGCAGTGCGGTTGCGGGATTGGACAGGCCGCTCGGGATCTCGGTGACGAAGGCGCGCATGCCGATCAGCAGCAGCGGCGCGGTCTCGCCGAGCGCGCGCGCCATGCCGATGATCGTGCCGGTCAGGATGCCGGGCAGCGCGAGCGGAAGGACATGCTGGAACACCACCTGGACCGGCGAGGCCCCGACCCCGAGCGCAGCGTCGCGGATCGACGGCGGCACTGCCTTGATCGCGACGCGGCCGGCGATGACGATGACCGGGAAGGTCATCAGCGCGAGCGTAAGCCCGCCGACGATCGGCGCCGAACGCGGCATGTTGAGGAAGTTGAGGAACACCGCGAGGCCGAGCAGGCCGAAGATGATCGACGGCACGGCGGCGAGGTTGTTGATCGAGACCTCGACCATGTCGGTCCAGCGGTTCTTCGGCGCGAACTCCTCGAGGTAGATCGCCGCGAAGATGCCGACCGGGAACGACAGCACCAGCGTCACCAGCAACGTCAGCAGCGAACCCTTGGCCGCACCCCAGATGCCCGCGAGCTCCGGCGTCGTCGAATCGGCGCTGGTCAGGAAGGTCCAGTTGAACCCGGTCTTCAGCAGCCCGCGGCTTTCGAGCTGCCTGTAGGCCGCGATGTCGGCATCGTTGACGCCGCGTGCCTCGTCCGCCGCGTCGAGGTCGAACTTGCCCTTGGCGAGCAGGTCGAAGTTGCTGCGCGTCGGCACCCAGAGGGTCGCGGTCTTGCCGAGCAGCGATGGGTCGGCGATCACCGCTTCGCGCAGCACCAGCCACGCGCCTTCGCTGACGACATTGGTGCCGACGCCCAGGCCGGTGTCCGCGGTGGTCAGCAGGCCCTGGAAGTTGCCCTGCTCGATCAGCTGCTTGCCGCCCGGACCCTTCGCCGCCGCCTGGTCGATGCCCAGGATCGTCGGATCGTAGGTCACGGTGACCTTGACGTCGGTCGAGCGGAAGCCCGACGCACCGTCGCGGACGATGGTGAACAGCAGGAAGACGAGGAACAGCGCCGCGACGACCAAGGCAGCGAGCCCGGCGTACTTGAAGACGAATTCCGAACGGTAGCGACCCTTGATGCGCGCGGTCATCGCAGGGCCCGACCAGTCGGTCGGCGCCTTGCTGGCGAGCGTCTCGGTAGCGGGGCGGCTGGCGGACATGCTGGCCATGGCTATTCGTATGCCTCCCGGTACTTTTTCACCACCGACAGCGCGTAGATGTTGAGGATCAGCGTGATGACGAACAGCACGAGGCCGAGCGCGAAGGCCGACAGCGTCTTGGGGCTGTCGAACTCCTGATCGCCCGTCAGCAGCGCGACGATCTGCGTCGTCACGGTGGTGACGCTGTCGAACGGATTGGCGGTCAGGTTCGCGGCGAGGCCGGCGGCCATGACGACGATCATCGTCTCGCCGATCGCGCGGCTGACGGCGAGCAGCACGCCGCCGACGATACCGGGAAGGGCCGCGGGCAGCAGCACCTTGCGAACCGTCTCGGACTTGGTCGCGCCCATCGCGAAGCTGCCGTCACGCATCGCCTGCGGCACCGCGTTGAGGGCGTCGTCGGCCATCGAGGACACGAACGGGATGATCATGATGCCCATCACCGAGCCGGCCGCGAGCGCGCTCGACGAGCTGGCGTTCTCAAGGCCGATCGACACCGCGAAGTCGCGCACCGCGGGTGCGACGGTCAGCGCGGCGAAGAAGCCGTAGACGACCGTCGGGACGCCCGCGAGCACCTCCAGCAGCGGCTTCAGGAACGAGCGGACGCGGCTGTCGGCGTATTGGGTCAGATAGACCGCCGCCATCAGGCCGAGCGGGATCGCGACGATCATCGCGATGATCGCGCCGATGAAAATCGTGCCCCAGAACAAGGGCACCGCACCGAACGCGCCCGACGAACCGACCTGGTCGGCGCGCAACGCTGTCTGCGGCGACCAGGTCGTGCTGGTCAGGAATTCGATGATCGACACCTGATTGAAGAAGCGCGCGCTCTCGAAGATCAGCGAGCCGACGATGCCGGCGGTCGTCAGGATCGCGACGAGCGAGGCGACGATCAGCAGGCCCATGATGGCCTTCTCGACGCGGTTGCGCGCCCGGAAATTCGGCTTCAGGCGCGCCAGACCCCAGATTGCGCCGATGGCGAGCAGCACGGCCGCGATGCCGCCGACGATCAGGTTATAGGTGTCGTGGGTCTCGTTGTAGACCTTGGCGGCAGGGCCGGTCGCGGGGTTGAACCCGGCCTCCATCTCGCCGCTGGCGATGCCCTTGACCTCGGACAGGAACGACGAGCGGTCGAGCGGCGTCGCGGGCCGCTCGGCGGCGGGCACGCTGGCGATCACGGCGTCGCCGACGACGCCCTCGCTGAACAGCCCCCAGGCCGCGACGACGATCAGCGCCGGCGCGAGCGCGGCGAGCGCGACAAAGGCACCATGATAATTGGGCCGCGAATGCGGGCGGTCGGCAGCGATGACGCCGCCCTTCGCGCCGGGAAAGGCCGCAGCACGGCCGCGACCGACCGTGAAGGCGACGAGCGCCAACCCGAACAGCAGCAATGTTATGACGGTCAGCGACATCGCGCTTCACACCCCCGGTAGGTTGTCAGCAACGCAAGAGCGACGACGGGCACCCCACCCGCCGTCGCTTCGAGCGCCTGAGTTACTTGACGTCGGCGGGGTTCAGCGGGGTCGCCGCGCTGGCGACCTGGCGGTTCTTCTGGCGCACCGCGTCGGGCGACGCGACGAGACCGCGGCGGGTCAGATAACCGCCCTTACCCCAGGTCGTGTCCTTGGTGTACTCGGCGAGGAACTCGCGCATGCCGCGAACCGCCTTCATGTGCTGCGCCTTGCCGTAGATGTAGAGCGGGCGCGACGCCGGATACTTGTAGCTGGCGATCGTCTCGTAGTTCGCGACGACACCGTTGATCGGCACGTCCTTGATCTTGTCGGCGTTCTCTTCGAGGTACGAATAGCCGAAGATGCCCAGCGTGTTGGGGTTGGCGGCGAGCTTCTGGACGATCAGGTTGTCGTTCTCGCCGGCTTCGACGTAGGGACCATCTTCACGCACCTTGGTGCAGATCGTCTTGTGCTTGTTCTCGTCCGACTTCTTCAGGGCGACCATCGACGGGTTGGTCTCGCAACCCTTCAGCATGTAGAGGTCGTTGAAGGCGTCGCGCGTGCCGCTCGTCGGCGGCGGGCCGAGAACCTCGATCTTGATGTTCGGCAGCTTCGGGTTGACCTGGTTCCAGGTCTTGTAGGTGTTCTTCTTGCCGAACGGCGTGGCGGCGAGCGCCTTGTAGACGTCGAGCTCGCTCAGGCTGGCGAACTTGCCGCTGCGCGCCTGGGCGATGGTCAGGCCGTCGATGCCGATCTGGATCTCGATGATGCCGGTCACGCCGTTGGCCTGGCACGCCTTGACTTCGCTGGCCTTGATGCGGCGCGAGGCGTTGACGAAGTCGGGATACTGCTCACCGACGCCCGAGCAGAACAGCTTGATGCCGCCGCCGGTGCCGGTCGACTCGACGATCGGCGCCGAGAACTGCGGATAGCTGCGCTTGAACTGCTCGGCGACGGCAGTGGTGAACGGATAGACGGTCGACGAACCGACGATGCGGATCTGCGTGCGCGCCTCGGCAGCACCAGCGGCAGCGAACATCGCGAGGCCCGCACAGCCGGCCATCAAAAACTTGTTAGTCACGTGATTCTCCTCGGTTTGCCCAAAGCCGAACACCGCGTGCTGCCCGGATGGCACAGCATTCGCTGTAAAGGTGGCTTAAGCTCGGATGATGTGCCTTGTATGACTCGCAAGCTTCAGAATTGTGACAGCGGACTAAAAGACGTTAATGCCTAGCCTTCTGCGACCTCGCGCCGGCCGCCCGCCTCGGGCAGGGTGAACGAGACGCGCGTGCCCTCGCCTTGCCTGCTCGACAGCTCGAACTGGCCGCGGTGGCGCTCGATGATATGCTTGACGATGGCGAGGCCCAGCCCCGTGCCGCCCATCTTGCGGCTGCGGCTGGTGTCGACGCGGTAGAAGCGCTCGGTCAAGCGCGGCAGATGTTCGGGCGCGATGCCCTCGCCCTGGTCCTGCACCGTCACGCGGACCGCCGCGTCACGGCCCGCGACGGCCGGCAGGCGCTCGGCACCGAGCACGATCGCGGTGCCGCTATGCCCGTATTTCAGCGCGTTCGAAACGAGGTTGTGCAGCACCTGCAGGATCTGGTCGCGGTCGGCGATGACCGGCGGCAGGTCGGCGTGCGGCGCGACTATCAGCTGGCGTTCGTCGGCGTCGAGGCGCATCGCCAGCGTCTTGGCGACATCGGTGAACAGCGGCTCGAGGTCGATCGCCCCTTGCGGGCGGACGTACTTGTCGAGCTCGATGCGGCTCAGCGACAGCAGGTCGTCGATCAGGCGGCTCATCCGCCCCGCCTCGCGCCCCATGATGTCGAGGAAGCGGTGGCGCGCCGCCTCGTCCTCCGCCGCCGGCCCCTGCAGCGTCTCGATGAACCCCGCCAGCGTCGCCAGCGGGGTGCGCAGCTCGTGGCTGGCATTGGCGATGAAGTCGACGCGCATCCGCTCGGTCAGGCGCGCCTGAGTGATGTCGGTGAAGGTCAGCAGCAGGCGCTTGGCACCGCGCGCATCGGGCCCGGCATCGACCGCGCGGACGCGGAAAGCGCCGTTGTCGGTGCCCAGCCCGGTGACCTCGCGCCCGACCGCGGCATGGCCCGCCAGCGCCTCGCGCACCGCATCGAGCACGGCCGGGTGGCGCAGCACGAGGCGGAGGTCCTCGCCGACCAGCCGGTCGCCGAACAGGCCGCGTGCGGGCTCGTTGTCGGCGATGACGCGCAGGTCCTTGGCGATCAGCAACGCCGGATCGGCGAGCGTGTCGATACCGATGGCGTCGCCGCCGGCTGTGGGCAACAGCACGCCCGGCGGCGGGGCAGCCACGGATTTGCGGAGCTGGATGCGCATACGCGCCAGATAGATGGCCAATGTTACAATCGCGACGAGCCCCAACAGCACAATCGTCGCAGCTTCGTTCACCGCTGCAGCCCGCGCAGCAGCGGCACCAGCTCGGCATAATCGTCGATCACCGCATCGGCCCCCAGCACGCGCGCATCGGGCGCAAAGCCGAACGCCACGACGACGACCGGCACGCGCGCATCGCGGGCGGCGGCGACATCGACCGCGGTATCGCCGACGAACACCGCGTCGGTCAGGCTGGCGCCCGCGGCCTCGGCGGTCGCGGCGACGTGCGCGCCGTCGGGCTTGCGCACCGCGAGGCTGTCGCCGCCCAGCACCGCGGCGAAGCGCCCGCTCCAGCCGAGCGCCTCGATCAGCGCGTTCGCCAGCGCGATGGGCTTGTTGGTGCACACCGCGAGCCGCGTTCCTGCGGCGTCAAGCTCGTCCATCGTCGCCTCGACGCCGTCGTAGGGCCGTGATCCGTCGGCGATGTGCGCGGCGTAGTGCGACAGGAACAGCGGCAGCCCCGCCTCGACCAGCGCCTCGTCGTTCCCGCCGGTGAGGCCCAGCCCCGCCTCGAGCAGCGCGCGCGCGCCGTGCCCGACGAGGTGGCGCACGACCGCGGCGTCGACGGGTTCGCGCCCCAGCGCGATCAGCGCGTGGCTCAGCGCCGCGCACAGGTCGGGGGCGGTATCGACGAGCGTGCCGTCGAGATCGAAGATGACAAGTTTCGGGAGCATCGCGCGCACGCTCATGGCGGCGTCTGGAAAAGGCAAGGGGCTTGTGGCAATCGCGGCGGCAATGACCGACCCCGCCCCCATCGCCGCCGTCATCCTCGCCGCGGGCAAGGGCACGCGCATGAAGTCGGCAATGCACAAGGTGCTCCACCCGATCGCCGGGCGACCGATGCTGCTTCACCTGCTCGCCTCGGTCGAAGCGCTGCAGCCGGCGCGCACCGTGATCGTCGTCGGCGCGGGCCGCGACCAGGTCGAGGCGGCGGTCGGCGACCGCGCGGCGGTCGTGGTGCAGGAGCCGCAGCTCGGCACCGGCCACGCGGTCGCGCAGGCCGAGGGTGCACTTGCGGGCTTCGACGGCACTGTGCTGATTCTCTACGGCGATGTGCCGCTGGTCGAGACCGCGACGATGGCGCGGATGATCGGCGCGCTGACCCACGATGTCGCCGCCGTGGTGCTGGGCTTCCGCCCCGCCGATCCGGGCGCCTACGGGCGTATCGTCGCCGAGGGCGGGATCATCGCGAAGATGGTCGAGTACAAGGACGCGACCGACGCCGAGCGCGCCGTGACCCTGTGCAACTCTGGGCTGATGGCGGTGCGGTCGCGCGACCTGTGGCCGCTGCTGGCGCGCGTCGGCAATGCGAACGCGGCGGGCGAATATTATCTGCCCGACATCGTCGGCCTCGCCGACCGGCCGTCCGCGGTGATCGAGACCGGCGCGACCGAGGTGACCGGGGTCAATTCGCGCGCCGAGCTCGCCGGGCTCGAGGCGGCGTGGCAGGCGGCGCGGCGCACCGCGATGATGGACGCCGGCGTAACGCTCGTTGCGCCCGGGACGGTGTGGTTCGCGCACGACACGGTGGTTGCCGCCGACGTGACGATCGAGCCGAACGTCGTCTTCGGACCCGGCGTGTCGGTCGCGCGCGGCACGACGATTCGCGCGCACAGCCATGTCGCGGGGGCGACGATCGGCGAGGATTGCGACGTCGGGCCGTTCGCGCGCCTGCGGCCCGGTACGATCCTCGGCACGGGCGCCAAGATCGGCAATTTCGTCGAGACCAAGAATGCGCGGCTTGGCGACGGCGCCAAGGCCAATCACCTCAGCTATCTCGGCGACGCCGACATCGGGGCGAAGGCCAACATCGGCGCGGGCACGATCACCTGCAACTACGACGGCTTCCTCAAGTACCGCACGACGATCGGCGCAGGCGCGTTCGTCGGATCGAACAGCGCGCTGGTCGCCCCGGTCAGCATCGGCGCGGGCGCGATCGTCGGCGCGGGCACGACGCTGACCGAGGATGTCGAGGCCGACGCGCTGGCGCTGGCGCGTGCCCCCCAGACGCGCAAGAGCGGCTGGGCGACACGCTTCAGGACAGCGATGGCGGCGCGCAAGCGCGGCTGAACGCTACTTCCGCTCGGCAGCGGTCGCGGCGCGGACCACGCCATAGTCGACGCCGGCATTCCAGCCGGGCCACGCAGTGCCGTTGGCGACCTCCACCCCCAGGTCGAAGGCGACGGTCGCCTCCTGCAGCGTCCCCGCGAAGGTCCATCGGGCATCGAAGGCGTCGCTTGGCTGGTGATAACGCGACTGGTTGTACGCGGCGACGCTCCGCTGGCCCGCCTTCACGCCGCCCACTTTCAGGTCACGCCCGGCTCGGAAGGCGATCGCGGGCACCCCGGCGCGGGCGAACGGGTAATGGTCGGACCGAAAATACCATCCCGCCTCGGGCTCCGGCTCGGGATCGACGCGCAGGCCGCGCGCCGCCGCGACGCGGGTCAGGTCGCCCTCGACCGGCGTGCGCCCGCCGCCGATCAGCTCGATGTTGCGCGCCGCGGGCAGCACGACATGCGGATCGAGGTTGATCACCAGCGCCGTCGTCGCGAGCGGATAAAGCGGGTGCCGGACATAATAGTCCGCCCCGAGCAGCCCCTTCTCCTCGGCGGTCCACGCCGCCACGACGATCGACCGCGCCGGCCGCTTGCCCTGCCCGAACGCCCGCGCGACCTCGATCAGCTCCGCCGTACCCGTGGCATTGTCGATCGCGCCGTTGCGGATCGCGTCGCCTTTCGCATCCGGCCCGTTGGTGCCGTTGGCGTCCCAGTGCGCGCCGTACAGCACGGTCTCGGCGGGGCGCACCGCGCCGGGCAGGCGGCCGATGACATTGTGGCTGATCACCGGCGTCGCACGCAGCGTGCCGTCGAGCGACAGGGTCGCACCCGGCAGTGCTAAGGCACGGAAGCCGGGGTCGCGCGCCCGCGTCTTGAGCGCCGCTAGGTCGAACCCGCCCGACGCGAGCAGTGCCGTCGCGGTCTCGAGCGACAGCCACCCCGACGCCTTCAGCGCCGACGGCGTTGGGCCGGGGGCGGAGACCATCTGCGGCAGGGCGTCGCCGCTGCCGACCTGGGTGAACGGATAGCTCGCTGCCGCTGCTTCGTGGATGACGAGGACGGCGACGGCCCCGGCGCGCAACGCGGCCTCGACCTTCGACCCGAAGCGGCCCGCCAGCGCCATCCGCCGCCCGTCGAAGCCGAGGTCCCGGCCCCCCTCGAAGTCGGGATCGTTGGCGAGGATCAGCGCGACCTTGCCCGCCATGTCGACCCCGGCATAGGCGTCCCAGCCGCGCTTCGCATCGACGACCCCGAAGCCCGCAAAGACCAAGGGCGCGTTCGTCAATTCTGTCCGCCCTGGCGTGCGAAACGCGAGCGTCGCGTCGCGGCCGAGCGCCAGCGGCCTCACCTTGCCGCCGAACCCGAGAGACATCGTCGCGCCCGGCTGCCGGTCGAGGCGCACCAGCGGCACGGCCTGCGTCCACCCGCCGTTCTCGCCGCCGGGCTCGAACCCCGCCGCGGCGAACGCCTTGCTCAGATAGGCGATCGTCTTCGCCTCGCCCGCCTCGCCGGGGCCGCGACCGGCGAAGGCATCGGACGACAGCACCCGGACGTGTTCCTTGATCCGCGCCGGCGACACAGGGGCTGCGGCAAGCGCGACGGCGGCGGTAAGCGCGATCAACATGCCCGCGTTCAACCATGATGGCCCGGCCGGTGGCAAGCTCGACCGGCGCTGACAAATGCGTGCGCCTGTTCTACGACCGCGGCAGCAACAGGAGTGGGCGGGTTCATGTGCGGCATCATCGGTATCGTCGGCGCGTCGGATGTCGCGGAGCGGTTGCTCGACGGGCTGCGGCGGCTCGAATATCGCGGCTATGACTCGGCGGGGATCGCCACCGTCCACGACGGCGCGTTCGACCGGCGGCGCGCCGAGGGCAAGCTGGGCAATCTCGCGGCGCGCATGGCGGCGGAGCCCCTGCCCGGCCGCATCGGCGTCGCGCACACGCGCTGGGCGACGCACGGCGCACCGACCGAGAGCAATGCCCACCCGCACATCGTCGGCGACGTCACCGTGGTCCACAACGGCATCATCGAGAATTTCCGCCCCTTACGCGACGAACTGATCGCCGAAGGCCGCACCTTCCTGAGCCAGACCGATACCGAGGTCGTCGCCCACCTGATCGCGCGCGAGGTCGAGCGCGGCGCGACCCCGCAGGATGCCGTCGCCGTGGTGCTGCCGCGCTTGCACGGGGCCTTCGCGCTGGCGGTGATGTTCCGCAACCATCCCGACATGCTGATCGGCGCGCGCCTGGGGGCGCCGCTGACCATCGGCTACGGCGACGACGAAAACTATCTCGGCTCCGACGCGCTGGCGCTCGCACCCCTGACGCAGCGAATCGCCTATCTCGAGGAGGGCGACTGGGCCGTCGTGCGCCGTGACGGGGTCGAGATCTTCGACCGCGCCAATGCCCCGGTGACGCGTGCCGTGACGCTGTCGGGCCTGTCGTCGGCGATGACCACCAAGGGCAACTACCGCCACTTCATGCTCAAGGAGATCCACGAGCAGCCCGTCGTCGTCGCACAGACGCTGCAGTCGTACCTGCGGCCCGTCGAGGCGAAGGTCGCCCTGCCCCAGATGGATTTCGACCTCAGCGCCGTCGAGCGCGTCGTCATCGTTGCGTGCGGTACCGCATCCTACGTCGGGATGATCGGCAAATACTGGATCGAGAGCCTCGCGCGGCTGCCCGTCGAGGTCGATGTCGCGTCGGAATTCCGCTACCGCGAGCCCGTCCTCGACGGGAAGCTGCTCGGCGTCGTCGTCTCGCAGTCTGGAGAGACGGCCGACACGCTCGCGGCGCTCCAGCACATGCAGGCGGCGGGCGTGATGACCGCGGGCATCGTCAACGTGCCGACCAGTTCGATGGCGCGCACCGTCGACCTGCTGCTGCCGACGCATGCGGGCCCCGAAATCGGTGTCGCGTCGACCAAGGCGTTCACCTGCCAGCTCGCGGTGATGGCGGCGCTGGCGGTCAACCTGGCGCGCGCCAAGGGCCGCCTCGACGGCGACGCCGAGCGCGAGCTGGTCGCGCACCTGACCGAGGTGCCGGCGTACATGAACACCGCGCTAGCCGCGGAGGCGGCGATCGAGGCGGTCGCGCACCACGTCTCTCAGGCCCGCGACGTCCTGTACCTCGGCCGCGGCCCCGAATATCCGATGGCGCTCGAGGGCGCGCTGAAGCTCAAGGAAATTAGCTATATTCACGCCGAGGGCTATGCCTCGGGCGAGATGAAGCACGGGCCGATCGCGCTCATCGACGATTCGGTGCCGCTGATCGTGCTGGCGCCGTCGGGACCGCTGTTCGACAAGACCGTGTCCAACATGCAGGAGGCGCGCGCCCGCGGCGCCCGGGTGATCCTGATCTCCGACGCGGCGGGAATCGCGGAGGCTGGCGAAGGCACGGTGGCGACGATCGAGATGCCGAGCGTCCACCCGCTGATCGCGCCGCTGGTCTATGCGGTGCCGATCCAGCTGCTGGCGTACCATGTAGCGGTGCTCAAGGGCACCGACGTCGACCAGCCACGCAATCTCGCGAAATCGGTGACGGTCGAGTAGGTTCCGCGATGGTGCTGCCGGGGAGGATCGAACTCCCGACCTCAGCCTTACCAAGGATGCGCTCTACCACTGAGCTACGGCAGCACGTTCGCGGAAGCGGGCGTATCGGGGTCGCGTAACGGCTTGTCAAGAACGCCGCGGGCACGTTAGGCCCATAGGGGTGACGAAACCCGCCGATCCTCGCGACGCCAGACGAGAGGAGCGCCTCGCCGCCGCCCTCCGCGCCAATCTGGCGAAGCGCAAGGCGCGCGAGCGGGAGGCGGAGCCGTCTAAGCCGCCAGCGCCGCCTCGATCGCCTTCCTGACCGCCGGGTCGCCCGGCTGGACCTTGTTGCCGAAGGCGCGGATCAGCCTGCCGTCCTTGCCGACCAGATATTTGTGGAAATTCCACGTCGGCGTCTGCTCCGGCCCCAGCGTCGCCGCGGCCCAGCGGTAGAAGGGCACCGCGGCCGGCCCCTTGACGACGCTCGTCTCGGTCAGCGGAAACTTGATGCCGAACTTGGTCTCGCAGAATTCTTTGACCTTGCCGTTGTCGTCGAGCTCCTGCCCGCCGAAGTCCTTCGACGGCACGCCGATGACCGTGAAGCCCTTGGGCGCATAGGTCTCGTGCAGCGTCTCGAGCCCCGCATACTGCGGAGTGTTGCCGCACAGGCTCGCGGTATTCACGACCAGCAGCACCTTGCCGCGGAACTGCTTGAAGGGCAGCGGCTCGCCGTCGATGCGGGTCATCGTGACGTCGTAGGCGGTCTTCACCGCCGGCGCGGCGGCGACCCCCAGCGTCGCGGCGGCGGCAAGTGCGATCGTCCGGATCATCGGCATTCCCCTCAAAGCGGCGCGGTCGCCGTATCCAGCCACGCTTGTGCCTCGGCGTCGAGATGCGGGCCGACCTCTGCGGCAACGCGTGCATGGTACGCATCCACCCACGCCCGCTCGGCGGGGCTCAGCATCGCGACGTCGATCAAGGTCCGGTCGATCGGCGCGAGGGTCAGAGTCTCGAAGCCCAGCATGTCCTTCTCGGCGCCCTCGATCGCGACGGGCACCACCAGCACGAGATTCTCGATGCGGATGCCGAAGGCGTCGGCCTTGTAGTAGCCGGGCTCGTTCGACAGGATCATGCCCGCCGCCAGCGGCTCGTCGCCGCCCGCCTGGCCGCCCGCCATCGGCGCGATGCGCTGCGGCCCTTCGTGTACCGCGAGATAGCTGCCGACCCCGTGCCCGGTGCCATGGGCATAGTCGACGCCCGCCTCCCAAAGATACTGCCGCGCCAGCACGTCGAGCTGCGCGCCGCGCGTGCCCACCGGGAACACCGCGCGCGACAGGGCAATGTGCCCCTTGAGCACGCGCGTGAAGCGGTCGCGCATCTCCGCACTCGGCGTGCCGATGCTGAGCGTCCGCGTCACGTCGGTGGTGCCGTCGCGGTACTGGCCGCCCGAATCGATCAGGAACAGGCTGTCGGTCTCGATCTTTCGGTTGGTGCCTTCCGACACGCGGTAGTGGACGATCGCCCCGTTCGGCCCGGCGCCCGAGATCGTGTCGAAGCTCAAATCCTCGAGACTGTTGGTCAGGTTGCGGAAGTCGTGGAGCTTCGCCGCCGCCCCCAGCTCGTCGAGCCCGCCCTTAGGCGCTTCGCCCGCGAACCAGTGCAGGAAGCGCGTCAGCGCCGCGCCGTCGCGCAGGTGGGCCGACCTGGTGCCCGCGATCTCGGTATCGTTCTTTATCGCCTTGGGCAGCGCGCACGGGTCGCGTGCCTCGACGACGCGCGCGCCGCCGCGCTTCAATGCCTCGAAGATCGCCGCGACTGCGGTGGCGGGGTCGGCGGTCACCGTCTTGCCGCCCAGCGCCTCGAGCGCCGGCACGAAGGCGTCGCGTGCGTGCAGGCGAACATCCGGCCCCAAGTGCGCACGGACATCGTCGCCCAGCTTGACCGCATCGACGAACAGGTCGGCGGTCGCATCGGCGTGGAACAGCGCGAAGGCCAGCGCGACCGGCGTGTGGGTCACGTCTTTGCCGCGGATGTTGAACGCCCAGGCGATCGAATCGAGCGCCGAGACAACCGCGGTGTCGGCGTTCTGCCCCATCAGCCATTTCGCGATCCCGGCACGCTTGTCGGCCGCCGACTGGCCCGCGAGCGCGTCGGGATGAACGTCGAGGCGCGCCACCGACGGCGCGGGGCGGTCGCTCCAGATGCTGTCGACGGGGTTGCGCTCGACCGCCACCAGCGCCGCGCCGCGCTCGCCCAGCTTCGCCGAAGTCCCCGCGACCCAGGCGGCGGTGTGCAGCCACGGGTCGTAGCCGATGCGATCGCCCGCCACCGCGTGCGTCCCCAGCCAGTCGGCGACGCTGGTCTGCGGCACCTGCGCATAGTCGTACAGGTCACCCGGCACCTGCGCGCGGACCTGGATCGTGTAGCGCCCATCGGTGAACATCGCCGCCTTCGACGCCAACACCGCGGCCGACCCCGCCGACCCCTCGAACCCCGTCAGCCACGCCAGCCGCTGGGCATAGCCTCCGACATATTCGCTCATATGCTCGTCGGTCAGCGGCACGACGAAACCGGTCAGCGACTGGGCGCTGAGCTCGGCGCGCAGCGCGTTCAGGCGGTCGGCGTGGGTGGACATGAGACGCTCCGGCAGTAGATTGTTGCGCAAGAACCTAGCGCGGCACCCCTGCCCACGCCAGCGTCACCGGAGTCGCTGAATGAACCCCAGACTGCTCGCGCTGTTGTGCGCCGCGTTGCTGCCCCATGGATTGGAAGCCCAGACCTTGAAGCCCCCCGTCGCCGAGCGCATTCCCCACACCTCGACCTGGCACGGCGAGACGCTGAGCGACCCGTATTTCTGGCTCAAGGACCAGTCCTACCCCAAGGTCGACGACGAGAAGGTGCTTTCGTACCTCAAGGCCGAGAACGCCTATTTCGCGGCCAAGATGGCTCCGCACGCGCCGCTGATCGAGACGCTGTTCGCCGAGCTGAAGGGCCGCATCAAGGAGGACGACGCCAGCGTGCCCGTGCGCGACGGCGCGTTCGAATACTGGTCGCGCTTCGAACCCGGCGGGCAGTACAAGATCTGGCTGCGTCGCCCCGTCGCCGGCGGGCCCGAGCAGGTCATCCTGAGCGAACCCGCGCTCGCCGAGGGCAAGGCCTATTTCCGCCTCGCCGGTTGGACCGTCAGCCCCGACGGCAAGCTGCTCGCCTATGCCGCCGACACCAGCGGCGCCGAGCGCTTCACCCTCAAGGTCCGCGACCTCGCGACGGGCAGGGATATCGACACCGTGTCCGACGTCACGGTCGGCACGCCGGTCTGGGCGGCGGACTCGAAGCGGCTGGCGTGGAACGAGGTCAACGAGCAGTGGCGCTCCTTCCGCGTCCGCCTGCACATTGTCGGCAGCAAGACCCCCGACGCGACGCTGTATGAGGAGCCCGACATCGGCTTCACCGTCCGCGTCGGCGCGAGCCAGGACCGCAGCCAGCTGATCCTCGCGGCGGGCGACAACGTGACGAGCGAAGTCCGCCTCGTCCCCGCCGCCAACCCGACCGCGCCGCCGGTGCTGATCGCGCCGCGCAAGGCGGGGCGCGAGTACGACGTCGACGTGCGCGGCGGCACGGTCTTCATCCGCGTCAACGACACCCATCCCAATTTCCGCATCGTCACCGCGCCGCTGGGCACCCCGGGCACCTGGACCGAGCTGATCGCGCCGAGCGACCGCCATTATCTGCGCGGCCTGACGGCGTTCAGATCCTATCTCGCGATCGAGGAGCGCAAGGACGGCCTCGACCAGATCCGCCTGCGCCGCGACGACGGCAGCGACACCTACGTCGCCTTTCCGGAAGCGAGCTACACCGCCAGCGTCTCGTCGAACGAGGAGCCCGACGCGCCGCTGCTGCGCCTGACCTACACCTCGATGGTCACCCCCACGACGACCTTCGACTACGACGTCGCGGCGGCGAAACTGGTCGTCCGCAAGGTGCAGGAAGTGCCCTCGGGTTATGATCCCGCGCAGTACGAGACGGTGCGCATTATGGCGAAGGCGCGCGACGGCGTGCAGGTCCCGGTGTCGGTGGTCTACAAGAAGGGCTTCAGGAAGGACGGCAGCGGCAAGCTGCATATCTATGCGTACGGCGCCTACGGATTCGCCGTCCCGCCCGCCTTCTCGACGCGCGCGCTGAGCCTCCTCGACCGCGGCTTCGCCTATGCCATCGCGCACATCCGCGGCGGCGACGACCTGGGCTACCAATGGTATCTCGACGGCAAGCTGACCAAGCGCACCAACACGTTCAACGACTTCGTCGACGTCACCAAAGCGCTGATCGACGCCGGCTACGCCAAGGCCGGTAATGTCTCGGCGAGCGGCGGTTCGGCGGGCGGCGAGCTGATGGGCGCGATCGTCAACCAGGCGCCCGAGCTGTACCGCGCGATCGTCGCCGACGTGCCCTTCGTCGACGTCCTGAACACGATGCTCGACACCAGCCTGCCGCTGACACCGGGCGAATGGCCCGAGTGGGGCAATCCGATCAAGGACAAGACGGCTTTCGACCTGCTGCGCAGCTACAGCCCGTACGACAATGTCACGGCGAAGGCTTATCCGGCGATGCTGATCACCGGCGGCCTCAACGATCCGCGCGTGACCTATTGGGAGCCCGCCAAATGGGCGGCGAAGCTGCGCCACACCAAGACCGACGACAATCTGCTGCTCCTCAAGATCAACATGGGCGCCGGCCACGGCGGCAAGTCGGGGCGCTTCGAGGCGCTGCGCGAGCAGGCGGAGGCCTATGCCTTCATCCTGACGCAGTTCGACGCGGGGGCGCGCTGAGGGCGGCCCCCTACCCCATCGCCAGCAGATGCACCCCCATGAAGATCATCCCCGTCAGCCCGACGAACAGCAGCGCGTGCCACGGCACCAGCGCGTGCGCGGCCAGCGGCGCACGCCGCCGGGCGCGGTCGCCGAGCATCGCGGAGACGGTCAGCACCAGCGCCACGGCAAAGATCAGCAGGCTCGTTTCGCGGTCCAAGCGGGACTCCTTTTAGCGCGCGCCGCGATGCGCTAAGGCGCGACACCCACCCTGACAAGCGAGGCCGTATCCATGTCGCCGTTCCGTCCGATCGCATTCGCCGTCGTCGCCGCGCTGGCCATGCCCGCCGCGGTCTCCGCAACCACCTTCGCCACGCTGCTCAACGGCGCCAACCGCTCGGCTGAGAACAAGGCGCGCGACCAGTATCGCCACCCCGCCGAGACGCTGACCTTCTTCGGCATCAAGCCGACGATGACCGTCGTCGAGGTGTCGCCGTCGGCCGGCTGGTACACCGAGATTTTGGCGCCCTACCTCAAGGACAAGGGCACCTATTACGCCGCGCACAACAACCCCGCCGCCAGCGAGCGCGCCGCGAAGAGCGTCGAGACCTTCAAGGCCAAGCTGGCGTCGAGCCCGCTTTACGCCAACGTCAAGGTCACCGCGTTCGGCAAGGACGCCTACGCGATCGCGCCCGCCGGCACTGCCGACGCCGTGCTGACCTTCCGCAACGTCCACAACTGGTACACCAACGGCTTTGCGCCCGAGGCGTTCAAGGCGTTCGCGGCTGCACTCAAGAAGGGCGGCACGCTGGGCGTCGTCGAGCACCGCCTGCCCGAGGACAAGCCCGACGCGATGCAGACGACGAGCGGCTATATGAAGCGCTCGACCGTCGTGAAGCTGGCCGAGGATGCCGGCTTCCGCCTCGTCGGCGAGTCGAAGGTCAACGCCAACCCCAAGGACACGCACGACTATCCCAAGGGTGTCTGGACGCTGCCGCCCAACTATGCCGAGAAGGACGTCGACCGCGCCAAATATGCCGCGATCGGCGAGAGCGACCGGATGACGCTGAAATTCGTCAAGCGCTGACGCTTTCGCCTTGTCTGCTGCGGCGCAACATAGGATAACGACGCCGTAACGACCGGCAGGGGGCAGCGATGCAATCGACGCGGCGTTCCGCGTTGCTTGGCGTGTTGGCGTTCGTTCTGGTGGCCGGGCTGGCGTGGGTTGTGCTGCGCCCGTCGCGGCTGCCGGCGAATGTGGCCGCGCCGGTCGCTGCGCCGGCTGCGCCCCCCGCCTCGGCGGCCCCCGATGCCCGGCTGGTGGCAGCCGACGCGCTGTGCCGGCGGGGTGCCGATCCGCTGCTGACCGGGCGGCGCGACCCGGAGTTCGCCGAGCTCGGCGGCAATCTCGCGGTCACCGCGACGCTCGCCCCGGCGTGTGAGACGGTGGCGAACGGGCACCCCGATCCGCGCGCGCGTGTCGCGGCGCAGGTCGTGCTCGGCCGCGCCGCGCTGGCCAACGGCAACGACAGCGAATGGCATCTGCGCCGTGCCGAGGCGGCGGCACCCGACGACACCGCGGTGCGCCTGCTGCGTCTGCAGAGCGACATCGCGCTGGTCGAGGCGACCCAGACCCTATTCAACGACGTCAGCGCCTTGCGTGCAAGGCTGGCGAAGCTGGAGCCCGCCCTGCCCGCCGCGACCCGCGCCAGCCTCACCGCGCGCATCACCCGCGCCGAGCTGCGCGGCAGCTGGAACGACCCCGCCGTCGTCCGCCTCGCGGTATTCGGTAAAGCGCCCGTGGGGCCGGTCGAGCGCGATGCCCGCCTGTCGTTCATGCGCGGCGTCACCGACGCCTGCCAGTCCGCGGGCTTCCGCCCCGAAGCCGAGGACGAGGCCGCGACCGCCGTGCTCAGCCTCGACCGCACCGCGACCGCGCGCCTGATGCGGCTGCGCCAATACAGCGACGGCACCCAGGTCGGCCGCGCCCTCGACTGCGGCGGCGATCGCCTGCTGACCGCCTATGCCCGCGTCGCCGCGCCGCTGACCGACGCAAAGCTCGAGCGGCCGGAGTTCCTCGACCTCACCGAAGCGATGTAACACTTCCCCCTAGGGCTCGACGTTGCACCCCGTCGGGAGCGACGAACATGCCGGCGGCATGACCATCGCCTGCGCGACGACCGGCTTCTCGTGGCAAGCGTTGCAGAACGGGTCGGACGCGGGCGCGACGTTCTTCCAGGTCGCCTGCGACGACATCGGGATGTAGCGCGGGTGACCGTCGAGCATGTCGGTCGACGCGCTGACGGTTGTCGTGAACTTGGGGTGGAGCGGGCCATTGCGGCCCATGACCTTGCCCCACACCGGATCGTCGGGCGACATCAGGAAGACATTGTTGCCACGGTGGCAGCCGGTGCAGTTTTCCGCGAGGACATTGCCGTCCTGCAGGTCGGCGATCTTCAGCGTGATGTTCTTCCAGCCCAGCGAGGCGTTCGAACCGCGCAGCTTGTTGTCCCAGAAGCACGCCTTGCCGGTCGTCGCGCTCTGGCAGATGATCCCGGCGAGCGAGCCCGGGGTTCCGGTGCCGCGCGGCAGGGCGATGCACGCGCCTTTCCGGCTGGCGCTCGCCCAGGTCCAGACATTGGCGTCCTGGTTCGCCTGGATGATCTTGGTCGTCAGCTTGCCCTGGAATTTCCAGGCCGTGCTCGTCGTCGAGAAGTTTGGCGGCACCGGCACGCCGGCGGCGGTGCATGCCTTCATATAGGCGGTCGTCGGAAACGCCACGATGATGCCGTTCTTCAGGAAGGCGGCGATGGCCGGGCTCAGCTGGGCGGGGCCGATCTGGGCCGCGAGCGCGCGGTTGCGGGCCGAAAGGTCGGCGCGCATGCGCAGCGGCTGCGTCGCGACGAGCTGGTCGATGACGATCTGGTTGACCGCGACTGCTTCCGCCGGCCGCGCGGTCAGCACGAGCTTCTGCCCCGTCCGGACGATCTCGCGCGGCTTGGGCGCGAGCCGCGATGCCGAGCCTTCGAGCCGCTTGAGCAGGTCCCGCTGTGCCGCCAGCGCGCTTTCGGGGTCGATCGCGACCTGACGATACTGCGCATCGAAGACCGCGCCATGGCCGAAATGCACGAGCTGATCGAAGCGGCCGTTCGGCCTGACCGTCTCGGTGGACATCGCCTTGACGATACGCCCGCTCTTAAGCGCCGCCTCGGCGCCGTGCTGCGCAGCGGCGGGTGCAGCGATCAACGATAACAGGACGGTGGCAGAATGGATGCGCATCGGGCGACTCCAGATCATGGCCTACACAGGCGTAACGATCTGCCCGAAATGCGACTATGTCAATTCTGGTCGCGCGCGATCCGGTCGAGCTGCGCCTGCAGGGCCGCCATCTGGGTCTTGAGCGCCGCGAGCTCGTCGTCGCCAGCCTTCGCCGGACGGCCGGTCAGCATGCCGGCGGCCGCCTGGAACATCGCCATGTTCTGCTTGGCGATCGCCTCGAAGGGCTTCAGCGCGCCCGCGAAGGGCACCGCGGTGAAGGTCTCGGTCATCGCATCGCGGAACTGCGCCTGGTTCTTGGCGAAGGCATCCATCGACGCCTCGAGGTAATGCGGCACCATCGACTGCATCGAGTTGCCGTACATGGCGATCAGCTGGCGCAGGAACGGGATCGGCAGCATGGTCTGCGCGCCGCCCTCCTCCTCCATGACGATCTGGGTCAGCACGGCGCGCGTGATGTCGTCGCCGGTCTTCGCATCGAAGACTTGGAAGTCGCGTCCCTCGCGCGTCATCGCCGCCAGATGCTCGAGAGTGATGTAGCTCGAGCTGTCGGTGTTATACAGTCGGCGGTTGGCGTACTTCTTGATGATGACCGGGGTCTGCGCGGTCGGCGTCTCGGGAGAGGATGCGGCTTCGTCCATGTCAGGGTCCGATCGAAAATCTGGTGCTGCACTAGCACACGCCGTTGCTGCACCGCAACGCGACGGCAGGCGGCGCGGCCCGCACCCGCTGTCGGGCCTGCTCGCGCTGCTGACCGATGCCTGCGGCGACGACCGGGCGCGGCTGGCCGCGGCGCTGCGCGGGGTGCGCGTGTATCAGGACCACCCCTACCGGCGCGCCCTGCCCGACATGCCGGTCGTCGCGCGCGCGGGCGGGTCGACGATCCGCGACTATGGCGGCGTCGGCCCGACCGTGCTGTTCGTGCCCTCGCCGATCAACCCGCCGACGGTGCTCGACCTGATGGAGGGAAATTCGCTGCTGCGCTGGCTGAGCGAGCAGGGTCTGCGCGTCCTGCTGCTCGACTGGGGCGAGGCCGACGACGACTGGCGCGCGGCGGGGCTCGATACGCTGGTCGAGCGGCTGGCGACGCTGATCGCCGCGACCGCGCCTGCCGCGGTCGCGGGCTATTGCCTCGGCGGCACGCTGGCCCTGGCAGCCCCGGTCGCGGTGCCCCACCTCGCGTTGCTCGCGACGCCCTGGCATTTCGACGGCTATAGCGCCGCGCAGCGCAGCGCGATCGCACGTCACGCGGCGGCGACCCGCGAGCTGTCCGCAGGCTTCGGTGCATATCCGGTGGAGCTGCTGCAGCCGGGCTTCTGGGCGCTCGACCGGGAGGCAGTCGTCAACAAGTTCGTGCGCCTCGCCGGGCTCGACCCGGCCGACCCGCGCGCCGCCGCCTTCGTCGCGCTGGAGGACTGGACAAACGAGGGCACGCCGCTCCCCCTTCGCGCGGCGCGCGACCTGTTCGATGACCTTTTCGCGCAGGACCGCAGCGGGCGCGGCGAGTGGCAGCTGGGCGGGCGGATGGTCGCGCCGCCCGACGTGCCGATCCTCAACGTCACCGCGCGCCGCGACCGGCTGGTGCCGCCCGCCACCGCGCTGCGGGCGGGCACGCGGCTCGACCTCGACGCGGGGCATGTCGGCATGATCGTCGGCGGCCGGGCGCGCGAACAGCTGTGGGAGCCGCTGGCGAAGTTCCTGCGCGGCGACTAAAGGGTCAGCCGAGCATCTGGGGAGACCGTACATGACCGGAGTCGTCATCACCGCCGCCAAGCGCACCGCCGTCGGCAGCTTCATGGGGGCGTTTGCGACCGTGCCCGCCCACGACCTTGGCAAGGCCGCCATTCTCGCCGCGCTCGAGCAGGCGGGCGTCGGCGCCGACGAGGTCAGCGAGGTCATTCTCGGCCAGGTGCTGACCGCAGCGCAGGGCCAGAACCCGGCGCGCCAGGCGTCGATGGGCGCGGGCATCGCCAAGGAAACCCCGGCCTGGGGTGTCAATCAGGTGTGCGGCAGCGGCATGCGCGCCGTGGCGCTCGGCGCGCAGGCGATCCAGGCCGGCGACGCAGCGATCGTGGTCGCGGGCGGGCAGGAGTCGATGAGCCTGTCGAACCACGCGCAGGCCTTGCGCGCCGGTACCAAGATGGGCGGCGTCGAGCTCGTCGACACGATGATCAAGGACGGTCTGTGGGATGCCTTCAACGGCTATCACATGGGCATCACCGCCGAGAATGTCGCCGAGGCCTATCAGGTGACGCGCGCCAAGCAGGACGAGTTCGCGGTCGCCAGCCAGAACAAGGCGAGCGCCGCGCGCGCGTCGGGCCGCTTCAAGGACGAAATCGCCCCGGTGACGATCAAGGGCCGCAAGGGCGACACGGTCGTCGACACCGACGAATATATCCGCGACGGCGCGACGGTCGAGGGCGTGTCGGGTCTGAAGGGGGCGTTCAAAAAGGACGGCAGCGTGACCGCGGCCAACGCCAGCGGCATCAACGACGGCGCCGCGGTGCTGGTCCTCATGTCGGCCGAGGAAGCCGCCCGGCGCGGAACGCCGGTGCTGGCGAAGATCAAGAGCTGGGCCTCGACCGGCGTCGACCCCGCGGTGATGGGCATCGGCCCGGTGACCGCGTCGCAGGCAGCGCTGAAGAAAGCCGGCTGGTCGGTCGGCGACCTCGACCTGATCGAGGCTAACGAGGCGTTTGCCGCGCAGGCGCTCGCGGTCGGCCAGGAGCTCGGCCTCGACCCCGCCAAGGTCAACGTCAACGGCGGCGCCATCGCCATCGGCCACCCGATCGGCGCGTCAGGCGCGCGCGTGCTGACGACCTTGATCTACGAGATGGGCAAGCGCGACGCCAAGAAGGGCCTCGCGACGCTATGCATCGGCGGCGGCATGGGCATTGCGATGTGTCTGGAGCGGGACTAGCTTTTAGCGGAGGAGACACGTCCATGGACGTCGCGATTGGTGCACGTTGGCAGCTGATGGTCGACGGCTTGGTTCGCAATGGCCGCTACTCGAGCGCCGAGGACGTGGTCACGGAAGGACTTCGGCTCGTCAGTCAGCACGAGGATCGGCTGGCGGCATTGAAGACGAAGATCGCGCTGTCGATTGCACGGGGCGGCGCCAGCACCGACGAGGAGGTCGAAGCGGCGATCGAAGCAAAGCTCGCAAGCATGTCCGGTCTCGCCGATTGACACGCAGGCGGCTCGTCTACCTCGACGGCGCGCGGCTCGATCTACTCGACATCGTCTCGGCAATCGCGGAAGCCAGCGGGAGCCGCGGCGTCGCAAGCCGCTTCGTTGCAAAGCTTCGTCAGCGCTGTCGGACATTGGCCGATCTGCCAGGGATCGTTGGCACGCTACGACCTGAACTCGGGCCCGACCTGCGGAGCACGCCGCATGGCAATTATCTGATCTTCTTCCGATACGTCGAAAGCCGCATCGAGATCGTCAACGTCGTGTACGCCGGCCGCGACCTCGAACGCCTGTTCGAGGTCGCGGCCGACTAAGCCTTACCCGCGCGGGTTAGCCTTCACCCAATCCAAAATCTTCTCCGGCGTCGACTCGACATAGGGGTCGCTGTCCGAGCCGTCGTCGTTCTTGCCGGGCTCTTCGAAGATCACCTTGATCTCGCCGTCGTCGACGACCATCGAATAGCGCCACGAGCGCATGCCGAAGCCTAGGTGCTCCTTGTTGATCAGCATGCCCATTTCCTTGGTGAAATGGCCGTTGCCGTCAGGGAGCAGCTTGATGTTCGAGACGCCGAGGTTCTTGCCCCACTGGAACATCACGAACGCGTCGTTGACGCTGACGCAATAGACCTCGTCGACGCCGCCGTGGCCCTTGATGTCGCCGTAGAGGCGCTCATAGCCCGGGCACTGCTCCGACGAGCAGGTCGGCGTGAAGGCGCCGGGCAGCGAGAACACGACGATGCGCTTGCCCTTGAAGATATCGCTCGAGGTGACGTCCTGCCAGCGGAAGGGGTTCGGCCCATCGACGGTCTCGTCGCGGACGCGGGTCTTGAAAGTGACTTCGGGAACGGGCTGACCGACCATCGACATGGGTAGTGCTCCTTGGCTGTGGTTTGTGCGACGCAGCGGAGTTAATGACTGTGCGGTCCAAGGGCAACCACCGCAATGCCGCACGCCGAAACGATCGAAGACTTCACCGACTGGTACGCGACGCCGCCCGGGCGCGAGGCGGCGCGGCTGCTCAGTACGGCGGTGCGCCCGCTGTTGGGCAAGGGCGGGCGGCTGCTCGCGGTGGGGCAGACCGCCCCCGTGCTGACGCGCCTCCACGGCCTGCGCCACGAGCGTGTCGCGATGATCGTCGAGACGCCGGTACGCTGGCCGGCGACGGCCGCCTCGCGCAGCGCCGTCGCCGACCCCGAGCGCCTGCCCTTCGCCGACGCACTGTTCGACGATGCACTGCTGGTCCATGCGCTCGAGCTGTGCGAGCGGCCGCGCGCCGTGCTGCGCGAGTTGTGGCGGGTGCTGTCGCCGGCGGGCCGCGTCGTGCTGGTGGTGCCCAATCGCGCCGGCATCTGGGCGCGCGTCGAAGCGCTGCCATTCGGCCGTGGTCACCCCTATGGCCGCGGGGCGCTGACCCGCCTGCTTGACGACGCGATGTTCGAGGTCGAGTCGTGGTCGACCGCGCTGAGTGCACCGCCGGTCACCCGGCTGCGCTGGCTCGAGCGCCCGCTGGCCCGCCTCGCGCCGCACCTCGGCGGGGTGCACGTCGTGGCGGCGCGCAAGATCGACGGGCTGCGCCCCGCGGGCAAGGTCAGCGCGGCGCGCTTCGAGGAGGCGATGGCGAGCTAGGCGCGAGTCAGCACGAACAGCGCCTGTTCGGCCCGCAGGTTGGGCTGCACCTCGACGCGCCGCCCGCGGCTGAGGAACACCGACCGCTCGACGCGCACGCCGAGGTCGCGGGTCAGCGCGCGGAAGTCGTCGATCGTGCACAGATGGATGTTGCTCGTCGCATGCCACGCCACCGGCAGCGTCTGCGTCACCGGCATCCGCCCGCCGAACATCAGGCTGGCGCGCACCCGCCAATGGCCGAAATTGGGGAAGCTGACGACCGCGCGCCGCCCGATGCGGAGCAGCTCTGCGACGACCCGGGCGGGATCGCGCATCGCCTGCAGCGTGTCCGACAGGATCACCCAGTCGAAGGCGTCGGCCGGATAGTCGCCGAGGTCGGCATCGGCGTCGCCCTGAACGACCGAAAGCCCGCGCGCCACGGCCGCCGCGACGTTCGCGCCGTCGAGCTCGATCCCCCGCCCGTCGACCGCCTTGTCGGTGCGCAAGGCAGCGAGCAGCGCGCCGTCGCCGCAGCCGATATCGAGAACGCGGGCGCGCTCGGGCACGATCGCCGCGATCGCCGCCAGATCGGGGCGCAGCGTCATGCGCCGGCTCGCAGGAAGCCGTCGACGACGCGGTTCATCTCGGGGGTGTCGAGCAGGAAGGCGTCGTGGCCGTGCGGGCTCTCGAGCTCGACGAAGCTGACCTCCGCTCCCGCAGCGTTCAGCGCCCGCACGATGCGTCGCGATTCGGTCGTCGGGTACAGCCAGTCGCTGGTGAAGCTGACCAGGGCGAAGCGCGTCCGCGTGCCCTTGAACGCGTCCGCCAGCCGCCCGTCGTGCGGCGCGGCAAGGTCGAAATAGTCCATCGCGCGCGTGATATAGAGGTAGGAATTGGCGTCGAAACGGTCGACGAAGCTCAGGCCCTGGTGGCGCAGGTAGGATTCGACCTGGAACTCGGCGTCGAAGCCGAAGCCCAGTGCCTCGCGGTCCTGCAGACGGCGGCCGAACTTCTCGGTCAGCCCGGCCTCCGACAGATAGGTGATATGCGCGGCCATGCGCGCCACCGACAGACCCGCGGCGGGCGGCGTGTCGCCGTAGTTGCCGTGCCGCCAGCCGGGATCGGCCATGATCGCCTGGCGCCCGACCTCGTGAAAGGCGATGTTCTGCGCCGAATGCCGCGCCGCGCTGGCGATGACGACCGCCGACCGGACCCGGTCGGGCGCGGTCGCGGCGAGTTGCAGCACCTGCATCCCACCCATCGACCCGCCGACAGCGGCGGCGAGCACGCGCACCCCCAGATGATCGAGCAGCGCGAGTTGCGCCGCGACCATGTCGGCGATGGTGATAACCGGGAAGCACATGGCATAGATGTCGCCGGCGGGGCCGATGCTGCCCGGCCCTGTACTGCCCGAACAGCCGCCCAGCACGTTGGAGCAGACGATGAAGTGCCGCGCCGGGTCGACCGGCTTCCCCGCCCCGACCAGGCGCGGCCACCAGCCGGGCTTGCCGGTGCGCGGGTGGAGCGACGCGACATGCTGGTCGCCGGTCAGCGCGTGGCAGATCAGCACCGCGTTCGAGGCGTCGGCATTCAGCGTGCCATAGGTTTCGTACGCCACATCCACGCCGTGCAGCGCCTGGCCCGACGCGAGGGTCAGCGGTGCGGCCAGCCTGACGCGGCGGTCGAGGCCGAAACGGATGTCGTCGCCGGGCATGGTCGCGCTGGTTAGGGGCGGGGCGCGGCGGGCGCAACGGGCTTGGCCCGCGCCAGCGCCGTCAGCCGCACCGCGAGGAAGTCGATCACCACGCGCACCCGCGGCGTGTGACGGACGCGCTCGTGGGTCAGCAGCCAGATGCCGCGCCCGGCCTTGTTGACCATCGGCAGGCAGCAGACGAGGCTGGGGTCGGCATCGGCGACGATGCTCGGCAGCACCGCGGGGCCGAGGCCGGCGCGCACCGCCGCGAGCAGCCCGAGCGCGCTGTCGTACTCGGTCGCCACGGCACCTTCGAGGCCGTGCTGCCTGAGCCAGGCGAGGTAGTAGAACCACACCCCCTCGCCGCCGCCGCCGACGAGGCTGTGGCCGCGCAGGTCCTCGACCGAGGTCGGCAGGCCGTACTGCGCGGCGTAGTCGCGGCTGCAATACACCGTCCACATATCGTCGGCGACGCGGCGACCGACGACGCCGGTGCCGCTCAGGCCGCCGACGCTGCGCACCGCGACATCGGCCGCGCCGCCCGCCAGGTCGCGCAGCGCGGCGCTGGTGTCGAGCTCGATGCGGATCGCCGGATAGGCGTCGTGAAGCTCGCGCAGCATCGGCGCGAGGATTGTCGCGGCGATGATCTCCGACGTCGTGACGCGGACCGTGCCGCTGACATCGCGTGCCGCACCCGCGGCGGCGTCGGTCACCGCAGCAGCCGCCGCCTCGACGCCGCGCGCCCGGGCGACAAGCGCCTCGCCGATTGGCGTCAGGCGGTATCCGGCGGGGCGCTTCTCGAACAGGGTAACGCCCAGATCCGCCTCGAGCGCCGCAACGCGTCGTGCCGCGGTCGTCTGGCTGACGCGCAGCATCCGCCCAGCCGCAAGCGTACTGCCCGTCTGTGCGACGGCGAGGAAATAGCGAAGGTCGCCCCAGTCGAACACGCCGTCATTCTGCACGAATGCAGTACCGCACTGCAACATCGTTGTTCACGCGGAGCGGTCCCGGCGGCGTACGACGGTCTTGCGCCGCCCCTCCCCACCCCGGCGCCTTCGGAGGCTCCCATGAAACTCCTTCTCGCTCTCGCCGCTGTCGTGTCGCTCGGTGCACCCGCCATCGCCCAGCCGGTCAGCATCGTTGTCGGCACCGCCGACCTCAACCTCGCCAGCGCGACCGGCCAGACCCGTCTCGACCGCCGCATCGCGCGTGCCGCCGAAGCGGCGTGCGGCGCGGCATCGACGATCGATCTCGTCGGGCAGAAGCGCGTCCGCGACTGCCGCGTCGCCGCGGTGGCATCGGCCGCGCCGCAGCGCGATGCCGTGCTTGCGCTGGCGCCGGTGGCGGTCGCGTCGGCGGCACGCTGACGCGGGTCCGGGCGGTCGACGGGGGCGGCGGCGCGCGCTAAGAGCCGCGCCCATGACCACCGCCCCGCAGATGAAGCCCTGGGTCGACGCCATCGCCCCCTATGTTCCGGGCAAGGCGAAGATCGACGGCCGCCCCGTCGTCGCCAAGCTGTCGTCGAACGAGAACCCGTTCGGCCCCTCCCCGCGCGCCGTCGCGGCGATGCAGGAGGTGCTGACGGGTTCGCACCGCTACCCCGACCCGGCATCGACCGAGCTTCGCCAGGCCCTCGGCGCGCACCACAATATCGACCCCGACCGCATCGTCTGCGGCACCGGGTCAGACGAGATTATCCACCTCGTTGCGGGCGCCTTCGCAGGGCCCGGCGACGAGGTGCTCCACGTCCGCTACGGTTTCGCGGTCTACGAGATCGCGGCGAAGCGCGTCGGCGCGACGGTCGTGGTCGCGCCCGACAACGACTATGGCACCGACGTCGATGCCCTGCTCGCGTGCGTGACACCGCGCACCCGCGTGGTCTTCGTGGCGAACCCGAACAACCCGACGGGCACCATCATTCCCGCGTCCGAGATCCGCCGCCTGCACGCCGCACTGCCGTCGAACTGCATCTTCGCGCTCGACTGCGCCTATGCCGAGTTTGCGGAAGGGGAGTACGAGGACGGCCTCGCGCTCGCCGACGCGCACGCCAACGTCGTGACGATGCGGACCTTCTCGAAGATCCACGGCCTCGCCGCGCAGCGCATCGGCTGGGGCTATGCGCAGCCGGCGGTGGTCGCCGCGATGCATCGCATCCGCGCGCCCTTCAACGTGCCGACGACGGGCCAGGCGGGCGCGGTCGCGGCGCTGGCGGACCACGACTGGGTGGCGAAGACGCGCGACCACACGCTCGAATGGCGGCGCTGGCTGTTGGGCGAGATCACCGCGATGGGCAACAAAGGGCTGCGCGCTATCCCCTCGGCGGCCAACTTCGTACTGGTCGAGTTTCCGGCCGAAGGTCCGCTGACCGCCGAAAAGGCCAACGCCGCGCTGACCGCCGACGGCATCATCGCGCGCTACCTGGCGGTGCAGAACATGCCGCGCTGCATTCGCATCTCGGTCGGCACCGAGGCCGAGACGCGCGCCGCGGTCGCCTCGCTGCGCGCCTTCGTCGAAGCAAACGGCTGATGCTGCCTTTCGCGCGGGTCGCGGTGATCGGCATGGGGCTGATCGGCTCGTCGCTGACGCGCGCCATCCGGGCGAAGCTGCCGACGGTGCACCTGACCGTTCACGATGCCGACGCTGCGGTGCGCGAGCGCGTCGTCGACCTCGACCTCGCCGACGATGTCACCGACACGCCGGGTGCGGCGGTGATCGATGCCGACCTGGTGATCCTCGCAGTGCCCGTGCTCGCGATGATGAAGGTAGCGGCCGCAATCGCTGCCGACCTGCCCGCGGGCTGCGTCGTGTCGGACACCGGTTCGGTCAAGGGTAGCGTCCTCGCCGACCTTTCGGAGGCGCTGCCCGAGGGCATCGCCATCGTCCCCGCGCACCCGGTCGCGGGCACCGAGCAGTCGGGCCCCGACGCGGGCTTCGCGACATTGTTCGACGCGCGCTGGTGCATCCTGACGCCGCCGGTCGATGCCGACGCCTTCGCGGTGGCGCGCATCACTGAGTTCTGGACGCGGCTGGGCGCCCGCGTCGAGGTGATGACCCCCGAGCATCACGATCTCGTCCTGGCCGTGACCAGCCACCTGCCCCACCTGATCGCCTATTCGATCGTCGGCACTGCTTCGGACCTCGAGAGCGTCACGCGGTCGGAGGTCATCAAGTATTCGGCGGGCGGTTTCCGCGACTTCACGCGCATCGCAGCAAGCGATCCCGTCATGTGGCGCGACGTCTTCCTGTCGAACAAGGACGCGGTGCTCAACGTCCTGCAACGCTTCAGCGAGGACCTGACCGCGCTGCAGCGCGCGATCCGCTGGGGCGACGGCGACTATCTGGAGGCGCTGTTCTCGCGCACCCGCGCGGTCCGCCGCGGCATCGTCGACGAGGGCCAGGATACGGGCGACGCCGACTTCGGGCGGCGGCACTAGGGGGTCGGCGGCGGCGTCAGCCCCAGGCTGTGCAGCACGATCGCCTGCACGACCATGACGAGCAGCCAGTGCCCGAGGTCGGCCGCGACCACGCCCCAGCTTTGCGCGCGGTAGCGCAAGGTCAGCGCCAGCGACGGCACGACGAAGCCCGCCCAGATCACCACGCCGCTGCCGATCGCCATGATCAACGGGTCGGCCTGCTTCGGCGCGAGGATCAGCGCACCCGCGAGGATCGCCGCGAGCCAGAAGCCCGCAATCGCCGCCACCACGACGGTGCCGCCCGTCAGGCGCCCCTTGCCGACGGCGAGGTGCCAGACATAGCCGACGGCGAGCCCCGCCAGCGTCGCGAGCGCGATCTGGAAGTGATTGATGACAATATAGATCATGGCCGGCCTAACGCAGCGCCGGGCAAGGCGGTTGCTGCCCTCGCACCGGGCGGCCCGGCGTGGGCATGCCGGTCAGTGTCCACGCCCCCGGCGAGCCGCCGAACGCCAGTTTGACCGGAATACGCAGCCGCTGCTCGCTGACCCGCCCGTCCGCGAGCGCCGCCTGGACCGACAGCGGGCACGTCGTCAGGATCGTCCCGGTAACGCGCGGCCGACCGGCCGCCGCGACCAGCGTCGCGTCGAGGCGCAGCACCTGCCCCGTCGCGTCGCCGAGCGTCAGGCCGCGCACCTCGACCGTGCCCTTGCCCGCCCAGCGGGCATAATCGACCAGCCGCGTCGGCCCGGTGACGCGCAGGTCGCCGGCGAGGCGCAGCGGCGCCCCCTTGCCCATCTGCACCCCCTCGCCCGCCAGCACGACCTGCGCGCGCTCGGGCAGCGTCGCCGACCAAGCCTCGGGCAGGCGGCCGGGGATCTCGCGGAAATGCACTTCGAGGGTCTTCGCGAGGACGCTGCCGCCGAGCAGCGCCGCATCGACGCGCGCCGCGTCGAGGACCGTCGACAGCCGCGCGACGACGCCCTTCTTGTCGAGGTGCAGGCTGGTCTGCGCCGACCTGGCCGCGATGCTGACGCCCGCCTCCGCCAGCGCCGGGATGCGTGCGACGATGCGTGGATCGGTGCTGCGCAGCACGGTCAGGTCGCTCTGGAACGGCCCGCGGTTGAGCACCGCCTGCGCTGCCGAGACGCGCGCGTCGATATCGGGGGCGAGCGACTTTCGCGCCGGGGAGCCGACGACTGCTTCCAGCCGATAGGGAAAGCCGCCGACGCTGAGCGAGCTGCCCGGCAGCACGCGCGCGATTTCGGCGCGAAACGCGTCGCGCTGGCCCGACCAGTACCAGTAGTAACCGCCGACCCCGGCGACCAGCGGCACCAGCGTCAGCCACAGCGGAAAGCGCTTCATGACGGGTTCAACGCATTGATCGCAGCGTGGACGCGCGCCTCGATCTCGGCGCGGTCGAGGCCCGGCGGGATCGTCTCGCCGAAGCGCATCGTGATCGTGCCCGCCTGCTTGACGAAGCCCTTGCGCCACACGAGCCCGCTGTCGAGCGCCACCGGCACGACGGGCAATTTGAGCAGTCGATAAAGACCGGCAAACCCGGGCTTCAGTTCGGGCGCCTCGCCGACGGGCACGCGCGTGCCTTCGGCAAAGATCACCACCGGGCGGTCGTTGGTCTTGGCGACCTGCGCCGCGCGCATCATCGTCCGCATCGCCGCGGTCGAGGCGTCGCGGTCGATCGGGATCGTGCCCTGCTTGCGCGCGACATAGCCCCAGATCGGGATGTTGAGCAGCTCGGCCTTCATCACCACCGCGGGGTCGTCGAACAGGTAGAGGGTCAGGATCGTCTCGTACGCCGCCTGGTGCTTGGCGGCGACGATCACCGCATGCTGCGGCACCGTCCCCTCGACGCGCAGCCGCACGCCGAGCAGGTGGGTCGAGGTCCAGACGAACCAGCGCGACCAGTATTTCGACATGTAGCGCAGTGCGGGTCGCGACACCGGCGCGGTCAGCGCGGCGACCGACACGATCGGTACCGACCCCAGGTAGAACACCACCGTGAAGACCAGCGAACGCAGAAACGCGATCATGCAACCCCAACCTGCAGCGCCGCCCAGCGCAGCGCGTATTTGTTGAATTCGCGCGCCAGGCTGGGCGCGGCGGGGTCGACCGGCACCGCGTCGGGCAGGATGGTGACCGTGCGCGGCAGCCGCGCCTCCAGCTCGAGCCGCGCGCGCTTCATGTGCGCCGCACTCGTGACAAGGCGCAGCGAGCGATACTGGTGGCGCACCATCCACGCCGTCGTTTCCTCGGCGTTGGAGCGCGTGTCGATCGCCGCGAACCCCAGGTCGACATCGCGTTCGAAGAGCGCCGGCGGGGCATCGACGGTGGCGGCCAGCTCGGCATCGGTGACGCCGCGACCGACACCCGACACCAGCATGCGCTTCGCACTGCCCGCTTCCAGCACCGCGAAGCCGCGCGCGACGCGCCCCGGTCCGCCGGTCAGCACGACGACGGCATCGGTCGCCACCGAAACCGGGGTCGCCGTCGCGAGCGTCACGATGAACCAGACGAAGCCCAGCCCCCAGGCCAGTGCCACGGCCGCGACGAGCCGGACGACCGCGCCGATCACATCTCCCCGCGCGATTTGCGGATCGCGAACCACTTCACGACGTTGGCATTATGCTGGCTCAGCGTGTCGGCGAAGACATGCCCGCCGCTGCCGTCGGCGACGAAATACAGCGCCTTGGTCGTCTCGGGATCGAGCACCGCGGCGATCGACGCGCGCCCCGGGTTGGCGATCGGCCCCTTGGGCAGGCCGGTCATCGCATAGGTGTTGTAATCGTTGACCGCGTTCTTCTCGCTCAGCCGGATGCGCCGCCCCAGCGGACGCCCCTTGGTCAGCGGATAGATGATCGTCGGGTCGGCATCGAGCCTCATGCCCTGGCGCAGCCGGTTCGAATAGACGCCCGCGACCAGCCGCCGCTCGGCCGCCTTGCTGGTTTCCTTCTCGACGATCGACGCAAGCGTGATCGCCTCCTGCGGCGTCTTCGCGACGGTCGTCGGCTTGCGCGCCTTCCACAGTTCGGCGAGCGTCCTGGTCATCGCCGCCTGCATGCGCTTGAGCACCGCGGCGCGCGGCTCGCCCGCTTGGAAGTCGTAGGTGTCGGGCAGCACCGAACCCTCCGCGGGCACGTCGATCGTCCCCGTCAGCCGCTTCTCGGCGCGCAGCCGATCGGCGACGAGCACCGCGGGCCAGCCTTCGGGAATCGTGATGCGGTAGCTCAGCACGTCGCCGGCCTGCAGCATGCGCAGATAATTGCCCCAGCCGTCGCCGACCCTGAAACGGTACACGCCCGCCTTCACCGGCCGCCCGTCGCCGAGCACGCGGGCCAGCACGCGGAAATGCCGGTCGGAGGTGACCAGCCCGGCATCCTCCAGCTGGTCGGTCACCGCGTTGAGCGATGCACCCGGCTTGACCACAACGTCGACGGTCTTCGCAGCCTTCGGCGCGTCGCCGTACCACGGCGCGACGAGCAGCCCGCCGCCGACCAGGATCAGCAGCAGCGCAAACGCCGCCGTGGCGCGGCCCAGCCTCACGGCAGCGCGCGGAAGACGAGGGTCGCGTTGGTGCCGCCGAAGCCGAACGAATTGTTCAGCACCGCCTTGATCGACCGCGGCTTGGCGACGTGCGGCACGAGGTCGACGCCCGCGCACCCGTCGCTGGGGTTGTCGAGGTTCAGCGTCGGCGGCGCCACCTGGTCACGCATCGCGAGCAGGCAGAAGATCGATTCGACCGCCCCCGCACCGCCGAGCAGATGGCCGATGGCGGACTTGGTCGACGACATGCTGAGCGTCTCTATTGCCGAGCCGAACAGTCGGCGCACCGCCCCCAGCTCGAGCTCGTCGCCCATCGGCGTCGAGGTGCCGTGCGCGTTGATATAGTCGATGTCCGACGGGGCCAGCCCCGCCTTGCGCAGCGCCATCTCCATCGAGCGGAACGCCCCCGACCCTTCAGGGTGCGGCGCGGTGACGTGATAGGCGTCGCCGGTCAGGCCGTAGCCGATGATCTCGCCATAGATCTTCGCGCCGCGCGCCTTGGCGTGCTCGTATTCCTCCAGCACGACGACGCCCGCGCCCTCGCCCATTACGAAGCCGTCGCGGTCCTTGTCATAGGGGCGCGAGGCACGCTTCGGCTCATCGTTGAAGTTCGTCGACAGCGCCCGCGCCTGGCTGAAGCCGGCGATGCCGAGCGGGCAGATCGCGCCCTCCGCGCCGCCTGCCAACATGACATCGGCGTCGTCGAGGGCGATCATGCGTGCCGCGTCGCCGATCGCATGCGCGCCGGTCGAGCAGGCAGTGACCACGGCGTGGTTCGGCCCCATCAGCCCGTACTTGATGCTGACCTGGCCCGAGATCAGGTTGATCAGCCGGCCGTGGACGAAGTGCGGCGAGACGCGGCGCGGCCCCTTGGTGTGGAGGACGACCGATTCCTCCTCGATGCCCGGCAGGCCGCCGATGCCCGAACCGATCGTGCAGCCGACGCGGAAGCGCTCGGCCTCGGTCATGTCGGTCAGGCCGGCATCTTCGAGCGCCTGGCCGGCGGCGTCGATGCCATAGGTGATGAACGGGTCGACCTGGCGCTGCACCTTGTGATCGACGCGCTTGCCGGCGTCGAAGGTTCGGCCGGTGCCGTCGCCGCGGATGACTTCGCACGCGATGCGGCAGGCATAGCCCTCCGGATCGAAACGGGTGATCGGCCCCGCCCCCGATTCGGACGCCAGGATGCTGGCCCAGACGGTTTCGACGTCCGAACCCAGCGGCGTCACCATGCCCAGCCCGGTAATTACGACGCGACGCATGGGCGTTCGCCTCCTTCAAATGGTCAGATACGCAAAACGGCTCCCCACCAGCGCGGAGAGCCGTTTTTCAGGTTCGGGCCGCGCCCAAATCGAGAGTGTCGCCGGTCAGGCGGCGGCGTTGGTCTCGATGAAGCCGATCGCGTCCTTGACGGTCAGGATCTTCTCGGCGGCATCGTCGGGGATCTCGACGCCGAACTCTTCCTCGAACGCCATCACCAGCTCGACGGTGTCGAGGCTGTCGGCACCCAGGTCGTCGATGAAGCTTGCTTCTTCGGTAACCTTATCGGCGTCGACGCCGAGGTGCTCGACGACGATCTTCTTCACGCGGTCGGCGACATCGCTCATGGTAATCCTCTCCAGTGTCACGAGGCCGGTGCCGCCCCTGTTGTTGGTCCTAGGCGATAGCGTCGGCGGCGATGCGTGGCAAGCGCTCCCTCTCCCGCTTGCGGGAGAGGGCGAGAGACGCGCGTCAGCGCGGCCCGGGGTGAGGGTGTTCTGTCGTTTGGGCAGCAAGATGCCAGGCGATGGTCTGCATCACCCAATCGAAATTCGTGAACACCTCGGCATTTGGAAAACGCACTACCCGCCAGCCGCACTCGTTGAGATAGGCGGTGCGCCGTGCGTCATATTCCCTGGAGTCGTTGTGCTGCGATCCATCGAGCTCGAGAATCAGCTTCGCGGAGATGCAGGCGAAGTCCGCTATGTAGGGACCAACACTGTGCTGACGGCGAAGCTTCGTCTCGGCGAAGCGCCGGTCCCGCAACGCCCGCCAAACCTTGCGTTCGGCCTCGGTAGAAGTTTTCCGCAGGGGCTTGGCGAAGGGGCTGACAATACGGACGACCCGCGACATTCCGCATTCGTAACGACAATCGCCTGCGGCTGCCAGTGCTCAGCCAAGACACCCTCACCCCGGGCCGCGCCTGCGGCGCGTCTCTCGCCCTCTTCCGCCAGCGGGAGAGGAGAAAGTTAGATCATCGCCATCCCGCCGTTCACGTGGAGCGTCTGGCCCGTGACATAGGCCGCACCGCGCGATGCGAGATACGCGACCGCGGTCGCCACGTCGGTGCCCTCGCCCAGGCGGCCGGCGGGGATGCGGGCGGTCAGCGCGTCGCGCTGCGCTTCGGGCAGCGCTTCCGTCATCGGCGAGACGATGAAGCCCGGGGCGACGCAGTTGACCGTGATACCGCGCGACGCGACCTCCTGCGCCAGCGCCTTCGACATGCCGATCAGCCCGGCCTTCGACGCGGCATAATTGACCTGCCCCGGGTTGCCGGTGACGCCGACGACCGAGGTGATCGAGATGATCCGGCCGAAACGCGCCTTCATCATCGGCTTGCACGCCGCGCGGCACAGGCGGAACGCGGCCTCGAGGTTGACGCGGATAACCGTGTCCCACTCCTCGTCCTTCATCCGCATCGCGAGATTGTCGCGCGTCACGCCAGCGTTGTTGACCAATATGTCGAGCTGGCCCAGCGCCGCGACCGCCTGGGGCACGAGTGCATCGACCTGTGCGGCCTTCGACAGGTCGCACGGCAGCACGACCGCATTGCCGCCGATCTCGTCGGCCAATGTTTGCAGAACCTCAGCACGCGTACCGGACAGCGCGACGCGTGCACCCTGCGCCGCGAGGCAGCGTGCCACCGCCGAGCCGATGCCCCCGGAGGCGCCTGTCACGAGTGCGGTCATGCCGGTCAGATCGAACATCTTGTGCCTCAAGTCTTGTCTCCGGTGGGTCCTGCGAACCCCGTAGTCGGAGAGTGTTTACAATGTCTTGGCCACCGCCTCGATGCCCGCCATGTCGGTCGCGCTGACGTTGCCGGCGTCGGGTGAAATGCGCTTGTTCATCGGCCCGAGGACGCGGCCTCCGAGCTCGACGAACTGGTCGACCCCCAGCGCGGTCATCGCCAGCACGCTCTCGCGCCAGCGCACCATCGCGGTCACCTGCTCGACGAGCAGCGTGCGGATCGTCGCGGCATCGCTTACGGGTGCCGCGGTGACGTTGGCGACAAGGGTCACGAACGGCGCGTCGAGGCGCGCATCGGCGAGTGCCCCCGCCATCGCGTCGGCGGCAGGCTGCATCAGCGGGCAGTGGAACGGCGCCGACACCGGCAGCAGCACGGCGTGCCGCGCACCGCGCGAACGGCCCAGCGAGATGGCGCGCGCCACCGCCTCGACATGGCCCGAGACGACGACCTGCCCCGGCGCATTGTCGTTCGCCGCCGCGCACACCTGGCCCTGCGCCGCCTCCTCGACGATCGCCAGCACGGCATCGAGGTCGAGGCCGAGCAGCGCCGCCATCGCGCCCTCGCCCACCGGCACGGCCGCCTGCATCGCCTCGCCGCGCAGGCGCAGCAGCCGGGCGGTATCGGCAAGGCTCAGCGACCCCGCCGCGCAAAGCGCCGTATATTCACCCAGGCTGTGCCCCGCCACGTACGCGGCGGCCTCGCCCAGCCGCACGCCGCCCTCGCTCTCCAGCACGCGCAGCGCCGCGATGCTGAGCGCCATGATCGCCGGCTGAGCGTTCGCCGTCAGCTTCAGCTCGTCCTCGGGCCCGTCGAACATCAGCGCCGACAGCCGCTGGCCGAGCGCGTCGTCGACCTCCTCGAACACCGCGCGCGCCGTTGGTGAGGCGGCGGCCAGCCCCTTGCCCATGCCGACCGCCTGGCTGCCCTGCCCCGGAAACACGAATGCGCGCGTCAATGGCCGCTCCCCCGCTGATTGGATTTGTCGGGCGGATAGGCCCCGCAGGCGGACGCGGCAAGCCGGTCGTGCAGCCCGTTCAGCCGATCATCGGCGATTGCACGACGCCGTGCTTCGATTAACATACGCAGTGCGTTCATCCGCTAGCCACGCTGGTCGATGCAGATTCATAGTCAGACGACTGCCCGAGAGGATCACCATGAAGTTCGCCAATCTTGTGCTGCTGGCCACCGCCCTGACCGCTGCCGTGCCTGCCGCCGCCGCCGTGTCGACCGCGGTCGGCCGCCAGCTCAGCATCGCACGCAACGCCAGCGGTGCCGCCGCAATCACCGCGATCAACAATGCCCGCGCCGCCGCGCGCACGCCCGAGGAGCGCACCAAGGTCTCGCAGATGGCGGCCTATGTTTACACCAAGGCGGGCCAGTACGGCCGCGCGGCGCAGGAGCTGGAGGGCCTCGGTGCCCCCCCGGCGCAGCTCGCGGGCCTGTATTACAACGCCGGAAACCTCGACAAGGCGGTCAGCTACGCCAAGCGCGCGGGCGGCGAGAACATGCAGATCCTGATCGCCCAGGCCGCCACCAAGCGCGGCCGCTACGGCGAGGCGGTGACCGCCTACAACAACCTGATCAAGGCCAACGGCCCGAAGGCCGTCTATCTTGAGAACCTGTCGGGTGCGCAGTACAAGTCGGGCGACAAGAAGGGCTATCTCGTCACCACGACGCGGCTGATCCGCCAGGATCCGACGCCGGCGCGCTGGAAGGCGCTGCTGTCGAACCTGCGCCAGACGCCGATGACCCCCGATGCCAAGCTGGCGCTGTACCGCCTGATGAATCAGACGGGCACGCTCGAGCGTAACGAAGACTATCTCGAGTTCGCCAAGCTCGCGCTGGTCGCAGGTCAGGCGGGCACCGCCAAGGAGGTCCTCGCCAAGGCCGGTTCGGTGGGCACCGACGCGATGAGCGTCCGCCTCGCCCAGGCTGCCAACCAGCGTTCGGCACAGGCGGCCGCGCAGGCCCCCAGGCTCGCCGCGTCGCCCGCGACAGCGTACGAGGCCGGCAACGCCTATCTCGGCATCAACAACTTCGGTGCGGCGGCAGCGGCGTACGACAAGGCGATCGCGGGCGGCGGCAACAACGCCGACCCGGCGCGCCTGTTCAAGGGCATCGCGCAGCTGCGCGGCGGCCAGATCGGGCCGTCCAAGGCCAGCTTCGCGCAGGTGCCCGAGGCTTCGCCGCTGAAGGACATCGCCCAGATGTGGGGGCTCTACGCCTCGACGAAGGGATAATCGTCTTCGGCGCGGCCGAAGCCAGCGCTTTGTCTTCGAACCGTCATAATACCCCCCGATAACGCGGTGACGGGGGTATTATGAATCATTTGATTATCGGGCTTGGCGGAACGGGCGGGAAAGTCATCCGCGCGTTCCGCAAGCAGGTCTACGCCGAGTACCGCGCCGTCGCACCGGCGGGGCTCGACGTCGGCTATCTCTACGTCGATTCGGACCCCGACGAGTTCAAGCCCGACCAGGCCGACTGGAAGGTGCTGGGCACCTCGGTCCAGCTGCCCGTCGCCAGCCAGCTCAACATCACCGGCGAGAACCTCGGCGCGCGGCTGAAGGACATCCAGTCCTACCCCGGCATCAAGCCGTGGATCGGCGACCGCACGGCGTGGGGCGAGATCATCGGCGCGATCGTCGGCGCCGCACTCGGCGGCCAGAAGCGCCGCCTGGGCCGCTTCCTGTTCGCCTGCAAGATCGACAAGTTCCGCGAGCAGGTCCAGTCGCAGGTCCGCACCCTGCAGGGCAACGGCCGCACCGACATTACCTTCCACGTCGTCGCGGGCCTCGCCGGCGGCACGGGGTCGGGGACGATCGTCGATACCGTCGCGCAGCTGCGCGCCATGTACAACGACGCGCAGCGCCATCGCATCGTTCTCTACCTGCTGCTGCCCGAGGAGTTTCCGCAGCCCAACTGGGACAGCGGCAATTATCATTCCAACGGCTATGCGGCGCTCGTCGAGCTCAACGCGCTGTCGACCGGCGCGTATCATCCGGTCGACCTCGTCACCGGCAACCGCCTCGCGCTCGGCGACCCGTTCAACGGCGCCTATGTCTTCGGCAACGAGAACGAAAACGGCTACCAGGCCGACGTCAAGAACGAGCTGCCGGGCATCGTCGGCGACTATCTCTTCCAGAAGATCGCGGTCGCCGACAAGGTCGGCTGGAAATCGCTCGGCCGCATGGAGAATGCCGAGAACGGCGACGGCACGCCCGAGACGACCCCCGGCGCCCGCGTCGGCGAGCGGTCGAAGCGCTTCCTGTCGTTCGGCATCAAGCGCATCGCCATCCCCGAGGAGGAGATCGGCGAGTATCTGAGCCTCAACTTCGCGCGCGCCGCGATCCAGCAGTTGCGCAGCAACAATTGGCAGGACGGCCAGGGCTTCGTCGACAGCGTCCGCAACATCGACACCGCGAGTTTCGTGCGCGAGGCCGAGACGCTGGGCCGCTGGCTGCTGACCGACGAGCATCTGACCCTGTCGGTCCCGATCCTGCAGGCCGACGACCCCAACAAGCGCTGGCGCGCGCTCGGCGACGAGTGGGACGGCGCGATGACGACGTTCAAGTCGATGGTTCGCGACGGGCCGCCCCCGGGCTGGCTCGACGAGCTCCACAAATACGCCGTCAAGCGCTTCGATGAGGGCTTCCGCAACGCCGGCGTGCCGTCCTTCTATCGCACCAAGGCGATGGCCAAGCGCGACATGGCGCGCGAGGTCCGCGGGCGGGTCGAGCGCGAGCTGTTCGACGACTGGCGCAACGGCACCCGCTCGGCGACCGAAGTGTCGCGCGTGCTGGGTGACCTGACCAGCCTGCTGACCGACCGGCTGCAGGGCATCGACGGCGTCGTGGCGCGCGAGCGCGAGGCGGCCGAAGCGGCGAACGAGGCGCTGCGCATCGTCCAGCAGCGCTGGGCGAGCATGGGCCTGCTCGGCCGCATGGTCGGCAACCGCAACAACCTGCTCGACGAATACGGCCTGCAGCTGCGCGAGCATTTCGTGCGCCGCACCCGCGTCGAGGCGTGGATGGTCGGCAAGACGATCCTGGGCGAGGTGCTGACCGAGCTCGCCGACCTGCGCGCGATCGTCGATCAGATCATCGCGACGATGCAGGACGCGCTGACCCGCGTCGGTGCCGGCATCGATGCACGGCTGAAGACCGGCGGCGGCGACGACATCAAGGGCCACCTCGTCCGCTTCTACGATCCCGAGCTGGTCCGCACGGTGACGCGCGAGCTGGTGCTCGACCAGGTCCAGCAGGCGACCCAGACCGCCAAGGTGCGCGCCGCGCTGATCGAGCGCGCCGGGCCCAACCCGGGCTTCCAGGCCTTCCGCGACCGCGTCGGGCTGGGCGACATGGTTGACCGCATCGAGGCGGTGGCCGAGGACAATGCCCGCGTCGCGCACGATACGCTGGTGATCGACGTCAAGCGCCGCATCCTCGGCGTCTCGATCATCGCCAAGCTGCGCGAGCGCTTCGGCGGTGACCGCCAGGCGCTGGGGGCCTATGTCGCCAATCTGGTGCGGGAGGCCGGCTGCTACCTGACCGTCAACCCGCTGGAGAGCGGCAAGTCGGGGCCGGGTATCCCGGCGGGCGTCCAGACGCTCGTCCAGAAATGGATCGTCGTGCTGCCCAAGGCGACCGAGCACGCCGCCTTCGTCGCCGACCTGAAGACGGCGTTCAGGGACGCCCAGCCCGGCGACCTCGAGTTCATCGAAGCCGACGGCCGCGCCAACGAAATCACCATGATCGCGGTCAAGAACCTGTTCCCGCTGCGCTATCTGAAGGTGCTGCCGTTCCTGAAGGCGAAGTACGAGACGCGCATCGCCGCCAACCCGGCGCGCTTCGCCCTCGAGCTCCATACCGAGGGCAGCATCGACAGCTATCCGTCGCTGTACGTCCGCAGCGGCGACGAGCTGCGCCGCGATGCACTCGCGCTGGTGCTGATCGGACGCGGGCTGGGCATCGTCCAGGACGACCCCAAGGGGCCGACCTATCTGGGCCGCGACGCGGACGGGTTCGAGGCGCCGCCCGTGCGGCTCGGCACGTCGCTGCTCGTCGCCGCGGAGGGCATCGACGACAAGCTCTATGCGCAGCTCAAGGCCGACATCGACGCGGGGCTGGCCAAGCTCGACGACCTCGAGCCGGTCAAGGGGGCGATCCGCACGGCGCCCGACATCATCAAGCCGCTGGTCGGCGGGGATGTCGCGGACCCGCGCTACCGCGCCGTCGTCGAAGCCGCCAAGGCGGCACTCATGATCATCCGGAGATAGGCAATGGCGGGGGAACGGCGCGGCAAGTGCGTCAACATCGGAAACTGCAGCCTCGCCGACAAGCGCGAGATCATCGAGGTCAAGCCGGGTGCGGACTTCGTCTGCACCGAATGCGGCAAGGGGCTGATCGTCGCGCGTGAGGCGGGCGGCGACGGCATCCCGAAATGGGCGATCGCCGCGGGCCTCGCGGTGCTGCTGCTCGTCGCCGGCTGGTTCGCCTGGGGCGCGCTGAGCGGCGACAAGACATCCGATACGACGCAGGTCGCGAAGGGTGAGGTGCCGCCGCCGCCCGCGACCGAGGCCGAGCCGCTGCTCCGCCTCGGCGGGTCGAACACCATCGGCGACAAGCTCGCGCCCGCGCTGGCCGAGGCGTGGCTGAAAAGCCGCGGCTGCGCCAGTGTCGAGCGGCAGACGCCCGGCAACGACGAGATCGTGCTGTCGTGCGAGGCCGACGGCAAGCCGCAGATCGTCACGGTGAGTGCGCACGGCACCAAGACCGGCTTTTCCGGCCTGAAGTCGGGCAGCTACGACATCGCCATGGCGTCGGACAAGATCGACGGAAGCCAGAAGAGCGATCTCGCCGCCCTCAACCCGCGCGAGCATGTCATCGCGCTCGACGGCATCGCGGTCATCGTCAACCCGGGCAGCCGCGTCGCGCAGCTGACGATCGATCAGGTCGCCGGGCTGTTCTCGGGTGCGATCACCGACTGGTCGCAGGTCGGCGGCGCGCCGGGGGCGGTGCAGGTCTATGCCCGCGACGACAACTCGGGGACGTGGAAATATTTCAAGACGGCGATCCTCGACAACGCCGGCACGACGCTGGTCGGCAACGCCAAGCGGTTCGAGAAGGGCAGCGAGCTTGCCGACGGTGTCGTCTCCGATCCCAACGGCATCGGCTTCGTCGGCCTGACCTCGGCGGGCGCCGCGCGCGCCGTCGCGCTCGCGCCGGCGGGTGCCGTCGCGCTGTTCCCGACGCGCTTCACGGTGGGCCGGGAGGATTATGCGCTGTCGCGGCGCATGTACCTCTACACCGCCGCGACACCAGCCAAGCCCGATGTCACGCGCTTCCTCAGCTTCATCGCCTCCCCGGAAGGCCAGGCGGTAGCCGAGAAGCAGGGCTTCGTGCCCCGCACCATCGAGGGCGAGAAGGTGGAGCAGGCGCCCGACGTCGCGCCCCCGGGCTATGCCGCGCTGACCCGCGGCGCGATGCGCCTGTCGACCAACTTCCGCTTCGAGACCGGCAGCGCCGATCTCGACACCAAGGCCTTGAGCGAATCCGACTATGTCGAGCGCTTCCTGACCGACAACCGCTTCGACCCCAGCCGGCTGATGCTGTTCGGCTTCACCGACAACAAGGGCGGCGACGGCATCAACTGCCCGCTGTCGCGCCAGCGTGCCGCGACCGTCGCCGCGACGCTGCGGTCGCGCGGCCTGCAACCGCGCACGGTCGAGGGTTTCTGCTCGGCGCTGCCGGTGGCGGACAACAGCAGTGCCGACGGCCAGGCGCGCAATCGCCGTGTCGAGGTGTGGATCGGGCGCTGAGGCTTGCGTTAGGGCGCGCACTCGCCTACAGCGCGCCTTCGCACCGGCGGGGGCATGTCCCTCGCCGTTTGCGTTTTCGAAGCCAGCCGGAGGGGCGTCGCACTGCGCGGCGTCAACGATCGGCCAAAAGGAGTATTGCGGCATGCCGTCCTACGAGCATGTCTTCCTCGCGCGACAGGACCTGGCGACTGCCCAGGTCGAGGCGCTGACGGAGACGTTCACCAAGATCATCTCGGACGGCAAGGGCGCCGTGACGAAGAACGAATATTGGGGCCTGCGCGGCCTCGCCTATCGGATCAAGAAGAACCGCAAGGCGCATTACGTGCTGTTCAACATCGACGCCCCCGCCCCGGCGGTCGCCGAGATGGAGCGCCAGATCGCGCTGAACGAAGACATCCTGCGCTACCTGACCGTGCGCGTCGACACGCTCGAGACCGAGCCGTCGGCGATGATGCGCCGCAACGAGAGCCGTGAGCGCGACCGCGATGCCCGCGGCGGCGACCGTCCGGACCGTGGCGACCGTGACCGCGGCGACCGTGGCGACCGCCCGCGTGGCGGCGGCTTCGGCGGCGAGCGTTCGGGTGGTGGTGGCGATCGTGGCGGCGGCTTCCGCCCCCGTTCGGCTTAAGGGAGAGATACAATGGGTCGTCCCTTTTTCCGCCGTCGCAAGAGCTGCCCGTTCTCGGGTCCCGACGCTCCGGTCATCGACTACAAGGACGTGCGCCTGCTGCAGGGCTTCGTCTCGGAGCGCGGCAAGATCGTGCCGAGCCGCATCACCGCGGTTTCGGGCAAGAAGCAGCGCGAGCTCGCCCAGGCGATCAAGCGCGCGCGCCACATCGGGCTGCTGCCCTACCTCGTCAAGTAAGGGGCTGACCTCATGGATGTGATCCTGCTCGAGCGCGTCGAGAAACTCGGCAACATTGGCGATGTCGTCAATGTGAAGCCCGGCTTCGCCCGCAATTTCCTGCTCCCCCGCCACAAGGCGCTTCGTGCGTCGGAGGCCAACCGCAAGCGCTTCGAAGCCAATCGCGCGACGATCGAGGCCGACAACGCGCACAAGCGCGAGCTCGCCATCGAGGATTCGGCGAACATCGACGGCAAGACGATCATCCTGATCCGTCAGGCGTCGAACACCGGCCAGCTGTACGGTTCGGTCGCCACCCGCGACCTCGCCGACGCGCTGTCGGCCGATGGTGCCAAGGTGCTGCGCAGCCAGGTCATCCTGGAGCGTCCGATCAAGTCGCTCGGCATGCACACCGTCAAGGTGTCGCTGCACCCCGAGGTGTCGGTCGACATCAAGGTCAACATCGCCCGCTCGCCCGAAGAGGCCGAGCTGCAGGCGAAGGGCGTCGACGTCACCGCCGACATGTTCGAGCGTGACGACGCCGGTTTCACCGAGGCCTACGACCCCAACGCCGAGCCGGGCACCATCGCGACCGACGAACCGGTCGCCGAGGCTGCCCCGACCGACGCCGAGGACGAGAACGCCTAAACTCCTGCCACGTAATCCCCGCGCAGGCGGGGACCCAAAGTCGCAATCTTGCTGACCTTGGGTCCCCGCCTGCGCGGGGATGACGACGTTTGAACAGGGTGCACCAATGACCGACGACACCCCGAACGACGACACCCCCGCCCCCCTTGCCGACACGCCCCCCGACCGCCTGTCGGCTACCCCAGGCACGCCCTTCTACGACGAGGCGATCCTGTCGCGCGGCATCGGCATCCGCTTCAACGGCGTCGAGCGCACGACGGTCGAGGAGTATTGCGTCTCCGAGGGCTGGGTCCGTCTCACCGTCGGCAAGTCCCGCGACCGCCGCGGCAACCCGATCACCCTCAAGCAGTCGGGCACGGTCGAGCCGTGGTTCAAGGATATCGCTGGCTGAGAGCTGCGCGACTGGCATCGTCCTGACGCGGCCGCTCCCTCGCTTTACCTAGCTTCAATCCACATCCCAGCCGAAGACGTCTTCGACCCCGACGCCGAACAGCCGCGCGATTCGAAAGGCGCTTTCGAGGCTCGGGGAATAACGCCCCTGCTCGATTGCTATGATGGTCTGACGCGTAACGCCGATGGCCTCTCCCAACGCGGACTGGCTGATGCCTCCATGCAACTCGCGCAGTTCCCGTACGCGATTTGTGATCGGCGGACGTTTGGCCACTCTCAGGAAGCCCGGCGGATCAGCGCGATCTGAAGCGCATAGTCCGCGAGCTGCGAAACGATCAGGCTGCCCATGATCGTATGGAACAGCAGAACACCGTTCTGATGATCGAAAAAGTAGAGCAGCGAAGTGACCGTCCCGGCTGCCAGCATGAGACCCGACCAATGACCGGCGCGGTCGAGCAAGGGCTTCTCGCGCTCATCGGCAGGGGCGTTGGCTTCGCGCGGCGTCAACAGGGCCAGCGTTGTCTGGCCCGCCACCGACGCGATCACGACCAGAAGCGTGAAGGGGATGAAGAGGGCTAGCGGCGGTGCGGCAGACCCGGTTTCGCCCCACACGGCGAACGCCATGGTCAAGTAGTAGGCGCCTGCCCCGAGCATGAGCGCGCCCATCAACCAGGCCGACTTTTCCCTGAACGACATCCTGCCCTCCCGTGTGTTAAAAATATTCGACATTACTGGCCGGCACCGGCGGCTATGTCAAACATTTTTTACAACGCGCGCAGCATCGTGAAGATCGCGCACAGCAATCCTTCTACTTGTCCCCCCGCACCATCGCGTGTGCGAGGACCGCGAACAGCACGCTGCCGCCGAGGATGTTGCCGAGCAGTGCCGGCGCGATGAATCCGCCGAAGGTCTGCGCGGCATCGGCCTCGCCTGCGAACCACAGCACGAACGCCTCGGTCGCGCCGGCGACGACGTGGCTGAACCCGCCCGCGCCGATCACCCAGGTGACGAGCACCACGACCCAGAACTCGCTGCCCTTCGCATTGGGCAGGATCCACGCGATCGACGCGATCAGGAAGCCCGCCGGGATGCCGAGGCGCAGGATCTCCATCGCGCCGTGCGCGGTCGCCTCGCGCGAGATCTCGAAAACCGAACGCTGCTGTTCGGGATCGACGATGAACCCCGACACGATCCCCCAGGCGACGAGTGCGCAGCCGACCAGATTGGCGCCGAACACCACCGCCCAGACGCGCAGCAGATTGCCGAAGTTCGCGCGTGTCGGATGCGTCGCGACGGGCAGCACGGCGGTCACCGTCGTTTCGGTGAACAGCTGCAACCGCCCGAGGATGACGATGACGAACCCCGTCGTGTAGCCGAACGCCGACACCAGTGGTGCCCAGGCAACGTCCTTCGGCAACCCGCCGTGCAGATAGGCGCGCGCCAGCACCGATGCGCCGAGCGCTACGCCGGCCGCGACGCCCGACGCCGCGAGCGACAGCGCGGTGCGGCCGAGCTCCTCCTCGCCCTGCGCGCGCACCACCTCGTGGACGACCTGCAGCGACGCGGGCGCGATCGCGTCGGCCTCCGCACGCTGCGTCTCCGACAGCCCGGCCTCGGGGTTGCTGCTGATCGCAGGATCGACGGCGGGCTTTTCCATCGGCGCTCAACGGCGGCGGGGTTGCACCGTTCCTGAGGCTTGCGCGGGGGACCCACACGCTTAAGTCGGGGCATGGCCGATCTCTTCGCCGCCGACCCGCCCGCCGATGGCCCCGCCCTGCCCGGCCAGCCGCTCGCCGAGCGGCTGCGCCCGCGCGCGCTGGACGAGGTCGTGGGCCAGGAGCATCTGACCGGCCCCGACGGCGCGATCGGGCGGATGGTCGCCGCGGGCAAGCTGGCATCGCTGATTCTGTGGGGACCACCGGGGACGGGCAAGACGACGATCGCGCGGCTGCTCGCAGATGCGGTGGGCCTGCGCTTCGTGATGATCTCGGCGGTGTTCTCGGGCGTCGCCGACCTGAAGAAGCTGTTCGCCGAGGCGCGCGCCGCGGCCCGCGCCGGCCAGCGCACTTTGCTCTTCGTCGACGAGATCCACCGCTTCAATCGCGCTCAGCAGGACGGCTTCCTGCCCTATGTCGAGGACGGCACGATCACCCTCGTCGGTGCGACGACCGAGAACCCCAGCTTCGAGCTGAACGCCGCGCTCCTCAGCCGCGCGCAGGTGCTGATCGTCCGGCGCCTCGATGCAGCCGCGCTCGACGCGCTGCTTGGGCGTGCCGAGGCGATCGAGGGCCGCACTTTGCCCCTGACGCCGGCGGCGCGCGAGGCGCTGGTCGCGTCCGCCGATGGCGACGGGCGCTTCCTGCTCAACCAGGTCGAGACGCTGTTTTCGATTGCCATCGACGCGCCGCTCGATCCGGGCGCGCTCGGCGAGCTGCTCCACCGCCGCGTCGCGGTCTACGACAAGGACCGCGAGGGGCATTACAACCTGATCTCGGCGCTGCACAAATCCCTGCGCGGTTCGGACCCCGACGCGTCGCTCTACTATCTGGCGCGCATGCTGACCGCCGGCGAGGAGCCGCTGTACGTGCTGCGCCGCCTCGTGCGCTTCGCCAGCGAGGACATCGGGCTGGCGGATTCGAACGCGCTTGTGGTGACGCTCGCGGCGAAGGAGTCGTACGACTTCCTGGGGTCGCCCGAGGGCGAACTGGCGATTGCGCACGCCTGCCTCTACCTCGCCACCGCGCCGAAATCGAACGCGGCGTATGTCGCGCAGAAGAGCGCGTGGCGGTCGGCGAAGGAGACGGGCTCGCTGATGCCTCCCGCCAACATCCTCAACGCGCCGACCCGCCTGATGAAGGACATCGGCTACGGCAAGGGCTACGCCTACGACCACGACGCCGAGGGCGGCTTTTCGGGCGCGAACTACTGGCCCGCCGAGATGAACCCGCAGAGTTTCTACGCGCCGACCGACCGGGGTCATGAGAAGCGCATCGGCGAACGGCTCGCGGCGTGGGCGGCGCTGAGGCGTGGCGGGGATGGTGGATAGGGGTTATATCGGCCGAATGATGGACCGCATCGTATCCACGCCGGGCGTCCGGAGCGGGAAGCCGTGCATTCGCGGCACGCGCATCACGGTCGTGGATATGCTCGAGTATATGGCGGGCGGCGATACCATCCCGGACTTGCTCGAAGATTTTACCGAGCTGTCGCGCGAGGATTTGCTGGCCTGCCTCGCCTACGCCGCCGAACAGCTGAATCATGAGCAGAGCATCGCCGCCGAATGAGGTTTCTCGTCGACGAGAACCTGCCCCGGCGGATGGCGGCTGCCTTGGTCACGCTCGGCCACGAAGCAGAGCACTGCACCCATGTGGTCGGGCGCTCCGCTGACGATGGAGCGATCTGGCGACATGCAATGGCTGTCGGGGCGATCATCGTCACCAAGGATGACGACTATCTGGCGTTCCTTGCTGGTACGCCCCCGTTCACACCCGTCGTCTGGCTGCGGATCGGCAACTGCTCGCGTGCCGAGGCGATCGAGCGGGTGGTCAGCAATCTCGATACGATCGCGACGGCAGTCGAGGCGGGGCGCCTGCTGATCGAGCTATGACCTTCGACCGCTTCGTCGGGATCGACTGGTCGGGGGCGCGGGGGCACAGGCATCCGTCGATCGTCGTCGCGACTGCCGAGCAAGGGGACGCGGCGCCGCTCATCGTGCCGCCGGCCGGGCGGTGCTGGTCGCGGCAGGAGGTGCTCGACTGGCTGCGCGTGCAGCAGGGCAGCCCGCTGGTAGGGCTCGACGCGGGGTTCGGGTTCGCGGCCATCCCCGGCTTCGACGGGCCAGCGCGGGCGTTATGGGCGGCGATCGACCGGATCTGCGCCGATGACGCCGATCTCGGCGGGCACGCCTTCGTTGCGGCGCATCGGGACATTTTCTGGATGGGCAAGGCCGACGGGCCGCGGGCCGCGAGGGCGCTTTTCCGCGTCACCGAGCGGGCTTATGCGGACTCGAAACTCGGCCAGCCGACGTCGAACTTCGTGCTGCTCGGCGCGAGCCAGGTCGGCAAGGCGACGCTGTCGGCGATGCGGCTGCTCAACCACCTAGGCTGGCCGGTGTGGCCGTTCGACCCGGTGCCCGCCGACGGCCCGCTGATCCTCGAAATCTACGCCCAGGCCTTCGCGGCGATGGGCGGGGTGCGCGGCAAGCTACGGACCCGCGACGCGCTTGACGCGGTACTGTTGCGCCTCGGCAGCGCGCCGATGCCGCGCGACTTCCCCGAAACCTTCGCCGATCATGTCGGCGACGCGCTGGTCTCCGCCGCCGGCCTGCGCGCCATCGCCGATGACCCCGCGTGGTGGTCGCCCGCCGGGCTGACCCCCGCGATCGCCGCGACCGAGGGCTGGACGTTCGGGATCGCCTAGAGCGTCCACCATTTCAGCGCGTCGGCGCGCGCGCGGCCGTAATCGATCAGGCAGCGCATCTGGCGCTTGTGGAATTCGACCGGCGCGGGCTTGTCGGCATTGTCGAGTGCGCGCCACGCGTCGCAGCTCAAGGTCTCGCCGCCGGATGCGAACAGATGCTCGCCCGCGTCGGGGCCGATGAGCGCGACCGGCGGGTCGCCGGGCAGCGTCGCCGCGGCGGCGGAGAAGCGGTAGATCTGGTTGGTCAGGATCTTGACTGCACGCTGCGCACTGTCGGCGAAGTCCCAGTCGCGCAAGCGACCCGTCGCCGGACACGCCGCGCCCTTGGCGGTCACGAACGGGCACTGCGCCTCGGTTTCGAGCGTGCCGTTGACGACGCGCAGCGCGAGCGGGGCCGGGCCGCGGGCTGTGCGCGCCGCGAGCAGGGCGCGATCCTCGGCAGCACGGAAAAGGCCGAAGCGCGCGCCGCCGTCGATATACATGACGTCGTCGATATAGACCGGCGGTGCCGCGGCGGGCACCGACGACGAGGCGATCAGCGTCTCGATATAGCAGCGCTTGATCTGCGGTTTCGCCGCCGCATCGGCTTCGCGCCAGCGTTGCGCCAATGCCGTCATGTCGACCGCCCAGGCGTCGCCGCCGCGCAGGTCGACAACCCCGACCAGCAGCTTGCGACGCTGGTCGGCGGCGGTGGCCACCTCGCCGAGCAGGGCGTCGTCGTCCACGCCGGGCGCGCTGTCGAACATGCGGTCGAGCCGCCCGCGCAGCGGCACCAGCGTCCCCGCCGCGCCCTTGCGCACAACGCCGATCAGCCCGCGCGCCTGGACGTCGAGGATGTCGGCCTCGGCATCGATCGTATAGCCCGCGACGGCCCGCTCGCTGCGCCCGACGAAGATCGGCGTCGCGAGCAGCGACCCCGTGCTGACCCCGGTGACGACGCGGAACGCCGGCAGGCCGCCGCCGCGCACGCGCCACTGGTCGATGAACCCCGCGCCGAACGCGCCGTTCTGGCTGCCGCCCGACAGGAACAGCAGCACCGGGCGTTCGGCGACCCCCACCGCCCCCGGCGCGCCGGCAATGGCGCCCGCGATCAGCGCCTCGTACCCGGTCTCGGCCCCGCCCACTGCGCCGCGCGCGACCTCGGTACGCAGCGGCGTGCGCGGCAGGTCGCAACCGCCTAGCGACACGGGCTTGTGCGCGCAGCCCGCGAGCAGCGCGGCGAGGATTGGCATCACCAGCCAGGTGCGCATTCGCGAGCTCCCCCGTCTGCCGCGCAGCATGCCATATCCCCGTAAATGCGCAATTGACGCGCACCGCCTTTTGCCCCGCCGCCCCGCGTGCGCTACAGGCTCGGCAATGCCCGCATTCGCCGCCCTGCCCCCCCTCGCCCTCGTCATGCTCGGCGGCGCGATCGGCGCCGGTCTTCGCTACTCTGTCGGCGTCTGGACAATGCGCACGCTCGGCCCCGGACTGCCGTTCGCGACCTGGGGGGTGAACATCCTGGGTGCGCTCGGCATGGGGCTGCTCGTCGGCTGGCTGAGCGCGCGCGACGATGGGGAGCCGTTGCGGCTGCTGCTCGGTGTCGGGGTGCTGGGCGGATTCACCACTTTCTCGGCGTTCAGCCTCGAGGTCGTCGAGATGATCCTGCGCGGCGAGATCGCGCTGGCCACCGCCTATGCCGTGTCGTCGGTCGCGGGCAGCGTGCTGGCGCTGTTTGCCGGCCTCTACCTGATGCGCGCCTGATGCGGACCTTCACCGTCCAGCCCGACGACGAGGGCATTCGCCTCGACCGCTGGTTCAAGCGGCACGAGCCCGGCACGAGCTTCAACGTCGTGTCGCGCTGGGCGCGCACCGGCGTGCTGCGCCTCGACGGGGCAAAGGCCGATCCGGGCGACCGGCTGCGCACGGGGCAGGTCCTGACCCTGCCGCCCGCCGAGGCCCCCGACCCCGGCGCCCCCGTGGCGCGGCCGGCGAAGCCGCTGAGTGCTGCCGAGATCGAGTATGCGCAGTCCCTCGTGATCTACAAGGACATGCACGCGATCGTCATCAACAAGCCCCCCGGCCTCGCGACGCAGGGCGGCACCGGCACGACGACGCACGTCGACGGGCTGCTCGACGCGCTGATGTACGACACGCGTGCCCGGCCGAAGCTGGTGCACCGGCTCGACAAGGACACGTCGGGCGTGCTGCTGCTGGCGCGCACCGCGCGCGCGGCGGCGCATTTCTCCAAGGCCTTTTCGGGCCGCACCGCGCGCAAGATCTACTGGGCGCTGACCGTCGGCATGCCCGAGCCCGAGCAGGGCGAGATAGATGCGGCGCTGGCGAAACAGCCGGGCAGCGGCGGCGAGAAGATGCACGTCGATCCGCAGGCGGGCCTCGCGGCGCGCACCGTCTACTCGGTCGTCGACAACGCCGCCGACCGCGCCGCCTGGGTGCAATTCCAGCCGCTGACTGGGCGCACCCACCAGATCCGCGTCCACGCCAACGCCATTGGCCACCCGATCGTCGGCGACGCCAAGTACGGCGGCAAGGAAGCGTTCCTGACCGGCGGGATCAGCCGCAAGCTGCACCTCCACGCCCGCCGCCTGCTGATCGACGATCCCGACGGCAAGATCCTCGATATCTCCGCCGACCTACCCGCGCATTTCATCGAGAGCTTCAAGATGCTGGGCTTCGAGCCCGGCCAGGCGACCGCCGAGCCCTACGACGACACCAAATACGCCGACACGCCCGAGGGCAAGCGCAAGGCGGCGGCGGCGGCTGCCAAGTCGCGCCGCAAGGCGCATCGCGGCGAACGGCGGTCGCGGGGCCAGGGCTGACGATGCACCCGTCGCCGCTGTACCGCTGGGACGACGACAGCGCGCTCGAGTTCGTCGCCGAGATGGCGTTCGCGCATGTGTTTGCGCAGGTGCCCGCCGGTCCGCGCGTCGCGCATGTGCCGCTGCTGGCGGAGGGGCGGAAACTGCGTTTCCACCTCGCCAACGCCAATGCGCTGACGCCGCATCTGGGCGGGATGACGGCGCTCGCGAGCGTCGCGGGGCCGAACGCCTATGTCAGCCCGAATTGGTATGTGAAGCGGACGCGCGTGCCCACTTGGCTGTACGTCGCGGTCGAATGCGAGGGCCCGGTGCGGGCGCTGGGCAACGACGAGCTGGTCGACCTGCTCGATGCGAGTGCGGCGACCTACGAGACCCGCGCCGCGCAGGACTGGACGCGTGCCAAGATGGACCCGGCGAAGTTCGCCGCGATGTGCCGCGCCATCACCGGCTTCGAGCTGACCGTCGAGACGATCCGCGCGACGCGGAAGCTGAGCCAGGATTCGGACGCCGCCGACACCGCCGGCGTGATCGCCCACGTGCCCGACGACGTGGCGGCGCTGGTTCGCGCGCAATGACCCGGCTTGCGGTGTTCGATTGCGACGGAACGCTGGTCGACAGCCAGGCGAACATCGTGCGCGCGATGGGCGACTGCTTCGTGCGCGTCGGGCTGACGCCGCCGCCCGAGCAGGCGACGCGGCGGGTGGTGGGCCTCAGCCTCGTCGAGGCGATGCAGGCGCTGCTGCCGGACGCCGACGCGGCGCTGCACGCGAGCCTCGCGGGCGAGTACCGCGATGCCTTCCACCGGCTGCGCGCCGAGGCGCGGCTCGACGCCGAGCCGCTGTATCCGGGCGTCCGCGAGGGGCTCGACCGGCTGCGCGATGCCGGCTGGGCGCTGGGCGTCGCGACGGGGAAGTCCGACCGCGGCCTTGCGCTGCTGCTCGACCACCACGGCATCACGGGCCATTTCGTGACGCTGCAGACCGCCGATCGCCACCCGTCGAAGCCGCACCCGGCGATGCTGCGCGCCGCGCTGGCCGAGGGCGGCGCTCGTCCCGCGCAGGCCGTGATGATCGGCGACACGGTGTTCGACATTGTCATGGGAGGCCGCGCGGGCGTGCGCGCGATCGGCGTCGACTGGGGCTATCACGACACGCACGAGCTGCACGACGCCGGCGCGCTGGCGGTGGTGACGACGATGGACGAACTGCTCGACCTGTTGCTGGAGGACGCATGATCGGACGGTTGAACCATGTCGGGATAGCGACGCCCAGCATCGACGACGCGGTGCGCGTTTATGCTGACCTTTACGGCGCGACCGTCAGCCGGGCCAAGTTCGCGCTGCCCGAACAGGGCGTGTGGGTCGCCTTCATCGACCTTGCCAACAGCCAGATCGAGCTGATCGAACCCTATGGCGACGCCTCGCCGGTGTGGGGTTTCCTCAAGAAATTCCCGAACGGCGGGCAGCACCACATCTGCTTCGAGGTGCCCGACATCATCGCGGCGCGGGACGCGCTGAGGGCGAAGGGGGCGACGGTACTCGGCACCGGCGAGCCGCGCATGGGGGCGCACGGCGTGCCGGTGATCTTCGTCCATCCCAAGGACACGGGCGGGGTCCTCGTCGAGCTGATGACCGAGCCGTCAGGCCACTAGCGCCGCCCGCGCGCCAGCAGCAGCGCCGTCAGCAGCCCCGCACCAACCACCCCAGCAGCGCGCATCGGGAACAGCTGCGCCTCCAGCCACAGGCTGGTGCGGCGGACGTGCGTGTCCTGGTCGCTCTCGATCCGCCCGTCGGCGCGCGAGGTGAACAGATTGTCCTTCACCCCCGGCGGCGGCGGCTGGTCGGTCTGCTGCGCGGGCGTGCCGATCAGCGACTCGCCGAGTTCGGTCAGCGCCGGGAAATGCGTGCCGAACAGGCTGATCAGCGCGCCGTTGCCGCCCACCGTGATTTCGCGGCGCGGGTTGGCGGCGGCGAAGACGATCGCCTTCGCCACGAGGCGCGGGTCGTAGATCATTGGCGGCAGGCTGGCGGGCTTGTCCATATAGTTGCGCGCATGCTCGGGCCACGGCGTGTGGATCGCGCCGGGCTTGATCAGCGTCACCTGCACCGGGTCGCCCGCCTCCATCACCTCGGCGCGGAGTGCGTTGGTGAAGCCGTGGACGGCGTGCTTCATCGAGGCATAGATGCCCTGCTGCAGGATCGACACGTCGCCGAGGATCGAGCCGATGTTGATCAGCGTGCCGCCGCGGTCCTGCATCACCTCGACCGCCTTCAGCGAATTGCGCACCGTACCGAAATAGCCGACGTCGAAGACGCGGCGATGGTCGGCCTCGGGGACCTGGTCGAAGCGGCCGTAGACCCCCGCAGCCGCGATGTTCACCCAGGTGTCGATGCGCCCGAAGGCGGTCAGTGCGGCGTCGGCGATACGTTCGGCACTATCCTCGTCGGCGATATCGGCGACGCACACCACCGCGGCATTACCCAGCTCGGCGGCGACGGCGTCGAGCGCGTCGGCGTTGCGCGCGACGAGCACCATTTTCGCGCCCTCGCGCGCGGCAAGATGCGCGGTGGCGAGGCCGATGCCGCTCGAGGCGCCGGTGATGACGATGACCTGGTCTTGGATGGGCTTCTGCTGCACGGCACGGACTCCTGTCGGGTCCCTGCGCAACGCGCGCTCATGGCCCGCGGGTTCAGCCCTGCGACACCAGCCGCCGCTCGATATCGGCCCATAGCCCGTTGAAGGCGCGCGCCGCGGGTCCGCCTGGGGCGCGCACCGCGATCGGCGAGCGGTGAACCGACATCGCCTCGACCGCGCTCGCATAGGGGATCGCGGCCCGGTCGGCATCGACGTCGACGATGTTCCGGTGCAGTGCGCGGCGGCGGTCGACCATGGTGAACACCGGCACCACCGCGGGCCCCTTGGGATGATGGCGCGCGAGGTGGGCGACCAGCTGCTCATAGGCGCGGATCGACAGCGGGGACGGGATCATCGGCACGACGAGCAGGTCGACCGCGCGGAACAGCTGTTCGGCGAGTTCGCTCAGCCCCGGCGGGCAGTCGAGGACGATGCGGTCGTAGTCGCCGTCGAGGTCTTTGAGCATCCGGCGCAGGCGCTTCGCCTTGTCGTCGGTCGCCAGCTGCTTCTCGAGGCTGCGCAGCGAACCGTCGGCGGCGAGCAGGTCGAGGCAGGGCCAGGCGCTCGGCTGGATCGCCGCGTCCAGCGCGGCATCCTTGGCGAACAGCTTGCGCGCCGCCGCGCCGCCCTTGGGCGCGAGTTTCAGGGTGAAGGTCGCCGCCCCCTGCGCGTCGAGGTCCCAGAGCAGGGTGCGCCGCGCGCTCAGCGTCGCGCTGGCATAGGCGAGGTTGACCGCGAGCGCGGTCTTGCCGACCCCGCCCTTGACGCTGAAAACCGCGACGCTCTTCACGCAGCTACGGCGAGGAGCCCCGCCGCGAGCCGGTCGCGGATGGCGCGGATCGCACTCAGGTCGATGCTGGCGATCGCCGGTGCCGCAGCGGGCGCCGGCGCGGGCGCTGGCTTGAGCCCATCGCCCAGCAGCTTCTGCACGCCCTTGATCGTATAGCCCTCGTCGTAGAGCATGCGATGGATATCGCGCAGCAGCACGACATCGGCAGGGCGGTAATAGCGCCGGTTGCCGCCGCGCTTCAGCGGCTGGACCTGCGGAAAGCGCGTCTCCCAGAAGCGCAGCACATGCTGCGGCAGGCCGAGTTCGGCCGCGACTTCGCCGATGGTGCGAAACGCACCCGGCGACTTGCCCGTATCGGTCATGCGGCGGGCGGCCCGCCGTTGATGCGCTCGCGGAGCAGCTGGCTGGGGCGGAAGGTCAGCACGGTGCGCGGCTCGATCGGCACTTCCTGGCCGGTCTTCGGGTTGCGCCCGATGCGCTGGCCCTTGCTGCGCAGCACGAAGCTGCCGAACGAACTGATCTTGACGTTGTCGCCGGCGACGAGCGTGTCGCAGATATGGTCGAGGACGCCTTCGACCAAGTCCGACGACTCGGAGCGCGACAGGCCGATCTCGCGGTGAACCGCCTCGCACAGGTCGGCACGGGTCAGCGTGCCCTGCCCCGAAGCGCGCGCGGCGCGTGCCGTGGACTTCGTTACGCCAACCGTTTCAACTGCTTCCAGCATTGTCATCTTGCCCTCCCGTCGATCGCTCCAGATCACCTACCAGCGAACCGCTGCTGCCCCCCAGGTGAAGCCGCCGCCCATCGCTTCCAATAGCAATAAATCGTACGGTTTGATACGCCCGTCGCGCACCGCGGTGTCGAGCGCCAGCGGCACCGACGCAGCGGACGTGTTGGCATGGGCGTCGACGGTGACGACGACGCGCTCGATCGGCAAATGCAGCTTCTTCGCCGTACCCTCGAGGATGCGCAGGTTCGCCTGGTGCGGGATCACCCACGCGACATCGTCGGCGGCGAGACCGGCGGCGCCGAGCGTCTCGGTCATCACCGACGCGAGGTTGGTGACCGCATGGCGGAACACCTCCTTGCCCTTCATCCGCAGCTTGCCGACGGTGCCCGTCGAGCCCGGGCCGCCGTCGACGTAGAGCAGGTCGTTGTACTTGCCGTCCGAATGCAGGCGATGCGCGAGGATGCCGCGGTCGGCGGAGGTCCCCGCCCCCTCCTCGACGCGCAGCACGATCGCGCCTGCGCCGTCGCCGAACAGCACGCAGGTCGCGCGGTCCTCCCAGTCGAGCAGGCGCGAGAAGGTCTCCGCGCCGATCACCAGCGCGCTGTTCGCCGCTCCCGTCACCAGCATCGCGTCGGCGACGCTGAGCGCATAGAGGAAGCCCGAACACACCGCCGCGACGTCGAACGCCACGCCGTGGCGCATGCCCAGCTTGTGCTGCACGACCGTCGCGCACGACGGGAAGGTCTGGTCGGCGGTCGCGGTGGCGACGACGATCAGGTCGATGTCGTCGGGCGTCAGGCCGGCCATTGCGAGCGCGCGGTTGGCGGCGGCAACCGCGAGGTCGGAAGTCAGTTCGCCGTCGGCGGCGATGTGGCGCTGGCGGATGCCGGTGCGCTCGATGATCCATTCGTCGCTGGTGTCGACCTGCGCCGCGAGTTCGGCGTTGGTCAGGATGCGGTCGGGCAGGTAACTGCCGGTGCCGATAATCCGCGCGCGCCTCACTTGGCGCTCGTCAGGTCGACCGCAGCGGGCCGGTGCGCGTGAAAGTTCGCGAGATCGTCCGAGATCTTGCGCGCCACGTCGGCGACGACCAGGTCGTGCGCGACGCCGATCGCATTGGCGATACCGCGCACCGACGCGCCGCCATGGCTCTTCACGACGATGCCGTTGAGGCCGAGCAGCACCGCGCCGTTGTGGGCGTTGGGATCGAGGTGCGCGCGGAGCGCGCGGAGCGCCCCACGCGAGAGCAGATAGCCGAGCCGCGTCAGCCACGACGTCTTGAAGGCTTCGGCCAGCAGCCCGGTGACGAGCTTGCCCGTCCCCTCGGCGGTCTTCAGCGCGATATTGCCCGAGAAGCCGTCGGTGACGATCACGTCGACATTGCCCTGGCCGATCTTGTCGCCCTCGACGAAACCTTCGAAGCGCATCGGCAGGTCGACGGCGCGGAGCAGCATCGCCGCTTCCTTCAGCTCTTCGGTGCCTTTCAGCTCCTCCTCGCCGATGTTGAGCAGCGCGACCCGCGGCCGCTCGACGCCCAGCACGACGCGCGCGAAGGCGGCGCCCATGACGGCGAACTGGATCAAATTTTCGGCATCGCACTCGACGTTGGCGCCGAGGTCGAGGACGACCGAATCATTCTTGAGCGTCGGCAACAGCGCCGCGAGCGCCGGGCGGTTGATGCCCTCCATCGTGCGCAGCGCGAGGTACGCCATCGACATCAGCGCGCCGGTATTGCCGGCCGACACGAGCGCCTGCGCCTCGCCGGCCTTCACCGCCTCGATCGCCAGGCCCATCGACGTGCCGCGGCCGCGCCGGATGACCTGGCTCGGCTTGTCGGTGCCCAGCACCTGCGTCGCGGTATGGACGACGACCGCTTCGGCGCCGACGCGCGGCGCACGCGCCAGTTCGGCGCGGATCGCGGTCTCGTCGCCATAGAAGCGGAAGAGCAGCTTGGGATAGCGTTCGCGGGCAAGCTCGGCACCGGCGATTACTGCCGCCGGTCCGCTGTCACCGCCCATCGCATCCAGCGCGATCACGGGGCGTGCGGTCATGCCGTTGCCCCCGTCACGCCGGTCGAAATCAAGCCTCGACGGCGACGATCTCGCGCCCGTTGTAGTGGCCGCAGGCGTTGCACAGGTTGTGCGGGGCCTTGAGCTCGCCGCAGTTCGGGCAATCCTGGAACGGCGACGCGCTCAGCGCGTGGTGGCTGCGGCGCATGTTGCGGCGCGAAGGCGAGGTCTTGCGTTTCGGAACGGCCATCCGGCACCTGTCATCTTCATCATGAGGGGCAAGCGCCTGAGCGGCCGCAACGTGCGGCCGGCGCGTACCCCGGCTGTTTGTGAAGCGCGGACCATAAGGATTTGCGCGCCGAACGCAATATGAAAAGCCGCCGCCCCCCGGTTATGGGGGACGGCGGCTCAATCATGCGGTGAGTTTAGGCAGCGTCTTTGTCGCGAAGCGCGTCCTTGGCTCCGCCCCAGGTGTTCTGGACCTTGCCCTCGACCTGGTCGGCCTTGCCTTCGGTCTCGATCTTGGTGTCGCCGACCAGCTTGCCAAAGCCTTCCTTGATCTTGCCGCCGACATTCTTGGCGGCGCCTTCGATGCGATCTTCGTCCATGACAACACTCCTTCGTGAAGTTACTCCAGGTTAACGAGGTGGACGCCCGAAGGTTGCACGGGGTAAACCGGGACCACGACCGAACGGGGGGAACACACATGATCGTCACCATCACCACGGCCGGCCTGTGCGGGCTGGTCCTCATGGCGCTCAGCGTCCGCGTCATCGTGGTGCGCGGCAGTGCCAAGGTGTCGCTCGGCGACGGCGGCAACCCGCTGCTGCTGTCGCGCATCCGCGCGCACGCCAATTTCGCCGAGTACGTGCCGATCATCCTGATCCTGATGGGCCTGATCGAGAGCTTCGACGGCGACCGCTACATCCTCGGCATCATGGGTATTGCGCTGGTGCTGGGGCGCATCGCGCAGGCGGCCGGGATGGGGCTGCCGGCGCCGAACCCGTGGCGGGTCGTCGGCACGCTGACGACCTTCATCATCCTGATCAGCACGAGCGTCTGGGCGCTGATCATCTCGGCGCGCCTGCACGGCCTCTAGGCAGCGAGCACACTGTCCGCAACGAAGGCGTTCGAGCGCCGCTCCTGCGCGAAGGTCGACATCGCGCCGTGCCCGGGGATGAACGCCGTCTGCCCGCCGAGCGGCCATAGCCGGGTGGTGATCGCGTTGATCAGGTCGGCGTGATTGCCCATCGGAAAATCGGTGCGCCCGATCGACCCCTGGAACAGCACGTCGCCGACGATTGCCAGGTTCGACGGCGCATGGTGGAAGATCACGTGTCCGGGCGTGTGGCCGGGGCAGTGATGGACGTCGAGCACAAGCTCGCCGACGGTCACCGTGTCGCCCTGCACCAGCCAGCGATCGGGCGTGAACGCCGTCGCGCCCGCGATGCCGTATTGCGCGCCGACCGCGGGCGCCATGTCGATCCAGAACTTGTCGTCGGCGTGCGGCCCCTCGATCGGCACGCCGAGCCGGTCGCGCAGCGTCCCCGTCAGCCCGCAATGGTCGATATGGCCGTGGGTGACGAGCAGCTTCTCGATGGTCACCTTGTGCTGCGCCGCGACGCCGAGCAGCCGGTCGAGGTCGCCGCCGGGATCGACGAAGGCACCCTTCATCGTCTTCGTGCACCACAGGAGCGTGCAGTTCTGCTGGAGCGGCGTCACCGGCACGATGACGGCATTGAGCGGCCGGTCGGTCACAGCAGTTTGATCTCGCGCAGGCGCTGCAACAGGAAGTCGTGCGCGGTGATCGGCGCCGCGGGCCGTTCGCCGGGAAGCGTCTCGATCAGGTAATCGGGCCGGAAGTGCAGGAAGTACGGCGTCGAATAGCGCGCATGGCCGCGCCGCTCGGGGGCCGGATTGACCACCCGGTGCGTCGTCGAGGGCAGGCGCCCGCCGGTCAGCCGGTCGAGCATGTCGCCGATGTTGCACACCAAAGTCCCCGCCGGGGCGTCGATGTCGCGCCACTCGCCGTCGCGGGTCAGCAGCTGCAACCCCGCCTCCTCGGCGCCGAGCAGCAAGGTGATGACGTTGATGTCCTCGTGCGCCCCGGCGCGGATGCCCGGCGCGTCCGCCCCGATCGGCGGATAGTGCAGCAGGCGGAGCACCGAATTGCCGTCGCGCACCGTGTCGTCGAAGAAGTCGGGGGCGAGAGCCAGGTGCACCGCGATGGCGCGCAGCACCCGCCGCCCGGCGAAGTCGAGCGCGTCGTACAGCGCCAGCACCGCACCCTCGAACTCGGGCACTTCGGCGGGCCAGACGTTGGGCTGCATGAACGCGCGGAACACGTGGCCGGCGGGCAGCTCGCGCCCGACATGCCAGAACTCCTTGAGGTCGGAGACGTTCGCGTCCTTGGCAGTCTCGATGCCGAACGGCGTCAGGCCGCGCGCGCCGCCCTGCCCCGCCACGACATAGGCGCGCTTGACCTCCTCGGGCAGCGCGAACAGCGCCTTCGCGGCGGCCAGCGCGCGGTCGATGATCGCCTGGTCGACCCCGTGATCGGCGACGACCGCGAAACCGGTGCGCGCGAACGCATCGCCGAACGCGGCGGCTGCGGCGTCGAGATCGCTGTCGACGAGGCTAAGCGAGATCGGGCGGATGTCGGCTATGCCTGGCACGAGGCCTCCAGATCGGGTGCGGTAGCGGGAGAGGGACTTGAACCCCCGACCCCAGGATTATGATTCCCGTGCTCTAACCAGCTGAGCTACCCCGCCGCACCGGCGCGAGGGCGGCGATATAGTCTTGGGGTTGGCGCTGCGTCAACGCCAGTCTAACCGGGCGGGCATGGAAAGCAGCAACTGGTCGCTCGTCGTCCACGGCGGATCGGGCGTCTTCACGCGCGCGTCGCTCAGCCCCGAGCAGGACGCGGCGTTCCGCGCCGGGCTCGGCGAGGCGCTCGCGGCGGGGTCGGCACCCCTCGCGGCGGGCGGCAGCGCGCTCGACGCGGTCGAGGCGGCGGTGCGCGCGCTCGAGGACAACCCGATCTTCAATTCGGGCCGCGGCGCGGTGTTCACCGCCGAGGGGCGCACCGAGCTCGATGCCGCGATCATGGACGGCCGCGACCGCGCCGCGGGGTCGGTAGCGGGCGTGACGCGCACCCGGAACCCGGTCACCCTGGCGCGCGCGGTGATGGCGCACTCCCCCCACGTCCTGCTGGCACGCGACGGCGCCGACGTGTTCGCCCTCGAGCAGGGCCTGCCCCAGGTCGACCCCGGCTATTTCCGCACCGAGGAACGCTGGGCCGCGCTGCAGGCGATGAAGGCCGCCCATGCGCGCGGCGAGCCGCTGTTTGACAAGAACCTCAAATACGGCACCGTCGGCGCGGTAGCACGCGACAGCCACGGCCATGTCGCGGCAGCGACCTCGACCGGGGGCCTGACCGGCAAGCGCTGGGGCCGCATCGGCGACTCCCCGCTGATCGGCGCCGGCACCTACGCCGACGACCGCGCCGGCGCAGTATCGGCGACCGGTTCGGGCGAATATTTCATCCGCGCCGGCGTGAGCCACGAGATCTGCGCCCGCGTCCGAATGCTCGGCGAGACCATCCAGCAGGCCGCCGACCTCCTGCTGCAGGAAGAGCTGAAGGCAATGGGCGGCGACGGCGGCGTGATCGTCGTCGGCGCGGACGGCAGCATGGGCTGGTCGTTCAACACGCCGGGCATGTTCCGGGGGCGCGTCGGGGCCGAAGCAGCGGCGGTGATCGCGGTTTACGGGGACGAAGCCTGAGCCCATCGTTCGGAGCTTGAACTGGAAGGTTGACGCACCCGTCAACCTCCGCGATGCACAGCCGTAACGCCTCGGGGAGAGCACGCATGTCCATGCCCGCCAGTTTCGCGAACCGCCTGTCGATCCCGGTCATCGGGTCGCCCTTGTTCATCATCTCCAACCCCGACCTCGTCATCGCGCAGTGCAAGGCGGGCGTCATCGGCAGCTTCCCCAGCCTCAATGCGCGGCCGATCGAGCAGCTCGACGAGTGGCTGACGCGGCTGGGTGAGGAACTCACGCCGCAGGACGCGCCCTTCGCGGTCAATCTGATCGTCCACAAGACGACCGCGCGGCTGGAGGAGGACCTCGCCCTCGTCGTCAAGCACAAGGTGCCCGTGGTCATCACCTCGCTCGGCGCACGCGAGGACGTCAACGCCGCGGTGCACTCGTACGGCGGCATCGTGCTCCACGACATCATCAACGACCGCTTCGCGCGCAAGGCGATCGAGAAGGGCGCCGACGGCTTGATCGCGGTCGCCGCTGGGGCCGGCGGACATGCCGGCACGATCTCGCCCTTCGCGCTGATCCAGGAAATCCGCGCGTGGTTCGACGGGCCGCTGGCCTTGTCGGGATCGATCGCGAGCGGCGGCGCGGTGCTCGCGGCGCTCGCGATGGGGGCGGACTTCGCCTATATCGGCTCGGCGTTCATCGCGACGACCGAGGCGCGCGCCGACGACCGCTACAAGGCGATGATCGTCGAGTCGGGCGCATCCGACATCGTCTATTCGAACCTGTTCACCGGCGTGCACGGCAATTATTTGCGCCCCAGCATCGTCGCGGCGGGCATGGACCCGGACAATCTGGCGACGGGCGACGTCAGCACGATGAACTTCGGCTCGGGCGGCAACTCGGACGCCAAGGCATGGAAGGACATCTGGGGCTGCGGCCAGGGCATCGGCGCGATCACCGAGGTGCAGGGTGCCGCGGGCTTCGTCGCCAAGCTGCGCCGCGAGTATGAGGAGGCGCGCGCGCGTCTCGGCCTGTCGACCCAAGTCGCTCGCGCCGCCTGAGGGAACACAGAACAACCGCCATCGTTGCCGCCGCATATTCGCGAAGGAACGCCCTGTGGAACTGACCATCCCCCTCGACACCGTCTGCCGCATTGTGCTGCGCGCCCGTGAGTTCGAGGCGCTGATCCCCGACACCGACCCCGACGACGGCTCGAACGCGAGCGACGACGGCGCGGTCGGCGAACTCGAGGACGACGGCGACAATCCGACCGAGGAAGAGCTGCGCGCGATCATCGACGACCTGGCCGACGACGAGCAGGCCGAACTCATTGCCCTCGCCTGGGTCGGCCGCGGCACCTACGACGCGACCGAGTGGGACGACGCGATCAGCACGGCCGCCGACGAGGTCGACGACACCGCCGACTATCTCCTCGATCTGCCGATGCTGGCGGCGTACCTCGAGGCGGGGCTGGCGGCGTTTGAGCTGAGCTGCGACGGCCAGGGCCAGGTGGTCTGAACTAAATCGTCATCCCCGCGAAGGCGGGGACCCAAGGTCACAATTTCTGCCAAGGGGTCAGCGCTGCTTCATCCGAGCCCGGTGACTTTGGGTCCCCGCCTTCGCGGGGATGACGACTGTTAAGGCCGCTTCGCATCCCACAACGCGACCGCGATTGCCGCGACCACGCCCGCGGCGAACCCGCCCAGCAGCCCGGCGGTCGCCTGCCCCACGGCAATGCCCGCGAGCGCCCCGACGATGGTCAGCGCCGCCAGCAGGCAGCCCCCGGCAGCGCGCGGTTGACGGTTCATGCGCTCAGATACTCCAGTATGGCCGCACCCATTGCGGGCCCGACGACGGCGCTCATATGGGTGCCCGGCATCTCGACATAAGTGCCGTGCGGCAAGGCGTCCGCGAGGTCGGGCGCCGACCCGTTGTCCTGGTCCTCGGCCCCGCACAGCACCAGCACCGGCGTCTGCACCGCCGCAACCTCCGCCGCCGTCGTGACGATCTGCGAGCGCAGCACGTGCGCGACCGCTTCGCCGTCGACCTTGTTGGTCCGCATGAACTGCACCGCGGTCCAGCCGTTCGACCCGCGTTCGAAGCTGTCGGCGTTGGCGATGACGTTCAGGAACCAGTCGGTGCGCTTGCCGATCTCGATGATGCCGGTCAGCCCCATGCCCGCGACCACGGCGCGGCGCGGCGTCATCCCCCGCACCAGGCAGCGCATCGTCGTCCGCCCGCCGAGCGAATAGCCGCCGAGGTCGTAATCGGTCAGCCCGAGGTGCGCGACTAATGCCGCGGCATCCATTGCCAGCACGTCGGGCGGATAGGCCGCGGCATCGTGCGGCGCGCCGCTCTGCCCGTGGCCGCGCAGGTCGGGCAGGATGACGCGAAACCCCGCGTCCGCCAGCTGCTTCGCCTGGCCGAACTTCGTCCAGTTGGTGTCGCCGGTCGAGAACAGGCCGTGGAGCAGCACGACGGGCCGGCCGGCACCGACTTCCTGCCAGCTCAATTCCACGCCGTCGAAGCTGGGGAAGGTGAAGCGGTCGGTCATTCGGCCTTATGCACCGCCGCCCAACGCTCGACCAGCGGCGGATGCTCGTCGGTCCGCAGGTGCGGCAGGGTGTCGTCGTGGATCCAGCCGGGCACCCAGCTCTCGACGCCGAAATGGCTGGCGAGCCGCACCAGACCAGGCTCGTCGAGCGATCCCACAGTCAAGTCGAGCATGTCGGACCCCGCGTCGTATTCGAAGGTCAGCGGCGTCCCGCACAATGCGCAATGTCCGCGATGCGCGAACGGCGAAGAGCGGTACAGGTCGCGCGGCCGCCCCGACCAGGTGACCGCATCCCGCCGCGCGTTGACCAGCGCCGCCGCGACCCCACCGGTGGCGCGCTGGCACATGCGGCAATGGCAGAAATAGGCCTCGTCGGTGTCGAGCGTGCCCGCATAGCGCACAGCCCCGCACTGGCACCCGCCTTCGATCTCGATCATCCCGCCTCCACGAACCGCCGCCGCCACGCCGGCAGATCGGCCGGCTGCGTCTCGAACGCCTCCACCGCCGGGTCAAGAATTACCCACGGCTGGCGGTGCGCCGTCCAGATATGCGCTCGCGCGAAGAGGCCCGACGTGTCGTCGAGCGTCCCGGGCTTGAGAGTCAGCCACTCGGGCGCGGCGCTCGACTGGTGATGGATGCGCGTGCCGCATGCCGCGCAGAAGCTGCACGCCGTACGCGCCCCGCTGGCCGTGCCGCGCGACCACACGCCGACGTCGCCGGTCAGCGCGAAGTCGGCGCTCCGCACCGGTGCCGACAGCGCAAAGGCGCTTCCCGACTGGCGCTGGCATTCGCGGCAGTGGCACGCATAGACCTTCAGGTCCGCGGCGCTCACCCGGTAGCGCACCGCCCCGCACTGGCACCCGCCCTCGATCATCCGCCGGTCTCCTCGCGGTCACCTAGCCGACAAAGCGAGCGTTTTCGAACCCGGACCGCGAAGACGGTTGCCCCGCCGTTATGAAACGGCGACATGCCCTGCCAGAAACGGGGAGCGATGATGATCACGACACGGCGGCAAATCCTGGCGGGCGCGGCCGGCCTGACCGCGAGCGCGGCGTTCGCCGCGCCGTTCGACCCCAGGGCCTACGACACCGCCATCGTCATCGACGGTCTCGGCGCCTTCAACGACCCCGACGGCAAGGAGAGCGACGGCTTCAACCTCAGCGTCCGTGCGGTCGAGGAGCTGCGCGCCAGCGGCCTCACCGCCGTGCAGCAGACGATCGGCGAGGTCGGCAACACGCCCGGCGGGTGGGAATCGACGGTCGCCAGCATCGCCTTCTTCAACCGGCTCGTCGCCGCCAATCCGCAGGTGCTCAGCGTCGCGCGCACGGCGGGCGACATCCGCGCCGCCAAGGCCGCGCGCCGCATGGCGTTCATCTACGGCACGCAGGACACCGCGATGGTCGGCCCGACGCTCGACCGCATCGACACGATGGCGGGCCTCGGCATCCGCGTCGTCCAGCTGACCTATAATCTGCGCAACCTGAGCGGCGACGGTGCGCTCGAAGCGGCCGACGCGGGCCTGTCGAAGCTCGGCCGCACCACCATCGAGCGGATCGAGGCGGCGAAGCTGCTGCTCGACCTGTCGCACGGCGGCGCGCGGACGATCGCCGACGCCATCGCCCACGCCAAGCGCCCGCCGACGATCAGCCACACCGGCTGCCGCGCCCTCCACGACCACCCGCGCAACGTCGGCGATGCCAGCCTGAAGGCCGTCGCGGCGAAGGGCGGCGTCGTCGGCATCTACTGGATGCCGTTCCTCGTCGCCGGCGGGAAGCCGATGGCGGCCGACCTGATCCGCCACCTCAACCACGCGGTGAACGTGTGCGGCGAGGACCATGTCGGCATCGGCACCGACGGCATCCTGTCGAAGACGGTGATCGACGCCGCCGCGCGCAAGCGCCAGGCAGAGGCCTATGCCAGCCGCAGCGCCGCGGGCTACGCCGCCCCGGGCGAAGGGCCCGACATCTTCACGATCATCCCCGACCTCGACTCGCACCTCCGCTTCCGCCTGTTCGCCGACGCATTGTCGAACGCCGGATGGAGCAGCGCGCGGATCGAGAAGATCCTGGGGGCGAACCTGCTGCGCCTGTACGGCGAGGTATGGGGCTAGAGTCGATAGCGGTCCGGTCGCCCAGTCCTTGCAGGGACTTGTGCCGCCGTCGCCGCGTCGACTAGTCTGCCGGCACAGGCGCGATGCGCTCCCACCCAAGGGCTTTCATGATCAGCAAGAATGTCGTCGCCGCCACCACTCTGCTTGCCGCGGCGGTACCGCTCGCCGGTGCACACGGGGCGCCCGCAATGACGCCGCTGCCCGCCGACCCCTATATCTGGCTGGAGGAAGCGTCCTCGCCGCGCGCCATGGCGTGGGTCAAGGAGCACAATGCCGTCACCGAACAGCGGCTGACCGCCGATCCGCGCTACAAGACGCTGTACGAGGAGGCGCTGGCGCTGGGCGGGGCCAAGGACCGGATCCCGCAGCCGAGTTTCCTCAACGGCGCGATCTATAATTTCTGGCAGGATGCCGATCACCTGCGCGGCATCTGGCGCAAGACGACGCTCGACAGCTATCGCACCGCCAGCCCGGCGTGGACGACGGTGCTCGACATCGACGCGCTCGGCAAGGCCGAGGGCAAGAGCTGGGTGTTCAAGGACGTCGACTGCCTGCGTCCCGCCGAACGCCTGTGCGTCGTCTCGCTGTCCGATGGCGGCGAGGACGCCGTCGTGGTGCGCGAGTTCGATCTCGACACGGGCAAGTTCGTCGCCGGCGGCTTCAACCTGCCGCGCGGCAAGCACCGCATCGAATGGCAGGACGAGAATCATCTGCTCGTTGCCAGCGAATGGACCCCGGGCGACCTGACGCCGTCGGGCTATCCCTATATCGTCAAGCGACTGGCGCGCGGCCAGGCGCTCGCCGACGCGGTCGAGGTGTATCGCGGCGGCAAGACCGACGGCGGCTACGGCGTCAGCCCGGGCAGCGTCCGCGACGGCAAGGGCCGCAGCCTGTTCTTCGTCGTGCGCCCGCTCGACACCTTCCATCACGAAACCTGGGTCCTGACCCCGCGCGGCGTCGAGCGGCTGGCGATCCCGTCGAAGGCCGACATCGTCGCGATGGTTGACGGCCGGGTGATCGTCAGCCTCGACGAAACCATGACGAGCGGCGGCGCGACCTTCCGCGCCGGTTCGGTGGTGGCGCTCGACCTCGACGCGGTGCTGGCGACGCCGGGCGCGCTCAAGCCCAGCCTGGTGTGGCAGCCCGGGCCGCGCGACGCGCTCAACAGCGTGCGTTCCAGCAAGGACCTGCTGCTGCTGTCGACCCTCGACAATGTGCGCGGCCGCGCGCTGGTGCTGCGCCCGGCGGCGAACGGCGGCTGGACGACGACGACGCTCGACCTGCCCGACAATCTGGCGGTCGGCTTCGGCTCGGCGGACGATAATTCGAACCTCAGCTTCCTGAACGTCAGCGGCTTCCTGACCCCCTCGTCGCTGCTGATCGCCGATGCCGCCGCCGGCAAGGTCGACACGCTCAAGACGCTGCCCGCGAAGTTCGACGCCGCCGGGCTGGTCGTCGAGCAGCGGTCCGCAACCTCAACCGACGGCACCAAAATCCCGTATTTCATCGTCCACAAGAAGGACATCAAGCGCGACGGCACGACGCCGACGCTGTTGTCGGCCTATGGGGGCTTCCAGGTCAGCCGGACGCCGAGCTATTCGCCAGAGCTGGGCAAGCTGTGGCTGGAGCGCGGCGGGGCGTACGTCCTCGCCAACATCCGCGGCGGCGGCGAGTTCGGCCCGGCGTGGCACGAGGCCGGGCTGCTGACCAAGCGGCAGATCATCTACGACGACTTCGCCAGCGTGGCGCGCGACCTGATCGCCACCAAGGTGACCAGCCCGCGGCGCCTCGGCATCCAGGGCGGATCGAACGGCGGGCTGCTGACCGGCGTGCAGATGATCCAGCAGCCCGACCTGTGGACCGCCGTCGTCATCGACGTGCCGCTGCTCGACATGCTGCGCATCTCCAAGATCGCCGCGGGCGCGTCGTGGCAGGGCGAGTACGGCGACGTCAACGCCGACCCGGCAGTGCGCGCCTTCTGGCTGAAGACCTCGCCGTACCACAACCTCAAGAAGGGCGTGCGCTACCCCGAACCGTACATCTTCACGACGAGCAAGGACGACCGCACCGGCCCCCAGCACGCACGCAAGTTCGCCGCGCGCATGGAGGAAATGGGCCTGCCCTTCTACTTCTACGAGAACACCGAAGGCGGCCACGGCAGCGGCGCCGATCTCAAGCAGGCAGCCCACACGCGCGCGCTGACGATGACCTACCTGCACAAGAAGCTGGTGGACTGAAGGCGAGGGGGAGGCTTTCGCTACTCCCCCGCCCCGCGCACGATCCCGTATTTCTCGACAAGCGCCCAGATGTGCGGGGGGACCATCGACTTGACCCGGCGGGGGCGTTCGCGGCGCAGGTGGATGATCGTCTCGGCGGCCTTCATCTCGAGCCGGGTGCGGGCGAATTCGAGGCCGCGGGGGCCGGTGCGAGGCATCAGCCACGCGACGATCGGCCGGACCCAGTCGGGCATCTTCTGCAGCGGCAGGCCGCCCGCGGCGCGCTCGACGTTGGCGATATAGCCCTTCACCGCGCCCGCGCGCTTGCCCTTGCTGCCCAAGGGCCTGGTCACCAGCTCGGCGCCGAGCAGGTCGATCAGCTCCTGCCCGCGTTCGTTGCGGACGATCAGCCACTGGTCGCCCTCGCCCGCCATATAGCCGACCGTCACATCCGCGAGGACGTTCGAATAATCGACGCAGGTCCGGCAGGTCAGCGGAAAGAAGTCGGGCGGCAGCGTCGACAGCGGCAGCATCAGGAAGGGAATGCGCTTTACCGCGCCCCCGACGAAGCGCAGCTCGACATGATAATCGGCGCAGAACTCGAGGTAGGTGATCGTCGCCGGGTCGTCAGCCAGCAGCGCGAGAAACTCGTGGAAGCGCACCGTCGTGGTGTTGTCCGAGCACGGCGTGCCGATCACGTATAGCCGCTCGAAGCCCAGCTTCGCCTCGAGCGCGCGCAGCGCATGGACCTGACACGGGATGCCGATCACCGCGAGCCGCCTGTGCCCCGCCGCCGCCGCGGGTTCGAGCATCGCGAGCAGCGGCGCGTACCCCATCCGCATGCCGCGTACCGCCGCCATCCCTTCCGCCCTGGTGACCAGCACGGGCACCGGCTTCCAGCGGTCGTCGGGGTCGGGCGCCATCGTCAGCACCGCGTCGACCGCGCCAGTCTCGAGCAGCCGCTCGGCGATGCGCGAGGTGATGCCAGTCCATTGCGCGCCGGGCGATGCGGGGTTCAGCCGCGCGCGATACATCGCCTTGAAAGGCCCGAAGAACAGCTCGTCGGGCCGCTCGGGGTCGCGCGCCCGGCCATGCACGCGGGTTTCGAGGTTCGCGTAATCGGGCTTGATGAACTGGCACGCGGTGCCGCAGTCCTTGGGCGTCGCGGTGCGCGAGATGCCGCAATCGGTGCACAGATCGCGCGGGGCTGCGTCACGCAGGATCAACGCGCGCTCTTCTTCAACGCGACGCGGATCAGCGCGCCCGCGTCGCTGTCGCCGACCTCGGCCACGGCTTCCGCCACCGCGCGGCTGGCGTCCATCGGCCGGAAGCCCAGGTTGGCGAGCGCCGACAGCGCATCGGCGACCGCCCCGCGACCGGGTGCTGACACCGGCGCGACCACCGCACCCGCGGGCAGCGACCCCGCGCGGTCCTTGAGTTCGAGCACGATGCGCGCCGCGAGCTTCGGGCCCACACCGTTGGCGCGCGCGACGCTCGCAGTGTCCTTGGCGGCGACCGCGTGCTGCAGCTCGGACGGGGTCAGCACCGACAGGATCGCCAGCGCCACCCGCCCGCCGACACCCTGCACCGACAGCAGCAGGCGGAACCAGTCGCGCTCCTCGCCGGTGGTAAATCCGAACAGCTGGATCGCATCCTCGCGCACCTGCGTCTCGATATGCAGCACCGCCTCGCCGCCGAGGCTGCCCAATGTCCGCGCGCTGGCATGGACGAGATAACCGACGCCGTTGACGTCGACGACGCACGTATCGGTGCCGATCGCGTCGACGGTGCCCTTCAGCCGCGCGATCATGCTTACCCCTCCCCTTCAGGGGAGGGGCGAGAGACGGCGAAGCCGGCCCGGGGGTGGGGCTCCGGCCCGCGCGCAAAACCCCACCCCGGGGCCGCGCTTCGCGCGTCTCTCCGACCCTCCCCTGAAGGGGAGGGTTGCTCCCCGCGCGACGCCGCCGATCCCGCCATGTGCGCATGGCAGATCGCCACTGCGAGCGCGTCCGCCGCATCCTCGCCGTCGATCGAGCAGCCCGGCAGCAGCCGCTCGACCATCGCCCGCACCTGGCGCTTGTCGGCCCCGCCCGTGCCGACGATCGCCTTCTTGACGAAGGTCGTCGCATATTCGGCGACCGGCAGCCCGGCGCGCGCCGCGACCAGCATCACGACCCCGCGCGCCTGCCCCAGCTTCAATGTCGACTGCGGGTTGGAATTGACGAACGTTTCCTCGACCGCCGCAGCGTGCGGGGTATGCGCGCGGATCACCGCGTCAAGCCCGTCGTGCAGCGCCACCAGCCGGACGCTCAGCGCATCGCTCGCCCGGCTGCACACGCGCCCGTTGGCAATGTGCCGCAACCGGTTGCCCTTGGCCTCGATGATGCCCCAGCCGCTGGTCTGCAACCCCGGATCAAGGCCGATAACAATCACCACCCCTCCCCTTCAGGGGAGGGGCGAGAGACGGCGAAGCCGGCCCGGGGGTGGGGCCCACTCTGCGCTCCGAGTCCCCCCACCCCGGGGCCGCGCGTTCCGCGCGTCTCTCCGACCCTCCCCTGAAGGGGAGGGTTTTGCCACCGATCCGGCAGCGCCTCGAGCTTCGCGAGAATGGTCGTCGTCACTCCATCCAAATTACGCCCGATCGACTGATTCCCGAACCGCAGCGTCGTGAAGCCGCGCGCCAGCAAGTCTGCATCCCGCCGCGCATCGCGTTCGGCCTCATGCGTGTCCCCGTCGAGTTCGACGATCAGCCCCTTTGCCGGACAGAAGAAATCCGCGATCCACGGCTCCAACACGGCCTGCCGCCGGAATTTATACCCGCCGAGCTTCGAGTTTCGCAGGCGCTGCCACAAGGCGCGCTCGGGGGGCGTCTGCGCGGTGCGCATGTCGCGCGCAAAAGTAGCGAGGCGCGGGTCCAGTCGCGTCACCCACCCCTCCCCTTCAGGGGAGGGGCGAGAGACGGCGAAGCCGGCCCGGGGGTGGGGAACGAGCGAGGTGCGGGCGACATGCTCATACCGAAAGTCCCCCTCCCCCACCCCGGGGCCGCGCGTTCCGCGCATCTCTCCGACCCTCCCCTGAAGGGGAGGGTTTGTCACAGCTTCGCCAGCACGTCCTCGGGCACGTCGCTGTTGTCCCATACGACCTGGACGTCGTCGTCGTCCTCCAGCGCGTCGATCAGCTTGAACAATGTCCCCGCGTCACCCTCGCCGACGGTCACCGGGGTCTGCGCGCGCCATGCCAGCTTGCCGCCGTCGCCTTCGCCCAGCACCGCTTCGAGTGCCTTGACGACATTGTGCAGCTCGTCGAGCGCGGTCCAGATCTCGTGGCCGTCCTCGCTCGACTGGCAGTCCTCGGCACCGGCGTCGAGCGCGGCTTCGAACACCGCGTCGGCGGTGCCGGCCTTCGCCGGATAGACGATACGGCCCAGCCGGTCGAAGGCGTGGCTGACCGATCCGCTGGCGCCCAAATTGCCGCCGTTCTTGGCGACGATGGTGCGCACGTTGGTCGCGGTGCGGTTGCGGTTGTCGGTCAGCGTCTCGATGATCAGGCTGACACCGCCGGGGCCGAAGCCTTCGTAGCGGATCTCCTCATAGGTCTCGCCCTCGCTGCCGGCGGCCTTGCTGATCGAGCGCTCGATATTGTCCTTGGGCATGCCGCCCGCACGCGCCGCGAGCACGGCGGCGCGCAGCCGCGCGTTCATCGCCGGGTCGGGGATGCCCGCCTTCGCCGCGACGGTGATCTCGCGGCTGAGCTTCGAGAATGCGGCCGCGCGCTTGCGGTCCTGCGCACCCTTGCGGTGCATGATGTTCTTGAATTTGGAATGGCCTGCCATGGTGCGCGTCCTAGCGCGAAGGCGGGCGGTTTGCCAACTCCGCGAGGAGCAGGTCGCGCGCCGCGGTGGCGCGCTGCGTCGCGGCGTCGGAGCCGCCGGCATCGGGGTGGGCGGTCGCCAGCGCGCGGCGCCACGCGGCGTGGATTTCGGCCGGGCCCGGGTCGCCGGTCAGGCCGAGCACGGTCAGCGCCTCGCGGGTCGAGCCGACTTCGCGAGTCCGGTCGCGCGCCGCGTACCACCACCACGCCGCCGCGCCCGCCGCCGCCAGCGCCAGCGGCCAGCGCCCGGTTTCCAGAAAGCGCGCCGCGAGCAGCGCGAGTGCGGCCACCGCACCCCAGCGCTTGAGCGCGGGCATCAGCTCGCCCTTCGAATGCAGCCACCACGCCAGCCCCAGCACGGCGATAGCCGCGAGGATCACTCGGCCCACCCCGGCAGCTTGAGCGCCCCGACCAGCGCGCGCAGCTCGGCACGCGCCGCGACATGGCTGAGGCTGAAATCCTCGAGCGCGCCGACGTCGAGCAGGGTCAGCCCGCGCGGGAACAGCTCGCGGAAGATCACGCGCTCCGAAAGCCCCGGCGCGACGCGGAAACCGACGCGCTTCGACAGTTCGGCGAGCGCCGACGCCATGCGCCGCATGTTGCGCGCGTCGAGGCTCGACAGGCGGTTCCTGAGCACCACCCAGTCGACCGTGCCGCCGTCGACCCGCCCGCGCGCCTTGCGGGCGTCCCAGATGAGTTCGCTGTAGAAGCTCGGCCGCTTGACCTTGAAGGTGTCGGGGTCGACTTGCCCGATCAGGTCGAAGTCGACGAAACTGTCGTTCATCGGCGTGATCAGCGTGTCGGCCTTGCTGAGCGCCGCGCGCGCCATCGGCGAATCGCGGCCCGGCGTGTCGACGACGACGAAATCGAGCCCGCGCCATTCGAGCAGCTGGTCGGTCAGCGCGTCGACGTCGCCCTCGCCGTCCTTGATCACCGCGACCTGCGGCGACGGCAGCTCGATGCCCGACTTCTTCGCGAAGTTCGCGCGGTTCTCCAGATAGCGCGCCACCGTCGCCTGGCGCGCGTCGAGGTCGACCGCGCCGACGCTGAACCCCGCGTGCGCCAGCGCGACCGCGACATGCACCGCAGTCGTCGACTTGCCCGACCCGCCCTTTTCATTGCCGAGCACGATGATGTGCGCCCGGCCAGCCCCCGCCGTCATTCGCTATGTCCCGTCATGTGCGCGCGGTTTCGGGCAGGGGGGCGGGTAAGTCCAGTTTTTTTGCGGAGGACGCGCTCGCGAAGGCGCGAGCACCCACCCCCGGCCCCTCCCTGAAGAGGGAGGGGGGAAGAAAGGACGCGGGGGTCCCCCTCCCTCTTCAGGGAGGGGCTAGGGGTGGGTGCGCGGCGCTTGCCGCGCTTGTTGACGGCGCTCGAAACCGGGGGGCAAGAAGCCCCCATGACCCACCCCCTCCCCATCGTCCGCACCGTCGCCGACCTCCGCGCCCGCCTCGCCCCATGGCGCGCCGCCGGTGAGCAGATCGCCCTCGTGCCGACAATGGGCGCGCTCCACGCCGGCCACCTCGCGCTCGTAACCGCAGCGAAGGCCACGCCGGCGCGCACCGTCGCGACGATCTTCGTCAACCCGAAGCAGTTCGGCGCGAACGAGGACCTCGACCGCTACCCCCGCGACGAGGCGGGCGACGCCGCCGCCCTCGCTCACGTCGGCTGCGACCTGCTGTTCGCGCCTGCCCCGGCCGAGGTCTACCCCGCGGGCTTCGCCACGAACGTCCGCGTCGCCGGCCTGTCGGACGTCCTCGACGGCGCCGCCCGCCCCGGCCATTTCGACGGCGTCGCGACGGTGGTCACCAAGCTGCTGACCATGGCGCGCGCGCACGCCGCGTGGTTCGGCGAGAAGGACTGGCAGCAATTGTGCGTCATACGCCGCCTCGCCGCCGACCTGAACCTCGAGACGCGCATCATCGGCCACCCCATCGTCCGCGCCGCCGACGGCCTCGCGCTGAGTTCGCGCAACGCCTATCTGAGCGCGTCCGAACGGGCCGCCGCGACCGCCCTGCCCGCCGCGCTTAACACCGCCGCCGCCGCCCTCGCCGCCGGAGCCGCCGCGCCCGAAACCCTCGCCGCCGCGCACGCCGCGCTGACCGCCGCGGGGTTCGACCCCATCGACTATATCACCCTCGCCGACGCCGCGACGCTCGGGGATCCCGTGCCCGGACAACCCGCCCGCCTGCTCGCTGCCGCGTGGCTGGGAAAGACGCGCCTGATCGACAATGTGGCGGTCGCGCTGCGCTGAGCCGCGGAACCTTTCGAAATCGAAACTATTGTGGCTGGCGTGTAAGCGGTTGGCACCGCGCGCTATTTCCCCCCAACAGTCCCGAGAAGCTTTTCATGCCCGGCGTGTCCGAAATCGAATATCGCGTTGCCCGCGAGGCGTATCACCTCGACATGGCGACCAAGGCAGGCAGCGACGCCGTAGCGCGCCGCCACCACGAAGCCGCCCGCCGCTGCGCCGACTATAGCTACCCGCTGTCGGCCATCGAGCCGGCACCGCTGCGCCCCGTGTGGTTCGCCCGGGAGCTTCACGCCGACGCCGCATAGCGCTGGCGTCCGACACTCATTTCGTTTATTCGACTCCTATGGAAGAGTCGAAGACCGTCGAAGTCCTGCAGGCACTCGGCCACGCGACGCGGCTACAGGCGTTCCGCGCGCTCGTCGTCGCCGGGCCGAACGGCCTGCCCGCGGGTGCGCTGGGTGAGATCACCGGTGTCCCCGCCTCGACGCTGTCCAGCCATCTCGCGCGCCTCGAACAGGCCGGCCTCGTGCACGGCCAGCGGCGCAGCCGGCAGATCATCTACGCGGTCCAGATCGACGCGGTGCGCCACCTGCTCGCCTATCTGATCGAGGATTGCTGCCAGGGCCGCCCCGAACTCTGCGGCGGCATACCGGCCTTGGCGTGTGCGGGATGACCACGCCCTTCGACCTGTCCAACATCGCGCCCGAGTTCCTCGACCGTCCCGACCTCGCCCGCCTCGGGCTGACGGCGGGGGCGGCGCATCCCCCGCGGATCCTGCTGCTCTACGGGTCGTTGCGCGAGCGGTCGTACTCGAAGCTGCTCGCGCTCGAGGCCGAGCGGTTGCTGCAGTGGATGGGGTGCGAGACGCGCGTCTACGACCCGCTCGGCCTGCCGCAGGTCGAGGCGTGCCCCGCCGACCATCCCAAGGTCGCCGAGCTGCGCGCGCTGTCGCTCTGGTCGGAGGGGCAGGTCTGGGTGTCGCCCGAGCGGCACGGCACGCTGACCGGCATATTGAAGTCGCAGATCGACTGGCTGCCGCTGGAGGAAGGCGGGGTGCGCCCGACGCAGGGGCGGACGCTCGCGGTGATGCAGGTCTCGGCCGGGTCGCAGTCGTTCAACGCGGTCAACGCGATGCGCATCCTCGGCCGCTGGATGCGCATGGTCACCATCCCCAACCAGTCGAGCGTGCCCAAGGCCTATACCGAGTTCGACGACGCCGGCCGCATGAAGCCCGGGGCCCTGTACGACCGCGTCGTCGATGTCTGCGAGGAGCTGGTCAAGTTCACCCTGCTGGTCCGCGACCACGACGCCTATCTGACCGACCGCTATTCGGAGCGTAAGTCCGCCGGCCGCCCCGTCCCCGGTGCCGCGCATCTGAAGGCAGCCACCGCGTGATCCCGCTGCCGCGCCGCCTGCTCGCCGAGGGGCTGGGGGCGGCGCTGCTGTTCGCGACCGTGATCGGGTCGGGCATCATGGCCGAGCGGCTGGCGGACGGGAACGACGCGGTCGCGCTGCTCGGCAACACGCTGGCGACCGCGGCGATGCTCGTCGTGCTGATCACCATCCTGGGGCCGGTGTCGGGGGCGCACATGAACCCCGCGGTGAGCCTCGTCGCGACGCTGCGCGGCGAGCTCAAGCCGCTCGACGCGCTCGCCTATACCGCGGCGCAACTCGGCGGCGGCCTGCTCGGCGTGGTGACCGCGCACGTCATGTTCGACCTGCCCGCGCTGATGATCGGGGTGAAGGAGCGGACCGGCGCGGGCCAGTGGCTCGGCGAGGGCGTCGCGACCTTCGCATTGGTGCTGACCATCCTCGGCACGGTGCGCCATCGCCCCGCCTGGGTGCCGGTCACCGTCGCCGCAGCGATCACTGCAGGCTACTGGTTCACCTCGTCGACGAGCTTCGCCAACCCTGCGATCACGCTGGCGCGCGCCCTGACCGACAGCTTCGCCGGCATCCGCCCCGTCGACGCACCGGGGTTCATCGCCGCACAGCTGGCGGGCGCGCTGCTCGCGGCGCTGGTGGCGCGAGGGCTGTTCGCGGAGAACGACCGCCGCTGACCCGCGGGCCCTATCGAATCGCCCAACGTTCCCTCTATGTTCTCACGCAATGCCCGAGCGCAAATTTCCCGATACCTGGGTCCACCAGCACCGCGTCCATGATGCCGGGCTGCTCGGCTATACCGTCGAGCTGACTTGCCCCGGTTGCGGCCGGGTGCGCGGCTTCGACCCTTACGCCTTGTGGTGGCTGTTCGAGCAGCGCGGGTGGGACGACCGGCTGAAGCACGTGCCGCGCCGCTTCCGCTGCACGCCGTGCTACATCGCGCGGCGCAGGGTGGTGCGGCCGACCCTGCGCATCACCAACGACCCCGCGACCGACGACACGCTGAAGCGCCCCGACGCGCTGACGTGGAAGAAGTCGGTCAAACGGCGGCAGACCTGAACGGGCGATCAAGCCGCGCGAAGTTGCGATTTACAAGCCAATGCGGACAGACTGATGCAAGTTCGAACCTGTAAGGTCCGAAACGGGGTAGAAAGCGGGGATGGCAACCTATTTTATCCATTCCAGCCTTGGCGCCCAAACAATCGAAGATCCAGAGGGCCTGGACTTCGACGGCCTCGAAGACGCCCGCCAATACGCGATCGGCGCAGGGCGTCACATCGTTGCGGAAGAGATCATCGAGGGCGCAACCTCGGTCGATCTCCAGCTCTACATCGAGAACGAAGGTGGTGAGCGGCTTGCGACGGTCAGCTTCGCCGTGCGGGTCGGCCACCCGTAACTGGCAACGTCAACCGCGTTGAGGCTGATGTTTGTCGGGACACGGCGGCAAAATGAGCGTAGGGTGCCTGCATCGGTCGCTTCTGAATCAGCGCGTCACCGATTGAGGGTCGCTGCCCCCGCTGTAGCCGGGGGGCCTTTGATGATCTTTGAAACCGATTCGATCTATTTTACTCGCCGCGAGCGTGAAGAGCTGGTTTTGGCTCATGCCACAGAGCATCGTATCGTACGCCGCGCTCATCATGCGATGGCGAACGCCTACCAGGATCAACTCGAAGCCCTTGCCGTCGTCGAGCGCGCGGCTTGGCCGCTTGTGGCTGCCAGGATCAAGGCTCGGGCCGATCTGCTGCAGGAACGCCGGTTGCAAAGGAAGATTGCGCCTGCAGTCTAAGTCTTGCGAGAGGTGCTGCGACCCCGGCGCCGCTCGCAACCTGCCCGCACCGTCGAGAAAAGTCCCCGCCCCCTGTCAGGGCGAGGGCTTCTCTGGCCTAAACGCAAAGGCTGACGCCGCGCCTTAGGCGGGTCCGCTGCAGCCGTAGGAACCTAATCTTCGGTCGGTGCGCCCACACCGTGTCGGCGTGAAGTATTTGAATGTCAAAGTGTTTATCGGCGTCGACCGGTTCGGTCAGGCCGGAGGGCAGTTTCGCGCGACGAACTGCAGCACCGGCCTCACTCCCATAGGCTCCGGCCGGGTACACGCTCCGCGACTTCGGGCTCGGGCACCGGCATCGCGGCGGGCGGCGGCGGCGGGGGCAGCAGGCCGGCGGCGACGCATGCTTCCCTCATGGTGATCAGGCTCCCGCCGTCGTTGAGGCGGCGCAACAATTTATCGCGCGCCCTGGCCACCGACTCCTCGGTGATCTCGACCCATCTGCCGCCGTTCGAGCGGCGGTCGGCCTCGATGCGCTCGATGACCTTCAGCATCATGCGCGGGTTGGCGCGGCGGGTGCGGCGGACCTCGCGGCCGTCGGCCTCGGTCACTTCTTCGAAACCGTGGAGCGCCCCTTCGATCAGCGTGTCGTTGAGACGCTCGGCGAAGTCGCGGCGGACCAGCGCCCAGGCGGCGGCGAAGTCCGCGTCGTGGCGGCGCACGACGTACGGCGTCACCACCGACGAGCCGATCGCCTGCGCGGCCGCCTTCGCGCTGCCGGTTTCAGCGAAAGCCGCGAGAAACGCCTCCTTCCGGTCTCGCGTCCACGCCACCGGCTGTCCCCGGAACGGCCGGGTCGCGCGGAGCGCGCGGCTCCAGCGCGCCGCGAAGCCGGGGTCGCGCCGTCGCTCCTGATAGAAATGCGCGGTGCACAGGCCCAGGTCGCGCGCCGCGGGGGCAACCCGCGCGCCGCCCTCCAGCAGCGCGATGAAGCGGTCCTTCAGCGCCGGATCCGACGCCCGCGCGCTGCCCTTCAGCTCGCCCATCACTTCAGCCCGTAGAAGGTCGCGACGCGGTCGAGCGCGAGGCCCAGCACCAGCTTCGCGGCACGCGCCGGCCACGCCAGCGCGCGTTCGGCACTCTCCAGCCCCTCGCCCATGCAGACGACGCGCCACAGGATGTCGGACAGGCCCGGGCCGGCCGCCGCGACCGCCGCGTCGAATCGCTCGCGCGCGGAAAGTGCAGCAAGTCCGGGGTCATAGGCTGGCGGCGCACCCCGCGGACCGAGCTGGGGGGGTGCGACATTCCACCGCATGCTGACCTGCGGCGTGTGCCCGGCGCGGTGAAAATCCTCGCGCAGCCGAACCCCGGCTGCCAGCTGGATGGCCGACAGCAGCCCGCGACGGGCCAGCCAGTAAAGAGGGGATTCACTTAGGTTAACAGAAACTTGACGGCGATCGATGCGATCCGATGGTAACAAATTGCGCCGCGACATCACCCGTCCGGCCGACGGCGGGGCCGCGACATCGGTGGCGGCGGCGGCGGGTTTGCGGCGGGTGGCGGCGCGGCTGGGCATGGGCGGTCCTTTCGACTCGGGAACCAAATCCCTTGCACACCCGTACCCAAATAGGACAGGGTTTAACCGAACCGGTTTCTTTGGAGCTGTAACGCATGATCACGCGCATCCGCGAAGTCCGCAAAGCCAAGGGCTTGACCCTGCACGAGGTCGCGATGGCCTGCGATCCGCCGACGACCGCGCAGACCATTGGCCGCCTTGAGACCGGCATGCGCACCGTGTCGGTGGGCTGGCTGAACCGAATCGCGCCGGCGCTGGGCGTCGAGGCCGCGACGCTGGTCACCCTGCCCGACCGCGTCGACGTGCCGGTCAGCGCAATCTACGGCTCCGAAGGTCCCGTCGCCCCCAAGCGCGCCGCGACATTGCTCGCGCCCGCCCCCGCCGGCGAAGCCGTCGGCGTCAGCTTCGAGGTCGCCGCGGGCGAGTACCGCGCCGGCGACGCGCTGTGGCTCGACAAGCTGGGCCCGACCGAGTTCGGCCGCGCGGTCAACCGCGACGTGCTGGTCCCGCGCGGCGGCAGCCGCTTTGTCTTCGGCCGCCTGGCGGCTGCCGACGGCGCCAAGCTGCAGATCCTGCCGATCAACCCCGGCGCCCGCCAGATCGTCGTCGGCGATGCCCAGTGGCTCGCGGTCGCACGGACGCTGATCCGCGCGCTGTAAGGGATAGTCGTTCCGATTACAGACGCCCCCGCCCTGCCCCGCGTACATCGCCGCCAACGACGTTGTGCGAGAGTATGAGAGCATGGCACCGCCGATCGACCCGAGCGTCACCCGGGTAACCACCACCCCGCCGCCGGCTGCGCCGCCGCCGGTGGGGGTCGAGGCCGATCGGCTGATCGCCGACGCCCGGGGTGGCGGCTGCATCGACCAGCGCAAGCTCGCCGATGGCCTGCTCGCCGCCGCCGACCAGCCCGATCAGGGCGTCGCGCTGCGTGCCGCGGTCGACGCGCGCCTGACCCCCGTCGAGCGCGGCCAGCTGCAGTCGGCGATCGACAGCCAGCTGCGCGCCGCGGCCGCTCCGCCGCCTGCTGCCGACGACGGCCCCAGCCAGGCGTCGGTGGCGCTCGACCTGACGCAGGTCGCGCTCGACATCGTCGGGATCGTCGAGCCGACGCCGTTCGCCGACGGCAGCAACACGATCATCTCGATCGGGCGCGGCGACTGGTGGGGTGCGGGCGCCTCGTTGCTCGGCGTCGTGCCGTACCTCGGCGACGCGGCGAAGCTCGGCAAGCTGGGCAAGTGGGCCGACACGGTCAGCAACGCCGCCGAGCTCGCGGCGAAGGATGTCGGCTTCCGCAAGCTCGTCGAGCCGACGCTCGAGAAGATCCGCGACGCCATCAATGCCGCTCCGCTCGACAGCCTGCCGTCGTCGGTCCGCAACACGCTCGAGAGCATGCGGACCAAGATCGACGAGGCGCTGGCCCCGCCGCCGACGACGCGCATCGGCGATTACGACGCGACCGTGCGCGGCGTGCCCGTGCGCCTAGAGGGGGTCGAGATCCGCCCCGTCGACTACCTGAAGCGCGACCGTGCGAGCTATGAATCGCTGCGCCGCGAATTCGACGGCGGCGCGCGTGCCGGCTTCGTGAAGTCGATCTCTAGCGATCCCACGAACCTCGCCGCTTTGCGCAACGCCGGGCTGAACGACGCCCAGATCGCGCGCCTCGCCGAGGGCAAGATCCCGCAGGGGTGGCAGGTCCATCACAAGCTGCCGCTCGACGACGGCGGCACCAATTCCTTCGACAATCTCGTGCTGATCAAGAACGACCCGTCGCACATCGCAATCACCAACGCCCAGCGCTCGCTGGTGGGTGACCTCGCGGTCGGCGAGACCCGCCGGGTCGATTTTCCCGTCCCCCCCGGCGTGGTATATCCGCCCGCGCCCTGAGTTGAGGTCCGACGCATGATGGAAGCAGTTCTCGACGCGGTCAGCGCCGACCAGCGGAAGGCGGGCGAAATCGTGCGCCCCCCCGCGAGCGACGCGGCGGTGGCGACGGTCGCTGCGCGGGTGCGCGACGAGCTCCACGCGACGCTTCCCGACGATTACGCGGCCTTCCTGCGCCGCCACGACGGGGTCGATTACAACGGCATCGTCTTCTACGGCGCGACCGCGTCGCCCGAAACGCCCGAGGACGGCTTTTGGCAGGGCATCGTCGCGGCGAACCAGGCGTGGCGCGCCGACGGCGGCAACAAGGGGCTGCTGGTGCTCGGCGACAGTGACATCGACATGTTCGCCGTGCCCGCGACCGGCGGCGCGCCGGGCCGCTACGACCGGGTCAGCGGCGACGGCATCGAGACCTATGCCGACGTGCCGACGATGATCGAGACGGTGCTGCGCGAGCGGCTGTAGAATCCTATGCTGACCGACGAAGTGCAAGTGGCGCGAGCCGATTACGACGACCTCGAGTTCGATGACGATCTCGCGTTGCTGAACGGGGTGCCGTTCACGGGGATCGTGTTCTCGATGCACCCCAACGGCCGGCTTGAGGCGGAAACCCGCTATACCGACGGGCTGCCGGACGGGCTGTCGGAATGGTTCTACCCCGACGGCCGGCTCGAATCGCGCAACATCGCGGTGCGTGGGCGGGGGTCGAGCGAGAGCTGGAACTGGCACCCGAACGGTGTGCTGGCGGAGTATCGCCGCGACGAGAACCAGCGGCCGGTCGAACTCCGGAAGTGGAACGAGCAGGGCGTGGCGCGCTAGTCGTCGAGCTTCGCCTTCGCCGCGTCGGCCCATTTCTCGCCCGCGTCGCCGCCCCAGAGCAGCCACGCGATATAGCCTGCCGACGGGTCCTCGGTGTCGCCCCAGCGGTGTGCCTTGGCCTGCTTGTCGACGCTGTGACGTTTGAAATAGCTGCTGATCTTGGCGATGTCGGCCTCCGACACGGCCTCGCGGGCGATCAGCTGCTTGGCACGGCGCACGCCGACCTCGGTGCCGCCGCGCTTGAACTTCGCGCGCAGGTCGAGGCCCTGCTGCGCGGCCTTGGCGACCGCGGCGGGCGGGACGAGGGGGTCGCTCACTTGGCCTTCTTCAGCGCCGACGGCTTGTGCGCCGCCTCGCCGCCGCTCTTGTCGGACTTGACCAGAAACTCGGGGTTGTCGGGCGACGCGGCGACCTTGTGACCCTTGATCTGGGTCGGCTTGGTCAGCTTCTTGACCACCTTGCCCTTGGAATGGCCGCCCGACGAGTCCCACTCGACCGCGTCGCCTGCCTTCAGATCCTTCGCCATGACGGTCTCCCTCTTGCGGGAGCCAACCGGCTACGGACGCGCGCGGTTCCGCCTACTCGCCGACCTGCGGCTCCTTGTAGCGGTTTTCGAGGAACTTGCCCTGGATCAGGAAGGCGTCGCGGTCGTCGCTCGCGAGGTTTTCCGACACGCGGGCGAGTTCGGTGTCGACGGTCTTGAGCCCCTCGACGAGCCGCGCCTCGATGCTCGGGCCGCCGTCGTCGGCGGGGGTACGGCGCAGCTCGGGCGGCACCTTGCGGTAGCGCTCGACGAGCTCGGGCAAATGCGAATTCAGCAGGCGGCCGACATCCTGCGCTCGCGCGTCCATCGCCGGCACCGCAGCCAGCTGCGGACCGATCGCGTTGAGCTTGGCCGAAATCGCGTCGAGCGTCGGGGCCGCAAGGCGCGGCAGGTCGCGGCGGCGCGCGTCGAGCCACACGTCGGTCCGTGCCGGCAGCTCGGCGGGGGGAAGCTTCTTCAGCGCCGGGGTCTCGATCGCGGCACCGCCGAGCGGCAGGATCATGCCCAGGATGAACGCCAGCGGCAGCAGCAGCGCCGCCAGCAGAAACCCGCCGATCCCGATCGCGCCCACGAACAAAGTATAGCCGAGCAGCACTGCGAGCAGCGCGGCCACCGCATACAGCCCCCGCCGCAACCGCCGCCCGGCGTTCGACACGGTGCGCGAGATCCGCCGCGTCCGCGCGGTGTTGTTGAACCCGCCCGGCAGCCGGTCGAGCACCTCGTCGAAACGGGCAATGGCGCGGTCGACGTCGCGGCTCACCTCAACCCTCCAGCGCCGCGAAGGTCGTCCCGCCGCCGCCCAACGCCATTGAATTGCTCGCCCCCTCCGCCCGCGCGATATACCCCCGCGACTTCTCCACCTCACTCGACAATGTATCCACCGTCGTCTTCATGCTGGTCAGCGCCTGCACCTTGAACGTGTCGATGGCATCCATCGTAGCGTATATATTTTGGAACGCCTTCTGCAGCGTCGCGATCGGGATCGTGCTGCTCGCGGCCTGCTGATGGATTGCCCCGGTCTGGGTGCGCAGCAGCTCGCCGGTCGAATCGATCATGCCCGCGGTCGTCGTGTTGAGCGCTGTGATCTGCTCCAGCACCAGCTTCTGCGCGGTCAGCGCCTGTGCGACGGTGACCGCGGTGCGCAGCGCAGCGACGGTCGTGGTCGACGCGCGGTCGACACCCTTCACCAGCTCGACATTGTTCTTCTTGACGAGGTCGAGCGCCAGATAGCCCTGCACGCTGACTGCCATCTGCGTCAGCAGGTCGGTGGTGCGCTGGCGGATGTAGAACAGCGCGGTCTCGCGGATCGCCTTGGCCTTGGCGGGGTCGCTATAGTCGAGCTCGGCGGCCTTCGCCTCGAGCCCCGCATCCAACGTCTTCGAGACGTGGATCATCTGCTCGAGCTTCCCCATGGTCTTCCACAGGTTGGCCCGCTCGACGTCGACCGCGGCATTGTCGTGGAGCAGCTCGTCCTTGCCCGACGCGAGGCGCGCGAGGATCGCCGAGATGTTCGACTGCGCCGACTTGTAGCTGTTGAAATAGCCGCGCAGCTTGTTGCCGCCGAAGGGGATCAGCCCGAACAGCTTCTTCTTCTGCAGCAGATCGCCGCGCTTGCCGGGGTCGAGGTCCTCGATGGTGGCGCGCAGCTGGGTCAGGTTGGCGCCGATGCCGGTGTCGCGGTCCATCGCGCGCACCGGGCGGTCGAGGAAGCGGTTCGACTGGCCCGCGGCGTCGGCGATTTCCTTCGCGCCCAGGTTGGTCAGCGCGTCGACCTTGGCACCGAAGGCAGGCGACGCGGCATCCTCGGTGACAAGTTCGCCGATCCACTTCTCGACATTGGCGTCGAGCTTCGACTTGGTCGCGTCGTCGACGGGGACCAGCCCGCTGGCGGCGGTCGGCGCGACGACCGCGACGGGCGCGGGCGGGGTCAGCACGATGGTCGGCGCTTCGGCGGTGGTCGTCGGGGCCTGGGTGGCCATTGGGCGATGCTCCGGTGAGTGGCGAGTGCGAGGGTTAGCAGATCGGACGCGACGGCTCTACTGTGTTGCCGCACTATGTCGGTAGTTGCGAGGGCCGGCGCAAGGGCTAGGGTGGCGCCCATGACCGACCCCCGCGACGCCGACTTCGGCACCCTGTCCGACCTGATCCGCGGGCATGCCGCCGCCAACCCCGGGGGCACCGCCTTCGTGGTCGGCGACGAGCGGATCGACTGGGCCGACCTCGACGCGCGACTCGACGCCGTCGCGGGGGCGCTGCAGGCGCGAGGAGTCGAGCGCGGCGACCGGGTCGCGGTGTGCGCGGGCACCAGCATCGCCTACGCCAGCCTGTTCCTCGCGACGCTGCGTGCGGGCGCGTGCATCGCCCCGATCGCCCCATCGTCGACGCCGACGCAGATCGCGGCGATGGTTGCCGACAGCGGGGCAAAGCTGTTCTTTACCGACCCCAGCACGGTGGCCGACCCGGTCGCGGTGCCGGTGCTCGACCTGGGCGACGACGCGTGGATCGGTTCGCACGCCTTCACCCCCGTCGCGGTTGGGCCGAGGGACGCGTTCAACATCATTTATTCGAGCGGCACGACGGGGACGCCGAAGGGCATCGTCCACGACCATGCGATGCGCTGGCAGCATATCGCGGCGGGGTGGAAACTGGGTTACGACCGCGCCTCGGTGACGCTGCTGTCGACGCCGCTCTATTCGAACACGACGATGGCGAGCTTCCTGCCCGGCGTCGCGGGCGGCGGCACGGTAGTGATGATGCCGAAGTTCGACGCGGCCGCGTACCTCGCGCTCGCGGCAGAGCATCGCATGACGCACACCATGCTGGTGCCCGTGCAGTACCGCCGCATCATGGCGCTGCCAGACTTCGACAGCTTCGACCTGTCGAGCACGGTCTGCAAGTTCGCCACCTCGGCGCCCTTTCCCGCCGCGCTGAAGGCCGATGTACTCGCGCGCTGGCCGGGCGGGCTGATCGAGTATTTCGGCATGACCGAGGGCGGCGGCCTGTGCGTACTGATCGCCCACCAGCACCCCGACAAGCTCCACACCGTCGGCCGCCCCGCGCCGGGCCACGAGATGCGCGTGCTGGGCGACGACGGCCGCGAGCTGCCGCCCGGCGAGGTCGGCGAGATCGTCGGCCACTCGACCGCGACGATGCGCGGCTATCACAACCAGCCAGGCAAGACCGCCGAGGCGCAGTGGATCGCCCCCGATGGCCGCGTCTTCATGCGCACCGGCGACGTCGGGCGGATCGACGCCGACGGGTTCCTGACGCTGATGGACCGCAAGAAGGACATGATCATCAGCGGCGGCTTCAACATCTACCCGAGCGATCTCGAGGCGGTGCTGGCGGAGCACCCGGCGGTCGTCGAGGCGGCGGTGGTCGGGGTGCCGTCGGACGACTGGGGCGAGACGCCGGTGGCGTTCGTGGTGCTGCGCGAGGCGGCGGACGTGAAGGCATGGGCGAACGAACGGCTAGGCAAGACGCAGCGGCTGCATGCGGTCGAAGTTGTGGACGCATTGCCGCGGAGTGCGATCGGGAAGGTGTTGAAGCGGGAGTTGCGGGATGGGTGGGCCGCAGCCTGATCGAAGGCTATGTGACCCGGATGCACCTCACCAACTTCGACGCGCCCGCCTTCCTCCGCGACACTTGGCAGCGGCGCCCGCTGCTGATCCGCAACCCCTGGGCCGCATGGGCGAACCCGCTCGAACCCGACGAGCTGGCGGGGCTGGCGTGCGAGGACGGGGTCGAGGCGCGGATCGTGACGACGAAGCGCAAGGGCTATGTGCTCGAACAGGGGCCGTTCGCGGAAAAGCGTTTCGCCAAGGCCGGCAAGAAACCGTGGACGCTGCTGGTGCAGGCGGTCGACACCTACGACCCCGACGTCGCCGCCTTGCGGGAGGCGTTCCGCTTCATCCCCGACTGGCGCATCGACGACGTGATGGTCAGCTACGCCAGCGACGGCGGCGGTGTCGGGCCGCACTACGACCAGTACGACGTGTTCCTCGTGCAGGGGCTGGGGCGGCGGCGCTGGCAGATCGGAGGGATGTGCGACGCCGCGACGCCGCTCCAGCCGCACGACGATCTGCGGTTGCTGGCGGACTTCCAGGCGACCGAGGAATGGGTGCTCGAGCCCGGCGACATGCTTTATATTCCGCCCGGCATCGCGCACCACGGCGTCGCGGTCGGCGACGACTGCATGACCTATTCGATCGGCTTTCGCGCCCCGTCGCGCGCCGATCTGATCGGCCACTGGGCCGACGACCTTATCGCGGGCCTCGCCGACGACGACCGCTACGCCGACCCCGGCCTGAGCCCCCAGGCGAACCCCGGCGAGATCGCGCCCGATGCGGTCGCGCGCCTGCACGCCATGGTGACGAGCACGATGAAGGACCCCGCGGTCTTCGCGCGCTGGTTCGGGCGCTACGTCACGGAGCGCAAGTACGACGATGCGCCCGAAGTTGTCCCCGAGGGAACGGGCCTGCGCCGCAACCCGGCGAGCCGCTTCGCCTTCGTGCGCCGCAGCGAGGGCGTCCTGCTGTTCGCCGACGGCGCCTGCTTCGACTGCACCGGCGACATGGTCGGGTACGCAGAAGCGCTTTGCGCGGGCGTCGTCGGCGCACCTTCGTTCGCCACGCGCGAGCTCATCGCGGCGCTGGTCGCGCAGGGCAGCCTGGTCGACGCGTGAAGCGCACGCGGGCAAGCGTCTGCGCGCGCAAAGTGCGGCACGCGAGCGAGGCGGCGGCGCTTGCGGTGGCGCGGGACGCGGCGGTGCCGCTCAGGCCTTATCGGTGCGACCGCTGCGGGGCGTATCATTTGACCAGCCGGACCAAGGGCAAGCGGGTGCCGCGCTCCGGTGCGAGCTGAAGAAGGAAGAATTGCTCACACGAAGGCACGAAGGCACGAAGAAGCAAGGCACCGAAAGGACGGCCGATACGCGGATCAGATGACCGGCGCCGTCCCTCCGCGCCCTACCTTTTCTCTTTCTTCTTCGTGCCTTCGTGCCTTCGTGTGAGCAATGACTTCTACCGCTCCACCTCCCGCCACGCCCCCGGAGCAAGTCCCGCGACCGCCCAGTCGCCCACGCTCCAGCGGACGAGGCGCAGCGTCGGGTGGCCGACGGCGGCGGTCATGCGGCGGACCTGGCGATTGCGTCCCTCGCGGAGGGTCAGGCGGAGCCAGGTGTCCGGGATTGTCTGGCGCACGCGAATCGGCGGGTCGCGCGGCCACAGGTCGGGGGGTGCGATGGCCTCGGCCTCGGCGGGCAGCGTCGGGCCGTCGTTCAGTATGACGCCCTTGCGCAGGGCGGAGAGGACGCTGTCGTCGGGAATGCCCTCGACCTGCACGAGGTAAGTCTTCGGCAGCTTGAAACGCGGGTCGGCGATGCGCGCCTGTAGGCGGCCGTCGTCGGTGAGGATCAACAGCCCCTCGCTGTCGCGGTCGAGGCGGCCGGCGGGGTAGACGCCGGGCACGTCGATATAGTCCGACAGTGTGGCGCGCGCCGCGCCGTCGGTGAACTGGGGGAGAACGCCCCAGGGCTTGTTGAACAGGATGAGGCGGGGCATCGGCCCTCGCCCGCGAAGATCAGTTCTTGACCACCGCCGGCTTCGCCGCCTCGGCACTCGCCACCGGCGCAACCACGGGTGCGGCGAGCGCGACCTCTAGCCGCTTGGCCGCTGCGCAATCGGTCTTGCACAGCGTCTTGATGCGGACGAGGTTCAGGTTTGCCCGCGCCCGCGCACCGCGCGCGACGAGCGCCTTGCCCTGCCCCTCGAGCGCCGCGAGATTGTTCGGATCGAGCGCCAGTGCCTCGCGGTAGAAGCGCACCGCCTTGCCGGGCAGGCCCTGTGCCTCATAAGCGTGGGCGATGCCGATGAAGGCGCGCCCATTGCGCGGATCGACCGCGGCAGCGGCTTCGTAAGCGTCGATGGCAGCGGCCGGCTGCTGCTTGGCGAGCGCGGCGTCGCCGATCGCCTGCAGGCGCAGCGACTGCGGGTTGATCGCATCGTCACCGCCCGCGGCCCCGACCGCGACGGTCGACGCGGTACCCGCAACCAGCAAAAACAACGGTATCGCCCAGGACTTGCGCATGTCGTCTCCCTCGCCCCGCGGCGATGCTAACAGATGCGTATCAGCCCCCCTAGAAAAAATCCGTCGCACCCCTGTGTCCCCGGCGTCAGTACGACTTTAGATACGGGCGCACCCCCCAATGGGTTGCGTAAGGGCAAGGGGTTGACGTCGGCGGTCTGCGCCAGGAAATCGGCGACGACCCCTTCGCCCTCCTCGGGCAGCAGCGAGCAGACGACATAGACGATCCGCCCGCCGGGCTTGACGAGGCCTGCCGCGAGCTTGAGCAGCCGCCCCTGCTCCGCGACGAAGCGCGCCAGCCGGTCCGGCGTCAGCCGCCACCGCGCCTCCGGATTGCGCCGCCATGTGCCCGTCCCCGAGCATGGCGCATCGACGAGAACGAGGTCGCACGCACCCTGCAGATCGCCGAGCGCCGCCATCTCCTTGCCCGGGTTGAGCAGGCGCGTCTCGATCTCGGCCCCGGCGCGGACAGCGCGCGGTTCAAGCTGGCGCAGGCGCGCGCGGTCTGTATCGGCGGCGATCAGCCGGCCCTCCCCCCCCATCGTCGCGGCGAGCGCGAGCGTCTTGCCGCCGGCGCCGGCGCACAGGTCGAGAACGGTCTCGCCGGGCTTCGCTTCGCACGCCGCGGCGGCGAACTGGCTGCCGGCGTCCTGGACCTCGATGAGGCCGTCGTGAAAGGCGGGCAGCGTCTCGACGTTCAGGTCGCCGCGGACGCGCAGCGCGGTGTCGATGAGCGGCACCGGGTCGGCGTCGATCTCGATGGCGTCCCGCGTCGTCTTGAGCGTGTTGACGCGCAGGTCGAGCGGGGCGCGGTCGAGGAGCGCGGCCAGCTGCGCGTCGGTGTCGGCGCCGAAGCGCCTCCGAAGCCGCTCGATCAGCCACGCCGGCGCGGGGCCGGGGCGGGCTTCGGGCTCGCCCTCGACGTGGGGCGCCGGGCCGTGCGTGCCGCCCTCGAACAGGTCGAGCAGCGCGGGGTCATGCGCGCGGGCGTGGGCGAGCATCGCGCTGCGGCCCGTGGCGGGGCGCTCGCCGATGCTGCGGATGACGGCGTAGATCAGCTCGCGCACCGCGCGCCGGTCCTTCGACCCGGCATAGCGGCGCGTCTGGAAATAGCGCGCGATCAGCGTGTCGGCGGCGGCCCCGCCCTCGCGCGCGGCGTGGACGATGGCGTCGAGGCAGTCGATCGCGGCCTGCACGCGGGCGGAGGGGGTCATTCTATATCTACCTTGTCATTCCGGCGCACGCCGGAACCCATCGTGGTACGAGGCGGAGGCTCCGCTGGTGGCAAAGTGAGTTCCGGCCTTCGCCGGAATGACAACTTCAAATACTCACCCCGCCGGATAATTCGGCGCTTCGCGGGTGATCGTCACGTCGTGGACATGGCTCTCGCGAAGCCCCGCATTGGTGATGCGGATGAAGTCGGCGCGCTCGCGGAACGCCGCGAGGTCCTCGGCGCCCGAATAGCCCATCGCCGCCTTCACCCCGCCGACCAGCTGGTGCAGCACGTCCTTCGCCGGACCTTTGAACGGCACCTGCCCCTCGATGCCCTCGGGCACCAGCTTCAGCTGATCCTTGATGTCCTGCTGGAAATAGCGGTCGGCCGAGCCGCGCGCCATCGCGCCGACCGAGCCCATGCCGCGGTAGCTCTTGTACGTCCGACCCTGCCACAGGAAGGTCTCGCCGGGCGCCTCGCTGGTGCCGGCGAGCAGCGAGCCGATCATCACCGCGCTCGCGCCCGCCGCGAGCGCCTTGGCGATGTCGCCGCTGGTGCGCAAGCCGCCGTCGGCGATGACGGGCACGTCGCCCGCGGCCTTCGCGGTGTCGAAGATCGCGGTCAGCTGCGGCACGCCTACCCCTGCGACGATGCGCGTCGTGCAGATCGACCCCGGCCCGATGCCGACCTTGATGCCGTCGGCGCCGGCGTCGATCAGCGCGCGCGCCGCGTCGGCGGTGGCGACGTTGCCGGCGATGACCTGCGCCGAGTTCGACAGGCGCTTGATGCGCGCCACGGCCTCGGCGACGCGCAGCGAATGGCCGTGCGCGGTGTCGACGACGATCAGGTCGCACTCGGCGTCGAGCAGCGCCTCGGTACGCTCGAAACCTGCATCGCCCACGGTCGTCGCGGCGGCCACCCGGAGCCGGCCGGCGGCGTCCTTGGTCGCGTCGGGGAAGGTCACCGCGCGCTCGATGTCCTTGACCGTGATCAGGCCGATGCAGCGGTTATCGTTGTCGACGACCAGCAATTTCTCGATGCGGCGGGCATGGAGCAGGCGGCGCGCCTCGTCCTGGCTGACGCCGGGCTTGACGGTCGCGAGGTCGGTCGAGGTCATCAGCTCGGAAATCGGCTGCAGCGGGTTCTCGGCGAAGCGCACGTCGCGGTGGGTGACAATACCCGCCAGCCGGCCCGCAGCGTCGATGACCGGGATCGACGAGATCCGGTGCCGGCGCATCAGGTCGAGCGCGTCGCCCAGCGTGCCGCCAACCGCCATGGTGACGGGGTTGACGACCATGCCGCTCTCGAAGCGCTTGACCTGGCGGACCGCAGTCGCCTGCTCGTCAATCGTCAGGTTGCGGTGGAGGACGCCGATGCCGCCGGCCTGCGCCATGACGATCGCCATGTCGGCCTCGGTCACTGTGTCCATCGCGGCGCTGAGCATCGGGATGTTGAGGCCGATCTCCCGCGTTACGCGCGTGCGGGTGTCGGCCTGGGAAGGCAGCACCCCCGATTCGCAGGGCACCAGCAGAACGTCGTCGAAGGTCAGGCCGAGTCGGATATCCATCGCGTCTGTTAGCGACGCGTGAGCCTTCAGGCGAGCAGAAATTCGACCAGCGCGCGCACCTTCGCCTGACGCCACTGCGGCGTGGGGGCGATCAGCCAGTAGGACTTGGCGCAGGGCTGCGGTTCGCCTGCGGCAGTGACGCGCCCCGCAGCGAGGTCGGCCGCCGCCAGAGTCGCAGGAACCAGCGCACTGCCCAAGCCGAGTGCTGCAGCGTCGATCGCCAGGCCTGCGTCGCCCACCGTCAGCCCGTCGGCATCGGGGTCGAGCGGGTGGACGATGCGCGGGCCCTCGCCGACGAGCACCAAGGTCTCGGTCGCCAGCGTGCGCCCGTGGATGCCCTCTTCCTGTGGCTCGCCGTCGAAGACGATCGCGAGGTCGAGATTGGCCTGGGTGAAATCGACCGGACCGTCCTGCGCCGCGAGCACGAAGCGCACGTCGGGGTGCGCCCGCGCATAGTCCGCCAGCCGCGCGGCGAGCCACTTGGCGGTAAAGTCGCGCGGGGCGGCGATGGTCAGCACCTTCGACCCCTGCGCGTCCTGCAGGATGCGGACCGATTCCTCGAACTGGATGAAACCGGCGCGCAAGGCAGGCAACGCGCGCTCGGCCTCGGGAGTGAGTTCCAGATTGCGCGTCAGGCGGCGGAACAGCACGACGCCGAGCGTATCCTCGAGCGCACGGACCTGCTGGCCGACCGCGGCGGGGGTCACCGCGAGCTCGTCGGCGGCCTTGGTGAACGACAGGTGCCGCGCGGCGGCGTCGAAGACGCGCAACGCGTTGAGCGGGAGGTGAGTGCGCTTCAATGCACCGCCCCGCGCTCGTGCGGGATGTCGAGCGAGAACATCGGGATCGCGACCGCGAACAGCCCGCCGTCGGCGGCGAAGGCGTAGGTGCCGTGCATCGTCCCCGACGGCGTCGGCAGCGGGCAGCCCGAGACATAATCGAAGCTCTCGCCCGGGCCGAGCAGCGGCTGTTCGCCGACGACGCCCTCGCCCTCGACCTCCTCAACGTGGCCGCGTGCGTCGGTGATGATCCAGTGGCGGGAGATCAGCTGGACGTCGCGCGTCGATCCATTCTCGATGCGGACATGGTAGCTCCACGCGTACCGCCCGTCGTCGGGGTCCGACTGGTCGGGCAGGTAGCGCGGTGCGACGCGGACGGTGATGTCCGCCGTGACCTGCGCGTACGGGAAGAACGCCGACATCATAGCCCGGCCCTCTTCAACGCTTGGGTCAAGTCGGCGATCAGGTCGCGCGGGTCCTCGAGGCCGACCGACAGGCGCAGCAGCCCTTCGGTGATCCCCATCTCCTCGCGCACCGTCGGCGACACGCTGGCGTGCGTCGTCGACGCGCAGTGCGTCATCAGCGAACGCGAATCGCCGAGGTTATTGCAGATGTCGATGATCTCCAGCGCGTCGAGCAGCGCGTGCGCCTGCACGCGGTCCTCGACGTGCAAAGTGACGATCGTGCCACCGCCCGACATCTGGCGCATCGCGAGGTCGTGCTGCGGGTGGCTCGGCAGGCCGGGGTAGAGCGTCACCGGCACGCGACCCTCTAGAAAGCTGGCGACCGCATGCGCGTTGTCGACCATGCGCCGGACGCGCAGGTCGAGCGTCTCCAAGGACTTGAGCAGCAGCCACGCATTGAAGGCGCTCAGCACCGGCCCGGTGTGGCGCGTGTAGGCGAGATAGATGTCGTTGATCCACTGCGCCGAGCCGAGCACCGCACCCGCCAGCACGCGCCCCTGCCCGTCGATATGCTTGGTGGCGGAATAGCAGACGACGTCGGCGCCGAGCTTGAGCGGCTGCTGCAGGATCGGCGAGGCGAAGGCGTTGTCGATCACCACCAGCGCGCCGGCGTCGTGGCCGATGTCCGAAATCGCCGCGATATCGCAGACGTCGAGCGTCGGGTTGGCCGGCGTCTCGAGGAAGAACGCCTTCGTGTTCGGTCGCCGCGCGCGTGCCCAGGCCTCGGTATCGCGTCCGTCGACGATCGTCGTCTCGATGCCGAACTTGGGCAGGATGGTATCGACGAGGACGCGGCACGACCCGAACAGCGCGCGGCCTGCAACGAGGTGATCGCCCGCCGACAAATGGCTCATCAGCGCCGCCGACATCGCCGCCATGCCGGTGCAGGTGGCTCGGCCCGCCTCGGCACCCTCCATCAGGCACAGCCGCTCCTCGAGCATCTGCACGGTCGGGTTCTGCAGCCGCGAATAGGTCATGCCCGTCTCGGTGCCGGCGAACCGCCCCGCCGCCTGGCCCGCGCTGTCATAGGCATAGCCCGAGGTGAGGAAGATCGCCTCCGACGTCTCGCCATACTCGCTGCGCGCCGTGCCGCCGCGCACCGCCTGCGTCGCGGGGTGCCAGTTGCGCGTGACGCTGCGGTCCTGTCCGGTGTGTCGTTTCATGGGGTGGGGCTTAGCCGCGCGTGCGCATTCAACGCAAGGCGACGGTCTTCACCGCCTCCCACGGCCCGTCGAGGTAGCGCCACACGTCGATGCCGACGATGCGCGCCGTCCACGGCTGAAAGGTCGCGCTCAGCAGCGCCAACGTGGCGCGAGCAACCGCGGGGTCGACCTTGTTCTGGACGGTCACGTGCCCGCGCCAGCCCTGCCGGTCCTGCGGGATCAGCAGCGGCGCCCAGGCATCGGCGAGCTCGGCGCGGATCGCCGCCAGTCCCTCGCAGTGGAGCGTCAGCGCGACGCCCTTGCCGAGCGAGCGCAGGCCCGCGACCTCGATCTCGGGGGCGGGATGGTGGCGCGCGGTGAACTTCAGCCGGTCGACGACCGCCTCGAGTTCGCTGCCGGGAAGATGGTGGAACAGCGAGATGTGCGCGGGCACGCGGTTGATCTCGGCGGGGTAATGCGCCCGGCGCAGGGCCTCGAACTTGGCCATGCTGGCCGGATCGGCGCGCGCAGTCAGGATGAGGGGGTGGGGATCGGTCACTCGACCGGTTTAGCGGGCCAATGGTCCTTGTCGAACCCGCCGCGGGCGTCGAGGTCGGCGCCCGACAGCGGCAGCGAAAGCGCGCCGTCCTCGGGATCGACGGTGAAATCGCACCACGAGATCGCGTGCAGCGTCTCGCCGACGCCGAGCACGCCGCCGCGCGCCAGCACGACATAGGCGATCGCGCCTTGGCCCGCGGTCAGCATGATCTCGGCGATCTTGCCCAGAGTCTCGCCGTCCTTGCCCTTGACCGGACTTTCAAGGATCGCGCCGACGGCGATCAGTGTTGCCTGCGGGGCGTCGGCGACGGTCGCTTCGCTCGTCATGAGCGGCGGAACACGCGCGCGCTGGTCGCGGTCGCGGAGTCGGCGCCCTTTTCGTAGCGCGCGCGGATGCCGAGCCAGCGCCACACGCCGACGAGGTTGACGAACAGCAGGAAGACGTTCTGCCACAGCAGGTTCGGCTGGTCGGTCACCGCGCCGATGACGATCCAGCCGATCGACCCGACGCTGAACACGACGAAGCCCCAGCCGGTGATCTTCGTCCCCAGATTGGCGGCGACGAGGATCGCGGCGAGCGTCGTCGCGATCGGCGCGACCCAGTTTGCGGCGGTTTCCATTGCGTGCGCTGAACGGAGTGGTTCGAACGCGGTTCCGCCGCCCTTCACGCGGCAAGCTGGCGCACGTATTGCGGCGGGCGTGACCCCCGCCCTTCCCGCTCCGCGCTGGCCCTGGGCCGTCGCCGCCGCGCTGCTGATCGCGCTCGCACTGATCACGCCGGTTAACCACGACGAGGACCAGTATCTCGCCGCCGCCAATCTGGTGTCGCGGGGGCTGCGGCCCTTCGGCGACTTCATGTACCTGCAGACGCCCGTCCAGCCGTGGCTGCTCGCGCCGGTCGCGTGGCTTGCGGACGGGTGGAGCTTCATCGCGCTGCGGCTGGTCAGCGCAGTTGCCGGGCTCGGTACGCTGGCGCTGGTGTACGCAGCGCAGCGGCGGGCCGGGGTGACTCCAAGGCACGCACTGATCGCGACCGCGCTGTGCGGCAGTTGCGTGCCTTTCCTGTTCGGCATGAGCTTGGCGCGCAACGACGCGCTGCCCGCGTTGCTGCTGGCGGTCGCGCTGTGGGCGGCGGCGCGGGGGCGGACGCTCGACTGGGGGGTCGCGGGGCTGGCGCTCGGGTGTGCCGCAAGCATCAAGATTTCGTACGGGCTGCCGCTGGCGTTCGGCGGCTTCTGGCTGCTGTGGCAGGCGGTGCGCACGCAGTCGGTGGCACCCATGCTGGCATGGGGGATCGGCGGGGTGATCGCCCTGCTGCCGACCGCGCTGACCTGGGCGGCGTACGCGCAAGCGTTCGAATACGGCGTCTTCCGCTATGCCGCGGAGGGCGCGAAGATCTGGTACGACCTCAACGGCATCGGCGACCGGCTGTCGCTGGCGGCGAAGCTGCGCGACACGGGGGTGGCGCTGGCGATAGGGCCGGCGCTGGTCGCGCTGATCGTTCTTCTCTTTCTTCGTCGGGATGACGGTAAAAAATACCGCGCCTTCGTCATCACCCTTCTCGTCGCCGGTGTCGTTGCCGCCATCCTCCCGACCCCGACCTACCGCCAGTACTTCCTGCCCGTACTGCCACCGCTGTTCGTTGCCCTCGGCCTCGCGATGCCCCTCGGGCGCTGGCCGCTGCGGATCATGGCGGCGCTGGGTGTCGCGGCGGTCGCGGTCTATGCGGGGCTCGGCGTCGCCGACGCGGTCAGGCGCGGCCCGGCGGCGTGGTGCGTCACGAGCCAGGCGCACTGGATCGGGGCGCAGGCGGCGGGGCCGATCGTCACCTTCTCGCCGACCTATGTGGTCGACAGCGGCGTGCCGCTCGATCCGCGCTTCGCCACCGGCACGCACGTCTGGCGCTCGGGCGACCTGCGCTCGGACGCCGAACTCGGCGCCTTCAAGGTCACGTCGCGGCGCACGCTGGCGCGCGAACTTGACGCCCGGCCGCCGGGCGCGATCCTGACGGGGTTCGAGGGTGCGTCGGGGGTCAATCGCCGCATCATTCCCGACGAGGTCCTGAACGACTGGGCGCGGACCAACGGCTACCGCGCGGTGCCGACCCCGTATGGCGGAATGCTCTGGCTAAAGCGGTGACAGGTCGCTGTCGCGGCGGCGGATGACGAGGTTTCGGATCTCGGTCATGTCCTCCATCGCGAAGCGCACGCCCTCGCGGCCAAGGCCTGAATCCTTGACGCCGCCATAAGGCATGTTGTCGACGCGGTAGCTCGGCACGTCGTTGATCACGACGCCGCCGACCTCCAATTTGTCCCACGCCTTCATCATGTTGAACAGGTCGCGGGTGAACACGCCGGCCTGCAGGCCGAACTTCGAATCGTTGACCTCGTCGAGGGCCGCGTCGAAATCCTCGAACTTCGAGAAGAAGGCGACCGGGCCGAACGCCTCCTCGCGGTACAGGTCGGTCGAGCGCGGCACGCCTTCCAGCAGCGTCGCCTCGAGCATCGCGCCGTCGCGTGTTCCCCCGCAGAGCAAAGTCGCGCCGGCAGCGGTCGCCCCCTGGATCCAGCCGTCGAGGCGGGCGGCCTCCTTCACGTCGATCATCGGGCCGATGAAGGTCTTCTCGTTGCTCGGATTGCCCGCGATCAGTTTCGCCGTCAGCGCCACGAGCTTCGCCTTGAACGCGTCGTAGACGCTCGCGTGGACGATGATGCGCTGGACGCCGATGCACGACTGGCCCGACTGGTAGAAGGCACCGAAGACCGTGCGCGCAGCGGCGTCGTCGAGATCGGCATCCTTGTCGATGATCACCGCCGCGTTGCCGCCGAGTTCGAGCACGACCTTCTTCTTGCCGGCCTTCGCCTTCAGCGCCCAGCCGACGTCGGGGGAGCCCGTGAAACTGAGCAGCTTCAGCCGGTCATCGGTGGTGAACAGGTCGGCGCCGTCGCGGTGCGCCGGCAGGATCGAAAAGGCACCGAGCGGCAGGTCGGTTTCGGCCAGCACCTCGCCGATTATGATCGCACCCAGCGGCGTGCGGCTGGCGGGCTTCATGACGAACGGGCAGCCGACCGCGAGCGCCGGGGCGATCTTGTGCGCGGCAAGGTTGAGCGGGAAATTGAACGGCGAGACGAAGCTGCACGGCCCGATCGGCACGCGCTTCCACATTCCCATATAGCCCTTGGCGCGGGGGCTGATGTCGAGCGGCTGAACCTCCCCGGTCATCCGCACGCTTTCTTCAGCGGCAATCCGGAACGTGTCGATCAGGCGGCCGACTTCGCCGCGCGAATCGTTGATCGGCTTGCCCGCCTCGATGCAAAGTGCATGCGCGAGCTCGTCCTTGCGCTCGGTGAAGCGTGTCACGCAGTGCGCTAGCACCGCCTGGCGCTCGTACGCCGCCATGCGCGCACATGCCGGGGCGGCCGCGACCGCCGCCGCGATGCCGCGGTCGATGGTGGCGGCGTCAGCGAGCGCGACGCGCGTTGCGACCTCGCCGGTGAACTTGTCGGTGACCTCCAGGTCAGTGTTCGGTTGCTCGGCGCGATTGGCGACGTAGAGCGGGTAAGTCGGTTGCAGGCCGGGCATGATCGGGTTCTCCGCAGGGTCGTTGCACCGCTACAGCCTCCATCGTGAAAGCGCAAAAATGGCGCATTTGGTGCAACGCAGCAATGTCCATTAACGCAAATCAGTAATCGTTAAAAAATAATTTATATTTGGGGGAACAGGTCGGTTAAGAATGGGTTATCGCGCCTAGCCCGGGAAGATTGTCGCAGGGTGCGGCGAGGTTCTTTGGATTTGTTCGTTGTTTGGAGTATCCCCCATGAAATTGCTTTCGACCCTCGCGCTCGCTGCGGGTTTTGCGGTTGCCGCGCCGGCCGCCGCCGTCACGACCTTCGCGACGTTCACTGCCACGTCGTTGTTTCCGAGCGTCGAGTTCACCGGTGCCGCCAACGGTGCCGGCACGCTGAGCAGCACCGCCCAGCCGGTTACCTTCCGTTTCCTCGACGCAGTCGGCGGCACGCCCACTGATTTCGACGCGATCTTCAACCTACTCGCCACCACGGCTGGCGGCAGCGTTACGAGCGGCATCGGCTTCGCCCCGGTCATCGGCGGCAGCTTCAGCTTCACCTCGGCGTCGGCAGTGACGTTCGGCGGCGCGACAGGCACCAACTTCCTGACCGGCACCTTCTCGGGCAGCGCCGTGACGGCGCAGATCGACGGCACCACCGCCAACTACGGCGTTGCGCAGCCGCCGGCCTTCGTGACCTTCACGTCGGACTTCCTCGACTTCTCGCAGTCGACCGCGCGTGACCTGGCGTTCGCGATCACCGGCATCAACCCGACCGTCTCGGCCGGCAGCTTCGACGGTGGCGTGGGCAGCTTCGCCGGCACCATCACCGGCAGCTTCAGCGCCGACCAGTTCGCCGGTGGCGGCCTGCCGGTCGTTCCCGAGCCTGCGACCTGGGCACTGATGATCGGCGGCTTCGGCATGGTCGGCACCGCGATGCGCCGTCGCAAGTCGCTCCCGACCGTCACCGCCTAATTAGCTTTCGCTAATTCGGTTAACGGCCGTCGCCCCACCGGGCGGCGGCCGTTTTCGTTTCGGGCCCTCCCCTCGTCATTTCACTGTCGCTTAAGCCGTTGCGGGGCCGCGTATAAACCTATCGTCGCTTCACCTGCGAAAGCGCACTCTCCGTCGATCCATCATCGACGCTTAACTTATCGTCGTTAACACCAAGCAAGCGAGACCGTCTCCCGGGGGGGAGTTGACCGGCAGGTGCCGGGCGGCTGCGAGAGTGGAGTAAAGTGATGGGTCAGCGCTTTGCACGTTACGGGCGGGTCTTGTTGGGGGTGGCGGCGATAGCGGTGGCAGTGCCTGCGGTCGCGTTGCCGGCACAATCATGGAACGGTTACAAATGGGCGCGCACCAGCACGCTCTCGATCAAGTTCGGCGACAACGTCTCGGCCGCCTGGGATCCGTACATCGCGACCGCCGCGCAGCAGTGGAGCGCGGTCGCCAACATCGACTTCATCCCCACCGCCGGCAGCACCACCGGCGCGGCGTGCGGCCCGAAGTACGGCACGGTCCAGGTTTGCAGCGGCAACTACGGCGCGACGGGCTGGCTGGGCTACACCAGCGTCTGGCTGGGCGGCGGCTTCATCAACCAGGTGACGATCAAGCTGAACGACTATTATTTCTCGCAGCCGCAGTACAACACCGCCGCTTGGCGCGCGCAGACTGCCTGCCACGAGGCCGGCCATGCGCTCGGCCTCGCGCACACCAACGACATCCGCACCAATTCCAACACCGGCAGCTGCATGGACGTGACCAACGATCCGACCGGCCTGCTGCCGGGCTACAGGCTCGCCAACACCGCGCCGAACGCCATCGATTTCGCGGCGCTCGCGGCGATCTATGCCAAGGTCGACAAGACCCAGCTGCCGCAGACGCGGACCATGCTGGCCACGCACAGCCTGGGGGCCATCGGCTTCGAATCGATCGAGACCCTGGCCTTCGTCCCCGAACCCGGCACTTGGGCGATGATGATCACCGGCTTCGGCCTGGTCGGCAGCGCGATGCGGCGGCGGACGCTCAAGACCGTCACCGCCTGACGACACGCTGCGGCCCGACGCCACGCCGGTTGCGTCGGGCCGCAGCTGTTCTATATCGGTCATACGGCAATCTGACCCGAGGGTGACCGATGAGTTTCGTGCGCGGCACCTGGAAGGTGCTGGTCGGCATCAAGGACCTGCTCGTCCTGCTGCTGCTTCTGCTGTTCTTCGTCGCTCTATGGGCGGCGCTCAATGCGCGCGCACCGCTCAGCGTGCCGTCGGGCGCGGCACTGGTGCTCGACCTCGACGGCTCGGTCGTCGAGCAGGCGACGCCGGGCACGGCCTTCACCTTCTTCAGCGGCGCCGACACGCCGCCCGAAATCCAGGTCCGCGACGTCATCGCCGCGCTCGACAGCGCGCGCACCGACAGCCGCATCAAGCTCGCGGTGCTCGATCTCGACACCTTCCTCGGGGCGGGCCAAGCCAATCTCCAGTCGATCGGCGCGGCGCTGCGCGCCTTCAAGGCGGCGGGCAAGCCCGTCTATGCCTATGCCACCGCCTATACCGACGACGGCTACTACCTCGCGAGCCAGGCGTCGCAGGCATGGGTCAACCCATTGGGCGGCGTGCTGCTCAGCGGCCCCGGCGGCCCCAACCTGTATTTCAAGGCGGCGCTCGACAAGCTCGACATCGATGTCGAGGTCTTCAAGGTCGGCACCTACAAGTCGGCGGTCGAGCCGTTCACCCGCGCCGACGCCTCGCCCGAGGCCGAGAAGGTCGAGCAGATCCTCGTCGACACGATCTGGGACAGCTATGCCGCCGATGTCGCAGCAGCGCGCAAGGGCGCCAACGTCGATGCGTTCCTCGCGAACCTGCCGGCGCGCGTTGCAGCCTCGAAAGGCGATTTCGCCGCGACTGCGCAAAAGGCCGGCCTGATCGACAGGATCGGCAACCGCGCGGAGTTCGGCCGGATGATCGCAAAGACCGTCGGCGAGGGCAGCGACGGGCGCCCCGGCTCGTTCAACGGCATCAAGCTGAACCGCTACCGCGCCGCGACCAAGACGACCGGCAGCGGGGACGCGATCGGCATCGTCTATGTCGCGGGCACTATCGTCGACGGCGAGGCGCCCAACGGCCAGGCGGGCGGCGACACGATCGCCGAGCAGATCGACATCGCGCTCGCCAACCCCGACATCAAGGCGCTTGTCGTGCGCATCGATTCGCCCGGCGGGTCGGTGCTGGCGTCGGAGCATATCCGCGAGGCGTTGAGCGAGGCGCGCGGTCGCGGCGTGCCCGTCGTCGCATCGTTCGGACCCGTCGCGGCGAGCGGCGGCTATTGGGTCGCGACGGCAGCCGACGAGATCGTCGCCCAGCCCTCGACGATCACCGGATCGATCGGCGTGTTCGCGATCATCCCGACCTTCAACCGCGCGCTGAAGGACCTCGGCGTCGGCACCGACGGCGTCAAGTCGACCCCCTATTCGGGCGACCCCGACGTGCTGCGCGGCCTGACCCCCGAGACGCGCGCCATCCTGCAGGCGTCGGTCGAGGACATCTATCGCCGCTTCACGGGCCTCGTCGCGGGTGCGCGCAAGCTGCCCGCGGCGCGGGTCGACGAGATCGGTCAGGGCCGTGTCTGGGCGGGCACGACCGCCAAGCAGATCGGCTTGGTCGACAAGCTCGGCGGCCTCGACGTTGCGATTGCAGCTGCGGCGAAGCGGGCGAGCCTGCCTGCCGATACGCGCACCATCGACGTCGAGAAGGCTCCGCCGCTGCTCGGCCAGCTGCTCGCCAGCGCGCTGGGCGTCGAAGAGGGTGACGACGCCGAAAGCACCGCGCGCGACCCGTTCGCGCGTGCCGCCGCTTTGTCGCGCCTGCGCCTGTTCGCGGCGTTCGGCGAAGCCCAGGCGGTCGCCCGCGGCCCGACGATCCAGGCGCACTGCCTGTCGTGCTCCAGCCTGTCGGCACCGCGCCCGGTGGCGGTCGCGGCCGGTACGGGGTGGATGGCGAAGCTGGCGGGGACGTTGCTGGGGCGCTAGTCCCGATACCCTGGCAGCGCGACGTTCCACCGGAGCGCGACCGCCCGTAGCGCAAAGCCCGCCGCCGCGCCGACCAGCCCTGCAACCTCCACCCCGGCACCCGCCAGGTCGAGCCCGACGAACACCACCGCTGCCAGCGCGGCCGCCGAGACATAGATCTCGCGGCGCAGCAGCACCGACGGCTGACCCGCCAGCACGTCGCGGACGATGCCGCCGAAGCTCGCGGTCAGTACGCCCATCGCCACCGCTGCCAATGGCGGCACGCCGTAGCTGAGCGCCTTGGCCGCGCCGATTACCGCATACGCCGCAAGGCCGACGGCATCGAGCCACAGCAGCGCATCCTCGCGGAACCGGTCGCCGCGCAGCAGCCAGACAGCGCCCGCCGCGATCATGCACACGCCGAGATAGTCCGAGCGGTACACCCAGAACACCGGCGCGCCGATCAGCAGGTCGCGCAGCGTGCCGCCGCCGACCCCGGTGACCGCGGCGAAGAAGGCGAAGGTGACGATCGTATGCTTGGCCCGCGCCGCCGCGAGCGCCCCCGACGCCGCGAAGACCGCGACGCCGGCATAGTCGAGACCGGCGAGCAGCGGGCGGGCGGCTTCGATAGTGAGGGCGGTGGTGAGGGGCATGATTTCCGCCTTATCGCGTTCGGCGGCGGCATGCGACCCGCGCGCCTGATGACGAATCCGCGTGCGTGCCCTATATGGGCTCCATGAACACAGCCGTCCTGACCGCTGAGCGGGCCGAATTCACGGCACCCGCCCCCGCCCCGCGCGTGTCGTCCGACGACGCCGCGATGATCCGCGAGGCGGCGCGGCTGACGCGCGACCTCAACAGTCCGAACGCCGCGATCTTCTGGGGCGACCTGCTCGCGTCCGCCGTGCTCGGCTATGGCGCGCTCGCATTGGCGATCGTCGCTGGCCCTTGGTGGCTGACCGTCGCCGCGAGCATCGTCGCGATCCTCGCACTCTACCGCGCGGGCAGCTTCATCCACGAGCTGACGCATCTCAAGCCCAACGCGGTCGCGGGTTTCCGCACGGGCTGGAACCTGCTGCTCGGCGTGCCGCTGCTCGTGCCGTCGTTCCTGTACGAGGGCGTCCACAACCTCCACCACGCGCGCACGCGCTATGGCACCGCCGACGACCCCGAGTATCTGCCGCTGGCACTGATGAAGCCCGCGACTTTGCTGGTGTTTCTCGGCGTGTCGGCGATCGCGCCGATCGTGCTGCTGCTGCGCTTCGGCGTCATCGCGCCGCTGTCGTTCGTCATCCCCGGTTTCCGCCGGCTCGTCGTCGAGCGCTATTCGGCGCTGAGCATCAACCCCGCCTTCCGCCGCAAGGCGCCCGAGGGTGCGGTGGCGCGCGACTGGCTGGTCTGGGAAAGCCTCGCCAGTGTCTGGGCGATCGCGCTGCTGACGATGGTCGCCACCGGTGTCATCCCGCTCCGGTCGTTCGCAATCCTGCTGATCGTCGCGTCGGGCGTCGCGGTGCTCAACCAGGTCCGCACCCTCGTCGCACATCTGTGGGAGAACGACGGCGACCCGATCAGCGTCACCGCCCAGTATCTCGACACGGTCAACGTGCCCCCGCCGGGCCTGCTGCCCGCACTCTGGGCGCCCGTGGGCCTGCGTTATCACGCGCTGCACCACCTGCTTCCCGGCGTGCCGTACCACGCGCTCGGTGAGGCGCACCGGCGCCTCGCGGCGGGCCTGCCGTCGACCTCGGCGTACCATGTCGCCAACCATGCCGGGCTGAGCGGCCTCGTCGTGCGCCTCGTCGGCGGATCGGTCCGCGCCTCGCGCTAGGCGCGCCGACGCCGGAAGTAGACGACGATCAACACGATCCCGCTGATCACCGAGATCAGCGACAGCACGGCGCTTGCGATCAGCACCGGATGGTGCGTGTCCTCCCGCTCAACGGGATCGAGGATGTGCAGCCCCCACGCGAGGTCGTGCCACCGCCACGTGTTCGTGCGCAGCGCGAGGATGTCGCCCGCAGTCCCGACATAGACGTGCGTCCCGTTGGGCCAGTCGATGCGCCATGCCCCGCCGGGACGGCGCAGTTCGAGCGGCGGCGGGTCGGGCACGCGCGTCACCACCGGCTCGCCGCTCAGCACTGTCGCGGCGCGCACCACCGCCACGGCGTCGGCGGCAGTCAACGTCCAGTGCTTGCCAGTCCGAGCATCGACCAGCCACTTCGCCTTGCCTTCAGTGACGCGCCACACCGGACGGCCGAGCACGGTCGTCAGTTCGAGCGCGTCGGTGCGCCCGGTCATCGCTTCAGCGGGCGACACGACCGCCCCGACGCCGCGCAGGTCGACGGGCGCGAGCGTGCGGCGCAGATGCTCGCCGCGCACCGTCTCGATCGGGTTTGCGGTCATCAGCAGGCCGCTGGCGGTCCACAGCAGCAGCTGGACCGCAACGACGATGCCGACCCACAAATGGGTCGCGTAGAGCCAGCCGCGCCAGCCGCGTCTGCGAGGGGTCAGCCGTATCATCGCGCGGGCCTAGCGCGAGGGCGAGGGCCGCGCCAGCGTCAGCGCCCGCCCTTCGCGCCCGCCTCCTCGCTCGCCAGATACTTCGCCTGCACGCCGACATAGCCGCGCACCGCCTCGATATCGTCCTTCGTCAGATACTTGCCGAAGCCGATCATGCCGCGGTCCTTCAGCGCGCCGTCGTGGACGATGGTCTGCCACATCGCCGGGTCCGCCAGCGCCCCCGAGCGTCGCAGGTCGGGCAGCACGCCCGACGAGCGCGCGCCGCCGCCGTGGCAGACGCCGCAATTGCCCTCGAACACCTCGCCGCCATGCGTCAGCTGGACCGCGGTGAACGTCTCCGTCGGCGGGTTGGGCGGCGGCAGGTCGAGCGGCGGCGGGGGCGGAAGCTTGGCGGTGCCACCCACCTTGAACACCAGCACGCGGCCGTTCTGCGCGGGGCGGACCTCGTCGAAGCCGCTGCTGATCGGATAGGCGCCGCCATAGCCCGCCATGACCGCGACGTACTGGACGCCCTTGACCGTGTAGGTCACCGGCCCGGCGATCACGCCGGTCTGCGCGGGGAACTCCCACAGCTTACTGCCCTTGGCGGCGTCGAACGCCTGGAAGGTGCCGCGCCCCGTTCCCTGGAAGACGAGGTTGCCCGCCGTCGCGAGCGCGCCGCCGTTCCACGGGCCGTCATACTGCGCACGCCACACCTCGCGCTGCGCGACGGGGTCCCAGGCGATCAGCTGCCCCTTGAGCATGGAGCGGATCGCCTTGGTCTGCGCGCGGTCGTTGGGCGGCGCGTTCTTGTAGGCGTCGACGGCGATGTTCCATGCGCCGGCGCGATACTTATAACCGGTCGCGGTCTCGTAGTAATAAGGCACGTCCTGCGCGGGCAGGTAGACGAGGCCGGTCTGCGGCGAATAGGCCATCGGGTGCCAGTTGTGCGCGCCGAGCGCCGACGGCGCCATCATCGTGCCGGCCTTCTGGAAGCGCGCCCCCTCGACCTCGATCGGGCGCCCGGTCTTCAGGTCGACCCCCGTCGCCCAGGTCTGCGCGACGAAGTTCTTCGCGGAGATCAGCTTTCCGCTCGTCCGGTCGACGACGTAGAAGAACCCGTTCTTCGGCGCCTGCATCAGTGCCTTGCGCTTGACGCCGTCGATCGTCAGGTCGGCGAGGATGATCGGCTGGGTCTGGGTGAAATCCCACGTCTCGCCCGGCGTCCCCTGGTAATGCCACTTGTACGCGCCTGTATCGGGGTCGAGCGCGACGACCGAAGACAGGAACAGATTGTCGCCCTTGCCTTCGCTGCGGACCTGCTGGTTCCAGGGCGAGCCGTTGCCGACGCCGATGTACAGCTGGTCGAGTTCGGGATCGTAGACGATCGCGTCCCACACCGTCCCGCCGCCGCCCGCCCGCCAGTATTTGCCGAACCACGTGGCGCTCGCGGTCGCGAGGATCGAATCCGACGCCGCGCCGTCCGGCCCCTTCGCCGGATCGCCGGGCACGGTGTAGAAGCGCCAAGCCATCTTGCCCGTCATCGCGTCGTACGCGCTGACATAGCCGCGCACGCCATACTCGGCGCCGCCGTTGCCGATGACGACCCGCCCCTTCACGATCCGCGGCGCGCCGGTGATCGTGTACGGCTTCGACTGGTCGACGGTGACCACCGACCACACGACCTTCCCCGTCGCGGCATCGAGCGCGATCAGCCGCCCGTCGAGCGTGCCGAGGTAAAGCCGCCCGCGATACGCCGCGAGGCCGCGGTTGACGACGTCGCAGCACGCCGAAAAGCCGCGCTCGCCGGGGACCTTGGGGTCGAAGGTCCACAGCGGCTTGCCCGTCGCGGCATCGAGCGCGGCGACCTTCGACCAGGCGGTCGTGGTGTACATCACCCCGTCGATGACGAGCGGCGTCGCCTCCTGCCCGCGATTGGTGTCGAGGTCGTACGACCACGCCAGCCCCAGCTTGCCGACATTCCCCGCGTTGATCTGGTCGAGCGTCGAGAAGCGCTGCTCGAGATAGGTGCCGCCGTGCGTCAGCCAGTTGCCGGGCTCCGCCGCCGCGCCGAGCAGGCGCTCGCTGGTCACCGCGGCGCGCTGGGGGGCGGCGCCGCCCAGCCCGATCCACGCAGCGCCTGCCAGTGCCAGGATACTCGTCGACGCTCGCCAGCCCATCGCCCACTCCCCTGCCGCCGCCGGTTCCCGGTCGTGCGGAGCAAAAGCTAGCAGCCGGCCGGGGCCGTGCCAAGCGACACCGCGCCGCGCCGAGGGACCCGGAACGTGAACGGCGGCGTTCAGCCTGCAGTCTCCGGGAGCTTACGCATGACCTTCGCCCATCGCCTGTTGCTGGGCTCTGCCCTCGCCTTCGCTGCTGCCGCATCGGCGCAGGCGCCTGGGCCGGGCCAGATCGGCGAGCGCAGCGTCGAGCCCTCGGGCCAGCGTCTGCCCAATCCCGAGGCTGCCAACGTCCGCGTAGCGGGTGCGGTCTACGAGCCGCGCGCCGAGAAGCCGGGCCCAGACTTCGCGGCGTCGCTGAAGGTCCCGCAGGGCTTCAAGGTCGACGTGTTCGCGCAGGATCTCGGCAATGCGCGCATGCTCGCCGTCGCGCCCGACGGAACGGTGTACCTCAGCCGCCGCACCGAGGGCGACATCGTCATGCTCAAGGACACCAATCGCGACGGCAAGGCCGACACGCGCGCCATCGTCGCCAAGCGCCGCGGGCTGCACGGCATCACGATCCACAACAACGTGATGTACATCGTCGGCACGCACGACGTGTGGACCGCGCAGGTGCGTCCCGACGGCACGCTGTCCGAACTGACGCGGATCATCGAGGACTTGCCCGATGCTGGGCAGCACCTGAACCGCACGCTCGCGGTAGGCCCCGACAACATGCTGTACATCTCGATCGGATCGACGTGCGACGCGTGCCGGGAGAGTAGCGACGAGAACGCGGCGATCGTGCGCGCGAGCCTCGACGGCAAGTCGCGGACGATCTTCGCGAGCGGCTTGCGCAATACGATCGGCTTCGGCTGGCACCCCGCGACGTCGGAAATGTGGGGCTGGGACCAGGGCATCGACTGGCTGGGCGACGAGCATCAGCGCGAGGAGGTCAACAAGATCGAGCGCGGCAAGATGTACGGCTGGCCGCTGATCTATGGCGACGGCGGCTTCAACCCGCAGGACGACGAGCATGCCGGGGTCAAGGTCCCCGAGTTCGACACGCTCGCGAAGCGTCCCGTTGTGACCTACACCGCGCACTCGGCGGGCATGCAGATGGTCTTCAATACCGGGCGGATGTTCCCGGGGGCGTACGCGGGCGACGCCTTCATCGCGCAGCGCGGTTCGTGGAATCGCAGCAGCCCGGCAGGCTATGAGATCACGCGCATCCGCTTCGAGAACGGCGCCGCGGCCGCGGTCGAGCCCTTCGTCACGGGCTTCGTCCGCAAGACCGGCGACGGTCACGCGCAGTACGGGCGGCTGGCCGGCACCGCGATGGCGCCCGACGGCGCGCTGCTGTTCAGCGACGACAAGAACGGCGTGATCTACCGGGTCAGCTATTCCGGCAGCCCGGGCGCGCCCGTCGCAGCGCGGGCGCGCGTGGCTGTCGAGCGCGACGAACCTCGCCTCGCGGGTCCGGCGATCGCCATAGCACGGCCCGAGACGGCGACGGCGGCCAAGCTCACCGTCCGTTCCGCCGACATCGCCGCCAACGCGCTGATCCCGGCGCGGCACAGTGCCTACTACGAGGACACGTCGCCCCAGCTCGGCTGGTCGGGCGCGCCGCTCAACACGCAGAGCTATGTCGTCATCGTCGACGATCCCGACGCGCCGAAGCCCAAGCCGCTGACGCACTGGATCGCCTACGACATCCCGGCGACGCTGGTCGCGCTACCCGGCGGCCTGCCCGGCGACATGCGGGTCAAGACGGGCTTCGTCCACGGCCGCAACTCGCGCGGCGGCACCGGCTGGTTCGGTCCGCGCCCGAAGGTCGGCGAGCCGGCGCATCGCTATCACTTCCAGGTCTTCGCGCTCAGCGCACCGCTGGGCCTCGCACCCGGTGCCGAGCGCGAGGCGGTGATCGCCGCGATGGCGGGCAAGGTCATCGCCAAGGGCGAGCTGGTCGGCCGCTACGCCCAGGCGCGGCCGGCGGCGAAGCTCTAGAGCGTATTCACCCAGACGTTGAAGATCGTCACCGCGCCGGCGGCGATCATCAGCCCGGCCTTGAGCTTCGTCCCGACGTGCTTGACAAGCATCCACACGCCAGTGCCGATCAGCGCGAAAGCCGCAAACATCGCCGCGGTGATCGCGGCCTGGGTCAGGTCGCTCATGCCAGCGCCTGTGCGACGGCGCGGGCCCAGCGCGCGCGGCGAGCGGCACGGTCTTCGGGGGAGATGGCGGGTTCGAACACGCGGTCGCTCTGGCGCATTGCGGCGGCTTCGTCGAGTGAGGCGAACAGTCCCGCCCCGACGCCTGCCAGCATTGCGGCACCCAGCGCGGTCGTCTCGATGACCCGCGGGCGCTCGACGATCAGTCCGGTGGTGTCGGCGAGGTCCTGGCACAGCCAGTCGTTCGCCACCATGCCGCCGTCGACGCGCAACCGTTCGGGCGCGACGCCGTCCGACGCCAGCGCCGCGAGCAGGTCGGCGGTCTGGTGCCCCATCGCCTCGAGCGCGGCGCGGGCGACGTGCGCACGCGTCGTGCCGCCCGATAGGCCGGTCAGCAGGCCGCGCACGTCGGGCCGCCAGTGCGGCGCGCCCATGCCCGCGAGCGCCGGCACGAACACCACGCCGCTACTGTCGGGCACGCTGCGCGCCAGCGCCTCGGTCTCGGCGCTGTCCCCGATGATGCCGAGACCGTCGCGCAGCCACTGCACCGCCGCGCCCGCGGTGAAGATGCTGCCCTCCAGCGCGTAGGACGCGACCCCGTCCAGCCGCCACGCCAGCGTCGCGAGCAGGCGATGCGCCGACACCGGTGTCTCCGGCCCGGCGTGGGCGAGGACGAAGCAGCCAGTGCCGTAGGTCGCCTTCACTTGTCCCGGGGACAGGCACGCCTGGCCGATGGCGGCGGCATGCTGGTCGCCCGCGCTGCCGGTGATCGCGATCTCGTGGCCCAGCAGCGTCGTCGTCCCGAGCGCGCCTGCGCAGTCGGTGATCGCGGGCAGCGGTCCGCGCGGCACCCCGAGAAGTTCGAGCATCGCGTCGTCCCACGCGCAGGTGCCCAAGTTCATCAGCAGCGTGCGCGAGGCGTTGGTCGCGTCGGTCGCGTGCACCCGCCCCTCGGTCAGGCGGAACAGCAGGTACGAATCGATCGTGCCGAGCCGCAGTGTCCCAGCCTCCGCCGCCGCCTTGACGGCAGGCCATTCGGCCAGCGCCCAGGCGATCTTGGTGCCCGAGAAATAGGGGTCGAGCAGCAGGCCGGTCGTCGCCTGCACGACCGCCTCGTGCCCGCCGTCGCGCAATTGCCCGCAGGCGTCGGCCGTCCGCCGGTCCTGCCAGACGATCGCCGGGGCAAGCGGTTCGCCGGTCGCGGCATCCCAGAACACCACTGTCTCGCGCTGATTGGTCAGGCCGAGGCAGGCGATGCGGCCTTCCCCGACCTCAGCAGCGACATCGCGCAGGCACGCCAGGCTATGGTCCCAGATCTCGGCGGCGTCGTGCTCGACCCAACCGGGCCGCGGGAAGTGCTGCGTGAGCGGCCGCGCGGCTTGCGCGACGATATTGCCCGCCAGGTCGAACGCCAGCGCGCGGGTCGAGGTCGTGCCTTCGTCGAGGACGAGGATCAGGTCGTTCATCCGCCTTCCCTAACAAGCGCGGCGCTCGTAGTTAAGCGGCGGTGATCCACGACCTCCTCATCATCGGCGGCGGCATCAACGGCGCCGGCATTGCCCGCGACGCCGCGGGGCGCGGGCTGTCGGTGGCGCTGGTCGAGGCGGGTGACCTGGCGGGCGCGACGTCGAGCGCATCGACCAAGCTGATCCACGGCGGCCTCCGCTACCTCGAATTCTACGCCTTCGGGCTGGTCCGCAAGGCGCTGGCCGAGCGCGAGGTGATCCTCGACATTGCACCGCACATCAGCTGGCCGCAGGGCTTCGTGCTGCCCGTCGTGCCCGGGCGGCCCGAGTGGATGCTGCGCGCCGGGCTGTTCCTTTACGACCGGCTGGCGAAGCGCCGCGTCGTGCCGGGGTCGGCGCGCATCGACCTGCGCGGCGAGCGTGCCGGTCGCGCGCTGCAGGCGAAGTACCGCCGCGCTTATCGCTACTGGGACGGCTGGATCGACGATGCGCGCCTCGTCGTCGCCAACGTCCGCGACGCCGCCGACAAGGGGGCACTTGTCCGGACAAGGACGCGGGTCACCGCCGCGCATCACGACGGCGACGTGTGGCACGTCGACCTCGACAGCGGCGAGACACTCACCGCGAGATATCTCGTCAACGCCGCCGGCCCCTGGGCGGAGAGCGTCGCGCGCAAGGTCATGGGCCGCAACGACGCGCCGCCGCTCAAGCTGGTGCAGGGCTCTCACCTCGTCACGCGCCGCGTCCATCTGGGCAAGGACGCCTTCATGCTGCAGCAGCCCGATGGCCGCATCGTCTTCGTGCTGCCCTACGAGCGCGACTTCTCGCTGGTCGGCACCACCGAGCGCGACGTCGACACACCCGAGGCTGCGGGGATCACCGATGCCGAGACCGACTATCTGCTGGGCGCCGCCAACGCCTATCTGACGCATCCGCTAGGCCGCGACGACATCGTCCACCGCTTCGCCGGGGTCCGCCCGCTGATCCTCGAACCCGGCAAGGGCGACCGCGAGACCAGCCGCGATTACCGCCTCGTCGAGCACCCCGGCGTCGCCGCGATGACCGTCGTCGGCGGCAAGATCACCACCTACCGCGTGCTCGCCGAAGCGGTGATGAAGATCGTCGCGCCAGCCACGAAGATCTGGACGGCCGCCGCCCCCCTGCCCGGCGGCGACGTCCCCCGCGACAAGGGCGAGACCGGCCAGGCGGCGTTCGCGCGCTGGCTCGACCAGCTGATCGTCGCCCACGCCGATTATGACCCCAGGATCGTCAAGCGCCTCGCCAAGACGCTCGGCACGGCCGCCGAGCCCCTGCTGACCGCCGGGCTGGGCGAGAACCTCGGCGGCGTGTTCGAGGCCGAGCTCACCTATTTCCGCGACCACGAATGGGCGACCACCTCGGACGACGTTCTGTGGCGCCGCACCAAGCTGGGGCTGCACCTCGATGGTGCGGCAAAGGCCCGCGTCGCCGCGTGGTTCGGCGAGGCGGAGGCGCCGATGGACGACGTGCCCGCCGCCGGCCACCGCTTCGCGACGCCGGGCGGCTAGGCTCTACCCGCAAGGCAGCGCGCAAACACCTCCGGCCCGACGTTGCCGCCCGACAAGATCACCAGCGCCGTCTTCCCCCGGAGGTCGACCACCCCCTCCAGCGCCGCCGCCAGCGCCACGGCGCCGCCGGGTTCGACGACGAGTTTCAGTTCGCGGAAGGCGAAGGAGACCGCGGCCGCCGCCTGGTCGTCGCTGACCACGACACCGCGCGCGCCGTAGCTGCTCAGGATGCCGAATGTCAGCGGCGACATGGCGAGGGTCTGGAGCGCGTCGCAGATCGTCGGGCCGGGGTTGTCGACGGGGAGTATCATGCCCGCGGCGAGGCTGCGCACCACGTCGTCATAGCCGATCGGCTCGACCGCGACGACGGGCAGCCCCGAACCGATGGCGATGCCGCTCGCCAGCCCGCCGCCGCCGCAGCAGACCAGCGCGACATCGGCTGCGACGCCCATCGCCGCGAGGTCGGCCGCCGCCTCGAGTCCTGCCGTGCCCTGCCCCGCGACGATATAGGGGTCGTCATAGGGCGGCACGATCACCGCGCCGCGGGTCGCAGCCAGCGCCGCGGCGATGGCGGCGCGGTCCTCGGTGTAGCGGTCGTACAGTACGACCTCGGCCCCGTGTGCCCGGGTGCGCGCGACCTTCACCGCGGGGGCGTCGGCGGGCATGACGATCGTCGCGGGCAGGCCGAGCAGCTTCGCCGCCAGCGCCACGCCCTGCGCGTGGTTACCCGACGAGTAGGCCACGACACCGCCGGGCGCCTCGCCGGGGGTCAGCGCCGACAGGCGATTGAAGGCGCCGCGGAACTTGAACGAGCCCGTGCGCTGCAGATTCTCGGGCTTCAACCACAGCTTGCCGCCGGTCGCGGCGTCGAGCGCGTCCGAGCGCAGCAGCGGCGTGCGCACCGCATAACCGGCGATCCGGGCGGCCGCAGCCTCCACATCGACACGAGAAACCATTCAAAAAACTCCCTTTTTGGCCGCCGGTTAAGTTTTTGATCGGCCACGCGAAAACCACGAAAAACGCTGTCACAAAAAACCGCTTTACAGGGGGGGTCTGCGACCCTAGATACGCCCTCCGCTGCCCCATGGGACTTCCAACCGCAAGGCAGTTTGTTGCAGCACCGTCGCTGCGAACCTACCCCCGGAGGTCCCTTGAATTGCACAAGCCATATAACGCGCTGGGGGTAGCCCGCGACGCACGTCCGTCGCAGCCCGTCACCCTCGTCCGCCCGCACGCCGCCCTTCGCGCGGCCCGGTTCTTCGCGCAGAAGTTCCCGGGCACGTCGATGTATGCCGTGAAGGCGAACCCTTCGCCCGACCTGCTCCGCGTCCTGTGGGACGGCGGCATCAAGACCTACGACGTCGCGTCGATCGCCGAGGTGCGCCTGGTGCGCGCCACGCTGCCCGAGGCGACCCTGTGCTTCATGCACCCGGTCAAGCCGTTCGAGAGCGTCTTCGAGGCGTATCACACGCACGGCGTCCGCGTGTTCTCGCTGGACGGCATGGACGAGCTGGAGAAGATCGTCGAGGCGACCTCGACCGATGGTGTCGCGGCGACCGACCTGACCCTTTGCGTCCGCCTGCGCGTGTCGTCGTCGCATTCGAAGCTCAGCCTGGCGTCGAAGTTCGGCGTCGGCGTCGAGGATGCGGCCCCCGTGCTGATGGCGGCTCGCCAGGCGGCGGACGCGCTCGGTATCTGCTTCCACGTCGGTTCGCAGGCGATGAGCCCCGCGGCCTACTCGGACGCGCTGGCCCTGGTGCGCGCGGCGATCGTCGCGGCGGGCGTTACCGTGGACGTTGTCGATGTCGGCGGCGGTTTCCCGTCGATCTATCCCGGCATGGAGCCGACCGGCCTGCAGCGCTATTTCGACGTCATCCACGCGGCGTTCGAGGACCTGCCCGTCAGCTACTCGGCCGAACTGTGGTGCGAGCCCGGTCGTGCACTGTGTGCCGAGTACGCGTCGCTGATCGTCCGCGTCGAGAAGCGTCGCGGCGACACGCTGTTCATCAACGACGGCGCGTACGGCGCGCTGTTCGATGCGGCGCATGTCGACTGGCGCTTCCCGGCCGAGCTGCTGCGCGAGGTGCCGAGCCACGCCAAGCCGCTGGGCTTCAGCTTCTACGGCCCGACGTGCGACGACATGGACTTCATGCGCGGCCCGTTCATGCTGCCCGCCGACGTCCAGGCGGGCGACTATCTCGAGATCGGCATGCTCGGCGCGTACGGCTGCGCGATGCGCACTGCGTTCAACGGCTTCACCAACGGCGACACCCAGGTCGCCGGCGACGAGCCGATGGAGTCGGCGTACGTTGTCACCGAGCCGTCACGCGAGGTCGTTACCCCGATGCGGCGGGTGAAGCGCTAGGCCCTACACCCTCCCCTTCAGGGGAGGGTCGGAGAGACACCGCGTAGTGGTGGCCCCGGGGTGGGGCCCCACCCGCGGGCCGGCTTCGCCGTCTCTCGCACCCTCCCCTGAAGGGGAGGGTCAAGTTCCCGTTCGGCGCTGGATGGTCCAGCCGCGGGCGGCGCCTCGGCGCCGAGCCTCCCAACGGAGACCGACATGACGTCCACCATCAACGACACGCGCAAGGCCGAGCTGCTCTCGACCGAAGTGCGCCACATCGACATCACCTCGTTCGACGCACGCCCGATCATCGACGGCATGGGGGGCATGAGCTTCACCAGCCGCGATCTGGCGCGCGCGACGCGCATCTACAACGACATGCTGCAGGACAAGGACTGCACGATCTTCCTGGTGGTCGCGGGCTCGACGAGCGCCGGCGGCTGCATGGACCTGTACGCCAAGCTGCTCGAATCAAACATGATCGACGGCATCGTCGCGACCGGCGCGACCATCGTCGACATGGATTTCTTCGAGGGTCTCGGCCACAAGCACTATCAGGCGCTCGAAGTGCCCGACGACGACACGCTGCGCTCGCTCTACATCGACCGCATCTACGACACCTACATCGACGAGGAGCAGCTGCAGGACTGCGACCACACGATCCTCGAGATCGCCAACAGCCTCGAGCCGCGCCCCTACTCCAGCCGCGCGTTCATCCGCGAGATGGGCAAGTATCTCGTCGAGCACGGCAAGAAGGAAAACAGCCTCGTCAAGCTGGCGTACGAGCACGACGTGCCGATCTTCTGCCCGGCGTTCGTCGATTCGTCGGCGGGCTTCGGGCTGGTCAAGCACCAGGTCGACCGCGCCAAGGAGGGCAAGCCCTACATGGTGCTCGACGCCATCGCCGACTTCCGCGAGCTGACCGACATCAAGATCAAGGCGGGCACCACGGGCCTGCTGATGATCGGCGGCGGCGTGCCGAAGAACTTCATCCAGGACACCGTCGTCTGCGCCGAGATCCTGGGTCACGACGACGTCCAGGTCCACAAGTACGCGGTGCAGATCACCGTGGCGGACGTGCGCGACGGCGCGTGCAGCTCGTCGACGCTGCAGGAGGCCGCGTCGTGGGGCAAGGTCAACACCGGCATCGAGCAGATGGTGTTCGCCGAGGCCGGCTCGGTGATGCCGCTGCTCGCCAGCGACGCCTATCACCGCGGCCACTGGCAGGACCGCGTCAAGCGCCGCTGGGGCGCGATCTTCGACTAAGGCCGTTTACCCCGCGTCGCGCAGTGCCTAGTTTCGGGTGCGGTGCGATGCGGGGGACGGGTTGAAGTCGATCGATCTGGGGCAGCGGGATTGGAGCGCGGCGCTCGTCGAGCCGCGCTTCGCCCCGCTCGTCGCGCGGCTGGAGGTCGAGGCCGCGGCAAATCCCGACCGCTACCGCCGGCGTGTCTTCGCGGCCGCGCTGCTCGGCTATGTCGTGCTGTTCGGGGTCGTCGCGCTGCTCCTCGGCGGCATCGTGGCGCTGATCGTCTTGGCCTTCGCGGCGGAGAGCGGCGGGGCAATCGCGGGGGCGGTAAAGATCGGCCTGGTCCTCGGTATTCCCGCGCTGATCATCCTGCGCGCCTTGTGGTTCCGCATCGATCCGCCGCTCGGAACGCCGATCACCGCCGACGACGCCCCGGCGCTGTTCGCCAGCATCGAGCATATCCGCGCGGCGACCGGCGGCCCGTCGCTCCACGCCGTGCTAATCACCGACGACTTCAATGCAGCGATCGTCCAGCAGCCGCGCTTCGGCATGTTCGGCGGGCATCGCAACTATCTGATGCTCGGCCTGCCGCTGCTCCAGGCGCTCGACACGCCAGCAGTCGAGGCGGTCATCGCGCACGAGTTCGGCCATCTCGCCAATGCCGACGGCAAGCTCGGCACGTGGATCTACCGCGTCCGCACGACCTGGGCGCGGCTGGCGCAGTCGCTCGACGGCGGCGCGGTGACGGCGGTGCTGCGTCGCTTCTTCAACTGGTACGGGCCGTGGTTCGGGGCGTGGAGCTTCGTGCTGGCGCGCCAGACCGAATATGCCGCCGACCGCGTCTCGGCGCTCGCCACCAGCCCGGCGACCGCGGCGCGTGCGCTGGTGACCGTCGCGGTCGAGGCCGATCGTTTCCAGTCGGAGCACTGGCGCGCGGTCATCGACGCCGCCGAGCGTCATGACCGGCCGCCGGCGATGCCCTATGCCGCAGCGCGCGGCTTCTTCGCGGCACCGTCGGCGGGCCGCGGCACGCCGCTGGCGCGCGCGCTGGCGGTGACGAGCGGACTGGAGGACACCCACCCCGCGCTGGCGCAGCGCCTTGTGGCACTCGGCGAGGCGTCGCACGAGCCGCTGCCTTGCGCGCGCTCGGCAGCCGAGGACCTGCTGCCCGATGGCGGCGCGGCGCTCGCCGCGGCGTTCGATGCCAATTGGTGGGCCGCCAACGAGGAAGCCTGGGCGGCGGCGCGCGAGGGCTTCGAAGCGAGCGTCGCGCGGCTTGCCGAACTCGACCTTGCCGCCGCCGACGGCAGTATCGCGCCGGCCGAACGCTTCGACCGTGCCGCGCTGACCGAGCGCGTGCGCGGCGGCGACGCGGCGATGCCGCTGTACGCCGCGCTCGTCACCGACCCGGGCAAGTCCGTCGATATCGGCCTGGCGCGCCGCGCGATCGTACGCCTGCGCCTCGACGGCGGGGACGAGGCGGCGCTCGCCGATCTCGAAGCCCTGCTGGCCGCGTCGGCGTCGGTCGACGAGACGGCAATGCTGATCGACCTGGCCAGCCAGTATTTCGCGGTCCATGCCCCCGCCGATCCGCGCCACGCGGCGTGGCAAGACCGCGCCGCCGCGACCGCCGCCAATGCCGCGGCGCGCTGGGCCGAACTCAACCGCATCGACGCCGCGACGGCGATCGAGCCGGCACTGGTCGACAACGGCCAGCGCGCCGCACTGGCAGAGATCGGCGCAAGCTGGCCCGAGATCGTGACGATCCACATCGCCAGCCGTACCCTGGCGGCCGGCCCGCCGAATACACAGCATGTGCTGGTCTACCGCGCGAGTTCGACGATGAGCGGCGAACGCAACGCGAATTTCCTCGACGCCGTGCTCGCCGTCCTGTCGCAGGGTGCACCGGCGATCGCACTGCAGTCGACGTCGGCGGCGCGCTGGCTCGACAAGAAGATGCGCGCGGGCGAGCTGGTCTACGACCGCCGCCGCGGAGCTTATCGTCCCGCCATCGCCCAATAGCGGCGCTTGCCCTCGGCGCACTGCTCGACCGCCTGAGCGAGGCGCCGGGCGCGGGTGGCGGGCTGCTTCGCCTCGACGATCCACTCGCTGTATTCGCGCTGCGCGCTCGGCGGGAAGCCGTCGAACGCCGCCGCGGCCGCAGGCACCGCGTCGAGGGCGGCACGCAGGTCGTCGGGGACGGGCAGCGGGGCCTTCGGCGTGCTGACACGCTTGGTCTTCGCGCCGCCCTCGACGAGCGCCACCGCAGTGCGGACCATCGCTGCCAGCTCAGCCTCGGGCGGCAGGTCGTCGATGTTCGTCAGCTTGCCGAACTGGCCCATCGCCGACGGGTTGGCGGGCGCGTCTGCCGCCTCGCGCCGCCAGAAGCCGAAGGCGGCGTGCGCCTTGAACGCCGCCATGTTGGCGATCGGCTGGCCGTGCGCGATGAAGAAGGGCATCGACCATTTGATATCTTCGCCGATGTCGGGGTCGGCGCGGTGCAGGACGGCACGGATGTGCGTCAGGATCGGCTGCGCGAACGGGGGTGCCTTCGCGATATAGGCATCGATCCGGGCGTCTTGCGGCATGATCGTCTCCCCGCTTCAGTGTCCGTCGCGGGTGACGCGCTGTCAATCGACGCACCCGAACCTGAACAATGGCGAACGAACGCGTTCAGAAACATGTCAGCACCCGCCAAGTAATGACCCCTGGTGAAGTGCAGCGAGCCGCCCGGCGATGGGCGAACCGGAACTGCACCTGTCATGGCGCTTTGGGCGTCTCGCACGATCAAATCAGGGATATCGCATAATGAACAAGTTGTTTCTCACCGCGGGGCTGCTCGCCTCGCTCTCGGTGCCGGCAATCGCGACGGCGCAGGTTACCTGCGAGCAGGCGCGGACCAACCGCACCGTCGGCACCGTCGCGGGTGCGGGCATCGGTGCGGTGCTGGGCAGCGTCATCGCGGGCCGCGGCGACAAGACCGAAGGCGCGATCATCGGCGGCCTCGTCGGCGGAATCGGCGGCAACCAGGTGTCGAAGTCGCGCCAGGGCTGCGAGAACGCCTATGGCTTCTACGATCGCCAGGGCAACTGGCGCGCCAGCAACGTCCCGGCGAGTGCCGCGACGGGCTATTACGACCGCGAGGGCCAGTGGGTCGATGGCGCGCCGCGCGGCGCGTACGACAGCCAGGGCCGCTGGGTCGCGTCGAACGTCGACGCCAGCCGCGCTGGCTATCGCGACTCCAACGGCCATTGGGTGCCGGCATCGGCGAACGGCTATTACGACTCCAGCAACCGCTACCAGCAGGGCGTCTCGGCGGGCTATTGGGACAACGGCCGCTGGGTCGCCGGCCGCACGAGCGGCAGCTACGACTCGCGCGGGCGCTGGATCCCGGGCCGCTCGTCGGCGCGCCAGGATGCGCAGGGCAACTGGGTCTATGATCCGCAGCCGGGCTATTACGACAATGGCCGCTGGATCGCGGGCACCACGCGCGGCTACTACGACACGCGCGGCACGTGGATCTCGGTCGATGGCTATGCGGGCAACACCGGCTACGGCAACGACCGCGGCAATGACCGGGGCAACTATGCCGGAAACGACCGGGGCAACGACGGCCCGCGCGACGTGCGCAGCCGCATCGAGCGCCTCGACGAGCGCATCTCGCGCGGCGAGACTGACCGCACGCTGACCCGCCGCGAGGCTGCAAACGCCCGCGCCGAGCTGGCGTCGATCACGCGCTACGACCGTTCCCTGCGCAACCGCCGTGGCGACCTGTCGCCGCGCAACGAGGCGCTGGTCTCGCAGCGGCTCGACCGCCTGCGCGACACGCTCCGCGAGGCGCGTCAGGACGCCCGCTCGGGGTACTGAGACTGAAGCGGGGGAGCGGGCGACCGCTCCCCTTTTTCACGCCGCCAGCGCATCCTCGGGGATCGCGTACAGCGCGCTCGCACCCCGCGTCACCGGGCCGAGCAGCGCGGTCGCCGACGGCAGTATCTGCTCGGCGAAGAAGCGCGCGGTGGCGATCTTTGCCTTGAGGAACGCCGGGTCGCCCTCGCCCGCCGCCAGCCGCGCCTGCGCCGCCACCGCCTGCCGCGCCAGCAGCCACCCGCCCAAAGTTACGCCGAACATGCGCAAATACGGCGCCGCCCCCGCCCCCGCGTCGTCGGGCGCCGCGCCGCGCAGCCACGCGGTCGCGCTTTCCAGCGCACCGAGCGCGTCGTCGAGATACGGCCCCATCACCGCCAGCTCGCCCTGCGGTAGCGACCGCACGAAGTCGCGGATGTCGGCGAACAGCGGCTGCCACGCCCCCTGCCCCAGCTTGCGCCCGACGAGATCCATCGCCTGGATGCCGTTGGTGCCTTCGTAGATCGTCGCGATGCGCGCGTCGCGCAGGTGCTGCGCGGCGCCGGTCTCCTCGACATAGCCCATGCCGCCGAAGACCTGGATCGCGAGGCTCGACAGCTCGACCCCCAAGTCGGTCGCCCAGCCCTTGGTGATCGGGGTCAGCAGGTCGGCGAGGCCCTGCGCCTCGACATCCCCGCCCGCGTGCGCGCGGTCGACCGCGGCAGCGTTCAGATAGGTCAGCGCGCGCGCCGCCTCGGTCGAGCTTTTCAGCGTCATCAGCATGCGGCGCACGTCCGCGTACTCGACGATGCGCTTGCCGCCGCCCTGCACGCGCTCGCGAGCGAAGTGCATCGCGCCCTGCGTCGCCCGCTCGGCGATCGCAACGCCCTGCAGCCCGACGTTGACGCGCGCGTGGTTCATCATCGTGAACATCGCGCGCATGCCGGCGCCTTCGGCGCCGACCAGATAGCCGACGCAATTACCCTGCTCGCCGAACGCCATGGTGCACGTCGGCGAGGCGTGGATGCCCAGCTTGTGCTCGATTCCGACGCAGCGAAGGTCGTTCCGCGAGCCATCTGGCAGGAACTTCGGGCACAGGAACAGGCTGATGCCCTTGGTCCCGGGCGGCGCGTCGGGCAAGCGTGCGAGCACCAGGTGGACGATGTTCGGCGCGACGTCGTGCTCGCCCCAAGTGATGTAGATCTTGGTGCCCGCGATCCGGTAGCTGCCGTCGGCATGCGGCTCGGCGCGGGTGCGCAGCGCGCCGACATCGCTGCCCGCCTGCGGTTCGGTCAGGTTCATCGTTCCCGTCCATTCGCCGCTGACGAGCTTTGTCAGATACGTCTCCTGCAGCGCGGGCGAGGCATGCGCCTGGAGCGCCTCGATCGCCCCCTGGCTCAGCATCATGCACAGGCTGAACGCCATGTTGGCGCTGGTCAGCTGCTCCTGCACCGCGCTCGCCAGCACGAACGGCAGGCCCTGCCCGCCGTGCGCCGGATGCGCGCCGAGCGAGGCCCAGCCGCCCTCGACATACAGCTTGTAAGCATCGGCGAAGCCTGCGGGCAGGCGAACCTCGTCACCCTCGCGTACCGCGCCCTGCGTATCGCCGATGCGGTTGAGCGGGGCGAAAACCTGTCCGGACAATTTGCCCGCTTCCTCGAGGATCGCGTCGACCATGTCGGGCGTCGCCGCCTCGAACCCCGGCAGTGCGCTGAGCCCTGCGATGTCGGCGATGGTATCGAGGACGAAGCGCTGCTCGGCGATCGGTGCGGTGTACATGCGCGGGCCTTTGGACGGACGGTTGCGGGGCCGCTATAGCCCGCGACGATGGACCGGCCAAACGGCGACATGACGACGCTCACCCTGCCCGCGGACGCCGCCGGCATCGCCCGGGCGACCGCGCTGCTCAAGGCGGGCGAGGTCGTCGCCCTGCCGAGCGAGACGGTCTACGGGCTGGCCGGCCGCGCCGCCGACCCAGCAGCCGTGGCACGCATCTTCGAAGCCAAGGGCCGCCCGTCGTTCAACCCGCTGATCGTCCATGTCGCCGACCGTGCCCAGGCCGCGAAACTCGTCCACATCGGGCCGGTGGCGGACAAGCTGATCGAGCGTTTCTGGCCCGGCGCGCTGACCTTGGTCCTGCCCTATCGCCTGGGTGCAAGGCTCGCGCCGCGGGTGCGGGCCGGGCTACAGACGGTGGCGATCCGCTGCCCCGCGCACCCCGTCTTGCAAGCGGTGATCGCGGGGACGGGGCCGCTCGCCGCACCATCGGCGAACGCCAGCGGCGGCCTGAGTCCGACCCGCGCCGCCCATGTCGCTGCCTCGCTCGACGGGCGCATCCCGCTGATCCTCGACGCTGGCGCATGCCCGGCGGGGGTCGAGAGTACCATCGTCGCGGTCGACGGGGAGCACATCAGCCTGCTCCGCCCCGGCGCGATCGACGCTGCGCGGCTGGGCATCAACGCCGCAGCGAGCACCGGCATCAGCGCACCGGGGCAGATGGACAGCCACTACGCCCCGCGCCAGCCCGTCCGCCTCGACGCGCGTACCGCGACCCTCAACGAATATCACATCGGCTTCGGCGCGGTGCGCGGCGACATCACCTTGTCGGCCAGCGGCGACGTCGACGAGGCCGCCGCGCGCCTGTTCGACCTGCTCCACGCCGCGCAGGCAAGCGGCCGCAGCAGCATCGCCGTCGCCCCGATCCCCGAACGCGGGCTGGGTGTGGCGATCAACGACCGGTTGCGACGGGCGGCGGCGGAGCGGACCCATTGATGCCGAGGGCAAGTGGACGTCGGGGCGTGCTGAAGCTTGGGGCCGCCATTGTCGTTTTGGTCGCGCTTGCGATCGGCGTTTACGGGGGCATCGGATATCTCGATGCGCTCGACGATGCACCGGCGCTGAAGAAGCGTGCCGCCGGCTTGATCGCTGCGCGACGCGGTCCCGCCGACCTTACGCCGCGCAAACTCGATCAGCTTATCCGCGTCGAGGATCCAAGCTTCTGGCAACACAACGGGATCGATGTAACGAGCAGCGGCGCCGGGATCACGACCCTGACCCAGTCGCTGGCCAAGCGGACGGCTTTCACCCGCTTTCGGCCGAGGATCGGAAAGATTCGCCAGACGACGTATGCGCTGGGTCTCGAGCGCCGCCTCACGAAGGTCGAGATCCTCGCACTCGGGCTCGACACTGCGCAAATGGGGCGCGGCCCGAAGGGATGGATGCAGGGCGTGTTCACCGCCAGCGAGCAGGTGTTCGGCAAGCGGCCCGCCGACCTGAGCGATCGCCAGTGGCTGCGTCTGGTCGCGGTGCTGATCGCGCCCGGTACCTTCAGGCTGTCGGCGCCCGACGCGCGGCTCGACGAGCGCGTCGCCCGTATCGAAAAATTGCTCGACGGGCGCTGCCGTCCGCGAAGCAACGGCGATGTCTGGCTCGACGGCTGCGTCTGACGACCGATCGTCGAAGCCTATTGCAATTAATTCTCAAAAGCGCATTCTGCCGGCATCAGCTTGCGGAGTGCGCATCATGTTCGTCGATTTCGACACGCCCTTCCCGTCCGCGCCGCGCGGGCTTCGCTGGACCGACCTGCCCGACGACGAGGCGCTGCTGCTCTGGTCGCTGCGCCGCATGGTGATCGCCTGGCCGCGCTGTCACGCGGTACACGCGGCCCTTCACCAGCGCTTCGGCGAGGACGCGCTGGGAGTCGAGCATCTGCTGCGTTGCTGGCTGACGGGCATCGCGCGCCACGCCGCGCGGCCTTTGCAGCTGGGCGATCCGGCGTGCGCGCTGATCCTGCCCGACGAGGGCGTGCTGCTCTACGCGTTGAGCCAGGCCGACGACGAGGCTGCGCTGGCTGGCATGTGCGGCTCGGGGGCGGCGTCGCTGCTCCCCCTGACCGCGGCCCTCGCGGCGCTTACTTGCGCTTGAACGCCGCCTCGCCGCGCTGCTGGATCGGCGTCTTGGGCAGCGTCGCGAGCGTCAGGTAACCCCGCGCGTCGGGGTCGAGCAGGGTGAAGCGGCGGTCGGCGGCGGCGCTCATCTCCTGCGGCGTGACGCGGCGGTTGAGATCGGTGTCGACCGAAATCACCGGCTGCGGCGAGTTGATCAGGCCGTAGCGTCCCGCCCCGCGCGGCAGTTCCGGCAGCTTGCGCGCCGCGGGCGTCGAGCCGTCGCCGCCATCGGGGCCGGGTCCGGACGCGAAGCCGCCCCTGAAGCCGCCGCTGCCGCCGAAGCCGACGCGCACCTCGGGCACCAGCTCCTCCTCGTAGCGCGTGATCTCGCGCGCATCGACGATGCCGTCGCCGTTCTGGTCGAGCGTCGGGAAGTAGCTCATCGCGTCCTTGCGGAACTCGCCGCGCGTCAGCTTCCCGTCATGATCGGCATCCGCCCGCGCGAACCAGGCCGCCACCGGATAGGGCTCGCCCGCGACCCCGCGAAACGGCTCCCCCGAAGGCGCGATGAACAGCGGGCCGAGCCGGGCGGCGGCGGGCGGCGGCATCGGGGCACCGGGTGGCGGCGGCGCGGGCTGGGCCAACACCGCGAACGGCAGCAGGAGGAGCGGAACGGCAAGCGCGGCACGGATCGACATGGCCGTAAGTCTAGGCCCCCCGCCTGCCGCGGCAAAGCGATTCCGACCGGCTTGCACGCGCGCGCTTTGCGTCGCACGACGGGCCGATGATGCAGGCGTTGGTTGCGGGAGGATGGGGGCTGCTCGCCGGGTCGGCGCTGCTGCTCGGCGCGGCCGTCGGCTGGTTCACCAAGTTGCCGCAGCGCGTCGTGGCGGGCGTCATGGCCTTCGGCAGCGGCGTGCTGATCTCCGCCCTGTCGTTCGAGCTGATGGACGAGGCGGAGGCGCACGGCGGGCTGGCCGCCACGGCGCTGGGCTTCGTCGTCGGCGCGGCGCTGTTCACGGGCGCCAACCTGTTGATCGCATGGCGCGGCGGCAAGCATCGCAAGCACGCCGACGGCCGCGCCAAGGACGGCGGCAACCCGACCGCACTGGCGATCGGCGCGCTGCTCGACGGCATCCCCGAATCGATCGTCGTGGGCGTCAGCCTGCTCGGCGGCGGCGGCGTCAGCCTGGTCGCGGTCGCGGCGGTGTTCCTGTCGAACATCCCCGAAGGGCTATCGAGCGCCGCGGGGATGAAGGCGGCGGGCCGCAGCTTCACGCACGTCGCGCTGTTGTGGGGCGGCATCGCGCTCGCGTCGGGCGTGTCGGCAATGGTCGGCTATCTCGCCTTCGACAATGCCCCGCCCGAGACGATCGCCTTCGTCCAGGCGCTCGCAGCCGGCGCGATCCTCGCGATGATCATCGACACCATGGCGCCCGAGGCTTTCGAGGGCGCGCACAATGCCGCGGGCTTCATCGCGGTGGCGGGCTTTCTCGCGGCGTTCGCGCTTTCGAAGGCGGCCTAGGTGTAGCCCAGCTGCCGGCCCGCGAGGTCGAGCATGATCTCCTCGCTGCCGCCGCCGATCGCGTTGACGCGGACCTCGCGATAGATGCGCTCGATCTTCGAGCCCGTGATGTACGACGCACCGCCGAGCACCTGCGCCGCCTCGCGCGCGACGGCCTCCAGCATGCGCGTCGCCTGGACCTTGAGCATCGCATAGTCGGCCGGCCGCCCCCGCCCCTCGCGCGACTGCCACGCGCACAGGTCGACCCACGCCTGCGTCGCCTCGATCTGGCGCTCGCAGTCGGCCAGCTTGATGCGGATCGACTGGTGCTGCGCGAGCCGCTTGCCGAAGGTCTCGCGCGTCGTCGCCCACGCCACGGCTTCCGCCAGGGCAACGCGGGCGTGCGCGCAGCAGCCCATCGCCATGCCCAGCCGCTCGCCGTTGAAGTTGCGCATGATGCCGGCAAAGCCGCCGTTCTCGGGCCCGATCAGGTTCTCGGGCGGCACCTCGACATCGTCGAAGTGGATCGTCGCGGTGTCGGAGCAGCGCCATCCCATCTTGTCGAGGCGTGTCCGCGACACCCCGGGCCGGTCGGTCTCGACCAGCATCAGCGAGATGCCCGCCATGCCCGGCCCGCCGGTGCGCACCGCGACGGTCAGATAATCGGCGCGCATGCCGCTGGTGATGAACTGCTTCTGCCCGCTGACGACGTACTTGTTGCCGACCAGCGTCGCCCTGGTCTTGAGCTGCGCGACGTCGGAGCCGCCCGACGGCTCGGTGATCGCCAGCGCGATGATCTTGTCGCCCGCCAGCACCTCCGGCGCGATGCGGCGCTTCATCTCGTCCGACCCCAGCGCGAGGATCGGCGGCAGCCCGATGCCGTGCGTCATCAGCGACGCGGTCAGCCCTCCCGCCCCCGGCGCCGCCAGCTCCTCCGACTGGGTCAGCGAGTGGAAGATGTCGAAACCTTCGCTGTGCCCGCCGTATTCCTCCGGGTAGCCGAGCCCCAGGATGCCCGCCGCGGCGGCCTTGCGGTGCAGCTCGCGCGGCAGTTCGCCCTCGGCCTCCCAGCGGTCGATATGCGGCGCGACCTCGGCGGCGACAAACCTCCGCACCGACTGCGCGACCGCCTCGTGCGTCTCGTCATAATACGGGCTGCGCGCGCGCCAATCGTCGAATGCGGTCATATTCTAGGTCTCGCAAGGATTAGAAAAGCTGAAGATGCTCAAGAGGCAAGCCGTTGATCTCGAGCCATTCGTTCCACGAATCGATAGACTCGCGGAGCTCCTCGAACCAAGCGGCATCGCCCGTGCCGACCCGTAGCGTGGCAGCCTGATCCGCTGAATGATCCGCTTTCGGCATGCCGCTTCTTCTTGCCACCCCGTCATGCCGGCGAAGGCCGGAACCCAGTTGCATTACGCGCGCGAAGGTTGGAGTTTGCAAGGCAGCTGGGTTCCGGCCTTCGCCGGAATGACGATCTTGGGGGGTCTACCGCCGCATGAAACGGACGCTCGCTGCCGCCCTCGCCCTCATCGCCACCCCCCTCGCCGCCGCTCCGGCCAAGTTCGAGCCTGCCGACCTGTACCGACTGTCGATGGTCACCGATCCCAAGGTCGCGCCCGACGGTGAGCGGATCCTGTTCACGCGCGCCAGCTTCGACATCCAGACCGACAGCCGGCAGGGCGAGATCTGGCTCGCCACGCTGGGCGGCAAGACCCTCGACAAGCGGCTGCTGATCGGTGCGGCGGCGCGCGCCAGTCGGGTCGAGTGGTCGCCCGACGGCAGCGCGATCGCTTATATCGCGCCGTGGCTCGGCAAGCCGCAGCTATGGGTGATGAAGCTCAGCGACGGGGTCGGGCGCGTCGTGACGACGGGCAAGAACGGCCCCGGCGGCTTCGCATGGTCGCCCGACGGCAGCCGCATCGCCTTTGTCGCACGCGTCGAGGCACCCCCGCGCAGGATTGCCGGCATGCCTGACAAGCCCGAGGGCGCGACCTGGGCGGCGGCGCCGAAGCTGATCACCGACTTCAGCTACCGTTCCGACAGCAGCGGCTATGCGACCGCGGGCGCCGACCAGCTGTTCGTCGTCCCGGCCGCAGGCGGCGCGGCGACGCAGCTGACCAAGGGCGACTTCGACCAAGTCGGCGACGACGCCGTCGCCTGGACCAAAGACAGCGCCAGCATCCTGTTCTCGGCGATGCATGACGCCGACCGCGACCTGCGGGCGCGCGAGAGCGACCTGTTCAGCGTGCCTGCTGCAGGCGGCGCGGTGACCCAGCTGACCCGCACGCGGGGCAGCGAATCGAACCCCAAGGTATCGCCCGACGGGCGCAGCATCGCATTCACCGGCGCGCTCGATACGCCGACCTTCTATGCGCAGGACGATGTGTGGGTGATGCCCGCCGGCGGCGGCGAGGCGCGCAACCTGACGCGCAGCCTCGACCGGCCGATCATCTCGTACAGCTGGTCGGGGGACGGGCGCGGCGTGCACGCGCTGTACAACGACCGCGGCGTGACCCGCGTCGCGTTCGTGCCGCTGGATGGCGGCAAGCCGCGCGTGGTGGTGAACGAGGTCGGCGGCACGCGCCTCTACCTGCCATCATCGGGCGGCTCGTTCAGCGAGGCGGCGGGTACCTTCGCCTACCCGACGCTCGAGGCCGACCGGCCCGCGGGTCTCGGCATCACGCGGGGTGGGAAGCAGGTTGCGGGCGTCGACTTCAACACCGCTTGGCGGGCCGGCAAGTCGATCGGCAAGCTTGAGCGCATCGCCTACAAGTCCTCCGACGGGCTCGACATCGAGGGCTGGGTGCAGTTTCCTCCCGACTTCGACCCCGCGAAGGCCGACTTCCGCACGCCGATCGCGCAGACCGAGGCGTACTATGGGGCGCTCAAGCTACGCGGCGTCGACACGATGATGGTGCGCCTGCCCGAGGCGGGCCACTCGATGGGGCGGCCGAGCCAGTGGCTCCAGTCGATCCTGACGGTGGTCGAGTGGTACGACAAGTACAAGGTGAAGTAGGGCGCCTAACCCTCCCCTTCAGGGGAGGGTCGGAGAGACGCCGCGAAGCGGCGGACCCGCGGTGGGGATGTGCGGGCGGGAAGGCCCCACCCGCGGGCCGCGCCTGCGGCGCGTCTCTCCCACCCTCCCCTGAAGGGGGGGGTTTGGGCTTAGGCCGCCGCCTTCAATCGGCTCGCATACCCCTTGCGAAACTTCGCCAGCTTCGGCCCGACCACCACCGCGCAATAGCCGTTCGACGACCCGTTGTTCTTGTAATAATCCTGATGATACTGCTCGGCGCGGTACCACGTGCTCAACGGCTCGATCGTCGTGACGATCGGCGCGTCCCAGTCGGCCTGGTTGCGCTCGATCGCGGCCTTCGCCTCCGCCTCCTGCTCGGGCGTCGGGAAGATCGCGCTGCGATACTGCGTGCCGGTGTCGGCACCTTGGCGGTTGAGCGTCGTCGGGTCGTGAGTGTGGAAGAAGATGTCGAGCAGGTCGCCATAGCTCAGCACGGCGGGGTCGTAAGTGATGCGCACCGCCTCGGCATGGCCGGTCGTGCCGCTGCACACCGACTGATAGTCGGGGTCGATCATGCGCCCGCCGATATAGCCCGATTCGACGCTCTCGACGCCCTTCAGCTCGGCAAACACCGCCTCGGTGCACCAGAAGCAGCCCCCGGCGATCGTCGCAGTGTCCAGCGCCATTTTGCGTTCTCCTTAAGCAAGGCTATGCAGATAGGCATTCGCGGCGTGATTGGAAGGCGGGCCCGGCGCGGATGCGGGGGTCGGTGTGAGTCTGTTCAGCGACATACAAAGCTTCGTGACGACAGTGCGCGGCGCCGCCGACCTCGACGCGGTCGAAGCATGCCTGTCGGACGCGACGCGGCGGCTCGACTTCGACTATTTCGGCATGGTGCAGCGCGTTTCGGCACGGCTGTCGGTATCGCCGGTGCAGCTGTCGGACTTTCCCGAAGACTGGCGCAACCTGCTGGCGACCGAGGATTATTACGTCCACGACCCCGTGCTGGTGGCGTGCGAGAAATCGGTCGCGCCCTTCTCGTGGGACGACCTGCCCGACCTCATCACGATGACACGCCAGCACCATGATTACATGGCGACCGCCGGCCGTATGGGGCTGCGCCGCGGCTACACCATCCCGATCCACGTCCCCGGCGAGGCGTCGGGCCTGTGCTCGTTCGTCACCGCCGGCGACCGCGAACTGCCGGCGCAGTCGCTGCCCGCCGCGCAGTATCTCGCGTGCTTCGCCTTCGAGGCGGCGCGGCGTCTCGTCGTGTCGCGCGCCGAGGCGAACGGCGTCCCACGCCTGACGCAGCGCCAGCTCGACTGCGTCGTCCTCGTCGCCCAGGGCAAGTCGAACTGGGTCGCCGGCCAGCTCCTCGGACTGTCGCCGCAGACGGTTCACAAATACCTGGAGAGCGCCAAGACGCGCTACGGCGTGTCGAGCCGCACCGAACTGGTGGTCCGGGCGCTCTACGACGGGCAGCTGAGCTTCAACGACGTCCTCAATTAGTCACTCCGCCGCCACCGCCAGCACCGGCTCCCGCCACGTCAGCACGGGCTTGCGCGCCGCCGCGGTCTCGTCGAGCCGGCGCCGCGGACTGAGGTAGGGCGCAGCGCGATAGGCGTCGGGGTCCGCGAGCATCCGCCGCGCAAGCGACCGCAGCGCGCCGATCAGCTCGTCCATCGACGCCTTGCTCTCGGTCTCGGTCGGCTCGACGAGCATCGCGCCGTGGACGACGAGCGGGAAGTACATCGTCATCGGGTGGAAGCCCTCGTCGATCATCGCCTTGGCGAGGTCGATCGTCGAAAGCCCTGTGCCGTCGAGGAAATCGTCCGAGAACAGCGCCTCGTGCATGCACGGTCCGCTGTCGGCGAAGGATGCGGTGAACACGTCCTTCAATGACGCTAGCACGTAGTTGGCGTTGAGCACCGCGTCCTCGGCGACCTGCCGCAGCCCGTCGTTGCCGTGACTGAGGATATAGCTGAGCGCGCGCACGAACATACCCATCTGGCCGTGGAAGGCGACCATGCGCCCGAAGCTCTGATTATGGTCGGCGGAGGCCAGCGCCTCGCGCTCCTCGATCAGCGCATATTTGTCGCCCTGCTTGAGCACGAAGGGCAGCGGCGCGAACGGCGCGAGCGCCGCCGAGAACACCACCGGGCCCGACCCCGGCCCGCCGCCGCCGTGCGGGGTGGAGAAGGTCTTGTGCAGGTTGATGTGCATCGCATCGATGCCGAGGTCGCCCGGCCGCACGCGTCCGACGATCGCGTTGAAGTTGGCACCGTCGCAATAGACGAAGGCCCCCGCCGCGTGCACCGCCTCGCCGATCGCGATCATGTCGGGTTCGAACAGCCCGCAGGTGTTGGGGTTGGTGATCATCACCGCCGCGACGTCCGGACCCAGCCGCGCCTTGAGCGCCGCCAGATCGACCCGCCCGCGCGCGTCGGCGGGGATGTTCTCGACCGCATAGCCGCAGAAGGCGGCGGTGGCGGGATTGGTGCCGTGCGCGCTTTCGGGGACCAGCACGACCTTGCGGCTGTCACCGCGCGCTTCCAACGCGGCGCGGATCGCGAGCATGCCGCACAGCTCGCCGTGCGCGCCGGCCTTGGGCGACATCGCGACTTCGGGCATGCCGGTCAGCATCTTGAGCCAGTGCGCCAGCGTGTCGATCAGTTCGAGCGCGCCCTGCACGCTGTCGACCGGCTGCAGCGGATGGATGTCGGCGAACCCCGGCAGGCGCGCCATTTTCTCGTTGAGGCGCGGGTTGTGCTTCATCGTGCAACTGCCGAGCGGGAAGATGCCCAGGTCGATGCCGTAATTCTGGCGGCTGAGGCGCGTGTAGTGACGCACCATGTCGGGCTCGGACAGGCCCGGCAGGTCGATCGGGCGATGCCGCTCTAGCCCGCCGAGGCGCGACTTGACCTCCGGCACGTCGGGCAGGTCGACGCCGCAGCGGTCGACTGCGCCTTTTTCGAACAGCAACGGCTCCTCGAGCATCAGTCCGCGGTTGCCCGTCCAGGTCTGGACGCCGCCCTGCCCGCCCTCGGGCGTCGTCTTGCGCGCGTGTCCCATCATGCCAGCACCTCGTCGAGAGCGTCTTCGTAAGCGTCCATGTCGCCGTCGGTGACGGTCTCGGTGACCGCCACGATCAGCCCGCGTTCGAGGTCGCGCACCCCCGGAAACAGCCGGTTGAGCGACACGCCCGCGAGCACGCCGCGCTCCGCCAGCTTGCGCACCACGGGCCGCGCCTCCTGCGGCAGCGAGATCGTGAATTCGTTGAAGAAGGTCTGGCTGACCAGCTCGACCCCCGGCACGCGCGCCAGTCGCTCGGCCATCTGCACCGCGCGCGCATGGTTGAGCGCCGCAAGCTTGCGCAGGCCGACCTCGCCCAGCAGCGTCAGGTGCGCGGTGAACGCGAGCGCGCAAAGCCCTGAATTGGTGCAGATATTGCTCGTCGCCTTCTCGCGGCGGATATGCTGCTCGCGCGTACTGAGGGTCAGCACGAAGCCGCGCCGCCCGTCGGCATCGACCGTCTCGCCGCACAGGCGGCCAGGGGCTTGGCGCACGTGCTTCTCACGGCACGCGAACAGGCCGAGGTAAGGCCCGCCATAGTTGAGGCCGTTGCCGATCGACTGGCCTTCGCCGACCACGATGTCGGCGCCCATCTCGCCCGGCGACTTGAGCGCGCCGAACGACACGGCCTCGGTGACCACGACGATCAGCAGCGCGCCGGCGGCATGGCAAGCCTCGGCGAGCGGCGTCAGGTCGGCGACGTGCCCGAACAGGCTGGGGTTCTGGACGACGACGCAGCTCGTCTCCTTGTCGACGCTCTCCGCGAGCTCCACGAGATAATCGTCCGAGGTCAGGTCGGGGGTGCGCGTCACGATCTCGTCGTCGGTGAAGCGCGTCAGCGTCCGCAGCACGGCGACATAGTGCGGGTGGACGCCGCTGCTGATCAGCGCCTTGGTGCGCCGCGTGATGCGCCGCGCCATGAACACCGCCTCGGTCATCGCGGTCGAGCCGTCGTACATCGACGCGTTGGCGACCTCCATGCCGGTCAACCGCGCGACCTGCGTCTGGAATTCGAACAGGACCTGCAGCGTGCCTTGCGCGATCTCGGGCTGGTACGGCGTGTAGCTCGTCAGGAACTCGCCGCGCTGGATGATGTGATCGACGCTGGCGGGCACGTGATGCTTGTACGCGCCGCACCCGAGGAAGAAGGGCGTTGCGCCGGCATGCAGGTTCTTCGCCGCCATCTTCGACAGCGCGCGCTCGACCTCGAGCTCGCCCATGTGCGGCGTCAGCCCGTGGATCGGCCCGTCGAGGCGCGCGGCCTCGGGCACGTCGGCGAACAGCGCGTCGATATCGGGGGCGCCGATGACGCGCAGCATGTCGGCGCGGTCAGCGGGGGTGAGGGGGAGGTAGCGCATGGGTCAGGACACCTCAGGAAAATGCGCGTCATGCTGGCGCACGCCAGCACCCACGGAGGAGCGCGCTGGCAGATGGGTGCTGGCGTTCGCCAGCATGACGGGGAAAGGAAGGCGGCGGCTCACAACGGCTTCCGCGCGCTGAACCGCAGGCGGACATAATCGGCGATCCAGCTACCGTCGTCGTCGGCCAGCACCGGGCGCAGCAGTGCGCGCGTGTCCTCGATGACCTGGCCGCGCTGGTTCGCGGGCACGCCGGCCGAGTCGATGAAGCCGCCGCGGAAGGTCTGGAGCCAGGCGCTGATGCCGGTCGGCAGCGGCGTCGGGCGGTGGATCAGGTCGCAGCTGGCGACCTCGAAACCCTGCGCCTCGAGCACCGCGCGATAGGCGTCGGCGGTCGGGTAATAGCTGGTCTCATCGTCGGGAACGCGGAAGCCCCGCGCCTTCAAGACGCTGCGAATGCCGACGCGGATCGCGGCGATGTTGCCGAAGCCGCCGAACTCGCCGACGAACCGCCCGCCGGGCTTGAGTGCGCGCCAGACACCGTCGACGACAGGCTGCGGCGCCCCCATCCAGTGCAGCGCGGCGTTCGAGAACACCGCGTCGAACTCGCCGTCGAACGCCAGCGCGCGGCCGTCGCCGACGTGCGCGTCGAGGCCCTTATCGACCGCGCTCGCAATCATCGCGGCGTCGGCGTCGACCCCCACCACCTCGGCCCCCGCCTCGACCAGCCTGACCGTCAGCACGCCGTCGCCGCAGCCGAGATCGAGGATCCGCTCACCCTGCTTCGGCGCGAGCAGGTCGAGCACGGCATTGCCCAGCGCGGGCACGAAGCTCGCGTGCTGGGCGTAGGTGGCGGGGTCCCAGGCGTGGCTCACAGGGTCGCCACGAAAGCCTTGTACGCATCCTCGTCCATCAGCCCGTCGAGTTCGGACGCATCGCTCAGCGTCAGCTTGAAGAACCAGCCGCCGGTCTCGGCGCCCGTGTTGACCAGCGCAGGGTCCGCCTCGAGGTCGGCGTTGACCTCGATGACCGTGCCGCCGACGGGGGCATAGACGTCGGACGCCGCCTTGACCGATTCGACCACTGCGGCATCGCCGCCCTTGGTCAGCACGCGGCCCGGCGCCGGCAGGTCGACGAACACGACATCGCCGAGCATCTCCTGCGCGTAACTCGTGATCCCGCACGTGCCGGTGTCACCCTCGACGTCGACCCACTCGTGTTCCTTGGTGAAATAGCGCGTCATCGCGGGGCTCCTTCGCGGACATAGGATTTGGGGAAAAACGGCATCGGCACGACCGTCGCGTCGAGGATGCGGCCGCGCACGTCGATACCGAGCGCGGTGCCGTCAGCGACGTGGGCGGCATCGACCATCGCCATCGCGATCGGCGCGCCCAGCGCGGGGCCGAAGCCGCCGCTGGTAACGGTGCCGACGACGCCCTCGGCCGCGACCACCGACGCACCCTCGCGCGCCGGCAGGCGGCCCTCGACCTTCAGACCGACGCGGCACTTCGGCGCGCCGTTGAGCAGCTGATCGAGCACGTGCGTGGCGCCGGGAAAGCCGCCCTCGACCTTGCGGCGCTTCGAGATCGCGAAGGCCAGCCCCGCCTCGACCGGCGTGATCGCGGGCGTCAGGTCGTGGCCGTAGAGCGGCAGCCCCGCCTCCAGCCGCAGCGAATCGCGCGCGCCGAGCCCGATCGGGCGCACTTCGGCGTGCGTCAGCAGCGCGCGCGCCACCGGCTCGACGGCGTCGTTGGGTACCGAAATCTCGAAGCCATCCTCGCCGGTATAGCCCGACCGGCTGATCCACGCCGGCACGCCGAGCAGCGCGAACGCCCCGCCGCGCATGAAGCTCAGCGATCCGACCCCCGGCGCGAGCCGTTCGAGCACCGCGACCGCCAGCGGCCCCTGCAGCGCCAGCAGCGCCCAGTCGTCGCGATACTGCGGGTTCAGTCCCGCGGCACGGAACACGGAGATATCATCGTGCTTCGTCGCGCCGTTGACGACCATGTACAGGTCGTCCTCGCGCCGCGTCACCATCAGGTCGTCGAGAATGCCGCCGTTGTCGTTCAGCAGCATCGAATAGCGCAGCACGCCGGCCTTCAGCCCGGTGATGTCGCCCGGCAGCAGGGTCTCGAGCGCGACATCGTCGGCGCTGGCGAAGACGAGCTGGCCCATGTGGCTGACGTCGAACAGGCCCGCCTGCGTCCGCGTCCAGTTATGTTCGGCGATGATGCCCTCGAACTGGATCGGCATCGCATAGCCCGCGAACGACACCATGCGGCCGCCGAGTTCGCGGTGCAGGCTGTCGAGGGGAAGGGCGAGGTCCATGCGCGAGTCCGTGACAGAGCGCGACGAAACCCGCCGCCCGCACCCCCGTCTGTCACTTGCACCTGAGAGCTTTGCCCCTTCGGTGGGACGGCACCCGCGAAGGCCCGTCCGCTTTCCAGATTGCCGCTGATGCGCCCGCCCGGTCCCTGGTGCCTGAGAGTTTGCCGGGGGCGGCTTGCTCCTTCGGCGGCGACGGTCTCGGCCCCCGCTCTCTCCCGCACGCGCGCCGGGTTGCCCCGACGACGTCTCAGGTTTTGCGGCGGTGCAGCGTAAGAGTCAACGCGTCACTTGGTGACGTTGTACGCCAGTGCGGCCTCGTCGAGCTGGAAGCCGACCAGCACCTCGAAGCTCGCGGCGCGGACGGCGGCGCGGACCTCGGGGTCGGACAGCGGATCGGTCGCGGCGTCGAGGTCGCCGGGCTTGCGCTCGCGGCTGATGCGCTCCTGGACCGCCGGCGGCAGCAGCACCGCCGAGCGCGCGACGCGCGTGCGGGCACCGCCTGCCACCTCGGCACGCTGCTGGCCGGCGGCGAAGCTGACCGTCACCGAGCTCAGCTGCTTCGACACCAGCAGGTTGCCGCCCTGCACGACGCTGGCGAACACCGGCAGCGTCACCTGCCGTGCTGCGGTCGCATCGATGCGGCGCGCGACGACGACGTAATTGACCTGCGTCTCGATCGAGTCCGTGCCCTCCGTGCAGGTGCCGCGTACGTCGGTGATCGTGGCGACGACGTCGACCCCGGCGGCGTTGCGGTCGGTATCGCCGGCGGCGAACAGCGTCGTGTCGCCGGCATAGGCGGGCACCGCGACCGCCGGGCAGAGCGAGCGCTTCACCAGCAACGGATTATTCTGACACCCCGCCAGCGCGAGGGCGGCGAGACCGAGGACGACGAGCGGACGCGTGGACAAGGGGCGGACCTTTTTCGCCGGAGACTTCGCCGCCGTCATAGGTCGCCATGCCGCGCGCGACAAGCAATGGCGCTCGCGCGCATCTGGCAATGGCGCTCGTCCGCAATCCGCACTATCACGCGCCCATGTCCGTCACCGCGCTCCCGCTGCCCCCGCTCAAGGTTCTCGTTGCCGCCCCGCGCGGCTTTTGTGCCGGCGTCGACCGCGCCATCATGATCGTCGAGCGCGCCATCGAACGCTTCGGCGCGCCGGTCTATGTGCGGCACGAGATCGTCCACAATCGCTTCGTCGTCGACACGCTGAAGGCCAAGGGCGCGATCTTCGTCGAGGAATTGGACGAAGTGCCCGACGGCGTCCCCGTGGTGTTCTCGGCGCACGGCGTGCCCAAGGTCGTGCCCGCCGCGGCCGAGGCGCGCGGCCTCAACTGGCTCGACGCGACCTGCCCGCTGGTCTCGAAGGTCCACCGCCAGGCCGAGCGCCTCGTCGCGCAGAACCAGCACATCCTGTTCATCGGCCACGCCGGCCACCCGGAGGTCATCGGCACCTTCGGCCAGGTGCCGCCCGGCACGATCACGCTGGTCGAGACGATGGAGGAGGCGCGCACAGTCCGCGTCTCCGACGCCGCCAACGTCGGCTTCCTGACGCAGACCACCCTGTCGGTCGACGACACCGCCGAGATCGTCGCCGAACTGCGCCGGCGCTTCCCCTCGATCGTCGGGCCGAAGGGCGAGGACATCTGCTACGCCACCTCGAACCGCCAGGCCGCGGTCAAGGCGATCGCGCACGCCTGCGATCTGATGCTCGTCATCGGCGCGCCCAACTCGTCGAATTCGCAGCGCCTGCGCGAACTGGGCGAGCGCGAGGGCCGGGCGGCGTATCTGGTGCAGCGCGCCGCCGACATCGACTGGGCCTGGTTCGAGGGCGTTCGCACGCTGGGCCTCACCGCCGGCGCTTCGGCACCCGAGGTACTGGTGCAGGAGGTACTCGCCCGCCTCGCCGTGCGTTTCACGCTGAGCGTCGAGGAGATCACGACAGCGGTCGAGGACGTCGTGTTCAAGCTGCCCCGCTCGCTGACGGCCTAACATGGCGGTCTACACGCAGGTCGACGCCGCGGCGCTGGCGGCGTTCCTGACGCGCTACGATGTCGGCACCGCGCTGAGCTTCAAGGGCATCGCCGAGGGGGTCGAGAACTCCAATTACTTCGTCGCGACGACGCACGGGCGCTTCATCCTGACGCTGTACGAAAAGCGCGTCGATGCGGCGCAGCTGCCCTATTTCCTCGCTCTGACGACGCACCTCGCCGACGCCGGCCTGCCGGTGCCGCGGCCGATCCAGGACCGGGAGGGTGTCGCGCTGCAGACGCTGAACGGCCGCCCGGCGTGCCTGATCCAGTTCGTCGAGGGCGTGTCGGTGACCGCGCCGAACGACGCCGAAACCCGCGAGGTCGGCGCGGCACTCGGCCGCCTCCACGCCGCGGTCGCGAACTTCGAGGGGGAGCGTCCCAACGGCCTCGGCCCCGCCGGCTGGGCGCGTCTCGCCGCCGATTGCGCCGGGCGGCTCGACGCGATCGAGCCAGGTCTCGAGGCGCTGGTCGCGGACCAGCTCGCGAGCATCAACGCGGCGTGGCCAACGCACCTCGACACGTCGACGATCCACGCCGACCTGTTCCCCGACAATGTCCTGATGCTGGGCGGCAAGGTCACCGGACTGATCGACTTCTACTTCGCCTGCACCGACATCCGCGCCTACGACATCGCGGTGACCCACGCCGCCTGGGTGTTCGACGGCGACGGCGCAGCATTCGCGCCCGGACGCGCCGCAGCGCTGATTGACGGCTACCGCAGCGTTCACGCGCTGAGCGAAGCCGAGGTCGCTGCCCTGCCCGTGCTGTGCCGCGCCGCGTCCCTGCGCTTCCTGCTGACCCGCGCCTACGACTGGCTCAACACGCCCGCGGGCGCGATGGTGACGCGCAAGGACCCCCTCGCCTTCGCGCGCCGCCTGCACTGGTACGGCGCCGCCACCCCGGAGCAGATCCTTGGCCGCTGACCTGCCCGCCGTCACGATCCACACCGACGGCGCGTGCAAGGGCAACCCCGGCATCGGCGGCTGGGGCGCCATCCTGCGCATGGGTGCGGCCGAAAAGGAGCTGATGGGTCACGAGGCGCACACCACCAACAACCGCATGGAGCTGACTGCCGCGATCAAGGCGCTCGAGGCGCTGACCAAGCCGTGCGCGGTGACGCTGACCACCGACAGCAATTACGTCCGCGACGGCATCATGAAGTGGGTCCACGGCTGGCAGAAGAAGGGCTGGCGCACCACCGACGGCTCGCCGGTCAAGAACGTCGAGCTGTGGAAGGCGCTGCTCGCCGCTACCGCGCGCCATCAGGTGACGTGGAAATGGGTCAAGGGCCACGCCGGCGACCCGGGCAACGAGCGCGCCGACGCGCTGGCCAATGCCGCAATCGACGCCGCACGGGGGCGCGGCACGGCGACATCGTGACATGGCGGCGTCGCGCAACTCCCGGCGTATAGTCACGCATGGCATTGACGGTCTGGTTCGACGGCGGGTGTCCGCTGTGCACGCGTGAAATCGCGCTGATGCGCCGCCTCGACCGCGCTGGCCGCATACAGTTCGTCGATGCCGGCGCGAGCGACGCGGCGTGTCCGATCGACCGCGCGGCGCTCCTGGCGCGCTTCCACGCGCGCGAGGACGGCGTGCTGCTCGACGGCGCAGCGGCGTTCGCGGCGATGTGGCGGGCGATTCCGCTGCTCCGCCCGCTCGGCCTGCTGGCGCGCTGGCGTCCGGCGCTGCACCTGCTCGAACGGGCTTATGTCGCCTTCCTGCGCGTCCGGCCCCGCCTGCAGCGGCTGGCCGCGTGACCCCCGATCCGGTCCGCCCCGGCCAGCGCAGTGTCTGGGACTTCCCGCGCCCGCCGGCGATCGAGCCCGAGCCGCGCCGACTTGAGATCGTCCACCGCGGGCAGGTGATCGCCGCGACAAGCGCGAGCTTCCGCACCCTCGAAACCAGCCACCCGCCAACCTATTACTTCCCGCCCGGCAGCGTCACGCCCGGCGTCTTGCAGCGTGCCGCGCAGTCCAGCTTCTGCGAGTGGAAGGGCCACGCGGTCTACTTCGATGTCGTAGCCGGCGGCGAAGTCCTGCCTGGTGTGGCGTGGAGCTACCCGGCCCCAACCGCCGCCTTCGAAGCCCTGCGCGACCACCTCGCCTTCTACGCCGCGCCGTTCGACGCGTGCACCGTTGGCGGCAAGCGGGTGACGCCGCAACCCGGCGGCTTCTACGGCGGCTGGATCACCAGCGACCTCGCCGGCCCGTTCAAAGGCGTGCCGGGCTCGCGCTTCTGGTAGCTGAGGCGGGCGGAGACCGTTGACTAAACGCTGCAATTGCTGCGGAATTGTACCAGAACGACTCGTCTGCAATTGGAATGCCCGTGATCCGTCCCGCGCCGCTGCTCTGCCTGGCCCTGCTGTTCGGCGCCGTCGTCGCCCCCGTGTCGGCCCAGCCGGTCGAGGAACTGCACCTCGCCTGCTACGGTTCGGGCGAGAAGCAGGTCAGCAGTTTCAGCAACGATTACTACTGGGATCGCCGCGACGGCAGGTACCGCAGCCGCGACGGCATCGAGAACACCACGCGCAACTTCGAGACGGCGGTGTCGATCGACATCGCCGATGGTCAGGGGCGCATCCGCCTCGCCAAGACCGTCATCCCGCCCCTCAACAATGGCGGCGAGGGCGACGGTTGGTGGCGTCTCGATGCCATCAGCGTGACCCCCGACGAGATCAGGGCGAGCTACAAGCTGAACGGTCTCAATCACCCCAAGGTGCGTATCGATCGGCGCAGCGGCGCAATCACGATGAGCGGCCTCAACATCGACTTCACCGGGCGCTGCGACGCCATGGATCGTGACGCCCGCCGCTTTTGAGCCGCGGCGTCAGGTAAACAGCGAGCCCACGACGAACACGATCACCGAACTGAGCACCATTGCACCCGTCGCATCGGCGAGGCTGCGGAGGACCGACTGGCCGAGGTGGCGGGCGAACCAGCGGATCTGCACGATGCAATACCAGATGAGCGAAACGGAGATCAGGACAAGGCCCGTCAGCGCGCCGGAGTCGGCGCCGGTGCGAAGCATCGTCCAGCCGACGCTGAAGAACAGTGCGAATGCCGCAGCGGCATAGCACTGCGCAAAGAATGGCGGCCGCAGCGTGTCGCGATCGACAACAATGGCTTTGCGGACCAGCAGCCAGGTCGCCATGGTCAGCGGGAAGACGCTGAACAGCAGCGCGCGCATCATGACGAGGCTCGTGTCGCTGTCGACCAGCGCGCTGACGCCGCGCGTGCTGCGGACGATCTCGCTTGGCCCGACGAGGATGAGCTCCGCGGCATGCGCGACCACCATCGCCAAGAACAGGAACAGCGGCGGACTTAGTCCATCGAGGTAAGGTTGCGTTTCGGACCGGGCGGGCGCCGCCGCGCCATGGTTCATCATCCGTGCCGGACGAAACAGCGATCGCCACAGCGTCAACGGGAAAAACAGCAGCCAGGACACCAGCTCGTAGAGCAGCTCGTCGAGCGAACGCAGTAAGCCGAGTATTCCCATCGTGTTGCCAACCCTGGCACAGTTGGCGTCATAGGTCGACCGCGCCGCGCGCCTAGGTCTTGGCACGACGCTTTCACTTGACATCACGAACCGTATAGGTTATAGACAAACTGGTTGGAAGGGCGGGAGGTGGCGACCGAGTTTGGGATGGTGGGTTCGTCGGCTCCCGGCTTGCGTTCCGTGTGATCTTAAGGGCGAAAGGGTCCCGCGCCAAAAGCGCTTCGCACCGTCAAATTCGCTTACTTATTCATCTTCGCAAGCCGCGCCGGGTCGTATGGTGCCGCATCGACCTGGGTTTCACGCACGAGCAGCAGGTCGGCCGCGAGCCGGCCCCAGGCAGGCGCGGTCTGGATGCCGATGCCCCCCTGCCCCGCGCACCAGAAGAACCCCGGCACGGCGGCGTCGAAGCCGATGACCGGCGCGCGGTCGGGGGCGAAGGTGCGCAGGCCGGCCCAGTGGCGCTCGACGCGCCTGACACGGTAGCGTGTCGCCGACTGGAAGCGGTCGACGGCGACGGCGATGTCCATCTCCTCTGGCGCGGCGTCGCGCGGCACGTCGGGGATCTCGTCGTGGGGGGAGACCCACATGCGGCCCGCGTCGGGCTTGAAGTAGAAGGTGCCGGCGGCGTCGAAAGTCACCGGCAGCGTGGGGTCGGGAACCGGATCGACGTCGAGGACGACCATCGTGCGGCGCAGCGGGGTCAGGCTCAGCGGCTGCGCCCCCGCCAGTTCGGCGAGCCCGTCCGCCCAGGCGCCCGCCGCATCGACGACGATGTCGGCGGCGACCTCGCCCGCGGTCGTGACGATCCGCCACCCCGCTCCTTCGCGGTGCAGCGCGGTGACGCGCGCGTCGGTCAGCAGCGCCGTCCCGGCCCGCCGGGCGCCGCCCAAGAACCCAGCGTGCAGCGCCGCAACGTCGATGTCCCAGCAGTCGCCCTCCAGAAGCCCGGCACGCGACCAGCCCTCGGCGAGCATCGGGAAGCGCTCAGCCAGCGCTCCGGCGTCGAGCCGCGCATAGTCGATGCCGTCGCGGTCGAAGTCCGCCGCCAGCGCCCCGATCGCCGCATCGTCGCCGGGGGCGGCGAGGTGCAGCCCGGCACGCGGGGTCAGCAGCGGGCGCGCAAACCCCGGGGGAGGATCCATGAAGAAGTCGCGGCTCGCGGCGGTCAGCGGGAGGACTGCGGGGCCGCCATAGCTCGGCACCCAGAACGCCGCCGAGCGCCCGGTGGTGTGATAGCCGGGGTGCGCCTCGGCCTCGATCAGCGTCACGTCCGCCGTATCGCCGAGCGCCCAGGCGAGGCTCGCGCCACCCATTCCGGCGCCGACGATGGCAATGCGCGGCCTCATGCCAGGAACTCCGCGATCGCCTCGAACACGGGCAGGCGGATGGCGTCGATCTCGCGCACCAACTCGTGCCCCGCGCCCGCGAAGTCGCGCACCCGGGCGTGCGGCAGACGCGCCGCCAGCCGGACGGTCGCGGCATTGTCGACCAGCGCCTCTCCTTCCGCGGTCAGGATCAGCAGCGGGGTCCCGATCCCCTCGGGCACGCCGGGCGCCGCCAGCGCGTCGATCGAGGCGAAGGCGGCGTTCAGCCAGCCGTTGGTCACCCCGCCGAGCGCCCACTCGGGGTGCTGTTCGAGCCACCAGCCCTCGTCGGCGTAGCGGCCCAGATCGTGCGTCAGGCGGCGCTGGCGCAGCGTTCCCGGCAGGCCGCGCGCCAGCGCCCCGTTGCCCGGCGCGTACGCCTCGCCGTTGCCCAGCGCGCACGCCAGCGCCGCGACATGCCGCGCCAGCCACGGCCCGATCGGCGCCGCCTGCAGCCCGACCATCGGCGACAGCAGCACCGCGCGCGCGAAGTCGGGATGACGGCTCAGGTGGCGCAGCAGCAAGTGAGCGCCCATCGAATGCGCGACCGCATAGTAGGGCGGCGGCAGTGTCGCACGGAACCACGCGACCTGCTCGGCGAGGTCGCCCAGCCACGGCGCGAAGTCGCTGGCATGGCCGCGCGCATCACCCAGCAGCCGCCCCGACCCGCCCTGCCCGCGCCAGTCGAAGCTCGCGACGCCGTAGCCGCGGCCCGACAGGTCGTGGATCAGCTCGGCGTACTTCTCCATGAAGTCGCCGCGCCCGTTGAGCACCAGCACCGAGCCCGCCGCGCCGTCGCCCGCGCGCATCGCACTGCGCACCCCCCAGCCGTCGCGCATGGTGCGCATCTCGACGCCCATCCCGTCGGGCAGGCAGCGGCGCTGGTCGGGGGCGGCGAGCATGCGTCTGCCGATAGGCGAGCGGCGGTGGCCGCACAACGTGGCCAAGGGGGCTTGCGTCGTTGTGCCGGGGCTGCGCGTTATCGCGCAGTCCATCATGCCGGAGCCACCATGACCGAGTTCGTCCTGACGCCGCAGCTTATCGTCACCGCCGTCATCGCGCTGCTGATCGGCCTCTGGCTGGGGTTCATCATGCGCAGCGGCACCAAGCGCCGCGCGCTCGACGCCGAGGCCCGGATCGCTGCGCTGTCGTTCGACTTCAACACGCTGCTGGGCGAGCGCGACGCGCTGAAGCTGGAGCGCGACTCGCTCGACGAGCGGCTGCGCCCCCTCGCTGCCGAGGTCGATCGGCTGAAGCGTCTCGAGGCGCGGCGTACGTCCGCCGGCGCAGAGGTGCCTGTCGACATGGCGGCGGACCCCGCGGTGGGCGCGGTCGGCGACCTCGACGCGCTCGACGTGCGCCGCCTGAAGGGCGTCGGCGACCGCTTCGCTGCAGCGCTCGCCAAGCTGGGGATCACCCGCATCGACCAGATCGCGGCGTGGTCTGGCGCGGATGCCGATGTGATCGATTCGCAGCTGGGGTCGTTCGCCGGGCGCATCCGGACGGACCGGCTCGTCGAACAGGCGCGGCTCCTGCACGAGGGGCGGACGACGGAGTATGAGACGCGGTTCGGGGCGCTCTGACCGGAGCCGTGCGATCGATCGCTTGATATGTCCCGTCCGCGGCGACGACGCCGCGGCAAGCGGCACGCCTACAGTAGAATCCACGATCGTATCGGATAACCATTACGGCTATCTATTGGATATCGAACGAATGATTAAGGAAGCTTTCACAGCCGGTCGAAGCTGATCCGACCAGCCCGGCACTTGGTGCCGGGCCACTCGAGCGGTTGGGGGACTGCATGAGCGGTCGATGCTGTCGACCGTCCTTCGTCATCGTCGATTTCCGAAACCACCGAGCGGGGGGACTGCATCGCCATGACCATTTCGGGGCTTCACGGACCGTTGTTCGCCATCCTTGCCATGTTGCCGGTGCCGTCCGCCGCCGCCATCCTGCTGGGCTCAGACCTGCAGGGCCTTTCGGTCTTTTCGAACACCGCGATCACCGCCGGTGCAGGGGCGCGGGTGTACGGCAGCCTGATGGCCGGCGACGTCGCGACCGCAGGGGCGGGTAGTTCGGTGCACGGCCACTACACGTCGGGCGGCGCGTCGGTGATCGGTGCGGACGGGGTGACGATCGGCGGCAACGTCAACGCCGGCGGTGCCGTCACCGTCGGTGAAGCGACGACCATCCACGGCGATGTGACCACCGGTGCGGCGGCGACGCTGGGTGCCGGGGCGACGATCAACGGCGACGTCAACGCCGCCGCGGCGGTCACTGTCGGCGCAGCGTCGGCGGTCGCGGGAAGTGTCCGCGCTGGTGCCGCAGCCACGATCGGCGCCGACGCGACGGTCGCCGGCACGGTCGGTGCTGTCGCCGCGATCACCCAGGGTGCGGGCAGCCAGGTCGGCGGTATGCACGCGCTTGCGTCACCGCCGGTCGAATCGGCCGCCTACGCCGCCGCCCTCGCCGATCGCGTCGGCGTTATCCGGACGCAGGTCGTCGCGGCGCAGACGGGCTTTGCCGCGATGGTCGCGACGGGCGCACTGACCCCGCTGATGACGAGCGACACGACGCTGCTGTCGGGCGTCTACAGCGCGAGCAGCCTGTCGACGACCGCCGGTACGACGCTCACTCTCGACGGCCAGGGGCGTGTCGGTCAGGTCTGGGTCTTCAACATCGCCGACAGCCTGACCACCGGGGCCAACACCAATATCGTGCTGATCGGCGGCGCGACGGCCAACAGCATCATCTGGAACACCGGCAGCTATGCCAGCCTCGGCGCCGATTCACGGCTGCTCGGCACGCTGCTCAGCGGCGGCTACATCAGCATCGGTGCGAACACCCAGGTCACCGGCGTCGGCGGTACGTGCGGCGGTGCCTTCTCGGCCGCATCCTATGTCACAGCGGCGGCAGGGGCGACGGTCGGCGCCGAAGGGTGCAGCGGCATCGACCGAGGGTCAGCGTCGCCGCCGGCCAGCCCGCGCCTGCTGCCCGACGGCAACGCGGTGCCCGAGCCGTCGACCTGGGCGCTGCTGCTGGCGGGCTTCGCGATGGTCGGCCGCGCGATGCGCCGCGCGGGCATGCGTCAGGTTACCGCCTGAGCGCCGCCTGCGCCGCCGCCAGTCGCGCGATGGGCACGCGGTAGGGCGAGCAGCTGACGTAATCGAGGCCGAGCGTCTCGCAGAAAGCGATGCTCAGCGGGTCGCCGCCATGCTCGCCGCAGATGCCGAGCTTGATCTCCGGCCGCGCCGCGCGCCCCCGCTCGGCGGCGAGCGCGATCAGCTCGCCGACGCCCTCGACATCGATGCTCACGAACGGGTCGCGGGCGTAGATGCCCTGCTCGACATAGACCTGCAGGAAGCGCGCGGCGTCGTCCCGGCTGATGCCCAGCGCGGTCTGCGTCAGGTCGTTGGTGCCGAAGCTGAAGAACTCGGCCGCCGCCGCGATCTCCCCGGCGCGCAAGGCAGCGCGGGGCAGCTCGATCATCGTGCCGACCAGATAGTCGAGCGTGCGGCCGGTCTCGCCGAACACCTCGGCAGCGACGCCGTCGATCTGCGCCTTGATGATCTCCAGCTCGCGCGGCGTCGCAACGAGCGGCACCATGACCTCGGGCACCACCGTCGCGCCAGTGCGCACCGCGACGTCGACCGCCGCCTCGAAGATGGCGCGCGCCTGCATCGCGTAGATCTCGGGGTAGGTAATGCCCAGCCGGCAGCCGCGATGGCCGAGCATCGGGTTGAACTCGTGCAGCTCCGACACGCGGCGGCGCAGCGCCTGGACCGAGATGCCGACCGCAGCCGCGACCTCGTCGAAGTCGGCTTCGTGCGCGGGCAGGAACTCGTGGAGCGGCGGGTCGAGCAGGCGGATGGTCACCGGCAGGCCGGCCATGATCTCGAAGATCGCGGCGAAGTCGGCGCGCTGCTCGGGCAGAAGCTCGGCAAGTGCGGCGGCGCGCGCCGTGCCGTCCTCGGCCAGGATCATGCGGCGCACCGCAGTGATGCGCGCGGCGTCGAAGAACATGTGCTCGGTTCGGCACAGGCCGACCCCCTCCGCCCCGAAGCCGCGTGCGGTGCGGCAGTCGTCCGGCGTCTCGGCGTTGGCGCGGACCTTCATGCGGCGGTGCGCGTCGGCCCAGACCATCAGGCGGCCGAAGTCGCCCGCCATCTCGGGCTCGACAGTCGGTACCGCGCCCGCCATCACCTCGCCGGTCGACCCGTCGAGGGTCAGCACGTCGCCCTCGCGGATTTCGCGCCCGCCGACCCGCATGATGCGCGCCGCGAGGTCGATCGAGATGCCCCCCGCCCCCGATACGCACGGCCGTCCCATGCCGCGCGCGACGACCGCGGCGTGGCTCGTCATGCCGCCTCTCGCGGTCAGGATGCCCTTCGCGGCGTGCATGCCGTGGATGTCCTCGGGACTGGTTTCGGTGCGCACCAGGATCACCGCCTCGCCCGCATCGGCGCGCGTCGCGGCGGTATCGCTGTCGAACACCGCAATGCCGCTCGCCGCACCCGGCGACGCGGGCAGCCCCTTGGTCAGCACGTCGCGCGGCGCGGACGGGTCGAGGGTCGGGTGGAGCAGCTGGTCCAGCGCGCCCGGGTCGACGCGCAGCACCGCCTCCTCGCTCGAGATCAGCCCCTCGCCCGCCATGTCGACCGCGATTTTCAGCGCTGCCTTCGCGGTGCGCTTGCCCGACCGGGTCTGCAGCATCCACAGCTTGCCCTGCTGCACGGTGAACTCGATGTCCTGCATGTCGCGGTAATGACCCTCGAGCAGGTCGAAGACGCGCGCCAGCTCGGCGAACACCTCGGGCATCGCCTCTTCCATCGACGCCGCCTTGGCCCCGGCGCGCTCGCGTGCGGCCCGCGTCAGGTATTGCGGCGTGCGGATGCCGGCGACGACATCCTCGCCCTGCGCGTTGATCAGGAACTCGCCGTAGTGGACGCGCTCGCCGGTCGCGGGGTCGCGGGTGAAGGCGACGCCGGTCGCCGAGGTCGCGCCCATGTTGCCGAAGACCATCGCCTGGACGGTGACCGCGGTGCCCCAGCTCTCTGGGATGTCGTTGAGGCGGCGATAGACGCGGGCGCGCTCCGACCGCCACGAGCCGAACACCGCGCCGATCGCGCCCCACAGCTGGTCGTGGACGTCCTGCGGGAAGGCGTCGCCCCACGTCTGCAGCACGATCGCCTGGTAGCGCGCGACGAGGCCCTGCAGGTCCTCGGCCGACAGCTCGGTATCGAGCGTGACGCCGCGGTCCTCCTTGAGGATCTCGAGCGCGTCCTCGAACAGGTAGTGATCGAGACCGAGCACGACGTCGGCGTACATCTGGATGAAGCGGCGATAGCTGTCCCACGCGAAGCGCGCGTCCTTGCTCGCCTCCGCGAGCCCTACGACGGTCGCGTCGTTGAGGCCGAGGTTGAGCACGGTGTCCATCATGCCCGGCATCGACACGCGCGCCCCCGACCGCACCGAGACGAGCAGCGGGTTCGCCGCGTCGCCGAAGACCATGCCGGTGTGCGCCTCGATATGCGCGATGCCCGCGGCGACGTCGGCCTTGAGCGCGTCGGGGAAGCTCTCGCCATTGTCGTAGTAGAGCGCGCAGACCGCGGTGCCGATGGTGATGCCCGGCGGCACCGGCAGGCCGATCGACGACATCTCGGCGAGGTTGGCGCCCTTGCCGCCCAGCGCCTCCTTGGCCGTCGCGTCGCCATCGGCGACCCCGCCGCCGAAGCGGTAGACGTGGCTGGTCGGACTGTCGGAAGGCATCGGGCGGCGTCCCTCGAATATGAACAAGTAAGCGAATTTGACGGTCAGAGCGCTCTTTGGCGATTCGGCTCAGGGCCACCCATTCGCAGCTTAAGTAGTTGTTTTATATCGATTATATTCTGCCGACCTGTTCAGCCCTCGATCTTGGAGAAGTCGGCGACATTGTGCACCGCAGCACGGAAACTCGCCAGCAGGTTCAGGCGATTTGCCCGCACCGCGGCGTCGGGATCGTTGACCATCACTGCGTCGAAGAATGCGTCGACCGGCGCGCGCAGGCGGCTGAGCGCGGTCATCGCCTCCTCGAAGGCTTCGCGGGTCACGGCGTCGGTGGCGGCCGCGAGCGTCGTGGTCAGCGCGTCGGCGAGTGCGCGTTCGGCGGGTACGGCGAGCAGCGCCGGGTCGGGCGCCGCGGCGAAGGCCTCACCCTTGGCCTCCTCGATGCGCAGGATGTTCGCGGCACGGCGATAGCCGGCGAGCAGGTTCGCGCCGTCGTCGGTGTCGATGAACGCCTGCAATGCGCGGACGCGAGCGAGCAGACGGACGAGGTCGTCCTCGCCGCCGAGGGCGAAGACTGCGTCGATGATGTCGGGGCGGATGCCGGCTTCGCGCTGCTGAACTTTGAGGCGGTCGGCTAGGAAGTCGTAAAAGAGTGACAGAATCTGCGTACGTGGTCGCAGATGTACGAAGGCGTAAGCCTCAGCATGATCGACGCTGCGTGGCTCCTGAAAACCGGGGCTATCGAAAGGTAACTCGAAGAACCAAGAAAAGTCATCCAACGCTTGGTCTGCGCTAGTTACCCTCGTAAGCGTAAGCGTCGGTTCGAACTCGATGAAGTATCCGTGAAATTTTTTGATAAGAGTTTCGACGACTGACTGAAATGTAATTTCAGCGCCATCGAAGAGCGAAATTCGAATGCCGTTCCGTACTATTATCCTAAGTATTCCTAGGGCGGCACGTCGGAGAGCATATGGATCTCGTGAGCCTGTGGGTACCTCCAGAATAGTGTAGAAGGCGGCTAATGTATCCAGCTTGTCCGCCAGCGCGACGGCGACGCTGACCGGGGCGGTGGGCACGTTGTCGCTGGGGCCGACGGGTTTGTAGTGGTCGCGGATGGCGTCGGCGACCTGCGGGTCGAGGCCCTCTGCAAGTGCGAGGTAGCGACCGGCGATGCCTTGGACCTCGGGGAATTCGCCGACGGTGGCGGAGACGAGGTCGGCCTTGCACAGGCGCGCGGCCTGTTCGGCGAGATCGGCGAGGTGCGACACTGAAACTTCGTCATGCTGGCGAACGCTAGCACCCATTGTGGTGCCTGCTCCGCCGTCCGTGTTCGCACCACCGTGGGTGCTGGCGTTCGCCAGCATGACCGGGCTTGGGGAGGGTGGAACCGCCCCGCTCTCCACGAGCCAGCGCGCGAGCTTCGCCACGCGCTCGACCTTGTCGGCGACGGTCCCCAGCTTCTCGTGGAAGACGATCGACTCCAGCTTGGGCAGGCGGTCCGCCAGCGGCACCTTGAGATCGGCATCCCAGAAGAACTTGGCGTCGGACAGGCGCGCCGCCAGCACCTTCTCGTTGCCCGCGACGATCGCCGCGCCGCCATCCGGAGCGGCCAGCCCTGCGACGCAGACGAACGCCGGGGCGAGTGCGCCCTGCCCGTCCGCACACGCGAAATACTTCTGGTTGGTGCGCATGGTGAGCTGGATCACCTCGCGCGGCACGTCGAGGAACGCCGCGTCGAAGCGGCCGAGGAGCGGCACCGGCCATTCGGTCAGCCCGGCGTTCTCGGCGATCAGTCCGGCGTCCTCGATCAACGTCAGGCCCGCGGCAGTCGCGGCGGCGCGGGCACCCTCGGCGATGATCGCCGCGCGTTCGGCGGCGTCGATCACGACATGGGCATCGCGCAGTTGCCCCGCATAGCTCGCGGCGCTGCTGATCTCCACCGGCGCGCGGTGCATGAAACGGTGGCCGCGCGTCGTGCGGCCGCTGGTCACGCCGGCCGCCTCGAACGGCACGACCGTCTCATCGAGCAGCGCGACGATGCCCGACAGCGGGCGCACCCAGCGCGGGGATGCGGTGGTCACCGACGCATCGCCCCAGCGCATCGACTTGGGCCAGTCGAAGTCGCGGACGATCGCCGGGATCAGCTCGGCGAGCACGTCCGCCGCGGGGCGCCCGGGGGCGCGGATGGTGGCGTAGAGGAACTTGCCCTTGGGCGTGTCGCGCTCCTCGAGGCTCTCGCGCGGCAGGCCGGTCGAGCGGACGAAGCCCTCGATCGCCTGCGCCGGCGCGTCAGCGCGGGGGCCGCGGCGTTCTTCCTCAGTGGCGGTGCCCTCGGCCGCGAGGCCGTATGCGATCAGGATCAGGCGGCGCGGGGTGACATGGGTCTCGACGCTGGCGACGGGCAGCTTGCCCGCGATGCCGGCCTCGAAGCGCTCGCGCAGCTGGGCTGCGGCGCGCGGCTGCATGCGCGCGGGAATTTCCTCGGTGAGGAGTTCGAGGAGGAAGTCAGGCATGGGGCACCGCCCGCACGTCCCCACCCC
>NZ_VJWA01000002.1 GCF_007097155.1 Glacieibacterium frigidum
CCCCACCCCCGCCACATAGGCGTCGCACACCGCCTTGGTCAGCTCCCGCACCCGCCCGATGTACGCCGCGCGCTCGGCGACCGAGATCACGCCGCGGGCGTTGAGCAGGTTGAAGATGTGGCTCGCCTTGATCGCCTGGTCGTAGGCGGGCAGCGGCAAGCCGCGTTCGACGAGAGCGCGGCATTCGCCCGAGACGTCCTTGAACTGCTGGAACAGCAACTCCGTGTTCGCCGCCTCGAAGCTGTACGCCGAGAACTGGCGCTCGTTGTCGCGGAACACATCGCCATAGGTCGTGCCGGCGTCGTTGTAGGCGAGGTCGTAGACCGAATCCTTGCCCTGGATGTACGTCGCCAGCCGCTCGAGCCCGTAGGTCAGCTCGCCCGAGACCGGCGCACAATCGTGACCGCCGACCTGTTGGAAATAGGTGAACTGGCTCACCTCCATGCCGTCGCACCAGACTTCCCAGCCCAGCCCCCAGGCGCCGAGAGTCGGCGATTCCCAGTCGTCCTCGACGAGACGGATGTCGTGCAGGTTGGTGTCGATGCCGATGGCTTCGAGGCTGCCGAGATACTGGTCGACGATGTCGGCAGGCGACGGCTTCAGGATGACCTGGAACTGGTAGTAAGCGCCCAGCCGGTTGGGGTTCTCGCCGTAGCGCCCGTCGCTCGGCCGCCGCGACGGCTGGACGTAGCAGGCATTCCAGGGCTTCGGCCCCAGCGCGCGCAGCACGGTCGCGGGGTGGAAGGTCCCCGCGCCGACCTCGACGTCATAAGGCTGCAGCACGACGCAGCCGCGCGCGCCCCAGTAATCCTGCAATGTCAGGATCAGGTTCTGGAACGAGAGCGGTCGCGGGTACTCGGTCACCGCTTCTTGGCGGCCTTGCGCGCGGCATAGCGCTCGTCGCGCAGGCGCTTGCGCTCGGCTTCGCGCATTTCCTCGGTGATCTTGGCGTCTTCCTCGGCCTTGATGCGCGCGGCCTCCTTGGCCTCGATCGCCGCCTGCTTGGCGGCTTCCTGCGCGGCCTTCTTTTCGGCGGCGGCCGCCATGCGGCGTGCCTCGGTCGCGGCCTTGGCGGCGGCGCGCTCGGCAACGGCGGCGGGGTCGATCTCGGCGGCCTTCGCCTTGAACTTTTCGAGTGCGGCCTGGCGCGCCTTGAGGGCGTCGCCCTGGCGGTCTTTATGATCGGGAAGCTTGAAGCCCATGGGTAGTTTTGCGTCTCTATATCGTGGGGAGTGCTGCGGGCCTTACGCGAAGGTCAGGCTGGCGGCAACAAGGGTTGCCGGGTGAGCGCGTCGATTGCCCCCTGCAGGATGTGCGCGGCGGCGTGCGCGTCGATCGCCTCCGCCCGCCGCGCGCGGCTCCAGTCGTCGGCGATCATCTGGCGCTCGACCGCCTGCGTCGACCAGCGCTCGTCCCACAGCAGCAGCGGGCGGGCCAGCGGCTCGGCGATGGCGCGGGCGAAGGCGCGCACCGACTGGGTACGCGGGGAGTCGCTGCCGTCCATGCTGAGCGGCAGGCCGACGACCAGCCCCACGATGCGTTCGCGGTCGAGCAGCACCTTGAGCGCCGCGAGGTCGGGGGTGAACTTCACGCGCTTCAGCGTCGAGTGCGGGCTGGCATAGGTCCAGCCCGCGTCGCAGGTGGCGATGCCGATCGTCTTGGTGCCGACGTCGAGGCCCGCCAAGCGGCCGCCCCCCAGCTCCCCGAACCCGGCGCGGTCGACCAGCATTCAGCGGCGCCGGCGCGGGGCCGGCTGTGCGGCCTGCCAGGCGTTCATCCGCGCCTCGGCATCGGCGCGGACGTTCACCCAGAACAGCGCATAGTCGTACACGTGGTAGTTGTTGCCGGGCAGGACGTAATTGTCGAACTTCGCCGGCGGCAGGCCGATCGACAGCACGCCCGACGGCAGGCACTGCGCCCCGATCCCGCCCGCGACGAGCGTTGCATCGGCGAGCGTCGCGCCGGGGACAAGGCTGCCGAGGTTGGCTTCGGGCGGGGCCAGCTCGTCGCCGGCGGGGGCTTCCGCGACCACCGCCGTATCGGGGGCATCCTCGACAGGCAGCGGCGCGCTGGCGACAGGCAGCACCGTCGCGTTGTCGGAGCGGCCGAGCAGCGGGTTCGAGCACAGGATACGCGTGCCGGCGCGGGGCTGGCCGGTCAGGCTGGGCAGCGCGTCGAAGGCCTCGCGGATCGCCTCGGGCTCGGCGGGCTCGGCGAAGCTCTGCCAGCTGAGGATGCACCCGGTCTGCCCGGCGGCGGTGCACGCCGGCAGTCCCAGCGCCGGCAGGTCGGCTTCGACCGAGATCGGCCAGCCGACGACATAGGCGACGACGACGCGCTTGAGCACGGGCGTGCCGGCCAGCTTTTCCTTCATCAGGCGCAGCAAATGGAGCGAGCCCTGGCTGTGCGCCGCAAGGATGATCGGGCGGTCGGGGTTGGCGGCGACGAAGGCATCCCAGGCGCGCACCACGTCCGAATAGGCGAGGTCGATCGCCGCGCGCGCATCGGGTGAGTCCGCGAGGAAGGCGCCGAACGCCGCCTGGCGGTAGCGCGGCGCCCAGATCGCGCCGACGCCGTTCAGCGTGCTCGCCTGCCCCTGCAGGTAGAGCGCGAGGCGGGTGTTGGTCGCGCTGTCGCCGAACGGCATGTTCCAGCGGTCGCGGCCGAGATACGCGGTCGGGGTGATGAAGAACACCGCCGCCAGCGGCTTCGGCGCGGGCTTGTATCCCGCCGGGGTCCAGCGGGCGGGATTGTTCGGGATGTCGGGGTGCGCGTCCCAGCCGGTGACCTGCGCATAGTCGGGGCGGTCGTCCTGCGGGCTCGCGGCGAACTCGACCGTCGGGACGAGGGCGGCGCGCAGCAACTGGTTGCCGAACAGGGCCCAGGCGAAGGCGCCCGCGATGACCAGCACGATCACCGCAGCGACGATGTAGAGGAAGCGGCGTGCCAGCATGCGATTTGAACTCCCGGAAAGGCGGCTATAGCATCGACGCACGACGGCGGTAGCGGGGGCAGGTCATGCGTTGGTTGGTCGCGGCAATGCTGCTCGGCGGGTCGGCGATGGCCAGCACCCCGCACATCTTCAGTCTGCAGATCGAGAATGCGCTGATCTACGACGGGCTCGGCGGCGAGCCGTTCAGGGGCTTCGTGCTCGTCGACGGTGATCGCATCGTCGGGGTCGGCCGCGGCGAACCCGTCAACCTCGCGCGCAACCGGATCGACGCGAAGGGCATGGCGGTCGCCCCCGGCTTCATCAACATGCTCAGCTGGTCGACCGAAAGCCTGATCGCCGACGGTCGCGCGGTCAGCGACATCAAGCAGGGTGTGACGCTCGAGGTGATGGGCGAAGGCGAGTCGATGGGGCCGCTCAGCCCGGCGCTCAAGGACTATGCGCTCAAGCAGCAGTCCGACATCAAGTATCCGATCACCTGGACGACGCTGGGCGAGTATCTGGCGATGCTGGAGGGACGCGGCATCGCGCCCAACGTCGCGAGCTTCGTCGGCGCAGCGACGGTGCGCGAGAACGTGCTCGGCTTCGACGATGTCGATCCCAACCCTGAGCAGCTCGATGCGATGCGCAAGCTAGTGCGCGAGGCGATGAACGAGGGTGCGCTGGGGGTCGGCAGCTCGCTGATCTACGCGCCCGCGAGCTATGCCGAGACCCCCGAACTGATCGCGCTGGCGACCGAGAGCGCGAAGTGCGGCGGCATGTACATCAGCCACATGCGCTCCGAAGGCGACCGGCTGGTCGAGGCGGTCGACGAACTCATCGAGATCGCGCGGGCGTCGGGCGGCCCGGCGGAGATCTATCACCTCAAGCAGGCCGGCCAGGCCAACTGGGGCAAGCTCGACACCGTCATCGCCCGCGTCGAGGCGGCGCGTGCCAAGGGCATCCGCATCACCGCCGACATGTACAACTACACCGCCGGCGCGACGGGGCTCGATGCGGCGATGCCGACCTGGGTGCAGGCCGGCGGCTACGACAAATGGGCCGAGCGGCTGCGCGACCCGGCGACCCGCGCCCGAGTGATCGCCGAGATGAAGCAGCCGGGAAAGGATTGGGAAAACCTGCGCCTCGCCACCGGCAGCGCCGACCGCGTGCTGTTCCTCGGCTTCAAGAACCCGAAGCTGAAGCCCCTGACCGGCAAGACGCTCGCCGAGGTCGCGAAAGCGCGTGGCACCAGCCCGGAGGACACGATCGTCGACCTGGTGATCGAGGACGGCAGCCGCGTCTCGACCGCCTATTTCCTGATGGACGAGGCCAATGTCCGCCGCCAGGTTGGCCTGCCGTGGATGGCGTTCGGCTCCGACGCCGAGGGCCAGGCTCCCGAGGGCGTGTTCTTGCAGTCGAGCACCCACCCGCGCGCCTATGGCAATGTCGCGCGCCTGCTGGGCAAATATGTCCGCGACGAGAAGGCAACCACCCTGCCCGACGCGATCCGCCGCCTGACCAGCTTTCCGGCCGATAATTTGGGCCTGAAGGACCGCGGGCGGCTGCAGGCAGGCGCCTTCGCCGACATCGTGGTGTTCGACCCCGCGGGCCTCGGCGACCGCGCGACCTATGCCAAGCCGCAGGTCTTCTCGACCGGCGTCGCGCATGTCTTCGTCAACGGCGTGCAGGTGCTGAAGGACGGCGAGCCGACGGGCGCCAAGGCGGGGCGGTTCGTGAAGGGCCCCGGCGCGGGGCGGTGCAGCTAATCCCGCCAGGTCCCGTCGAGCAGCTTGACGATCCCCGAGAAGTCCCGCCCGCCGCCGCCGAGCCCGACGAACATCTGATAAAGCGCCTCCGCCTGCGCGCCCATCGGCACGCTCGCCCCGGCGCCGCTCGCCGCCTCGAGCGCGAGTTTCAGGTCCTTGAGCATCAGCGCCGCGCCGAAGCCGCCGGCATAGTCGCGGTTCGAGGGTGCGGCGGGTACCGGGCCGGGGACGGGGCAATAGCTCGTCATCGACCACGACTGGCCGCTCGCCTTCGAGCTGATGTCAAAGAAGGTCTGCGCATCGAGGCCGAGCTTCTCGGCCAGCACGAACGCCTCGGCAGTCGCAACCATCGTCGCGCCCAGGATCATGTTGTTGCAGATCTTCGCCGCCTGACCCATGCCCGCAGGCCCGGCGTGGATCACCGCCTTGCCCATCGCCTCGAGGATCGGCCGCGCCGCCGCGAATGCGTGCTCGCTGCCGCCGCACATGAAGGTCAGCGTGCCGCCCTGCGCCGCCGCGGTGCCGCCCGAGACCGGCGCGTCGACCATCGCCAGCCCCCGCGACGCGGCCTCGCCGTGGACCGCCTTGGCGGTCGCGACGTCGATCGTCGAGCAGTCGATCAGGATCACCCCGCGGTGCGTCGCGGCGAACACCTCGTCCTCGTAAACGCTGCGGACGTGCCGCCCGGCAGGCAGCATGGTGACCACCGCGTCGGCCCCGCCGACTGCCTGCGTCACCGACCCCGCGCGGTGGCAGCCATCCGCCACCGCCCGCTCGAGCGCCGCTTCGTCGAGGTCGAAGGCACAGACCTGATGCCCCGCCTTCTCGAGATTTGCAGCCATGCCCGAGCCCATGTGGCCGAGCCCGATGAAGGCGATTTTCATGGGCGTGCTGCTAGCGCATCGCACCGGCGGCGGGAAGCAGGGGGCCCGAGTGTCTTACGAAAGCGATGCGCGCGTCATGACGCTGTGCTAGCCGTAACCATCCGAAACGCCTGAGCAATACGGAGCTGGAGGAATAGAGTGCTGACGCTGCTGCTCACCTCAGCCTATGCGCCGTTCACGGTTGCGTTCGCGGTCATGATCGGCGTTGGCCTGATCGAGCTTTTGGGCTTCGGCATCGACCATCCGGAGACCGATATCGAGACCGACACCGGCGGCTCGACGCTGCTCGGCTGGCTGGGCCTGGGGGTCGAGATCCCGCTGCTGGTGTGGCTCATCGCGCTGCTCGCGTGCTTTTCGCTGACCGGCGTGGCGCTGCAGCAGATCGTCACGGCGGTCGCGGGCGCGCCGTTGAGCGGCGTGGTCGCCGGGGCAATCGCCTTTCCGCTCGCCGCCGTGCTCAACGCCGCCGTATCGCGCGGGCTGGTCAGGATCCTGCCGGGCTATGAATCGACCGTCATCTCCGCCGACGAGCTGCTGATGCGCCGCGGCACCGTGCTGGAAGGCGTCGCCCGCCGCGGGCATCCGGCGCGTGCCCGGGTCGTCGACCGGCACAACCAGGCGCATTACGTCATGGTCGAGCCGCACGAGGATGCCGAGTTCATCGAGCAGGGCGAAACCGCGCTGCTCGTGCGCAAGCAGGGCACGACGTTCTTCGGTTTGCGGGATGCCGACGCCGCATTAAGATCGATCTGAGCTTTCGCCGATAGCGGCGATCCGGGGGGGGTGGGCGTGCCTGAGTCTTTGATCAATATCCTCGTTTACGCGGGCATCGTGCTCGTCGCGCTGGTCGTCATCGGGGTCATCCTGACACGACTTTACCGGCGCGCCACGAAGGACGTGGCGCTGATCCGCACCGGCTTCGGCGGCGAGAAGGTCGTGCTGAACGGCGGCATCATGGTCATCCCCGTCCTGCACGAACTGATGCAGGTCCGCCTGACGACCGTGAAGCTCGAGGTATCGCGCCTCAACAAGGACGCGCTGATCACCCTCGACAAGCTGCGCGTCGACGTCGTCGGGCTGTTTCACATCAAGGTGAAGCCCGACGCGCAATCGATCGCGGCAGCGGCGCAGACGCTCGGCGAGGCGGTCAACAGCCCCGAGGCGGTCAAGGCCCTGCTTGACGGCAAGCTGGTCTCGGCGCTGCGCTCGGTCGCCGCGACGATGACGATGGAGCATCTCCACGCCAACCGCGCCGACTTCATCCAGAAGGTTCAGGAGGCGCTGACCACCGACCTTGACATGAACGGCTTCCAGCTCGAGTCGGTCAGCATCACCCACTTCGACCAGACCGCGTTCGAGCATTTCAACGAGAACAATGCCTTCGACGCCGAAGGCCTGACCGTGCTGACCCGCACGATCGAGGAGCGGAAGAAGATCCGCAACGACATCGTCACCACCAACCGGGTCGAGATCGAGCAGCGCAACCTCGACGCCAACAACCAGTCGCTCGAGATCGCGCAGGCCGCCGAGCAGGCGCGGCTGACGCAGGAGCAGACGCTGGCGGCGCGGCGTGCCGAGCAGGCGACCGCGATCGCCACCGCCGAGGCCGAGCAGACGCGGCTTGCCGAGATCGCCCGGATCACCGCGACGCAGGCGCAGGCCGTCGCGCAGACCGAGGCCGACAAGATCGTCCAGACCGCGACCATCGTGCGCGACGGCGCGATCCAGACCGCGACGATCGAGCGCGACCGCAACATCGAGCTCGCGCGCATCACCACCGCGGTGCAGACCGCGCAGAAGTCGGAGGAGGAGTCGACCGCGACCGCCGCCGCAAACGAGGCGCGCGCGCATGCGATCCGCGCCGAAGAGAGCGTCGCGACCGCCAAGGCGACCGAAATCGCCAACCGCAACCGCAACGTCGCGGTCATCGCCGCGACGCAAAAGGCCGAGGAACAGGCGGTCAGCATTACCGTCGCCGCGACTGCCGAGAAGGAAGCCGCGGAAGCGCGCGCCTCGGCACTGCGCACCGAGGCCGTCGCCGATGCCGACGCCGAAAAGGCGCGCGCCGAAGGCCGGGCCGCGGCGTTCAGGGTCGACGCGGCCGGCAAGACCGCGCTGAACGAGGCGACCAACGTGCTGAGCAGCGAGCAGACCGCCCTGCTGATGCGCCAGGCGATCCTGAATGCCCTGCCCGAGATCATCGCCGCGGCCAGCAAGCCGATGGAGCAGATCGACCGCATCAGCATCGTCGATGCGCGCGGCCTGCACGGCGATGGCGGTGCCGGCGATGCGTCGGGCGGCAACGGCAATCTCGCCGATGCCGCGGTCGCTGCGGCGATGCGCTACCGCGTCGGCGGGCCGCTCATCGACGGGCTGATGGGGGAGCTCGGCATGGGGGGCAAGTCGCTCGACGAGATGCTCGCGGGGACGGCCGAGAAGCGCGCGCCGTCGCGGCTGAACGGCAGCGAGCCGCATGCACCTGCGGATACCGCGGTGGCCCCGGACGTCAGGCTGAGCGGCCCGTCGCGGACCTGAACTCGCTCCCCGCAGGACCCAAACAAAAAGGCCCGGCGGATCGCTCCGCCGGGCCTCTCTGTTTGCTCAGACGTGCCGGTTAGCGGCGGTCGCCCATGAAGCGCAGGAGGAACAGGAACAGGTTGATGAAGTCGAGGTACAGCGTCAGCGCGCCCATGATGATCGTCTTGCCGATCATCTCGCTGCCCTGGACCTGGTAGTACATCTCCTTGATCTTCTGCGTGTCGTACACGGTCAGGCCGGCAAACAGGAACACGCCGACGACCGAGATGATCAGCGACATCGTGCTCGACTGGGTGAACACGTTGATCAGGCTGGCGATGATCAGGCCGACCAGGCCCATCAGCAGGAACTTGCCCATGCCCGACAGGTCGCGCTTCGTCGTGTAGCCGTACAGGCTGAGCGCGCCGAAGCCGGCCGCGGTCGCGAAGAAGGTACTGGCCACCGACGCGCCGGTATAGACCAGCAGGATCGTCGACAGCGAAGCGCCCATCAGCGCGGCATAGAGCCAGAACAGCCCCTTGGCCTGCGTCTCCGACAGCTTGTTGATGCCGAAGCTGAGCACCATGACCAGCGCGAACGGCGCCAGCATGACGATCCACTTCAGGATGCCGGGCTGCATGAAGATCTGCGCGGCCCAACTCTCGGCCCCGCCGCGCGCGAACAGCAGCGCGACGACGCCGGTCAGCAGCACGCCGGACGCCATGTAGTTGTAGACCGACAGCATATAGGACCGCAGGCCCGCGTCGTAGCTGGCGTCACCTGCCGCCACGCCGGTCGCCCGCGGATAGGCGATACGGGGGTCGAACTGATTGGCCATCTGAAATCTCTCTCCCTTGTCCGGCATCCTTGCCGATACATGGAGCAATATCGGCGGTTGTCGCCACGCTTTCAAGGGGGCGTTACAGGGTGCGCAGCACGCTCGCGGGCCGCGCCGACAATGCCCGCCAGCTGCCCGCCAGCGCGAGCAGCACGGTCAGCACGCCGCCTGCGACGACGGTCAGCACGACAGGCCCCCACGCCGGCTGCCACGCCAGCTTGAACACCTGCACGACGACGTACCAGCCCGCGGCCGTGCCGAGCAGCATCGCGACGCCCGCGACGATGCCGCCGAGCACCGCGTATTCGAGCAGGGTGGCGCGCGCCACCTGGCCGCGGGTCGCGCCCAGCACCTTGAGCAGCACGGCATCGTAGGTCCGCGCCCGGCGGCCAGCGGCGAGCGCGCCGATCAGCACCGCGATGCCCGCTGCGAGCGTCAGCGACCCTGCCGCGCGGATCGCCGCCGACAGCTGGCCGAGCAGGGTCGAGACCTGCCCCAGCACGTCGGCGACGCGCACGGTCGACGCGGTCGGGAAGGTCCACGTCATCGCCGCCTGGAAGCCGCGCTCCTGGGGAGGCTGCATCGCGATCGTCGCCATCCAGCTGTGCGGCGCGGCCTCCAGCGTGCCCGGCGTGAACAGGATGGCGAAGTTGAACCCCAGGCTCTGCCAGTCGATCTTGCGGAAGCTCGCGATGGTCGCGGTGACCTCGACGCCCAGCACCGACATGGTCAGCGTGTCGCCGATCTTGAGCCCCAGCGCCTTGGCCGCGACCTCGTCGATCGAGATCAGCGGCGGGCCGGCATAGTCCTTCGGCCACCACTTGCCGGCGGTCAGCACATTGTTCGGCGGGAAGTCGGCGGCGTAGCTAAGGCCACGGTCGCCGCGCAGGATCCACGCGTCCTCGGGCAGGTTCTTGAGGCGGGCGACGGGCACGCCCTTCACCGCGGTCACCGGCCCGCGCAGCGACGGCACGGTACGCAGGGTGGCGCCGGGGGCGGTTGTCCGGACAAGCGTGCGGAACTGGTCGAGCCCTTCGGTCGGCACGTCGATGACGAAGAAGCTGGGCGCGCGCTTGGGCAGCGAGCGTTCGATCTGCGCGCCGAGATTGGCCTCGATGACGCTGAGCGTCGCGAACAGTGTCAGGCCGAGGCCGAGCGCGACCACCAGCTGGCGGGTCAGCGCGCCGGGTCGGTGAAGATTGCCGAGCGCGAGGCGGGCGAGCGGTCCCTTGGGCCGCGGAAGGCGCGCTGCGACGAAGCGGATCAGTGCCGCCAGCGCGCCGAGTGCCAGCAGCAGCGCCAGCGCGCCGCCGATGAAGCCCAGCGCGAACAGCCGGTCGTTCGCCTGCCCTACCGCGAGGCCGACGATCGCCGCGCCCGCCAGCGCGATCAGCGCGAGCGTGCCGTTGCCCGGCCGCGGCCCGCTTTCGGTCGCGTCGCGGAACAGGCGCGCGGCGGGCATCGCGCGGGCGCGCGCCAGTGGCCACAACGCGAAGGCGAGCGCGATGAGCAGGCCGTAGGCGCCCGCAGTCAGCAGCGGCACCGGATAGATGCCGAGCGCCGGCGGCACGGGCAGCGCGTCGCCGGCGACTGCGACCATGAGGAACGGCACCGCCGCCCCCAGCCCCGCGCCGACCGCGACCGCCGCGAGTGCGACGACGCCGATCTGCAGCAGGTAGGAGCGGAAGATCAGCCCGCCGTCGGCCCCGACCGACTTCAGCGTCGCGATGGTCCCCGACTTGGCGTCGAGATAGGCCGCGACGCCGTTGCCGACACCGACGCCCGCGACGACCAGCGCGGTCAGCGACACCAAAGTCAGGAACTGGCCGAGCCGGTCGACGAACTGGCGCGTGCCGGGCGCGGCGTTGTCGCGGTCGCCGATCTGCCACCCGGCGTCGGGCGCGGCGGCGCGCAGCTGCGCGGTCGCGGCCTTGGGGCTGACACCGCTGGGCAGGAGAACGCGGTACTGCGAGCGGAACAGGCTGCCCGGCGCGATCAGGCCGGTCCGTTGCAGGTCGTCCAGCCGCATGACGAGCCCGGGGCCGAAGCCGAAGCCCTCCCCTGCCTTGTCGGGCTCGACTCCGACGATGCCCGCGACGCGCAAGGTGGCGGTGCCGATGCTCAGCGTGTCGCCCGCCTTGACGCCGAGGCGCTCGGCAAGCGCCACGCTGGGGGCGACGGTTCCGGGGGCAAGCGTCGCGCCGTTGGCGAGGGAGAATGTCCCGACCAACGGGTAAGCGGTGTCCACCGCCTTGAGCTCGGCGAGGACACGGACATCGGCCCCTGCCCGGCCCGCCATCGCGCGCAGGCGCACGACCTCCGAAACGCGGCCCAGCTTCGCCAGTGCAGCGCGCTCCTCTGGGGTCGCGCTGCGCTGCGTCAGCCGCGCCTCGATGTCGCCGCCGAGGATGGTCTGGCCGTTGTCGGCGAGGCCGGAGCGGATCGCGCTCGACAGGCTGCCGACCCCGGCCAGCGCCAGCGTGCCGAGGACGAGGCAGATCGCGAGCAGGCGCAGGCCCGACAGGCCGCCGCGAAGTTCGCGCAGCGCGAGACGGAGGGCCAGCATCAGGTCGCAGCGTCCCGCACGACGACGCCGTCCTTCATCTCGATCACCCGCCCGCACCGGCTCCCCAGCGACGCGTCATGCGTGATCAGCACCAGGGTCGCCCCCGTCTCTGCCGCGCGCGCGAAGATCAGTTCGACGATCCCCCCGCCGGTCGAGGCGTCGAGGTTGCCCGTCGGCTCGTCGGCGAACAGCAGGATGGGGCGTGGCGCGGTGGCGCGCGCGATGGCGACGCGTTGCTGCTCGCCCCCCGAAAGCTGCGTCGGGTAATGCGTCAGGCGGTGGCCGAGACCGACCGCTTCCAGCTCGGCCTGCGCCGCCGCGAACGCATCGGCGCGGCCGGCGAGTTCGAGCGGCACCGCGACATTCTCCAGCGCCGTCATCGTCGGGATCAGGTGGAAGGCCTGCAGCACGATGCCGATGCGGCCGCGCCGCGCGCGCGCCAGCCCGTCCTCGTCGAGCGTCCCGAAATCCTGCCCCGCAACGCGCACCGTGCCGCCGCTGGCACGCTCTAGCCCGCTCAGCACCGCCATCAGCGACGACTTGCCCGATCCGCTCGCGCCCAGGATCGCGACGCGCTCGCCGGCGCCGACGGACAGGTCGATGCCGCGCAGCACGTCGACCGCGGCATCGCCGCGACCCAGCCGCAGGGTGACATTCTTCGCGTCGATGACGATATCGGGGGTCATGCAGACTTTCGGAAGGCTGAGTGTGTTGGATGGATATGGCGGGTTGCGCCGAATTTGTAAGCTGTTCGTCGCGGGCGCACTGGCGATGATGTCGCAGGCAGCGGTCGCGGCGCCGGTCCGCACCATCCTGGCGTTCGGCGATTCGCTGACTGCGGGGTACCAGCTGGGGCCGCAGGACGGCTTCGCGCCGCAGCTCGAGGCGGCGCTGCGCATGACCGGGCGGCAGGTGCGCGTCCACAATGCTGGGGTGTCGGGCGACACGAGCGCGCAGGGCCGCGCGCGGCTCGCCTGGGTGCTCAAGGGTCTGAAGACCAAGCCCGACCTGGCGATCGTCGAGCTCGGCGCCAACGACATGCTGCGCGGCCAGCCGCCCTTCGCTGCACGCGCCAATCTCGACGCGATCCTGACCGAGCTCAAGAAGCAGGGCGTGCCCGTCGTGCTGGCGGGCATGCTCGCCTCGCCCAACCTCGGGCCCGGCTATGCGCGCGAGTTCAACGCGATCTATCCCGATCTCGCGAAGAAGCACGGCGCGGCGCTGTACCCGTTTTTCATGAACGGCGTCGTCGGCGGGCGCGGCCTGCAGCTCGCGGACGGGCTCCACCCGTCGAAGGCCGGCGTCGCGGTGATCGTGCGCGGCATCCTGCCGACGGTGACCAGGGCGCTCGACCGGCTGCCCGCCAAATGAGCGACCAGCGCGTGCTCGGCAAGATCGGGAGCATCATCGCGGGGCTGGCGGCGACCCTCCTCGCCAGTTCGCTCGCGGTGCCGATCCTGTGGGCGATGGTCCGGGCGCTGTCGGGCCAGAGGTGGTTCGCCGCCGTTGCGCCGTTCCTCCTGCTGCTCGCCAGCGCCGCTGCGGCGTGGCTCGCGGTCGTCATCATCGACGGCGTCGCGGGGCGGACGCGGCAGCGCATCGTGCTGGCGACGCTGGCGCTGCTCGCGGTGCTGCGCGTCGTCTCCACGCTATCGGCGGGCGGCACCGGGCCCAACGCACTGTGGCAGTGCGCCGCCGCAGTCGTCGCCGCGGCCGTGATGGCGTGGCGCTTCCGCGTCACCGACGCGCGGCGCCGTGCATAGGCTGTTCGTCGCGGTCCCGCCGCCGCCGCACGTCCGCGACGCGCTGCTGGCCGCGATGGGCGGCGTCGCGGGCGCGCGCTGGCAGCGCGACGACCAGCTGCACTCCACCCTGCGCTTCATCGGCGAGGTCGACCGGCATGCAGGGCAGGACATCGCTGCCGCGCTGGGCGGCGTCCACCACCCGGGGTTCGACGCGACGCTCTCTGCACCGGGCGTCTTCGACAAACGCGGGCGCATCGACACATTGTGGATCGGCGTCGCGCCCTATCCGCCGATCGCCGCGCTGCACCACAAGGTCGACGCCGCGCTGCGCCGCGCCGGGGTGCCGCCCGACACGCGCGCCTATCACCCGCACATCACCATCGCGCGCTTCGGCCGCGAGCAGGTCGGGGCGGCGGGCTTCGTCCCCGCCGTACCGCTGACCGGCATCGGCTTCCGCGTCGATCACTTCGCGCTTTACGAAAGCACGCTGGGCCACGACGGCGCCGACTACCGCATCATCGAGCGTTACTCATTGGATTGAGGCTTTCCGCACGCCCAAGCCCCTGCTAGCCAAGGCACAACGCCCCGCCACGAGGGCCATGTCCGCGGGGAGACTGCATGACCGACATGATAGTGCCGCCAAAGGTCGATGGCCCGGCCGCCGACTTTCCACCCGTCGGCGGGCGCTACGCCTGGTACGTGCTGTTCGTCATGGTGCTGGTCTATGTCGTCAATTTCGTCGACCGCCAGATCCTCTCGATCCTGGCGGAGGACATCAAGGCCGACCTGGGCCTGACCGATACCGAGCTCGGCTTCCTGTACGGTACCGCCTTCGCGGTCTTCTATGCGCTGTTCGGCATCCCGCTGGGGCGGCTGGCCGACAACTGGATCCGCACGCGGCTGTTGTCGATCGGCCTCGCGGTCTGGTCGGGCATGACGATGCTGTCGGGCTTCGCCAACAACTTCACCCAGCTCAGCGTCGCGCGCGTCGGCGTCGGTATCGGCGAGGCGTCGGCCAGCCCCAGCGCCTTCTCGATGCTGTCGGACTGGTTCCCGAAGGAGCGCCGCGCCACCGCCCTCGCGATCTACTCGAGCGGCCTGTACATCGGAGGGGGCGTTTCGCTGCTGATCGGCGCGGTCGTCGTCAAGGCGTGGAACAACGCCTTTCCGGGCGGCGGGCCGCTCGGCCTGGTCGGCTGGCAGGCGGCGTTCATGGCGGTCGGCCTGCCCGGCCTGCTGCTCGCGATCTGGGTCGCCACGCTGAAGGAGCCGATCCGCGGCCGTGCCGACAATCTGCCGCCGCCGGTACCCGTCCCCGACGTGTGGCGCCGCTTCTGGCACGACCTGTCGAGCGTGCTGCCGCCGCTGACCTTCTTCCACATCGCGCAGTTCGGCACGAAGGCGCTGCTTCGCAACATCGCACTGGCGGCGCTGGTCACGGGTATCGCCAGCGCGATGATCGCGCTGACCGGCGACCTGCCGCAGTGGCTGGCGCTCGGCACCGGCGCCTATGCGGTCGCCAGCTGGGCGCAGTCGCTGAAGGAGCGCGACCCGCCGACCTTCGCGCTGATCTGGGGCACGCCGACCTTCATCCTCGCGCTCGTCGCCTTCGGCAGCATCGCCTTCAAGGGCTATGCGCTGGGCTTCTGGGCGGTGCCCTATGCCATCCGCACCTTCGTCGCGCCGCTCGCGGAGGCGGGCATCGCGCCGCCGTGGTACGGCACCACCGAGTTCATCGCACTGACGCTGGGCGGCATGGCGGCGCTCGGCGGCTTCCTGGGCGTCGTCATCGGCGGCGCGATGTCCGACAAGGTCAAGCGCGGCAATCCGGGCGGGCGGATCATGGTCGCGGTGCTCGCGACGCTGGTGCCCGCGCCCTTCATCATCTTCCAGTACACGACCGACTCGCTACCGTTGTTCTTCCTGCTCAACATCGGCCCGGCGCTGTTCGGCAGCATCTATGTCGGGATCGCGGCGGCGACGTCGCAGGATCTCGTGCTGCCGCGCATGCGGGGTGCGGCGACCGCCACCTATTTCATCGGCACGACGATGATCGGGCTGGGGCTGGGACCGTATTTCGCCGGCAAGATCTCCAAGGTGACCGGCGACCTCAGCATCGGCATCCTGTCGCTGCTGCTTGCCGCACCGATCACGCTGATCTGCCTCTACCTCGTCTATCGCAAGCTGCCCGAAGCCGAGGCGACACGCATCGAGCGTGCCCGCGCGGCGGGCGAACCCATCTGACCGGAGCCAGCATGACCCTGAAAATCGAAGACATGTTCAGCGTGCGCGGCAAGGTAGCGATCGTCACCGGCGGCAGCCGCGGCATCGGAGAGATGATCGCCCGCGGCTATGTCGAGAACGGCGCGCGCGTCTACATCACCTCGCGCAACGCCGCGGTCTGCGACGGGCTGGCAGCCAAGCTCAGCGAGATCGGCGAGTGCATCTCGATCCCCGCCGACCTGTCGAAGATGGACGAGGTCGAGCGCTTCGCCGCCGAGTTCGAGGCGCGCGAGAACCACCTCGACATCCTCGTCAACAACGCCGGCGCGTCGTGGGGCGCGAAGTTCGGCGAGTTTCCGGAGAGCGGCTGGGACAAGGTCATGGACCTCAACGTCAAGTCGATCTTCTTCCTGACGCAGCGGCTTGGCGCCCGGCTGGAAGCGGCGGGCAGCGAGGATGGCTTCGCGCGCGTCATCAACATCGCGTCGATCGACGGGCTGCACGTCTCGGGCCTCGAGACCTACAGCTATGCCGCGTCCAAGGCCGCGGTGATCCACCTGACCAAGATGATGGCGAAATATCTGGCGCCCAAGCACATCGCGGTCAACGCCATCGCGCCGGGCTACTTCCCGTCGAAGATGACCGCCGCGATCAACGAGGAGGACGCGCAGGCGACGATGGCCGCGACCCCGATGCACCGCCGCGGCGCGCCGCACGACATGGCGGGGCTGGCCATCTACCTCTCGTCGCGCGCGTCGAGCTTCGTCACGGGCAGCGTCATCGCGTGCGACGGCGGACTGGCGACGACGGCCTGATTTGCCCGCAAATTGACCAGCTGCCCCGCGTTTGGGCAGCATCCGGAGCCGAAAATCCCTTCGCACCTGCGAAAAGCCGCGTTCCAAGACTGGCACGGCCTGTGCTAGGCATTCAGCATCAGAGCTTCGGGGGCAGTGCGTGAAGAAGATCGAAGCCGTTATCAAGCCATTCAAGCTCGACGAGGTGAAGGAGGCGCTGCACGAGGTCGGTGTCAGCGGCATCACCGTGACCGAGGCCAAGGGCTTCGGTCGGCAGAAGGGCCATACCGAACTCTATCGCGGCGCCGAATATGTCGTCGATTTCCTGCCCAAGGTGCGGCTGGAGGTCGTCGTCGACGACGACCAGGCCGACCGGGTGGTCGAGGCGATCGCCACCGCCGCCCGCACGGGCCGCATCGGCGACGGCAAGATCTTCGTGTCGACGATCGACGCCGCGGTCCGCATCCGGACCGGCGAACGTGACAGCGATGCGATCTGAACGTCCCCCTCGCAGCGTCATGCTGGCGAACGCCAGCACCCATGGCGGTGCGAACACGACAGACTGAGTTTACGGCAACCGTGGGTGCTGGCGTTCGCCAGCATGACGGACACTTAAGTTAAAGCGGAGGGAAAATACCGATGGCGAACAAAGCGTCCGACGTCCTGGCGATGATCAAGGAAAAGGAGATCGAGTGGGTCGACCTCCGCTTCACCGACCCCAAGGGCAAGTGGCAGCACCTGACGATGGTCTCGTCGGTGGTCGACGAGGACCAGCTGACCGATGGCTTCATGTTCGACGGCAGCTCGATCGAGGGCTGGAAGGCGATCAACGAGTCCGACATGATCCTGATGCCGGACCTCGACGCGGTTTATATCGACCCGTTCTCGGCGACCCCGATGCTGATCCTGATCTGCGACATCGTCGAGCCGTCGACCGGCCAGCTGTACGGCCGCGACCCGCGCTCGACCGCGAAGCGCGGTGAGGCGTACCTCAAGTCGACCGGCATCGGCGACACCATCTACATCGGGCCCGAGGCCGAGTTCTTCGTGTTCGACGACGTCAAGTTCGAGCTCGGCTACAACAAGGGCAGCTACAGCCTCGACGACATCGAGCTGCCGACCAACAGCGGCACCAGCTATCCCGAAGGCAACATGGGCCACCGCCCGCGCATCAAGGGCGGCTATTTCCCCGTCGCCCCGGTCGACAGCGCCGTCGACCTGCGCGCCGAGATGGTCTCGACGATGCTCGAGATGGGCCTGCCCTGCGACAAGCACCACCACGAGGTCGCCGCCGCGCAGCACGAGCTGGGCCTGACCTTCGGCACGATGACGACGACTGCCGACCGCATGCAGGTCTACAAGTATGTCGTCCACCAGGTCGCGCATGCCTATGGCAAGACCGCGACCTTCATGCCCAAGCCGATCAAGGACGACAACGGCAGCGGCATGCACACCCATCTGTCGATCTGGAACGGCAAGACGCCGCTGTTCGCCGGCGACCAGTATGCCGGCCTGTCGGAAATGGCGCTGTTCTTCATCGGCGGCATCATCAAGCACGCCAAGGCCTGCAACGCCTTCACCAACCCGTCGACCAACAGCTACAAGCGCCTGGTCCCGGGCTTCGAGGCGCCCGTGCTGCTCGCCTATTCGGCGCGCAACCGCTCGGCGTCGTGCCGCATCCCCTATGGCACCGGCGCCAAGGCGAAGCGCGTCGAGGTGCGCTTCCCCGACGCGATGGCGAACCCGTACCTCTGCTACACCGCGCTGCTGATGGCCGGCCTCGACGGCATCGAGAACCGCATCCACCCCGGCCCGGCGATGGACAAGAACCTCTACGACCTGCCGCCGCGCGAACTGAAGAAGGTCCCGACGGTCTGCGCATCGCTGCGCGAGGCACTCGGCGCCCTCGACCGCTCGCGCCACGTCTTCACCAAGGGCGGCGTGTTCACCGACGACCAGATCACCTCGTACATCGAGCTCAAGATGCACGACGTGCAGCGCTGGGAGATGACCCCGGCGCCGGTCGAGTTCGATATGTACTATTCGGCGTAAAGCGCGGCCGGGCCGATAGCGGAATTTGCGTCTTCGCAAATTCCGTCTTCGGCCCGGACTCGTGCTTCGCCGCGGACGGCGGGTCGGCGGCGCTTGCTCGCCGAACCCGGCCGACGGCGGCGGCTTTGCCGACCGCCCTTCCCTCCTGAATTTCTTCGCAGGCGGGAACACTGCCGCTAAACTCCCCCCGCCATGCGCATCGCCCTCTACGCCGCAGCCCTCGCCCTCGGCACCCTCGCGCTGCAATGGCTCGACTATAAGCGGATCGCGCGCACCTACTCGCTCGACATCACCATCCTGATCATCGCGGCGGCCTTCCTCGCGCTCGGCATCTGGCTCGGCGCCAAACTCCTGAACCCCAAACCCCTCCCCCACGACGGCAACCCCCAGGCCCAGGCCGCGCTCGGCATCAGCGCGCGCGAGCTGACCGTCTTGCACAGCCTCGCGGCGGGGCATTCGAACAAGGAAATCGCGACGCAGCTCGGCGTCTCGCCCAACACCGTCAAGACGCATGTCGCGCGACTGTTCGAGAAGCTCGACGCGCGCCGCCGCACCGATGCCATCGCCAAGGCGCGCGACCTCGGCCTTGTGCCCTGAATTCTTTCGGGTGATTTCGTCGAAATCATCCTTTCGGACGATTGCCTGAAAAGGGCGCGGCGCGCTGAATGGCCCCAGGCAAACCAGCGGAGGGCAAGATGCTGCGCCAGATACTCACCTACGGGACCATCGCCGGGTTGATCGTCGGATCGATTCTCGGGGCTTTGACCGTCGCGTCGGCGGGCCAGGCGCCCGGGCCGTACGGCATGGCGATCGGCTATCTGACGATGCTGATCGCGCTCAGCACGATCTTCGTGGCGATCAAGCGCCGCCGCGATGTCGACGGCGGCGGGGTCATCCGCTTCTGGCCGGCGCTCGGTCTAGGCGTCGGGATCAGCGTCGTTGCGGGGATTTTCTACGTCGCCGCTTGGGAGGCGGCGACGGCGTTCACAGGGCTCGACTTCGGGCGGGTCTATGCCGACGCGCTGATCGCCCAGGAAAAGGCGAAGGGCGTGTCGGGCGCGGCACTCGCCAGGTTCACCGCCGACATGCGCGCGTTCGAGGTGCAATATGCCGACCCGTTGTGGCGGCTGCCGATGGTGTTCTCTGAGATCTTGCCTGTCGGCGTGCTGGTGTCGCTGATCTCGGCCGGGCTGCTCGCCAACCGGCGCTTCCTGCCCGCGCGGCGCGTCTAGCGAACGACCACCGGAGCGTCCGCCTGCCATCCGATCCCGGATGCGTTGACCTCGTACTTTCGCCCCGGCAGCAGGCGCTCTGGCGCAACGACAATCTCGTAATTCACGGGCGTCACGCCGAAGCGAATGTTCGCCGCGCACGGCGCGCCCTTGCTGGCATCGATTTGCCGGATCGCCCACACCATGCGCCGCGTTCCGCCGGTCAGGTCGGTGACGTTCATTCCCTGCACGCATGCCGTCTTGCCACGGTCGTAGGTGACGTCGAACTGCGGCCGCGGTCCATCGCCGACGACCCGCACTGTCGCCTCGAGCTGACACGCCGCAAGCAAAGCGACGACAGGCAGGCCGAGGGCCGATCGAATGCGCGGCATGGCGCAGCCTAACATCAAAGACCGAAGAAGCCAGTACCGCGCAGGCGCGTCTCGAGCACCTGCGCTCGCTCGGGTGTCAGCTTGCCCTCGCCCGCCAGGTGACCGGCGTAGTCTCCCAGCATCTGCGCCTGGCCCTCGATCGTCTCGGTCGCATAGGTCGTGTTGCGCGACGCATAGTCGTACGCGGCATTGCGGTCGCCGGTTGTCGTCAGATCGTGCGCGTATTTGCCGAAGAAACTGCCGAATCCCATGTCCTGGTACTGGTTGACGTGCGCGAACTCGTGGACGAGCGTGTTGATGCCCTTGGGGCTCTGCGAGAAATCGCCGACATATTTGTCCGAACGGACATAGACTGTGTTGCCCTCGGTAATCGCCGGGTTGCCGCCGACGTTGAACGCCAGCCACGCGTCGGGATTGCGGCCCGGGCCGTCGACGATGCGCACGTTGCTGAGATCGATATCGTTGCCGAAGGCGCTGCGCAGCGCGGTCGTCTCGCCCGGGGTCAGCGTCCGCGCATCGGGGCCACGCATCGAATCGGCGAGCGCGTTGGCGGCCGAATTGGGCAGCGAGGTGAGCGAATCGCGCACCGTGCCCGCCCAGCCCGCGACGGTGTCGCGCGCGTCGGCCGCCAGCGAGCCGAGATTGTCGAGACCGCGCGCCACGACGCCCGCCGCGACCGGCGCGAGGCCGTTGCTGATGAGGTGATCGACGCCCTTCTCGGCGAGGTCGCCGAGCTGGTCCGGGATCGCGGGCGGGTCGATGAAGTCGCTGACCGCGGCGGTGGCGCGGCTGGCAATGCTGGTCAGGTCCATGGTCGGCTCCGCTGGTTGTGCGGAGGCCGATTTAGGGGATGTGGGGGGTTTGGGCTGTAGTCGGAACGATTAGCTTGGGGGGGCGGTCGGCAAAGCCGCCGCCTGCGTCGGACGGGATCGGCAAGGGCCGACCCGCCGGCCGGTCTTGGAAGACTCCAGCCAGAAGTCGAAATTCGCGAAGGGCGAATTTCGCCTTCTGGCCGGGCGTCCGGCGACTAGAACGCCGCCGTCAGCGACACCACGACACCATCCTTGCGGTTGCGGCGCAGCGCGAACGACGAGTTGTCGAGGTCGTTGCCGATATACTGCACGCCGAGCGTCAGGAACTTATACTTGGCGTCGACGCCGACCATATAGTCGAACTTGCCGCCTGAGCCGTAGTCGAAGGCGCCGTCCTCATAGCCGACCGAGCCCTTCAGCGTGATCGGCGAGTCCGGGATGCCGAAGGTCACCAGGCCGTAGACATAGGTGTTGTCTTCGAAGGTGTTTTCCTGGTCGGGCGCATAGTTGAGGCCGACGGTCACGCCGACCGGGCCCAGCGTGCCGGCGACCGAGACGAAGGGCTCGTAGTAGGCGACGTTCTTGCCGCCCGGATAGATGTAGCCGATGACGCCGAACGACGGGGTGAAGTTGCCGATCGCCTTCGAGAAGCCGAGCGTCAGGTCGATCTCCTGCTCCGAACCGTTGTTGAAGTTGCCGCTCTTGTCGATGTAGGCGCCGACGGGCTCGATCGTCGAACCCCAGATGCTGGCGAACAGGCCGAAGCTCGACGTCGCGGTGATGCTCGCCTGGCCGGCGATGTCGCGGTCCGACAGCGACACGCCGCGGAAGCGGTAATCGGTGACGAACGCCGCAGTGCCGGTGAAGGTGACCGGCGGAGTCGCCTCGGCGGGCGCGGCGGCGTCCTGCGCGAATGCCGCACCGGCGGTGCACAGTGCCAGCGCGGCAGTGATGGTCGAGAATTTCATGGCGTCGTCTCCCTGTCCGCCGGGCGCGCGTCTGCGCCGGCGTGAAGTGCTGGTTTTCGTGCACCCGCTCAGGGCACCGCGGTTCCGCGGTCGTCTTGTTGCGGTAGAAATGCCCAAGATTGGTGCGGCGCACAACAGCTTCGTTACGCGTGTCGCGCAATCCCGCGCGATGTGGATTCACGGCAACAGCATAAGCGCCGCATAAGAAAAGGGGCCGCCGGTTTCCCGACGGCCCCTGAGTAAAATCCTTGGGGAGGATCGCCATATTGGCCTGATCTTTGTGCACTGCAGCAAAGCGCATTGCAATGCACAAAACGATACGCCTGCGATTTTTTTTGGAAGCGCCGCACGGCCTGCTAAGACGGGCCATGAGCGACCTGTTCGCGGCAACCGCCGCCCCTTCCGACTATGACGCATCGCATATCGAGGTGCTGGAGGGGCTCGAGCCCGTTCGCCGCCGCCCCGGCATGTACATCGGTGGCGTCGACGAGCGCGCGTTGCACCACCTCGCCGCCGAAGTGCTCGACAATTCGATGGACGAGGCGGTGGCGGGCCACGCAACGCGGATCGAGGTCGTGCTGTCCGCCGACGGCAGCTTGAGCATCAGCGACAACGGCCGCGGCATCCCGGTCGACCCGCACCCCAAGTTTCCCGACAAGTCGGCGCTGGAGGTCATCATGACGATGCTCCATTCGGGCGGCAAGTTCAGCGGCAAGGCCTATGCGACCAGCGGCGGCCTGCACGGCGTCGGCGTCTCGGTGGTCAACGCTTTGTCCTCCACCCTGACCGTCGAGGTGGCGCGCAACCGCGAGCTGTTCCGCCAGTCGTTCGCGCGCGGCCACACCGTCACGGGCCTCGAAAAGCTCGGCGCGGTGCCCAACCGGCGCGGCACGACGATCGCCTTCCTGCCCGATCCGCTGATCTTCGGCGACGAGGCGCGCTTCAAGCCCGCGCGCCTGTACCGCTTGGCGCGGTCGAAGGCGTATCTGTTCCGCGGGGTCGAGATCCGCTGGCGCTGCGACCCTGCCCTCGTCACCGACGGCACGCCCGCCACCGCGACCTTCCAGTTTCCCGGCGGCCTCGCCGACCATCTGCGCGAGCAGCTCGGCGACCGCGAGCTCGTCACGCCGGTGCTGTTCGAGGGCCGTGCCGACCTGCCCGACGGTGCGGGCGCGGTCGAATGGGCGGTGGCCTGGCCGCTTTACGGCGAAGGCTCGGCGAGCTATTACGCGAATACCATCCCCACCCCCGACGGCGGCACGCACGAGGCGGGGCTGCGGGCGGCGCTGTCGAAGGGCATCAAGAATTTCGCAGGGCTCACCGGCCAGACCAAGCGCGCCGCCGACCTCGCGCCCGAGGACGTGATGACCGGCGCCGAGATCATGCTGTCACTGTTCATCCGCGAGCCGCAGTTCCAGAGCCAGACCAAGGACCGGCTGACCAGCCCGGAAGCCGCGCGCCTCGTCGAGGGCGCGCTGCGCGACCGCTTCGACCATTGGCTCGCCGACGCGCAGGACCGCGGCCGCGCGCTGCTCGGCTTCGTACTCGAGCGCATGGACGATCGTCTGCGCCGCCGCGCCGACATGGCGAACCAGCGCAAGACCGCGGTCAACAAGCGCAACCTGCGCCTGCCGGGCAAGCTGACCGACTGCACGCGGAGCGACCCCGCTGGCACCGAGCTGTTCATCGTCGAGGGCGATTCGGCGGGCGGCTCGGCGAAGCAGGCGCGCGACCGCAATACCCAGGCCGTGCTGCCCATCCGCGGCAAGATCCTCAACGTCGCCAGCGCCAACGCCGCCAAGATCGGCGCGAACACCGAGATCGCCGACCTGGGCCAGGCGCTCGGCTGCGGGACCCGCGAGCGCTACAACCCCGCCGCGCTGCGCTACGAACGCGTCGTCATCATGACCGACGCCGACGTCGACGGTGCGCACATCGCGACGCTGCTGATGACCTATTTCTTCCAGGAAATGCCGGGCCTCGTCCGCGACGGCCATTTGTTCGTCGCGCAGCCGCCGCTGTACCGCATGGCGCAGGGGGGGACCGTCGCCTACGCCCGCGACGACGCTCACCGCGAGGAGCTGCTGCGCACGACCTTCAAGGGCAAGGGCCAGATCGACACGAGCCGCTTCAAGGGGCTGGGCGAGATGGCGCCGCAACAGCTGCGCGACACGACGATGGACCCCGCCAAGCGCACCCTGCTCAAGGTCGTCCTCCCCACCGACGCCGACGGCCGGGCGGAGGTCAAGGACCTCGTCGACCGCCTGATGGGCCGCCACCCCGAACACCGCTTCGCCTTCATCCAGGCCAGCGCGAGCATGGTCGAGGCGGAGCGGCTGGACGCCTGAGGCCGCGACCGGCTAGGGCACGCGCCACATCTTCCGCCGCGCGCGGGACACACAAGGACTTATCATGGGCTTTCGCTGCGGAATCGTCGGGTTGCCGAATGTCGGCAAGTCGACCCTGTTCAATGCGCTGACCGAGACCGCGTCCGCGGCGGCGGCGAACTATCCGTTCTGCACGATCGAGCCCAACGTCGGGAACGTGCCGGTGCCCGATCCGCGGCTGGGCGTGCTGTCGGGGATCGCCAAGTCGGCGAAGATCATCGAGACGCAGCTCGGCTTCGTCGACATCGCCGGCCTCGTGCGCGGCGCGTCGAAGGGCGAGGGGCTGGGCAACCAGTTCCTCGGCAACATCCGCGAGGTCGACGCGATCGTCCACGTCCTGCGCTGCTTCGAGGACGACGACGTCACCCATGTCGAGGGGCGCATCGACCCCGTGTCCGACGCCGACACGGTCGATACCGAGCTGATGCTGAGCGACCTCGAGAGCCTCGAGAAGCGCGTCCCCGCGCTCGCCAAGAAGGGCATGCAGGGCGACAAGGAGGCGAAGGTCGCCGCCGCCGTGCTCGGCCGCGCGCTCGACCTGCTGCGTGAGGGGAAGCCCGCGCGGCTGGTCGTTCCCGGCGACGAGGAGGAGGCGAAGGCGCTCCACGCGGCGCAGCTGCTGACCGGCAAGCCCGTCCTCTATGTCTGCAACGTCGCCGAGGGCGATGCGGCCGAGGGCAATGCGCTGTCGGCGGCGGTCGCGAAGAAGGCGGCCGCCGAAGGCGCGCGCTCGGTGGTCATATCGGCGGCGATCGAGAGCGAGATCGCGATGATGGACCCCGCCGACCGGCCCGACTTCCTGAGCGAGCTGGGGCTGACCGAGACCGGCCTCGCCCGCGTCGTGCGCGCCGGCTACGACCTGCTCGGCCTGCTGACCTTCTTCACCGTCGGCCCCAAGGAGACGCGCGCCTGGACGGTGCCGGCCGGCAGTCGCGCGCCCCAGGCGGCGGGTGCGATCCACAGCGATTTCGAGAAGGGCTTCATCCGCGCCGAGACGATCGCGTACGATGACTATGTGGCGTTCAAGGGCGAGGCGGGGGCACGCGACGCGGGCAAGTTCCGCAGCGAGGGCAAGGATTACGTCGTCGTCGACGGTGACGTGCTCAACTTCCGCTTCAACGTCTGAGGCCGGGCTTCGAGCGCCGCCAGCGCCGCGCCGAAGCCGCGCAGGTCGAGCGGCACCAGCATCTGCTGCCCTGTGCCGAGACGCCACGCGACCTGGGCATTGCGCGCCTTGGTGAAGCGCGCGCGGATTGCAGGCGTCAGCCGGCCGCTCGCCTCGCACGACTTGAAGCTGCACGCCGCGACGGGCAGGCGCAGCTCCGACCCGTCCTCGAGCTTCATGCCGAAGCCGGCATTGCGGTCGATGCCGGGCGCGACGCGCAGGTGAAACTGCGCGGGCTGGCCGGGCTTGCCGAGCACGAGGATCGCGCCGAGCACGACCTTGCGCCCCGTCCGGTCGGTGGCGACCGCCTGCGACGCGACGCAGGGTGCACCGGGCGCCTTGCCGCACAGGATCGCCCAGCTGCCGGTCCCCTTGGCCGGCGGGGGTGCCGGGGCGGCCCCGGCGGGTGCGGCGAGCGCCAGCACCAGTGCCGCCCCGGCAAGCCTCACGATGCGACCACGCTGCGGCGGCGGCGCGCCATTGCGCCGACCATGCCGAAGCCGCCGATCAGCATCGCCCAGGTCGCGGGCTCGGGTACCCCGCCCGCGACGAACACGGTGAACGGCGACTGGGTCATGTTGACCTGTCCGGCACCGGCGAAGGTCAGCCCGGTGACGAACGCCAGCGGGTTGTCGGGATCGAGGAACGGCGTCACCTCGATATCGCGCACCGCGAACGACGACACGCCGCCCGGCCCGAACACATATTCGACCCCGGCCGCCAGCGTGGTCAGCAGTGTGTCGTACATCCCGGTCATGCTGTTGAAGCCGTAGATCTCGTACCCGTCCGCATCGCCCAGATCGGGCAGCAGCACCGACGCGATGTTGGGGCCGGTGTTGACGACATAGTCGTAGCCGACGGCGACGAACGGATCGATGAAGACGCGCTGGCCGAGCTGGACGCCGAAGTCGAACTCATAGCCGTCCTCGGTCACCACGGTCGGCAGCAGCGGCCGGTCGGCGCTGTCGCCGGTCGTGATCTCGCCGTTGCGGATCGCGAAGCGCCACAGACCCGGCGTTTCGAGGCTGACGTTGCTGGTGTTCTGCAGTTCGAGCACGTCGTTGGTGCGCGACCCCGGCAGGGTGAAGAAATTGACACCGTCGCCTGCATCATAGCCGGCCTGCGCGGGGACGCCACCGAGGCCGTTGGCGTCGCCGCCGCTGGCCGAGCCGGTCGTCCATTCGAGGCGGTTGTAGCGGAACTCGATGTCGAAATCGCCAGCCCCGGCGACGTTCGAGCGGTCGCTGAGGATCAGCTGGAAGTCGTTGGTCCGGCTGTTGTTCGCGTTGTAGAAGCCGACATCGTGCCACGTCACGACGGTCGTCGTCGCGTTGGGCGAGGCGACATAGACCGCGCCGCCGCCGGGCTGGTTACGCGTATCGACGTCAGCCCAATAAGGGGCGATGATCGGCTGGATCGATGCCGGGAACGGCGACGGCGTGAAGGTGCCGAGCGGGTTGCCGAAGCTGATGTTGCCGTTGTTGTTGACGTAGAAGGTCGAGTAATTCTGCCCGAAGAAGTTGAGCGTGAACGGCAGATTGAGCTCGTTCGACGATCCGTCATCATTCGGCGACTGCGACAGCGCGCCGTACCCTTCCGGCCCGCCGAAACCGTCCGCGAGCGGTGCGGCGAACGCCGCAGAACTCAACAGCGCAGCGCCCAGCGCTGCAACCAATCCGACTTTAAGCATTATGCAAAATCCCCTGCCTGTTACGCGAATTGAAGGGCTAGCCTTCGTTTTCGAATAATCCCGGCCCGGACATTCTGCGCGGCAAGATATCGGAAACGTCTTGTTACGCAAGTGACGAAATGATTAAAATTTCAGTCCCCTGCAAACTCGAGCAGCGTCTGCACGCGCACCCCGCCGGCGCGCAACCGCGCGGCCCCGCCGAGGTCGGGCAGGTCGATGACGAACCCTGCCCCGGCGACTTCAGCCCCCGCCTGGCGCAGCAATTGCGCCGTCGCAATCGCCGTGCCGCCGGTCGCGATCAGGTCGTCGACGATCACCACGCGCGCCCCCGGCGGGCAGGCGTCGGCGTGCATCTCGATGCGGTCCTGCCCGTATTCGAGCGCATAGTTCACGCCCAGCACCGCGCCGGGCAGCTTGTTCTTCTTGCGAATCAGCAACAGCCCGCACCCCAGCGCCTGCGCGACGCCGGTGCCGAAGATGAAGCCGCGCGCCTCGATCCCGGCGATCAGGTCGGGCTTCAGGTCGGCGAGTGCGGCCGAAAGTTGGTCGATCGACCCGGACAGCCCGGCGGGATCGAGCAGCAGCGTCGTGATGTCGCGAAACTGGATCCCCGGCTTGGGATAGCCGGGGATCGTCCGAATGAGCCCTGCGAGCCCGTCCGCCACTATTTCTTGACGGGCATCAGCGCGATACCGATGTAGCGCGCTGCAATGGCGCCGCGCTGCACGAGCATCAGCACCGTCTCCTTGCCCGACTTGCGCGCCGCATCGACGGCTGCAGCAGCAGCAGCGGTGGTCGGCGTCGGCACCTGGTTGATCTGCAGGATCACGTCGCCGCGCTGCAGCCCCTTGGCGGCCGCGTCGCTCGACGGGTTGATCTGCGCGATCACCACGCCCTGCACGGTCGCGGGCAGCTTGAGCTGGGTCCGCACCTCGGCGGTTAGCGGCAGCAGGCTGATGCCAAGGCTGGCGCGCGTTGCTTCCGACGCAGGAGTCGCGGGTGCGCTGCTCTCGTCAGGGACGGCGGGCGTGCCCTGGACGATCGCTTCCGACGGACGCGCCGCGACATTGGCCTGCACGGTCAGGCGCTTGCCGCCGCGGATCAGTTCGATCGGGATGGTCGAGCCGATGCGCTGGTTCGCGACGATGAAGCTCAGCGTGTTGTCGAAGGTCACTTCCTGACCGGCAACCTTGGTGATGACGTCGCCCTGGCGGACGCCGGCACGCGCTGCCGGGCCGCCGTCGACGACCGCCGCGACGATCTCGCCGCGGTCCTTGGGCAGGCCGAGGCCGGCCGCGATGTCCGACGACACCGGCTGGATGCTGACGCCCAGATAGCCGCGCTTGACGAGGCCGCCGCCGCGCAGCTGCTCGACCACCGGACGCGCCAGCTCGGCGGGGATGGCGAAGCCGAGCCCGACGTTGCCGCCGGTCGGCGAGAAGATCGCGGTGTTGATGCCGATGACGTTGCCGTCGAGATCGAACAGCGGACCGCCCGAGTTGCCCTGGTTGATCGACGCGTCGGTCTGGATGTAGCGGTCGTACTGGCCCGACCCGATGTTCCGGTGCAGCGCCGAGACGATGCCCGCGGTCACCGTGCCGCCGAGGCCGAACGGGTTTCCGATCGCGATCGCCCAGTCGCCGACGCGGACGCCCTGCGAGTTGCCGAACTTGACGTACGGCAGGTTGGTCGCCTCGATCTTGAGCAGCGCCATGTCCGACAGCGGGTCGCGGCCGACGACGCGCGCCTTATACTCGCGACGGTCGCTGAGCGTCACGGTGATGGTGTCGACCGATACCTTCGAATCGGCCCCGCCCGAACGCGGGTCGCCGCCCGAGATGACGTGATTGTTGGTGACGATATAGCCCGACGGATCGACGATGAAGCCGCTGCCCAGCGACGTCGCCTCGCGCGTCACCGGCTCGCCCTGCTCACCCTGCTGCTCCTGGAAGCGGCGGAAGAACTCCTCGAGCGGGTTCGACTGACCGCCCTGGCCGAAGTTGCGCAGGCGGCCGACCTCGACCTTCTGGGTCGTCGAGACGTTGACGACGGCGGGCGTCAGGCGCGCGGTCAGGTCGGCGAAGCTGCGCGGTGCGCCGCCGGGGCCGGTGATCGGCACGGGCGGAACGGCGTCGTTCTGCGCCGGCGGGGCGACCGCAGGCGGGGTTGCGATCTGCGCGCCTGCCGAGCTGAACACGGCGACGGCACCCCCGGCAATCAGGAGACCGGGCAGGACAGCGGTAACGACAGACTTGATGCGCACGTGGGGCAGACCTTTCGGATGAAGGGATTTCAGGCGATGAATGCTTTCACGCGCCTGAACGGTGCATTTATATCACATCCCAGAAAATAATGCGTCGCTTTAGCGCGGGGTCCGCCTGCCCTCGAATTCGCGCATGAATTCGTTCTGGGTCGACAGGACCATCGTCGAGCTGCTGTCCTTGAACGTCTTCCGGTACGCCTCCATGGCGCGATAGAAAGCATAGAAGTCGGCGTCCTTGCCGAAGCTGGCGGCATAGACCTCGGCCGCCTTGGCGTCGGCCTCGGCGCGGATCAGCTGCGCCTGCTTGTCGCCCTGCGCGCGGATGTTGAGCGCCTCCTGGTTCCGCGCCGACGCCATGCGGGCATAGGCGCTTTCCAGCGGTGCGCCGGTCGGCAGGTCGGCGCGCTTGATCCGCACGTCGACGATCTCCGCCCCGTACTGGCGCGCCTGACGGTTCACGCTCTGCTGGATGTCCTCCATCAGCGTCGTCCGCTCAGGCGACAGCAGCGCCGCAAAAGGCTGCTTGCCGAGCTCGTTGCGCAGCCGCGAACCCAGGATGCGCGACAGCGCCTCCGCGACGCGGTCCTCGCTCCCGACGGTCTGGATCATGCGCAGCGGGTCGACGATGCGGAAGCGCGCGAAGGCATCGACGACGAGCCGCAGCTGGTCGGTCGACAGCACCGTCTGCTCGGGCATGTCGAGGTCGAGCACCCGCTTGTCGACGTAGCGCACCGATTCGAAGAACGGGAACTTGGCCTGCAGCCCGGCCTTGGTCTGGCCGAACGGCGCCTTGGGGTCATAGGCGTTGACGATCCGCACCGGCCGGTCGAGCTGGAGCACGACGGCCTGGCTGGTCTCGGGCACGGTGTAGATCGTGCTCATCAGGGTGATGACCGCCAGGAAGGCGAGCACCGCCCAGGCGATCGGGTTGCGAAGCAAAGTCATGCGCGGGCCTCAGCGGGGGGCGGCAGCAGCGGGCTCTTCGACCGGCTGCGCGCGCTTGCGGATTTCGGGGAGCGGCAGATAGGTCTGCACGCCGTTGCCGGCCTCGATGAAGGTCTTGTCGACCTTGCCGAGCACGCCCTCCATCGTCTCGAGGTACATGCGCTTGCGCGTCACCTCGGGCGCCAGGCGGTACTGGGCATAGACCGCGTCGAACTGCGCTGCCGCACCCTGGCTGACCGCGGCCAGCTGCGAGGCATAGCCGCGCGAGTTGTTGAGCGCCTGCTGGGCATACTGCTGCGCCGCCGACACGCTCTTGAACGCCTCGTCGACCGCGGCGGGCGGATCGGCCTGCTTGATGTCGACGCCGCGCACCTCGATGCCGCCGCGATACGAATCGAGCAGCTCTTGCATGCGCTCGCGCACCTGGTCAGCGATCTGCGCCCGCTGCGGACCGATCGCGTCGTTCAGCGTGGCGCGGCCGATCTCGGCCCGCATCGCCGACTCGGCAACTTCGCGGATCGTCTGTTCGGGCTCGGCGAGCTCGAACAGGAACAGCTCGGGATTACGGATCTTCCAGCGCACCGCATAGGCGATGTCGATGATGTTCTGGTCGCCGGTCAGCATCAGGTTCTCGGTCGCGCCTTCACCGACGCCGATGTCGACCGAACGGATCTGCTCGACCTTGGGCTTGACCACCGTGTCGATCGGCGCGGGCAGCTTGAAGTGGAAGCCGGGGCCCGTCGTCTCGACGTAGCGGCCGAAGCGCAGCACGACGCCGCGCTCCTGCGGATCGACGCGGTAGGCGCTGGTCAGCGCCAGCCACAGACCGACCGCGATCGAGATGCCGATCGCCCACACCCGGTTGTTGATGGCGAAGCCGCCACCGCCGCCGCCGCCCGAACCACCGGGGACCGCGCCGCGCAGCTTTTCCTGGCTGCGGCGAATGAAGGCGTCGAAATCGACGTTGCCCGACGGGCGGTTGGGACGGTTCGGCCGGCGCGGCGGGCCTTCGCCCCACGGGCTCTTGGGCGGACCGCCATCGCCGTCGCCACCGCCGCCCTTGCCGCCACTACCGCCGCCCCACGGACCACCGCCGCCGGACTCATTGTTGTTCTGCCAGGGCATCAGGGTTCCTGTAGGGGGGAGCATCGTCATCGCTATATACGACGTGCGCACGGATTTGCGAGATGGCGACCGCCATGCGGCAATCCCGCATCCCAAAAGGTTCCCAGATGCCCGATCGCGACACCCTGAACGCCGCTCTTGCCGCCGCCGCCGGCACCCGCGCCAGCGGACTGGTGGTGCGCGACGGGGTGGCCGGCCTCGTGCTGGCGGTCGACGGGCTCGACACCGCCGAGGCCGAGCGGCTGCGCGCCGCGGTCGAGGTGGCGCTGCGCCGCGTGCCCGGCGTGACCGGCGTGCGCATCATCATGACCGCCGCCAAGGCCGCCGCCCCGGTCGGCACCGCGGTGCGTCCCGACAGCGCGGTGCCCGGCGTGCGGCGCCTGCTCGCGGTCGCCAGCGGCAAGGGCGGGGTCGGTAAGTCGACGGTGGCGGCAAACCTCGCGGTCGCGCTCGGCAAGCGGGGATTGAAGGTCGGGCTGCTCGACGCCGACATCTATGGGCCGTCGGTCCCGACCCTGCTGGGGCTGCCAGGGCGCGCGCAGATCGAGGGCGGCAAGCTGCTGCCGATGGCCGCGCACGGGATCACCGCGCTGTCGATCGGCATGATGATGGCGCAGGACAAGGCGGTCATCTGGCGCGGGCCGATGGCGGCGAGCGCGATGATGCAGATGATCGAGCAGGCGAACTGGGGCGTGCTCGACGTGCTGGTCATCGACCTGCCGCCCGGCACCGGCGACATCCAGCTGACCATGGCGCAGAAGCTGAAGCCAAGCGGCGCGGTCATCGTCTCGACCCCGCAGGACCTCGCGCTGATCGACGCCCGCCGCGCCATCGCGATGTTCGGCGAGGTCGGCGTGCCGGTGATCGGGCTGGTCGAGAACATGAGCATGTTCGTCTGCCCCCACTGCGGCGAGCGCAGCGACATCTTCGGGCATGGCGGGGCCGAGGACCTGGGCGCGGGCGCGGGCGTGCCGTTCCTGGGGGCGGTGCCGCTGACGATGGCGCTGCGGGCGGCCTCGGACGCCGGCGAGCCGGGAGCGGCGCCCGAGTTCGAGGGGATCGCGGAACGGGTCAGTGTCGGACTGGGTTTGTAACGCCGCAAACCAACGCGAAAGACGATCCCATGCCCCTCACCACCGACGACGAAATCCGGGACCTGCTCGAAGGCGCGCGCACCATCGCAGTCGTCGGCGCATCGGACTCGCCCGACAAGCCGAGCTGGGGCGTCATGCACGCCCTGCAGGAGCACGGCTACCGCGTCATTCCCGTCAACCCGCGCATCACCGGCGAGCATGTTCACGGGGAATTCGTCTGGCGCGACCTGGCGCAGATCGGTGACCCCATCGACATCGTCGACATCTTCCGCCGCAGCGCCGACGTGCCCGGCGTCGTCGACGAGGCCATCGCCGCCGGCGCCAAGGCGGTGTGGATGCAGCTCGGCGTGATCAGCCCGGAGGGTGCCGCCAAGGCCGAAGCCGCGGGCCTGCAGGTCGTCATGGACCGCTGCCCCAAGATCGAACTGCGCCGCCTGGGGCTCGCGAAGATCGAACCCGACGCGAGCTAGGGCTTGGGATAGACCATCGTCTCGGTCAGCGTCGCGCCGGCGGCCGGGACGGCGACCTTGATCACGTCGAAGTCGGGCGGGCCGCGCAATTTGTCGGCGTTCGACATCGCCCAGCCCTCGGTCGGCGCGCCCGAGGCGCTCATCCCAAGCTGAAAATCGCCGTTGGCGTCGTGCGTCACGGCGAGTACGTAATCGCCCGCGGCGACGTCCTTAAGCGTCGCCGTGACCGTCCCAGCGACCGGCTTGACCATCGCGAAATAGGGCGGCTTCGCCCGGAACAGCGTCGCGCGGTCGAACAGCGAGACGATCAGCATGCCGGGCCGCGCCTCGACGGCGTTCAACGTCACGGTCACATCCCCCGCCGTCGCCGGCGCAGCCAGCGCGATCGCTGCCAGAATCGCAAATCGTTTCATCATCTTGTCTCCACCCTCGCAGCGGAAGCTACAAACGTCCGTGCAGTCGTCAAGCCGCGATGCGACAAGCACGCCGATGAACCGCGGGCGTCCCGGCGGGTTGGCCGAGCATGGATGACGCCGACCCCCTGCTCGCGTCGCGCCTGTGGCGGCCGAAGCGCGTCATCGTCACGCGCTCGGCGCTGGCGTGGGAGCACGGGCGCGGCATCGTCGAGCGCGCCGCGGCGCTCGGCCTGCCGGTCGAGGAGCTTGCCAGCGACCGGCTTGGCATCGGCGACCTCGGCTATGCGCAGGCCAAGTCGACGCTGGCGATCGTCGTCGCGCCGCCGGGCAAACTGCGCTTCCAGCCGATCGCACCCTCGGCCGACTGGCGCATCGACCTCGCCGAGGGGTGCCCCGCGCATTGCAGCTATTGCTATCTCGCGGGCTCGCTCAAGGGCCCACCGATCACCCGGGCGTACGCGAACCTGCCCGAGATCTTCGCGGCGCTCCCCGCCTATCTGGGGCAGGGCAAGGTGACGTCACGCTCGAGGGCGCGCGCACACGAGGGCACGACCTTCGAGGCGTCGTGCTACACCGACCCGCTCGGCATCGAGCATCTGACCGGCTCGCTGGCGGCGACGATCGCGCATTTCGGCGAATGGCAGGCGGACGCGCAGCTGCGCTTCACCACCAAGTTCGCGAGTGTCGAGCCGCTGCTGACCCTCGCCCACAACGGCCGCACGCGGATGCGCGTGTCGATCAATCCCCCCGCCTATGCGCGCTTCGAAGGCGGCACCGCGCCCGTTGCGGCGCGGCTGCAGGCTCTGCGGCGGATGGCGATGGCGGGCTATCCGATGGGCCTGACCATCGCGCCGATCATCGCCGCCGAAGGCTGGCGCGAGGCCTATGCCGGGCTGATCGCCAACGTCGCCGCCGCGCTGGACGGTGCCCCCGACCCCGACCTGACCGTCGAGCTGATCACCCACCGCTTCTCGCCCACCTCGAAGGCGGTGCTCGACAGCTGGTACCCCGGCTCGGCGCTCGACATGAGTGCCGCGAACCGTGCCGAAAAGCGCACCAAGTTCGGCAGCGTCAAACACGTCTACGACAAGCCGACGATGACCGAATTGCGCGGCTGGTTCGAGGCCGAGATTGCGCGGGCGCTGCCGGCTGCGCGGGTGCTGTACTGGACCTAGCGACCCAGAATTACCGGAACGTGCCCTTCGGCAGGCACAGCTTGACGTCGCTCTCGATCGACGCGTTCTCGTTGTACTTGGCGACGAAGGCGTCCCAGGCGGCGTCCTTCTTCCAGCCGGGCGTGTTGCCATAGACGTGGATCGTCGAAACCTTGACCACCGACGGCTTGTCGACGCCGCCGCTGCGTTCGTAGACGGGCACCACGATGACCTTGTCGTCCTTGAACCCCTTCGACGCGTACCATGCCTGGTTCGCCCTCGCGGCCTCGGCGAAGCCTGCCATGCTGCCGCCGGGCTTGAGCTTCGAAACCCGCATACCCACGAATTGCCCGGTGCAGGCGGGCGCCTGCGCCGACGCGGCGGTGGCGGCAGCGAGCAGCGCGCCGGTGATCAGCAGTTTGAGCATGGTCGGTTCCCCCCGAGGTTTGCGTGCAGCACCGTAACGGCTATTCGGGGCGCTTCAAGTCGGGAGCGCGTACATGGCGGACAGCATCTTCATCGGTAAGGGCGAGGAGCATCCCCAGGCGCTGGTGCTGCGCCGCGCCAACCGCCACGGGCTGATCGCCGGCGCGACCGGCACCGGCAAGACCGTCACCCTGCAGACGCTTGCGGAGGGGTTCAGCCGCGAGGGCGTCCCCGTCTTTATGGCCGACGTGAAGGGCGACATCGCCGGCATGGCGATGACCGGCACCGCGGCCGCTGCCTGGACGACCAAGCGCGCCGCAGAGATCGGCATCGAGGGCTATAGCTTCGCCGACAACCCGGTGGTGTTCTGGGACCTGTTCGGCGAACAGGGCCACCCGATCCGCACGACGATCTCCGAGATGGGCCCGCTGCTGCTGGCGCGCCTGATGGGGCTCAACGAGACGCAGGAGGGCGTGCTCGCCGTCGCCTTCAAATATGCCGATGAGAACGGGCTGCACGTCCTCGACCTGAAGGATCTGCAGGCGCTGCTCGCGTGGTGCGCCGACAATGCGCAGGAGCTGGCGTCGCAGTACGGCAACGTCACCCGCGCGTCGGTCGGCACGATCCAGCGCCAGGTGCTGCAGCTCGAATCGCAAGGCGCCGCGCATTTCTTTGGGGAGCCGGCGCTCGACATCGCCGACTTCCTGACCGTCGACGACCAGGGTCGCGGCCAGGTCAACATCCTCGCGGCCGACAAGCTGATGCAGTCCCCGCGCCTCTACGCGACCTTCCTGCTGTGGCTGCTCAGCGAGCTGTTCGAAACCCTGCCCGAGGTCGGCGACCTGCCCAAGCCCAAGCTCGTCTTCTTCTTCGACGAGGCGCATCTGCTGTTCGACGAGGCACCCCCGGCGCTGCTCGACAAGATCGAGCAGGTCGTCCGCCTGATCCGCTCGAAGGGCTGCGGCGTCTACTTCATCAGCCAGAACCCCGTCGACATCCCCGAGACGGTGGCGGGCCAGCTCGGCAACCGCGTCCAGCACGCGCTCCGCGCCTTCACGCCGAAGGACCAGAAGGCGATCCGCGCCGCGTCCGAGACCTTCCGCGCCAACCCCAAGGTCAACGTCGTCACCGCGATCACCGAGTTGAAGGTCGGCGAAGCGCTGGTCTCGCTGCTTCAGGACGATGGCTCGCCGTCGGTCGTCGAGCGCACGCTGATCGCCCCGCCCCGCTCACGCGTCGGCCCGATCACCGCGGCCGAGCGCAAGCTGATGATCGACACCTCGGGCGTCGCGGGCAAGTACGAGGAGGCCATCGACCGCGAGTCGGCGTACGAGATCCTCAACGCCAAGTCCGCCGCCGCGCAGGCCGCCGCCGACGCCGAGGCCGCCAAGACCAAGGAAGAGAAGGCCGCCGCAATCGCTGCGAAAGCACAGGCGAAGGCCGATGCCGAGGCCGCCAAGCTGGCGGCGGCGCAGGCCCGCGCAGCGGCGCGACCGGTGCCCAAGTCGATGAGCGAGAAGCTGATCGAGAGCGTCGCGCGCTCGGCGGCGAGCAGCGTCGGGCGTCAGGTTGCGAGCGGGATCGGGCGCTCGATCGGCGGGCGAGCGGGAGGGAATATTGCGGGGAACGTCGGGGCAACGCTGCTGCGGGGGTTGCTGGGGGGATTGTTCAAGTAGGGCGCCCCGCCCTCCCCTTCAGGGGAGGGCCGGAGAGACGCTGCGCAGCAGCGGCCCCGGGGTGGGGTCTTCTCTTTACGGTCGGGGCCAGCCCCACCCCCGGGCCGGCTTCGCCGTCTCTCGCTCCTCCCCTGAAGGGGAGGGGTAGCGTCAGCCCGGCACCACCTCGGCAACCTGCGCATTCGTCGTCCCCGCCGGTGCCCCCATCAGCTCCTTCAGGAACGCACCCTTGTCGACGGTCGGGGTCTGCGGGTCGCCGGCGCTCGAGCGGATGCCGGGTTCGGGCTTGGTCGCGCCGGCCTTGTCGAGGAGGTTCTGCTCGGCCGCCGACTTCGGCGGCACGCGGACACCGGGGCCGAACAGCGCTTCGGCGGCGGCGCCCTGCGCATCCTGGCCGATCGGGCGGGCCTCACCGGGCTTGGGCGGGGTCAGCGCGAAGTCGGGCGGCACGACGAGCGGCGCGTTGCGGCTGATCGCGAATTCGTCGGGGGCGTTGCGGTCCGCCAGCCCGCCCTTGCCGCAGGCGGCGAGCGAAACGGCAGCGAGACCCAGAACGACAGCGCTTCTCATGACAACTCCTTCGTCGGCGTGCGCACGAACAGCGCGCGCGCCAGCAGCAATATGACGCCGATGCTTATACCCGCATCGGCGACGTTGAAGACATATTTAAAGTCGAACCACCCATACTGGACATGAACGAAGTCGACGACATAGCCGTAGCGGATGCGGTCGACGATATTGCCCAGCGCGCCGCCGAGCACGAGACCCAGCGCGACGACGTCGCCCCGCGCCCGCTCACGCGCGATCCACACCGCGACGAGCGCCGCGATAGCCCCCGTCCCGGCGACGAGCAGCCAGCGCATCCCGTCGGTCCCCGCCTGGAACAGCCCGAGCGACACGCCGTAGTTCGCCACCCAGGTTAGCGTCAGGAACGGCGTGACCGGCACCCAGCCGCGGCTCTGCAGCTGGACGATCTCGACGATCCAGTATTTCGACAGCTGGTCGAGGATGAACACCGCAATGGCGAGCCCGTAGCCGAGACGCTTCATGCCCAACCCTCCCCTTCAGGGGAGGGTGCGAGAGTCGCGTCGCAGGCGCGGCCCGCGGGTGGGGACTTCCCGCCCGCACGTCCCCACCCCGGGGCCGCCGCTTCGCGGCGTCTCTCCGACCCTCCCCTGAAGGGGAGGGTCGCCCACTTACCCATCATGCCACCACCGCGGCGCAGCGGGCGTCGAGCCCGGTGACCGGGTCGACGTCGGGGCGGTGCCGCCAGCAGCGCTCGCAGCGGGGATCGGTCGTCGCCTCGACGGTTACCGCCTCCTGATCGACGACCCGGAACGCCGTCTGACCGGCGATGCACAGCTCGTTGAAGTCGACCGACTGCATGAGGGCGACGCTGTCCGCATCGGCGCTCACGGTCACCGCGGCCTCGAGGCTCGACCCGATCTTTTTCTCGCGCCGCAGAGGCTCGATGCTGACCGTCACCAGCCCGCGCAGTTCGCGCAGCCGCTCCCAGCGCGCCGCCAGCGCCTCGTCGCGCCATGCCGCGTCGATGCCCGGCCAGTCGCTGAAATGCACCGACTCCGCCCCCGGGAAGCGCGTCGCCCACACCTCCTCGGCGGTGAACACCAGCACCGGGGCGAGCCACTTCACCAGGGCTTCGAACACATGGTCGAGCACCGTGCGGTACGCCCGCCGCTTCGGGTCGTCGTGCGCGTCGCAGTAGAGCGAGTCCTTGCGGATATCGAAGACGAACGCGCTCAGGTCGTTGTTCACGAAGGTCGAGACCGCGGTGACGTAGCCGTTGAAGTCGAAGTTCCCGACGCAGGTCCGCAGTTCGGCATCGAGGTCGGTCAGGCGGTGGAGCACCCAACGTTCGAGCTCGGGCATCGTGCCTGCGTCCGTCCAGCGCTCGGCCTCGTCGAAGCCGTCGAGCGCGCCGAGCAGGTAGCGGAAGGTGTTGCGCAGCTTGCGATACTGGTCGCTGACGCCTTTCAAGATCTCGTCGCCGATGCGGTGGTCCTCGGTCGCGTCGACGGTCGCGGTCCACAGGCGGACGATGTCGGCACCGTAGGTCTCCATGACCTTGATCGGATCGGTGACGTTGCCGAGCGATTTCGACTGCTTGAAGCCCTTGTTGTCGAGCGTCATGCCGTGGGTCAGGACCGCCTTGTACGGCGCCCGGCCGCGCGTGCCGCAGCTTTCGAGCAGCGACGACTGGAACCAGCCGCGATGCTGGTCGGAGCCTTCGAGGTACAGGTCGGCGGGGCTGCTCAGCGCCGGCCACTCGCCGCTTTCGAGGACGAAGGCGTGGGTGCAGCCGCTGTCGAACCACACGTCGAGGATGTCGTCGACGCGCTCATAGTCCGCTGCGTCGCGCGCGTTGCCCAGGAAGACGGCCGGGTCGGTCGCCCACCAGGCGTCGGCGCCGCCCGCCTTGACCGCGGCGACGATGCGCGCGTTGACCTCCGCGTCGCGCAGATATTCGCCCGTCCGCCGGTCGACGAACAGCGTGATCGGCACGCCCCACGCACGCTGGCGGCTGATCACCCAGTCGGGGCGCCCCTCGACCATCGCGGTGATGCGGTTCTGGCCCTTCGCAGGCAGCCAGCGCGTGTCCTTGATCGCGGCGAGGGCGGTGTCGCGCAGCGTCTGCCCGCCGTGCGCCACGTCCATCGGGATGAACCACTGCGGCGTCGCGCGGAAGATCAGCTTCGCCTTCGACCGCCACGAATGCGGATAGCTGTGCTTATAGTCCGCACTCGCCGCGAGCAGCGCCCCCGCCTCGCGCAGCGCCGTGCAGATCGGCCCGTCGGGGGCGTTGAACTTCGGGTTGATGACGCTGCCCTGCCCGCCGAGCCACGCCCAGTCCGCGCGGTACTTGCCGTCGCCCTCGACCGCGAACACCGGCTCCAGCCCGTTCGCCTTGCACAGCAGAAAGTCGTCCTCGCCGTGGTCGGGCGCCATGTGGACGAGGCCGGTGCCCTGCTCGGTGGTGACGAAGTCGCCAGCGAGGAACGGCCGCGGGCGCGCGAAGAACCCGCCGAGCGCGTGCATCGGGTGGCGGGCGACGGTGCCGGCTAAAGCACTGCCGGGAATAGGGTCGAAGTACATCGACTTGCCGTCACTCAATGGCTCCGCAACGGCAGACCGGCCATCCACAGGATCAGCATGCAATGCTGGAAACCCGATACGAGCGAGGAAGCTATCGGCAAGTTTGTGTGAGACGAGAACAAATGGAAGTTCGCGTTTCGCATTAAGATCGACGAGATTCAGGAGAACATATTCCACCTCAGGCCCATATGCGATCGCCTGGTTGACTGGGATTGTCCACGGCGTCGTTGTCCAGATGGCGACTTGTTGGCCGATCAGATTCGTGAAGCGGCTCTCCACGATCTCGAACGCCACGTCGATCTGGGTCGAGACGATGTCCTCATACTCGACCTCGGCCTCGGCCAGCGCGGTCTTCTCGACCGGCGACCACATCACCGGCTTGGCGCCGCGGTACAGCTGGCCGGAGTCGGCGAACTTGAGCAGCTCGCGGACGATCGTCGCCTCGGCGTCGAACGCCATCGTCAGATACGGGTGGTCCCAGTCGCCGCCGACGCCGAGACGCTTCAGTTGCTCGCGCTGGCGCTCGACCCAGTGCTGCGCGTACGCCCGGCACTCGGCGCGGAACTCGGCCGCGGGGACGCTGTCCTTGCTCAGCTTCCTGGCGCGATACTGCTCCTCTACCTTCCACTCGATCGGCAGGCCGTGGCAGTCCCAGCCGGGGACGTAGGGCGCGTCCTTGCCCAGCAGCGTCTGCGTCCGCACCACCAGGTCCTTCAGGATATGGTTGAGCGCGTGGCCGATGTGGATGTCGCCGTTGGCGTAGGGCGGACCGTCGTGGAGGATGAATTTCTCGCGGCCGTTGCGGGCGGCGCGCAACTTCGCCTCCAGCCCGTCGCCCAGCCAGCGCGCCAGGATCTCGGGCTCCTTCTGCGGCAGCCCGGCCTTCATCGGAAAGTCGGTTTTGGGCAGGAAGACGGTGTTGCGGTAGTCGGTCATGGCGGGGGTGCGTCTAGAGCAAGCGCGCGTTCACGCAAATGCTTACCGTGCCAGCGCGACCCGCGCCGCCTCGGCATCCGCCGCGATCTGGGTTTTGAGCGCCTCCAGCCCGTCGAGCTTCGCCTCGGGCCGCAGGTAGGCGATCAGCTCGACCCCCAGCGTCTCGCCGTAAAGGTCGTCGTCGAAATCGAACAGCCACGCCTCGAGCAGTTCCTTCGGCGGCTCGATCATCGGCCGCACGCCGAGGTTGGCGACGCCGTCGTGCAGGGTCCCGTCCGCCCGCCGCACACGCACCGCGTACACCCCGTAAGCCGGGCGCAAATACGGACCCAGGTCGATGTTGGCGGTCGGAAAGCCGAGCGTCCGCCCCAGCTTCGCGCCATGCTCGACGACGCCTGAGATCGTGTACGGCCGCGTCAGCAGCGCCGCCGCGCCCGCCGGGTCGCCGCCCTTGAGCAGCGCGCGGATCCGGCTCGACGAGATCGTGCCGCCGGTGTCGGCGACGGGCTCGACGACCTCCGCGTCGAAACCATGGCTGCGGCCCTGATCGCGCAGTGCCGCGACGTCGCCCGAGCGGCCGACGCCGAAAGTGAAGTCGTTGCCGCTGACCACCGCCGCGGCACCGATGCGGCCCTGCAGCCAGTTGGCGCAGAACCCCTGCGCGGTCTCGGCGGCGAGCGCGCGATCGAAGGGCAGCACCACCGTGCCGTCGATGCCGAACCCTTCGAACAGGTCGAGCCGCTGGTCGATGCGGGTCAGCGCGAAGGGCGCGGAGTCGGGCCGGAACAGCCGCGCCGGATGCGGATCGAAGGTCGCGACCAGCGCCGGCCGCCCCTCGGCGCGCGCCCGCGCCAGCGCCCGCCCGACCACCGCCTGGTGCCCGCGGTGAAAGCCGTCGAAATTGCCCAGCGCGACGACGCCACCGCGCAAGCGTGCCGGTACCGCGTCCCCCCCGAAAATCCGTTCCATGGCCGGGGTCTAACGCGACGCATCGCGCCTGTCTGCCCCTCGCGAAAATGGTGCTTCCGGCTGGACTCGAACCAGCGACCTTCAGACTCGGAATCTGCTGCGCTGTCCTGCTGCGCCACGGAAGCATTGGAGGTGCCGCGCACTGCGGAACCCTGGCACCGGCGCCCGGACTCGAACCGGGATCGGCGGTTTTGGAAACCCCCGAGGCGCGCCTGTCCACGCCGGTGTATCGATTGAATTGGTGTGGAGTGGCAGGCAGGGCCTGCCGGAAGCGCACGTCGAAACGACGCCGCGCCTAAGCTACAGCGTCACCGTCGCCAGAAAGGCGCGTGCGATCGCGAGGGGGAGTTCATGCTCACGCGGCGGCGGATAGCCGATCGTGCGCGCCGCCGCAAGCCGGGGGCGTAACGTCAGGCGGGCAACCCCGCCATCAGCAGCCGCCGCACATTGCCACCCATCACCTTGGTGATATCGGCGTCGCTGAGGCCCGCATCGATCAGCGCCTGCGTCACCGCACTGATGTGCGCTGCATCGAACCCCGTCGTCACCGACCCGTCGAAGTCGGACCCCAGCCCGACATGGTCGATGCCGGCGACCTTCACCGCATGGACGATCGCCCTGGCAGTGGCTTGCGGCGTCGGCGCGCACACCGCCGCGTCCCAGTAGCCGATGCCGATCACCCCGCCGTTCTTCGCCAGCGCACGCAGCTCATCGTCGGTCAGGTTGCGGTTCGTGTCGCACGTCGCCTTGACCCCGCCGTGGCTGACCACCACCGGCCGCGCCGCGAGCCGCATGACGTCTGCGAAGGCGGCATGGCTGGCGTGCGCGACATCGACGATCATGCCCTTCGCCTCCATCGCGCGCACGGCCTTCAGCCCGAACGGGGTCAGGCCGTATTTCTTCTCGCCGTGCATCGAGCCCGCGAGCTCGTTGTCGAAGAAATGCGCGAGGCCGATCATGCGGAAGCCCGCGGCGTACAGCCGGTCGAGGTTGCGCAAATCGCCCTCGAGGTTGTGCGCGCCCTCGACCGACAACAGGGTCCCGACCACCCCGGGCCGCAGCGCCGAGACATCGCCGCGCGTCCGCACGACGCGGATCGCCGGCGCGCGTTCGGCGGCGCGGTGCAGCTTCTCGGCGTGCCACAGCGACCGCTCGACGAGCGACCCCCAGGTTCGCATCGGCTGCAGCTGCGCGATGCTGAGCAGCGTGATGTTGTCGGTATCGCCCGAATTCGACTCGTAGTTCTGCCCCTTCGGCGTCTTGGTCACCGAGGACAGGACCTGCAGCCCGACATTGCCCGCCTGCAGTCGCGGCAGGTCGACCTGCCCGCGCGTCGCGGCAGCGTCGAAGTCGCGCTGCCACAACAGCGTGTCGCCGTGCAGGTCGGCGATGAACAGCTTGGCGTGGAGCGCCCTGGCGCGTTCGCCGACCGGCCACGGCCCGCCGACGACGCGGTTCATGCCGCGCTCGGCGATGCCGGGGGCGAAGATCAGGAACGCCGCGACCGCGACGACGAGCAGCGCGGCGATGCCGAACACGATCCTGCGCAAGGTCATGCGCGCCCTCCCCCAACCTCACTTTTATTCGTCATGCTGGCGAACGCCAGCACCCACTTTGGCCCGATACTCCACCCCTCGAGCCCGCGCGGCAATGGGTGCTGGCGTTCGCCAGCATGACGGCGAGGGGAAGGTTCAGATCCGCTCCAGCGTCACGAAGCTGTACACCGGCCGCTCGCCCTCGGCCGCGTGGTCCTCGCGCGCCACTTCCCGCCACACGTCCGCCCCGAACGCCGGCAGCAGCGTATCTCCTTGCGGAGCCGCATGAACCTCGGTCAGATACACCCGCCGCGCCAGCGGAAGCGCGTCCGCGTAGACCGCCGCTCCGCCGATCACCATCACCTCCTCGGCCCGCGCCCGGGGGTCCATGCCGGCGGCGGCGATCGCCTCGGCAAGGTTTGGCACCACCGTCACCCCGTCGGCGCGCCAGTCAGATCGCGTCAGCACGATATTGTGCCGTCCCGGCAGCGGCCGGCCGATCGATTCGAAGGTCCGCCGCCCCATCACCACGGGCTTGCCGACGGTCAGCCGCTTGAAGTGCGCAAGGTCGGCGGGCAGGTGCCACGGCAGCGCATTGTCGCGGCCGATCACGCCATTGTCGGCACGCGCGACGACGAAGCTGACGATCATGCGCTTACCTCACGTGACGAGGCGCCGGGCGTGTCGTACAGCCGCGTGCCAGTCAAGTTGAGGTCCTCCGAATGATCGCGCTCGCCGCCCTGCTCCTCGCCGCCGCCACCCCAGCCATGCCCCAGCCGCCGGTCGTCCGCAGCGTCGAGGTCAAGCCCGGCACCGGGGCGGCTGCGAAGGCGGGCGACCGCGTCACGGTCCATTACACCGGCTGGCTCGCGACGCCCGCCGGCAAGCGCGGCAAGAAGTTCGATTCGAGCCTCGACGCCCGGCGGCCGATCGACTTCGTGCTCGGCGCGGGCGAGGTCATCCCCGGCTGGGACGAAGGCATCGCCGGGCTGAAAGTCGGCGGCAAGCGCACCCTGACGATCCCGCCCGAACTCGGATACGGCCGCGACGGTGCGGGTGCCGACATCCCGCCGAACGCGACGCTGATCTTCGACGTCGAGCTCGTCGCGGTGAAGCCCGCGCCATAGCGCTGCTTCGCGATCGCCAAGCAGCGCGCTGCTGTTCCACCCCCGCGACGCGCGCTAGACGGGCGCTCGATGACGCTGACCCACCTCGACCGCCTCGAAGCCGAGGCGATCCACATCTTCCGCGAAGCCGTCGCAGACGCCGAGCGGCCCGTGCTGCTCTATTCGGCGGGCAAGGATTCGGCGGTCCTGCTACACCTCGCGCGCAAGGCGTTCTTCCCCGGCCCCCCGCCTTTCCCGCTGCTTCATGTCGATACGACGTGGAAGTTCGCCGAGATGTACCGCGTCCGCGATGCTGCTGCGGCGGCGGCGGGCATCGAGCTGATCGTCTGGCAGAACCCCGATGCGCTGGCACGCAGCATCAACCCGTTCGATCACGGCGCCAGCGTCCATACCGACCTGTGGAAGACCGTCGGCCTGCGCCAGGCGCTCGACCATCACCGCTTCGACGTCGCGTTTGGGGGCGCACGGCGCGACGAAGAGAAGTCGCGGGCAAAGGAACGCATCTTCAGCCTGCGCTCGGCGAGCCACGGCTGGGACCCCAAGGCGCAGCGGCCCGAACTGTGGCGGCTCTACAATGCACGCCACGCGGGCGGCGAATCCCTTCGCGTCTTCCCGCTGTCGAACTGGACCGAGCTCGACATCTGGCAATATATCGCCGCCGAGAACATCGCGATCGCCGACCTGTATTTCGCGCGTGAACGCCCCGTCGTCGAGCATGAAGGGCTGACCATCGTCGTCGACGACGAGCGCATGCCGCTGAACGGCCGCGTTCCCGAGATGCGCTCGGTGCGCTTTAGGACGCTCGGCTGCTACCCGCTGTCGGGGGCCGAGCCCAGCGACGCGACGACGCTCGACGGGGTGATCCGCGAGATGCTGCTCGCCACCGGCTCCGAACGCGCCGGCCGCGCCATCGACCATGACGCCAGCGCGAGCATGGAGAAGAAGAAGCGCGAGGGGTATTTCTGATGGCCGCCTACGCCGCCCCTGCCGCCGTCGCCGAGGACATCGCCGCCTATCTGGCGACGCACCGCACCAAGTCGCTGCTGCGCTTCATCACCTGCGGGTCGGTCGACGACGGCAAGTCGACGCTGATCGGCCGCTTGCTCTACGACAGCCGCGCGGTATTCGCCGACCAGCTCGACGCGCTGGCGGTCGACTCGCGCGCCCACGGCACGCAAGGGCAGGCCCTCGATTTCGCGCTGCTCGTCGATGGGCTGGCCGCAGAGCGCGAGCAGGGCATCACCATCGACGTCGCCTATCGCTTCTTCGCGACCGACAAGCGCAAGTTCATCGTCGCCGACACGCCGGGGCACGAGCAGTACACGCGCAACATGGTCACCGCGGCGTCGACCGCCGACCTCGCGGTGGTGCTCGTCGATGCGCGCGCCGGGGTGCTGGTGCAGACGCGGCGGCACTCGTGGCTCGCGCACCTGCTCGGGGTCCGCCACGTCGTGCTGGCGGTCAACAAGATCGACCTCGTCGACTTCGACCGGGCGCGCTTCGACGAGATCGTCGCCGACTACAGCGCGTTCGCGAGCCAGATCGGCATCGGCGCGGTCACCGCGATCCCGATCTCGGGGCTGGGCGGGGATAACATCACGACGGCCTCGCCGCGCACCCCGTGGTACGCCGGCCCGACGCTGATCGAGCATCTCGAGACCGTCGCGGTCGACGATGCCGACGCGGGGAAACCCTTCCGCATGAGCGTCCAGCTGGTCAGCCGCCCGACGTCCGACTTCCGCGGCTTCGCGGGGCTGATCGATGCCGGCACGGTGCGCCCCGGCGACGCGGTGCGCGTCCTGCCGTCGGGGCGGACGACGACGGTCGCGCGCATCGTCACGATGGACGGCGACTTGGCGGAGGCTCAGGCCGGCCAGTCGGTGACCCTGACGCTCGCGGACGAGGTCGACTGCTCGCGCGGCTGCGTGATCGCGGCGGCTGCCTCCCCGCCCAAAACCGCCGCGCAGTTCGAGGCGACGCTCGTCTGGATGGCCGAGACGCCGCTGCTGCCCGGGCGCGGCTACGACCTCAAGCTCGGCACCCAGGTCGCGACCGCCACGGTGCAGGCGCCCAAATACCAGGTCAACGTCAACACCGGCGAGCAGCTCGCCGCCAAGACGCTAGACATGAACGCCATCGGCGTCGCGACGCTCGCCCTCGACCGGCCGCTGATCTTCGAACCCTATGCCGCCAGCCGGACGCTCGGCGGCTTCATCCTGATCGACCGCGAGACGCGCGCCACGGTGGCGGCGGGCATGCTCAACTTCGCGCTGCGCCGTGCGCAGAACGTCCACTGGCAGGCGGCCGATATCGACCGGACCAGTCACGCCCGGCTGAAGGGCCAGCGCCCCGCAGTGCTATGGTTCACGGGGCTCAGCGGTGCGGGCAAGTCGACGATCGCCAATGCGGTCGAGACGCGGCTCCACGGGCTGGGACGGCATAGCTTCCTGCTCGACGGCGACAATGTCCGCCACGGCCTCAACCGCGACCTGGGCTTCACCGACGCCGACCGCGTCGAGAATATCCGCCGCGTCGGCGAGGTCGCCAAGCTGATGACCGACGCCGGGCTGATCGTCATCACCGCGTTCATCTCGCCGTTCCGCGCCGAGCGCGACATGGTGCGCGGGATGATGGCCGAGGGCGAGTTCATCGAGATCCACGTCGACACGCCGCTCGCCGAGGCCGAGCGCCGCGACGTCAAGGGCCTCTACGCCAAGGCGCGCGCCGGCAAGCTCGCCAATTTCACCGGCATCGACAGCCCGTACGAGGCCCCCGAAGCGCCCGAGCTGCGCATAGATACGACCGCGCTCGACGTCGACGCGGCGGCGGACCTGGTGGTGGAGTATCTGCTCGCACGCGGCTGACCGGGATTGACATTTCTGAACCGATATGGTACGTTCAGAGGATGATCGTGCCGCCTGCCCTATCCCTGCCGAAACGCCGTCGCGCCGCACTTCGCGCGGGTTTTCACATTGTCTTCGCGACCGTCAAATTCGCTTACTTGTTCATGTTCAGACCGCCACTGGCGCCGCGATGTGCGGATGCGGTTCATAGCCCTCGACCGCGACATCCTCGAAGCGATAGTCGAAGATCGACGATACCGGCGCCAGCGTCAGCTTCGGAAACGGTCGCGGCTCGCGCGTCAGCTGCTCGGCGACGAGATCGCCGTGGTTCAGATAGACGTGCGCATCGGCCCCCATCCAGATGCACTCGCCGGGCAGCAGCCCGCACTGGTCGGCGAGCATGCGGATCAGCAGCGCATGCTCGAAGATATTGAAGCCGAACCCCAGCCCGAGATCGCATGACCGCTGGTAGAGGATGCCCGACAGGCGCCCGTCGGCGACGAAATACTGATAGGTCATGTGGCACGGCGGCAGCGCCATGCCACCCAGCTCGGCGACGTTCCACCCGGTGAAGATATTCCGCCGCGACGACGGGTTGTCGCGCAGTCCCTTCACCAGCTCGGCGATCTGGTTGACCGGCTGGCCGGCGCGGAACAGCCCCTCGCCCGCCGCCTCGTAGGTCCGCCAGCCGACCCATTGCGCGCCATAGACGCGGCCCAGGTCGCCCCACTCCGCGGCGAAGGCGTCGTCCTCGACGATCCGCGCCTCGAACGCGTCGCGGTCGATCGCCTCGCCGGTAGCGGCGCGGTACTTCGCCAGCGGCCAGTCGGTCCAGATGTGCACGCCCTGCCTGACCAGCTCGCGGATGTTGGTGTCGCCGCTCAGGAACCAGATCAGTTCGCGCACCGCCGACTTCCAGAAGATGCGCTTGGTGGTCAGCAGCGGCACGGTGCCGTCGGCCAGGTCGAAGCGCATCGTCGCGCCGAACAGCGCCCTGGTGCCGACCCCGGTGCGGTCGCGGCGCTCGCTCCCTGTCCGCCAGACGCGGTCGAGCAGGTCGAGATACTGGGCTTCGGGATGCGCTGTCATCGCCCTCGTCTAGCCGCGCCGGCCGTCCCCCGCCAGCTACCCCTGATCGGGGGTATTCGCCCGGTAACCCTAACCGACGATAAGCCTGATCAAGGTTAATATTGCAGGGGTCTGCCAGATGGTCGCCGTCGTCACCGCCGAGAACCGCAGCGCCTTTGCCGGCACGATCACGCAGATGCACCGCGACCGCAAGGCGGTGTTCGTCGACGCGTTGAAGTGGGAGATTCCCGTCGTCGACGATGCCTTCGAGATCGACGAATACGACACCGAGGCCGCGGTCTATCTGGTCGCGCAGGAACCGCTCAGCGGCGCGCATCTGGGGTCGGTGCGGCTGGTCTGCACCGCCGGCCCGCACCTGCTGGGCGACAAATTCGCCTTCCTGTGCGCCGACGCCGTACCGACCGGCGACGACGTGTGGGAGATCACCCGCCTGTGCACCACCCCCGGCCTGACCCCCGCCGCGGCGCTTCAGGTCCGCATGCGGCTGGTCATGGCGCTGATGGAGTACGCGCTCGCGCACGGCATCGCGCGCTACACGATGATGACCCACACCGCCTATCTGCCGACCCTGCTCGCGGTCGGCTGGGACATCGAACCCCTCGGCCTCCCCGCCGACGTCGCCGGCCAGCCCACCGGCGCGCTGCAGATCAGCGTGAATGCCGCAGCCCTCGACCGGCTGCGCACGCTCTACGGCTTCCGCGCGCCGGTCATCGGGGCGAGCGATGCCAGGTCGGCAGTGGCGGCGTGAGCCCCTGCGCCGCGCCGGTTGATCGGGCGACATGTTGAGCATAGCCTGAGCTGATCTGTACGCCGGGGGGCCATGACGGACGGGTTGATACTGCTCGCCCTGTTCCACAATGCGACGCGCGAGTTGCTGGCGTTCGCGGCGGTCGGGATCGCGCTGTGCAGCCTCGACGACCTGTTCGTCGACGCGGTGTTCCTCGTCCGGCTCGGCTGGCGACGGGCGACCGTGTACCGGCGCAATCTCCGCGCCAGTGCCGACAGTCTGGACCCCGCGGCGCCGGGACGGTTCGCGATCATCGTGCCGGCGTGGGACGAGGCGGCGGTGATCGGCGCGATGCTGCGCGACCTGACCGCGCGGCTCGACCATCCGGCGTACCGCGTCTTCGTCGGGGTCTATCCCAACGACCCCACCACGGCGGCGGCAGTCGCGGGTGTCGGCGACCCGCGGATCGAGATCATCACCTGCGCGCGCTCGGGACCGACGACCAAGGCCGATTGCCTCAATCATCTGTGGCGCGCGCTGCTCGCCGACGAGGGGCGGCACGGGCGCTTCAAGGCGGTCGTCCTGCACGATGCCGAGGATGTCGTCGACGCGCTCGAGCTGCGGGTCTTCGATCACCTGATCCCGCGGCTTGGCATGGTCCAGCTGCCCGTCGTGCCGCTCGTGGACGCGCGCTCGCGCTGGATTGCGGGGCACTACATGGACGAGTTCGCCGAGAACCATCTTAAGGACATGGCCGTGCGCGAGGCGCTGGGCGCCGCCGTCCCGAGCGCTGGCGTCGCGTGCGCGATCGAGCGGACGATGCTGGGCCGGATCGCCGACCAGGCGGGCGGCGAACCCTTCGACGCGGCGTGCCTGACCGAAGACTACGAGCTCGGCCTCAAGATCAAGGCGCTCGGCGGGCGCGGCGCGCTGGTTCGCATTAAGGGGCGGACCGGGGTGGTCGCGACCCGCGAGCATTTCCCCGGCGATCTCGAGAGCGCGCTGCGGCAGAAGTCGCGCTGGCTGCTAGGCATCGCGCTCGGCGGCTGGGACCGGCTGGGGTGGCGCAGTGGCTGGGCCGACCGGCTGATGCTGATGCGCGACCGCAAGGCGATCGTCTCGGCGCTGCTGACGGTGATCGGCTATGTGGCCGGGCTGTTCGCGCTGATCGATGTCGCGCTTGTGGGTGCAGTGTCCGGCACCAAGGGCTTCGCACCGCTGGTCGCGCCCGGCAGCTGGCTCGCCACTGTGCTGGCCTTCACCAGCATCGTGCTGGGGTGGCGGCTTACGATGCGCGCGGTGCTGAGCGGCCACGTCAACGGCTGGCGCGAGGGGCTTCGCTCGGTCCCGCGCGTCGTCGTCGGAAACATGATCAACGCCCTCGCGGCGCTGCGCGCGACGCGGCGTTACGTGTCGATGCGGCGGGGCCGCTCCACGCTCGTCTGGGACAAGACCGCGCACCGCTTTCCCGGCGTGCCGTGAGGCGCTTTTCGTGAGGCTGGGACCGCTGCGCTTCCTGGCCTGCGTCGCCGTAGGGACGATGGCGTGGGCGGTCAGCCGGGTCCCCGTCGTCGTCGCGCGGGCGGAGGCGGACGTCGCTGCAGCGGCATCGTGGGAGGCTGGGCGTGCGATGAGCGAGCACCTGGCAGTCGCGCGGCACGATCCGCCGATGCGTGATGCACCTGCGATCGCAGCTCTAGTACTTCCGAACGCACCTGTGGTCGTTCGTCATTCCGGCGAGGGCCGGAACCCGGTTGCGCCACACGCTCGAATCCTGGCGCTTGTAACGCGGATGGGTTCCGGCCCTCGCCGGAAGGACGGCCAGAGGGTTCAAGCCAAGGTCACCGCTGTGCCTGTCGAAAGCGGCAGCGCTTTAGAACTTTTGTCACCCAGCCAAGCCGCGCTGTTCGCACCACCGCGTCTGGCCCCCTCCCCCGCAGCGTTCGACCTCGCCGCCGCCGCCTACGCCGACCTCGCTCGCCGCGACCGGCGGAGCGCAGCGAGCAAGTTCGAAGCCGCTCTCGCCGTCGACCCCGCTGCATCCAATGCCCCCGCTTGGCGCACCGAACTGCGCCGCCTGCGACAGCAATGGTCAGGCGACGCGTACATCCTCGTGCGCGGCGCAGGGCCTACGGGGCTCGGCGTCGCCCCGCTTTTTGGCGGCGGGCAGAGCGGCGGGAGCCTCGCCTTCACCCCCGACCCGCTGGCACGTCGGCCCATCGCCGTCGTCGCCCGCGCCACGGTCGCGCACGAGGGCAAGGACTTCGGCATCGCGGGCATCGACCGGGGTTCGCTGCAGACCGCGCTCGGCGTCCGCTGGCAGGTCGTGCCCGGCGCATCGCTTACCGCCGAGCGGTTGATCGCGGGCGGCTCGGCCGCGCGTGACGCCTGGGTGCTCCGCACCGCCGGGGGCACAGCGCACAAGCTAGGCCCCGTCCAACTCGACGTCTATGCCGAGGCGGGGGTCGTGGGCGCACGCCGCCGCGATACGTTCGCCAGCGCGCAGGCCCGCGCTGAGCTCCCCCTCCCCGCAGGGCTGGATGCCGGCGGCGGCGCTTGGGTGAGCATTCAAAACGCCGCCACGACCGTCCACCGCGTCGACATCGGCCCGACGATCGGCTGGCGCGCCGGCCCGATCACCGCCCGCGCCGACTGGCGTTTCCGTGTTGCCGGCGACGCCGCGCCGGGCTCCGGCCCGGCGCTGACGCTCTCCGCGGCCTTCTAGTCGACGTACTCTTCGGTCCCTGCCCCATCGAGGTGCCGGACGCGCGCCGCCGCCAGCACTTCGGGCGGCAGCAGGCGAGCATTGACCCCCATGCGCTGCCGCGCCGGGTCAGGGGACGCCCAGTGGGTGACGCAGCCGCACATCGTGCAGCGGTGGAACACGACCGTCCGGTTACCCCAGACATAGGTCTCGGTAGACCCCGACACGTCGACGTCGCCGGGCACGTAGTAAGCCCACAGCACGCCGTAGCGGCGGCAGATCGAGCAGTTGCAGTCGGTGACCTCGACCGGCGCCGCCGCCACGACGATGGTGCACGCCCCGCAGTGGCAGGTCGCGGTGGCGCTCACTCGGCCGCGATCGCCGCGATGTCGTGAATGTTCTGCCGCCGCGCGTCGAACTCGTTCGCGATCTTCTCGTCGTTGGCCTGCAGCGCGTCGACGTCGACCGACATGTAGTCGAGCACGCCCATCTCGGTGTAGCCCTTCTGCACGATCGGCCCCCACAGACCGATGTCGGCGACGACGGGGACGATGCGGTTGAACAGGTGGTTGCGGAACAGCTTCTGGTTGGGGCTGTCCTTGGCATAGGCGATGCACTCGTCGGCGTCGTAGCCCAGCGTCTCCCACACCTCGCGCGCCTCGAACCGGTCGCGCATCAAGTAGCAGGCCTCGACCAGGAACTCCTCGCGCTCGTTGCGCTCGCCCTGCGTCAGCTGGGGGTAGTATTCGCGCAACGACAGCCGTCCGAAGGCGACGTGGCGCGCCTCGTCCTGCATCACGTACGCGTTGACGGCGCCGGCCAGCGGCGAGGTCGTCATGTCGCGGATGCCGGCAAAAGCCGCGAGCGCCAACCCTTCGATGACAACCTGCATGCCGAGGTAGGTCATGTCCCAGCGCTTGTCGGTCAGGACCTGCTCGAGCAGGACGCTGAGCGGCCCGGTCATCGGATAGCTGAGGCCCAGCTTCTCGATCAGCCGCTTGTACGATTCGACGTGACGCGCCTCGTCGATGGTCTGGGTGCTGGCGTAGAACTTGGCTTCGAGGTCGGGGACCTGCTGGACGATCTTGGCGGCGCAGATCAGCGCGCCCTGCTCGCCGTGGAGGAACTGGCTGAGCTGCCATGCCGCGAAGTTGCGGCGCAGCTCGACGCGCTCCTTCTTGTTCATCTTGTCCCACAGCGGCGAGCCATAGATTGCCATCTGCTGCTCGGGCAGGCCCATCGGGTTTTCGTATTCGAGCTCCTGGCTCCAGTTGATCCGGTGCTCGGCATCCCATTGCTGCTGCTTGCCCTTGGCATAGAGCTTGAGCAGGTCCTTGCGGTCGTCGCTGTATTCGAAGTCGAACACCGCCTCGAACTCCTGCGCGACGTTCCACGTCGGGCCGTTCGGCGTCAGCTTGTAGGTGTCGGTGAAGGCCATGGCGTGTCTCTCCCCAGAGATATCAGCTGTTGTCGTTGGCAATCCGCCGGCGTTCGCCGAGCTTCTTCAGGATGGCGCGGGTGCGCAGCAGGCTGAGCAGTTCGTTGATCGACGCGACGCCGCGCTCGGCCATATCGGCGGCCTCGCTCTCGCCGACCTGGCCCGCGGTGTGCTCGAAGAACAGGCGCATTTCCTGCGTTGTCACCCACTCGACGAAGTCGAGGTAGAGGCGCAGGCCGCCATTGTGAAAGCCGCGCTCATGCGTGAAGCCCACGGCGTTGAGGTCGCCGAGGACGCGCAGGATCGCCGCGTCGCGCGCGCTGACCGTGCCGTCGGCATCGACGCTGATCATGCCGGTCTCGATCAGGTCGGGCAGATGCTCGAGGGTATGGCTGTCGACGACGCTCGCGACGGCGACGCGAGCGGCGTCTTGGTCGAGACGCGCCGACAACTGGCTGTCGAGCTGCGGGAAGGCCTGCGGCTCCAGCCAGCGGTCGCCGTCGTCGCGGTCGAGCAGGCTGCGGATCACCGCGAGCGGCAGGAAACGCTCCTCCTGCAACCGCTTGATGGCGCGGACGCGGGTGACATGGTCGTCGCTGTACGAGGCCGAGTTGCGGCTGGCGCGTGCCGGTTCGGGCAGCAATCCCTCCCGGATGTAGAAGCGGATCGTCTCGCGACCCACCCCCGTCCGCTGTTCGAGTTCGCGCATCCGCAAATGGGCAGCTCCTGAGTGCGACTCGGAAGCTATCACGAAGTGTGGAGTAGCGCTACGCGATTTCGTTGCGGCTTGGCACCGGCGCGCCCGCGCCTACGTTATGCGAACCAATGCAGGCCTTTGCCGCCCTTCTCGACGCGCTGCTGTACACGCGGTCGCGCAATGCCAAGCTGCGGCTGATCGGCGATTATCTGCGCGCCACGCCCGACCCCGACCGCGGCTGGGCGCTCGCGGCGCTGACCGGCGGGCTCGACCTGAAGGCGGTGCAGCCCAAGCTGATCCGCACGCTGATCGAAGACCGCGTCGACCCCGTGCTGTTCCGCATGAGCCACGACTATGTCGGCGACCTGGCCGAGACGGTGGCGCTGCTGTGGCCCGATCCGCTGACGCCGGAGACGCGGCCTGCCCCGACGCTGGGCGAGGTCGTCGACCGGCTCCGCGCATTGTCGCGGGTCGATGCGCCGAAGGTTGTCGTCGAACTCCTCGACCGGCTCGAGCCGCCGGGGCGCTATGCGCTGCTCAAGCTCGCGACCGGGGCGCTTCGCATCGGCATCTCGGCACGCCTGGCGAAGACGGCGTTCGCGCAAGGCTTCGGGGTCGAGGTCGATGCGGTGGAGGAGGTGTGGCACGGCCTGTCGCCGCCCTACCCCGAGCTGTTCGAATGGGTCGCCGGCGGGGCGCAACCCACCGCGGGCGATGTCGCGACTTTCCGCCCGTTCATGCTCGCGCACCCGCTCGATGAGCTGAAGCTCGACCTCGCCGAGTATGCGGCCGAGTGGAAATGGGACGGCATCCGCATCCAGCTGGTGCACGTCGCCGGGCAGACGCGCCTGTTCAGCCGGGCCGGAGACGACATCACCGGCAGCTTCCCCGATGTCGCGGCGGCGTTCAGCTACCCGGCGGTGCTCGACGGCGAGCTGCTGGTGCGCGGCGACGTGCAGGGCGGCGAGGCGGCGAGTTTCAACGCGCTGCAGCAGCGGCTAGGGCGCAAGACGCCGACGGGCAAGGCGATGGCCGACTATCCGGCGTTCGTGCGCATCTACGACGTGCTGTTCGACGGCGCGGAGGATCTGCGCGCGCAGCCTTGGACGACGCGGCGGGCGCGGCTGGAGGCGCTGATGCCGCGCCTTGACCCCGCCCGCTTCGACTTGTCGGCGGTGATTAACGCGGCGGACTTTCCGGCGCTCGAGGCGATCCGCGACGGCGCGCGCGACGCGGCGATCGAGGGGCTGATGCTGAAGCGCCGCAACAGCCCCTATGTCGCCGGCCGGCGCACCGGCCTGTGGTACAAGTGGAAGCGCGACCCGCTCGTGGCGGACTGCGTGATGATGTACGCCCAGCGCGGCCACGGGAAGCGGTCGAGCTTCTACAGCGACTATACTTTCGGCTGCTGGACCGACGACGGGCAGCTGTCCCCGGTCGGCAAGGCGTACAGCGGCTTCACCGACGCCGAGCTCGCGATGCTCGACAAGTTCGTCCGCGCCAACACCGTCGCGCGGTTCGGACCGGTCCGAGAGGTCGCGAAGACGATGGTGCTGGAGGTCGCGTTCGATTCCATTCACCGCTCGACGCGGCACAAGTCGGGGGTGGCGATGCGTTTCCCCCGCATCGCGCGCATCCGCACCGACAAGCCCGCGGCCGAGGCTGACACGGTCGCGGCGTTGATCAAGCTGATCGCCTGAGGCAGGACCCAGACCATGACCGACAAGCAGCGCTTCCTGATTTATTTCGCCGTCCGCGTCGTGACGCTGTCGATCTTCGCCGGCGGGCTGATCGCGCTGCGCGCAGACCGCACGGTGCTGGCGGTGGTGCTGCTGGCGATCGGTGCGGCGGGCTTCTTCATCCGCCCGCGTCACATCCTGCCGAACCGGTGAGGCGCTTCTACAAGGACGCGGCTGCACTCGCGGGCGACGGCGGCTGGAGCATCGCCCTCGACGGACGCGCGGTGCGGACCCCGGCGCGGGCACCGCTGCTGCTGCCGACCGAGGCGCTGGCGCAGGCGGTCGCGGGCGAATGGGCGGCGCAGGGTGAAGAGATCAAGCCGCTGACCATGCCGCTGACCGGCCTCTCGAACGCCGCGATCGACCGCGTCGCGCCCGACCGCGCGACCTTCGCGGCAGGTCTGGCAGCCTATGCCGAGACCGAGCTTCTCGCCTATCGCGCCGATTATCCGCCGGCGCTGATCGCCCGGCAGGCGGCGGAGTGGGACCCGCTGCTCGCCTGGGCGCGGACGCGCTACGACGTCGCGTTCACGGTGACCACGGGCATCGTCCATGTTGCGCAGCCTCCGGCCACGCTGGCGCGCATCGCCGCGGCGTTCGCGGCGCTCGACGCCTTCCGGCTGGCGGCGCTCAACCAGGCGGTGACGATCACCGGCTCGGCGGTCATCGCGATGGCGCTGAACGAGGGACAGATCGATGCCGCGTCAGCGTACGCCGTGGGGCATCTGGACGAGCTGTGGCAGGCCGAACAATGGGGCAGCGACCCGCTGGCCGAGGCCCCGCGCGCCGAGCGCCAGGCGAATCTGGCTGCGGCGGCGCGGCTGCTCGAACTCCTCTAGGCGCGCCGCCGCAGCCACCACGTCATTACCAGCCCACCGACCGCGAGGCTGGTGAAATCGGCGACCGCGAAGAACGCCGCGGTCTGCCAATTGTAGCTCCACCAGATCGGGCCGCCGAAGTGGATGAACAGCACCGCGACCCCCGCCATGCCGAAGGCCACGCCGCTGCGCGCGCCGCGCTGGACCCCGCCGAGCACTGCGCCGAGCAGCGCCGCGACGAGCAGATAATGCGCGAAACCCTTCGCCAGCGTCATCGGATCGAACACCGGGCGCCCGGCCAGCCGGACATGCACGAACGCCGTCGGCCCTGTCAGCATGCCGGCTGCATCGGCGGCGGTCAGCGGGTTGGGGATCGCGTAGAAGCCGTCGCGCGGCAGGCCGCGCAGCGCAGCCTGGATCTGCGCGCCCGTTGCGTCGCTGGCCTTGGACACCGCGGTCTCGCTCAGCGGCGTGGCATAGAAGCCGAAACCGACCAGGAACATCGCGACCGCTGCGAGTACCCAGCCCAGGATCATGCGCATCATGTCTCTCCCCCCAGAGCGCGGACATTATGCCGCAGGCGTGACAGCTTCGCCAGCCCCCTGCTAGGGATGCTGCCATGCTCAAGACCCTTGCCGAACTCGACCGCCGCCGCGACGCCGCCCGCATGGGCGGGGGCCAGAAGCGCATCGACGCGCAGCACGCCAAGGGCCGCCTGACCGCGCGCGAGCGGCTCGACGTGCTGCTCGACCCGGGCAGCTTCGAAGAGGTCGACATGTACGTCGAGCACAACTGCGTCGACTTCGGCATGGCCGAGCAGAAGATCCCCGGCGACGGCGTCGTCACCGGCAGCGGCACGATCAACGGTCGCCTCGTCTATGTCTTCAGCCAGGATTTCACCGTCTTCGGCGGCTCGCTCAGCGAGCGCCACGCCCAGAAGATCTGCAAGATCATGGACACCGCGATGAAGGTCGGCGCGCCGGTCATCGGCCTCAACGACAGCGGCGGCGCGCGCATCCAGGAGGGCGTCGCGTCACTCGGCGGCTATGCCGAGGTCTTCCAGCGCAACGTGCTGGCGAGCGGGGTCGTGCCGCAGATCAGCCTGATCATGGGCCCCTGCGCCGGCGGCGCGGTCTATTCACCTGCGATGACCGACTTCATCTTCATGGTGAAGGATTCGTCCTACATGTTCGTCACCGGCCCCGACGTCGTGAAGACGGTGACCAACGAGATCGTCACCCAGGAGGAATTGGGCGGCGCGCTGACCCACAGCACCAAGTCCGGCGTCGCCGACCTCGCGTGCGAAGACGATATCGACGCGCTGCTGCGGACGCGGACCTTCTTCGACTTCCTTCCGCTCAACAACCGCGACGGCGTGCCCTTCCGCCCGTCCGCCGACGACGGCGAGCGGCTCGAGCCAAGCCTCGACACGCTCGTCCCGGCCTCCGCCAACCAGCCGTACGACATGAAGGAACTGATCGCGAAGGTCGCCGACGAGGGCGCCTTCTTCGAGGTCCAGCCCGGCCACGCCGCCAACATTGTCATCGGCTTCGCGCGCATCGAAGGCCACACCGTCGGCATCGTCGCCAACCAGCCGATGGTGCTGGCGGGCGTCCTCGACATCAACTCGGCGAAGAAGGCGGGGCGCTTCGTGCGCTTCTGCGACGCCTTCGGCATCCCGATCGTCACCTTCGTCGACGTCCCCGGCTTCCTGCCCGGCGTGGCGCAGGAACTCGGCGGCATCATCAAGCACGGCGCCAAACTGCTCTTCGCCTATGCCGAGGCGACCGTCCCCAAGATCACCGTGATCACCCGCAAGGCCTACGGCGGCGCCTATGACGTGATGGCGTCGAAGCACCTGCGCGGCGACCTCAACTACGCCTGGCCGACCGCCGAGATCGCCGTGATGGGCGCCAAGGGCGCGGTCGAGATCATCTTCCGGGGCAAGTCACCCGAGGAGATCGCCGAGCGCACCGCCGAGTACGAGGCACGCTTTGCCAACCCCTTCGTCGCGGCCAGCATGGGCTTCATCGACGAGGTCATCATGCCCCACTCCACCCGCCGCCGGATCGCGATCGGCCTGCGCAAGCTGCGGACGAAGAAGCTGGAGAACCCCTGGAAGAAGCACGACAACATCCCGCTGTGAGGGCGGGCATTCCAGAACATATCGCTCTGGGTACGGTAGAACGGCCCGATCCGTAACGGGGCCGAAGATGAACAACTAAGCGAGTTTGACACCCGGGACGGGGTTTGGAACGCCGCGCGGGAATAGGAACCAGATGGGTTCCTATTTGTCTAGGGTGATCAGGGCGCTCGACCGCCCGTAGCTTGCTCGCTACTGATGTTCGCGGGGGGTACGCGCGTGCAGCGTTTGAGTTGGGACGTTATTCGAGCGCGCGCGGTGGCCTTTGCGCAACGCCACGCCGAAAGCCGCGACGAACACCGCCACACCCAGACCTTCTACAACGAGTTCTTCGGCATCTTCGGCATCGACCGGCTGCGCCTCGCCACCTACGAGCACCGCGTCCGCCTGCACACCGAGAAATACGGCTTCATCGACCTGTTCTGGCCCGGCGTGCTGCTCGTCGAGCAGAAAAGTTCGGGCCTCGATCTCGGCAAAGCGGGCAGCCAGGCGCTCAACTACATCGCCGGGCTGAAGGAGCCGCGCGATCACCCGCGCTATCTGCTGACCTGCGATTTCCAGACGTGGAACCTCCTCGACCTCGAAAAGGGCGGGCCGCCGCTCGTCTTCAGGCTCGCCGACCTGCCCGAGCATATCGAGGCCTTCGCCTTCATGCTGGGGCGGCGGCAGGATTTCGGCAGCCAGCCCGCGGTCAACATCGCCGCGGCCGAATTGATGGGCCGCCTCCACGATGCGCTGGCCGCGTCGGGCTATGACGGTCACGACCTCGAACGCCTGCTCGTCCGCCTGCTGTTCTGCATGTTCGCCGACGACACCGGCATCTTCGAACCCCGCGACATCTTCCTGCAGTATATCTTCGCCGACACCGCGCCCGACGGCAGCGACCTGGGCGAACGGCTTAACAAGATCTTCGACGTCCTCGACACGCCGCCCGAGCGGCGCGGCAAGCTGCTGCGCGACGAGCTGCGCCAGTTCCCGCACGTCAACGGCGCGCTGTTCGCGGGCGCGCTGCGCCCCGCCGACTTCGACCGCGACATGCGCGAGATGCTGCTCGACGCCTGCCGCTTCGACTGGAGCAAGGTCAGCCCAGCGATCTTCGGGTCGCTGTTCCAGTCGGTGATGAACCCCGGCGAGCGCCGCAAGGCAGGCGCACACTATACCAGCGAGCCCAACATCCTGAAGGTCATCGGGCCGCTGTTCCTCGACGATCTGCGTGCCGAGCTGGGCCGGCTGCTCGTCCGCGCCACGGGGCGAGAGCGCGGACTGCAGGAGTTCGTCCGCAAGCTGCGCCGCCTCAACTTCCTCGATCCGGCATGCGGCTGCGGCAATTTCCTCGTCGTCGCCTATCGCGAGCTGCGCGCCATCGAGTTGCAGGCGCTGCGTGCGCTGTATCTCGATCAGCGCGTGCTGACCGGCTTCGACGGGGATGAGCCAGGTCGACGTCGACCAGTTCCACGGCATCGAGATCGGCGAATTTCCCGCGCGCATCGCCGAGGTGTCGATGTGGATGGCCGACCACCTTGCCAACAACGCCTTCGACGCGGTGTTCGGCATGACCCCGCCGCGCATCCCGCTCAAACAGTCCGCCAACATCCGCCACGGCGACGCGCTGGAGGTCGATTGGGCCGAGGTGCTGCCCGCCGAACGGTGCAGCTATGTCATGGGCAACCCGCCGTTTATCGGCGCAAAGTTCCAGACCGAGGCGCAGCGCGCGCAGGTCCGCAGCATCGCCGGGCTGCCGGGCAGCGGCGGCACGCTCGATTATGTTTGCGCGTGGTTCCTGAAGGCCGTCGCCTATCTCGGCCGCAGCCAGGCGCGTATCGGCTTCGTCGCGACCAATTCGATCTGCCAGGGGGAGCAGGTCGCGCAGCTCTGGCCGCCGGTATTTCGCGCCGGGTGGGAGATCGCCTTCGCGCACCGAAGTTTCGTCTGGGACAGCGAGGCGCGCGGCAAGGCGCACGTCCATGTCGTCGTCGTCGGGCTCGCGCATGCCGAAGCCCAGCCTGCCGAAAAGCGCCTGTTCAGCTATCCCGACGCGAAGAAGCCCGCCGAGGAGACACGGCACGGGGCGCTGACGGCGTATTTGTTCGAGGCGCGGATCGCGAGCGCTCGCCATTTGGTCGTTACAAATGCATCCGCGCCACTAGGCAACGCGAAGCGGCTAGATATCGGCAGTCAAATCATCGACGACGGGATCATGACGTTCTTGCCGGGCGCAAAGCGCGACTTCATTGCAGCAGAGCCGCAGTCGAGACCATATTTCCGTCCACTGATCGGTGCCGACGAGTACATCAACGGGACCGAGCGATGGGTTCTGACACTCCGCGATGCACCTGCAACGCTTATTAACGCTTCCTCCCTGATTAAGGAGAGGTTGGCTGCAATCAGGGCCTTCCGTTTGAAGAGCGCTCGAAAGAGCACCCTAGCATCGGCTGAATACCCGAGCCGATTTGCTCTTGAGAATATCCCCGACGAGCCATTTCTCGTGCTGCCTCGTGTGTCGAGCGAGCGCCGGGACTATGTGCCTTTCGGCTGGCAGTTACCGCCTGCTATTCCGACCGACGCCGTGATTATCATGCTTGGCGCAGCTCCTTACGACTTCGGCGTCCTCACCAGCCGGATGCACATGGCGTGGCTCAGCCACATCGGCGGAAGGCTCAAATCAGATTTCCGCTATTCGATCGGCCTCGTCTACAACACCTTCCCTTGGCCAACCCCAACCGACGCGCAGCGCACCAAGGTCGCCGCCCTCGCCGACGCCGTGCTCGCCGCGCGGGCCTGCCATCCGACCGCGAGCCTCGCCATCCTTTACGACCCGCTGACCATGCCCGCCGACCTGCGCGCCGCGCACACTGCGCTCGACCGCGCCGTCGACCGGCTGTACCGGCCCGAGCCGTTCGCGTCGGACCGCGACCGCGTCGAGCATCTGTTCACCCGCTACGCCGCGCTCGTCGACCCGCTGCTCGCCGCTGGACCGGGGGCGAATGCGCGCACCGCGCGCCGGACGAAGGCCGCGGGCGCAAGCGCCTTGGCCCGCCGCGCTTGACGCCCCTGCCGTCGCGCGCTTCAACGGCGCGCGAGGGAGCCGCCAGTTGTTCAAGAAGATCCTGATCGCCAATCGCGGCGAGATCGCCTGCCGCGTCATGCGCACCGCGCGCGCCATGGGGATCGCCACCGTCGCGGTCTATTCGGACGCCGACGCGGGCGCGCTGCATGTCGAGATGGCCGACGAGAGCGTGCGGCTCGGACCGCCCCCGGCTGCCGAGTCCTACCTGCTTGGCGATGCAATCATCGCGGCGTGCAAGGCCACGGGCGCCGAGGCCGTGCATCCGGGTTATGGTTTTTTGAGCGAACGCGCGTCGTTTCGCGAGGCGTGCGACGCCGCCGGCATCGCCTTCATAGGGCCGCCCACCAAGGCGATCGCCGCGATGGGTGACAAGATCGAATCGAAGAAGCTGGCGAAGGCGGCGGGCGTGTCGGTCGTGCCGGGCTTCATCGGCGAGATCGACGGCACCGAGCATGCTGTCCGCATCGCCACCGAGATCGGCTACCCGGTGATGATGAAGGCGTCGGCCGGCGGCGGCGGCAAGGGCATGCGGCTCGCGTGGTCCGAGGCCGACGTGCGCGAGGGCTTCGAGGCGACCAAGCGCGAGGGGCTGGCGAGCTTCGGCGACGACCGCGTGTTCATCGAAAAGTTCGTCGAGCAGCCGCGCCACATCGAGATCCAGGTGCTCGGCGACCAGCACGGCGGGCTCGTGTACCTCGGCGAGCGCGACTGCTCGATCCAGCGGCGGCACCAGAAGGTCGTCGAGGAGGCGCCCTCCCCGTTCGTCACGCCCGAGATGCGGAAGGCGATGGGCGAGCAGGCGGTCGCGCTGGCGCGGGGCGTTGGATACTTCAGCGCGGGCACGGTCGAGTTCATCGCCGGGGCCGACCGCAGTTTCTACTTCCTCGAGATGAACACGCGTCTGCAGGTCGAGCATCCGGTGACCGAATGCATCACCGGACGCGACCTCGTCGCCGACATGATCCGCGTCGCCGCCGGAGAACCGCTGGGGTTCGCGCAGGACGACGTGAAGTTGTCCGGACATGCGATCGAGACGCGCGTCTATGCCGAGGACCCCTACCGCGGCTTCCTGCCCTCGACCGGGCGGCTGACGCGGCTGGTGCCTCCGCAAGGCGAAGGCGTTCGCGTCGACACCGGCGTCGTCGAGGGCAGCGAGATCAGCCGCTTCTACGACCCGATGATCGCCAAGCTGATCACTCACGCGCCGACCCGCGCGCAGGCGATCGCCGAGCAGGCCGCCGCACTCGACGCCTATCTGGTACGCGGGATCAGCCACAACATCGACTTCCTGGCGAGCCTTATGCACCACCCGCGCTTCGTCGCGGGCGAGGCGGTCACGACCGCCTTCATCGCCGAGGAGTATCCGGATGGGTTTCACGGCAACCCCGCCACCGACGCGACGCGCGACACCGTCGTGGCGGTTGCCGCCGTGCTCCACGCCACCGCGAGCGAGCGCGCCCAGCTGATCGACGGGCAGCTGAACGGCCACGGCGCGGCGTTCGGCACCGACTGGATCGTGCAGCTCGACGGCACCGACCATGAGGTGACGGTCGAGGATGCCGGCGGCGGCTTTGCGGTGACGATCGACGGCACCGACCATATGCTGAGCACCGAATGGCGCGTCGGGGAGCCGCTGCTGCGCGGCCGCTTCGACCGGCGCGACATCGCCGTCGGCGTCGACGCCCTGCCCGTCGGCTATCGCCTGACCACCGCCGGCGCGAGCCACGCCGTGCGCGTCCTGACCCCCCGCGCCGCCGCGCTCGCGAAGCACATGATCGCCAAGGTGCCCCCCGACCTGTCGCGCTTCCTGCTGTGCCCGATGCCCGGGCTGATCGTGAAGCTCGACGTGGCCGCAGGCGACAAGGTCGAGGCTGGCCAGCCGCTCGCCACAGTCGAGGCGATGAAGATGGAGAACATCCTGCGCGCCGAGAAATCGGCGACCGTGAAGGAAGTGCGCGTCAAGGCGGGCGAAAGCCTCGCGGTCGACGCGGTGATCCTGGAGTTCGAGGTCTAGGGCTGAGGTTTATACTCCGGCCCCAGCACCCGCTCGACATCGTCGACGGCGATCGTCCGGTCGCTCTCGTCGCGCAGCTCGGCAGGCAGGCTGGCGGGATCGACGAACGCCACGTCGAGCTGCGTGACATAGCCCGCGGGCGTCGCCGGGCCCATCGGCGTGCCGTTCCGCGTCAAGGTGCTCGTCCGCTGCAGGTCGCGCTTGTCGAGCACGACGAACGCCGGCTTGCCCGCCTCCCGCGCCAGGTCGGCGGCGCGCAGCAGTGTCATCTCCTCGGTCGCCAGCGCCGACGAGGTATCGCCGATGAACTCGATCGTCGTGCCGCGCCCGTCGGCGAGCTGCTTCTCCTTGAAGCCGCCCGCCTTGAAGAAGCCGCGGCTCTTCGAATAGCTGTTCCGGCCCGCCTGCGCGCTGCGCAGAAGACTGCCGCCCATCAGCACCTCGCCGACCCCGCCGCCGCCGCCCGTCTTGCCCTCGTAGCGGGGCAGCAGCACGAGCACGCGCAGCGGGTCGACCTCACCCGCCGGCGTGCGCGGCGGCACCGGCTGACCGCGCACCAGGGCGGCAAGGCGCAGCGTCGCATCGTCGTCGGGCAAGGGTGCGGCCGCAGCCAGCAACGACTGCGCGGCGTCCTTGCGACCGGCGGCATGCGCCTCGGCGACCTCGACCAGTTCCAGCCGCCGCGTCAGTTCGGCGATCGCACGCTCGCGGTCGTACATCTGCGCGAGCATGCCACCCATCGGCGGCAGCGCCGCGGTCTTGGTCTTCGCCTCGGCAATCCACTCCCGCCCTTGAGCGGCGTCGCCTGCCAGTGTCGCGGCGATCGCCGCCGCACCGACACGGGCGGGATCGATCGTCTTGACCGGGAAGCCGGGCATGCCGACCACGATCGAGTTGGGAAATTTGACATAGACCGTCGTCACGTCGGTGACGCTGGGCCGCACGCGGCGCCAGTCTGTCAGCGCGCCGGCATGATCGCCCGCGGCAAAGCGCAGCCGCGCGCGCCGCTCGCGGCCCTTGACGTCGATCAGCACGAGCCGCTGCGCCACCGCCACCTGCTCGGCCGTGGCACCCGGCACCTGTGCAAGCAAGGTCTCGGCGACACCCTGCACCCGCCCGCTCCACGGTCGTGCGGCGGCCGCCCGGCCGTAGAAGCGCGCGGCCTCGGGCGTCCCCAGCTTCGCGTGCGCCAGTCCGCGCAGGAAGTCGCTGGCAACCGTCGTGGTCCGCGCGACCTCGGCCGGGTCGGCAGCCGCGGGCACGACCTGCGCGACCGTGTCGAGATCCTTCAGCGCACCCGCGGCGTCGCCCGCCGCGATCCGGTGCGCCGCCTGCGCCTGGAGCAGGCTGACGCGCCGCGGCCATTCCTGGGGCGTCAGGTCGGGACTGGCGAGCGCCTTGGCGCAGGCGTCGAGCGGCGGCATCCGGGTGCCGGGCGCGAGATTGGTCCAACCGCTGCGGTTGCCGCGCAGCGCGTCGAGTGCCCCCGCTTCCTTGCCGAGTTCGAACCAGCGTTTGGTCGCCAGCAGGCCCGCCTTGGGGTCGGTGCCGAAATCGCACGCCGTCCACTCGGGATCCTCGCGCGCCGCCAGCGGGCTCGCGAGCATCAGCGCGACGAGCAATATGGCGCGCTTCATTCCGCGACGGCCGATTCCAGCGCCGCGATGTCGATCTTCACCATCGTCATCATCGCTTCCATCGCGCGCTTCGCCCGCGTGCTGTCGGGGTCGGTCATCAGCTCGTTGAGGCGGCGCGGCACGATCTGCCACGGGATGCCCCAGCGGTCGTTGAGCCAGCCGCACTGGATCTCCTTGCCGCCGTCGGCGGTCAGCGCGCTCCACAGCCGATCGGTCTCGGCCTGGTCCTCTGTTTCCACCACGACCGATGCCGCGCTCGAGAACTCGGCCATCTTGGTGCCGCCGTTGAGCCCCTGCATAGCCTGGCCGGCGAGAGTGAATTCGACCAGCACCGGATCACCAGCCTTGCCGGCCGGATAGTCGGTCGGCGAACGCCAGACGCGGTCGATGCGACTATCGGGCAGCAGCGAGCAGTAAAACGCCGCTGCAGCCTCCGCATCGCGTTCAAACCACAGGCAAACTGCAACTTTCGGCATGACGACTCTCCCCGCCGCTATTCCAGCACGGACCGGAAGCGGCGGCTACCCGAAACCATTGCACCGCTGGCCAAGGTCGCCTCGAAATCGCCCGATGGCGTGGTCCTGACACCGGTGACCGCGGCTTGCCGCACGAGCCGCGAGCGGTGGATGCGGACGAAGCCATGCCCGGACAATTCGGCCTCGACGCCGCTCAGCGTCGCGCGGTGCAGGACGGTGCCCGTGGCGGTGTGGAGCTCGACATAGTTGCCCGCTGCCTCGACCCGCTCGATGTCGCCCGGCGCGAACCATTGGACGCGCGCGCCGTCGCGGACTTCGAGGCGAAAGGGCGGCTGCGGGGCAGCGGGCGGAGCGATGCTCCAGCGGTCGCCGACGAACGCGATGACCCCGAAAACGGCGACCGACAGCAGATCCTTGCGCCATTCGTAGACGAGGTGCGTGACGCTGAAATCATAGTCGTGCGACGCGCCCAGCGCCCAGTAGGCCGCGCTCCGCGTCGCCGCGAGCCACGCGACGTGCAGCGCGCATACCGGCAGGCTGAGCGCCACGTGCGCCGCGATCGCCGCCGGCCAGCCGAGCGCGGGCGGGCGCAGGCGGCGCGACGCCGCGACGATCGGCAGCGCGGCGGCGATCCAGAACGCCGCGCTGGTCAGCTCCCACACCCAGGGCTCCCACGCGTCGAAGCCGACGCCGGAGTCGCGCAGGTCGTCGGCGACGGTCAGCGCATTGACCACCGCGAACGCCAGGGTCAGCACAGTGACGAGCGCGAGGATGCGAGGCGCAGGCAGCCGCCCGCCGCTCGTCACGCCTGCCCCGCCGCTCGTCCCCGCCATGCCCCCGGCCGTCCCTCCCGCGCCGCCGTCCGTACCGCCGCCGATGACGGCGCGTGCCCGCTTTCCCTAGCGTCGGCGCAAGCTTAGGCAAGGCGCGAGGGCGGGCCAATGACACGACGCTATGATCTCGACTGGCTGCGCATCGGCGCGTTCGGGCTGCTGATCCTCTACCACATCGGCATGGTGTTCGTGCCGTGGGAGTTCCACATCAAGACCGCGCGCCCGATGCAGTGGGTCGAGGCGCCGATGCTGCTGCTCAACGCATGGCGGCTGTCGCTGCTGTTCCTGATCTCGGGCGTCGCGTCGCGGATGATGCTGCGGAAAGGCGGAAGCTTCGGCTGGGGGCGGACCAAGCGGCTGTTCATCCCGCTGGTCGCCGGCATGGCGCTGTGGATCGCGCCGCAGGCGTGGGTCGATCTGCGGGTCAATTACAACTACCCTCACGGCTTCGTCTATTATTGGCAGCACGACAACTGGCGCTTCGACGACAGTCTCGGCATCGACACGCCGACGTGGAACCAGCTGTGGTTCGTCGCCTATCTGTGGGTCTATTCGATGGTGCTGGCGCTGGTCGCGCTGGCGCCGGCGGCGTGGCGGGAGCGTGCGCAATCCGCCTTCGACACGCTGTTCGGCGGCTGGCGGCTGATCGTGCTTCCGGTAGCGGTCTATGCCCTCACGCGCATCCTGCTCGCCGACCGCTTCCCCGAGACGCACGGCCTGGTCGACGACTGGTACGCGCACAGCATCTACGCCTTCGCCTTCTTCTTCGGTGTCGGGCTGGGCGGTACGCGTACCCTGTGGCCGCTGATCGCACGCGTTTGGAAGCCATGCGCCATCGCCGCCCTGATCGCCTGGGTCATGGTCGCGGCGGTGTTCGTGCCGCTGCCTGAGGGTGCGGAGTTGCCCCCGCTGCAGACCGCGGCAATGCGCGTCGTGCGCGCGGTGCAGGCGTGGGGGGCGATCATAGCGCTGCTGGGCTTCGCGCAGGCGTTCCTCAACCATGATCACCCATGGCGCACGACGCTCAACGAGGGCGTGTTTCCAGCGTATATCGCGCACCAGACGGTGATCCTGGTGGTGATGTACTGGCTGCTGCCCCTCGGCCTGTCGGCGCTGACGGAGTTCGCCATCCTCGTCGCCGCGACGGTCGTCGGATCGGTGCTGTTCTACCTGATCGGGCGCGAAATCCCCGGCCTGCGCCCGCTCATAGGATTGCGCGGGCTAGAGCGCCCTCGTGCTCGAGCAGCCAGCGTTTCCGCTCCACCCCGCCCGCATAGCCCGTGAGCGTGCCGTTCGCGCCGATGACGCGGTGGCACGGCACGACGATGCCGACCGGGTTCGACCCGTTCGCCAGCCCCACCGCGCGCGCTGCCCCGGGCTTGCCGAGCATCGCCGCCAGCGCGCCATAGCCTGTCGTCGTGCCCGCCGGGATCGCCCGCAGCGCCGCCCAGACGCTGCGCTGGAACTCGCTGCCCCCGGTCTTGACGGTCAGCCCGTCGAGCGCCGTCGCATCGCCGGCGAAGTAGGCGTCGAGCGCGGCAACGACTGCAGGCGGCGCAGGCCCGTCGGTCAGCGTCACCGCGCCGTAGTGGCGGCCAAGCAGCGTCCGCATCCGCGCCTCGTAATCGGCGAAATCGAGCGCGCGCAGCGCCCCCTCGGCATCGGTGACGATCAGCAGGTCGCCGACGGGGGCGGTATGGCGGGTCAGGGTCAGTTGCACGGGTGTTCCCTTCGCGATGCGGCGGCGGCGCGCGGCGGGCGTCTCGCCGTGCACCCCCGCCCAGACTTCGTTGAAACGGCGGATGCTGCCGAACCCCGCCGCGAGCGCGACCTGCGCCATCGGCATGGTGCCTTCGTCGATCAGCGGTGCGGCCGCCGCGAGCCGCTTCGCCTGCGCCACCACGACCGGCGGCGCGCCGACGTGCTGTTTGAACAGCCGCCGCACCTGCCGCTCGCCCAGCCCCAGCCGGTCGCCGAGCGCATCGACGCGGGTCTCGTCGAGCCCGCCCTTCTCGATCAGCGTCAGCGCCCGCGCGACGCTGGCCGCACTCCCCGTCCACGCCGGGCTGCCCCGCGCAGTCTCCGGCCGGCAGCGCTTGCACGCCCGGTACCCCGCCGCCACCGCATCGGCAGCGGTCGCGACGAAGCTGACATTCTTCAGGAACGGCGTCCGCGCCGGGCACACCGGCCGGCAGAAGATGCCCGTCGTCCGCACGCAGACGAAGAACCGCCCATCGGCCGCGGGATCGCGGATCAGCATCGCGGCGTAACAGGCTTGCGGGTCGGTGTGCATGGCCAAGGTTTACGCCCGCCCGCGCACGCTGTCTGGCGGTTTTCGGACGTGGCCGTAACCCGGGCCGAAGGCCGAGACTTCCTTACCCAAAATCACAAAGATGCGCTAACCTGCTGCCAAGCTACCGCGTGGCACGACCGCCCGGCGTAGACAAAGCGAGCCAATCCATGTTCGACGAACCCGGTTTTCCAGGCGGCCCTGACTTGGATGACGACGCGCCGATCCTGGATACCTTCGTCTATTGCAGTCGCGCCGCCGAAGGTGTCGACGACGTCGAGGTCGACCGCATCATCGAATGGTCCCAGCGCCGCAACGCCAAGTGCGAGATCACCGGCGTGCTGGTGTTCGGAAGCGGCGTGTTCTTTCAGTGGATCGAGGGGCCGCCCGCCGAGGTGAAGAAGCTGATCGCGAGCCTTCACGGCGATCCGCGCCACTACGACATCGTCACCCTCGACCGGAACGTGGAACAGCGCGAGCGTCTGTATCCGAACTGGGAGATGGAGCGGGTCGGACCCGACGACATCCGCGCGGTGCTGCTGGACGCGCTCGACAGCGCCGAGGACCAGAACAACATCGCTGCCCTGACGCGCATCGTGGCGCACCTCGATTCAGGGCCGCTGGACACGCTCGGGCGAACCTGACCCGGCGGCCTTTCAGCTCTGGCAGGCCAGCTGACCCCCCGTCACGCCGCAGATCGCGCGCTGGCCGCCGCGGTTGAAGCGCACGCTCGGCACGCCGGTCTGCGTGGCGCGGGCGACGTCAGCGGCGGTGCGAACCGGTTGGCCGTTGACCGCCTCGATCAGGTCGCCGGGCTTCAGGAAGCCGAAGCGCGCGGCGGGCGCGGTGCCGGCGATCTCGAACACCACGACGCCCTTTTCGGGGAGGCCCGCGCCGATCTCCTGCGCGAAGGCGGGCGACAGGTTGGCGACGGTGACGCCAGTCAGCAGATTGTCGCCGCTGATCCGCGTCAGCGCGCGCGGCGGGTTTTCGGGCGGCGAGGCGAGCGTCATCGCGAAGGTCCGCCGCTCGCCGGCGCGGAGCACGTCGACGTCGACCGCCTTGCCGACGCCTTGGACGGCGATGCGGTAGCGCAGCTGGCCGGGGTCGACGACTTCCTTGCCGTCGACCGCGACGATGATGTCGCCGGGCTTGATGCCCGCCGCCGCCGATGGCGACCCCGGGCTGACCTCAGTGACCAGAACGCCGCCGGGGCGGTCGAGGCCGATCTGCGCGGCCGACGCGGTGGTCAGCGCCTCGCCCTCGGCGCCGATCCAGCCAGTGACCATCTTGCCGTTCTTCGCAGCACCCACGAAGACCCGCACCATGTTCGCGGGGATCGCGAAGCCGACGCCCGTCGAGCCGCCCGACGGCGACGCGATCGCGGTGTTGATGCCGAGCAGGCGGCCCTGCATGTCGAGCAGCGCGCCGCCCGAATTGCCCGGATTGATCGCCGCGTCGGTCTGCAGGAAATACTGGCTGTTCGACACGCCCTGGCCGGTACGCGCGGTGGCGGACACGATGCCGTGGGTCACCGTCTGCCCGACGCCGAAGGGATCGCCGATCGCCAGCACGACATCGCCGACCTCGGCCCGGTCGCTGTCGCCGAGCGGCACTGTCGGCAGTCGCACGCCTTTGGTGTCGATCTGGAGCAGCGCGAGATCGAGCCGTGCGTCGGCGAACACCAGCTTTGCCGCGAACTCGCGCCGGTCGGCGAGTGCGACGAGGATCTGGTCGGCGCCGGCAACGACGTGGTTGTTGGTGACGATCAGCCCGTCGGGGCCGACGATGACGCCCGAGCCCAGCGACTGCTCGACGCGCGGGGCCTGCGGGCCGCCGCCGAAGAACTGCTGGTAGAAGGGGTTGACCGGGCGGCTGCGGTTGACCCGCGCCGAATAGACGTTGACCACCGCCGGCGCGGCGCGCTTCACCACCGCGCTGTAGCTGAGCAGCAGCTGGCCCTGGTTGATCGGCACGACGCGGGTCTCGGCGGGCAGGGTCTGGGCATCGACGCTGCCCTGCCCGGTCCCGGCGTTGATGCCGAACGCCAGCGCGACGCCGGCCGCCAGCCCGCCCGCTCCGATAGCCCAAGCCTTCGCCCGCGCGCGCATCGACACTCGTTCCACCTCCGCTCGTCAGTCCTTGCGAAATGGTGCTCGATGGGTGAAGCGTCAATGAATGAAGCTGTATCATTGCGCCGATGCCCGCTCGTTCCGTGCGCTGTGGACGCTCGAGGAGATGGGGCTGGCGTACGACCTCGCGCTGCTCCCCTTCCCGCCGCGCTTCCTGGCGCCCGAGTTTCTGGCGGAGAATCCGCTGGGGACGATCCCGCTGCTCGTTGACGGCGACGCGCGGCTGACCGAGTCGGCGGCGATCGCGCAGTACCTGTGCACGAAGTACGGTCCGTCGCCGCTGGCGGTGGGAGTGGAGGAGCCAGACTATGGCGCGTGGCTCAACTGGCTGCACCACGGCGAGGCGACGCTGACCTTCCCGCAGACGATCGTGCTGCGCTACCGGGTGTTCGAGCCCAAGAAGGGCCTGCAGGTCGCCGCCGACGACTATGCGCACTGGTTCGCCAAGCGGACGCTGCTGGCGGACGCCGCGCTGGCGGACCGCGAGTGGCTGTGCGCGAGGCGGTTCACCGCAGCCGACATCTCGGTCGGCTATGCGCTGATGCTCGCTGAGACGCTGGGGCTGCACGACCGGCTGTCGGAGGGGCTGCGGACGTATTGGGCACGGCTCCAGGCGCGGCCGGGGTTTGCGGCCGCCAAGGCGGCGCAGCTCAAAGCGGCGTAGCGGCCACCACCTCGTCCAGCCTCAGCGCGCGGTACAGGTGCGGGAACAGCGCGCCGCCGCGCGACGGCTCCCAGCGCAGCGCCTCGCCTAGCGCTTGCGGGTCAAGAGCCACGCGCACGACCCCCGCCTCGCCGGCGAAATACTTGACGAAAGTGCCCTCGACCTGATCCGCAGTCGACATGTGGATATAGCCGTCGCGCAGGTCGTCCGGCGACCCGGCGAACTCACCCGACGCCTCGAACGCCGCCCACTCGACGGCACGCAGCAGCTTGAAGATATGAGCCATCCGCGACGCTTACGCGCGAGCGCACGGCCGTGCTAGCGTGGCTGCAAAAATGGGGAGACCGTCCGATGCATCCGTCGATCCACGCCGCGAGCCAGCCCGAGGCGATCGCCATCCGCATGGCGGGCAGCGGCGAGACGATGACTTACGCGGCCCTCGAGGCGCGCTCCAATCAGGTCGCGCACATGCTGCGTGCGCAGGGTCTGAGGCGCGGCGACACGATCGTCCTGTGGCTCGACAACTGCCCCGACTTCTTCGCGATCTGCTGGGGCGCCCAGCGCAGTGGCCTAGTCTATGTCGCGATGTCGACCAAGCTGGGGGCCGAGGAGGCGGCGTACATCGTCGCGGACTCGGGCGCCAAGGCGGTGTTCGCCGGCGCGCGCTTCGCCGGCCTCGCTGCCGCGCTGCCGGCCACCGGGGGACAGTACGCGGTCGGCGGCGACATCCCCGGCTGGACATCCTTCGAGGCCGCCCTCGCCGCCCAGCCGACGACGCGCATCGCCGACGAATCGCCGGGTCGCGACATGCTGTACTCGAGCGGCACGACCGGGCGGTCCAAGGGCGTGCGCGGGCCGCTGCCCGAGGGGCCGATCGACGGGCCCGACGCGCTGCTCGGACTGGTCGGCGCGCTTTACGAGTTCAAGGCCGGCATGATCTATCTCAGCCCCGCGCCGCTCTATCACGCCGCGCCGCTACGCTACACGATGAGCGTCCACCGCTTCGGCGGCGAGGTGATCGTCATGGAGAAGTTCGACCCCGAACATTATCTGGCGCTAGTCGAACGGCACCGCGCCACGCACAGCCAGCTGGTGCCGACGATGTTTGTGAAAATGCTCAAGCTTCCGGAAGCTGTCCGGACAAGATACGACGTGTCGAGCCTCGCCTGCGCGATCCACGCCGCCGCGCCCTGCCCCGTCGACGTCAAGCACGCGATGCTCGACTGGTGGGGCGACGTAGTCTTCGAATACTACTCGGCGACCGAGGGCGCAGGCTTCACCGCGATCAGCCCGCAGGAATGGCGCGCCCACCCGGGGTCGGTGGGCAAGTCGCTGCTCGGCGAGATCCGCGTGCTGGGCGACGACGACCGCGTGCTCGGACCAGGCGAGACCGGCCGCATCTACTTCGCCGGGGGCCCGGGCTTCACCTACCACAACGACCCCGACAAGACCGCCAGCGTCACCGGCACGCACGGCGCGACCTTCGGCGATATCGGCCACGTAGATGCCGACGGCTATCTCTACCTGACCGACCGCGCGAGCTACATGATCATCTCGGGCGGCGTGAACGTCTATCCGCAGGAGGCCGAGAACGTCCTGACTATGCACCCCGCGGTCGCCGACGTCGCGGTGTTCGGCGTGCCGCACGAGGAGCTTGGCGAGACGGTCAAAGCGGTGGTGCAGCCGCGCGACCCCGCCGCCGCCGGGCCTGAGCTCGAGGCCGAGCTGATCGCCTTCGCCCGCGCGCGGTTGAGCCACATCAAGTGCCCGACCTCGGTCGATTTCATGGACGAGCTGCCGCGCCACGACACGGGCAAGCTGTACAAGCGGCTGCTGAAGGATCGCTACTGGGCCTAGGCGCTCACGAAGTTGCCGTGGAAGCCATAGGGCAGCGCGACATTGGCACGCCACGTCACCAGCGGTCCACGCGCGACGTTCGCAGCGTCGAGGACGTGCAGCTCGGTGGCGCGGGCGTCGAGGTTGATCGTCGTGCCGACCAGCCAGCGGTCGTGCGGCACGAACTCCTCGACGAGCTGGCGCGCGCCGAAGTCGTAAGCGTCGTCGCGCTCCTTCGCCCAGTCCCACACGCCGACGGCATGCGCGAACGGCGCGCCCTTGATGTAGCCGCCGACATGTACGGTGCGGGTCCGCGGCAGCCCGGCCTGGCGCGGGTCGCAGCGCGGAAACTCGGCCATGATACCCGACGATGTCAGCGTCGCACGGCCGCCGGGGTGGAGCGCGATCATCGTCAGCGCCGGGTGCGGCGTGTCGATATGCACGCCCGCGACCATGGCGCGCGCCGCCGTGCTGCCGAACGACGGATCGGCCTCCAGACACCCGTCGAAGCGGATCGTGCCGTCGGCCTCCTCCCACGCATCGCCGAGATGGAAGAAGGCGAAGGCCGGCAGCTCGAAGATGCGGCTGCGCGTCAGGTCGGCCTTGTCGATCACCATGACCTGCGTGCCGCGCTCGGGCCGCCACGTCAGGCTGTCGACGTACGGCAGGCCCATGCGGTCCTGCAGCCAGGGTTGCAGGACGATCACCAGATGCCGCGCGGTCGCCGTGAAATCGTGCATGTAGCTGGCACGCGGCAGCGGCACGATCTGCGACGCCTCCAGCGCGCCGCTCGCCGACAGCCGCCAGACCAGCGCCGAACGCCCCGACAGGCCGAGGTTCCAGATCCGCCCGTCGGGTTCAATGCGCGGATGCGCGAGAAAGGGCATGTGCTTCAGCTCGGGGCTGAAGCTCTTCTGGCCGAGCGTCGCGAGGGTGCGCGGATCGACCTCGGTCGCCGACCCCGCCTCCCACAGCGCGAGGAGCTTGCCGCCCGCCATCATGACGCTGGTATTGGCGGCGTTGGTGTCGTCCGAACTGCTCACCGGTACGTCGGGTCCCGCGGGCGTGCCGAAGCCGGGGACGACCATCGCGCCGCGCGCCTCCTCCAGCCGCCGCTTGGGGGTGTCGACGAAGCGCGCGGCCAGCCGCGCATCGCCGTCGTCGATCTCCCACGCGCGGATCATGCCGTCGCCGTCGAACCAGTGGCCGCTCGCGCTTCCGCCGCGGCGGAAGCGCGCCGGGCCGTTGCGGTACAGCGTGCCCTTCAGCGCGGCGGGGGCGCGCCCATGTACCCGGCGCAGGCGGCGGGTCGCGATGTCGCCGGGCACATCGGCGAGCGCGAGGCGCCAGTCGGCGGGGCCGCTGCCGGCACGCAGCGCCTCTGGGATGGCGAGCGCCGCGGTGGCGAGCCCGGCGTGCGACAGGAAGGTGCGGCGGTTGAGCATGGTGCGCGCTCCTAGCGGATCTTGATCGCGTGACGCGGGGTCGCGGCGTCGAAGTCGAACGCCGCCGCCGTCCATTTGGCAGGCCCCATGTCGCCGACCGCGTCGTTAGAGAAGGCAAAGGGCTCGAGCGGGATGCCGAACGGGTTGGTCCCCATCTTGCCGTCGCCGTCGATGTCGTGGAACGCCTTCACCGCATAGCGGCCCGGCGGCAGGTCGGCGACGATCTCGACCGAAGTGCCGGCGACCGCCACCATCTGGCTGACCAGGGGCTTGCCGCCGCGGTCGAACGCTTCCTCGCTGTCGTACACCGACATCAGGATCGCACCCTTTGGCGTCTCGATCCCCGTGAACGCGAAGGTCAGCGGCGCGGCGGCGGCGGGGGCGGCGCAGGCAAGGATGGCGGCGGCGGCGAGCAGGCGAAACATGGGACGAAGCTCCTGTGACGGTGTGGCTGGGTTGCCGACCTCCTTGTCGCCGGGCAAAGCTTGGCCGTCGCCGGGGGATGCGTGGAATGGCCGGTTCGCTGCGTGAAGTGACGGGCGATGCAGTTGGCGCTTCGCCAGTTGCACGGGGCCGGCCGAGCGCGCGGCGCGGCTTGGTCATCGCCACCGTCGCAGGCGGCTTCATGGCGCTGATCGGCGCGCTGGGGTCGGGCCAGGTGCCGCTGCTGCCGCGCCTCGCCTATTGGCTGGCGGTGATGTGGAGCGGCGCGGCGCTCGGCCACGGCGTGTCGGTCGGGATGCGCAACTGGGGCCGGCTGCAGGCGTGGCCGCTGGTCGAGGGGGCGCTGATCGCACTCGTCATCGCGCTGCCGCTGACGACGATCGTGATCGTCGCCAACCATCTGGCGTTCGGCGGCGGCTTTCCGTCACCGGCGGGCATGGCGGGGGCGTTCCTGACCGTCTTGTTGATCAGCGGGCTGATCACGGCGCTCAACTACACGACGACGCCCCCGGTGGTGCCGCTGCCCAGCGCCCAGGCCGAAGCGCCGCCCCCGCCGCCGCGCTTCCTCGACCGCCTGCCGCTGCGCCTCCGCCACGCCCGGCTGCTCGCGATCGAAGCCGAGGACCATTATCTCCGCGTCCATACCGATGCGGGGTCGGACCTCGTGCTGCTGCGCATGGTCGATGCGATCGCCGAGCTCGACGGGCTGGCCGGCGCCCGCACGCACCGGTCGTGGTGGGTCGCGCGCGACGCCGTCGTAAGCGTCGACAGCGGCGGCGGGCGGACGACGCTGACGCTGGCGGGCGGCCTCGCGGTGCCGGTCAGCCGCGGGGCACGACCCGAGCTGGCGGCGCAGGGCTGGTTCGCCTGACGCGTAGTCCCTAGATGGCGGCGATGAGAATCGTCGCGCTTGCCCTGCTCCTCGCCGCCTCCCCCGTCGCCGCCGAACCCGCGATCTGGGTGGTGCGCGACGCCGATACCGAGATCACGCTGTTCGGCACGCTGCACGAGCTGCCGACCGGGATCGACTGGCTGACCCCGCGCATCGCGGCGCGCGTCGATGCCGCCGACACTCTTGTTCTCGAGACGGTGATCCCCGAGGACCGCGACGCGATCGGCACGCTGGTGACGACGCTCGGCTATTCGCCCAAGCTGCCGCCGCTCGCCAAGCGCATCGCGCCGCGCCTGCAGGCTCCGCTCGCGGCGGTGCTGCGCGATACGCGGCTGCAGCCCGCAGCGCTCGACGGGATGGAGACCTGGCTCGCGGCGGTAACGCTGGGCGATGCCGTGCTCGCCAAGCTCGGGCTGGACGAAACCAACGGCGTCGAGGCGGTGCTGACCGCGCGGGTGCGGGCGGCACGCAAGCCGGTGACGGGGCTCGAGACCCCGGCAGAGCAGCTCGGCTATTTCGACACGCTGCCGGAGACCGACCAGCGCGCGCTGCTCGATGCGACCGTCGCCGACACCGCGACCGCGGCGGCCGACACCAACCGCCTGATCGCCTCCTGGACCAGCGGCAACACGCAGGTCATCGCCGACGGCTTCCGCGACTCGCTGCGCGCCACGCCGCGTCTCGCGCAGGTGCTGCTCGTCGATCGGAACGCGCGCTGGGCGACGTGGATCGCGGCGCGGCTGGCGCAGCCGGGCAAGGTGTTCGTCGCAGTCGGTGCGGCGCACCTCGCGGGGACCGACTCGGTGCAGGCAAAGCTCGCGGCGCAGGGCATCACGGCCGAACGGCTGCGCTGACCCCGCTGCACGGCCAGGGCGCCGCGTCGCGCAACGCGGCGGCACGAGCAAAGCGCGGATCCGGCCCGGCGGCGATCAGGTCGTCGAGCAGGGCCTGGCCGAACGGCCATGCACCGAGCTGCGACGCGGCATTGATATGGCCCAGCGCGCCCGCCTCCACGAGGCTCGCGCCCCATTGCTCGGCTAAGCAGCGCGAGCGGGCGGGCGTCGCATAGGGGTCGTTGCTGCTCGCCACGACAACGCTGCGAAACGGCAGTGCGGTGCGCGGAATGGGAGCGAAGCGCGCCAGCGCCTCGGGCACGCCGACCCGCTCGACGTCGCATGGCGCGACCAGCAGCGCGCCCGCGACGCGCGTCGTATCCGCCACCGCCGCCCAGTGTGCGACGGCGATGCAGCCGAGGCTGTGCGCCGCGATGACGACGGTCCCCGCCGCTGCCTCGACCGCGGCTGCGATGGCCCCCACCCACGCACCGGGTTCGGGGTCGTGCCAGCTGTGCTGGACGACGCGGGTGCAGTCATCGCGCGCCCATTCCCAATGCGTCTGCCAGTGGTCGGGTCCCGACCCGTTGTAGCCGGGGATGACGAGGACGCGCGGATGGTCGGACATCGTCGGCACCTTCGCGAGAAAAGGCGGGCAGGGGCCGCGCAGGCCCCCGCCCAGTCTCGTCAAGCGGGGGGAGACGCTGCTGGCCGCTTGCAGGATGCTTTTACCCCATCAGTGCAGTGGGAGTTCGGCGAGAAAAACTTTGGCGGGGTCGAATCGATCTTGCCGGAACAATCAGGTCCGCGGCACGCGCGCGGTCCGCATGGCCGGTCTCCCTATCGTGTGATGATGAGGTGCACGTCAGGCCGTTTCAAGCCTGGCTTGCCATCGGCGGCACATCCCCCTATAGGCCGCCCTCCCCGCGCCCGCATCCCTGGAGGCGCGCGGTGGTCAACTTTAGGAGCATCCCATGAGCGAAGCGATGAAACTCGCTGCCGGGTTGCGCGAACGGGCAGGCAAGGGAGCCTCTCGTGCCGTGCGACTGACCGGACGCGTACCCGCCGTGATCTACGGCGACAAGCAGGCCCCGGTGACGATCCACGTCCCCGAGAAGGAGCTGACCAAGCTTCTTCACACCGGCCATTTCATGAATTCGGTGGTCGAGCTCGAGCTCGACGGCGCAACGCACCGCACGCTGCCGCGTGACGTGCAGTTCCACGTCGTCAGCGACCGGCCGATCCATGTCGACTTCCTGCGCCTTGCCATCGGCGGCACCATCGCCGTGCAGGTGCCCGTGCACTTCACCGACGAGGACCAGTCGCCGGGCATGAAGCGCGGCGGTACGCTCAACATCGTGCGTCACGAAGTTGAGCTCAACTGCCCGTCGGATGCGATCCCCGATCAGCTGAACTTCTCGCTGGCCGGCCTCGACATCGGCGATTCGATCCACATCTCGGCAATCACGCTGCCCGAGAAGGTGACGCCGGTGATCACCGATCGCGATTTCACCATCGCGACAGTCGTCGCCCCGTCGGCGCTGCAGAGCGCGGACGCCGCCGCCGACGAAGAGACCGCTGCGGCTGCCGCCGCCGAGTCGGCTGCCGAGGCCGAAGCCAAGTCCGAGTAACGGCATTCCCGGGGCCGGCGATGCAGATCTTCGCCGGCCTCGGCAATCCGGGGGCAAGCTACGCCCTCCACCGTCACAACATCGGCTTCATGGCGGTCGATACGATCGCCGAAATGCACCGCTTCGACAAATGGCGCCTGCGTTTCCAGGGGCTGGTCGCCGAAGGGCAGATCGGCGGCGAAAAGCTGCTGCTGCTCAAGCCCGCGACCTGGATGAACGACAGCGGCCGCTCGGTCGGCGAGGCGCTGCGCTTCTACAAGCTCGGGCCCGACGCCCTGACCGTCTTCTACGATGAACTCGACCTCGCGCCGAACAAGGTGCGGGTGAAGACCGGCGGTGGTGCGGCGGGCCATAACGGCATCCGCTCGATCGACGCGCACGTCGGCGTCGACTATCGCCGGGTCCGCCTCGGCATCGGCCACCCCGGACACCGCGATCGCGTTACCGGCCATGTTCTCGGCAATTTCGCGAAGGCCGAGATGGACCCGCTCGCCGATATGCTCGGCGCGGTCGCGGCCGAGGTGTCGTGGCTGGCGGCGGGCGACGACGCGCGCTTCATGAATGAAGTCGCGCGCCGCCTCGCGCCCGCCGACTAGGCCTTCTGGCCCAGATAGACGAGCCAGTACTTGCCCAGCTGCGCACGCGGCGTGCCGGTGACCGCGTTGAACGCCGCCGTCGCGCCAGCCTTGTCGCCCGTCATCGTGAGCGCCGCGCCGAGACGCAGATTGGCGGTGGCCTGGTCGACACCCGTGCTCTTGCCGACGGCCAAGCGGTACATCTCGGCGGCCTTGGCGTAGTTGCCATAGCCGTAATAGGCGTCGCCGGTGCCCAGCGCGGTCTTGCCGTTGGGTGCCTTGGCGGCATCCTTCTCAAGACCGGGCAGCGAAGCCTGGTCGGCCTTGAGCTTGGGCGCCGCGACGCTGGCGATCTCCTTCTCGATCGGCTTGGTGCCGGTCAGCTTCTTGGCGGCGATGCCGTCGTCGAGGACCTTCTTGGCCTCGCCCGGCAGACCCTTCTCGAGCGCCGTCGATGCATATTCCTGCCAGATACGCTCGCCGCCCAGCGCACCGGCCGCGCGCATCAGGCGGAAGGTGTCGAGGTTCAGCTGGTCGTCGGCATTCACCGCGTCGCGGTAGATGTTGAGCACGTTCGACCAGTTGGTCGCGGTCGGATAATCGGTTACCAGCGCCTCCGATGCCGACCCCACGTCGGGGGTCTTGGCGTCATAGGCGAGCTGCAGGCGCGTCTGGTACCAGCTCTCCTCGGCCTTGGTGCCCGCGGCCTTGCGTGCGTCGATCGCCTTGCTGAGCGTCGCGATCGCCTGCGGGGTCTGCTTCAGGTCGCGGTAGATCAGCGCGAGGTTGAGCAGGTTGTCGGGGTTGTTCGGCTCGGCCACGATCATCTTCTCGTACATCGCGACCGCCGTCTTATAGTCACGGCGCTTGATCGCGGCGTCGGCGACGACGCGCGTGTATTTCGAGCGGTCGGCGGCCGGCAGCAACGGATTGTCGAGCGAGCTGGTCAGCGCCTCGGTCAGCAGCGCCTCGTCCTTCATCTTGTTGCCCAGCCCGAGCTTCATCTGCGCGATGAACATCTTGTCGGTATCGTTGAGCCCGCCGGCCTGCTCCGCGGCGCGCAGTGCGGCGAGCGTACCGGGCAGATCGCCCGCAGCTTCGGCCTTCTGCGCCACGACCAGTGCGGCGCGACCGTTCTTCGACAGGTTCTTCTGGTCGATCCCCGTGACGGGTGCCGCCTCCTTCTTGGCGGCGTGCGCCGGCATGGCGACGGCGGTCATGCCGCCCATCAGCAGCGCGGCGATCATCGGCTTCGTAAAACGCGTCATGTACAGCTCCCTCAGTTTTGCCGCACGGGCTAAGCCGCAGAGCAAAGCCCGTCAATCATGTGCTGCGACTGAACGCGGTTTGAACGTGACGTATCCAGCGACTAGACGGTGGCGATGATCGCAGTCCTGTCCCCGGCCAAGTCGCTCGACGAAACCAGCGTCGTGCCGCCGCTCGCCACCACCGAGCCACGTTTCGCAACCGATGCCGCGACCCTGGCGAAAGCCGCGGCGAAGCTGACGCCGCGCGCGATCGGCAAGCTGATGCACATCTCGCCGACGCTGGCGAAGCTGAATGCCGAGCGGTTTCGCGACTTCGGCGAGACGAGCCCGAGGCCGGCGCTGCTGACCTTCGACGGCGACGTCTACGCAGGGCTGCAGGGCAAGACGCTCGATGCCGAGGGAATCGCCTTCGCGCAGGACCATATCCGCATCCTCTCGGGCCTGTACGGCGTCCTGCGGCCGCTCGACGTAATGCAGCCCTACCGGCTGGAGATGGGCACCGCGCTGAAGACCGCACGGCGCAAGGACCTCTACGCCTTCTGGGGCACACGGATCGCCGAGGCGCTGGCGGAAGAGCTCGCGGGGCACGACGACCCGACGCTGATCAATCTCGCGAGCGTCGAGTATTTCGACGCGGTCGCCACCGATCGCCTGCCGGGCAGCGTCATCGCGGTCAACTTTCGTGACGAGGGAGCGGACGGCGCGCTGCGCTTCAACACCTTCGCGGGCAAGCGCGCGCGCGGTGCGATGGCGCGCTTTACCGTCGACGAGCGGCTCGACCGGCCGGCGGGGATGAAGGACTTCACCGGGATGAACTATCGCTACCGGGCCGAGGGCAGCGAGCCGGATCGCTGGCTGTTCGTACGGCCTGCGGCGTCGCTGAAGGCCCCGCGGGGCTGACGCGAAAAGGGCCGGGCATTGCTGCCCGGCCCCCTCATTCAGGCAAGCTCGAAAAGCTTACTTGTCGACGGCGTCGGCCTTCGCCTCGAGCTTGTCGGCGGCGACTTCGGCCTGGGCCTTCATCGCGTCGGCAGCGTTCGACGCATCGGTCTTCATCGCGTCGGCCTTGGCGTCGGCGTTCTCGACCATCGCATCGGCCTTCTGGCCAGCGGCATCGACGGTGGCATCGGCCTGCGCGTTGAGCGAGTCGGCGGCGGCTTCGGTGCTCGGCGCGGTCTCGGTCGTCGTCTCGGTCGTGGTCATCGTGCCGTCAGCGGCCGTCGTCGTGTCGGTCGTCGTGGCCTTCTCGCCGCAGGCAGCGAGCAGGCCGAGGCTGGCCACAGCCGCCAGAGTCAGAACAGTCTTCATCTCAAATCTCCGTCAAAAATGCGCAGTCCTCGCGCGCCCCTGCCCCTTAGCGGGCATCGCACGCCAAGCAAGCAATAAGATAACGCATATCAAGCGGTTTCGGGTGCATCCGGAACGACATCGGCCGCATCCTCGTCGCTGTCGCCGATCTTCGCCGCTGAAACGACATGCTCGCCGTCGGCGACGTCGAACAGCGTCACGCCCTGCGTGCCACGCCCCATGATGCGGATCTGCCCGACCGGCAGGCGGATCAGCTTGCCCTGGTCGGTCACCAGCATGACCTGGTCGGTATCGGTCGCCGGGAAACTGGCGAGTACGGGGCCATTTCGGTCGCTTTCGGCAATGTTGCGGATGCCCTGACCGCCGCGCCCGGTCTGGCGATATTCGAACGCGCTCGACCTTTTGCCATAGCCGTTGGCGGTGATCGTCAGGATGAACTCCTCGGCGTCGGCGAACTGCGCGGCGCGGCGTTCGGACAGCACGCGCTCGCCCTCGCCCTTCCAGGGTGCAGCCTTCAGATAGTCCTCGCGCTCCTGCGGGGTCGCGTCAAAGCCCTTGAGGATCGACATCGAGATCACCTCGTCGCCGTCGCCCAGCGTCATTCCGCGCACGCCGGTCGAGGTGCGGCTGACGAACTCGCGCACGTCGTCGACTGCAAAGCGGATCGCCTTGCCGCTGCGTGCCGCGAGGAACACGTCATCGCGCTCGTCGCACAGGGCGACGGCGATCAGCCGGTCGGCATCGCCGTCCTCGAAGCGGATCGCCAGCTTGCCGGCGCTGCCGATGCGCGCGAACGCATCCATCGCGTTGCGCCGAACATAGCCGTGCGCGGTCGCGAACATGACGTGCAGACGCGACCAGCTGTCCTCGTCCTCAGGCAGCGGCAGCACGGTGACGATCGTCTCGCCGGTCTCCAGCTTGGGCAGCAAATGGATCATCGGACGGCCCTTGGCGTTCGGCCCGCCCTCCGGAATGCGCCAGACCTTGGCGCGATAGACCTTGCCGGTCGACGAGAAGAACAGCACCGGTGCGTGCGTCGACGCGACGAACAGCTGCGCGACGGTATCCTCTTCCTTGGTCGCCATGCCCGCGCGACCCTTGCCGCCGCGGTTCTGCGCGCGGTAGGTCGCGAGCGGTACGCGCTTGATATAGCCGCCGAGGGTGACGGTCACGACCATCTCCTCGCGTTCGATCAGGTCCTCGTCGTCCATGTCGTCGCCGGCGGTCACGAGTTCGGTGCGGCGCTTGGTGACGAAGGGCTGCAGGTCGTCGAGTTCGCCGACCATGACGCGGTACAGGCGCGCGCGGTCGCGCAGGATCTCGAGCAGGTCCTCGATCGACGCCGCGAGAGTCTTTAGCTCGTCGGCGATCTCGTCGCGGCCCAGCGCGGTCAGCTTGGCGAGGCGCAGTTCGAGGATGGCGCGGACCTGCAGATCGGACAGGCGATAGGTCTCGGCGCCGTCGTCGGGCTCGCTGTCGATGATGCCCAGGTACGGCCGGATGTCGCCCATCGGCCAGTCGCGGTCGAGCAGCGCGTTGCGCGCCTCGGCCGGCGTCGCTGACTGGCGAATTGTCCGGACAACTTCGTCGAGGTTGGCGACCGCGATCATCAGGCCGAGCAACAGGTGCGCCCGCTCGCGTGCCTTGTTGAGCTCGAACTTCGACCGCCGCGTGATGACCTCCTCGCGGAAGGTCACGAACGCCGCGATGACGTCGCGCAGGTTGAGCAGCTCGGGCCGCCCGCCACGAATGGCCAGCATGTTGATCGCGAACGACGACTGCGCCGCGGTGTGGCGATAGACCTGGTTCAGCACGACCTCGTGGGTCGCGTCGCGCTTCAGGTCCATGACGATGCGCACGCCTTCGCGGCTGCTCTCGTCGCGCGTCTCGCTGACGCCCTCGATGCGCTTGTCGCGGACCGCGTGGTTGATCGCCTCGACCAGCCCGTTCTTGCCGAGCTGGTACGGAATCTCGGTCAGCACCAGCGAGCGCCGGTCGCCGCGTCCTTCCTCGACCGCCCAGCGGGCGCGCATGATGACGCTGCCGCGCCCGGTCTCGTACGCTGCGCGGATCCCCGTCGTGCCGACCAGGAAGCCGCCGGTCGGGAAGTCGGGGCCCTTGATATGCTCCATCAACCCGTCGGTATCGATCGCCGGGTTGTCGATGTAGGCGCGCACCGCATCGATGACTTCGCCCAGGTTGTGCGGCGGGATGTTGGTCGCCATGCCGACCGCGATGCCGCCCGCGCCGTTGACCAGCAGGTTCGGAAAGCGCGCCGGCAGGACCGTCGGCTCCTGCTCTTGCCCGTCGTAATTGGGCGCGAAGTCGACCGTGTCCTTGTCGATATCCGCGAGGAGCTGGTCGGCCGATTTCGCCAGCCGCGCCTCGGTATAGCGCATCGCGGCCGGCATGTCGGGGTCCATCGACCCGAAATTGCCCTGCCCGTCGACGAGCGTCAGCCGCATCGACCAATCCTGCGCCATGCGGACCAGCGCCATGTAGATCGAGCTGTCGCCGTGCGGGTGGTACTTGCCCATGACGTCGCCGACGATGCGCGCCGACTTGCGATACGGCTTGCCGGAGACATAGCCGCCTTCATAGGCACCCCACAGGATGCGGCGGTGCACGGGCTTCAAGCCGTCGCGCACGTCGGGCAGCGCGCGCGCGACAATGACGCTCATCGCATAGTCGAGGAAACTCGTGCGCATCTCGGAAACGATCGAGATGGGCTCGATATCGGGGGTCGCCGCAGGCGGCGGAGGGGTGGTTGCCAAGGGGGTTTTCTAGCCTGTAGCGCGGACGTTCCGCAGTCCCTGACTGTCTAGCCCGCGCCGCACCAAAACGCCAGTTGTTACGCCGATATGACGGCCTATTCGCCGCCCCAGCGATAGTGCTGCGCAGCCCGCGAAAACGCCGCCGCCGCGGGCGACAACTGCCGCCCCGCGACATTGACCAGGCAGACCTCGCGGTCGATCGCCGGCTCGACGAGCGGCCGGCGCAAGATGCCCGAGTGGGTCACCGAATATTCGGGCATGAAGGCGAACCCCATCCCCGCCATCACCATGCCCTGTACCCAGTCCTCGCGCTCCGACCGGAAGCCGGCGTAAAGCTCGATGCCGTTCTGGCCGCAGACGTGCATGACCGTCTCGCGCAGTTCGCACGCCAGCCGATCGACGTACGCCGCCTTGTCGGTGTCCTGCAGCCGCACGGTGTTCTGGCGCTCGAACGGGTGGCCCGGCGGCACGATGACGACATAGCGCTCGCGGTACAGCGACACGAAGCGCTGGCTCGGCAGGTGGCCGCCCGGCGCGTGCAGCACCGCCAGATCGAGTTCGCCCGCATCGAGCTGCGCCTGCAGTTCGCCGAGGTCACCCTCGTGCACGCCCAGTTCGACGCCTGGATGATCCTGCTTGAAGCGCGCCAGCAGCCCCGACAGGCGCATCGGGCCGATCGTCGTCATGATGCCGACCTTCAGCGGCACCTGGCGCAGCAGACGAAAGTCCTTGGCCGCCTGGCGCACGCTTTCGGCCTGCTCGGCCATTTGGCCGATGAAAGGCTTCAGGCGGATGCCGAGCTCGGTCAGCAGGATGCGCTTGCCCTCGCGGTGGAACAGCGGGCCGCCGAACTCATCCTCCAGCTTCTTGATCGCGACGGTCAGCGACGGCTGCGAGATGTTGCACTCCTCCGCTGCGCGCGTGAAGTTCAGATGCTCGCATGCAGCGAGGAAGTAACGAGCCTGATCGAGTTCCATGTGTGCCTCCCGTTGAACGATGGAATGGCACAGTGGCACGTCCAACCCAAGGCTGGGGCTATCGATCCATAGCAAAACGATAGTGTCGTTACAGCGGCGGGGGCTGCATCAACGGGTCATCGGCACCGGCACTTCCGCCGCCGCCACACAGGAGACCCACGATGTTCAAGCCCTTCCACATCGCCGCCATCGCCCTCGCCGCGGTCGTCGCCACCCCCGCCGCCGCGGGTATCCAGCTCAACGGCATTCAGCTCAATGGCTTCAGCCTGAACGGGCTGCAGATGAATGGGATGAAGCAGAACGGTCTGCAGCTGAACGGCTTCGTTCTCAACGGCATGCGCCAGAACGGCATGAAGCTGAACGGCCTGCTGCTCAACGGCATGAAGTCGAACGGCCTCTATTTGAACGGCATCCAGATCAACGGCCTGCGTTCCAACGGCATCGAGATCAACGGCGTCAACCTCAACGGCATGCGCGCCAACGGCCTGCAGCTCAATGGCTTCGTCGTGAACGGCCTTCTGCTCAACGGCACCCACACCGGCGTACTGCCGCAGGACGAGGCCGCCCCGCAGCGTCCGGTCACGACCTTCGAGGTCACCGCGGTCACTCTCCCTAGCGGCGAGACCGTCACGCTGACGCGCTGAACCATCGCCGCCCCGCGGGGCGGCACCACCGCTTCTCCCCTCGTCTTGCGTCCCTGTGGGGCGGGGGGAGGGGACGTGCGCGCTTCATCCATCGAACATGCAACAGGGAAACGACCATGCGACACAGTTTTCGACTTGCCGCCCTCACGGCGCTGCTGACCTCGACCGCGGCGTTCGCCGCGACCACCGGGACGACCGGCGGCGGGGTCGCGTACGACACCTACCAGCCGTCGCTCGCGCTGACCGAAATTCTGACCTACAACGGCATCTATCCCGCCGGTTCGAGCGGTGGCCTGTCCGACGGCGCGACATCCCTCGCCATCGGCATGATCCGCTCTTTCGCGGGCAGTTACGCCCCTGGCAACACCGCTGCCGATGGCCGCGCTCTGACCCCGGGCAATGCCGCGCTCGCGCAGGTGCTCGGCGGTCATTATGGCGGCGGCGCTGCCGTCCCCGACCTGCGCGGCGCGACGATCGTCGGTGCGGCGGCAGGCACCCGGGGGGCGGTCGCGGGATACGCGGTCGGCGTCGCCAGCGGCAGCGCGACGATGACTCTGGGCGCCGAGAACCTGCCCGCGCATGTTCACGGCCTGGCCGGCGGCACCACAACGGCGGTCGGCAACGGCGCGCCAATCGACAACCGTCAGCCGTCGCTGGCGATGACCTATCTGATCGCCGCCGGCGGCATCTATCCCGGCGGCGGCAGCGTGCCGGTGATGATCGGCCAGGTCCAGGCGTTCGCGGGCGATTTCGTGCCCGGCGGCTGGCGCTTCGCCGACGGCTCGCTCCTCGACATCGCGAGCCATGGCGACCTGTTCGCGGTCATCGGCACCACCTACGGCGGCGACGGCATCGTCGATTTCCGCCTGCCCGACTTGATCGGCCGCACGGTGATCGGCGCCGGCAGCGGGACCGCGCTCGGCGGGGTCTACGGAACTGCGTCGACCGTCCTTACGCTCGGCCAGCTGCCGTCGCACGGCCATGACCTGCCCGGCGGCGGCGTTACCGACGCGACCGGCGGCGCGATGCCGATCGACAATCTCCAGCCGTCGCTGGCGCTCAATTACCTCGTCACGACATCGGGAGCCTTCCCGTCGACCCGCGATGGTCTCGACGGCGACCTGCCGTATCTCGGCGAGGTTACGGCATTCGCGGGCAATTTCCTGCCGCGTGACTATGCGCTCGCCGACGGCCGCCTGCTGTCGATCGCGCAGAATACGACGCTGTTCGCGATCCTCGGCACGACCTACGGCGGCGACGGAGTCCGGAATTTCGCGCTGCCCGACCTGCGCGGCCGGACCATCGTCGGCACGTCCGCCATGCTGCCGGCGGGGACGCGACTGGGCAGCGCGACGACGACGCTCGGCGTCGCCAACTTGCCCGGGCACGAGCATGCGCTGGTCGCAGGCGTGCCCGAGCCCGGCACCTGGGCGCTGCTGATTGCTGGTTTTGGCGCGGTCGGTGCCGCGGCGCGGCGGCAGCGCACGGCGCGCTCGGGCGCGAGAAGGACGCCGTTGTTCCTGCAGTCGTGGCGCTGGCTGTCGCTCAACCCTTGAGCCGTGGACTTCACGCCTTATGCCGGGGGGTGCTAGGCCCCCGGCATGACTCCAGTTCACATTATCGGCGGCGGCCTCGCGGGTTCAGAGGCGGCCTGGCAGTGCGCCCGCATGGGCGTGCCCGTCGTCCTGCACGAAATGCGCGGCGTCGAAGGCACCGAGGCGCACCACACCGACAGCCTGGCGGAACTCGTCTGCTCGAACAGCTTCCGCTCCGACGACGCCGACCACAACGCCGTCGGGCTGCTCCACGCCGAGATGCGCGGGCTCGGCTCGCTGATCCTGCGCTGCGCCGACGCGGCGCGCGTGCCTGCGGGCTCGGCGCTGGCGGTCGACCGCGATGTCTTCGCTGCCGGCGTGACCGCGGCGATCGAGGCCGAGCCGCTGATCGAGCTGCGCCGCGAGCGCATCGACGCGCCGCCGCCCGAATGGGAGTCGGTCATCGTCGCGACGGGGCCGTTGACCGCACCTGCCCTCGCCGCCGACATCCAGTCGCGCACCGGCGAGGATGCGCTGGCCTTCTTCGACGCCATCGCGCCGGTCGTGCACTTCGACTCGATCGACCTCGACGTCGCGTGGTTCCAGTCGCGCTGGGACCGCGGAGACACGAAGGACTATCTCAACTGCCCGATGAGCCGCGAGCAGTACGGCGCCTTCATCCAGGCGCTCCTCGACGGCGACAAGGCCGACTTCAAGGAATGGGAGGCGAACACCCCCTATTTCGACGGCTGCATGCCGATCGAGCGCATGGCCGAGCTGGGGCCGAATACTCCGCGCTTCGGGCCAATGAAGCCCGTGGGCCTGCGCGATCCGCGCGTCGGCAAGGGCGTCTATGCCGTCGTCCAGCTGCGCCAGGACAACGCGAGCGGGACGCTCTGGAATATCGTCGGCTTCCAGACCAAGCTGAAGCACGGCGAGCAGGTGCGCATCTTCCGCATGATCCCGGGGCTGGAAAAGGCCGAGTTCGCGCGGCTCGGCGGGCTGCACCGCAACACCTTCATCAAGTCGCCGGTGCTGCTCGACGAGCGGCTGCGGCTGAAGTCGGAACCGCGGCTGCGCTTTGCCGGGCAGATCACCGGGTGCGAAGGCTATGTCGAGAGTGCAGCCGTCGGCCTGCTCGCCGGGCGCTTCGCGGCGGCCGAGTTGTCCGGACAAATGCTCGAACCGCCGCCGCCCGAGACGGCGATCGGCGCGCTGCTGGGGTATATCACGGGTGCGGCCACCGCCGACACGTACCAGCCGATGAACGTCAATTTCGGCCTGTTCCCGCCGCTCCCCACGCCGGTCACGCGCGCCGAGCGCAAGCCCGCGATGGTCGCCCGCGCCCGCGACGCCATGTCCGGCTGGATCGGGAACGCCGCCTAACGCGCGGGCATTATCGCAGCTGCCAATAGGAGACGCGCTATGGCCGAGAAAAAGGGCAGGGGCAGCGAGACGGCCAAGAAGGCCAACGCCAAGGCCGCCAAGGACGGCGAGTCGAACCCGCGCAAGTCGTCCGCCGCGCAGGCCGAACTCGGCAAGAAGGGCGCGGCGGCGAAGAAGAAGTAGCTCAGCCCTCGTCCTCGCGCGGTGTTTCTTCCCGCGTGGTTTCAGGTGGGCATGCAGCGCGCGCGCGACGCTTGACCGCGGTGGTCGCGAACTCCGCAGATGCGAGTTGCTTGTCGCGATCGAGGTCGGCGGTGTTGAACTTCTTGGTCGCTTTCGCCGCGTACTCGTCGAAGCTCAGGCTGCCGTTGCCGTCGAGGTCGAGCCGCGCATAGGCCTTGCGGCGGCTGGCGAGATACTCGTCGCGCGTGACGGCTCCGTCCTTGTCCTTGTCGTAGCGGTTGAAGCGCCGCGCCTCGCGGTCGGCGGGGGTGACGTCGCTGACCGGCGCGACCAGCGGATCGTCGCTCGGCACCGGCAGCGCCTCTCCGGCCACCGGCGCAGCTGCGAGTGCAGCGCCTCGCGGCGCCGAGCCGCGCGTCCAGAAATAGCCGCCTGCGACGAGCAGGATCACTGCCACCCCGACCGCCAACCACCGCTGCATGCAAACCCCCGACCGTTTCGCATCCGCAACTTAGCGCAGCTGTGCGACCCTGTCAGCGCCCCGTCAACGCAGCCCGCAACAGCACCCATTGCCGCCCCGCCGTCGCCCGTGGCTCGGGCGGCACGCCACGCGCAACGTCGCGCATCCCGAGGGCTGCGAGACCCGCCAGCCAGCGCAACTGCGCCGGCGCACGGTCGAACACGGGCGCGGCGACCTCATGCCCCGCACGCGCCGCCTCCCCCGCTGCCCAAGCCTCGCCCAGCGCCGCGCCCGACACCGCATCGCCGCCCACCAGCGTCGCCGTGACAGCGCCAATCGCCGCCCCGCGCAACTTCACATGCCCGGCGACATCCCCCGCCGCGAGCGCCAACCACCCATCCTCGAACTCGGCAAGCGTCGCCCCCGTCACGCCGCGCGGCAGCACAAGGTCGGCAAGCGCCCGCAGCACCGGCTGTGCCGGCACCTGCCCGGCATCGAGATCGACCAGGCGCTCCCGCCACCACGCCAGGCGTATCTCCCCCAGCATCGCGTCGGTCGTCGTCGCCGCGACCTTCGCCAGCTCGAGGTCGAGCGCGTGCACTGCGAACAGCGCCGGGCGCAGTGCGGCAGGCGCATATTGCGTCGCCAGCCACCGGTCGCGGTCGGCGTCCTTGACGAGGACGGCGACCGCGTCGTCCATCTCGGCTACCGCGTCAGCCGCTTGTAGGTCAGCTTGGTCGGCCGGTCGGCGGCGTCGCCCAGGCGGGCGCGCTTGTCGGCCTCGTATGCCTCGAAGTTGCCCTCGAACCATTCGACGTGGCTGTCGCCCTCGAACGCCAGGATGTGCGTCGCGAGGCGGTCGAGGAAGAAGCGGTCGTGGCTGATGACCACGGCGCAGCCGGCGAACGACTCCAAGGCCTCTTCCAGCGCACGAAGCGTCTCGACGTCGAGGTCGTTGGTCGGCTCGTCGAGCAGCAGCACGTTGCCGCCCTGCACCAGCATCTTGGCCATGTGGACGCGGTTGCGCTCACCGCCCGACAGCTGGCCGACCTTCTTCTGCTGGTCGGCACCCTTGAAGTTGAACGCGCCGACGTAGGCGCGGGTCAGCACCTCGTTCTTGCCGAAGTAGAATTTCTCGTTGCCGCCGCTGATTTCTTCCCAGACGTTCTTGTTGGGGTCGAGGTCGTCGCGCGACTGGTCGACGTAACCCAACTTGACCGTCTCGCCGATGCGGATGGTGCCGCTGTCGGGCTTGTCCTGGCCGGTGATCATGCGGAACAGCGTCGACTTGCCGGCGCCGTTGGGGCCGATCACGCCGACGATGCCGCCCGGCGGCAGGCTGAATTCCAGGTCCTCGATGAGGATGCGGTCGCCGAAGCCCTTGGTCAGATCCTTCGCCTCGATCACCGTGTTGCCAAGGCGTTCGGGGATCTGGATGAGGATCTGCGCAGTGCCGAGGCGGCGGTTGGCCTGCTTCTCGACGAGGTCGTCGAACGCCTGGATACGCGCCTTGGACTTGGTCTGGCGCGCCTTGGGGCTGGAGCGGATCCACTGCAGCTCGTCGCGGATCGCGCGCTCGCGGCTCTCGTCCTCGCGGCTCTCCTGGCTCATGCGCTTGGCCTTGGCCTCAAGCCACGCCGAGTAATTGCCCTCGAACGGGATGCCACGGCCGCGGTCGAGCTCGAGCACCCACTTCACGACATTGTCGAGGAAGTAGCGATCGTGGGTGACGAGAATGACCATGCCGGCATAGTCCTGCAGGTGCTTTTCCAGCCACGACACGCTCTCCGCATCGAGGTGGTTGGTCGGCTCGTCGAGGAGCAGGATGTCGGGCTTTTCGAGCAGCAGCTTGCACAGCGCGACACGGCGCTTCTCGCCGCCGCTGAGCTTGTCGACCGAACTCTCGGGCGGCGGCGTGCGCAGCGCCTCCATCGCCATTTCGAGCTGGTTGTCGAGCGCCCAGCCGTCGACCGCGTCGATCTTTTCCTGCAGCTCGCCCATCTCGACCATCAGCGCGTCGAAATCGGTGTCGTCGGTCGGCTCGCCCATTTCGGCGGAAATCGCGTTGAAGCGCTCGACCATGTCGGCGACGCCGCGCACGCCGTCCATGACGTTGCCGCGCACGTCCTTCGACGCGTCGAGCTGCGGCTCCTGGCTCAGATAGCCGACCTTGATGCCTTCGGCCGCCCAGGCCTCGCCCTGGAATTCCTTGTCGAGGCCGGCGATGACCTTCATGAGCGTCGACTTGCCGGCGCCGTTGGGGCCGATGATGGCGATCTTGGCGCCGGGCAGGAAGCTGAGCGTCAGGTCCTTGAACACCGGCTTGCCGCCGGGATAGGCCTTGGTCAGGCCCTTCATCACATAAGCGTATTGATAGGCCACGGGGGCGGTACTTTCGATTGCGGGTAACCGGGGGAGACGGGCTGCGTCTTAGCCGAAGCATTGCGGCACTTCAAACCTGTGTCGCGCGTACGCAGGCGCACAATTGTTTTCCGCGGCTTGGAACCGCCCCCGTGTTACCTATGTTAAGTTCCGCATACCCGATGACGGCAAAACGACGCGGTCCAGACACAAGGCAGTCCATTGGACGACCCCATGAGCAGCAAGCCAGACCCCAGCGACGCCTTCGGCGACCTCGATGCCCTGCTCGCTCAGTTCGATGCACCGGGGGCGACCGTCGACATTGCGCATGGTTATGCCGAACTCATGGCGCGGGTCGCGTCGCCCGAGTATCGCCGCCGCTGCGGGCTGATCCGCCACTAGCAACTGCCTGCGGGTTGACCTGCCGGCGACCCCGCCGCCAAGCTTGCCGCCATGACGGCGACCGGATTCAAACTACGTCTCCAGCTGCTTTGCGATGGTGAGATCGCCATCGGGCCGGGCAAGGCCGACCTGCTCGACGCAATTGCCGAGTGCGGGTCGATCTCGGCGGCGGGCCGGCGGCTCGGCTATAGTTACCGCCGCACTTGGCTGTTGATCGACACCATGAACCGCTGCTGGCGCGAGCCGCTGGTCGCGACCGTGCACGGCGGCGCAAAGGGTGGCGGGGCAAGCCTGACACCCTTGGGCGAGCGCGTCGCGGCGCAGTACCGGGCGGTGGAAGCCGCCGCGCATGACGCGGCGGTCGTGGCTGGCCGCAGGCTGGCAGACGAGTTGCTGGACCGGCCTCGGCCCAAGCGCTGACGCCGTCGACAGGCGATGTATACGCGGGCATATAGCGCTTGCGGTACAGGAGGCGCGACGATGATCGGATGGATGCGTCGCGCAACCTTTGCGCTGCTGCTGGGGATCCTCGGCGCACCTGCGATGGCACAGGCGACCGGCCCCCTCGTGCTCGCCGCCGCCAGCCTGCAGGAGGCGCTGACCGCCGCGGCCGACGCCTATGCCGCGACCGGACAGCCGCGGCCGGTGGTGTCGTTCGCCGCCTCCTCGGCGCTGGCGCGGCAGATCGAGGCGGATGCGCCCGCCGACCTGTTCGTCCCGGCGGACGAGCAATGGATGGATTATGTCGCGGCCAGGGGACTTCTGCGCCCGGGCACGCGTGCGCGGCTGCTGACCAACCGCCTCGTCCTCGTCGCGCCCGCCACACAGCCGCTGCGCCTGCGCATCTCGCGCGGGTTCGAGCTTGCCGCAGCGCTGGGGACCGGCCGGCTCGCGATGGCCGACGACAGCGTGCCCGCCGGCCGGTACGGGCGCGCCGCGCTGACCAGCCTCGGCGTCTGGGCAGCCGTCGAGCCCAAGGTGGCGCGCGCCGACAATGTCCGCACCGCGCTCGCCTTCGTCCGCCGCGGCGAGGCGCGTGCGGGGATCGTCTACGCGACCGACGCGAAGGCCGACCCCGGGGTGCGCGTCGTCGGCGTGTTCCCGGCCGCCAGCCACTCGCCGATCACCTATCCGGTCGCGATTCTTGGTCGATCGACCAACCCCGGCGCGGTGCGGTTTCGCGCCTTCCTTCTGTCGCCTCGGGGACAGGCGATCTTCGCGCACTACGGCTTCGGCAGCGGCCGTGTGGGGTGAACTGACGCCGGCCGAATGGACCGCAATCCTGTTGTCGATCAAGGTCGGCTTCTGGTCGGTCGCGGGCGGCTTGCCGGTGGCGTTCGGCCTGGCGTGGCTGCTCGCGCGGCGCAGCTTCCCGGGCAAGCTAATGCTCGACGCGGTCATTCATCTGCCGCTCGTGCTGCCGCCCGTGGTGACCGGTTACCTGCTGCTGCTGGCGTTCGGCAAGACCGGGCCGGCGGGACGCTGGCTGAACGACTGGTTCGGCGTGTCGGTGATGTTCCGCTGGACGGGCGTCGCGCTGGCTGCCGCGGTGATGGCGCTGCCGCTGATGGTGCGCGCAATGCGCCTGTCGATCGAGGCGGTCGACCGCCGGCTCGAGGTAGCGGCGCGGACCCTGGGTTCGTCGCCGTTGCGGACCTTCGCCGAGGTCACGCTGCCGCTCGCGCTGCCAGGCATCATCGCGGGCGCGGTGCTGGGCTTCGCGCGGTCGATCGGCGAGTTCGGCGCGACGATCACCTTCGTCTCCAACATCCCCGGCGAGACGCAGACCCTGCCGCTGGCGATCCACAATGCGCTCCAGCTGCCAGGCGGCGACGCCGTCGTCCTGCGGCTGTCGCTGATCTCGATCGTTCTTTCGCTCGGCGCGCTGGTCGCGTCGGAGATGCTGGCGCGCCGGTCGCTGCGGGGGCGTGTCGCGCATGTCCTTTGAGGTCGATGTGGCACGGCGGCTCGGCGACCGCGACATTGCCGTGCGCTTCACGTCACCCGCCGGGCTGACCGCGCTGTTCGGCCCGTCGGGGGCGGGCAAGACGAGCGTGCTCAACATGATCGCGGGCGTCCTGCGCCCGGACGCCGGGCGGATCGTCGTCGGCGGTCAGCTGCTGTTCGACAGCGAAGCGGGGGTCGACGTGCCGCCGGAGGCGCGCGGGACGGGCTATATCTTCCAGGATGGCCGCCTGTTTCCGCACCGCCGGGTCCGCGCCAACCTGCTCTATGGTGCACGGCGCGGCGATGGCGGGTCGAGGCTGGACGAGATCGTCGACCTGCTCGGCATCGGCGACCTCCTCGAGCGCTGGCCGGCGACCCTGTCCGGGGGCGAGGCGCAGCGCGTCGCGATCGGCCGCGCCTTGCTGTCGGGGCCGCGCTTCCTGCTGATGGACGAGCCGCTCGCCGGGCTCGACCGCGCGCGTCTCGAGCGGCTGCTGCCGGTCATCGAGCGCGTCCGCGACGCGCTGCGCCTGCCGATCCTGTACGTCAGCCACGACGCCGCCGAAGTGGCGCGATTGGCCGGGCAACGGATCGACATGGGCGACTGATCCGCTTCGCGGATCAAGTTGGCAAACCGAGCATTTTGTTGGCAAGGCTGGCATCGCGCCACCAAGGATCCACGACAGATGACGCCAGCCCCCGAGAGCAACAGCAAGCGAACCGACCTGCGCGTCTTCCGCACGACGGTCATCGTCCTCGCGACGGCGGCGGCGGCGTACCTGATCTGGATGCTCGTAGACCTGCTGCTGCTGCTGTTCGCTTGCGGCCTCGTCGCGCTGATTTTGCTGACCATCACCAAGCTGATCCGCCGCCACTGGCCGATGCCGTTCGGCGTCGGGCTGACGCTGACCGTTTTTCTGCTGATCGCCGTGATCGGCGGCACCTTGTGGTTCTTCGGCGCGACGATGACCGCGCAGTTCAACGAACTGATCCAGCGCCTGCCCGCGGCCTGGGCGGCGGTTCAGCGGCAGCTCGAGGCGTCGCCGATCGGCGCGTCGGTGATCGACCGGGCGGAGGCGCTGGCGCCCAGCGGCCAGACGATCGTCGACGGGCTGACCACGGTTCTGGCGACGGTCGGCGGCATCATCTCGGGGCTGGTCATCGTGCTGGTCGGCGGCCTCTACCTCGCCGCGCAGCCGCGGCTGTACGAGGGCGGCGCGCTCAAGCTGGTGCCGGAAAAGGTGCGGCCGCAGGCGATCGAGACCGCCGAGGCGGTGACCGCGTCGCTGAAGAACTGGCTGAAGGGTCAGGCGCTCGGCATGGTCTTCGTCGGCATCGGCACGACCATCGGCCTGCTGATCGTCGGCGTGCCGGCGGCGGTGGCGATCGGCCTCGTCGCGGGCCTCGCCGAGTTCGTGCCCTACGCGGGCTCGATCGTCGCGGGCATCCCGGCGATCATCCTGGGCTTCTCGCAGGGGACGGACACGGGTCTTTGGACGATCGCCGTGCTCGTCATCGTCCAGCAGGTGCAGGGCAATGTCGTCATGCCGCTGCTGCAGAACCAGATGGTCGAGCTGCCGCCTGCGCTGACGATCTTCGGCATCATCGCGGCGGGCATCCTGCTCGGGCCGGTCGGCGTGCTGCTCGCGACGCCGCTGACCGTCGTCGTCCTCGTGCTGGTCCGCCGCCTCTACCTCCGCGAGGGCAAGGAGGAGGTGCTGGCCGGCATGGATGGCAAGGACGCTTGAGTTCACACTAAAGTCACGCCCACGTCGCAGCGCCGCGGGTTCGCGACGTCCGAATATGAACAAGTAAGCGAATTTGACGGCCGCGATGCATTTTGCGGATCTGATTAGAGGACGGATCGAAGGCTGGTTCCGGATTCGGCTCGCAATGCTCATCCAAATATTGTACCATATAGGCTAATCGAAGTCAAGGGACCGGTTCGTAGGCGAAACGGAGTTTGACACGATATAGTATAACACGCTAGCGCCGCCGCCTTGATCTGGAGTAGCGGCATATGCGAATTTTCTGGCTGATCGGTGCGAGCCTCGGCGCGGTAGCGAGCGCGCAGGCGCAGCAGGTCGCCGACGCCGATCGCCACGATGCGATGTCGGCCGACATCGTCGTGACCGCCCCCTTCAACCGCGACCGCGCCGACCTGTTGTCGGGAGTGAGCGTGTTGCAGGGTGAGGCTCTGACCCGCGAAATCCGCTCGACGATCGGCGAGACGCTGGCGCGCCAGGCGGGTGTCAGCTCGACCGCCTTCGGCCCGAACGCGTCGCGCCCAATTCTGCGCGGCTTCCAGGGCGAGCGCATCCGCGTGCTGACCGACGGCATCGGCAGCTTCGACGTCTCCAACACCAGCGTCGACCACGCCGTCGTCGTCAATCCGCAGCTCGCCGAGCGCATCGAGGTCCTGCGCGGGCCGGCCGCGCTGCTGTATGGCTCCAGCGCCGTCGGCGGTGTTGTCAATGTCCTCGACGCGCGCATCCCGCGTCGCATGCCCGAGGAGGAAGTCCACCTCGACGTCGTCGGCACCTATGCCAGTGCCGCCGAGGAGCGCAGCGGCGGCGTGGTGCTCGACGTGCCGCTGACGCCCAAGCTCGTCGCGCATGTCGACGGCAGCTATTTCAAGTCCGACGACCTCGATATCGGCGGCTTCGTGCTGTCCAGGCCGCTCCGTGCGCAGGCGCTGGCGAGTAGCGAACCGGCGGTGCGCGACCTCGCAGCCTTGCGCGGCACGCTGCCCAATTCGGCGGCGCGCACCTTCAACTATGCGGGCGGGCTGAGCTTCATCGACGACGGCGGCACGCTCGGGTTTGCAGTCAGCCAGTACGACAGCCTGTACGGCGTTCCCGCGCGCTACGACCTGACGAGCGGCGACTTCGAAAGCGTTCGCCTCGACGTCAAGCAGACGCGGGTCGATGCGCGCGCCAGCGTCGAGCTTGGCGACGGGCTGTTCGAAAAGCTGAACGGCCGCTTCGGGTTCGCCGACTACGAGCATAGCGAGATCGATCCCGAGGGGGCAATCGGCACGACCTTCCTCAACAAGAGCTTCGAAGGCCGCCTCGAACTCGTCCAGAACCGGCGCGGCGCGTGGCGCGGTGCGAGCGGCATCCAGTATCTGTCGCGCGATTTCAACGCGATCGGCGACGAGGCGTTCATCCCCAAGAACCTGACCGAGCAGTTCGGCGTCTTCACGCTGCAGGAGTTCGATTTCGGCGCGCTCAAGGCCGAGGCTGGCGGCCGCTTCGAGCGCACCGGCATCAGCACCAACCTCAACGAGTTTCGCGGGATGCCCAACGCCTTCGACCGCAGGTTCAGCGCTTACTCGGGGTCCGTTGGGGCGAGCTACGGGCTTGCCCCGGGTGTCCGCATCGGCATCAACCTGTCGCACACCGAACGCGCGCCTTCGGCCGAGGAACTGCTTGCCAACGGCCCGCACGCCGGCACCCAGTCGTTCGAGATCGGCGATCGCAGCTTCGGCAAGGAAAAATCGAACGGTGCCGAGGTCGTGCTGCGCGCCAAGGGCGAAGGCTATAGCTTCGAGGCGTCGGCCTATTACAACCGCTTCAAGGACTATATCTACGAGGTCCAGACCGGCGCAATCGAGGACGACCTGCCCGTCTTCCAGTTCCTGAGCGGCCGCGCACGCTATTACGGCGCCGAGGTTCAGGGCCAGTTGACCGTCGCCGAATTCGGCGAAGTCGCGTTCGGCGTCGATGCACTCGCCGATTACGTCGACGCCAAGCTGCTCGACGGAGGCGGCCGCGTGCCGCGCATCCCGCCTTTCCGCGTGCTCGGCGGCGTGACGCTGTCGAGCGACCAGGGCGAACTGCGCATCGAGGCCGAACATGCCGGCCGACAGAACAAGGTGTCGGCATTCGAAACTGCCACCGGGGACTACACGCTGGTCAACGCCAGCCTGACCGCCCGCCCCTTCGATGGCCATCCGCACGTCACCGTCGCGCTCGTCGCGAGCAACCTGTTCGACGTCGACGCGCGCCGCCACGCTTCCTTCCTCAAGGACTTCGCCCCCCTGCCCGGCCGCGACGTCCGCGTGTCGCTGCGCCTCGTCTACTGACTTTCGGCTGGGCGCGGCTATGCCCGGTCGTTTCGCATGGGAGAATGGCTTGCATTATCGAACCTAATGCGCGACGGTAGTCCATCAGCCTCGTCAGAGAGCGAGCTGCGGGAGGGGATGGATCATGCGAATTCTGTTGAACTGCGCTGTCTCGGCGATCGCTCTGGTTGCCGGCAGCACTGCCGTGGCGCAAACCGCCGCTCCGGCCGAAACCGCCGCAGCAGCACCGGCCGAGGCCGCGAGCGACGGTCCCCAGCTCGACGACATCGTCGTCACCGCGCAGCGCCGCTCGACCGACCTGCAGGACACCGCCGCCGCGATCAGCGCTTTCGGCGGCGCAACGCTCGAGCAGGACCGCGTGCTGAGCTTCGAGGATCTGGCGGGCCGCGCCACCTCGCTGTCGTTCACCGCGCTGTCGCCGCTCGACCAGGAATTCAACGTCCGCGGCATCACCAACACCCGGCTCGACTCGCCGACCGCCGACCAGTCGATCGGCATCTTCTTCGACGACGTCTATGTCGGGCGTTCGGGCCTGTTCAACTTCGACCTGTACGACATCGACCGCGTCGAGGTGATCCGCGGGCCGCAGGGCGTGCTGCTCGGCCGCAACGTCGTCGGCGGTGCGATCAGCATCTACAGCGCGCTGCCCAAGGCCGAATACGGCGGCAGCCTGACCGCATCGTACGGCAACTACGACGAGAAGCTGGTCAAGGGCCATGTCACCGGCGCAATCGCCGACGGGCTCAACGGTCGCTTCGCTTTTCAGGTGCGCAACCGCGACGGTTTCAACCAGGACATCGCGCACAACGTCGATCTCGACAATGTCGACAGCGTCCAGATGCGCGGCCAGCTGCAGTACAAGCCCGAGGGCAGCGACTTCTCGGCTCGCCTGATCGCGGATTATACCAAGGATAAGTCGAACGGATTCCACACCGTCGTCGTCGATGGTCCGGGCGCTGGTGCAGGCCCGTGGAGCCAGGCCCGCGCCCGCGTCGCGGCAATCCGCGGCAGCCTGTCGCCGCGCGAGAGCCTGCCCGACTGGAACACCTACAAGGGCGACGTCGCGCCGACGCCGCAGGAGCTCGACCGTCGCGCCTATGGCATCACGCTGCAGCTCGAAAAGGGGCTCGGCGATTTCGGCACGCTGACCAGCATCACCGGCTACCGCAATGGCCGCGCCTATAGCCAGTACGACCAGACCGGCATCGGGCCGAGCAACCAGTACGGCATCAGCGTGCCGCTGCTCTTCCGCTCGCCGGTGCGCGAGAGAGAGCGCATCAACCAGCTGTCGCAGGAACTGCGGATCGTCTCGCCCGAGGTCGACGACACGGGCTTCGACTGGATCGTCGGCGTCTATGCCCAGCGCGACAAGGTCCGCAAGAACGACACTATCAGCTTCGAAATCCTGACGCCCGCGCTGCCGACGCTCAACGGCGAGTCCGCATGGGTCAACAATGGCAAGAACAAGTCTTACGCCATCTTCGGCCAGCTCGGTTACCGCTTCTCCGAGCAGTTCCGCATCGTCGGCGGCCTGCGCTACACCAAGGACCGCAAGAGCGGCACGGTCACCGGTCTCGCGGTGGAAACCGGTGACAAGTTCAGCCCGAACGACCCGGTCCCCGCTTCGCCGTTGTCGGCGACCTTCACCGAAGGCGGCGGCTACACCGCCAACTACAAGGACAGCTGGAGCCAGCTGACGCCCCAGGTTACGGCCGAGTTCAAGGTCAACCGCGATATCCTGGTCTACGGAACCTATTCGAGCGGCTACAAGGGCGGCGGTTTCGAGGACGATCCCGCCAACGCCAACGCCGCGATGTCGAGCTATGACCCGGAGACGGTCGACAGTTTCGAACTGGGCGCCAAGATCGAGGCGTTCAACCGCCGCGTGCGCCTCAACGTCGCCGCTTTCTCGATGAAGTACAAGAATCTGCAGGTAACGCAGACTTCGCAGATCTGCCTGTGCAACATCACCGACAACGCCGCGAACGCCAAGATCAAGGGTATCGAGGCCGAGCTGACCGTGGCGATCGCGACGGGCCTCAGCGCCTATGGCGGCCTGACCGCGCTCGATACCAAATATATCGACTTCACCGACTCGGTCGGCAACGTCAATGACGGCAAGTTCCTGCAGCGCACGCCACGTTACCAGTGGAACATCGGCGCCGACTTCACGACCAACCTGGGTGCGTGGGAAAACGGCTTCTCGGCGCACATCAACTATAACAAGCAGGGTAAGCTGAGCTGGCAGCCCGAGGCGATCGCCAACGAAAAGCCTTACGGCATCCTCGACGGCCGTCTGACGATCTCGCCGACCGAGAACATCTCGGTCTCGGCATGGGGTCGCAACCTGGCGAACAAGCTCTATCGCGCCAACGTCATCGCCTTCTTCGGTGACGAGGCGTCGCGACTGGGTGCCCCGCGGACCTATGGTCTGGAGCTGGCGATCAAGTTCTGATCATTCGACACGAGCAGGGGGCCGGTCGCGAGACCGGCCCCCTTTTTCGTGCCCGTCGCAGGTCAGTCGCGGGCGTAGGTCAGGTCGTCGCGGCCCTTGGCACCCATCACCATGTCGGGGTGAGCGGTGTCGAACAGTCCCATGCACCAGGTTTCGGCCGACGGCTGGTCGCGGTTCCAGTCGAACACCGCGCGCCGGTGCAGGATGCGCCACTCCCCGCCGCGCCGCACGAACTTGTCGAAGCTGCGCGCGCCGGTCAGCGTGTCCCACGGCTCGCCGTCCTTGGGGAAGCGCGCGAAGGTCAGGATATAGCTCTCGACCCACGCGGTGTCGGCGCCGTCGAAGTCGATATGCACGTTGCCGATGAAGTGCTGCATCGTCGGCTTGTTCGCGAGCATTCGCGCCGCCGCTCCCCGCAGATAGGGCACTGCCGGGCCATTGTACGCCGGGCCGTGCACCTCGATCGCATCCTCCCAGTAGCAGCCGAGCAGCAGCGCTTCGTCGCCGCGGTCGATGCCGCGGGCATAGCGCATCATGACGTCGTGGATGTCCTGCCGCGCCAGCATCGTCTCGACCGTGTTGGCATGCATTACTTCGCGACCCGGTTGAGCGCGGCGGCCATCGCCTTCTTGAGCGTCGCCGGATCGCGCGCCAGGAAGGCGCGGACCGAGACCGAGTGCGGGTCGGTGTCGTGCTCGTCGATATTGTGCGTGACCGCGGTCAGCCCGGCCTTGCCGATGGTACGCGGCGAGGATTTCTCCTGCCACGTCACGTGCGCCGCCATGCGCGTGTCGACCGACCCGACGATCAGCGCGTGGACGGTCGTGCCCTGCGGCGCGAGTTCGGCACGCAGGCAGTCGCTGGCGGCGCGCATCGCGAACTTCGACGGGCTGTAGCCGCCCATGTTGGGGACCGCGACGATGCCGCCCGCCGACAGCACGTTGACCACCGCGCCGCCGCCGTTCGCCTTCAGGATCGGGGCAAAGGCGCGGATCATCGCGACGGGTCCGAGGTAGTTGGTCTCGATCTCCTGCCGCATCGCGCCGTCGTCGGGCGCGCCGAGCAGTGTCGTGTTCACGAAGGCCCCGGCGTTGTTGATCAACAGGTCGACGTCGGTCGCCTGCGCCGCTGCCGCCGCGACCTGGTCGGGCTTGGTCACGTCGAGCTCGATGCCGACGAGGCGCGGGTTGGCAGCCGCGGCAGCCTCTGCATCGGCGAGGGTGCGCGCCGCGACATAGATCTTCTCAGCCCCCGCCTCGAGCAGTTCCTCGACGAAGCCTTGCCCGATACCGCGGTTTCCCCCGGTCACCAGCGCGGTGCAGCCCTCGATCTTCATGTCGCTCCCCTTGTTGTCTCGTCGTAGAAATCGGCGAAGGCAGCTTCGCCGCCAAGATACGATCTGGCCTCGGGCATCGCCGCCAATTCATCGGCGCGCGCCGCTATTTCGGCCGCCGGCGCGGCGCGGCTCTCCATCGCGCGCGCGGCCCGCACATGGCCGGCGCCCGCCACCCAGATTTCGCCGGTGCGGTCGGTCGCGGGATCGCACAACCACGTCAGCGCGGCGGCGGCTCCCTCGGGCGCCAGCCGCGGATCGGCGGCGCGGCCGGGCTGCGCGGTCATGTTGGTCGCGGCATAAGGCGCGATGACGTTGACCCGAACGGACGTGCGGCGAAGCTCGTCGGCGAGGCTCAACGCCCAGCCGTTGACCGCGCCCTTCGACGCCGCATAGGCCGCGCGCCCGCGCACCCCGTGCAGGCCGCCTGTCGACGAGACGAAGACGATGCGCCCCGCGGGACTCGCCAGCAGATGCGGCAGCGCCGCCTCGACCAGGCGGACGTTGGCGAAGAAGTTGGTCGCCATGACCTCGGCGACCCCGGTGTCGCCCGTGCCGACCTTCATCGGCGGCCCGGCGATCCCGGCGTTAAGTACGAGAACGTCGAGCCGCCCGAACGCCGCGAGCGCGGCCCCGACCAGCGCGTCGGCAGCCCCCTCGGCATCGACGGCATGACCGTCGACTACGGCGACCCCGCCCCGCGCCTCGATCCGTTCGATGATCGCGAGCGCCGAATGCGGTCGGTCGGAATGCATGCGATTATTGACGACGACGGCGACCCCGGCCGCGGCCAGCGCCTCGGCGAAGGCGGCACCCAGTCCGTTACCGGCCCCGGTGACGATCGCGGCGCGGCTTGGGCTCGTCATCGTCGAAATCTAGCCGGGTCGGTATGACAATGAAAGCCTAAACCGCGATCAGTTCGGGGACCGGCACGCGCTCGTGGATGGTGAAGCTGACGTCCTGCGGCTCGACCGTCTGGCGGCACTCCGAACACACGACCTGCGCGTCGAGGCGCGCCCCGCACACCTTGTGCGACAGCACCAGCGGCGGCCCCTCCGGTGACACGTAATATTTGTCGCCCCAGCGCAGCAGCATCAGCAGGACGGGGTAATATTCGACCCCCTTTCGCGTCAGGCGATACTCCTGCCGTGGCGGCGCGGTCGCGTAGATGCGCTGGCGGATGACGCCGACCGACTGCAGCCATTGCAGCCGCTCCGCCAGGATATTGGTGGCGATCGCGGTGTCGGCGCGGATCTCGTCGAAGCGCGTCACGCCGGTGAAGATCGACCGCATGATCAGGCTGGACCAGCGGTCGCCCATCAGTTGCGCCGCCTGGTCGAACAGCGAGGTCGCGCCGCCGCTCGATTCGCGCTGCTGCCGCCGCCGGCTGTACAGCGGCGCCATCCAGCCCACCCCCGGGCCTTCGGCCCAGTCGACCTGCGTCGCATCGATCGTCGCCCGGCAAGCGCCGCACGCGGGTTCGGGCACAAAGCGCTTGCCGCACGGCTTGTGAGTCAGCTCGACCGCGATCTTGCTGGTGTCGCCGCCCCACTTCAGCTCCCACGCCAGCATCATCAGCGACGTCCAGTAAACGTCGCGCCCCTTCTCGGTCAGGACATAGGCGAAGCGCGGCGGCGCCTCGCAATAGGGCCGCTTCTCGAACAGTCCGGCTACGACGAGGCGCTTCAGCCGATCCGACAGCAGCGCCTTGAGCAGGCCGGTGCGGGTGCGCAGTTCCTCGAAGCGCCGCGCGCCGAGCCAGCTCGCCTCGAGGATCAGCAGCGTCGGCGTATCCCCGACGATCTCGAGAGCGCGCCAGATCGAGCAGGTCCGGATCAGATTCTGTGGTTGCATGTGCGCTGCAGCATAGGCCGCTCAGATCGTAATGGTAGATGCTCCGTGCCCGGCCTCGGCGCGCGCGGCGTGGCGGGCGGCGATGAAGAACATGACCGCGCCGACCGCATAGCCCGCGGGCGCGACGATCGCCATCGCATAGCGGATGCCGTCGCCGCCGGGGAACAGCCAGTCGCCCAAGCCAGCGGTGACGCTGGGGCCGAAGCCGATGCCGACGAGGTTGATGACGAAGACGTACACCGCCGCGACGGTGGCGCGCATGTTGCCCGGCGACAGCTGCTGCAGCACCGCCGGTGCCGCGCTGACCACGCCCGCGGCAGCCGAGAAAAAGGCGACGAAGCCGATCGCCATCAGCCACAGTGAGTCGACCAGCGGGAACGCCAGGCCCGCCGTCGTCGCGATCCCCGTCGCCCAGCCGCAGAAGCGCATCCGAGCAGCCGGCGTACCGCCGCCGATCCGGTCCATCGCCGCGCCGTAGCCGATCATGCCGATCAGCCCGCCCGCGATCAGCACGCTGCCCGACAGATAGCCAGCCTGTGCCAGCGGCAACTCGAACCCCCGCCGCAGCATCGCGGGCAGCCACGATACCGTACCGAGCACCGCGAGGTTGACCGCCGCGACGCCCAGGAACACCGACCAGAAGAACCCGGCATGGCGCTTCAGATGCCCCGATACCTCGGAGATCGCCGCCGCCGCCGGGCGCTGCCCGCTGCTGTGGCGCGGGTCGGGGATGAACAGGAAGACGAGCGCCACCACCAGCCCCGGCAGCCCGGCGATGATGAACGCCGCCTGCCACGGCCGCACCGTGCCGAACAGCGGCAGGGTCAGCGTCTCGGCACCGGCGACCATCGACACCACCGCGCCGCCGATCATCAGCGCCAGCCCCGCGCCGACCGCCGAGCCCAGGCCGAAAACGCCCATCGCCAGCCCCAGCTTGCGCCGGTCGAAGCTGTCGGAGATGATCGAATAGGCGGCGGGCGACAGCACCGCCTCGCCCACGCCGACACCCATGCGCGCGATGAACAGCCCGGCGAAGCTCGACACCAGCCCGCAGGCGATGGTCATCGCGCTCCACACCGCGATGCCGGCCGCGACGGCGCGGGGCCGGTGGACGCGGTCGACGAGCCGCCCGAGCGGGATCGCCGCAATCGTGAAGAACGCCGCGAACGCCAGGCCCTGCAGCAGGCTGACCTCGGTATCGCTGATCTTCAGGTCGGCCTTGATGCCGTCGACCAACAGCCCGATGATCATCCGGTCGACGAACGAGACGATATACGCGACGAACAGCGCCGCGACGATACCCCACGCCACCAGCGGCCGTGGCTGCGTCACCGCCTGCGGCGGGGCGCCCGTGGCGGCGGCGACGGTCAGAAGTCCCCCTTGACGCCCATCGCCTCGAGCAGCTCCTTGCGGTCGTAATATTCGCGCCACTCGGCGACCTTGCCGTCGCGAATCTCGAGAACGCCGACCACCGGCACCGACCCCTTGTGTCCCTTGAAGGTGAAGCTGTCGGTGCGCTCCAGGAACACCGTGTTGCCCGTCACCGCGATGGTGCGCGGCGTGATCTTCATGTGGCTGGCGTTGTCGACCAGGAACTTCATGCGCGGGCGGATCGCCTCGCGGCCCTTGATCGGCGCGATCATCATCGAGTGGAGCACGCCGTCCTCGGTGAACATGTCGGCGATCTTGTCGCCGTCGCGCGCATCCCACGCGGCGATCATTTCCATCACGACGGCGACATTCGGATCCTGTGCCACAGCGCTTTCCTTCGGTTTTGTGCTATCCTTGGCCGCGATGGCGGCGGGCAGCGCGACCAGCAGCGCCGCCGCGATCGTCCAGTGCTTCGAGATCATCGCACGCGCTCCCCAAGTATCTTTATGAAAGCCGGTTGTGCAGCCGTATCGATGACGCGTCAACCGTGCTGCTGCCACGCTTGCGCAACCGGACCCTCTCCTTTACGTGTGCGTCAATCGCTGAACCGGTGAACATCGTGACCATGCAAGTCGAGAAGCTTCCGCCGATCAAATCGACGCTCCAGCCGAGCAATCACCCCTATCTGACCGGCGCGTGGACGCCGTTGTTCGAGGAAGTGAACGCCGTCGACCTCGACGTCATCGAGGGGACAATCCCGACAGACATCGACGGCATCTATCTGCGCAATACCGAGAACCAGGTCCACCAGCCGCTCGGCCGCCACCACCCGTTCGACGGCGACGGCATGATCCACCAGATCAGCTTCAAGGACGGCGTCGCGACCTACCGCAACCGCTTCATCCGCACCCGCGGCTTCGAGGCCGAGCAGATCGCCGGGGCCGCGCTGTGGGGCGGGCTGATGGACGGGCCGAACGTCTCGAAGCGCCCCGGTTTCGGAGCGCACGGCGGGCTCAAGGACACCGCCTCGACCGACGTCGTCGTCCACGCCGGCAAGGCGATCGCCACCTTCTACCAGTGCGGCGAGGGCTATGTCCTCGACCCCGAGACGCTCGAGAGCGAGGGCGTCGCGCCCTGGGTGCCCTTGGACGGCATCTCGGCGCACCCCAAGGTCGACGAGGCGACCGGCGAGCTGATGTTCTTCAACTATTCGAAGCACGCGCCCTACATGCACTACGGCGTCGTCGACGCGGCGGGCAAGCTGACCAACTATATCCCCGTGCCGCTGCCGGGGCCGCGCCTGCCGCACGACATGATCTTCAGCCAGAACTGGTCGATTCTCAACGACCTGCCGGTGTTCTGGGATCAGGAACTGCTGAAGAATCGCAACGTCCACGCGGTGCGCCTGCACGAGGACGTCCCCGCCCGCTTCGCCCTCGTGCCGCGTCACGGCAGGACCGAGGACATTCGCTGGTTCGAGGCGGCACCGACCTATGTGCTGCATTTCTTGAACGCATACGAGGAAGGCGACGAGGTCGTCGTCGACGGCTATTTCCAGACCAACCCGACGCCCAAGCCCCTCGCCGACGCCGGCGCGCACGGGCACCTGATGGCCTATCTCGACCAGCACAGCATGGAAACGCGGCTGCACCGCTGGCGCTTCAACCTGGCGGACGGGACGACGAAGGAGGAGCGGCTCGACGACCGCACGGTCGAGTTCGGGATGATCAATCAGAAGTTCTCGGGGCGGAAATACCGCTACGTCTATTCGACGCTGGCCAAGCCCGGCTGGTTCCTGTTCGAAGGCTTCGTCAAGCACGACCTCGACACCGGCGAGGCGATCGAGGTCCGGCTGAACCAGGGCCGCTACGCCTCCGAAGCCCCTTTCGCACCGCGCATCGGCGCGACCGACGAGGACGACGGCTATATCGTCAGCTTCATCATCGACGAGAATCGCGGCACGTCGGAGTGCATCCTGATCGACGCCAAGCGCTTCGCCGACGGCCCGGTCTGCCGCATCGCCCTGCCCCACAAGATCTCCAGCGGCACCCACGCGCATTGGGTCGACCGCCCCGTGCTGGCGGCGGCGCGCGCGGCGAAGATCGCGGCCTTGCAGGCTGCGGCCTAGAACGGGCGTACTATCGCGGGCGGGCGGGCAGCCAGCGTCGCGCCAGTCGTGATGCCCACGACATGGGCTGAGCCCCGGTGCCGGACGACAGGGTGAAGATCGCAGCAGGCCGCATGGCGCCGGTGTCGCCGTCGTAGGACGCCGCGTTGATGAAGAGCGTTCCGCCAACCTGCCGACGGCCGGCACCCGCGTGGACATGGCCGAAGCAATGGACGCGCGGCGCGATGCGCTGCAACTCGCCGGCGAGGGCTTCGCAGCCCAGCGACCGGCCCCGGCTGGACGTGTCGAGAACGCCCCTCGGCGGGGTGTGAGTGATCAGGATGTCGATCCCGGACGGCACCCGCGCCCAGGCATCGGCGAGACTCGACCGGTCGCGGTAGAAGGCATGGGTCCGCAGTTCCGGGACCCACGGCGCGCCGAAAATCCTGAGCCCGCGATACTCGACGATCTCGTCCATCACGAACTGCGCGTTCCGGAACGGCTGCGCGCCCCGCGTCAGTTCGGCCTCGAGCAGGCGATCGTGATTGCCGCCCGTGCAGAGGATGCGCTCGAACTTCTGCCGCCCGAACCATTCGTCCATCGCCCGGACCTGTTGCGGCGCCCGGGTCGAGAGATTGAACATGTCGCCGCAATGGATCAGCAGATCGCCGGCGGGCAGGGCGATATCGTCATGCCGCCAGTGCGTATCGCTGATGACCGTGACGCGGGTTTGCATGCGACGATCTACCAGCACACGCGAAGTTGTCGGGCAATGGGTACCCTCTGTCGTGTCGGCGACGGCGACGGCGATGACCATGCCGAATTCTCGATCGTTACTGGCGCAACGCCAGCCCAGGCCTTGTGGGTCTCGCACCGAGCCCTTACCCGTGTTCCTACAGCCGGGGGGATGACTGATGAAGCCTGTGACTAAGCGCTTGGCGTGGGGGGCGTTGATCGCCGGCATCGGCGCAGCGCTGTTCGCCGCCTATCCGTTCGCGATGTTCATGTACAGTTGGCAGACCAATGGGCCGCCCGCGCTGCATCGGCTGCCGGTTAGCGAGCCGACCGCGCAGATCCGCTACGGCTCGTCGCCGATGCAGGTCGCCGATCTGCGGATGCCCGCCGGCAAAGGGCCGTTTCCGCTGGCTGTCGTCTTTCATGGTGGCTGCTTCCTGACGAAGATCGACGATAAGGGCGGAATCGCGCCGGTAGCCGACGCCCTCACTAAGCGCGGCATCGCCACGCTCAATGTCGAGTACCGGAAACTGGGCGATGCCGGAGCCGGCTGGCCGAACACCTACCTCGATATCGCCAAGGGTGCCGACATGGTCCGCGACATCGCCCGGAAATATCCGGTCGACCTCAGCCGCGTCTCGTTCGTCGGCCACTCGTCGGGGGCACATTTCGCGCTCTGGGCTGCGTCGCGGTCCCGGCTTCCCGCGGACAGCGAAATCAGGGGGGGCAATCCGTTCAAGCCGGCGGCGGTCATCGTGATCGACGGGCCGGCCGCGCTGGCACCTTTCGTCGGGCGCGACAAGGAGGAGTGCAACGAACCCGTCATCGTGCCCTTGATCGGCGGTACTCCCGCGCAGTTTCCGCGTCGCTATGCCGAGGTCGATCCGGGCGCGCGGCTGCCACTCGGCATGCGGCAGGGCTTTGTCCCCGCCGCGCTGGCCGAGGGCATGACAGACTATATCGCCAAGGCGAAGGCGACGGGCGATACGGTCGAAGTCTATACGCCCGCCAAACCCTATCACTTCCGCATCATCAATCCGGGAAGGCCGGAGGGTCAGCAGACGCTCAAGCTGATCGAGGGACTGACGACCGGTCGCTAAGCGCCGCCAGCACCATCTCGCGCAAGTCCGCTCGCACCACCTTGTTCATCGCATTGCGCGGCAGGCGGTCGACGCAGACCAGCCGTTCGGGGGATTTGAAGATCGCCACCCCCTGGCCGCGCAGCCACGCCTTGACGTCGTCGAGGGTCGGGGTCGCGCCGTCGTGGGGGACGACGGCGACGGCGATGCGCTCGCCCAGGTCGTCGTCGGGGATGCCGACGGTGGCGGCCTCGCGGACCTGCGGCATGCCCGCCAGCAGGTCGTCTAGTTCGGCGGGCGAGATGTTGACGCCGCCACGCACGATGATCTCCTTCGACCGGCCGACGAAGCGATAGAAGCGCGACAGCTCGCCGTCGCCTGCGATCTCGAACAGGTCGCCGGTGCGGAACCAGCCGTCGGCGTCGAAGGCGGTCGCAGTCAGCTCGGGCGAGCGCCAGTAGCCGCCAAAGGTCGTGGCACCGCTGATCCGCATCTCGCCGGCGATGCCGGGCTCGGTCACCACTGAGCCATCGTCGCCGACCAGCCGGGTGCGCAGCGAGCGGCCGATGATGCCACCCCAGTCCTGCCCCTCGGCGCCGAAGCGCGGGAAGAAGCGCGCGCGGTCGGCGGTGTCGGGGACGTCGACGGCGCTCGAGACCAGCGACGCGCCCTCGTTCGACCCGAAGATGTTGGCGATGTCGATGCCATACTGCTCCTTCCACCCGCCTATCAGCCACGGCGACAGCGGTGCCGAGCCCGAGCCGATGGCGCGCATCGAACTGATGTCGACACTGGCGAGGAGCGCCGGTTGCTTGAGCAGGGCCGTCAGCACCGCGGGCGGCGCGATCGTGTAGCTGACGCCCTCGCCCGCAATCTGCCGCAGGAAGATGCCGAGGTCGAAGGGGTGGTGGAGGACGAGCTTCTTCGCCGGCAGCGCCAGCCACGGCATGACGAGCCCGCCGATCGACCCGATGTTGACCAGCGGAAACGGGTTGAGCAGCGTGTCGCCCGGCAGCATGCCGGTCGCCTGCGCGACCAGATCGCCGTTCAGCGTCCAGTGGTTGTGGTCGCGCGGCACGCCCTTGGGCCGTGCCTCGGTCCCCGAGGTCCAGCAGATCGTCAGCACCTCGGCCCCGACCGTGGGGTTGGCCGCCGTGTACGCCGCGACCGCCGCGGGGTCGCCGCCGTGCAGGTCGTCGAACAGCAGGACGGGCACGCCCAGCGTGCCCGCCAGCGCCGCATGGTCGAAGCCGCCGAAACGCGGCACGGTGACGAAAGCGCGCGGCGCGGTGCGCTCGACGACGTGCGCGAGTTCGTGTGTGCGATACTGCATGACGACCGGGGACAGGATCAGCCCGAGGCGCGCGCAGGCGAGGAAGAGCAGCACCGCGTCCACCGTGTTGGGCAGCTGAGAGACGACGATGTCGTCCTTTCGCAACCCGTGGTCGAGAAGCGCCGCCGCCAGCGCATCGACGCGCGCATCGACGGCGCGCCAGCTCAGCCGTTCGGGCTTCTTTCCGTCGAGATCGCGGCGGTTGACGGGGTCGATCAGCGTCTCGGCGTCACCGCCCGCAGCGACCGCGCGGCGCAGCATCGCATCGACGCTCTCGCCCGCCCACAGGCCGCGTGCCTCATAGTCTCGCACGCGGTCGGCAGGGGTCAGAAACATGCAGGTCGTCCTCTCGGTGTAACTTTCATAATTATACTGACACGTCCCGGCAAGTTGGCTAGCGTCGCCAAAACGGGGGGACAGGACACCGATGGCGCGCGTCGTGCAATGGGCGACCGGATCGATGGGGCGGACGGCGTTGCGCCGCATCCTCGACGATCCCGCGCATGAACTGGCAGGCGTCTACGTCTATGGCGCGGCCAAGGCCGGGCGCGACGCGGGCGAGCTGGCGCGGCGGCCCGCGACGGGCGTGCTGGCGACCAACGACCGCGCGGCGATCCTCGCGCTCGACGCCGATGTCGTGCTCCACACACCGCGCATCACCCTCCCCTACGACGCGCTCGTCGACGATGTCGTGGCGCTGCTGCGGTCGGGCAAGAATGTCGTGTCGACCGCGGGCTTTCATTGGCCGCAGGCGCACGGGCCCGACTATGTCGCGCGGCTGCACGATGCGGCGGTGGCTGGCGGCGTGACCCTGGCGGGCGTCGGCATCAACCCGGGGCTGGTCGTCGAGCGCATCGCGCTGGCGGCGACGGCGATGTGCCAGGACCTCGACCGCGTCTCGGTCTTCGAGACCGTCGACGCTTCGGCGATGACGTCGCCCGAATTCGTCTTCGGGCTGATGGGCTTCGGCAGCGATCCGTCAGTCGCCGACATCCGCGAGGGGCCGCTCGCGACGCTGTACGGCACGCTGTTCTCGGAGGTGCTGCACTTCGCGGCGGCCAATTTGGGCAGCCACGTCACCGGCATCGTCGCCGACCACCGCCTGACGCTGGCGCCCAAGCCGATCACCATCGGCGCGGGCACGATCGCCGCCGGCCAGGTCGCCGCGACCGAATGGCGATGGACGGCAAGCACCGCCGCGGGCCCCGAGCTGCTGCTGTCGATCCTGTGGACCGCCGACACTGGGCTGCACGGCCCCGACCGGCTCGGGCACTGGAACATCGTCATCGACGGCCGCCCGACGATCCGCATGACTATGGACATTTCGGAGCGCGACCCTGCCGCTCCGCCGTCGCGCGCGCTGACCGACGCGGTGATCGCGGTGGCGATGCGCGCCATTCCCGATGTCATCGCAGCGCCGCCCGGCCTGTTCGCCTATCACCCGCCCGCCGCGTGGAAAGCCGCATGAACGTCCTCATCTTCGACGCCGTGCGTACCCCGCGCGGCAAGGCACGGCCCGACGGCGGACTGGCACAGGAGACGCCGCACGGCCTCGTGGCTCATCTCGCGGCGGCGATCGGCGCGCGCGGCAACGACCCGCGCGCGGTCGACCAGCTGACATTGGGCTGCGTCGGGCAGATCGGCGCGCAGGGCGGGCATATCGGCATGGTCGCCAAGCTGGCGTGCGGCCTGCCCGACCGCGTCGCGCCGCACAGCCTCAACAATTATTGCGCGTCGGGGCTGAGCGCGATCGGCCAGGCGGCAGCGGCAGTCGCGGCGGGGCAGATCGACCGGGCGCTAGCGGGCGGTGTCGAGATGATGTCGCGCGTGCCGTTCATGGCCGACAAGGCTGACTATTACGAGGCGACCGACTTCGCACCGCGGCGGCGCTACATCCCCGTCGCGGTCGCCGCCGACCTGCTCGCAGTCAAGGAACGGATCGACCGCGAGGCGCTCGACCGGGTTGCCGCGACCTCGCAGGCGCGGGCTGCCGCTGCCGAGGACACGCCCGCGCTGATCGCATCGCGCATCGCGATCGGCGGGCTGGACCGCGAGGAAGCGCCGCGCGCAACCACGCCCGAAGCGCTCGCCAAGATGCCGCCCGCCTTCGCCGCGATGGCCGCCGGCTATGTCGAGGCGCTCGGCGGCGCGACGATCGAACATCGCCACACCGTCGCGCACGCGCCGCCGATGACCGACGGCGCCGGCCTCGCGCTGATCGGCCGCAACGGCGAGGGGGCGCGGGCGCGCATCCTCGCCTATGCGGAAGCCGGCGGCGACCCGCGCGACTCGCTCACCGCGGGCTTCACCGCGATGAACCGCGCGCTGGCGCGCGCCGAGCTGGGATTGCGCGACCTCGACCGCATCGAGTTCATGGAGGCTTTCGCGGTGACCATCGCCAAATTCATGCGCGACTGTCCGGTCGATCCGGACCGCGTCAATGTCTCGGGCGGGCACCTCGCCAAGGGCCACCCGATGGGCGCGACGGGGGCGATCCTGTTGTCGACCCTGCTCGACGCGCTGGATGCGGCGGACGGCACGCTAGGCATGGTCGTCGTCACCGGCGCGAACGGGGTCGGCGCGGCGATGATCGTGGAGCGGCTGCGGTGAGCGCGCTGCTCGCTAGGCTTCGCCTGCCCGTCGTCGCGGCACCGATGTTCCTCGTGTCGGGCCCCGACATCGTCATCGCCGCGGCGCGCGCCGGCATCGTCGGGTCGTTCCCGACGCCCAACTGTCGCACGGCCGAAGAGCTCGACGCGTGGATGACGCGGATCGTCGCCGAGACCGCCGGCGCGCCCGGCCTGTGGGCGGCGAACCTCGTCACCCACTCGTCGAACGCGCGGCTGGCGGACGACCTCGCGCTCGTCGCCAAGCATCGCCCGCCTGTGGTCATCACGGCGCTCGGCAGCCCGGCGCCGGCGATCGCCGCGGTGCATGCCTATGGCGGGCTCGTCCTTGCCGACGTGACGACCGAGGCGCTCGGGCGCAAGGCGGCGGCGGCCGGTGCCGACGGCCTCGTCGCGGTCGCGAGCGGCGCAGGCGGACACACCGGCAGCCTGTCGCCCTTCGCCTTCGTGTCGGTGCTGCGCAGCTTCTTCGACGGGATTGTCTGCGTCGGCGGGGGCATCGCCGACGGCGGCGCGGTGGCGGGCTCGGTCGCGGCCGGCGCGGACCTCGTCTACATGGGCACGCGCTTCCTCGCCGCGCGCGAGAGCATGGCGAGCGACGCCTACAAGGCGATGGTCATCGCCGCGGGTGCCGAGGATCTGGTCGTCAGCCCGGCGATTACCGGCACCGCCGCGTCGTGGCTGAAGCCCTCGCTGACCGCCGCGGGGTACGACGTCGGCAACCTGGGTGCAGCGCCGCCCCGCAACTATGGCGGCGAGCCGACCGCGAAGTGGCGCGACCTGTGGGCGGCGGGACAGGGCCTGCACGCCGTCACGGCGGAGGAACCGGTCGCGGCAATCGTCGACGAACTCGAGCGCGGCTACGATGCTGCGTTCGCACGCCTTTCCGACAGGAGACGGACATGACCGAGCAGGAAATCCTCGACTTCGCCAAGCGCTTCGTCGCGCACATCCAGGCCGGCGACGCCGAGGCGATGCGCGCCTGCTACGCCCCCGATGCCAAGATCTGGCACAACACCGACGGCATCGAGCAGACGATCGACGACAATATCAAGGTGCTCAACTGGTTCATCCGCACCCTGCCCGACCGCCACTATCACGTGCAGCGCGTCGAGGCGCTGAAGGACGGCTTCGTCCAGCAGCACATCCTGTCGGCGACGCTTCCCGACGGCACGAGATGGGCGATGGACGCGTGCGTGGTCGTGAAGATGGAGAACGGGCTGATCACCCGCCTCGACGAATATCTCGACTCGGCGAAGGGCGCGCAGCTGCGGTCGTTCGGGCGCTAGGCCCGCGGCGGCATCGGCACGAAGCCCGAGGTGCGGCGCATATACTCGGCGTACTCGGGCTTCTGCTTGCGCATCTTGTTCTCGACCGTCGGTGCGCCCGACCATTTCATCAGGGTCCAGGTCAGCAGCGCCGGGCCGATGAACGACCAGACCCCGGGCGCGGTCTCGGCAGCGACGAGGTAGATGCCCCACCACGCGCAGGCATCGCCGAAGTAGTTCGGGTGGCGGGTGAAGCGCCACAGGCCCGACTGCATCACCTTGCCGGCGTTGGCGGGGTTGCGCTTGAACGCCACCAGCTGCGCGTCGCCGATGCTCTCGAACGCCACGCCGAACAGCGCGAGCGCTGCACCGGCAACCGCCAGCGCGCCCAGCGGCGGACCGGCCGCGACCTGCCCCAGCTGGACGGGCAGGCAGACGATGAACAGCAGCGGCGCCTGCGTCGCGAAGACCAGCAGCGCCGACGCCTTGCCGAAGCCCCAGCCCTTCTTCGCCTCGGCCTTGCCGAGCAGCGCGACATAGCGCCGGTCGCTGCCGTGGCTGCGCCAGCGCCAGACCATATAGCTGCCCAGCCGCACCCCCCACAGCGCGCACAGGCCGAGCAGCAGCAGCTTGCGCTCGTACAGCCCGTCGGTGAGCGCGAAGCTCGTCAGCCCCATGATGACCATGCCGAACGCCCAGAAGCTGTCGACCGGCGTCACGTCGCGCGTCTTCAAGCAGATCGCCCAGAGCAGGACGAAGCAGCCGACGAGGATCAGCGCGTTGATGGCGAGCAAGGTCGCGGCGTTCATGTCATCCCCCTAGATTTCGCGGACGCCCGCCTCCGGCGGCTCCGCGTACAGCGCGTCGACCAGATCGCTGCGGTTATCGAGCACCGCGCGGCGGTTGATCGTGCCCTTGTCCGAAATCTCGTTAGCGTCGGCGGCGGGCGGCCGGTCGAACAGCGCCACGCGGCGCACCGTCGCCGAGGCACCGCGCTGGGTCGCGTTGAACTCGCGCAAACGTTCGACGATCTGGTCGAACGCGTCGTCGGGCGCACCCTGCTTCGGCCACGCTAGTAGCGTCAGGAACGGCCGGCTGTCGTCCGCGACGACGAGCTCGGCGACGAGCGGCGCCAGCGCCTTGAGCAGCGCCTCGCGCAGCTGCCCGCCATAGACCCAGGTGCCATTGCTGAGCTTGAACTCCTCCGCCATGCGGCCCGCGAAGGCGAGGCCCTGTTCGGGCGCCGCGCGGTCGTGGAACACCGCCATGTCGCCGGTGCGGTAATAGCCCTCCTCGTCGAACACCGACGCGGTCTTGTCGGGCTCGTCGAGGTACGACCGCATCAGCATCGGCCCGCGCATCCGCACCTCGTAGCGCGCGCCGTTGGGGACGAGCTTCAATTCGACACCGGGCCCCGGCAGCCCGATGCCGACCTTGTCGGTCTCGAAATGGATCGCGCAGCACCCCGATACCGTCTCGGTCATGCCGTACCCCGTCGTCATGTGGACGCGGTGCCCGGTCGCGGCGACGGCGTGCGCCTGCAGCCGGTCATAAACGTGCTGCGGCAGCCCCGCGCCGCCGTAGAGCATCAGGCGCATCTTCGCGAAGAAGGTGTCGCGCAGCTGCGTATCGGCGTCCATTGCGTCGACGAGCATCGCGTAACCCAGCGGCACGTTGTTGAAGTACGGCACGCTCAGCTCGCGCAGATTGGCGATCGAGGTGGCGAACAGCCCCGGCGCGGGCTTGCCGGCGTCGATGTGGAGCGTGCCGCCAAGCAGCAACCCGGCGCGCAGCACCGAGGCGCCCGCGGCGTGATGCCACGGCAGCCAGTCGAGCATCGTCTCGTCCCACCCCGCCGCGCGGCCGATCAGCCCGATGCCCTGCGCGGTGTTGGAGGCGAGCGCGCTTAGCGACTGCTCGACGACCTTGGGCAGGCCGGTCGACCCGGAGGTCATCATGTAGCTGGCGGGGGCGTCGGTATCGATCGCCGCGATGGCGTCGGCGACAGCAGCGGTCGGCGTCGTTGCGAGGACATCGGCGAGCGCCACCGCGTCGCCGAACGGTGCGGGGTCGCGCGAGATCACGATCGCCGTGCTGCCGATCGCCTCCAGGGCGGCCGCGTATTTCGGGTTCGGGTCGGCGAAGATCGCCGCGGGCCGCGTCTTGGCGAAGACATGCCGCAACCGCGCATGGTCGCCGCCCGCGACGCCGTAGGCCGGGCTGACCGGACACAGGATCGTGCCGGTCGCGAACGCCGCGAAGCCGAGCGCTGCGACCGCGACGCTGTTCTCCGCCATGACGACGAGCACGCTGCCGCGCGGCAGCGTGTCGAGCAGCCACTGCGCCGCCGCCTGCACCTGAGCGGCGAGCTCGGCGAAGCTCGTGTACGCCCAAGCCCCGTCGGGCCCGCGCTCGGCGAGCGCCGGGGCGTCGCCCTTCGCCGCTGCCATCTTCAGGAACGAGCGCGCCAGATTGGCGTCGATCGCTTCAAGCGGGTGGTTGCTGCGCAGCCGGATCGTGCCGTCGGCATCCTCGCGCAGGTCGAGATCGACCGACATGAACTGCGCCGGCCGGAACGGGGCGGACCGCCAGTCGTCCGCCATGCCGCTGCTCACTGTGCCGGACGCCCGATCAGCTGCTTGACCTGCGCCGTCCAGCCGCCGCCGGCCTTCTGCGCCTCGATGACGCCGCGGTCGACATAGTCGCGCCAGCCGCTGATCTTGTCGCCGCGGAACTCGATGACCCCGGCATAGGGCGCCGCGATGTCGACGCCGGCGGCCGTCGTATATTCGTCGACGCCTTCGACGAACAGCCGGTCGCCGACCTCGGCATGGTGGAAGATGCGCCAGCGCACCTCGCCGATGCCGGCGCCGAACGCGGTGATGAACTTCAGCGCGGCGTCCTTGCCGACCGCGGGCGGTGCGATCGCTGCGGCGTAGTGCCAGACGACATCGTCGGTCATCTGCGACAGCACGAAGTCGACGTCCTTGCGCTTCCAGCCGTCAATCACGGCTTGAAACTGTTCCATGCGGGTCATGCGGCGGGTCCTTGCAAAGGCAGGCTGGAGGGCGGCGAGCCCGGGGATGGCGAGCACGACACGGCGCGCGATCACGCCGCGGCGCGCTCGACGATGAAGCTGACCGTGGTCGTCGTCGAACCGCCGATGTTGAGCGTCTGGACGCGCTCGGCACCCTCGACCTGATAGTCGCCCGCGGTGCCTGTCACCTGCTTATGCGCGTCGAGCAGCATGCGCACCCCCGTCGCGCCGACGGGGTGGCCCAGGCCGATCAGCCCGCCCGAGGGGTTGATCGGGCACGCGCCGCCCATCTCGATGACCCCCTCCTCGATCGCCTTCCAGCTTTCGCCGGGGGCGGTCAGGCCGAGGTGATCGATCGCCATGTACTCGGTCGCGGTGAAGCAGTCGTGCGTCTCGACCGCGTCGATGCTGGCAAGGTCGATGCCGGCACGTGCGCGGGCATCCTCGATGGCGCGGCGGACCTGTGGAAAGACGTACGGCTGCCCGGCGCTGGCGCGGACCTTCTGCTTGTAGCCGATCGGTGCCGAGCGATGCCCCCAGCCGCTAATCCGCGACAGGCTCGACAGCGGGATGCCGCGCTTCGCAGCATATTCGGCGGCGCGCTTGTCGGAGGCGAGGAAGACGACGCTCGCGCCGTCGGTCACCTGACCGCAGTCCATCTTGCGCGTCCGCCCCTCGACCACCGGATTGGCCTCGTCGCAGGCGGTGAAGCTCTTGTCGCTGAACGCATATTTGCGCGTCTGCGAATTCGGGTTGCGCTTGGCGTTGCCGAAATTGATCTCGGCGATGCGCATCAGATGCTCGTATTTCAGCCCGTGGCGCGTGTCGTATTCCTCCGCCAGGTCGGAGAAGGCGCGCGGCCACACGTAGGTCGCGTCGGCGAACTCGTACCCCGTCCACGCCGCCGCGCCGAGGTGTTCCGCCGCGGTCTGCCCAGGCACGTTGCGCATCTGCTCGATGCCGAGCACGCACGCGAGGTCGTAGCGCCCGGCCTCGATCTCCGCCGTCGCCGCCAGGATCGCGACACTGCCGCTCGCGCATGCCGCCTCGTGCCGCGCCGTCGGCAGGCCGTCGAGATCGGGATGCACAAGCCCGAAGAAGCCGCCGAGCAGCCCCTGGCCTGCGAACAGCTCACCGACGAAATTGCCGACATGGCCGCTCTCGATGTCCCTGGGTTCGAGCCCCGTCGCGGCCAGCCCCTCGTTCATCGCTTCGGTGAACGCACCCGCGATATCGAGCCCCTCGCGCGTCCAGTTGAGCGAAAAATCGCTCTGCCATCCCCCGAGGATATAGACCACGCGCGTTCTCCCTGCCGCTTGTCCGCAGTCTAGGTCTGGTTATGCAACTTGTCTAGGCAGTGACCAGCCGGAGGGTGCGGTCGGCAGGCGCCAGGTTAACCGTCGCGCCCCAGCCGAAGAGCAGGAAGTCCTGCTCGATGCCGTCGGCGAAGATCACCCCGCCGTCGTTCATCCGCGAGGTCACCGCCAGCGCAGTGCCCGTTAACTTGCCCGACCGCAGCGTCGTGCCTGTGGCAACGCTGGGGAAGGGCTCGCGGACGAAATAGCCGATCGCCCGCTCCATCGGCGCCAGCACGATGCTCGCACCCGTCGCCAGCATGATCGACTGCGCCCAGCCGGTCGCGCCGGTGCCGCTCGCCACGATCAGCCCGCTCGACGACTGGTCTTCGGCCGTGTCGCCGACCGCGATCCGGTAGCGTGCCGACTGGTGGCTGCGGTGCCCGACGAAGATCTCGTTGAGCGACAGTAACCGCTCGCCGGTATCGAGCCGCGCCTCGACCATCGTCCGCGCCTCGACTTGCGCCTCGCCCTGAAGCGCCCGCGACAGCCGGTCGAGCGGCACGCGCACCAGCACGCCGTCGTACAGGTCGGGCGCGGGATTGATGCCCAGCACCGGCTGCCCATCCAGATACTTGGCGACGTTGGCGACGAGCCCGTCCTGCCCGACCGCGACGATCACATCCTGGGGGCCGAACAGAAATCGGTCGAAGTCGGCACGCCGGACCAGCGCCTGCCGCCACTCCCCCGGCACCGCCGCCCGTGCGGCCTTCAGCGTCGCCTCGAACTGGCCGTGCCGCCGCTCGACCTCGTTAATCCGTTGCCCGCGCGTTTCGAGGAAGAAGCGTGCCTGCTCACGCGTCGCGTGGCGCGCGATCAGCAGTTCATAGTCGGTCTCGCGGACGACGAAGACGGCGCGCGGGCTGTTCGTCGCCATGGCTTACCGCGCGTCGACCAGCGCCGGGCCCTTGCGGAACTCGCCGAGCACCGACGCGAGCAGGTCGGGCGTGACGTTCAGGTGCTCGATCGTGTCGAGCTTCCCCGCGAGGTCGCGCGCCGCGAGGCCGAGCAGCACCGCGGGCGGCAAGTCGCGATAGATGCCGATCCGCTCGCGCTCGGCCTCGGCATTGGCGCTCTCGACGGTGCGGGTGCGCTCGGCCTCGGCCGCGGCCTCGATCTGCTGCGCCTCGGCCAGCCCGACTGCGCGGTCGCGGGCGTTGCCGGTCTCCTCGGCGATCAGCTGCTTTTCACGACGCGCCAGTTCGGTGCGGTTGGCGAGCTCGTTCTCGGCAATCGCCCGCTCCTTGTCGACGGCGAGCGCGCGGCGTTCGAACATCGCCTGGTCGGCCTTCTGCTGCAGCGCCTCGAAGGTCGGCGTCTGCAGTGCACGCTCCAGCTCGCTCGACGGTGCGAGGCTGGTCAGCCGCACCGCGACGACCGCGATGCCGAGGTCGCTCAGCGACGGGTCGGCGCCGACCGCTGCCTCGAGGCGCAGGCGCAGCGGGTCGAGACCGGCATCGAGCAGCGCGCGCACCGGGGCCTCGGCGAGATACTGCGACGTCGCTTGGTTGAGCAGGCCGGCGAGCCGGGTCTCGATGCGCTCGATCGGCTCGCCTTGGTGGCGCCCGGTGTTGAGCGCGACGCTGAAATCGACGCGCTCGGCCAGCCGAACGGGATCGGCGACGCGCCACGCCAGCGTGCCTTGCACCGCAACGCTCTGGAAATCCTGGCTGCGGCCGCGCACGAACAGCGTCATCTCGCGGTCGTCCATCGGCAGTTCGGCGATGCTGCTGGTCTCGGGAACGAACCAGAACACCAGGCCGCGGCCGCTCGCGCGGATCTTGCCGTTGCGATAGCGGATGACGTGGTTGCTGGCGTCGCTGCGCAGCTGCGCCAGAAAGCCGAAGTTCTTGATATAGGCCATGTCAGGCTCCTTTCGTCGGACGGTAGCGATAGAGTTCGGCAGGCCGGAACGAGGCGCCGGTCTCGCGTTCGCCGGTCGCCTCCAGCCACCCCTTGTCGAGCATGCGGCGGCGGAACGCCGGCTTGTTGAGGCGGACACCCAGGATCGCCTCATGGACGTCCTGCAGTTCGCGCAGAGTGAAGCGCTCGGGCAGCAGCGCGAAGCCGACGCCCGAATAATCGAGCTTGCCGCGCAGCCGCAGCATCGTCTGGCCCAGGATCTCGGCTTCGCCCGCGGCCAGCGCCAGCTGCTCGCCACCGGGAGAGCAGACCTCGACCGGACCGCCCGCCTCCCCCGCCCAGGGCACGATCACCTCGCCAAGCGCGAGGTCGCTGCTGATCTTCAGCGGCGCGGCGAACCCTTGGCCCGCTACGAGTGCCACATAGGCGACGGTGACCGAGTGCTGTTCACCGAATGAGTAAAGCTGCTCGACATAGGCCGCATCGATGCGCGCCTCGTCGGCAAGGATGCGCTGCGCCGCCCCTTCGAGCGTCTCGCCGGCGAGCAGCGCACCGCCCGGCAGCACGTGCCGCCCGTCGTCCGCTGCGATCAGCACCGCGACCACCCCGTCGATGATACTCAACGGGACGACCTTGATCCCGACCGCGTAGTCAGCCTGTCCGTGGGAAGCCATCGCCATCCTGCCTTCTATGCATCTTGCAAATTAGATAATCGCGATACGGATATATGTCAATCGCGCACTTCTTGTGCAGACATGAGACGGCTAACGCAGGCGGGCAGCACCGCATGAAGCGGGGCTCAGGTGATCAGATTACTGGGCAGATGAAGTTGGCTGGGGCGGCAGGATTCGAACCTGCGGATGCCGGTACCAAAAACCGGTGCCTTACCACTTGGCGACGCCCCATCGCGGGAAGGCGCGGACCTAGGTCAGGTGGCGGGGCTTGGCAAGGCAGGCAGGCGCGTGAGCGCCAGCGTCGCGGCGTAGGCGACCGCCGAAATGCCGAGCCAGATCAGCCCCGTGCCGGGGAGCAGCACCGCGCCCGCGTTCGGCACCGCGACCAGCGCCAGATAGAGCCACAGGCCGCGGGGCCAGGTGAAATAGGCGTGGAGGTGGTGGTGGAGATGGTCGCGGTCGCCCTCGAACGGCGAGCGGCCGTTGAGCTTGCGCATCACCATCAGCCGCACTGTGTCGAACACGGGGATCGCGAACAGCACCGCGACGTCGTCGGCGCGCATCGTCGCGAAATCGCTATTGTACGCGAGGATCGCGAGCAGCCCGAACAGCGCCGACAGGGCATAGCTGCCGCCGTCGCCCATGAAGAGTTTGCCACGCATGTTGAACGCGAACATCACCGCCAGCGCGACGCCCGCGGCGGCGAGCACGGGCACGAATGCGGCGGGAAGGCGCGCCGCCAGCGACAGCGTCCAGATCAGCCCCATGCCGAGCACGATGCCGTTCTTGCCGTCGGCCATGTTGACCGCGTTGAGTAGCCCGACGAGGCACAGCAGCGCGAACGCATCGCCGCCGACGCCCATCGTCCACACGCTGTCCTGGCCGGCAAACCGCAGGAACCCCAGCGAAAAATCGGGCGCATAGCCGAGCACGACGCCCAGGGTCGCGATGGTCAGCACAAGGCGGATGATCGGCCCGAGCGCGAAACGGTCGTCGGCGAAGCCGATCAGGTACATCGCCAGCAGTGCTGCGCCGAGCCACGCCAGATGCTGGCTCATCCACGGTCCCATCGGCAGCAGCCACTGGCTGATCGCGCACGCCGCGACGCACGACGCGGTCAGCGCAATGCCGCCAACCAGCGGCGTCACCCCGGCATGGCGCTTCCGCCCGCCGTCGGTATCAGGATAGTCGAGCAACTCGAGCGTAGTGCCCAGCCAGCGCGCACGCAGGCCGACGCCGAGCGAGATGACCAGCGCGACGAGCGCCGACATCCCCGCGACAATCGCTGGCGTCACCGAATTCCCCTAACAGCCGCCTAACCGGGCGCGAGGTCCCCCGACTAGCCGCCCGGCACGGCTGCGGCAACCCGCCGCCTGCCCTCCACACCGGGCGGCATCCCGCCTCCCGCCCTCGACACCGGGCGGCCTCCCGCCGCCCGCCCTCGACAGCGCCGCGCCGCGGCGGCATGACGGGCACGCGCGACCGGGGGAAACATGGGCGTACTGGTAACGGGGGTGGCGGGCTTCATCGGGGCGGCGGTGGGGCGCGCGCTGCTCGACCGCGGCGAGAGCGTCGTCGGGATCGACAACCTCAATGCCTATTACCCGGTGTCGCTGAAGCGCGACCGGCTGGCGCGGCTGACCGGTAACTTCGCCTTCGTCGAGGGCGACTTTGCCGAGATGGCGACGCTCGACGCACTGCCGGCGTTCGACCGCATCGTCCATGTCGGGGCGCAGGCCGGGGTGCGCCACTCGCTCGACCACCCGCAGGATTATGTCCGGAGCAATTTGTCCGGACATCTGAACATCCTCGAACTGGCCCGCGCGCGCGGCGTCGCACACCTCGTCTATGCGTCGTCGTCGTCGGTCTATGGCGGCAATGCCAAGCTGCCGTTCGCGGTCGGCGACACCGTCGACCACCCGGTGTCGCTCTACGCCGCGACGAAGCGCGCCGACGAGCTGATGAGCGATGCCTATGCGCATCTGTTCGGCATTCCGCAGACCGGCCTGCGCTTCTTCACCGTCTATGGCCCGTGGGGACGGCCCGACATGGCGCCGTGGCTGTTTACCGAGGCGGTGCTGCGAGGGCACCCGATCCGCCTGTTCAACGGCGGCAAGATGAAGCGCGACTTCACCTATATCGACGACATCGTCGCGGGTGTGCTGGCGGCGCTCGAACGGCCGCCCGAGGGAACACGGCCGCACTTCATCTACAACCTCGGCAACGACCGCGCCGAGGAGCTGACGCGCTTCGTCGAGGTCATCGAGGCCGCGACGGGCAAGCGCGCGATCGTCGAGCATGCGCCGCTGCCGCCCGGCGACGTGATCGCGACGCATGCCGATATCGACCGCACGCGCGACAATCTGGAGTGGTGGCCGAAGACGACGCTCGACGAGGGGCTGCCCGCCTTCGTCGAGTGGTTCCGGGGCTATACCGGGCTTTAGCTGACCGCGATATCGGGCGCGTCCTCGGCCTTCATGCCGATGACGTTGTAGCCTGCGTCGACGTGGTGGATCTCGCCGGTTACGCCGCTCGCGAGGTCGCTGAGCAGGTAGACGCCGGCGCCGCCGACATCCTCGATCGTCACGTTGCGGCGCAGCGGCGAATTATACTCGTTCCACTTCAGGATGTAGCGGAAGTCGCCGATGCCGCTGGCGGCGAGCGTCTTGATCGGCCCGGCCGAGATGGCGTTCACGCGGACGTTCTGCGGACCAAGGTCCATCGCCAGATATTTGACGCTGGTCTCCAGCGCTGCCTTGGCGACGCCCATCACGTTGTAGTGCGGGATGACCTTCTCCGCCCCGTAATAGGTCAGCGTCAGCATCGAGCCACCCTCGGGCATCAGCGGCAGGGCGCGCTGGGCACAGGCGGTGAAGCTGTAGACGCTGATGTCCATCGTCTGGGCGAAGTTCTGCGGGGTGGTATCGACGTAGCGGCCGCGCAGCTCGTTCTTGTCCGAAAAGCCGATGGCGTGGACGAGGAAGTCGATTCGGGGCCAGCGCTCTGCCAGCGTCGCGAAGCAGGCATCGAGCGACGCGGTGTCGGAGACGTTGCACTCGATCAGGAAGTCGGCCCCCAGGCTCGCGGCGAGCGGGCGCACGCGCTTTTCCAGCGCCTCGCCCTGGAAGCTGAACGCGATCTCCGCGCCTTCGCGCGACAGGGCCTGGGCAATGCCCCAGGCAAGGCTGCGGTCGTTGGCGACACCCATGATCAGGCCGCGTTTCCCGCGCATCAATTCAGGCAACTGGCATCCCCGGTTCGTGGTCGTCCCGCTTTTGGCCGGTTTCGGGAACAATCGCCAGCGCCGCGTTCAAATGCGCGCCGACGACCAGCGCCAGCCCGATGATGTAGAAGAACAGCAGCGCGACGATCACCCCCGCCAGCGAGCCATAGGTGCGGCCATAGCCGCCGAACGTCCCGATAATGACGGGCAGCAGCATCGTCGTGCCGACCCAGGTCACCATCGTCAGCAGCGCGCCGGGCCAGATCGGCGACGCGTTGCGATATTTGTGCGGGGTCAGGGTGAAGAACACCAGCCAAAGGGCGACGAACAGCGCGATCGCCGGCGCCACTCGCCCGACGCCGAGCCAGTCGACCCAGCCGCCCGCGAACGGCAGCAGGCGCGTCATGAACTGTTCGACGCCGGTCAGCGCGACCTGCGCGATGAACGCGACCAGCATGAGCAGCACCGCCGCAACGATCATGCCGATCGACAACAGGCGATAGCGCCACACCGGCATGCTGAACTTCGCGCCATAGCTCTTGCGGATGATGTCGCGGATCGTCTCGATGAAGCCGCTGATCGTCCACAGCGTCAGCAGCAGGCCGACGGTCAGCAGGCCCGAATTCGACTGCGCCGCGATGACATCGGCGATCGGTTTCTCGATCAGCGTCGCGACGTCGCCCGGCACGGTCTGCAGGAAGGTCCGCACGGCGCGCGTGCCGTCCTCGGTACGGCCGAGCGAGCCGGCCAGCGTCGCGACACAGATGAAGAAGGGGAACAGCGTCAGCAGCGACAGATAGGCGATGTTGCCGGCGTGGACGAAGCCGTCGGCCCAGGTGCCGCTGACCGTCTGCTTGACGACGCACCAGCCGCGCGACGCACGGAAACGCGCCACGCGGTCGCGAACCGCGAGCGGGACGGCGTTGCGAAGCGTATCTGCGATCAATCGACCCCCAGCGCGGCACGGACAGACCGTCCGTCGTGCCAACGCGCGGTGAAGGCGCGAAGCTCCGCATCCTCGTGCGGCAGATCGACCTCGAGCGCCACCAGCAGGTCGCCGCGGGTGCCGTCGGCGCGCGTGAAGCCGCGCCCGCGCAGCCGCAGCACGCGGCCCGAGCTGCTGCCCGCCGCGACGGTCAGCGTGACCGGCCCGTCGGGCGTCGGCACACGCACCTTGGCACCGTCGACCGCCTCGTTGAGCGTCACCGGCAGGTCGAGGCGCACGTCGTCGCCGTCGCGCTTGAAGAACCGGTGGGGGGCGATGTCGAGGGTGATCAGCGCGTCGCCCGCGCCGCCAGCGCCGGCCTCGCCCTGCCCGGCCATGCGCAGCGGCTTCTCGGCGGAAAAGCCCGGCGGCAGCTTGAGGTCAATCGTCTTGCCGTTGCGCAGCGAGACGCGCTGCGGCTTGAGCACCGCCGCGTCCTCGAAGGGCACCGACAGGCGGTAGGCGACGTCCGCCCCCTTGGGCGCCATGCGGCGGCGCAGTTCCTCGTCGAAGCCGCCGCCACGCCCCGCGCCGCGTCCGAATAGTTCGGCGAACAGGTCGCTGGGGTCGGTGGTGAAGTCGAACGAGGAGGTCGATGCGCCCGGCCGCGCGCCGCCCGCGAATCCGCCGCCGCCAAAGCCGCCCGGAAAGCCCTGCCCCCCGCCGAAGCCTGCCGGCGCCTTGGGGTTGCCTTCGGCATCGATCTCGCCGCGGTCGAAACGCCCGCGCTGCTCGGCATCGCTCAGCAGGGCGTTGGCGGCCGACGCCTCCTTGAACTTTTCCAGCTTGGCGGGATTGTCCTTGTTGCGGTCGGGGTGGTTGTCCTTGGCGATCTTGCGATACGCCTTCTTGATCTCGGCATCGCTCGCCCCGCGCGCGACGCCCAATACGGTGTAGGGGTCTCTCATAGTCCTCCCGTTAGCATGGATGCTTTAGATGAGTAACACAGGTTTCCCTGTAAAGACCGTCCGGTGAGCGTTGCCTTCACCAAGGAGTCCGACAGCGAGGCGGTCGCCGCCGACCTGCCCGACAGGCCAATCTCGACGCATCCCAATCTGGTGACGCCCGCAGGCCTCGCGGCGATCGACGCCGAGCTGGCGACGGCCAAGACCGCCTATGCCGAGGCGCAGGCAAGCGGCGCGATTTCGGCGGACAGGACGGCGATGGCGCGGGCGACGCGCGACCTGCGCTACTGGTCGTCGCGGCGGGCGTCGGCGCAACTGATCGAGGCCGTGATCGACGACACCGTCGTGTTCGGCGCGAGCGTGACCATCGAGGGCGACGCCGGCCCGCGTACCTGGCGCATCGTCGGCGAGGACGAGGCCGACCCGGCGAACGGCAGCGTATCCTACGTCTCGCCGCTGGCGCGCGCACTGCTCGGCAAGGGCGTCGGCGAGGTCGCGATCGTCGCAGGCAGCGAGGTCGAGATCGTCGCGGTCGCGTAGTGGTTTCCCGACTCCGCGCGGCAGGCTAGGAGCCGCGCATGAATATCGATCCCTTCGCCCAGTTCGCCGACTGGTTCGCCGAAGCCAAGGCGGCCGAGCCCGCCGACCCCAACGCCTTCGCGCTCGCGACCGCGACGCCGGACGCGCGCCCATCGGTGCGCATCGTGCTGCTCAAGCACTGGGACGAGCGCGGCTTCGTGTTCTACACCAACCTCGACAGCCGCAAGGGCGGCGAGCTGGCGGCGAACCCGGCCGTCCACATGGATTTCCACTGGAAGTCGCTGCAGCGCCAGATCCGCATCGACGGCGATGCCGGCCTGATTCCCGATGCCGAGGCCGACGCCTATTTCGCCGGGCGGCCGCGCACCTCGCAGCTCGGCGCCTGGGCGTCGGACCAGTCGCGGCCGCTGGCCGACCGCGCGACCTTCGAGGCGCGAGTCGCCGAGGCGGAGGCGCGCTTCGAAGGCGGCGACGTGCCGCGTCCGCCGCGCTGGTCGGGCTTCCGCGTTGTGCCGCGCGCCATCGAATTCTGGCAGGACCGCGCCAACCGCCTGCACGAGCGGACCCTCTTCACCCGCACCAGCGACGGCTGGACGAGCGGGCTGCTCTACCCGTGACCGAGGCCGGCCCGGCGCGCGGAGTCCTGACGCGCCGGGCCGCGCTGGCGTCGGTGACCGTCGCCACGCTGCTCATCGGCCTCAAGATCTGGGGTGCTTGGGCGACGGGGTCGATGGCGATGCTGGGCAGCCTGGCGGACAGCGCGCTCGACCTAGCGGCGTCGCTGATGACTTTGTTCGCGGTCGGCCTGGCGGCGCAGCCCGCCGACGACGACCACCGCTTCGGGCACGGCAAGGCGGAGGCGATCGCCGCGCTGATGCAGACGCTGCTGATCGTCGCGTCGGCGGTGGCGATCGGCTGGCGCAGCATCATGCAGCTCGGCATCGACGAGCTGCCGACCCGCGGCGACATCGGCATCGGGGTCAGCCTGGCGGGCATCGCGCTGACGCTGGCGCTCGTCGCGTACCAGCGCGGCATCGTGAAGCGCACCGGATCGGTCGCGATCGCCACCGATCATCTGCACTACCAGTCCGACCTGCTGCTCAACGCGGCGGTCATCGTCGCGCTGGTGCTCGACATCTACGCCGGGCTGCACGGCGCCGACTCGATCTTCGGCATCGGCATTGCCGCCTATCTGGCTATCGGTGCGGTGCGCTCGGCACGGGCGGCGGTCGACATGCTGATGGACCGCGAATGGCCCGACGCGAAGCGGCAGAAGCTGCTCGCCATCGTCGCCGCCGAGACGCGCGTGTCAGGGGTCCACCAGCTGCGCACGCGGTCGAGCGGCGTCACCGACTTCATCCAGTTCCACGTCTGGCTGCCGCCCGAGATGAGCGTCGCCGCCGCGCACGACATCGTCGACGCGATCGAGACGCGCGTCGCCGCCGCCTTCCCGGGCGCCGAAATCCTGATCCACGTCGACCCTGCCGGGCATTACGACCCCGGCCACCAGCCGGAGCCGTTATGCGCCTGAACTTCGTCCAGATCGACGCCTTCGCCAGCCGCCCTTTCGAGGGCAATCCGGCCGCGGTGATGCTGCTCGACGCCTGGCTCGACGACGCGACGCTGCAGGCGATCGCGATGGAGCATAACCTCGCCGAGACCGCCTTCCTGGTCGCGCGAAGCAACGGTGAGGCCGACTACGACCTGCGCTGGTTCACCCCGACGGTCGAGGTCGCGATGTGCGGCCATGCGACGCTGGCGAGCGGTCATTTCCTGCTGTCGCGCGACCCGGCCCTTGCGGCGGTGCGCTTCTCGACGCGCAAGGCGGGCGTGCTGACGGTTGGCCGCGACGGCGATCGGCTGACCCTGTCGCTGCCCGCCTGGGGGCCGTCGCCCGGTCCGGTCGCGGGCCTCGCCGAGGCGCTCGGCGCGGTGCCCGAGGCGATCCTGACTCGCGGCGACGATTACCTCGTCGCGGTATTCGCGACCGCTGCCGAGGTGCGCGCCCTGACTCCCGACTTCCGCGCCATCGCCGCGCTGACGGGCGGCGACGTGCTGTGCATCGCGACCGCGCCGGGCGACGGCGATGTCTCGGGTGGCGACGTCGTCAGCCGCGCCTTTGCCCCCGGCGCGGGCATCGACGAGGACCCGGTCACCGGCTCGGCGCACGCGATCATCGTGCCCTACTGGGCCGAGCGCCTCGGCCTCGACCGCTTCACGGCTTTCCAGGCGAGCACACGCGGCGGGCACCTCGACTGCACGCTCGCCGGCGACCGGGTGATTCTCGGCGGGACGTGCGTGACCGTCATCGAAGGCGTGATGCACTTCTGACTTTCGAGTTGCACTCAAACATTGCTTGTGCGTATCGTTGCTCCGCACTCCGGAGTCGGCTCATATGAACGCGCATACCCCGCACTCGGCCTTCATTCCCGCCGACCTGCCCGAGCCCAGCTTCAAGGAGCTGTCGCACATCCCGGGCATGGAGCCGGCACGCAGCTCGATGTACCGCACCTTCAAGTTCCTGCAGGACCCGCTGGGCTACAGCATGCGCTCGGTCGAAGCCTATGGACGCATCTTCCGGCGGCAGGATTTCGGCGGCTGGGGCGTCTCGATGATCGGCCCCGAGGCGAACGAACTCGTGATGTTCAACAAGGACAAGAATTTCTCGTCGTCGCTCGGCTGGAATCCGGTGCTCGACCAGGTCTTCCCCAAGGGCCTGATGCTGATGGATTTCGAGGAACATCGCGTCCACCGCAAGACGCTCGGCGTGGCGTTCAAGCCCGAGCCGATGAAGCACTACCTCGGCCAGCTCAACGACGGCATCGCGCGCGGCATCGCCGGCTGGCCGGCCAAGGGCGAGTTCAAGTTCTACCCAGCGATCAAGGCGCTGACGCTCGACCTCGCGGCCGCGTCGTTCCTTGGTGTCGCGTGGGGCCCCGAGGCCGACAAGATCAACCGTGCCTTCGTCGACATGGTGCTCGCCGCGACCGGCATCGTCCGCAAGCCGCTGCCCTTCACCGCGATGCGCCGCGGCGTCGTCGCGCGCCAGTACATGTGCAAGTTCTTCGGCGCCGAGATCCCGAAGCGCCGCGGCCAGTCAGGCGACGACATCTTCACGCAGATCTGCAACGCCCGCGACGAGGACGGCCGGCTGCTCAGCGACCAGGAAATCATCGATCACATGAACTTCCTGATGATGGCGGCGCACGACACACTGACCTCGTCGCTGACCTCGACCGTGTTCTACCTCGGCAAGCACCCCGAGTGGCAGGACAGGCTCCGTGCCGAGATCATGGCGGTGAAGACTGAGACCGGCGGACCGCTGACCTATGAGACGCTGGGCAAGCTCGAGCTGTGCGAGATGGCGTTCAAGGAAGCGCTGCGCCTGATCCCGCCCGTCCCGTCGATGCCGCGCCGCGCGCTGCGCGAGTTCACCTTCATGAACCATGTCGTGCCCGCCGGCAGCCATGTCGGGATCAACACGATGGTCACGCACCGCCTGCCCGACATCTGGCCCGATCCCGAGCGCTTCGACCCGCTGCGCTTCTCGCCCGAGAACTCGAAGGGCCGCCACAAATACGCCTGGGTGCCGTTCGGGGGCGGGGCGCACATGTGCCTGGGGCTGCACTTCGCGTATATGCAGGCGAAGGCCTTCATGTTCGCGCTGCTGTCGGAGAACCGCATCGAGCTGGCGCCGACCGCGAGCGGCGAGTTCAACATGTTCCCGATCCCGAAACCCAAGGACGGCCTGCCGCTCAGGATCGTGCCGCTTTGAGCGGCAAGCGCGCGCGGCGCTGGCCGTGGGTGCTGCTGGCCCTCGTCGTGGTGCTGATAGGTGGGTGGCTAATGTTGCGCGTTCCCGACATTTCCGTTGCCGAGCTGCGCGCCAAATACGCCTCGCCGACGTCGCAGTTCGTCGAGGTGCTGCCGGGCCTGACCGTCCATCTGCGTGACGAGGGGCCGCGCGGCGCGCCCGTCCTGGTGCTACTGCACGGTTCCAATGCTTCGCTGCATACCTGGGAGCCGTGGGTTGCGCGGCTGAAGGACAGCTACCGCATCGTCAGTCTCGATTTGCCCGCGCATGGCCTGACGGGTCCCGACCCGCAGCGCGATTACAGCACCGTGAAATCGGCGCGCATCGTTGCGGCGGTCGCCGACCACCTGAGGCTGGGCCGCTTCGTGCTGGCAGGCAACTCCATGGGCGGCGGCATCGCAGCGCGCTTCGCGGTGACCTATCCGGATCGCCTGAACGGCCTGGTCCTTGTCGACGCGGGCGGACAACCGACACCGGGCGAGCGCGACACGCCGCTGGTGCTCAGGATCGCGCAAATCCCCGTCGTCCGAGACGTCGTCGCAGGCATCACGCCGCGCTGGCTCGTCGCCAACGGCCTTCAGGGTGCAGTCTCGGTCAAATCGGTGCTGACCGAGGCCGCGGTCGACCGCTATTGGGAGCTGCTGCGCTATCCCGGCAACCGCCAGGCGACGCTCGACCGCTTCGGGCAGGGCTATGGCAGCGTCTCCCCCGCCGAACTTGCCGGGGTCAAGACGCCGACGCTGATCCTGTGGGGCCGGGAGGACCGCTTCATCCCGGTCTCGTCCGCCGGCTGGTACGCGCAGCACCTGCCGAACGCGCGCACCGTGATCTACGACCGCGTCGGCCATCTGCCGATGGAGGAGACCCCCGACGTATCGGCGCGCGATGTCCGCGCCTTCATGGCGTCGCTTCAGCCGGCCGGGCGGATCGACGCCAGATAGGTCATCATCCGCGCAGCGGTATCGTCGGACAGCGTGATGATGCCGCGGCGCAGGTCGTCGGGGTCGGTCGTCCGCTCGAACATGCCGACGTCGCACAGGTTGCGGATCCAGCGCAGCGCGGTCGTCGTCGGCACCGCGGCGGCGATGCACAGGCTGGACACCGAGACGCTGCGCTTTTCCAGCCGCGCGGCAGTCAGGTCGAGCAGCATGTCCCAAGCCGGGTCGGAGAACAGCTCGGCGGGGAAATAGCGTTCGCGGTCGCGGCGGCGTTTCAGGATGGCGCGCACGAACGGCGCCCCGACATCCTCGACCGGCTGGACGCGCGCCTCGGTCGCCAGTTCGTTGAGCGCACGCGCGATGCGTTCGACCTCGCGCCCGAGCGCGTTGAGCCGCGAGGAATCGCGGTCCGAGAAATCGCCGACGGCAGAGCTGCTCCGGGCCAGTGCCGCAACGGCCGCGGCGCGGATCGCCCCAGCATCGGCATCGGGATCGAGATAGGCGCGCACCGACGGCGCCAGATTGACCCGGTCGACGAAGCGCGCGGCGTCGCCGATCAGCAGCGACGGCGGCGCGCCATCGGACTGCAGCCGGTCGATCAGGTCGGTGTCGGCGATACCCAGATCGACGACGCTGAGCGCCACCGTCCAGTCCTCGCCCAGGCGGCGGCGCAGCGAGGCGGCGTCGGGCTCGTGCGTCACGCGGAACCCCGGCGGCACCACGTCGCTGTCCACCAGTGCCCCGGCCTGCCCCGCCAGAACGATCAAATCGACATCATTCATTAATGAATCTCTAACCTTAGACCCCGTTACCATCACTCTGGCCTGCATTAGTACGGGTACGCAACGGATAAGAGACCGTTTCGGCTACATAATGTTTTCAAGCGGCGATTGCGTGGGCAGCGTCACTGCATCCCCAGTGGTGAGGAAGGGCGCGACTGGTTGGCAGAGGGGCGGACATGGGCGCAACGCGTCGGGCAGGGTCGATTCAACTCGCCGAGATGATCGGAACCAGCGCGGTCATGCGCGACGTGCGCGACCGCATCGACCGCGTCGCGTCGAGTGCCGCGACGGTTCTCCTGACCGGTCCGTCGGGGAGCGGCAAGGACGTCGTCGCCCGCCTGCTGCACCAGCGCGGTACGCGCGCCGCAGCCCCCTTCATCGCCGTCAACTGCGGTGCGGTTCCCGCCGAACTGATCGAGAGCGAAATCTTCGGGCACGAAGCCGGCGCCTTCACCGGAGCGGCGAGGGCGCGGTGCGGGCGGTTCGAGGCGGCGGACACCGGCACGCTGTTTCTCGACGAGGTTGGCGACATGCCCGCGGCAATGCAGGTCAAGCTGCTCCGCGTCCTTGAGACGCGCGTCGTCGAGCGTGTCGGCGGGATGATCGGCGTCGCGGTCGACGTGCGCCTGGTCGCCGCAACCAATCTCGACCTCGACGCCGCGATCGCCGCAGGGCGCTTCCGCGAGGACCTGTTCTACCGCCTCGCGGTCGTCGAGATCCGCATGCCGGCGCTGAGCGAGCGCCGCGACGACATCCCGCTGCTGATCGAGCATTTCGCGGCCGGGGGCGTCGGCTTCACGCGCGCCGCGCTGCGCCGCCTCGCCGAGATGCCGTGGCGCGGCAATGTCCGCGAGCTGCGCAACCTCGTCGAGCGCGCCGTCGCGCTGCACGGCACCGAAACGCTCGACGCCGACACCGCCGAGGCGCTGACCGAAGGGCCGCGCGGCACACCCTGGCCGCCGGCGATCGAGCGGCGGACGCGCAACCTGCCGCCGCGCCCGCCGGTTGCCGACGACCCGGGCGGCATCGACCTGAAGCGCCTCCTCGACGAGGTCGAGCAGACCTATATCGAGCAGGCGCTGAGCGATGCCGCCGGCGGCATCGCCGAATCCGCCCGCCGCCTCGGCCTGCGCCGCACGACGCTGATCGAGAAGATGCGGCGGCTCAACATCGTGCGCCTGCCGGTACACTAGCTGGCCGGTTGCCGCCCTCGTCCTCAGCCGATAGGCTGCGCCCGTTGCGTCAAGGGACCGCTGCGATGTCGCTCACCCTCCTGCTGATCGGCGCGCAGCTCGCGGCAGCGGTGCCCGCACCAGCGCCCCAGGCCGGCGACATCGTCGTCACTGCGCCCGGCGACAAGCCGCAGAAAGAGACGCTGGTCTACGCCGGTTCCCGCCTCCCGCGGGCGCCGGTGCTGTTGTCGCCCTATATCGCGAGCAGTACGGGGTTCCGCGGCCTGACCCCCGATTCAGGCCTCGACGCCTACAAGAGCACCAGATTTGTCCGGACAAAGACCTGCGTCGTCACTGGTGCGACCCTGTCCAAGGCTGCGGCGTGCGGGCTGGTGCCGGTGCAGAAAGCGCTGCTGGCGAACGATCCCGCGACGGCGCGCACCCACGCGCTGCGCCTGCTCGCGGTGCCGGGCCTGACCGTCACCGACCTCTTCGTCACGCAGAGCTTCCTGTACCGGATCGCCGAGACGGCGGGTGATGCCGCGGGGCGGCGCGCGGCGCTTGAAGCGATGGTCGAGAGCGGGCTGCTGGCGCCCGCCGACGAGCTCGCCGCGGCCAAGACGCTCGCGGCGATGGCGTACAGCGCCAACGACCGGCCGGAGGCGCTGCGCTGGTACCGCACCGCGCGCCTGCTCGACCGCGACGACACCCGGACGCTGATCAACCTCGCGGCACTGCTCCAATCGACCGGCGCGAGGGACGAGGCGCGCGGCTATGTGCGCGAGGCGGTTGCCGTCGTGCAGCGCCAGGGTGGCGAGCCGCCGCGCGACTGGATCGACAACAGCCGCTGACATTTCAGCGCGGCGGCGCGATCTCGCGCCACGCTCCGCTGAGCGTCGCCACGCGCTCGGCGGCGACCGACAGCAGCTCGGGGCGGCCTTCGGCATTGCCCGCGACGACTAGCGCCCGCAGTTCGCCGTAAAGCGCCGCGAGGCTTCGCGCCGGTCGGCCGCCGCTGCCGAAATCGAGGCTCGCCTCCAGCGCGTCGAGGATTGCCAGCGCGCGCGTCACGGTGCGGATACGCTGCGCCGGCTGGCGGTCGGCGAGCGCCCGTGCCGCGCCGCCCAGGCTGGTCCGCAGCCCGTCGAGCAGCATCGTCACCAGCTGGTGCGGCGACGCGGCGGCGACGCGCGCCGCGAGGTCGATGTCGCGGTAGTGCGCCGCGGCGGCGGCGGGCTGGCGGACGACGGTCGCTGTGTGCATCGCAGGCTCCTTCAGGTGTCGCGGTTCCACGCCTTGATCTGCTGATCGAGGTAGGACTGGGTGGCCTTGAAGCCGCCGACGGCGCGCTCCATCGCGGCATATTGGCGGGTCAGCTGAGTGCGCAGCGCGGCACTGCGGGTTTCCTGCGCGGCCTGTTCGTTGGCGATGCCGCGCTGTTCGCGTGCCAGCCGGTCGGTCGCGCCGCTGCCCAGTGCGCCGAGCGCGCCAACCAGCGCGCCGCCGGGGGCGGTCAGGCGGACGAGCAGCGCCTCGACGCCGTCGGGGTCGGCCTCAAGCGCCTTGGCGAGGCGCGCGGTATCGACGCTGACCTGCCCGCTGCGCTGCGTCGTCAGTCCGACGCTCGCGAGTCCTCCCGCGCCGACGGTCAGCCCGCTGAGCTGGCGCTGCAGCCCGCGCACCGTCGCGTCGCCCGCCAGCGCGCCCGCCGCCTCGCCGTTGCTCGCGCCGCGAGTCAGGGTCGCGTTGAGATCGTGCAGCGCGTTGAGCGCGTCCGCCAGGTCGCCGACCGCGCTCGCGAGTCCCCCGGTGTCGCGCGTTGCGGCGACGGTGACGGCCGTGCCCGCGGCGGCGCGCACGAGGTCGAGGCGGACGCCGGGGATCAGGTCGGCGACGCTGTTCGTCGGCCGGGTCACCGCGATACCGTCGACGCGCAGGTCGGCGTCGCGCGCCGTCGCCGCGACGGTCATCGCCGAGGCGGCGGGCGCATGGACGAACCGGTCGAGGCCGGGGTCGCCGCTGGCGGTCAGGATGAACGCCGATGCCGCGCCGGTCGGGCCTTTCAGCGACAGGCGCGCACCGCTGCCGTCGTCGACGATGCTGGCGCGTACGCTGGTCTGGGCGCGGTTGATCGCGGCGGCGAGGCCGGTCAGGCTGTCGTCGCCCGGCCCGATGACGATTTCGGTCCCCGCTGCCACCCCGGCGAAGGTGAAGCCGTCGCCGTCGGGGGTCATGCGGCCCAGCGTCAGACTCAGCGTCCCCTGCCCCACCGGTGCCGCCGCCGACGCGAGCGCCGCCGACACCAGCGACTGGCCGCCCGCCAGCGCCCGCACCTCGATGCTCGTCGGCTGCAGGTTGCGCGTCGCGCCCGCCGTGGCGCGCGCGGTGATGACACCGGTGTCGCTGCTGCCCGGGAGCGGCCCCAGCGCACCGCCGCGCGTCCGGCTCGCCATCGCCGCGACCAGCGCATCGAGCGCCGAGCCGATCTGCCCCAGCCCCGCCTGCCTAGCCGCGGCACGGTCGCCGCGGACCTTCAGCGCGGCATCGCGAGGCGCTCGGTCGGCGCTGACCAGCGCATCGATCAGTGCGGTGGTATCGACCCCCGAACCGACCCCAAGCGTGTTCGCGATGCTCGCCATGACAGGGTTAACGCGCGCGAAGCCGCGAGCTTAAACGCGGCGGCCGTCGGCGTCGAAATGCGCCGACGGCGGCACCGCGACCTCGGGCGGGACGTCGCGGTCGACGCTGAAGACATACGCCAGCACCGCCGCCACCGCGCCGAACAGGTCGTCGCGGATCGGCGCGCCGACCTTGGCGGTGAAGAAGATGCCGCGCGTCAGCTGCGGATAGCGCAGCACCGGCACCTTGTTCTCGGCCGCGAGGTCGCGGATCGCCGCCGCCACGACGTCGCGCCCCTTGGCGACGACAACCGGGCACGCATCGCGCCCCGGCACATAGCGCAGCGCGACCGCGAACTCGGCCGGGTTGACCGTCACCACCGTCGCATCGGCCATCGCTGGATGCAGCGCGGCGCGCGCGGCGGCGCGGGCGCGCTGGCGCTGCTGCGCGCGGACCTCGGACGAGCCCTCCGACTCCTTGTGCTCGTCGCGGACCTCCTGGAGGGTCATGCGCAGCTTGCCCCACCACTGTGCGCGGGTCAGCGGCAGGTCGAGCGCGGCGACGATCGCCAGCGCCACCGCGAGGCCCGCGAGCAGCGCGACGATCTGCCCGCCCAGCCGCGCCGCGCCGCCCATCAGGTCGCCCGACGCGATCAGCGGCGCGTCGATCGCCGCCCAGCCGACACCGCCGAGCAGCACGGCCTTGACCAGCGCCTTGCCCAGCTCGATCAGCCCCTGCGGTCCGATCATGCGCTTGCATCCCGCGAGCGGATCGAGGCGCGACGCCTTGGGCGCCGCCGCCTGCCCAGACCAGCGCGCACCGAGCAGCAGCGGCCCCGCGATACCCGCGACGACGATCAGCCCCGCCATGACCGCAAGCGGCACGACCAGCCCGCCGATCGCGGGCGGATCGCCGGGTGCGCCGAGCCCCTGCGCGACGAGCTGCGCGCACCCCGCGACCAGCGCCGGGCCGCACCACGCGGCGGCTGCCAGCGTTGCGATGCCGACGAGCGCGGTACCGAGCTCGCGCGACTGCCAGACGTCGCCGCGCTTCGCCGCATCCTCGCGGCGCTTGGTCGTAGGATCATGCGTCTTTTCGCCCTCGGCCATCAGGCGAGCAGCAGCGTCGCAAGTCTAGCCTGCGCGTCGGCGACCGCATCGCCCATCGTCCCCATCATCACCGGCAGCGCGAGCGGCAGCGCGACGAGGCCGACGACGGTGAGCACCGCGAAGCCGACCGAGAACAGGTTGAGCTGCGGCGCGCTCTTCGCCAGCACCGCGAGCCATAGATTAGCGAGCACCAGCACGCCCGCGACGGGCAGCGCGAGCAGTGCGCCGGTGGCGAAGGCGAAACCGCCCAGCCGTGCGACCTCACCGACGTCGGGCACCGCGCCCGGCGGCAACGTCGCGAAGCTGTGGACGAGGAGCGCGAACAGCCGCGCATGGCCGTCGAGGCCGATGAACACTGCCCAGAGCAGCAGCGACAGGAAGGTCGTGACGACCGGGCTCGTCGTGCCGCCGGGCTGGACGATCGTCGCGAAGCCCAGCCCCATCGCCTGCGCGAGCAGTTCGCCCGCGACGCTAGCGGTGGCGAACAGCGCCTGCAGCAAGACACCGACCGCCGCGCCGATCATCACCTCGCCCGCCACCGCGCCGAGCAGCGCGCCGCCGTCGGGCACGGTCACCGACCCCGCGACCAGCCAGCCGAGCGCGCCTGCCAACCCGATGCGGACGCGGATCGGCAGCAGCGCCCCGCCGATACCGGGCAGGAGCGCCAACGCCGCGCCGCCGCGGATGCTCGCGAACAACAGCTTCGCCAGCTCGGCTTCGGGCGCGGCGAGCCACGCCGCGATCATCGCAGCAGGTCCGGGATGCGGCCGTAGAGTTCGTGGGTGAAGTCGGTCAGCAAGCGCAGCATCAGCGCGCCGCCGAGCGCCAGCGCGCCGCCCGCGGCGAGCAGCTTGGGGATGAAGCTGAGGCTCGCCTCGTTGATCGAGGTTGCGGCCTGCACCAGCCCGACGACCAGCGCGACCACGACGATGGGCACCACGACGGGTGCCGCGACCTCGAGCACCACGAGCAGCGCCCGCGACGCGGCGTCGGCGATCAGGTCGGCATCCGTCACGCGAAACTCGCCGCCAGCGACCCGAGCAGCAGCGCCCAGCCATCGACGGCGACGAACAGCAGCAGCTTGAAGGGCAGCGAGATCAGGGTCGGCGAGACCATCATCATGCCAAGCGCCATCAGGATGCTCGCGACCACCAGGTCGATGACGAGGAACGGCAGATAGATGAGGAAACCGATCTCGAACGCCGTCTTGAGTTCGCTGGTCGCAAACGCCGGCACCAAGATGCTCATCGGGATGTCGGCGGGGCTCGCGAAGGGCCCGGCCTTGGCGAGGTTGGCGAACAGCCGGACGTCCTTCTCTCGCGTCTGAGCGCGCATGAAGGCGTGGAGATGCTTGCCGGCGCGCTCGATCGCGACTTCGGCGGCGATGGTGCCGGCGGCATAGGGGCGGTAGGCGTCGGCCTCGATCGCGGTCACCGTCGGGCGCATGACGAACAGGGTCAGGAACAGCGCGAGCCCGACGAGGAGCTGGTTGGGCGGCGACTGGCCCAGCCCGATCGCCTGGCGGACGATCGCCAGCACGATCAGGATGCGCGTGAAGCCGGTCATCATCAGCAGCAGCGACGGCAGCAGCGTCAGCACCGTCATCAGCAGCAGGATCTGCAGCGGCAGCGTCAGCGGCGCCTGCGCGACCGAGGCGATCGTTGGCGTCATGCCCGCACCAGCAGGCGCAGGCCCTCGCGCCCCGCGCCGATCAGCAATGTCTCGCCGCCGAACTCCGCAACGACGAGCCTGGACACCGGTGTCAGCGCGACGACCTGCACGACCTTGAGCGGCGGCGCGCCGACGCTCGCCCCCGGCAGCCGGATCAGCCCGCGCCGCGCCGCGACGAGCACACCGCCGAGCAACATCAGGATCGCCGGCAGCACCCACGCCAGCCGCCACGCCGCGTCGGTCATGCGACGAGCTCGACGAGGCGGACGCCGAAGCGGTCGCCGATGGTGACGACTTCGCCGCGCGCCAGCAGCCGGTCGTTGACGAGAATGTCGATCAGTTCATCGCTGCGCCGGTCGAGTTCGACGATGCCGCCGGGCTCAAGCGCCGACAGCGCCGCCAGCGTCAGCCGCGCCGCGCCGATCTCGACCGACAGGCGCATCTCGATATGGCCGAGCGCACCCAGCCCCGGCGGCGCGGTCGCGCGCTCGATCGCGGCGGTGAAATCATCGTCGTTGGTCAGCGCGTTCACAGATAATCCCCCGTCGCGACGATCTCGATCCGTCCGGTCTCGCCGTCGATCACCCGGCCGCGCGCGACGCGGTGGCGGCCGCTGCGCAGCGCGACCTCGCGCGCCGTGGCGATCGGCAGTACGTCGCCGACGCCGAGCGTGCGGACGGTGCGCATCGCGACGCGGTCCTCGTGCAGCACCAGCCGCAGTGGCAGCACGACCCGCGACAGCGCGGCGTTGAGCCCCTGCCCCCAGGTCTCGCGCGCCTGCATCGCGGCGCGGCACGGCGCGGCGACGATGCCGATGGCGAGCGTGTCCTCGACTCCACCGACGGTCACCGCGTGGACCGTCGCCGGGCCCTCGCCGCCCGGGGCCCAACCACCGCCGGGTACCAGCGCATCGCGTAGGGCCATGCCGAGGTCGCGAACCGCGCGGGCGACGCTTGCGCCCCCGGGACCGCCGGCCTCGAACGCCCCGCCGCAGTCGCGGGCGAGCAGTGCGCTCGCCAGCGCAGTCCCGCCGCCGCAGCCGAACGCCGCGCCATCCTCGCGCCGCCACCAGGTCATTGCCGGCGGTGCGCCGCCGCCCGGGACCACGCTCGCGGCAAACCCGCAGCGCGCGGCAAGCCAGTCGGCGATATCGGCGGAGCGGTCGGGCGCCACGGCTGCGACCGCGGCATCGGCACGCGGAAAGCGTAACGCGACGGGCGGATCGTCGACCGCTGCGGTGATCATCGACGCGCTCACTGGACGACCAGGCTGGTCAGGAAGACCTCGTCGATGCTGCCGCCGCCGGCCTTTTGCTTGAGCACGCCGTCGATCGCCTCGCGCAGCTGGCCCTTGAGCTTGGTCTTGGCGCCGCTGTCGGCGATGTCGCCCTCGCCCAGGTCGCCCATTACCGCGAGCACTGCGGAGACGATCGCCAGCTTGTGCGTCTGCAGCGCCGCGACGACGGGCGCGCCGCCGGTCGTGGAGACCGCGATGCGCAGCTGCAGGTAGCGGCCCGTGTCGGTCAGGTTCGAGGTGAAGGCATTGTCGATCTCGACGTATTCGAGCGGCGAAGGTGCGGCGGGCGCGCCCTTTGCGGGCGCAGCGGTGTGCGGTGCGAAGGCCGTCAGCGCCATCGCCGCACCCGCGCCGCCCGCCGCCGCGCCGCCTATAAAAGCGCCCACGGCGAGCAGCAGCCCGCCCGCACCGCGCTTCGGCTTCGCCTTGTCGGGCGCCTTTTCCTGGGGCTTTGCGGCGTCGGCCATGGCGATGTCCTCAGGCGTAGCGGTCGCGGCGCGGGCGCGCGGCGGGGGTCGGAGTTTCGGCCCCTTGTTCGGGCGGCGTCAGCACGGGCGGCGGCGGCGGACGGCGGCCGCCAGTCTCGCCGCGCACATCGACCGACAGCGCCTCGAGCCGCTGGCCCGACGCCGCGAGCGCCGTGTCGAGCCGATCGACCGCCGCGCTGAGCAAGGCCGCCGACGCACCGCGATCGACCGACAGCGCGACGGCGAGCCCGTCCGCCGCGTCGATCGCCACCCGCACCGCGCCGAGCCGGTCGGTCGCGACGATTATTGTGTCGGTGGTCATCGAGATGGGCGGTGCGGGTGGCGGATCGACGACAGGTTGGCGAGCGTCTGCAGGTGCGACGGCGGGCGCAGGGGCTAAGACGGGTGGCGCGGCGGCGGGAGCGGCGAAGGTGGGCAATGGCGCGATTCGAGGATCGCTTTCGCTGACCGGCCGTACGGCTCGCCGATCGGGCGCTGCAAGCAGGACGGGCTCGTCGCCGGCCGGCACACCGCGCCGTGGCGGATCAGGTCGTGGCGCAGGCGGAACGGGCGGCGGCACCAGCAAGGCGGCGGGCGCGGTTGGCGGCGGGGCCAGAGCCGTAGGCGGCGCGTCGTCAACCTTCGCCGCAGGTAGCAGCGACACACTCGAGGCTTGCAGCGCGGATGCAGTGACTGGCGCGAGCGCATCGTTGGCGGGCGCCCGGCCAAGGTCGTCGATGATAGGCGCGCCGACGACAGGGGGCGACACTTCCTTGCCCGTGTCGAGCGGCACGAGAGGTGCCGCGACGACCGCCGCGGCATTCGCCCTTGGCAGCGCACTACTGCGCGCACGCTCGGCAGGCGCGACCGGGAAACTAAGGGCGGGAGCTGAGCGAAGATCGTCAGGCGGCAGAGCCACCGGCTCGGCTGGCGGGCGGTCCGCAACCGAGATCGTCGGAAACAACAGCGTCGCGAGCAGCAGGACGGGCGGAGCGCTGGCGACTTCGACGCCGCAGGCCACGCCGTCCGCGGGGAGCTCGGCCGAAGCCTCGGCGGCTTCGCTCCCGGCAGCCTCGCCATCGCCCTCGGGCGCAGCTTCAGCGGTCGGCAGTTCCAATCCACGCGGCATCGGCGGCGCAATGGCAAGGAGCGGCGGTCCCGTCGGCACCGGTGGGGCCGTCGTCTCGTCGGTGAGATCGGCGTCTGGCGCGACCGACCCAGCTTCGCCCGGCAACGCCGGTCCGGCCGCTACCGCCGGCACCACTTGCATTGCGGCGAAGACCGCGAGCCAGTCGGCGGGCGGCGCAGCCGACCCGCCCGCCGGTGCGGCGACGACCGGCGCTGCGACCGGCAATGCGGCGGCGATCATCATGGCTGGCCCTCCCGGCGCGCGGCGGCGAGAGCGGTATCCACGACCTCGACGCGGGTGTGCAGCCGTTGCACCGCCGCCAGTGCTGCGCTGCGGGTCGGGGCCGCATCGGCGTCGCGCGCCGCGAGGCGGGTGCGCGCAGCGGCGAGCGCGGCGCGTGTCGCGGCCGCCGCCTGCGGGGCGGGACCGATGTGCGGCAGGTCGGCGATCAGCCGCTCGATACGCGCGCCCATCGCCTCAGCTTGCACAGTCGCGCGTTGCAGCGCCGCCAGCTCGCGCTGCGCAACGCGGAGTTCGACGGCACGGACGCTGCGCAGCCGGGCGAGGCGCGCGGCGCTCATGTGGCGATCAACGCGGCGCGGGCAGTGGCGAAATCGCAGACCTCGGCGCGGCCCTGGCGGCGCAGCGCCTCCATCGCCGGAACACGCGCGAAGGCGGCGTCGAGCGCGGCGTCGGCGCCCGGTGCGTACGCGCCCATCAGCACGAGGTCGCGGTTCGCCTCGACCAGCGCGTGGTCGCGGCGGAAGGCGGCCGCTGCAGCGGCGTGCGCGTCGTCGACCAGATCGTGCATCGAGCGGCTGACCGACGCGGCGATATCGATCGCCGGATAGATGCCGCGCTGCGCGACCGCGCGCGACAGCACGATATGCCCGTCGAGCACGCCGCGCGCGGCATCGACGACGGGGTCGTTCATGTCGTCGCCGTCGGCGAGCACGGTGTAGATCGCGGTCACCGACCCGCCGCCGACGGCATCGTTGCCGGCACGCTCGACGAGGCGCGGGACCAGCGCGATCGCCGACGGCGGATAGCCGCGCGCCGCCGCACCCTCGCCGAGCGCCAGGCCGATCTCGCGCTGCGCGTGGGCGACGCGGGTCAGGCTGTCGACGATCAGCAGGACGTGGCGGCCCGAACTGGCGAAATGCGCAGCCACCGCATGCGCGCGCATCGTGCCGCGGACGCGCAGCAGCGGTGCATCGTCGGCGGCGACCGCGATCAGGATGGTGCGGGCGCGCGTCGCGGCGTCGATCTGGTGGGTCACGAAATCGCCGATCTCGCGCCCGCGCTCGCCGATCAGCGCGACGACGACGATGTCGGCGGCGCACGCGCGCGCGATCTGGCCGAGCAGCACCGACTTGCCGACGCCGCTGCCCGCCATGATGCCGACGCGCTGGCCGCGCCCCAGCGTCAGCAGCGCGTTGACGACGCGGATCCCGCAGTCGAGCACCTGCCGCACGCCGCCGCGCGTCAGCGGGTTGGCGGCGGGCGAATCGAGCGCGACGCGCGCCGTGGTGCGCGGCACCGGGCCGCCGTCGAGCGGCCGTCCGCCACCGTCGAGGATGCGCCCGAGCAGCGCCTCGCCGACCGAGACGCGGCCGGCGTCCGCCAGCGGGACCACGCCCGCTCCGGGCAGCAGCGGTCCTGTCCGCGCAAGAGCCATCAGCAAGGTGCGACCGTCGCGGAAGCCGATAACCTCCGCCGGGCGCGTATCGGGCCCCACGCCGCAGACCGCGCCGACGCCGAGGTCGAGGCCGCCCGCCTCGATGGTCAGACCGTCGAACGCTAGGACGCGGCCGCCGGCGCGCGGGGGTGTCGGCGGGTGGACCGTGGCCGCGCGGGCGAGCGACGCGAGGGCGGCGGTCGCCGTCACAGGCTCCCCACGATCTCGCCGAGGCGCGCGGTCAGCGACGCGGCGACGACGTGGCGGGGGGTCTCCACGCGGATGTCGCCGGGGGCGAGGGTGGGGTCGATGACAACAGCGAGCTGAGTTTCAAGCAGCGCCGCGTCGGCCGCCGACAGATGCAGCACCGGCGCGCCGTCGACCTCGATGCTTGCGAGTGCCGCCGCAACAAGCCGCTCGATCGCCTCGGGCGAGGTACGCAATTCGGCCTCCACGACGGCGCGCGCGACGCGGGTCACGAGGTCGGCGAACAGCGGCTGCAGCGCCTCGGCATCGATCGCGGTTGCCGCGACTAGGGCACTTTCGGCAGCTGTCAGGGCGGCGCGCAAGGGTTCGATCGCGGCGCGCTCCTCGGCCCGCCCGCGCGCCTCGCCAGCAGCATCGGCAGCAGCGGCGATCGCACCGACGTCGGGCGGCGCGACGGGTTCGGCGACGCGCGGCGCCATCGCGCGCCACAGGCTGGTCAGCGTCGCGGCCTCAGACATAGCCGGCACCGCTGCCAGGCAGCATGAGCTCGCCGCGCTCGGCGAGGCTGCGGACGATGCCGGCGATGCCCGCCTGCGCCGCTGTCACGTCGTCGCGCTTCTGCGGGCCGAGGCCCATCAGCGCATCCTCGACCTGCGCTGCGGCGCGGCTCGACATCGCCGCAAGGATATGGGCGCGCAGGGGTGCGTCGGCGCCCTTTAGCGCAACCACCAGCCGCTCGGTGTCGACCTCGCGCACCACCGCCTGCAGGCCGCGCGCGTCGATGCGGATCAGGTCTGCGAAGACGAACAATTGCTCGGCGATAGCGTCGGCAAGGCCGTCGTCGACGCCGCGCACCGCCTCGATCAGCCGCGCCGGATCGGCGACTCCGCCCATCAGTAGCGCCGCCGCTGCGGTCCCGCCGCGCGCCGTCGAAGCCCGCGCCGCACGGTGGACGAGCAGAGCCTGTTCGAGATCGGCCTCCAACCCCGCCAGCGTCGCCGCCGACACCGGGCCGAGACGCGACAGGCGGACGAGCAGGCCGGGCTGTAGCTCGGGAGGAAGCGCGGCGAGCACGGCGGCCCCGGTATCGGCAGGCAGATGCGCGAGCAGCACAGCGCCGACCTGCGGATGCTCTGCCTCGATCAGCGCGGCGATCGTCGCGGGGTCGATCCACGCGAGCGTCGCGAAGGGCACCGGCGTCACCGGCGGCGGCAGGCGGCCGAGCAGCGCGCCGGCACGCGGCTCGCCGAACGCCTGGTGCATCAGGGTGCGCAGCTGCGCGCCGTCGCGGCCCAGTGCGGCGACCTCGGCATGGCGCGCGGCGAAGATGTCGAGGACGCCGTCGATTGCGGCGGGCTCGATCTCGGCGACCGACAGCATCGCGTCGCCGACGTCGCGCACCTCGTCGGCGGCGAGGCCGCGCAGGAGCAGCGCCGCGACCCCCTCGTCGAGGAGGAGCATCAGCACCGCGCACTGCTGCGCGCCGGTCAGCGGCTGCGGCGTCATGCGGGTTCGGCCCGCAGCAGGCCGCGCATGACCGCAGTCGCGCGCGCCGTGTCGGCCCCGGCGAGCCGCCGCGCCTCCGCCAGCTTGGCGTCGTAGTCGAGGGGGGCGGGCAGCACCTCCGGCACGGTTTCGAGCGCCGCGAGCCGCTCGGCCGCCCGCGCGCGCAACCAGGGGCGCGCGAGGCCGAAGACCAGCATCGCCAGCCCTGCAAGGCCCAGCACCCCCTTCGCCGCATCGCCGAGATACGCCTGCCACCACTCCGGCGCAGCGTTCGCATCAGCGCCCGCAAAGCCCTGCCCCGCCAGCGTCACGACGTCGCCGCGTCGCGCGTCGAAGCCGACCGCGCTGCGCACCAGCCCGGTCAGCGTCGCCAGCCGCGCCGCCCGGCCCTTGGGCGCGCCCAGCGCCTCGTCGCGCACTACGACCGCGACAGATAGGCGGCGCAGCGTGCCCCGCGCCGCGCGCGTCACCGACACCGCCTTGCCGATCTCGTAGCTGCGCGTGAAACTGTTCGATCCGGTCGGTGTTGCAGGCACGGGCGGTGCAGCGGCGGGGGGCGTCAGCGACACCTGCGCCGCCTGGGGGATGGTGTTCGACAGCGCGCCCGGGATGCCGCGCGCCGGCGGAGGCGGGGTTTCGGTGGTGCTGCTGCCCTGCTCGTTGACGAGCGTGCCGGGCGCCAGGCTCTCGCGCGTCGCGGCATTCTCGGCGAAATCGAGGTCGGCGGTGACCTGGGCGGTGAAGTTCTCGGCGCCGACGATGGGGGTCAGCAGCTGGACGACGCGCTGGCGCAGCTGCGCCGCCATGCGCGCCTCGACATCGAGCATGCGACCGCTCTCGCCCAGGTCGCCGGCGTCGGCCCCCGACAGGAGCGCACCGGTCTGGTCGACGACGCTGACGCCCGCGGGGGCGAGACCCGGCACGGCGGAGGCGACGAGGTGGACGATGGCGCGCACTTGCGCGTCGGACAGCGTCCGCCCTGCCGCGAGCACGACGAGCACCGACGCGGTCGGCGCGGCGCGGTCGCGGATGAAGACGCTCGCCTCGGGTGTCGCGAGATGGACCTGCGCGCTCTCGACCGCGTCGATCGCGGCGATGCTGGCGGCGAGGTCGCGTTCGGCCGCAAGCTTCAGCTGCGCGCCCTCGACTGCGCGGCTGCTGCCCAGCGGCATCGCGCCCAGCATCGTGCCGCTCGTCGGTGCGGCCTTGGGCAGGCCCTGTCCCGCCAGCAGGATCCGCGCTGCCGCCACCTGTGCGGCGGGCACCAGCACCGCGCCGCTGGCGGAGTCGATCGTTACCGCGAAGTCGGCGGTGCGCAGCGCGTCGGCGACGGCCGACTTGTCGGCGTCGGCGAGGCCCGGATAGACCGGCCGCGTATCGGGACTGCGCAGCAGCGACCAGAGCAACAGGCCGACGAACAGCGCCACGACGGCGGCGACCAGCGGCCACGACCGGCGCACCGCGGGCTGCGCGATGACGCGTTCCAGCCGCAGCCGCCAGTTCGGCGCCGCCCCGGCGACGGCAAGCGCGCCGCTCATACCGGCATGCTCATCACGTCACGATAGGCTCCCAGCAGCTTGTTGCGGACCTGCAGCGTCGCCTCGAAGCCGATCGACGCTTTCTGGCGGGCGAGCATCACCTGCGCGATATCGGCCGTATCGCCGCGTTCATAAGCCGCCGACGCCGCGCCAGCCGCAGTCTGATTGTCGTTGACCTTCGCCAGCGCCGCGTCGATCGCCGACGCGAATCCGCCCTGGGGTGCCGCAGCGGGCGCGAGCGCGGCATTGCGCGCGAGGATCTCGGCCCGCAGCGCGAGCACGCCGCGGGCGTCGAAGCCGCTGACCGGGGTCACTGGACGGTTGCCTGCGCGCCCATCGCGGCGAGCTTGTAGCGCAGCGTGCGCTCGCTGATGCCGAGGTGGCGTGCCGCGTCTATGCGGCGGCCGGCGCAGTCGCTCAGCGTACGGCGGATCATGTCGTGCTCGTGGCTCTGCACCTGCAGCGGCAGCGAGCGGACGGCGGTTTCAGCCTGCGGCCCGGCGTCGAAGACGATGTCGCGCGCCTCGATGCGCGGCCCGTCGGCATGCACCAGCGCGCGCTCGAGGACGTTGCCGAGTTCGCGGACGTTGCCCGGCCAGTCATGCGCGACCAGCCGGGCCAGCGCCGTTGCCGTCGGGCGCGGCGGGTTCGCACCGGCGAGGCGCAGCAGCAGTGCCGCCGCGATCGGCAATATGTCCGCCCGGCGCGCGGCAAGGCGCGTCGTCGCCAGCGGGAACACCGCGAGGCGATAGAAGAGGTCGGCGCGGAAGCGGCCGGCGGCGACTTCGGCGGCGAGGTCGCGGTTGGCTGTCGCGACGATCCGCACGTCGATGCGCACCGGCGTATTCGCACCGATCGCCAGCACCTCGCGCTCCTGCAGTGCACGCAAAAGCTTGGCTTGGCTGCCGAGCGGCAGTTCGGCGACCTCGTCGAGCAGCAGCGTGCCGCCGTGTGCGGCACGGAGCAGGCCCTTTGCCGCCGCTTGCGCCCCGGTAAAGGCGCCGCGCTCGTGTCCGAAGAGCAAGGCTTCGAGCATTGCCTCGGGGAGCGCGGCGCAGTTGACCGCGACGAAGGGGGCGTCGCGGCGGGGGGAACTCGAATGGATCAGCCGGGCTAGACCCTCCTTGCCCGTGCCGGTGGGGCCGCCGATCAGGACGGTGACGTCGCGCGCGCCGATGCGCTCGGCCATGGCGAGCAGCGCGAGGCTGGCGGGGTCGGCGGCGGCGGGGCGGTTCGGCGCGCGGCGCGCGGCGTCGAGGGCGGCCGCGAAGGCCCGGTCCGTATCTGTCGTCGTGCCGCTCGCCATTGCCGGACCCCTGGTTGCAAGGGGTACTCAGCAAGCTTCGTGCCAAGCGGGTTACCGGGGTGATCTACCCGAAAGCGTCAGCGGGGCGTCATCTCCAGCGTCAACGGCTTGACGCGTCAAGCCTTTGACACCGGCCAGGTGTCCGCGATCGTCCCGCCGCCCAGCACGCGGTTGCCGGCATAGAAGACCGCCGCCTGCCCCGGCGAGACGCCGAACTCGGGCGCGGCAAAGCGCAGGGCGTCGCCGTCGAGTCGCGCGTCGACGGGCAACGCCATCGATCGCACCTTGACCGTTACCTCGCCACGGGCGGTGCCACCGCCCAGCCAGTTGATGTCGCTCAGCGTCACGCCTGCGACCGCCAACGCAGCGCGCGGCCCCACCGTGAGCCGCCGCGTCGACGGGTCGAGCGCCACCGCATACAGTGGGTCGCGCGTCCCGCCGATGCCGATGCCGCGCCGCTGGCCGACGGTGAAATTGATTAGCCCGTCGTGGCGGCCGATGACCTGTCCGGACAAATCGACGATGTCGCCGGGTGCAACCGCCTCGGGCCGTAGCCTTGCCACGACCGCCGCATAGTCGCCGCCGGGGACGAAGCAGATGTCTTGGCTGTCGGGCTTGGCCGCGACCGACAGGCCGAGGCGCGCCGCATGGCCGCGCACCGCCGCCTTGCTCAAGGCTCCAAGCGGAAAGCGGAGATAATCGAGCTGCTCGGCCGTCGTCGCGTACAGGAAATAGCTCTGGTCCTTCGCCGGATCGACGCCGCGACGCAGTTCGGCACCACCCGGCCCCTCAACGCGGCGGACGTAATGGCCGGTCAGCAACGCCACCCCGCCGAGATCGCGCGCGACGCCGAGCAGGTCGCGGAACTTGACCGTCTGGTTGCAGCGCACGCACGGCACCGGGGTCTCCCCGCGCGCATAGCTGTCGGCGAAATCGTCGATGACCGCGGCCCGGAAAGCGCTTTCGTAATCGAGGACATAGTGCGGGATGCCGAGCCGCGCCGCGACGCCGCGCGCGTCGCGGATGTCTGCACCGGCGCAGCACGCCCCCGGCCGCGCGACTTCGCCCGACTGGTACAGCTGCAATGTCACGCCGACGACATCGCAGCCGGCTTCGACGCACAGCGCCGCGACGACCGACGAATCGACGCCGCCCGACATGGCGACGACGACGCGCGTGCCTGCAGGTGGCAGATCGGGAGCGTCGAGGAGCATCGCGGGCGACGTAGGCGGATGCGCGGCCCCGTCAAGCCTGACGGCCTTAACCATGGGGGCGGGTTAACATTGCGTTGCCGGAGCCGTTGATCCGAGTGTCGAGTTATTTGCGTAGGAGTGACGATGCCCGGCGACGCCATCGCACCACGACCCGCTTCGGTACCGGGTCCACTGGGCCGCCCGCTGACCCGCGCGGATTTGCCACCCCCCGACACGCGGCGCTGGGTGGCCCGCCGCAAGGCCGAGGTGATTGCCGCGATCCACGGTGGGCTGCTGGGCCGTGACGAGGCCAGGAAACTCTATAACCTGAGTGAAGAGGAGCTACGTCTTTGGGAACGTGCGATATCCTGCGCCGGGCTGCCTGGCCTGCGCGTCACCCGGGTCCAGATCTATCGTCCGGTCTTCGAGAGTGTACCCTGAAAGCCGCATTAACCTAGATAAGTGACCCCTATCGAAAGATTTATGCGCATTAACGCTTTACTCGCCCCTGGAAAGCCGCTCTGGTACGTCGGCGGGCGCAAGCTCGCCAGCGAGGGAGGGTCGCTGTTCGAACCACAGAGCATTGGGGTTAGTATGCGTATTCTCCTGGTTGAAGACGACCGTTTGATGGCCCGTTCGATCGAGCTGATGCTCGGCGGCGCGGGGCTCGAATACGAGACTGCAGGAACCGGCGAGGAAGCGATCGAACTCGCCCGCGTTTACGACTATGACGCGATCCTCCTCGACCTGACCCTGCCCGATCTGCATGGCATCGAGGTCCTCCGCCGCATGCGCGTCGCGCGCATCGCGACGCCGGTCATAATCCTGACCGGCAACAGTGAGACCGAGGCCAAGGTCACCAGCTTCGGCATCGGCGCCGACGATTATGTCACCAAGCCCTTTCAGCGCGCCGAGTTGCTGGCGCGCGTCCACGCACTCGTCCGCCGTTCGAAGGGCCACGCCCAGTCGATCATCCGCACCGGACCGATGTCGATCGACCTGGCCGCGCGCACCGTCGAGGTCAGCGGCCACCGCGTCCATCTGACGGGCAAGGAATATGCGATCCTCGAGATGCTGTCGCTCCGCAAGGGCATGACGCTGACCAAGGAAATGTTCCTGACGCACCTCTACGGCGGTCGCGACGAGCCCGAGCTGAAGATCATCGACGTCTTCATCTGCAAGCTGCGCAAGAAGCTTGCCGCCGCCGGCACCGGCGCGAGCGGGTGCATCGAGACCGTCTGGGGTCGCGGCTATGCGCTGCGCGATCCCGAGGGCGAGGTTCAGCAAGTCGCGTGAGCAGAGGCCGCGCGTAAGGCGTAACTCGCTTTTCGCGAATTCTGCCTTACGCGCGGACTCACGCGAACCCGGCCGGCGAAGCGGCGGACACACCGCCGCCCGTCCGACGACGCGGCTTTGCCGCGGCGCAGTCCTTATTCTTTCCGCCGCACCCGCGGCCCGTTGTGCAGCGCCGTCACCATGCCGCGCAGCGTCCGCACCTCCTTCGCCGACCACGCCGGTCGCGTCATCAGGTTGCGCAGCGTCATCCGCTTCGCCGAAACCGTCTCGGGTGGCTTGAAATAGCCCGCATCGACGAGCGCCGCGTCGAGCGCGACGATCAGCCCCTCTAGCTCGGCATGCGGCGCCGGCGCCTCGTAATTGGCGAGCACCGCCGCCGGTGTCGCATCGCCTGCGCGATGCCACTCGTACGCAGCAAGCAGCACAGCCTGCGCCAGGTTCAGCGACCCGAACGCCGGGTTGACCGGCACCGTCAGGATGGCGTTGGCGAAGATCAGCTCCTCGGTCAGCAGGCCCGACCGCTCGGCGCCGAACAGCAGGCCCGACCGTGCACCGCGGCCCCGCATCTCGGTCGCCGCCTGCGCGGGCGTCACCACAGGCCGTGTCAGCTCACGCCCGCGCACCGTCGTGGCGTAGACATAGCTGAGGTCGGCGACCGCCTCCTGCACCGTGTCGTACACGCGCGCCGCCGCCAGCACCTCGTCGGCACCGCTCGCGGCAGGGCCGGCGTCGGCGTTCGGCCAGCCGTCGCGCGGCGCCACCAACCGCAAATCGGTCAGTTCGAAGTTGAGCATCGCCCGCGCGCAACTGCCGATATTCTGACCGAGCTGCGGACGGACGAGGATGATCGCTGGGGCTTCGGTCACTCCGCCTCGCGCGCCAGCCGCCGCGTCGGCAGCGGCACCACCGACCCCGACAGCGACCCGACGAAGGTCTCGAAATCGCGCGCCTCGCGGAAGTCGCGGTAGACACTGGCGAAGCGGATGTAGGCGACCGGGTCGAGGGTCTGCAGCCCCTCCATCACCATCTCGCCGATCGTGCCGACGCCGATCTCGGTCTCGCCGGCGGACTCGAGGCGGCGGACGACGCCCGATACCAACCGCTCGATCTTGCCCTCGTCGATCGGACGCTTGCGGCACGCGATCTCGATCGAGCGCGCCAGCTTGTCACGGTCGAACACCTCGCGCTTGCCCGACTTCTTGACGACGGTCAGCTCGCGCAGCTGGATGCGCTCGAAGGTCGTGAAGCGCGCGCCGCACGCCGGGCACTGGCGGCGGCGGCGGATCGCGGCGCTATCCTCGGTCGGCCGGCTGTCCTTGACCTGGCTGTCGTCGTGAAGACAGAAGGGGCAGCGCATCTAGACCGGATAGATCGGGAAGCGGGCGCACAGCGCGCGGACGCGGACGTTGACCGCCGCCTCGACCGAGGCGTTGCCATGCTCGCCGTTCGCCTGCAGCCCGTCGAGGACGTCGGCGATCATGTCGCCGATCGCCGCGAACTCCGCCAGGCCGAAGCCGCGCGTCGTGCCGGCGGGCGAGCCGACGCGGATGCCGCTGGTCTTGGTCGGCGGCAGCGGGTCGAACGGTACGCCGTTCTTGTTGCAGGTGATGCCGGCACGCTCGAGCGCCTCGTCGGCGTCCTTGCCGGTCAGCCCCTTCGGCGTCAGGTCGATCAGCGCGAGATGCGTGTCGGTGCCGCCCGCGACGACCGCGCAGCCGCGCTCGACGAGCTTCGCCGCGAGGATCTTGGCGTTGGCCATCACCGCGGCGCTGTAGGTCCGGAATTCGGGCTGCAGCGCCTCGCCGAACGCCACCGCCTTGGCGGCGATGACGTGCATCAGCGGGCCGCCCTGCAGGCCCGGGAAGACCGCCGAGTTGAACTTCTTGCCCAGCGCCTCGTCGTTCGACAGGATCATGCCACCGCGGGGCCCACGCAGCGTCTTGTGCGTCGTCGTGGTCACGACATCGGCGTGCGGCAGTGGCGACGGGTGAAGCCCCGCCGCGACCAACCCCGCGAAGTGCGCCATGTCGACGAGCAGCTTCGCCCCCACCGCATCGGCGATGGCGCGGAAACGCGCGAAGTCGATGACGCGCGGATAGGCCGAGCCGCCGGCGATGATCAGCGTCGGCTTGTGCTCGTGAGCGAGGGCCTCGACCTGGTCGAAGTCGATCAGGTGATCCTCGCGGCGGACGCCGTACTGGATGGCGTTGAACCACTTGCCCGACATCGACGGCGCTGCGCCGTGCGTCAGGTGGCCGCCGGCGTCGAGGCTCATGCCGAGGATGGTGTCGCCGGGCCGGGTCAGCGCGAGCATCACGGCGCCGTTCGCCTGCGCGCCCGAATGCGGCTGGACGTTGGCATAGGCGCAGCCGAACAGCTGCTTCGCGCGCTCGATGGCAAGCGTCTCGACCGCGTCCGACGGGGCACAACCCTGATAGTAGCGCTTGCCCGGATAGCCTTCGGCGTACTTGTTGGTGAACACCGAGCCCTGCGCCTCGAGCACGGCGCGCGACACGATGTTCTCGCTCGCGATCAGCTCGATCTGGTTCTGCTGGCGGTCGAGTTCGCGCGCGATCGCCGCAGCGACTGCCGGGTCGCCGACCGTCACGCCGTCGGCGAAGAAGCCGCCCGGGGCCTCGTAGGTTTCGGCTACCGCCGCTGCGCTGGTCATTCCGCCGCCTCCTTGAGAGTCGCGCCGTCGAGCTTGGCGACGCGCCCCGCGTGCCGCCCGCCTTCGAACGCGGTATTCAGAAATTCGTGGACGCAGTCGCGCGCCACCTCGACGCCGATGATCCGGCTGCCGAGCACCAGGATGTTCGCGTCGTTGTGCGTCCGCGCCATGCGCGCCATCAGCCCGCTCGTGCACAGTGCCGCCCGCGCACCGGGCACGCGGTTGGCGGCGATCGCGATGCCGATCCCCGACCCGCACACCGCGATGCCGTGCGCCGCGCGCCCGCCGGCAACCGCCTGCGCCACCGCGAAACCATAGTCGGGATAATCGACCGAGGCCTCGCCGTGCGTGCCGAGGTCGAGCACGTCGTGCCCGGCAGCGCGCAGCTCGTCCGCCAGCAGCGCCTTGAGCGCGAAGCCAGCGTGATCGGCGGCGAGAGCGATGGTCTGGGTCATTCTACGGCTCGTGCGCGAGTCCTGTGTCAGGCGCAACATCTAGGCGAAATGGGGGGACCGGGCAACGCGGCAAAAGCGGATTGCCGCGTGGCTAGTGCTTCTTTCCCCGCGCGCGGTGGATCGCAATGACCACCGCCGCGACGATGCCGCCGACGACCAGGCCCACGATGCCTGCGCCGGTTGCCGTGACGATCCACTCGACGACGCCCGACATTGCGCCCATGCCGCCGCCGACCGCCACTGCCGCGTGGTGGATGACATGCTCGGGGCCGGCGAGCCCGAACTCGGCGAGGCCGTGGACGATGATGCCGCCGCCGACCCAGATCATCGCGGCGGTGCCGATCACCGACAGCGCCGCCAGCAGCTTGGGCATCCCCTTCACCAGCCCGCGCCCGACGGCGCGCAGCGCGCCCGAGCCGCCCTTGGCGAGGTGCAGGCCGATATCGTCCATCTTCACGATCAGCCCGACGACGCCATAGACGCCCACGGTGATCGCTATCGCGACGACGGCGAGCACGGCCCCCTGCGTCACCAGCGGGCGGTCGGCGACATCGGCGAGGGCAATCGCCATGATCTCCGCCGACAGGATGAAATCGGTGCGGATCGCCCCGGACACCTTTTCGTTCTCGATGGTCGCCGGGTCCTGCACGGTCTCGACGACTGCCTCGTGGCCGTGCGGGAAGACCTTCTCGATGACCTTTTCGGCACCCTCGAAACACAGATAGGCACCGCCGATCATCAGGATCGGCGTCAGCGCCCAAGGCGCGAAGGCGCTGAGCAGCAGCGCCGCGGGCAGCAGGAACAGCAGCTTGTTCTTGAGCGAGCCGCGCGCGATCTTCCAGATGATCGGCAGCTCGCGGTCGGGGCTGAGCCCCGTCACATAGCGCGGGGTGACCGCGGTATCGTCGATGACGACACCCGCCGCCTTCGCCCCCGCCTTGCCCGCTGCGCCCGCGATATCGTCGAGCGACGCGGCCGCGAGCTTGGTCAGTGCCGCGACATCGTCGAGGAGGGCAACCAGTCCACCGGCCATCAGTCGAACTCCAGATCGCCGCTCGGCGGCTCACGCAGGTACGATGCCACCATGGCGTCGTCGACCTCTTCGAGGGTCGCGGGCGACCACAGGGGCGACCTGTCCTTGTCGATCAGCTGAGCGCGCACGCCTTCGTAGAAGTCGCGGCCGTGCTTGATCGCGCAGACCATGCGATATTCGGTGCGCAGCGCCGCCTCGATCGTGCCGCCGCGCGCCATGCGGACGCCCTTCAGCGAAATCTTGAGCGAGGTCGGCGACATGCGCGCGATCACCTCGTGCTGCGCGCGCGCCCAGTCGTCGCCCTCGGCCAGGCTCGCCTGGATGTCCTCGACCCGGTCGTGCGCGAAGTGGAAGTCGATGCCCTCACGCAGCGCCGCCAGCGCGCTGTCGCCGGCGGGCGCGTCGAGCGTGTCGAGGATCGTCCCCGCCTCCTCCTCGCCATCGGCGAGCAGGTCACGCAGCAGCGGCAGCCGCTCGGCCGGCACGAAATGGGTCGCGATCCCGGCGTATCGGCAGTCGGCTGCCCTCAGGCGTGCCCCGGTCAGCGCCAGCCACGTGCCGATTTCGCCGGGCAGCGCGCTCAGGGCGTGCGTGCCGCCGACATCGGGGATCAGGCCGATCCCCGTCTCGGGCATCGCGAACAAGGTGCGCTCGGTGGCGACGCGGTAGCGGCCGTGAACCGACAGGCCGACCCCGCCGCCCATCGTCACGCCGTCCATCAGCGCGACATAGTCGACGGGCAGGCGCGCGACCGCCTGGTTCATGCGGTATTCGTCGTGGAAGAAGCCCTCCCACTCGTCCGATCCGGCTCGGCCCGCCGTATGCAGCCCGACGACGTCGCCGCCCGCGCAAAAGGCCCGGTCGCCCGCCCCTTCGATAACGATCCGGTCGACCTCCGGGTCGGCGGCGCCGTCCATCAGCGCGCGGTGGATCGCCAGCACCATCGCCCGGTCGATAGCATTGAGCGCCGTCTGCCGATCGAGCGTGACGAACAGCGCGCGGCCGCGCCGCTCGGTGCGGACTGCGGTCATCACGCCTCCACCAGGTTCGCGTCGTCGGGCATCGGCACCGGCAGCGCGCTCGTCGACAGCTTGGCGAGCACGCGGCCATCGGCGTCGGTCAGCTCGGCCTCCATGAACGCCACGCGCTTGCCGATCTTCAGGCAGCGCCCCAGGCCGAAGACCGGCCCCAGGCGAACGACACCGAAGAAGCTGCACTTCAGCTCGATGGTCGGCACGACGATGCGCTTTCCCGACGCGACCACCGCCGACACCGCCGCGCAGTCGTCGAGCATCGCGACGATGAAACCGCCCTGCACATTGCCCATCGGGTTGCAGAACTCGGGCTTGGGCGCGAAGCTCATCCGCACCGTGCCCGCGGCGCTGTCGACGCCAATGATCTGCGTGCCGAGCAGGCGCGACGTCGGCGGCGCGACGCGGTTCATCCGCTCCATCAGCTCGGCGTCGGTCATTGCCACCCTAGAGGATCTCGGTCCGCATCAGGCCATAGCCATGAAGCGCGGGCGCGAGGGCGTCAACGTCGGGGCCGGGCCGCGTGAACACCGCGATGCCGGGCGGGGCGATGTCGGGCCATGTGATGCCCGCGAGCAGGTGCACGACGCGGCGGGCAATCCCGGCGCTGCCGTCGACGAAGGTCAGCTGGCGCGGTGCCGCGGCAGCCAGCTCCGCAGCGACGAGCGGGAAGTGGGTGCACGCCAGCACGACGGTGTCGATGCGCTCGCCGCCCGGCTGGTCGAGCAGCCCGTGGAGTTCGGTGGCATAGTCGGCCGCGTCGGTCACCCGCCCGTGCAGCTTGGCCTCGGCCAGCTCGACGAGACGACCCGAGCCGTGGCGCAGGACCGTGCAGTCGGCGGCGAACTCGGCGGCGAGCCGGTCAACATAGGGCTGCCGCACCGTCGCGACCGTGCCCAGCACACCGATGGCGCGTGTCACGCTGGCTGCGGCGGCAGGCTTGATCGCAGGCACCGTGCCGACCACGGGCACCGCCAGCGCGGCACGGACATGCGCCAGCGCGATCGTCGAGGCGGTATTGCACGCGATGATGACGAGCGCCGGCTTGTAGCGTTCGGTCAGCCGCCCGAGCAGCGCGCAGACCCGCGTCGCCACCTCCATCTCGGTCTTGGGACCATAGGGAAAGCCGGCGTTATCGGCGGCGTAGACGATCGGCGCAGTCGGCAGCGCGGCGCGCACCGGCCCGAGCACCGACAGGCCGCCCACACCGGAGTCGAAAAACAGGATCGGCGCCGCCATGACCCGCGACCTAGCCGCGCTGGCCGGACGGTGCAACGCGTGTCAGCGGGCCGTCGGGGCCGACCATGCCCCTCGCGGACCCGCGCAAAGGCTGCGACAAGGAAGCGATGGGGAGCGTCGATCCGAACGATCGGGCCTGGCGTGTCTGGGGCCGCGCGGCGTGGCTGATCGCGGCGCTGTTCGCGACCTTGGTCCCGCACGCGCTGTGGCGGCTGGCGGGGCAGCCGTCGCCCTGGCCGCGGCACTTTCTGCGCGCCGCTGCGCGGGCCAGCGGCGTGCGGGTCACAGTCGCCGGGACACCCTGCCGCCCGCCAGTGTTCTTCGTCGCCAACCATCTGTCGTGGACCGACATCTGCATCCTGGGCGGGGTCGTGGAGACCAGCTTCGTCGCGCAGGACATGATCGCCGGCTGGCCGGTGATCGGCTGGATGGCGCGCCTCAACGACACCGTGTTCGTGTCGCGCACCGACCGGCGCAGCGCCGGGGACCAGGTCGCGCGCCTGCGCCTCGCGATCGCGCGGCCGCGGCCGGTGACGCTGTTTCCCGAAGGCACGACCACCGACGGGCGCAGCCTGCTGCCCTTCAAGACGCCGCTGTTCGAGGGGCTGGCGCCGCCGCCGCCGGGCCTGATGGTGCAGCCGGTCCATCTCGATTTCGACGACGCAGGCAAGGCGCTGGCGTGGATCGGGACCGAGGGCGCACCCGCCAACGCGCGGCGGACACTGGCGCGGCGGGGCAGCTTCGGCGTGACCGTCCGCTTCCTCGAACCCTTCGACCCCGCGGGCATGGACCGCAAGGCGATCGCCGCGACGGCGCGGGCGCGGATCGCCGCGTCGCTTGCTTGAGCCGGCGGCGGCGTTATCAGTCGCGGGCATGACCGCATCCTATCCCGCCCTCCGCCTCCGCCGCAGCCGCGCCCAGCCCTGGTCGCGCGCCATGGTCGCCGAGACCGTGCTGACGCCCGCCGACCTGATCTGGCCGGTGTTCGTCACCGGGGGCACAGGCGTGCGCGACCCGATCCGCACCATGCCCGGCGTCGAGCGCCTGTCGGCGGACTTGCTCGGCGCGGCAGCGAAGGAGGCGGCATCGCTCGGCATCCCGTGCCTCGCGCTGTTCCCGAACACCCCTGCGAGCGCGCGCAGCGACGACGGTGCGGAGGCCGCCAACCCCGACAATTTGATGTGCAACGCCGTCCGCGCCATCAAGGACAGCGGCGCGAATATCGGCATCCTGACCGACGTAGCGCTCGACCCCTACACCAGCCACGGTCACGACGGGCTGCTCCACGACGACGGGCGCATCCTGAACGACGCGACCGTCGAGGCGCTGGTCGCCCAGGCGCTCAACCAGGCGCGCGCGGGGGCCGACATCATCGCGCCGTCGGACATGATGGACGGCCGCGTCGGCATCATCCGCGCCGCGCTCGAGAGCGAGGGCTTCCACGATGTCCAGATCATGGCCTACGCCGCCAAGTACGCGAGCGCCTTCTACGGCCCGTTCCGCGACGCGGTCGGGTCGGGCGGCTACCTGAAGGGCGACAAGAAGACCTATCAGATGGACCCCGGCAATTCCGAGGAGGCGCTGCGCGAAGTCGCGCTCGACCTCGCCGAGGGCGCCGACAGCGTGATGGTCAAGCCCGGCCTGCCCTATCTCGACATCGTCCGCCGCGTGAAGGAGCGCTTCGAAGTCCCTGTCTTCGCCTATCAGGTGTCGGGCGAGTACGCGATGATCGAAGCCGCGGTCGCAGCCGGCGTGCTGGAGCGCGAGCGCGGCGTGCTGGAGACGCTGACCGCGTTCAAGCGCGCGGGATGTTCGGGGGTGCTGACCTACCACGCGGTCGTGGCGGCGCGGCTGCTGGGTTAGGCGCCCGTTCTTGCCCGCGGGGCCGCATTCCCTTAACGCCCCGCCCATGATCGCCCCCATCCGCATCGCCGTCCTGGGCGCCTCCGGCTACACCGGCGCAGACCTCGTGCGCCTGGCGCTGACGCACCCGCACATCGAGATCGCGGCGCTCAGCGCCAACGCAAAGGCGGGGCTGACGATGGCGGAGGTGTGGCCGCACTTCGCGCCCTATCCCGACCTGCCGCGCCTGACGTTGGCGGAGGAGGTCGACTGGGCGGGCGTCGACGCGGTGTTCGGCTGCCTGCCGCACGCGGCGTCGGCGGCGCTGCTGGCGACGCTGGAAGGGCCGCGGATTGTCGATCTGTCGGCGGACTTCCGCTTGAAGGACGCGGGCACCTATGCCGAGTGGTACGGCGGCGCGCACCCTGCCCCGGCCCTGCTGCCGCAAGCGGTCTATGGCCTGACCGAGTACGCCCGTGACGCGCTGCCCGGTGCGCGGTTGGTGGCATGCCCGGGCTGCTACCCCACTGCCGTGCTGCTCGCGGTCCTTCCGCTGGTCGAGGCCGGGCTGATCGATCCGGCGCGGGTCAGCGTCAATGCGCTATCGGGCGTGTCCGGTGCGGGGCGCGGCCTGAAGGAGGCGAACCTGTTCGCCGAGGTAGCGGAGGCCGTTCACCCCTATGCGATCGGCGCGCATCGCCACATGCCGGAGATCGAGCAGGAGATCGGGCTGCGTGCCGGGACGGACGTGCGGATCAGCTTCACCCCGCACCTCGTGCCGATGAACCGCGGCGAGCTGGTGACGATCGCGGTCGAGACGCGCGGCACGGTCGCCGACCTGCGCGCCGCACTGCAGGCCCGCTACACCGACGAGCCGTTCGTGCACCTGCTGCCCGAGGGCGTTGCGCCGAGCACGCGGATGGTGCGGGGGTCGAACCACGCGGTGCTCAACGTCTTCGCCGATCGCTTGCCCGGCCGGGCGCTGGTCATCGCGGCGATCGACAATCTGGTGAAGGGGTCGAGCGGCCAGGCGATCCAGAACCTCAACCTGATGTTCGGCCTGCCCGAGACCGCGGGGCTGACGCAGGCGCCGCTGTTTCCATGATCGAGACCGAGCGCCTGATCCTCGCCGAATGGCGCGACGACCATCGCGCACCGATCGCCGCGATCAACGCCGATCCCGAGGTCATGCGCTATTTCGTGGCGCCGATGACGCGCGCCGAGACCGACGCGCAGGTCGACCGGCAGATCGCCGCCCAGACCGAGCACGGCTTCTGCTTCTGGGCGATCGAACGCAAGGCGGACGGGGTGTTGATGGGCCTCGCGGGTCTCAAGCTCGGCGCCCCCGACACGCCGATCGCGCGCGACCTCGAAGTCGGCTGGCGCTTCGGCAAGGACTTCTGGGGCCACGGCTATGCCAGCGAGGCGGCGCGCGCGGCGCTGGCGCACGGCTTCGCCGACCCCGCGTGGCCGCGCATCGCGGCGATCACCACGACCGAGAACCGGGCATCACGGGCGGTCATGGACCGCATCGGCATGACCTATGCCGAAGGGCTGGACTTCGACCATCCAGCGGTGCCGCGCGACAGTCCGGTGCTGCGCCACGTCACCTATTTCATCGACCGGCCGTGACGCTCCACGGCTTCGGCGGGGCCTATCCGCAGGTCGCCGACGACGTCTTCATCGCTGCCGGCGCCCAGGTGATCGGCAATGTCAGCATCGGCGCGGGCGCGAGCATCTGGTTCAACTGCGTGCTGCGCGGCGACGTCATGCCGATTGCGGTCGGGGCGCGGTCGAACATCCAGGACGGCACCGTCGTGCACGTGTCGCGCGGTACGCACGGCACGGTGATCGGCAGCGACTGCCTGATCGGCCACATGGCGATGATCCACCGTTGCACCCTGCACGACCACGCCTTTGTCGGGCTTGGTTCGATCGTCATGGACGGCTGCGTCATCGAGAGCGACGCCATGCTCGCGGCAGGCTCGCTGCTGACGCCGGGGAAGGTCGTGCGCACCGGCGAACTATGGACGGGCCGGCCCGCCGCCTTCGCGCGCAGGCTAAGTCCTATCGAAATAGAGCGCAATCGGAGTGCAGCGGCGGGCTACGTCGAACTCGCGTCGCTCTACCGCACCTAAGCGTTAACTAAGATTACGAACCGATTCGGTTGATATATATCGAAGGTATATGTCATTTCCGGCGCGTTATGTTCTCATTAACCCAGATTTTTTACACGTAAACGGTAAGCTGTCGGCGGTCTTTACACCCATCTGGAATCGTCCGGACAACCTGTTACGGACTCCCACTGATATCGTTGAATTTTCCGATCTGGCACGCCTCTTGCTACCGTGAATGTACGGTTGGTTGCTTGGCTGGAGGGGCCCTAAATGATTGCTGTAACTAGAAAGTCGCGTACCGTTGCGAAATTGGCGTTGGCAGTGACCCTGCTCTGCGGTGTCGCCGCCGCTCCGGCCCGCGCCGTAACGGCGATCAGCGGCTCGGCGTTCGACGTTAAGGTCAACCTGCAGCTGCTCGGCCTTCTCGGCGTCGGGATCGGTCCCTTCAGCCAATCCTCGGGTTCGGGCACCGCGGCTTTCACTGACAACGACAGCTTTGCCGGGGTTTCGGAACGGCTCAACCTCGGCGTCGCCAACATCGTCGGCGTACAGCAGCGGGTCGACACCGGCCTGTTGCTGACCTCGGCATCGTCGTCGCTGCCGCTGCAGGTGGGTTCGGCGCGCGCTACCGTCAACGACTTGTCGTTGCGTCTCGGCACGGTGTTCCTCGGCAACTTCACCAGCCTGTTGTCGATCACCTCCGGCGAGGTCATCTCGACATCGCGCGTCGGGGCGAACGGCGGTGCCAATGCCAGCGGCTTCACCTCGATCGCCGGCCTGACGATCTCGGGCGCCGCGCTTGGCGGCCTGGTCATCAACGGTGCGGCCTTCGTCAATCCGGACCCCAACACGGTTCTGCTCGACGTGCTCGGGCTGCGCATCATCCTCAACGAACAGACCCCGATCGGCACGCAGTCGGCGAGCTCGGCGGGCATCTCGACCAACGCCATCCGCCTGATCTTCGACGGCTTTTCGATCGGCGGCGGGCTGCTGAGCGGTGATGTCATCATCGCGCACAGCGAAGCGCAGATCAACGACGCGATCACCTCGGTGCCGGAGCCGGCGACGTGGGCGCAGATGATCCTGGGCTTTGGGTTGATCGGGCTGGTCGCGCGTCGCCGCAAGGCCGTCACCGCCTGATCGGCTCGGGCGGTCCGGCCAGCCCCCCGCACCGGACCGCCCCAGCCATCGTCTATCGGTCGCCGGCCTTCGCCTTGCCCCACTCGCGCGCCGCGGTGTAGCCGAGGTAGCCGGTACCGAAGAGTGCATATAGCGGCTCCGGGATCGCCGCGAGATAGCCAGTCATCCCCTTGCCGATCGCGACCGCCATAGCGGGGTTGACCGCTGCGATCAGCCCCATCGGGATCGCCCACAGTAACAGCGTGTACATCACGTAGAGAAAGCTCGGCCGCGCCCGGCTGGTCCACGGATCAACCGACTGCGCCTCGGCGACGATCGCCGACAGCTGCAATTTCACACCCTCCAGATCCTGCGTGCCCTGCAGCTTGAGCAATTCTAGCTTGGCGGCATCACGCGCCCGCGGATCGGGGATCAGCTTGTCGAGCAGGCCCGCCACCGGGCCGATGATCGCGTCGAGAAATGCCATTGCGGTGCCTCCAGCGAATTTGCCTAAGTTGACGAAGTTGACACTCGCGACGTGTTTCGTCGCAAAGGCCAATCTCCGTATCTGGCGGTTCGCCGGACCGTTGTTGTATCGCCTATTTGGTTCATTTTGTCAAGCAAAATGTCGGCGCTGGGTGCTGCCGGTGGTGGCTCGCGCTTCGGATCGATCGGTTGTGGGGGCCGCTACTGGTCGGAGCGACAGGATTCGAACCTGCGACCCCTTGACCCCCAGTCAAGTGCGCTACCAGGCTGCGCCACGCTCCGACCGGCGGTTCGTGTAGGCGGGGGAGCGTGGGGATGCAAGGCCTTCCCCTCCTCTTCAGGAGAGGGGCGAGAGACGGCGAAGCCGGCCCGGGGGTGGGGCGGCTGCGCGCTCAGTCTCCCCCACCCCGGGGCCGCGCCTGCGGCGCGGCTCTCCGACCCTCCCCTGAAGGTGAGGGTTGGCTACCCCTCCAACCCGTACTGCTTCAGCAGATCGTACAGCGTCGGCCGGCTTACCCCCAGCAGCTTGGCGGTCGAGGAGATATTCCCCTCCGTCCGCGCCATCGCCAGGCGGATCGCCCGCCGATCCGCCTGTTCACGCGCCGTCTTGAGGTTGAGCGCCGCGGCGCCGTCCTCCTTGCCGCCCAGGTCGAGGTCGGCGGCGTCGAGGCGGATGCCCTCGGCCATGATCACCGCGCGCTTCAGGCGGTTCTCCAGCTCGCGGACGTTGCCCGGCCAGTGCCAGTCGGTCATCGCGGCGATCGCGGCGGGGGTGAAGCCCTTGAACGGCCGGCCATGGTCGCGCGAGAATTTCGCGAGGAAGTGATGCGCCAGCAGCGTTGCGTCGCCGGGCCGCTCCGACAGGCTGGGGATGCGCACGACGATCTCAGCGAGGCGGTAGTAGAGGTCCTCGCGGAACCGCGTGCTGGCGATCATCGCGTCGAGGTCCTGGTGCGTCGCGCAGACGATGCGCACGTCGACCGGGATCGGACGACGCCCGCCGATGCGTTCGATGACGCGCTCCTGCAGGAAGCGCAGCAGCTTGACCTGCAGCGGCAGCGGGATGTCGCCGACCTCGTCGAGGAACAGCGTGCCGCCCTCGGCAAGCTCGATCTTGCCCTCGGTGGTCTTGGCCGCGCCGGTGAACGCGCCCTTCTCATAGCCGAACAGCTCGGATTCGAGCAGGTTCTCGGGGATCGCCGCGCAGTTTATCGCGATGAACGGCTTGGCCTTGCGGAGCGACGCATTGTGCAGACCGCGCGCCAGCAGTTCCTTGCCCGTGCCGCTGGCGCCGAGCAGCATCACCGACACGTCGGCGGTAGCGACGCGCTCGATCATCCGCGCGACCTTGAGCATCTCGGGCGCGCCGGTGACGATGCCGCCCAGCACGTCCTGCGGGCCGACGGCGTCGCTCAGCCGCCGGTTCTCGGCCTCCAGGTCGTAGACGTGGAAGGCGCGGCGGACGATCAGGCCGAGTTCGTCGATGTCGACGGGCTTCGCATAGAAATCGAAGGCACCGCCGGCAATCGCGCGGATCGCGCTGTCGCGGGCGCCGTGGCCCGAGGCGACGATGACCTTGGTCGCGGGCGCGTGGCGCAGGATCTCGGTCAGCGTCGCAAAGCCCTCGCTGACCCCGTCGGGATCGGGCGGGAGACCCAGATCGAGCGTCACCACCGCGGGGGCATAGGTGCGCATCGCCTCCATCGCCGCGGTGCGGTCGCCGGCGACGATGACCTCGTAATCCTCGTAGCTCCAGCGCAACTGGCGCTGCAGGCCCTCGTCGTCCTCGACGACGAGCAGCTTCCTCGGTCCGTTGTTCAAGCCCGCAACCTTTCGTACGCAGGCGCAGACGCCGGCACTGCTATTTCTTCCGGCGACAGCGCCGGAAGGGTGATGGTGAAGACGGTGCCCTCGCCCTCGCGGCTGGCAACGTCGAGGCGGCCACCCACGCCGCGGGCGATCTCGCGCGCCTCATAGGCCCCGATGCCGAAGCCGCCGGGCTTGGTCGAGCGGAAGGGCTTGAACAGCTCGGTACGGACGAACGCCGCCGACATGCCGCAGCCGTTGTCGGCGATCGTCACCTGCACCGTGTCGCCGACCAGCCGCGCGGTGACGTCGATGCGCGCGTCGGCCTCGCTGGCGTCGATGGCGTTCTGCAGCAGGTGGACGAACAATTGTTCGAGGCGCGTCGGGTCGGCATCGACGAACGCCTCGGCGCCGTCGATCACCGGATAGATCGACGGATGCGCGCGGCGCTTGGCGGCGACGACCTGGCCGATCAGCGCGGCGACATCGACGGGCTCACGCGCCTCTGGCCGCCCGGTGTTGTGCTGCGCCAGCCGCGCCAGGAGGTCGTTCATCTTGCCCACCGACGATTGCAGCGTCGCCACCATGTCGGCGCGGAACGCCGGATTGTCGGCGTGGCGCTCGGCATTGCGAGAGACGAGGCTGAGCTGCGACACCAGGTTCTTGATGTCGTGCATGATAAACGCGAAGCGGCGGTTGAACTCGTCGAAGGCGCCCGCCTCGTCGAGCGCGACCTGCGTCGAGGCCTCGGCGATATAGCTCGCCGCCTGGCGCCCGAGGGTGCGCAGCAGGTCGTAATCCTCCCAGTTCAGCTCGCGCGGCGCGACGGTGCGCGACACCAGGATGAAGCCCGCCAGCGTGTCGAGGTGGATCAGCGGCACCGCGAGCCAGACGCGGCGATCCTCCAGCGCCCAGTCGGGCAGCTGCATCCCCTCATAGCTGCCCGCCCCTGACCGCCACTCGTCGAAATCGACAACGCGCTGCTGCTGCGACAGGAAATGCGCGAAGCCGCTCGCGGCGCCCAGTTCCTGCCCATCGAAATCGCGCCATTCCCAGCGCGCGACGCGGTCGAAGCCGCCGTCGCCGGTAGGCGCGAACAGCGCGCCGCCGGGCGAATCGAGCACCGCGCACACCGCCTGGACGACGCGCTCGGACAGCTGGCCGTGGCCGGCATCGGTGCGCGACACGGTGGCGATGAAGCGCAGCCACTCCTGCCGGTAATCATATTTATAGGCGAAGAAGTTCTTGGCGATGGCGACGCGCAGCGCGGCGCGGAAGCGCGGGGATACCAACACCACGACACCCAGGATCGCGGTGGCGAACAGGAAGCTGATCTGCAGCAACCGCCCCCAGTCGCCGCCGACCAGGCTGAGGCCGTAGGCGGTCAGCGCCATGACGATCAGGTAAACCCCGATGATGCTGAACGACATGGTGTGGAACACCACCTGCCGCGACACCTGGACCTTCGATGCCCAGGACGAGCTGGCGCTGAGCAGCAGCAGCGGCACGACGATCGCATCGACCGCGCCGCGGATGTTGAACAGGTCGCTCGACAGCTCGCCGAGCAGGAACTGCAGCGTGTAGAGATTGAGGTCGTAGCCGAAGAAGCCGGCCAGCCCGATCGCCAGCAGACGGATGCCGCCGCGGCTGGCGGGTGCCGCGTTGACCCACAAATTGTGCAGCAGCACGAGGCCCGAGATCGCGACGATCAGCCGGCCGATGACGAACAAGGTGCCGAGCAGCGCTGCCTGGTCGCCGCCGAAGACGCCGTAGCCGCTGCCGTCGACGACATCGAGGAGCAGCTGCATGCTGGTCACGAAGCCGATCGCGCCCGCCAGGAAGAACGACGAGCTGAGCCGGTCCTCCAGCCGCCACGAGGCGCGCAGCAGCGAGACGACGAACGCCACCCACGCGCCGGTACGAAGCGTCTCCATCAGCGACAGCAGCCACGCGCCGCTGCCGTCGCCGCGCGCCATGACGACGAAGGTCGCCGCCCAGATCGCGGTCATCGCGGCCGCACCCGCCAGCCATAGCGACGTCTGCTGGCGCGCGCGGCGCACCAGCGCGGTGACTGCCAGCGCAGCGAATGCGATGCTGGCGATCAGATGGCTGAACAGGCCGACGTCGGTCAGTTGCACCTGGCTCGTCCCCCCTTCGCCACCCTGCCCCCGCATGGTTCTAGCGCCTTATCGCGCACCGGGCCATGCCCCCCGATGCTTGGCGGCAGCGGGCGATGCCGGTAGTGGCAGCCCCAGCCGCTGCGGAGTGAGATTTTGAGCGACGATATCTGGCCGGTCATCCTGTCGGGCGGTTCGGGCACAAGGCTGTGGCCGTTGTCGCGCACCGAGGCGCCCAAGCAGCTGCTCGCGCTGACCGGCGCGCGCACCATGCTGCAGGAGACCGCGCTGCGAACCGCGGTGCCGGGCTTCCACCCGCCGGTCGTCGTTTGCGGTGCGGCGCATGTCGCGGCGATCGACGCGCAGCTGAGCGAACTGGGCATCGCGGCGGCGGCGACGATCGTCGAGCCGGCGGCGCGCAACACCGCCGCCGCGATCGCGCTGGCGGCGCTGGAGGTCGCGGCGCGCGACGTGGACGGCGTCCTGCTCGTGATGCCGTCGGACCATGTCATCGACGACGTGCCTGCCCTGCTGGCAGCCGTCGCGCGCGGCGGGGCTGCGGTTGCCGATGGGTGGCTGGCGACCTTCGGCATCGCCCCCACCGGCCCGGCGACGGGGTACGGCTATATTGCTCGTGGCGAGGCGATCGGCGGCGGGGTGTTCGCGGCGCGGCGCTTCATCGAGAAGCCCGCGCTGGCGGCGGCGCAGGCGATGCTCGACGCGGGCGGGCACGACTGGAACGGCGGGCTGTTCCTGTTCCGCGCCGAAGCCTTCATCGCGGCGCTCCGCGAGCATGCGCCCGAGATCCTGGCCGCGGCGCGCGCGGCGCTGGCGCAGGCTGTCCGGACAAGTGCCGAAATCCATCCCGATGCCGGGCAGTTTGTCGCCGCCCCGTCGATCTCGGTCGACTATGCTGTGATGGAGCGCGCGGAGCGCGTTGCGGTGATCCCCGTCGACATGGGCTGGTCGGACATCGGCGCGTGGGACGCGGTACTGGCGCACGGGTCGGGCGACGCCGATGGCAACGTGACGCGCGGGCCGGTGCTGCTGAGCGGCACGCGCGACTGCCTGGTGCGCAGCGAGGGGCCGCTGGTCGCGACCCTGGGGGTAGAAGGGCTGATCGTCGTCGCGACCGGCGACGCGGTGCTCGTCGCCGCCGCCGCCCACGCGCAGGAAGTCCGCGACCTCGTCGCGCGTCTGCCCGACCCGGCCCTCGCGACACGCGCCTGTGCGGGAGCGCGCCGCGTCGCGACCGGCGACGGCGTGACCGTCGACGAGGTCGTGCTGGCGCCAGGCGAGGCCTTCGCCGGCGAGGCGATCCTGTTGTCCGGACAGCTTCAGGACGGCGTGGCGGGCCCCGAAGGCGCCCGCCTGCTCGTCGCGATCAGAAGCTGAGGCTGGCGCGGGCGTAGAGGAAGCGCCCGTTGAAGCCGAACGGCGAGAAGTTGCTGTACGGCGCGACATAGCGGGTCGCGGCATAGTTGCGCGTGGCACCGGTGATCGGATCGGCGCCCTGCCCGGTCGGGATCAGGTCGGGATATTCGTCGAGCAGGTTGTTGGCACCGATCGCGAACTCCAGGCCCTTACCCGGCTTGATCCGCGCCTCGAGGTCGACGACCCACTTGGCGCCCAGGAACACGTCGTTGAACGGCTCCGACCCGCCGTCGAGCACCTTGCCGTAGCGGTTGCCGCGCAGCGTCACGCCCAGGATCTCATAGTCGTAGTCGAGGCCCAGGTTGACCTTGGTGCGCGGCTGGCCCTGCTCGATGCGCAAGGACTCCTGGCGCCCGAACAAAGTCACGCCCGGCACCTGGCTCAGCGCGCCCGGCGTAGCGTTGCGCCCGGTGATGCGCGTCTTGTTGTAGTTGAACCCGGCACTGGCGCGCAGCTTGCCGCCTTCACCCAGGTCGATCCGGTAGGTCGCGACCGCGTCGACACCCTGCGTGCGGGTATCGATGCCGTTGATGAAGAAGCGCGCCGCCGAGATGGTGCGGAACCCTGCGTTGTTCAGGATCTGCGCGATCTGGAAGCCCGACGAGGTCGGTGCACCGCTGGGGTTGCCGAGCGCGTCGCGCGTCGCGTTCAGGTTCTCGGTGACGACGATGCGGTCGTCGATGTCGATGTGGTAGTAATCGACAGTCAGGCTCAGCTCGGGCACCGGATTGATGACGAAGCCCGCCGAGTAGCTGACCGAGGTTTCGGCCTGCAGCGGGCTGGCGCCCAGCGCCTGCGCGACGGGGTTGTTCACCGGCAGCGTCACCGCATCGACCAGGATGCCGTTGACGTTGTTGGTCGCGGCCGCCGCGAAAAACTGCTGCTGCAGCGACGGCGCGCGGAAGCCGGTCGAAACCGCGCCGCGCACAGCATAGCCGTCGATGGGCTCGAAGCGCGCCGAGACCTTGCCGTTCCAGTCGCTGCCGAAGTCCGAGTAGTCCTCGTAGCGACCCGCCGCCTGGATGGTGAAGCGGTCGGAGATGTCGGCGTCGACCTCGACATAGGCCGAGAAATTGTGGCGCTCGCGCTTGCGCCCGGTGACCTGCTGCCCGCCGATCGTCGGCTGGAAGCCCGGGAACACCTGCGCGCCCGGTGCCGCGCCCGCCGCCAAACCGCTCGCCGGCGAGGTCGGGTTGTTGGCACCGACGATCGCCGGGCCGGCCCGGTAGCTGTCGGGCTCGCCGGCGCGGATCTCGTAATCCTCGTTGCGATACTCGAGGCCGCCGGCGAGGTTGAACGACTTGAGGCCGCCGATCTCGAAATCGCGGTTGAGGTCGAGGTTGGCGGTGAACTGGCCGTAGCGCAGCCCGCCCGCGTCGAACTCGGTCTTCGAGGACGGCCCGATCGAGGCGTTGAGCGTGTTGGTGATGAAGAAGTCGAACTCGTTCTTGGCATAGGCCATCGACACGTCGACGTTGATATCGCTGCCGACCACGCCCTTCAGGCCGCCGGTGAACGAATAATCGTCGAGCTCCGAATTGATCAGCGGCAGGAAGCCGTTCGGATAGACCGACAGCACGTTCCGCGCGTCGTTCGACAGGCGGTAGAAGCCGCCCGATTCACCCTCGCGGTGGCCGTAGCTGGCGAAAGCATAGAGCTCGAGGTCCTCGGCGAGCGGCGTGCCGAAGTTGATGAACGCGTTATAGTCCTCGGTGCGCGCGTCGCCGTAGCGGTGCGACAGGCGGTCGAAGCTGAACTCGTTCGCCGTATAGGCACCGCTGGAGTTGAACTGGCGGCGCGGGTCGTAGCCGGTGCGGTTGGTCGGGTCGCGGTCGCGGTACTCGCCCGTGACGTTGATGAAGCCCTCGCTGGCGAACGGCAGGCCGATGTTGCCGGTGACGGTCAGCGTCTTGCCGTCCGACACGCTGCGGTCCTTGCCGGTGTTGACCAGCGCCAGCGTGCCGTCGGGGGCGATGACGGGGACGCCCGGCGCGCTGGTCTGGACGCCGGTGACTTCCTTGATGCCCTCGACGTCGCTCTCGTACTGGCCGTAGGTGACGCTGATCCGCCCGCCCTCACGCGCGCGGCGCAGCTGGAAGTTGATCACGCCGGCGATCGCGTCGGAGCCGTACTGCGCCGCCGCACCGTCGCGCAGCACCTCGACACGCTCCAGCGCGGCCGACGGGATCAGGTTGATGTCGACAGCCGCGGTGCCGCGCCCGACCGAGCCGTTGATATTGAGCAGCGCGGTGGTGTGGCGGCGCTTGCCGTTGACCAGCACCAGCGTCTGGTCGGGTCCCAGGCCGCGCAGCGTCGCCGGGCGGATGACGTCGGTGCCGTCGGTGATCGACGGCTGGGGAAAGTTGAACGATGGCACGAGCTGGTTCAGCACGCGGTTCGTCTCGGTATAGCCGGTATTCTGGATCGCCTCGGCGCCGATGACGTCGATCGGCACGGTCGAATCGGCGACGGTGCGGTCGCTGCGCCGCGTACCGGTGACGATGATCGTGTCGGCGTCGAGCGCGGTATCGTCGGCGGCGGCCGTCTCGACTGGTGCAGCGGCTGCGGCGGCCGGAGCGTCCTGCGCGAACGCGGGCGTAGCGAGCATGCCCGTGGCGATGCCGGCGAGAAGCGTGGCGCGAAGCGTCGATGTCATTGAAAGGCCCCCGAAAAGATTACGGACCCATCATTGTGCAGTGCACCCGGCCCGATCAAGCGGGCGTCACACAGGGGCAACAGTTTCCTCAGGGTTGTTGCCGTTCGGTGACAGGGCCGCCCCCAGCGCCGCCTTGTCGAGCCCGCCCTCCCACTTCGCCACGACGATCGTCGCAACCGCGTTGCCGATGAAGTTGGTCAGGCTGCGGCATTCGCTCATGAAGCGGTCGACGCCGAGGATCAGCGCCATGCCAGCGACGGGCACGCTCGGCACCACCGACAGGGTGGCGGCCAAGGTGATGAAGCCTGCCCCCGTCACCCCCGCCGCGCCCTTCGAGCTGAGCATCGCGACGCCCAGTAACAATAGCTGGTCGGCGAGCGACAACTCGACATCGCACGCCTGCGCGATGAACAGCGCCGCCAGCGTCATGTAGATGTTGGTCCCGTCGAGGTTGAACGAATAGCCGGTCGGGACGACGAGCCCGACGACGCGCGGTTCGCAGCCGGCGCGTTCCAGCTTGTCGATCAGCGCGGGGAGTGCGCTCTCGGACGACGAGGTGCCGAGCACCAGCAGCAGCTCCGCCTTCAAGTAGACGAGCAGCCGCCACAGGCTAAACCCGGCCGCGCGCGCGATCAGGCCCAGCACGACGACGACGAACAGCAGTGCGGTCAGGTAGAAGGTCGCGACCAGTCCGATGAGATTGGCGATGCTGCCCAGCCCGAACTTGCCGATGGTGAAGGCGAGCCCCCCGAACGCGCCGATCGGTGCGGCGCGCATCAGCATGCCGATCAGCCGCATGACCGCGGCAGTCGCGGCGTCGAGCACGCCGACCAGCGGTGCCGCGCGCTCGCCGGCCATCACCACCGCGATGCCGAACAGCACCGCGATGAACAGCACCTGCAGGATCTCGCCCTCGGCGAGCGCGCCGACCAATGTGCCGGGGATGATGTTGAGCAGGAAGCCGGTCAGCGTCGTGTCGTGCGCCTTGGCGGCGAAGTCGGCGACGGCGCTGGTGTCGAGCGTCGCGAAATCGATGTGCAGCCCGTCGCCCGGGCGCACGACATTGGCAACGACCAGCCCGACGACGAGCGCCAGCGTCGAGACGGTGAGGAAATAGGTCAGCGCCTTGGCAAAGGTCCGCCCGACGCCGCCGAGGTCGCGCATATGGGCGATGCCGGTAACCACGGTCAGGAAGATCAGCGGTGCGATGACCATCTTGACGAGCTTGATGAAGGCGTCGCCCAGAGGCTTCATCGCGGTGCCGACATCGGGCCAGATCGCACCGACGAGCACACCCAGCACGATGGCGATCAGCACCTGGATATACAGCACGCCGTACCAGCGGCGCGGCGGCGAGGCTTCGGCGGCGTGCATGGCGATCTCCCCTGGCGCGTTGTCGCGTGGCCTTGCGGGTGATGCAATGGGTCGCGGGCGGCGCGCCCTTACAATCGCCGGCCCATGGTCTAGCTTGGGAATGATGCAGAGCGTCCGCAGCACCATCGCCGACGAAGTCCACAAGCTGGTCGGCAGCCGCGCCGACATGCCGGGCTTCGCGCGCGCCGACGACGATCCCGGGCTGCTCGGGCCGGGGTCGGCGGCCTGGGCGATCCACGGCGACTTCGCGACGATGATGATCGGCGGGGTCTCGGCGCTGCTGCTGCAGATGCTGCACCCGGTCGCGCTGGCGGGCGTGTGGGACCATTCGAATTTCCGCCGCGACATGGCGGGGCGGCTGCGGCGCACCGCGCAGTTCATGGCGGGCACGACCTTCGGCTCGACCACCTATGCCGAGCATCTGATCGGTCACGTCCGCGATATCCACGACCGCGTCACCGGCACGTTGCCCGACGGCACGCCGTATGGCGCGAACGACCCTGCGACGCTGACCTGGGTGCATGCGTCGGGGGCGTGGAGCTTCGTCAACGCCTATGCGCGCTACCGCGAGCCGTGGCTGAGCACCGCGACGCAGGATCGATACTACGCCGAGACCGCCGAGATCGCGCGACGGCTGGGGGCGACCGACGTACCGACGACGCGGCGCGACACCGAACGCTATATGCAGCGCATGCGCCCGCGGCTGCGCGCCGATGCGCGGTCGCGCGAGGTGGCGCGCGTCGTGCTCGCCAGTCCGCCCCCGAGCGCTGCCGTTGCGCCGGTCAGCCGGGTGATGATGCAGGCGGGTATCGACCTGATGCCGCGCTGGGCGCAGACGATGCATGGCCTGCACGTGCCGCTGCTGCAGCGCCCGCTGGTGCGCGCCGGGGCGACGGGAACGGCGGGCGTGCTGCGCTGGGCGCTCAAGCGGCCCGCGCCGGCCTGAGGCCCAAACGCAAATGGAGGCCGGTGTCGCCACCGGCCTCCACTGTGTCGCCGCGCGTCGCTCGCGTTTCGCTTCGGGCGTGAGCCTTTGGCGTCGCTCGCGGGTGCTGCGGCACATTCGACGTGGCGGTCCGGACCCGAGGGCCGGTGCTACCGCGCCGGGATCGGCGGCCGGTGCCTGATGGGTCTGCCGCTTCCCCCCAGTTGCCCAAGGGTCGACGCCACGCTCGCCAGGTCGTTCCGCTTCTCCTGACCACCCCTCGTCTGCTGCCGGGCGGAGCCGCCGAAGCGACCCGCCAGCGCCGCGCCGGGCTAGCCGTAACTATCTGCTTTCCTTCGGCATTTCTGCGTCGGTCGGCGTCTGGCTACCCACGAATGATGTGCCTGTCGGGCGAGTCGTCAAAGCGGAATATCGGCTCTCAAGCCTGTGGATAACGAGGATAACGGGGACAGTGTTTGTGACAATGCCCTTTCGTCGGCTTGCGCCGATTGCGGCGTTCAGGCCGCAGCAATGCGAACTTTTGGCGTAAAAGACGATACTTTGGCGGAACAATCCGTCTGTGTTATTCGGGCGATACGCTGTCGAGCCTGCAAGTCGCTGTAATTGCTTGAGTGACACTCCGCCCGGTCACTTGGCACGGCTTGTGCATAGCCCTTGGCATGGGACGCCGGATGGTCCGGAGCCCCTGCCAAAGGAGCCAGACCAATGTTCGCCACCAACGATTTCGCCCGCAACGTCGTCGGCGCTGCCGGTGCCGCCCTGCTCGCCGGTGCCTGCCTGTTCGCCGCGACTGCCCCCGCCCAGGCCTCGCCGGTCGCCGTCAGTAAGACTGTCAGCTACGCCGACCTGAACCTCGCCCAGCCCGAGGGCCGCGCGACGCTTCACGCCCGCATCAAGTCGGCCGCCCGTGAAGTCTGCGCCATCAACCGCAGCGACCTGAAGGCCCGTCTCGACGAGACGCGCTGCATCCGCACTGCGATCGCCGACGCCACGCGCTCGTGATCGCAATCAGCCACCCCGCCGCGCGGACCTGCCGCGCGGCGGTGGAACCCTGCTAATAGCCTGCCATGCACCGGCGGCAGGACAGCCATGCCGCCGACATCATTACCCAAACGGATCGATATACCCCATCTGGGGCTCTGCGCCGGAGCATCGGCGTGCAACCTGGTTGCATCACGCGGCGCATCGCAACGTTACGCCGCTGCAACTGGTTGGGGTCCGCGTTCGTAACTAAATCGCAACTCATCAACCGAACCACGAAAGACCGCCGAGATGTACGCCGCCGCCGCCAACAGCCTGCCCAGCATCGCCGCCCCGGCGACCGGCGCACGCTTCACCCCGCTCGAGCTGCGCGTGCTGCGCCTCGCCGCGTCGGGCAGCGAGCGTCCCTCGACCAGCGTCGAACCCGGCTATCGCCGGGTCGCGCGCCGCATCGGCAATGTCGTCATGGCGCGCCGTGGCAGCCACGAACTCGCCGACCCCCGCCTGGAGGCGCTGCGCAGCTACGGCGCCAGCGTCGCGCTGGGCAAGTCCGACGGCCTCGCGACCTTCTACGCTGCGGGCTACACCGCGCCGCAGGCCGCTGAGGTCAAGCGCTTCGTCGCCGACGCTGCCCGAGCCGCAAAGGCCAACCCGAACGCCGCACGCGACCGCATGGTCTATGCCAGCGGCATCTCGATCGGGCTCGCCTCGCTGCTCGGCTTCGTCGGCATGACGGGGACGCTGCTCGCGGGCTACTGAATTCAGTCCCGGCTTTCGCCGGGATGACGTTGTCAGACGACGCCGTACGCCAGCATCGCATCGGCGACCTTCTTGAAGCCCGCGATATTGGCGCCCTTGACGTAGTCGATGTAGCCCGGCGCACCGGCGACCCCGCCGTACTCCTCGCAGCGGCGGTGGATGTCGTCCATGATGCCCTGCAGCAGCGCCTGAAGCTCGGCTTCCTTCCAGCTGATCCGCGCCGAGTTCTGGCTCATCTCCAGCCCCGACACCGCGACGCCGCCGGCGTTCGCTGCCTTGCCCGGCGCGTAGAGGATGCGCGCTTCCTTGAAGACGTGCACGCCCTCCAGGTCGGTCGGCATGTTGGCGCCCTCGCTGACCGCCATGCAGCCGTTCGCCACCAGCGTCCGCGCATCCTCGCCGAGCAGCTCGTTCTGCGTCGCGCACGGCAGCGCGACGTCGCAGGTCACGCCCCACGGCGTCTTGCCGGCGTGGAAGGTCGAGCCCGCGAACTGGTCGACATATTCGCTGATCCGCCCGCGCCGGACGTTCTTCAGCTGCTTCACCCAGTCGATCTTCTCCTGCGTCATCCCCGCCGGATCATGGACGAAGCCCGCGCTGTCGCTGAGCGTCACGACCTTGCCGCCCAGCATCGTCACCTTCTCGGCCGCGTGGGTCGCGACATTGCCCGAACCCGAGATTACCGCGACCTTGCCGACCAGGTCCTGCCCCTTGGTCTTGAGCATGTTCGCCAGGAAATAGGTCGCGCCATAACCCGTCGCCTCGGTGCGGATCAGCGAGCCGCCGTATTCGAGGCCCTTGCCCGTCAGCACGCCGGTGAACTCGTTGGTCAGGCGCTTGTACTGGCCGAACATATAGCCGATCTCGCGCCCGCCGACGCCGATGTCGCCCGCCGGCACGTCGATGTCGGCGCCGATGTGGCGGTACAGCTCGGTCATGAACGACTGGCAAAAGCGCATCACCTCGTTGTTCGACTTGCCCTTGGGATTGAAGTTCGACCCACCCTTGCCGCCGCCCATCGGCAGGCCGGTCAGCGCGTTCTTGAACGTTTGCTCGAATGCCAGGAACTTGAGGATCGACTCGGTCACCGACGGGTGGAAGCGGATGCCGCCCTTGTAGGGTCCGATCGAATTATTGTTCTGCACGCGCCAGCCGCGCTGGACGCGGATATTGCCCTGGTCGTCCTGCCAGCAGACGCGGAAGGAGATGACGCGATCGGGCTCGGCGATGCGGCGCAGGATCTGCGCCTCGTGGTACAACGGCTTGTCGGCCATGAATTCGAAGATGTCCTGCGCCACCTCGTGCACCGCCTGCACGAATTCGGGCTGGCCGGGATTGCGGCGCTCGACGCCGGCGATGAAGCGCGGCAGGTCGACGTGGTCGGCAGTCGTCATCGGCATGTCCCCCAAGGATCGTTGCTAGGACGGAATGTCGCACTTTCAACGCGTTCGGCACAGCGAAAACTTTGCCGCCTTAAAGCATTTGAGTGCAACTCGACTCTGGCGGTCGGGCATGATTACGGGTACATACGCTGCAATGCAGCAAGCTGGACAACCGATGGTGCGGACCTTTGCCAGTGTGCTCGCACTGGTTCTTCTCGCGGCTTGTGGGGCGAAGGAGGACGGTCAGTCGCCGCCGCCCGGCGCGCCCGGCGGGCCGCCGCCGCAGGTCACCGTCGCCAATCCGCTGATCAAGCCGATCGTCGACTGGGACGAGTATACCGGACGCTTCGAGGCGGTCGAGACCAGCGAGGTGCGCCCCCGCGTGTCGGGCCAGATCCAGCGCGTCGCCTTCCGCGACGGCGAGTTCGCGCGCGCCGGCGACCTGTTGTTCGTCATCGACCCGCGCCCGTTCGAGGCGATCGTCGCGCAGGCGCGAGCCGATGCCCAGCGGCTGCGTGCCGCGGCGTCCGTCGCGCAGACGAGCTTCGCGCGCACCAAGACGCTGCTCGACGCCGATGCGGTCAGCAAGGAAGAGTATGAGCAGGCGCAGGCCGCGCTGCTCCAGGCGCAGGCGGCGCTCGCGGCCGGCGAAGCCAATGTCCGGGCCAAGGCGCTCGACGTGGACTTCACCCGCGTTCGTGCACCAATCTCGGGCCGCATGTCCGACGCGCGCCTCGACGTCGGCAATTTCGTGACCGCCGGGCAGACGGTGCTGACCACCGTCGTCAAGCTCGATCCTATCTACTTCACCTTCGACGGGTCGGAGGCGGTCTATCTGAAATACCAGCGCGCCAATCGCGCCGGGACCCGCCCCTCGTCGCGCGTCGCGCCCAACCCGGTCGACATCCGGCTGGGCGACGAGACCGAGTATCGCTGGCGCGGCAAGATGAACTTCGTCGACAATACGATCACGCAGGACAGCGGCACGATCCGCGGCCGGGCCGAGGTGCGCAACCCCGACGGCTTCCTGACGCCGGGCCTTTTCGGCCACATGCGGCTGCTCGGTTCGGGCGCCTATGACGGCATGCTGATCCCCGAGGATTCGGTGGTCACCGACCAGACGCGCAAGGTCGCGCTCGTCGTCGGCCCCGACAACAAGGTCTCGCAGCGCGTCGTCGAGCTCGGACCGCTGGTCGATGGGCTGCGCGTCGTGCGGTCGGGCCTGAAGCGCACCGACCGGATCATCATCGCGGGCGTCCAGCGCGCGCGGCCGGGTACGCCGGTGACGGTGCGTGTCGGGCGGATCGTGCCGCCGTCGCCGGGCACCGGGCCGCAGCCACCGGCGATCATCGAGCCACCGGCGACCTCGGCCACGATCGCGGCGCGCTGAGGTGCGGCTCTCGCATTTCTTCATCGACCGCCCGATCTTTGCCGCGGTGGTCTCGATCCTGATTGTGCTGATCGGCGCGTTCGCCTATCCGTCGCTGCCCGTCGCCCAATATCCGGAGATCGCGCCGCCGACCGTGTCGGTGACCGCATCCTACCCGGGCGCGTCGGCTGAAGTCCTCGCCGATACCGTCGCTGCGCCGCTGGAGCAGGAGATCAACGGCGTCGAGAACATGCTGTACATCACCTCGTCGTCGACCGCGAACGGCCAGGTGACGATCAACGTCGTGTTCGCGCTGGGCACCAACCTCGATACTGCGCAGGTCCTCGTCCAGAACCGTGTCTCGTCGGCCGAGCCGCGTCTGCCCGACACCGTCCGCGCGCTCGGCGTGACGACGCGCAAGAACACCCCCGACATCCTGATGGTCGTCTTCCTGTCGTCGCCCGACGGCAGCCACGACGTCCAGTATCTGTCGAACTATGCGACGCTGCAGGTTCGCGACCGGTTGCTGCGGCAGGGCGGCATCGGCGGCGTCAACCTGTTCGGTGCGCGCGACTATGCAATGCGCGTCTGGATCGACCCCGAGAAGGCGGCATCGCGCAACCTGAATGCGAGCGATATCGTCAATGCGCTGCGCAACCAGAACGTCCAGGTCGCGGCCGGCAGCGTCGGTGCGCCGCCGTTCGCGCGCGGCGGGTCGGGGTTCGAGCTCAGCGTCCAGACGCAGGGCCGACTGTCGACGCCCGAGGAGTTCGGGCAGATCGTCATCAAGGCCGCTCCCGACGGCGCGCTGACGCGCGTCTCCGACGTCGCGCGGATCGAGGTCGGCGCACAGGATTACGGCACCAACACCGCGGTCGACGCGACCCCGGGTGTCGGCCTCGGCATCACCCAGCTGCCGGGATCGAACGCGCTCGCGACGGCCGAAGCCGTCATCGCGACGATGGAGGAAGCGAAGAAGAGCTTCCCGCCCGGCGTCGCCTATTCGATCCCCTACAACCCGACCGAATATGTCGCCGCGTCGATCGAGAGCGTGCAGGAGACGCTGGTCGAGGCGATCATCCTCGTCGTCCTCGTCGTGCTGATCTTCCTGCAGAGCTGGCGCGCCGCGCTGATCCCCGTGCTGGCGATCCCCGTGTCGCTGGTCGGCACCTTCGCGGTCATGGCGGCGTTCGGCTACAGCCTCAACAACCTCTCGCTGTTCGGCCTGGTGCTCGCGATCGGCATCGTCGTCGACGACGCGATCGTCGTCGTCGAGAATGTCGAGCGCGAGCTGCGCGCCGGCTACAGCCCGCGCGACGCGGCGTACCGCACGATGGACGAGGTCGGCGGCGCGCTGGTCGCCATCGCGCTGACCTTGTGCGCGGTCTTCGTGCCGACCGCCTTCATCAGCGGCATCTCGGGCCAATTCTACAAGCAGTTCGCGCTGACCATCTCGGCCGCGACCCTGATCTCGATGGTCGTCTCGCTGACCCTGTCGCCGGCGCTCGCCGCACTGCTGTTCAAGCCGCACGAGGCGCATCACGACGAGCCGCGCGGCCGCTTCGCCTTCGTGCAGCGCGCCGCCAACGGCTTCAACCGCGGCTTCGACTGGCTGTCGGACCGCTACGGCCGGTTGACCGCGCGGACGGTGCGCACCGTCGGCATCGTGCTCGTGCTGTACGTCGTGCTCCTCGGCGTCGCGGGCTGGCGCTTCAATGCGACGCCAACCGGTTTCATCCCGGCGCAGGACCAGGGCTATCTGATCGGCGTCGTCCAGATGCCGCCGGGCTCGACGCTCGAGCGCACCGACGCGGTGATGAAGCAAGCGGTCAAGACGGCGCGCAGCGTCAAGGGCGTGCATCACATCGTCAACATCGCCGGCCTCGACGGCGCCAGCTTCTCGAATGCGCCGAACGCCGGCACGATGTTCCTGGCGCTCGACGATTTCGCGACGCGCAAGAAGAACAACCAGACCGGCGATTCCATCCTCGCCGACCTGCGCGGCAAGCTGAGCCAGATCGATTCCGCGAACCTGCTGGTCATCGCACCGCCCCCGGTGCGCGGCATCGGCACGGGCGGCGGCTTCAAGATGATGGTCCAGGACCGCGGCTCGAAGGGCGCGCAGGCGCTCGAGGGCGCAACGATGGGCATGATGATGAAGGGGAACGCGACGCCCGGCCTGACCAGCGTGTTCACGCTGTTCAACACCGGCACGCCGCGCATCTATGCCGACATCGACCGCGAGAAGGCGCAGCAGCTGGGCGTCGCGCCCAGCGACGTGTTCTCCACCATGCAGACCTATCTCGGCTCGACCTATGTCAACGACTTCAACCTGTTCGGGCGCACCTACCGCGTCACCGCGCAGGCCGATGCGCCGTACCGCCAGGCGCCGTCGGACATCCTGGCGCTCAAGACGCGCTCGACATCGGGCGCGATGGTGCCGATCGGGTCGGTCGCGACGCTGAAGGACATTTCCGGTCCGTACCGCGTCGTGCGCCACAACCTGTATCCGGCGGCCGAGCTGCAGGGCGACACGCTGCCCGGCTTCTCGTCGGGCCAGTCGCTCGCGGCGATGGAGGACCTCGCGGCGAAGAACCTGCCCGAGGGCTTCGGCTATGAATGGACCGAGCTCGCGTACCAGCAGAAGACGCAGGGCAATACCGCGGCGATCGTCTTCGCTCTCGCGGTGGTGTTCGTCTTCCTGCTGCTCGCGGCGCAGTACGAATCGCTGGTGCTGCCGCTGGCGGTCATCCTGATCGTGCCGATGTGCCTGTTGGCGGCGATCCTCGGCGTCAATTTGCGCGGCTTCGACAATAATATCCTGACGCAGATCGGGCTTGTGGTGCTCGTCGGCTTGGCAGCCAAGAACGCCATCCTGATCGTCGAATTCGCCAAGCAGGCGGAGGAGCGCGGCGAGGACCGCTGGCAGGCGGCCGAGAGCGCCGCGCGAACCCGGTTGCGGCCGATCCTGATGACCAGCTTCGCCTTCATCCTGGGCGTCGTGCCGCTCGTCATCGCCAGCGGCCCGGGCGCCGAGATGCGCCAGGCGCTGGGCACCGCGGTGTTCTTCGGGATGATCGGCGTGACGATCTTCGGCCTGATCTTCACGCCGGTGTTCTACGTCATCGCCAGCTGGATCTCGTCGAAGTTGCCGCACAAGCATCGTGAGGCGGCGGTAGTGCCGCCAGGGCAACGCGACCCCGCGCCGCCGCCGCACACCGCGCCGGAGCCCGCGACATGAAGCGCCTGATCCCCCTCGCCGCAGCCCTTGCGCTGTCCGCGTGCAGCGTCGGCCCCGAGTATCGCCCCGCGCCGATCGCGCCCGCCGCGGCGGGCCAATTCGATGCGGCCAAGCGCCCGGTGTTTGACCAGGACGACGCGCCGGCGGTCTGGTGGCGGCTCTACAATGACCCCGTCCTCGACGCGCTGATCCAGAAGGCGTTCGCCGCGAACACCGATATCCGCGTCGCGACCGCCAACCTGCGCCGCGCCCGTGCAGTACTGCGCGAGGCCCGCGGAAGCCGGCTGCCGACCACCGACACCTCGGCGAGCGGGCAGTACCGGCGTTTCGGCGGCCCCTCGGGCGCCAGCGCCGCCGGCCAGGCGGGTGCGGGCGGCGGCGTGTTCGAGAGCGAGACCTATTCGGCCGGCCTCGACGTCGACTATGAGATCGACCTGTTCGGCCGCGTCGGGCGGCTGATCGCGGCCGCGCGCGCCGATGCCGAGGCGCTGGCGGCGGTGCGCGACACCGTGCGTATCACCGTCGCCGCCGAGACCGCGCGCGCCTATGCCGACGCCTGCTCGTCGGCGCGCCAGCTCGCGGTGGCGCGCGGCTCGCTCGACGTCCAGACGCGCAGCTTCGACCTGACCGAGCGCCTCTATGCCGCCGGGCGCGGCACACCGCTCGACACCGCCCGTGCGCGCGCGCAGCTGGAGACGGTGCGCGCCACGCTGCCGACCTTCGTCGCCAACCGGCAGGAGGCGTTGTACCGCCTCGCCGTGCTGACCGGCGATGCGCCGTCGCAGATCGCGCCCGAGGCCGCCGCCTGCATCGCGCCGCCGCTGCTCAGCCGTCCGCTGCCCGTCGGCGACGGGGCCGAGCTGATCAAGCGCCGCCCCGACATCCGCGAGGCCGACCGCCGGCTGGCGGCCGAGATCGCGCGCATCGGCGTCGCGACCGCCGACCTGTATCCGCGCATCAGCATCGGGGCATCGGTCTCGACCTCGGCGCTGTCGCTCGGGGGCCTGGGCAAGTCGCCCAGCATCGCGTTCGGCATCGGGCCGCTGCTCAGCTGGAGCTTCCCCAATTTCGCCGTCGTGCGTGCGCGTATCGCCCAAGCACAGGCGTCGGCCGAAGGCGCGCTCGCGACCTTCGACGACACGCTGCTCAACGCGCTGCAGGAGACCGAGACCGCGCTCGCCGACTATGCCGGGGAACGCGACCGCAACGCCGCACTGCTGAACGCCCGCGACCTCAACCGAGAGGCGGTGCGCATCGTCCGCCTGCGCTACGGCGCGGGGGCGACGAGCTTCATCGACGTCCTCGACGCCGAGCGCAGCCTGTCGAACGCCGACGCCTCGCTCGCGGAATCGGACGCGCTGCTGACGACGCGGCAGATCGCGGTGTTCAAGGCGCTTGGCGGCGGATGGGAGGGCTTGCCTGAGCCCGTTGCGCCGCCAAAACTGAAGTGATATAGTTGGGCAACACACCAAGGAGTTGCCCGATGCGCCTGCTGCCCCTGATCATCGCCCTGCCCCTGCTCGCCGCCTGCTCGGTCAAGGCCGACAGCGACGCGAAAAAGGCCGAAGTTTCGATCGGTGGCGTCGAGATCGATGCCGACGGCGAGAAGGCGACGGTCAGCGTCGGCGGCGAGAGCGGCATGAAGATCGAGACCGACGGCTTCAAGGCGGCGCTCGACATTCCCGGCATGGATATTGGCGGCAAGGACTTCGATATCGACGGGATGAAGCTCTACCCCGGCTCGGTGGTCAAGGGCATGGCGGTCAACGCCACCGGCAAGGGCGACGCCAAGACGAGCACCGTCAAGGTGACCTTCACCAGCCCCGCCGCGCCCGACGCCGTGCTGGCTCACACCGAAGCCGAAGCCAAGCGCGAGGGCTTCACCGCGACGCGCAGCGGCCTCGGGCTGACCGGCAGCGACGGCAAGGACAAGTCGATCCAGGTCCGCGTCGCCGCCGCTGGCAAGGGCAGCACGGGCACGCTGACCCTCACCGACGCCAAGGCGGGTTAGGGGCTGCCCCTGCCGCCGTGTGCGCCGACGACGGTGCCGGTGCTGTAGCTCGCCTCGTCGGACGCCAGCATGACGTAGAGCGTCGCGAGCTCGGCCGGCTGACCGGCGCGGCCGAGCGGCGTGTCCTGCCCGAATTCGCCCATCTTGCCCGGCAACTGCCCGCCAGCGACCTGCAGCGGCGTCCAGATCGGCCCGGGCGCGACCGCATTGACGCGGATGCCTCGCTTGGCGAGCTGCTTCGCGAGGCCCTTGGTCAGGATCAGCTGAGCACCCTTGGTCGAGGCGTAGTCGAGCAGCTCCTCGCCGGGGTCGTAGCTGTTGACCGAGATGGTGTTGATGATCACCGACCCCGGCGGCATGCTGGGGATCGCGGCTTTGCTGATGCGGAACGGCGCATAGATGTTGGTCTTGAACGTTCGATCAAATTGCTCGTCGCTGATTTCCGAAATGTCGGCCTTGCTCTGCTGATACGCGGCGTTGTTGACCAGGATATCGAGACCGCCCAGGCCGCGCACCGCATCGGCGACCAGCTTCTCGCAGGCGGCGAGCGTCCGAATATCGGCAGGCAGCGCGACCGCCTTGCGCCCGGCGGCACGGATCAGTGCGACGACCTCGCGCGCATCGGGCTCCTCGCTCGGGTAATAATTGATCGCGACGTCGGCGCCCTCGCGCGCGAAGGCGATCGCCGCGGCACGTCCGATGCCGCTGTCGCCGCCGGTCACCAGCGCCTTGCGCCCGGCAAGCCGGCCCGAGCCGCGATAGCTTTCCTCGCCATGGTCGGGACGCGGGTTCATCTTCGACGCGAGGCCCGGCCATTCCTGCCGCTGTTCGGGAAACGGGGTCCGGGTATGCTTGGTGCGCGGATCGCGCAGCGGGACCGGCGCGGAAGTGGTCTGCGCCGCAGCCCCCGTTGCCGCCGTCGCTGCCAGCCCGATCGCCGCGCCGCCGAGTATCGTCCGTCGTGATGTTCCGTCCATGCGCCGTCTCCTCGACGCCCGAACGACAGGCGCGATCGGAGGTTCAGGGACAGCCGCGAAACAATGGTGAGCCCTGCGGGAGCGCACGAGAGACCAGTCGAGGACGACGCACAAGCCGACGGTCTCGAATCCGTCTAGGCGGCACAGCAATCGTTTCGATGAGCAAACCTGTGCCCCTGGCGGTACTTAGCTTCGCGCCTAAAGTGCTGCGATGAACGACGCCATGTCACCAGCACCTGTCATCACGCTTCCACAGGGGCGGATAAAGGGCACTGCGGCCCATGGTATTCGGCAGTTCCTCGGCGTTCCCTATTCCGCGCCGCCCGCAGGTGCACTCCGCTTCGCGCTGCCCGTGCCGCCAGCACCCTGGACCGGGGTTCGGGATGCCTCGAAGCCGGGACCGAGCTATCCGCAGCGGCTGAAGCCTTTTCCCGGTCTCGACGTGCAGCCCCTGGTCGACGGCGGCCAGCCGCCTGGCGACGACTATCTCACGCTGAACATCTGGGCTCCCGAAACCGGGGACGGCCACCCCGTCATGGTCTGGATCCACGGCGGCGGCTTCGTGGTCGGCAGCAAGGATGCGCCGATCAGCGACGGCACCGCCTTCGCGCGCGACGGCATCGTCTGCGTCGCGATCAACTACCGGCTGGGCGTCGACGGCTTCCTGCCGATCGACGGCGTGCCGACCAACCTCGGGCTGCGCGACATGCTGGCGGGGCTCGCCTGGGTTCGGGACAATGTCGCCGCTTTCGGTGGCGACCCCGACAATGTCACCGTCACGGGCGAGAGCGCCGGTGCCATGGCGACCGCCGACCTGGTCACCTCGCCCCTTGCCAACGGACTGTTCCGGCGCGCGATCGTGCAGAGCGGCCACGGCTCGATGGTGCGCGAGATCGGCGTCGCCAAGCGGCTGGTCGACACGCTCGCACGCCGGCTGAGGGTTTCCCCCGACGCGGCGGGGTTCGGCAGCGCGCCGTACGGGGCGATCTTCGACGCGATCGAGGGGCTGGCCAAGCCCGGCAAGGTCGACCTGCGGGATACTGCCGGGTTCGAGCCGGTGTTCGGCATCAGCCGCTTCGTGCCGGTGTTCGGTGACGACGTCTTGCCCGTGCATCCGGTCGAGGCACTGCGCCGCGGCGCTGGCAAGGACGTGCAGCTGCTGATCGGCACCAACGCCGAGGAGATGAACCTCTATTTCGTGCCGACCGGCGTACGCGCCAAGATGATCGGTCTGGTGGCGCGGTGGTTCGTCGGCAAGTCGATGCCCGCCGCCGGAAAGGCACTCAAGGCGTACGGGCTCGGCCGCAGGAAAGCCGGCTGGGCGATGACCGAGGCGCTGCACGACCTCGTGTTCCGCTGGCCGGCGCGGGTGTTCGCGGCGGCGCATCAGGGGCGCACCCACATGTACGAGTTCGAGTGGCGCTCGCCCGCTTGTGGCGGCGAACTGGGTGCCTGCCACGGCATGGAGCTGCCCTTCGTCTTCGACACGCTCGACATCGCGACCGGGCCTGAGGGCTTGGCCGGCACCGCGCCGCCGCAGGCGCTCGCCGACCGCATCCATGCGCTTTGGGTAGGCTTCATCCGCGACGGATCGCTGCCCTGGCCCGAGTTCGAGTCCGGGACGCGCAGTGTCTACCAGCTCGAGCGCGGCGAGGCCGTGCACGAACCCGTCATGCCCGCCGCCGCCTTCCTGCCGTGAGCTACCTCGACCGCCTGCGTGTCGATGGGCGCGTCGCCTTCGTCACCGGCGGAGCGCAGGGCATTGGGGCAGCGTGCGCCGATGCGCTGCGGGAGATGGGCGCGACCGTCATGACGGGCGACCTGAAAGGCGGCGACATCGTCCTCGACGTGACCGATTCGCGCCAGGTCGATGCGATCGCCGCACAGCTCGTCGCCGATCATGGTCGCGTCGACATCCTCGTCAACAATGCCGGCATCGCGCGCAGCGAGACGGCAGCCGAAGATGTGGCCGACGAGCATTGGCTAAACGTCATCGACGTCAATCTGAACGGCAGCTTCTGGTGCGCGCGCGCCTTCGGTCGGCACATGCTTGCGCGAGGGTCGGGCAGCATCGTCAACGTCGGGTCGATGTCGGGCTTCATCGTCAACCGCCCGCAGCCACAAAGCTATTATAACGCCTCGAAGGCTGCGGTTCACCAGCTGACCAGATCGCTTGCAGCTGAGTGGGCCGGGCGCGGCGTACGGGTCAACGCGGTCGCGCCGACCTACATCCGGACGCCGCTCAACGCCTTCGCCGACCAGACCAGCGAAATGTATCGCCGCTGGATCGACGGAACGCCGATGGGACGGCTCGGTGAGCCCGAAGAAGTTGCTTCGATCGTCGCTTTCCTCGCGTCCGATGCGGCCAGCCTGATGACCGGCAGTATCGTGCTGGCCGACGGCGGCTACAGCTGCTGGTGATCCGATCGGCATAGTATCCGCGCCGCCCGGCAAACTCCCATGACCTTTCAGATAGGTAAGCTATCATATAGGTCTGTCGTATAAAGGGAGGATAACAATGAAACGAGCCATTTTGCTGACGACCGCAATGCTGGTCGCGGCCCCCGTCTACGCTCAATCCAACGACAACGGTGCCAAGGCGACTGGCCAGGACTCTCCCGCCGCCAACACCGCCGAAGCGGCGGCCGCGTCGAGCGACGCCGGCGACATCATCGTGACCGCCCGCAAGCGCGAGGAGACGCTGCGTGACGTGCCTGTTGCGGCGACCGCCCTGACAGGAGCGTTGCTCGAGAACCGCGGCATCCAGTCGGTGCGCGAAGCCGCGACCTTAGCCCCCGGCCTCAACATCAGCAGCGACGGCGCCGGCCGCGCCTTCGTCTCGATCCGCGGCGTCGGCGTGACGCTGGTCCAGAGCGTCCAGCCTGGCGTCGGCCTGTTCATCGACGGCATCTATCAGCCGAACACCGGATACTTGAACAACCCGCTGCTCGACGTCGAGCGTATCGAGGTGCTGCGCGGCCCGCAGGGCACGCTGTACGGGAAGAACACGCTGGGCGGCGCGATCAACGTCATCACCCGCCAGCCCGGCAACGACCTGGAAGTGCGCGGCATTGCGAGCTACGCAGGCCCCGACGACAGCTGGCTGGTGTCGGGGTCGGTCTCCGGGCCGATCATCGAGGACAAGCTGCAGGTCCGCGTCGCCGCCTCGCACCGCGAGCAGCAGGGCTTCCTGCGCAACACCGTGATCGGCGGCGATGCCAATCCGTTCAACACCGACAGCGTCAACGCCACCATCCGCGCAGCCCCCAGCGAGGCGGTCACCCTGACGGTTAAGGGCTATTACGACCGGGTCAGCGGCGTGAACACGCCCTATGCCCGTGTCACCGGTCCGACCGACTATTCGCGTGACGTCCAGTTCAACACCCTGAACCGCGTCGATTTCCGCTATCGCGGCGTCAGTGCGCGGCTCGAGGCCGAAATGGGCGACAATAGCTTGTCGCTGATCGGCTCCTACGATGCCCGCAACGGCCGGGTGCCCGACGGCGAGGGGGACTTCGGGCCCGGCAACTTCGTGCGCAGCGTCGGCAGTGACCGGCTGCGTACCAAGACCGTCGAAGCGCGCCTCGACTCCAGCTGGAGCGACAGCATCACCTCGCTGTTCGGGCTCTTCTACAGCAATGAGCGGACGCGCGCGCAGGATGTCAGCACGATCTTCGGGGCGTTCACGGGCCTGCCCTTCAATATCGTTCGCACGACGCAGAACCGCACCAATGCCGACACTTATGCGGCATTCGGAACGGTGTTCTGGAAGCCCAGCGAAGCGTGGGAGCTATCCGTCGGCCTGCGCTACGACCACGAGGACCGCGAGGCCAACGGCTCGGTGGTGACCGTCGTCGGCCCCCTCGCACCGTCGGGTGGTGCTACCCCGCAGGCTCAGATCAAGTCTGACCAGGTCGAGCCGCGCGTCACGCTGAAGCGCCAGTGGAGCCGCGACCTGATGACCTATGCGTCGGTCGCGCGCGGCTATCGCGGCGGCGGCTTCAACGCCCCGACCGCGCCGGTCCGGACGTACAAGGGCGACAGCGCCTGGACCTATGAGCTGGGCACCAAGTTCGCCTCGCCCGACCGTCGCGCCTCGATCTCCGTCGCGGCATTCTACAGCGACTACAAGGACTATATCGGCCTCAACTCGATCGCCCCGGCGGCGGGCGGCGGGCTGGTCACCGTCGACCTCAACAGCGGCGACGTCGAAAGCTATGGTGTCGAGGTCGAGGGCCTGGTGAAGCCGACGCGCGAATGGACGATTACCGGCGGCCTCACCCTGATGCACGCCCGGCTGACCGACAGCAGCCCGTATACCCGGATCACCGGCCGCCAATTGTCGTCGGATCGGCTGACCTTCCAGCCTGACTTCACCGGCAGTCTTTACAGCGACTATGCCATTCCGCTCGGCGGGGGCGACACGCTGACGCTGACCGCCGGCGCGACCGCCAAGGGCAAGCGACTTGCAGGAACGCTCAACGAGACGACGCCGACCTTCCTCAAGGGCTATGTCCTGGCCAACACGTCGATCACCTACCGCCACGGGCCGCTCGAGCTGTCGCTGTTCGCCAACAACGTGTTCAACAAGCGGTACTTCGAAGCCTATATCGAGAAGACGACGCTCGTGCTGGCCGGCCTTCCGGCGTCCGACCTCGGCATCATCGGCGACCTGCGACGCTACGGCGTTCGGGCAAGTATCAAGTTCTAGCACGATGACCGCGCACCCCATTTTCGCCGCTCCGCCGTTGGCGCCGGCCCTGATGACCGGACTGCAGGCGATTTTCGGCGACCGCGTGCAGACCGGCGACGCGATCCGCGACCAGCATGGCCGAAGCGAATCGCACTTCACGCCGATGCCCCCTCAGGCGGTCGTCTTCGCCGAAACCACCGAGGAGGTGGCCGCCCTGGTGCGCCTGTGCATGGCGCACGACACGCCGATCATCGCCTTCGGTGCCGGCACGTCGATCGAAGGCAACACGCTGGCGGTACGGGGCGGGGTCGCGATCAACCTGTCGGGCATGGACGCGATCATCGAAGTCAATGCCGAGGACTTCGACTGCGTCGTCCAGGCTGGGGTGCGCCGCGAGCAGCTGAACGAGTATCTGCGCGACAAGGGCCTCTTCTTCCCGATCGATCCGGGCGCCAACGCCACGATCGGGGGCATGGCATCGACGCGCGCTTCGGGGACCAACGCCGTGCGCTACGGCACGATGCGCGAGGCGGTGCTGTCGCTGAAGGTGGTCACCGCCGACGGCCGCATCATCCGGACCGCCAGGCGGGCGCGCAAGTCGGCAGCCGGCTACGACCTGACGCGGCTGTTCGTCGGATCGGAGGGAACGCTCGGCATCATCACCGAGGTGGCGCTGCGTCTGCACCCGATCCCCGAGGCGATCTCGTCCGCCGTCTGCGCCTTTGGCACTCTGAAAGGCGCGGTCGACACGGTCGTCCAGTCGATCCAGCTCGGTGTGCCGCTGGCGCGCGTCGAGATCCTCGATGCGGTGCAGATGCGCGCGGTCAACCGCTGGTCGAAGCTCGACTATCCCGAGGCGCCGACGCTGTTCTTCGAGTTCCACGGCTCCCCCCTTCAGGTCGGCGAGCAGGTCGAGACCGTCGGCGCGCTAGCGGCCGACAATGGCGGCGGCGCGTTCAGCTGGTCGAATCTGCCCGAGGAGCGGTCGCGGCTTTGGAAGGCCCGGCACGAGGCCTATTACGCCGCCGTCAACATGCGCGCCGGCGCGGTTGGCTGGGCCACAGATGTCTGCGTCCCGATCAGCCGCCTTGCCGAGTGCATCGAGCAGACTCGCGCCGACCTCGACGCCGGCACGGTCCCCGCGACCATCCTCGGTCATGTCGGCGACGGCAATTTTCACGTCGTTTTCTCGATCGACCCCAAGACGCCCGACGAGATGCGCGAGGTCGAGGCGATCAACGTGCGCCTCGTCGAGCGCGCGCTGGCGATGGACGGCACCTGCACCGGCGAGCACGGCATCGGCGTCGGCAAGCAGGACTGGCTGGTCGCCGAACTGGGCGAGGCGGTCGACCTGATGCGCCTGATCAAGCGCGCCTTCGACCCGACCGACCTGCTGAATCCCGGCAAGATCTTCCAGCTCTGAGAGGCGCGCGCGATGGATAGCCCGAACCTCGTCGATGCCGGCTCCCCGGTCCCTGCAGACCGCGCGATGCCGCGCCTGGACGGGCTCGCGCCGACGATCCGGCGCAACTGGCCGACATTGCTCGTCCTGGCGGTAGTCGTCGCGATGGCTTTCCTGAGCGTCGGATCGTTCAGCGCGGTTCAGGAGGCGGCCAAGGCGGAGCTGCGCCTGAGCGACGTGATGCTCGGCACCATCCAGGGGGTGTCGGCGGCGGTGCCGCTGGTCCTGCTGTCGGCGCCGGCGGGTGCAGCGGTCGACCGGGTCAACCGCATGCACCTGCTGCTCGGCATGTCGGTGATCTGGACCATGGGCACGCTGGGCACGGCCTTCGCCGGTAGCGCAGCGATGCTCTTCGTCGCGCGCATGCTGGCGAGCATCGGCATCGCGGGCGCGCTGACCGCCGCCATCTCGATCGCCGCCGACCTGTGCGGGCAGTCCGAGCGGGGCCGTGCGATGCTGATCCTGACGCTCGGCAAGTCGGCCGGCCAGGCGGCGGCATTCAGCGCGACCGGCGCGCTGTTCGGCTTCTTCCAGATCGCCGGCCCGTCGCTGGGAGAGCTGTCAGCGTGGCGGGCGTCGCACGTCATCCTCGCGATCGCAGCGGCTGTCTTGACCTTGCCGCTGCTGATGCTGCGCGAACCCGCGCGGCAGGAGACGCAGATCGAGGGCACGCGACCGCCATTCGGCGTCGTGCTGCGCAGCCTGTGGGCGCGCCGCAGCTTCATCCTGCCGCTGTTCGCCGGCGGCGTCGCGGTGGCGATGGCGGACACCGCCGCGGCGATCTGGGCGGCGCCGGTGCTCGGCCGCGCGTTCAACCTGACTCCCGATCAATTCGGCGGCTGGATGGGCGCGATCATGCTCGTCACCGGTATCGTGGGAGCGGTCACCGGCGGCTTGGCCGCCGACTGGGGGCAGAAGCGCGGGCGTATCCTGTTCCCGGCGATCCTCGCGGCAGGGCTCAGCGTGCCGGCGGCACTTTTCCCGGTGATGGGCAGCGTCACCGGGTTCGCGGTGGTGCTCGCGCTGTTCGCCTTCTCGGGCTACGTCATCGGCGTCATCATTGCGGCCGTCCTTGCGGTGACCCTGCCCAATGAGATGCGCGGCCTTGGCATCGGCATCTTCCTCGCGCTCGCCGGTCTCGTAGCGTTCGGCCTCGCGCCGCCGCTGGTCGGCTGGATCGCGACGTTGCTGGGCGGTGAGGCGCACTTGCCGGCCGCGTTGGCGCTGGTTGCGACGACGGTCAGTGCCTTCTCGCTGGTCTGCTTCATCATCGCGGCGCGCAGACCTATCTGAAAGGTGATTGTCAGACGCATCCGTGTTCGATACCGTGCGACTTATGGAAATCGTCCACGTCTCCCCTGAAATGGTCACGCTGATCGGCGCCGGGCCGCTGCCGGTGGCGGAGTTCCCGGCAGACCCGGTGGCGCTGATGTTCGTCGATGCGCGCGTCATGGTGGTGGCTGCGCCCGACTGCCGTGCCGAGCTCGACGGCGGTTTCGCGCTGGTCGTCGCGCGCGAGGCGCTCGACCGGCTGTTCGGATGGGGCGCGCGCGCCTGCGACGGCGGCCGCTATCACCTGAGTCACCAGCTGCGCCGGGTTACCGAGGCGCTGCTGTCGCGCGACCGCGTCGGCGAGGCGCTCAAGACCTACCGGCTCGCCAAGAGCATCGAACTGCTCTGCGAGACCGTCCCCGAGATAACGGCCGGCACTCTCGTCCCCGACATTCCGCTCGGTCCGGTCGATACGCGCCGCATCCTGATGGCGCGCCAGATCATCGACGAACGCTGGAGCGAGCCCCTGACGCTCGCGGCGATCGCGCGGGCCTGCGGCCTGAACCGCGCCAAGCTGACCCGTGGCTTTCGCGCCTTGTTCAGCTCGAGTGTCGCCGAGGCGCTGCTCGAGCGACGGCTCGACGAGGCGCGCCGTGCGCTGCTGACCACCGACCTTCCGGTCGGGCAGGTCGCCTATCGCAACGGCTATCTGAACAATGCGAGCTTCACCCGGGCGTTCGGACGGCGCTATGGCCAGTCGCCCACCGACTGCCGCGCACGAGCTATGGCGGCCTAGATGGCGTTGCACGCGGTGCAGGGCAATTCACTGGTCCGCCAGGCGATGGATGCGGTCCATGGCTTTATTCGCGACCAGGGGCTGCGCGTCGGCGACACGCTGCCCGGCGAGGCGCATTTCGCAGGCCAGCTCGGCGTCAGCCGGGCGGTGATGCGCGAGGCGTTCGGCGGGCTTGCAGCGCTGCGCCTGATCGACGTCGGCAACGGCCGCCGGGCGCGCGTCGCCGCCATCGACGGCTCGGTGATGGCGACATCGCTCGACCATGCGATCGGCACCGCGCAGATCAGCGTGCTGGAGGTCTGGGAGGTTCGCCGCACGCTCGAGGCGCGCACCGCCGAGCTCGCGGCGGTCAACCGCTCCGATGCCGAGGCCGCCGAGATCGTGGCGCTGGCGGACAGTATCGAACGCGACATCGACGACATGGCGGCGATCACGCGGCACGATATCGCCTTTCACCGCGCCATTGCCCGCGCAGCCGGAAACGCGCTGCTGACGCAGATCATCCAGTCTTTCGGTCCGCTGATGCAGATCGCGGTTCCTGCCGCCTGGCGCACCCGCAAGACCGCAGCGGAGCAGCAGGCGATCATCCGCCAGCATCAGCAGCTCGCCGCCGCGATCATGGATCGCGATGCGGCGCGCGCCGCGCACTGCATGCATGGCCATTTCGACGCTTCGGTTGCCAGTACTCTCGCGAATACCGACGCCTGAAGTTGAGAGACGACCTCCCGCGTGACCGGCATGAAGGGACGTGGACTGCCTGACCGCCGACGTCGAAACGGGCGACACCGAGACTGTCGAGGGCGCGCATGTCAGCGCGATCGCCGAGATGTATCTTCGTTGCCGCTATGCGGTTCATGGTGTGCTCCCCGGCGCTTATTCGATGAAGCTCAACTTCATGCATGTACAAGAAGATGTCGCCAGCTTCGACCCCTTTGCTTCGAACTGACGAGCTATTGAGCCCGATCCTGCCGCAATGCTCTGTCCCGGCCACGGCGAGCACCAATGCCGCTAACAGCCCGCCGAGCCTGCCGCCCAGCGCTCCCGACGCTGTTCGCGGCGACATCGCCTGAGGCGAGAGGTGGAGCTTATTGCGGTCAGGACGGGCCGGGTGAACTGCGGGGCAACCCTGCGCGGGCAAAGGTGCCACCGAAAGCGCTCGACGAGGCTGTTGCCGCCCGCCTCTGGCAGGTGTCGGAAACCATGACCAAGGTGCCGTTCGAAGCGGAGGAAAGCGGCTTTGTGGGTCTGGCAAGGTAAACTCGCCGAGTTTCCACGGTCTTGCTCCCCGGGAAACGCGCTCGTCAGATGCGCATCGCCGTCACAAATGCCCGGAACGCAGCAGTCGGCTGGCGTCGGCTGGGATAATAGAGGTGGTTCGGCGCCAAGGTGGGTGCCCAGCCCGCCAACACCTCGACCAGCGTGCCGTCGGCCAGCTGTCGCGCCGCGTGCGGCAGGGGAAGACAGGTCACGCCCAGCCCTGCCAGCGCGGCGTCGCGCATCACGTCGATGTCGTTGGTGGTGAAGGCGCCGCTGATCGACCGCTCGGACGTCTGGCCATCCCGCTCGAATTCCCAACGGTGGACCACACCGGACGACGTGTATCGGTAACACAGGCATCGATGCTGGACGAGGTCGTCCGGATCGACGGGGGCGGCACGGTCGACGAGGTAGGCCGGGGCGGCGACGAAGACGAGCGGCACCGGCTCGCTGATGCGGACCGATATCATGTCGGCTTGCAGGCTCAGCGCATGCCGTACCCCGCAGTCGAAACGGCCGGCGACGATATCGACGAACCCGTCATCGACAACCAGTTCGACGGCAATGTCGGGATAGGCACGCGCGAAGTCGGCAAGCCTTGGCAGGATGGCATAGATCGCCGCGACCCGGTGCGCGCTGACCCGGATACGCCCTGCCGGCCGTTCGCGGGCGCCGTCCAGATCCTCCAGGGCGCCCGCGACCGAGGCTATTGCCGGCCTCAACCGAAGCAGCAGTTCCTCGCCCGCGGGCGTCGGCGCGAGTGACCGGGTGGTACGGTCGAGCAGCCGAACGCCAAGTTTCGTCTCCAGCGACCGCATCGCATGGCTTAACGCGGAAGCCGACAGGCCAAGGCGTGTCGCCGCCCGGGCAAAGCTGCCAGCCTCGACGATCGCTTCGAACACCGCGAGGCCGGACCAGAGATCGCGATCCATTGCTGCACATCCTTCAGGAGCCCATGCGAGCCGGACGCCCTAATCCTGCGGCCGCATGGCGTCCATCTGAAGGCGACCAACTGCAGGACGCCACAATGAACCTCGATACCTATCGCCCGCTCGGCCGCTCCGGCCTGCTCGTCAGCCCGCTGGCTCTCGGCACGATGACCTTCGGCACGCCCCGCTGGGGGCTGGACGAGGGCGGCAGCCGCGCGGTGTTCGAACGCTATACCGAGCTCGGCGGCAATTTCGTCGATACCGCCGACGTTTATGCCGGCGGACGATCGGAAGAAATGATAGGCAATTTCGTCGCTGCGCAATCGTCGCGCGAGCGGATGGTCATCGCGACCAAATCCGGATTTGCGACTGGCCGGGGCCCTCATGCGGGCGGCAACGGCGCCCGCCACATCCTGGCGTCGGTTGAAGGGTCGCTCCGCCGGATCCAGACGGACTTTATCGACCTGTACTGGGTGCATGTCTGGGACGGCATCACGCCGGCGGAGGAATTGCTGCGGACGATGGCCGGCCTCGTGGCTTCGGGCAAGATCCGCTACTGGGGCGTGTCGAACACCCCTGCCTGGTATGTCGCCGAGCTCGCAACACTGGCGCGGGTCCAGGGTGATCCGGCGCCGATCGGGCTGCAGTATTTCTACTCGCTGGTCGAGCGTGGGGTCGAAGCCGAGCATCTGCCGCTTGCGCGGTCGGCCGGCATGGGGCTCATCCCGTGGAGCCCCCTCGCCTATGGCCTGCTGACGGGCAAATACGACCGCGCCACCGTCGAGGCGGGTCCGAAGCGGGCGGGCGGCGTCCCCAACCAGGCTGGCGAGGACACCTCGGCGCGGCCTGCGGACGACAAGCGCCTCGATGGCGACAATCCGTTCGGCGACACGCTGTTCACCGAGCGCAACTGGCAGGTCTTGGACGTCCTGAAGCGTATCGCAGCGACGATTGGCGAGACGCCGGCGCGCGTGGCGCTGGCCTGGGTGGTCGGGCGGCCGGGCGTCGCCTCGACGTTGATGGGGGTGAGCCGGTCCGATCAGGTGACCGACAACGTCACTGCACTCGGCCTTACCCTGCCGCCGGAGCATCGTGCTGCGCTCGATGCGGTGAGCAGCGGCAACCAGCCGTTCCTCTATGGCTTGTTCGAACCCGCCGCGCGCAACCAGATCGTTTTCGGCGGCGGCGATATTCGAAGCTAGGGCCCGCGATGGATGTCTTCCGCAGTACGGTCATATCCTCCCAGCCGCCTGTGCCGTCTCGAACAGCCGGGCGAGCCAGTCCCCGAGCGTCCGCACCCGAGGGGCGAGATTGCGGCTCGCGGGGTAGAGAACGTGGATCGGCATCGGGGCGGGCGGCTGATGCTCCAGCACCGGCACCAGTTCTCCGGACCTTATCCGGTGCTCGACGCGGCAGCGCGGCACCTGGATCAGGCCGAGCCCGGCAAGACCGGCGGCGGTGTAGATCTTGGCCCCCCGGACAACGACGTCGAAAGCCAGCGCGACCGCCGGGGTCGTCGACCGACCCCGGTGTCCCGAAGCGATCGAGATACGCCGGACTGGCCGAGAGGTATTCTGGCGCAATGCTCGATGGCCTTGTCTCCTGCTGGCGCGCCGCGCTGGGCCGCGGACGAAGGCCACTTCCGCCGTGCCACTGTGCCCCATCGGCAACGTTCGCAATTTGATAACGAGACGGACCCGTAATCACGCTTGAGGTCCAGCACCGTGGACCGTACCGGACGCGTCCGTTCGTAAAATCAAAAAAAGCCTTTGGGAGCAACATGAAGCATCTTTTCCTGGCCTCGGCCTGTGCCCTCGTCATGCCTGCCGCTGTGCTCGCCCAGACTGCCGATGCTCCGGCCGGCAGCGCCGCCCTCACCGTCAACACGCCGAACGCGTCGCCCGCGCCGGTCCCCGCAACTGCCGGCCAGGGCGCTGTCTCCGATGCCGTCGCACCGGGCACTGCTGACGCCAGCGACCCCAACGACGGCGAGATCATCATCACCGCGACGCGCCGCAGCCAGGCGCTGTCGAACGTGCCGATCGCGGTCTCGGCCGTCAGCCAGGAGTCGCTCCAGAACTCCGGCGCCAACGACATCCGCGCACTGAATCAGCTCGCGCCGTCGCTGCTCGTCTCGTCGACCGGCAACGAGGCCAACGGCTCGGCCCGTATCCGCGGCATCGGCACGGTCGGCGACAACCCCGGCCTCGAAAGCTCGGTCGCGGTGTTCATCGACGGCGTCTACCGCAGCCGCACCGGCTCGGGCCTCAACGAGCTCGGCGAGATCGAGCGCATCGAGGTGCTGCGCGGTCCCCAGGGCACCTTGTTCGGCCGCAACGCGTCCGCCGGCCTGATCAACATCATCACCGCCAAGCCGTCGTTCGACTTCGGCGCCAATGGCGAGGCGACCTACGGCAACTACAACCAGATCCGCCTGCAGGGTGGCGTCACCGGCCCGATCATCGCCGAGAAGCTCGCCGCCCGCATCGACGGCGTCTTTGTGAAGCGCGACGGCTTCTACAAGGACGTCACCGGTGGCAACGGCCGCGTCAACGACCGCGACCGCTACTTCGTCCGCGGCCAGTTGCTGTTCACGCCGACCGACGACATCAGCCTGCGCCTGATCGGTGACTACACGAACCGGAACGAGGAGTGCTGCGCCGCCGTCTACACCTCGACGCGCGAGACCTTCGACCCGACCGGCGGCGCGCAGAACGCCACTTCGCCGGGCTTCAACACCGATCGTGCGGTCGCGACCGCGAACACCAACCGCATCGTCGACATCCTCGGCCGCCTCGGCAACGTCTTCCCTACCCCGGGTGACCCGTACAGCCGCCAGATCGCCGTGACGCCGGGCCGCTCGTTCCGCAACACCACGACCGACTGGGGCGGCTCGGGCCAGCTCGACTGGGACCTGGGCGACGTCACGCTGACCTCGATCACCGCCTACCGCCAGTACAAGGCCGGCGGCGCTGCCGACATCGACTATACGAACCTCGACCTCACCTACCGCGCGGACGACGGCAACGCGTTCCGCCGCTTCAAGACCTTCACGCAGGAAGTCCGCCTCCAGGGCTCGCTGTTCGACGACCGCCTCGACTGGCTGGTCGGCGGCTTCTACAGCCGCGAGAAGCTGAAGGTCGTCGATAACGCCCGCTTCGGCACGCAGTACGGCCAGTTCGCCGCCTGCCGCGTCGTCTCGGGCCTGCAGGAAGCGACTGGCATCCCGTACCAGGCGCTGATCAACACCGCGAACCCGGGCTGCCTCAGCGCCACCGCGACGGCCGTGCTGAATGGCGGCTTCGGTGCCGCGGCGCCGCTGATTGCGGGAGGCCTGCAGCGGCTGTCGACGCTCAACGACCTCGGCGACCAGCGTGCCGTCTACAACCAGGACAGCGAGAACTACGCGTTCTTCACGCACAACATCTTCAAGGTCACCGACCGGCTCAGCCTGACGGTGGGTGCGCGCTACACGCACGAGCAGAAGGATTTTGACGCCAACTTCGTCAACAACAACACTGTCTGCCCGACGCAGCAGTCGTCGCTGGGGCCGCTTCTGGGCAACCCGGCGCTGGCGGCGCTGGCCGGCGGCATCATCACGCTCAGCTGCACCGGCAACTCGTCGTCGGCGCTGAACGCGCTCAACCTTAACGACAGCTTCAAGGAGAGCCAGTGGACCGGCACCGCGGTCCTGTCGTGGAAGCCGATCGATCCGCTGCTGGTCTATGCCTCCTACGCCAAGGGCTATAAGGCGGGCGGCTACAACCTCGACCGTTCGGACCTCGGCTCTGCGCTGTTCCCGCGCTCGAACGCCAATGCGGCAAACCTGCAGTTCGAGCCCGAGAAGGTCGATGCCTACGAGCTCGGTGCGAAGCTGAAGCTGCGCGGCTTCACGCTGAACGCCGCGGTCTTCCGCCAGGAGTTCAAGAGCTTCCAGCTGAACACCTTCAACGGCACCGTCTTCGTCGTGCAGAACATCAATTCCTGCGGCGACAGCCTGAACGGCCTCGACCAGGATTCCAGCGCGACCACCGGTGCCTGTTCCGGCAAGGTCAAGCCCGGCGTGATCAGCCAGGGCGTGGAGCTTGAGGCCGTCCTCAGCCCGACGCCGAACGTCCAGGTCAGCGCCGGCTACACCTACTCCGACACGTTTTATAAGAAGAACCTTGTCGGCAGCACCTCGGGCGAGGCGCTCGACCCGGCGCTCTTCCTGCTGCCGGGCCGCCAGCTGTCGAACGCGCCGAAGCACACGGTCACGACCTCGGCCGCGTTCACGCCGGACATCGGTAGCAGCGGGCTGAGCGGGCTCTTCTATGTCGATAGCCGCACGACCTCCAAGTACAACACCGGCTCCGACCTCTTTCCGGAGAAGGAGCAGGCGTCGTTCACGACCGTCAATGCCCGCATCGGCATCCGCGGTGCCGATCAGAAGTGGGCGCTGGAGCTGTGGGGCCAGAACATCTTCAACGTGAACTACAAGCAGGTCGCCTTTAACACGCCGTTCCAGGGCGCGGGCTCCTCGGCCCAGACCGCGGCGTTCGGCACCGTGGCGAACCAGCTGTTCAGCAGCTTCCTGGCTGAGCCGCGCACCTACGGCGTGACCGGGCGCTTCCGCTTCTAGTCCCGCACACGCCTGCACGGACGAAGAAACCCGCGCCGGCAACGGCGCGGGTTTTCCTTGTGCGTCGCGGTCGTCACGCAGCCTGCTGGATTAAGCGCCGTGATCGCGGCCACGGCGTCTTCACACGACTGACTGAAGATGTTGGTGAGCCCTGCGGGATTCGAACCCGCGACCTACTGATTAAAAGTCAGTTGCTCTACCGATTGAGCTAAGGGCTCGGCGATGCCGCTTTAGGGCGGTGGAGGCGGGCGTGCAACTGACGCGCGGTCGCGCCCAGCAGCGGATGACGCCAGCGCGGCGCTACCTCGACCAGCGGGTCGAGGACGAAGGCGCGTTGATGCAGGCGCGGGTGGGGCAGCGTCAGACGGCGGGTCTTCAGCACCGCCGGCCCCTGCGCCAGCAGGTCGAGGTCGAGCACCCGTGCCCCCCAGCGCCGCGCGCCGCGGCGGCCGAACGCCGCCTCGATGCCGTTGAGCACGTCCAGCACCTGCGCCGGGCCAAGATCGGTCGCCACCGCCACCACGGCATTGGCGAAGCGCCGCCCGCCCGGGCCCACGGCAGCGGTCGAATGCGTCCGCGAGCGCCGCACGACCCGCAGGCCTGCCGCGTCGAGCGCCGCGACCGCCGCGGCGACGACCCCGGCGGGCGATCCGTGCCGCCCGTGCCGCCGGTTCGAGCCGAGCGCGATCAGGGTGTTTGCCGCCATGCCCGCCGCCGCTTACACGCCACGCCGATGGACACCAACTTCCTCCCCGACCCGCCGCTTGCCTATGCGGGGGACCCGCCAAGAGATTGCCCGCGCTGCCCGCGCCTCGTCGAATACCGCGAGGCCAACCGCATCGCGCACCCCGACTGGTTCAACGCGCCCGTCCCCGGCTGGGGCGATCCGGAGGCCTGGCTGTGCGTCGCGGGGCTGGCGCCGGGCGTGTCGGGGGCGAACCGCACCGGGCGGCCGTTCACCGGCGACGGCGCGGGCGTGCTGCTGTACGCGACGCTGGCGAAGTTCGGGCTGTCGGAGGGCGAGTACGGCGCCGACCCTGCCGACGGGCTGCGGCTGACGGGAGCCTTTATCTCCAACGCCGCGCGCTGCGTGCCGCCTGCCAATCGCCCGACGCCCGAGGAAGTGCGGACCTGCCGCCCGTTCCTCGAGAGCCAGCTCGCCAGCCTGCCGAACCTGAAAGTCGTCGTCGCGCTCGGCCAGATCGCGCATCAGTCGGTAGTCAAGGCGCTCGGCGGCAAGCTGCCAAAGCATCCGTTCGCGCACGGCGCGGTCCACCGGCTGCACACCGGCTATGTGATGATCGACTCGTATCACTGCTCGCGCCTCAACACGAACACCGGGCGGCTGACGACGCCGATGTTCGAAGCAGTGTTCGAGGCGGCGGCGGCGGCTCGCACGGCGTAAGCTGCGCGCGGTTGAAAGTCGTTACGGGACAGGCCACAACGGCAGGCCCGAGCGTCTGGGAGCCAGCGCAGCAATGACCACAGCCCCCGTCGGACGGATTACCGAGCGCGAACGCATCGCCCAGCTCGACGTGCTGCGCGGTCTCGCGATCCTGCTCATCCTGTTCATGAACGTGCCGTACATGGGCGACGTCGTGACCGAGGACTACCTGCCGCAGCGCCTCAGCTGGACGGCATTCGACCAGGCGTGGTGGTGGGTCAATCGGCTGCTCGACGGCACGCAGCGCGGTCTGCTCGAGCTGCTGTTCGGCGCCGGCGTGCTGATCATGGCGCGCACCGCGATGACCCCCGATGGGCCCGTCGCGGTCGCCGACCTGCATATCCGGCGTAACCTGTGGCTCGCGGCGTTCGGCATCGCCAACGGCGTCATACTTTTCTGGGAAGGCGACATCCTGCTCAGTTACGGCTGCGCCGCGCTGCTGATCTTTCCGTTCCGGACGCTCAGGGTGCGGCAGTTGCTCATCATCGGCATCGCGATGAGCGTTGCGCTGTGGTCGCACAATCTCGTCGACTATATCGAGCGCGTCGACCTCGCCGAGCGTGCCGCAGCGACTGCAACGACTCCCGCGCAGTCCGCCGACCGCGCCGCCGCGCAGCGCGATCTCGACAAATACACGCGTGAGGTGCGCGTCCCCGACCCCGCGGTCGCTGCGATGCAGATCGCCGGCAACAAGGGTTCGTGGACCGATTTCGCCGTCTACCGGGTCATGTCCTGGGCCTACGTCCAGTTTACCGGCGTCGGCATCTTCTGGGAGAATGTCGTCGAGGCGTTTGCGGCGATGCTGATCGGCATGGCGCTGTTCAAGACGGGGATCATCCAGGGCAAGGCATCGCGCCGCACCTATTGGTGGCTGCTCGGCCTTGGCTACGGCATCGGCTGGGGGTTGCGAATCGATGCGACGATCGACGCGATGCGGTTCAGCGGGGAGCCGTACATCGGGCTGTTCACGCACAGCTTGGCGCGGCTGCCGATCGTCATGGACCATATCGGCGCGGTGGCTTTGCTGCTGCAAAGCCGCACCGGCGCACGGTTGCTCGCGCCGTTCCAGGCGACGGGGCGCCTGCCGCTGACGACGTACCTTGGAGCGTCGCTCGTCGCGATGCTGGTCTTCGGCCCCCTGGGGGGCCAGTTCGCGCAGCACGGCTATGGCACGCTGGCGACCGGGGCCGCGCTGTTCATGGCGCTGCAGCTTGCGGGCGCGAACCTGTGGCTGCGCAACTTCGCCAACGGGCCGGTCGAATGGCTGTGGAAGAGCCTCGGGTACAACCGCCGCCAGCCCTTCCGCCGCGGCGACCCGCTGATCGGTGCCGAGGCGACGTCGTGATCGCCGCCGCGTGCCATTGCGGGGCGGTGACGCTCAAGCTCGACGCGGCGCCGGCCGAGGTGACGAGCTGCAACTGCTCGATCTGCCGCCGCACCGGGCTGCTGTGGGCCTATTATGCGCTCGCACAGGTGCAGGTAGACGGGGCGACCGACACCTATGTCTGGGGCGACCGCTCGCTCGCGCTGCACCGCTGCCGGACGTGCGGCTGCGTCAGCCACTGGCTGGCGTTCGATCCCGGCTATGACCGGATGGGGGTCAACGCGCGGCTGCTCGACCCCGCAGTGCTCGCCGCCGCCAGCGTGAAGCTGGTCGACGGCGCGTCGTTCTAGCGGTCCTCGCTCAGCCGTCCGTACAGCTCGGGCCGGCGGTCGCGGAAGAAGCCGAACGCCGCGCGATTGGCGCGCACCTCCGCCAGGTCGAATGTCGCGATGACATGGCCCTGCTCGTCGGTGCCGAGTTCGCTGACGATGTCGCCGCGCTGATCGGCGATGAAGCTGTTGCCGTAGAAGCGCTGGTCCTCCTCGACACCCGTGCGGTTGGCGGCAACCACCGGCACGACGTTCGACACCGCATGGCCGATCATCGCGCGGATCCACATGCGGCGCGTGTCGAGGTTGGGCTCGGCGGGCTCGGAACCGATCGCGGTCGGGTAGAACAGGATCTCGGCGCCCATCAGCATCATCGCGCGCGCGGTCTCAGGGAACCACTGGTCCCAGCAGATGCCGACGCCGATGCGCCCGTGGCGCGTGTCCCAGACCTTGAAACCGGTGTTGCCAGGGCGGAAGTAGAATTTCTCCTCGTAGCCCGGCCCGTCGGGAATGTGCGACTTGCGGTAGATGCCCATCACCGCGCCGCGGTCGTCGATCATCGCGAGGCTGTTGTAATAGTGCGGCCCGTCGCGCTCGAAAAAGCTCGTTGGAATATAGGTGCCAGTGTCGCGCGCCACCGCCTGCATAGTCTCGATCGCAGGGTGCGCGTCGGCCGGGAAAGCGCGCGCGAAGAATTCGTCGCGCTCGTGGCGGCAGAAATAATAGCCCTGGAATAGCTCGGGCGGCAAGATGACCTGGGCACCCGCCTGCGCCGCGGCACGCACGGCGTCGGCAGTCGCGGCGATGTCGCGATCCATGTCGTCGCTGAACGACAATTGCAGCGCGGCGGCGGTGATCGTCATGCGGGAACCTGCTGGGTGATGCAGTGGAAACTGCCACCGCCCGTCAGGATATGGTTCGCCCGCAGCCCGATGCAATCGCGACCCGGGAACAGCGCGGCGACTGCGGCGACCGCGGCGTCGTCGTACGCCGTGCCGTAGACCGGCACGACGACGCAGCCGTTGGCGACGTACCAGTTCATGTGGCTGGCGGGCACGACCTCGCCGTCGACCTCGACACGGCCCGGCGAGGGGATCGTCACGACGTCTAGGCCGAAGTCGCGTGCCCGGTCGTGCGCGTCGGCGAAGGCATCGGCATTGGGATCGTCGGTGCCCGAGGCATGGGGAAGCGCCAGCACACCGGGCGCAACAAGGCGCGCGAGGTTGTCGACGTGTCCGTCGGTATGGTCGTTGAGCAAACCATCGCCGAGCCACAGCACGCGCTCGAGGCCAAGATCGCGGCGCAGGTGCGATTCGACCTCGAACCGGTCCATGTGCGGATTGCGGTTGGGGTTGAGCAGGCACGCCTCGGTGGTGACGCACAGGCCCTCGCCGTCGACCTCGATCGCGCCGCCTTCGAGTACCCAGGCGTGGCGGACCAGCGGGACGTCCGCGCCATCAGCGACGAAGGCCGCGACGCCGTCGTCGCCGGCGAGGTCGTACTTGCCGCCCCAGCCGTTGAAGCGGAAACCCGCCGCCGCCAGCCCATGCGCCGAGGACAGGAACAGCGGGCCGGTATCACGCAGCCAGATGTCGCCGAAGGCATAGCGGTGGAAGCCGACGTTAACGCCGCCCAGCGCCGCGCGCGCGGCGGCTTCGGCGCCTTCCGTGGCGCACAGCAGTTCGACGCGCTCCGACGCCGCGATGGCGCGAACCATGGCGGCGACCTCGGCCTGGGCGGGCGCGAGATCGTCCTCCCACAGGTCATCGGCGCTGGGAAATGCCGTCCAGCACGCGGCGTGGGGCATCCATTCGGCAGGCTGGCGAGCGGTCATGTGCGCCGCTTGCCAGTCATTCAGGGTCGGGCGCAACCCCCTCGGCGGGGTCGGGCGCAACCTCTTCCGCCATTCGCCCCTTGAAGCCCTGCGCGACGACGTACCACTCGCTCGATCCCTTGCGGCTCGCGGGTGGCTTGACGTGCTTAACGGTCGCGAACGCCTGCTTGAGCGCGGCGGTCAGCGTATTGTCGCCGCCGCCCGCGAGCACCTTCGCGACGAAGCAGCCGCCCGGCCGCAACAGCCGGGTCGCCATGTCGAGGCCCAGCTCGATCAGCCCCATCGTGCGGATATGGTCGGTCTGCTGATGCCCCACCGTATTCGCCGCCATATCCGACAGCACGAGGTCGGCGGTGCCGCCGAGCGCCTCGAGGATCAGCGCCTCGGCATCATCGTCGCGGATGTCCTTCTGGAAGATCGTCACCCCGGTGATCGGCTCGATCGGCAGCAGGTCGATCGCGACGACCGTTGCTCTCGGCCGGTCCTGCATCACCACCTGGCACCAGCCACCGGGTGCCGCGCCCAGGTCGACGACGCGGTTGACGCCGCGCAGCAGGTTGAACCGCTCGTCGAGTTCGATCAGCTTGAATGCCGCGCGGCTGCGCCACCCGGCGGCTTTCGCGGCCTTGACGTACGGGTCGTTCAACTGGCGCTGCAGCCAGCGGTTCGACGAATTGCTGCGCTTCTTGGCGGTCAGGACGCGCGTCTTGCCGCCCTGCGACCGTCCGCTGCCGCCGCCACCCGATGGTGCCTTCATGGCCGCGCCATGAGCGTGCGCAGGATGCCCTCGCGGATTCCGCGGTCGGCGACGCGGATCTCCTCGGCGGGCCAGCAGTCGAGGATCGCGAGCAGGATGGCGCAGCCCGCGACGACCAGGTCGGCGCGTTCGTGGCCGATGCAGGTAACCTCGGCGCGCTCGGCCGGCGATCGGCTGCTCAGCATCGCCGAGATCTCGCGCATCGCTACCGCGGTGACCATGCAGCCGTCGACCTGCCGCCGGTCATAGGCCGGCAGGCCGAGGTGGACGCTCGCCAGCGTGGTGATCGTGCCGCTGGTGCCGAGCAGCTGGATCGGGCCCGGTGCGAGGCGCGCGACATCGGCGGCGAAACGCGTCAGATGGCCGGCGGCGAGTGCGCGCATGCGTTCGAAGGCAGGTCCTCGCTCTTCCGGCGGCAGGACGATCGCCTCGGTCTCGGCAAGCGACACGACGCCCCACGGCACGCTGACCCAGGCCAGCATCTCGGGCTCGCCGCGCGCGTCGGCACGCACCAGGCTGAGCTCGGTCGAGCCGCCACCGATGTCGAAGACCAGCGCCGGCGGACCGTCGGGGTCGATCAGCGACTGGCAGCCGAGCACCGCCAGCCGTGCCTCCTCGGCAGGCGTGATGACGTCGAGCGCAATGCCGGTCTCGGCGTAGACGCGGTCGACGAAGGCCGCGCCGTTTGACGCGCGGCGGCAGGCCTCGGTCGCGACGTTGCGCGTCACGAAGACCTGGCGGCGCTGCAATTTCTCGCTGCAGATCCGCAGCGCCTCGATCGCGCGGTCCTGCGCTCGGTCGCTGAGACGCCCCGACTGGACGAGCCCCTCGCCGAGCCGGACGATGCGCGAGAAGGCGTCAACGATGGTGAAGCCGCCAGCGCCGGGCCGCGCGATCAGCAGGCGACAGTTATTGGTGCCGAGATCGAGCGCGCCGAAAGTGCGCGTGCGCGGACGGTAGGATTCGGCTGGGGCGGTCTGCCCCGCGAGCATCGGCACGGTCGTCGCCTTAGATCTTCGCCGGCCCGCGGGGATACCGCGCCGGTCACTTGACCCAAGTGTAGGCGGACGCGGCGCGCGGGGCAACCGCGGGCTAGATCTCGTAATGCTTGCGGACGATCGCCCAGCCCTCTTCGGCGGTATCGACGGTGTGGAACAGGTCGAGGTCGCCGCGCGCGATGACGCCTTCGTCGGCCAGCGCCTCGAAATTGACGATGCGGCCCCAGAATTCGCGCCCGTACAGCAGGATCGGCAGCGGCGAGATCTTGCCGGTTTGCACCAGCGTCAGCAGCTCCATGAACTCGTCGAGTGTGCCGAAGCCGCCCGGGAACACCGCGACGGCACGGGCGCGCATTAGGAAGTGCATCTTGCGGAGCGCGAAATAGTGGAACTGGAAGCTCAGCCCCGGCGTGACGTACGGGTTTGGCACCTGCTCGAAGGGCAGCACGATGTTGAGGCCCACCGACGGGGCGCCGACGTCCGCGGCACCGCGATTCGCCGCTTCCATGATCGACGGCCCGCCGCCCGAGCAGACGGTGAACCAGCGCTGGTCCTCCCCCTCCCCCGACACCAGCCGCGCCAGTGAACGCGCGATGTCGTAGTATTTCGCATTCGCCGCCAGCCGTGTCGCCACCGCGCGCTCGGCATCGGTCTTCGCGGCATCGATCAGCGCCTGCGCATCCTCGGGCGCCGGGATTCGCGCCGAGCCGTAGAACACGAACATCGACTTGATGCCGGCGGCCGCCAGCGCAAGGTCGCACTTCGCCATCTCAAGCTGCAGCCGCACCGGCCGCATCTCGTCGGTGAGCAGGAAGTCCTTGTCCTGGAACGCCAGCTCGTACGCCGGGTGCTCGGTCTGCGGCACGCTCGTCGGCTTGTTGGCGACGGCGGCCTCGTCGCGCGCGGTCGGGAAGAGGCGATCTGGGAGATTGGGGTGCATGGCGCGTGCCTAACGGACGGCGGGCGGAATTAGCGCCAAGACGTTTCGCGCACAATCCATTTGACAGCCGCGACGCCCTCCCTATGAGCGGCGGCGGGCCACGGCGTCCCAACGCGCCGCGAGCTCTCTGTGAGGAGAGACTGATGACTGACCGTCCTACCGCGCGTCCTGCGCGTGCGCATTTTTCGTCCGGCCCCTGCGCCAAGCGGCCCGGATGGTCCGCCGCCGGACTCGCCACCGACAGCCTCGGCCGCTCGCATCGCTCGAAGATCGGCAAGGCGCGCCTGCAGCGTGCCATCGACCTGACGCGCGAGGTGCTGAAGGTCCCCGACACGCACCGCATCGGCATCGTCCCCGGCTCCGACACCGGCGCCTATGAGATGGCGATGTGGACGATGCTCGGCGCACGCCCGGTCACCATGCTGGCGTGGGAGAGCTTCGGCGAAGGCTGGGTGACCGACGCGGTCAAGCAATTGAAGCTCGACGCCACCGTCGTCACCGCGCCCTATGGCGAGTTGCCCGACCTGACGCGCGTGCCGCAGTCGGGCGACGTCTGCTTCACCGCCAACGGCACGACGTCGGGCGTCCGCATCCCCAACTACGACTGGATCCGCGACGACCGCGAGGGGCTGATGCTCGTCGACGCGACCAGCGCGGTGTTCGCGCAGGACGTCGACTGGGACAAGGTCGATGTGCTGACCTTCAGCTGGCAGAAGGCGCTGGGCGGCGAAGGCGGCCACGGCGTGCTGATCCTGGGTCCGCGCGCCGTCGAGCGGCTGGAAAGCTACACCCCGGCCTGGCCGCTGCCCAAGGTCTTCCGCCTCGTCTCGAAGGGCAAGCTGACCGAAGGCATCTTCGTCGGCGAGACGATCAACACGCCGTCGATGCTCGCGGTCGAGGATTGCATCGATGCACTCGAATGGGCGCAGTCGATCGGCGGTCTCGTCGAGATGCAGGCGCGCGCCGATGCCAATGCGCAGGCGCTCGACCGCTGGGTCCAGGCGACGCCGTGGGTCGAGCATCTCTGCGCCGACGCCGCGATCCGGTCGAACACCAGCGTCTGCCTGACGCTGCCGGGCGCCTCGCCCGAGGTCCCCAAGGCGATCGCATCACTGCTCGAGAAGGAGGGCGTCGCCTTCGACATCGGCGGCTACCGCGACGCACCGCCGGGCCTGCGAGTCTGGTGCGGATCGACGGTCGACGCCGCCGATATCGAAGCGCTGGGGCCGTGGCTCGACTGGGCGCACGCGCAGGTCACTGCGGGCTAAGTGCGTCATGCTGGCGAACGCCAGCACCCATCGCGCCGCCAACCCGACTCTCAGAAATTGCCCCACCGTGGGTGCTGGCGTTCGCCAGCATGACGAAGGAACACCGAAATGCCCAAAGTCCTCATCTCCGACCAGATGTCCCCCAAGGCCGCCGAAATCTTCCGCGCGCGCGGCGTCGAGGTCGACGAGATCACCGGCCTGTCGAAGGACGAGCTGATCAAGATCATCGGCAACTACGACGGCTTGGCGATCCGCTCGTCGACCAAGGCGACGAAGGAAATCATTGCCGCTGCGACCAACCTGAAGGTCATCGGACGCGCCGGCATCGGCGTCGATAACGTCGACATCCCCGCCGCAAGCGCCGCCGGCGTCGTCGTGATGAACACGCCGTTCGGCAATTCGATCACCACCGCCGAACACGCCATCGCGCTGATGTTCGCGCTGGCCCGCCAGCTGCCCGAGGCCGACGCCTCGACCCAGGCCGGCAAGTGGGAGAAGAACCGCTTCATGGGGGTCGAGCTGACCGCCAAGACACTGGGCCTGATCGGCGCCGGCAACATCGGGTCGATCGTCGCCGACCGCGCGCTCGGCCTGCGCATGAAGGTCATCGCCTACGACCCGTTCCTAACCGCCGAACGCGCCGCGACTTTGGGCATCGAGAAGGTGACCCTCGACGAGCTGCTGGCGCGCGCCGAGTTCATCACGCTCCACACGCCGCTGACCGATTCGACCCGCAACATCCTGTCGGCGGAGAATCTGGCCAAGACCAAGCCCGGCGTGCGCATCATCAACTGCGCCCGCGGCGGGCTGATCGACGAGGCGGCGCTCAAGGCGGGCCTCGATTCAGGTCACATCGGCGGCGCGGCGCTCGACGTCTTCGTCACTGAGCCCGCCAAGGAGTCGCCGCTGTTCGGCACGCCAAACTTCGTCTCGACCCCCCACCTCGGCGCGTCGACCGACGAGGCGCAGGTCAATGTCGCGATCCAGGTCGCCGAGCAGATGGCCGACTTCCTGCTCACGGGTGGCGTCACCAACGCGCTCAACGTGCCCTCGCTGTCGGCCGACGAAGCGCCGCGCCTGCGCCCCTACATGGCGCTCGCCGAAAAGCTCGGGAGCCTGATCGGCCAGCTCGTTACCGACGGCATGACCGGCGTGACCGTCGAAGTCGAGGGCGCAGCGGCCGAGCTCAACATCAAGCCGATAACCGCCGCGGTGCTCGCCGGGCTGATGCGCCCGCACTCCGACACGGTGAACATGGTCAACGCGCCCTATCTGGCGCGCGAGCGCAACATCGAGATCGCCGAAGTCCGTCACGAGCGTGAGACCGACTACCACACGCTCGTCCGCGTCACCGTCCGCACCCCCGACGGCGAGCGCTCGGTCGCCGGTACCTTGTTCGCCGGCCGCGAGCCGCGCCTCGTCGAGATCGTCGGCATCAGCATCGAGGCCGAGCTGAAGGGCGCGATGCTGTTCGTGGTCAATGAGGACAAGCCCGGCTTCATCGGCCGCATCGGCACGACGCTGGGCGAGGCGGGGGTCAACATCGGCACCTTCCACCTCGGCCGCCGCGACGCGGGGTCGGAGGCGGTGCTGCTGCTCTCGGTCGACGGCGCGATCCCCGATCCGCTGCTCGCCGCGGTCTGCGGCCTGCCCGGCGTCAAGACGGTGAAGGGGCTGATGTTCGCGTGACCGCGCTCCTCCCCGAGGGGCTGCGCGACCGGCTGCCGCCGCACGCCGAGGCGAACGCGAGCCTCGTCGCGACGCTGCTCGGCGTGATCGCGGGCCACGGCTACGACCGCGTCCAGCCACCGCTCGTCGAGTTCGAGGAGAGCCTGGCGGCGACCGTCGGCACGACAAAACGCGAGCTGCTGCGCTTCGTCGATCCCGTGACGCAGCGGACGCTCGCTCTGCGCTCGGACATCACCGGCCAGGTCGGGCGAATCGCCGCGACGCGCCTCGCGCACGTCCCGCGCCCGCTGCGGCTGAGCTATGCCGGCCCGGTGCTGCGCGTGAAGGGCGACCAGCTGACCCCCGAGCGCGAGCGGCTGCAGCTCGGTGCCGAGCTGATCGGCAGCGACAGCGTCGCCGCCGCCAGCGAAGTCCTGGGCGTCGCGGTCGAGGCGCTCGCCGCGACCGGCCTGACGGGTATCTCGATCGACCTGACGCTCCCCGACATCGTCGAGACGCTGGCGAGCCACGTCCTGCCGCAGGCGCGCATCGACCGGCTGAAGGCGCTGCTCGACATGAAGGATGCGGGCGCGATGACCGCCGAGGGGTTCGCCAGCTGGCTGCCGTTGACCGCCGCGACGGGACCGCTGGCGACCGCGCTGCCGGCTCTGCGCGCCTTCGACCATGCCGGGCTGCTCGCGTCGCGCCTCGACGGCATCGAGCAGGTCGCGGCGGCGCTGGGCGATGTCCGCGTCACCCTCGACCCGACCGAGCGCCACGGCTTCGAGTATCAGAGCTGGATCGGCTTCTCGATCTTCGCCGACGCCATCCGCGGCGAGGTCGGGCGCGGCGGCAGCTACCGCGTCGGGGACGGCGAGGCGGCGGTCGGCTTCTCGCTCTACGTCGACGGGCTCGTCGATGCCGGGCTGGGCGCGACCACCCGCCGCCGCGTCTGGCTGCCGCTCGGGACGCCCGTCGAAACCGCCGCTGCCTTGCGCGCGGATGGCTATGCGACGGTCGCTGCACTTGCCGCGAGCGACGCCTGCGAAGATTGTACGCACCGCTGGACCCCCGCAGGGGTCGTCGAGGAGGCTTGACCATGACCAGGACCGTCGCCGTGATCGTCGGCAGTGCCCGCACGGGCTCCTTCACCCGCCGCGTCGCCGACGCGCTGATCGCGCGCGCGCCTGCGGGCCTTGCCTGCGAGGTCGTGCCGATCGCCGACCTGCCGATGTACAACCAGGATCACGACGCCGCGCCGCCCGCCGAATGGGTGGCGTTCCGCGACCGTATCCGGCCGATGCACGGCGTGCTGTTCGCGACGCCCGAATACAACCGCTCGTTCCCGGCGCTGCTCAAGAACGCCATCGACATCGGCTCGCGCCCCTACGGCCATAGCGTCTGGGGCGGCAAGGCCGCCGCGGTGGTCAGCGTCACCCCCGGCGCGCTGGGCGGGGCTTTGTGCAACCACGCGGTGCGCCAGACGCTGGTCTTTCTCGACATGCCGGTGATGCAGCAGCCCGAGGCCTATATCGGCAATGTCGCGACGCTGTTCGGCGAGGACGGCGAGCCCGTCGACGCGACTGCCGAGTTCTTCACCAAGTTCATGAGCGCCTACGGCAAGTGGGTCGAGCGGCTGACGGCCTAGACGCCGTCGGCGTGAGGCTTTAGCTGCACTCGCGCAATTTTCTAGGATCAGCTGTTGGCCAACGTCGTCGTCATCGGGGCGCAATGGGGGGACGAGGGTAAGGGCAAGATCGTCGACTGGCTGTCGGCGCGCGCCGATGTCGTCGTGCGTTTCCAGGGCGGTCACAACGCCGGGCACACGCTCGTCGTCGGCGAGCAGGTCTACAAGCTCAGCCTGCTGCCCTCGGGCATCGTGCGCGGCGCGCTGTCGGTGATCGGCAACGGCGTCGTCTTCGATCCGTGGCACTTCAAGGCCGAAGTCGAGAAGATCCGCGCGCAGGGCGTCGAGATTAGTCCGGACAATTTGAAGGTCGCGGAGACCTGCCCGCTGATCCTGCCGCTGCATTCGGACCTCGACGGCGCACGCGAGGATGCGAGCGGCGCGGGCAAGATCGGTACGACACGGCGCGGTATCGGGCCCGCATACGAGGACAAGGCGGGGCGGCGTGCGCTGCGCGTCTGCGATCTCGCGCATCTCGACAAGGCGGGACCGCAGCTCGACCGGCTGCTCGCGCACCATGACGCTCTGCGCGTCGGCTTCGGGATCGCACCCGTCGACCGCGAGGCGCTGGTCGCGAGCCTCGCCGAGGTCGCGCCGTACGTGCTCCCCTATGCGGCACCGGTCTGGGCGGCGCTGGGCGACGCGCGGCGGGCAGGCAAACGCATCCTGTTCGAGGGCGCGCAGGGCGTGCTGCTCGATGTCGATCACGGTACCTACCCGTTCGTGACCTCGTCGAACGTCGTCGCGGGCACCGCGGCCGCGGGCAGCGGTATGGGGCCGGGCGCGATCCAGTACGTGCTCGGCATCGTCAAGGCGTACACGACGCGCGTCGGCGGCGGGCCCTTCCCGACCGAGCTCGACGATGCGATCGGGCAGCGACTGGGCGAGCGCGGCCGCGAATTCGGCACAGTGACGGGGCGCAAGCGGCGCTGCGGCTGGTTCGACGCCGTGCTGGTGCGCCAGGCGTGCCAGGTCTCGGGCGTCCACGGCATGGCGCTGACCAAGCTCGACGTGCTCGATGGCCTCGACGAGCTGCTGGTCTGCACGGGCTACCGGCTGGGCGGCCGGACGATCGATCATTTCCCCGCGCACGCTGCCGACCAGGCCGCGGTCGAGCCGATATACGAGGTCTTCGACGGCTGGCAGGAGTCGACCGCGGGTGCGCGCAGCTGGGCGCAGCTGCCGGCGGCCGCGATCAAGTACATCCGCCGGATCGAGGAATTGACGAACTGCCCGGTTGCGCTCGTCTCGACGTCACCCGAGCGCGACGACACGATCCTCGTGCGCGACCCGTTCCTCGACTAGCGGCGCTCGGCCATCCAGCCCGGGATGAGCAGCGCGTCGATCAGCCACCACAGCGCCAGCGCGCCCCAGACGATAAAGCCCAGGCCGAACCACCAGGTCAGCCAGCCGACGCCCTGCATCAACAGCATCAGCACACCCGAACCGACGCGCCCGGTGATGAAGCGGTGGCCGCCGAGCGTGCCGAGGAAGAACCAGACGACATAGACGACGACCGTCGAGACGACCGGCGGGCCGACTTCGTTGCTGCGGTAGCGGTCGATTGCCATCGGAAACTCCGTACTGTGTTACCCAGCTAATATAGTAAGCGCGTGGCGGCTTTCAAGCGCCGGGGTAACGATCGAAATCATGCAGGCCCGGCGCCGAGTTGGTCCACGACAGGCGCTCGGCGGCCTGGATGTTCGCCATCGGCGGGAAGGCCTCGGGGTCGTCGTAGGTCACGACCTGAATGTCGACGAGGCCCGGCAGCACAGTCTGGTTGCGGTAGTACAGCCCCGTGCCGCATTCGCCGCAGAAGCTGCGGAAGGCGTCGCCCGACGAGTTGACCGTCTTCGCCTCGCCCTGCGTGACCTTGAACTGTTCTTCCTTGAAGCCTCCCCAGGCGACCATCGGCGCGCCGCTGCTGCGCTGGCAGTCGCGGCAGTGGCATAATGTGACGTGCAGCGCATCGCCCTCGGTCTGGTATCGCACCGCGCCGCACTGGCACCCGCCCGATCGCTGCATCAGCTTTACTCCCTCAGCCGCATTGCGCCCGATGCTGCAATTTTGCGTCCGCGAGTACAAGCGCGACCATCGCCTCCATCACCGGCGCAGCGCGGATGCCGACGCACGGATCGTGGCGGCCCGGCGTCGCGATCTCGGCGGCCGCACCGCTGCGGTCGATCGTCTCGACCGGCGTCAGGATCGACGAGGTCGGCTTCAGCGCCATCCGCACCACCACCGGCTGGCCCGTCGAAATACCGCCCGCGGTGCCGCCGGCGTGGTTCGACAGGAACACCGGCCCGTCGGGCCCGGGGCGCATCGCATCGGCATTATCCTCGCCGCGCAGCCGGGCAGCGGCGAACCCGTCGCCGATCTCGACCCCCTTGACCGCGTTGATCGACATGCAGGCCGCCGCCAGATCGGCGTCGAGCTTGCCGTACACCGGGCTGCCCCACCCCGCCGGCACGCCGGTCGCGACGCATTCGACGACCGCACCGAGCGACGACCCCGCCTTGCGTGCGGCGTCAAGCAGGACTTCCCAGCGCGCTGCGGCGGCGGCATCGGGGCAGAAGAACGGGTTGGCGTCGATCTCGGCATCGTCGAACGTCTCGACCCGGTCGCCGCCGAGTTCGACGAGATAGGCGCGCACGCGCACCTCGGGGATCACCAGCCGCGCGACGCCGCCCGCCGCGACGCGCATCGCGGTCTCCCGCGCCGACGACCGCCCGCCACCGCGGGGGTCGCGGAAACCATACTTGGCGTCATAGGCATAGTCGGCGTGACCGGGACGGTACGCCTGCGCGACGCCCGCATAGTCCTTCGACCGCTGGTCGACATTGTCGATGTGCAGTGCGATCGGCGTGCCCGTGGTGCGGCCTTCGTAGACGCCCGACAGAATGCGGACCGTGTCGGGCTCCTGCCGCTGCGTCGTGAAGCGCGACGTGCCCGGCCGGCGCCGGTCGAGCCAGGGCTGGAGGTCAGCCTCGCCGAGCGTCAGTCCCGGCGGACAGCCGTCGACCACCGCGCCGATCGCGGGGCCGTGGCTCTCGCCCCATGTCGTGACCCGCAACAGCCGCCCGAAGCTGTTCAGGCTCATCAGTTGGTCGCGAGCAGCGCCACCGTGGCGATCGAGGTGAACAGCGTCCCGACGATCGTCGTGATGTCGCGCGCGATGTCGAGGGTAAACAGCGGGTCGATGTTCTTCGGCACGATGATCGTCGACCCCGGCGGGATCACGCCCTGCGCATTGCTGCGCGCCCAGCGTCCGCCCTTGAGCGGCTGCGACGTGCCGTTGGGCAGCACGACGAAGATGCGGTCGTCGTCGGCGGTGGACTGGGTGCCGCCGGTCTCGGCCAGGTAGTCCTTCGCCGACTTGCCGTTGATGAACTGCAGCGCACCGGGGTTGTTCACGTCGCCCAGCGCCAGCACGAAGTTCGGCCGCTTGGGCACATAGATCGCGTCGCCGCTCTCCAGCACCGTGTCGAGATCGGGGCGCACGGCGAGGACGCGCGGGTCGGCCTCGACGACGACGCGGCCCGGGGCCTCGACGGTGGTCAGCTGTTGGATAAGCCCCTGCGCCGCGAGCAACGAGTCGCCGCTGCCGGCACCGGTCTTGCGCGCCGACACCGCGAGCAACGAATTGGTCAGCTCGCGGCCCGTGCGGCGGAAGCCTTCCTGCTGCAGCTCCTTGACGCTGCGCCGCGTGAACACCGTGCCATAGGCATAGGCGAGCGGCGACAGGCCGCCCGCACGCGCCATCAGCTGCGACAGCGTCTCGCCCTTGCGGATCGAATACAGGCCGGGACGGCCGAACTCGCCGGTCAGCAGCACGCCGCCCGCCTCGTACTGCGGCTGCGCGGCGTTGAAGCGCAGATCGTCACCCGCGACGACGCGCGTCGTCGCCAGCGTCCGCCCGCCGATGTCGGTCGCCAGGCGCTGCTGCGTCGTCGTCTCGCCGCTGGCGCGGGTCACGTCGAGCGTCAGCGCCGTGGTGTTGCCCAGCAGGCCTTCGGCGGCACTGGCGATATCCTTCGCCGACGCACTGCCGGCGATCGGATAGGCGCCCGGACGGCGCACCGCGCCCGACACCGCGACGGCATTCTCGATCAGCACGGGGAGCAACTCGGGCTCCTCCTCGAACACCGCCGGGCAGACGCCGATGTCGCGCGCCAGCCGCGCCGACTGCGCCGTGCCATAGGGATCGTTGACCTCGTTGATTTCGTCGAACCGGTCTTGATCGACTTGGTCGCGCGCCGCTTCCTCGCCGGTACGCGCGGTGCGCACCGGACGACCGCGCGCCAGCCCGACCTGATCGGCACCGGTCCGCAGCGTCTCCTCGCCGCGCCGCGAACTGCCGACGCCGCCGGTAGCGGCGATGTCGCTCTGTCCGCCACGCTCGACGATGAAGCTGCCGCGCGTCACCGCGCTGAAGCGCGCCGACTGCGTGTCGCGCACCAGCGCCTCGAGCCGGTCGAGCGAGGTGCACTCGGGGAGCGAATTGGGCTGGCCCAGCACGATGCGGCGCACCGGCGTACGGTTCAGGAAGTCGATGTCGCTGCGCCCGAAGACGTACAGCCGGTCGTCGCTGCGCAGCGGCACGCCCGGCCGCTCGGTCAGCGCGGTCAGCAGGTTGACGGGCTCGAAGACGCGCGCTGCGGTGCCGGGATCGCGGCGCACCAGCACCGCCATCGGCAGATAGGTATCGAAACGCAGGTCGCGGATTTCGCCGAGCAAATCGCGCACCGTCGGCGCCTGGCCCAGCGAGCGCGGCCCCGGATTGGCGACGAAGCCGCGCAGCAGTACGCGCCCCGCGGCACCACCCGCGCTGCCGCCGGTCAGCTGTACCGCGTCGCCGGGGATCAGCGCCGAGCCGAGTGCCGCCGAGCGGACGAATTCCTCGCTGCCGTCGGCGGCGATGCGGCTGATCGCGATCTGGTTGCCGCGCGGGCGCAGCGCGCCGCCGGCATAATCGAGCAGCGCGGCGACCGACGTGCCGCGGCGGATTTCGTAGATGCCCGGGCGCGCGACATTGCCGGCGATCGCCACCGTGTCGCCGATAACGGGCACGATGATCCGGTCGCCGTCGCGCAAGGATACCGACGGCGGCGAGCCGATGCCGAGCAGGCCGTACAGGTCGACGGTAAAGCTGCCGCCCGCACGCACGACGCGGACGTTGCGCAACGAGCCGGTGCGGCGCACGCCGCCCGCCTGCGCCAGCGCCGCCGAGATATCGGCGAGCGAGGTCAACTGGAACTGGCCCGGCCGCTCGACTTCGCCGCCGACGAACACCGTCGCGGCGCGGACCGTGCCCAGGCTGACGTAGACGTCAGTGCCGAGCAGGGTACGGCGGGTGGCGGCTGCGAGATCGTTGCGCACGGCGCCCAGCGAGCGGCCCGCGGCGCGCACCGCCGGCAGGGTGCCGACGACGAGGCGCCCCTCGCGGTCGACGCGGACGGTGCGGCTGTCGTTGGTGGCGCCCTGGAATTGGATGACGATCTCGTCGCCCGGCCCAATGATATAGCTGTCGCTGACCGCGCCGGTCAGCGAACCCGCGCTGCCGGGCACCGACTGGAACAGCTCATAGCCGAACTGGCGCAGCGTCGGATCGGACAGTCGGTCGCGGAATTCGCGCTCGACGGGCGACGGGCGGTACAGGCGCTCGATCGCGGCGCGCGACTGAATGCGGCGGAGCTCCTGCTCCTCGGGCGTGTCGATACGGATGCCCTGCTGCTCGAGCGCCCGCAGGCCCTGGGCATTGTCACGCGCGCGGTCGAGCGGGCTGGCGGACGACTGGGGACCGAGCACGCTTGCGCCGTTCCCGCTGCCGAGTTGACCCTGCACCTGCGCGAGCACGCGAGGATCGATCGACTGGGCGTGCCCGACAGAAGGCAGTGCGACGAGCGCCAACAGCGCCGCGCGAGCCCGGAATATTATCATTGGTCGAGAACCCCGCATAGGTCGCGGGGTTTAGGATCAGCCACCCGCGTCGTCAATCGAACGCAGATCAGCGCGCCAGTGCAGCCTCGACCTGGGCATCGGCCGAGAGCAGCGTCGGACGCAGCGCCGCCGCATCGGCATTCGCCTCGACCAGCGCGCGATCGGCGTGGGCGAAGCGCTGGCCGATCGTACCCATACCCTGGGTGCCGATCGAGGGGACGACCCAGAGCACAGCCGCGAGGCCGAGCACCGTCATCACTGGAAGGGCGCGAACAGTCATAAAAAAGCGAGGCACCGTTGTTGAACCGGTTCCCGGCCTATTGCCGGGCCTATGTTGCTGTTGCGTGAACACATTGCGGTTCACGAGGTTGCATCGCTGTTCGCACCTGCACAATTAATGTCAACTGTTGCGGCTTTGCCCGCGGACGAGTGCTGCATAATCGGCGGCGAGCTGTTTTCCCATGCCGCCGACAGTGAAACGCCAGGGCCCGATCTCGGCGATCTGGGTCACTTCGGCGGCGCTGCCGGTCAGGAAGGCGGCCTCGAACGACGACATTTCCTCGGGCCAGATCGCGCGCTCGATGACCTCGATTCCCCGCGCCTTGGCCAGCCCGATCACCGTGCGGCGGGTGATGCCGTCGAGGAAGCAGTCGGGCGTCGGCGTGTGCAGGGCGCCGTCCTTGACGAAAAACAGGTTGGCGCCCGTCGCCTCGGCGACCTGGCCGCGCCAGTCGAGCATCAGCGCGTCGTCATAGCCCTTGTCGGCCGCCGCATGCTTAGACAGCGTGCAGATCATGTACAGGCCCGCCGCCTTCGACCGTGTCGGGGCGGTATAGGGTGCCGGGCGCCGCCACGAGGCGATGTCGAGGCGCAGCCCCTTGGCGAGCACCTCGTCGCCGAAATAGGCGCCCCAATGCCAGCAGGCGATCGCCAGGTGCGGCTTCGTCCGCTGCGCCGCGACGCCCATCTGCTCCGACCCGCGCCAAGCGATCGGGCGAACGTAGCAATCGGTGAAACCGTTGGCGGCAATAACCTCGTTGGTCGCGGCATTGATCTGCTCGAGGCTCCACGGGATCTCGAAGCCCAGCAGCCGCGCCGATTCGATCAGGCGCTGGCTGTGCTGCTCAAGCGCGAAGACCGTGCCGTTGTAGCAGCGCTGCCCCTCGAAAACCGCGCTCGCATAATGCATCGCGTGGGTCAGGATGTGGACATTCGCCTCGCGCCACGGGCGCAATGCGCCGTCGAACCAGATGAAGCCGTCGCGGTCGTCGTAGGTGGCTTCGATCACGATCCGTCCCCATATTTTTATGTCGCAGCGTCTGGTTCGCCTAACATTTTCGTGCGAAGTAGGTCAACATGGCTGACGCAAATTCGCACACCCAGGCCTCCCCGCTGTTCCTCCGTGAAGCCGAGATACGGCGCGGTGTCGAGCTGTTGTACTTCGGTTACGCCAACATGGTGCGCGGGGCCGACGGGGTGCTGGCGACACGCGGGCTGGGACGCGCGCACCACCGCGCGATGTACTTCATCGCGCGCCGTCCGGGCCTGCCGGTCAGCGACCTGCTGCGGTTGCTCGCGATCACCAAGCAGTCGCTGAGCCGCGTTCTCGGCGACCTGCAGACGATGCAGCTCGTCGCGGTCGCCGTTGGTGCGCGTGACCGGCGCCAGCGGCTGCTGACGCTGACGACCGAAGGTGCGGCGCTCGAGGCGGCGCTGTTCGAGGAGCTGCGGCGCGGCATGGCGGCGGCGTACACGGCGGCGGGCCAGGGTTCGGTCACGGGGTTCTGGGCGGTGCTGGCAGGCCTGATCCCACAGGCCGACCGGCCGCTCGTCGAGGCGCTTCAGGCGGGGCTCTGATTGGCCCAGCGCTCGGCGCGTTCGAGCGCGGTATCGAGCGCCTTCATCGTCGCTGCCAGGTCGGGATCGGTATCGTCGAGCCAGGTCCGCGACACATGCAGCACCAGCAGGGTCAGCGCCTTGACGCGCAGCGGCCCAAGCCAACCGCCGGTCTCGACCCCTGCCGCGTCGGCAATACGCGCCACCGACACGGGCAGCGTCGCGAGCATGAAGGCTGCAAGGCCGGGATCGCGCCGCGCGGCGTCGGCCAGGATGCGCACTGCCGCCTTGTGATCCTCGCCCGCGTCGAAGCGTGCCATCAGGATCGCGAACAGCCGGTCGCGGACGCTCGCGTCGCGGTCGCTGGCTGCGTCCGCCAGTGCAGCGGTGTCGAGGCGCGCCTGAAACCCACGCAGGGCGGTCCAGCGGTCGGGATAGGCGGCGGCGACTTCCGCCGTCGTCGCACCGCACAGCTCGGCGACGCCGTCGATGCGTGCCGCCATCCAGCCGTCCCGCGCGATCGCCGTCAGCCAGCCGTCGAGGATTTGATCGTGCGTCGCCATGCCCGATCCTACACCGCTTCGCCCAGTTCGCGCGAGCGGCGCGCTGCCGCAGCGACCGTCGCGGTCACCAGCGGCCCCAGCGCGGGCTGCAGCACCGCCAGGCCTGCCGCCGTCGTTCCGTTCGGGCTGGTCACGCTCTCCCGCAGCGCCGCCGGCGATGCCTCGCCCAACGCCGCGAGGTGCCCTGCCCCCGCGACGGTGCGCAGCGCCAGCTCGTCGGCGAGCGCCTGCGGCAGGCCCGCCGCCACTCCCGCCGCCGCCAACGCCTCGATCATCGCGAACACATAGGCTGGCCCCGACCCCGACACCGCGGTCACCGCATCGAACTGCGCCTCATCGTCGAGCCAAACGGTGGTGCCCGCCGCCGAGAAGAGCGCGTCGGCGGTGCCGTCGGCGCGCGGGCCGAACAGCGCGGTCACCCCCTGCCCGGCGCTCGCGGGCGTATTGGGCATTGTCCGGACAACTTGCCGCCCCCCGAACATTGCAGACAGCGTTGCGCTGGACACCCCGGCGACGATGGACACGATCAGCGTGTCCGGCCCGAGCCGAGCGATCAGCGGCGCGGCAGCCTCGGCAAGCATCTGCGGCTTGACCGCGACGACGAGCACGTCAGGCACCCCCTCGGGCGGCGTCGCGTCTGCCGCCACCCCCTCGGGCAGCGAGCGCGGCGCAGGGTCGATCACCGCGACCCGCGTCAGCCCCGCCTCCACCCAGCGCCGCAGCAGGGCGCCCCCCATGTTGCCGCAGCCGAGCAGCCAGACGGAGCCGATGTCGGGGAGCGGGCGAGGCGTGATCATCGCGCGAGTATCGGCTACAGTGCAGCCGACTGCCAGCAGCGATCCGGGGGGATGACATGGCCGAGACGAAGACGAAGCCAACGTCGGTCAGCGTCGACGACTTCATCGCGAGCGTCGAGAAGCCGGTGCGCCGCGCCGACGCCGCCACCCTGTGCGATCTGATGGCGCGCGTGACGGGCGAGACGCCGACGATGTGGGGGCCGACGATCATCGGCTTCGGCACCTATCACTACCGCTATGCCAGCGGCCACGAGGGCGACATGTGCCGCGTCGGCTTCTCGCCGCGCGCCGCGAACCTGGTGCTCTACGTCGGCAGCTTTCCCGAACTCGACTCGCTGCTCGGCCGCCTCGGGAAGTTCAAGGGTTCGAAGTCCTGCCTCTACGTCAACAAGCTTGCCGACATCGACCTCGCGGTTCTCGAAGACATAATCCGGCGCAGCTATGAGGCGGCCCGCTAGTTCCGCGCCCCCGGGCACTTCCGGCTCAGCGCGATGCCGCGCAGGAAACCGCGCCGGGCGAAGCCGGCGTCAATCGCGGCATTCAGGCGGCGCTGTGCCGGGCCGGCGCCCGAAATCTCGCGGACCAGGCCGCGGAACGGAATGAGCGCGTTGATGATCGTCTTGCCCCCGGCCTCGGCGAGGCGGCCTGCCTTGTTCTCGGGCTTGTCGCGGCCGACCGCGAAGTCGGGGCCGAGCGCCTCCGTCAGCGCAGCGGTCTCCTGTCCGATCTGCGCGCAGGTCTTGAGGCCGTCGAGATCATAGGGATTGTCCTGCGCACGCTCGAGAACCGGCGGGATCTTGATCTTTTCGGCGCCGACATCCTTGACGGGTTGGCTGATGATCTCGCCGCCGCGCTTCACGGTGTCGCCGAACTTGTCGGGCTGATCGCCTGGCTGCGCGGCGACGAGGAAAAGCATGAGACTCAGCATTGCGCCATTTTGCTTCGGCCAGCGCCGGAATGACAGAGGAAATCAAACAGCGCCCGGCGCGTCACCGCACCGCAACAGACGGCTTCACGCCGGTCAGCGGCAAGCGAAGGCGCGCACCGGGAAGGTCCCCATACCGGCGATCTTGGGCGGCACCGCGGTGAAAGACGCGCCCTGGTCGGGCACCGCCGCCAAATTGGTCAGATGCTCACAAACCGGGATGCCCGCGCCGAGTAGCGTCGTGTGGACGGGGCGCGAGCGTGTCCGCGTGTCATCGATATTGTGCGAATCGATGCCGACGATCGTCGCCCCTGCCTCGACCAGCCAGCGTGCCGCCGCCGCGGTCAGGAAGGGGTGGTTCTCAAAATAAGCCTCGGTCCGCCAGTGGCGATCCCAACCGGTATGGACGAGCACCGCGCGGCCGCGGCAGTCGAGGCCTTCGAACGCCGCGACGTCGACCGCGAGCCCCGTCTCGAACGACTGGCGCACCACCACCGCCGGCACTCCTGCCAGGCGCGACAGGTCGAGGCCCGCGAGGTCGGTGCCGTCGGCGAATCGGTGGAACGGGCTGTCGATATAGGTGCCGGTGTTGGCGACCATGTCGATCCGCCCGATCTGAAACGACGAGCCGTCGTCGTAGTTCACCGCAGACGCCGCGCGGCTCCAGTAATCGCAGATCGCCGGCCCGGGCAGGCCCTTGAAGGTCACCATGCCATCCTCGATGACATGGCTCAGGTCGATCAGCGCGCCGTCCGCATCCGCCATAGCGCATAGACCCCAATGAACAGCCAGATCACGTTGAGCGTCGCCGAGGGCAGCGCATGGTTGGCGACGCCGTTGACGATGAACCCCGCCGCCCCGACGATGTTGAGCAGCTGATAGGTGACCGACTTCGCGGCGATCTTCTCGAGCGACAGCAGCACATACGCCGACAGGATGAGCACCGCGCCCATCCACCCGACGACCTCGACGAACAGCGTCTCGGGGCTCAGGCCTCGCCTACCGTGTCGAGCAGCGCCGCCGCCATCGCGTCTGCCGGGGACTTGCCCGCCCACAGCACGAACTGGAACACCGGGTGATAGCGGTCGCACTCGTCGATCGCCGCCTCGACCAGCATCTCGGCCTGGCCGATGGTCAGGTCGATGTCCTCGTCCTCGTCCTGGCTGTCGAGCAGTGTGGCGTGGCGGAACAGGAGCGCGCCGTCAGCGGACCACATCTCGAAATGGCCGAGCCAAAGCTGCTCGTTGATCAGGCCCAGCGTCTCGTAGATCGCGGCGCGCTTGGCGTCGGGGACCTTGACGTCGGGCAGCGCGATCAGCTGGAGGACGCGCTCTTCCTCGCGCCACAGCGCGCGCAGCTCATAGGTCGTCCACTCGCCCGCGACGGTCGCGGTGATTTCCTCGTCGCCGGTGCGCTCGAAACTATGCCCGTGCAGGTTGAAATAATGCTCGAGCATGTCGATCGGCGCGGCGGGCGGCGCGGTGAACCCCAGATCGATGGCAGTCGTCATGGGCGGCTCCCCCTCAGCACAGGGCAACGCTGACGCGAGTTCGTGGCACGCGCAACCACGCGACTCGGCGCGCCTGCGCAATAACTGTGGATAAGCCTCACGCCGGGGGCACCGGTGCGGCGGACGCCTTCATCGCGGCGATTTCGGCGCGGAGCAGGTCGACTTCGGCACGCGCGTTGGCGGCCATCGCCTTGACCGCTTCGAACTCGTCACGGCTCACCATGTCGAGGCCGCCGACCGCCTCGCGCAGGCGAGCGCGGGTCGCGGTCTCGATCTCGCGGCCGATGCCGGCAAAGGTGCCCATCGCCGATGTCGCGACCTTCGACAGGTCGGCGAATACGCGGTTCTCGGTCTGCATCAGTTACGCTCCTGTGCCAGCACGGTCGGACCGCCGTGCGGATTATCCTGTAGGATCTGCCAGTTGAGCCCGCTCGCGAAGGTCAGCCAGATAAGGTACGGCACCATCAGCCATGCCGCGAGCCGGTTGACCCGCGCGAACGCGAACGTCGTCACCACGCTCGCCAGCCAGATGCAGCCGAGCAGCACCAGGCTCCACAGGATCTGGTGCTCACGGAAGAACAACGGAGCCCAGGCAAGGTTCATCGCCATCTGCGCCGCGAACAGCAGCAGCGCGATCGTCCGCCCCGGCACCTTCGTCGCCCAGACCAGACCGGCGGCGGAGGCGATCAGTGCGTAGAGAATGGCCCAGGCGATGCCGAACACCGGCCCCGGCGGCTGCAGCGCCGGCAGGGTCAGCGCCTCGTACCACGGATTGTTCTGCGCCGATCCGACGCGCGCCGACGCACCACCCAATAGTTCGAGCAGCGGCACGAGCACGATGATCGCGCGGAAAGCAGGGCCGCGAGCGGCTTTGGCAGGCATCGCGCCTCTCTACGCTATCGCTGCAGTGCCGCAAAGTGCACGCGATGCCCCAGCCGTACCCCCTACCCCAGCTGCGCGCGCAACATCCACGCGGTCTTCTCGTGGACCTGCATGCGCTGGGTCAGCAGGTCGGCGGTCGGCTCGTCGTGCGCCTCGTCGGCGGCCGGGAAGACGCCGCGCGCGGTGCGCACCACGGCCAGCTGGTCCTCGGCGAGCTGGCGGACCATCTCCTCGGCGGTCGGCACGCCGTCGGCTTCCTTGACGGTGGCGAGCTTGGCGTACTGCGAATAGCTGCCCGGTGCGGGCTCACCCAATGCGCGGATGCGTTCGGCGATCATGTCGACCGCCAGCGCGAGCTCGGTGTACTGTGTCTCGAACATCGTGTGCAGCGAGTTGAACTGCGGGCCGGTGACGTTCCAGTGGTAGTTATGGGTCTTCAGATACAGCGTGTAGGTGTCCGCCAGCAGGCGTGACAGGCCGTCGGCAATGGCGCGGCGCTGGTCGTCGGGAAAGCCGAAATCGGGGGCAGTTGCCATGGGTGTGCATCTCCTGTTGCGGAGACGTATCTAGGGTCTCGATGCCTCACGAAAAAGGGCCCCGGCGAACCGGGACCCTTCTGTCACATCAGCGCTGCAGGCTTAGCGGCACTGAATATTGTTGCGGTCGATCGAGCGACCCAGCACGCCGCCGCCGACGGCGCCGAGGATCGTGCCGAGCGTGTTCGACCCGCCCGACGTGATCGCGTTGCCGAGCACGCCGCCACCGATCGCGCCGATGATCAGGCCCGTCGTGCCGTCCGGGCGACGGCAATAATAGCGGTTGTCGCGGCCACGATAGATCCGGTCGCTCGCGCTCAGGCGGCGCGGCTGGTAGTAGCGGCCATCACGATAATACTGGTCGGCATAGTAGGCCGACTGGCCGCGGCCCGGACGGTTGTGATCGTAGTTGCGGAAGGTGCGCCAGTCGCGATTGTCCTGACGGTCGTTGCGCAGCTCGTTGCGCGCGTCGCGGACTTCGCGGCGCTCCTCGCGGACATCGCGGCGGTCGCCGTAACGCTGCGCGTCACGCAGTTCACGGCGCTCCTCGCGCAGATCCTGACGGCTGTCGCGGACCTCGGCACGGCTCTGTGCGGTCGCGGCGATCGGCATGGCGAGGATCGAAAGGGCAGAAACGCCCAGAGTGATGGTCTTGAACATAGGGTCCTCCAGATTTGACCTGGAAGTGTAACGGACCGTACCGATCAAGGGTCCATGAACCCAAAACAACATGGTGGGCGCGGCAGGGTTTGAACCTGCGACCCCTCGCGTGTGAAGCGAGTGCTCTACCACTGAGCTACGCGCCCGGGTGCCGGGAGGGGGCCGTCTATGCCGCACGGGCGCGGCTGTAAAGGCCGCCTAGCGCTGGCGCGCCTGCTGCGGCGTCTGCGAGGTTTCGCGTTCGGCCTCGGCGGCCCGCTTGCGCGCTGCCGCCGCGCTGCGCTCACGCGCCTGTTCGGCGCGCCTCAGCCGATCGCGGTAGATGGCCGTCTTGTCCTGCCGCTCGTAGCGCACCTGTTCGTTGATTGTGTTCACGCGGCCGCCCTGGGCCGCAGCACTGCCGCCGGTCGCCAGCAGTGTCAGCCCGATGACCAACCGCAAGCTCATCCAGCTTCCTAGTTGACCGCGTCCTTCAGCCCCTTGCCGACGCGGAACTTGGGCACGGCGCTGGCCTTGATGTCCATCGGCTCGCCGGTGCGCGGGTTGCGGCCCGTCGAGGCCTTGCGCCGCGTCACGACGAAGCTGCCGAAGCCGACGAGCCGCACTTCCTCGCCACCCGCCAGGCTGGCGGTGATCGCATCGAACACCGCCTCGACCGCACGGCCCGCGTCGCCGCGCGCCAGTCCGGTGCGCTCGGCGACGGCGCCGACGAGTTCCTGCTTGTTCATGCGTCGCCGCCCTCGCCCGCGCGTTAGCCCAAGCCGCACATAAGGCGCGGAATGCACCCCCCGGTCAATGCCGCAGCACGACCTCCGCGGCCGCCGGGTCGGGCACCACCGCGAGTTCGGCAGGCTCGACCCAGTCGATCGGGATCAGCGGCGTGACCAGCGCATATTCGAGAACCTGGTCGGCATGCGCGACGGGGATGATGCGCAGCCCTTCCTTGACGTTCGCCGGGATGTCGGCGAGGTCCTTCTCGTTCTCGGCCGGGATCAGCACCGTGGTGATGCCACCCCGCAGAGCCGCCAGCAGCTTCTCCTTCAAACCGCCGATCGGCAGCACGCGGCCACGCAGCGTGACCTCGCCGGTCATCGCGACGTCCTTGCGGACCGGGATGCCGGTCAGCGTCGAGACGATCGCCGTCACCATGCCGACGCCGGCGCTCGGCCCGTCCTTGGGCGTCGCGCCCTCGGGAACGTGGACGTGCAGGTCCTTCTTCTCGAAGATGCTCGGCTTGATGCCGTACTGCACCGAGCGCGCCTTGACGAACGACAGCGCGGCGGCGATCGATTCGGTCATCACGTCGCCCAACTTGCCGGTCGTCTTGATCAGCCCCTTGCCGGGTGCGGTGACCGCCTCGATGGTCAGCAGCTCGCCGCCGACCTCGGTCCACGCCAGGCCCGTCACCGCGCCGATCTGGTCATCGACCTCGCCGACGCCGAAGCGGTATTTCCGTACGCCCGCGAACTCGTGCAGATTGTCGCTGTCGACCGTGACCGTCGTCGCCTGCTTCTCGAGAATCCGCCGCAGCGACTTGCGCGCCAACTTCGCCAGTTCACGCTCGAGCGTGCGGACACCCGCCTCGCGCGTGTAATAGCGGATCAGGTCGCGCAGCGCCTCGTCGGTCACCGCGAACTCGTGCGGCTTCAGGCCGTGGTTCTCGTACTGCTTCGACAGCAGGTGGCGCTTGGCGATCTCGACCTTTTCGTCCTCGGTGTAACCCGACAGCGTGATGATCTCCATGCGGTCGAGCAGCGGCTGCGGCATGTTGAGGCTGTTCGCCGTGGTCACGAACATCACGTCCGAGAGATCATAATCGATCTCCAGATAATGGTCGTTGAACGCCTTGTTCTGCTCCGGATCGAGCACCTCGAGCAGCGCCGACGACGGGTCGCCGCGGAAATCCGCGCCGAGCTTGTCGATCTCGTCGAGCAGGAACAGCGGGTTGGACGTGCCCGCCTTCTTGAGGTTCTGAATCACCTTGCCCGGCAGCGAGCCGATGTACGTTCGGCGGTGGCCGCGGATCTCGGCCTCGTCGCGCATGCCGCCCAGCGACTGGCGCACGAACTCACGCCCCGTCGCCTTCGCGATCGAGCGGCCAAGCGAGGTCTTGCCGACGCCGGGTGGGCCGACGAGGCAGAGGATCGGGCCCTTCAGCTTGTTGGTCCGCACCTGGACACCGAGATATTCGATGATCCGGTCCTTGACCTTCTCCAGCCCGTAATGGTCGTCGTCGAGGATCTTCTGCGCGAGCGCGATGTCCTTCTTGACCTTGGAGCGCTTGCCCCACGGCAGGCCGAGCAGCACGTCCATATAGTTGCGCACGACGGTCGCTTCCGCCGACTGCGGCGCCATCGCCTTCAGCTTCTTGAGCTCGCTGATCGCGCGCTCGCGCGCCTCCTTGGGCAGGCGCGCGCCGGCGATCTTCTCCTCGATCTCGGTGATCTCGTCCTTGGCGTCCTCGCCCTCGCCCAGCTCGCGCTGGATCGCCTTCATCTGCTCGTTGAGATAATACTCGCGCTGCGTCTTCTCCATCTGGCGCTTGACGCGGCTGCGGATCTTCTTCTCGACCTGCATGACGCCCATCTCGCCTTCCATGAAGCCGAAGACGAGCTCGAGGCGCTTGGCGACGTCGGCCTCGCCCAAGATGGTCTGCTTGTCGGCGATCTTCAGGTTGAGGTTCGCCGCCACCGTGTCGGCAAAGCGGCCGGCGTCGTCGATCTGGCCGATCTGCACCGCGATCTCGGGCGCGGTCTTCTTGTTGAGCTTGACGTAGCCCTCGAACTGCTTCGCCGCCGAGCGCACCAGCGCCTCGATCTGCGTCGCATCGCCGAGCACGTCCTCGACCGCCTCGATCTCGGCCGACAGGTAATCGGCACCGGCATCGAGCGAAGTCAGCCGCGCGCGCGACTGCCCCTCGACGAGCACCTTGACCGTGCCGTCGGGCAGCTTCAGCAGCTGCAGCACCGTCGCGACGGTGCCGATGTCGTACAGTTCGTCGGCCTGCGGATCCTCGTCGCCGGGGTTCTTCTGGCTGAGCAGGAAGACGGTCTTGTCGCCGTGCATCACGGCTTCGAGCGCCTTCACCGACTTGTCGCGCCCGACGAACAGCGGCACGATCATCTGCGGGAAAACCACGATGTCGCGCAGCGGCAGGACGGGCAGGGTCTGGGTATCGGTCATTCGAGAAATACTCCCACGCCCGAAGATACGGCGGGCGTCACGAAACTGATATGGGTATTGTGCACGCGCTCATCAATCGGGGGATTTTACGGCTCCGGCGGCGAGCAGCGCGGCGATCGTTTCGTCGTCGCGGCCCAGCTCGCGCAGGATCGCGACCGAGTGCTCCCCAAGGTGCGGCGCCGGTCGGGGAGCCAGTTGCGCGGTCGCCCCGAAGCGCGCCGCACCGCGCGGGGAGCGCACGCGGCCCGTCGCGCCATGGTCGATCTCGGCGACGATGGCATTGTGCCGCACCTGGGGATCGCCGGGCACCTGCGCCAGAGCGTTGACTCGCCCGCCAACCGCGCCTTCGCGGACGAAGCCCGTCATCAGCGTGTCGAGGTCGGTCGCCTTGAGCGCCGCCGACAGGCGCGGCGCCCATTCCTTCTGCAACGCCATGCGCCCCGCGACGCCGCGCAGCCGCGGGTCCTCAGCGAGATCGTCGAGCCCGACCGCCCGCATCAGTGCTGCGAACTCGGCATCCTGCAGCGAGCCGATCGCGACCTGCCCGTCCGCCGCCGCCCATAGCCGCATCATCGCGCCATATTCGGGAAAGGCCGGCGGCGGATCGTCGGCGAAGCCGTGGTTGTACATCCCGTCGGGCCAGTTGAACGCGACCGCCGCGTCGAGCATCGCGATGTCGACGCGCTGCGCCTCCCCCGTCCGCTCGCGGACGAACAGCGCCGCGGTGATCGCCTGAGCGGCGGTCAGTGCGGTGACCTTGTCGGCGATCAGCGAGCGGATCAGCCCCGGCCGCCCCTCGCCGTCGACCTGCGTCGCCGCCAGCCCCGACACCGCCTGCACGACGGGGTCGTAGACGCGGATATTGCTGTACGGCCCGTCGGGGCCGAAGCCCGTGATCGACGCGAACACGAGGCGCGGGTTGAGTGCGCGGCACGCCTCCCATCCGAACCCCAGCCGGTCGATGACCCCGGGGCGGAAATTCTCGATCAGCACATCGGCGCGCGCGATCAGGTCGCGCAACACGGCGCAGGCGGCCGGTTGCTTCAGGTCCAGGGCAATGCCCTGCTTGCCGCGATTGACGGCGATGAACATCGCCGACAGGTCGCCCTTCTTCGGCCCCAGCCCGCGCACCGGGTCACCGCCCGGCGTCTCGACCTTGATGATGTCCGCCCCTTGGTCGGCGAGGATGCACGCCGCCATCGGCCCCGACACGATCTGGCTGAGATCGACGACGCGGATGCCCGCGAGGGGTGGGGTCACGAATGTTTCCGCGGATTGCGACAGACTGCACGAGGTATGAGCCGCATAAAGTGCGCGCGCAATATCGACCGGATCTGATGCGCCTCGACCCGTCAGGCGGCGGTCGGACCGACCCTGCCGAACTCCCGCGGTGCCGTGCCGAACTTCGCCTTGAAGGTACGCGCAAAGTGCGAAGGATCGCGAAAACCGCAGTCGAAGGCGATCGTGCCGAGGCGGTCGCCGCGGCCGTCGAGGATCGCCTGACGCACGGCCTCCAGCCGCGTCGACAGCAATAATCGCCCGAAAGTCGTGCCCATCTCGGCGCAGATCATGTGCACCTGCCGGAGCGAACAGCCCAGCGCGGCGGCGGCATCGGCAGGTGCCAGGCCTTCGGCGCGGAAATTCTCTCGAACGAAACGCCGCATGCGGTCGCCGCGCCCGAAAGCGCGCGCGCCGTCGCCCTCCCTACCGCGACGCGCCCAGTCAAGACTGCGGCCGAGCGCATCGAGAAACAGTCCGGCGACGAACGGATCGTCGCCGCCCTCGGGCTCGTCGAGCAGCGCCTGCGTCGCCGCACCGAGCACCCGCAAAGAACCGAGCGACGCCGCAAGCCGCTGGCCGATCATAGGATCGAGATGATGCCCCGCACTGCCGACGAGGCAATGCCGCGGAACCTTGACGCAGACCTGGGCGAAATTGCCTTCGAACGCCAGCGCATGAGGCCGGTCGGGATCATAGATGACGATGTCGCCGGGACGGAGCCATGCGGTGCCGAGTTCGTTTTCGACACACCCGCGACCTTGGCGCTGCCACACCAGATAGAGATGGTCCGATGGCGAGCGGCGGATCGCGCTGTAATGGCGCTCGACGCGCTGTCCGGCCGCCCGAATGTCGGCGACTTCGAGGTCGGCTCGCCCGGCCATCGTCAACGATCCGCGAAAGCCGCTACGATCGACCGGTTCGACGTGCAACTCGACGAATGCCGACCGGACTGCGGCGCGCCAGGTCTCGACGCGCTCGTCGATCGGCTCACCGGAACCGGGCTGGTCGTACCCCATGCTGCTCCCCCGCGCTGGGGTAAATCCGCCCGATAATCGAGTCAAACCGCGGTTTGCGCGGACAGTCGACTTTCCTGCGCGCGCAGTCGCGCGCCTCGCCCAGGGCACGACTAGAGGGGCGCAGCGCGGACACAGACCGCCAACCCCTAAAAGGAAAGATCATGCACCGTTTGACACTCATCCCGCTTGCCTATCTCGCGATGGCCGGCACCCCCGGACTTGCGCAGACGATGACCGGACCGCGGGTCGAAGCGACGATTGGCTATGACCGCCTGTCGAGCCACGACAATTTCGAGGACCTTCCCGACACGCTGAACGGTGCACGCCTCGGCGGCGCCGTCGGATACGACTTCCCGCTTGGCAGCCGGCTGACGCTCGGCGTCGAGGGCGGCGCGGCGTGGACGGTCGGCGCGGGCAAGACCACCGCGCTTGCCGGCGACCGCCTGCACCAGGATCTCGGACGGGACCTCGACGTCGCCCTGCGCCTTGGGCTTCTGCTGTCGCCGCGCACGCTCGGCTACGTCAAGGCGGGTTATGCCAACAGCCGCTTCGATATTCGCTACGACGTCAAGGTAGCCGGCGGCTTCGAGTCCGAGCGGCTATCCGCCGACCGCGGCGGGCTGAGGCTTGGACTGGGCGTCGAGCGGAACCTGGGCGGGCGCCTTTTTGCGAAGGCCGAGTATCGCTTGACCCGCTATGGGAACGACGGCCCCTATATGGAGGACGTGACGCGCAACCAGCTGCTGATCGGCTTCGGAACGCGCTTTTGAGCAGGCCTCGGCCGCTGGGCGATCGGGCGTCCGATTGCCCAGCGGACACTCACTTGGTGATGTCGCGATGTCGCGTTTCAGGCAGGAAGAACACCGTGACCACCAGCGCCACCGCGACCACCGCAAAAGTGTACCACAGCCCGCCAAAGACATCGCCGGTCGTCACGACGATGTACTGCGCGACAAAGGGCAGGAAGCCGCCGAAATAGCCCGTCCCGATGTGATAGGGCACCGACAGCGACGTGTAGCGAATGCGCGCCGGGAACATCTCGACGAGGATCGCCGCGACCGGGCCATAGGTCATCGCGCTGAGCAGGCCGAGCATGACGCAGCCGAACAGGATCATCAGGTCGTCGCGCGCCTCCGGGTCGGCACGCAGGTCCCACTTGCCCGTCGCGGGGTCGACCGAGCCCGGATAGCCCGCGTCGCGCAGCGCCTCCTGCAACGCCTCCGGGTTCAACCCCTCGACCAGCGTGCCGCCGACCGCGACGGTGGTGCGGCCCTCGCCCGGCAGCTTGGTATAGCCGACGCCCTTCTTGGTGAAGAAGTCGAGCACCTGCGCGCACTCGCTCTCCTGCTTGCCGCTGGCGAACGGGTTGTAGCTGCACGACGCGTTGGCGACCGTCACCGGTGCGCGCTCGGAGGCCTTGGCGAGCGCCGGGTTGGCGGCATCGGCGATCAGGTGGAACAGCGGGAACAGGAAGATCAGCGTCAGGCCGTAGCCGACGACCATCAGCGGCTTGCGCCCGACCTTGTCCGACAGCCAGCCCGCCAGCACGAACAAAGGCGCCGAGATGCACGCCGCGATGCCGAGCAGGATCTGCGCACTAGTCTGGTCGACGCGCGCCGCCTGCTGGAGGAAGTACAGCGTCTGGAACTGCGCGGTGTACCAGATCACCGTCAGGCCTGCCGCGACACCGATCATCGCGATGAGGATCGGGCGCAGATTGCCGGGCTCGCGGATGCTGTCCATCACCGGGTTCTTCGACGTCGTGCCCGCCGACTTCATCGCCGCGAAGATCGGCGATTCCTTGAGCTTGAGGCGGATGTAGAGCGAGATTGCGAGCAGCAGCAGCGAGAACAGGAACGGGATGCGCCAGCCCCAGGCAACGAAGTCCTCCTTGCCGACGATCGCCGTCACCCCGAGCACCACCGCGATCGACAGCAGGAAGCCGCCGACCACCGACGCCTGGATGAAGCTGGTGTAGAAGCCGCGCTTGCCGGGCGGCGCATGCTCGGCGACGTAGATTGCCGCGCCGCCGTATTCGCCGCCGAGCGCGAGGCCCTGCATGATCCGCAGCACGAGCAGCAGGATCGGCGCCCAGATGCCGATCTCGGCATAGGTCGGCAGCACGCCGACGAGAGCCGTGGCGACACCCATCAGCGTGATCGTCGCGAGGAAGGTATATTTGCGCCCGACCAGATCGCCGAAATGGCCGAACACGATCGCACCGAGCGGCCGAACGCCGAAGCCGACGCCGAACGCCGCGAGGCTCTTCAGCAGCGCCGCGCCTTCGTTGTCGGAGGGGAAGAAATAGTTGCCGAGCAGCGCCGCAAGCGTGCCGTAGACGAAGAAGTCGTACCATTCGAACACGGTTCCGAGCGACGACGCGATGATGACCAGCCGGTCGCGCTTGGGATCGAGAACGATACCGTCTGTCGCCGCTGCCGATGCCGTTGCCATGTCGTGTCACGCCCCCCGCCGTCATGCCGGTGTAACCGGTGCGGCGGGGGGGCGACAAGCCTTACAGGCGAACGGGCCGTCCGGTACGCGCCGCCTCGCCGATCGCCGCAATGATGCGCTGGTCGGCCAGCCCCATCTCGCCGGGCGTGCGCACCGTGCCGCCGTCGAGGACGACGTCGGAGAAATGGTCCATCTCGGCGGCGAACTGGTCGATCGCCCGGATCCGCGGTATCTGCGTCCCGTCCTTGGCCGTAAGGCGGAGCTGCTGGCCGTGATAGCTGAAGGCGCTGTCCATATGGACAACGCCGTCGGCACAGGTGACGCGATAGAAGCGGCTCTCGGCAGCGTTGAAGCTGGTATCGCAATGCGCGACGACGCCGCTGGGGTAGCGCAGCGTGTAGCTGACCGACGCCGGCACCTCGCGGAAGCGCGGATCGCCGGCGGGCCGCCATTCTCGCGCGGTCACCTCGACGGGCTCCTCGTTCAGGAACATGCGCGCGGTGTTGAACGAGTAGACACCGGTGTCGCCGACCGGACCGCCGCCGAGCGCCTTCGACAGGCGGATGTTCGGCGCGGTCGTCGTCTGGGCATTGGTCGAGGCGAAGCTGCGGATGCCGCCCATTCCCTTCGCGGCCTCGACGGCGCGCAAATTGTGCGGCTCGAAATGGATGCGGTAGGCGATCATCAGCTTGCGGTTGGCGGCCTTGGCGGCGGCGATCATGCGCTCGCATTCGGCCGGCGTCGTCGCCATCGGCTTTTCGCACAGCACGTGCTTGCCCGCTTCGAGCGCCCGGATCGTATGGTCTGCGTGCATCGAGTTGGGCAGGACGATGTAGACAATGTCCACGTCCTTGTCGTCGCGCAGGCGGCGGTAGTCGTCGTAGCCATAGAGCGACCCCGGCGCGACGCCGTAGACCTGGGCGAGCTGGCGGGCCTTGTCGGGGTGGCCGCTGATCAGCGCGGCGGCGCGCGAGCGCCTGGCGCTGCCGAACGCGGGCAGGATTTCCTCGACCGATAATTTGCCAAGTCCGACAATGGCGTAGCCTGCCTTGCGGACCGGCTGCGGCAGTTTCAGGTCGGGCGGCTGGCGGTCGGGCGGTGCGAGCGGCGGCCCGGGGGTCTCGGCGGCGGCGGCGACGAGGACGCCGCCGGCAGCGGCGGCGGCGAGTTCGCGGCGGTTGAGTTCGGGCATGACAGGGGCTCCTTCGCGGGCCTCAACCCGCGCAGGCCCCGCCCGGGCCCCTCAGAGCAGGCCGAGTGCGACCAAACGCGCCCGCAGGCCGGGCTCGCCGTCGAAGACATGGCCGATCAGGCCGACGCTCTCCCCGCCGCGCACGTTGTCAGCGCGGTCGTCGACGAACAGCGCCTCGCCCGGAGCCAGCCCGAAGCGCCGCATCGCGAGCTCGAAGATCGGCCGGTCGGGCTTGACCATCCGTTCGGTGCCCGAGACGATCACATCGAGGAAGTGGTCGAAGACCGGCGCGGTCGGGCGGAACATCGCCCAGAATTCATCGCTGAAATTGGTGATCGCGAACAGGGGCACGTCGCGCGCGGCTAGTTCCTCGACCAACTCGAGCATGCCCGGCATCGGCCCAGGGATCGTCTCCAGCCAGCGCGGGCCGTACGCGGCGATCAGCGGGGCATAGGCCGGATATTGTCCGGACAACTCCGCAGAAGTGTCGGAAAACGCACGACCGGCATCGTGCTGGAAATGCCACTCGCGCGTCACGACAGTCGCCAGGAACCACTCGAGTTCGGCGGCGTCGGGAATCAGCTTCGCGTAGAGGGTGAGCGGGTCCCAGTCGTACAGGACATGACCGACGTCGAAAACGACGGTCGTAACAGGCACTTAGCCCTGGCGCGCCTTAAAGCGGCGGTTGGTCTTGTTGATCACGTAGGTCCGGCCACGGCGGCGGATGACGCGGCAGTCGCGGTGACGCCCCTTGAGCGACTTGAGCGAGTTACGAACCTTCATGGGGGCACCGGTGCTGTAGGATTGGTCGGAAAGGTCGCGCTCCCTACGGTCGGAGGCCGCGCAAGTCAAGCTGGCGCTCCCATTCGAGCGCATGGGCGACGATGGTCTCGAGGTTGTCGTGCTGCGGCCTCCAGTCGAGTTCGGCGCGGATGCGGTCGGTGCCCGCGACCAGCGTGTCGGGATCGCCGGCGCGGCGCCCAGTGATGGTGCGCTTCAGCTTCATGTTGGTGACCCGGTCGACCGCATCGAGCACCTCCAGCACCGAGAAGCCGCGCGAATAGCCGCAGTTCATCGCGAACGACTTGTCCGGCGCGGCGATCAGCGCGTCGAGCGCCGCGACATGCGCAGCCGCGAGGTCGCTGACGTGAATATAGTCGCGCACCCCGGTCCCGTCGGGCGTATCGTAGTCGGTACCGTACACCATGACGCCGTCGCGCAGGCCGCGTGCGGCCTCGGCCGCGACATGGATGAGGTGGGTGGCGCCCCGCGTCGACTGGCCCGACCGCGCCTGCGGGTCGGCGCCCGCGACGTTGAAGTAGCGGAGAGCGCCGTAGTTGATCGGATGCGCCCGCGCGACGTCGGCAAGCATCATCTCGGTGATCAACTTGGTGTTGCCATAGGGGTTGATCGGCGCCTTGGGCGCGTCCTCGGTGACCGGCACGACCGCGGGAATGCCGTACACCGCTGCGGTCGACGAGAAGATGAAGTGCGGCACGCCGTTCCGGACCGCGCTCTCGACCAGCGAGCGCGAGGCGACGACGTTGTTGAGGTAATATTTGAACGGCTGCTCGACCGATTCGGGCACCAGCAGCGAGCCCGCGAAGTGCAGGATCGCCTGCACCCCCTGCTCGGCATGGATGCGGTCGATCAGCGCCGCGTCGGCGACGTCGCCGTGGTAGAAGGGCACATCGTCGGGCACCGCCCAGCGAAAACCGGTGGCCAGAGTGTCGATGACCGCGACCTTGCGGCCCGCATCGCGCAGCGCGAGCACCGCGTGGCTGCCGATATAGCCGGCGCCGCCGGTGACGAGTACCGTATCCCTGTCCATGCCTGTCCTTGCGAATGCGTCCGTATCATGCGGCGCGCGTTGTAACGGGTACGACAAGAAGTTTTGAGGGCCCAAGTTCCATGACCGTGCGTAACATCCTGATCCCCGCCCTGCTGCTTGGGCTTGCTGCCTGCACCACGAGCAACCCCGGCACCGAGGTGAAGCGCTTCCACCTCGGCCAGCCGATCGCGCGTTCGACGATCCAGCTCGTCCCCGCGGCGGGCCAGCCGTCGGGCCTCGAATTCCGCACCTATGCCGATGCGATCGGCCGCGAACTGTCGGCGCAGAGCTTCGTGCCGACCGCCACCGACCCCAACGCGGCCTATGTCGGGATTATCGAGATCCGCCAGCAGGCGCGCCCCGCACCGCGCCGCGGCGGGCTGTCGATCGGTCTGGGCGGCGGCAGCTTCGGCCGCGGCGGCGGTGTCGGCGGCGGCGTCAGCTTCCCGGTCGGCCAGTCGCGCCCCGGCGACATCGTGACGACCAGCCTCAGCCTGCAGATCAAGCGTCGCGCCGACAGCTCGATCATCTGGGAAGGCACGGCCACGGGTGCCGGGGACAGCCGCGACGGCGGCGGCGACCTGGGCCGGCAGATCCCCGAACTGGCCCGGGCGCTGCTCGCGGGCTTCCCGGGCACGCCGGGGCAGACGGTGCTGGTCAAGCCGCCGCGGCGCTAGGCCTTACTTCGGCATCCCCTGCAGCCCGCTCGCCGTCCTGAGCGCGTTACCGTCGAGGCGGTAACCGCCCAGGAAGACGGTGTGGACGTGGCGCAGGTTGCCGAGGTCCTTCGACACATCGCCCTCGACCAGGATGATATCGGCGGTCTTGCCCGGCGCGATCGACCCCGTGGTGTCGGCCATGCCGACCATGCGCGCGGGCACGATCGTCGCGCTCTGCAGCGCCTGCACATTGGTCATGCCGACCTGCTGGTAGAGTTCGAGTTCGCGGACGAGCTCGAGGCCGTAGCCGTCGGTGCCCGCGACGATCGGTACGCCCGCCTGGTACAGCTTGCCGACGACGCCCGCCATCTTGGCGAAGCTCTTGCGGAAGTCGTCGCGGGTGACGTTGCCGAACAGGGGATAGCCCCCGGTGCGCCAACCGCGCGCGACGCTGGGCGGCGAGACGTCGGCAAACGGCGCGTAGGAGGGCGAGATCGCGCTGCCGTCCGAGGTCATCAGCGATTCCCACACGACGAGCGTCGGGTCGATGATCGTCTTCCTTTTCGCCAGCTCGGCATAGAAGGCCTTCATCGCGGGCGAATCGAGATCGACGTCCTTCGCGTACTGCGCCGGGCCCTCCAGCCGGGCCGCGGTGTTCGCCTTGTCGACGACCGCCTGCGGCATCGCCTGCATCATGATGAAATTGATGTGGGTGATCTCGTCGTAGCCCGCGCGCACTGCCTCGATCGGCCGCATGCCGGCGGGAATATGGCCGTGGACGTGCAGGCCCAGCTTCTTTGCATGCGCCGCCGCCGGGGCGATCCACGCCGGGGTCATCGAGGTGTAGAATTTCACCCCCCACATCCCCGCCGCCTTGATCCGGTCGACCGCGGCGATCGTCTCCGCGAGCGACGAGACCGTCTCGGCACCCTGCGCCGCGAGCGGGTTCTTGCCGTCGACGATCACCGAAACCTTGCCGTCGGGGGCGACCAGCTCGCCCGCCGCGCGGCGCTTGGCCATGCTCTGCGCCTCGTCGATCATCGAGCCCGGGCTGCGGAAATTGGTGATGCCGGTCGCGACGTTCTGCAGCAGGTTCCAGTCGTCGCCGCCGATGTGCAGGTGCGAATCCCACAGGCCCGGGGTCAGCGTCTTGCCGCGCCCGTCGATGACCACCGCACCCGCCGGCGCCTTGATGCTGCCCGCCGCCCCCACCGCGGCGACCTTGCCGTCGGCGATCAGCACCGCGCGGCCGGGCAGATACTTGCCCGCCACCGCGTCGAACATCAGCACATTGTCGACCAGCGTCGGGGTGCGGTTGGCGGGGCTTAGGAAGGTCCGCGCCACGGTGCGCACGGCTTCGGCAATGGCGGCGTCCTGCGCGTCCTTCAGCTTCGGACCGTTCGCCTCATAGCCTTCGGGCAGCAGCGAGACGATGCCGGCGCGCCCGAACATGCCGTTGTCCTTGTCGAGCCACACCGGGAACGGCGAGAAGCCATAGCCGCTGACGAAGCCCAGCCGCACCTGCTCGGGGCCCTTCGGCCCGGTCACCTCGACCGCCTGGCCGATGGTGATCGAGGCGCGGCCCGACGGCAGCATGTCGATCCCCTTGTCGCCCGCCGCGACGAGGGCGCCGATGTCGAGCTCCGACATCAGATAGGGGCCGCCATAGGTGTTGTAGCGCTTGCCGGCGAAGGGTGCCGAGCCCTTATCGACGACGGTCTGCCAGCGCGCGGTGCCGCTCGCATCGACGTTGAAGGTCTCGGTCGCATCGCCCGAATCGGTGAAGCCGCGGATGGCGATCGCGGTCGGCCGCTTGTCGGCGCCCAGCGTGACCAGCGCGTCGACCTCGGTGATCCAGCCGCGCAGGTTCATCGACATGCGGTAGGCGGTGCGCCCGTCGGGCATTGTCCACGCCCAGTTGTCGCCGTGCTTTCCCGCGACCGAGCTCAGCGTGTAGTGGCGCGCGCCGGCGGGCGGGGTGAGCAACTGCTCCTTGGTCGCCGGCCCCGGAGTCGCGGTCGGCGCGGCCTGGTGCGCGGACACGGCGGTCGCCCCCCCGGAAGCCAGCAGAGCAGCAAGCAGCATCAGGCGCATGGATCATCCCCAGGTCGTAACGGCGGCACAATGGCGAGGCGTTTCCACCATGGCAATACTTGCCGCGGCGCCTGCCACGCGCCATTACCCGGGGCATGACCATCGCCGTCTCCGCCGCCTTCGACAGCGGCAATATCGACGTCCTGCGCATCGCGGGGCCGGGCGCCATCGAGCTTGCGATCCGCAAGGACGCGCACAGCGAGTTCTACCAGTGGTTCCACTTCCGCCTGACCGGCGCACGCGGCCAGGCGTGCGCGATCCGCATCACCAACTGCGGCGGCTCGGCCTATCCGGGCGGCTGGACCGACTATCGCGCGGTTGTCAGCGACGACCGCCAGAGCTGGACGCGCGCGCCGACGAGCTACGAGGACGGCGTGCTGACGATCCGTGTCACGCCGCGCGGCGACAGCCTGTGGATCGCCTATTTCGCGCCCTATTCGATGGAGCGGCACCACGACCTGATCGCGCGCATCGGGCAGCGCGAGGGGGTGACCACCGACGTGCTCGGCACCTCGATCGAGGGCCAGCCGATCGACCGCGTGCGGCTCGGCACAGGCCCGCGCATCGTCTGGCTCTACGGCCGCCAGCACCCCGGCGAGAGCATGGCCGAGTGGTGGATGGAGGGGGCGCTCGAGGCGCTGACCAGCGGCGACGACCTCAGCGTCGCCCTTCGCAAGGCGTGCAGCTTCCACATCGTGCCGAACATGAACCCCGACGGGTCCTGCCGCGGCCACCTGCGGACCAACGCCGTGGGCACCAACCTCAACCGCGAATGGGCCGCCCCCAGCGCCGAGCGCTCGCCCGAGGTGCTGTGCACGCTCGCGGCGATGGACGCGACCGGCGTCGACTTCGCGATGGACGTCCACGGCGACGAGGCGCTGCCGCACAATTTCATCGCCGGGTTCGAGGGGATTCCGTCGATCACCGACCGCCAGATGGGCCTGCTGACCGAGTACAAGGAGACGCTGGCGCGGCTCAGCCCCGACTTCCAGACCCGCATCGGCTACCCGGCATCGGCGCCCGGCAAGGCCAATCTGACGATGAGCACCAACCAGCTGGCCGAGCGTTTCGGCAGCCTCGCGACGACGCTGGAGATGCCCTTCAAGGACGTCGCCGAGAACCCCGACGCGCAGGCCGGCTGGTCGCCCGAGCGGTCGAAGGTACTGGCGCGCGACTGCCTGCGCGCGCTGCTGGAGGTCGTGGAGCGGCTGCGGTGATCGTCCGCCGCGACGATGTGACGAGCGACGCCGTGCTGGCGCTGCTCGACCTGCACCTCGCCGACATGCACGCGAATTCGCCGCGCGAGCATGTCCATGCGCTGCCCGGCGACGCGCTGCGGGCACCCGACATCATGGTCTGGACGGCATGGGACGGCGACGAACTGCTCGGCATCGGCGGCCTGCGCTGCGGCGACGGCATGGGCGAGGTCAAGTCGATGCGCACCCACCCGGGCCATGTCCGTCGCGGCGCGGGGGCGGCGATCCTGACGCAGGTCATCGCCGAGGCACGCGCCCGCGGTTACACGCGGCTCAGCCTGGAGACCGGCACGGGCCCGCGGTTCGAGGCGGGGCATGCGCTGTACCGGCGCTTCGGCTTCGTGGACGGCGGGCCGTTCGCCGACTATCAGGCCAACGCCTTCAGCCGCTTCATGCACCTGGATCTTTAGACCCATGCCCAGCCTCGTCCTGATCCGCCACGGCCAGTCGGCGTGGAATCTCGAGAACCGCTTCACTGGCTGGTGGGACGCCGCGCTGACCGACAAGGGCCGCGCCGAGGCGGCCGCCGCGGGCAAGCTGCTCGCCGAGAAGGGCTTCGACTTCGACCTGGTGTTCACCAGCGTCCAAAGCCGCGCCATCCTGACCGCCAACCTCGCGCTGGAGGCGATGGACCGCCTCTGGCTGCCGATGGTCAAGGACTGGCGCCTGAACGAGCGCCACTACGGCGGGCTGACGGGGCTCAACAAGGCGGAGACCGCGGCCAAGCACGGCGAGGAGCAGGTCCTGCTGTGGCGCCGCAGCTTCGACGTGCCGCCCCCGCCGATGGCCGCGGACTCCGAATTCTCGATGACCCGCGACCGCCGATACACCGGGGTGCACATCCCGGCGTCGGAAAGCCTGAAGGACACGATCGCCCGCGTCCTGCCCTACTTCCAGGCCGCGATCGTCCCCGAGCTCGAAGCGGGAAAACGCATCTGTATCGTCGCCCACGGCAACTCGCTCCGCGCCCTCGTCAAGCACCTCTCGGGTATCAGCGACGCGGACATCCTCCACGAGGAAATCCCGACGGGCCAGCCCCTGGTCTACGAACTCGCCGACGACCTGCGCGCGGTGCGGCGGGATTATCTGCGCGACATGACCTGATCTTCGCCGCCTAGCCGATGATGCGCGCCTCGCGAACGTAGGCGAAGTCGCCTGCACCGCCCCACGCTCGCCCATCAGGATAGCGCACTTCCACGCCAGCCAGATCGCGCTCGTCCGCCAGCTGCATGTTCACGCCCATCATGGTGTCGCCGAACTTCGCGACCGCGCGCGCCGTCAAAATGAAGTGCGTCGTCGACCCGCAGGTCGCACAGAAGCGGACTTCAGCCGACGCCTCAGCCTTGTCGGCGCGGGCGTACCCCGTCGTTGCGCCTTTGACCGTCACCTCGGATGGGTGGAAATAGCCCCAGTGCGCGCCGGTCTTGCTGCACAAGGTGCAGTTGCACGCGTGGATGAAGTCGGGGCGCTTGTTAGCATGGACAAGAACTTGGCCGCAAAGGCAGGACATGGTGAGCATTGCAGCGGCATAGCGAACCGGCGGTCTCGTGTCGCGCCTGCGAGCTTGGCGGCTGCGCCCACCACCCCGGCTTGCTCTCTCGACCCGATCCGGGACATTCTGCGCCGGAGCGAAATCTGGACGGTAGGGAGGCCCAAGTTCCAATGCGCGCCAGCATCTTGTGTGCAGCGGCTGCACTGTTCGCAGCCGCGCCTCTCGCCGCGCAGGCGCCGGGCCCGGTCGCGCTTTCACCCGGTGAGGTGCTGGCACAGGTTTCGGGGTCGGGGCAGGTCCGCAGTCGTCCGGACGAGGCGCGCATCCGATTGACGCTTTCGGCGCGCGCCGACACGGACGCCGCGGCACGCCAGGCTGGCCAAACCGCGCTACGCGACCTTCGGGCCAGGCTGCGGGACGCCGGCGTCCCGGAGGCCGCGATCACCGTTTTGCCGTCCGCGGAACAGATGGGCTTCGTCGGCAACGAAGCTTACGGCGATGACGACACCGCCGATACGAGGGCTCTTATGGCCGTGGTGCAGAGGCGCAAGACGGCGAAAGTCGGGGTCCAGATCGGGTTGACCGACATGAGCCAGCTGGCCGCCGTGCGCCGGATCTTGCTCGAGATGGACAACGTCATCGCGCAGCCGGCGATGCTGTCGCTGCGAGACGAGAGGCCCGCACGAGGCGCCGCCATCACCGAAGCGATCGCGAAGGCGCGCGCCGAGGCAGATGCCTATGCCAGCGCGCTCGGCCTTCGCGTCGGCCGCATCGTGCGGGTCTTCAACCCGGCGGCAACTGTCGAACAACCGCCGGTATGGGCTCAGATGGCGGCTTTGGTGAACGGCAGCCGGGGCGACGAGGTGGTGACCGACGCTCGCGTCGGCATGGACGTGGTGCTGGTGGCCCGTTGAGGGCTAGGCCATGTCCCGCACGTACACCCCGCCGCCGTCCGTCCGCCGCACTTCGAAGCCGCCCGACTTTTGCACCAGATCGACGAGCTTGGCGTGCCCATAGGTGCGCGGGTCGAAGTCGGACGCGAGTTCCAGCAGCCGCTTGCCGAGCACGCCAAGCGACACCCAGCCATCCGCGTCTTCGAGCTGCGCGAGCGCGGTGCGGACGAGGCGCATCGCTTCGGCCGGCGGCTGCTTGGTCGCGGCAACGGCGACGGTAACCGGTTTCCCTGGTGCGGGGCGAGGTTCGGGGAGCAGGTTCTCGGTGTAGATGAAGCGGCGGCACGCCTGACGAAAACTCTCTGGGGTCTTCTGTTCGCCGAAGCCATAGACGTCGACGCCCTGTTCGCGGATGCGCGACGCCAGGCGGGTGAAGTCGCTGTCCGACGACACGAGGCAGAAGCCGTCGAAACGCCCGGTGTGGAGCAGGTCCATCGCGTCGATGACCAGCGCGATGTCGCTGGCGTTTTTCCCTGCGACGGCAGCGACATTGTGGTGCGGCAGGATCGCGTGGGTGGCGAGGATGCGCGACCAGGACGCCAGCTGCGGGCCCGAGAAATCGCCGTAGATGCGCCGCACGCTCGCCTCGCCGATCTTGGCGATCTCCTCGAACAGGCCGGTGGCGATTTTCGCCGACGCATTGTCGGCGTCGATCAGCACGGCGAGGCGGGTTCTGTTGTCGGTGGCCATGCTTCGGCTTTTCGGCGCAAAAGCGCGGCGCGGCAAGGTTGCCCCTGCCCTGCCCGCCCCCTAAGGTCCGGCGCTTCCTGCACGGGGGGGCACGCGTGGACGCACCACTGGTCGGCATCATCATGGGCAGCCAGTCCGACTGGGCGACGATGCGCGGCTGCGCCGACACGCTGACGGCGCTGGAGATCGCGCACGAGGTGCGGATCGTGTCGGCCCACCGTACCCCGCAGCGCCTCTACGACTATGCCACGACTGCCGCCGGGCGGGGCCTGCGCGCGATCATCGCGGGCGCGGGCGGAGCAGCACACCTGCCCGGCATGGCGGCGGCGATGACGCGCCTGCCGGTATTCGGGGTGCCGGTCGAATCCAAGGCGCTGAGCGGCATGGATAGCCTGCTCTCGATCGTCCAGATGCCCGCGGGCATACCGGTCGGCACGCTCGCGATCGGGCATGCGGGGGCGGTCAACGCCGCGCTGATCGTCGCGGCGCAGCTGGCGACGACCGATGCAGCGCTCGCCGAGCGGCTCGACGCCTGGCGCGCGGCGCAGACCGCGGCCGTTGCCGAGACCCCGGCGTGACCCCGCCGGGTTCGACGATCGGCATCCTCGGCGGCGGCCAGCTCGGGCGGATGCTCGCGCTGGCGGCGGCGAACATGGGCTACCGTGTCCATATCCTCGCGCCCGAGGACGAACTGCCCGCGGGCGACGTCGCAGCGGAAGTGACGCGCGCCGATTACACCGACCGGGCCGCGCTCGACGCTTTCGCAGCGTCGGTCGACGTCGCCACTTACGAATTCGAGAACATCGATGTCGACGCGGTCTGCTACCTGAGCGAGCGCGTCCCCGTCCTGCCCCACCCCCGCGCGCTCGAAGTCGCGCAGGACCGGCTGGCGGAGAAGCGCTTCGTCGCGGACCTCGGCGGCAGCCCGGCGCCCTACCGCGCGGTCGACAGCCTCGCCGACCTCGAAGCGGCGTTCGGCGCGCTCGGCAGTCTGGTCCTCAAGACGCGCCGCATGGGCTACGACGGGAAGGGCCAGGCGCGCGTGCGGCACGTCGAGGACTGCGCTGCGGCGTGGGAGGCGATCGCCCACGCGCCCGCCGTCGCCGAGGCGCTGGTGGCGTTCGACTGCGAGTTCTCGGTCGTGCTGGCGCGCGGGGCCGACGGCGCGGTCGCCGTCTACGAATGTCCGGACAACCGCCACGACGCCGGCGTGCTCGGTGAGAGCGTCGTGCCCGGCGGCGCCATCGTGGCCGCGCAGGCCCCCGCTGCAGTGGCGCTGGCGCGGCGCGTCGCCGATGCGCTCGACTATGTCGGGGTGCTGACGCTCGAATTCTTCGCGAGTGCCGAGGGCCCGGTGTTCAACGAGATGGCGCCGCGCGTCCATAATTCGGGCCACTGGACGATCGAGGGCGCGCGCGCCTCGCAGTTCGAGAACCACATCCGCGCAATCTGCGGCCTGCCCTTGGGCTCGCCGGCGCTGACCGCGCCGGGGGTGCGGATGCGCAACCTGCTCGGCGACGACGTCCATGATTGGGCGACGATCCTGGCAGACCCCGCCGCGCATTTGCACCTCTACGGCAAGTCGGAGGTCAAGCCGGGGCGCAAGATGGGGCATGTGACGTGGCTGGATTAAGACACGCAGTCGCGATATCCTAGCCACATGGCCACCCAGCTTTCAGATAAGGCAGAGCGCCAGATTGCCGACCGCGTTGCGGCAGGCAAAAGTCCCGATTCCCGTACTGTGGTCGATGAGGCGCTGAGTGCGCTCGACTGGTTCGAGAAGCGCAAGGCGTATGAGCGCGCCTGGTTAGACGAGAAGCTGGCCAGCGCGGTGGAAGCAGCGGACAGAGGCGACGAGTGGCTTAGGGCTGAGGATTTCGAAGCGCGGATGGATGCTCGTCTGAAATCACGAGGTGGCATCGCTGCGTGACCTATCGTCTGCTCGAACGAGCCGATCTGGACATTGCAGAGATTCTCGATTTCATAGCCAACTTCGATGAAGCTGCCGCGGACCGATTAAACCGTCAGATCGTGCGAGCTTTTGCCATCCTCGGCGACAGCCCGATGCTGGGTCACACGCGCACCGACCTGACCACACAGGACCTGCGCTTCTGGCCGGTGCGGCACTGGTTGATCGTGCACCGCGGCCGCAACCCGGTCGAGATCGTCGCCGTGTTGGATGCGCGGCGTGACCTCTTCAGTCTGTTGCCCTGACCGCCCGCTCGTACAGCCACACCCGGATTGCCGAGCACAGGTTTGTCGTGCGCGCCTCGTCGATCTCGGCGACCAGCCCCGCCAGCGGCACGCCGCGCGCCGCTGCGGCGCGCTTGAGCGCGTCCCAGAACACCGGTTCGAGGCTGATCGACGTCGCGTGGCCGGCGATGGTCAGCGAATGCTTGGCGAGGCCGCCCGATCGAGCCTGGCCGACCATCAGTACATGTGCTGCCCGCCGTTGATCGACAGCGTCGATCCATTGACGAAGCCCGCATCGTCGCCGGTCAGGAACACCACGCCGCGCGCGATCTCGCTCGCCTGGCCCAGCCGCCCGGCGGGGATCTTCGCCACGATCTTCTCCAGCACGTCGGCCGGCACAGCGGCGACCATGTCGGTGTCGATATAGCCCGGCGCGATGGCGTTGACGGTGATGCCGAACTTGGCGCCTTCCTGCGCCAGCGCCTTGGTGAAGCCGTGGATGCCTGACTTCGCGGCGGCATAATTGACCTGGCCGTACTGCCCCGCCTGGCCGTTGATCGAGCCGATATTCACCACCCGCCCGAAGCCGCGGGAGCGCATGCCCGCGAAGGTCGCCTTCGCCATGTTGAAGCAGCCGCCCAGGTTGACGCGGATGACCTCGTCCCAAGCTTCATAGGTCATCTTCATCAGCGTGCCGTCGCGCGTAATGCCGGCGTTGTTGACCACAACGTCGACGGGGCCCAGGTCGGCCTCGACCTGCTTGACGCCGTCGAGGCAGGCCTGATGGTCGCCGACGTTCCATTTATAGGCCGCGATGCCGGTGCGCTCGGTGAAGGCCTTCGCCTTGGCGTCGTCGCCGCCGTAGTTCGCCGCGACGGTCATGCCGGCATCCTTGAGCGCCAGGCTGATCGCCTCGCCGATGCCGCGCGTGCCGCCGGTAACGATCGCTACCCGTGCCATGTGTCACTCCCCAGTGATTGATTTCGCGCAAGCCTAGGCGGGGGACACCCAGCCCGCAAGTTCCCGCGCCAGTAAAGCGCGCAGCATCGCGACGCCGCCGTCGTCGGCATTGAGGCACGGCAGATAGGCGAAGTCGGTGCCCCCGGCTTCGGCGAAGATCTCGCGCCCCTCGCGGTCGATCTCGTCGAGGGTTTCCAGATTGTCGGCGCTGAACCCCGGCGACACGACTGCGATGCGCGTGATGCCCTCGCCCGGCAGCTTCGACAGCGTCGCGTCGGTATAGGGCTTCAGCCATTCGGCACGGCCGAGGCGCGACTGGAAGCTGATGCGCAGCGGCAGGTCGAGTTGTTCGCCCAGCAGCCGCGCGGTCTTCTGGCACTGGCAGTGATAGGGGTCGCCCTGTTCCAGCGTGCGACGCGGCATGCCGTGGAACGACGCGAGGATCAGCTGCGGCTCGGAGGGCAGCGCAGCGACGCCCGCGCGCACCGACGCGGCGAGCGCATCGATATAGGCGGGATCGTCGTGGTACGGCGGCATGGTGCGCAGCGCCGGCTGCCAGCGCATCGCCGACAGCGTCTCGAAGACCTGCGCGTTGACCGTGCCCGTCGTGGCGTTCGAATATTGCGGGTAGAGCGGCGCGATCAGGATGCGGTCGCAGCCTGCCGCCTTAAGCGCGGCGAGGCGCTCGGGGATCGACGGCGAACCGTAGCGCATCGCCCAGTCGACGGTGACGCCCGGGAACGCGCCTTGCATCGCCGCCGCCTGGTCACGCGTGATCGTCGCGAGCGGCGAGCCTTCGGGCGTCCAGATGCGGGCGTAGTTGGCGGCGGTCGCCTGCGGGCGGGTGCGCAGCACGAAGGCGCGCAGCACGATCTGCCACAGGATCTGCGGCAGTTCGACGACGCGGCGGTCGGACAGGAACTCCTTCAGATAGGCACGCACGTCGCCAACCTCGGTCGACGCAGGCGTGCCGAGGTTGACGAGCAACAGCCCGACGCGCCCGTACGCGACGGGGGGGTGGTCGGCGGGAAGGACGCTCACGCCAGTGCGAACGGCAGGTCGCGCAGGCGCTTGCCCGTCGCCGCAAAGATGGCGTTGCCGACCGCGGGCGCGATTGGCGGAGTGCCGGGCTCGCCGACACCGCCCAGCGGTCCGGCAGACGGCACGAACAGCACCTCGATCTCCGGCGTGCTCGCGAGGCCCGGCAGCGGGTAGGCGTCGAAATTGCGCTGCTCGACCGCGCCGTCCTTGAAGCTGATCGCGCCGCTCATCGCTGCACTGAGGCCGTAGATGATGCCCCCCTCGATCTGCGCGCGGACGATGTCGGGGTTGACCACCGCGCCGCAGTCGATCGCCGCCCAGACGCGCGTCACCTTGATCGTGGTCCCGGTGACCTCAACCTCGGCGACCTGTGCGCAGACGCTGCCGAAGCTCTCGACCACCGCCAGTCCGCGCCCGACGCCGGGTTCGACCTGGCCGACGGGACCGCTCGCATCGAGCACCGCGCGGATGACGGCGGCATGGCGCGGGCTGTCGCCCAGCATGGCGAGGCGGAAGGCACCCGGATCAGCGTTGGCGGCATGCGCGAGCTCGTCGACGAAGCTCTCGACGAAGAAGCCGGAAAAGCTGTGCCCGACCGACCGCCAGAAGCCGAGCGGCACGGCGGTGTCGACGTACGCATGCTCGGCGACGAACGACGGCACCGCGTAGGGCAAGCCTTGCGTTCCGTCGACCGCCGATGCCCCCGCCTTGCCGTCGCCGCCCATCGCGGGGAGGTTGCGGCGCATGAAGCTGGCGCCGGTGCAGTCGATCGCAACGCGGCTGCCCCAGGCGTCGATGCGCCCGACCTTGACCCGGCCCTGCATGCGCGCCGCGGCGGCGGGGCGGAAGCGGTCCTGCGCGAAGTCCTCCTCGCGCGTCCAGATCAGCTGGACCGGCGCGTTGGTGGCGCGTGCGATCAGCGCCGCCTGCACCGCGACATCGGCCTCTGCCTTGCGCCCGAAGCCGCCGCCGAGCAGCGTCGGGTGGACGGTCACCGCGCCCTCGTCGATGCCCAGCGCCTTGGCGACCGCCCAGGCGGTGAGCGTGATCGACTGGGTCGGCGTCCACACCTCGGCCCGGCCGTCGCCGACGCGCGCGGTCGCGGTCATCGGCTCCATGCAGGCGTGCGCGGCGAACGGCACGCTGTAGTCGGCGGTCAGCGTCCCCGCGCCGAACTCGACCGCGTCGCCGCCGACGACCTCGCCCGGCTTGGCGATCGCGGCGCGCAATGCCGGCTCGATCCACGGCCCCGCCGGTCGCGCGCGTTTGGCAAAGGTCGCGGTGACCTTGTCGAGGCCCGTCTTGGCACCCCAAAAGGTGTCCGCGACCGCCGCGACCCAGGTCGGGCCCTTGACCAGCCGGACGCCCGCAGGCGCGGTCGCCGAAACCAGCGCCGGGTCGCCCGCCGGGCCCGACCGCACACTCGCGTACTTCATGCCCGGCAAGCGGACATCGGCGCCGAAGCGCGCGCTGCCGTCGACCTTCGACGGGATGTCTAGACGCGGTACCGACCTGCCCGCCAGCGTGCGCGACGCCACCGGGCGCAATGTCGGCGACGGCGCGGACTCGGCGCTCGCCTTGGCTGCAAGCTCCGCAAAGCGCGCGCGGTTGGCCTTGTAGGTGACGAAGCCGCCCTTCGCCTCGCACTCGGTCCAGTCGACGCCCCAGTCGCGTGCCGCCGCGCGGCACAGCAGCTCGCGTGCCGCCGCACCCGCCAGTCGGACGGTGTCGTGGAAGCCGCGCACTGAGGTGCTGCCGCCCGTCATCTGCATGTCGAAGCGCTCGATCAGCGCGCCCATCGCCCAGCCGCCGACGCCGCGCAGCGCCGCGGGCATCGCCTCGACCGCGTCGAGCGCCATGCCCTTGTTGGCATAGATCGGATGCAGCGGCGCGGGCTCGACCCCGACCGTCGCCCAGTCGGCGCCCAGCTCGTCGGCGAGGATCTGCGGCAGGCTGGTGAACACCCCCTGCCCCATCTCGGCCTGCGGTACCGCGACCGTCACGCGCCCGTCGGCACCGACCTTGACCCAGCCGTTGAGCAGCGTCTCGCCGTCCGCGGTCGCCCAGTTCAGCGCGCGGTCGCGCGGCCAGGCGGCATAGCCGACCACCAGGCCCACGCCGATGCCGCCGCCGATCAGCAGGCGGCGACGCGTCAGTCCACGCCTCGGCGCAGGCGACGGTTCGGGATCGGAACGAGCCATGCCCCTGACTAGCGTGGCTGCGTCCACTTGTCGAAGGCCCGCGGTTGGCAATTCGTCGCGGCCCGTTCTACATGCCCCCGTAATGGGAAATACCGAATTTGTGGACCTTCCGAGCGGCTTGACGCCGGTCGACGGCCTGCGCCCGCAGACCGAGGCGTCGTTCGCCGCCGATCCCAACGCGGGGCTCGACTTCCGCCTGATGGCCGACCTGATGCCGACACCGTGCTGGATGGCGAACGCCGACGGCTACATCTTCTGGTACAACCGGCGCTTCTACGATTACACCGGCACGACGCCCGACCAGATGGCCGGCTGGGGCTGGCGGTCGATTCATGACCCCGACATGCTGCCCGCCGTGATGGCCAAATGGACCGGCGCGATCGAGCGCGGCGAACGGTTCGAGATGACCTTTCCGCTGCGCGCCGCCGACGGCTCGTTCCGCCCCTTCCTGACGCGGGTCGAGCCGGTGCGCAACGCGAACGGCACCGTGGTGCGCTGGTACGGCGTCAATTCGGATGTCAGCGGCGAGGTCCAGCTGGAGACGCGGCTGAGCGAGAGCGAGGCGGCGCTGCGCGCCTTCTTCGAGACGACGGGCATCTACACCGCGATCATCGACCTCGATCCGGACGATTTCACCTTCGTGCTGGCAAACCGCCGCATGGCGCGCTTCTGGGGCGCCGACGGCGTCACCGGGCGCACCGCGCGCGACCTGTCGGGCGGCCGCCTGCCGCGCAGCATGATGCCCGCGATGCATGCCGCGCATGTCTCGGGCAAGCCGACGACGCTCGAATATCCGTTCAACGGCCCCGACGGCGACCGCTGGTTCACTGCGACGCTGACCCCGATGCCGACGGGCCGCGGCGGCAAGCCGCGCCTGTCGATCGTCAGCCTCGACATCACCGCGCGCAAGGATGCCGAGGCCGCGCTGGCGCAGGCGCTCGAGACCAAGGACACGCTGCTCCACGAGGTCAATCACCGCGTCAAGAACAGCCTGCAGCTGGTCACCGCGCTGCTGTCGCTGCAGGCGGCACAGGCGCGCGAGCCCGCGTTGCGCTCCAGCCTGATCGAGGCACGCGGCCGCGTTTCGGTCGTCGCGTCGATGCACCAGCGCCTCTATTCGACAAGCGCGCACGACCGCGTCGACCTCGTCTCCTACCTGCGCGAGCTGAGCGTCGAGAGCGCCGCAGCGCACGGCTCGGGCATCGCGCTCGACTTTACCGCCGACGACGAGCTGGTGCTGCCGCTGACCATCGCGGTGCCGCTCGCTCTGGTGGTCAGCGAGCTTCTGACCAACGCCTTCAAATACGCCTTTCCGGGCGCCGAGCGCGGTACCGTGCGCGTCACGGTCCATGTCGTCGACGGCAAGGTCTGCCTGATCATCGCCGACGACGGCGTCGGCCTGCCGCCCGATTTCAACCTGGCTCGTGCCGGGTCGCTGGGCATGAAGATCGTGCGGTCGCTGACGCGCCAGGTCGGCGGCACGGTCGAGATCGAGGACAATGCGCCGGGTGCCAAGTTCACCGTCTGCGCGCCGACCGGGATCGTAACAACACCTGCCGCCTGACGCTTGCCGTCGGCTCCGATGTCCCCATATTCGGGGCATGAACATCGAAAAATTCACCGACCGCGCCAAGGGCTTCCTCCAGTCGGCGCAGACCGTCGCCATTCGCATGGACCATCAGCGCGTCACCCCCGCGCACGTTCTCAAGGCACTTCTGGAGGATGACCAGGGTGCCGCATCGGGCCTGATCCGCGCCGCCGGCGGCGACCCCGCCACGGCGACGACCGCCGTCGATCTTGCGCTAGCCAAGCAGCCCGCGGTGACCGGCAGCGGCGCGCAGCAGCTGCAGTGGGACAACGACACCGCCAAGCTGCTCGACAATGCCGAGCAGATCGCCACCAAGGCCGGCGACAGCTTCGTCACCGTCGAGCGGCTGCTGCTGGCGTGCGTGCTCGCGACCGGCACCGATGCAGGCAAGGCGCTGGCGAGCGCCGGGGTCACCGCGCAGGGGCTGAACGCCGCGATCGAAAAGCTGCGCAAGGGCCGCTCGGCCGACACGGCGGGGGCAGAGAACCAGTTCGACGCGCTCAACAAATACGCCCGCGACCTGACGCAGGCGGCGCGCGACGGCAAACTCGACCCCGTCATCGGGCGCGACGAGGAGATCCGCCGCACCGTGCAGGTGCTGGCGCGGCGGACCAAGAACAACCCCGTGCTGATCGGCGAGCCCGGCGTCGGCAAGACCGCCATCGTCGAGGGCCTCGCGCTCCGCATCGCCAACGGCGATGTCCCTGACGGTCTCAAGGACCGCCGCCTGATGTCGCTCGACATGGGCGCGCTGATCGCCGGCGCGAAGTACCGTGGCGAGTTCGAGGAGCGGCTGAAGGGCGTGCTCGACGAGGTCCGCGCCGAGGGCAGCGACGTCGTGCTGTTCATCGACGAGATGCACACGCTCGTCGGCGCCGGCGCGTCCGAAGGGTCGATGGATGCGTCGAACCTGCTCAAGCCCGCGCTCGCGCGCGGCGAGCTGCACTGCATCGGCGCGACGACGCTCAACGAGTATCGCAAATACGTCGAGAAGGACGCCGCGCTCGAACGCCGCTTCCAGCCGGTGCTGGTCGGCGAGCCGACGGTCGAGGACACGATCTCGATCCTGCGCGGGCTAAAGGAGAAGTACGAGCTCCACCACGGCGTGCGGATCACCGACGGCGCGATCGTCGCCGCGGCGACGCTGTCGAACCGCTACATCGCCGACCGTTTCCTGCCCGACAAGGCGATCGACCTGATGGACGAGGCCGCGTCACGGCTGCGCATGGAGGTCGAGAGCAAGCCCGAGGAGATCGAGAACCTCGACCGCCGCATCATGCAGCTGCGCATTGAGCGCGAGGCGCTGAAGCGCGAGAGCGATGCCGCGTCGAAGGAGCGGCTGACCGCGCTGGAGGCCGAGCTGGCGAACCTCGACGAGCAGTCGGGGGCGCTGACGGCGCGCTGGCAGGGCGAGAAGGACAAGCTGGCGGGTGCCGCGGCGTTGAAGGGCCAGCTCGAAGCGGCGCGGCTCGAGGTCGAGCAGGCGCAGCGGTCGGGCGACTATGCCAAGGCGGGCGAGCTGACCTATGGCCGCATCCCCGACCTCGAGCGTCAGCTGACCGAGGCCGAGGGCGCGACCGCGAGCGCGATGGTGCGCGAGGAAGTAACCGGCGACGACATCGCCGCAGTCGTCTCGCGCGCCACGGGCATCCCCGTCGACCGCATGCTGGCGGGCGAGCGCGAGAAGCTGCTGAATATGGAGACCGCGCTGTCGGCGCAGGTCATCGGCCAGGCGGCGGCGGTCAAGGCCGTGTCGGCGGCGGTTCGCCGTGCGCGTGCCGGGCTGCAGGATCCCAACCGGCCGCTCGGGTCGTTCCTGTTCCTCGGGCCGACCGGCGTCGGCAAGACCGAGCTGACCAAGGCGCTCGCACGCTTCCTGTTCGACGACGCCGCCGCGATGGTGCGCATCGACATGAGCGAGTTCATGGAGAAGCACGCCGTGTCGCGCCTCATCGGGGCGCCCCCGGGCTATGTCGGCTATGACGAGGGCGGCGTGCTGACCGAGGCGGTGCGGCGGCGGCCGTACCAGGTTATCCTGTTCGACGAGGTCGAGAAGGCGCACCCCGATGTCTTCAACATCCTGCTGCAGGTGCTCGACGACGGTCGGCTGACCGACGGCCAGGGGCGGACGGTCGACTTCACCAACACGATCATCGTGCTGACGTCGAACCTCGGCTCGCAGTACATCGCGGGCCTGCGCGACGATCAGGCGGTCAGCGAGGTCGAGGCGCAGGTCATGGAGATCGTGCGCGGGCATTTCCGGCCGGAGTTCCTGAACCGGCTCGACGAGATCGTGCTGTTCTCGCGTCTGGCGATGGCCAACATGGGCGCGATCGTCGACATCCAGCTGAAGCGCGTCCAGGCGATGCTCGGCGACCGCAAGATCGGGCTCGATCTGACCGACGCCGCCCGCCGCTGGCTGGCGCGGGTGGGCTATGACCCGGTGTACGGCGCGCGGCCGCTCAAGCGCGCGGTGCAGCGCTTCGTCCAGGACCCGCTCGCCGATCTAATCCTTGGCGGCGAAGTCCCCGACGGATCGACCGTCCACGTCGACGAGGGCGACGGCAAGCTCACACTCAGCGTCGCCTGACCCATCTGCCGCGGACAAAAAAAGGGCGGGTCCCGCAGGACCCGCCCCGATTTGTGGTGCCTTGAAGGCTTAGAAGCTGACTTTCGCGCCGGCACGGAACTGGCGACCGAAGATGCCCTCGCCGCCCTGCACCGCGTTGTACAGATACGCGCCGTAGGTGACGGTATCGACCGGCGGCAGGCGGTTGAACAGGTTCTGGACGTTCACGTAGAAGTTGAAGCGGTCGTTGACCTTGAAGTTCACGTTGGCATCGACCGTCACGTAGCTCTTGACCTTGCAGTCGTTGTAGACCTCCGCACGGCCGCAATCCTTGTAGTCGTCGCCCTGGTCCTGCGCCGACAGGTCGTAGCCCGACGTGTAGTTGACCGTCGTGCTGAGCGCGACGTCGCCGAAGTCGAAGGTGTTGAGCCAGTTGCCCTTCCACTCGAAGGTCCCCGAACCTGCGGTCAGGTTGAAGTTGCCGAGCGTGCCCTCGTAGCGCTGCTTCACGCCGTCGATCGTCGTGCTCAGCTCCAGGATGTAGCTGGCGGCGAGGTTCGACGTCCACTTCACCGGACCGAAGTCGTAGGCGCCGTTGATGCCGAAATCGATGCCCGACGACTTGATCGTGTCGGCATTGATCAGCTGCGAGCGGACGAAGGCGATACGCGGACGGGCGTTCGGGTTGTTGGTATCGACCGCGTCGGCGATGACCTCGAACCCGGCCGGGATGTCCGCACCGGCGTAATAGGCGGCGATCGCCGGCGAGTTGTCGGGCGTGGTGATCGCGCCCGTCTTCTTGATGTTATAGTAGTCGACCGTCAGCGAGACGTTGCGGATCGGGTCGAACTTCACACCTCCGGTGAAGCTGCGCGACTTCTCCGGCTCGAGGTCCGGCGACGCCAGCGTGGTCTGGCCGATCGAGTAGCCGGTCAGGTACGCCGGGCAGCCGTTCGGGGTCGCCTGCGAGCAGCCCGCGCCGTACTGCGCCAGGAAGGCGTTGGGGATGCTCGTGATCGACTGGGTCACGTAACCCGTCGTCGGCAGTGCATTGGCCTCGCCGAAGCTCGGGATGCGGAAGCCGCGCGAGTAGGTACCACGGATGGTGACCTGATCGATCGGGCTGAAAATCGCGCCGATCTTCGGCGAGAAGTTGCTCTGGCCGCTCGAGTAGTTGTCGTAACGGCCCGAGGCGTTGAGCGTCAGCGACTCCAGGATTGGCGCGTTGATCTCGGCAAAGCCCGAGGTGACCGTGCGGTTACCCTTCGTGCCGAAGGCGTTCAGCGTGAAGTAGCGCTGCGTCGGCCCGTTATAATCGTCGTTGGCGCTGGGGGCATCGACCGCTTCGTAGAAGATCGAGCCGCCAACCGCGAGACGCAGGTCACCGCCGGGCAGGGTCGCGAGCGACTTCTGCACCGTCAGCTGCGCCTGATACAGGTCCGACGTGGTGTCGGTGACGTTCTCGGGCGACAGATAATCGCGCGTCGCCTGCGAGTTCAGGCTCGGATTGACGAAGTTGTAGCTGCCGTCGGCGATCACGTTCAGCAGGTTCTGGATGTAGACGTAACCGTTGGTCTTCAGGCGCAGGTCGGTGTGCATCGCCGTCGCGTTGAAGTCATAGTCGACGTCGTCGAAGATCGTGCCCTTCAGGCCGAAGGCCGCCCGGTACACGCGGCTGCGCGTCGAGTTCTCGGTCACCGTGTCGGGCAACGCGCCGACGATGCGGGCGACCTGGCCCTGTGCCGCGAACGGGTTGTTCGGGTTCAGCGTGCCGTTGGTCGCGTTGCAGTTAACCCGCGCGGCGCAGACGAAGACCGGCAGCGCCAGGACGGCCGAGCCGGGCGCCAGCGCCGGCGTCTGGTTCTGCGAGGTCGAGAACTGCGGGAAGAGGATGCCCGCCGGTGCGTTGCCGCGGATCGTCGCCGGGCGCCCCGTGTAGTCGGTCGACGACTGCGCGAAGTTGAACAGCAGATACGCTTCCGAGTTGTCGCCGATCGTCGCGGTGAAGCGGGCCGAACCGCCGAAACGCTCGAGGTTCGGGGTTACCATGTCGTACTGCTGCGTCCCGTCGATCTGGCAGACCGTCGTCGGCGCGGTGACGTTGTTCGCCTGGGCGAGCTGCGCGGCGGTCGGGTTGTACGCCGTGCCGTTGAGGCAACCGGCGCCCGGGTTCAGCAGCTGGTAGCGGCCCGATGCGACGGTGTTCTCGGCGTTCGCCGGACGGACGTAGAAGTTGGCCGTGCCGATAGCGAAGGCGCTGAGGGCCCCGTTGGCGTCGACACTGTTCGCGATGTTGTTGGGACCGCACTCGCGGGCGCCCGTCCGCTCCGAGCAGATGCCGGTCAGGTTGTCCGAGTTGAACGGCGCCGGCAGGTCGCGCTGGAACGTGCCAGCGCTGCGGTAGTAGAAGCCGCTGATATAGGCGTTGTAGCCCTGGTCATCGAGGTCGCCGGTGCCGGCGGTCAGCGTCACGCGCTGGTTGGCGTTGACGCCGTCCTGCGAGATGCCGGCCTCGGCGCGGGCCGAGACGCCGACGAACTGGCGCTTGGTGATGACGTTGACGACGCCCGCGATGGCGTCGGCGCCGTAGCTCGACGAGGCGCCGTCGCGCAGCACGTCGATGCGCTCGACGATGTCGTCGGGGATGGTGTTCAGGTCGACGAAGTTGCGCGAACCGTCATCCGACAGCGGGTAATAGGCGGCGCGCAGGCCGTCGAACAGCACCAGCGTCGAGTTGGTCGACAGGCCGCGCAGCGAAACCGACGAGGCACCCGCCGCGAACGCGCCGTTGGCGGTGAACGAGTTGGTCAGCGCCGGGCCGTTGTTCGACGACAGCGCCTGGATGCCGGCCTGCACGGTGTTGATGCCGCGCGCTTCGAGGTTCTCGGTGGTGACCGTCGTGACCGGCGAGATGCCGGTGTCGGTGCCGCGGATGATCGAGCCGGTGACGACGATCTCGTCGAGATCCTCGGCGCTGGCGGTCTCAGTGGCACCGGCCTGGCTGGCAGCAGCCGGCGGCGTCGGGCCGTTGGCCACCGGCGCGGTGGGCGCGGTCTGCGCGAAGGCGGGAGCGGCGAGCAGCAGCGCGCTGCCGATGATCGTGGAAGCCAGCAGATTGTCTCGAACCGAATAAAACTTACGCATACATAATCCCCTACGCCACAGACGCGACTTGATACCGACGGAGCCGTTGACGACCGGGTGGACCCTCCCCCCCGGCGATGCGGTGCTGGTAGGACCGCGGCGCGGGCGGCGGCAATGGCTGGAAAAGTATCGTCGAGGCAACGACTTAGCGTTGTGACGGAAATACCACGCTTCGAACCGGCGGGACGGCGGCGAGCCTGCAACTGGACAGCGGCGGCACCACGCGGCAATTGCGTGGGCGATGGCCACCGACTTCAACGCGTTGTTCGCCCGCGCCGAAGCGGCGTTTCGCGCCGCACGCTGGGAAGCGGCTCGCGCCGATCTTCACACCGTCTTACGCGGCGTCGGCGACCATCCGGCGGTGCTGCATCTGCTGGCGCTGGTCGAGCAGAATGCAGGTCGCCTTCCCGCGGCGCGCACCATGTTCGAGCGTGCACTGGCGGTCGCCCCCGACGACCCGCAGATCAACAATAACTACGGCAATCTGCTCGACGCGGTCGAGGAGTATGACGCCGCGCTGCGCCATTACGGCCGGGCAATCCTAAAGGCGCCCGACTTCCTCGACGCGCGCCTCAACCGCGCGACGACACAGCAGAAGCTGGGCAACTACACGGCCGCGCTGATCGATCTCGACGTCTTCGTTGCGCGGCATCCGGACGATGCGCGGGTCTGGGAGGCGCGCGGCGCTGTCCAGCGGCTCGCCGGCAATCGCCTCGCGGCAAGGACCGATTTTCAGCGTGCGCTCGATCTCGATCCCGGCCGGCCGACCGCGCTCCATGGCGTGGCCCGGACTGCGCTCGAGCTGAGCGACGACGCCGCCGTGCCGCTGTACCGGGCCGCACTCGCCGCCGATCCAAACGACCCGGAAGTCGCGCTGGGCCTTGCCGAGGCGCTCGAGGCGGCGGGCGATGCCGATTGTGTGCCGACGCTCGAGGCCGCGGTCGCCCGGAACCCGCAATGGGTCGCCGGACAGGACAGCCTGTCTCGCATGCGGGCGGAGGCCGACGCGCCCGGCGACTACGTGGCGTATTATGCAGCGGCGGCGCAGCAGTTCCCCGCCGACCGGGACCTTGCCCTCGGCTATGCGCGCGCCCTGGCGCGCGGCAACCGGCGCACCGAAGCGCTGGCCTTCCTCGATGGCGCCGCCGGACGGATCGGAGCCGATGCAGAGGTCCGGTTGATGCAGGCCGTTCTGGCCAGCGAGGCGGGCGACCTCGACCGGGCCGATGGCGAATTCGCGCGCGCCGGCAGCGACACCCAGGCGCAACTGGCGCGCGGCCGGCATATGCTGCGGCGCGATCCCGAAGCGGCGGCGCGGATCCTCGAGCCGTTGACGCGTGCCGAGCCGGGGCTCGTCGGTGCATGGGCGCACCTCGGGCTGGCGTGGCGGCTGATCGGCGATCCGCGTTTCGACTGGCTGTGCCGGCCCGGCATGTGGCGGGCGCACGACCTCGAGATCGGCGACGAGCGGCTGGCGCGGCTGGCCGACGTGCTGCGCGGCCTGCACCGGACCCGCGCGCATCCGATCGGCCAGTCGCTGCGCGGCGGCACGCAGACGCGCGGGCGGCTGTTCGACCGCCCCGAGCCCGAACTGAAGCTGCTCCACGACGAGCTCGACGCGGCGGTCGCGGCGCATTTCGCCGCGCTGCCGCCGCATGACGCGAGCCACCCGCTGCTCCGCCATCGCCACGACGCGCTGCGGATCGAAGGCAGCTGGTCGGTACGCCTGACCGGGGGCGGATTTCACGTCAACCACATCCATCCGCTCGGCGTGCTGAGTTCCGCATGCTACATCGGCCTGCCCGCGGCCGATTCCGGAGATCCACGCGCGGGGTGGCTGAGCATCGGCTCACCGCCCGATGAGCTGGCGCTCGACCTGGCGCCGCTTGGCTTGGTCGAGCCGCGGCCCGGGCGGCTCGCGCTGTTCCCGAGCTACTTGTTCCACGGCACCCTGCCGTTTGCGACCGGCGAGCGGCTGACGGTCGCCTTCGACGTCATCGCTTGACCCCGCGCGGCGCCTGGTCCGACTTCTGGGCGAGCGCGAGCAGCGACGCCTGCCTGCCCAATGCCCCCCCGCCGGTACGCACCGCGCTGGCGACGGCCTGGGCGGACTTTGCCACGATGCTGCCGTCCGCGGGGCGGGTGCTCGACATCGCGTCGGGCAACGGCGCAGTCCTGCGTGCCCTGCGCGAGGCGCGGCGCGATCTCGTGCTCGAAGGGATCGACTATGCCGATGTCGGCCCGGCGGCGCGTGGACTTGGGATACGCGGCGGGATCGATGCCGACGCCCTGCCCTTTGCCGAAGCCAGCTTCGACGCCGTGACGAGCCAGTTCGGCATCGAATACTGCCCAGCCGGCGCGGTTGCCGAGGCAAGTCGGGTCCTGCGCGTCGGCGGGTACCTGCTGCTCATCATCCATCATGCCGCCAGTCCGGCGATCGCGCATAACCGCGCACGTCACGCGGCGATGGCGGCGCTGGATGAAGCTGGCCTGTTCGCGCTCGCGCAGAGGGTCGCGGCCGGACAGCCGGAGGATCCCCGCACCGCGGAGGCAATCGCGCTCTCGCGCCGTAGGCACGCAGCGCAAAGCATCAGCGACGAACTGCCGATGGCGATCGGTCAGGTGCTGCAGCGTGGTGGCGGTATCGCCGGGGTCGCGACGATAGAGGCGCGCGTGCGTGCCGAGCTCGCGCGCCTGGCGGCAATGATCGCGGCCGCGCGCAATGACGACGGGATCGCGGTGATCGCCGATGGCCTGGGAGCCGCGGGCTGTGTCGTGCATGCGGCACCGCTGCGCACCGCCGCGGGCGAAATCGTCGCTTGGCAGGTCAGCGGGACGCGCGACCGCTAGGGTCAGGCCTCGCCATGGACGGCATCGAGACACGAAAAAGGGCGGCCCGCGCGTGCGGACCGCCCCAATTCGTCGACTGCTTCTCAGCTTAGAACTTGAAGTTCACCGAGACGAAGAAGTCGCGGCCCAGGGTGTCGAAGGTCCCCGGATAGGTGTTGGCCTGCTCGGCGTTGCTGCCGATGACCGGCGGCTTCTTGTTGAGCAGGTTGTTGACGCCCGCGGCCATCGTGAACTGATCGTTGATGTCGAACGAGGTCGACAGATCGAACAGGCTGTAGGCCTTGAGGGTTTCGACGAAGTAATCCGTCGTGTCGTCATCATCGCGCGTCTTCGAGATATAGCGCCAGCGGCCGCTGATCGTCAGAGGTCCACCGACCAGTGTCGCACGGGTCGTGAACTTGTACTTGCCCTGCGGATTACCGCAGTTCAGGCCGAAGAAGCCAGCGCACTCGATCACGTCGGGCAGGCCGTTCACCGGAACGAAGGTGTTACGGTCAGTCCAGGTGCCGAGGAAGTTCAGGTTCAGCTTCGACTCTTCGCTGGCGATCCCGAAGTTCAGCGGGATCGTGTAGTTGACCTCGAGATCGATACCCTCGGTCGACAGCGACGACAGGTTGGCGGCACCGGCGAACACGACGGCGACGCTGCCATCAGGGTTGGTGACGCCGTCGATCGCACCCGTTGCCGAGTTACGCGTGATCAGCTGGCAGAAGCCGTTCGAAGCGTCCCGGAACGTGTTGTAGCAGAGGCTGACGATGTTGGCCGGACCACCGCCCGCGGTGGCGATGGCGTTGCCGATCTCGATGTTGAAGTAGTCCGCCGAGATCGTCAGGCCGGGGATGAAGGTCGGCTGGATCAGCGTACCGAAGGTGTACGAGGTCGACTTCTCGGCCACCAGGTTCGGGTTACCACCGGTCTGCGACTGGATCTGGTCGTTCGGCTGAACAGACGCCTGGAAGACCTGCGAGGCCGGCACGCCGGTTGCGACGCAGAGCGCGCGGAGTGCCGCGGTCTGGTTGGCCACCGCGTTACGCGACGAGCAGGGATCGGTCACGGCCGGGAAGCCCTGCTGCAGACCACCGAACAGCTCGCCGACGTTCGGAGCACGGACGGCGCGGCTGTACTGGCCGCGCAGCGTGATGTCCTTGATCGGCGCCCACTGGACGCCAGCAGCGTAGGTCGAGACGCCGCCCACCGCTTCGAGCGAGTAGTCGGAGTAACGGCCGGCGACGTTGACTTCCAGCTTGTGGAAGAAGGGCTGGTCGGCCGCGATCGGGATGTTGAGCTCTCCGAACACTTCCTTGACGTTGTACTTGCCCTGCGTCGGGTTGCCGGCGTTGAAGCCGATGACGTCACCCGACGACAGCGCGGTGTCGGGGATGAAGCGCGACGCGAGACGGCGATACTCGGCGCCGACCGCGATGCCGACATCGTCACCACCGAGGCCGAAGTTGAACAGCGACCCGTTGACCGAGGCCTGAGCGACCTGCAGCACCGAGATGTCGTTGTTCTGCGCCAGAATGCTGATCTGGCTCACCGAAGCGGGGCTCAGCGCGTCCGGCCCGAAGATGTCGATCGCAGCAGCCGTGCCGTCGAGGCCGGCCTGGAAGGCGCGGCGCGAGATGTTGCCGGCCTGGACGTTGGCGTTCCGGGTGCGGGCATAGCTGTAATAGGCGTCGTAGTTGAAGCCCGACTCGCCGATTGCGCCCTTGACGCCGATCAAGGCACGGAAGGCGTTACGCTCGTCGAGCGTGTTCCGCGAACCGGTCTCGGTGATGCGGCGATTGACACCGATGTTGACAACACCGGCGGCATTCGACGCGGCGTTGGTGCCGGTCAGGAAGTTGCCAAGCCCGTTCGCTGCACGGGCGGCATTAATCGCCGTCTCGTTGGCGTCGATCTGCTGCAGAGCGGCAATGTCGCTGGCCGCCAGGAAGGGCGACACGGCGGCGATGTTGACGTTGAAGTTGCCGGTCACCGGGGTGGCGGCGAGCTCGTTCGGCACGCGGTTGTTGACGAACGTCACTTCCATGTAGGCCGACAGCGAGTCCGAAACTTCGTAGTCGCCGTAGGCACCGATCAACCAACGCTCCTGCGGAACCTGCAGGTAGTTCGCCGGGGCGTAGTTATAAGCGTCGGCCGGGTTGTTGTAGTTGCGGCTGGCACCGGTGGCGCTGCTGAACGTGGCACCGAACGGCGAACCGAAGGTCGTCCCGGCGCCGCGGTTGAGCGTCGGCGCCGTCAGCGGCCCAGCACCATCCGGATCGAGACCGATAACGGCCGTGCCCGGAACCGCGAAGCGGCCCGCAGGGGTAGTCGCCGAACCGCCGGGGACGAGGCCGCCGGCGAAGTTGTCGCTGAGCGCGAATTCCGAGCGAGCACGAGCGCCCTGGAAGATCGACTTGCGCTTGTAGTACTCGGCGAACGCCGTGATGTGGCCCTTGCCGTCGGCGAACTCGGTGCCCATCGCGGCATGCGTCTGCCAGCGTGCGCCGTCGCCCTCTTCGGTGATCGAGTACTGGCTGCCGATCTCGAAGCCGTTGAGGTTGTTGCGCAGGCGGAAGTTGACGACGCCAGTGATGGCGTCCGAACCGTAGATTGCTGAGGCGCCGCCGGTGACAACGTCGACCGCTTCGATGAGGAACTGCGGGATGGTGTTGAGATCGACGATCTGGCTGGTGTCGAAGAACATGTAGCGGCGGCCGTTGACCAGCACGAGGTTGCGGGTCGTGCCGAGGCCGCGCAGGTTCAGCGTCGCGACGCCGCCGCCGGGGTTGTTCGAGAACGACGTGGTGCCCGGCAGGACCTGCGGCAGCACGTTGAGCACCTGCTCGACGTTGACCGCACCGGCGAGCTTGAACTCCTCGGCGTTGACGACCGCGAGCGGCGCGGCGGTGTCGAGGTTGCGGCGCGCGATGCGCGAACCGGTGACGACGATGGTGTCGCCCGCGTCATCCTCGGCAGCGGCCGACGCCTGCGGCGTCACCGAAACGGGGTCGCCCTGCGCGCCCGGACCCGAGGTCTGCGCGAAGGCCGGCGACGCAGCAACGAAGAAGCCCAGCGCCAGTGTCGCGGCAGTGCTGCTGAGCGCAGTCCGTCCGAGAAAATTCTTCTTATCAATCACAATGACTTCCCCTTGTTTGCGTCGGACCCATCGGCCCCGGTCGAAGAGCCAGGGTCCGAAGTAAATTCGCCGGTCCCCTTCGGCATGACTGGGTGATGCATGATTGGCGTTCGTGCTGTAAAGCCATGCGCTCCGAGGCGGTGCGGTTAACCGGCGGTTGTCGCCGAAATGCAACAGGTCTATGCCCGGGCCCTGCCCCTCGGCGCCCAAGGAGACTATCTTGCGTACAGTCCTGCGAATTTCGTTTCTGGCACCACTGGTTGCTTTGACCGCGCTTCCCGCGGCGGCAGCGCCGGTCGCCGAGGCTCCGCCGGCGATCTTCCAGAAGCTGCTCGATTGCCGCGCGATCACGGGGAGCACCGAGCGGCTGGCGTGCTTCGACGCGCAGGTCGCGACGATCGACACCGCGGTCGGCAAGAAGGAACTGGTCATCGCCGACCAGGCTCAGCTGCGCAAGGCGCGCCGCTCGCTGTTCGGCCTGTCGTTGCCGCGGCTGGGGCTGTTCGGGGGCGGCGACGACGACAAGCAGGAGGAGGCCGAGTTCGCCGAGCTGGAATCCACCATCGTCTCGGCGAAGAAGCGGCTCGACCGCAACTGGGCGTTCGTGCTGGAGGACGGTGCGCGCTGGGTGCAGATCGACACGAAGAACATCCCCAGCGATCCGAAGCCGGGCCAGCCGATCCGCATCCGCCGCGCCGCGATGGGCAGCTATCTCGCCAACGTCAACAAGCAGATCGCCGTGCGTGTGCGGCGCGAGAACTAGCGGCTGCGCAGCCAGCCCGTCACGGCGTAGCGCCGGAACGCCGCCGCCGCGGTGACCTGCGTGACGCTGTGCAGGCGCGGCACCGCGAACAGGTCGAGGCTGTTGTAGCCGGGCGACACACCTGTGACCTTATTGCCGGGCTCGTGGAAGAGCAGCAGCCCGCCCCATTCGACGCGCCAGGTCGGGGTCAGCCCCATGACATAGGCGGCGTGGCGCTGCTTGCCGGACACCGCGTCGTCGTGGCCGGTCAGGAAGTCGCCCGGGGAATAGGCGGTCGCCTGCCCGTCGGCGAAATCGATCGGCGCACCGACGATCTGCCGCAGCATGGCGAGGCCCGCACCTTCGGATAGGCTCCGGGTCACTGCCGCGAGCGGCTCGCCGATGTCGGCGGCGTCGCCGTCGGGCAGGCGGATCGTCTCGTAGCGATACTGAAAGCCTTCGCGCGCGCCTGCCATGACGGCGGCGTCGAGCGCAGCCAGCTGCTCGGGTTTCATCGCGGCGCGGTCGGCGCGGCTCAGCTCGAACACTTTGTCGCCGCTGTTGACCACCTGGCGCCAGTCCTCGCGACCACGCAGCTGCGTGTGCAGCGTGGCGGCGACGGCATCGGTGAGGAAGGGCGTCAGCCGGACGTGCCCCGTCTCGGCGAAAACCCGGTGCGCCGTCGCCGCATCGAGGCGCGGGTCGAACGCCGGCGTCATGCGTCGCGGAACCATCCGGTGATGGCGAAGCGCTCGACGGGCGCGAACGGCGGGACGTAGCTGACGCTATGCAGCTGCGGCACGGCGAACAGCGACAGCGAATTGAAGCGCGGCCGCCACCCGGCGATCACGTCGCCCGCGTCGTCGTGGAACAGCAGATAGCCGCCCCAGTCGGGCCGCCAGTCGCGGCACAGGTTCAGGACATAGGCGACGCGCCGGTTCTCGCCCGCCTGGTCGTCGCTGTGCTGCGTCAGGAAATGGCCGGGGGCATAGAGCGTCGCCTGCGCGTCGGCCTTGATCACCGCTTCGCCGGTCACCGCGCGGATCAGGTCCAGCAGCGGCTCGGCATTGATATGCTCGAGCAGCAGGTCGAGCGGATGCCCCGGGTCCCAGCCTTCGCGATAGGCGTCGAGCATCGGGTAGCGGCCGTAGACGAAGGCGAATTCGCCGCGCCGTGCCCGCTGAGGCGCCGCCTCGCCGAGCGCCGCACGCGCCGGCGGCGCGAGGGCGCGCAGCGCCGCACCGCGGATGTTCGCGGCCTCGCCGCCCGCGCCGGTCCAGCCGAGGCCCCAGTCCGTCTCCCGTGTCAGTACGTCGTGAATCTCGGCAGCGGTCGCGTCGGTCAGCACGTCGTCGATGCGCACCCGCCGCTCACGGGCAAACGTCTCGGCAAGCGCCGAGCGATCCGCGCGCGGGGCGAGATCGAACAGCGATTTCATGCCTGGCCATGGGCGTCGAGGCCGACCGTCAGTGCGCGCAACAGGTCGCGCTCGACCGGGTCGATCGCAGGGTTCCAGACATCGAGGATCAGGACCGCGCGCGGCTGGTCGCTGTCGTTCCACGCCTCATGCTCGATCGTGTCGTCGAAGGCGAAGGCGGTACCAATCACCCATTGCCGGGTCAGTGCGCCGATCCGGATGCCGCAGCCGTCGGGCACGACAAGTGGCAGATGAACGACGGCGCGAATGTTGGTGACCCCGACATGGGGCGGAATATGCGTGCGTGGCCGCAGGACCGAGAAAAATGCGGCCGGGCCGCGGCCGGGAACATCGAGCAGCGGCAGCCGGTCGAGCAGTGCCGCCGTCGCCGGACAACGCGCGCAATTGGCGTCGTTGCGGATGCCGTCCTGCCACAGGAAGAGCGCGCTCCAGTCGAGCGAATGGTTGAGTGCCTCCCATTGGTTGACCGGCGTTCCGGCCGGCATCGCGACATAGGGTGCGAAGCCACCTTCGAGCGCTGCGAACTCGCGCTGAATGTCGGCGGTCGCCGCTTCGAGCTCGCTCAGCCACGGCATCAGGGCGCGCGGGAAAATCTCGATGAGCGGCAGGCCGGGATAGCTCAGCCCGGTCGGCTGTGACGGGTAAACGCGGCGCCTGCCGAGCAGCTGCTCGACACAGGCATCGAAGCGCCACGCCGCCTCGTTTTCGACGGCCGCGCGTGGGTCGGCGAGATGGCGGGCCAGCGTCGTCCCAAGCGCCGCGATATTCGCATTGACCACCGCACGCCCGTGTTCGACCTGCGCCGCCAATTCCGGCGGCAGCGGGTTCGAAGCGACGATGTTGAGCACGGCGCCATAGGATTTGGCGGCGTCGGACAGCCGGCCTCGCCGCTCCGCGAACTGCGCTTTGCGCAGCAGCGCGATGACCGCATAAGGCTCGATCGCGAGCGCCGCGTTGAGGCTTGCCAGCTCGCCTGCATCGTCGCCGAGGCGGCGCTGAGCATCGGCGAGATTGAGCCTGAGCTCGATCGCCTGGGGTGCCGCGGCGGCGGCGCGGGTCAGCATTTCGACGGCGGTCTTTGCGTCGCCTGTGGTGAGCGCCTGCAGCCCGAGCATATTCAGCGCCCGCGGCTGGCGCGGATCGATGGCGAGAACGGCCTGAAGGTGGCGCGTGGCGTCGTCGGGGCGGCGCGCCGCACGCGCGGCATCGGCCGCGGCGTAGAGTTGCGCGATCCGCCCGTCAGCCATGGACGCGCTCCGACGCCGGCATGTCCCACGGCTCGGGCGCGGTCGGCGCACCGACCAGCAGGCCGGGATCGACCTTCACGTCGCCCCAGCTGAGTGCCCAGTGCAGGTGCGGGCCGGTGGAGCGGCCCGTCGTGCCGATCGCGCCGATCTGCTGCCCGCGCGTCACGCGCTCCCCCACCACCACGTCGTTGCGCGACAGGTGCAGGAAGGACGAGGTCAGGCCGAAGCCGTGATCGACCATCACCAGATTGCCTTCGAGGCTCATGCGGTCGTTGGCCAGCCGGACGACGCCGTCGGCGGGGCTGAGCACCGGACTGCCTGACGGGGCTGCGATATCGAGCCCGGCATGCGGGCTGCCGGGCACGCCGCCCAGGATGCGCTGCGAGCCGTAGACGCCGCTGATCCGCCCCTTCGCGGGCCAGGCGAAGGCCTGCGTCCAGCCGGTCTCATTTGTCGAGCCGGCGCGCGCGGCGGCGATGCGTGCGAGCTCGGGGGCGCGGATCGCCTCGTACTCGGGGCTCGGCCCGCCCGACGGACGGCGCAGGCCGGGGATGGATTCGATGTTCCAGGCGCGCGGGCGGACGGCGATTGTCCGGACAACTTCGCGTCCGTCGTTCAGCTCGGCGCGCACCTCACCCGCCACCGCGTCACGCCCGAAGCCGATGACGAAGCGCCCGTCGCCCGCCAGCCGCACCGGCCGGTCGTCGAGGGTCAGGCGCGCGGTGCCCGGCGGCGCGGTGCCGAACATCAGCCCGCCCTGCTGCGCGCTGCCCGTCAGCAGGATCGGCCCCGCCGGCGCAGGCTTGGCGCAGGCGGCCGCCAGCAGGCCGAGTGCGACCGCTGCTCCCTTCAAATTCGTCCCTTGGCGCGCATCTCGCCGTAGCGGCGCACGGCGATCTCGGCGCTGGCATAGGCTTCCTGCAGCTCAGCCGACCAATAGCGCAGGCGGTCGAGCGCGACGCGGTTGCCGGTGACTGCGCAGGTGACGTGATCGCCGGGCGCAAGCACGTCGAACGAGCCGGGAAGATAGCGCAAACGTGCCTGACGACTGCCGGTGAAGTTCAACATCACAATAATCTACCCTGCCGCGGAAGGTTCGTCGACACCGTGACTTCGCCGTCATGAAATGCCAGCGTCAGCGCCGGTTCGCTGCGCGCCGCCGCCGCCGCGGTGACGGGGGTGCGGTCGCCGCGCAGCACGATCGCATAGCCCCGCGCCATTACCTGCCGGGGGCCGAGCGTGTCGAGCAGGCGCGCTGCCGCAGCCAGCCGCGTCGTGCTCCGCGCCTGGGTGTTGGCGAGCAGCAGCGGGCGCAGCCGCGCCTCGGTGCGCGTCAGCTTCTGGCGATCGGCTGCCACCAGCCGCGCCAGCGCCGCCGTCAGCCGCGTGTCGAGCCCCGCCAGCCGGTCGCGCGCGGCGGCGACGCGCCGGTCGAGCAGCGCCGGGCGCAGGCTCGCGGTGCTGCGCTCGACGCGCAGGCGCCAGCGCTCGGCTCCACCCCGCAGGGCGCGCGGCAGGCGGTCGGCGAGGTCGTCGTAGCGCTGCTGGCGCAGGCCGAGCAGGACGCGCGGCCCCGGCAGGCGACGCGCCAGCGCTGCGACACGCTCGCCGCGGTTCTCGACCCCCTTGCGGACGCAGCGGTCCTGCCGCAGCCCGAGCGCACCCAGATTATAACGCAGGTCCGCGAGCACCGGCACGGCGCGCTCGGCGGCGGCGGTGGGCGTCGGGGCGCGATGGTCGCTGGCGAAATCGACGAGGGTCGTGTCGGTCTCGTGGCCGACCGCGGTGATGATCGGGATGCGGCTCGCGGCGACGGCGCGCACCACCGCTCCCTCGTTGAACGCCGCGAGATCCTCGATCGACCCGCCGCCGCGCGCGAGGATCAGCAGGTCGGGACGCGGCACCTTGCCCCCGGGCGCAATCGCGTTGAAGCCGGCGAGTGCGGCGACGACCTGGCCCGCCGCCGCATCGCCCTGCACGACCACCGGCCAGACCAGCACGTGACGCGGGAAGCGGTCGGCGAGGCGGTGCAGGATGTCGCGGATCACCGCCCCGGTCGGCGAGGTCACGACGCCGATGACGCGCGGGATGTACGGCAGCGCCCGCTTGCGCGCGGCATCGAACAGCCCCTCCGCCGCGAGCCGCCGCTTCCGCTCCTCGAGTTGCGCGAGCAGCGCGCCGACGCCCGCGGGTTCCATGCGCTCGATGACGATCTGGTACTTCGACCGGCCCGGGTAGGTCGTCAGCTTGCCGGTGACGATGACCTCCAGACCGTCCTCCGGGCGGAACGGCAAAGCGCCCGCGGTCGCCTTCCACATCACCCCGTCGATGACCGCGCCGTCGTCCTTCAGGCACAGGTAGCAATGCCCCGACGCGGCGCGCTTCCACCCGCTGATCTCGCCGCGCACGCGGACATAGCCGTACGCCGCCTCGACCGTGCGCTTGAGCGCGCCGGCGAGTTCGGAAACCGAATATTCGGGCGTGTTTGGAGACGGAGCGTTCACCAATGCCGGTCTAGGGTCGCGTCGGCACGCGTGCAACCGGCGCGGCGCTTGGCCACCCCGCAACGATAGGTTAGGACTTTGTCCACAGGGAGTGGCGCCGTGTCGGAAAAGAGCGGTCTGATCGCAGTCGTCGTCGCACTGATCGGTGCCGGCGGCATCATCGGGGCCAAGTATCTGGAGGTCGGCGCCAAGGCCCCGGTCGCGCCCGCGCCGCAGCCCGGCCCGTCACCGGCCCCGACGCCGACGCCGACCCCCGCGCCGGTCAACGTCGACCCGGCGCCGCGTCCCATTTCGGTCGACCCGGTCGTCAGGCCCGAACCCGCGCCCACGGTGGTCGACATCTCGGGCCCGTGGCACGATTTCCAGCACGCGACCTACGTGATCCAGCAGCAGGGCAACGCGATGCGCATCAGCAGCCCGCAATACCCCGCCGGCATCGGCGCCGGGACGATCATCGGGACCGCCGTGGCGTGGGAGTATCGCGACAACAACGGCGTGCCCGGACGCTGCACCGGCACGGCGACGGGGGACCAGCTGCAGATGATCTGCGCGCAAATGGGCGGCGCGCAGCCCTTCCCGCTCCACCGCCCGAGCAGCGGTTGAGGCGCGGCCAATGGCGACGAGCGGCGAGGCGACCGCGATCAAGGTCGCGCTGATCTCGATGGTCAGCGCGATCGTCGTCGCGCTGATCGCCAACGCCGACAAGTTCATGCCCAGGGCGCCGCCCGCCGCGACGCCGCCAACGGTAGTCGCGGCGCCGCCAAGCGAGATGGCCGTCGCCGACCCCGAACCGCCGCGCGCCGAGCCTCGGGTCGCCGCCGACCCGCCGCCCCGTGCCCAGCCGCAACCGGTCGTTCGCGAGGCCCCGCCGACCCAGCGCGCGGTGCCCGACGCCGCGCCTGCGCTCGCGCCCGGCGACCGGCGGCTGATCGCGGCGTGGGGCCGGTCGAACGACGGCGTCGTGCGGCGCTTCATCATGCGCAACGACACGTCGCAGCCGATGGTCCGCCTGTTCGTCTCGTCCGCCGACGACAGTGCCGATGGCCCCGACCGGCTGGGCGGTGTCGCGGTGCCGCCGGGCGTCTCTATCAGCGTCGACGCCGACGACGGCAGCAAGCGCTGCACCTACGACATGCGCGCGGTCTTCGCCGACGGACGCGAACTGGCGCAGGGCAGCTTCGACGTCTGCAGCGGCCTCAACTACATGTGGCAGTTCGGCGGCGAGCGGCGCTGACGGCGCCTCAGCGTCCGCGCAACAGGCGGCGCGTCGCCTCCAGCACGAGGCCGAACACCAGATGCGAGGCGATGGCATAGGCGTGCGTCGCGGGCGGCGTCTCGGTCGGCGGACCACCGAGGCCGAGCGCCGGGACCATGATATCGTCGGCGATCAGCGCAGTGGCCGCCCCGAACAGCGTGCCGCCGCCCGTCCTGACCGCGTCGCCATATTCGGCGGCGATGCCGTAGGCCGCGCCGAGCGCCGCGCCGAAGCCGTAGTGGACGGCCTCCCCTGCCGCGGGCTTGACGTCGTCGGGCACGTCCTCGCCGGTTGCCGCGCGACTGACCTTGTCGGCCGCCTTCTCGGTCGCAGGCTCGCCGCCGCCGCCGAGCGCATCGGGGAACATCTCGGCGACGCCCGCCTGGAAGCCCGTCATCGCCAGCGACGCGACGAGCCCGGCGAGGACGCCCGCGAGAGCGCCGCGAACGGGATCGGCAGTGGTGCGGTGCATGGCGGGTCTCCTCGGGCAGCGAAGCGCACAGCGTGCCGCCGCACCCGGGGTTCCCCCTAGTGCAGCTTCAGCTTCGGCCGCACGACCTGGTTCACATGCCCGATCAGCAGCAGCGACAGGCCTTTCAGCCAGCCGTGGATCGCCAGCAGATGCATGCGGTACAGCGACGTATAGACCAGCCGCGCCAGCCGGCCTTCGATCGCCATGCGCCCGCCGACGAGGTTGCCCATCAGGCTGCCGACCGTCGTGTACTTCGCCAGGCTGACCAGCGAGCCGTTGTCCTTGTAGACGAAGTCCTTCATCGGCTTGCCGTCGATCGCGGCGCGGATGTTACGGTACGCTGCGCTCGCCATCTGGTGCGCGGCCTGGGCGCGCGGCGGGACCGGGCGCTCGCCGGGGGCGGGGATGAAGCTCGCGCAATCCCCTATGGCGAAGATGCGCGGGTCGCGCGTCGTCTGCAGCGTCGGGCCGACTACCAGCTGGTTGCCGCGCGTCGTCTCCAGCCCGCCGATGTGCGCCAGGAACTCGGCGCCCTTGACGCCTGCCGCCCAGACTTTCAGGTCGGCGGGGATGCTCTCGCCGCCGCTCGTCTCGATCGTGTCGGCGGTTGCTGCGATGACCGGCGTCGCGACCAGCACGCGAACCCCAAGCGCCTCGAGCTCGGCATGCGCGGCGGCCGCGAGCTTCTCGGGTAGCGCCGGCAGCAGGCGCGGGCCTGCCTCGATCAGCGTCACCTGCAGGCGTTTGCTGTCGAACACCTCGAGCCCATAGAAACCCAGCGCATCGGCCGCCGAGTAGAGTTCGGCAGCCAGCTCGACCCCCGTCGCGCCGCCGCCGACAATGGCGACGCGCGCATAGGCGTCGGCGGACGGGTCGGCGGTCATCGTCCGCGAGACGCGCAGGCACTGGTTGAGCAGGCGGCGGCGGAAGCGGTCGGCCTCGGCGCGGCTGTCGAGCGCCAGGCAATGCTCGCGCACACCGGGTGTGCCGAAATCGTTCGACACCGAGCCTACGGCCAGCACCAGATAGTCGAAGCGGATGCGGTGGCGGCCGATGACCTCGACCCCGTCCTCGTCGAGGATCGGCGCGACGACGATCTGCCCGGCGTCGCGGTCAATCCCTTCTAGCGCACCATCGAAGTAACGATAGCCCCAGCGATAGGCATGCCCGCGGTAGCCGACCTCGTCGAGGTTGGCGTCGAGCGACCCGGCGGCGACCTCGTGGAGCAGCGGCTTCCAGATGTGCGTCGGGTTGGGATCGACGAGGATGATGTCGAACTCACGTCGCGGCAGCCGCCCGCCGAGCTTGGCGACGAGCTCGAGCCCACCCGCGCCGCCGCCGACGACGACGATCTGCGTCTTGCGCCCGTCCGCGCGCCGTCCTGCCATTACATCCCCTTGCTCTGCCCGGGGCCAGCCTAGCGGGCGCGGGGCGAAAGCCAAGGGCGTGGACAGGCGGTCCGGTTCGGCTATGTCGGCGACCCATGAATATTCTCGTCATCGGGGGCGGCGGGCGCGAGCATGCGCTGTGCTGGAAACTGCGCCAGTCGCCGCGCTGCGACCGGCTGTTCGCGGCACCGGGCAACCCGGGGATGGCGCGCGAGGCGACCTGCGTCGCGCTCGACCCGGCGGATCATGCGGCCGTGCTGGCGTTCTGCGCGGCGGAAGCGATCGGGCTGGTGGTGATCGGCCCCGAGCAGCCGCTCGTCGATGGCCTCGCCGACGCGCTGCGCGGCGCGGGGGTGCGCGCCTTCGGGCCGAGTGCGGCGGCGGCGCAGCTCGAGGGGTCGAAGGGCTTCACCAAAGCACTCTGCGCGGCGAACGGCATCCCGACGGCGGCCTTCGCGCGCTTCGACAGCGGGGAGGCGGCGCGGGGGTATGTGACGGATCAGTCGTTGCCGGTGGTGATCAAGGCCGACGGGCTGGCAGCGGGCAAGGGGGTGGTGATCGCCGCGACCCGCGCCGAGGCCGACGCGGCGCTCGACGCCATGCCCGGGCCGGTGGTCATCGAGGCGTTCCTGACCGGGCCCGAGGCGAGCCTGTTCGTGCTGTGCGACGGCGCGCACGTGCTGCCGCTCGCCAGCGCGCAGGACTACAAGCGCGTCGGCGACGGCGATACGGGGCCGAACACCGGCGGCATGGGGGCGGTCTCGCCTGCCCCCGCCCTCACCCCCGACCTGCAGGCACAGGCGATGCGCGAGATCGTCGAGCCCACCGTGGCGGCGATGGCGGCGGCGGGGACGCCGTTCCAAGGCGTACTCTACGCCGGGCTGATGTTGACCCCGACGGGGCCGCAGCTGATCGAATACAACGTCCGCTTCGGCGACCCCGAGTGCGAGGTGCTGATGGCGCGCCTCGACGCCGACCTCATCGAGCTGCTGGTTGCGACGTGCGACGGAGCACTTGCCGACATGAAGCCGCAGTGGCGCGGCGGCGCGGCGGTGACGGTCGTGATGGCCGCCGAGGGCTACCCCGGCACACCACGGCGCGGCACCCCGATCGGCGGCATCGTGGACGCCGAGGCGACGGGGGCGATCGTCTTCCACGCCGGCACCTCGCGCGATGGTGACACGCTCGTCGCCGCCGGGGGTCGCGTGCTGGCAGTCACCGCGACCGGCCAAGATGTTGGCGAAGCACGCGCCCGCGCCTATGCAGGGGTCGACAAGGTCGAATGGCCGGGCGGGTTCTGCCGCCGCGATATCGGGGAGGTCTGATGGCGACACGCCAGGAGCAGATGTCGGGCGCGGGTGCCGTGCGCGAGGGGCTGGGCTTTGACGAGGGCGCGCTCGATGCGTGGCTGCGTGCGAATGTCGAGGGCTATGCCGGGCCGCTGACGGTGCGCCAGTTCAACGGCGGCCAGTCGAACCCGACCTACCAGCTGCTGACGCCGACCCGCAATTATGTGCTGCGCCGCAAGCCACCGGGGCAGCTGCTCAAGTCGGCGCATGCCGTCGATCGCGAGCACAAGGTCATCACCGCACTCCACGCCGCGGGCTTCCCCGCGCCGCGCACCTTCGGCCTGTGCACCGACGACGCGGTGATCGGGACGTGGTTCTACGTCATGGACTGCGTCGAGGGACGGATCATCTGGGACAACGCCTTCCCCGACGTGACCCGCGCCGACCGCCCGGCGCACTTCGACGCGATGAACGCGACGATCGCCCAGCTTCACAACTTCGATCCCGAGACCATCGGCCTCGGCGACTTCGGCAAGTCCGGCAATTATTTCGAGCGCCAGATCGGTCGCTGGTCGCGCCAGTATCTCGAGGACACCGACGCCGGGCGCGTGCCGTCGATGGACCGGCTGGTCGAATGGCTGCCCGCCAACATCCCCGCCGACGACGGCCGCGTCAGCATCGTCCACGGCGACTATCGCTGCGACAACATGATCTTCGACGCCCACGAGCCCAAGGTGTTGGCGGTGCTCGACTGGGAGCTGTCGACGCTGGGCCATCCGCTGGCGGACTTCAGCTATCATTTGATGATGTACCGCATGCCCCCCGTCGGCACGCCGGGCCTCGTCGGCCACGACCTCGCCGCGCTCGGCATCCCCAGCGAAGATGAGTATATCGCCGCCTATTGCGCGCGCACCGGGCGGCCGAGCGGCATTCCCGACATGGATTTCTATATCGCCTACAACATGTTCCGCCTCGCCGCGATCATCCACGGCATTCGCGGCCGCGTGGTGCGCGGCACGGCGGCGAGTGCACACGCGAAGAAGACCGCGGAAGGCGTCGAGATCCTCGCCGACCACGCCTGGACCCAGGCGCTCCGCGCGGGGGCGTAAGGCTCAGTCCGCGCGCAACGCCGCCAGCGTCGCCGCCGCGTCGCGGGGGGCGCCGTACAGCGGGCCCTGGGCGAACATGCAGCCGAGGTCCTTCAGCTTCGCCGCCTGCACTGCGGTCTCGACGCCCAGCGCGACGCTGTTGAGGTCGAAGCTCTGCGCGAGGCCGATCACGGCGCGCACGACGGTCTGCTCGCTGCCCGGCGTGGCGACACCCGCGACGAACTGCGCGTCGACCTTGATCGCCGCGAGTCTGAGGCGCGTCAGGTGCGACAGCGACGCCGCCGCGGCACCGAAGCGGTCGATGCCGACGCGCACGCCGTTGCGGCTGAGTTCGTCGATCGTCGCCTCGGCGCGGTCGGCACCGCGACCGCCGTTGAGCCCCGCGTCGAGGATCTCGATGCGCAGGCAGGTGGGCGGAATGCCGTACGCTGCAAGCCGGCCGAGCAGCCGCTGGGCAAAGCCCGCACGGCGCAGTTCGGGCAGCGCGACGTTGATAGAGACGAATTCGGGGGCGAACCCCGCCGCGCGCCAGCCCGCGAAATCCTCCAGCACGCGGTCGAGCAGCAGTTCGCCGAGGCGGATCGCGACCGCCGCGTCGCCGATCACGATGCTGTCGTGCGTGTCGACGATGCTGTCGCCGGGGATGTGTGCGACGGCCTCGAAACCTGCCAGCGCGCCGTCGGACAGGCGGACGATGGACTCGTAGCACGGTTCGATCGTTCCGGCGTCGAGCGCCTCGCGCAGCGCGACGAGCCGCGACGCTTCGTGGCGGACACGCTCGCCGAGCATCGGCTCGAACAGCGCGACGCCGCCGCGCCGGGCATGCTTGGCGCTGTACATCGCGATGTCGGCGCTCTTGAGCAGGGTCGAGGCATCGTCGCCGTGATCGGGCGCGATCGCGATACCGATGCTCGAGCGGCAGCTGAGCAGATAGCCGTCGTGGTCGAACGGCGCGTCGAGTTCGCGGCGCAGCGTGTCGAGCCGTGCCAGCAGCCCGACCGCGTCGCCGCAATCGGGAATGATCAGCGTGAACTCGTCGCCACCCAGCCGCGCGACGGTCTCGCCGGGGCCCGCGAAGGCGCTCAGCCGCTCGGCGAGCATGCGCAGCAGCGCATCGCCGGTGCCATGGCCGCAGACGTCATTGACCGCCTTGAAGTCGTCGATATCGAGCAGTGCCAGCGCGCAGCGCCCGTGCGCGACCGCCTCGTCGAGGCGGCGGCGGAACAGCGTGCGGTTGGCGAGGCCGGTCAGTGCGTCGTGGTCGACCGCCCATTCCAGCTCGGCCTGCGCGCGCTTGCCCTGGTCGATGTTGGTCAGCGTGCCGACCATGTGGGTCGCACGGCCATCGGCATCGCGCGCCGTCGCGGTACCGCGGTCGAGCACCCAGACCCAGCCGCGGTCGCTGGTGCGGACCCGCATCTCGACCGCGAACTCCTTGCTGCGGCCAGCGACGTAATCGTCCATCGCCGCCAGCAGCCGCGGCCGGTCGCCGGGATGGATTGCGCCGCGATAGTCGATCGGCTGATAATCGACGTCGAGGTTGCGGAAGCCCGAGATTGCAAGCGCGCCGCCACTGATCACCACCGTGTCACTGACGCTGTCCCACTCCCAGACGCCGACTCCGGTGCCGTCGAGCGCGCGCGCCAGGCGCATCTGCATCGTCGCGACCTCACGCTCGGCGATCTTGCGCGCATGGATGTCGGTCAGCGACCCGGCATAGCCGATGATGCTGCCGTCGGGGCCGAAGCGCGGCAGACCGGCGCTCATCACCCAGCGCGCCTCGCCGTCGGCACGGCGGACGCGGAAGTCCAGCTCGAAGGGCCGGCCCGCCCTGATCATCCGGCGGATCGGCGCAAGGCGCGGCCGGTCCTCGGGCAGGATCGCGTCGACCCAGCCCAACCCCATCGCCTGCGCCTCGGTCTGGCCGGTGAATTCGTACCAGCGCCGCGACATGTACGTCGTCTGGTTGTCGGCGTCGGTCAGCCAGACCATTACCGGCATGTCGTCGACCAGGCGCTTGAAGCGCATTTCACTCTCGGCCAGCGCAATGCCGGCGAGGTGGCGGTCATGGACATCCTCCGACGTGCCGTACCAGCCGACGACACGGCCGTGCGCGTCGTGGTCGGGCGACGCGCGCAGCCGCGTCCAGCGATACGGCGCCCCGTCGAGCCCGCGCGCGCGGACCTCCAGGTCATAGGCCATCCCGCTGGCGATGGCGTGCTGCCAGGTCGACACCGCCAGCGCGCGGTCGTCGGGGTGGATCAGCTCGGCCTGCGCCGCCTCGTCGTCGAGCGCGACATCGGTGCCCAGCCGTTCGGCTATGCGGCGGCTGGAAAAGATCATCCGCCCTTGCGCGTCGGCGGTCCAGAAGGCGACGTGGCTGATCTCGAAGAAGCGCGCGTGATGCGCCTCCGCGTCGGTGCGCGGCGCGGCGGACGTGGCTGCGGTCAGGTCGACGACGAACGCCGTCGGCGGCCCGGCATCGAGCGTGTAGCCGAATAGCACGGGCATGCGCGAACCATCGGCGCGCCACAGCTGCTTCTGATAGACGACGGCGAAGCCTGTCGTGCGCGAGACGGCAAGTCGCCTGCGGTCCTCGTCGTGCCAGTCGGCGGGCGTCAGGGTGGCCCAGTCGAGCCGCCCCGTTGCAATGTCTTCCCGGCTGTAGCCCGACATCGTCAGGAAACTGTCGTTGGCCCAATCGATCGCCGTGCCGATGCCACCGGTGACGATCCCGATACCGCCACGCAGCATGAACCCGAGCGGATGCCGCACGTCCGCGTCGACGGGCAGTTGAAGCGGCAGGCTGGTGGCAGCCGACCACGCCGTCGATCGTGACATGACGCGCAGGATGCGCCTGTCCTCGGAATCGAGACGCGTCGCCATTGCCCCCTCGTCGCCCCTCCCCAAGTTACGACCGTCGCGTTCGCGACCTGCGTCGGGGTCCTGGCGATCTGCGCGGTGCCCGGCGGCATGGCCTTTCCGGCCGCCCGCATCACTAGTCATGGCAAGAAATGTTTAACAAAGCCCTGTGATCGATGGGCTATACGCGCGAACGGCATCGACAGTTGCGTGAACGGCGCTAGACTGACGCTTTACCGGTCTGGGGAGGTCGGCCTTGCGCATCATTCTATCGTGCATCCTGTTGGCGGCACCGGCGTCCGCACGCACCATCACGATCGCCGCGGGCGATGCCGCGCAGGAGCGGCTGCAAGGTGCGCTGGTCGACGCCAAGCCGGGCGATATCGTTGCGCTCGGCGCGGGCCGCTTCGTGCTGACCGACGGCCTATCGCTCGACGTCGACGACGTCACGGTGCGCGGCGCCGGGGCCGACAAGACCGTGTTGTCGTTCGACGGCCAGAAGGGCGAGGGCGAGGGGCTGCTGGTGACCAGCGACCGCGTCACGCTGAAGGACTTCGCGGTCGAGAATGCGCGCGGCAACGGCATCAAGTCGAAGGGGTCCGACGGCATCAGCTTCGTATCGCTGCGCGTCGAATGGACGGGCGGGCCGAAGGAGACCAACGGCGCCTACGGGGTCTATCCGGTATCGTCGTCCGACGTGCTGATCGACCGCGTGACCGTCCGCGGCGCGTCGGACGCGGGCATCTATGTCGGCCAGTCGAAGAACATCGTCGTCAAGAACAGCCGCGCCGAGTTCAACGTCGCCGGGATCGAGATCGAGAACAGCTACAACGCCGACGTGTTCGACAATGTCGCGACGCGCAACACCGGCGGCATCCTGGTCTTCGACCTGCCCGGCCTGCCGCAGATGGGCGGCCATTCGATCCGCGTGTTCAGGAACGAGGTCGTCACCAACGACACGCCGAACTTCGCCGCGAAGGGCAATATCGTCGCGCAGGTGCCGACTGGCACGGGCATCATGGTGATGGCCAACCGCAACGTCCACGTTTTTGACAACCGGCTCGACGGCAACGGCGGGACCGCGGTGATGCTCGTCGCCTATCGCGCGGCGTTCACCGACGCGACCTACAATCCGCTGCCGCGCGAGGTGGTGGTCCGCGACAACCGCTACGGCCGCAACGGCTTCGCCCCCGCGTTCGAGGGCGGCGCGCAACTTGCTGCAGCCGTCGGCGGCACTCTCCCCAACGCGATGTGGGACGGCGTGACGGGCTACACCGTCCCCGGCGGCGCGCCGGTCACGGGTGCCGCAGCACCGGTCGTTGCCGACACGCCGACACTGACGCTGGGCCTCCTCACGCAGGGCACGCCGGTCAGCGCCGCCAAGCCGGGCATCGCGCCGCCGTCTGCCAAGGGCGCGGTGAAGGAGCCCGCAGCGGTGGTCTTGCCGCCAGCGCAGTTCAAGCGCGCGGCTGGATGAGCTTGCGGGCGCCGCGTGCTGCGCTCGCGGCGCTGCTCTTCGCCCTGACCGGCGTCGCCCCTGCCCCTGCCCCGGTCGATCTCGCGCGCGTCCTCGCCGCCGACCCGGCGCCCGCGCTCGCCGACTACCGCCTGTTCACCGATGCCGGCGCGCGTACCCCCAACACCGGCCTGACGCCGTATGCCCTCGCGACGCCGCTGTTCAGCGACTACGCCGACAAGGCGCGGCTGGTGTTCGTGCCGCCGGGGACTGCGGCGACCTATACCGCGACCGGCGTGCTCGAATTTCCGGTCGGCACCGTGCTGGTCAAGACCTTCGCCTATGGCGCGCGCAAGCTCGAGACGCGGCTGCTGATCCGCAAGGCCGACGGCTGGGTGCCCAACACCTATGTCTGGAACGACGCGCAGGATGCGGCGACGCTAAAGCGCACCGGCGCGCGGATCGCGGTCAGCTGGCAGGGCCGCACGATCGATTATGCGGTGCCGAACGCGAACCAGTGCAAGCAATGCCATCTGAGCGGCGACGCGGTGACCCCGATCGGGCCACGCGCGCGCAACCTGAACGTCGCCTTTGCCTACGCCGGCGGCCGCGAGAATCAGCTCGCGCACTGGACGCGCACCGGCGTGCTGCGCGGCAGCCCGGCCCCCGCACAAGTGACGCGCACGCCGGTGTGGGACGACGCGCGCGAGAGCCTCGATGGCCGCGCCCGCGCCTATCTCGACGTCAATTGTGCCCACTGCCACTCGCGCAAGGGCTTCGCGTCGAACTCGGGGCTGTACCTCGACCTCGAGGAGACCGACCCCGCCGCGCTCGGCGTCGGCAAACGGCCCGTCGCGGCAGGGCGGGGGTCGGGCGGGCACCAGTTCGCGATAGCGCCCGGCGACGCGGCGGCGTCGATCCTAGTCCACCGCATGGCGTCGACCGAGCCCGGGGTGATGATGCCGCAGTTCGGGCGCACCGTCCCGCACGCCGAAGGCGTCGCGCTGATCCGCGACTGGATCGCGAAACTGCCGCCGGGCTAAAGCTCGAGCTCGGCAGGCCGCAGCGCAAATCCGAGCTGCTCGCACCCGCACTGGCGCGGCGCCTTGTCGGGGCGCCAGCGGACGAAGCCGGTGCCGTGGCGGAAGCGTCCGGCGGTGACCTGGTCGAAGCGCACTTCGACGACCCGCTCGGGCCGCAGCGGAAACCACTCTGCCGAGCGGGCATTGGCCCAGCGGCTCGGCCCTCCCGGCGCGTCGCCGTCGAACCCCTCGCCCGCCAGCGCGTGGAGTTCGGCGGTCAGCGCGGCGCGGTCGACGCCGCCGAGCGCCGAGGTGTGCCCGACATGGTTGAGCCGCCCCTCTCCGTCGTACAGCCCGAGCAGCAGCGACGCGACGAGGTCGCCGCCGCTCTCCGCACGCCAGCCGCCGACCACGCAATCGGCGGTGCGGTGGACCTTGACCTTCAACATCGCGCGCTCGCCGCTGTGGTACGGGTCGTCGAGGCGCTTGGCGATCACCCCGTCGAGCGCCCCGCCGGTCGCCGCGAGCCACGCCAGCGCAGCATCGCGGTCGGTGGTAGCAGGCGACAGCAGCACGTCCGCGTCGCCGTGCCTCGCATGCCACGCCTCGAGCACGGCGCGCCGTTCGGCCAACGGCCGCGCGACGAGCGGCGTACCGTCATCGAGCAGGTCGAACGCCATGAAGCGCGCGGGTGTCGCTACCGACAGCTTGGTGATGCGACTGGCCGCTGGGTGCAGTCGCGCCTGTAACGCGTCAAAGGCAAGCGCGCCGCCGGTTTCGATGATCAGCTCGCCGTCGAGCACGAAGCGCTTGGCCGCCAAGCGCGCGAACCGCGCCGCGACCTCGGGAAAGAAACGCTGCAGCGGCTTGCCCGACTTCGACATCAGCTGGACGTCGTCGCCGGCGCGAAACACCAGGCAGCGAAACCCGTCCCACTTCGGCTCGAACTGCCAGCCGTCGCTCTCGGGCAGCGCCTCGACCAGCTTTGCCTCGACCGGCGCAAGGTCGATCGCAAGCGATGTCGGTGGTGCGGCCATGCGCTCACAACCGCTCGGGCGCGGCCCCCGTTCCTACATCGTCGCGCCGAGCCGCCACGGCTGGATCTCGTCGTCGCCGATGCCAAGTTCCTCGCTCTTCGTCAGGCGGCCCGACGCGGTGGCGACGAGCGCCTCGAAGATCTCCTCGCCCATAGCGTCGATCGACATGCCGCCCAGGATACGCCCGCAGTCGATATCCATGTCGCCCGCCATGCGGCGGAACAGGTCCGAGTTGGTCGCGAGCTTCAGGCTCGGCGCGGGGCGGCAGCCGAAGACCGAGCCGCGGCCGGTGGTGAAGGCGATCAGGTTCGCCCCGCCCGCGACCTGCCCCGTCGCGGCGACGGGGTCGTAGCCCGGCGTGTCCATGAAGCTCAGGCCCCGCGCCGTCACGGGCTCGGCATAGCCGTACACGGCGTTCAGCGGCGTCGATCCCGCCTTGGCGACCGCGCCGAGCGACTTTTCCAGGATCGTCGTCAGCCCGCCCGCCTTGTTGCCGGCACTCGGGTTGTTGTCCATCGACCCGCCGGTGGCGGCGACATGCGCCTCCCACCACGCGATGCGCGCCATCAGGGCGTCGGCGACCACAGGCGTGGCGCGGCAGGTCAGCAGATGCTCGGCGCCGTAGATTTCGGGCGTCTCGCTGAGGATTGCCGCACCGCCGTGCGCGACCAGCCGGTCGACCGCCGCCCCCAGGGCGGGGTTGGCGGTGATCCCCGAATAGCCGTCGGAGCCCCCGCACTGCAGCCCCAGCGTCAGGTGCGACAGCGGCATCGGCACGCGCTTCACACCGGTAGCAGCGGCCGCCATCGCCAGGATCCGCTCAAGCCCGGCGGCGATCGTCGCGGCGGTGCCCCCCTCGCCCTGGATCGTCGTCGCGCCGAGCGTGTCGGACTCGCGAAGGCCCTCGGCGGCGAGCAGGTCGGGCAGCTGGTTGGTCTCGCACCCGAGGCCGAGCATCAGCACGCCCGCGAAATTGGCGTGGCGCGCATAGCCCGCGAGCGTCCGGCGCAGCACGTCGATCGCTGCCCCGCGTCCGTCCAGCGCACAGCCGCTGGCGTGGGTGATCGGCACGACGCCGTCGATGCCGGGAAATTCGTGCAGCCGGTCCTCGGCACGCCGCGCCACCGCCCGCGCGACATGCGCCGAGCAGTTCACCGAGGTCACGACCGCGAGATAGTTGCGCGTCGCACCGCGCCCGTCGGCACGCAGATAGCCCTCGAAGGTGCGCGGGGTCACCGGCACCGGCGCCGTCGCGGTGCCACCGCCGGGCAGACGCGGCGCCGCGTCGCCGAGGCCGAGGTTATGGACATGGACCCATGCCCCCGCGGCGACCGCCTGCGTCGTGGCACCGATCGCCTGGCCGTACTTGCGCACGACGCTGCCCGCCGCGAGCGGGTGAAGCGCGACCTTGTGCCCCGCCGGGATCGCCTCCGCCGCGTGGCCGCCACCCGGCAATGCCGCGCCGGGCGCGAGCGCGACGACCGCGACCGCGACGTCATCGTGCGGGTGCAGGCGCAGGGCCGCGACGGCGCTCATGCGGCGCCGGGCAGCACGACCTGGCGGATGGCGTCGCCGCTCGCCAGCCGGTCGAACAAGGTGTTGATCTCGCTCATCGGGCCGACCGACGTCAGCAGCTTCTCGACGGGCAGCCGACCGGCGCGCCACAGGCCGAGATAGCGCGGAATATCGCGCGCCGGGATGGCCGAGCCGAGATACGACCCGATGATCGTCTTGGCATCGCCGACGAGGCCGACCGCGGGGATCGAGAAGCGCTCGCTGGGGTTTGGCAGGCCGACGGTCACGACGCGCCCGCCGCGCCGGGTCAGCGCATAGGCGGTTTCGAGGACACTCGCGCGGCCCACCGTCTCGACGACGACGTCGGGCTTGCCGCCGAGCAGTGCTTCGATCTGTGCTTCCTCGCCCGGCGCAAACGCCGCGGCTGCCCCCAGCTCGACCGCCAGCGCGCGCTTGGCCGGCACGGGGTCGATCGCCACCACCGGCTGACCGCCGCCCGCCACCGCACCGAGCAGCGCCGCCAGCCCGACCCCGCCGAGCCCGTAGACCGCGACGCTCTCGCCGGCCTTGAGCGCCGCCGAGTTGAGCACTGCGCCGACGCCGGTCAGCACCGCGCAGCCGAACAGCGCGGCGATCTCGACGGGCACGTCGGCATCGATCTTCACCGCGGCGCGCCGGTCGACGACGGCGTGCGTCGCGAACGCCGACAGGCCGAGGTGGTGGTGAACATCTGCGCCGCTGTCGTGCAGCCGCCGCCCGCCGCGCAGCATGGTGCCCGCGCCGTTCGCCGCCGCACCATTGGGGCACAGATAGGACTCGCCGCTGGCGCAGCGCACGCACTCGCCGCATGCCGGCATGAAGGACAGGACGACGCGGTCGCCGGGCGCGAACAGCGTGTCCGCCGGATCGCCGGCCTCGATCACCGTCGCCACCGCCTCGTGCCCCAAAGCCATAGGCATGGGCCGCGGGCGGTCGCCGTTGATCACCGACAGGTCCGAATGACAGATGCCGGCCGCATCGATGCGAACGAGCAGCTCGCCGATCCGCGGCGGGTCGAGATCGAGGCTGCGCAGGCTCAGCGGCGCGGTGTCGGCGTAGGGGCCGGGCGTGCCGAGCGTATCGAGTACCGCCGCGACAATCTTCATGCCCGTCTCCCCCGCCACGCGTCCGTCCAGCGAAAGACTCGGGTCGGGGCAGCGGATCGGCCATACGCCATGGCCGGGGCGATCAGCAATGTCGCGGCGGCTCGCGTTCGTCAGGCGGTTACGGCATGCTCCCGCTGGCGGCGGCGGCGGACCGCCGTACCGGCAAGGCCGAAGCCGACGATCATCATGCCCCACGTCGCGGGCTCGGGCACCGCAGCGTTGGCCAGCGTGAAGTCGAGCGACCAGCCCCCGGCGACCGTCCCGACGTCGGCGGCGAAGGTGTCCAGCACATAGAGACGCCACAGGCCATTGGCGCTGGTGCCGTTGAAGTCGGCGAACGCGGTGGCATTGTCGAAGGCGTTGAACGCGAAGCCATAGTAATTCGACGGCAGATAGGTGCCCGATGTCAGCGCCCCATCGACGAACGACTCAGGCGCGAAATCGCCCGCGGCGTCGCTGAACGTCACGGTGACGTTGCTGACTCCGGTGCTGCCGCCGACGCCGCTCATGAACACAAAGCCCAGGTTCGTCGTCACGTTGAGCAGCCCGAAGACAAGGTCATCGGGAAAGGTGTGGCTGAGATTGTTGAGCGTCAGCGTCAGACCGGTGATCGTGCCGGTCGTGCCCGCGACGGTGAGGTCGCTGGTCGTTTCTGCGTCGTCAGGAATGACAATTGGTGCCGGGTTGGTGAATGTCACCGCGCCTGCGGGAACCGCGAGAAGGCTGAGAAGCCCAGCCGAAATTAAGCCTGTCTTCATGTTTAACCCCTTGATTCTCCCCGCAGAAACAAGCTGGTGCGATTCGAGGACGGAGTCAATCTTTTGGTATAGACTTATTTTGCGTGAATTCGTTTCTTGGGCGACGAGGCCGGCTAGCGCGGGGCGCGGTTCCGTCTCAGGACGAAAATGCCGTAGATAATGGTCAGCGTCGTCGCGAAGGCGAACCACTGGAAGGCGTAGCTGAGATGACTGTCGGGCAGGTCGCCCGGCGTCGGCACGCGCGCCGGGGTCAGCGGCGCGACGGCGGTGCGCGGCATCAGCATGAACATCGGCCGGTCCTTGGCGTCGCCGTACGGCCGTTCGATCACCGTCCCCTCGAACTCCTCATCGATGGTCAGCGGGGCGACGTCGGGGCGCGGCGAGAAGCCGGCGACGACGACGATGTCGGGCGCGCGGCCGTTCTGCACCGCGGGCGTGCGGCAGGCGACGAGGACGAGGAAGCCCGATTGGCCGCCGGCACTGGCGCCGCCCTTCAGGTCGTAAGGCGCGACGCGACCCGGCCGGCAGGTGACGACCGCGCGGCGGTACTGGACGCTGCCCTCCCCGACCATCGCCTTGAAGAACTCGCGCGGGGTGACGGGCGGCAGGCGGGGCGCAAGCTCGAGCTTGGTGATCAGATCATGCTTCCACTCGCGGCGCTGGAGCTGCCAGAAACCCGCGCCGATCATGAAGGCGACCGCGACGAGGGTGAACAATGTCGGCCAGAGCGGCAGGCGCTTCACTCGTGGGTGCCCAGCCGCGCGTCGTTGCGGTACTCCTGCGCCGCCAGCACCGCCTTGGCGAACCGCAGCAGCGCGAGCGTGAGGATGACGGTCAGCGGCACCCAGATCAGGACGTGCACCCACCACGCCGGCTCACGCGCCAGTTCGAGCCAGATCGCGCCGACGACGACGACAGTGCCGACCAGAAAGATCAGGAAGGGCGCGGCTGCGTCACCGACATCGAATTCGGTGAAGTCGAGCGCGCAATTGGGGCAGGTCTTGCGGAACGTCGCGACGCGACGGAACAGCGTTCGCTCGCCGCACCGGGGACACAGGCCAAGCAGCCCGATCTTCGCCAGCGATGCGGCAAGCGAGCGCTTCACCCGCTGTGCGCTGCTGCCGCCACCGCCGCGCCGAAGTTCGAACCCCAGACGTAGATCGAGATGAACAGGAACAGCCACACGACGTCGACGAAATGCCAATACCAGGCAGCCGCCTCGAAGCCGAAATGCTGCCGGGGGGTGAAGTCGCCGCGATAGACGCGCGCCAGGCAGACCATCAGGAAGATCGTGCCGACGACGACGTGGAAGCCGTGGAAGCCCGTCGCCATGTAGAAGGTCGCGCCATAGATGCTGCCAGCGAAGCCGAACTCGGCGTGGCTGTATTCATAGGCCTGGACGGCGGAGAAGATCAGCCCGAGCGCGATCGTCAGCCACAGGCCCTGCTTCAGCCCCTTGCGGTCGCCGTGGATCAACGCGTGGTGCGCCCAGGTGACGGTGGTGCCCGACAGCAGCAGGATCAGCGTGTTGAGCAGCGGGTAGATGAACGGGTCGAGCACCTCGACGCCCTTCGGCGGCCAGACGCCGCCGACGACCTCGCCCGCATCGGGGTACAGCGCGGCGGCGAAATACGCCCAGAACCACGCAACGAAGAACATCACCTCGGACGCGATGAACAGGATCATGCCGTAGCGGTGGTGGAGCTGGACGACCGGCGTATGGTCGCCGGTGTTCGCCTCGTGCACGACGTCGGCCCACCAGATGTAGAAGGCGTAGAGGATCGCCGCGGTGCCGATGCCGAAGACCCACGGGCCCCACGCCATCTTGTGCATCCAGCCGATCGCACCGGCGGCCATCACCAGCGACGCGAAGGCGGCGTAGATCGGCTTCCACGACGGGTTGAGGATATGGAATGCGTGCGTCTTGCCGGCAGCCATGACTAGCCCTTGTTGCTTTGGTCGGTCTGTAGCTGCGACCGCTTGCTCTCGTCCACCGGGAAGAAGGTGTAGCTGAGCGTGATTTCGTCGATTTTGCGCGCCTGCGGATCGTTCAGGATCGCCGGGTCGACGTAGTAGGTGACCGGCATCTCGACCGTCTCGCCGGCCTTCAGCGTCTGCTCGTTGAAGCAGAAGCACTGGATCTTCATGAAATACTTGCCCGCGATGTCGGGCATGACGTTGAACGTCGCGGTGCCTGTGGTCGCGGCCGCCGAGAAGTTCGTCGCCTTGTAGAACGCGAGCTTGCGCTCGCCCAGGCGGACGTTGACCTCGGTCGTTTCGGGCTTGAACTTCCACGGCACGCCGGGCGAGGTGTTGCCGTCGAAGCGCACCTTGATCGTGCGGCCGGTCAGCGTACGCTGGTCGGGCACCGTCGACGCCTCGACGCGCATCGTCGTGCCGCCGAAACCCGTGGTCTCGCAGAACAGGCGGTACAGCGGCACTGCGGCGAACGACATCGCGACCATGCCGGCAGCGATCGCAGCGGTACCGACGGCGGTGCGGGTATTGCTCCGGCTCATGTCATGCGCACCACGGTAATGCCGTAGAACAGCAGCACCAGTGCGACCAGCACGAGGCCGAGCGCGAGGTTGCGCGAGCGGCGGCGCGCCTGGAACAGCTCGGATTCTTCGGGCGTCATGACAGGATCAACCGGTCGGCGACGAGGGCTGCGAACAGCAGGAACAGGTAGAGCAGCGAGAATTTGAACAGCCGCTTCTCGGGCGCCATGCCACTGGCGACGGTCGCGGTGTTGCGCGCCACGGCGAGCGCATCGACGATGAACACCGCGCCGAGCAGCGCCGTCACGACGCCGTAGATCCAGCCCGCATGGCCCAACGCGACGGGCGCCAGGCTGACCGGCACGAGGATCAGCGAATAGAGCAGCACCTGCCGCCGCGTCACTGCAGGTCCATGGGTAACCGGTAGCATCGGCACCCCGGCCTTCGAATAATCGGCCTCCATGAACAGCGCCAGCGCCCAGAAATGCGGCGGGGTCCACAGGAAGATGATAGCGAACAGGATGACCGGCATCAGCGTGATGTCACCGGTTACCGCGGCCCAGCCGATCACCGGGGGGAAGGCGCCAGCAGCACCGCCGATGACGATGTTCTGAGGCGTCGCGCGCTTCAGCCACACCGTATAGACGACCGCGTAGAAAAAGATCGAGAAGGCGAGCAGTGCGGCGGCGAGCCAGCCAACCGCCAGCCCCATGATCGACACCGATCCTGCACTGAGTGCGAGCGCGAAGGTCAGCGCCTCGTTCGGCGCGACGCGTCCGGCCGGGATAGGGCGGTTCGCCGTGCGCTTCATCACCGCGTCGATGTCCGCCTCGTACCACATGTTGAGCGCACCCGCCGCGCCCGCGCCGACCGCGATGCACAGGATCGCGACAAAGCCGAGGAACGGGTTGATGTGCCCCGGTGCCGCCAGCAGGCCACAGGCGGCGGTGAACACCACCAGCGTCATTACACGCGGCTTCAACAGCGCGAAATAGTCGCGCCATTCGGCGTAGTGCGCCGTGGAGAGGGCCTGCGTCGTCATCATTGTTCCTGATCGTCATCCCCGCGAAGGCGGGGACCCAAGGTCGCCAGTTCGGGACTTTGGGTCCCCGCCTTCGCGGGGATGACGAGCTTACTTGATCTGCGGCAGAGTCTCGAACTGATGGAACGGCGGGGGCGAGCTGAGGGTCCACTCGAGCGTCGTCGCGCCTTCGCCCCAGTAATTTCCCTCGACGCGGCGGCCGGCGAACAGCGACCAGCCGATGTTGACGAAGAAGAACACCATGCCGACCGCCATCACGGCGTAGCCGATGCTCGACACGTGGTTCCAGTAGGTGAACGCCTCCGGATAGTCGGGCAGGCGCCGCGGCATGCCGTCCTGGCCCAGGAAATGCTGGGGGAAGAACATGATGTTCACGCCAATGAAGAACACCCAGAAGTGCAGCTGGCCGAGGAGCTCGTTGTACGCCCGGCCCGACATCTTGCCGAACCAGTAGTAGAAGCCCGCGAAGATCGCGAACACCGCACCCAGCGACAGCACGTAGTGGAAGTGCGCCACGACGTAATAGCTGTTGTGCATGTACGTATCGACGCTGGCGTTCGACAGCAGCACGCCGGTGACGCCGCCGACCGTGAACATGAAGATGAAGCCGATCGCCCACAGCATCGGGGTGCGGAAGGTGATCGAGCCGCCCCACATCGTCGCGATCCAGCTGAAGATCTTGATGCCGGTCGGCACCGCGATGATCATCGTCGCGGCGGTGAAATACATCTTGGTATTCACGTCGAGGCCGCTGGTGAACATGTGGTGCGCCCACACGATGAAGCCGATGCCGCCGATCGCGACCATGGCGTAGGCCATGCCGAGATAGCCGAACACGGGCTTCTTCGAGAAGGTCGAGATGATCTGCGAGATCATGCCGAAGCCCGGCAGGATGAGGATGTAGACCTCCGGATGCCCGAAGAACCAGAACAGGTGCTGGTACAGGATCGGGTCGCCGCCGCCCGCGGGATCGAAGAAGGTCGTGCCGAAGTTGCGGTCGGTCAGCAGCATGGTGATCGCACCCGCGAGAACGGGGAGCGAGAGCAGCAGCAGGAAGGCGGTGACCAGCACCGACCACACGAACAGCGGCATCTTGTGCAGCGTCATGCCCGGTGCGCGCATGTTGAAGATCGTCGTGATGAAGTTGATCGCACCCAGGATCGACGACGCGCCCGCGAGGTGGAGCGACAGGATCGCCATGTCGACCGCAGGCCCCGGATGACCGCTCGTCGATAGCGGCGGATAGACCGTCCAGCCGGTGCCGGCGCCGTTGAAGCCCGCCGGGCCGGGCACGAACATCGAGCCCAGCAGCAGCAGGAACGACGGCACGAGCAGCCAGAACGACACGTTGTTCATGCGCGGGAACGCCATGTCGGGCGCGCCGATCATGATCGGCACGAACCAGTTGCCGAAGCCGCCGATCATCGCGGGCATGACGGTGAAGAACACCATGATCAGGCCGTGCGCGGTGATGAAGACGTTCCACAGATGGTACGAGGCATCGAGATTGCCCTGCGTCATCATCGTCAGATACTGGATGCCCGGCTGCGCGAGCTCGGCGCGCATGATGCCCGAGATGGCGCCGCCGATCGTCCCCGCGATGACCGCGAAGATCAGGTACAGCGTGCCGATGTCCTTGTGGTTTGTCGAGAACAGCCAGCGCTGGACAAAGCCGAGCTTCGGATGGTCGTGGTCGTGCGCATCGTCGTGCGCGGCGTGGGCGTCGAGGGCGTTGGTAGCCATTGTCGTGGCTCTTCCTTAAGCGGTCGGGGCGGCGGCGGCGGGCGCGGGTGCGGGCGCGACCGGCTCGGCGGGCGTGGGGGTGGTGGCGGCTTCGGCAGCGGCACTGCCACCGGCGGCGGCGGGTGCGGCCGCGGCGGGCGCGTCGGTGATGCCGTTCTCGCGCTTCTTGGCGGCGACCCAGGCGTCGAACTGCGCCTGGCTGACCACCTCGACGGCGATCGGCATGAAGGCGTGGCGCGTGCCGCACAGCTGATAGCACTGGCCGAAGTACACGCCGGGCTTGTCGGCCTTGAACCAGGTCTCGTTGATCCGGCCCGGCACGGCGTCCATCTGGACCCAGAACGCCGGGACCATCCAGGCGTGGATGACGTCGGCGCTGGTCGTCAGCACCTTGACCGTCTTGCCGACGGGCACGACGATGCGGTTGTCGACGTCGAGCATGTAGGGCGATCCGGCCTTCGCGGCCTCGGCCTTGGTCAGCATGATCGAATCGAAGCTGAAGCCGCCCTGGTCGGGATATTCATATTCCCAGTACCATTGATGCCCGGTCGCCTTGATCGTCAGGTCGGCCTTCTGCGGCGCATACTGGTTCGCCAGCAGGCGGAACGACGGCACCGCGATCCAGACAAGAAGCAGCACGGGAACGACGGTCCAGATCACCTCGACCAGCGTATTGTGGCTGGTCCGCGACGCGGTCGGGTTGCGGGCCGCGCGGTAGCGGAAGATCACCCAGCCAAGCAGCGCCAGCACGAAGATCGAGATGCCGATCATCAGCGGGTTCAGGATGCCGTTGACCATGCCGTAGCCGTCGCGGGCGATCTTGGTCACCGGCTGCTGCAGCTGCCAGCTGCCGTTAGGCTGGCCGAAGCCGCTGTCGGGCGCGACGCGAACCGGGGCAGCGGCGCCGGCGGGCACAGCGACAGTCTCGACCGGCGTGACGGGCGCGGCGGCAACCTGCGCGGCGACCGTGACAGGTGCCAGCGCCAATAGTGCTGCAACCAGGAATTTCATTCGAACCATCGTGCCCCTCGGCAGTGCGCGCCGGGTGGGCCCGGCGGAATTGCGACTGCCTATATGCGCCATGGTGCGGTGCGACAAGCGGCGTCGCGGTCGCAGTGATCCGCGTTATGCGTCAGCCGTTGAGGTCTCCGAAGCGTGCGGTCTCGCGCCGCATCTGCGCGCCCACCGCGGCGGGCACATCCTCGCCCTGCAGCATCGCGGCGTTCCACAGCGCGACATACTCCAGCCCGTCGTCGATCGAATGATCGCGGCCGTGGTCGAGCACCGCCTTGATCCCGGCGATGGCGAGCGGCGACTTGGCCGCGATCTCTGCCGCGAGCGCCTGCGCCGACGCGACCGCTGCGGCGTGGTCGGGCTCGACGCGGTTGAGGAAGCCGTAGCTCTTCGCCTCCGCCGCGCCGAACTTGCGGCCGGTGTAGGCCAGTTCGCGGATCAGCCCCTGCGGCAGCAGGTGCGGGATGCGCTGCAGAGTCCCGACATCGGCGACGATCGCGAGGTTGATCTCCTGGATCGTGAAGAAGCAGTCCGCCGTTCCGACGCGCAGGTCGCAGGCGGTGACGAAATCGACGCCCCCGCCGATGCAGCCGCCCTGGATCGCCGCGATCACCGGCACCCGGCACTTGTCGACCACCGTGAAGGTGCGCTGCATCGCGTGGATGTGCCTTCGGAAGGCCTCGCGCGCGCGGCCCGGGTCGCCCGGCGGTCCGCCCAGCCCCTCGGCCGCCAACCCCAGGTCGAGCCCCGCGGTGAAATGCTTGCCGGTCGAGGCGATGACCACCGCGCGGATGCTCATGTCGGCGGCGATCGCGTCGAACACCTCGATCAGCTCGGTCCAGAACGCCTTGTTCATCGTGTTGAGCGCGGGTCCCCGCGTTAGCGTCACCGTCGCCACCGCATCGGCGACGGCAAGGCTCATGGTCGACAGTTCCATCCCCGGCTCTCCTCGGCTATTGTCGCAATCGATGACCAAGTTCACCGTCAACGGCAACCCCGTCGAGTATCTGCTGCCGCGGGACACGCCGCTGTTGTGGGCGCTGCGCGACGCGTCGAACCTGACGGGCACCAAGTTCGGCTGCGGCGCCGGGCTGTGCGGGGCGTGCACGGTCCACGTCGACGGCGTCGCGACACGCAGCTGCCAGGCGACGATCGGCGACCTCGAGGGGACGCTGGTGACGACGATCGAGGGGCTGAGCGACGACCGCTCGCACCCGGTCCAGCAGGCGTGGATCGCCGAGGCGGTGCCGCAGTGCGGTTACTGCCAGTCGGGCATGATCATGGCGGTCGCGGCGCTGCTCAAGACCAACAAGAAGCCGAGCGACGACGAGATCGACGCGGCGATCACCAACCTGTGCCGCTGCGGCACCTACCCGCGCATCCGCAAGGCGATCCACCGCGCTGCGGCCGGCGGCGTCGATGCCGGCGTCGCGGCGCCGGGCACGACGATCAGCGAGGCCGCGCGCGTCGCGCCGTCGATGCTAGCGCGGCCGGAGGCCGCCCCGTCGATGGTCGCACGGCCGGTCGCATCGTGAGCGGCGCCTGGTTCGTCTATGCGAGCACCCCGGGCCGCGTCTCGGGCGCGCCCGCCAACTGGAAGGGCTGGGTTGCACTGCTCGCCTGCCTCGCGCTGACCCTTGTCGCGGCGATGGCGGCGGGCGGCGCGGCGGCCGAACTCCACCCGGTGGCGGGCATCGTCGCGCTCGTTGCGGTCAATCTGGCGGGGATCTACGGCATCGTCCGCCTTGTCCTCGCCAAGGGCCGCCGCGTCGACGTGAAATAAATTCGGCGCGGCGTGAGCCGTGACGCCCCGCGACGGAGCCTAACCCTGTCGACGCGAACCCCCGGCACGGGCGCCGGGAGCGCGCACAAGACAGGGGTGTCATCATGCTGAGAATTCTGGGGGCGCTCGGCCTCGCCATCGCGACGCTGACCGCCGGGGCCGTTCAGGCCGCGACCTACTTCCCGACCTACAACGTCACGTCGAACTTCCGCATCGACTCGATCGTCCTCGCCGGCCGCGGCGACGACGCCAACGAGGGCAAATATCTCGTCAACAGCTTCTCGACCGAACCGGGCTTCACCCAGATCGTCGATCCGTTCGACGACGATTATTTCCCGCTCGAGACCTTCTTCATGGGCGTCAGCAACCTGATCCCTGGCGAGGTCGAGGACAGCGGCGGCGAGCTGCACTTCGTCGTCGCGCTCAACAATTTCTACGCCGCCTCGACGATCAACCAGGAATTCGGCGACATCTTCACCGGCTTCGACGAAGCCAGCCTGATCGCCGCGGCGGGCGTGCTCGACAACCAGTCGTCCTTCACCGAGGAGGAAATCCAGCAGGCGGTCGGGCTGTTGTTCAGCTTCTCCGACTTCGTCAACGCGGCGAACGGCGACTTCCTGATCGGCGAGGGCTTCACGCTCGTCGCCTTCTCGATGGGCCAGGCGATCGGCACCGGCACCGCGACTGCGACCCCGGGCGTTGCCGCGGTCCCCGAGCCCGCCACCTGGGCCCTGCTGATCGGCGGCTTCGGCCTGGTCGGCACCGCAATGCGCCGCCGGCGCGTCACGACCGTCCTCGCCTGAGGGACATGGGGAGGGTGGCGCGACCCCGCCACCTTCCCCATCACCGTTTGCAGAGGAACTCGCCTTCCTTGCCGCTGATCTTGCCGTCCTGGTTCCAGTCTTCGGAATCGAAGTTGAGCGCCGCGACCTTCAGCAGCGCGGCCGTGCTGTCGGGGCCGAAGGTCTGGTATTTCTCGCAGCCCTGCATCTTGCTGAACACCTTGAGCGTCCCGCCCTTGGCGGCGCACAGCTTGGCGAAATCGCCGGCGCACGACGGATCCTTGGGATTGGCGAGGCAGAACAGCGCCTTGCCGACGCCCGCGTAGGGGTTCTTGGGCACCGGAATGCACGGCGCGTTCGGCTTCGACACGCACTGCGGAGCAGGCGGATTGAGTTGCTCGTACGTATAGGGCGTGTTTCCGACCAGGCATTTCGTGACGTCGACGACGCCGATCACCTCGCACTCGCCGCCCTCGAACTTGGTCTCGCCGAGTACCTCGAGGAAGGTCCGCCAGTCGATCGGTGAATGCTTGGCAGGCGTCGTGATCATCTGGCCGGGCTTGGTCTTGTCCTTGACGGTCGACGCCGGCGTGTACTGGTAATCGACGATCACGCACTTCGCGAAGTCGGCAAGGTTCTCCGGCGCGTTCGCCCCCTGCCACGACACGACGCCGTCCTGGTTCCAGTCCTTGTTGCCATGCAGAAACCGCATCTTGTCGAGATACGCGGCGCGCGTCAGCACCAACTTGTTCAGCGAACCGTTGCGGGCCGCCTCGAGGATCGGCTGGTTGCGGATGTTCCGCCGCGGGATGACGCGCTGCACCGGCTTCAAGTCGAGCTTCGCCGACGGCACGGTCGGTGCGGCGGTGGCGCCGACGCTCCCCAGCATCGCCAAGCCCATCGCGAGCATTATCCGGATCATCGCCTGCCCCGCCCTGCCTCTACGCGGAAGCAACCACGAATCGTTACGGAGGGCAAGCGAGCCTAGCGGCCGAGCCGCGCCACCGCAGTCTCGGCCTCGGCCATCGTCCGCCGCACGATCTCGGCGCAGGGCAGGATCTCGGTGATCGCGCCGCCCCCCTGCCCCGCCGCGAGGCACTGGGTGGCAGGGTTCACGTTCTCGACGATGCCCGCGATCGGCCCGAGGCGGTTGAGCTGGACCGACTCCATGACCTGCATCGCGAAGGGCTTGGCCTCCTTGCCTTCCCACTCCCGCGTCGTGTCGTTGGCGATGGCGCGCAGCGTCTTGCCGGTGAAGGCGCGGCTGATCACCGTGTCGCTCTCGCTCATCGCGACGATCGCATCCTTGTATTCCTGCGCGGCGTGCGCCTCGTCGCTGGCGATGAAGCGCGTGCCCATCCAGACGCCCTGGCACCCGAAGGCGAGCGCCGCCGCGAGGCCGCGCCCGTCAAAGAGTCCGCCCGCCGCGATTACCGGCACGTCGACCGCATCGACGATCTGCGGCCATAGCGCGACGCTCGCGACCGATCCGGTGTGCCCGCCCGCCTCGGTCCCCTGCGCGATCACCACGTCGCACCCGGCTTCCGCCGCCTTGACCGCGTGTCGGACGTTGCCCGCCATGCACATCACGACGACCCCTGCGGCACGCAGCCGGTCGACAATCGCCACCGGCACGCCGAGCCCGGCGATGAACGCCTTGGCGCCCTCCTCGATGATGATGTCGACGCTGGCGGTCAGCGACTCGGGCTGCGCGGTCAGCAGGTCGACGCCGAAGGGTTTGTCGGTCAGCTCGCGCACCCGGCGCATCTGGCGGCGAATGCCCTCGGGCCCGACGCCCGCCATGCCGAGCGAGCCGAAGCCGCCCGCTTCGCTGACCGCCGCGCAAACCTCGGCATAGGAGACGCCCCCCATGCCGGCGAGCAGGATCGGGTGCTCGACTCCCAGCATGTCGCAGATCGGCGTGCGCAGGCTCACGATGCCGCCTGCATGTCATTGTCCCGCATCATGTGCTCCCCAGGCTTGCTTTGCCCGAGGGTGTAGCGCGGCCCTGCCGACGCGGCTAGCTCGGCTCCGCCATGCCGGTCAGCGCGCCGACGGGCTGGCTGTCGCCGGTACCGCCCCATTTCTGCCAGGCGCGCTCGTGGAAGAAGAAGGCGACGGCGTTGCAGCACGGCTCGATCAGCGCGATGCCGCCCGCCAGCGCGATACTGCCGGTCATCGCATAGACCACGGTGAACCCGACGGTCAGGTGAACGGCGAGATAGGTCAGCGTCTTGGCGAGTTCGCGCGGCATCGGAAGTCCCTCTTCGGGGGTGCCAACGCGTGTGAGGCCATTCGGTCTCGCGGTCGCACGGGATAGAAACGCGTGCGACGTTGAAGGCCGGGCTATTGCCCTTCGTCCGTCATGCTGGCGAACGCCAGCACCCATCGCGGCGCGATTACAGAGAGTCGAGTTCGCCGGGCAGTGGGTGCTGGCGTTCGCCAGCATGACGAGGGTGGGGTGGCAGCGGGTCATGCCCAAACAGCAGCGCGAGATCGTCCCAGTGGGGATTCGCTTCCTCGATCAGCGCAACCTTCCACGCGCGCTTCCAGAATTTCATCGCCTTCTCGCGCGCGATGGCGGCAACGATTGTCTCATGGTGCTCATACCAGGCTAGGCGGTGAACCCCGTACTGCTTGGTGAAGCCGGGTTTCAGGCCGTGCCGATGCTGCGACAGGCGCAGCGGCAGATCCGACGTCACGCCAAGGTACAGTGTGCCGCGCGGCTGGCTGCACATCAGATAGACGTGTCCGCCCTGATCGAGGCGGCTGAGCGAGCGCATTTGGTAACCCCCGCCCCAAATCTAATCACGTCATGCTGGCGAAGGCCAGCACCCGCGGTGATGCCAACACGGACGTTCGAGTTCGCTCCAAAGTGGGTGCTGGCGTTCGCCAGCATGACGAAGAATTGGGGAGAGAACTCTACCTATTTCCCGACCACGCTCATCGCCGCCGCAGTCATCGCTTCCACCGCCGTCCTGATCGTCGGTGCGGGGTCGGGGGCGAATTTGGCGCTGTGGAGGCCCGGGAGCTTGCGGATGTCGCCGCCGGCGGCATCCCACACCGACTTCGGCTGCGCGCCGACCCAGAAGATCGTGCTTTCGATTGGCTGGTCGCGCGAAAAGGCGCCGAAGTCCTCCGCCGCCATCGACGCCGCGATGCGCACGACGCGGTCCTTGCCCAGCGCGGTCTCGAGCGCGGTGGTGACGGTGGCGGTCAGCTTTGGGGTGTTGAAGGTGGAGGCGCTGGGCTGGCTGGTGGTGACGATCGGCAGCAGCGCCTCGGGCACGCCTGCGGCCTCGGCCTCGGCCTTGGCGACGCGGCGGATGCCGTCGAGCAGCCGCGCGCGGACTTTCGGGTCGTAGCTGCGCACGGTGATCAGCAGCTTCGCCTCGTCGCCGATGATATTGTGCTTCGAGCCTGCGTGGAACGACCCCACCGTGATCACCGCGGGCTGGCGCGGGTCGTTTTCGCGGCTGATCAAAGTCTGCAGCGTGCCGACGATGCGTGCCGCGATGACGATCGGGTCGATGCCGTTCTGCGGCTCCGAGCCATGGCTGCCGATGCCGCGCACCGTCAGATCGATCGAATCGACGTTGGCCAGCGCATAGCCGTCGGTGATGCCGACCTGGCCGGCGGGCAGGCTCGCCGAATCGTGAAAGGCGAGCGCATGGGTCGGCCGCGCGAACTTCGCGTACAGCCCGTCGTCGAGCATCGCTTTCGCACCCCCGACGATCTCCTCGGCGGGCTGCGCGATCATCATCAGCGTGCCCGACCATTTCGCCTTGTTCGCCGCCATCCAGCGCGCCGTGCCGACCCAGCCCGCCATGTGGATGTCGTGGCCGCACGCGTGCATCGTGTTCGGGATCTTGCTGGCATAGGGCAGGCCTGTCGCCTCGGGCACCGGTAGCGCGTCCATGTCGGTCCGGATTAAAAGCACCGGGCCGGGGCCGTTAACCAACATCGCGACGACGCCGGTTTTGCCGACCTTCTCGGTCACGCTGAATCCGGCGGCGCGTGCTTCGGCAGCCAGGATCGCGGCCGAGCGGGTTTCGGCGAAGGCGAGTTCGGGATTAGTGTGGAGGTCGGTGTAAAGCGTGACGAGATCGCCCCCCGGCGCGGCCGATGTGGGCACTGCGGTAATCAATAGTAATGAAAGTGTAATTCCGCGCATGCTAGACACCCTGCCTTACCGATCGATGCCCGACGGTAGCAGTGCGCGTGCGCCTGCCGCCAGCGCCATTGTCACGGCGGCGTATGGGATTCCGGCCTTGCGAATACTGATCCCGACCCTTGCGCTGCTGGCCAGCGCGGCGAGCGCGCAGGTCACCCTGCCCGCCCCCGGCGGCGACCCGCAGCGCATCGATTTCGCGCGCGACGCGGTGCTGGGCTTCGGTCGCGGCGCGACCCCGACGCAGGCGTTCCTCGAGCGGCTGGGCAAGGCGGTCGAGACGCACCCGGCGGTATCGGCCGCGGTCGCCGACCAACAAGCCACCCAGGCGGTGCGCACCCAGGTTCGCGCCGGGCTGTTCCCGCGCCTCGACGCGCAGCTGGTCGGCGCCCGCGCGCTGGCCCGCGATTTCGGCGACCGCGACGCGGTTGTCGAGAGCCTGCAGCCGCGGGGGCGTACCGACGCAAACATCGTCGGCGACCAGCTGCTGTGGGACTTCGGCGCGACCGGCCAGCGCATCGCCGCCGCCACCGACCGCACCCGCGCCGCGCAGGCCGAGGTCGAGCGCGTCGCCGGCGAGACCGCGCTGCGCGCCGTCGCGGCATGGTACGACGTGCTCGGCTACCAGACCCTGTTCGAGATCAGCGAGGCGAGCGTCGCACGGCAGCGCGAGATCCTGGCCGACGTCAAGACGCGCGTCGCGCAGGGGCTCGGCGCCGGCGGCGACACGGCGCGGACCGAGGCGGTGCTCGCCGACGCCGAGGCGCAGAACGCGCGCTTCGAGCGCCTGCTCGCCCAGGCCCGCGCGCGCTACCGAGAGGCGTTCGGCGACGATCCGCCGCCGCGCCTGACGCGCAGCCTGCCGCCGACGAGCGCCGCGCAGAGCCTCGACACCGCGCAGGCACTGGCGCGCCAGTCGCCCGCCGTGCAGGTCGCGCTGCGCCGGGCCGAGGCGGCGCGCCGCGACTATCGCGCGGTCAAGGCGGACGGCCTGCCGCGCCTGTCGGCGGGGGTCAACGGCACCCGCTACGACGTGTTCACCGGATCGGACTACGAGGTGCGCGGCTCGCTGGTGCTGCGCCAGAGCCTGTTCGCCGGCGGGCGGCAGCGCGGGGCAGTCGCCGAGGCCGCGGCCCGTTCGCGCGGCGAAGCGTTCATCGCCGACCGCGTGACCGGCGAGACCGAGCGCGACGCCGGCGCGGCGTTCACCGACGTCCAGGCACTGGTCCGCACCGCGGGCACGCTGGAGACCGCGTACATCGCCAACCGCCGCGCCCGCGACACCTATGTCGAGCAGTTCCGCGTGTCGCGCGGCACGCTGATCGAGCTGTTGCGTGCCGAACAGGCCTATGTCGCCGCGGCGTCCGCCTATCTGCAGGGCATCGTCGAACTCGACGTTGCGCGCTATGCGCTGCTGGTGCGGACAGGGGAAATCCTGCCGGTCGTCGGCGTCAAGATCACCGCGCTTTGAGGGGGCACTGCATGACCGAACAGCCCATCGTCCTTCACAAGCCCCGCGTCGCGGCGTGGCTGATGGACCCGATCCGCGAGAACAAGTCGCTGTACCTGCAGGTCGCGCTGGCGGCGGCGCTGGTCAACCTGTTCGGGTTGGCGACCAGCCTGTTCTCGCTGACCGTCTACAACCGCATCGTGCCGAACAACGCGACCGACTCGCTGATCGCACTGTCGATCGGCGTCGGCATCGTCATGGTGTTCGACCTGATCCTGCGCCTGATCCGCGGCTATTTCATCGACGTCGCGGGCGCGCGGATCGACCGCACCGTCGGGGCGTCGATCTTCTCGCGCATGCTGACGATGCGCATGGGCGACCGCAAGGGATCGAGCGGCGCGTTCGCCGGGCTGCTGCGCGAGTTCGAGGCGCTGCGCGACTTCTTCGCGTCCGCGACGCTCGCGGCCGTGGTCGACGTGCCGTTCATCCTGCTGTTCCTCGTGGTTATCTGGATGATCGGCGGGCCGCTGGTCTGGGTGCCGCTGCTGATGGTGCCGCTGGTCATCCTGACCGGCTGGCTGTCGCAGCCGGCGCTCGCCAGGCTGGCGAGCCAGGGCCTGATCGAGGGCATGGGCAAGCAGGGTGTGCTCGTCGAGGCGATCTCGGGCCTCGAGACGGTCAAGTCGTCGAGCGCCGGGCCGCTGCTCGCACGCCGCTGGGCGCATGCCGTCGACGCGCACGCCGGATCGTCGCTGAAGCAGCGCCTGGTCGCGGCGATCAGCATCAACGTCGCCCAGTCGGCGCAGGGCATCTGCTACGTCGGCGTCGTCATCGTCGGCGTCTTCATGATCGCCAACCGCGAGCTGACGATGGGTGCGCTGATCGCCTGCTCGATCCTCGCCGGTCGCTGCGTCGCGCCGCTCAGCCAGATCGCCAGCCTGTTGACCCGCCTCAGCCACACGCGATCGGCCTACGCCCATCTCGACCGGCTGATGCAGGGCGGCGGCGAGGCGCGAGCCGAAGGCGACTATCTGCGCCGCGCCACGCTCGACGGCGGTATCGAGTTCAAGAACGTCACCTTCAAATACCCGGGCGTCACGGCGCGCGCGCTCGACGACGTCTCGTTCAAGATCAAGCCCGGCGAGCGCGTCGCGATCATCGGCCGCGTCGGCAGCGGCAAGTCGACGATCGCGCGCCTGATCCTCGGCCTCTACGAACCCAGCGACGGCGCCGTGTTCGTCGACGACGCCGACGTCCGCCAGCTCCACCCCGACGACCTGCGCCACAATATCGGCGCGGTGCTGCAGGACGTGTTCCTGCTGACGGGCTCGGTGCGCGAGAACATCAGCCTGGGCGAGCCGTCGGTCGACGACGCCGCGGTGCTGCGCGCGGCGAAGCTGAGCGGCACGCACGACTTCATCGGCCAGGTGCCCAACGGCTACGACCTCCGCCTCGCCGACCGCGGCGAAGGTCTGTCGGGCGGGCAGCGGCAGAGCATCGCGATTGCGCGAGCGCTGGCCCACGAACGCCCGATCCTGCTGTTCGACGAGCCAACCAGCGCGATGGACATCCAGTCCGAAAATGCGTTGATCGCCCGCCTCGAGCCCGAGCTGCGCGGCAAGACCGTCGTGCTGGTCACGCACCGCCAGTCGATGCTGCGGCTCGTCGACCGCATCATCATCCTCGACAAGGGCAAGATCGTCGCCGCGGGTCCGCGCGACGACGTGCTCAAGTCGGTCGCCGTGAACTAGGGGCAGAGCCATGACCTTCGCCGCCACGCTCGACACTGTCCCCGACGAGATCGACGCCTCGCGCGTTTCCAAGATCCTGCTGTGGACGATCGCCGCGATGACCGCAGCACTGCTGATCTGGGCGGCACTCGCCAAGGTCGACGAGGTCGCGACCGCGCAGGGGCGGGTCATCCCCAGCCGCCAGCTGCAGATCGTCTCCAACCTCGAAGGCGGGGTGGTCAAGGCGATCCTCGTCCGCGCCGGAGCGACGGTGAAGGCTGGCCAGCCTCTCGTCCAGTTGGACAGCACGCAGTTCACCGCCGAGTTCGGCAAGACCAGCGAGACCTACAAGGCGCTCGTCGCCCGCGCCGCGCGGTTGCAGGCCGAGGTGTCGGGCCGCGCGCCCGTCTTCCCGGCCGCACTCACCGCGAGCGCACCGCAGCTCGTCGCCACCGAGCGCTCGCTCTATTCGGCGCGTCTCGCCGAAATCGCGTCCGCCACAAGCGTCGAGCAGGCCAAGCTCGACCAGGCATCGCGCGCGCTGGGCCAGGCCGAGGTCGAGGCAGCGACCCGCGCGCAGGGCGCCACCCAGGCCGACCGCGAGGTCGCGATGATCCAGCCGCTCGTCGAGAAGGGCATCGAGCCGCAGATCGAGCTGATGCGCGCGCAGACCGCGCAGTCGCAGGCCCGCGGCGCCGCGCAGGGCACCGCGCTCGCCATCCGCCGCGCGCGTTCGGCGGTAGCCGAGGCCCAGTCGGGCCTACGCGCGGTCCGCGAACGCTACCGCGCGCAGGCGGTCGAGCAGCTGACCGCGACCCGCGCCGAGCTCGCGGGCCAGGGCGTGACGCTGCCCGCGCTGCAAGACCGGCTGACCCGCACCGAGGTCCGCGCGCCGATCGCCGGCACGATCAACCGCGTACTGGTCGCGACCGTCGGCGGCACGGTGCGCCCCGGCGAGCCGATCGTCGAGATCGTGCCGCTGGACGACGCGCTGGTCGTCGAGGCCGACGTCAAGCCCGCCGACATCGCCTTCATCCACCCCGGCCAGCGCGCGTCGGTAAAGCTGACCGCCTATGATTATTCGGTCTACGGCCAGCTTGAGGGCGTCGTCGAGCGCATCTCCCCCGACGCGATCGTCAACGAGCGCACGGGCGAATCGCACTTCACCATCCGCATCCGCACCAAAGATGCAGCGCTGAAGGACCAGGACGGGCGCAAGCTGCCGATCGGCGCGGGCATGATCGCGCAGGTCGACGTGCTCGGCCACAAGCGCTCGGTCCTCAGCTACCTTATGACCCCGGTGTCGAAGCTGAAGGACAACGCCTTCAGGGAGAAGTGAGGGGCTGCGTGGTTTAATCGTCATCCCGGCGAAAGCTGGGACCCATCACCGGAGTTTGAGAGATGGGTCCCGGCGTCCGCCGGGATGACGACCTGCTCTAGTCATCCTCGTCGTCCAGACCCACCAGATCAAGCGCCCGCGCGCGCATCTGGCGCGACTGGCACCAGTGCACCAGCGCCTCCTCGCGGCCGTGCGTCACCCAGACTTCGGACGGCGCGAGTTCGACGCAGGTGTCGGTCAGCTCGCCCCAGTCGGCGTGGTCGGAGATGATCAGCGGCAGTTCGACCTGGCGCTGCACCGCGCGCTGGCGGACGCGCATCCAGCCCGACGCCATCGCGGTGATCGGCTCGGGCAGGCGGCGGCTCCAGCGGTCGTTGAGGGCCGATGGCGGGCTCATCACCACCATGCCCTTCAGCTCGGCGGGCTTCATCCCCGCCGCGGGCCGCAGATCGCCGAGGTCGACGCCGAGCTGCACGTACAGGTCGCACAGCCGCTGCAGCGCACCGTGGATGTAGATCGGCGCATCGTGCCCCAGCGCGCGCAACTCGGCGATGACCCGCTGCGCCTTGCCGAGCGCGTAGGCCCCGATCAGCACGCAGCGTTCGGGGTTGGCGGCGAGCGCGGTCAGAACCTTCGCCGCCTCGCCCGTCGTCGGCGGGTGGCGGAACACCGGCAGGCCGAAGGTCGCCTCGGTCACGAATATGTCGCACGGCACGGGCTCGAACCCCGCACAGGTCGGGTCGGGGCGGCGCTTGTAGTCGCCCGACACGACGATGCGCTCGCCCTTGTGCTCGAGCACGATCTGCGCCGATCCGAGCACATGGCCCGCGGGCACGAAGCGCGCGGTGACGTCGCCGATGCGGTGGGTCTCGCCGTACGCGGCGGGCTGCGCGGTCTGCTGGCCGTAGCGCACGTCCATGATCGCCAGCGTCGCGGGCGTCGCCATCACCTTGCCGTGGCCGCCCCGCGCATGGTCGGCGTGGCCGTGGGTGATCAGCGCCGCGGGCTTCGGCGTCGACGGATCGATCCAGAAGTCGCCGGGCGCGACATAGATGCCCTCGGGGTGGGGCTGGAGCCAGGATCCTGCGGGCATTGCAACAATATAGGGTCGTCGCGCGGGAAGGCGAGGCTCAGGCCGCCTGGCGTAGCCGCCGGTGCAGATAGTTCGCGTCGAAGCCGGCGATCTGGATCAGCTTGCCCGGGTCGGCGATGATCAGGCTACCGCGCGCCAGCGTCATCGCGCCGGCGACGCGCAGCTCCTTGAGCACGCGGTTGAGGTGCACCGGCGTCATGCCGAGCGAGTCGGCGAGCAGCAGCTGCGACAGCGGCAGCGCGAAGGTTTCGCCGTCGGCCAGTCCGATGTTGCGCGCGCGCAGGTACAGCTCGCACATCAGATGCGCGACGCGCTCGATACTGGCCCGCCTGCCCATGCTGGTGATCCAGGCGCGCATGATGCCCTCGTCGACCAGCTGCGCCGTGTACATCGCCTTGGCGATACCGCGATGCTCGTCGAGCAGCGTATCCATCTCGGGGCGCCCGACCATTGCGACGAGCGAAGGGGTGATCGTCTGGATGCTGTGGTCCATCTCGGCGAGCAGACCGATGTGGAGGTCGCAGCAATCACCCGGCATCAGATAGGCGAGCACCTGGCGCGTGCCGCTCGGCAGCACCTTGTAGCGATAGGCCCAGCCTTCGAGCATGACGAACACCGGGCCAGGCCGGTCGCCCTCGCGGATCAGGTCGTGCTTGGCGGGCATCTTGCGGGGACGCGATGTCGCCTTGGCGAGCGCGGCGACAGCCTGGGCGCTCAGGGGGCCGAATGCCTCCAGCTTATCGATGAACCGGTTGGCCATGATCGACCCTCCCACATTGAAGTCCAAGATAACATTGTTCAAAGTTATTGTTCAAAGTTGACATATGTCGTTGTGACAGGCGAAATTTCTCTTAGAACGCAGCACGTCGGTGGCCTGAGAGTCAGGCGCCGGCGACAGAGAGACGCGATGCGCTCTTGCCCGACCGGAGCCGATATGACCGACGCATTTTCGAACGACAACGGCACGCCGCGTGCCGCCAACGACGCACGTGAGCCCGATGCCTATGGCCAGGCGGCACTATTCCTGGTCGAAAGCGTTTTGCATGGCCTGATCGAGCGCTCGGTGTTCTCGATTGAAGAGGCAATCCAATTGGTCGACATCGCTGTCGAAGTGAAAAGCGATCTGGCTGGAGACCTGGGGGATTCACCAGAGACGCTGGCCAAGTCATTGGCCCTGTTATCATCGATCAGTTCCAGCCTGCGTAATGACCTGAAAACGCGCTGACCTTCAAGATAGTTGCGCCTGCGTACGATTTTTGCGCAATATCGATTGATATATGTTCGATAGACTCGGTCGAGTCCGGGTTATCGTGATGGTGCAAGTGGGAGATGCGCCATGATCGACAACTCGCCGACCTATTATCAACACCGCAGCGAGGTTCAGCGCCGGCTCGCCGACGCTGCCGCAAGCCCGCAGATCGCCGAGATACATCGCGATCTGGCGACGCGCTATTCGATGCTGGCGCAGCCCGGCGGCAACCCGGGGTTCAATCGCGAGCAGGCCGACGCGCGCTGACTTTGCCCGTCAGTCCGCTTCGATCCGCCACTTCATGATCGCGAACCCCAGGCCCACGACTGCCGGCAAGCCGATCGCGAGTGCCACCTGCTCGACGCTGAAGTCCGTGCGGAACACCAGCGCTCCCGCGAGGGCAGCGACGACCAAGAACAGCTTGCCATAGCTCATGCGGCCGATGCGCCGGCCGAACACCTGTTTCCGCGACTTTCCCGGCTCGACCTCGGGCCGCCCGGCGAACGCACGCGCCGGCGCATGGCTCGCCCAGCGCAGGAAGAGATACAGGCCGCCCATCGTGATCGTCGCCATCACCACCGCGCCAGCGACCCCGACGGCATCGCTGTCGCTGGTGACAAAGCGGTCGGCGAGCCATGCCAGGCCGATCATGCCGCCGAAATAGAGAAAGAAGCCGAGCACCACCATCCAGCCCATCCAGCGGACATAGCCGTCGCGCTCAGCCGTGGTGGCCGGAATGGCGGCGCCGATCTGGTCGCGGCGGTACAGATAGCCGCCCTTCCCGTCGGGCTTGAACTGCAGCGCCATCCCAAAGCCGAGGCCGTCGATCATCCGATGTCTCCCTGCTTCCTCGACACTGCCTAGCGTAACGACTAAGCTGCTGAAATACATATCGACCTTGGTTAGTAGGCGTTCATGATGCAGTTTCAGCGTGCCCTTCTCCTCCTCGCCGCGGTCGCGGCCTCCCCTGCCGCGGCGCTCGATATCGCGCTCCCGCAGGTCAAGGGCTTCCAGATCGGGCATCAGCAGCGATCGGGGCGCGCCGTGCTCGTCGAGCTGGTTCCGGTCGGCCAGACCGTTCAGAAGTTCGACAAGATGATCACCCTGATGACGACCCCCGGCGCGGGGACGATGCCGAGCGCCAACTTCGTCGCGCTGTTCGCCAAGCGCTATGTCGCGACCTGCCCGGGCAGCATCGCGACGCCGGTGCCGATGGGCAAGGCAGCCGGCGGCATCCGCATCGACTGCTCGCGCCATCCCAAGACCGGCAAGGCGGAGACCGTGTTCGCGCGCGCCCTGCCCGTCGGCCCCGACATGGCGCTGGTGCAGTACATGACCGCCTATATGACCATGCCGGCGGAGGCGCAGTTCGCGCGCAACTATCTCGGCAGCGTGGCGCTGCGCTGATGCGGGCGGCTCTCCTGCTCGCAGCTGGGCTCGCTGCGACCGCCACAGCCGCCGAGGCGGCGGCGTGGAACTTCGCCTTCAACCAGGGCATCGCCGAATACAGCGCCGGATCGTTTGCCGAGGGCGGGAGCAGCGTCGCATTGTCGTGCGCCGAGAGCGGGGTCGCGCCGGGCAGCGTGTCGGTCAGCGTGCGGCGCGCGGGCTTTACGCCGGCGAAGGCCGAGCCCGTCACCTTCCGTGTCGGCACGCGCGAGGTCAGGATGTTCACTGATGCCGGCGGCTCGGTCAGCTATGGCAGCGTCGCCGTCGCCCCGCGCTTCCGGGCCTTGTGGCAGATGCTCGGGACCGGCCGCGGCACGCTGACGGTCAAGTACGGGCCCGGCGCGCCGATGTCCTTCCCGCTGACCGGTGCGGCGAAGCTGTTCGGGCCGGTGCCCTGTCCGAAGCAGCTGTCCTGACGACCTGTCCCTATTGCCGCGCCCCGGCGAGCGGGCGTTTCTGCTCGGCATGCGGCAAGCCGCTCGAGGTCGAGGCGAGCGAGACCGCCGTCGCGCGCGACCTGCTCGGCCTGAGGATGCAGAACCTGCGGCCGCTGGCGCACACCGCGTGGCTGGCGATCGCCGCGCCGCAGACATTGTCCCGCCGCTGGTGCGCGGGCGACCGTCACAATCTCGTCTCCCCCGTCGCGCTGCTGTCGGTGGTCAGTGCACTTGCGGCGACGGTCGCGGTGATCGCCGCGGGCGCGACCGGCAGCCATGCGGCCGAGCAGGCCGACACCGCAGCACTCGGCAATGTCCTCGACGCGCTGCCCTTCCTGAAGCGCTGGTTCCCGGCTGCAGCGGCCGAAGCGGCGGGCGACCCGGCGGCATTCGGCGGCCGGGTCAAGCAGGTCGGGTCATGGCTCGCTGCGATGTGGCCCCTGCTGTTCCTGATCCCCGGCGTCCTGGTGCTCGCCCCGTGGCGGCGCATCTCGCGGCACGACGCGCTGATCGTCGCGTGCGTCGAGACGGTGACGATCATGGCGCTGGCGGGCGTCTATACCGTCGTCCGCATCGTCGCGCCGGGGGTAGCCGCGAGCCCGTTGTTCTCGACCCCGGTCTGGCTGCTGCTGTGCATCCACACCGCGCGCCACGTGCGCGCCGTCGTGCCGGGCGCCAGCCTGCTCTACGCAGCGACGCGGCCCATCCTCGCGACTTTGCTGTTCCCGGCGGTCGTCTATTTCTGGATGGCGGCGGTCGTTGCGCTGACCCTCGCGCTGGCGCCCGCACTCAGGGCCTGACGCTTCAGGGGATCAGCCGGTCGGCGCGCAGCTGCTCGAACAGGTCATAGAAGGCATGATCGGTCGACTGATAGGCGGTGAAGCCCAGCCGGCGGCTCTTCGACATGTCGGTAACCACCTCGATCGGTCGCCCCAGGTCGGCGTCGGTGTGCCAGGCCGAGGCGAGGCGCGACAGGTCGGGCTCGGCCAGCCCCTCGCGCTCGGCGATCTCGCGCCACAGCGAGGCATCGTTCGCCATCTGCTGTTCGAGCGGCCGGACCACGCCGTCGAACGGCGCCGCCTCGACGCCGAACCAGCCGGCGATGCGCTCCCACATCCAGCTCCAGCGGAAGACGTCGCCGTTGACGACGTTGAACGCCTCATCGCGCGCGGCAGGCGTCGTCGCGGCCCATAGCAGATGCTTCGCGAGCTGACGCGCGTCGGTCATGTCGGTCAGCCCGTCCCACTGCGCCGCCGATCCCGGAAAGACGAACGGCCGCCCGGCCTCGCGGCACAGCACGGCATAGACCGCGAGCGTCGTGCCCATGTTCATCGCGTTGCCGACCGCCTTGCCGATCACCGTGTGCGGGCGGTGGACGCTCCAGCCGAAGCCGTCACGCTTCGCCGCCGAAAACACCTCGTCCTCCTGCGCGTAATAAAAATTCTCGACGTCGAGCCGCCCCTGTTCCTCGCGGAACGGCGTCTGCGGCAGCGCACCCTTGCCGTATGCCTCGAACGGCCCGAGGTAGTGCTTGAGCCCGGTGACCAACGCGACATGGGCGGTGCCGCTGCCCCGCAGCCCGTCGAGCAGGTTGCGCACCATCGCCGAATTGACGCGAATATTCTCCGCCTCGCTGTCCTGCCGCAGCCAGGTCGTGACGAACACCGCATCGGGGCGCAGCCCGGCCAGCGCCGCCGCGGTCGCGCCCGCGTCCTGCAGGTCGGCGGCCACCGGCAGCACGCCCGCCTGATCGACCGGCCGCCGCGCGAGGCCGTGGACCGTCCAGCCCTGTTCGAGCAGCAGCGCAGTGGTCGCGCTGCCGACGATGCCGCTCGCGCCGACGACGAGTGCCGTGCCGCTCATATCCGTTCTCCGATGTCGCTGTTCCCGTCCCAACGCGAGCCGGAGCTAAATCTTTCCGCTTGTCATCACTATATCGAGGCAGTGCCGCCACTTCCCCCCCAGATCACCGACTGGTTCGCCGCCAAGGGCTGGGCCGTCCGCCGCCACCAGCTCGAGATGCTCGCCGCCGCGCGCGCGGGCAGCCACGCGCTGCTCGTCGCGCCGACGGGATCGGGCAAGACCCTCGCGGGGTTCCTGCCCAGCCTGATCGAGCTGATCGAGACCCCGCAGGAGGGGCTGCACACCCTCTATGTCTCGCCGCTCAAGGCGCTGGCGGTCGACGTGCAGCGCAACCTGCTCGCCCCGATCGCCGAGATGGGCCTCGACATCCGCGTTGAGACCCGCACCGGCGACACGCCGTCGGATCGCAAGGCCCGCCAGCGCGAGCGCCCGCCGCAGATGCTGCTGACCACGCCCGAATCGCTCAGCCTGCTGATCTCCTACCCCGACGCCGCGCGCATGCTGTCGAGCGTGCGCACGATCATCGTCGACGAGGTCCACGCGTTTGCGACCACCAAGCGCGGCGACCAGCTCAACCTCGCGATGGCGCGGCTGCAAGCGCTGTGCCCCGACCTGCGCCGTGTGGGCCTCAGCGCCACCATCGCCGACCCCGAGGCGTACCAGGGCTGGCTCGCCCCCGACGCCGACGCCGACAGCGTGACCCGCGTCCAGGGCGATCCCGGCGCCGAGCCGCATGTCGACATCCTCGTGCCCGAGGGACGCATCCCCTGGGCCGGGCACAACGGCCGCTACGCCGCGAAGGAAGTCATCAAGCTCATCGGGTCGGCGCGGCTGACGATCGTCTTCGTCAACACGCGCGCGGTCGCCGAGCTGGTGTTCCGCGACCTGTGGGCGGAGAACGACGACGCGCTGCCGATCGGCATCCACCACGGGTCATTGAGCCCCGAGGCGCGGCGCAAGGTCGAGGCGGCGATGGCGTCGGGCCGCCTGCGCGCCATCGTCGCGACCGCCAGCCTCGACCTCGGAATCGACTGGGGCGACGTCGATCTCGTCGTCCAGATGGGCGCGCCGAAGGGCAGCTCGCGCCTGCTCCAGCGCATCGGCCGCGCCAACCACCGCATGGACGAGGTCAGCCGCGCCGTCGTCGTGCCCGGCAACCGCTTCGAATATCTCGAAAGCCTCGCTGCGCGCGACGCCGTCGAGGCGCACGAGCTCGACGTCGACCGCTTTCGCCCCGGCGGGCTCGACGTGCTGGCGCAGCACATCATGGCGTGCGCCAGTGCCGCCCCCTTCGACGCCGACGCACTGTACCGCGAGATCCGGTCGAGCGCGCCCTATGCCGGCCTCAAGCGTGCCGAGTTCGACCGCGTCATCGGCTTCGTCGCCACCGGCGGCTACAGCTTGCGCGCCTACGACCGCTACAAGCGCCTGACGCAAGGGCCCGACGGGCTGTACCGCGTCACCCACCCGCGCATGTCGGCGCAGCATCGCCTCAACGCCGGGACGATCGTCGAGGCGGCCGCCTTGAACGTCAAGTTCGGGCGCAACGGACGCTCGCTCGGCAAGGTCGAGGAGTGGTTCGCGTCGCAGCTGCGCATTGGCGACAGCTTCATGTTCGCCGGCCAGGTGATCGCGGTGACGGGGTTGGACGGCCCCGACATGCACGTCAAGCTGTCGCGCGGCGACCCGCGGGTGCCGACCTATGTCGGCGGGCGGATGCCGCTGTCGACCAACCTCGCGCGCCGGGTCCGCGAACTGTTCAACGCGCCGCATCGCTGGGGCGGCATGCCCGACGACGTTCACGAATGGCTCGACTGGCAGCGCGTCCGCTCGGCGCTTCCCGGGCTCGACGATCTGCTCGTCGAGACCTTCTTCCGCGAAGGCCGCTGGTACATGGTCGCCTACGGCTTCGAAGGCCGCAACGCGCACCAGACGCTCGGCATGCTGCTGACCCAGCGCATGGAGGCGGCGGGGTTGGAGCCGCTCGGTTTCGTCGGCAGCGACTACATGGTCGCGGTCTGGTCCCTGCGCGAAGTCCGCGACCCGAAGCCTTTGTTCTCCCCCGACATCTTCGAGGAGGAACTCGCCGAATGGATCGCCGCGTCGCCCTTCCTCCGCCGCGCCTTCCGCGAGGTCGCGATCATCGCCGGCCTGATCGACCGGCAGCAGCCGGGACAGCACAAGACCGGCAAGCAGGTCACCTTCTCCAGCGACCTGATCTACGACGTGCTGCGCCGCCACGAGCCCGACCACCTGCTCCTCACCGCCGCCTGGACCGACGCGCGTTCGAAACTGACCGAGGTCGAGCGCCTCGCCGGCCTGCTCGACCGCGCGCAGGCGAGCATGGTCCACATGTCGCTCGACCGCGTGTCGCCGCTCGCGGTCCCGGTGCTGCTCGAGGCGGGGCGCGAGCGGGTTTTCGGCCGCGCCGACGATGCACTGCTGCTCGAGGCGAGCGCACTGGCGGCGGAGGCGATGCCGCTGCCTGCGGAGATGGCGCTGCTACCCGGCTAGCCGGGCCCGGGCGTCGCTGATACGCTCGCGTCCGGGGCATTCGGGGGATCATCGTGTTCGCATCGCGCTGGCGGATCTTGGCGTGGCTGCTCGCCGCGGTCGCGTCCGCCCCGGCCGCCGCCGCACCCCGGCCGGCCGCCGATTTCGCCGAACTACCGTTCATCGAAGGGCCGGTGCTGTCGCCCGACGGCAAGAATTATGCCGCCAAGCTCGCGGTCAAAGGGGAATTCATCTTCGCGGTGGTGCCGCTCGACGGCAGTGCGCCGCGCTTGTCGAGAGTCGGCAGCCTCGACCTCAACTGGTGGCGCTGGGTCGACGACAACTGGCTGGTCGTCGGAGTCGGCGATACCAAGCCGATCGCGAGCGAGGACTGGTACTTCCGCCGCGCCGTCGCGGTCAGTGCCGATACCAAGACGATCCGCATGCTCGAACCTCGCGGCGGCACCGGCCAGAACGCCGACGACGTGCTGTGGACGTCGACCGCGACCGGCGAGACGCCGCGGCTGCTGCTCGCGGCGCAGCAGTCGATCTACTTCGACGACCCCGGCTTCTACCCGTCGGTGGTCGAGTTCGACCTTGCCAAGGGCACGCAGCGCACCGTCGTGCGGCCGGTCAACGGCGTCTCCAACTGGTTCGCCGATCCGCAGGGCGTCGTGCGCATGGGCATCGGCTATCTCGCCGACGGGCGCTCGTCGCGCCTGTTGTACCGCGCCCAGCCCAGCGAGGGGTTCCGCACCATCGACCGCGCCGACACGCGCAAGCGGACGACGCTGACCGCGCCGGCGCTGTTCCTGCCCGAACCCGGCAAGGCGCTCGCCTTTCACGACGACGACAAGGGCTTCACCACCCTCTACGAATTCGACCTGACCACCCAGACGCTCGGCAAGCCGGTGATCGGCGTGCCGGACTATGACCTGGCGAGGGTGACCGTCGCGCGCGGCGAGGCCAGGCTGCTGGGCGTCGCCGTCGAGACGACGCGTCCCGAGATCCGCTGGACCGACCCCGACCTCGCCACCCTGCAGGCCGAGGTCGACAAGTCGGTCGGCGCGGGGCGGCACGCCACCGTCATCTCGATGAGCCGCAACCAGCAGCGCCTGATCATCCACGTCGGCACGCCTGCCGAGCCGGGGCGCTATTACGCCATGGACCGCGGCGAGGGGGTGATGCGGCCGATCGGTCATGTTGCGATGAAGTTCAAGAAGCCGCTGCACCCGGTCCGCACCGTCCGCTACACCGCACGCGACGGCGTCTCGATCAGCGCGGTGGTGACCGAGCCCGTCGGCAAGCCGGCCAGGGCGCCACTGATCGTCATGCCGCACGGCGGCCCGTTCGCGCGCGACACCGAGGGCTGGGACTGGTGGGCGCAGTTCCTCGCCGACCGCGGCTATGTCGTCATCCAGCCGAACTATCGCGGCTCTTCGGGTTTCGGCACGGCGTTCACGCAGCTTGGCGAGGGGCAGTGGGGCCTCGCCATGCAGGACGACCTCGACGACGCCGTCGCCTGGGCGGGACGCGAAGGCGTTGCCGATGCGGCACGCGCGTGCATCGTCGGCGCCTCGTACGGCGGCTATGCGGCGATGCGCGCCGCCCAGCGCGGCGGCAAGCCGTACCGGTGCGCGGTCTCCTACGCCGGCGTCTCCGACCTGCCCCGCCTGCGCCGCTATGACAGCCAGTTCCTGCTGGGCGGGGTCAGGTCCGACTGGCTGGCGCGCCAGGCGCCCGACCTGCGGCTCGTGTCCCCGCTCAACTATCCCGAACAGGTATCGCTGCCCCTGCTGCTCGTCCACGGCAAGCTCGACAAGCGCGTGCCGGTCGACCAGTCGCGGGCGATGGCGAGCCGCCTCCGGAAACTGGGCAAGGACGTGACCTACATCGAGCAGCCACTCGCCGACCATCATTTCAGCCGCGCCGAGGACCGGCTGCAGTTTTTGGAGGCGATGGAGGCGTTTCTGAAGGTGCACAATCCGGCCTAATACCGGACAGCAAAACGCCGCCGGACCGTAACGTCCGACGGCGCTGTTGTGACGAATTCTTAGGCGGCGAGCGCGGCGCGGCGGCGGGCGGTGAAGCCGACCATACCGAAACCGGCGATCATCAGGCCCCAGGTCGCCGGCTCCGGGACCGCGGTGACCGAGATGTTGTCGAGGACGACGCCGCCGCTGTTGCCGCCGCCCGTCGCGGTAATCGCGAAGGTCACGGCGCTGCCTGTGCCGACGAAGCTGGTCGTGAAGGTCTGCCATGCACCGGTGCCGACGACACCGCCGATCGATCCACCGTTGACGCTCACGTCGGCGCTGCCGGCGCCGTTGACGGTATAGTCGAGCGAGACATTGTAGACGCGACCGAGGACGGTGCCGGTGCGGCGATGCCGAAAGTAGCCGTGGTGGCAAGCACCAGAACGCTCGCGAGACGGGGCAGCATACGCATCTGAAGATCCTTATGACGCAACGGCGGCGATCGCCCTCTGAAAATCCGATGCAACAGCCGTGCCAGACCGCAGCAGTTCGTTACGGGCAGTTACGGTCATGCGATCTGTAAAATATTCCGACACATTTCGGCCCCGTGACGATGCGAAGCCTTGCCCCGCGCCGTCTCCGCGCTATACCGCGCACATGTCCGCCGTTGCCTTTTCGTTCGCCGGCGAAACCTTTCGCCCGATGCCGTGCGGCGGGCTGTTCTGGGCGGCGCAGCAGGCGCTGCTCGTCGCCGACCTACACTTCGAGAAGGCGAGCTGGTACGCGACGCGGCAGCAGTTCCTGCCCCCCTACGACAGCGTCGACACGCTCAACTGCCTGATCGACTCGATCGAGGCGTCGGGCGCGGCGCGGGTCTGGTGCCTTGGCGACAGCTTCCACGATGCGGGCGGGCCGGCGCGGCTGGGGGACGGTCCGCGTGCCGCGCTGATGCAGCTGACGCGCGGGCTCGACTGGGTGTGGATCACCGGCAACCACGACCACGAGGCGGCGCGGTCGCTCGGCGGGCGGGTGATGGCCGAATGCCACGTGCAGGGCATCGCGCTGCGCCACGAGGCGATCCCGCACGACCCGACGCCCGAGATTTCGGGGCACTACCACCCCAAGCTGCGGCTTACGGTGCGCGGCCGCGGCATCGCGCGGCGCTGCTTCGCGGTGACCCCGACGAAGATCGTGCTGCCGGCGTTCGGCGCCCTGACCGGCGGCCTCGACGTCGGTGACCCGGCACTCGCCCGCGCCATCGGGCGGCCGCTGCAGGCACTCGTCGCGACACCGGAGCGGTTGCTCAGCTTCGCGGTCGCCTGATCTGGCTTGACTTTACGAACCGTATCGGTTAATAGTTGGCCGGTGAGGTGGGCGTGACTTTAGTGTAAATTTAGGGCGAGCAGGTTTTTTGCGAAAATGGGTCGTCATCCCCGCGTAGGCGGGGACCCAAAGTCACAATCGCGACCATAGGGCACCGAGCAACGCCCACGCGCCGTGACCTTGGGTCCCCGCCTTCGCGGGGATGACGAACTTAAGAGCCGCGAAGAGCCGATCGACGAAGTAAAACAAGCCGAAATAGCGTTCGCGACCGTCAAATTCGCTTACTTGTTCATCTTCGCGCGGGTCAGTCCTCGCCGAACTTGGTCTCGACCAGCGTGACGAGCGCCGCGAGCGCCTCGTCGGCCTGTGCGCCGGTGGCGGCGATCTCGACCGTGTCGCCGGTCGCGGCGGCGAGCATCATCAGCCCCATGATCGAGGTGCCGGTGACGCTCGACCCGTCCTTGCAGACGGTGACCACCGCGTCGAAGGTCGACGCGAGCGTGACGAAGCGCGCGCTCGCCCGGGCGTGCAACCCGCGGCGGTTGACGATGGTGACGTTGACCGGACCCGCCACTCAGGCCGCCTCGCCGAGGATCTTGGAAGCGACCGAGATATACTTGCGCCCCGCTTCCTGCGCCGCGACGACGGCCTCGCCCAGCGGGCAGGTCTTGCGGACGCTGGCGAGGCGGATCAGCATCGGCAGGTTGATGCCGGCGATGACCTCCACGGGGCCGCTGCCCATCAGCGAGATCGCGAGGTTCGACGGGGTGCCGCCGAACATGTCGGTCAGCAGGATGACGCCCTTGCCGGTGTCGACGTCGAGCACCGCCTGGCGGATGTCGGCGCGCCGCACCTCCATATCGTCGTCGGGGCCGATGCAGACCGCGACGATCCGCTCCTGCGGCCCGACGACATGCTCCATCGCCGCGACGAACTCGACCGCCAGGCGGCCGTGCGTGACCAGCACAAGTCCGATCATGCGGTGGCGAGCTCCAGCTGGGGGTCGGTCTCGACGGCGGGAAGGATCACGTCGGTCTTGTCGCGGTGGATGACGTGCGGCGCATAGCCCGCCGCCGTCAAGCGCTCCGCCACGCCGCGCGCCACGAACACCGAGCGGTGCCGCCCGCCGGTGCAGCCGAGCGCCACCGTCAGGTACGCCTTGCCCTCGCGGACATAGCCGGGAAGCAGGGTCAGCAGCAGGTCGACGATGCGGTCGAATGCCGGCTGGAACGCCGGGTCGGCGCGGATATGGTCGGCGACCGCAGCGTCCTCGCCGGTCAGCGGGCGCAGCGCCAGGTTCCAGTGCGGGTTGCTCAGGAAGCGCATGTCGAACACCAGGTCGGCATCGCGCGGCAGGCCGCGCGCGAAACCGAACGACAATATGGTCAGCGTCGGGGCATGGCCGGCGCCCGCGTCAAAGCGGTCGGCGATGTGCTGCCGCAGGTCGGCGGCGCGGAAGTCGGACGTGTCGACCACCACGTCGGCCCAGCGGCGCAAGGGACCCAGCAGGGTGCGCTCGGCGGCGATGCCGTCGGCGGCGGGCCGGTCGAGCGCGAGGGGGTGGCGACGGCGCGTCTCGGAGAAGCGGCGCGTCAGCTCGTCGTCGCTGCCGCAGTCGAGGAACAGCAGGCGGACGTCGACGCCCTCCTCGCGCAGCGCCGCAAGCCGTGCGACGATCGCGTCGGCATCGAAGCCGCGCGTGCGCGAATCGATGCCCAGTGCCAGGCGGCGCGGCGGGGTCTTGGTGTCGGGCCCAGCCTCGAGCAGCCGGTCGAACAGCGCCAGCGGAAGGTTGTCGACGACCTCGAACCCCAGGTCCTCCAGCGCGTGCAGCGCGGTCGACTTGCCCGCACCCGACAGACCGCTGACCACCAGCACGGGGGCGGAGTCGACGGACGGAGGCGCTTCGGCGGGCACGGGCGGGGTATCTAGCGCGACTCCCCACCGCGTCAAAGCGGCTTCGACCTTCAGCGGCGCGCTCGCCTCGAAGGGCGCGAGCGCCAGGCAGGGCAGCGCGACCCCGCCGATGGCGCGCGCCTGCGGCTCGGGCAGGCGTTCGGGCACCGCGGTCAGATCGAAGGCGAGCGCCACCGGCACGTCGCCCGTGGCCCGCCGCGTGACCAGCCCGACGCCGCGCATCTCGATCATCCCGGCGATCGTCGGCGGGCACGCGGCGAGCAGACGGTTGCCGTCGCGGCGCAGCTCGACCTGATCGTCGGCGATCAGTGTCCAGCCGCGGTCGATCAGGCGCAGCGCGAGGTCGGACTTGCCGCTGCCCGGCGGCCCCAGCAGCAGCACCGCGCGCTGGCCCCGCGCGACTGCAGTGGCATGGACGCGGATCATGCGGCCGGCAGGTGGACGAGGAAGCGCGCGCCGCCGCCGCTCTCGACATCGTCGACCTCGACATGGCCGTCGTGCGCCTCGACGATGGTGCGGACGATGGCGAGCCCCAGCCCCGAATGCCGCCCGAAGTCCTCGGCCTCGGGCCGCTCGGTATAGAAGCGGCGGAACACGTCGTCGCGGTTGGCGGGCGGGATGCCCGGCCCCGCGTCGTCGACGCGCAGCAGCACATGATCCTCGGCATGGACGACGGTGACCACCACGAGCCCACCGTCGGGCGAGAAGGAGATCGCGTTGTCGACCAGGTTGCGCACCACCTGCTCCAGCCGGTCGCCCTCCCCCATCACGAAGCAGGTCGCCGCCTCGGGCCGGGCATAGGCAAGCTGGACGCCGCGCGGCAGTCCGGCGGTGTCGTAGGCGCGCACCAGCCCGCCCGCGAGCTCGCCGAAGTCGATGCGCTCGAACCGCGTCCGCGACAGCTCGGCATCGAGGCGGCTAGCATCGCTGATGTCGGTGATCAGCCGGGCGATGCGCGCCACGTCGTCACGGATGACGGCGAGCAGCTGGCCGGTCTGGGTCTTGTTGCGTGCCTCTTCGAGCGCATCGACTGCACTGCGCAGCGAGGCGAGCGGGTTCTTGATCTCGTGCGCGACATCGGCGGCAAAAGCCTCGGTGGCGTCGATGCGCGCCCGCAGCGCATTGGTCATGTCGCTCAGCGCGCGCGCCAGCTGGCCGATCTCGTCGCGGCGGGTGGCGAAGCGCGGCACGGTGACCTCGCGGGCGCGCCCCAGCCGCACCCGCTGCGCCGACGCCGCGAGCAGGCGCAGCGGCCGCACGATGGTGTTGGCAAGGAAGTTGGAGAACACCAGGCTGAGCGCCAGCACACCCAGGAAGACCAGCCCCAACGTGCTGCGCTCGCGCCGCACCAGCTTGGTGATGTCGCGCGTGTCGAAGGTCAGCTGCAGCGCGGTCCCGGGGCCGGCGGGCGCGGCGGTGGTGATGATCACGGTGCGGTCGGGGGCGCGGCGGAGGCGGTCGGCGACGCGGCCTTGCAAGGCCTCGCGGACCTCAGGCCAGGCGGCGGCACTGTCGCGGCGCGGCTCGACATAGTCGGCCAGGTCGGGCCCTGATCCGAAGCCCTCGATGACGATGTCGAGGGCGCGCGCGACATCGCGCTTGAAAGGCTCGGTCTTGGGGTCGACGAGTTCGAACGTCGGCCCCGTTGCGGTCCAGCTGTCGCTGATCAGCCGTCCGTTGCGATCGTAGAGGCGCAGGCGCGTGCCACCGGCCTCGCCGTAGCGCGCCGCGACCGCCGCCTGCGCCGCCGGCGGCGACGCCGCGATCAGGTCGCCGATCAGCGCGACCTGGGTGCGCAGCTCGCCGCGCCGCTGCTCGATCAGCCGCTCGCGAAAGCTGTCGAGATAGATGACCGCCAGCGCCAGCGCGACCAGCGCGAAGCCGTTGACCGCAAGGATGCGCGGCGCCAGGCTGAACCACCAGCGCGCCGCCCGGGGCGCGACGGGCTCAGGCCTCGTTGAAGCGGTATCCGACGCCATACAGCGTCTCGATCCCCTTGAAGTCGCCGTCGACGGCGCGAAACTTCTTGCGCAGGCGCTTGATATGGCTGTCGATGGTGCGGTCGTCGACGTAGACATCGTCCTGGTACGCGGTGTCCATCAGCTGGTCGCGCGACTTCACGAAGCCCGGCCGCTGCGCCAGCGCCTCGAGGATCAGGAACTCGGTGACGGTCAATGCGATGTCGTGGCCGTTCCACGCGACGCGGTGGCGTGCCGGATCCATGCTCAGCCGCCCGCGCGCGATCGCCGGGCCGGGCGCGTCGTCGCCCTCCGCCGCAGGCTCACCTTTGCGGCTCGCGGCGCGGCGCAGCACGGCGCGGATGCGCTCGATCAGCAGGCGCTGGCTGAACGGCTTGCCGATATAGTCGTCGGCCCCCATCGCAAGGCCCAGCGCCTCGTCGATCTCGGTATCCTTCGACGTCAGGAAGATCACCGGCAGGTCGGTTTTCTCACGCAGCCGCCGCAGCAGCTCCATGCCGTCCATACGCGGCATCTTGATGTCGAGCACCGCGAGATCGGGCGGGCTGTCGCCGATCGACTTCAGCGCCGCCGCGCCGTCCGAATAGAGGCGCACCGCGAAGCCTTCGTTCTGCAGCGCGATCGACACCGACGTCAGGATATTCCGGTCGTCGTCGACGAGGGCGATCGTGGCGGACATGCGGTTGTCGCCATGCCCCGTGCCGCATCCGCTGGCAAGTATCGGAACATCGGACCGCCATTCGGGGTTGGGGCAATACCTACTAATTCAGGAGCTTAACCTATGATAAGACTGACACTTTTGGCCGCGACCGCCATGCTCGCGACTGCCCCCCTCGCTGCCCAGACCACCCAGGCACCCGAGTTCGTCAAGATGGCTGGCGCCAGCGACCTGTACGAGAAGACGTCGAGCCAGATGGTCCTCAAGACCGCCAAGAACGAGCAGGTTCGCGGCTTCGCGCAGATGATGATCGCCGACCACGGCAAGACCACCGCCCAGGTCAAGGCCGCCGCCAAGACCGACAAGGTCAAGGTTCCCGCCCCCAAACTGATGCCCGAGCAGGCGCAGATGATCGCCGAACTCAAGGCCGCCAAAGGCGCCGACATGGAGAAGGTCTACGTCCGCCAGCAGGTCATGGCGCACGAGAAGGCGCTGGCGCTCCACACCGCCTATTCCCAGGGCGGCGACAAGCCCGCGCTGAAGCAGGTTGCGACGGGCGCGGTGCCGATCGTCAAGACGCACCTCGACCAGGTCCGGTCGATGCAGTCGTCGATGGGCGCGATGTAACCATCAGGCTTAGATGCCCGGAGCGCGGCAATCCCGAGGTCCATGCGACCGATAGGCGGATAGTCGCGCGCCGGGCGTTTGCACCGAATGGTGCCTTGGCGCCGTAGACGCGTCCGATCTCCAGCCAGCCGCGATGACGCAATTCATCTTTGGCAAAGTCGTTTCGATTACTGCCGTTACTCAATCTTTACATGTTTTCAAAGCAGTCTGACCCGATGCGATTTTGACGCCCTGTTGTTCCGGCTGTATGCGGACCCGATCAGGCGGCGGTCCATGGATCGCCGCCGCCTTGCTTTCAGGAGCTTGAATTGACCGCTTCCCGCCACGGCCTCGACACGCAGGGGTTCTCGACTCGCGCCACGCTGCACTGGAACCTCGGCACCGCGCCGCTGATCGAAATGGCGGTGCAGCGCAGCGAGGGATTGCTGTCGAAGGACGGCGCGTTCGTCGTCGAAACCGGTGACCGGACCGGGCGGTCGGCAAACGACAAGTTCATCGTTCAGGACGATGTGACGAGCCCGGCGATCTGGTGGGGCAAGACCAACAAGCCGATCAGCCCTGAGCAGTTCGCCAACATCCGCGCCGACTTCGCAGCCGCGCTGGCCGCCAAGGAGACGCTGTTCGTCCAGGACCTGTTCGGCGGCTCGCAGCCCGAACATCGCGTCCAGGTCCGCGTGATCACCGAACTGGCGTGGCACTCGCTGTTCATCCGCACGCTGCTGGTGCGCCCCGACGCCGCCGACCTGGCGGACTTCCTGCCCGAGTTCACGATCGTCGACCTGCCGAGCTTCGAGGCTTCGCCCGAACGCCACGGCTGCCGCTCCAAGACGATCGTCGCGGTCGATTTCGAAGGCAAGACGATCCTCATCGGCGGTACGCGCTACGCTGGCGAGATGAAGAAGAGCGTCTTCTCGATCCTCAACTACCTGCTGCCGCTGAAGGGCGTCATGCCGATGCACTGCTCGGCGAACATCGGCCCGAACGGTGACACAGCAGTGTTCTTCGGCCTCAGCGGCACCGGCAAGACGACGCTCAGCGCCGACGCCAGCCGCACGCTGATCGGCGACGACGAGCATGGCTGGTCGGATACCGCGGTGTTCAATTTCGAGGGCGGCTGCTACGCCAAGGTCATCCGCCTGTCGGCCGAGGCCGAGCCCGAGATCTACGCGACGACGCAGCGTTTCGGCACGGTGCTCGAGAATGTCGTGATCGACCCCGTGACGCGCGAGATCGACCTCGACGACGCGACGCTGGCCGAGAACAGCCGCGCCTCCTACCCGATCGACTTCATCCCGAACGCCAGCCGCGACAATTTGGGGCCGGTGCCGAGCACGATCATCATGCTGACCGCCGACGCCTTCGGCATCCTGCCGCCTATTGCCGAGCTCACCCCGGCGCAGGCGATGTACCACTTCCTCAGCGGCTATACCGCGCGCGTCGCGGGCACCGAAATGGGCGTCACCGAGCCCGATGCGACCTTCTCGACGTGCTTCGGCGCGCCGTTCATGCCGCGCCACCCGTCGGTCTACGGCAACCTGCTCAAGGAGCGCATCGCCAAGGGCGGCGTCAACGTCTGGCTGGTCAACACCGGCTGGACCGGCGGCATCTATGGCGTCGGCAAGCGCATGCCGATCCGGGTGACCCGCGCACTGCTCAACGCCGCGCTCGATGGCAGCCTCGCCAAGTCCCCGATGCGCACCGACCCCAACTTCGGCTTCCGCGTGCCGACCGCGTGTGCCGGGGTCGACAGCCAGATCCTCGACCCGCGCTCGACCTGGGCCGACGGCGCCGAGTACGACGCCAAGGCGAAAGCGCTGGTCGGCATGTTCGTCGCGAACTTCGAGCAGTTCGAGGATCACGTCGACGCGGGCGTGCGCGAGGCGGCCCCGAAGGCCGCCTGACGCTACCCGCGGCTAGGCCGCCTTCGCGAAGTAATGCGCGTAGGCGGGCAGCGTCAGGAACGGCTCGAGCTCATCGGCCAGCACCAGCGTCGAGAAGATCTGGGCCGCTTCCTCGTACTTGCCGGCGGCGTAGAAATTGTCGCCGACTGCTGCTTTCCATTCGTCGAGCTGCTCGGCGGTGACTCGCTCGATCAGCGCTGCGTCGACCGCTTCGCCGGTGTCGAGCGTCGCGCCGGTCGTGCGCCACTGCCATAGCTGGGTGCGGCTGATCTCGGCGGTAGCGGCGTCCTCCATCATGTTGTGCAGGGGCGCCGCACCGACGCCGCGCAGCCACGACGCAATATAGCCGATGCCGACATTGACGTTGTTGGTCAGACCGGCGAGCGACTTCGGCCCCGGCGGTGCGGCGGTCAGTTCCTCCGGCTTCACCGTGCCGGCGGGCATCACCGACAGCTGGTTCGGGCCGGGCATGACCTTGTCGAACACCTCGAGCGCGACCGGTACGAGGCCCGGATGCGCGACCCACGTCCCGTCATGGCCGAAGTCCGCCTCGCGCTGCTTGTCGGCGCGCACTGCGGCGAAGGCCTTGTCGTTGGCGGCCTCGTCGCCCTTGACCGGGATGAAGGCGCTCATGCCGCCCATCGCGTGCGCGCCGCGCTTGTGGCAGGTGCGGATGACGTGCAGCGCATAGGCCTGCATGAACGGCACGCCCATATTGACCGCCGCGCGGTCGGGCAGGACGTGCGCCGCCGACTTCCGGAAGGTCTTGATGTAGCTGAAGATATAGTCCCAGCGCCCGCAGTTGAGCGCCGCGATGTGGTCGCGCAGCTCGTACAAGATCTCGTCCGCCATGAACGCGCCGGGCAGCGTCTCGATCAGCACCGTCGCCTTGATCGTGCCGAGCGGCAGCCCCATCACCGACTGGGCATAAACGAAGACGTTGTTCCACAGTCGCGCCTCGAGATAATGCTCGAGCTTGGGCAGATAGAAATACGGCCCCGACCCCTTCGCCACCAGCGCGCGGGCATTGTGGAAGAAATACAGGCCGAAATCGAACAGCGCCCCCGACACCGGCTCGCCATCGACGATCATGTGCGCCTCGGGCAGGTGCCAGCCGCGCGGGCGCGCGATCAGCACCGCGGGGTCGGCCTTCAGTGCGTAGGACTTGCCCCTGTCCTCCAGTGTGATCGTGCCCGCCACCGCGTCACGCAGGTTGACCTGGCCGTCGACCATGATCTCCCACGCCGGGGTCGAGGCATCCTCGAAGCACGCCATGAAGCACTTGGCGCCCGAATTGAGCGCGTTGATGACCATCTTGCGGTCGACGGGACCGGTGATCTCGACGCGGCGGTCCTGCAGGTCGGCGGGCGAGCCGGTGATCTTCCAGTCGCCATCGCGGACGCTCGACGTCTCGGGCGCGAAGTCGATGCCGTTGGCGTCATAGTAGTTCTGCCGATGGTCGCGGGCGCGCAGCAGCGCCTGGCGCGTCGGCTCGTACAGCCGGTGCAGATTGGCGACGAACAGCAGCGCGGGGTCGGTCAGGATGGTTTCGAAACCGGGCTTCATCGTGCCGGTGATCTGGACGCCGTCGACGCTCATGGCTGTTCTCCGAATCGGAACGGGGTGATGCCGCGCGTCGCCGCATCGATGACGAGGCGTGTCCCGCGCGGCGGCAGGCTGCGCTGGCGACATGCCGTGCGGCGGCACGATGCGCAACCCAGGCCGATCGGCGTCGCTGCCGTACGTTCGAGGTCGAGGCCGCTGGCATAGACCAGCGGCCGGGCGTGCGCCGCCTCGCAGCCAATCAGGCAGGCAAACTCTGGCCGCGCCTGGCCGAAGGGCATCGCATAGGTTCGCACCGTGCGCGTCACGGTCAGGTACGCAGCTCCATCCTCGGTCTCGACAAGCTGGCGCTGGATGACGCCCGGCCGGTCGAATGCTGCGTGCAGCGTCCACAGCGGGCAGCCGCCACCCCGCGCCGCGAGGGTCGAGCGCGCGCCGCTGAAACGCTTCGACACATTGCCCGCGCGGTCGACGCGCAGCATGAAGAAGGGCACGCCGCGCAGGCCCGGGCGCTGCAGCGTCGTCAGCCGGTGCGCGACCTGCTCGAACCCCGCGCCGAAGCGCGCCTGGAGCAGCTCGACGTCATAGCCGAGCGCCTCGCATGCCGCGTGGAAGCGCGCGTAGGGCATCATGATCGCGGCGGCGGCATAGTTGACGAGGCTTTGGACGATCAGCGCGCGGGTCGCGGGCTCGGTCACTCCGCTGCCCTCCGCGACGCTATCGATCGCGCCGCGCAGTTCGAGGCTCGCGAGCTGCCCCGCGACCGCGAAGGTGCGCGAGGCGGCGTCGAGAAGCTCGGACAACTGCAGTTGGCGCGCGTGCAGGTCGAGGCGGCGCAGCAGGTCTGGCATTGTTCGCACGGGCAGGATGCGGACCGTCAAGCCGTGGCGGACGCGCAGCCGGTCGGCGATCGCTGCCGCCGTATCGCCCGACGCCAGCCGCAGTTCATCGGCAAGCGCTTCGCAAGCCGCATCTAGTTCGGGGAAGTGATTGCGGCGGTCGAGGAGGAACTCGGTGACCGCCTCGATCGGACCCGCCGCCGCCGGGGCGCCGCCGAGCGCGGCGTGAAGGCGCAGCAGCGCCTGCGCGACACCCGGTGCCGCGGCCGCGACCTCGGCGAGTTCGGCGCGGCCGACTTCGATGCCCGCCAGCGCCGGCTCGGCAAAGACGCGCGCCAGCTCGGCGGCGACCGCATCGCCGTCGTCGCCGGTCAGCTGGCGGAGATCGAGGTTGTACGTCGCAGCCAGCTTGAGCAGGAAGGCCGCGGTCAGCGGACGCTGGTTGCGCTCGATCAGGTTGAGGTAGCTGACCGACACGCCGAGGTCGGCGGCCATGCGCGTCTGGGTGACGCCCTGGGCCAGGCGCAGGCGGCGCAGGCGGGCGCCGGCGAAGAGTTTGCGGTCGGCGGTCACGATGTAAAGATTTCGACAATCCTACAAGATTCAGATGACGGTTCTACACATCGTGACACGATTTCGACAAGCGCGCGATTGACCCGCGCCACCGCCCGGCGCACAGGCGCACCAATGGTTTGGGGGAGGATCGGCGGGAGAGGCTAAACAGTCCCCCGCCGCATCATTGTAAAGACCGGTCAAAGGGGTCACCCATGTATCAGGATCATATCGCCGCCGTCGGCGACCTCATCGCGAGCAAGGACGGCACGTGGGACGGCATCGGTGCCGAAGCCGTGGCGCGCATGCGCCTGCAGAACCGCTTCCAGACCGGCCTCGACATCGCGCGCTACACCGCGAAGATCATGCGCGCCGACATGGCCGCCTACGACGCCGATCCGGCCGACTACACCCAATCGCTCGGCTGCTGGCACGGCTTCATCGGTCAGCAGAAATTGATCTCCATCAAGAAGCATTTCGGCACCACCAAAGGCCGCTACCTTTACCTGTCGGGTTGGATGGTTGCGGCGCTGCGCTCCGAATTCGGGCCGCTGCCCGACCAGTCGATGCACGAGAAGACCAGCGTGCCCGCGCTGATCGAGGAGCTGTACACCTTTCTGCGCCAGGCCGATGCGCGCGAGCTGGGCGGCATGTTCCGCGAGCTCGACGCTGCTCGTGCCAGCGGCAACGCGCTGCGTGAGAAGGAACTGCTGGCCGCCGTCGACAAGTACCAGACGCACGTCGTGCCGGTCATCGCCGACATTGACGCGGGCTTCGGCAATGCTGAGGCCACGTACCTCCTCGCCCGCAAGATGATCGAGGCGGGCGCCTGTGCGCTGCAGATCGAGAACCAGGTCAGCGACGAGAAGCAGTGCGGCCACCAGGACGGCAAGGTCACCGTGCCGCACGAGGACTTCCTCGCGAAGGTCCGCGCCTGCCGCTACGCCTTCCTCGAGCTCGGGGTCGAGGACGGGATCATCGTGACGCGCACCGACTCGCTCGGCGCCGGCCTGACCAAGCAGATCGCGGTGTCCAAGACGCCCGGCGACATCGGCGACCAGTACAACAGCTTCCTCGACTGCGAGGAGATCGACCCCGCCACGGCGCGGAACGGCGACGTCATCCTGAACCGCGACGGCAAGCTGCTGCGGCCCAAGCGCCTGCCGTCGAACCTGTTCCAGTTCCGCGAGGGCACAGGCGCCGATCGCTGCGTGCTCGACTGCATCGTGTCGCTGCAGAACGGCGCCGACCTGCTGTGGATCGAGACCGAGAAGCCGCACATCGAGCAGATCGCCAGCATGGTCGACCGCATCCGCGAGGTCGTGCCAAACGCCAAGCTGGTCTACAACAACTCGCCGTCGTTCAACTGGACGCTCAACTTCCGCCAGCAGGTGTTCGATGCCTGGGCCGCCGAGGGCAAGGACGTGTCGGCGTATGACCGCGCGCGGCTGATGAGCGTCGATTACGACGGCACCGACCTTGGCGCCGAGGCGGACGAGCGCATCCGCACCTTCCAGGCCGATGCCGCCAAGCGCGCGGGCATCTTCCACCACCTGATCACGCTGCCGACCTACCACACTGCCGCGCTGTCGACCGACAATCTGGCGAAGGAGTATTTCGGCGACGCGGGGATGCTGGGGTACGTCAAGAACGTCCAGCGCGCCGAGATCCGCCAGGGCATTGCGTGCGTCCGCCACCAGAACATGTCGGGCTCCGACCTGGGCGACGACCACAAGGAGTATTTCGCGGGCGAGGCGGCGCTGAAGGCCGGTGGCGCGCATAATACGATGAACCAGTTCGCGGCGTAGGCCGCTGCGCGGCCGCGCCTAGCGTAGCGAGCGCGCGAGCGTTCGTGAGCTAGGCGCGGACTCGCGCAAGGCCGGCCGGCGGCCCGGGCGGCGCACGCCCGGTGCCGTCCGATGGCGCGGCTTTGCCGCGATGCCCCTACTTCATCGCCTTCGCCACCCCCGGCGCAAAAGTCTCCCCGAAGAAGTCCCCCGCATACCAGCGCGGCCGGTGCTTCGCGTCGGCGATCCGCCGCGTCAGCGCGACATTGAGGTCGGTGAAGCGCGCTGCCGCCTGCCAGTCGAAGGGCAGCGACATGTCGTCCGACGGCTCGTGATACTGGGTCGCGCGGAACGCCTTGTCGGCGGCGCCGCAGCCGTTGCCGCCGCGGTCATCCAAAGGCCCGGTCTTGATGAACAGCGCGGGGATGCCGGCGCGGACCAGCCGGTAATGGTCGGAGCGCGTGAAGATCGCCTCGATCGGCTGCGGGTCGGGGCTGATCTTGACGCCCATCTTCGCCGCGACCGCCGCGACGTCGCGGCCCATCGTCGAGTGCGACGCGCCGTAGGGCACGATGCTGCCGAAGCTGCACGTCAGGATCGGCATGTCGAGGTCGACCTCTGACACGATGCGCGGCAATGCGACGGTCGGGTGGCGTGCGAAGTAATCGGCGCCCTGCAGCCCGACCTCCTCGCCCGTCGTGGCGATGAACATCACCGAGCGTGCCGGGCGCTTGCCCGCCGCGAGATCACGCGCCGCTTCGATCAGCATCGCGACGCCGGTCGCATTGTCCTGTGCGCCGTTGTAGATCGTGTCGCCGCTCGGGTGCGGGCGGATGCCGAGATGGTCGGCGTGGGCAGTCAGCAGCACGACCTCGTCGCGCAGCACCGGCTTGCTGCCGGGCAGCACCCCGATGACGTTGGGACTGGTGATCCGGTCGAGCGAAGTGGCGCGGTCGAGACGCAGCGTACCCGCCAGTGCGAAGCCCTTCGGGCGTGCGATCGGCGACGCCGACACCTCGGCGCGCACCGCCGCGAAGGTCGTGGGCGCCCCGTCGAACAGCGCAGTCGCGAGCCGGTCGTTGGCGGTCGCGGCGAAGCGCAGCGCGGTCGCCGACGGGTCGATGCTGCCGTCGGGATTGAGCCAGTTGAATGCCGGGCGGCGCGCGCCCGGTCCGATCTTGTCCCACGGGCGGCGCACGACATCGGCGGCGCTTCGCACCTGCACCAACCCGATCGCACCGCGCTTCGCCGCCGCCTCGCTCTTCGACGCAGCGAGGCTGGCCCCGACCTCCGAATCGAGGCCCAGCGGCGCGCCCGAGATCGCGACCACGATCTTCCCCCGCACGTCGAGCCCGGCATAGTCGTCGATGCCCAGCGTCGGCGCGTCGAGGCCGAAGCCGACGAACACGAGGCTGCCCTGAATGGTCTCGGGCCCCGCCGCGGTGCCCGGGCCGACGGCGAGGTCGGGGCCGTTGACGAACACCGCTTCGGCGCCGCGCGCCAGGGTCAAAGTCTCGCGCTCGGCCGCCTGGCTGCGGCGCTGGAAGGTGATGCGCTGCATCCAGCCGTCGGTGCCGGCGGGCGTCAGGCCGATCGCGGCGAACTGGCTGGCGATGTAGGCGGCGGCGATCTCGTGCCCGCGCACCCCCATGCCACGCCCTTCGAGCCGGTCGTCGCTGAGGAAGCGGGTGTGTGCCTCGATCGCGCGGGTGTCCGCGGCGGAGGCCGGAGCTGCGACGATCAGGGCGGCGGCGAGGAGGGAGCGTGACACTGGCGCGACGCTAGACGCGCAGCTAGGACGTGTGAAGTCCGGACCACGCGAAGGAAACACATGCGTAACCTGCTGGCGCTGTTGCTCGCGCTGCTGCTGATCGGCGCCGCGCCCGCGCCGACGGCCGATCTGGTCCGGCAGGTCGATATCGCGCACGACAGCTTCACGCTCGACAACGGCCTGCGGGTCATCGTCCACACCGACCGCAAGACGCCCGTGGTCGCGGTCAGCGTCTGGTATCACATCGGGTCGAAGGACGAGCCGGCCGGCAAGACCGGCTTCGCGCATCTGTTCGAGCACCTGATGTACTATGGCTCGGAGAACAACAACGACGTGTTCTTCAAGAAGCTGGAGGAGGTCGGCGCGACCGACGCCAACGGTACGACCTATTTCGACCGCACCAACTATTTCGAGAACGTGCCGACCCCGGCGCTCGAGCTGGCGCTGTTCCTCGAGTCCGACCGCATGGGGCACCTGCTCGGCGCGGTCGACCAGAAGAAGCTCGATGCCCAGCGCGGCGTCGTCCAGAATGAGAAGCGGCAGGGCGACAACGAGCCCTATGGCCTCGTCAATTATGCACTGCTCGAGGGCCTGTTCCCGCCCGGCCACCCCTACCGCCACGATACGATCGGCAGCATGGCCGACCTCGACGCCGCGTCGCTGGACGACGTCAAGAACTGGTTCCGCGCCAACTATGGCCCCAACAATGCCGTGCTGGTGCTGGCGGGCGACATCGACGTCGCGACCGCCAGGCCGCTGGTCGCCAAGTATTTCGGCGATATCCTGCGCGGGCCGGAGCCTCGGCGCTTCGCGGCACCGGTGCCCAAGCGCACGGCGACGACGCGCGAGACGATGCGCGATGCGGTCGCGAACCCGCGGCTGATCCGCGCCTATGTCCTGCCCGGCCGTGCCGACCCTGCGGTGCCGCTGGTCGATGTCGCCGCGACCGTGCTGGCGGGCGGCCAGACCTCGCGCCTGTACGATGCGCTGGTCCGCAAGGAGCGGCTGGCGGTCGGTGTCAGCGGCGGCGTCAATGCGCTGGAGAAGGTCAGCTGGGCGCAGTTCAACATCGACGTCGCCCCCGGCGTCGACCCGGCGAAGGTCGAGGCGCGCGTCGACCAGCTGTTCGCGCAGTTCCTGAAGACCGGCCCGACCGCCGACGAGGTGCAGCGCGTCGCAACCCGTGCGGTGGCGGGTACGATCCGGGGCCTCGAGTCGGTCGGCGGCTTCGGCGGCAAGGCGGTCAGCCTCGCCGAGGGCGCGGTCTATATGAACGATCCCGGCTATTATAAGATCGAGCTGGCGCGCTACGCCGACGCCACCCCCGCGAGCGTCGCGGCGGCGGCGCGGACCTGGCTGGCGCGCGGCGACCATCGCATCGTCGTCCTGCCCGGCACGCGCACCGCGCGCGACATCGCCAAGGCGGTCGAGGGCAAGGCCGACGCCCCCGTCGGCGTCACCGCCCCGCCGGTGCGCGCGGCGAGCACCCAGCCCGGGGTCGACCGGTCGAAGCTGCCGACGGTCGCAGGGCTGCCCGACCTGGTCTTCCCGCCGGTCGAGCGCACGACGCTGTCGAACGGCATGCGCGTCACGCTGGCGCGCCGCACGACCATCCCCGTCGTCCGCGTGCTGCTGTCGTTCGACGCCGGCCTCGCCGCGGACGACCGCGCCAAGCCAGGCACGACCTCGCTGATGCTCGGGCTGCTCGACGAAGGCGCGGGCAAGCGCACAGGCGTAGAGATCGCCGCCGCCAAGGAGCGGCTGGGTGCCGGTATTGGCACGCCCGCGGGGCTCGACCGCACGCGCGTCACGCTCGATGCGCTGAAGCCCAACCTTGCCGCCAGCCTCGACCTGTTCGCCGACATCGTGCGCCGCCCGACCTTCCCGGCGGCCGAGCTCGAGCGGGTTCGCGGCCAGGCGCTGGCGGGCATCGCGCAGGAGCTGAGCGACCCCGGCGGCATCGCGCGCCGCACCCTGCCCGCGCTACTGTGGGGGCCGACGCACCCTTATGCGTCGCTGGGATCGGGGACGCCCGAGGGGGTGAAGGCGGTAACGCGCGCCGATCTGGTCGCCGCCCACGCCCGCACCATCCGCCCCGATACCGGCGAGATCTTCGTGGTCGGCGACACGACGATGGCCGAGCTGCGCCCGCTGCTGGAAGCGCGCTTCGGCGACTGGCGTGCGCCCACCGTGCCGCCGGTTAGCAAGACCTTCCCGACCGTCGCGCCGCCGGCCGCCGGGCGGATCATCCTGATCGACCGCCCGGGGGCGCCACAGTCGCTGATCCGCGGCGGCGTCGTGCTGCCGGTCAAGGGCACCGACGACCTGCTGGCACTGCGTATCGGCAACGACATCGTCGGCGGGCTATCGACCTCGCGTCTCAACACCGATCTGCGCGAGACCAAGGCGTGGGCGTACGGCGTCGGATCGTCGATCGGCGACGCGCGCGAGCAGGTGTCGTTCCAGGTGGTGGCGCCCGTGCAGACCGACCGCACGGGCGACAGCATCGCGGCGATCCGCGACATCCTGGCGAAGGCGAAGGGCGACCGGAAGATCGACGCCGCCGAGGTCAAGGCAGCGACCGAGAACAGCATCCGCACCCTGCCCGGCGACTTCGAGGGCGGCGATACGCTGCTGTCGGCGCTCGAGCGCAATGCGCTGCTGGGCCGACCCGACGACTTCTACACGACCCTGTCGGGGCGATACCGCAAGCTGGGCGCGCGCGACATCAACGCCGCCGCCGCCGCCGCGGTGCAGCCCGACCGGATCATCTGGGTGGTGGTCGGCGACCGGAAATTGGTCGAGCCGCAGCTGCGCAAGCTGGGGCTACCGGTCGAGGTGCGCTGAGCTGCGAAGATGAACAAGTAAGCGAATTTGACGGTGGTGAGGCGCGTTGACGCTTGCTGAGCAGTTGCTCGACTCCTGAAGTCGTCATCCCCGCGTAGGCGGGGACCCAAAGTCACAGAACTCGGTGACCTTGGGTCCCCGCCTTCGCGGGGATGACGGAACTTGGGAGGCCTTCCCCGCACTTCGCCTTAGGACACACTAAGTGAGGCCCACGCACGTACGCTGGCGCCGCCAAAGGCGACCCCAGAACACGTCCAGCCATGAGAAACAGCGAGCAGACCGACAACGATCCCACGTACCGTATTGGTACGTAATTGTCAAGGTCCCCCGCCTAGTTTAGCAATCTGCCCCGGCGGTTGTCGGCGCGGAAGGCATTGAGAAGCTTGATGATTGCAACGGCGCGATTGGTCAGGCCGCCGCGGGTGCGCAGCTCGGCAGGGGTGCTGGCCAGGACGATCTCGACATCGCCGAACTCGGCGAGCAGCCGGTCGACCAGCGGGCCGACGTGGCGGGTGCCTGCGAAGGTCAGCGCAAAGGCGAGCAGCTCGTTGTCGGCGAGATCGGCCTCGACGAGGCGCGGCGGCGTCGCGGGCGCCGGACGAATGATCTCAATCTCACGCATGGCACGGCCCCCCGGCAGCTGAAGTCGCGCACAATCACCGCGTTGCCGCCGATTCGGCAAGCGTCGAATCGCGGTACAGGCGAAACAATTGGCGGGTCAGGGCTCCGGCGTGGCGGGCGCGAACTCGGTCGCGGTCGGCGCACTCCCCTTCAGCGACGCCGCGACCCCCTCCGCCGCCGCCATCGCGCGGAGCAGATTGCCGCCCGCCAGCGCGGCGATGTCGGCATCGCTCCAGCCGCGGCGCATCAGCTCGGCGAGCAGCGCGGGATAGGTCTCGACCCCGGTCAGCCCCGTGGGCGTATCGGGAATGCCGTCGAGGTCGGCGCCGATCCCGACATGCGCATGGCCCGCGACCTTGGCGACGTGATCGATATGGTCGGCGACGACGGTCAGCGGCGTGACGGGGCGCGGGTTGGCGGCCTCCCACGCCTTGAGCGCCGCGGCGGCGCGCTCGGGCTGGCCCGGATAGCCCGTCTTCCCACGTGACTGCTCGGCGCTCTTCGCCTGCTCGTAGGCGAAGCGCGCGGGGTCGATGAAGCTGGGCACCCAGGTCACCATGACCACGCCGCCGTTCGCCGCCATGCGCTTCAGGATCGCATCGGGGACGTTGCGCGGATGATCGTTGAGCGCGCGCGCCGATGAGTGCGAGAAGATCACCGGCGCCTTGGTCGTGTCGAGCGTGTCGGCCATCGTCTTCTCGCTGACGTGGCTGAGGTCGACGAGCATGCCGAGCCGGTTCATCTCGCCGATGACCAGTTTGCCGAACGGCGTCAGCCCGTTGTGCGCCGGCGCATCGGTCGCCGAGTCCGCCCAGAAATTGTTGAGGCTGTGCGTCAGCGTCATGTAGCGCGCGCCGAGCAGGTAGAACTGGCGCAGCGCCGGCAGCGATTCGCCGATCTGGTGCCCGCCCTCGACGCCGATCAGCGAGGCGATGCGCCCCGCCTTGTGGATGCGGCGAATGTCGGCGGCGGTGTACGCCATCTCGAAGCTTGCCGGGTAGCGCGCCGTCAGCCCGCGGACGATGTCGATCTGCTCCAGCGTCGCCTTGATCGCTGCCGGGCCGCTCAGCGAGGCGGGAACATAGACCGACCAGAATTGCGCGCCGACGCGGCCTGCTTTCAGCCGCGGAATATCGGTGTGCATCGGACGCGGACGGCTACGCAGGTCGCTGTTCAGGTCGGCGGTCCACCAGCTCTCGGCGAAGTCGCCGCGCAACCGGCCGGGCCAGTCGTTGTGCCCGTCGATCAGCGGCGTCGCCTTGAGGACGCGGTCGATACGCGCGTCATAGGGGGTGGCAGCGGTCGCCCCGGTGGCGAGCAGCAGGGCAGTCAGGGTCAGGATGCGCATGCGGACACTTTCGGCACGCGGCAACGTAATGGCAAGCGTCAGCCGATCAGGCGCGTGACCGCGGCGGCGAGTTCGGCCTGGCGGAACGGCTTGCCGAGGCTGGGCAGCGTCAGGTCGAGGTCGCGGGCGTCGGCGTAGCCGGTCACCAGCATAGCCGGCAGGCCGGGCCGCAGCCCCTGCGCGGCGCGCGCCAGCTCGGCGCCGTTGGTCTCGGGCATCAGATAGTCGGTGACCAGCATGTCGATCGTCGTCTCGCTGCCGAGCAGGCGCAGCGCCGCCGCCGCCCCGTCGGCCTCGACGACGGTCAGCCCCAGGTCGGCGAGCATCGCCGCGGTCGTCGCGCGGACCAGCGGCTCGTCGTCGACGAGGAGCACCGTGCGCCCTTCCAGCGTGACGCCTGCCGGGCCGGCCGACGCGACCGGCGCCGACGCCGCGATCGGCAGCCACAATGTCGCGACGGTGCCCGCGCCGGGCTCGCTGTCGAGTTCGAGGCGGCCGTCCGACTGCGCCGCCAGCCCGTGCACCATCGACAGGCCGAGGCCGGTGCCGCGTCCGACGCCGCGCGTCGAGAAGAACGGCTCGATGGCGCGCTTGCGCGTCGTCTCGTCCATCCCCTCACCCGTGTCGGCGACGCCGATCTTGAGATAGGGGCGCGCCGGCAGCCCGGCCTCGGGCGGCGGCGTCTCGGCGGCGATCGCCAGCGTCAGCACGCCGCCGCCGGGCATCGCATCGCGGGCGTTGAGGGCCAAGTTGAGCAGCGCGAGTTCGAGCTGCGCTGCGTCGACCTGCGCGGGCGGCAGGTCGGGGGCGGCGTCGACCGCGACCGCGACATTGGGACCGACCGAGCGCACGATCAGGTCGCGCATCCCGTCGACGAGCTGCGGCAGGTCGGTCGGTGCGGCGCGCAGCTGCTGGCGGCGCGCGAAGGCGAGCAGGCGCTGGACCAGCGTCTTGGCGCGGTCGGCGGCGGTCAGCGCGCCCTCGACCAGCCGCGCGCTGCGCTCGTCGAGCCCGCCGCGTCGCTGCATGACATCGAGGCTGCCGATGATGGGGGTAAGCAGATTGTTGAAGTCGTGCGCGACGCCGCCGGTCAGCTGACCCATCGATTCGAGCTGGCGCATCTCCTGCACCTGCGCCTGCGCGCGTTCGAGCTCAATGCGATTGGCCTTGTCGGCGGTGACGTCGCGGCCGCTGGCGTAGATCGCGTCGCCCGCCGGTGCCGCGACCCAGGAGATCCAGCGGATCGACCCATCCTGATGGCGATAGCGCTTCTCGAAGGCCGGCAACGGCCCGTGAGCCGCATCGCCGAGCGAATAGGCGCTCGACGATTGGCCGTCGGTGACGACGAAGTCGGTGTAATGCCGTCCGACGATCGCCTCGACCGGCCAGCCGAGCGTCGCCGTCCACGCCGGGTTGGCGGCGGTGACGACGCCGTCCTTGTCGAGGATGAGCAGGATGTCGCGCGAATTGCTCCACGCGCTGTCGCGCTCCAGCGTGGCCTGCGCGACCCGCGCCTCGAGCGTCGCATTGAGATCGCGCAGCGCGCGTTCGGCGGCGCGCTGCTCGGTGACGTCGGTATGGACGCCGACCCATTCGCGGATCGATCCGTCGGCGGCGAGGGTCGGGATGGCGCGCACCGCGAAGTCGCGCCAGATGCCGTCGTGCCGGCAGACGCGATGCTCGACGAAATAGGGCCGGCGCGCCGCGACCGAGGCGTTCCACGCGTCAATGCTGCGCTGCGCATCGTCGGGATGGACCGCCGCAGCCCAGCCGAAGCCTTCGTATTCGGCGGGAGTCTGGCCGGTCAGCGCGCTCCAGCCGGGCTGGTCGCCGATCATCCGCCCCTCGGCGTCGTTGGTCCACACGACCCCCTCGGTCGCCGCGACCGCGGCGGCGAAGCGGGCGCTGGCGGCGTCGCGCGCGGCTTCGGCGGCCTTCGGGGTGGTCAGGTCGATTTTGATCCCGACGATGCGCTGGCGCTTGCCGTCGGGACCGCGCACGACGCGCGCCCGGGTCGCCAGCCAGCGCCAGCCGCCCGCGGCGGTCCGCACGCGGAACTCGCCGGTGAAGAAATCGGCCTCGGTCTCGCGGCCGAGGCGCAGCGCGGCGTCGCGGTCGTCGGGATGGACGTAGGTCAGCCACTCGTCGACATCCGCCGGGCCCAGCGCGCGGTCGCGGTCGTACAGCGCGAAAACCTCGTCCGACCACAGCATCTCGGGCGGGTCGTAGCGATACTCCCACGTCCCGGCCTGCGCCGCGGCGAGCGCGAGGTGCGAACGCTCGGCCTCCTCGGCGGCGCGCTGGGCCGCGGCGTGCTGTTCGGACAGGTCGTAGATCAGGTTGACCGCCCGCCGCGTCTCGCCGTCGGGGTCGGTGACCAGCGTCGCGTGGACGCGGACCCAGAGCTCGCGGCCGTCGCCGCCGATCAGCCGCGCTTCCTGCTGCGCCGTGCCGGTCGCCGTCAGGCCTGCGTAGAGGTCGTCACGCGCCGCGACGTCGCCTTGATGCACGAGATCGCTGGTCTTTTCGAGCAGCGTCGCGCGGTCGTAGGCCAGCATCGCGCACAGCGCGCCGTTGACCGCGACGAAGCGGCGGGTGGCGATATCGATCTGCGCGATGCCGATATCGGCATTACCGAACAGGGCGCGAAAGTCGGCTGCTAATTCGGCGTCGGTGCCCATCGGCTCACTGCCCCGCAAGGTCGGGTGCGCATGCAAGCCACTCATCAATCCGCCCCGATCGTCGAGAGGCGCCGGGCGCGTCGACTGGATCGCCCGGCAAGATAGCCGGTCGATCGGTGGTGAACGCCGACATGCGGATCTGGTTCCTGACCTGCATCAATGCGGGAACGACTGGCCCGGCCCGCCGTTCGTGACGCCGACGGTTCATCCTGCGGGAAAATGATAATGGCGGCGCGCGCGTATTGGTCCGGACAACTTCGTCTCGCTCTCGTTTCGATTCCCGTCGAGATTTATTCGGCGACACGGTCTGCGGCAACCATCGCGCTCAATCAAATCCACGAACCGTCGGGCAAGCGGATCAAGTATGAGAAGACCGTGCCCGGGATCGGCGCGGTCGACGCTGACGAGATCGTCAAGGGCTTCCAGGTCGAGAAGGGCCAGTATGTCCTGCTGACCGACGAGGAGATCGAGGGCGTCAAGCTGGAGAGCAAGCGCACGCTCGAGCTGGTGCAGTTCGTCGATGCGAGCGAGATCGACCCGATCTATTTCGAGAAGCCCTATTTCGTCGTGCCCAAGGACGAACTGGCCGAGGAGGCGTTCCGCGTCATCCGCGACGCGATGCGCGGCGCGAAGAAGATCGGGCTGGGCCAGCTGGCGATGCGCGGGCACGAGTATCTGGTCAGTCTAAAACCCTGCGGGCGCGGCATGATCCTCGAGACGCTGCGCTATGAGGACGAGGTCAACAAGGCGAGCGGCTTCTTCCGCGCGATCTCCGACGACGAGGCGCCCGAGGAGCTGATGGAGCTCGCCTCCGCGCTGATCGACAAGCGGACGAAGAAGTTCGACCCCAGCCTGTTCAAGGACCGTTACGACGACGCATTGCGTGCGCTGATCGACGCCAAGCGCGGCAAGAAGGGCGCAGTGGTCGAGACCGACAGCGGCGACAAGAAGCCGTCGAACGTCATCGACCTGATGGCGGCGCTCAAGGCCTCGATCGAGAAAGGCGGCGGCAGCGACGCCCCCGCCCCGCCCGACATCAAGCCGCGCGCCGCCAAGCCGCCGGCCCGGCGCGCCCCGGCGAAGGCGCCGGCGCGGAAGCGGGCGTAGGGCGTGGCGCTCGAAAGCTACAACGCCAAACGCGACTTCGCGAAGACGAAGGAGCCTGCGGGCAAGATCGGGCGCAAGACGGGCAACAGCTTCATGGTGCAGAAGCACGCGGCGTCGCGGCTGCACTGGGATTTTCGCCTCGAGCTCGACGGCGTGCTGCTTAGCTGGGCGGTGACCAAGCCGCCGAGCGGCGACCCGTCGGTCAAGCGCCTCGCGGTGCGGACCGAGGACCATCCGCTGAGCTACGCGACCTTCGAGGGGACGATCCCCAAGGGCGAATATGGCGGCGGCACGGTGATGCTGTGGGACCGCGGCAAGTGGGAAAACGAGGCCGACCCGCGCGAAGGCGTCAAGAAGGGCAAGCTGCACTTCAAGCTGACCGGCGAGCGCATGAAGGGCGAATGGGTCCTGATCCGCCTGAAACCCGAGGGCAAGGCGGAGAACTGGCTGCTGGGGAAGATCGCCGACGAGTTCGCGACCGGGGCGGACCTGGATTTCGATACCGGGGTCGCGAGTGGGCTGACGATGGAGGAGATTGCCTCTGGGATCGTGCCCACCCCTAACCCCTCCCGTACCGGGAGGGGAACCCGCCTGAAGGTGAACACTCCCCCCAAACAGATTCCCCTCCCGGTACGGGAGGGGTTAGGGGTGGGCAGTGCCCCGCGCGCGAAGACCAAGGGCAAGGGCACCCCCCCCGCCTTCGTCGAACCCCAGCTCGCAACCCTCGTCGACACGCCCCCCACCGGCAACGCGTGGCTGCACGAGACCAAGTATGACGGCTACCGCGCCGTCCTCGCCGTCGGCGGCGGCAAGTGCGTCGCCTACACCCGCTCGGGCCTCGACTGGACCGACCGCTTCCGCGCGGTCGCCGATGCCGCGGCCGCCCTGCCCTGCGACACCGCGCTGCTCGACGCCGAGATCGTCGCGCTCGACGAGCAGGGCAAGCCGAGCTTCAGCGCGTTGCAGGCGGCACTCAAGGACGGCGGGCCGATCATCGCTTTCGCGTTCGACGTGCTGCACCTCGACGGCGACGACCTGACGAAACAGCCGCTGACCGAGCGCAAGGCGGCGCTCAAGACCCTGCTCGCCGGCGCCCTCTCCCCGCTCCACTACGCCGAACATGTCCGCGGCGGCGGCGAGGCGATGTTCGCGGCGCTGTGCGCGGGCGGCTACGAGGGCGTCATCTCGAAAAAGGCCGATGCGACGTACAAATCGGGCCGCGCGGGATCGTGGCTCAAGGCCAAGTGCATCCAGCGGCAGGAATTCGTCATCGGCGGCTGGTCGAAGTCGGAAAAGGGTCGCGGCTTCGCGTCGCTGCTGCTCGGGGTGCAGGAGGAAGGCGGGCTGCGCTACGCCGGGCGCGTCGGCACAGGCTTCGACGACCGGACGCTCGAGGACCTGACCGAGCGCTTCTCGAAACTGGCCGCCGACGCGTCGCCCTTCGCGGCAAAGCTGCCTGCGCTGGCCAAGCGGGGCGCGCACTTCGTGCGCCCCGAACTCGTCGCCGAAGTCGCCTTCGCCGAGTTTACCGCCGACGGCCATGTCCGCCACGCCAGCTTCATCGGCCTGCGTGGCGACAAGCCAGCGAGCGAGGTGGTCGAGGAAAAGCCCGTCAAGGCGAAGGCCGCCGCCAAGCCCGCCAAGGCAAAGCCCGCGCCCGCCCCCACCCCCACCGGCGTCGTTATCTCCTCCCCCGACCGCATCGTCTTCCCCGAGCTTGGCCTGACCAAGGGCGCGCTTGCCGCCTATTACGAGACCGTCGCCGACGTCATGCTGCCCGACCTCGGCGGCCGCGCGATCAGCCTCGTGCGCTGCCCGCAGGGACGCGCCAAGCAGTGCTTCTTCCAGAAGCACGACAGCGGCATGTTCGCCGACAGCGTCCATTCGGTCGAGATCGCCGAGAGCGACGGCAAGACCGAGCCCTATCTCTACGTCGAGGACGCCAAGGGCCTGCTCGCGTGCGTCCAGATGGGGACGATCGAATTCCACGGCTGGGGCAGCCGCGTCGCCGACCTCGAGCGGCCCGACCGGCTGGTCATCGACCTCGACCCCGACGAGGCTGTCAACTTCGACGTCGTCAAGCTCGCGGCGGTACTGGTCCGCGACCGGCTGAAGGCGGCGGGGCTCGACAGCGCGCCGATGCTGACCGGCGGCAAGGGCGTCCACGTCGTCGCGCCGCTGACCCCCAAGGCCGATTGGCCGGCGGTCAAGGCGTGGGCGCGGGCGTTTGCCGAAAGCCTAGAGGCCGACGAGCCCGACGCCTTCGTCGCGAACATGAGCAAGGCGAAGCGCAAGGGCCGCATCTTCGTCGACTGGCTGCGCAACCAGCGCGGCGCGACCGCCGTGCTGCCGTTTTCGGTGCGGGCCCGCGAGGGCGCAGGCGTCGCGGTGCCGGTGACGTGGGACGAGCTGAAGTCGGTGACGGCGGGGAACGCCTTCAGTGCCGCCGATCCGGCCGCGGTGCTCGCGCACGCGCGGATTGCGCGGCCGAAGGTCAAGGCGAAGGTGCTGCCAAGCTCACCCTGAGCTCGTCACCCCGCCCACCCCCGCCACACCGCCGCGCCGACATCGACGCGCGCCGGGATGCTGGCGTCGCGGAACAGCGCGTCGGCGATCTCCTGCTCGCGGGTGATGATCGCAGCCGTGAGCGGTACCAGCGTCAGGTCCTGCCGCGCCGCCACCCGCGTCGCGACGTTGGGGTGGAGCTTGGCCGCGCGGGTGATCAGCGCCGCCAACGCCGGGCGGTTCGCCGCGGCCCAGCGCGCAGTGCCCGCCAGCGCGTCGAGCGCGGCGGTCAGATCGCGCGGATAGTCGCGCGCGAAATCGCGATTGGCGAGGATGAACGAATTGCTCGCCGCCAGCGGTCGCCCGGGTACGAGGACGCGCGCCCCTTCCGCCTCGGCCGCGGCGAAATACGGGTCCCACACCGCCCAGGCGTCGAGGCTGCCGCCCGCAAAGGCCCCCGCCGCGGCATCGGGCGCGAGGTTGACCGCCTCGATATCGCCGACCGTCAGCCCGGCGTCCGCGAGCACGCCAGCCACCAGCCCCTGCGCCGACGACCCGCGCAGCCACGCAACGCGCCTGCCGCGCAGGTCGGCCGCCGTGCGCAGGGCCGAGCCGCGCGGCACCAGGATCGCCGCCGCCGCGCCGCTGACCGGTTGCGCCGCGACATAGACGATGTTCGCCCCCGACGCCTGCGCGACGATCGGCGGCGTGTCGCCGGTGCCGCCGAGGTCGAGCCCGCCGACACTCATCGCCTCGAGCAGCGGAGGCCCGCTGGGAAACTCGCGCCAGTCGGCGGCGGGCGTCGCACGCTCGCGCGCGATCAGCAGCAGGCCGTTCTTCTGATAGCCGATGCGCAGCCGCGCGGGTCCGCCGCACGCCGCGAGCGCGAGCGGTGATCCGACGACGAGGCGGCGCGTCATCATGGTCCGCGTTTTCGGCGCGTTCGCCGTGCACCGCAACCCCGGCCCCGAACACGGCAAAGGGGGGACATATCGCACCGCCCCCGCTATCGTCGCCCGCGTGTCGATCTACCTCCCCATCGCCGAGATGTCGGTCAACGTCCTCGTCATCATCGGTCTGGGTGCGCTGGTCGGTTTCCTGTCGGGCATGTTCGGGGTCGGCGGCGGCTTCCTGACCACCCCGCTGCTGATCTTCTACGGCATACCGCCCGCCATCGCGGTCGCATCGTCGGCGACGCAGATCACCGGCGCGAGCGTGTCGGGCGCGCTGGCGTACTGGCGGCGTGGCGGCGTCGACCTGAAGATGGGCGCGGTGCTGACCGCCGGCGGCGTGGTCGGTGCGGGGCTGGGGTCGGTGGTGTTCGCTTTCCTCCAGTCGCTCGGCCAGATCGATATCGCGATCGGGCTGATCTACGTGCTGTTCCTCGGCACGATCGGCGGGCTTATGCTGAAGGAGGCGATCGGCGCGGTGCGGCGGGTGCGCGCCGGGGTCAAGCTGCCCGGCCGCCTCCACCCGCACCACCCCTGGATCGCGGCGCTGCCGTGGAAGACGCGCTTCTACAAATCGGGCCTGTACATCTCGCCGCTGGCGCCGCTGCTGCTCGGCGTCGCGGTCGGCATCCTGACGGTCATCATGGGCATCGGCGGCGGCTTCATCATGGTGCCCGCGATGCTCTACCTGCTCGGCATGTCGGCGGGCGTCGTGGTCGGTACCAGCCTGTTCAACATCGTCTTCGTCACCGCCGCGGCGACGATGCTCCATTCGGTCGAGTCGCAGACGGTCGACATCGTGCTGGCGCTGCTGCTGCTGTCGGGGGGCGTCGTCGGCGCGCAGCTTGGAGTACGCGCGGCGCAGAAGCTGCAGCCCGAGAAGCTGCGCCTGTTCCTCGCGCTGCTCGTCGTCGGCGTCGCCATCCGCCTGGCGATCGGCCTGACCTGGACGCCGGCCGAGCTGTTCTCGGTGCAGGAGTGAGGGTCGCCGCCATCCTGGCGCTGTGGCTGGCGCTGAGCGGTGCGGCACCCATCCGCTTGATCACCGACATCAGCCAGCGGCGCATCGACATCGTCTACACCTTCCGCGGCGCCGAACTCCTCGTCTTCGGCGCGATCCAGTATCCGCGCGGCGCGGTGCCCGACGAGCCGCCGGGGCTGGCGATCGTCGTGCGCGGGCCGCCGGTGCCGATCACGGTTCGCAAGAAGGCGCGCGTCGCCGGCATCTGGGTCAACACCAAGAGCGTGCGGTTCGAGACCGCGCCGGGCTTCTACGCGGTGTCGACCTCCGCCCCGATCGCCAGGCTGGTCGATGAGCGCACCGCCGCGATCTACGAAATCGGCGTCGGCTCGCTGCAGCTGTCGCCCGCCAGCGGCAACAGCCCGGAGGAGACCACCGAGTTCGAGCGCGGCCTGATCGACCTGCGCCGCCGCGCCGGGCTGTTCGCCGAGCACGAGGGCGCGGTCGGCGTGACGCAGAACATCCTGTACCGCGCTCGCATTGCGATCCCCTCCGCGGTGCCGGTCGGCGACTACATGGCCGAGATCTTCCTGATCCGCCGCGGCAAGGTGATCGCGCGCAGCGAAACCCCGATCAGCATCGACAAGTCGGGCTTCGAACGCTTCGTCTTCGTCGCGGCGCAGCGGTTTTCGCTGCTGTACGGCCTGTTCGCGGTGGCGGTCGCGCTCCTCGCGGGCTGGATTGCGGGGCTGGTGGTGCGGCGGACCTAGGCGACTTTTCACTCTGCCCCCGAAATGATACCTGTCTGATCGGGCACCGGGTGGGATGGCGACGTGGGCGGCTTAACCCTTTGGCACTGGCTGATCGCGATCCTGGTGCTGGTGTTCATCAGCGCCTCGCTCGGCGACGCATTGAACAAGCGGCGAAATCGCGAGAAGCTGTATCCCGCCAGCGATCCGACACGGATCGTGCTTGCGAGCCTGGTGATCAACGGCTTCCTGTTTCGCCGTCTGATCCTCACCCGGAAGGGCAATCCGTTTCAGGCGCTGGCCCCCGAGCCCGGGCTTGACATGCCGCTGATCCTGGCGGCGTGCCGCGATATCGAGACGCGGGCACGCTGGCTGGCCTGGGCCGTCGTCGCGGCGACGCTGGTCACGGCAATCGTCGCCGAGCCGGCCGGACTGGTCCTGCTCGTCATCGGCCTGCTGACGCTGCGCGGCATCGCGCGCTTCCACGACGCCACCCAGTTTCGCCGCAACCGCTACGATGCGGAGGCACAGCGCCAGCGGTATCTGCCAAAGGGTGTGGCGACGACCGAGGAGGCGGTTCCGGTCTCCTGCTCGGGGGTTGCCGATCCGTTTCTCGGTCTCGGCATCAATCTGGGGTCGTGGAACCTGTCGTTCGACACGACCAGGGGCGCGCGCGGCCGGGATGTACCCCCGGAGCGGCTGGAGGCGCTGGAAGTCGAACTGGCGATGACCCGCGCGGTCGGTCGCCTCCAACTGGCCGGCGCAACCTTGGGCGAGCGGCTGTTCGTCAGCGGCGTCGATGCCCGCGGGGTCGCCGGCTTGCAGGGCAGCTCCTATGCCCGGCCGGCGAGCAGTGTCAGCGTCGAGGTCGCGGCGGCGTATCGCAACGTCAGCAGCGCCCGGGGGCGGCTGTACCGCACGATCACGATCGTCGACTGGGGTGGCGAGGTCGTGCTGACCTACGCGTTCCGCTGCGTGCCCCGCGGCGCCGCGCTGGCGGTCGAGGTCGTCAAGCTCGCGCTCCCGCCGATCGCCAATTCCTATCGCGGCATCGACGAGATGCGGTATCTCGGCGTCTGGGGCGCGATCAAGTGGTTCTCGGTCAGCCTCACCCTCATCCCGCTCGACGTCATCGGCGCGTTCGCATCGGCGGCGGCCCAGCTGCCCGGCGGCGCGCTGAGACTGACGGGCAGCGACGAACGGCGCGAACGCCGCGAGGTCATCGCCAGCCCGGCCTACAACTACGGCGCCACCTGGTCGCTGCGGCAGCATATTTCGGCGAACACTTACCCGAACTGGTTTCAGAAGATCGACGCCGCCCAGCATTTCAGGATCATCGAGGAGCAGATCTTCGCGGCGCTGGTCGACCTGCTCGAGAGCCACGGCATCGATTCCACGGCGATATCCGCCCAGGCAAATGTGCTGCAAACAACCAATATCAGCGTCACCGCCGCGCGTGACGTCACGCTGCAGGGCGTCGCGATCGGTGCCGGTGCGCAGGCGGGCGCAGGCCCGGCACTGGGCCGGCCGGCGTTGCGCAAGGCCGCCTGACTGGAGGAACCATGTCGACGAGTAACATCACCATCTCGGCCGGCCGCGATGCCGTCCTCAGCGCGGTCGCGATCGGCGACGGCGCGCGCGCGATGGTCGCGATCGGCACGCCGGCCCAGTTCGCCGAGGCGTTCACCGCGCTGCGCGGCGGCATCGAGGAGCTGGCGGTGAAGGGTCAGCTCAGCCCGGTGCAGCGTACCGAACTGCTGACGGCGGTCGCGGAAACCGAAACCAGCGTCGCGGCACCGGCGGCGATCGACGCCGACCGCGCGACCAAGTCCCTCACCACGCTGGCTGCCAAGTTCCGGGCATTCTGTTCCGACCAGCAGACGTCCGGCGTGTTCGCGTGCCTGCAGTCGCTGGCCGCCCTGATCGGGCTGCCGGTGGCGCTGGTAACCTAGATCTCAACCTGAGACCCCAGCTCGACCACGCGGTTGGTCGGCAGCTTGAAGAATTCCATCGCGGTTTCGGCGTTCCTGAGCATCCAGGCGAACAGCTTCTCGCGCCAGATCGCCATGCCGGGGCGGTCGCTGGCGAGCAGGGTCTGGCGCGCGAGGAAGAAGCTGGTGTCCATCATCTTCAGCTTCGGGCCGCAGTTCTCGACGGTCTTGAGGACGCCCGGCACGTCGAGCTCCTGCATGAAGCCGTAGCGGATGACGAGGCGGTAGAAGTCCGACCCCAGGTCGCGCACCTCCAGCCGGTCCTCGTCGTCGACGTAGGGCACCTCGTCGATGACTACCGTCAGGATCATGATGCGCTCGTGCAGCACCTTGTTGTGCTTGAGGTTGTGGAGCAGCGCGTGGGGCACGCCGACCGCGCTGCTGGTCATGAACACCGCGGTGCCGGGGACGCGCGTCGCGGCGGTCGCGGCCGACTTGATGAACACCTCGATCGGCATCGCGCTCTCGCGCAGGCGCAGCATCATCAGGTGGCGGCCCTTCGCCCAGGTCGTCAGGAAGGTGAAGGCGACCGCGCCGACGAGCAGCGGAAACCAGCCGCCGTCGGGGATCTTGGTCAGGTTCGACGCGAGATAGGCGAGGTCGATGATCAGCAGCCCGCCGATCAGCGGCACCGCGATCCAGCGGTTCCACTTCCACACGCTGAACACCAGCACCGCCATCATCACCGTGGTGATCGTCATCGTGCCGGTCACCGCGATCCCGTACGCGCTGGCGAGGCTGCTCGACGTCCCGAAGGTCACGACGAGCAGGATAACCATGATCAGCAGCGCCCAGTTGACCGTCGGAATGTAGATCTGGCCCGCGGCACTCGCCGAGGTGTGGACGATCTTGAGACGCGGCAGAAAGCCGAGCTGCACCGCCTGCTGGCACACCGAGAAGGCGCCCGAGATGACCGCCTGGCTGGCGATGACGGTCGCGCAGGTCGCGAGGAACACCAGCGGCAGCCGCGCCCATTCAGGCGCCATCAGGTAGAAGGGATTGACCGCGTTCTGCGGCGCGTCGAGCAGCATCGCGGTCTGGCCGAGATAGTTGAGCAGCAGCGCGGGCAGCACGAACCACAGCCAGCTGACGGCGATCGGCTTGCGCCCGAAATGCCCCATGTCGGCGTACAGCGCCTCGGCCCCCGTCACCGCGAGCACCACCGAGCCGAGCGCGAAGAAGCCGAGCAGCGGGTCGTAGAGGAAGAACTCGACGGCGTAATAGGGGTTGAGCGCCAGCAGGATCTCCGGCGACCGGACCAGCTGGTTGATGCCCATCACCGCGATGACGAGGAAATAGAGCAGCATGATCGGCGCGAACACCGCCCCGACCTTGGCCGATCCGCGCGCCTGGATGACGAACAGCCCGACGAGGATGCCGATCGCCAGCGGCAGGACGTAATCGCTGAAGCCCTGGTCGACGACGGTCAGCCCCTCGACCGCCGACAGCACCGAGATCGCGGGCGTGATGATGCAGTCGCCAAAGAACAGCGCGGTCGCCAGCACGCCGAGCAGGATCAGCCCCTTCGACCAGCTGGCGCCCGGCGTCAGGCGGTTGATCAGCGCGAGCAATGCGAGACTGCCGCCCTCGCCCCGGTTGTCGGCGCGCAGGATGATCAGGATGTACTTGACGGTGACGACCATCATCATGGTCCAGAAGACGAGGCTCATGACGCCGAAGACGTGGAGGTCGTCGGCGGGCATCTTGTGGTGTCCGGTGAAGGTCTCCTTCAGCGCGTAGAGCGGCGACGTCCCGATGTCGCCGAAGACCACGCCGATCGCGCCCATCGCGAGCTTGGCCAGCCCCTGCGGCGGGTGGTGTCCCGTCGCGTAGCTGTTGGGCAGCCCCGCCTCGGCAGCGGTCGACGTCATGCCAGGCGGCTGCCGGCGCGGGTGCGCTCAGGCGGGCGACGGTGCGTCACGACTGCATTGCCTGTTCGCCCCAATCGGTCACGGCGGGCGCGTTAGCATCGTGCCGCGGGCTTAGCAACGAGGCGACAAGGCCTCGCCGCGCCGTTATAGCGACCCGCATAAAATATTGGAGCAATGCCATGCACGTCGGTGTCCCCCGGGAGATCAAGATTCACGAATATCGCGTCGGCCTGACCCCCTCGTCGGTCGCCGAGCTGACCGCCGCGGGGCACCGCGTCACGGTCGAGACGCAGGCCGGCATGGGCATCGATTTCACCGACGACGACTATGTCGCCGCGGGTGCCGAGATCGCCGCGACTGCCGCAGAGGTGTTCGCCACGGCCGACCTGATCGTCAAGGTGAAGGAGCCGCAGCTCCACGAGTGCGCGATGCTGCGCGCCGAGACGACCTTGTTCACCTACCTCCACCTCGCCGCCGACAAGCCGCAGGCGGAGGCGCTGATGCACAGCCACGCGACCTGCATCGCCTACGAGACGGTTACCGAGCGCGCCGGCGGCCTGCCGCTGCTGCGCCCGATGTCGGAGGTTGCGGGGCGCATGTCGGTGCAGGTCGGGGCGCACTACCTGGAGAAGGAACAGGGCGGCCGCGGCATCCTGCTCGGTGGCGTTCCCGGTGTCGCACCGGCGCGCGTCGCGATCCTGGGCGGGGGTGTCAGCGGCATCAACGCCGCGCAGATGGCGGTCGGCCTGCGTGCCGATGTGACGATCTACGACATCTCCACCAGCCGCCTCGCCGAGATCGACGAGATGTTCGAGGGCCGGGTCAAGACCGTCTATTCGTCGAAGGCCGCGATCACCGCGATGCTGGAGAGCGCGCATGTCGTCATCGGCGCGGTGCTGATCCCGGGGGCCGCAGCGCCGAAGCTGATCACCCGCGACATGCTCAAGCTGATGAAGCGCGGCTCGGTGCTCGTCGACATCGCGATCGACCAGGGCGGGTGCTTCGAAACCAGCCACCCGACGACGCACCAGGACCCGGTCTACGTCGTCGACGGGATCATCCATTATTGCGTCGCGAACATGCCCGGCGCGGTGGCACGCACCTCGGCCTTCGCCCTCAACAACGCGACGCTGCCCTTCGTGCTGCGCCTCGCCAATCTCGGGGCGGAAGCTGCGATGGCCGCCGACCCGCATCTCGCCGCCGGGCTCAACGTCGCGGGCGGCAAGATCCGCCATGCTGCGGTGGCCGAGGCGTTGGGGCTCGAATACGTGGCGTAGCGTCTTCTTCCTTCCCCCCTTCCCTCTTCAGGGAGGGGTCGGGGGTGGGTGCGAGCGTCTTCGCGAGCCCTTCCTTTCGAGACAAGAGCGCGGCAAGGACCGCGCACCCACCCCCGGCCCCTCCCTGAAGAGGGAGGGGGGGCGAGAATTATTGCGTGCGGTAGGTCTTCACCACCGACAGGTCGGCCTTGCTCAGCACGACGACCGGTGCGCCGCCCAGCATGTCGGCGGGCAGTTCGTAGGTGAAGACCCAGGTGTCGCCGTCCTCGGTGACCGTCGGGGTCTTGCGGGCGGGCGAGAAGTCGGGAAATTTCTCGGCGACGAGCTTGATGCCGGCCTGCAGCGCCTCGTCGCGCGTATCGTCAGAGGTGGTCGCCATGGTGATCTCCTTGGGCGCGGACTGGCTGCACGACGCAGCGGCACTCGCCAGAAGCACCGCCGCCGCCATGTGCAGTCCCTGCATCAGCGATTGTTAAAATAATACATGCCGTCGTGCGAGCGAATGATGCCGGGGATGCCTGTCGCATCGGCAAAGCGCTGGTCGGCACTGCTCGGCCCCGAGGTATAGCCCTCGGCGCTGGTGTTCGGGTGGGTGTGGAAGAACGCCACCGTGGTCTTGCCGTCGATCGCCGGCGGCGCACCCGGGGTGAGCGAGTCGTTGGTACCGTTCGACGGGAACTGGACCACCGAAAGCGCACCAGTGGCGTTGTCGCGGACCACCCAGAAACCGGTCTCCACCTTCGCACCCGGCGTGTTCGGGTTCGACGCATTCCACGACGCCTCGATCGCCGAGGCGACCACAGGATCGCGCGCGATCGACTCGAGGCCGGGCACCTGCGCGCTGTCGCTCGCGGCCGGGGGCAGCGTCGCGGCAGGAGGCGCGGTTGGGGTGGTCGCCGCAGAGCCGAACAGGCCGTTGAAAAACTTCATGATCGACTCGACCAGCTTCTCGACCGTGTCGGTGATGTCGCGCTGCAGATTGCCCTGCTGGACCGGCGACAGCTGGCTGCCGATGTCGCGGAGCAGGCTGGCATTCGCCGGTCCGCCGGCCAGCATCGGCCCCAGCACCGCCTGCGCCAGCATGCGCGTGTCGATCGTGCCGAAGGCCGTCGTCGCCTGGTCGATCACCGCCTCGGCGGGTGACCGTGTCGTGGGTTGGCTGGTCGTCGCCGACCGAATCCCGATATCGCCCTGCACCTGCATCGCATCTCTCCCAGCCCCCTGGGTTGTCGCTATTTAACGCAGGACGGCGCTTTCAGCCTCTAGTCGTTTCGACTATGCGCCCCGCAACGACACCCGGGAGAGCCGCAATGACGACGCCGTTTCACGTCGGTTTCCTGCTGTGGGACGGGCTGACGCAGCTCGACATGACCGGGCCCGCGCAGGTGCTGCACCGCATGCCCGGGGCGCAGCTGCATTATGTCTGGAAGACGCTCGACCCGGTGATGAGCGACTGCGGCCTGGCGCTGGTTCCGACGGTGACGCTGGCCGACTGCCCGCCGCTCGACATGATCTGCGTGCCCGGCGGCATACCGGTGACGACGGTGATGAGCGACCCGCAGGTGCTCGACTGGCTGCGCACGCAGGCGGCGGGGGCCGAGCTGGTGACCAGTGTCTGCACGGGATCGCTGATCCTCGCCGCGGCGGGGCTGCTGACCGGGTACCGCGCCGGCTGCCATTGGGCGTGGGGCGACCAGCTGGCGCAGTTCGGGGTGGAGTTCGTCGCCGAGCGTACCGTCATCGACCGTAACCGCATCACCGCGGGCGGCGTCACGTCGGGCATCGACTTCGCGTTTCGCGTGATCGAGCAGAAGTTCGGTCGCGATGTCGCCGAGTCGATCCAGCTGTCGCTCGAATATGATCCGCAGCCGCTGGGCGGCGGCACGCCCGCGACGGCACGGCCCGAGATTCTCGCCCGCGTCAGTGCCCTGATGGAGCAGCGCTTGGGTAACCGCCGCGCTGAAATCGCCGCGATCGCCGCGCCTTAAGATTGTTTTAACAGCCAAGTTGTGCCATTTTGTCGCAGTCCGAGGACGGAGGCGGCGATGCGTTGGCTCGTGGCGGGTTTGGCAGCGGCACTGACCTTGGCCGGTCCGGCGCGCGGCGCGGTTATCCATACCGAGACCGTCGGTGCCTTCGGCGGCGAGGCGAACGCGCTCAACGCACTGTACGAGCCCTATGTGCTGCAGGCGGGCACGACCTGGATCACGGTCGATCAAGGACAACTGACCAGCGGCAACTGGACGATCAACGGCCAGCTCGCGAAATTGTGGTGGGACGAGTTCGGGTCGACCGACGAGGAGGGCAATTACGTGCCGGTCCTCACGGGAAACGAATATAGCTATTCGCCGAGCTGCAATTCGACGCTGGCGAACCCGGTGTGCGGGACGACCCCGCTGCGCACGACGCTGAGCGGCAATGTGCTGCGCATCGACTTCGCGCCGCCGCCCGATTTCTACAACTGCACCCCGACCTTTGTCGTGGCCGGCGACTGCGCCGAATCCTACAGCTTCTTCTATGTCGATTTCGACCTGTTCGCGACCGGGGTCGGCGACGAGGCGAGTTTCACCTTCTACGACGCCAACCCGGTGCCCGAGCCCGCGACCTGGGCATTGCTGATCGCGGGCTTCGGGATCACCGGGACGGCAATGCGGCGACGGCGGACCGTCGCCGCCTGAGGCATCAGCCGCGGCGGCCGTTGGCCTTCAACCGGTCGATGTGGCGCGCGGCGGCATCCTGCTGATCGTGGATGATCGCCTTTTCGCGGCGGGTGTAGTTGCCGTCGCGCTCGAAGCGGCGCTTGTTGCGCTCGATGGCGTTCTGCTCGGCGCGCAGCGTGCGTGCCTCGGCGCGGGTCAGCTTGCCGCTGCGCTCGCCCGCATCGATCAGGCGGTCGTGGTTCAGCCCGCGCGCGTTGATGACGGCGCCGGCGGGGGCCGCGACGGCGAAGATCGACAGCGTGGCGGCGATGGCGGTGATGGTACGCTTCATGGCGCTTCTCCTTGTTAAGCCGCCGGCACAATGCGCGACTCCGCACAAAGGTCCGTCAGCCGAGCGCCGCGACCCGCTCCCGGATTGCCGTCAGGTCGGCGACGAAGCGGTCGTATTCGAGATCGGCCGCCGCGCGGTCCTCGATGCGTAGCAGGAAGCTGGGGTGGACGGTGATCCACAGCTCGCTGCCGTCGGCGAGGGTGATCGCGCGGCCGCGCTCGCGGGAGATCGTCACCGTCTTGCCGGTCAGCGACCGCGCTGCCGTCGCGCCGAGCGCCACGGTGACCGCGGGCTTGATCGCCGCGCGCTCCTGGTCGATCCACCATTTGCACGCCTCGATCTCGCCGGTGCCGGGCTTCGAATGGATGCGCCGCTTGCCCCGCGCCTCGAACTTGAAATGCTTGACGGCATTGGTGACGTACGCCCGCGTGCGGTCGATCCCGGCTGCGGCCAGCGCGCGGTCGAAGACCTGTCCCGCGGGGCCGATGAAGGGCTTGCCCGCCAGATCCTCCTGGTCGCCGGGCTGCTCGCCGACGAACATCAGCCGCGCGGTCGGCGGCCCTTCGCCGAACACGGTCTGAGTCGCGGGGCCGTAGAGCGGGCAGCGCGTGCAGGCGGCGGCTTCGGTGCGGAGGGCGTCGATTTCGTCATCCCCGCGAAGGCGGGGACCCAAGGTCGCGCTTTCGGTTGCGGGGATCGCGCCGGTCAGGTCCAAACCCGGTGACTCTGGGTCCCCGCGTTCGCGGGGATGACGACCTTCGCTTACATCGCGCGGCACGGTGTCGATCATCGCCTGCACCCGCTCGCCCGCGCCCGCGATCAGGTCGGGGATCAGCGCCGCCTCGGGTAGGTTCTTCCAGTATTTCTTCGGCATTTCCTTGGTCATCGCGTTCACCTTGAGGCGCGCCGGGTTGAAGATGTGGCTGTAATAGGTCTTCCACACCGCCTCGATCGGGTCGCCCTCGGGGGCGTCGCCGCGCAGCGCACCGGAGGTGAAGCTCAGCTCGGCCGTGTCCCAATGGACGCACAGCAGCGGCGTCAGGATCGACCAGCGCATCTGCGCGAAACGGCGCACGAAGAAGCCGGAGTTGAGGCGGACGATGTGATGCTCGGGCTCGAACCACGCCGCGAAACGCTCGCCCGCCTCGTCCTCGACTTCGCGAAATCGCACGAAGGCGCGCATCTTGTGGACGTCGCGGCGGACGCCCTTGTCGAGCCGGTACAGGCGCTGGACGAGCGGGTCGGCCTGGTCGTCGAGGAGCTTCGGACGGGTGCGCAGCTGCGCAAGTGCTGCGTGGAGCAGCGCGAAACGCTCGGGCTCGACATTGCAGACGACGCGCCGCGCCATGTCGATAAACGCCTTGGGCACGGTGAAGCTGGGGTTGCCCGCCACCGGCGCCGCGTCGCCGCCGAGCAGGTCGCCGCCCTCCCCCGCCACGGTCCAGGTGACCGCACTGGGCGGCGTGCCGTTGGCGACGAGGCTGCGCGCCGCGATGCGCCAGCCATCGAAATCATCGCGGTGAGCGAGGGTGACGGTCGGCAACGGCTCCTCCAAACTCTCGTCATGCTGGCGCACGCCAGCACCCATTGCCGAGCGAACGCGTCAGGCTCGACTTGGCACCACCATGGGTGCTGGCGTCCGCCAGCATGACGGCAAACGGGTCGCGTTCTACCCGAACAGTTCCAGCTGCGACCGTTCGGCCTTGACCAGTCGCGGCCGCAGGTCGGCGCGCTCCGCCAAGGCGACGGGGCGCCAGTCGGCGGCGATCAGGAAGGGGCGCAGCTTCTCGATGCCGCGCGTCAGCCGGCCGATGTCGGCAAGCTCCAGCCGTCGCTGGCGGCGGGCGCGCAGGATGGCGTTGACGCTCTTTACGCCAAGCCCCGGCACGCGCAGCAGCATCTCGCGCGGTGCCTTGTTGACGTCGACCGGGAAGGACGCGCGGTGCTTCAGCGCCCACGCCGTCTTGGGATCGATGTCGAGCGGCAGCATCCCGGCGTCGGTCGCATCCTGCACCTCGCCGACGTTAAAGCCGTAGAAGCGCATCAGCCAGTCGGCCTGATACAGGCGATGCTCGCGCATCAGCGGCGGCTGGACGAGCGGCAGCACCGCGCTCGCATCGGGGATCGGCGAGAAGGCCGAGTAATAGACGCGGCGCAGACCGAACTTGCCGTACAGCGACGAGGCGCTGGCGACGACCGCGCTGTCGTCGGCGGCATCCGCTCCAACGATCATCTGCGTCGACTGGCCGGCGGGCGCGAACTTCGGCGCCGAGCGGAATTTGCGCCGCGCCTCCTTGTTCTCCGCGATGCCCGTCTTGAGCCCGCCCATCGCGAGGCGGATGCGCCCGGCATCCTTGTCGGGGGCGAGCTTGCCCAGCCCCTCGACGGTCGGCAGCTCGACATTGATCGACAGGCGGTCGGCATACATCGCCGCCTGGTCGAGCAGCTCGGGCGCCGCGTCGGGGATCGTCTTCAGGTGAATATAGCCGCGGAAATCATGGTCGAGGCGCAGCGTCTTCGCGACGCGCACCATCGCCTCCATCGTATAGTCCGACGACCCGATGATGCCCGAGGAGAGGAACAGCCCCTCGATGTAATTGCGCTTGTAGAAGCTGAGCGTCAGCCGCACGACCTCATCGACGGTAAAGCGCGCGCGGCGGACGTTCGACGATTTGCGATTGATGCAATAATGGCAGTCGAAAATGCAGCTGTTGGTCAACAGGATCTTGAGCAGCGAGATGCAGCGCCCATCTGGCGCATAGCTATGACAGATGCCCGATCCTTCGGTCGACCCGACCCCCTTGCCGCCGACCGAATTGCGCTTGGCCGTCCCCGACGACGCGCACGACGCATCGTATTTCGCGGCATCGGCGAGAATCGCGAGCTTGGACCGGGTGTCGAGTTGTGCCACCCGTTCGTTCTATGTTCTTGGGTTGACAAGGGCAAGCGGCGCGGTGTCGCGGCGGACCGGCGCGGAACCGGCGGTACGGGAAACGATTGAGGCGACGAAGGAGAACGCAACGATGATCGGCAATCTGATCCGGATGGTAGCGGGACGCGCGGTGGCGCGGCAGGTCGGCGGCGTGTCGGCCGGACCGCTCGGCATGGCGGCGGGCGCGGCGCTGCCGTTCGTGCTCAAGCGCTTCGGCCCGCTCGGCATGATCGGCGCAGCGGTCGGCGGCTATGCGGTCAAGAAGTATCTCGACAAGCGTAATGCCGGCACCGTCGCAGGTCGCCCGGGCGGTACCGGCCCCGACCAGACGCGATACTGATCATCTCGGCGCTGCCCGACTTTGAATTCGAAGGTCTTCACCTCGGACTGATGTGGATCGGCGCGGGGATCATCCTCGCGTTCTGGCTGCCGCGTTGGGTGTCGGGGCGCGAGCCTGCGGCGGCGCCACTGCTCGTCGCGGCAGGATTCCTGGCGTCGCTTCTCGTCCCCGGCCTCGGCGATCTCGTCGACCCGATCCGTCATCCGAAAGGATGGGAGATCGGCAGCGAGATCGTCATCGTCGTCGCGCTGTTCGGTGCAGGCCTGCGGATCGACCGTCTGGTGTCCGCGCCCGAGTGGCGGCCGGCGGCGCGCCTGCTGGTCTTCGCCATGCCGCTGTGCATTGCGGCGGTCACCCTGCTCGGCTGGCAGTTCGGCGGGCTGACGCTGGCGGCGGCGCTGCTGCTCGGATCGGCACTCGCGCCGACCGATCCGGTGCTGGCGGGCGACGTCCAGGTCGGCCCGCCGCTCGAAGGCGGCGAGCACCCGGTGCGCTTCACGCTGACCGCCGAGGCAGGGCTCAACGACGGCCTCGCCTTTCCCTTCGTCTTGCTGGCGATGATCGTCGCCGGGGCGGGTTGGCATCCGGGCGACCGGGGGCTCGAATGGCTGCTGCGTGACGTCGTCTATCGCATCGTCGCCGGGGTCGCGGGCGGCGCAGCGGCGGGCTGGCTGCTCGGCAAGCTGCTATTTGCCTGGCCGCGGGGCAATTCGCTTGCCGAGACAGATGCGGGCGTTGTCGCGCTGGCCGGTGCGATGCTGACCTTCGGGGCGACCGAGCTTGCCGAAGGCTACGGCTTTCTGGCCGCCTTCGTCGCCGGGATCGCGCTGCGCCAATCGGAGCAGAAGCATAAATTCCACCGCACGCTGAACGAATTCACCGGGGCGATCGAACACGCCCTGCTCGCCTTGTTGCTCGTCGCGCTGGGCGCGGCACTGCCGGGCCTGTCGATGTGGCTCGAATGGCCGCTCGCGCTGATCGGCCTCGCGTTGATCTTCGTGCTGCGCCCGCTTGCCGCGTGGCTGTCGCTGATCGGCACCGACCTGAAGGGCCGCGCGCGGCTGGTCGTGTCGTTCTACGGCGTACGCGGCATTGGCACGATCTATTACCTCGCCTTCGGGCTGGGGGCGCTGCCGCTCGCCGACCGGCGCGAGATGTGGGCCGCGGCGGTGTTCGTCATCGTGGTTTCGACGATCGTCCACGGCTTGACCGCTGGCGCAGTCGTGGAGCGGGTCACCGAAACCGAACCAAAGGCCTAGCGCACCGCGTCGAGCAGGTCGGCGACCGCTGCCGCGGCCTCGGGCTCGCTCAGCGTCGGGGCGTGTCCGACGCGCGGCACCACGACCGTGCGCAGCCCCGGGTGCCGTGCCGCCATCGCAGCCTGCGTCGCGGCGCTCAGCACGTCCGAAACGCCGCCGCGCACGCTGAGCACCGGCACGCTCGCCAGCGCATCGAACGCCGTCCACAGGTCGAGTCCCGCATCGCCGCCCGGCAGGCGGAACGCCTCCGCGATGCGCGCATCATAGTCGAACACGATGCGCCCCTGCGGCGTCAGGCGGCATAGGCGCTTGGCGAAGTTCAGCCAGTCGGCGAGGCCCCAGTCGGGATAGATCGCGGCGTTGCGCGTCTGGAAGTCGCGCGCCGCGTGCATCCACGTCGGCCAGTTGGCACCGCGCCCGACATTGCCGCGCAGCCGCGCCTGCCCGCCCGGCTCGACCACCGGCCCGATGTCGTTGAGGATCGCGCCGGCGATGGCATCGCGGTGCGTCGCGGTCATCAGCATGACGAGCAGCCCGCCGAGCGACGTACCGACACCGACGAAGCGCTCGATCCGCGCCGCGGCCAGCAGCGCGTGCAGGTCCTGCAGATAGGTCAGCGGCACATAGCTGAGCGGATCCTTGGCATAGGACGACTCGCCGCGCCCGCGCAGGTCGACCGCGACGACGCGCCAGCGCCCGGCATGCGCCGCGGCGAACGCCTCGAAGTCGCGCGCCGAGCGCGTCAGCCCGGCGAGGCACAGCAGCACGGGCTTGTCCGGCGGCCCGGCATAGTCGCGGTAGTGCAGGCGCAGCCCGTCCAGCGACCAGAACCACTCGTCCGTCCAGGCGGAACCTGCGGCCATCATCCCCCGTTCAGAATTTTTGACTATGACTCAGTTCGAGCGTAAGCGTGCGCGTTGGGGATAGGAGAGATCGGTCACAGTGGCAACGCGTGCACTTGATGCGCGGGTCGATACCCGTAGCCGTCGGTACGACCCGGCCGAAACCCGCCAGCGCGTGCTGGCGGCGGCCAACATGCTGTTTTCCAGCCGCGGTTTTTCGAACACCGGCACCGCCGACATCGCTCGCGAGGCCGAAGTCTCGGAAGGGTCGATCTTCTATCACTTCGGGTCGAAGAAGAACCTGCTCGCCGAACTCGGCCGGAGCTACGGCGAGGCGATGATCGTCGCGATGCAGCAGGGCGACGCGCTCGAGACGCTGGAGCCCGGCATCATCATCCCGCGCGTCTTCGAATTCTGCGCGACGAACAACATGTGGGAAGTGATCACGGGATCCGAGTGCGAGGTCGGCGTGCTGGCCGCCACCAAGAATCCCGAGGGCGAGCCCTTCTACAAGGCGTCGAAGGAGACGACCACCGACTGGATCACGCACCAGATGGAGGTCGCCTTCGCCTATCGCGGCATCACCGGTATCGACGTGCCGATGGCGGCATCGTTCACGCATCACGTCGTCGGCGACGCGATCGAGCTGTATCTGACTGCCCCCGACGATGCGGTGCGCGAGCGCGTCGTCAAGGAAACGGTCCGCTTCGTCCGCGCGGCGTGCGGCTATCCGACGGGCACGTGACGGACTGGAAGCCGTCGCAGGCGATCCTCGAACTCGGCGACGGTTTCTACGATCCGGTCTCGGCGGCCGATTTTCCGCAGACCATTTTGCGGTTTCGTAACGACAGGGCAGCCGCGAGCGTCGGGCTCGATCTCGATGACGCGGCCTGGGTGCAGCATTTCGGGCGGTTCGCGCCCCTGCCGGGTTCGCTGACCACGCCGCTGGCGCTGCGCTATCACGGGCATCAGTTCCGCACCTACAACCCCGATCTCGGCGACGGGCGAGGCTTCCTGTTCGCGCAAGGCTTCGACGATCGGGGCCGGCTGCTCGATTTCGGCACCAAGGGGTCGGGGCAGACGCCGTGGAGCCGCTTCGGTGACGGCCGCCTGACGCTGAAGGGTGGCGTGCGCGAGGTGCTCGCGACGGCGCTGCTCGAGGCACTGGGCGTGAATACGTCGAAGACCTTCTCGCTGATCGAGACCGGCGAGGAGCTGGCGCGCGGCGACGAGCCCTCGCCGACCCGCTCGGCGGTGATGGTGCGCCTCAGCCACAGCCATATCCGCTACGGCAGCTTCCAGCGCCTCGCGACGCTTGGCGATACCGAAGGTCTGGCGCGGCTGACCGATTACGTGCTGCGCCACTATCTCGAGCCGAGCGCCGACCCCTATGCCGCGCTGCTCGACCATGCCGTGACCAACGCCGCGCGCCAGGCGGCGCAGATGATGGCGGCGGGGTTCGTCCACGGCGTCCTCAACACCGACAATATCAACATCACCGGCGAAAGCTTCGACTACGGCCCGTACCGCTTCGCGCAGGATTGGGACGAGGAGTTCACCGCCGCCTATTTCGACCATCAGGGGCTGTATGCCTTCGGACGCCAGGCCGAGGCGCTGCACTGGAACGTCTTCCAGCTGGCGCTCGCGCTACGCACCGTCGCGCCGCTGGAGGCGCTGCGGCCGGCGCTCGAAGCCTATCCGGCGCGCTACGAGGCGGCATTCGCGACCGCGATGCTGGCACGCCTGGGGGTCAGGCCGCGCGGCGACGCCGCCGACGTGGCGCTCGCCGATGCGATGGTCGCGGGGCTGAAGGCGACGGCGATGCCGCTCGACCGCTTCTGGTTCGACTGGCGCGGCGGGCGGCAGCGCGGCCCAAGCGAGGGCGCGACCTACGCGCGGCCCGAGTTTGCGCCGTTCGTCGTGCAGGTCGCCGACTACGAGCCCGCCGCCAGCCGCGACCACCCATACTGGTCGGGCGATGCGCCGTGCGGCCTGCCGATCGGCGAGATCGAGGCGATCTGGGCGCGCATCGCCGACGCCGACGACTGGTCGGCGCTAACCGCCAAGCTGGCGGACATCGAGGCGCTGCGCATCGCGATGGTCTGACCTTCGGGCCATAGTGTAGCGCAGCACCGTTAACGCTCCCGAAACCGGCACGAGCGTGCCGCAGGAGCGTCCATGCAGATCAAGGCCATCCTCTTCGACATCGACGGCACGCTCGTCGACAGCAACGACATGCACGTCCTCGCCTGGGAGGAGGCGTTCCTCGGCGTCGGCGCGCGCTTCGACCGCAAGACCGTTCACGACCAGATCGGCAAGGGCACCGACATGCTCGTGCCGACGCTGCTCCCCGACCTCGACGAGGCGGCGATCGAGGATCTCGGCGACAAGCGCGGTTCGATCTTCAAGGAGTACTACCTCGACAAGGTCGAGCCCTTCCCGGGCGCGCACGACCTGCTCGCGCATGCCGCGGCCAACGGGCAGCAGGTCGTGCTGGCGTCGTCGGCCGCCGGGCCCGAACTCGAGCATTACCTCGACCTGCTCGACGCCCGCGACATCGTCAGCGCGACGACGAGCGGCGACGATGTCGCGCACACCAAGCCCGCCCCCGACATCTTCGCGACCGCGCTGGTCAGGCTCGACGGCATCGGCGCGGGCGAGGCGATCGTCGTCGGCGACACGCCCTATGACATCGAGGCGGCGGCGAAGTGCGGCATCAAGGCGGTCGCGGTGCGGTCGGGCGGGTTCTCCGACGAGGCGCTGGGCGGCGCGGTCGCGATCTACGACGATGTCGCGGCGCTGCTCGCGGGCTACGCCAACTCGCCGCTGGGGCGCTGACCATGCCCGACGAAGCCGTCGTCGCGGAGGTTGCCGGCCAGGCGGTCGTCATCGGCTCGCGCGAACAGCTACTGCACCTGCTCGCGGAAGCCGCGGAGATCGAGCACACCCTGATGTGCAGCTATCTCTACGCGGCGTTCAGCCTGAAGCGGCCGGGCGAGCCGGGGATCAGCGCCGCGCAGGGCGAACTGCTCGACCGCTGGCGCAAGACGATCATGGACGTCGCGGTCGAGGAGATGGGCCACCTCGTCATCGTCGCGAACCTGACCGTCGCGGTCGGCGGCCAGCCGCATTTCGGCCGCCCGAACTTTCCCGTCGCGACCGGCTATTTCCCGAGCGGCGTCGCGGTGCGCCTGACCGGCTTCGACGCCGAGACGCTCAAGCATTTCATCTTTCTCGAGCGGCCGCAGGGCGTCGAAGGCGAGGACAGCGACGCCTTCGTCGGCGACGACTACCGGCGCGAGCAGGCGCACCTCGGCCTGATGCCGAGTGCGCAGGATTACGCCACGATCGGGCATCTGTACGAGGCGATCCGCGCCAACCTGATCGCCCTGTCGGCCGAACTCGGCGAGGCCGGCCTGTTCATCGGCGACGCCGCGAGCCAGGTCGCCCGCGCGGTCATCGACCTCGACGGCGTCGAGCCGATCGTCGACCTCGCGGCCGCACAACGCGCGATCGACGTCGTCGTCGAGCAGGGCGAGGGCTCGTCGGCGGACAGCGAAGAGTCGCACTACCGCAGCTTCCTGACGATCCAGTCCGAACTCGACGCCGCGACCCGCGACGATGCGGGTTTCGCCGCCGCGTGGTCGGTCGCCGACAGCCCGGTGCTGCGCCAGCCGCCCGAGCCTGCGGGCAAGACCTTCGTCGACCACCCCGACGCTGCGCCCCTGCTCGACTTCGCGTGCGCGACCTACGGCCTGCTGCTGCGCTGCCTCGTCCAGTGCTTCGGCCGCGGAGCGGCGGCGGAGAAGGCGCAGGGCGCGCTGATGTCGGCGGCGATCGAGCTGATGCACGTCCTCGGCGAGGCGTCGACCGCGCTCGCCCGCCTGCCTGCCGCCGCCGACGGCGACCATGGCAATGCCGGCATGACCTTCACCATGCTGCGCGGCGTCGAGCCGATCCCCGTCCGCGTCGAGCGGGCGATCCTGCGCGAGCGCGTCGCAGCGCTGTCGGGCACGCGTTGCAACCTGTCGGCCAGGGCACGAACCGCGCTGGAACAGGCTGCCGGGTATCTCGCGTCCTATTGAGAAGCCTGACGACCTTTCAGAGCGCCCGTTATGCTTGACAGAACGAACCGTACTGGTTATACGTAGGATCGGCGGCGAGGCTTCTCAACCCTCGCCACTGCCTGGCGGTCCGGGGGCGCTACCGGATGACCGAGGCGCGAAGCGATGCGGGGGTCAGACGAGGCCCCGCGCCGGCTGGACACCACGACCCGATTTCCCCGACCCTGCCCGTTCAGCCGCCTTGCCCCGCATCGTTCCGCTACCCGGCCCCCCGTCCCGTAAGCGCCGGACGGGGGAACCGCATGAGCCCCTCCGCCCGGCGATAGGACGCCCGGGCGGGGCTTTGCCGCGTCCGCTGCCCTCGACGCTAGCGCGGCCCCCGGCTAGTCTAGAGCCGAAACAAGACGGGGAGGACACGCATGTTTAGCCATATCATGGTCGGCGCCGACGATACTGCAGCGGCGAAGCGCTTCTACGACGCGACGCTCGGCGTCGTCGGTGTGCGGCCGGGGATGGTCGACGACAAGGGCCGCGCAATCTACATGACGCCGACCGGCGTGTTCATCATCACCAAACCGATCAACGGCGAGCCCGCATCGTGTGCCAACGGTGCGACGATCGGCTTCGCCATGACCTCGCCCGAGCAGGCCGACGCGTGGCACGCCGCGGGCATCGCGAATGGCGGCACGACCTGCGAGGACCCGCCGGGCCGCCGCGACGGCGCCTTCGGCCCGCTCTACCTGGCCTATCTGCGCGATCCGGCGGGCAACAAATTGTGCGCGATGCATCGCCTGCCGGCCTGACCCGCAAAATTCATTTCGGGTCGTGATGCAACCGCCCCGGCATGTCATGCGTATTTATGGGTAACCCGGTCTCGTAACCAGCGCCGCACCCCCACGCGCGCCGGACGGGGCCGGGCCGGGTACCATTCGGTAGGGCCGGGCCGTGCGTCGTAGCAGAGTTTTGGCAGCGCACGGTCCTGCTTCCCAACACTAGCGTTAAATTGATAGTTTAATCACATCGTGGCTGGCGATGCGCGTGGCGCTGCGCTAGACGCTCGCCATGGGGTCGCCGTCACCTGCCGAATCCGCTGCGCTGGGGGCCATCGACGGTGCCGCGATGCTGGCGCGCGTCGAGGCCTGGGCAGCGATCAATTCAGGCAGCCGCAACCTGCCCGGCCTCGCGGCGATGGCCGATGCATTGGCGCCCGCGCTCGAAGCACTCGGCCGGGTCCGCCGCGTCGATGCGGCGCCCGCGACGATCATCGGCGCTGACGGCGCGACGCGTCCGCTCGCACACGGACAGAACCTCCACCTCGTCGTTCGCCCCGATGCGCACGTGCGCGTGCTGCTGACGGGTCACATGGACACGGTCTTCCCCGCCGACTCGCCGTTCCAAACGTGCCGCTGGCTCGACTCGACGACGCTGAACGGCCCCGGCTCCGCCGACATGAAGGGCGGCATCGCGGTGATGCTCGCGGCGCTGATGGCGTTCGAGGCATCGCCCTTCGCATCCGCGCTCGGCTACGAAGTCGTGCTGAACAGCGACGAGGAAGTGTCCTCGCCGGGCTCGGCGCCGTTCCTCGCCGAGGCAGCGCGGCGCTGCCACCTCGGCCTGACCTATGAACCCGCCCTGCCCGACGGCACGCTGGCGGGCGCACGCAAGGGGAGCGGCAATTTCTCGGCCGTGGTGCGAGGCCGCGCCGCGCATGCGGGGCGTGAGATCGAAGCGGGGCGCAATGCCGTGCTCGCCGCGAGCGACCTCGCGCTGCGCCTCGCCGCGCTGATGCAGACGCACCCCGGCACCTCGGTGAACCCCGCGAAGATCGACGGCGGCGGGCCGAACAACATCGTCCCCGACCTCGCCGTGCTGCGCTTCAACGTCCGCCCCGCGATGCCCGAAGGGCAGGCGGCGGTCACCGCTGCGATCGATGCCCTGATCGCCGAGGTCGCCGCCGCGCACGACGTCAGCATCACCCTCGACGGCGGCTTCGCCCGCCCGCCCAAGCCGATGGACGCCAACCAGCTGCGCCTGTTCGAGCTGGTCCGCGACTGCGGCCGCGACCTGGGTCTCGGCATCGCGTGGCGCGACACGGGGGGCGTCTGCGACGGCAACAATCTCGCCGCGACCGGGCTTGCGGTGGTCGACACGCTTGGGCCCCGCGGCGGCGCGATCCACAGCCACGACGAATATCTGTGTACTGACAGCCTGGTCGAGCGTGCGCAGCTGTCGGCGCTGCTGCTGATGCGTGTCGCGCAGCATGGCTGGGTGCGCTGATGGGCTGGCGCGTCCGCCCCGCCGCGATCACCGACCTCGACGGTTTCGTCGATCTGGCGATGATGACCGGCGGCGGCTTCACCTCGCTGCCGCAGGACCGCGGCGCGCTCGCCCGCCGCCTCGAACGCTCGGACCACGCCTTCGCGACGCCGATAGAGGCACCCGCCAACGAGGTCTATGTCCTCGTCCTCGAACAGGCCTCGACCGGACGCATCGGCGGCACCGCGGTAGTGTTCAGCCGCATCGGCGTCGACTGGCCCTTCTACTCGTACAAGCTCGGCAACCTGCAGCAGTCGTCGCGTGAACTCGGCCGCACGCTGGCCATCCAGATGCTCAACCTGACCACCGACCACGACGGCGCGAGCGAGGTCGGCGGGCTGTTCCTCCACCCCGAGCTTCGCACCGGCGGGCTGGGCCGCCTGCTGGCGCGCAGCCGCTATCTGTTCATCGCGGCCCACCGCGCTCGCTTCGGCGACAAGCTGCTGGCGGAGCTGCGCGGCGTGCTGGCCGACGACGGCGGCTCGCCGTTCTGGGACGGGCTGGGCGCCAAGTTCTTCGGCATGAGTTTCCAGGAGGCCGACGCCTTCAACGGGCTCCACGGCAACCAGTTCATCGCCGACCTGATGCCCAAGCACCCGATCTACACGGCGCTCCTCGACGAGCCCGCGCGCTCGGTCATCGGCCAGTGCCACGCCAAGGGCCGCCCGGCGCTGGCGATGCTCGAGGCCGAGGGCTTTTCGTACGACGGCTATATCGACATCTTCGACGGCGGCCCGACGGTGACCGCGCGCACCGACCAGGTCCGCACCGTCCGCGACGCCCGCGCCCTGCCCGTCACCGCACTGGTCGAGGGCGCGCACGACATGCCCCGCGCGCTGCTGGCGAGCGGGCGGCTGCGCGATTTCCGCGCGTGGATCGGGCACGCCGATGCGGGCGAGGGGCTGGCTCTGCCGTGCGGCGAGGCCGAGCTGATGACAGTGGGACTGGGCGACGAGGTACGGCATGTCGGGTTCTGATCTGATCTCGCTCGATCCCTGCACCGGCGAGACGGTGTGGGAAGGCCCCGCGGGCGACGTCGCCGCCGCTGTCGCCGCGGCGCGTGCGGCGTTCCCGGCGTGGGCGCGGACAAGCCTCGACGAGCGCATCGCGCACGTGCGCGCCTTTCAGAAGGTCGTGCAGGACCGCGCCGAGCCGTTCGCGCGCCTGATTGCCCGGGAGACCGGCAAGCCGTTCTGGGAGACCAAGACCGAGGTCGCGAGCGTCGCCGCCAAGGTCGACATCTCGATCCAGGCGCAGGCCGAGCGTGCCGGCCAGCGCACCGGCGAGGTCGGCGGCGTCCGCCAGACGCTGCGGCACAAGCCGCACGGCGTGCTCGGCGTGCTGGGGCCGTATAACTTCCCCGCGCATTTGCCGAACGGGCACATCGTCCCCGCGCTGCTGGCGGGGAACACAGTGGTGTTCAAGCCGTCCGAGCTGACGCCCGCGGTCGGCGCGTTCATGATCGACTGCTGGGTCGCGAGCGGCCTGCCCGAGGGTGTGATCACCCTCGTCCAGGGCGGCGGCGACACGGGGCGGGCGCTGGCGGGTGCCGACCTCGACGGGCTGTTGTTCACCGGCTCGCCGCACACGGGTGCTGCACTGGCACGGCAGTTCGCCGAGACGCCGCACCGCATCCTCGCGCTCGAGATGGGCGGCAACAACCCGCTGATCGTCTGGGACGCGGGCGACCTCGACGCGGCGGCGGCGCTGATCGTCCAGTCGGCGTATCTGTCGGCGGGGCAGCGCTGCACCGGCGCGCGGCGGCTAATCCTCGGCCCCGACGGCGACGCGGTGCTCGACCGCGTCACCGCGCTGATCGACCGGATCATCGTCGGCGCGCCGTTCGACGAGCCGCAGCCGTTCATGGGCCCGGTCATCGACGGCCGCGCGGCCGACCGGCTGCAGGCGGGGTTCAGCGACCTGATCTCGCGCGGCGGCGAGGTGCTGCGCCCGCTGTTCCGCCACGACCAGCGCCCCCTGCTCACCCCCGGCCTGATCGACGTGACGCGCGTGGCCGGCCGCGCCGACGAGGAGTTCTTCGGGCCGCTCCTCCAGGTCATCCGCGTCCCCGATTTCGACGCCGCGATCGCCGAGGCGAACGCGACGCGCTTCGGCCTCTCGGCCGGGCTGATCGGCGGCGACGCGGCACTGTACGACCGCTTCTGGCACGAGACCCGCGCCGGCGTCGTCAACTGGAACCGCCCGACCAACGGCGCGGCGTCGAACGCGCCGTTCGGCGGCGTGGGGCTGAGCGGCAACCACCGGCCGAGCGCGTACTACGCAGCGGACTATGTGGCGTTTCCGGTGGCGTCGCTGGAGGCCGATGCGGCGGCGGGGACGATTGCCACGGGGTTACGCGGGTGAGCGGCCCTGCTTCCCCCCTCCCTGAAGAGGGAGGGGAGCAGAGCATGATCCGCGAGATCAATTTCGACGGCCTGATCGGCCCGACCCACAACTACGCCGGCCTCAGCCTCGGCAACATCGCCAGCGCGTCGAATGCCTGGGGCGTGTCGCAGCCCCGTGCCGCCGCGCTGCAGGGGCTCGCCAAAATGCGCGCCTGCCTCGACCTCGGCCTTGCCCAGGGCCTGTTCGTGCCGCCCGAGCGCCCGGCTCGGGCGTGGCTCGACGCCCTCGGCCTGACCGACCCCGCCGCCGACCCGGTGCTGTTCGCGCAGGCCATGTCAGCGTCGAGCATGTGGACCGCGAACGCCGCGACGGTGACCCCCGCCGCCGACAGCGCCGACGGCCGCACCCACCTCGTCACCGCCAATCTGTCGCGCATGCCGCACCGCAGCCTCGAACACGCGGCGACCGAGGCGCAGCTGCACGTCGCCTTCGCGCACCCCGCCTTCAAGGTCCACGCCGCCGTTCCCGCAGCCTTCGGCGACGAGGGCGCGGCCAATCACATGCGCATGGCGGCCAGCCACGACGCCCCCGGCATCGGCATCTTCGTTTACGGCGAGGCGGGCGGCCCCTTTCCCGCGCGCCAGAACCGCCGCGCCAGCGAGGCCGTCGCGCGGCTGTCGGGGGTGCGCCACGCGATCTTCGCGCAGCAGTCCGAAGCCGCGATCGCCGCCGGTGCCTTCCACAACGACGTCGTTGCGGTCGCCAACGAGACCGTGCTGTTCGCGCACGAACACGCCTTCGCCGATGCGCCCGGGTTGTACGGACAAATTCTCGCGGCCTTGCCCGAGGCGACGATCATCGAGGTGCCCGCGGCAGAGGTCAGCCTCGCCGACGCCATCGCGAGCTATCTGTTCAACTCGCAGTTGGTCACTTTGCCCGGCGGCGGCATGGCGCTGATCCTGCCCGCCGAGGCGCGCGCCGCCCCCAGCGTCGCGCGCTATCTCGACACGTTGGTCGCGGGCAACGGCCCCGTGCGCGCGGTGCATTTCGTCCAGGTTCGCGAGTCGATGCGCAACGGCGGCGGCCCCGCCTGCCTGCGCCTGCGCGTCGTCGCCGACCCCGCGCACGTCGACCCGCGCTTCCTCGTCGACCATGCCAAGCTCGACCGGCTCGCGCGCGTCGTCGAGGCGCACTGGCCCGAGTATATCGCCCCCGCCGACCTGCCCGACCCCGCGCTCTGGGCACAGGCGCGCGCAGCCCGTGCCGCCCTGCTTGTCGAACTCGACCTCACCGATGCGCTTTGACCGGCTGGCCCTCGCGGCGGTCGCGCTCGCGACACTGGCGGCGGCCCCGCGCGCGGACAGCCTCCCGACCGGGCGCCTGACCTACCGCATCACCATCGACGGGCAGCCGCACGGCGAGCAGATCCTGACCGTCCGCCGCGCCGCCCCCGACCGCTACGCGATCACGATGGACGCGCCCGCCATCGGCCAGCGCTGGGACGCGAGCAGCGACGGCGACTTCCGTCCCGTCGCGGCGAAGCTCGAGATGCCGACCCGCGCGGGGCCATACGCCATGGCGCTCGACTACGGCGCGGGGCGCGTCACGGGCACGCACGGCACCACGGCCACCCCAGTTGATGACGCGCTGCCGCCCGGCACGATCGACCAGCGCATCGACTGGGCCTATGTCGCGGCCGCCCGCCTGCCCCGCGGCGGCCGCCTGGCGTTCAGGGTCTACGACCCCGCGACCAAGGTCAGCCGCGCCGAGGCGCACGGGCTCGGCCTCCGCTGGGTCGACGTCGGCGGCAGGCGCACGTCGGTCCGCTCGACCGCCTACCGCATCGTCAAGGCGGGCGGCACCGAGCATTATGTCGTCCACGTCGCCGCCGCCGGACCCGCGATCATGGTGCGTGAGGACATGCCGAACGGCCTGCGCATCGACCTGATCGATTTCACCGCGTCGCCGCGCTAACGTCGCCTCCGAAACGGGGGAGGCACATATGCGCAAACGGACCTGGGCACTCGGGGTGCTCGCGGCGCTGATCGTCGCGGGTGGCGGCTGGTACGCCAGCCTCGACCGCGAGACGCGCGGGCTGCTCGCGGCGCTGCCGACGAACACCGATGTCCTGTCGTGGTCGGTCGACCAGCGTGATGCGGCGTTCCGCGCGATGGACCGGCTGACCTTCCTCGCCGACGCCGGGACGATCGAGCCAGGCCCGACGCCCACCCCGCTGCCCGCGGGCAAGCCGCTCGCCCTGCCCGGCATCGACGCCTATTTTGCGGGGCAGCGCGCCGCCGCGCTGATCGTCATCCAGGACGGCAAGGTGCGATACGAGCGCTACGGCCTCGGCTTCGGCCCCGACGGGCGCTGGACGAGCTTCTCGGTCGCCAAGTCCTTCACCTCGACCCTCGTCGGCGCGGCGCTCGCGGACGGGTCGATCCGCAGCCTCGACGACAAGGTCAGCGCGTACATCCCCGACCTGCGCGGCTCCGCGTACGACGACGTATCGGTCCGCCAGCTGCTGACGATGACCTCCGGCGTGCGCTGGAACGAGGATTACGAGGACCCCAAAGCCGACGTCGCGCTGTTCAACGCAGCCACCCCCGACGAGGGCGTCGACGCGACCGTCAGCTATATGCGCAAGCTGCCGCGCGCCCACTCGCCCGGCACCGTCTGGCACTACAACACCGGCGAGACCAACCTGATCGGGGTGCTCGTCTCGTCGGCGACGAAGCAGTCGCTGTCGGCGTACCTCGAGGCGAAAATCTGGAAGCCCGCCGGGATGGCCGCGAAGGCGACGTGGCTGAAGGGCAAGACGAATCACGAGATCGCGGGCTGCTGCATCCAGGCGGCGACGCGCGACTATGCGCGCTTCGGGCTGTTCGTCCTCGCCGACGGGGTGGCGGCGGGCAAGCGCATCGTGCCCGCCGGCTGGTTCGCCGCCGCGACGACGAAGCAGGTCGACATCGGCGATCCGGGCCGCGGCTATGGCTATCAATGGTGGACCTACGACGACGGCTCGGTCGCGGCGCAGGGCATCTTCGGCCAAGGCATCTTCATCGACCGCAAGCGCCGTCTCGTCATCGCGTCGAACGCCGACTGGACCCGCGCCACCGCCGGACCCGAGGGTGCGGCGCGCGAGGCATTCTATCGGCAGGTCCAGGCGGCGATCGACGCGGGTGCGTAACGATAATTACTCAAGTGTGAATTTTTCCGCCAACCGGTTGTTTCGGGTAAAGATTTCTGTACGGTCTGCTAACGCAACTCAGGGGAGTAAGTAGCATGTCGTTCATCAAAGCCTTTGCCGTCGCCGCCGCACTGCTGGCGTCGGGCGCTGCCAACGCCGCAATCACCGTCTATACCGATCAGGCATCGTTCCTTGCCGCCGTCTCGGCGCCGGGTGTCGACGGCTACGACGGCTTCAACATTTTCGGGACCACCAATTCGCCGATCACGCGGAGCGCCGGCAGCTATGGCTATACCGCCAGTGCTGGAAACGGCTTCTTCGGGGCCGGCACCGTCGGTGACCCTTGGCTCTCGACCACTACCGCGACCGATCCGATCGTTCTCAATGCCTTCACGGGTGGCGTGCGCGGCGTGGGCGGCCTGTTCTTCGGCAGCGATATCGGGGGCAGCTTCCAGGCCGGAGACGTGGTGCTGAACGCCACCGACGCCAGCGGCACGGTCACGCGGACCATCCTGAACGCGACGACGAGCAGCTTCCTCGGCTTCGTCACCGACGGCGCGTTCACGTCGATCAGCATCGCGTCCGTGCAGCCGGGGCCGGGGAGCTTCCTGTGGCCGACGATCGAGAACCTGACGCTGGCCGGCGCCGCGGTCGCCCCTGGCGTGCCCGAGCCCGCGAGCTGGGCGCTGATGATCGGTGGTTTCGGCCTCGTCGGCGCCGCGATGCGTCGCAAGGCGCTCGCCGCCGCCTGAACGGACTTTCCGGTGCCGCCCGCCTGAACGGCGGGCGGCATCCGGACCCTCAGCCCGGGCTCGCCGCCGATCCTGCAAGCAGGCCGCCGTCGAGGTTGAACTCCGACCCCGTGACGTACGCGGCCTCGTCCGACGCGAGATAGGCGACCAGCGCCGCGACCTCATCGACCGTGCCGAAGCGTTTGAGCGGCGTATCCTTGACGAACGCCGCCATCGCCGCCTCGCGGTCCTCCGCACCCGCCAACATCGCATCCCAGATCGGCGTCAGGATTGCCGCCGGATGGACCGAGTTGCACCGCACCCGCAGCCCCTGCTGCGCGCAATAGAGCGCCACCGATTTGCTGTGATTGCGCACCGCCGCCTTCGACGAGGCATAGGCCGCGGCACCCGGAATGCCGACCAGCCCCGACCGCGACGAGATGTTGACGATCGACCCGTCGCCCGTCGCCCGCATCGCGCGGATCGCATGCTTGCAGCCGAGGAACACGCCATCGAGGTTGACCGCATGGACGCGGTGCCATTCGGCGAGCGTCGCATGCTCGGGGTCGTGCGCGGCGGGGCCGTCCTCGAAGCCGGTGATGCCGGCATTGTTGACCAGGATGTCGAGTCGGCCGTCGCGCTCCAGTACCTGCGCGAAGGTGGCGACCCACGCCTCCTCGTCGCGCACGTCGAGCCGCGTGAACCGCGCCGCCGCACCCAGTTCGGCGGCGATCGCCACACCCGCGTCGTCGATATCGGTCAGCCACACGATCGCCCCCTCGGCGGCGAAGCGCCGCGCGACCGCTTCGCCAATCCCGCGCGCGGCGCCGGTGATCAGCGCGACCTTGTCCGTCAATCGATGCATGTCCGTCTCCTGCCGGGCACGCGCATAGCAGCGCACCCGGCCGCGCGCTTGGCAAAGCGTCGTGCTGAAACTAGCAAAGCGCGACACATTCGGGGGTTTCGCGTGGACGCTTGCGCCAGCTCGATGATCGCCGCCGGTCGCGGCGATCGACCGTGACGGCCCTGCAGGACCGCCTCGCGGCCATGCGCGAGCGCGCCAGGCAGCGCGCCTTCGTCGCCGACCGTGCCGACTATGTCCGCAGCGTGCCAGTCCTCGCCACGCTGGAAGCCAATGGCGATGCCTACGACTCGTTCGACTATCGCCGCATCAGGGGTCCGCTGAACGAATGGGCGCACGACCCCGCCCGCTGGCCGATCGTCGTCGAGGCATGCCGCGATCTTCCCGCCGGTCCCGCCGAGCGCGATGCAGCGATCGTCGCCGAAGTCGCCCGGGTGTTCGGCGACGTGCCCGAACTGACGGTCATCCTGCGCCGGGAGTCGCTGGTCCTCGAGGTGCCGGTCCCGGTGTTCGCCAGCCGGCTTGCCGTGCTGATCGCCAGCGCCGGGGCGTCCGAAATCGGCGTCACGGCCCCACCCTTCGACCGCATCATCGAGGTGCACCCCCCGACGATCGCCATCGGCACCTTGCCACCGGCGCGCTAATCCTAGCGGCGCCCTAGGCAATCGATCCTTCACCCCGCCGCAGATTTGCTTGCTTTCATCGCGCGCCCCGAGCGCCCATCTGCTCGCCCATGAACATGCCAACCGGGCGCGTCCTGCTCGTCGGAGCCGGACCGGGTGCCCCCGACCTCCTCACCCTGCGTGCCGCGCGTGCCCTCACGAGCGCCGACGTCGTCGTGCATGACGGGCTGATCGACCCGGCGGTGCTCGACCTCGCGCCGAACGCGCGCCGCGTCGACGTCAGCAAGCGGCGGGCGCGCCACACGCTGCCGCAGGACGAGATCGGCGCGCTGCTGGTGCGCGAGGCGCAGGCCGGCAATATCGTCGTGCGGCTGAAGGGCGGCGACCCGTTCGTCTTCGGGCGGGGCGGCGAGGAAGTCTCGGCATGCGTCGATGCCGGCGTTGCGGTCGAGGTCATCCCCGGGGTGTCGTCGGCACTCGGTGCGGCGGCGCAGGCGCAGATGCCGCTGACGCACCGCGATCACGCCTCGACGCTCAGCTTCGTCGCGGGCACCTGCCAGGGCCTCGCCGAACAGGACTGGACGGGGCTGGCGGGCCACGGCCGCACGCTCGTCATCTACATGGGCGTCGCGACCGCGCAGCTGATCGCCGAGAAGTTGATGGCCGACGGCCTGTCGCCCGATACGCCGTGCGCGATCCTCGAGCGCGGCACCCACGACGATGCGCGCGCGCTGCGCACCCTGCTCGCCGACCTCGGCGACGCGGTGGCGCGCGAGGGCGTGCGCTCGCCGGCGCTCATCGTCGTCGGCGCGGTCGCGGCGCTCGGGACCGCGACCGACGTGCTCAACCGATTGAAGGCTTTCGCATGATCAAGCTGCTGACCGGCAACGAGCTTCTGACCGGCGACGTGCTGTGGTGGACGGGCGCGGGGTGGAGCCTCCACCTGCGCGACGCCGTCGCGGTCGACGACCCTGCGCTGCTCGCGCGCATCGTCGCCGAGGAGCGCGTCAACGATCCGACCTTCATCGACGCCGAGCCCGGCAATCCGCCGGTACCGCGCACGGCACGCGAACGCATCCGCGGGGTCGGCCCCTCCGTCCGCCCCGATCTGGCGAGGATCTGATGTACAAGTACGACCAATACGACCAGGCGCTCGTCGATGCGCGCGTCGACGAGTTCCGCGACCAGGTGGCGCGGCGGCTGGCGGGCGAGATCACCGAGGACCAGTTCAAGCCGCTGCGGCTGATGAACGGCCTGTACCTGCAGCTGCACGCGTACATGCTGCGCGTCGCCATCCCCTATGGCACGCTGTCGTCGCCGCAGCTGCGCATGCTCGCGCACATCTCGCGCAAGTACGACCGCGACTACGCGCATTTCACGACCCGGCAGAACATCCAGTACAACTGGATCAAGCTGGAGCAGGCGCCCGACCTGATGGCCGACTTGGCGTCGGTCGAGATGCACGCCATCCAGACCAGCGGCAACTGCATCCGCAACATCAGCAGCGATCAGTTCGCCGGTGCCGCCGCCGACGAGGTGGCCGACCCGCGCCCCTATGCCGAGCTGCTGCGCCAATGGTCGAGCTTCCATCCCGAATTCAGCTTCCTGCCGCGCAAGTTCAAGATCGCGGTGACCGCCAGCGACACCGACCGTGCGGCGATCCAGCTCCACGACATCGGGCTCCAGCTGGTCCGCAAGGACGGGCAGCTGGGTTTCCGCGTCCTCGTCGGAGGCGGCATGGGCCGCACCCCGATGATCGGGCACTGGGTACGCGAGTTCATCCCCGTGTCGCAGTATCTGACCTATTGCGAGGCGATCCTGCGCGTCTACAACCGCTACGGACGCCGCGACAACATCTACAAGGCGCGGATCAAGATCCTCGTCCACGAGCTCGGCGCCGAGGAATTCACGCGGCAGGTCGAGGCCGAGTTCGCGGCGATGTCGGACCTGGGCCTCGACGCCCCGCAGGCCGAGGTCGACCGCATCGCCGCGCAGTTCGCCGATCCGGAGTACGACGCCGGCGCGCCAGACACGCTCGATCGTTCGGACCCCGACTTCGCCGTCTGGGTCGACCAGAACGTGCATGCCCACAAGCATGCCGGCTATGCGATCGCGACGATCAGCCTGAAGCCGCCGCGCGGCATCCCGGGCGACGCGTCGTCGGCACAGATGGACCTGATCGCCGACCTGGCGGAGCGCTACAGCTTCGGCGAGCTGCGCGTCACGCACAGCCAGAACCTCGTCCTCGCGCATGTCCGCAAGGCCGACCTGTACGCGCTGTGGCAGGCACTGGCCGAGGCGGACCTCGCGACGCCGAACCTCGACCTCGTCACCGACATCATCGCCTGCCCCGGCCTCGATTACTGCACGCTGGCTAACGCGCGCTCGATCCCCGTCGCGCAGAAGATCGCGGCGCGCTTCGAAAGCGACCTTGCCCGCCAGCGCGACATCGGCGAGCTGAAGATCAAGGTGTCGGGCTGCATCAACGCCTGCGGCCACCACCACGCCGGGCACATCGGCATCCTCGGCGTCGACCGGAAGGGCGAGGAGAGCTACCAGCTCAGCCTCGGCGGGTCGGGCGCGGAGGACGCGAGCCTGGCGAAGATCCTCGGCCCCGGCTTCAACAAGGCGGGCGTCGTCGATGCGGTCGAGAAGATCATCGAACGCTACCGCAGCGTCCGCAGCGGACCCGACGAGCGGTTCCTCGACACCTATCGCCGCCTCGGCGACGCGCCTTTCAAGGAAGCGGTCTATGGGTAGCCGTGTCGCGGTGTTTCCCGCCGGCCGGCAGGACCTCTATACCCGCAACCGCTACTCGGCGGCGGTCGCGTCGGGTGGCTTCCTGTTCGTTTCCGGCCAGGTCGGCAGCCGCGAGGACGGCAGCCCCGAACCCGATCCGGAGGCGCAGCTGCGCCTGGCCTTCCAGAACCTCAACGCCGTGCTTGTCGCGGGCGGCTGCAGCTTCGACGACGTGATCGACTTCACCATCTACCTGACCGACCCCGAGAATGATTTTGCATATTGGGGGACGGTCGCGCCGGAGTTCTGGGGCGAACCCCCCTATCCGACGCTGACCGGCATCGGCGTGACGTGGCTCTACGGCTTTCGTTTCGAACTCAAGGTCACGGCCAGAATTCCCGGGGAAACCGCATGAGCGACGTTCAAGACCAGTCCCCCGTCGCCGACGCCGCGCCGGTGCCGTTCGACGATGCACCCGCGCGGCTGCGCTTCCGCGACGACGCGCCCGACGACGGCCCGCTGGTGTCGCTGGCGGACCTGCTGCTCGACAGCAATGCCGCCGCGGTCCGTCTCGACCCCGCCGACGACGCGCGCAAGCTGCTGCCGCACCTCGGCCGCCTGCGGCTGATCGAGGTGACCTTCCCCAAGTATCGCGACGGGCGCGGCTATTCGACCGCGCGCATCGTGCGCGAGGCGGGCTTCACCGGCGAACTGCGCGCCGCCGGCGACGTGCTGCTCGACCAGATCGTCTTCATGCGCCGCGTCGGCTTCGACAGCTTCGCGCCGGTCAAGCCGCTCGACCCGGCGCAGGTCGAGACCGCGCTGAAGCGCTTCCCGTTCGTGTATCAAAAGGCCGCCGATGATCAGCAGCCCGTCTGGGCACTTCGTGGCTAATCCGCAGCGCATCCCCGAAATCATCGACACCGCGCCGGCGTTCACCCCCGTCGACGTCGAGCGCCTGACCGCGAAATATGCCGGCGTCGACACCATGACGATGCTCGCCGACCTGCTGACGGGCGAACTGCGCGGGCGCGTCGCGGCGGTATCGTCGTTCGGCGCCGAGAGCGCGGTGCTCCTCGACCTCGTTGCCGCGGTCGACCGCGACGTGCCGGTGATTTTCGTCAACACGCAGAAGATCTTCGGCGAGACGCTGGCGTATCGCGACGAGCTCGCCGAGCGGCTGGGTTTCACCGACCTGCGCGTCTACCGCCCCGATCCGTACCTGCTGGCGCAGAAGGACAAGACCAGCCTGCGCTGGAGCTATGACCCCGACGGCTGCTGCGACCTGCGCAAGGTCGAGCCGCTGCGCCGTGCGCTGGCGCCGTTCGACGCGTGGATCAGCGGCCGCAAGGGTTTCGGCAGTCGCGCCGGGCTGCCGCGCTTCGAGATCGACGAGGGGCGGCTGAAGATCAACGCGCTCGCCGACTGGTCGAAGGCCGACCTCGACGCGCACTTCGCCGCCGCCGCGCTGCCCCGGCATCCGCTGGAAGCACAGGGCTATCCGTCGGTCGGCTGCGTGCCGTGCACCTCGCAGGTCGCGCCGGGCGAGGACCCGCGTGCGGGCCGCTGGCGCGGCTGGGACAAGACCGAGTGCGGCATCCACGAACCGGTGTTCTGATCAGTCCTCGATCAGGCTCTTGTCGCGCGTGTCGGGGAGCAGCAGCGCCACGGTCAGCGATACCGCCAGCATCGCGGTGACGTACCAGTAGAAGCCGGTCTCGATCCCCTCGTCCTTGAACTTGAGCGCGACATATTCCGCCGTGCCGCCGAACAGCGACACCGACACCGCGTAGGGCAACCCGACGCCCAATGCGCGGACCGAGGCGGGGAACAGCTCGGCCTTCACGACGCCGCTGATCGCGGTGTAGCAGCTAAGCACGGTCAGCGCCGCGAGGATCAGCGCGAAGCCTTCGAGATGGTTTTGCGCGGTCGACAGCGCGGTTAGCACCGGCACCGTGCCGATCACGCCGAGCGCCCCGAAGGCGATCAGCTGAGGCCGCCGTCCGAAGCGATCCGACAGCGCGCCGAACAGCGGCTGGATGAGCATGAACACCAGCAGCGTCCCCGCCGACACCAGGCTCGCCTCGGGCTTGGTCCAACCCGCTGTATTGACCAGGAATTTCTGCATGTACGTGGTGAAGGTGTAGAAGGCGAGGCTGCCGCCCGCCCCCAGCCCGACGACGAGCAGCGCCGACTTGCGATGCTCCCACAACCGGCTCCAGCGTCCGCGCGCGGCCTCGGCCGATGCCTCGAAGGCGCTCGTCTCGGCGATCGAGCGGCGCAGCCACAGCGCGACGATCGCCCCCAGCGCACCGATGAAGAAGGGGATGCGCCAGCCCCACTCGGTCAGGTCGGCCTCGCTCATCGTGCGCTGCAGGATCAGCAGTACACCGAGCGCCAGCAGCTGCCCGGCGATCAGCGTGACGTACTGAAACGATGCGATGAAGCCGCGATTACCGGGGCGCGACATCTCGCTCATGTAGGTCGCGGACGCGCCGTACTCGCCGCCGACCGACAGGCCCTGCCCCAGCCGCGCGATGACGAGGATGATCGGCGCCGCGATCCCGATGCTGGCATAGGGCGGGCACACCGCGACGAGCAGCGAGCCGCCTGCCATCAGCAGCACCGACAGGCTGAGCGCCGCCTTGCGCCCGTGGCGGTCGGCGTACACCCCCAGCCACCAGCCGCCGACGGGCCGCATCAGGAAGCCGACGGCGAATACGGCGGCCGCGCTCAGCAGCTGTGCGGTCGTGTCGCCCTTGGGAAAGAAGGCGCTCGCGAAGTACAGCGAGAACGCCGAATAGACGTAGAAGTCGTACCATTCGACGAGATTGCCGATCGACCCCCCGACCAGCGACTTGACGCGCGATGTCTCGCCCGGCCCCCCGGCCACGTCTTATTGCGCGATCGGCACGCCGCCCGGCGCGGGCGCGGCGGGTGCGGGGGTGGTCGGCAGGACCGGCTTGGTCGCGGCAGGCGCGGCGAGGCTGGTGTCGATCTTGCGGACCTTGTTGGTGCCCGCGGCGAGCACCGCCAGCGTGATGCTCGTCCCGATGAACAGCGCCGCGAGGATCGTCGTCGCGCGCGTCAACAGGTCGGCCGCACCACGCGCCGACATCAGGCCACCCGCCGTCCCGCCGCCGCCGATGCCTAGCCCGCCACCCTCGGACCGCTGCATCAGGATGACCGCGCACAGCGCGATGGCGATCAGCGTGTGGACGACGAGGATGAAGGTGGCCATGCGGACTTTCCGGGATCGATCAGGGCGCGCATGTAGCGGCTGGGCGGCGTGGGTGCAACGTTGAGGTCAGGCGGCCCATGGATCGACGAGCGCGATGTCGATACCCGCGAAGTCGCGTGTGTTGCGCGTCGCGAGCGTGAGTCCGTGGACCAGTGCCGTCGCCGCGATCATCGCGTCGCGGTCAGGGCGCGGATCGGGGACGTGCAGCGCCGCACAGCGACGCGCGACGGCAGTATCCACAGCAAGGACACGTCCTGCAAAGCCGGTCAGGACCCGGCGCTCGAGCCAGTCGCGTAGCAACGCGCCCTGCTGCGCATCGCGCCGCTCGATGCGGCGGACGCCCAGATCGAGTTCCAAGACAGTGATCGCGGAAATGAAAAGCGTCGCTGGATCGAGGCTGGCGCTCCACGCGACGACATTCAGGTCGGCGCGACCAGCAGGAGCCTTGCGAAGTTCCGAGACGACGTTGGTATCGAGCAGCAGCATCAGTCGAAGTTGGCCTCACGCAGGCCGAGGCTCGCGCGCGCCGGTTCGAAGTCGATCGCGCCGGCGACTGGATCTCCGATCAGGTCGACAATCGACTGGGGCGACGCGGTCAGCTTCCGGAACGCTTCAATGCTCAGCAGGACGTGCGAGGGCTCGCCGCGGTCGGTGATGATGACCGGCCCAAGGGCAGCGGCGCGTTTGGCGCGAGCCGTATCCTGATTGAAATCGCGGCTTGATAAAGTCGTCGTCATCTCACCTCCTGATATATATGGCAACGTTGCTACATCACCGGTCGCGAGTTTTCAAGAACGCACGCTACACGGCCCCGGCGATCGCCAGCAGGCTGTCCGCGGTCAGGCTCGCGCCGCCGACCAGGGCGCCGTCGACGTTCGCCACCGCCAGGAGTTCGGCGGCATTCGCCGGCTTGACCGAGCCGCCGTAGAGGATGCGGACCTTTGCCCCCGCGTCGCCGAAGCGCGCGACAAGGGCGGCGCGGATGCCGGCGTGCATGCTGGCGACGTCTTCGACCGTCGGGGTGCGGCCGGTGCCGATGGCCCAGACGGGTTCGTAGGCGATGGTCAGGCGGTCGGCGGTGTCGGGGAGCGAGCCTGCGAGCTGCGCCGCGACCACGGTGTCGGCCTCGCCGGCGTCGCGCTGGGCCTCGGTCTCGCCGACGCAGACGATCGCGTCGAGGCCGGCGGCGATGGCGGCGACCGTGGACTCACGGACCTGCGCGTCGGTCTCGTCATGGTCGGCGCGGCGCTCGCTGTGGCCGACGATGACGAGGGTCGCGCCCGCGTCGCGCAGCATCGCCGCCGAGATGTCGCCGGTGTGGGCGCCGTCGGCGGCGGCGTGGAGCGATTGGGCGCCGATCCGCAAGGCTGACCCGGCGGCGGCGCGGGCGGCGCGTTCGATCAGCGTGAAGGGCGGGCAGATCGCCATTTCGACGCCGTCGGGCACGGCGTCGGCGACGCCTTCGATCTCGGACAGGCTCGCCCCGAGCCCGAACATCTTCCAGTTTCCGACGATCAGCTTGGCCATGGCCCCCGGCTAGCCTACGCCCAAGCCGCCGCCAAGTCTTGCCGCTTGAAGGGGCCACCCCTATGGACCGGGAATGATCTCGTTCATTCGCAAATACGTCACCTCGTGGCCGGTGCTGGCACTGCTCGGCCTCGTGCTCGTCGCCTTCGTCGTCACCGGGATCGGCGACCCGTTCGCGGGCGGCGGCACCGGCGGCAGCCTGGCGCGGGTCGGCAAGACCGACATCGCGGAGAGCAGCTTCCTGAAGCAGTACGACCGCGTCGTCACCCAGGCACGCGCGCAGAACCCCGGCCTGACCGCGCAGGAGGCGGCGCGCCAAGGTGCGGTCGAGCAGGTGCTCGACCAGATGACGGGCAGCGCGGCGCTCGACGAGTTCGCGGCGAAGCACGGCATCACGGTCAGCGAGCGGCTGGTCGACGGCGCGATAGCGTCGATCGACGCCTTCCGCGTCGCAGGCAAGTTCGACCAGGCGACCTACATGCGTCTGCTGCAGGCGCGCGGCCTGACCGACAAGGAACTGCGTGAAGGGCTGCGCAGCGACATGATCCGAAAGGCGCTGCTGGTGCCCGTCGCGGCGGGCGCGCAGGTGCCGCGCGAGGTCGCGTTGCCCTACACACGCCTGCTGCTCGACGTGCACGAGGGCGAGGCCGGCATCATTCCGCCGCCGCTCGTCGCAGCGCCGTCGGACGCGCAGGTCAGCGCCTATCTGACCGCCAACCGCGCCCGCTTCATGGCGCCCGAAAGGCGGGGCTTCCGCTTCGCGCTGATCGACCGCGCGACGCTGGCTGCCGCGGTGCCCGTCACCGACGCCGAGGTCGCCGCTTATTATGCCGCGAACCGCGCAACCTACGGCGGCGTCGAGCAGCGCCGCCTGTCGCAGGTCGTGCTGCCCGATGCCGCGAAGGCGCAGGCGTTCGTCGCCGCGCTCGGCAAGGGCGAGAGCTTCGCCGCCGCCGCGCAGCGCCTCGCGGGTGCAGCGCCCGAGGATGTCGCGCTCGGCCTGCTGACCCAAACGAAATACGCCGCCGCGTCGAACGCCGCGCTCGCTACCCAGGTCTTCGCGGCCACGAGCGGCGCGGTCGTCGGGCCGGTCAAGACCGATTTCGGCTTCAACGTCGTCAGGGTCGACGCGGTCGTCGCGCCGGCGGGCAAGTCGCTGGCCGCACTGACCCCCGAGATCACCGCCAAGCTGCGCGCCGACAAGGCCGAGGCCAAGCTCGCCGACATGGTCGCGAGCATCGAGGACGGCTTCGGCAGCGGCGACAGCTTCGCCGATGCGGTCAAGGCAAACGCGCTGACTGCCGTCACCGTCGCCCCCGTCGCCAAGGACGGTGCGGGCGCGCCGTCCGAGGCGCTGCCGGTCATCGCCAAGGCCTTCGACGCCGACCCCGCCGACGGTGCGAGCGTCCAGGACCTCGGCAACGGGCGCTTCGCGGTGCTCGAGCTGGGCCAGGTCATCTCGCCCGCGCCGCTGCCGCTCGCCACCGCGCGGCCCGCCGTCGTCGCGGCGCTGACCGCCGAGCTGCGCGCCCGGGCCGCGAAGGCGACCGCCGACGCGATCACGGCCGACGTCGCCAAGGGCGTCAAGTTCGCCGACGCGCTCGCCAAGCGCGGGCTCGCCAGGCCGCAGCCGGTCAAGGGCCGCCGCATCGACGTCGGCAATCAGCAGCAGGTGCCGCCGATCATCGCGGCGTTCCTGACCATGACCCCGGGCCAGGTGCGCAGCATCCCCGGCCCGGCGGGCTCGCTCGCGCTGATCCACGTCGACCGCATCGTGCCGGGCGACATCGCGCAGGCACCGCCGCTGGTCACCGCGACGCGCCAGCAGCTCGCGCAGCTCGCTCCCGACGAGATCGCCAGCGCCTTCGGCCGCGCGGTCGAGCGCGAGATCGGCATCAAGGTCAATCCGGGCGTGGTCGCCGCCGCCAAGCGCCGCATCCTCGGCGACCCCGCGACGCCGTGATCCTACCCGGCGTCGCGGACTTCGCGCGCACCTACGACGCGGGGCGGCCGCAGCTCGTCTGGCTGCGCATCGTCGCCGATACCGAGACGCCGGTGGGCGCGATGCTCAAGCTGGCGCGGCCGGGCGAAGGCGCCTTCCTGCTCGAATCGGTCGAGGGCGGCGCGGTGCGCGGGCGCTATTCGCTGCTCGGCCTCGATCCCGACCTGGTGTGGCGCGCGACCGGTGACCGGGCGGAGGTCAACCGCCGCTGGCAGACTGACCGCGCCGCCTTCGAGCCCTGCGAAGGCGGCACGCTGGCCGAACTGCGCGCGCTGGTCGCGGCGTGCCGGATGGACGTGCCGCCCGAACTGCCGCCGGCACTGTCGGTGCTCGTCGGCTATATGGGGTACGAGACCGCGCGCCTGACCGAGCCACGCGTTGCGGCGGCGGGGCACGACCCCCTCGGCCTGCCCGACCTGTTGTTCGTGCGGCCCGCGCTGCTGCTGGTCTTCGACCGGCTGAAGGACGAGCTGTTCCTCGTCGCGCCGGTGTTTCCGGGCGAGGCGTCCGCAGCCGAGGCCCACGCGCGCGCCGTCGAGCGGATCGAGACCGCCGCCGCGCGCCTCGCGCAGCCCGTGCCCCCTGCCTCACACGCCCACGCCGACCTGCCGGCGGGCGACCGCCAGGCGGTGCTGCCGCCCGGCCGCTATGCCGAGATGGTCGCCGCGGCGCAGGCCTATATCGCGGCGGGCGACATCTTCCAGGTCGTGCTGGCGCAGCGCTTCACCGTCGACTTCCCGCTGCCGCCGCTCGACCTGTACCGCGCGCTGCGCCGCATCAACCCGTCGCCCTTCCTGTACTTCCTCGACCTGCCGGGCTTCGCGCTGACCGGCTCCAGCCCCGAGATCCTGGTTCGCGTCCGCGACGGCGACGTGACCATCCGCCCGATCGCCGGGACGCGCCGCCGCGGCCGCGACGCGGTCGAGGATGCGGCGCTGAAGGACGAGCTGCTCGCCGACCCCAAGGAGCTCGCCGAGCATCTGATGCTCCTCGACCTCGGCCGCCACGACACGGGGCGCGTCGCGGCGCCGGGCAGCGTCACCGTCACCGACCGCTTCGGCGTCGAATTCTACAGCCATGTCATGCACATCGTCTCAAACGTCCGCGGCCGGCTGAAGGACGGCTGCGACAGCATCGACGCGCTGCTCAGCGGCTTTCCGGCGGGCACGGTCAGCGGCGCGCCCAAGGTCCGCGCGATGGAGATCATCGCCGAACTCGAAACCGAGAAGCGCGGCGCCTACGCGGGCGGGGTCGGCTATTTCAGCCCCGACGGGTCGATGGACAGCTGCATCGTGCTGCGCACCGCGGTGGTCAAGGACGGGGTCATGCACGTTCAGGCGGGCGCCGGCATCGTCGCCGATAGCATCGCTGAGAGCGAGCAGGCCGAATGCGAGGCCAAGGCGGGCGCACTGATCGCCGCGGCGCGCGAAGCGCTCAGCCGGGCGGGCGAGCCGGGGTTCGGGCAGTAGTCGCGCAGATCGACCGCAGCGCCACCCAGTCGGCGTCGCTCATCGCTGGCTGCACCGCGCCCTGTTTCGCCACGGCCGCAGCGACCAGCTTGGCGCGTTCGTCCGCCCCGGGGTGGGTCGCGGCATAGTCGCCGATGCGTTCCGCCAGGCGCTCGGCGACGTCGCTGCGCGGCTTGCGGTCCTCGTCGCGCATCCGCTCGAAGAACGCGGCGAGACCCGCCGGCGAGACGCCCGCACCCTGCAGCAGCCTGACCGCGCCTGCGTCGGCGGCGCGTTCGGCGCGGCGCGTCGAGCTGAGCACCACCGCGAGGTCGGCGTATCCCGCAACGTCGCCGCCCATCGATTGCAGTAGCAGCGAGACGCCGAACTGGCGCAGCAGCGCCTTGGTCGGGTGGCGCAGCTGGACGTGGGTCAGTTCGTGCGCGAGGACGCCCGCGACCTCGTCGGGGTCGCGCGCCTTGTCGATCAGGCCGCGGAAGATGACGATCCGCCCGCCGGGTGCCGCGAGCGCGTTGACCGCACCGGTATTGAGCACGCTGACCTGCAGCGGCTCGACGAAGCCGCCCGCCGGGCGCAGCCGCGCGGTCAGCCGGTCCAGCGCCGCGGCGCCGGCGGCGTTGTTGCACATCCGGCCGCCGAGCGATGCGACGAGCGTATCGCCGATCGGCTGGGTAACGCGCTGCGGCACCAGCGGCGCCATGCGCTCGAGCAGCGCGTCGCCGAACAGCCACAGCCCTGCCGCGACCGCGACCGCCGTGACGCCCGCGCCGATGTAGATCGAGCGGGTCCGCCCAGTCAGCGTGCCGACGTCGGGCAGCGTCCGCAGCCAGTCGCGCGGCACATCCTCGCCCAGCACCAGCCGCCAGTCGGGCCGGTCGACGCGGTGCAGCACGACGCGTGCCCCCGCACGGTCGCCGCGGCGCAGCAGCGCGAGCGGGATCTGCTCCCCCGCGCCGTCGCTGCCGCGCCACTCGACGCCGTCACCGAGCGTCGCCTCGACCGCGTGCGCCCGCGCGCTGAGCCCGTCGTAGAGCGTCGCGCGCATCGATCGCGTCAGAACGACGACGCGTCGAAGGCGTCGGCGAGACCGTCGCCCTGCATCGGCCCCGCGAGGCTGGTCTGCATCAGCAGGTCGACGTCGAGCGTCCCGACCGTCGACAAATGGCTCGCGTAGAAGCCCCAGACGCGGAACGGCAGCACGATATAGCCGAGCCCCAGCGTCAGCACGACGATCGCGATATTGCCGAGGAAGAACTTCAGGAAATCGCCAGTCGTCGCGTCGAAGTGCAGCCCCAGCGTCGCGATCCGCGTCTTGCCGAACAGCTCGCGCACCAGCGCGGCGTGGTACGACAGCAGCAGCAGGCTGATCAGGATCGCCGCACCGATGAGCAGGCCGTAGAGCTTCAGGATGAAGCCGAACGCGGCGGTCGGGTCGGTCGGCGGCGGTGCGCCCGGCACGAACATGCCGAGTTCACTCCGGAACGACATGAACATGAAGACGAAGGTCAGGATGTAGATGACCAGCGCCCCGAGCCACGCGAACAGGAACTTGCCGTAGATCGGCCGCCACTCCGCATCGGCAACGACCGCCGCCGAGCCGAACGACGCGTCGTTCATCTGGGCGTTCCACAGCCGCGTCGAGACATAGGGTGAGGCAAACCCCAGGGTGACGATCTGCAGCAGCAGCATGCCGAGGTACAACAGGCCGTAGCGCCACCCGCCGTGCGCCATGCCGCCGCGGATGCCGCGCCACGCGGTGCGGCTGAACATGTAGCGCTGGGCGCGGTACAGCCCGACGCCAAGGAGATATAGCAGCCCGAAATACAGCACGGTATAAAGCAGGATGACGGTGCCGATGTCGCCGCGCGCGATCGCCGCGCCGGCGAACAGCGAAAAGCCGACCAGGGGCACGATCAGCACCGCGAAGACGATCAGCGCGCCGATGAACTTCTCGATGCCGCGCCCGCGATATTCGAGCGGCTCACCCATGAAGCTGGTGCGCTCCCACAGGAAGCGCCGCACCCGCGTCTTCGCCCAGAAGCGGTAGATGCCGAGCGTGACGATGGTCAGCAGCAGATTGACGATCGCCAGGGGAATGAAATCCCCGATCCGCCCTGCCCAGCCGATCGGCTCCGGCGTCGCCGCCGCGGTCGTGTCCATTCGAATGCCCCCGTTATGCCCGCGCCCATCGTGGCAGAAAAGCGCATTGCCGCAAGCGTTTTGCGCCCCCCGCGGACTGGCGCGGCGCCCCGCGTCACCTATATCGGCGGCGCAACAGCAGGAGCCCCGCCATGCCGTCACCCTGGGAACATCACGCGCAGTCCGGTGTCGCCGACGACATCGATTTCGAGATCAAGGGTCAGGAGCTGCAGTTCGTCGAGATCGAGCTCGATCCCGGCGAGAGCGCGGTCGCCGAGGCCGGTGCCTTCGTGTGGAAGGACGCGCGGATCGGCATGACGACGGTGTTCGGCGACGGCAGCGGCGAACAGGGCGGCGGCTTCATGGGCAAGCTGCTAGGCGCCGGCAAGCGGCTGGTGACCGGCGAGAGCCTGTTCACGACGGTGTTCACCAACAACGGTCAGGGCAAGGCGCGCGTCGCCTTCGCGTCGCCGACGCCGGGCGCGATCCTGCCGCTCAAGCTCGACAAGTACGGCGGGCGGCTGATCTGTCAGAAGGACAGCTTCCTCGCCGCCGCCAAGGGCGTGTCGATCGGCATCGAGTTCCAGCGCCGCGCCATGACCGGCCTGTTCGGCGGCGAGGGCTTCATCATGCAGAAGCTCGAGGGCGACGGCTGGGTCTTCGTCCAGATGGGCGGCACCGTCGTCGAGCGCGAGCTGAAGGCGGGCGAGGAGCTGCACGTCGATACCGGCTGCCTCGCCGCCTATACCTCGACGGTCGACTTCGACCTCGTCATGGCGGGCGGCGTGCGCAGCGCGATCTTCGGCGGCGAAGGCCTGTTCTTCGCGCGCCTGACCGGCCCGGGCCACGTCTGGATCCAGTCGCTGCCCTTCGCGCGCCTGTCGGGCCGCATCGTTGCGGCAGCTGGCGGCACGGGGCAGAACCGCGGCGAAGGCTCGATGCTCGGCGGCCTCGGCGACATCATCGGCGGCAATCGGTAAGAATTGGTCTTACACATTTGCGGCTGAGTGATATCGTGCGGCGATGCTCGCCACCGCCGCACTCGTCATCCCCGCCGCCGCCGTGCCGTTGCCGCCGGCGGTGGCGGCGATGCTCGATGCGGCTGCCGCGACGGGCAATGCCGCGACGCTGAAGTCCGTTGCCGACATGGCGCGCCAGACCAACCCGGGGGCGCGCGCCGATGTCGACGCGCGCCTGGCGGGCTATGCCGCGGCGGCCGCGAAGGCTCAGCAGGAGAGACTGGCGACGCAGGCCTGGCACGAGGGTATCTCGGGCCAGGGCGAGATCGGCCTAACCCGCTCGACGGGCAATACCGACAGCACCGGGGTCGCGCTGCGCGTCAACCTGACCAAGAAGACGCGCAACTGGAAGCACGGCGTTCGCGCCACGGTCGACTATCAGCGGTCGAACGGGGTGACGCGCAAGCAGCGCTATGCTGCGGGGTATGAGGGGAATGTGCGGCTGAACGACCGGCTGTACACGGTCGCGGTGCTGGGCTTCGAGCGCGACAGTTTCGCCGGCTATTCCAGCCGCTTCACCGAGTCGCTGGGCGTCGGCTACAAGCTGGTTTCATCGCGCGCGCTGACCGTGGGGGTCGAGGCCGGCGGGGCACTGCGCCAGACCGCCTATGCGCGCATTCCGGACGAGAACAGCCCGGCCGGGCGGCTGGCGGTCGACACCAACTGGAAGCTGTCGCCCGAGATCGCGCTGACCAGCAACGCCACCGCCTATGTCGAGGACGTCAACACGACGCTGGCCGCGACGACGGCGATGACCTTCAAGGTGACGAGTGCGCTGTCGGCGCGCGCCTCGGTGGTCGTGCGGCACGAGACCGACCCGCCGCCGCTGCTCGACGACACCGACACGACGACCGCCTTCACTCTCGTCTACGGCTTCTGACCCGCCTATATCGGGGACTCAAGGAGACGCGCATGGTCAAGGCAGTGTGGAACGGCGTGACGATCGCCGAATCGGACGACACGGTGGTCGTCGAGAACAACCATTATTTCCCGTTGAGCGCCGTCGACCGCGCGCTGATCAAGCCGAGCGCGACGACGACCGTCTGCGGCTGGAAGGGCACCGCGAACTATTACACGATTGTCGCCGGCGGGGCGGAGAACAAGGACGCCGCCTGGTATTACGACGATCCCAAGGACGCGGCAGCGAACATTCGCGGCCGCGTCGCCTTCTGGAAGGGCGTCCGCGTCGGGTGACCCGCGAGGGCGCGCGCGCCGCGCTGAATGCAGCGGTGGCGCGGCTGGTGGCGCGCGCGGCGGCCGAGCGCTGGCCGATCCGCGCCGATCACTGCTTCCTGCGCATCGGATACGACAATGCGGTCGGGGCGAAGTGGGACACGGTGGTCAAGGCGCCGGCATGGCGGAACCTGCCGGTCGACCGCATCGAGGCGGCGGCCGCGGTGCTGGGGCAGATCGAGGCCGAGGGGCGGGTTGCGCTCGATGCGCTGAACGCGGCGAGCCTCGGGTATCGCGGCAAGCTGCGACCCTGACTCAGTCCGGCAGCGTCGCCACCACCGCTGCCAGCTGCGCCTGGCTCGTCACCCCGACCTTGCGGAACACGCTCTTCAGCAGGAAGCGCACCGCGTTGACGCTGACGTTGCGCGTCGCGGCATAGTCGGCGACGCTCGCGCCCGCCGCGAGGCCCGCGGTCAGCCGCGCCTCCGCCGGCGTCAGCCCGTACCACGCAACCAGCCGCCCGGCATCGAGCGCCGGGGGATCGGTCGCGCCGCCGATCGTGACGATCAGCGCGGTGCCCTCGACCGCGCCGCCCAGCGCCCGCGCCGACTGCGCGGGAACCCGCGCCGCCAGCACGGCGGCGGGCATGCCGTCGGCGGTCTCGAGGCTGAACGCCGCGCTGGCGGGCAGGGTCGCCGCCGCGAGCGTCACCAGCCGCCGCTGCGCACCCGCATCGGTGAAGCGCAGCCGCTCGCCCGCGCAGCTGATCAGCCCGCGCGCCGCAAGCGCCGAGACGTGGCGGTTGGCGGTGACGATGCCCAGGTCGGCGCGCAGGCACAGCACCGCCGAGACCGCGCGGTCGGCGGCACTGCGCGCGGCGGCCGCGTCGAGTTCGGCCGCCGCGATCCGCCGGCTGATCCGCACCGCGCGCTGGATGTGCGGCGCCAGCACGCGCAGGCCCCGGGTCAGCGCGAAGAGGTCGCGCGCCGACGGCCCCGGCATGACCAGCGCCAGCCGCGCCCCGTCGCGCCGGTCGAGGATGGCGATCAGCGCGCGGTCCATCCCCCAGCGGCTGAGGAAGTCGCGGCTCAGGCTGCTCTCGGCGAATTCGGCGCTGTCGATCAGGTCGGCGGTGTCGACGATGCTGCCCGCCCGCAGGTGCGCGACGCGGCGCGACCAGGGGTTCTCGCGCGCATGGACCGCCGAGTAGATCTCGGCGACCCCCGCCGCGACGCCGGCCGCGCCGATGAACTGCGCGCCTGCGATGCTCGGCCCCTCCCACATCAGGAAGGCGACGTCCCAGTGCAGGGGCCCGAGTGCGGCGACGATCCGCGCCAGCGTGTCGCTCCACCGCTCGGGATCGAGCGCGCATTCGTAGATCTCGCCGATCAGCGCGTCGAGCAGCTGCCAATCAGCCGCTGCCGGAGCCGAAAGATCGACGATTTCGCTCATTCGCTACCCGTCCGGGTAGCGCGGTGAACCCCGCGCAGCGTCATGACTCGCCCCGTCAATCAGGGAGTGAGTTATGCGACGTCTTCAAATCTTGGCAATGCTGACCGGAGTCGCGGTTGCGGTACCGGCGGCCGCGGAGCACATCGTGCTCGACACCAGCCTGCTGCCCAGCGCGCAGGGCTGGACCTTCGTCGGGTCCGACGAAGCGGGCGCCTTCGCCGTCGATGGCGGCGAGCTGGTGCAGTCCACCGTGGCGCGCGGCTTCGGTGCCGCCGCCGACGAGGCGTATTACGCCCGCACGATCAGCATCGACCCGTCCGACCGCTTCGCGCTGACGATAGTCGCGTCGATCTCGGCCGCCACCAGCCCCGCAGGCCTCGACTTTCCGTTCGGCTTCTCGTTCGGCGTCGGCACGCCCGCGCAGTACAGCTATGTCGGCGTCGGCGGCCCGCGGGTCGCAGCGACGACGATGCTCCCGGTGCCCGCCTATTTCGATTTCCCGCCGGGCTATGACCCGCTGGCCTTCAACACCTATCGGCTGAGCGGCGGAGGCGGCTTTGCGACGCTGACGATCAACGGCGTGGCGGTGTTCAGCAACGCGGCCTTCACGCCGGTGTTCGGCAGCCAGCTGCTGTTCGGCGACGGCACCTTCCTCGGCAACGCCGACGGGCGCATCCGTTCGCTCGAGTTCAGCAGCGGCGCGGTGCCCGAGCCCGCCAGCTGGGCGCTGATGATCGCAGGCTTCGGCGCGGTCGGGGTGGCAGCGCGGCGGCGGCGTGTCGCAGCCGCGTGACGAGTGCGGCCGCCGCCTGTAAGGGCGGCGGCCATGATCCTCGTCATCGATAACTACGACAGCTTCACCTACAACCTCGTCCATTACCTCCAGGAGCTGGGGGTAGCGGTCGAGGTGGCGCGCAACGATGCGCTGAGCGTCGACGAGGCGCTGGCACTGCGCCCCCGGGCGGTACTTCTGTCGCCGGGGCCGTGCACGCCGAACGAGGCGGGGATCAGCCTCGACCTTATCGCCGCCGCCGCCGCCGCGCGCCTGCCGGTGCTCGGGGTCTGCCTCGGCTACCAGGCGATCGGCCAGGCGTTCGGAGCCAGGGTCGTGCGCGCCGACACGGTCATGCACGGCAAGACGTCGCCTATTCACCACGACGGCAGCGGCGTCTTCGCAGGGCTCCCGAGCCCCTACGAGGCGACGCGCTACCACTCGCTGATCCTCGACGCCGACCTGCCGGACTCGCTCGTCGCCAACGCGCGCACCGCCGACGGCATCGTCATGGGGCTGCACCACCGCGACCTGCCGCTGCACGGGGTGCTGTTCCATCCCGAAAGCATCGCCAGCGAACATGGCCACGCGCTGCTGAGCAATTTCCTGGCCCTTGCGGGCATCGCCCACACGCCGCTGGCCGCCGCCGCGTGATCCGCCTCCCCGATCCCGCCGTCGCGCTCGATGCCGCGGCGGCCGAAGCCGCGTTCGGCGACATCCTCGACGGCCGCGTCGACGACGGCGCGATCCACGACTTCCTGCTCGGCATCACGCTGCGCGACGAGACCGCCCCCGAGATCGCCGGCGCCACCCGGGCGCTCCGTGCGCGCATGATCCGGGTCGCCGCCCCCGCGGGCGCGATCGACGTCTGCGGCACCGGCGGCGACGGCGCGCACAGCCTCAACATCTCGACCGCCGTCGCGATCGTCGTCGCGGCGTGCGGCGTGCCGGTCGCCAAGCACGGCAACCGTGCCGCGAGCTCCAAGGCAGGCGCCGCCGACACGCTGGAGGCGCTGGGCCTGAACCTCGACCGCGCGTCGGCCAGCGCCAAGGAGTCGCTGAACGCGCTCGGCATCGCCTTCCTGTTCGCCCAGAAGCACCACCCCGCGCTCGGCCGCCTCGCCCCGATCCGGCGCGCCATCGGGCGGCGGACGATCCTCAACCTGCTCGGGCCGCTCGCCAATCCGGCAGGGGTCACGCGGCAGCTGATCGGCGTCGCGCGCGTCGACTATCTGCCGACCTTCACCGCGGCGCTGGCGATGTTGGGCAGCGACGCCGCGCTGGTGGTGTCGGGCGAGGACAGCCTCGACGAGCTGTCGATCGCCGGCCCCAGCCGCGCCTTGGCGATCGGCCCGTGCGGACCGCCCGAACAGACAATCGTGCCCGAAGACTGCGGCCTGACCCGCCACCCACTCGACTCGCTGCGCGGCGGCGACCCGGCGTTCAATGCCGCCGCGCTGACCGCGCTGCTCGACGGCGCGCCGGGCGCCTATCGCGACGCGGTCGTCCTCAACACCGCGGGTGCGCTGATCGTCGCGGGACTCGCCGCCGACTGGCCGGCGGGTGCGGCACTGGCAGCGGCGGCGATCGACGACGGGCGCTCGGCCGCGCTGCTTCGGGCCTGGCTGGCGTTCTAGCGGCACTTGACCCGCGGGGCGGAGGGGCAGAAGCTCAGGCCATGACGGGTGAGACCTACGTACTCCTCAGCAGCGCGGTGACCTTCGGCGTGCCGCTCGTCCTCGCGGTGCTTCAGCTGCGCGGCCTCGGCCCCTCGGCGCGCGGCGGCGAGGAACCGCCGCCGCCACCGGTGATCGCACCCCTGCCCCGCCCGCTCCCCGACTGCCTGCTGCCCCGCCCCGTCGCGCGCCCTGCCGCGACTCGCGTCCGCATCCTCGAGGACGCCTGACCGAGGCATCTTAGGCGTTGCCCGATTTCGTTTCGGGGCTAGTGTGCGGGCGTCTGACTAGCCGGGGACTTCGGGATGCGCATCAGCTTTGCGGTAGCGGCCATTTTGCTTGCCGGGGCATCTGCGCTGCCAGCCGCGCCAGCCTTGGCCGCGACGGCTGCTCCTGCGCGCCCGACCTTCACCACGCCTGACGCCTGGACCCGGCGCGACGACCCCAAATTCGTCGAACTGACCGCGCCCGAGGGCGATACCCGCCTCGCCATCGTCGATGTCGCGTCCGCCGCCGATGCCAGGGCCGCCGTCGCCGCGGCGTGGAAGCTGTGGAAGCCCGACTTCGCGCGCCCGCCCAAGCTCGTCACCCTGCGCGCCGCACGCAACGGCTGGGACGAGCGGCAGGTCGTCGACTACGAGGTCTCGCCAAACGAGAAGCGCGGCATCCAGGCGGTCGCCTTCCGCGCCGGCACCGGCTGGACGGTACTGATCCTCGACGGGTCGGAGGCGACGCTGGAAAAGCGCGGTGCCGCCGTCGGCCTGGTCCTGCAGAGCCTGCGCCCCGCGGGCTACGCGCGCGAGACCTTCGCGGGCCGCACCCCACTGCCGATGACACCAGAGCGCATCGCGCAGCTGCAGGCGTTCGTCGGCGAGGCGATGCAGCAGCTCGGCATCCCCGGCGCGGCCTTCGCGCTGACCGACCGCAAAGGCACGATCTATTCCACCGGCCTCGGCGTGCGCGAACTCGGGCGCCCCGCCAAGGTCAGCGCCGACAGCGAATTCATGATCGCGTCGAACACCAAGGGCATGTCGACGCTGCTCCTCGCCAAGCTCGTCGATGAGGGCAGGCTGACCTGGGACCAGCCGGTGACGCAGCTGTATCCCGCGTTCAAGCTGGGCAGCGCCGACACGACGTCGAAGGTGCTCGTCCGCCACTTGGTTTGCGCCTGCACCGGCCTGCCGCGCAAGGACATGGAGTGGCTGTTCAACACCAATTCCGCGAGCCCCGCATCGGGCACCTTCACCCAGCTCGCCGCGACCGCACCGACCAGCGGTTTCGGCGAGGTCTTCCAGTACAACAACCTCATGGCGTCGGCGGCGGGCTATCTCGGCGGCCACCTCGCCTATCCGGGCATGGAGCTGGGCAAGGCCTATGACCGGGCGATGGAGGAGAAGATCTTCAAGCCGCTCGGCATGACCGCGACGACCTTCGACTATGCGAAGGCGATGGCCGGCGACTGGGCGCGGCCGCACGGCGACAGCATCGACGGCGCGACCGTCGCCTTCGGCAACGCGGGGATGAAGCTCAACCGCTCGGTCATCCCGTACCGCCCGGCGGGCGGCGCCTGGTCGACCGCCAACGACCTGATCAAGTACGTGCGCTTCGAACTGAACGAGGGCCGTCTCGACAACGGTACGCAGTGGGTATCGGCGAAGAACCTGCTCGAGCGGCGCGCTCCGTTCGTGCCGGTCGGCGAGGACCGTTTCTACGGCATGGGCATGCAGACCGACCGCGACCTGGGCGTCGACGTCGTCCACCACGGCGGCAGCATGTTCGGCTACAAGTCGGACATCATGCTGGTCCCGTCGGCGGGCATCGGCGCGGTCATCCTGACCAATGCCGAGGACGGCCAGTCGCTGCTGCGGCCGTTCATGCGGCGGCTGCTCGAGCTGATCTACGACGGCAAGCCCGAGGCGGCGGGCGACGTCGCGGCTGCCGCGGCACGGATCAAGGCCGAGTTCGCCAAGGAGCGCCAGCTGATCGCCCTGCCGCCCGACCCGGCCGCGGTCGCGGCGCTGGCGGGTGCCTATACCAGCCCCGAACTCGGGCCGCTCAAAATCGAGAAGCGCGGGCCCGACGTGCTGTTCAGCTTCACCACGGTGACCTCGAAAGCGGCGACCAAGAAGAACGACGACGGCTCGATCTCGTTCGTGATGACCGACCCGACGATCGCCTACGCCCCCGTCGTCGTCGCGAAGGACGGCGACCGGCGCGCGCTGATCATCCGCGACGGGCAGCACGAGTATCGGTTCGCCGAAGTCCGCTAGGTTTCCACCGGCGCGGTCCATCGCTACACGCGGGGGCGATGACCGATCTCCTGACCCGCATCTGCGCCGACACGCGCGCCGAAGTCGACCGGCGCAAGGCCCTGCGGTCGATCGCCGACCTCGACCGTGCCGCCGCTGCACAGTCCGCGCCTCGGGGCTTCCGCGCCGCGCTCGACGCCGCACCGGGGTTCGCGCTGATCGCCGAGGTCAAGAAGGCGTCGCCGTCGAAGGGGGTGATCCGTGCCGACTTCGACCCCGCCGCCCATGCCCGCGCCTATCAGGCAGGCGGTGCGGCGTGCCTGTCGGTGCTGACCGACGCGCCGTATTTCCAGGGACACGAGGACTATCTCGTCGCGGCGCGCGCCGCGTGCACGCTGCCGGTGCTGCGCAAGGATTTCATGCTCGATCCCTGGCAGGTCGCCGAAGCGCGCGCGATCGGCGCGGATGCGATCCTGATCATCGTCGCGGCACTCGACGACGGGGCGATGGCCGAGATCGAGGCGGCCGCGATCGAGCGCGGCATGGACGTGCTGGTCGAGGTTCACGACGCCGCCGAACTCGAGCGGGCATTGCAGCTGAAGTCGCGCCTGATCGGCGTCAACAACCGGAACTTGCGCGATTTTTCGGTCGATTTCGCGCGCACCTACGAGCTCGTCGGGCGGGCGCCGCCGGGGTGCACCTTCGTCGCCGAGAGCGGGCTGACCGGTCACGCCGACCTCGCCGCGATGGCGGAGCATGGCGTGCGCTGCTTCCTCGTCGGCGAGACGCTGATGCGCGCCCCCGATGTCGAGGCCGCGACGCGCGAACTGCTCGGCCGATGACCCGCCTGACGCACCTCGACGAGGCGGGTACTGCACGCATGGTCGACGTGTCGGCGAAGGCCGTCACCGCGCGCGAGGCGACCGCCGAGGGGCGCATCGTCATGCTGCCCGCGACCCGCGCGCTGATCGAGGGCGGCGCGGTGGCGAAGGGCGACGTGCTCGCGGTCGCGCGGCTCGCGGGCATCATGGCGGCGAAGCGCACCGCCGACCTGATCCCGCTGTGCCACCCGCTGCCGCTGTCAGGCGTCGAGGTCGCGCTGGCGATCGAGGACACCGGTGTGCACGTCACCGCGACGGCGCGCACGACGCACACCACAGGCGTCGAAATGGAAGCGCTGACCGCGGTGACCGTCGCGCTGCTGACGATCTACGACATGGCGAAGGCGGTCGACCGCGGCATGGTCATCGAGGGGGTGCGCCTGCTCGCCAAGTCGGGCGGACGGTCTGGAGACTGGACCGCGTGAGCGGGCTGCTGAGCGTTGCCGACGCGCAGGCGCGGCTGCTCGACGGGGTCGCGGCGCTGCCCGCCGAGACGCTGCCGCTGGCCGGGGCGATCGGCCGCGTGCTGGCCGGGGACGTCGTCGCGCGGCTGGCGCAGCCGCCCTTCGCGGCGTCGGCGATGGACGGCTATGCGATCCGCTGGGCCGACCGCGCGGGGCCGTGGCGCGTGATCGGCGAGGCGGCGGCGGGGCGAGGGTTTCCGGGCACGGTCGGCGCAGGCGAGGCGGCGCGGATCTTCACCGGTGCGCCGCTGCCCGACGGCGTGGACACGGTGGTCGTGCAGGAGGAGGTCGCGCGGGACGGCGACACCGCGCGCCTGACCGGCGAGGGGCCGCCGCGCGAGGGCGCTCATATCCGCCCGGCAGGCCTCGACTTCGCGGCCGGCGCGGTCGTCGGTCAGGCTGGCGCTCGCGTCACGCCGGCACGCGCCGGGCTGCTCGCCTCGGCGGGGCACGGCACGGTCGCGGTGCATCGCCGCCCGCGCGTCGTCCTGCTCGCCACCGGCGACGAGCTCGTGCCGCCGGGAACGGTCCCCGCCGCCGACCAGATCGTCAGCTCGAACGGCGTCATGCTCGCGGGGCTGTTGGGGGCCTACGCCGAGGTGATCGACGGCGGCATCGTGCCCGACACGCGCGAGGCGCTCGCCGCCGCCGTGCAGGGGGCCGACGCCGACGTGCTGGTGACCATCGGCGGCGCGTCGGTCGGCGACCACGACCTCGTCGTGCCGGTGCTGCGCGACCTCGGCGCCGAGATCGGCTTCTGGAAGGTCGCGCTGCGCCCCGGCAAGCCGATGCTGAGCGGGCGGCTGGGGGCGACGCGCATCGTCGGCCTGCCGGGCAACCCGGTGTCGGCGTATGTCTGCGCGTACCTGTTCGTCGTGCCGCTGCTGCGCGCGCTGGCGGGCGAGCGCGATGTGCTACCGCCGCTGTTCACCGCCACGCTGGGAAGTCCGCTGCCCGCCAACGGGCAGCGGCAGGATTACATGCGGGGCTGGGCGACCGCCGGGCCGGTGGTCACCGCCGCTGCGCGTCAGGACAGCGCTATGCTCGGGGTGCTTGCGGATGCCAACGTACTGATCGTCCGCGCACCCCACGCGCCCGCCGCGGACGCCGGCGCAACGGTGTCGTGCCACGCGCTTGACTTTGTTCCGGGTGTTGCCTAATCGTTCCCTATTGGTTCCAAGGGGACGATGATGCTGACGCGCAAGCAACATGATCTGTTGACCTTCATCGACAAGCGGCTTGCCGCCGACGGCGTGTCGCCGTCGTTCGAGGAGATGAAGGACGCGCTGGCGCTCAAGTCCAAGTCGGGCGTCCACCGCCTGATCAATGCGCTCGAGGAGCGCGCCTTCATTCGCCGTCTGCCCAATCGAGCGCGCGCGCTCGAAGTGCTTCGCATGCCCGAGGTACGCGAGAACAACGTCGTGCAGGGCGACTTCGCCAAGGCCCGCCGCGAACCCGCCAACGACGTCATCGAGGTGCCGCTGCACGGCCGCATCGCCGCCGGCCTGCCGATGGAGGCACTCGAGAGCGACCGCAGCCTGAGCGTCCCCGCCGCGCTGCTCGGGCCGGGCGATCACTACGCGCTCGAGGTGTCGGGGGATTCGATGATCGACGCGGGCATCTTCGACGGCGACTATGCGCTGGTGAAGCGCTGCGACACCGCGCGCGACGGCGACATCATCGTTGCACTGGTCGACAACAGCGAGGCGACGCTCAAGTATCTCCAGCACGAGAAGGGCATGATCCGCCTCGATCCGGCGAATGCGACGCACCGGCCGCAGCACTATCTGCCGTCGCGGGTGAAGGTGCAGGGCAAGCTCGCGGGGCTGCTGCGGCGGTATAACTGAGCTTGTCGTCATCCCCGCGAAGGCGGGGACCCAAGGTCACCAAGCGTGATCGATGTCGCGTCCCCCTGGGCGAGAATTTGCGAACTTGGGTCCCCGCCTTCGCGGGGATGACGGGGTGAGGGGGTGGCGTGCCCTACCGATCCCCATAGCTCGGCGCCGTCTCGGCCACGCTCGCCCGCGCCCGATACGGCGCCGGCACCGGCAGCCAAGGGTGGTCCCCGATCCGCGCCGCCACCGTCCGTACCTCGGGCTCCGACCCCAGCCAGATCGCCACCGCTCCCGTGGTATTCAGCGTCGCCCGGTCGAGCTTGAGCCAGCGCGGCGCGCACCACGCCGGCAGCCGCCGCGCACTGACCACGATGTCCGCCGCCGCGCACGCGGGCGCGAAGCGTTCCCTCGGCACCCGGTCGCGCGAGATCGTCGCGAGCAGGCGCCAGCGCCGCCCCTCGGCAGCCAGGTCGGCGACGCACGCATCAATGCTGCACCGCGCACCCGGCAGGTCGGCGAGCGCGACATCCGCCGTCGTCGCCGCGGTCGCGTCGCCCCACATGTCGCGGATGTAATCGCCGGCGCGGTCCCGCAGCAGCGCCAGCCGCCCGTCGGGCACCAGGTACGCCGCATGCCGCCCGTCGCCGCTGACCAGCAGGTCGGGCGGCCGCGCCAGCACCGCCGCAACCAGCCCCGCCGCGAGCGGCAGCGTGCCCACAAAGCGCAATCGCCCCTGCCAGATGCACAGCCACAGCCCGCCCGCGACGATCCCGGCATAGGCGAGGTCGGGCATCATCGGCAGGCGGATCACTGCCCCGGGCCACCCCGCGACGACGCGCGCCACATCGACCAGCACGTCGAGTGACTGGCCGAGCAACCACGCCGCCGGTGCCGCGACCCCCACCGCGTCGGCGAGCAGGGTCAGCAGCAGCAACGGCATGACGACGAAGCTGGTCAGCGGGATTGCCACGAGGTTCGCGACCACCCCGAACAGCCCGGCGCGGTTGAAATGGTAAAGCGCGGTCGCCGCCAGCATCGCCTCGGCGACCAGCCCCGTCACGACGAGCGCCAGCAGGTGCCGCGCCAGCCGCGCGCCCCACCCCTGCGACCGCGCAGGGTCGGACAGCCAGCGCCCGAAGCGCGACTGGTACAGCGCGACGATCCCTGTGACCGCGGCGAACGACAGCTGGAACGACGGCCCCAGCAGCGCCTCCGGCCGTACGCACAGGATCAGGAAGGCGCCCGCCGCGACCATGCGCAATGTCAGCGCCTCGCGCCCGATGGCGATGCCGACCAGCACGATCAAAGTCGCGATGCACGAGCGGACTGTCGGCACCTCGCCGCCCGCGAGCAATGTGTACGCCACCCCCGCCAGCGCCGCGACCGCCGCCGCGATCCCCTTGACCGGCCAGCGCAGCGCGATCCACGGGCTCAGCGTCAGGGTCCGCCGCACGAACCACAAGGTCCCCCCGACGACGATCGCGATGTGCAGGCCGGAGATCGACAGCAGGTGCGCCAGCCCCGCGTCGCGCATGTCCTGCGCCACCGGCACCGGGATCGGCCCCTGCTCGCCGGTCACGAACGCCGCGCCGATCGCGCCCGCCGCACCGGGCACGAGCGCGTACAGCCGTGCATTGATCGCCGCGCGCGTCGCCGCCAGCCAGCCGAGCAGCCCCGCGGGCGGCGGCGCGCGCGCGGTCACCGTCACCGGCCCGAGCGGATAGCCCGTCGCCCCCGTCTCGCTGAACCACGCCCGCCGCGCGAAATCGTAGCCCCCCGGCACGCTGGGCCCCGCGGGCGGCATCAGCGCGGCCTTCAACGTCACGCGCGCGCCCGGCACGACGCCGGGGACCGGCTCGCCCTTGGCGCTGATACGGACATGGCGCGGCAGCGCCGGGTCGTCGAGCGTCAGTCGGAAGCGGAAGCGCTCGCCCCCGCGCGTCACCTGCGTCTCTTCGACGACGCCTGCGATCTCGCCGGTAAAGCGGTCCGTCAGCACCGGCGCCGCGACCGACGCGCTGCGCCACTCCGCAAGCGCCAGGCCGAGCAGCACGAGCACCCCGCCCCACAGCAGCAGCCGCGCCGACAGACCGCGCAATGCCAGGCCCGCGACCGCCGCCGCACCCGCGACGACCGCGGCCGCGACACGCTGGTCGTGCCACGGCAGGCCGAACCAAAGCGCAACGCCGGCGCCCAGCGCGACGGGCGCAAGCAGCGGAAGCTGGTGCCGCTCGGACCCCAGCCATGCCTCTATCGCCGCTGCGGGTGCTGCCTGCGCCCAGCGGGTTTGAAGCGCGCCGAACCCCGTGCTAACCCGCACCCCCGTCTCCCCCGACGGGGAACATCGACCACATCGATCTGAGGTGCAATGGCGGAAACCGGCGAGCGCGGGACTGTGGTGACGCGCTTCGCGCCGTCGCCGACGGGCTTTCTTCACATCGGCGGCGCGCGCACCGCGCTGTTCAACTATCTGTATGCAAAGGCGAACGGCGGCCGCTTCCTGCTGCGCATCGAGGATACCGACCGCGCGCGATCGACCGACGCCGCGATCGCCGCGATCCTCGACGGCATGGACTGGCTCGGCCTGACGCCCGACGAGCCGCCGGTCATGCAGTTCGAACGCGCCGCGCGCCATGCCGAGGTCGCGCACCAGCTGCTCGAGCGTGGCCACGCCTATCGCTGCTACGCCACCGCCGAGGAGCTGACCGCGATGCGCGAGGCGCAGCGTGCCGCCAAGCAGCCGATGCGCTACGACGGGCGCTGGCGCGACCGCACCGACACCCCCGACCTGCCCTACGTCGTCCGCCTGCGCGCGCCGCAGGAAGGCAGCGTCACCATCGACGACCGTGTCCAGGGCAGCGTCACTGTGGCGAACGCCGAGCTCGACGACATGGTGCTGCTGCGCTCCGACGGCACGCCGACCTACATGCTCGCGGTCGTCGTCGATGACGAGGACATGGGCGTCACCCACGTCATCCGCGGCGACGACCACCTGAACAACGCCTTTCGTCAGCTCGCGCTGATCCGCGCCGCGGGGTTCCGCGAGCCGGTCTATGCGCATGTCCCGCTGATCCATGGCCCCGACGGTGCCAAGCTGTCGAAGCGCCACGGCGCACTCGGCGTCGACGCTTATCGCGACGACATGGGGATGCTGCCCGAGGCGGTCGAGAACTACCTGCTCAAGCTCGGTTGGGGCCACGGCGACGAGGAGTTCATGGACCGCGCGCGTGCGGTGGAGGTCTTCGATCTCGCCGGGATCGGCCGCGGCCCGGCGCGCTTCGACTTCAAGAAGCTGGAGAGCGTCAACGCCCATTACATGCGCGCCGCCGACGATGCGCGGCTGCTCGCGCTGGTGACGCCGCGGATCGAGGCGCTGCTTGGGACTGCGCTTCCCGACACCGCACGGCTGACCGCGCTGATGCCCGACCTGAAGGCGCGCGCGCGCGACCTGAACGACCTCGCGAACGCCTCGCTCTTCCTGTTCCGCGCCCGCCCGCTGGCGATGGACGAGCGCGCGGCGAAGCTGCTAGACACGGCCCCGGACGGTATCCTGCTCGCGGCGCACGACGTGCTCGCCGACGTGACGGACTGGTCTGCGGTCGCGCTCGAGGCGGCGGTCAAGGCTTTGGCCGAGGCGCGCGAGATCGGCTTGGGGAAGGTCGCTCAGCCACTGCGCGCCGCGGTCACCGGCAGTAACGTCTCGCCGGGTCTGTTCGAAGTGATGGCAGTATTGGGGCGAGACGAAACACTCGGGCGCATCACCGATGCGTGCCGCAGCACAGGGGTTACCGCATGACGAGCGTCAAACTCGAGGCGAACGGCAAGACCTTCGAATATCCCGTGCTGTCGGGCAGCGTCGGCCCCGACGTCATCGACATCCGCAAGCTGTATGCGCAGACCGGCGCCTTCACCTTCGACCCCGGCTTCACCAGCACCGCGGCGTGCGAGTCGGCGATCACCTACATCGACGGCGACGTAGGCGTCCTGCTGTACCGCGGCTATCCGATCGACGCGCTCGCCGAGCATTCGAGCTTCATGGAAGTCGCGTACCTGCTGCTCAACGGCGAGCTGCCGACGCCCAAGGAAGACGCGCAGTTCACCCACCTGATCACGCGCCACACGATGATCCACGAGCAGCTGGCGCAATTCTACCGCGGTTTCCGGCGCGACGCCCACCCGATGGCGATCATGTGCGGCATCGTCGGCGCGATGGCGGCCTTCTACCACGATTCGACCGACATCCATGATCCGCAGCAGCGCGTCATCGCCAGCCACCGCCTGATCGCCAAGATGCCGACCCTGGCCGCGATGGCCTACAAATATTCGATCGGGCAGCCGTTCATCTATCCCGACAACTCGCTGAGCTTCTCGGGCAATTTCCTGCGCATGACCTTCGGCGTGCCGGCGGAGCCCTATGTCGTCGATCCGGTCATCGAGAATGCCATGGAGAAGCTGCTGATCCTCCAGGCCGACCATGAGCAGAACGCCTCGACCTCGACCGTGCGCCTCGCCGGTTCGTCGGGCGCCAACCCTTTCGCGTGCATCTCGGCGGGCATCGCGTGCCTATGGGGTCCGGCGCACGGCGGCGCCAACGAAGCCGCGCTCAACATGCTGCGCCAGATCGGCACGCCCGACCGCATCCCCGAGTTCATCGCGCGGGCGAAGAACAAGGACGACCCGTTCCGCCTGATGGGCTTCGGCCATCGCGTCTACAAGAACTACGACCCGCGCGCGAAGGTCATGCAGAAGGTCGCCGACGAGGTTCTGACCAGCCTGGGCCTGACCGATCCGATCTTCCAGGTGGCGCGCGAGCTCGAGCAGATTGCGCTCAACGACCCGTATTTCATCGACAAGAAGCTGTACCCCAACGTCGATTTCTATTCGGGCGTCGTCATGTCGGCGATCGGCTTCCCGACCTCGATGTTCACCGTGCTGTTCGCCATCGCGCGCACCGTCGGCTGGATCAGCCAGTGGAACGAGATGATCGGCGATCCCGAGCAGAAGATCGGCCGTCCGCGCCAGCTTTACACAGGTCCGGCACAGCGCGCTTTCGTGCCGCTGGCCGAGCGGGTCTGAACTGTCGGTAAGTTTTACAAAGGTCCGATCTGGAACGATGCGCGTCCGTAATGAGTCAGATGGTTAGAGCGGCGTAACGACTTGGCACGATGATTGCATAGGGTCACCTGATACCATTCAGGGGACTATCATGAAGATCAAACTGCTTCTCGCCGCCGCTCTTCTGGGCACCGCCGCACCGTCGGCCGCGCTGACCTTCGTGTTTGCGAAGGCGTCGGGCGGCGTCACCAGCTCGGCGTTTTTGAACGCGACGGCCGGCGGCCGCACGCTGCAGGCGACCGGTAACCGCTACACCGTCGCGCCGACCGCGCTGACCAACGTCTCGCAGTTCACAGGGACCGCAGCGGTCAGCCAGTCGTCCAGCCTCACCGTAGGCGGTGTCGGGGTCAACTCGGAGCAGTCGATCGGCGGCTTCCCGGCCGGCGCCGGCGGCAATGCCCCGGAGCAGGTCGACACCGATGGCACGACCAACGAGGTCCTGCGCATCGCGCTGCTCAACCCCAGCCTGGGCTCAATCCGCATCAACTCGGTCACCCTGTCGTCGGTCGATCCTGACGACACGTTCCGCATCTATACCCTGGGTGCCGGTGGCGCGCTGAATGTCATCGCGTTCGGCGGCGATATCGCCGGCACGGGCGTCAACGCCTTCACCGGCGGCACTGCCACCTATCTCTCGGGTTCGGGCACCAACCAGCAGTGGCGCATCACCTTCGCGCCCTTCTCGACGCCGAGCGACGTGTTCTACCTGACCGCGCGCAAGGACAGCGCCGACGGCTACCGCGTGACGTCGATCGACGCGTCGATCGTTCCGGAGCCCGCCACTTGGGCGCTGCTCATCGGCGGCTTCTCGATGGTCGGTCTGGCATCGCGCCGCCGCCGGATCAGCGTTACCGCCTAACACCTCGACACGGCATAGGCCGCCCGGAGCAATCCGGGCGGCCTTCGCTTGTCCGCGCTACAGGATGAACTTCGACAGGTCGGTGTCGCGCGCGATGCTGCCGAGTTCGCGTTCGACATAGGCCGCATCGACCGTCACCGTCTCGCCGCGGCGCTCGCTGGCGTCGAAGCTGACCGATTCCAGCAGCTTCTCCATGATCGTCTGCAGCCGCCGCGCGCCGATGTTCTCGACCGCCGAATTGACCTCGAACGCCGTGCGCGCGATCGCGCTGATGCCGTCGGGGGTTAGCGTCAGCGTCACGCCTTCGGTGCCGAGCAGCCCGGTGTACTGGCGGATCAGCGACGCCTCGGTATCGGTCAGGATCGCCTCGAAATCCTCGCGCGTCAGGCCCTTCAGCTCGACGCGGATCGGCAGGCGGCCCTGCAACTCGGGCAACAGGTCCGACGGCTTCGAGGTGTGGAACGCGCCGCTCGCGATGAAGAGGATATGGTCGGTCTTCACCGGGCCGTACTTGGTCGCGACCGTCGTGCCCTCGATCAGCGGCAGCAAGTCGCGCTGCACGCCCTCGCGGCTGACCGAGCCGCCGCGCACGTCGCTCACCGCGATCTTATCGATCTCGTCGAGGAAGACGATGCCGTTCGCCTCGGCGTTCTTCAGCGCGTCGCGGGCGATGTCGTCGTCATCGAGGCGCTTGTCGCTCTCCTCGGCGATCAGCGCGGCCCATGCCGCATCGACGCCCATCTTGCGCCGCTTGGTGCGGCCGCCCATCGCCTTGCCCAGCATGTCGGACAGGTTGATCATGCCGACCTGGCCGGGCTGCATGCCGGGGATCTCGAACGCCTGGCCGCCGGTGTCGGCGACCTCGATCTCGACCTCGCGGCCTGCAAGCGCCCCCGAACGGAAGCGGTCGCGGAAGGCAAGGCGCGTCGCCTCGCTCGCGTCCTTGCCGACCAGCACGTCGAGGAGGCGCGCCTCGGCGGCGGCCTCGGCGGCCTCACGCACACCGGCGCGGCGGCTCTCGCGTGTCAGGCGGATCGATTCCTCGACCAGATCGCGGACGATCGAGTCGACGTCGCGGCCGACGTAACCGACCTCGGTGAACTTGGTCGCCTCGATCTTCAGGAACGGCGCATCGGCGAGCTTGGCCAGCCGGCGGCTGATCTCGGTCTTGCCGCACCCAGTCGGCCCGATCATCAGGATGTTCTTCGGGGACACCTCGTCACGCAGGTCGTCGCCGAGACGCTGGCGCCGCCAGCGGTTCCTGAGCGCCACGGCGACGGCGCGCTTCGCATCGGTCTGCCCGACGATATAGCGGTCGAGCGCCGCGACGACCTGAGTGGGGGTCAGCGCATCGAACGGCTGCTGTGCCTCGTCGGCGGCGGCGGGAAAGGGCAAAACACTCATGCGGAAATACTCTCAAGCGTGACCTGGTCGTTGGTGTAGACGCACACCTGCGCGGCGATCTTCATGGCGCGGCGCGCGATCGCCTCGGCATCGTGATCGCTGTCTTCAAGCGCGCGTGCGGCGGCGAGGGCGTAATTGCCGCCCGAGCCGATCGCCGCGATGCCGTTCTCGGGCTCGAGCACGTCGCCGGTGCCGGTCAGCACCAGCGTCACGTCCTTGTCGGCGACGATCATCATCGCCTCGAGCCGCCGCAGGTAGCGGTCGGTGCGCCAGTCCTTGGCGAGTTCGACCGCAGCGCGCGTCAGCTGGCCGGGATAGCGTTCGAGCTTCGCCTCGAGGCGTTCGAACAATGTGAAGGCATCGGCGGTGGCGCCGGCAAAACCGCCGATGACGTGTCCGCCCTCGCCCAGCCGCCGCACCTTCTTCGCATTCGCCTTCATCACCGTCTGGCCCATCGTCACCTGCCCGTCACCGGCGATGACGACCTGAGCCCCTTTGCGCACCGACACGATCGTCGTGCCGTGCCAGTTGGTCGGGTCGGTCAATTCTGTGGTCCTTTCGTCAGGGGACCGATGTAGGAAGCTTGTGCGGCGTCGATAAGGGTCGCCACCGCGCCGCCCGCATGGCAGCTATGCGCGCATGCCCCACTTGCTGATTTTCGGTATCGGTTACACCGCGTCGCGCCTCGCGGACGGCCTGCGCGCGCAGGGGTGGCGCATCACGGGGACCAGCCGGGCAACCCTGCCCCTCGACGATCCCCACGTGGTCGAGGCAATCGGCGATGCGACGCATATCCTGTCGAGCGTGCCACCGAAGGACGACGACCCGGTGCTCGCGCTGCACGGCGAGCGGCTGCGCACCGCGCCCGCGACCTGGATCGGCTATCTGTCGTCGACCGGCGTCTACGGCGACAGCGGCGGCGCGTGGCTCGACGAGAGCGCGGCACTCGACGGCCGGCGCGATGCGCGGGTGGCGGCGGACCTCGGGTGGCAGGCGCTGCGCCCCGACGTGCGGGTGTTCCGCCTGCCCGGCATCTACGGTCCCGGGCGCTCGACCCTCGACCGCGTGCGCGCTGGGTCGGCGCACCGGGTGGACGTGCCCGACACCCAGGTGTTCAGCCGGATCCACGTCGACGACATCGTCGCGGGCGTCGTCGCCAGCTTCGAGCGCGGCGCGCCCGGCATCTACAACCTCGCCGACGACCTGCCCGCCAGCGGCAACGCGGTGACCGAGTTAGCGTGCGACCTGCTCGGCGCGCCGTATCCGCCGCTGGTGCCTGTCACCGCGCTCAGCCCGATGGCGCAGGGCTTCTATGCCGCCAACCGGCGCGTCGCTGCGACCAAGATGTCGCGCGACCTCGGGGTGCGGCTGCGCTATCCTGATTATCGAAGCGGCCTCCGGGCCTGTCTGGCGGAGCAAAGCACATGAAGTTCGGGGTCGGCCAGTCGGTCAAGCGCGTCGAGGATCACCGCCTGCTGACCGGCGGCGGGCGGTTCACCGACGACACCGCGGCGACGCTGTACGCCACCACGCTTCGCTCGCCCTACGGCCACGCCCGGATCGTGAGCATCGACACCGCCGCCGCGAAAGCCGTGCCCGGGGTCGTCGCGGTCTACACCCACGCCGACGTCGCGCACCTCGGCGTCGTGCCGTGCCTGGTGCCGCTGTCGGGGCCGGTGACGACGCCGCGCTACATGCTGACCGGCGACGTCGCGCGCTTCGTCGGCGACGGCATCGCCTTCGTCGTCGCCGAGACCCGCGAGGCGGCGCGCCTGGGCGCCGAGGCGATCGAGGTCGACTATGCCGAACTCCCCGCCGTCGGGTCGATCGAGGCGGCGCTCGCCCACGACGCGCCTAAGATCTGGGAGGCCGCCGCCTCGAACAGCCTGTTCGAGTGGAACGCCGGCAACGCCGACACCGCCAAGGCGGGCATCGACGCCGCCGCCCACGTCACGCGCCTGCGCATCGTCCAGAACCGCGTCGCCCCGACCTCGATGGAGGTGCGCGCGGCGGTCGGATCGTTCGACGACGGCAAGTACACGCTCGTCTTCGGCGGCCAGGGCGTCGCCTCGGCGCAGCAGCAGGTCGCCAAGATCATGGGCGTCGAGCCCGAGCAGATGCGCATCGTCCAGGGCGACGTCGGCGGCGGCTTCGGCATGAAGGCGTTCCTGTACCCCGAGTATATCCTCGTCCTGCACGCCGCGAAGGACCTCGGCCGTCCGGTCAAGTGGACCGGCGACCGCGGCGACGCCTTCCAGTCGGACACCCACGGCCGCGCGATGGTCAGCGACGCGGCACTCGGCTTCGACGCCGATGGCAAGATCACCGCGCTGCAGGTCGAGACTTGGAGCGACCTCGGCGCGTACCAGGCGCAGTTCGGCCCCGCGATCCAGACCTTCGCGGGCGGGCGCATCATGGGCGGCGTCTACCGCATTCCCGCGATCCACAACCGGGTCCACGGCGTCGTCACCAACTGCACCCCCGTCGACGCCTATCGCGGCGCGGGCCGCCCCGAGAGCGCGTACGTCATGGAGCGGCTGATCGAGGCCGCGGCGCGCGAACTGGGCCTGGGCGTCGACGAGATCCGCCGCCGCAACCTGCTGACGCCCGAAGAACTGCCCCACGACAACGGCATCGGGCTGACCTTCGACATCGGCAACTTCCCTGCCGTGCTGGCGAAGGCGCAGGTGCAGGCCGACTGGGACGGGTTCGCCGCGCGCAAGGACGCCGCCGCCCGCAAGGGCCTGCGCTACGGGCGCGGCATGGCATATTATGTCGAGATCGCCGGCGGCGGGTCGACCGAGGAATGGGCCGACGTCCGCGTCGCCAGCGACGGCATCGTCGAGGTCGCGGTCGGCACCCAGTCGAACGGCCAGGGGCACGAGACGGCGTACGCGCAGGTGGTCAGCGAGCGGCTCGGCATCGATGCCGACCAGATCCGGATCGTCCAGGGCGACACCGACCGGCTGAACCAGGGTAACGGCACCGGCGGCTCGCGCAGCATGGCGTGGGGCGGTGCGGCGTGCCAGGTCGCCGCCGACGATATGGTCGAGCGCGGCCGTGCGCTCGCCGCCGCCGACCTGGGGGCCGAGGTGGACTACAGCGAAGGCGTGTTCAGCGCGCGCGGCACCAACCGCACGCTGAGCCTCGGCGAGCTCGCGACCGCCCACCCGGGCGGCCTCGACGGCCGGTCGAGCTTCAAGCCCGCGAAGCCCGCGCCCGCCTTCCCCAACGGCTGCCACATCGCCGAGGTCGAGGTCGACCCCGCCACCGGCAAGATCAATGTCGCGCGCTACAGCCTGGTCGACGACTTCGGCACGCTGGTGAACCCGATGCTCGTCGAGGGCCAGATCCACGGCGGCATCGCGCAGGGCCTGGGCCAGGTCGTGCTGGAGAACGTCGCGTACGACGACGACGCCCAGCTGCTGACCGGCAGCTTCATGGACTATGGCATCCCGCGCGCCGACGACATGCCCGACGCGATCGGCTTCGACACGCTCGGCACGCCGAGCCCGACCAACCCGCTCGGCGTCAAGGGCTGCGGCGAGGCCGGCACGATCGGCGCGATGCCGTCGGTGATGAACGCGATCATCGACGCGCTCGACGGCACGCAGCTCGAAATGCCCGCGACGCCGGAAAAATTGTGGCGCGTGTGCCGCTCGCTCGAGCTGCGGCAGGCTGCGGAGTAGCTGCGAACCGGCGTCAGGCGAACCATAGCAGCGCAAGCGCCGCCAGCCCCACCGCCGCACTCGCGACGAGCGGCAGCGCGGCCCGCCAGCCATGCCGCCAGCCGCCGATCGACACCGTCAGCCCGGCCTTGACCAACGTATTGGCAAGGATCGGCCCGACGAGGATCAGCCCCGCCAAGCGCCCTCCGACGCTGCCCGCCGGCAGGCCATGCATCGTCAGGATCGCCGAATCGACGTCCATCGCACCGGTAATCGCCAGCGCCACCGCCAGCCCCGCGTCGCCGAACCGCGCCAGCGCGGCACGTGATACAAGCGCCAGCGCGGCGACCAGTCCGGCGAGGATCAGCGCCGGGCGCAGGTCGAACGGGTTGCCGACGGGCAGCGCCACCGCCTCTCCCGGCGCCTCGCAGCGGCGGATCACGACGAACGCCCAGCCGGCCGAGACGAGCATCGCCGGGCCGATGACGGTCGCCAGCGAAAGCAGCGCGAACGGCGCGAACAACGCCGTCATGATGAGCGTCCGCGCCAGCATGACCGCCGATGCGACGGCGATCCCCGCGGTCACCAGCGCCCCCGATCCCGCGTCGCCCGCCAGCTGGCGCGCCAGTGCCGCGGTCACCGCGGTCGACGACACGGTCGCGCCTGCCGCCGCCGCCGCGAGCGTACCGCGCGCCGCCCCCAGCCGCCGGACCGCGACGTAGCCAAGCAGCGACAGCGCCGAGACGACCACCACGACCAGCCAGATCTGATGCGGATTCCACGCGGCATAGGGCCCGAACCCCCGGTCGGGCAGCAGCGGCAGCACGACCAGGGTCAGCACCGACAGGCGCGCGATCCCCTTGATCTCCGTGTCGTCGAAGCCGGCGACGAGGCGGTGCAACTCGGTGCGCAACGCCAGCACGCACACCATCACCGCCGCGACCCCCGCACCGACGACCGGCATCCCAGACGCCGCGAGATAGCCGCAGCCGATCGTCAACAGCGCGGCGATCGCCTCGGTCGCGCTGACCTGGCCGTCGCGCCGGGCATCGGCCCGGTAGCCGATCAGCAGCGCCACGGTCGCACCTGCAACGAGGACCGCCGCAACCGCCGCCGCACCATGCGCGGCGAGCACCGCCGCAATGCCGCCGCCGAAGCCGAGCAGGGCGAAGGTCCGCAGCCCCGCGACGCGGCTCCCGCGCCGTTCGTCGCGTGATTGCCAGCCGCGTTCGATGCCGACCAGCAAGCCGATGCCCAGCGCAACCGCCAGGCCGCGCACGTCACTCAGCAGGATGGTCGCGCTGGCCAGACTCCGTGCCCTTCGCCGCCAGCTATCGGCGCGCCGCGCACCGCGGGCAACGCCCTTTCAGCTCCGGCTGCGCAAGGCGATGACGAGGCCGATCAGCGTCAGCACCGCACCGGCGCCGGCGGTCCACGTCCAGACGAAGCCCTCGAAGATCGTCGAGAGCGTCATCGCGACGACCGGCACGACGACGTTGACGAAGGCCGAGCGCGCCGGCCCGATCTCGCGGATCATCGAGTAGTAGAGGCGGAAGGCGAGCGTCGAGGCGATCAGCGCCAGATAGACGATCCCCGCGGCATAGCTGGGGCGCAGGTCGAACTGCGGCGGCCCGGCGCTCGCCCACGCCAGCGCCGCCGACAGGATGCCGCCATAGGTCAGCCCCCACGCCAGCAGCGCCTCGAGCGGCAGCGCCCGCGCGCGCCCGGTCGCCTGCAGGACGTTGCCCGCCGACGCGCACAGCACCGCGATGCACGCCAGCGCCAGGCCGAAGCCGGCGTCCGCCCCCTTCACGTCGAGATCGCGGCCGACGAGGAGTGCCACCCCGGCGATGCCGAGCACGCTGCCCGCCACGAATGCCGGCGCGATCCGCTGCCCCAGGAAGACCCGCGCCAGCACGGTGTTAGGCACGACGATCAGCGAGAAGATGAGCGCGACGAGGCCCGAGGTCAGGTACAGCTCAGACCGGTAGACGAGGTTGAAGTTGGCGACGAACTGCGTCGCCGCGACGAGCAGCGCCAGCGCGTGACCGCTGCGCGGCAGCCGCAGCGTCTTGCGCAGCACGACGCACAGCAGAGCCATCGCTCCGCCTGCGACGAGGAAGCGGTAACTGACCGACCATTCGACCGGCACGTCGCCGATCTGGTCCTTGATGACCAGCCAGGTCGACCCCCAGATCAGCGACAGCGCGACGAATTGCGCGACGACGCCCGCGCGCACCGGCTGCCGCTGCGGCGCAGCGACGACGTCGACTTGCGGAGCGCTCACGCCAGCGCGGCGAGCGCCGCGGCGAGCGCGTCGATCTGCGCGGGCGGGGTATCCCAGGCGACGACGAGCCGCGCCTCGCCCGAGCCCGCAGCACCCCAGTCGTAGAAGTCGAAGCCCTGCGCGCGCAGCGCCGCACCGCCGTGCGGGCCGAGGTTGACGAACAGCTCGTTCGCCTCGACCGGCGCGAGCAGGCGCTGGGGTGCAGCCTGCGCCAGGCGGGTCGCGCCGGCATTGGCGGCGGCGGCATTGCGCGCCCACGCGCCGGTCTCGATCATCGCGAGCAGCTGCGCCGCCTGGAAACGCCCCTTGCTCGGCATCTGCCCGGCGCGCTTGCGGCGGAAGCGCAGGTCGGCGGCGATCTCCTCATCGAACACCACCACGGCTTCCGCCGACAGGCCGCCGTTCTTGATCGTGCCGAGGCTGAGCGCCGCGACGCCGGCGCGCCAGCTGATGTCGCCGGGGTGGCAGCCGAGGTGCACCAGCGCATTGGCGAACCGCGCGCCGTCGAGGTGGACGCGCCAGCCCTTGGCCCGCGCATGCTCGCCGAGCGCCGCCAGCTCGGCGGGCGTGTAGACGGTGCCGCTCTCGGTCGCCTGCGTCAGCGAGAGGACGCGCGGCTGGACCTGATGCACGTCGCCGCGATGGCCGCCGAGCGCCGCGTCGATGCCGGCGGGCGTCAGCTTGCCGTGCGGGCCGGCGGCGAGCAGCAGCTTCGCCCCGCCGGTGTAGAATTCGGGCGCGCCGCACTCGTCGACGTGGATGTGCGCGTCGGCGTGGCACACGACCGCCCCCCACGGCGGCACCATCGCGGCCAGCGCCAGCGCATTGGCGGCGGTGCCCGTCGACACCGGGAACACCGTGCAGGCATGCCCGAACCAGTCGCCGAACACCCCGTCGAGCCGCGCGCTCCAGGCGTCGCCGTCATAGGCGCGGGGGGACGCGACGTTCGCCGCGACCAGCGCGTCGATGACCTCGGGGCAGGCGGCGGCGGCATTGTCGGACAGGAAGTTCATGACGCCGGGGCTAGAGACGCGCGCGCCGGGGGTCAATGCGGCGCGGGCGGGTTGCGAGGGGGCCTGCTCGAGCAACCCGCAGACGCATTGTTCCGGCGGTGCTCGGCGCGTCCGAACGGCTCGATGTCTGACACGGCATCGATAGCAAAGCGCGTCGCGGCCACGCTATTGTCTCGCCGGCGACCGTGCGACCGGCTGTCCTGTCGCCGAGTCCGGGGCCGATTGCGGGAACCCGAGGAGTGACGATCTTGATGACACGCAAGGCGGCTCTCCTGCGCGGCGTCAATCTGGGCGGGCGAAAGCTGCTCATGGCCGACCTGGCCGCGATCTGCACCGACCTCGGCTATCGAGAGCCGACGACGCTGCTGGCGTCGGGCAACGTCGTGCTGGTCACCGAGGACGGCGCCAGCGAGGTGGAGACGGCGCTCGAGGCGGCGCTCGCCCGGTTCGGCCTGGCGACCGACGTGTTCGTGCGCGGATCGGCTGAACTCGAAAAGGTGATCGACGCCAACCCGTTCCCGGAGGCCGTCGAGGACCATCCCAGCCATGTGCTGGTGACCTTCCACCGGGAGCCCTTCCCGCCCGACGCGCTGCACCGGTTGCGAGCTTTCCATGACGGGGCGGAGCGGCTCAGCGTCGTCGGCCGCGAGCTGTTCATCGACTTCGGCGGGCGCAAGGGCATGCGCGCATCCAAGCTCGTGACGGCGATGCGCAGGGCGCGGTTCCCCGCCGTCGCGACGGCACGCAACTGGAACACGGTCCGGAAGCTCGCGGCGATGCTTCGCACAGAGGCGTGAAGCCTGAGAGCCGATGCGCCTACCGCCGGTCGTGACGAAGAAGTTCGACAGCATCAGGCCGCTGACCCCGGCGGCGAGGATGCCGCCTTCGTTGATGGCGATGCTGCCGACGCCCGCTGCAGTGTTGATGCCGACCGTGACGCGACCTTGGTCAAATGCCATCCACCCGATGAGCTGACCGCATCTCCCACGCGGCGGAGGCCTCGGACGACGTGGCCGCACCGAGAATGACAAGGCGGCGAAGGCCAGGGCAAGGCTTCGTCCATATCGCTGCAGCGTACCGCGACGGACGATGCCGGCAACGCAACGTTGCGAGACGCGGCGGGCGCGTCGCCTAGGCCACTCACCCCACAAGCGAACGCCCGGGCCACTTGCGTGACCCGGGCGCTTGCCGTGCGTGTCAGGCGTTAGAACCCAAGCGTGAAAGTCGCCTTTACGCCGTTGTCGCTGTTGTTCTTGCCGATGATGCCGCTGTACCCGACGCCGAGCGAGGCCTTGTCGCCGATGCGGAAGTCGACCCCCGCCTCGCCGACGAAGCTGCTCTTGTCGAGCGCCACGCCGCGGATGGCGGCGTAGCTCGACGTGCCCTGGAACGCCGAGCGCGCGATCGGATCCCGGTCGCCGCTGATGTTCTGGTAGCCGAGCGAACCGCGCAGCGTCGCCGAGCCGCCGATTGCGGTGCTGCCGCGGACGCCGGCCGATGCCACCGTGATGTCGTACTTGGCATCGAGCTGCGTCAGAGCGGCAAACCCGCCCGCTTCGCTGTACCCGTCGAGGTCGTACTTGACGTACGCCAGGCGAGCGAACGGCTCGATCCGGACCGCGTCGGTCGCGGCGAGGTCGTAGGCCACTTCGCCAAACACCTGGTACACCGTGCCGTCGGTGTCGCTGCTCAGCGACTGGGTGATGCGCGCCGTGCCGATACCGCGTGAGGTTTCGCCCTTCACGCTGCTGATCGCCGCACCCGCACCAACCGCGAAGCCGCCCGCCGGACGGTAGCCGATGTAAGCGCCGCCGCCGGTGCTCTCGATGTTGCCCTTGCCGAGCGCCTGCGTGTCCACATCCGAGTGGATGTAGTTGAACATCGCGCCGACCTTCACGTCGCCGAAGCTGTAGTCGATGCCCGCGATGACACCCTTGGCCTCGATGTCGAGTGCCGCGCCGTTGCCGTCACCATCGGTGTCGGTCCACGACCCGATGCCGCGCGCCCACAGCGTCGTCGAATGGTCGCCGTTGGTGGTCGTCGTCGCGGCGTCGCCGTCCTTCAGCGTCGCACCCAGCCGGTCGAACGCGGCCTCGCGGACGTAGCGCGTGTCGGCGAGTGCCGTCCGGCTGTTCGCGGTCCCGATCTCGCCGGTGAACTGGTTGAGCGATGCGGTCAGCGCCGCGCCGTTCAGCAGGTACAGGCCGAAGAAGTTCTGCGGGTTGAACCCGCCCGTCACCGCGGCATCGAGTGCACCGGCGATGGCGTTGGTGTTCGCCGTGCCGCCGGCACCCTGGGCGCCCGCGATCGATCCCGGAGCGAGGCGGATCATGACGTCGTTGGTGCCGTAGATCACCGTCGGAACGAACGCCTGGCCGAACTGCCCGAGGCTAGTCGAGGCGAACGTCCCCGAACGCGCGCCGGTCGAGGTCAGGATCGTGTAGCTGGTGTTGAACAGCATCGGCGCGTTGGTCGGCGAGACCACCAGGTTCGACCCGGCAATGTTCGCAGTCCCCGTCACCGCGACCCGGTCGGACGTCGTCCCGGCGATGTCGATCGAGTAGGTCGAGCCCGCCGCGAGCGTCAGGTTGCCATTTACGTTGACCGTGCCGGCGGTGTTGGCAGTTACACCGGGGGCGAGCGTACCGCCCGACAGGACGCTCGTTGCGCCGACCGTACCGTTGCCGCCGAGCGTTGCGCCCGACTGGACCGTGACTGCCGAGGGGCCGATTGAACCGAGGACAAGGAGGCGCCCCGCAGCGGCCGACGTCGCGCCGGTGTAGGTGCTGTTCCCGGTGAGGATCAGGGTACCGCTGCCGACCTTGGTGATGCTGCCCGTGCCGCTGATCACGCCGCTCAGCGCGAAGATGCCCGTGCCGCTGTCGACACGACCCGCAGCCGTCGTCTGGATCGCGTTGGCGAGGGTCACCCCGGTGACCCCGGCCGCAAGCGTTGCGCCGTTGTTGATGGCGATCGCGCCCGAACCCGCGGCCGTGTTGGTGCCGACAGTGACGGCGCCCTGGTTGATGCCGAGGTTCACGAAGCTGTTGGCACCGTTGAGGACGAGGTTGCCCGTGCCGATTTGGCTGATCGAACCCGCGCCCGTGATCGTGCCGCTCAGCGTAAACACGCCCGCACCGCTGTCGACGCGACCACCACCGGTGGTGACGATCTGGTTGGCGATGGTCAGACCCGAGACGCCAGCGGCGAGGATGCCGCCGTTGTTGATGGCGATCGCGCCGATGCCCGCCGCCGTATTGGTGCCGAGCGTCACCGTGCCCTGGTTGATGCCCAGGTTGGTGAAGCTGTTCGCACCGTTCAGCACGAGGTTGCCCGTGCCGATCTGGCTGATCGAGCCCGCGCCGGCGATTGCGCCCGTCAGCGTGAAGGTTCCGGTGCCGCTGTCGATGCGTCCACCGCCGGTCGTGACGATGAAGTTCGACAGCGTCAGGCCGCTGACGCCGGCAGCGAGAATGCCGCCTTCGTTGATGGCGATGCTGCCAACGCCCGCCGCGGTGTTGGTCCCCACCGTCACGCGACCCTGGTTAATGCCGAGGTTCACGAAGCTGTTAGCGCCGTTCAGCACGAGATTGCCCGTGCCGATCTGCGAGATCGAGCCCGCGCCCGCGATGGCGCCGGTCAGGGTGAAGGTGCCGGCGCCGCTGTCGATGCGCCCACCGCCTGTCGTTATGATGAAGTTCGACAGCGTCAGCCCGCTGACCCCGGCGGCGAGGATGCCGCCGTCGTTGATCGCGATGCTGCCGACGCCGGCCGCGGTGTTGGTCCCGACCGTGACGCGGCCCTGGTTGATGCCCAGGTTCACGAAGCTGTTGGCCCCGTTCAGGACGAGGTTGCCCGTGCCGATCTGCGAGATCGAACCCGCGCCCGCGATCGCGCCGGTCAGCGTGAACACCCCGGCACCGCTGTCGATGCGACCGCCACCGGTGGTGACGATATTGTTGGCGATGGTCAGCCCCGACACGCCGGCGGCGAGGATGGCACCGTCGTTGATCGCAATGCCGCCGCTGCCCGCCGCGGTGTTGGTGCCGAGCGTCACGCGACCCTGGTTGACGCCCAGGTTCACGAAGCTGTTGTTGCCGTTGAGGACCAGGTTGCCCGTCCCGATCGAGCTGATCGAGCCCGCACCGGCGATGTTCCCGGCAAGCGTGAACACACCCGAACCTTGGTCGACGCGGCCCCCGCCCGTGGTGACGATGTCATTCGTCAGCGTCAGGCCCGAAACACCCGCCGCAAGGATCGCGCCGTCGTTGATCGCGATCCCGCCGCTGCCCGCCGCCGTATTCGTGCCGACGGTGACGGTGCCCTGGTTGATGCCGAGGTTCACGAAGCTGTTGTTGCCGTTCAGCACGAGGTTGCCCGTGCCGATCGAGCTGATCGAGCCCGCACCGGCGATATTGCCGGCGAGGGTGAAGACACCCGAACCCTGATCGACGCGACCGCCACCCGTGGTGACGATGCCGTTGCTGATAGTCAGCCCCGAAATGCCCGCCGCGAAGATCGCCCCGTCGTTGATCGCGATGCCGCCGCTGCCTGCTGCGGTGTTGCTGCCGACGGTGACCGTGCCCTGGTTGATCCCCAGGTTCACGAAGCTGTTGTTGCCGTTGAGCACGAGATTACCCGTACCGATCGCGCTGATCGAGCCGGCCCCCGCGATGTTCCCGGCGAGGGTGAACACGCCCGCACCCTGGTCGACCCGACCGCCGCCCGTGGTGACGATGTTGTTCGTCAGCGTCAGACCGGAGACACCCGCCGCAAGGATCGCGCCGTCGTTGATCGCGATGCCGCCGCTGCCGGCTGCGGTGTTCGTGCCGACGGTAACCGTCCCCTGGTTGATCCCCAGGTTCACGAAGCTGTTGTTGCCGTTGAGGACAAGGTTGCCCGTACCGATCGAGCTGATCGAGCCGGCGCCGGCAATGTCGCCGTCAAGCGTGAACACGCCCGACCCCTGGTCGACGCGGCCGCCGCCCGTCGTGACGATGTCGTTGGCCAGCGTGATCCCGGAGACACCCGCTGCGAGGATGGCGCCGCCGTTGATCGCGATGCCGCCGCTGCCGGCTGCGGTGTTCGTCCCGACGGTGACCGTCCCTTGGTTGATGCCCAGGTTCACGAAGCTGTTGTTGCCGTTCAGAACCAGATTGCCCGTGCCGATCGCGCTGATCGAGCCGGCGCCGGCAATGTCGCCGTCGAGCGTGAAGATGCCCGGGCCCGAGTTGACGCGGCCGCCGCCCGTCGTGACGATGTCATTCGCCAGCGTGAGGCCCGAGACACCCGCCGCGAGGATCGCGCCGTCGTTGAGCGCGATACCGCCGCTGCCGGCTGCGGTATCGCTGCCGACAGTGACCGTGCCTTGGTTGATGCCCAGGTTCACGAAGCTGTTGTTGCCGTTGAGCACGAGGTTGCCGGTGCCGATCGCGCTGATCGACCCGGCGCCGGCGATGTCGCCGTCGAGCGTGAACACGCCCGCCCCCTGATCGACGCGACCGCCACCCGTCGTGACGATATCGTTGGCCAGCACGAGGCCCGAGACGCCCGCCGCAAGGATTGCGCCGTCGTTGATCGCGATGCCGCCCACGCCTGCGGCCGTGTTCGTACCGACCGTCACCGTGCCCTGGTTGATGCCAAGGTTCACGAAGCTGTTGTTGCCATTGAGCACGAGGTTGCCCGTGCCGATCTGCGAGATCGAGCCGGCGCCGCCGATGCTGCCGCTGAGCGTGAACACGCCCGAGCCCGAGTCGATACGGCCGCTGCCGGTCGTGACGATGTAGTTCGCGACCGTCAGCCCCGAGACACCCGCCGCCAGGATCGTGCCGTCGTTCAGCGCGATGCCGCCGATGCCCGCTGCGGTGTTGGTGCCGACGGTGACGGTCCCCTGGTTGATGCCCAGGTTGGTGAAGCTGTTGTTCCCGTTGAGCACGAGATTGCCCATGCCGATCGCGCTGATCGAGCCCGCGCCGCCGATGTCGCCGTTGAGCGTGAAGGTGCCCGGGCCCTGGTTAACCCGGCCGTCGCCCGTCGTGACGATGTCGTTGGCGAGCGCGAGGTTGTCGGCTCCCGCTGCGAGGATCGTGCCATCGTTCAGCGCAATGCCGCCGATGCCCGCCGCAGTGTTGGTGCCGACGGTGACGGTGCCCCGGTTGATGCCGAGGTTCACGAAGCTGTTGTTGCCGTTGAGCACGAGATTGCCCGTGCCGATCGCACTGATCGAGCCCGCGCCGCCGATGTCGCCATTAAGCGTAAAGGTGCCGGGGCCCTGGTTGACCCGGCCGCTGCCCGTCGTGACGATGTCGTTCGCCAGCGTCAGGCCGCTAACCCCCGCCGCCAGGATCGTGCCGTCGTTCAGCGCGATGCCGCCGATGCCCGCCGCGGTATTGGTGCCGACGGTCACCGTGCCCTGATTGATACCAAGGTTCACGAAGCTGTTGTTGCCGTTCAGCACGAGATTGCCCGTGCCGATCGCACTGATCGAGCCCGCGCCGCCGATGTCGCCATTCAGCGTGAAGGTGCCCGGGCCCTGGTTGACGCGGCCGCTGCCCGTCGTGACGATGTCGTTCGCCAGCGCCAGACCGTCCGCGCCCGCTGCGAGGATTGTGCCGTCGTTGAGCGCAATGCCGCCGATGCCCGCCGCAGTATTCGTGCCGACAGTGACCGTGCCCTGGTTGATGCCAAGGTTGGTGAAGCTGTTGTTGCCGTTGAGCACGAGGTTGCCCGTGCCGATCGCGCTGATCGAGCCCGCGCCGCCGATGTCGCCATCGAGGGTGAACACGCCCGGGCCCTGATTGACCCGGCCGCTGCCCGTCGTGACGATGTCGTTGGCAAGCGCCAGGCCGGTGACGCCCGCCGCGAGGATCGTGCCGTCGTTGATCGCAATCTCACCGATACCCGCCGCGGTATTGGTCCCGACGGTCACCGTGCCCGCGTTGATCCCGAGATTCACGAAGCTGTTGTTGCCGTTGAGCACGAGGTTGCCCGCGCCGATCGCGCTGATCGAGCCCGCGCCGCCGATATTGCCGTTGAGGGTGAACGTGCCCGGGCCCTGATTGACCCGGCCGCTGCCCGTCGTCGTGATGGCATTGGCCAGCACCAGCCCATCGGCACCCGCGGCGAGTGTCGTGCCGCCGTTGATCGTGATGCCGCCGACGCCGCCCGCGGTACTCGTACCGACGGTGACGGTGCCTGCCACGATGTTCAAGCCGACGTAGCTGTTGTTGCCGTTGAGGACGAGATTGCCTGCACCGACCGCGCTGATCGAGCCCGCACCCGAGATGTCGCCGTTGAGCGTGAACACGCCCGGACCCTGGTTGACCGAAGCGACACCCGCCGTGGTGATCGCGTTGGCAAGCGCCAGCCCGTTCGCACCGGCAGCGAGCGTCGTGCCGTCAGCCATGGCGATGCCGGCGGCGCCGGCGGCCGTGTTGGTGCCGACGGTGACCGTCCCGTTATCGATGGTCAGGCCGGCGAAGCTGTTGTTGCCGTTGAGGACGAGATTGCCTGCGCCGATCGCGGTGATCGAGCCCGCGCCGCCGATGTTGCCGGCAAGGGTGAAGGTCCCCGGCCCGGCGTCGACCTGCGCATTGCCGGTCGTCGTGATCGCGTTCGCAACCGACAGGCCATCCGCCCCGGCCGCGAGCGTCGCATCGCCGATCGTCACTGCACCGGTGCTGAGCGCGGTGTTCGAGCCGACGACGACGGTTCCGCCGGTGATCGTCGTACCGCCGGCGTAGCTGTTCTCGCCGTTGAGAACGAGCGTACCGGCGCCCTGCTTCGCGAGCGAGCCTGCGCCGGTCACCTGCGACGCGATCGTCGCGGTCACGCCGCCGCTCGTCGAGACGAAGGCAGGCACGTTGAAGTTGAGCGCTGCACCCTGGAGGAGGTACCCGTCGGTGGTGAACTGCAGGCCCTGCGCGGTCTGCGCCGTCGCCAGCGTGACCGTGCCCGCGGCCCCCGCGAACACCGCGACGCCACCCTGCCAGTTAGTGTTGAGCGCGCTGGGCGCGTCGGTGGTCCAGTTGGTGTTGAGCGCGTTCCACGTCCCCGTGCCACCATTGATCGCGCCGTTGCCGGCGAAATCGGCGCCGTCCCAGTACTGGACGAGCGTGCCCGGCGCGGTGATGATCAGATTGACCTGGCCCGGCACCAGCGTCTGGACGAGGCCGGTGAAGGCACCCGGCAGGCTGGCGATGCTGAGGCCGTTGTCGACCAGCGCTCCGCCGTAGGTGAACAGGTTGTAGACCCCGAGGCCGAAGGCGTTCGAGTCGGTCACCGTGAGCAGGCCGTCGAGCGTCAGGATGCCGCCGACCGTCGTGCGGTCGTTGAACGCGCCGCCGATGACGTTGGCCTGACCGAGCTCGTAGTTGACGAGCGTGAACGCACTGAGCGTCAGGTTTCCGCCGATCGCCAGCGTGCCGGGCGAGTTGCCGGGCGACAGGATGGCGCCGTTGGCGAGCGATACATTGCCGGCGATCGAGCCCGTGCCCGCCAGCGTCGCGCCACCGTTGACGATGGTGTCGCCGCCGCCGGTGAGGGCGCCGTTGACCTTCAGCGTGCCACCGTTGACCGTCGTCGATCCGGTGTAGGTCGACGTGCCGGTCAGGGTCAGCGTGTCGGTGCCGACCTTCGTGAAGCCCGACGCGCCCGAGATCACGCCGCCCAGCGTCAGGTCGCTCGACCCGCCGATGCTGTTCGAGGCACCACCCAGCGCGATGTTGTTGGCGAGCGTCACCGCACCGCCGCTGTTGTTGCGCAAGCCGGCCTGGTCGGCGAGCGTCAGCGTGCCAGTACCCAGCGAATTGGCGTTGGTGACGAGCACCTGCGCCGTCGTCGCGATCACGCCGCCGGCGAAGCTGTTGTTGCCGGCCAGCGTCAGCGTGCCGAAGTTGGCCGTGGTGATCGAGCCTGCGCCGCTGATCGGCCCGGTCAGCATCAGCGCGCTGCCGTTCGAGGTGTACGACCCCGTCATCTGGTCGATGACCGCCGTCGTGCCGGTCAGGTTGATCGTCAACGCACCGTTGAGCACCCCGGTGTTCGCTAGCGTGATCGCCGGCGCGCCCGAGATCAGCGTCGTGCCGCCGGCAGCGGTCAGCGTGCCCGTCCCGAGCGACAGGTTGTTGGTGACGCGGATCGTCCCGCCGTTGAGGTTGGTGCCGCCCGAATAGCTGTTGGCGTTGGTCAGGTTGATCGTGCCCGGACCGTTCTTCGCCAGCGTGCCCGGGGTCACACCGTCAGCGATGAGACCCGATAGCGTCCAGTTGTCACCGGCACCCTGCGTCAGAATGCTGCCCGTGCCGGCGATCGTGATCGCGTTCGGCGTCGTGAAGGTGCCGCCCGCAGTAACGAGCTGCGTGCCGTCGGACATCGCGATCGTGCCAGTGCCCGCCGAGGCGCCGTTGTAGACGACGACGGTGCCGTTGTTGATGTCGGTTCCGCCGCTGTAGGTGTTCGAGTTCTCGAGGAACAGCACGCCCGAGCCGGTCTTGATCAGGCGCCCGTTGCCCGAAATCAGGCCCGGCGTCGCGAACAGGAAGGCGCCCGTGTCGATCGTCGCTGCACCGTTGAGCGCGATTGCGTTGGCGATGTTCAGGCCCTCGGCGCCCGCGACGAGGGTCGTGGCGTCCGCCATCGCCAGCTGGCCACCACCGAGTGCGGTGTTGGTGAAGATCCGGATCGTGCCGGCGTTGAGCTGCGTGCCCCCGGCGTAGCTGTTGTTGCCCGACAGGTTGAGCGTGCCTGCGCCGGTCTTGGCGATGCTGCCGGTGCCGCTGACCGTGTTGGTCAGGCCGAGGGTGAAGCCCTGCGTGTTGATCGTGGTGGCGCCGGTCACCGTGACCGCATTCGCCAGCGACACCGATGCCGCCGCGAGCAGCCCGGTGGCGTTCGCCAGCGCGACGTTGCCGAGGCCGAGCGCCTGATTGTTTGCGACGCCGATGACGCCCTCGTTGACGCTGAACAGGCCCGAATTGGTGTTCGCGGCGCTGAGGATCAGCGTGCCGGTGCCGATCTTGGCGAGCGGCCTCACGCCGGTCTCCGAGATCACGCCCGACTGGGTCGCGACGGCACTGCCCAGCACCTGGAGGTTTGTGCTGTTGCTGTTGACGTTGATCGTCCCGCCGTTGTCGATGCCGTCGAGGTAATTGATCGTCGAACCCGTCGTCTCGATGCCGCCGGTGCCCGACGCGGTGTTGCTGCCCAGCGTCAGCGTGCCCGCGGTCAGCAGGATGCCGCCCGAGAAGCCGTTGTTGTTGCCCGACAGCGCGAGCTCGCCCGAGCCGACCTTGGTCAGGCGGCCGGTGCCGTTGAAATTGCCGGCGAAGCTGCCGCTATTCGCGCCGGTGTCGATGGCACTGTCTTCTTCCACGATGACGCCGCGCGTCGAGGTCACGGCACCGGTGAGGCGCAGCGTCGCGCTGCTGACGCCGTCGACGCCGAGGCGCAGCACGCCACTCGCCTGGCCGAGATTGGCATCGCTGCCGATCGACAGGGTGCCGGCGGCGGCGTTGGTGCCGCCTTCATAGGTGTTGACGCCGGTCAGCGTCATCACGCCGCTGCCCGACTTGGAGAGCGTTGCCGGGCCGGAAATGACGCCGTTGAGCGTCGCATCGAAGGCGCCCGTATCGATTTCGGCGTTGTTGTTCAGGGCGATGTTGCGACCGCTGGTGAAATTGCCGGTGAGTTGCAGGATCTTCGTCGCGACGCCGGTGAAATCGATCGCGCCGCCCGCCGCGCCGAGATTGCCGTCGTTGGCGACCGACAGCGTGCCCGAGCGGATCGACGTGCCGCCCTGATAGCTGTTAGCGCCCGTCAGCACGAGCGTGCCGCTGCCCTGCTTGACCAGCGTTCCGGTGCCCGAGACGGTGCCGCTCAGCGTCAGCAGATTGTTGCTGGGGTTGATCCCGGCGTTGCCGGTGAGCGCGATGTCGTTCGCGATGATCAGCCCGTCGATGCCGGTGAAGATGCCGGCACCGTCGGCGATCGCGACTGCGCCGGTTCCGAACGCGGTGTTGTCGTCGGCGCGAAGCACGCCTGCGTTGACGAAGGTGCCGCCCGAATAGCTGTTGGCATTGCTCAACCGCAGGTCGAACGCGCCCGTCTTGGTCAGCGAGCCCGTGCCCGAGATGAGGCCCGTGAGCGATGCGTTACCGGTGCCGGTGACGAAGGTCCCGCCGGTGCCACCGGCACCGTTGATCAGGATGTCGTTGGCAAAGCCCGAATCGAGCACGACGGTCGTGCCCGCATTCACGGTGAACTGACCCGCACCCAGCGCGCCCGTCGAGGTCACCTGCAGCGTGCCCGCCACGACGTTCACGCCGCCCAGGAAGCTGTTGGCGCCGCCGAGGACCAGCGTGCCGTTACCTGTCTTGTTGATGCCGTTCGCGCCGCTGATCGCCGCGTTGATCGTCGTCGTGACGCCGTCCTGCGTCTCGATCTCGCCGATCGCGCTGGGGCGCAGCGTGCCGCCGCCGTCGGTCAGCAGATAGTCGGTGACACGGAACGACAGCATGTCGAAATCGAGCGCGTCCGCGACCGACACGGTGCCGCCGACGGTCTGGAAGATGCCCGTACCGCTGCCCCAGGCGCCGTTGACCGCACCGGTCTCGGTCGTCCAGTTCATGTTCGCGGTGTTCCAGGTGCCGCTGCCCCCGTCGACGGTGCCGTCGCCCGCCATGTCGGCGCCGTCCCAATAGACGGTGCTGCCGATGCTGAGGATCAGATTGACCTGGTTCGCGGTCGACGTGTCGATGGTGAAGTTCGTGGCATTGAAACCGATCGGCACGCTGCCGATCAGCAGGCCAAAGTCGTTCAGCGCACCGCCGTAGTTGATCAGGCGGTAGGTGCCGGTGGTGAAGCCGGGCAGTGCCGCGATGTTGATCGTACCGTCGAGCAGCAGGTTGTTGTTGACGACGATGAGGTCGTTCGGCGAGCCGACGACACCCGGCGTCTGCAGACCGAAATTCAGGTTCGTCGCGTCGTCGAGGAAGAGATTGTCGAAAATCAGCGTGCTGGCCGGCGCGAGCGTGCCGCCGTTGCTGCTCGTGGTGCCGACGATCGTCCCCGAACCGGTGAGCGTGCCGCCCGCATTGATGGTGGTGCCACCGCCGCCAACGAGATTGCCCTGGAGGTTCAGCGTGCCACCGTTGACGGTCGCCGAACCGGTGAAGGTGCTGTTGCCGGTCAGCGTCAGCGTGTCGGCGCCGATCTTGATGAGGTTGCCCGTGCCGCCGATCGAGCCCAGCGTGAGGTCGTTCGTGCCGCCGACGGTCGACGTGCCGGTCAGCGAAAGGGCGTTGGCGATCACCAGCGCCGAGCCGCTGTCGTTGCGCAAAGCGGCATTGTCGAGAACGACGCTGCTGTTGCCGAACGCCGCAGCGTTGCCGACACGCACGATGCTGCGATCGACGGTGAAGGTGCCGCCGAAGCTGTTCGCCGCGGCCAGCGTCAGGTCGCTGTACGGGCTGAGCACGATCGGGCCTGCGCCGCTGACCGCACCGTTGAGCGTGACGACGCTGCCGTCGGTCGAGACGACCCCGGTCATGAAATTGTCGAGGATGCTGTTGCCGTTGGTCGCGAACGTCGTCGAGCCGTTGACGATGATCGGGTTGGCGAGGGTCAGCGTGCGCGGCGTCGAGCCGAACTGTACGGTCGTGCCCATCGCCGTGGTCAGCGTGCTCGATGCCGCGCCCAGCGAATCGTTATTTTCGATGACCAGCGTGCCGGTATCGAGCACGACGCCGCCGGAGAAGGTGTTGGTGGCTGCGAGGACCAGCGTGCCGGGACCCGACTTGGTGATGCCGCCAGCGCCGGTGATCGGCGCCGCAACGGTGAAGACGTTTGCCGCGTCGGCGATGTCGATCGCGCCGGTGCCGAGCAGCGTGAACGCGCGGCTCGTCGTGGTGAACGCGGCGCCGGTGACGCGCAGCGCCCCGCCGTCGAAGGTGACACCGCCGGTGGCGTTGCCGAGCCGGTTGTTGGCGCCGACCGACAGCGTGCCGCCGCGCAGGGTCGTGCCGCCCGAATAATTATTGGCCAAAGTCAGCGTCAGCGTCCCCGCGCCAGCCTTGATCAAGCCGCCGGACGTCATCGCCGTCGCGTTGTTGACGTTGTCGGTCAGGACCATGTCGAAACCATTGGTGTCGACGGTCAGGTCGGCGGTCAGCCGGACGAGGTTTTCGATCGATACGTTGTTGTAGGCCTTCAGCGTCGCCGGCCCGGCGACGAGCAGCGCCGTGTCGGCACCGCCGAGGGACAGGTTGTTGCCGACCCCGAGCGTGCCGCCCTGCAGCTGCGTCGTCCCGGTATAGGTGTTCGCGCTGCGCAGGATGACGGTGCCGCTTGCCCCCTGCACGACCAGATTGCCGGTGCCCGACACCACGCCCGCGATGTCCAGAACCTGGGCATCCGGCGCGACGAAGGTCGTCTGCGCATTGGCGACGATGTTGTTCGACAGGAGCGCGCTGACGCCGCTGGTGCCGATCGCCGATGCCGGGCCGACGACGACGGCCTGGGCGACATCGCCCAGCACATTATCGCCGCCGAGACGCAGCGTACCACCCTGCAGGAAGGTGCCGCCCGAATAGGTGTTGCCGGTGTTGGCGATCGTCAGGGTACCGCCGCCGGTCTTCGTCAGCGATCCGGTCCCCGAGATGACGCCGGCCAGAACGGTCGAGGAGCCCGGCTCGATCGTACCGTCGGCGCTCAGGACGATGTCGTTCGCGAGCGTCACGTTGGTGCCGAGCGCCCGGAGGATCGAACCGGCGCCGATGACCTCGACCGTGCCGGTGCCGAGCGACAGGCTGGTGCCGAAACCCAGAGTGCCGCCAGCCAACGTCGTTCCGCCGCTGTACGTGTTGTCGGCGAGCAGGTCCTGGCGGCCCGCGCCGGTCTTCGCCAGGCTGATCTCGTTGCCCGCCGTCTCGACGATGCTGCCCGCGAAGGAGTTGGTCACCCCCGGATTGGTGGTCAGCGTCGCCGTGCCGCCCGAGGTGTTGCGGATGATGCCCGACTGATAGAAGCCGCGTACCGTCTGGTCGTAGCCGGCGAGTTCGAGCACCGCACCGACCCGCAGGCGCGAATTGAACGAGAGGGTGTTGTCCGCCCCGGTGGTCAGCGTCCCGCTGACGATGCTGGTTTCGCCCGAATTCGTGTTGGCACCGGTCAGGGTGACGTTGCCCGAACCGAGCTTGCGGAAGGTGAGGACGCCGCCACCGTCACGGAGCACGCCGTTGAAGGTGAAGTCAGCAGCGCTCGCCAGGTTGAAGACGCCATTTTCGATGAAATCGGATTCCGTCATGGTCGTTGGATCGATGAAATTGGGTCGCGTGACGGTGCCGCCCATCAGGTCGTAGGTGACCGCGCCGACCGGCGTCGCGGTCATTGCCGCGCCAGCCAGGAGAAGTGCGAGAATCGAGCGCTTGCCGCGGCGCGCCATGTCCGTGCCAACCACACCAGCGCCTGAAATCAACGCGCTACGCGATTCGACCATCTGAAATACCCCTCAAAGTGCGGCAATGCCCGTTGCCGATGGGTTACCTAGACCGGATGCGCAACGAATATCAAGCCGGATAAGTCCAATTCGGACAACGTCATGGTGGTGTCATATCTGTTGCGGTGCGGCATGGCTGGTTGCCCGCCGCCGCATAAACGGATAGCGATGTTCTGGGTCCGTTCGGGTGGAGGACGTGAGTGGAAATGATCGTCGCGGCGACTGCCGCACTGATTTTGGCCGGGCTGCTCGGCTGGCTGGCGTGGGGCCGGCCGGCTGCGGCCTTGCGCAGCGAGCGCGACGCGGCACGAGCCGAGGCGGAGGCGCAGCGTGCCGAGGCGGCACGGCAGCGCGAGGAGCGTGGCCGGCATGCGGTCGAGGTCCGGATGCTGCAGGACCGCCTGAACGAACTCGCGGGCGCCGAGACCGGGCGCGCAGCGCTCGCGGCCGAGCTTGCCGCGCAGCAGGCGGCGCAGGGCGAGCGCGACCGGGCGCATGCCGCCGAGGTGGCGCGCACGGCCGAGAAGTTCGAGGCACTCGCGGCAAAGGCGCTCGACGGGGCTCAGGCGCGCATGGCCGAGACCGCCGAAGCGTTGCTGACGCGCCACCGTGAAGTGGCGGGCGTGGGGCTTGAAGCCAATCGCGTACAGCTGGCCGAGCTGATCGCGCCGATGCGCGAGACATTGGGCAAGTACGAGGCGCAGCTCGGCGAGATCGAGAAGGTCCGCGCCGAGGGCTATCACCAGCTGACGCAATTGCTCGATCAGGTCGCCAAGGGACAGGACCGGGTCAGCGGCGCGACCGCGCGGCTGGAGACGGTGCTGCGCTCGTCGGGCAAGGCGGCGGGGCGCTGGGGCGAGGAGCAGTGCCGCAACGTGCTGGAACTCGCGGGCCTGGTCGACGGCATCGATTTCGTCGCGCAGACGTCGGAAGGCAGCGACGACAACCGCCGCCCCGACTTCATCGTCACCCTGCCCGGCGACCGCAAGCTGGTGATCGACGTCAAATGCTCGCTCGACGCATATATGGCGGCGGCGGGATCAGACGCCGACGACGAGCGCGCGCGGCACCTGTCCAGTCACGCACGCGCGGTGCGCAGCCACGCGACCGGTCTTGCCTCCAAGGCGTACGAGAAATCGGTCGGCGGTGCGGTCGATTTCGTCGTGCTGTTCGTGCCCGGCGAGAATTTCCTGTCGGCGGCGTTCGAGCATGACCGGGCGCTGATGCACGACTTCATGTCGAAGCGGCTGGTGCTGGCGGGGCCGATCAACCTGATCGCCGTGGCGCGCACCGTCGCGGCGATGCGCGACCAGGCACGGCTGGCGAAGCAGGCGGCCGAGATCGCCAAGCTGGGGCGCGAACTCTACGATTCGATCCGCCTGATGGGCGGCAGCGCGGCGGCCGTGCAGAAGAGCCTCGAGAGCGCGGTCACCAGCTGGAACAAGTTCTCCGGCCAGCTCAACGGGCGGGTGCTGTCGCGATCGAAGAAGTTTGAGGCGCTCGGCGCGACGACCGGGATCGAGGCGGTTGCCGAACTGACCGCGATCGAGGCGGTGCCGATGCTGCCTTCCGCTGTTGATTTCGCGCCGCCTGCAACGCAGGTCGCCGCATAGCTGCCAGAGCAGAGCCTGACGCCAGTGGAATTGTACGGAACCGTCCCTTATCTGGGCGGTTCTGCGACAGGCGAGAGCATAGGCTTAACTGGAGTTATTGACGTGGACTGGGCGGCGCGAGATGTGTGGACGGCAGCGCGGGGCATCGACCTCGCCGGCCGCCGCGTGCTTGTCGTCGAAGACGAGATCCTGGTCGCCGCGACGATCGAGTGCGAGGTCATGAGCGCCGGAGCGGAGATCGTCGGCCCGGCGTACACGGTCGAGGAGGCGCTGGCGCTTGCCGATGAGCCCGTTGACGTCGCGCTGCTCGATATCAACCTGAACGGCGTGAAGGTCTGGGACGTGGCCCGGAAGCTTTACGAGCGCGGCGTCCCGATCATTTTCGCCAGCGCCAACGTCAACGGCGAGCACGCGATTCCGTCGCCGTTCGACAAGGCGCCGCGCTTCGACAAGCCGGTTCGCATGGCGGCAATGCTCAAGGCGCTCGCTGAACTGACGGCTCGCGACGCGAGCCCCCGGCACGCCTGAGGCTCAGGTGTCCGCCCAGCGGCGGACGAGATTGTGGTATAGACCGGTCAGCTGCACGACATGGGCGCTACCGATGCCGCGTTCGGCGGCAAGAGCCTGGATCGTGCCGTCGAGATCGAACAGCATCGCCCGCGCCGCATCGTCGCGAACCATCGACTGGACCCAGAAGAAGCTGGCCAGGCGGCACCCCCGCGTCACCGGCTCGACACGGTGCAGGCTCGATGCCGGATAGAGTACCAGATCACCGGCGGCGAGCTTGACCGACTGGGCGCCATAGACGGTTTCGACGACCAGCTCGCCGCCGTCGTAGCTGTCGGGGTCGCTGAGAAACAGGGTCGCCGACAGATCGGTGCGCAGCTTGACCGGCGTGCCGCGCACCGGGCGGATCGCGTTGTCTATATGCGTGCCGAACGACTGTCCGCCGGCGTAGCGGTTGAACAGCGGCGGGAAGGTGCGGTGCGGCAGGGCCGCCGAGACGAAAGTCGGCGCGGCGCCGAGCGCATCGAGGATGCGCGCCCCCCACTCGCGCGCCACCGGCGACGCCTCGGGCAGCTGGGCATTGTCCTTGACGGGTGCGGACTGCAACCCGGCGGTCGTCTTGCCGTCGACCCAGTCAGCGGCCTGAAGCGCAGCGGCGCAGGCAACAGCCTCGTGCGGCGGCAGGACGGCGGGGACGACGATCAGCATCCCTTGCCCCTACACCATCGCTGGGCCGGCGTCAGATCTTCACCCGCACCGACAGCAATGCCGACCGGCCCGGCGCGACATAGGCGAACGGCGTGCCGCTGCGGTAGATCGCGTCGTAATAGGTCTTGTTCGACAGGTTCAGCACGTTGAGCTGCACCTCGACCCGGTCGCTGACCATCGCACGCGCCGTCGCGTCGAAGCGCCAATACGCCGGAAGGTTGGCGGTGCCGCCGATCGTCGAGCCGCCGAAACGCTTCGAATTATAGCTCGCCTGCCCGCCGATGGTCAGCCGGTCCATGACTTTCCACGTCGTCAGCAGCGCGGCACTGTGCTTCGGGATGTTCGGAAACACGCCGCCCGCGGTGACCGGATTGGTCGTCGGGCGAACCTTGGCGTCGAGATAGGTGTATCCACCAAAAAAGCTGAGCTGCGGCGTCAGATTTCCCTGCGCGCCGAACTCGAAGCCGTCGACGCGCTGGTTGCCGACGAGCAGCTGCGTGCCGGTCAGCGGATCGACGACGCGGGCGTTGGTCTTGTCGGTGCGGAACACCGCCGCCGTCAGCAGCAGATGACCGCCCTCCCCCGCCTGATACTTGGCACCCGCCTCGTAGCTGCGGTTCTTTTCGGGATCGAGGCCCGCGGTCGGTGCGCCGAGCCCGCCGTAGGTGATGCCGCTGCCGTCGGTCTGCTCACCGCTCGGATTGGAAGATGAGGACGCCGAGACATACAGGGTTGCGGCGGGCACGGGCTTCCAGACGATGCCGGCGTTCCAGTTGAGGAAGTCGCTGTCGTTGCGCAGGTTGGTCACCGCGCCGTTCGCGGCGATGCTGGCGACCTGCACGCGGTAGTCGTCGTAGCGCAGTCCGCCGCTGATCTTGAGTTCGGGCGTCAGGTCGATCGTGTCGAGCGCATAGACCGACTTGGTGATGACCTTGGTCTCGGTACGCGTCCCCGCCAGCGCCCGCACCAGCGGGAAGGCGACGTCCGGATTCGGATTGAACAGGTTCTGGTTGATGATGATCGCCGGCACGATGATCGCGCCTTCGGCTTCCGAATTGGCGAAGGCGTAGGGGCGGTTGTTGATCACCTCGTGGCTGAAGTCCGTACCCGCCACCAGGCTGTGCTGCAGCCCGCCGGTCGAGAAGTCGGCGACCAGCTCGTTGACCGCCGCCCAGGCTTCGCTGGTCGCGTTGCGGTTCTTGGGGTTGGCGCGCACCGTCCACAGGTTCGGATCGGCGTTGGTGATGTTCGGGCTCTCGGGCGCCGAGGCGATATAGCTGTTGCGGTTCTCGCCGTAGCGCAGCTTGGAGGTCAGCTTGAACTTCTCGCTGACCCGCCACTCGGCGCGGACGGTGCCGATGTCGGCACGACCTTCGAGGAAGTCGCGTGCCTTGACGCCGTAGAAGTTGCTGCGGTCGACCTTGAACGGCTGCTGCGAGCGGCTGTCGAACGGAACGCCCCAGTCGGGGATGCCGTCGGCGGTCAAGTGGTAATAGTCGAATACCAGGTCGAAGTTCGGCGCGAGGTCGGCGTTGAGCGACACCGCGACGCCCCAGCGCTCGCTGGTCGTCACGTCGCGTCCGGCGACGTCGGCGTCGTGATACAGGCCGTTGACGCGCAGCTGGACGGTGTCGCTCAGCTCGGTGTTGGCATCGACGGTCAGGCGCTTGGTTTCGTCGGTCCCAGCGGTCGCCTCGACGATCGCGAAGTTGTTGGCCTGGGCGCGCTTGCTGACCAGGCTGACCGCACCGCCGGTGGTGCCGCGGCCGCCGAAGGTCGACGAGGGGCCCTTGACGATCTCGATCTGCTCGACCGCGAAAATCTCGCGGCTGGTCACGCCGGGGTCGCGCAATCCGTCGATATAAACGTCGTTTCGCGCATCGAAGCCGCGGATGAAGATGCGGTCGCCGAACGCGTTGCCGCCTTCGCCGGTGCCGAGCGTGATCCCCGGCTGGGTCCGCACGACGTCGCGGAACGACTTGGCGCCGATGTCCTCGATGACTTCCTTCGGGATGATGGTGATCGACTTGGGCGTGTCGGCGACGGGCTCGGTGAACTTTGCCGAGTCGGTCTTGTCGACCTTGTAGGGCGCCGACGGGTCGGCGAGCGGGTTCGCGGCCGGGCGCTGGCCGGTCACGACGATGTCGGCAGCGGCGGCGTCGTCCTCGGCATGGGCACCCCCTGCGATCGTGAGCGCCAGTGCGGCGGCGGGAAAACGAAGCGATCGGGGGATGCGGATGTTGCTCATGCATCGTTGGCTAATGCGAACGACTATCACACGCAAGTCTTTTGCGACGCATTCGCAACTTTGCCGCAGACGGCGGTGCGGCTATCGTTCCGACTGTGGCAGGGGAGACGCACATGATGTTCGCCAACGGGTTGATGACGGGCCAGAAAATCCTGGTCACGGGCGGTGGCACGGGGCTCGGCCGGTCGATGGCGGAGGCCTTCATGGCCCTCGGCGCGCATGTCGTGATCTGGGGCCGGCGCGGCGCGGTGCTCGACGAGGCGGCGGCCGAGATGCGCGCCGCGACGGGCGGCAGCTGTGACGCGATGGCGGTCGATATCCGCAACGGCGGCGCGATCGACGAGGCGATGCAGGCGGTGTTCGATGCCGCCCCGCTGACCGGCCTGGTCAACAATGCCGCAGGCAACTTCATCTCGCCGACCGAGGATCTGTCGCCCAACGCCTTCAATGCCATCGCCGGCATCGTCGCGGCGGGCACGTTCAACACCACGGTGGCGGCGGGCAAGCGCTGGATCGAGGGCGGGCACAAGGGCTCGATCCTGTCGATCGTCACCACCTGGGTATGGGCGGGCGGGCCGTTTACCGTGCCGAGCGCGATGTCGAAGGCCGGCGTCGCGGCGATGACGACCAGCCTGGCGCAGGAGTGGGGCCCCAAGGGCATCCGCGCCAACGCCATTGCGCCCGGCCCCTTCCCGACCAAGGGCGCGTGGGAACGGCTGATGCCCGCCCCCCTCGCGGCCAAGACAGGGTCGGTAGGCGGCTCGGACGACATCCCGCTGCGCCGCGTCGGCGAGCACAGCGAACTCGCCAACCTCGCGGTCTTCCTGATGGCGCCGGGGTGCGAGTATCTGACCGGCGCGGTGATCCCGATCGACGGCGGTCAGTGGCTCGCAAACGGCGGCAATTTCCACGCGCTGAGCGCGCTCGACCGCGACGATTGGGGGATGATCAAGGGTGCGATCCAGGCCACCAACGCCAAAGACCGCGAGGGGCGAACGGCCTGAGAGCATCCCAGTTAGATGAACAGCTGCCGCGTCAGAGGCTAAGATTTTTTCCTTGCTAAGCTTTATGAATATTCATGTTGCAGTGCACTCGCCAGGTCTTACGATAGTCTTGCCGGGCGAGGGCTGACACTCGCCTCCGGCTGCGGTCGCAGGGGTGGCCGTAGGGAAGATGAGGGGAAATCAGGGCATGACCGGCTATCGGAAACTTGCGCGTCTGGCAGTGCTGGGCTGCATCGGTATCGCGACCAACGCATCGGCAATCACCATCAATCTGATCAATACCGGCGGCGTCGAGGAGGGCACGGCGGCTTTCGTCGGCTTTCGTGCGGCCGCCGATTACTGGGAGACGATGCTCACCGATAATGTCACGCTGACGTTCAACGTCGGCTTCACCACGCAGGGCTTCGCGCCGTCGACCCTCGGATCGACGTCGAGCGCGTCGGGCAACAAGGCGCAAGGCGTGTGGCGCAGCGCGTTGATCGCCGATGCCACGACGGCGCTCGATGCCAGCGTCGTCGCGAACCTGCCGACCTTCAGCAACGCGAACGTCAACCTCAACAACACCGTGCAGAAGGCGATCGGCATCTACACCGGCAACGCCAACACCGTCGACGCGACGATCCGCTTCAACAGCGCGCGCGCGTTCGACTTCGACACCCGCGACGGCTTTGCCACCGTGGCGTCGGACTTCATCAGTGTCGCGGTGCACGAGATGGGTCATGCGCTGGGCTTCACCAGCGCGGTCGGCCAGAACACGACGCTCAACTCGCGGCCCTCGAACACCGACCTGTTCCGCTACAAGAACGGCGCGTGGGACATCACCTACGGCGGCGACCCCTATTTCTCGATCGACGGCGGTGCGACCCAGTTCCTGCGTGCCGATTTCTCGGCGGGTCCCGACGGCTTCCAGACGTCGCACTGGGAGGAAGGCGCGCGCATCCATGACGGCGTGTCGTGCACCGTTCTTCTCGAAGCCCAGATCGGCATCCTCGATCCGACTGGCGGACTGTGTCAGGAAGGCATCGTCACCGCGTCGGATCTCGCCATGTTCGACGCGCTGGGCTGGAACCTGCGGACCGACATCCTGGCGAAGCCGGGCTACCAGATCCGCACGTCGCAGATCCTGTACAATTATCTGAATAGCGTCCCCGAGCCGGGCACCTGGGCGATGATGATCGGCGGCTTCGGCATGGTGGGCGGCGCGATGCGCCGTCGCGCCACGACCGCGACTGCCTGAACCCGCACGCCGCCGGTCCCTCGGGGCCGGCGGCAACGCCTTGCCGAGGACCGTGATCTGTTCGCCGCGCTGCTGATGCTCGCCGCCGCCGCGCCGCTGACCGTGCCGCAGCGCCAGTCGCTCGAACGCGGCTTCATCTGTCCCGAGCGCCTGCCCGACGACGGCGCGCGCCTGTCCGCGATCACGCGCTTCATGGACGAGTACGCGCGGCTCCGCCCGGCCGCGACCGTCAACGACCGCCTCGCGCAGTACGACGAACTGCTCGCCCGCCGCCGCTGCGCACCGCGCGGCGACACCGCGCACTATAGCTTCCCGCAAAGTTGAACCTAGGGCCCGAGCCGCCCGAGGGGTCAGTCCCCCTTTACCGGCGTCGAACTCACCGCCGCCGCCATCTCGAGCATCCGGTCGAGCGGCAGCTTGGCACGCAGGCGAATTTCCTCGGGCACCGTGATCACCGGCTGAAGGTCGCGCAGGCAGAGGTACAGCTTCTCCAGCGTGTTGAGCGCCATGTACGGGCACATGTTGCAGTTGCAGTTGCCGTCCGCCCCGGGTGCGCCGATGAAATTCTTGTGCGGCGCCTTCAGCTGCATCTGGTGGATGATGTTGGGCTCGGTCGCGACGATGATCGTCTGGGCGGGCGACGCGATCGACCATTCGAGGATCGCGGTCGTCGACCCGACGAACTGCGCGTGGTCGAGGATATAGCCCGGGCACTCGGGGTGTGCAGCGACCGGCGCGCCGGGGTGGAGCGCGATCAGCTTGAGCAGCTCGGTCTCCGAGAATGCTTCGTGGACGATGCAGCTGCCGTCCCACAGCAGCATGTCGCGCCCGGTCTTGCGGTTGAGATAGGCGCCGAGATGCTTGTCGGGAGCGAAGATGATCTTCTGATCCATCGGCAGCTGCGCGATGATCTTCTCGGCGCTCGACGAGGTGACGATAATGTCGCTGTGCGCCTTCACCGCCGCCGAGCAGTTGATGTAGGTCAGGCTGATATGGTCGGGATGCGCGTTGCGGAACGCTCCGAAGGCATCGGGCGGGCACGAATCCTCGAGGCTGCACCCCGCCGCCATGTCGGGCAGGACGACGGTCTTCTCGGGCGACAGGATCTTCGCGACCTCCGCCATGAAGCGCACGCCGCAAAAGGCGATGACGTCGGCCGTCGTCGCCGCCGCCTTGCGGCTGAGGTCGAGGCTGTCACCGACGAAATCGGCCAGGTCCTGCAGGACCGGGTCCTGGTAATAATGCGCGAGGATGACGGCGTTCTTCTCCTTGCGCAGCCGGTCGATCTCGGCGCGCAGGTCGACGCCGGTCGGGTTGCGGCCGAAGGGGGTGATGGGGGCGTTCATGCGGCCAGTCTCCAGGTGTCGCCGGTGTCGGCGACCAGCCCGCGCGTGCGCAGGTCGATAAGGTGCGCCAGCACCGAGCGGCCGGCGGCGGGGTGGAGGCGCGGGTCGACGCCAGAGTACATCGACGCGACCATTGCCGGGATGACGTGCGTGCCCTCGCGCAGCAGCTTGAGGATCTGCGTCTCGCGCTGCTTGCGGTGCATGACCAGCCCCCGGACGAAGCGTTGCGGCTCGACCACCGGCGCACCGTGCGTCGGGTAATAGACGGCGTCGTCGCGCGGGATCAGCAGCGCGAGGCTCGCCATGTACGCCGCCATGTCCCCGTCGGGCGGCGCGACGACGGTCGTCGACCAGCCCATGACGTGATCGCCGCTGAACAGCGCGCGCTCCTCGGCGAGCGCGAAGCAGAGGTGGTTTGACGTATGCCCCGGCGTCGCCACCGCGGTCAGCGTCCAGCCGGGGCCGTTGACGCTCTCGCCGTCGGCCAGCACCCGGTCGGGCGCATAATTGGGATCGAAACCCGCATCGGCGCGCGGACCGTCGTCGCGCAGCACCAGCGGCGCGCAGCCCATGATCGCCGCACCGGTTACGGCCTTCAGCGCCGGCGCGGCGGGCGAATGGTCCATGTGGGTATGCGTGACGAGGATGTGGCTGACCGTCTCCCCCGCCACTGCTGCCTGCAGCGCCGCGAGATGCACGGGGTCGGCCGGGCCGGGGTCGATGACCGCGACGGTGCCGCGCCCGACGATGTAGGTCCCCGTGCCGGTATAGGTGAACGGGCTGGGATTGCGGGCCAGCACGCGGCGGACCAGCGGCGAGCAGGTTTCGGCCACCTCGTAGGGGGCGGCGTCGATCAGGGCCTGCGCGTCGCTCACGCCGACCATGTGGCAGCGCGCTCTCGATAAGTGAAGGCTTTCGCGTGCAACACGCCACGCTTACGCTGCCCGAATGATCTCGCGCCGCCTGCTGATCGCGTCGGGCGCCGCCCTGCCGCTGGCTGCGCATGGCGCGCCGCCGCCGGCCCGGCCACCGATCGTCAGTCGCATCGTCGTCGAGACGAACCGGATCTGGACGCCGGTGACGATCGGCGACAAGGGTCCCTTCGCCTTCATCCTCGACACCGGGGCATCGATGAGTGCGATCAACTCCGCCCTGGCCAGGCGCCTCAACCTCAGGCGCGTCGGCCGGCGGCAAGTCAGCGGCATCGGCGGATCGGTGACGCTCGATGTCTATGTCGCCGACACTGTCGTGCTGGGCAACGGGCTGCGCCAGTCGGACAGCGTGTTCGCCGGCATCGACGAACGCAGCAATGCGGGGCTGCTGACCGGCGCGCTGTTTACCAGCGGCGACAGCGACCTTGACTTCGTGACGGGCGAATGGCGGCTATGGCCGAGCGGACGGCCCGACTTCGCTGGCATGAGCGCGTTCGGCGTTATCGAGACGCGCGACGGCGCGCTTACCAACAAAATCCTCGTCGAAGCGACGCTCGATGGCCGCCGGCTGCGCCTGCTCGTCGACACCGGCGCGCCGGGCGAGGTCCTGCTGTTCCCGCACGTCGTCAGGCGTACCGGCCTGTGGTCGGACACCAGGCCGTTCGCGCCGCAGCGACTGCGCGGGATCGGCGGTGCGGCTGCCCGACTGGGACGCACGGTGCGCGCGACGCGGCTGAGCATCGCGGGATTCGACTTCGACCGGCCGCTGGCTGCCCTGCACGATCCTTCCGACACGCTGGATATCGACTACGACGGCCTGCTCGGCCTGTCGGTCATCGAGCGGCTCGACCTTTCGACCGAGGTGCGAAAGGCGCGGCTATGGGCCCGCGCCAACGGCCGCCCCAAGCCCGCCGAGGACTATGGCTATTCGGGGCTGTGGCTCGAACGCCTGCCCGATGCGAAAGCGCGCGTCGCGGTGGTCAGCCCCGGCGCGCCGGCGGCCGAGGCGGGGCTAAAGGTCGGCGACGTGCTGACCGGGGTCGACGACTGGCGCGCTTATCTGCGGCGCTTCGAGGGGGACCCCGGGTCGGTCGTCGAGGTGACCGTCGCAGGCGCCGTCGGCCCCGAGCCGCGACGCGTCATCTTGCGCGCATATCTTTGAACTGGCGCGCGGGTTAGCATCGCCGGCGACTCGGGGGCCGGACAATGACGTGCACGCAACTCATCTACGCCTCGCAGCCCTTCGGGTTCGACGATGCGATGCTCAGCGGCATCCTGCGTCAGGCGCGGCGCAACAACACGCGGGACGGCATCACTGGGGCGCTGATTGTCCGGGACGACCTGTATCTGCAGCTGCTCGAGGGTGAAGCCGAGCTCGTCGAGGCTGCTTACGCCCGCATTGTCCCCGACGACCGGCATTTGTCGCCGCACCTGATCTGGCGCGGCTCGGCGGACGAGCGGCTGTTCCCGGCCTGGGCGATGCGCGACGACCCGGCGCGCACCTGGATGTGGACCGCCGCCGAGGTTCGCGACGGCGCCGCACGCGACGCGACGCCCGACGAGGTCCGCGGCATCTTCGCGCGCATTGCAGCCGAGACGGAATAGGCGCGGGTCGAGCACTTTGCGCGCGGCGCGGCATCGGCATAGACTGGCGCCCAGCCTGGGGAGGCCGGTCAAATGAGCGAGACGTTCGACTTCATCGTCGTCGGAGGGGGCAGCGCGGGGTGCGTGCTGGCGAACCGCCTGTCGGCCGATCCGCGCCACCGCGTGCTGCTGCTGGAAGCCGGCGGCGATCACAACAAGGCGATGATCGACATGCCCGGCGGGCTGACTACGATCATCCCGCCGCAGGTCAGCTCGCCGCACGACTGGGGGTTCTGGACCGTGCCGCAGGCGGCGATGGGCGGGCGAGCGATGTACTGGCCGCGCGGCCGGGTGCTGGGCGGCAGCTCGTCGATCAACGGCATGGTCTATATCCGTGGCCATTCGAGCGATTACGACCGCTGGGCGCAACTCGGCCTGACCGGCTGGGGGTGGGCCGACGTGCTGCCCTATTTCAAGCGCGCCGAGAACAGCGAGCGCGGCGGCGACGAATTTCATGGGCAGGGCGGCCCGCTCCACACCTCGAACCGCTGCCTGCCGCACGTCCTCAATTCGGTGTTCATCGAGGCCGCGGTGCAGGCGGGTTTCGGCCGCACCGACGACTTCAACGGGCCGCGCCTCGAAGGTGCCGGCATGTACGATTCGACGATCAAGGCGGGCAGCCGCTGGTCGGCGGCGCGCGCCTATCTCGACCCCGCCAAGGGCCGCCCGAACCTGACGATCCGCACGAGCGTGCAGGTCGACCGCGTCACCTTCGAAGGCAGCCGCGCCACCGGCGTCGCCTATACCGCGCGCGGCCGCGCCGAAACGGTGCGCGCGCACGAGGTCATGCTGTGCGGCGGCGCGATCGCCTCGCCGCAGCTGATGATGCTGTCGGGCATCGGTCCCGCCGCGCACCTGCGCGAGCACGGCATCGCGGTGGTCCACGACGCCGCCGACGTGGGGGGCAATCTGCAGGACCACCTCGACATGATCGTGCAGTGGAAGTGCACGCAGCCGGTGACGCTCAACGGCAGTGCGCGCTTCGACCGCAAGCTGCGTGCGCTGCTCGAGTGGCGCTTCCGCAAGTCGGGCAACGCGAGCTACATCCCGACGCCCGCGGGCGCCTTTCTGTCGACGCGCGAGGGGCTGGCGGCGCCCGATGTCCAGCTGCACTTCATGCCGGTGCGCGGCAATGCGCACGGCGCGGGGACCTTCACCGCCGAGCATGGCTATCAGATGCACGTCTGCCAGCTGCGCCCCGAGAGCCGGGGGACGATCCGGCTGGGCGGGCCCAATGCCGCGACGGCACCGCTGATCGACCCGCAGTACCTGACCGCGCGCGAGGACGTCGAAACGCTGAGCGCCGGGGTGCGGATCGCCCGCGCCATCGGCAATGCCGCGGCGTTCGACGACTATCGCGGGCAGGAGCTGTGGCCGACCGCCGAGGTCGCCGCCGACCAGGACGCGCTTGTCGCGGCGATGCGGCAATGGGGGGAGACGATCTACCACCCCGTCGGCACCTGCCGCATGGGGGTCGACGAAAAGGCGGTGGTCGACGGCGCGTGCCGGGTCAACGGGGTCCACGGCCTGCGCGTCGTCGACGCCAGCGTGATGCCGTTCCTGGTCAGCGGCAACACCAACGCCCCGACGATCATGGTCGCGGAGAAAGTCAGCGACATGATCCTCGCGGATGCGAAGCAGGCGCTCGCGGCGTGACCGCCGAGCCGTTCAAGGTCCCCGTCAACGAGGCCGAGGCGGCGTGGGTGCGCGAGCGCGTCGCGTCGTACCGCTTCTTCGAGGAACCCGCCGAGTCCGGCTGGAGCCACGGCGCCAACCGCGACTATATGGAGCGGCTACGCACCTACTGGCTCGACAGCTACGACTGGCCCGCCGCGGTTGCCAATCTGAACCGCCTCCCGCATGTCCGGGTCGAGGTCGAGCCGGGCTTTTGCCTGCACGCCGTGCACCGCCGCTCGTCGCGCGCCGATGCGCGGCCGCTGCTGATCGCGCACGGCTGGCCGGGGTCGGTGCTCGAGTTCGATGCCATCGTCGAGCGGCTTGCCGAACCGGAGTCGAAGGATTTGCCGGCCTTCCATGTCGTTGCTCCGTCGCTGCCCGGCTATGCCTGGTCGGACCGGCCGTCGGGGATGTGGGGGCCGCGGCGGGTCGCCGGGCTGTACGATGCGCTGATGCCGGCGCTCGGCTATGACCGGTACGTCTACCAGGGCGGCGACTGGGGCTGCGTCATCGGCGGCTGGCTGGGCCTCGACAGCACGCGGCTCGACGGGCTGCACCTCTCGGGCTTTGGCCTGCGCCCGGCGAATATGTCGCCCGAGACTCCCGAGGACGTGAAGTGGCTGCAGAAGGCCGTGGCGGTGCGCGACCGCGAGACCGGCTACCTCCAGCTGCAGGGCACCAAGCCGCAGAGCCTGGGCTTCGCGATGATGGATTCGCCGATGGGCGTCGCGGCGTGGTTCTGCGAGAAGTTCGTCGGCTGGTCGGACACCGAGGGCAAGGTCACCGACCCGCCCTATGCGATGGACTGGCTGCTCACCAACATCATGATCTACCTGACGACGCGCAGCTTCGCGACCGCGACCTGGATCTATCGCGGCATGTTCATCGAAGGCGGGTTCGCGATCCCCGAAGGGCGGCGGGTCGAGGTCCCCACGGGCGTCGCTGCCTTCCCGTTCGACCTGCTCGCCTTCCCGGCGCGGCGCATCGTCGAGCGCGGCTATAACGTCGTGCACTGGACCGACATGCCGCGCGGCGGCCATTTCGCCAGCCTGGAGGAGCCCGAGCTGTTCCTCGCCGACGTGCGGAAGTTCGCGGGCGCGCTTTAGTGGAGTGGCGCGTCGAGCCGGGGCTGGTCGATTACCGCCACGCGCTCGCCGTCATGGACGCGCGCGTCGAGGCGATCCGCGCCGGCACCGCGGACGAGCTGATCTGGCTGGTCGAGCATCCACCGCTCTACACCGCAGGCACCAGCGCCGCGCCCGCCGAACTGCTCGACGCGCGCTTTCCCGTGTTCGCGAGCGGGCGCGGCGGGCGGTACACCTATCACGGGCCGGGCCAGCGCGTGGTCTATGTGATGATCGATCTCGATCGGCGCGGGCGCGACCTGCGCGCCTATGTGGCCGCGCTCGAGGCGTGGGTGATCGCGGCACTCGCGCGACTGGGCGTGACCGCCCTCACGGCGCCGGGGCGGATCGGGGTGTGGGTCCCGACGTCCGTCGGGGAGGCGAAGATCGCGGCGCTCGGCGTACGCGTGCGGCGCTGGGTGACCTCGCACGGCGTCGCCATCAACGTCGCGCCCGACCTCGCGCACTTCGGCGGCATCGTGCCCTGCGGCCTCGAGGGATTTGCGGTGACCAGCCTGGCGGCGCTCGGTGGCAAAGCCGACATGCCGGCGGTCGATGACGCGCTGCGCGCGTCCGTTCCGTCGCTGATCGATCTTGCTCGCACCGCTGCGCCACTGTAAATTATGCCTGCTAGCTCCAGAGCGTGCGATGGAGATCGGCCTGCGGCGGCGGCGACACACCTTCACGGGCGTTGCGGCGGCGTTGTAATCGCGCTTGAGGGGCGCGCGATTTGTGCTAATGTCCACTCCGGTTAGGGGATAAGGGCTGAACCGAAACCGACGATATCACGCTCGATTCAGAAACTTAGGAGACGAAAATGGGTGACATTCTTTCGAAGCTGAAGACGGTTTCGCTGATCGCCGGTGTTGGCCTGCTCGTCGTCGCTTGCGGCGAGAAGAAGGCCGAGACGACGACGACCGACACCACCACCACCACGACCGAAGCCGCGCCGCCGGCCACCGACGCGATGGCTGCTCCGGCTGCCGACGCGACGACGACCGATGCCATGGCCGCTCCGGCCGCCGGCACGACCGACGCCGCTGCTGCTCCGGCTGCCGATGCGATGGCTCCGGCCACCACGGACGCCGCCACGACCACGACGACGACCGAAGAGACCAAGTAAGCTTCGGACGTTCGAACGTTATGGGGAAGGGCCGCCGCACTGGCGGCCCTTCTTTTTTGTGCGCTATAGCAAGTCGCGTCGCCACGCCGGCGCGCCTTTGGGGAGTATGACGATGAGCCTCGAGCAGATCACCGAACAGATGCGCAGCCGTGTCGGCACCAGCGCCAACCTCCGCAAGTCGGTCAAGTTCGACTTCGGCGATGACGGCGCCGTCCGCATCGACGACACCGTGTCGCCCGCCGTCGTCGACAACCAGAACGTCCCCACCGATTGCACCGTCAAGGTCAGCATGGCGGACTTCACCGACATGGCGACCGGCAAGCAGAACCCGCAGATGGCGTTCATGATGGGCAAGCTGAAGGTCGAGGGCGACATGTCGGTCGCGATGCAGCTGGGCAGCATCCTCGGCTGACTCTGGCGGCGCACGCCGCACCCGGTTATGCGTAGACCGAGCCCGCGTTTCGCGGGCCGGTCCCGGGGAGTAAAATGTGCGTCGATCGACTTATTTCAACAACTTGGCGGTCGTTCTGATCGCCGTGCCGGTGACGGCGGTGGCACAGGCCCCGGCCGCGGCACCCGCCGCGGTCTCCGCCGCACCGCCCGTCGCCGGCACCCTGGCACCCCGCGGCGGCGTGATGACCCCGCAAACCATCCAGCTCCGCCCGATGACCCCGCTCGAGACGGAGGCCAATGCGGTATGGAGCCTTCGCGCCGGCCTGAACGTCGCTGCGCTGCAGTGCCAGTTCTCGCCCTATCTCGCGACGGTGAAGACCTACAACGACCTGCTCAAGCACCATTCAGCCGAGCTCGCGGCGGCGCAGGCGACGATGGTCGCGCACTTTAAGCGCTACGACAAGGCGCGCGCGCTCAACAGCTTCGATCAATATTCGACGAAGATCTACAACAGCTATTCGACCCTCGATGCGCAATACGCCTTTTGCAACGCGGCGTCGGCGGCGGGGCGCGGGACGTTGCTGCTCAGCAAGGGTGGCCTCGGCAAATATGCGATCGCGCAGACGCCGGTGCTACGGACTGCGCTGACGCCCGGCGTCGCGCCTGGCGTGACGATGCTCGAACCGATGCCGATCTTTCCGGTGCCCGAGAAGCCGTAACTTTCGTCGTCGCACTCTGACATGAAAAGGGCCGCCCCGAGGGGCGGCCCTTCGCATTTTGGGCCTGGGCCCCGCTTTTTACTGCGGGGTGCAGGGATAGGCGGCCGGAGCGGGAGCACCACCGAAGGTGATCTCGACGCGGCGGTTCTGCGGCTCACGGACACCGTCGGCAGTGTCGACGAGCGGACGGCTCTCACCGAACGCCTCGGTCGTGATGACGCCATCGGGCACGCCCTTGGTCGCCATGTACGCCTTGACGGCATCCGAACGGCGCTGCGAGAGGCCGACGTTGTACGCATCGGTACCCGACTTGTCGGCGTGACCGGCGAGCATGACGCTGGTCTGGCCCGTCGCGGCGTACTGCTCAGCGGCACGGTCGAGAACCGCGGCGGCCTCGGCAGTGATCACCGACTTGTCCCAATCGAAGAACACCAGGAACGGTCCGGGCGTCACAGCGGCGGGCGGGCAAGGCGGCAGCGGCGGCGGCGGGGGCGGCGGCGGCGGGGGCGGCGGGGGCGGCGGCGGTGCGGCGTCCTCACCGAAGTTGTACGTCAGGCCGACGAGCAGCGAGTGGCTGCGGAAACGCGATTCCGTCTCCAGGCCGTTAAGCTCGAAGGTCTTGACGTTGTCCGCCGTGAAGAAGCGATACTTCAGCGACAGGTCGACACGCTCGGTGATCGGCTTGCGAATGCCGGCGATCGCCTGGTAGGCGAAGCCCGTGTCGCTGTCGTCGAGGAACGCGCTGCCGAACTTGACCAGCTGCAGGTCCGAATACTTCACACGCGCAACGCCGACGCCGCCGCCGACGAAGCCGCTGATGCCGCCATCCTGGCCGCCGAAGTCGAACATGCCGTTGAGCATGAACGACAGCACGCGCGAGTTGCCGTCAGCAGCGTTGAAGGTGCCCGGATTGACGAGCTGCGAGCGGCCGTTGAAGCCGATGATCGGCGAGCCCGACTGGAGGATCTGGACCGAGTCCAGATTAGCGTCCTTGTAGGCGACTTCGAATTCCGTGCGGAAACCGCCGAAATCGTAACCGATCTGACCACCGACATCGAAACCATATTCATGGTTGAGCTGGAGGGCATTGTTGGTGGTCGCGGTGTTCGCCGCGTTACGAACGTCGAACTGAACGTCCTCGACGATCATCCCGCCGGCATCGACACCGATGTACCAGGCTCCGTCCTTGGCCAAAGCCGGTCCGGCGAGTGCGGTGGTGGCTAGCGCCAACGCCACGGCAAATTTCCGCATGTGGTTCCCCTTTCAAAAGGTCGTGCTTCTGTCGAAGCGCACCTAACGCTCTAACTCACGGAATATCCCCCTGCAAGCCGTGAATAAGCCGTCGTGTTGCCAAGAAACAACAGTGCAAAGCGAAGTACAACGCGGGGAGGTCGATCATCCCGCAACAAGCCCCTGAAATCGCAGATCCGCGACCAAGGCGGCAATCGCCGCGCGCGCCTCGGCGTCGACAACGGCGCCACCCTCGACCGGTGGAACCGTACTCATTCCGCCGCCAAGCACGGTCCGGGTGCCGACCCTGAGCGCCGCGACCGGCCAGCCGTCGTCCCGCCAGCCGTCGGCCGTGAAAACCGCAAAGCGCTGGACGTCGCGCAGCCAGGCGACGCATCCCTGCTGCGGCACGGCATAGCGCCAGCCGCCGGTGCCGAAGCTGGCGATCTCTGCCGAGCGCCCCGCCCAGTCGCCGGTCGCACCCGCCGCGACGATCCACGCCTGCCCGGGCACCGGCGCGGCAGGCGGCGCGGCGAGTGTCAGCGTCTCGACCGCGAGGTGGAGCAGCGTGTCGATGCCTGCCACCGCTTCATTGTGGGTGACCTCCTTCTGCGCCTGCCCGACCTGCAGCAGGGGCAGCGCATAGCGGTCCGAAACTTCAGCCATCTCAGTCTCCTCAAGCCAGAATGAAGGTCGCCGACGCAGGCGCGCCCGGCCCGGTCAGCTCGCCGATCTGCGCGACGGTCAGCGTCACGGCGGCGCCGTCCGCGAGGCCGTCGGCAGCGCGGGCAGCGGCGGGATAGCGCCATTCGGGCGCGTCGGTGTCGGCGGTGCGCCGAACGATGCCGCCGCTCGCCAATGTGACGCGATACGCCTCGCGCGCTTCGCCGAGCGACGCGTCGTTGCCGTCGAGCCAGGCGAAACCCGCGCGGCTGCGACGCCGCCAGGTGAAGACGATGTCCTCGCCCTCGGTCCGCCCCGCCAAGAAGACGGGCGCCAGCGGCCGCAGCGCTGCGCCACCCAGCGTCAGCACGACGGGCGGTGTCGCGGCGTCACCCGCCCCCGTCGCGCGCACCCTTATCGTGCGGCCCAACAGCTCGGCAGGCGGATCGACCGCAAGCAGCCGCGTCGCGTCGAGCAGCACGAAGCACGTGCCCGCAGCATGCGCTGCGACCATGGTTCCGCGCCGTGCCCGCAGCAGGTTCGAAAGCCGGAACCGCCCGCCACCGAGCGCCATGGCATCGCCGAACTGGACGATCTCGTCGCCAATCACGGCGAGGTTGGCGCCCGCCAGCACCGCCGCCTCACTGCGGCTTTCGAGCCACATGTCGCCGAGCTGCACGACCACCGCGCTGGCGCGGTCCCAGCGGTCGTCGCAGCCGGTCGGAAGCGGTTCCGCGAGAACGCCGATCGCACTCGCCGCGCCGACCTCGCCGGCCATCGCATAGCTGTCACCGTCGTCGGCGCTGAAGGCGATCCCCGTGCGCCGCCAGCCGGGAGATGCCCCGGCAGCCGCGATCCACAGGCGCGGCGTCGTGCCCCCGCCGTCGAACAGCGGCGGCAGGTCGAGCACCGCCAGCGTCGTCGGTCCCGGCGCGGCGTCACCCGCGTCATGGCTGCGGCCCGGGTCGGCAACCCCGCTGCCCGCGGCGCGCAGCGGCAGGCGCTCGGCATCGAGCGTCACGACGAAGTCGCCGAAGCTCCACCGCCGCACCGCCCAACCCGACATCACCCGGTCGCCCGCGCGTACCCCCAGAGCGCGCCACGGCAGGCGCAACGCAGCTGTCGTCCGCGCTGCCAGCCCGCGCGCCAGCACGTCCGCCGCCAGCCGCTTGGCGTCGTCCGCGGCGAGCACGACCGGCGCGTCGATCTGCCCGGTGCGCCCCCCGCCGCCGCGCCGCGACGCGCGCTGCAACCCCGCCTGATAGTCGCGCGCCGGGTCGAGGAAGCCGATCGCGACCGCATCGTCGAGTGCTGCGGCGGCAGCGCGCGTCTCGCTGCGCGCGGTTTTGGTGTCGCTGCCCGCGGCGACGCTGCCCAGGTCGGCATCGGCGATAGTCGCCGCCGCCCCCGCGCCCGCGCGCATTACCAGCCGCGCGCCGTCGTCGGTGAAGCGCAGGTCGAACAGCCGCGCCAGCTGCGCGAGCGGCTCGCGCGCTGCCCCGCCGCGCGCCGCGACAAAGCCCTCGAACGCCGGGAACACCCCCGCCGCCTGCAGCACGCCGTCGCCAAGATCGACCGCGACCCCGCCCGCATCGACCGCGCCCTCGTCGGCGACAACCTCGAAAGTCAGGTTGGGAATGCGGTTGCCATAGTCGGCGAGCGGCAGGTCCTCGAACACCGCGTACGCCAGCCCGCGATACGCCGGGCAGCCGCCGCCCTCGGCCGCGGCGATCAGCGGATCGGCGCCCTGCCCTTCGCCGCCGGAATGCAGGCGCATCGTTACCGGCGTCAACCAGGCCCCGCCGGCATCGCGGAGCAGCTTGCCGTCCGCCCACACCCGCGCGACGCGCACCACCGCCCGCGCCGACAGGGCGACGGCGAAGGACGCGCTATAGCTGTAACTCGTCGTGCGCGCGCCGCCGCGCTTTCCGCCGCCGCTCGTCGTCGCGGTTTCGGCGATCCCTGCCGTCCAGATCAGATTCCCCGCGACGCGGACGCAGCCATAGACGCGCGGCAGCGGCTCGCCATAGGCCGAGCTCTGCACCGCGAGGTTGCCCAGCCGCGCACCCTCGCGCGCCTTGCCCGACCCCAGGATCGCGCGGTCGAGCGACCCGCCGAGGAACGTCCCCATCAGCCCGCCGATCGGCCCGCCGAGCGCGCGCCCGACGGTGCCCAGCACCAATGTCGCCATGGCCTACTCCTGTGATTGTGCGGGCAGCTGCCAAGCCCCGACGACCGCCCAGTCCGGATCAAGCGGCCCCTCGACGACGCGGCCCAGCCCGGCGTGCGCGTGGACGACGCCGCGCTCGGTCACGACGCCGAGGTGACGGCGCCCCGGGGCGGGTGCGATGACCAGAATGTCGCCCGGCGCAGCGCGCTCGATCGCCACGCACCCCTGCGTGGCGAGCCCCGCGTCGAGCGCCGCCTCGCCGTCGCCACCCAGCCGATAGGGCGGCACGACGAACGAGACCCCGCCCCCGCGCGCCGCAATCAGCACCACCCCGATGCAGTCGAGCGCCACCCCGGGCGTCCGCCCCTGCGGCCGGAAACGTGTGCCGACGCACCCCCGCGCCGCCGCGACGATGGCCAAGGCGCTGGCGTGCATGGCATAGCTCTCCTGCAGACGAGACTGGGGAGTCGAACGATGCGCGTCATGGTGCTGGTCACGGCGACCGAAGACAGCGAGCGCGGCTTCGAGCCGACCGACGAGACGCTGGCGATGATGGCCGCGATGGGCCGCTACAACGACGAACTCGCCGCTGCCGGCATCCTGGTCATGGGCGACGGCCTGCGGCCGAGCTTGGACGGCCGCCGCGTCGCCTTCGACGGCGACACGCGAACGGTCAGCGAAGGCCCCTTCGCCAACCCGCGCGATCTCGTTGCGGGTTTCTGGCTGTGGACCGTCAAGGACCTCGACGAAGCGGTCGCCTGGGTGAAGCGCTGCCCGAACCCGATGCCCGGCCCCAGCGAAATTGAAATCCGCCCGCTGTACGAAGCCGACGACCTCGCCTGATCACGGAGACCGACATGGACGACCTTTTCCTGATGGCGCTGCAGCCCGCGACGCACGATCTCGGCGGCTTCAAGGTGCACCGCACCCTGCCCAACCGCGAGCGCACCACCGTCGGGCCGTTCATCTTCTTCGATCAGATGGGTCCGGCCCATCTGCCGCCGGGCGGCGGGATCGACGTGCGCCCGCACCCCCACATCAATCTGGCGACGGTCACCTACCTCTTCGCCGGCGCGATCGACCACCGCGATTCGCTCGGCACGGTGCGGACGATCGAGCCCGGCGCGGTCAACCTGATGACCGCAGGCACCGGCATCGTCCACTCGGAGCGCTCCCCCGCCCCGCTGCGCGCCGCCGGCCCCGAACTCAACGGCATCCAGACCTGGCTCGCGCTGCCGCAGGCGAAGGAGGAGATAAACCCCGCCTTCGAACATGTCGCGCGCGCCGACCTGCCCGTCGTCGAGGGCACGAACGCGACCGCCCGCATTATCATGGGCAGCCTGTGGGGCGCCACCTCCCCCGTCACCTGCCACAGCCCGACGATCTATGCCGATATCGCGCTCCAGCCCGGCGGCAGCGTGCCGATCGACGCCGACGCCGACGAGCGCGCCGTGTATCTCGCCGCCGGCGAAGCTTCGCTCGACGGCCTGCCGGTGGTCGAGCACGTCCTCTATGTCTTGCGCCCTGGCATCGCCGCGACACTGCGCTCGGCGGCGGGCGGCCGGGTCATGCTGTGTGGCGGCGCTCCGATGGACGGCCCGCGCTACGTCTGGTGGAACTTCGTCTCTTCCAGCCGCGACCGCATCCGCCAGGCCCGCGAGGACTGGACGGCGCAGCGCTTTCCGCTCGTCCCCGGCGATGCCGAGGAGCGGATCGAGATCCCCGAGGTGCCGAAGACCGTCAGCTATCCCTGACCGCGGAGTCAGCGAATATAATACGCGATCAGATAGACATGCGGGCCGGGCCGCACCTCGGGTACCGCCATGGTCAGGAAAGCGCGGCTGTTTCCGTCGATCAGCAAGAGGCGGACGGGCGTGCTCCCGGCGATGCGGTAGTCGGCCATCCACAGCGAGCCGCCGCGGAACGCCTCGATACCGCCGACACTGCCCTTGGCTCGCAGAGCCTGCAGCACGTCCTCGCTGCCTGTCCCGGCGGGCAATTCCCACGCACCCGCGACCGTGGCCGGGTCGACGCGCGTCGCTCCCGGCCCCAGGACCGTTCCATAGCCCTTCGTGATTTTCGGCCCGAGCAGGGGCTCGGCGTATCCCAGCACCCCCGATCCGTCACGGATGGCTTCGTAGGCGATGTCGCGTGCGCCGGGAATGTCGAGGTCGACCTTCTTCGCAGGCGTACAGGCGGCCATTGCAAGCGTCATGATCGCGACGACCCCTTTACCTATACTCATGGGCATGCAGGACTTCGCTGACAGCTGAGTTGAAAGTGCTGCGAGCACCGCCCCCGATCGGCGGAAGGAAACCGTTCGCGTCTCGCGCCATACCCGCTTCACTGATAGCGGCGAAGAAGTCCCCACGATCCTTGCCCGCCCCCTCGAGCAGCGCCGCAACAACCGGCTGACCGACGGTCGAGCCTACGCCCACCGCAATCTGGCCCGCAACGGGCGCTGCTGCAGCGGCTGTGCTGATGCCGCCCGTCACCAAGGACATCGCAAGGGCCTGGCGCTTGCCCGCGTCGAGGTTGACGTTGATCGCTGCGGTCATGGCCGCTCCGGTGAACGCGCCGGAGACGGCGGCATTACGATAGTCGGAGGCGTTGGGATCACGGTCGAAGTCATAGTTGGCCCGGGCAAAATCGCTCTGATCAGTGCCAGGAATAGCCTCTCCGCGCCGCACCGTCATTCCCCACTGACCGATTTCCCGGAAATCGCCCTTGATGACCGCAACCTCGAGGAAATTGGTCAGATCCTGCATCCCGCTCCCGTTTCTCGACATGAGCTCGGTCATGCCCCGCGGATCGCTGGCGAACAGCGATCGCATCGCCGAATAGGGCGTATTCAATGCCGGGAAATCCTGGGAGGAGAAGGGCACCGAGCCCAGCCCGTCGCGGAACTCGGCATTGTGCCGCGCAATCGTCGTGAACGCCTCGGTCCGCTGGGTCAGCGTGCCGTACTGCGCGATCGCGCCGGTTACCTTGTTGAAGGCGGTCGCCTCGATGCCCTTGGGGGTCCACACCGTCTCGTTGAGCATCCGCGCCCGCTGGTCGCTGGTCAGCGCGCCCAGCGCCGTATTGAGCCGGGCTGAGGAATTCATTTCGCCGATCGCGTTCGCCGCAAGATTGGCGTTGTTATTCCACGCCGTCGCGGTGTCGCGGTCGGGGGTCGACAGGACGCTCGATGCAAAGGCACCGACCGTGCCCGCATCGCGGAACGTGCCGACGGCGGTCGCGAAGGCCTGCGCGTCGGTGCCGAAGCGGAACTGCTGTGACACGCGCGCCAGCTGATCCGGGGCGAGGTTCTGCGCAAGGAAGTTGAGCTGATCGCGCTTCTCGTCCGCACTGAGAGCACCCGACAGGCCGTTCATCTCGCCGTTCCACTGGCGCAGCGTGTCGTCCGACAGGCGACTGATGACTTGGTTGACCTGTGTCGGCGTCAAGCCGTTGAGCGCGCTGCGCGCGTCCATTAGGTCACCATGCGAGACATCCCAGTCGGTGATGCCTTCGCTCATCGCGTTGTTGATGCGATCGACCGCCGTCTGCACCGGATCGGCCGTCCGGGCCCGCGTCTGCTGCAGGTCGGGCTGCGACGTGGCGCTCGCCCGGCTGACATCGAAACTCATGGCACTTCGCCTCCGTACGCAACATCTGTCTGCCTTGAATAGAAAGCGCGCCGCGGATCGGCCATAATCGGATCGACTAGGGGGACGTAATCAAACCCCCGGGAAGCGCGTCAGCAGGTCGCCGCCAGGCACGTGGGGCTCGCCGCGAAAGTTGAGCGCGTTGGCGAAGCGGTCGCGGCACGTCGCGAAACGCTTGTCGCAACCCTCGCGGAGCTCGACGCGGGTCCCCGCCGCCAGCGCGAAGGGCAGAGGCTCATCGAGGTCGAGCGTGTCCGCCCCCGTGTCGACGATGCGGCGGTCGAGCCCCGCATTCGGCCCCGCCAGCACGCGCAGACGGCCGCCGGCGAAGCGCGGGTCCGCGGCACTCACCGCCACCCGCCCCGGTTCGGCCTCGCTCGCCGTCGCAGCCACCGTCAGCCCCGCGAGATCGACGCGGCAGCGCGTGTCGCCGAGTTCGGCGCGGCATTCGGGGGAGCAGAGCTCGACGATGCTCGCGTCGAACGAAGCGGTCGGCCCGCGCAGTTCGGCGGTGAAGCTGCCGCCCTGCCCACTGGTGCTTTGCGACACCTCGCCCAAAGTGCCCCGCGCCAGCGGCAGGACCGCGCCGTGGGGCGCGCGCCAGTCGACCATGCTCACCGTCACGCGCGCGCCGTCGTAGCGCCCCGCGCTAAGGTCGGCGGCGGTGATCGCGGCGGCCGACAGCGCGCCCGCGACCTCCATCGTGTCGACCTCCAGCCCGTCGCCGGTCGAGATCGCCGACGGCACCATCCCCGGCGCGCTGTCGTAGGTCATGCCGCCGACGCCCAGCGGCGCATCGTGCGTGGTGAAGCCCAGCGTCACCCCGTCGGCGCGCGCGATGCGCCACAGGATGGCGAGGGTCGTGACTTCGGCGTCGATCATGCCTCACGCACCTCGATCAGCGAGACCGACGGCAGCTCGCCGGCGCGCCACCCCGCCAGCCCGACGTCGATACGGTCGTCGGCGAAACGGACGGGCACATCGAAGGCGAAGCTGGCCGCGACCGCTGCACCGGCGGGCGGCGCGACGGCGAAGTCGATGTTGCCGAAATCTGCGACCGTCCAGCCCGTCGCTGCGACCCCGTCGATCGTCACCGCGACGCTGTCCGCCACCGGCCGCGTGATGCGCCGCACCTGCGCGTCGTCGCCCTCGCCATAGGTCTTCACCAGTTCGAAGCGCGTGCGCACCCCGTCGCCCTGCCCCAGCGGCTCGACGATCGCGTCATTGTCGAGCGGGTCGTTGAAGCGGAAGGCGTGCGCCTGCCCGCGGCGCGCGCGAAAGAAGGCGATCAGCGCGCTCAAATCGGCTTCCGACCGCACCCCGACGCCGGCGTCATAGTGCAGCCGCGCGTCCGCCCAGCCGCTGTTGCGCTGCTCGTACCCCGACCCCGTGGTGACGACCTGGGTCGAGAATTGCGGGCCCCCGGTCGCGCCGTAGCCGAGGTCGAGCGGGAAGCGCACGTCGTGGAAGGCCGGCACGGTCTCGTCTCCTGCGATGTCGAAATAGGTCAGCCCGTCGCGCGCGATCTGCGGCCAGGCCCAGAGGAAGGTCTCGGCGACGGCCCGCGCACGCGCGGCGTCCGCCGCCGCGACGATGCGCGGCCAGTCGGCGGGGCCAAGCGCGAAGCCCGACAGGTAATGCTGGCGCGCGAGTGGATAGCCGAGCGCATCGCCCAGCGCCCGCGTCCGCACCTGCCCTGCGAAGTCGCCGCCGGTGACGAAATCATAGTCCTCGAGCTGGAGGATATCGAACGCGGGACTGGCCCAGGCTGCGGGCAGGTTGGCGCGCACCAGGTCGGGCGCGTCGGTCCGCGCGACTTGCGGGGCGTAGAACAGCAGCAGCGTCTCGTCCGCGTCCGCCGCGTCGCGCAGGGCGAGCGTCGCCGCGCCGAGCTTGATGCCGAGCCAGTCGAGGAAGTCGCGCTTGGCCGCCGTCGTCATGCCGCGCACGTCGCGGATCTCGGGGGCGGTACGCCCGGTATCGGCGAGGTACGCCTCGCGCGTCGCGGCGTCATAGGCGCACAGCCGCTGGTCCGGCCCCGCCCACCACCACGGCTCGCCGACCTGGAAACGGACCGGCTGTCCGCTCGCGCGCGCCAGTGCGGCGAAGTCGGCGGCGGTGCCCTGCAGCCACGCCATCGCGGGCGCCGAGCAGGGCGACAACAGGGTCGAGGGCGGGGTGTATCCCGTCGCGGCAGGCGCGCCGTCGGCGTCGCGCTGCTTCCAGTCGGCCGGGCACATCGCGTCGAACAGCTCGAACGACAGCGACAGGATGACCTCGAGCCCCGCGGCGCGGCAGCGGCTCAGCAGGTCGGCATGCCACGCCGCCGCCGGCGCCGCGATGCCGCCGCTCGCAAGCCCGTCGGGGCCGAGCGCGGGGAAGTGGCTCATGCCCACATAGTGATCGACGAGGTCGGTGTAGCCGAGCTGCAGCCAGTTCCGCACCAGCCGCGCGGGCGTCAGGTTATAGCTGTCGTCGTACCCGCTCGCGATGCGCAAGCCGTGCGGCGGCACGAAGGCGTCGCCGATCGCGAGCACCGACCCCGGTCCGTCGCACGCGATGTCCGACAGCTCGAGCACCCCCGCCCCGGGGCTGCCGTCAGGCACCAGCGAGACGAACATGCGGTCGATATCGCCCGCCCACACGCGGCTCGCCTCGGCGGGCAGCAGGAAGCCGCCGTCGAGCGCGTCGAAATCGAGCGCGACGATGCAGTCGGCGGGCGTGCCTTCGGCGTAGTTCCACAGGCGGACGTACCAGGTGCGGGGCTCGCCCGCGGCGTCGCGCCCTTCGATGGTCAGGACCGAGCCGCCGACGGCATCGAGCGGCACCACCCCCGACGCCTGCCAGCGGAAACGCAGCGTACAGCCGCGATAGTCGCGGTTGGTCGCGTACCCCAGCAGCGGGTGGTCGTAGCGGTCCTCGCTCGCCCAGATCAGACCCGCGAGGTCGCCGGGCTGCTGGAATGCCAGGTCGACGCGCAGGGACCGCGGCCCCGTCGTCACCACCGACGCCAGCATCGGGCGCGGGAAGTCGACCGTCCAGAAGCGCGGGTCGAAGCGCTTGACCCAGTCGGTACGCCGCCGGTCGGCGGCGGTTGCCAGCCAGTGCCCCATCACGCACCCGCCTTGTCGAGCGCGCGCGACACCGCGCGGGCAACCTGCGCGCCGGTCTGCGCCATGACGCGCGGCGCGGCATCGCGCGGCGCGGCGACGTTGACCGTGACGTTGACCGTGCCGCGCCCACCGAGCGGCTGGACGCGCCCGGCGGCGGTCGGCACGAAGAGTTCGGGGCCACGCTCACCAACCAGGTACGCACTGCCCCCGGTGACCGGGCCGCCGGTGGCGCGGCCGGGTTTGCCGCCGAACAGGCTGGCGATCGAGCCGAGCAGCCCGCCGCCCCCTCCCCCGCTGCCGCCGAACAGCGCGCCGAGGTCGGCCTTGACCGCGCTCGCGGCGATGTCCGCGAGTGCCGCGACGGCGACGCGCTTCAGGTCGTCGAAGCCGAACTTGCCCGTCGTCACGGCGCGGCTCAGCGCGCGTTCGAGGCCGCGTGCGGCAGTGTCGAGCCCGCTCGCCAGCGGCCCGTCGAGCTGCGCGCGCATGTCGGCGACGCCGCTCGTGAAGCCGCTGGTATCGGCGCGCACGCGCACCACCAGCGTGTCCAGTTCATCCATCGGGGTATGCCTCCATCAGACGCCGCAGCACGTCGCCGTCGCCCGGGGTTTCGGGTGGCGGGCCGAGCGCCAGGCGCAGGTCGGCGGGCGTCGCCGCCCAGAAAATGTCGGGGGTCCAGCCCAGCCCCTGCGCGATGTGCGCGGCGCGGGCGGCGGCGGACGCGAAGTCAGCGCCCACCCAGGATCTGCCCGAGGAGCACGCGCAGCGCCGGCGTCGCGGCCGCAAGGCCTCCCGCGACCAGCGCGTCGCAGAAGGCCCCACGCTCGCCGGAATCGATGGCGCAGTGCCACAGCAGCCCGGCGAGTTCGTTCAGCGTCAGCCCGCCGCCCGCCGCGCGCTCGACGAGTGCGAACAGTGGGCCTAGTTCGCCCTCGGCGGCGACCAGCGCCGCGAAGGTCGGGCGTAGCGTTATGGTGCGGCCTGCCACGGTCAGCGCCGCCTCCCCCCTCACGGGGTTGGCGCTTGCGCCAGACGAACCAGCGACAGCGTTCACGACACCACCACTTCGCCCGAGCTTTCGAGCGCCAGCGTGTAGGTCCGCTCGCCGTTGAAATCCCCGGCGTAATCGAGGCGGGTGATCAGGAAGCGCCCGGTCAGCCGCTCGCCGCTCTCGAACGACACCTGATAGTCGTCGAGCGTGCCCGCCAGCGCCGACGCCTTGACCCGCGCCTCCGCCACCGTGCCCGAGAACACCCCCGCGCCGCTGAGCGACACCGAGCGCACCCCCGCCCCCGACAGCAATTCGCGCCAGCCGCCCGAGCCCTTGTTGGTGATCACCACGCTGTCGGCGTTGACGCTCAGCTGCGTCGTGCGCAGCCCGGCGATCGTCGTGTAGGCGGGCGGCACCGCGCCGTCGCCGACCTTCAGCAGGAAGGCCGAGCCCTTCTCGGAAGCCATATCGGTTCTCCAATCTTGGAAGTTCGTCCTGCTGGCGAACGCCAGCACCCATGGTGGTCCGATCCCGATGTTTTGAGGTCGCGCCGGGGTGGGTGCTGGCGTTCGCCAGCATGACGGTGGGAGGAATGAGCGTCAGATCATCTCGGTACGGATGCGAAAATCGGCGACGCCGTGGCTCCAGCCTTCGGGGTCGCGTTCGACGAAGCTGCGGACGAACAGGACATGCGCGATTCGGACACCGTCCTGGTTTCCCGACAGCGCCAGCACCGCCGCCTCGACCTGGCCGAGCAGCGCCTTGACGCGCGTGCGGCCCGGCGCGTCGTCCCACACGCCGATCAGGACACGATGCTCGCGGCCCTGGCTCGTCTTGGTCGACCAGTCGGTCATGCTGTCGGGGCCGATCGTCAGGTAGGGCGCGGGCGACGACACCGGCACGGTGTCGAACACCGGGGCGATGCCCTGCAGCGCCGCGCGCAGCGCCGCCTGGACGGCAAGCGAGGCGCTCACCGAACCAGTCCGGTAAGCCGCGGGTCGGGCAGCGACCGCCGCGAGCCGAAGGCGCGGGCGCGCAGCCCGGGCGCGGTCAGCAGCACGTCGGCACCGTCGCGGGTCACGGCGACGCCGGGCAGTTCGGCGATCGCGGCGGCCGCCAGCGCATCGCCGGCGCGTGCCGCGGCGTCGCGTCCGCGTACCTCGATGGCACGCAGCAGGGTCTGGAAATCGGTCATCCGCGGTCCTCCACCAACAGGGTCGTTCGGTCGCGCGCGCGGGGGTCGGGCTCGACGCGCAGCACGCTGAGGACGCGGCCGCGCCAGCGCACGCGCGTCGTCAGCGAGACGTCGCGGACACGCAGCGTCAGCCGGTAGCGCGGCCGCGCGACACGCCCCTCGCCCAGCACCGCGGGGCCGTGGTCGGCGGGCACCAACGCCCCCCAGGCGTCGCCGCCCGGCAGCCACTCGCCCCCCTCGGGCGTCCCCGCCCAGTCCTCGAGCCCGACGCGCTCGCGCAGGGAGCCGCTGAATTCGGTCATGATTTCCTCCTTCAGATCGCCAAAGCCCGCCACGGGCGCCACAGCGCGGTCACCCCCGCGGGCAATCCCTCGGCCGCCTCGTCGCGCGCCGCGAACAGCTGCGCGGCACAGCGCACGATCCCGGCGCGGACGCTCTCCGGAATGCCGTTCCAATCGGCGGCCAGCCCCGCGCGTGCCGAAACGGTGACGCGCGTCGTGGCGTCGCCCGACAACAGCCGGACCCAGCCGACGCCGTGGCGATCGATGTCGATCTCGCACGCCCCGGCCGGCAGCGGCCCGTCGGCGCCCGTCACGCCGGTGATCGCGACGACGGGCACCGGCATCAGCCGCTGCCACCCGCCGCTCCCCGCCAGCACGGCAGTGAAGTCGCGCGCGATCAGCCACCGGCCGGTGAACGCCTCCGCCATGTCGGTCGCGGCGCGAACCAGCCCGGCGATCACCGCGTCCTCATGGCCGTCGTCGAGGCGCAGATACGCCTTGACCTCGTCGACCCCGACCGGGGTAACGCCCGCGATCATCAGCGTTGCTCGATACGCAGCGTCACCGAGCGTTCGTCGGTGCGGCCGTCGCTGAGCGTGACGCGGTTAGCGACGCGGTACAGCTTGCCCGGCTCGCCGCCCGCCAGCGTCGCGGCGGTGCGCGTCGCGCTCCCCAGCTCGCCGGTGACGCGCACGCCCTCGGCCTCGTCGGGGGTGACGGCCCACACCGATCCGGTGATCGTCTGGCCCTGCAGATAGGCTGCGCCCCAGTCGACGGCGTAGTCGATTCCCGCCTGGGGGTCTTTCAGGAAGATGGTCATTGTTCACCTTTCCCCTCCCCCACTGGGGGAGGGACCGGCGCGAAGCGCCAGGGAGGGGTTGGGAGAGGGTGCGTCGAAGCAGCGTCGCGGCAAAGCCGCGCCGTCGGATGGGTTGAGCGGGCAGGCCGCTCACCCGCCGTCCGGCTTCGCGCGAGTCCGCGCGCAGCTAACGAGTGCAAGCGCACTCGCTTCGCTGCGCTCGGCCGCGCTTCAGCTGGGCGCCCCAATCTCCACCGCCCACGTCCCGATGCTCACCGTGCCGCCCGCGGGCAGCGCCTGCGCCGGGCAGGTCGTGACGTAGAGCAACGTCGAGGTCGCCGGATCGAGCAGGGCGATATGGTCGGCGGTGCCCGCCGCGACGACGCTCAGTCCCGACTTGGCCGCGACGGTCACCTTACGGCCCGAGATGTCGCCGGCTGCGAGCGCGAAGTCGCCCGCCGCCAGCGTCGCCTCGGCGAGCTTGCCCGCGTCGGCAGCGGCGTAGGTCGCTGGCTGGCCCGCCACCGCGACCATGCGCGTCGCGGTCGCGACGAGGTTCAGCGCACCGTCGAGGACGGCGCCGTTCACGAATTTTGCCATGTGTCAGTCTCCAGTGGTGGTGAAAAATCAGCAGACCAGCAGCAACCGGTCCGGTTCGACGACCTGCACGCGCACCTCGCCCGAGATGCGCATCAGGCGGGCGGTCGCGAACACCAGGTCGGGCAGCACCGCCGCCCCGAAATCGCGCGTGCCGTGGCTGGCCGAGGCGGGCGCGAGCATGACCGTCTCGAGGGTCAGCAAGGGCGATCCCGCGAGCGACGCGAGCATCGACGGGGCTGGCATCAGCTCCGCCGACCAGAAGGTTGCCGGTGACGTCGCCAGCTGCAGGCTGCGTGCGCCGTACGGCCCCAGCTCCCCCGCCCACGCGATCAGCGGCGACCCCGACCCCGACGCCGAGAGCGCCCCGGCAGGCGCCAGCGCGACCGCGACCACCGCCGGCACGTCGTTGGCACCGCTGGCGAAGGTTGTGCCGCGCACTGCGCCGGTCCGGTCGCGATCGACATTGGCGCGGCGGGCGCGCCCGGCGGTCAGCGACGTTGCAGCCGGGCGGTAGGTGCCGCCCCCCGTGCCCGTGCCATAGGCCGAGCGGTCGTCGGGCCAGTTCGCCGCCGCGCCGACCGTCTGGACGCTGCGCACGCCCATATATTCGAACGCGAAATTGCCTGCAGACGCATGCCGGCCGAAATCGACATTCGCCTCGAAGCCGACCCCGTAGGTAATCGACCAGGTGTCGACCATGTGCGGGCGATAGCCGTTGGGGGTGCCGCGCATCGTGGCGGTCTGCGGGTCGTTGAAGGCGTCGTGCTTGGTCGGTGCCCAGTCGAAGACGTTGTTCGCGACCCGGTTGCCGAACGCCTGGTTGAGCACGGTGTTGGTGTCGGCGACGCTCGTCACCGGCGGGTCCGAATAGAAGAGGTTGCAGCGCTCGCCGGCGAAGCTGTTCCCCTCGACGATGTTGTAGCTCATCGTCGCGAGGATCTCCTCGCCGAAGGAGAAGAACGGCTGCTGGTCGGTGCCGATGCGCTCGCACAGGTTGTTGACGAAGGCGAGGCGGCGATAGCTGGGGTTGGGCGTGCCCGCCATCGCCGCGGGAACCGCCACCGTCGTCCAGGCGCGGCCCTTGACGCTGCGCAGGTCGACGCCGGTGATGACGACGTCCTCGCTGTTGCCCTGCGTCACCACGGCCTGGCCGCCGACCCCGGCGATGACACCCGTCGCGGTGCTGTCCTCGGTCGCCGGGATGAAGCGCCCGCCCAGGACGGCAGCGGCGTCGGCGGTGCGGCTCCACTCGCAATTGCGCAGCAGGCCGATCAGCTGCGTCGACCCGCCGAAGCGGCTGCCCGAACGCCACCAGCGCGAGCGCACCGCGTTCAGCGGCAATTGCCCCGCAACCGCGCCGAGGAACGCCGTGACGGCGCTGCCCTCGCTGCCCGCCTTGCCGCGCACCTCGACGTTTTCGAGGGTGCAATAGGCGGTGCCCGATCCGAACAGCGCGGTGCCGCCGATCTCCAGGCGCAGGTTGCGATAATTGAGCCGAGTGACGCGCGCGATGGGCGCGCTGGCCTGCGTCCGCAGGATGCAGTTGGCGCGCGGGTCGGCGTCGTCGGGGTCGCCCTCCACGACGACCGGCAGCTCCGACGACGTCAGGCCGAACGACACCGTCGTCGAACCCGGGACATGGGTGCCCGCCGCGAGCCGGATCATCGCGCCGTCGGTCGCCCGCAGCGCACTCGCGCCGCCGTTCGCCGCAGTGAGGGTGCGGTTGGCGAGGTACAGCGCCTGGATCGCGGTGGTGATGTTGGCCGGGCGCGACCCCAAAGCCAGCGCCTTCGCCGCCGCGTGGCTGGGCTGCACCATCGCGAGGCTGGCGGTCGTGGTGCCGGCGGGATCGACGAACAGATATTGCCCGGCATAGCGAGTGCCCGCAGGGTCGTAGCCGACGACGTGCGGCCGCTGCGCGCTGTCGCCGTAGCCCGCGGTGGCGAGGCCGGTCATGCTGCGCGTGCCGGCCGGATCGGTCGAGCGCATCGCGCCCAGCCAGGGGTAGACCTCGGCATCGCAGCGCAGCAGCCCGGCGGTCAGCGCCGTCGCGGTCGCCGGGTCGATGGTCACGCGGTAGCAGCGCAGCGCGTCGCCGTACGCGGTGGAGGTCGACAGCGCGGTCGCCCAGGCGGTCTTGACGGTGGTGCCGTCGGTGACGGTGAACTTGACCCCCGCAACCGGCGCCACACCCTGCGGATGGTGCGAGAAGGCGACGAGCTCGACGTCGAAGGCGCCGGTCTCCCGGCGATAGCCGAGCCGCGCCCAGCGGAAGATCGGCACCGCCGCGACGAAGGTCGAGTTGTTGGTGACGGCGATCCCCGCCTGCGCCGCCGCGCCGCTGCGCCAGCCGGCGAGCACGGTGCAGGCGACGCTGGTCTCGGTCGCGTGGACGAACTCGGACAGCGCCAGGCGGACGGTGACGGTGCCGTTGCCGTTGTCGGTCTCGTCGATGACGGGCGTGGTGGGCGACGCCGGGTTGACGGGTTTGCGCAGGGGCTTGGTGGCGACCAGCGTGCGGGCGCTGGGGTTTGAGGCGACCGTGCCGCCCGACGGCGCGAAGCCGGGGTGGACGCACGCCAGCGCGACGCGGGGGCTGCCGTCGGGGTCGAGGGCGTAGGTGGCGAAGCTGCCGGGGGTGCCGGTGACGGTCAGGCGCAGCACCCAGCCGTTCGCCTCCACCGAGGCGGCGGTGATTGTCATAGCGGTTCCTTTGGATTGATCGCTCCCCTCCCCTTCAGGGGAGGCGCGAGAGACGCGCGGCACGCGCGGCCCGGGGGTGGGGCAGGCCGCGATCACCCAACGTCCCCACCCCCCGACCCCCTCCCCTGAAGGGGAGGGGGAGCAAGCGTCAGCTCACGGCGAACTTCATCAGCTTCAGCGCATGCGCGTTGACCAGCGCCCCGCCGACGCGCCGCGTCGCGTAGAAGTGCACGAACGGCTTGTTCGAATAGGGATCGCGAAGCACCTGCGTCGCGGTCCGGTCGGCGATCAGGTACGCCGCCTCGAAATTGCCGAAGGCCACGGCCAAGCTGTTCGTCGCGATGTCGGGCATCGCCTCGGCCTCGACGACCGGATAGCCGAGCAAAGTCGCGGGCTGGCCGGCGGTCATCGCGGGCTGCCAGAGATACTGGCCCGTCGTGTCCTTCAGCTGGCGCGTCTTCGACAGCGTCGCGGCGCTCATCACGAAGCACGCCCCCTGCCGGTACGGCGCCCGCAGCGCATGGACGAGGTCGATCAGCTTGTCGGCGCTCGCGAAGCCGGTCGTCGACCCGCTCGGAAGGTACTGGACGGTGCCGAAGGGGCGCGTCGCGTCGTCGGCGGTGCTCGTCGGATAGGTCAGGAAGCCCTTGGGCTTGGTCAGGCCGTCGCCGTTCACGAACGCCACCCCCTCGGCACGCGCGAATTCGCGGCCGATCTCGCCCGCCAGCCACGCCTCGACGTCGAACATCGCATCGTCGAGCATCGCCTGGCTGGCCGCCGGGTTGGCGTACAGCTCGCCCATCGGCGGCGCGATCTCCTGAAAGGCGTCGGTCGCGGTCTCGGGGCGCGGGCCCGTCTCGCTGACCCAGCCGCTGGCGATGCCGCCGACCGCGATCAGCTTGCGGTAGCCCGCCGAACCGATCTGGACCACCTGCGCGATCGACCGGATCGGCGAGATCGACTTGAGCACCCGGTCGATCGCGGCGTCGATCTCGCGCGGCACCGCGACGCCGCCGTCGCCGGGCGTCGTGCCGTTCATCGACTTGGTCTCGGCGACCTCAAGGCCCTTGCGCAGGTAACGCTCGGTAAAGCCGTGGCTCACGGGCACGTCGGCCTTCAGCGCGGGGCGCGACAGCGGCAGCGCGTTCAATCGCGCGACATCGGCCTTCAGCGCGGCGATATCGGTCGCCGTGGTGTCGGCGTGCGCCTCGAACACGCCCTCGAGGGCATCCGCCTTGGTTTCATAGGTCATGCAGTCTCTCCTTAAAAATCTTGCGCGAAGGCGATCACCCGCGCCGCGCGTTGCATCGGAAAGGTCACCAGCGAGACTTCGAGCAGGTCGAGCGCGAGCAGCTCGCGCGTCCCCCGCCCCGGGCGGCTGGCGCGCACCCGGTAGCCGAACGACAGCCCGTCGAGGGCGCCGGCCTTGAGCAGGGTCGCGGCATCGTTCCCCCGCCGCGTATCGGCAATGCGCGCCACGACCCGCAGCCCGCGGGCATCCTCGGACAGGCTCTCGACGAACCCGATCGGCTCGTCGGTCGCGTGCTGCCACAGCAGCGGCACTCGCGGGCTCGCGTCGGCAAAGGCGCCGCGCCGCACGACGTCGCCGCCGCTGTCGGGCGCGTCGAAGATGCTGGCATAACCCGCCAGCCTCATCGCACCATCCCCAGCTTGATCGCGAGACCCAGGATCAGCAGCGCGATCATCCCGCGAACCGCCCAGGTGACGACGGCGCGCGCGGCGCTCGACTTGGCGTCGCGCCAGCCCTGGACGAGCTGGCGCAGGTCGCCGATGTCCTTGCCCGCGGCCTCGTCGTGCAGGCCGATGCGGCTCAGCGCGCGCGTCGCGCCCGCCTCGCTCGCGGCCTCGACCAGGTCGATCAATTGTGCCGCATCGGCACCCTGCGCACTCGCCGCGGCGAGCAGCTTGCTGACGTTCATGAATTCACTCCCAACAATGCGCGCTTCTCGTCGTCGGACAGGAAGGCGGCGCCCGCGACCTGCCCCCACAGCCGCGCGCGGTCCTCCGACAGGGCCGGAATCGCGTCGCGGTCGATGTCGAGCACCAGGTCGGGCCACCAGTCCTGCAGATGCCGCGACAGGCCGCCCAGGATGCGCGCGCACAGCGGCAGCAGCGTCAGCCGCCACAGCGCCATGTTGGCCTCGCGGTAATTGGCGTAGGTCGCGTCGCCGGGCAGGCCGAGCAGCATCGGCGGCACCCCGAACGCCAGCGCGATCTCGCGGCTGGCGGTGTCTCGGACGCGGACGAAGTCCATCTCCGCAGGCGTCAGCGACAGCGGCTGCCAGCGCATCCCGCCATCGAGCAGCATGGGGCGCCCGGCGTTCGCCGCACCCATGTACTGCTCACCCATCTGGTCCTTCAGCCGCTCGTACTGCGCCGCCGACAGCGCCGATCCGTCGCCGGGTTCGTAGACCAGCGCGCCGCTCGGCCGCGCCGCATTGTCGAGCAGCGACTTGTTCCAGCGCGCCGCCGCATTGTGGACGTCGACCGCGCTTGCCGCCGCCCCCAGGCAACCGAGCCCATAGTGATCGTCGAGCGGGTGGTACGCCCGCAGGTGCAGCAGCCCCGCCGCATCGCCCCGCGTCTCCGCCGGATAGCGCGTCGCGACATCACCGGCACGATACAGATACGCCACCGGCCAGCCGCTCGCATCGGCCTCCACCGTCAGGCGCTCTGGCCGCAGCGCGTACAGCGCGACGGGCAGTCCGGCGGCCCCCAGCGCCACCTCGACATAGGCATTGCCGTGAAGGAGCAGGTTTGCCGCGATGGTTTCGAGGAGCGCACCGTCGCGGCCGAGCAATGCCAGCGCCGGATGGCCGGCGGGGGTCGACTGGATCGGCGCACCGGCGACGCCTTCCGCGATCAGCCGCACGCTGCGCTGCGCCACCGGATTGGCGAGGAAGGCGGCGCGGACCTGCGCCTCGTAACTGCGCGGCGGGTCGGATTGCGCCCAGGCGCTGAGCCACGGCGCGCGCGGCACCGACGCGCGGGCGCGCTTGGTGAGGAAGGGGAATTTCATATGTGGGCCTCTCTCGATTGGAGGTGGCGCAAAATCTTCGTCATCCCCGCGAAGGCGGGGACCCAAGGTCACCGATCGCGGACAAAGGGGTGCCGGTGTCGAAGCGAAGTCCGTGACTTTGGGTCCCCGCCTTCGCGGGGATGACGACAGGGTGCGCGCCACTTGGCGCGCCCGCGTTCACAACATCCGCACACCCGGCTCGGCGCGGCGCTTACCCAGCATCAGCTCGGTCAGCGCCCACACCAGCGCGTCGGCGCGGTCGGGCGACCCCGGCCCGTCCCACGCGCCGCCGCGGCCGAGCGCGCACATCTCGTCCTCGAGGTCCGGGAACACGCCGGCGTGGCTGACGCGCCCCGCGTCGTAGAGCGCCGCCACCGGCTCGGCGCGCGCCACCTTGCCGGCGCTCGCGTGCACCGCGCGGACGTTGAGGTTACTGTCGACCCCGCGCAGCGTGTGGGTGACCATCGTGCCGCCGTTGTTCGCCTCGGCGATCACCAGATCGGCCCCGAAGTCGTCCGCCGCCGCGACCACTGCCCTTGCCCACGCCGCCGGCTGCAAGCCCTGGACGCTGCGGTCGGCGAGCACGATGCCGCGCCCCTTGGCGTCGAGCCCCGCGACGACGATCCCGCAGGCGTCGGCCCGCGCCCCCGCCCCGGCGGGCGGATCGACCGCGACGACGATGCGCACGCAGGGCGGCGCCGAGCCGATACGGCACGCCTCCAGTCCCTCGCGCGACCACAGCGCGCCTTCGGTCGCGTCGACGAATTCGCCGTCGAGCTCCTGCCGCCCGCGTGCCGTGCCGGCATAGTCGCGGGTCAGCCCCTCGACGAAGGGCGCCGGCAGGTTCGCGGCATTGTCCGCCGTGCGGCCACGCGTCGTCACCACGCCGGGGGCCACGGCGAGCTGCTTCAGCCAGCGCAGCGGCTTGGGCGTCGTGGTTAGCAGCAGCCGCGGATGGTCGCCCAGCCGCAGCGCCATGCGCAGGTTCGCGAGCACCGCGTCGCCGCGGTCCCAGTGCGCCGCCTCGTCGCCCCAGGCGAAGTGGAAGCTGGGCCCGCGAACCTGTTCGGTGTCGGCGGCCGAGAACAGCATCGCCGACGAGCCCCCCGGCCAGGCGAGGCGACGGCGCGCGGGCGAGAAGTTGATCGCCGGGTTGCGCGCCAGCAACCCCGCCTCCCCCTCGACCATCACCGCGCGCGCGTCGGCGGCGGTCGCGGCGATCAGCGCGATGCGGGCGCCGGGGCAGCCGATCGCCAACTCGTCGATGAAGGCAGCGCCAGTCGCTGTCTTGCCGAAGCCGCGACCCGCGAGGATCAGCCAGGTGGTCCAGTCGCCTTTCGGCGGCTTTTGCGGGCCGCGCACCATGAAGCTTTCGGCAACCGCCACGGCGTCGTCGGCTGGGATCGCCGCGACCTGGTCGACGGTCAGCGCGTCATCGGCGCTCATGCCGCGGTGGCCGGAGTCGTCGCCGGCAACAGCCCTGCGGCCCTCACGGCTTCCGCCATGGTGATCAGGCTGCCACCGTCGTTGAGACGGCGGAGGATCGACGTGCGTGCCGCCGCGACGCGCTCGGGGGTCAGTTCGACAAAGCGCCCCGTTCCCGGCTGGCGGCTGCGCTTGGCGTCGTAGCGATCGAGCAGCTTGAGCACGGTGCCGGCTTCGTGGCGCACGCTTCGCTTTTCGATTCCACCGACGACATCGACATTGACGAAGCCGTGAATCGACTGATGCAGCAGGCGCCCGAAGGCGCGGTCGACCGCCTCGTCGCGTGCGGCGGCCCAGGCGGCAGCGAACTTCATGTCGCGGCGGCGCAGGCCATAGGGTGTCGAGCCCGACACACCGGCGGCTTCGGCAGCGTCACGCGCGCAGCCCGATTCTGCCAGCCGATCCAGAAAGATGCGCTGGCGTGCGTTGCTAAACGTCCGGCGGCTGCTGTCATGGTCGAGCGGTCGCCCGAGCACGGCGTTGACCTGTGCATCGAACTCCGGATGGCGTCGGCGATAATGGCTGACGGCGGGGTTGCCGATTCCCGCCGCGCTGGCAGCGGCTACAAGCGAATGCGTCTCGGCCAGTGCCGCGAAATAAGCAGCGGAACGAACCGGATCGGCGAGCGCAGGGGTACGATGGGGCATCGACCGGGACCTTTCGGACAGGCGCGCGGCCTCCGGCGACGGCAATGGGCCGGTCGGGGAAGGCAGCGCGTAAATTGCGGGGTTCGCCGTGGACGCGATTCGTCAGGCTGGGTTTCGTATAGCCTGAAGCGTTGCGCTAGTCAAGCATTTTGTGCGTTTTTGGTTCGTTTCTCTTCCCCCCTCCCTCTTCAGGGAGGGGTCGGGGGTGGGTGCCGCCGGCTTCGGCGGCCTGTTGACAGGCACCGGCGACGCCCTCGGGCCACTCACGCGCGTACTCGTTGGCAAAGCGCAGGACCGTCCAGCCTTGCGCTTCAAGATACCGGGTCCGTGCGGCGTCATAGGCCTCGGTCGCGTCGTGCGAGCGGCCATCGAGTTCGACCACGATCCGCGCAGTCCGGCAGGCGAAGTCGGCGATGAACGGGCCGATCGGGAGCTGGCGGGTAAAGCGCGGGCTGACGTGCCGAAGCTGTCGCCAGACGGCGCGCTCGGCTGGGGTAGCATTATTGCGAAGCTCGCGGGCGCGCTTGGTGAGCGGAGGGGCGACGCGCTTCATCGTGGCAGGCTAATCCGCAGGGCGTTGCGCGCCAAGCGGCGCGCACCCACCCCTAACCCCTCCCTGAAGAGGGAGGGGGATCCGCTCGGCCCTGCTGCTCCCCTCCCTCTTCAGGGAGGGAAGTGGGTGGGTGCGGCGCGCTTGCGCCGCTCTTCCCCACCTTGACGCCGCCCCCCGCCCCCCGCACCGTCGCCTCACCCCCAAGGGAGCATCACATGCAGGTTCTGCGCACGCCCGATAACCGGTTCGCAAACCTGCCCGATTATCCGTTCGCGCCGCACTACCGTACCGTGACCGACGCCGAATCGGGGGAGGCGCTGCGGATCCACTGTGTCGACGAGGGGCCGCACGACGCCGCGCCCGTGCTGCTGATGCACGGCGAGCCGAGCTGGTCGTATTTGTACCGCCACTTCGTCGGGCCGTTGGCCGCCAGGGGCCACCGCGTCGTCGCGCCCGATCTGGTCGGCTTCGGGCGCTCGGACAAGCCCGCGGCGCTGTCGGACTACACCTACGAGCGCCACGTCGCGTGGATGAGTGACTGGCTGACCGGGGTCGACCTGCACCACATCACCCTGTTCTGCCAGGATTGGGGCGGACTGATCGGGCTGCGCCTCGTCGCGGCTTTCCCGGAACGGTTCGCGCGGCTCGTCATCGCCAACACCGGGCTGCCGGTCGGGACGGGCTGGTCGGCGGGCTTCGAGCAGTGGCGCGAGTACAGCCAGTCGGTGCCCGAATTTCCCGCCGGCGCGATCCTCAACCGCGGTTCTGTGCGCGAGCTGAGCCCGCAGGAGATCGCCGCCTACGACGCGCCCTTCCCCGACGAGAGCTACAAGGCGGGGGCGCGCATCTTTCCCACACTGGTTCCCGTCACCCCGGAGCACGCCTCGGTCGCCGAGAACCGCGCGGCGTGGGAGGTGCTGAGCCGCTTCGACCGCCCCGTCGTCACCGCGTTCAGCGACCGCGACGCGGTCACCGCAGGCGGCGAGCGCATCTTCATCGAGCGCATCCCCGGTGCGAAGGGCCAGCCGCACCGGATCGTGCCCGGCGGCCACTTCCTGCAGGAGGACTCGGCCGACGCGCTCGTCGAGCTGATCGACGGGTTCGTGCGCGCCTGACCTCTCAGGCTCTGATCCCTCAGGCGATGTGCACCAGCCCGCCGCCCAACGGCGCCGGCGTCGGATACTCGAGGTCGAGGCCCAGCATGTTCTCCCAATACTCGACCGAGGTGAAGGTGAAGACGTCGAGGACGTGAACCGTCTGGCGACCTGCCGTCGATTCGAGCGTCAGCACCAGGTCGAGCGCGCGGGCTTCGTTGCGCAGGTCGTAGCCATTGGCGGTCTGGCCGGTCGACAGGAAGCCGACCTGTGCGGCGGTCACCGTCACGCCGGCGCCGAACGCCAGGCTGTCGTTGTCGACCCGCAGATAGTCGACGATGATGTCGATCGCGCCGTCGTCGACCTTGTCGAACAGGAAGACGTCGCCGTCGAGCCCGCCGGCGAGCACGTCGTTGCCGTCGCCGCCGATCAGCACGTCGCTGCCCAGCACGGTGACCAGCACGTCGTTCCCGTCGCCGCCGTCGAAGCGCTCGGCGGTGCGGCTGCCGGTGAACACGTCGTCATAAGCCGACCCGATGATCGCCTCGATCCCGCTGAAGCGGTCGCCCGCGGCGTCGCCGGTCGAGCCCCGGAAGTCGATGAGGTTCGCGGTCACGCCCGTGGTCGCGGTCGCATAGCTCGCGGTGTCGAATCCCGCGCCGCCGATCAGGATGTCGGCGCCGGCACCGCCGATCAGAACGTCGTCGCCGCCCTTGCCGTCGATCGTGTCGTTCCCCGCGCGGCCGTCGAAGCGGTCGGCGTCGCCGGCGCCGGTAATCACGTCGTTCCCCGCGGTCTGCGACTGCACCGAATACAGGGTGATGGTATTGCTTATTTCCTGCGCGCTGATCAGCAGGTTCTGCCCCGTCGGGCTGTTCGCGGCCGACACGAACAGGCTCGTCTCGGGCCCCAGGTCCTGCGCGGTCTGCGGCTTGTAGGTGACGAAGGCCGCGTTGGCGGGGTCGGTCACGTCATAGATCATGTAGCCGCCGACGCGCTCCAGCCCGACGAAGGCATAGGTGCGGTCGCCGATCTTGCCGATGGTGACGCCCTCGGGCTCGGGGCCCTTGTCGTCGGAGCGGGTATCGAACGAGCTCGCCGCCGTGCTCTGGTTGCTGTTGAAGGCGGCCGGGGTGTTCGCCGCGATGATCGCCTCGAACTCGCCGCCGGTCTCGCGGACCTTGGTGATGCTTCCGTCGGCCTCCTGCCGGAAGATCGAGATGCCACGCCCGCCCAGCGTCGTAATGACGTCGTAGTCGCCGTCGCCGTCGGTGTCGCCGGTCGTCGTCAGCACGTTGAGGCGGCCGAGATTGGCATCGGCCTTCAGCGCCGCGGCATTGGGGTAGAGGGTCGGGTCGAGGACGTACGACCCGCTGCTCAGGCGGACCGAATCGGCGATGTTGACCCGCGCGTCGCCTTCGTTGGCGGTCACGAAATACTTGACGCCGCCGACCTCGAACGCGGCGATCGCGTCGGGCTGGATCAGGCTCTGGACGTTGGCGTTGCGGATGTTGATCGCCGCGGTGCCGCCGGCGCCGTCGCGGTCGCTGGGGTCGAAGGCGTTGCCCGCGAGGTTGCGGTCGACGGTGCCGAGCGGCTGGATCGACAGCGGCCGGTCGGCGGACGGGTTCGTGAGGTCGATGACCGCGACGCCGTTGACCTCCTGCAGCGTGACATAGGCGAGCGTGCCGTCGGCCGAGACGGTGATGTACTCGGGCTCGATATCGCCCGCCGCAGCCTGGCCCGGCGCGATCGCCAGCCCGCGCGCGCGCAGCGCATCCTCGGTGCCGTTGAGCGAGGCGAACGAGATGGTGTTCGACACCGCCGCATTCGCCGCGCCGCCCGACAGGTCGATGATGCTGACCGAGCCCTGCGCCGACAGCGCCTCGCCCTCGTTCGCGACCAGCAGCTTCTTGCCGTCGGGGGTGAAGGTCACATCGTCGGGCAGGATGCCGACCTGGACGGTCTTGATCAGCGCGTTGGTCGCGGCGTCGAACAGCGCGACGAAGCCCGGCAGGCTGGGGTTGCTGTTCTCGTAACCCACGGCAATCACGCCGTTCTTGACGTCGACGGCGTTGACCCCGCCGGTCAGGTAGCTGGGCAGGCCCGACAACAGGATCGGCGCCTCGTTGGTCAGCGTGCCGTCGGCGTTGATCCGCGCGACATTGATCGAATTGCCCGGGATATTCGTCGCATAGACCTTGCCGTTCTCGTACGCCGAGCTCTCGGCGCCCGGGATCGTACCCGTGATCGAGCCGAGGCGGACGAGGACGACATCGTCGCTCGCCACCGGGGTGGTCACGGAGCCGGCGAGCGACGCCGCGGCGCCGTAGACCGCGATTCCGCCGATGCTCAGCCCGAAGTCATCGTTGACGATCGTCGCCGCCGCATTCGCCGCGCCGATGGTGACCGAGGCGGCGGCGGGGTTGCTGGCGCCGGTGAGCGTCAGCGCAAAGCCCTCGCTCGCCTCGATCGTCGTGTCCCCGGCGATGGTGACGGTGACCGTCGTGGAGGTCGCGCCGGCGGCAATGCTGCCGCTGAACGACGTCGGCAACGTGCCGCCGAAGTCCGCCGCGTCGGTGGTGCCCGCCGCGATGGTGCCCGAGAAATCGAGCGTGCCCGTGGTGCCGCCCGAACGCTCGACGGTGAAGGTGAAATTGCGCGTCCCGGTGTTGCTCTCTGCCTGCGACAGCGCCTGCGAGGCGGCGGTGAAGCCGACCGTCTGGCCGGGCGCCGCCAGCGTGAAGGCGGTCGCGTCGAACGGCACGTCGGGGTCGACGCCGTCGACACCCTGGTCGCCGCCGGCATTCTGCGTCGCGAAGTTCGCGGCATTGGCGAGCGCGGCGGTGTAATCGGCAAAGCTCGTCTGGTTGCTGCGCGAGCCCGAATATTCGACGATGTCGAGGCCGCCCGTGAAGCTGACGGCGTTCACCCCCGCGGTCAGGCCGGTGCCCGCCAGCGTCGCCGAATCGGCCGGGATCTCGAAGCCGTCGGTCGCGATCGCGGCGAGGAAGGCGGTCGGCGCGGTCGCCGAGGTGCCGGTGAAGGCATAGACGATCTCGCCGCCCGCCGCGAAGCCGGTGTTGGCCCCGTCGACGTACTGGACGGTGCCCAGCGCGCTGGTCGGATTCGGCGAGTTGATGGTGTCGATCGTCACCACGGTGCCTGCGGCGATCAGCGTATTGGCGGTCCACGCGAAGGCGGCCTCGCCCGCGTTGAACGCGCTACCGGTCCACTCATTGTCCTGGAAGAAGATCGTCGAGCCCGCGGCGATGTCCTTCAGCGCGACGAAGGCGAGATTGTCGTCGCCGTCGGTGTTCAGCGCGGTGAAGGCGATGTCGCCCGCCGCGAGCGCGGGAATCGCGAAATCGTCATTGACGATGCTGGCGGTCGCAGTCGCCGCCGCCGCGCCGATCGTCGTGGTCACGCCGGCGCCGTTCGAGACGTTGGTCAGCGTCAGCGAGAAGCCCTCGGTCGCCTCGACGATCGTGTCCGCGGCGACGGTCACGGTGACCGTCGCGCTGGTCGCGCCGGCGGCGATGCTGCCGCTGAAGCTGGTGCGGAGAGCGCCGCCGGCATAGTCGGCAGCGTCCGTCGAGCCGGCGGCGATGGTGCCGCTGAAATCGACCTGGCCGGTGGTGCCGCCGGTGCGCGCCACGGTGAAGCTGTAGACGGTGGTCCCGGCGTTGCCCTCGTTCTGGGTCAGGCCCGCGACTGCGAAGCCGACCGACTGGGTCTCGACGCCGCCGGTGGTGAAGGGCGTCAGGCTGAACGGCAGGTCGGGGTTGGTGCCGTCGATCGACTGGTCGCCCGCGCCGTCCTGGGTCAGCCAGTTCGCGGGATTGTTGATGATCGCGCGGTAGTCGGCGAAGCTCGTGGCGCCGGTGCGGTTGCCGTTGAACACCGCGAAATCCTCGCCCGGGTTCGTGCCGCCGTTCGACAGGTCGATCGCGGTCTGGCCGACGACGAGGCCCGTGCCGCTGAGCGTGCCGCCCGACTGCGCAAAGCCGTCGTTGGCGATCGCGGCGAGGAAGGTGGTGGGCGCAAACGCCGCGCCGACATAGGCGTAGACGATCTCGCTATCGCTGCCGAGGCCGCTCGACCCGGTCAACGTCCCGAAATTGCTCGTCGGGTTCGAGCTGAAGCTGTTGATCCGCACGACCGTCCCGGCGGCGATCGACGAGGTCGCGGTGAAGGTGACCTGGCCCTCGCCGGTGTTGAAGGCACTGCCCTGCCACTCCTGGTCGTTGAAATAAATGACCTGGCCCGCGTCGATCGTGTCGAGCGCCACGAAGGCGAGATCGTCGTTGCCATCCGCGTTGAAGCCGGTGAACGCGATCGAGCCGAGACCGAGAGCCATAAGTCCATCCCCTGACTGGTCGACCGGCGGGCCGGCGACTCATTCGTTAACCGGAAAAATATCCGGTCAGGGACGTGCACGCGCTGCGTTATGATTTTGTGACGGTCGTGATCAGTTGAAGCGCTTCGCGACTTCGATCATCGCGAGGGCAGCGCGCGCCGCCTCGCCGCCCTTGTCCTTCTCGGATGCCCGCGCCCGCGCCCAGGCCTGCGCCTCGTTCTCGACCGTCAGGATGCCGTTGCCGATCGCCGCGCCGTCGAGGCTCAGCGCCATCAGGCCGCGGGCGCTTTCGCCGGCGACGATCTCGAAATGATAGGTCTCGCCGCGGATGACCGTCCCGAGCGCGACGAAGCCGTCGAACTCGCCGGTGTCGTGGGCGCGCGCGACCGCCGCCGGGATTTCGAGCGCGCCGGGCACGGTGATCGTCTCATGGGTCGCGCCGGCCGCATCGAGCGCCGCGCGGGCGCCGTCGAGGAGCGCGTCGGCGAGTGCGTCGTAGAAGCGGGCCTCGACGATCAGGATGCGCATTGGGGGGTCCTTTCTGTCACCCTCCCCTTCAGGGGAGGGTCCGAGAGACGCGCGGAACGCGCGGCCCGGGGGTGGGGCTTCGGGTCTAACCCGGAATCGCCTGCTCGCCGACGACGTTCAGGCCATAGCCCTGCAGCCCGACGATGTTGCGGTGCGAATTGGTCAGCAGGATCATGTCGGTAACGCCGAGGTCGACGAGGATCTGCGCGCCGATACCGTAGTCGCGCAGCTCGAAGGGCTCGCCGGCGCCGCGCGCGCGCATCTGGGTGCTGATCGCGTCGGGACGCGCGTCTCGGATGATGACGACAATGCCGGCGCCGGCCTCGCCGACCGCCTCCATCGCGCGCTGCAGCTGCCCGGCCTTGCCGCCGACTTCGCCGAACAGGTCGGTGAACATGCTCATCGCGTGGACGCGGACAAGGGTCGGCTTGCCGGGTTCGATGCGGCCCTTCTGCAGGACCATGTGCTCGGCATATTCGGCCTTGTTGGCATAGGTCTTGGCGGTCCAGCCGCCGCCGTAGATCGACTCGAGCGGGGCCTGCGCGACGCATTCGACGAGGTGGTCGTGGCGCAAGCGATAGGCGATCAGGTCGCGGATCGTGCCGATCTTGAGGCCGTGGGTCGCGGCGAACTCCAGCAGGTCGGGCAGGCGCGCCATCTCGCCGTCGTCCTTCATGATCTCGCAGATCACGCCGCTCGGGTTGAGCCCCGCCAGCCGCGCGACGTCGACCGCGGCCTCGGTGTGCCCGGCGCGAACGAGCACCCCGCCGTCGCGCGCCACCAGCGGAAACACATGACCCGGCGAGACGATATGGGCGGCGTCCTTTCCCGCGTCGATCGCCACCGCGATGGTGCGCGCGCGGTCGGCGGCGGAGATGCCCGTGGTCACCCCGTCGCGCGCCTCGATCGACACGGTGAAGGCGGTGGCGTGGCGGGTGCCGTTGTGCTGCGCCATCAGCGGCAGGCCGAGCGCCTTGACCCGCTCGCTGGCGAGGCTGAGGCAGATCAGGCCGCGGCCGTAGCGCGCCATGAAATTGATTGCGTCGGGGGTCGCCATCTGCGCCGGGATGACGAGGTCGCCCTCGTTCTCGCGGTCCTCGTCGTCGACCAGGATGAACATGCGCCCGTTGCGCGCCTCGTCGATGATTTCCTCAGGGCTTGCCATGACGCGCTGCGGGTGGCGGCCCGACAGATGCGCCTCGAGCTTGCGCAGCGTATCGGCGGTCGGGTTCCAGTCGGGATCGTCGAGGCTGCGCAGCGAATTGGCGTGCAGCCCGGCAGCGCGCGCGAGCCCCGAGCGGCTGGTCACGCCATCGGCGACGAGGCTGCGGACGCGGTCGATCAGGATGCTGCTCATGGGCGGTCTCACACTGCGATGTATGAGGCCTAGTCAGATCACATCATAGTGTCAAACGCATCCGTCCGAGATAGCGCGCCAGCACGTCGATCTCGACGTTGAGCCCGTCGCCCGCCGCCGCGCCGCCCAGCGTCGTCTCGGCAGCGGTATGCGGGATGATGTTGACCCAGAACGCCACGCCGTCGTCGGTATCGGCGACCTCGTTGACCGTCAGCGACACGCCGTCGAGGGTGATCGAGCCCTTGGCGGCGATGAAGCCCGCCAGTGCCGCGGGGGCGGTGAAGCTGAGCCGGGTCGAGTCGCCCTCGGGCGTCACCGACACCAGCCGTGCCACCGCGTCGACATGGCCCGTGACGATATGCCCGCCGAGCTCGTCGCCGACCTTCAGCGCGCGTTCGAGGTTGAGGCGCGCCCCCGCCTGCCAGCGCGGCGCGGTCTTGGAGACGGTCTCCCCCGAGACATCGACCGCGAACCAGTCGGGCCCCTTGTCGACGACGGTCAGGCAGACGCCCGAGCACGCCACCGACGCCCCGATCGGCAGCGTCGCGGTGTCGTACCCGGTCGAAATGCGGACGCGCAGGTCGCCGCGCTGCTCGACGCTGAGGACGGTGCCGATGTCGGTGACGAGGCCGGTGAACATGGCCCGGGCCTAGCGCGTGCGCTCGTACACCTCAAGCACGTCGACGCCGAGCAGCCGGAGCGCCGTCCGCCGCCAGCGGCCATGCGCCGCAGCGAGGTCGGTCAGCCCGATATCGCCCAGCCCGGGCTTGCCGGCGCCGACGAGGATCGGCGCGCGGTAGATCAGCAGACGGTCGACGAGATCGCAGCCGAGGAACGCCGACGCCGCCCCCGCGCCGCCCTCGATCAGCAGGTCGTTGATGCTGTGCGGGAGCGCCGCGATCGCCTCGGGCGATGCGACCGGCGTCCAGCCCGCGGGCGCCGCGCCGTGCGTCAGCAGCAGCCGGTGCGGGCTGCGATCGGTCAGCCCCGGCAGCCGCACGTCGAGGCGCGGTGCATCGGCGTCGTACGTCCCTCGCCCGACGAGGATGCCGTCGCAGCGCGCGCGTTCGAGATGCGCGTGGGCGCGCGCTGCAGGCCCGGTGATCCAGCGGCTCTCCCCGCTGGCGAGCGCGATCGCGCCGTCGAGCGACAAAGCGAGCTTCAGCGTGACGTGCGGGCGGCCGTGCCGCTGCCGCGTCAGGAACCCCGCCATCGCCGCCTTGGCCTCGGCGGCGCGCGCGCCGACCCTGACCGTGATGCCCGCGGCGCGAAGCTTCGCGAGACCCTTGCCGTCGACCGCCGCGAACGGGTCCTGGATCGCCACCACGACCGCCGCGACGCCCGCATCGATCAGCACGTCGGCGCACGCCGGGCCACGACCGGGGGCGGCGCAGGGCTCGAGCGTCACGTACGCCGTGGCCCCGCGCGCCGCGTCGCCCGCCTGCGCGACTGCCATCGCCTCGGCATGCGGGCGGCCCGATGGCTGCGTCCAGCCGCGCCCGACGACGCGCCTATCGGCCACGATTACGCAGCCGACACACGGGTTCGGTGCCGTCCGCCCGCGCCCGCGCTCGCCGAGCGCCAGCGCCGCCCCCATCCAGCGTTCGTCGTCGGTCATGCCCCCGGCATAGCCGCGCGCGTCAGTCCTGCAAGCGGAAGGTCACCGGCACGTCGCGCGTCGCCTCGACCGCGACGCCGTTGTCCATCGCCGGCACGAAGCGCCACTTCGCCAGCGCACGCTTCAGCGCCGCATCGTCGAGCCGCGCGAAGCCGCTCGACCGCGCGATGCTGGCGCCCGTAACCCGGCCGTCGGCGCCGATGACGACGCGGACGAGCACCGTGCCCTCCTCGCCGTTGCGCTGCGACGCGGGCGGATAAGGCGCCTCGAAATCGCGGGCGTAGCGCGGATCGAGCGCGGCGCGGCGGGTGATGCCGGTCCGGGCGGGCGGCTCGACGATGGCGATGACGGGCTCGTCCCGGCCCTCGCTCACCGCGCTGCCGCCGGTCGTGGCGGTGGCGGTGGCGGTCCCTTCGACGACGTCGCGAACCGGCGTGACGACCGTCTCGAACTCGGGCCGGTCGACGGTGACGGCGATCGGCTGCTCGATCGTCCGGGGCTCGACAGTGCGCGTCGGCGGCGGCGGTGTGTCGACGATGTTGCGCGCCTCGAACGGCGTCGGATCATTATACACTGTAGCGATACCGGTGGCCGCCAGCGCGAGCGCGACCAGCCCGGCGTGGACGGCGATGGTGACGACGAGACCCGTCGAATTGCGCGACGAAGCATTTTGGGCGAACTGCATGACCGACCCTCCTAGGGGACAAGTGCCACGCGTCCTCGCCGGACTTCCGCCGTGTCGACGACGCTAATGCGAAGCTATCACATCTGGGGCGGAATGATATGGTCGACTAAGGTCGAACCCTGGGGTGGGCCCTAGCTGATCCGGTCCTTGGGCGAGGCGGCGACGTAGCGGTCGTATTCGGCCTGCGCGAGCTTGCGCTTCTCGGGCGGCAGCGTCGCGATATAGGCGCGCGACTCGGCAAGCTTCGCCTCGAGCTGGGCCTTGTCGCTGGCTCGCGTTTCGAGCGCATCCTCGCGGTCGCGCTTCGCCGACCAGCTGTCGACGAAGATGATCACCGGATCGGGGCGCATGTAGTTGGCAGGCCGCCCGGCGAAGAAGGCGGCAGCGATGGCAACCGTCGCGAACACCGATCCGCCGCCCACGAGGATGCGGCGGCGGCGGACTTCGGCCGGGCTCGGGGCGAGAAACGACATGGCTACTCCGTCGGGGTCAGCGACGAAGATAGGTCGCGCGCGCGGACTTCGCCAGCCTCCAGCCGGTCGAGTGCGGCGTCGCGCCCGATCAGCGGCAGCAGCGCCGCCATCTCCGGGCCATGGTCGCGGCCCGTCAGCGCGCGGCGCAGCGGCGCGAACAGCGCACGGCCCTTGCGCCCAGCGGTCGACTTCAACGCGCCGGTCCAGGCGTGCCAGACATCGCCCTCCCACGGCAGCGCGGCGAGGGCTGCGCGCGCCTGCGCCAGATAGTCGGCGTCCTCCGAAGCCGCCTCGGGCACGACCGGCCCGGCGATCACCGCCCACCAGTCGGCGGCCTCGGCCACGCTGCCGAGATTGCCGCGCACCGCGTCCCACGCCGCAGCACCCATGGCGGGCGGCAGGCGATGCGCGAGCGTCTCGAAGGGCAGCAGGTGGAGCGTACGGCCGTTGAGCAACGCGAGCTCGTGCGGGTCGAAGCGCGCCGTCGCCCGCCCGAAATGCTTGAGGTCGAACCCGGCGACGAGGTCGCGCACATCCGCCACGGGCACCACCGGTTCGCTCGTCCCGAGCCGCGCGAGCAAGGCCAGAATGGCCTGCGGCTCGACGCCCTGGTCGCGCCACTGGTCGACGCCCTCGGACCCCAGCCGCTTCGACAGCGCCGCGTCCGCCCCGGTCAGCAGGGCGAGGTGCGCGAGGCGCGGCGGCTCGGCCCCCAGCGCCGCGAACATCTGCAGCTGGACGCCTGAATTGGTGACATGGTCCTCGCCGCGCGCGATCAGCGTGACGCCGAGGTCGATGTCGTCGACCACCGACGGCAGCATATACAGCCAGGTCCCATCGGCGCGCCGCACGACGGGGTCGCTGAGCGATGCAGGATCGACCCGGCAGCCGCCGCGCACCGCGTCGTCCCAGACGATCGGCCCGTCGTCGAGCCTGAAGCGCCAGTGCGGCGCCACGCCCTTGGCGGCGAAGCGCGCATGGTCGGCATCGGTCAACGCCAGCGCGGCGCGGTCGTAGACGGGCGGCTTGCCCTGCGACGCCTGCACCTTGCGCTTCATGTCGAGTTCGTGCGCCGTCTCGTAGGCGCGGTACGCCCGGCCCTGCGCCGCCAGCCGCTCCAGCGCCGCGTCATAGAGCGCGAACCGCTCCGACTGGCGCACCGTCACGTCGGGCGTCAGGCCCAGCCAGTCGAGATCGTCGTGGATCGCCGCGACGTACCGCTCCTCGCTGCGCGCGACGTCGGTATCGTCGATCCGCAGCACGAACCGCCCGCCGGCAGCCCTTGCGGCAAGCCAGTTGACCAGCGCGGTGCGGACATTGCCGGCATGGATGCGCCCCGTCGGGCTGGGGGCGAAGCGGGTGACCGTCACAGCGCCAGCCCGACCGCGACCCCCACCGCGAGCACCGCGGCGCCCGCCAGCCACGGTATGACGATACGCGCGCGGATGGGCACTTCGGGCAGCGGCTCGTCGATCGGCGCCATCGGCGGCGCGGCCCCCGTCACCGGCACGCGGTCGACGAGCTGGCGCAGCACGCGCGGCAGCTGCGACAGCGCGCGCAGGTTGAGCACGAGACTGTCCGCCAGCCGCGCCTCCGGCCCCAGCTCGTCGCGCATCCAGTCGCGCACGAAGGGCTCGGCGACCTCCCACATGTTGACTTCGGGATCGAGGCTGAGCGCGACGCCCTCGACCATCACCATCGTCTTCTGGAGCAGCAGCAGATGCGGCTGCACCGCCATGTCGAAGCTGCGCGTGATACCGAACAGCCCGTCGAGCAGGTTGGCGATCGAGATGTCGCGCGCCGCAAGGCCGCGGATCGGCTCGCCCACGGCCCGCAGCGCCGTCGCGAACGCGCCGACGTCGTGATGCGCGGGCACGTACCCCGCCTCGAAATGGATTTCGGCAACGCGCTTATAATCGCCGGTCAGCAGGCCGTAGAGGATCTCCGCCAGGTACACCCGTGCACGCCGGTCCAGGCGACCCATGATGCCGAAATCGACCACCCCGATCCGCCCGTCGCGGAGAACGAACAAATTCCCCTGGTGCATGTCGGCGTGGAAGAACCCCTCCGCGATCGCTTGCCGCAGGAAGCTGCGCACCAGCGTCCCCGCCAGCGCGCGCCGGTCGATGTCGAGCGCCGCGACCGCCGCGACGTCGGACAGCTTGACCCCGTCGATCCAGTCGATGGTCAGGATCTTGCGCGTCGTCCGCGCCCAGTCGATGCCGGGCACCACGAAGCCGGGTTCGGCCTGCATTGCCTCGGCGAGTTCGGATGCGGACGCCGCCTCGCGCCGCAGGTCGAGCTCGGTCAGGCTCCACGCCTTGAAGCTCGCGATGACCGCGCGCGGGCGCAGGCGGGTAGCTTCGCCCCCCAGCTTCTCGACGCGCGCCGCCGCCCATTCATAGGTGTCGATCGCCGCGACGAAATCGCGCTCGATGCCCGGGCGCAGCACCTTGACCGCGACCGCGCGGCCGTCGGTCGTTACGCCGCGGTGGACCTGCGCGATCGACGCCGCGCCGACTGGGACGGGGTCGATGCTCGTGAACAGCCGCTGCCACGGCCCCTCGAACGCCTCGTTGAGCGCCGCCTCGATGCGCTCGAAGGGTACGGGGGGCAGGTTGTCCTGCAGGCGCGCGAGGTCGTGCGCGGCGGCCGCGCCGATCAGGTCAGGCCGCGTCGCGAGCGCCTGGCCCAGCTTGATCGCGGCGGGTCCGATCGCCTCGAAGGCTTTCGCATAGCGCGGCTCCTTCGGCGCGAAACTGCCGAAGCGCGCCGCCCAGGCAAGCCGCCGCAGCATCGGCGGCGCGTTGCGGTCGCCTTCGATGCCGCGCAGGGCGCCGTGGCCGCCCAGCGTCCGGCCCCAGCGGGCGAGGCGCAGCAGGTGCGTCGCGGCGCTGGTCACACCTTCCAGCCGCTGTGGATCGCGACTAGCCCGCCCAGGATCGGCCGCGCGCGAACCTGCGCGAAACCCGCCGCCTCGATCATCGCGGCAAACGCCGGCATCGGTGGAAAGCGCCGGATGCTCTCGATCAGATAGCGGTACGACGCCTCGTCCTTGGCGACGTACCTGCCGATCTGCGGGACGAGCTTTTCCGAATATTCGTCGTAGACCTTGCCGAAACCCGGCCACTCGGTGGTGGAGAACTCCAGACAGAAGAACCGCCCGCCATAGCGCAGCACCCGGTGCGCCTCGCGCAGCGCGGCGGGGATATCGGTGACGTTCCGGATGCCGAAGGCGATCGTGTAGGCATCATAACTGGCGTTCGGCGCAGTCAGCGTCTCCGCATTCTGCTCCTGCCACACCAGCCCCGTCAGCCCGCGCTTGGCGGCCCGGTCCATGCCGACCTCGAGCATCGCGGGGTTGATGTCGGCCACCGTCATGTCGGCGCCGCGCGCCGCCATGCGGAAGGCGATGTCGCCGGTGCCGCCCGCCATGTCGAGGATCTGCTCGCCCGCTCGCGGCTTCACCATCCGGACGAACTCGTCCTTCCAGCCGCGGTGCAGCCCGCCCGACATCAGGTCGTTCATCAGGTCGTAGCGCCGCGCCACGCTGGCGAACACCTGGCCGACCCGCGCGGTCTTCTCCTCAGGCAGAACCTGTTCGTACCCGAAGCTGACTGTCTCGCTCATGGCTGCGCGTCTAGCCGAGGGTTGGCAGGGGGGCAAACCGGCCATAGGACGCAGGCCATGCCCGAACTTCCCGAAGTCGAGACGACGGTGCGTGGCCTCCGCCGCGTGCTCGACGGGCGGCGGCTGGAGCGGGTCGAGCTGCGGCGGCCCGACCTGCGGCGGGCGTTTCCGGAAGGGCTGGTGCAGCGGCTGGTGGGAGCGCGGGTGACCGGGCTCAGCCGCCGGGCCAAATACGGGCTGATCGCCACCGACCGCGACGATAGCTTGATCTTCCACCTCGGCATGTCGGGGCGGATGCGGCTCGATCCCGACGAGATTGAAAAGCACGACCATGCGGTGTTCACCACCGACGACGGGCATGTCGTGGCGTTCAACGATGCCCGGCGCTTCGGGTCGCTCGACCTCTTGCCGACGGCCGAGCTGGAGTCGTACCCGGCGCTCGCGGCGCTGGGTCCAGAGCCGCTGGGGGTCGACCTGACCGACCATCTGCGCGCCGCCTTCAAGGACCGCGCGGCGCCCGCCAAGGCGCTGCTGCTCGACCAGCGCGTCGTCGCGGGGCTGGGCAATATCTATGTCTGCGAGGCGCTCAACTGCGCGCGCATCCACCCTGCCCGGCTCGGCGGGCTGGTGCCGGCGGCGAAGATCAAGGCGCTGGCCGAGGCGATCCCGGCTGTGCTCGAGGACGCGATCGCGGCCGGCGGCTCAACCTTGCGCGACTTCGCCCAGGTCGACGGCACGCTCGGCTATTTCCAGAAGTCGTTCAGGGTGTATGGCCGCGAGGGCGAGCCCTGCCCGCGCGATGGTCGCCCGATCAAGCGCATCGTCCAGTCGGGGCGATCGAGTTTCTTCTGCAGCTGGTGCCAGAGGTGAGTGTCATGACCTACGAAACCATCATCGTCGCGACCGAAGGCCGCGTCGGCGTGATCACGATGAACCGCCCAGAGGCGCTGAACGCCCTCAACCACCGGCTTACCAGCGAGATCGGCACCGCGCTAAAGGCGTTCGACGCGGATGAAGCCATCGGCTGCATCGTGCTGACGGGTGCCGGCAAGGCCTTCGCCGCAGGCGCCGACATCAAGGAGATGGCGCCCAAGTCTTTCGCCGATGTCTACGCCGAGGACTTCATCACCGCGACGTGGGAGGCGCTGACGGTCACGCGCAAGCCCGTCATCGCCGCGGTCAACGGCTTCGCGCTGGGCGGCGGGTGCGAGTTCGCGCTGATGTGCGACACCGCCTTCGCTGCCGACACCGCGAAGTTCGGCCAGCCCGAGATCAAGCTGGGCGTCATCCCGGGCGCCGGCGGCACGCAGCGCCTGACGCGCGCGGTCGGCAAGGCGGTCGCGATGGACATGATCCTGACCGGGCGGATGATCGACGCCGCCGAGGCGCTGCGCATCGGCCTCGTCGCGCGCGTCTACCCTGCCGACGAGCTGATGGCCGAGACGATGAAGGCGGCGGCGCAGATAGCCGGCTATGGCCTGCTCTCGGTGCTCGCGGCCAAGGAGGCGACGAATCGCGCCTTCGAGACGACGCTGGCCGAGGGCGTGCGCTTCGAACGCCGGCTGTTCCACGGCCTGTTCGGCACCGCGGACCAGAAGGAAGGCATGGCGGCGTTCGTCGACAAGCGCGCGGCGGGCTTTACCCACCGCTGAAATAGGATATCGTTCCGGCCATGCGCACAGCCTGGCTCGCGAGTCTGATCGTCCTTGGCGTCGCGGGGTGCGGCGAGCGCGGCAGCCAGACCGAAGCCGACAGCGCCGCGGTCATGTCCGAGGCGGCGCCCGCACCCACGGCGGGTGGAGCACCCGCTGCTCGGGCCAGCGCCGCCGATGCGGCACCAGCCTCGGTCGCGCTGCCGCAGATCGCCTATGACTATGACTTCACCCTCGAACTGCCCGCCGCCGCGGTCGTGCCGCTGTTCGAGCGCCACCGCCGTGCCTGCGAGGCGGCCGGCCCCGCGCGCTGCCAGATCGTCGGCGCCGGGACCGAGACCGTCGGCGGGACCGACACCAGCGCGACGCTCGAACTTCGCGCCGAGACCGGCTGGCTCGCGGCCTTTCGCGGCCGGCTGGCGGGCGACGCCGGCGCTGCCAAGGGGCGGATCGCGGCGTCGAGCACGACGAGCGAGGATTTGGGGCGGACCATCTCCGACAGCGCCGCGCGGCTTCGCGCGCTGACGACGCTGCAGGGGCGACTCGAGACGCTGCTCGCGACGCGCAACGGCAAGCTCGCCGACCTGCTCGAGATCGAGCGCGAACTGGCGCGCGTCGGCGGCGAAATCGATGCGACGCGCAGCGCACTCGCCGACATGCGCGGCCGCGTGTCGCTGCCCAAGGCGACGATCGTGTATCGCCCCGACAGCCTGGCGGTGGCGGGCGCGAACGCCGGTGGCGGCCTGCCCGGCAGCCTGTTCGCGGTCGCCTCGCAGAGCCTGTTCCTGCTGCTCAACCTGCTCGCCGCCGTCCTGCCCTGGGCGGTGCTGCTCGCGGTTCCCGTCTGGCTGCTCGTCCGCGCACGCCGCGCCCGCAAGCGGCGGGTTGACGAAACCCCGCCGCTTCCGTAGGGACCGCGCCTTCGTGCGGGGCCTCGCGTCCCGTGCTCATGCGTCGGTTTGGTCCGATGCGGACCAGACAAGACGAACCGAGGACGAGAATGGCCAATACGCCGCAAGCTGAAAAGCGCATCCGCCGCAACGACCGCCGTGCCGAGATCAACAAGGCACGCGTCAGCCGCATCCGCACCTTCGTCAAGAAGGTCGAATCGGCGATCGACGGCGGCAGCAAGGACGCAGCCGTCGCCGCTTTCGCAGCGGCGCAGCCGGAAATGATGCGCGGCGTGTCGAAGGGCGTGCTCCACAAGAACACCGTTGCGCGCAAGCTGTCGCGCCTGTCGAAGCGGGTCGCCGCGCTCGCTTGAGTTTTGTGACGGACCGGTGACGAAATCGTCGCCGTAACGCCACCGCAACGTACAGGGCCTCCCGAGTCGGGGGGCCCTTTGCGTTTGGAGTTAACAACTTAGATTGTGCGCGGAGGCGCCCGCAGCGACTCGGCTGTCACGCGACTGTCACAGGGACGTCATTCTAAAACAGCCACTTGGCGGCCTTTCGGGGCAAATCACGCATTTGCGTGTCAACGGATTTATTTCGAAATCTTGATCCGGCGAGGCCTTTACGCGCCTTTTCACGGGTGCTTTATGTTGCGTCCGGCCCAGCGCCGGCCGGGGGTTTTCTCCCAACTGATTCGGATTGATCTAGTCGACCCAGGATGACGCATGTCGTTATCTGGGGCGGCGAAGTAATGTCCGGTTCGCACGGGAGAATAGCTCGAAACATCGTCGGTTCGGCGCGGGGGCGTCGATTTGACGTGGACCCGGCTGGGTCGCCGGGTGTTGATGCGGACGGTCTCGACGACTTCGGTCAGCGCGGCTCGACAAGACGGCGTCGCGCTTCGACGCGGCGAAAAACTGGGGGAGTGACCGGCAGTGAGTTTGGGTGCGATGCGGAGCGAGACGGTGGCACGGACGGCCGGTACGCCGGTGCGGACGGGCCGCTACGACGCGTCCCCCGCGCCGCGCGCCGCCGCCTTGTTCAGTTCCGACCGCCGCGCCGACGACGCCGCCGGACCGTCGGCGGTCTGGACGCTGATCCAGTCGGCGCTGCGCGCCGAAATCGGCGACGCGAGCTATGACACTTGGCTGCGCCCGGTCGGCTTCGTCGGCATCGACGGCGACACCGTGCGACTCGCCGCGCCCAGCCACTTCCTCGCCGACTGGGTGACGTCGAACTTCCTCGAGCGGCTGCGCATCCTGTGGGGCGCACATCGCCCGGGCATCCGCCACGTCGCGCTGAGCGTCGCCACTGTTACCGCCGCCCCTGCCCTGCCCGACGCGGCGCCCGCGCTGGCGCACCCCGCCGCCGCGTGCATCGGCCTGCCGCTCGAGCCGCGCTACAGCTTCGAGACCTTTGTCGTCGGCAAGTCGAACGAGCTTGCCTACAACGCCGCGCGGACGCTGGCGGAGGGCGGGCCGATCAGCTTCAACCCGCTGTTCCTCCACGGCACCACCGGGCTGGGGAAGACCCACCTGATGCACGCGATCGGCGGCGAGCTGCGCGCGCGCGAGCCCAACGCCAAGGTCGCCTATCTGTCGGCCGAGAAATTCATGGTCGAGTTCCTCGCCGCACTGCGCGCCAAGGACACGATCAGCTTCAAGCAGCGGCTGCGCTCGGTCGACCTGCTGATGATCGACGACGTCCAGTTCATCGCCGGCAAGGAATCGACGCAGGAAGAATTCTTCCACACGATGAACGAGATCATCAGCGCCGGTAAGCGCCTGGTGATCACCGCCGACCGGTCCCCGCAGAACCTCGAGGGCATCCAGGAGCGGATCCTCAGCCGCATGGCGTGGGGCCTCGTCGCCGACATCAACGCGGCAGACTACGAGCTGCGCCTCAACATCCTGCACACCAAGGCGGCCGCGATGCCGGGCAGCGCGGTGCCGCAGGACGTCATCGAGTTCCTGGCGCGCAAGATCACCTCGAACGTCCGCGAGCTGGAGGGCGCACTCAACCGCGTCGTCGCCTACGCCCGCCTCGTCGGCAAGCCGGTGACGATCGACTTCACGCGCGAGACGCTGGCCGACCTGCTGCGCGCGCACGAGAAGAAGGTGACGATCGACGACATCCAGCGTCGCGTCGCCGAGCATTACGGCCTGAAGCTGGGCGACATGCTGTCGGCCCGTCGCGCGGTCGAAGTCGCGCGGCCGCGCCAGGTCGCGATGTACCTCGCGAAGAAACTTACCCCCCGCTCGCTCCCCGAGATCGGCCGCCGCTTCGGCGGGCGCGACCACACGACGGTCATGCACGCGGTCAAGCGCATCGACGAACTGCGCGCGAAAGACCCCGAGCTGGACGGGGATGTGGCGCTGCTGTCGCGGATGCTGGACAGCTGAGCGCGGCGCGCGCGGATAGCGAAATTTGCCCTTCGGCGAATCTCGTCTTCCGCCGACTCGCGCGAAAGCCGGCCGGCGGGTCGGCCCCTGCCGAACCCGACCGACGGCGCGGCTTTGCCGCGACGCTGCCCTCCCCTATTGCAGGGTCGGTGACCCCCGCCACCCGTGCCATCCTGTGGATGATCCTGTCGTGCGCCGCCTTCGCCGCGCTGTGGACGTGCATCCGCATCGCCAGTGCCGACCTGCACCCGTTCGCGATCGTCGTGGCGCGCAACCTGTTCGGGCTGATGTGGCTGACCCCGATGCTGCTCGCCAATCCCGGCCTGCTGCGCCGCGACCGGCTGCCGATCCACCTGCGCCGCGCCGCGTCGGGCGTCATCGCGACCTTCGCGACCTTCTACGCGGTCGCGCATCTGCCGCTCAGCACGGCGCTGGCGATCAACTATACCGCGCCGCTGTTCGCGACCATCGGCGCGGTGTTCTTCCTGGGAGAGCGCATCGCGTGGCGGCGCATGGCGGCGCTCGCGGTCGGGTTCACGGGCATGCTGATCGTGCTCCACCCCGGCACCACGCCGTTCAGCGCGGGGCTGCTCGCGGCGCTCGTCTCGGCGCTGACCACCGCCTTCTCGATCATCGCGATCAAGAAGCTCGTCGGCGCCGACGACGCACGCGCGGTCGCGGCGTGGAGCTTCGTGCTGACGCTGGGCCCCTCGCTGGTCATCGCCGCGCCCTTCGCCAGCGTACCGCCGGCGCATGTCTGGCCCATCCTCGTGCTGCTCGGCGGCTGCGCGGCGCTGGGCCAGTACGCACTGGCGCAGGCCTTCCGCCATGCCGAGGCGAGCGCGATCATGCCCTATGATTTCGTGCGCTTCGGGCTGATCACCGTGGCGGGCATCGCGCTGTTCGGCGAGGCGGTCGACGCGCGTACGTTGATCGGCGGCGCGGTCATCGTCTCGGCGACGATCTACCTCGCGATCCGCGAGAGCGTCGTGGCGCGCAGCCTCAAGCCCAGCGCCTCGCCCGATACGTGACTTGAAGCCACGCGCGCGCTAGGCATCGGAAAACCCTGGGGAGAGCGACGATGAAGCTGAGCGGCTGTGCGGCGGTGGTGACGGGCGGGGCATCGGGGCTCGGCGAGGCGACGGCGCGCGCGCTGGCCGCCGAGGGCGTCAAGGTCGCGATCTTCGACCGTGACGAGACCAAGGGTCCGGCGGTCGCAGACGCCATCGGCGGCGTGTTCTGCAAGGTCGACGTGACGAACGACGAATCGGTCGATGCGGGCTTCGCCAAGGCGCGCGAGGCGCACGGGCAGGAGCGGATCCTGATCAACTGCGCGGGCGTCGGCAACGCGGTGAAGACCGCCAGCCGCGACAAGATCACCGGCGCCGCCAAGCACTTCCCGCTCGATGCGTTCAACATGGTGGTGCAGATCAATCTGATCGGCACGTTCCGCTGCATCGCCAAGTCGGCGGCGGGGATGCTGAGCCTGGAACCCATGGACGACGGCGAGCGCGGTGCGATCGTGAACACCGCGAGCGTCGCGGGCGAGGACGGGCAGATGGGCCAGGCGGCCTATTCGGCGTCGAAGGGCGGCGTCATCGGCATGACCCTGCCGATCGCGCGCGACCTGATGAGCGAGGGCATCCGCGTCAACACGATCCTGCCGGGCATCTTCTCGACCCCGCTGATGAACGCCGCGCCCGACAACGTGAAGGCGGCGCTGGCGGCGTCGGTGCCCTTCCCGAAGCGCCTCGGCCACCCGCACGAGTACGCGTCGCTGGCACTGGAGATGTGCCGCAATTCCTACTTCAACGGCGAGGATGTCCGGCTGGACGGCGCGATCCGGATGGCGCCGCGTTGATGCGCGCGGCTCTGCTGCTCGCACTGATCGCCGCGCCCGCGCTGGCGCAGGTGCCGCCCGCCGAGCTGGGGTCGCGCTACGTCCCCGCGCCGTGGTTCATGCGCGAGCCGGTGATCGCCTCGCAGGGCTATGTCCGCACCGAGGTGCCCGCCAACCGCGCGCGCTTCGGGGTGCGCTTCAGCGCAGTCGAGAAGACCGCCGCGGAGGCGACCACCGCCGCCACGACCAAGGCCCGCGCCCTCGACCAGGCCCTCGCCGCGCTGGGCATCGAGCGCGTCCGCCTGACCACGACGCTCAACACCCGGCCGCTGTACGAACAGTACCGCGAGAAGGACGGCACCCTTGTCGACAACCAGCGCGCCGACAAGATAGACCGCTACGAGGTCACGGTTCAGCTGTACGTCACGGTGCGCGACATCGCCGTGCTGGAGCGCGTCTATCGCCTCGCGGTCGCGGCGCGGCCGACGGCGATCGACGGCGTGCAGTTCAACCTCGAGCCCGACAATGCCACCAAGACCTGGCTGCAGGGGGAGGCGGCGCGCGATGCCCGCAAGCGGGCGCAACTGTCGGCCGAGGCGGCGGGTGCACGACTCGGCGGCGCAAAGGTCATCGATCCGTCGGGGGGCGTCTGCGAAACGCAGGTACTTGCGGGCTGGCCGAGCTATGTCGGCAGCAATCAGCCGACCGATGTCGAGGTCAGCGGCAGCCGTATGATGGCCCCTCCCCCACCCCCACCCCCGCCAGCGCCGCCCCCGCCGCCCTCGCTCCAGCAGCAGGCCGAAAACGTGCAGGTGACGCTGCAGCCGCCGCTCAGCCAGCTGACCGCCAGCGCCTGCGTGATCTACGCGTTGCTGCCCTGAAAGATTGACTTGGGTTAGGTCCCGCGCGAGGCTGGCGCATCAATCCGGGAGGTCACCGTGGCGCACGTGTTCGAGATCACCAAGGACAAGAAGGGCGAGTTCCGCGTCCGCTTCAAGTACAACGCCGAGACGATGTTCACGACCGAGGGCTACAGCTCCAAGGCGTCGGCCAAGGCGGCGATCGAGTCGATGAAGAAGAACGGCCCCGGCGCCGAGGTGGTCGACAGCAGCGACGGCTGAACGCGGGCGCTAGGCGTCCATCGCCGTCGCCAGCGCGATGTCCTTCGCGGTAATGCCGCCCGCGTCGTGCGTCGTCAGCCGCACTTCGACGCGGTTGTAGACGTTCGACCATTCAGGGTGGTGGTCGGCCTTCTCCGCGAGCAGCGCGCCGCGCGTCATCCAGGCGAACGCCCGGGTGAAATCCTCGAAGCGGTAGTTCCGCTCGATCCCGTCGCCGGCGCGCGTCCAGCCCGGCAGGCCCGCCAGTGCGGCATCGATCTCGGCATCGGTCAGGCGCATGTCGTGACTCCTCGGGTGCAGCGGCCTAGTGGCACGCCATGGCCCGCACCGAAACCCTGCCCCCCTCCCTCGCCGACATCGACGCGCTCGCGCAAAGCGCCGTCGAGCGCCTGCCGCCGCTGTTCCGCGAGCATCTGGCGAGCGTCCTGCTGCGCATCGAGGACTTCCCCGACGCCGACGTGATCGCCGAGATGGAGCTCGAGACCGAGTTCGACATCCTCGGCCTCTACCAAGGCCGCCACGTCGGCATGAAGGGCGACGAACCGTCGGGCGCGCTGCCCGACATCATCTTCCTCTACCGCCGCCCGCTGCTCGAGGAATGGTGCGAGAGCGGCGAGAGCCTCGAACACCTCGTCACCCATGTCCTCGTCCACGAGGTCGGCCACCATTTCGGGCTGAGCGACGAGGACATGGAGCGGATCGAGGCGGCAGCGGGCTAGCCCAGCAGTTCATCCACCCACGCCGGCACCAGGACACTGGCGGGCCCGTGCCGCGCCTCGCCGAACAGCGGCGTCCCCGCCGACGGATCGAGATTGAGTTCCAGCGTCGCCGCCCCCGCCCGTCGCGCCTGACTGACGAACCCTGCAGCGGGATACACCGCACCCGAAGTGCCGATCGAGACGAACAGGTCGCAGCTCGACAGCGCCGCGTCGATCGCGTCCATGTGGTACGGCATCTCCTCGAACCACACGATGTCGGGCCGCAGGCGCGTGGCCCCGCAGCGCGGGCACGGCGGACTGTTGCTCAGCGGCGCGTCCCACGGTGACGCCGCCCCGCACGCAGTGCACAGCGCCCGCTTCAGCTCGCCGTGCATGTGCAGAAGCCGCTTCGATCCCGCGCGGTCGTGGAGGTCGTCGACGTTCTGCGTCACCAGCAGGAACTCGCCCGGCCATTCGGCATCGAGCAGCGCCAGCGCCTCGTGCGCCGCATTGGGCACGACGCCAGCAAGCGCCGCCCGCCGCATGTCGTAGAAGCCTTGCACCAGCCCCGGGTTGCGCCGGAAACCGCCGGGCGTGCAGACATCCTCGATCCGGTGCTGCGCCCACAGCCCGTCGGCGGCGCGGAACGTCTCGATCCCGCTCTCCGCCGAGATACCCGCGCCGGTCAGGACGACGATGTTGCGTGGGCGGTTCATGGCGCCGCCTTAGCGCAGGACCGGGACATCCGCCACGCGGCGCTTGCTATTCGCCTGCCTCGCGGTCGGTCTTCGGGAATCTTGGGACCGTCTCCGGGGCGAACTGCCGCGCCGGTCCAGCGGCCGTCGTCGGTCGTCGCCGCGCCGGTCACGTTGCGCGAGTCCTTGGGTTCGAGCTCGCCGCCATTGCCCTTGTCGGGCGCATCGCCGCTCCAGTGCCCGTCGGGCGTATGCGCCGCGCCCGTCACGTTGCGCGAGTCCTTCGGTTCGAGTTCGCCGCCGGTGGTCATTTCGGATCTCCACGATACCAGCGCCTTAGGGGGCGCCCTGGGTAATCGCCCCGGACCGCGCCGGGTTCCGGCATCGCGCCTGCAGGCTATAGACCCAGCCTGAAGATCAAGCTGTCGCGGTCGGGAAAATCATAGGCAGCAGGCAGCTCGTCGCGGCCGACGATGCGGTAGCCGCGCCGCTGGTAGAAGGCGTGCGACCGCGTCGCGACCGACGGCGTGTCGAGGAAGATCGCGGTGAGGCGCTGCGCCACCGCCCAGGCGAGCGCCTTGTCGTACAGCGCGTGTGCCGCCCCGCCCGGACCGCGATGATCGCCCCGGACGAACAGCTTCTTGAGGACGCCGCTGTCGCCGTAGCGCATCATCCCGATCGTCCCCACGATGCCGGTGCCGGCCAACGCGACCCAGAACGCGCCGTCGCGGTAGGCGCGCGCGATATCGAGGAGTTCGGGCTGCTCCTCGATTGGAACGAACAGGCCGACGTCCTCGCGCTGAACCGAGAGGATGAGCGCCGCGACCTCGGGATCGCGCCCGCCGGCATAGTCGATGATTTCAAATCCAGGCATAGCGCGCCGTCTACAGCCTAGAGGTCGATCTTCGGCAACCGCCGCAGGTCGGTCTCTCCCGTTTCCAGCCACGTGACCGCCTGCGCGACCCGCTGCGCCGCCGTCGGCCCGGTCTTCGCCGACAGGACGAAATGGCTGAGCGCCCGCTGCTTGCCCGGCGTCAGCGCCGCCCAGCGCTCTCCCGCCACCGCATTGCCCGCAACGGCGCGCGCCAGAAGCGGCGGCACGTCGACCTCATCCTGGGCGTCGAGGCGGAAGCGGAGTTCGGCGAAGCAGCCCAGCGACAGGCCGGTCGCCTTCAGCAGCGGCTTGCCGAGCATCAAATACCAGCGGCCGCGCGACGGTTGCCACGCGCCGCTGCACGGATGGTCGTTGAGCTCGCCCGAAATCCTCAGGCGCGGGTGCTCGGCAAACGGCAGCTGTGCCGCGATCTCCTCGGGCAGCCAGATCACCGTATAGCCATAGGTGCCGAGGTCGTGCCGCTCGACGAGGCCGGTGAAGGCGTAGGGGAAATAGCTCATCGCAGCGGTTCAGATCAGCGCCTCCAGGCGGACATAGCCCGCCTCCATGCCATGCTCCATGCCCGTCGCGAGCATCATCGTGCGCGTCTCGGCGTCGGGCAGAGTCATGCGCATCGTCATCAGCGTGCCGGTGCCGTGGGCTGCGAAGGTCGTGACGATGTGGTTGTCGGGGGTCGGGTCGGGCAAATGCATGCGCTCGACATGGACGATCCGCTCGAAGGGCGTCAGCTCGACGAACTCGCCGGTCAGGAAGAAGCCCTTGCCGTCCTCGCTGGCCCATTCGTAGCGCAGCCGGCCGCCGGGGCGGGGGTCGCTGATGCACACCGGCATCGACCAGCCGTCGGGCCCGAGCATCCATTGCTGGATCAGCGCGGGTTCGAGGTGCGCGCGGTAGACGGCCTCGGGTGCTGCTGCGAAATGCCGGGTGACGACGACGTGCGTGTCGCCCTCGGTCGTGATGTCGAGCTTTGCCATCGTCTGTCCTCTCTCAGTTGGGGCGCGGGGCCGCGAGCAGGGCATCGAGCCGGTCGTAGTTCGCCTCGAGCCCGGCGCGCAGCTGGCGCAGCCAGTCGTCGACCGCGTCGAGCGCCCCGGGGACGAGGCGGCACGGGCGTTTTGTGCCCTCGATGCGCCGCACGATCAGCCCGGCGCCTTCGAGGACCTTCAGGTGCCGCGACACCGCCGGCTGCGACATCGCGAAGGGCCGGGCGATGTCCATGACGGTCGCCTCGCCGAGCGCGAGCTGCGCCAGGATCGCCCGGCGCGTCGGGTCGGCGAGGGCGCCGAAGGTGGTGTCGAGTCTAATATCAAACGATCTCATTATATAACACATATACTATATATGGGGTCGCAGGTCAAGCGGTGTTCGCACCGCCGCCCTACTGGGAGCGCCGCGGACTTCTGACAGCAGGAGCACTCGTTTTGTAACCCATCATGCGTAACAAGCTTGACAAGTACGTGCTGATTTGGTACATCATGTGACCGGCGTTCTCGCCTCTGATCTTTCTCAGCGTCATTCGGTGCAGCAACATGTCGCGAAGACCCCGCGCGACTTCGCAAAGGCCGCGCGGGTGTAAAATTCGCTTACTTGTTCATCTTCGCGAAGGCGGGCGACACTGACGGCGCTGTGCGTAGGCGTCGCTTCAGTGTGAACTTACGGGGCGCCGATCAGCGTCGGGCACCCGACCGCGTCGCAGATTGCTGCGGGACAAGCGGCCTATTTCGTCTCGGCCAGCACGTGCGCGACCAGTGCGTTCGCGTGGCCATGACCCATTGCGTGATCGGTCTTCAGCATGGCAACCAGATCCATGTGCTTGGCCGGCAGCTTGGCACGCACGATCGCCTGCCACTCGGCGATCGGGCGGCCGTACTTCTTCTCGATGGCCGGGAAATATGAGGCAGGCCCCTTGATCGGCGCATCCGGCATGGCGGTGAAACTCCCTCGATCGCCCTTGAAAGCCTAATCGCCCCAAAGTCTTGAGACAAGCCGACGCCACACCGCCCACGCCGATGTTGCGACGCCGGGCCGACACGTGTCTGATGCGGCATGGCAGAGACAGGCAAGATTATCCGCGTCGGCGTGCTGGGCGCGGGCGGGCGGATGGGACAGGCGGTGATCGCGGCGGTGGCGGCCGATCCGCGGCTGCGCCTGTCGGGCGCGATCGAGCGCGCCGGACACCCGGCGGTCGGTACCAAGCTCGGTGGCGGGCTGACGATCTGCTCCAACCCCGGGCCGCTGGCGCATGCGTCGGACGTGCTGGTCGACTTCACCACCCCCGACGCACTCGCGGCGACGCTCGACGCGGTGTGCGACGGGCGCACGGCGCTGGTCGTCGGCACCACCGGGCTGGGGCCGGCGCACCACAAGGCGATCGACCGCGCGGCGAAGTCGGTGGCGATCCTGCAGGCGGCGAACACCAGCCTGGGGGTGACGCTGCTGCTCCGCCTCGTCGAGCAGGCGGCCGCCGCGCTGGGGCCCGACTGGGATATCGAGATCGCCGAGCTGCACCACCGCGACAAGGTCGACGCGCCGTCGGGGACCGCGCTGGCACTGGGCGCCGCGGCCGCGGCCGGACGCGGGATCAAGGCGCCGACCGGCAACCTCGACCGCAACGGCAAGCGGGGGCGCGGCGACATCGGCTTTGCGTCGCTGCGCGGCGGGTCGGCGGCGGGCGACCATGTCGTGCTGTTCGCCGGCGACGGCGAGCGCCTCGAGCTCGGCCACCGCGCCGAGTCGCGCGACATCTTCGCCCGCGGGGCGTGCGCCGCCGCGGCCTGGCTCGGCGGGCGGTCGCCGGGCCGCTACGCGATGGCCGACGTGCTGGGCTAGCTGCCGCGCAGGCGCGCCAGTTCGGTGTCGATCACGCCGTGCACCGCGACGCGCTCGGGCGGCGACAGGCACTGCCCGACCTCGACACTGCGCCCGCGCGACGCGACCCACAGGCGGTTCTGGTCGGCGGGCAGTTCCTCCAGCCGGGCGCGCGCGAAATAAGGCTCCAGCGCCGTGCTTCGCGCCGTACCGCTCGCCGACACGTCGCGCACCGTCAGCGCGGCCTCGTCGAGGTGCACCGTCTGGAACGCCCGGCCCGAGCGGTAGCTCGCCTTGAACGCCCAGGCGAGCAGCGCGACGTCGATCACCATGAAGGGCACCACCGGCCACGCCCCGATCGCCAGCAGGCGCAGCCCGCCGAGCAGGAACAGCGCGCCGACCGCCAGGATCAGCCAGCGCGCGTGCCGCCGGTCGAACGAGCGGTTGGGCCGCAGGGTCAGGTCGAGCGCCATACCGGCAACGATACGCATCCCGCTCTGGACAGCAACCGCCGCGGGGGCGAAACGGCGGCGGACATGACGCCGCAGCAGACCGAGCAGTTCTTCGCGATCCTCGCCGCCGCGGACCCCGAGCCGCGCACCGAGCTGTTGTACGACACCCCCTTCCAGCTGCTCGTCGCGGTCGTGCTGTCGGCGCAGGCGACCGACGCCGGGGTCAACAAGGCGACGCCCGCGCTGTTCGCGGCCGCTCCCGGCCCGGCCGAGATGGTCGCGCTGGGGGAGGACCGCATCCGCGACCTCGTCAAGACGATCGGCCTGTTCAACACCAAGGCGAAGAACGTCCACGCCCTCAGCGCGATCCTGATGCAGCAGTACGGCGGCACGGTGCCCGAAACGCGCGAGGCGCTGCAGGCGCTGCCCGGGGTCGGGCGCAAGACCGCGAACGTCGTCCTGAACGTCGCCTTCGGGCAGGAGACGTGCGCGGTCGACACCCACATCTTCCGCGTCGCCAACCGCACGGGGCTCGCGCCGGGCAAGACCCCCGACGCGGTCGAGGATGCGCTGATGGCGGTGATCCCGCCGGCCTATCGCCGGCACGCGCATCATTGGCTGATCCTGCACGGCCGCTATATCTGCATCGCGCGGCGGCCGCAGTGCTGGCGCTGCCCCGTCGCCGCGCTGTGTGCGTACGAGCCCAAGACCCCGGCCCCCTTGCCGTGAGTCAGACGTTGTTCAGCCAGCCCGCCGAAGGATGCGCCCCATGAAGACCGCCCTGCTGATCGCCGCCCCGCTGATCCTCCTCGCCGGCTGCACCGCGCGCGACGGCGCGCCGCGCGCCAACGTGCCCCCGCCGCCGACCGGGCAGCAGTCCGCCGCCGCGCCCGCGACCGGCCCGTCGTGCATCCAGACCAGCCGCATCCGCGAATCGAAGGTGATCGACGACCGCACCATCGACTTCGTGATGCGCGACGGCAGCGTGCTGCGAAACACTTTGCCCTTCAGCTGCCCCCAGCTGGGGTTCGAGCGCGCCTTCAGCTATTCGACCTCGATCAACCAGCTGTGCTCGGTCGACATCATCACCGTCATCGTCCAGGGCGGCGGCATCCGCACCGGCGCCTCGTGCGGCCTCGGCAAGTTCGTCCCCTACACCCCGGTTCCCAAGTAAGCCTTGCCCTGCTAGGGACCATGCCCACGCACCGGTAGCTCAGCTGGATAGAGCACTGCCCTCCGAAGGCAGGGGTCAGGGGTTCGAATCCCTTCCGGTGCACCATTATTTACAACGACTAGGTAGCTCCAGACGCCGAAATGGGCAGGGGTCGAAGGTTCAATGCGAACCTACCAGCTGATTGCGTTGGCCGCCTTGCGCAGAAACTCGGGGCTGTATCGGGCGTAATATTTGATGGTTGTGGCGATGTCGTCATGTCCGAGGAACTGCTGTATCTGTTCCAGCGAAGAGGCGGAATTGATGTTCATCCACTTGAACGGCTCAATGGTACCGATCCCGCCGTCCGGACAGATTATTTTCCGAACGGCACCGCTAGCGTCGCCTCGACCCGCCGCTGTCGCGGATCGCCGTAATAGCTCGCGCCCGAGGAATAGAGGTCTGCGATGGTCGGCGGACGGTGGTCGAACAGGTTGATGATGCCGACACGCACCTCGGTACCGCGTGGCACGATGGCGCTGCCGTCGCGAACGCGGTAACGGCCCGACAGGTCGACGTAGACCTGCGCAGGGATGCGCTCCATGCCGTTAAAGCTCAGGAGCAGGGGGTTGTTGATCGTCTCGACATAGGCGTTGGTGATCATGTAGCTGCTGTAGAATTGCGCATTGATCCCGGCCGACCACGGCCCGCTTGACCAGTCGACGCCGGCATTGCCGCGTAGCTCCAGCGGCCCGTCCGAAGAGCCGACACGCTCGATGAAGGGGCTGCCGTCGACGAGTTGCTGCCGATAGTGCGGCTCCCATGTCGCCTTCAGATAGGCGGTGAATCCGCCCAGTCGCGGCAGTTCGAACGGGTAATCCAGCGTGACGTCGACTGCATCGATGCGCGTCCGGCCGAGATTGAGCAGGCTGAAGTCGAGCGTCTGGATTGGGCCGCCGGTGAAGCCCAACGCCCTGTCCGCCGCGGTCAACGGGCCGCGGATGACCCGGCGTGGATACTTCGCCTCTTCGGCGATCAAGGTATCAACGTCGAAGAAGGGGAATGACTGAATTTCGTTGCGCTTGTTGATGCGGGTATAGTCGATCGACAGACGCGGCCCATGATCGCCAGCAGGGGTCACGACGACGCCAAACAGAAAACTGCGGGCGCGCTCAGGCAGCAGGTCAGGGTTGCCGCCGTCTAGGAACGTCACCGCGCCTTCGGAGCCGATCGTCCGGCCGCCGCGCCGGGGGTCACCCCGATAGTCCTCCCCGACTGCCGTAAACCGCCCGATCTGATTGGCGGTCGGCGGCAGGGAGCCGGTACCGATACTGGCGCGCACGAGCAGGCCTGGTAGCGGCGAAAAACGGGTTCCTACAGTGTACGCCGGGGTGCCGCTGAATGTGATGAACGGCGGCAGTTCGGTTCCGAAAAGGGTCTTGGAGCCGGGAAGGATCGTCCGCGTCCAGTCCTGCCGTACCGCGAGTTGAAACTCAAGCTCGCTAAGAAAGCCGCGCGCACCGAGCAGCGGCGCGCGAGCCTCGCCATACAAGGACAGGACGCGCTGTTCGAGACGTGGATAATCGCTTGAAAAGCTGAACGTGTCGAAAGTCTGAGCCAGTTCGCTTGCCTCCGTCACGATGCGCCGCGCCTCGCCAAGAAAGCTTAGGGTCAACGGCCCGCCCGGCAGCGTTGCGACCGGACCAGCGACCCGCAGCGTGCCATCGTCGAAGCGGTTGCGGCGAGGGCCGAGCAGCGTCTCGGTCCCAGCATTCTGTTCGAAGCGCGATTTCGCCCCGCCGCCGCTATACTCGATATTGGCGCGCCACCCCCCCGGCAGCGGCGCGATCAGTCCGAGCGTATAGCGCCTGACCTCGATCCGATTTACAGAATTGACCGTGAAATCGGACGGTTCCGTGACGAAGATCTCCTGCTGAAACGGGTTGCGCGGGTCAGATGCGGATAGCGACGACGTAAAGGGGTTCGACTGGACACCTGCCACCGTCCGGCCGGTGTTGCGTGTGTCGAGGAAATTGCCGAACGCGATGAAGCCGCCGCCAAAATCGTGCCGCGCATCGAGAAAGATTGCGCGCGTCTCGGGCTGGCTGGTGATCGTGGCTTTTGCGCCACCGCCGCCGGGATCGAGCTGGGTCATTCCGGCATTAGCTAGCAGCAGCGCGTCTCGGCGCGCTGGGTCGTCGTCCAGCCCGAGAGGCAAAGTGGTGCGGGTCGAGCCGAGCGCCGCGCCGCCGCGGTCCGCATTAAAGACCAGTGGCGTCCTGCTGAAGATGTTGACCGAGTTGCCGATTGGAAACTCGCCTAGAAATTCGGCCGGGCTGTTCGCCAGCGCGCGTTCCCGCGCCCGGCGGAAATAGTTGCGGTCGCCGAAGCGCAGCGCGTCTGCGCGCGATTGGCCGACCGCGACCATCAGCCCGCTGCGGCCACCATTAGCTGAGATGCCGAAGCGTCCGAACAGCCGTTCCTCGAAAGCGTCGCCCCGGGTCGTGATGCCGGTCGTCATCGCGACCTCGCCGCCCTCATAATCGTGGCGCAGCACGACGTTGAGCGCACCCGAGGTGGCACCAATGCCGTAGATGCCGCCCGCGCTCGCGGTCAGCACTTCGATCCGGTCTATCAGGTTGATCGGGATGCCGTTGACGTCAGGCTGCTGGTTGATGAGGTCGATCGCGGGCACGTCGGGCATCCGCCGTCCATCGACCAGGAGCAAAGTCTGGTTGGCGCCGAGGCCGCGCAGGTTGATCTCCGACCGCGTCGAGCCCTGCCCCCTGCGCAGATTCTGTGCGGGCGAAATGATCTGCGCGTTGGCCGGTAGGCGCGTTCGACTGAAACTGTCGATTGAGCCGGCGTGGGAGTCCTCGATCTCGCGATTGGTGAACACCTGATAGGGCTGGATGTCGCCTTGAGTGCGGCGAATGTCGCCATTCTGCGCGCGCCGGCCGATGACGAGGATTTCGGGGATGGCCTCGTCCGCTTTTGGCGGCGGCGCGGCGGCGGGCATCGCGGCGATCACGATGGCGCCGTCGGACGTGCGGCGGAAGGTCAGGCCCGAACCATCGAGGAGTGACACCAGCGCGGCGTCGACCGTCATCTTGCCGCGCAGCGCTGGGGCGACGCGGTCGCCGACCAGCGTGTCGGCGAACAGGACGTCGATGCCCGCCTGCCGCGCCAGGACGGTCAGCGCCGACGACAGGCGCGAGGCCGGGATGCTGAAGCGCGGTGTCGAGGGGGCTGCCATCACCTCCGCCGGCAGAGCGGCAATGACCGCCGTCAGCGGCAGCACGATGGAGGCGCGCGGGGTCATGGCCGCCCCGCTCCCTGCCACATTGCAGACATCTCGTGAAGCACTTGGCGCGAGGTGGGGGTTTCGCGCCAGGCCGCGTCAAGCCCTGCGCAATAACACGAGCGATCGGAGGGGACTGCCATGGCCGCATACGCCATCGAAATTTCCGCGTCCGCCAGTAGCGTCGCGGCGCCGACGACGGACGACCTGTTCAACCTGTTGGCGGTCGCTGCCAGAGCGATGCACCTGCAAAAACTTTTCGTCGACGGCGGTGAGGGGCACGCGCGGGTCATGGCCGCTGCCCTCATCCTCGCTTCGCAGGTCGAGCGAGACGCTGGCGACATAACTGGCTCTTCGGGATCCCGCCGGCTGGAGTACCTGCCCATCGCGCTGTTCCGGGTCGGCGATGGGTCTGACCGGTCTCAGCGTCCAGTGGCGGCTAGCCGTATTGCTCGGCCGCCTGCGTCGGCTGGCGCACTGCTGTCCGTTCCGCGTGTCGTGGTGTGTGGTCAGCTTCCCGCTGACAGCGTCGGCAGCAACCGCCACCCACTTCGCCGACGCACAACCCGGCCCGTCGCCGAGACAGTCGCCATGGCCCTGCTGGCGCCCACGTCCAACGTCATAGCGGGCCTCGCAGTCCGCACGCTGGTCGGGGCCGCTCGCGGAAAGCAGCGGACGCTGAGCAGCTAACTCGACAGGCGAAGGAGAACCTATGACCATCGACACGACGATCAGGGCGGCGGCAATGCTCGCCGCGCTCGCCGCTGCCCCAGCAGCGGCACCGCAGGTCACGCGTACCGACTTGCAGCGCCATGACCTCGGCATCGCCGGGCGCGAGACGGTCCAGGCGCGGATCGACTTCCCGCCGGGCGCACTGGCGCCGCCCCACATGCATCCGGGCGAGGAGATCATCTACATCCTGGCCGGGCCGCTCGAGTATCAGGTCGCGGGCGGGACCTGGCGCCGCTACGACACGGGCGAGGTCTTGTTCATCCCCGCCGGCACCGTTCACGCGGCGCGGAACACTGGAATGGCGCCCAGCGCGGAACTCGCCACCTATGTGGTCGAGAAGGGCAAACCGCTGGTCGTGCTCGTACCTTGACGCAAGGAGAGGATCATGCAGATCGATGTCCCGGACGGGAACTTCACCACCTATGTCGCGTGCCCCGCAGCGCAGCCGGCGCCCGTCGTCGTCGTGCTCCAGGAGATTTTTGGGGTGAACCGCGACATCCGCGCGACCTGCGACGAGCTCGCGGCGCGCGGATTTATCGCAGTGGCGCCCGACCTGTTCTGGCGCGATGCGCCGGGCCTCGACCTCAACTCATGGAACGATGCCGACTGGAAGCGCGGCTTCGAGCTTTACAACAGCTTCGATCTCGACCGTGGGATCCGTGACGTCGAGGCGGTCATCGCTGCAGCGCGTGGGCTAGACGGCGCCAGCGGTCGCGTTGGTGTCATGGGCTTTTGTCTTGGCGGGCTGATGAGCTTTCTGGCCGCTGCCCGCACCGATGTCGACGCGGCGGTCGTCTACTACGGCGGCGGCACCGACCAGCATCTGGGCGAGGCTGACCGCGTCGAAGCACCGCTGCTCATGCACTTCGGCGAGGACGACGAGTTCATCTCGCGCGACGCGCAAGCCGCTATCAAAGCCGAGCTAGGCGACAATCCCAACGTAGAGATCCATTTCTACCCCGGCTGCTCGCACGCATTCGCTCGCCACACCGGCGCGCACTATGATGCCCGCGCCGCCACCTCTGCAAACGCGCGCACCTACGCCTTTCTGCACGCTCACCTCGCCGCACCGCCGCGGTAGGAGACTTGCCGAGCTTATCGTCACTCAGTTTGGCTTCAATTCGACCGCCGCTGAGGTGGCGGCGGGCATCGACGCGGTGGGCCAGCGCCGAGAGCCGACTGGAAGAGGCCGCGCTTCAAATTGACGAGCGCACGGGAGCAGGCACGCCGCGGTGGCAGTCTATGAAAGCTGTGCTCGGCTTCATCAGCAAGCTCCCCCGACCCTGACAAGCCTTGGTCAAGGCCCGCGCGCGTCCGGTGTGGTCGGACGTCTCCGGTTCGTTAGTTTGCGATGGACGCGCTCCATTTCGCAATCATCATCCTTCAGTCGCGGTGCCGATGGGGCTTTTCGGTGCCTCTGCGTCCTGTCTGACGAAGGGGAAGCAGAGTGGCAAAGACGATCCTGATCACGGGTGCCTCATCAGGCATCGGCCGTGCAGCGGCGAAGCGATTTGAGCGTGAGGGCTGGAACGTTCTTGCGACGATGCCCGACATGCAGGCCCCCCACGGCCTAGTAGAGTCGGACCACCTCATCATCGCACCGCTCGACGTTCGCGATGTGGGCCAATGTTCGCAGGCCGTAGCCACCGCGACGGCGCGGTTCGGTCAGATTGACGCCCTTCTGTCGAATGCCGGATATGGTCAGTACGGTGCGTTCGAAGCGATTTCGTCCGACCAGATCCAGAACCAGTTTGCGGTAAATGTCTTCGGCGCGATGAACGTGCTGCGTGCCGTGCTGCCCGGCTTTCGGACTCGGGGGCAAGGCTTGGTGCTCGTAACCAGCTCGGCAGGCGCGAAGGTCGGACTACCGACTTCGGAGCTCTACATCTCGAGCAAGTTCGCGTTAGAAGGCTTTTTCGAATCGATCTGGTACGAACTCCGTGCCGTCGGCATTAGCGTCAAGCTAATCGAGCCCGGCGGCGTCGACAGTGGCTTCCACAAAGTGGCGGATCGACTGACAGCTGCGGGTGGGGGGATCGAAGCGTATGAAAATCTTTACGGCAGGATAGTTGCGAACCGCGACCGGATAATCGCGTCGGGTGAACTGGTCAGCTCCGATGATGTTGCCACCGCAATCTTTGCGGCAGCGACCGACGGCACGTCTAGGCTCCGCTATCTGGTTGGCGAGGACGCGGAGCATCTCGACGCTGCCGTACGCAATAAGCCGGAAGCCGAAGTCTTGGGAATGATCGCACGCCAATATGGCCTGTCCGAACTTGCGCCCGACGCACCCGCGACCAATGCGCCACACTAGAGTCCTACGAACTGCGGGTGTCAGTATCGGCACAGCGTGCGATGGGGCTCGTCTGCGCCGATGGCGTTTGGCGACGGAACTCAGGTCTTGGCTTGCGAGCAAATCGAAGTGGCTCAATGATGGAGCATGCGCGGCTCAGCAATCAGCTTCCTGCGGTTTTTAATCGGCATCGACGGTCATTCCGTCGCACCGGATGGTTTCGGACAGAGTATCGCCGACGATATCCGCTTTGCTCGCAACTTTAGACTCTGCCGTCGTGTCGCGATTGCCTGGCGTATCCCGACGACTGTCGAAATGCGCGCGCTTGATCTGGATCAATTGATCGGCCGCTTCGGCGAGTTGACGATCGGACTGGCCGACGTCGCTGGCAGGCGCTGGATTGTCCGGGAAAGAGACTGGCACGGCTGGCCAGACTCACCACGATTCGTGTTTTTCGCCATGGAAGACAGCACGGTTTGGGCTGGCGCGGACTTCGATCTTTGGCCCAGCCGATGGCAATGGCCCCCCGAATGGACGAAGTCAGGCATCACCCTGTAGCGATTAGCGACGACCAGCGCGCGCTCGCCCCAAGCATGTGAGGCGGCTCTCGTTTTTGCGCACCCTGCGCATCGCTTTCCGGATCGACGCATCTCGGGCTTTCAAGCCTTCGGGTTGCGGGCGGAGCACGCATCTTACACTGTCTACGGTGCGCGGTCAGCTTGTGCCCGCTTCGAAAAGGTCCGCGATGCTGATCCGCGCCGGCTACGAGATCATACTAGGCGTCAATGCCCCGACCGCGATGACGGCGATGCTAAAGGTCCACCCGTCGCGGCTCGCCGACCTGCGGACGCCGCAGCACGTGATTATCCATCCAGAGCTGCCCAGCCATGACTACATCGACAGTTTCGGGAATGTTTGCACGCGGATGACGCTACCGTTCGGCAACACGACACTGAGCTGCGACATTGTTGTCGAGGATAGCGGGGAGCCCGACCGCCAATCGCCCGACGCGGTTCAGCACCCGGTCGCTGATTTACCCGACGACATATTGGTCTATCTTCTGGGCAGCCGCTACTGCGAAACCGATCGTATGTCGGGGCTGGCCTGGTACCTGTTTGGCCATATCGAGCCCGGCTGGGGCCGGGTTCAGGCGATCGTCGACTATGCCCATCGCCGGATGACCTATGGCTATGAACATGCCGACCCGACGCGGACGGCATACGAGGGGCATGAGCAGCAGGTCGGCGTATGTCGCGACTTCGCGCATCTCGCGATCACGCTGTGCCGCTGCATGAACATCCCGGCGCGCTATTGCACCGGCTACCTGGGCGATATCGGGGTGCCGCCGGCGCCTTCCGCTATGGACTTCCATGCTTGGTTCGACGTCTATCTCGGGGGCGGCTGGCATGTCTTCGATGCCCGACACAATCAGCCGCGCATCGGCCGCATCCTGATGGCGCAAGGCCGCGACGCGACCGACACCGCGTTGACCACGACCTTCGGTCCGGTCTTTCTTAACGGCTTTAAGGTCCATACCGACGAGGTGCGGAGCCTACCGTAGCGCGTTGCTATGTTTGGAGCCATTGCTAGGGTAGCCACTTGAAACAGGTCTGGAGACTAACCTGTCGGTCGTCGCCGCGCTCAGTCATGTTACCCGGTATCGCTATGATGCGCCCGTAACTCTCGGACCGCATGTCATCAGATTGCGGCCGGCGGCGCATACACGGACCCGCATCCCCAGCTACTCGATGAAGGTGACTCCGGCGGAGCATTTCATCAACTGGCAGCAAGATCCGCACGGCAACTGGCTGGCGCGAATTGTGTTTCCGGAGCCGACAAACGAACTCAGCATCACTGTCGATATGACCGCCGAGATGGTGGTGATCAATCCGTTCGACTTCTTTGTCGAACCCTATGCGGTTACGCTGCCTTTTGCCTATCCGGCGCAGCTGACGAACGACCTGTCGCCCTATCTGCAGGTCGACGATGGTGGGCCCGCGCTCGAAGCGTTGTTCGAGGACCTGCGGCCCGCGGGCCAAGGTACCGTCGACTTCATCGTCGGGATCAACGAACGGATCTCGCGCCTCGTAAGCTATACCGTGCGGATGGAAGCCGGGGTCCAGACCCCGGACGAGACACTGGCGCTGGCGCTCGGTTCGTGCCGCGACAGCGCGTGGCTGCTCGTCCAGCTGCTGCGTCGAATGGGCCTCGCCGCGCGCTTCGTGTCGGGCTACCTGATCCAGCTCAGGGCCGATATTGACCCCGTCGACGGCGCGCAGGGGACGCGCACCGACTTTACCGATCTCCACGCCTGGGCAGAGGTCTATATCCCGGGCGCGGGATGGATCGGCTTCGACGCGACGTCGGGGCTCTTGTGTGGTGAAGGCCATATCCCGCTCGCCGCCGCGCCGCACCACCGCTCCGCCGCCGCGATTACCGGCGGATCAAGCCACCCGGCGGACCACTTCGATTTCGCGATGAGCGTGTCGCGGCTGGTCGAGCCGATCCGCATCACGCGGCCGTTCGAGGACGCTGACTGGGACGCGCTCGATCGCGTCGGCGAGCAGGTCGAAGCCGATCTGCAGGCGCAGGACGTCCGGCTGACAATGGGCGGCGAGCCGACCTTCGTGTCGATCGACGATTTCGAAGCGGACGAGTGGAACATCGACGCTTCGGGGCCGACCAAGCCAATCATCGCCGAGGCGCTGCGCGAGCGCTTGCGCGAACGCTTCGGATGCGGCGGGCTGCTGCATTACGGTCAGGGCAAATGGTATCCCGGCGAACCTCTGCCGCGTTGGGCGTTGGGTCTCTATTGGCGGCGCGACGGGCTGCCGGTGTGGCCGGAAGCCACTGTCGATCCGCTGCGCGTCGAGGCCGGCGCGACGATCGCCGATGCCGAAGCGTTGATTACGCAGCTGGCGATGCGTCTCGGCATCGATCCGGTGCTGGTGATCCCGGCGCGCGAGGATGCGCTGCACTTCATCAAGGCCGAGGGCGACCTACCCGCCGGGGTTGAGCTGAACGCGGCGACGACCGACGAGCCCGCCGCGCGGCGGCGCCTGCGCCGCGCGATGCAGGACGGCCTGTCGAAGACCGTCGGCTATGTCCTGCCGCTGCGACGTAGCTTCGGCAAGGTGGAGGGCGAAGGCTGGCTGTCGGAGGCATGGACGTTCACGCGCGAAGGGCTTTTCGTTGTTCCCGGCGACTCGCCGCTCGGCCTACGACTGCCGCTCGACACGCTGCCGACGCTCGCCGACCGCGATTACCCGCACATAGTGCCGCTCGATCCGTCGGTTGAACGCGGTCCGCTGCCTGATTATGGCGAGCTCGCCCCCGTCGCGCCGCCCGTGACCCGCCGGCGCAAACCGGTCCACGTCCGCACCGCGCTCAACGTCGAGGTGCGCGACGGCACGCTGTACGTGTTCATGCCGCCAGTCGCGCGCCTCGAGGATTATCTCGAGCTCGTCGCACACATCGCTGCTGCCGCCGACGGCCTGCCGATTCGCATCGAAGGCTATCCGCCCCCTGACGACCCGCGGATAAGCAGCATGAAGATTACCCCCGACCCAGGCGTGATCGAGGTCAACATCCAGCCGGCGGCGACGTGGCGCGAGGCAGTCGATATCACCAACGGCGTCTATGAGGACGCGCGCGCCACGCGGCTGGGTGCGGACAAGTTCATGATCGACGGCCGTCATACGGGCACCGGCGGGGGTGCCCATGTAGTCGTCGGCGGTGCGAGCCCTGCCGACTCGCCGTTCCTGCGCCGCCCCGACCTGCTCAAGAGCCTTTTGATCTACTGGCAGCGGCATCCGGCACTGTCATATCTGTTCGCCGGACTATTCGTCGGGCCGACCAGCCAAGCACCGCGCGTCGACGAAGCCAGACACGACACGCTGTACGAGCTCGAAATCGCCTTGAGCATGATCCCCGGCCCAAAGGCGAGGCGTCCGGCACCGTGGCTGATCGATCGCCTGCTGCGCAACCTGCTGACCGACGTCGGCGGCAACACGCACCGGACCGAAATCTGCATCGACAAGTTGTATTCGCCCGACGGGCCGACCGGACGTCTTGGGCTCGTCGAGTTTCGCAGCTTCGAGATGCCGCCCGATGCGCGGATGAGCCTTTCGCAGCAGCTGCTGGTCCGCGCGTTGATCGCGTGGTTCTGGCGCGCGCCGCAGGATGGCGGTCTGGTGCGCTGGGGCACTGGGCTGCACGACCGGTTTATGCTGCCGCACTTCGTCTGGAACGACTTTAAGGAGGTCCTCGCCGACCTCAACCGCGCCGGCTATGCCTTCGACACGCGCTGGTACGAGGCGCAGCTGGCGTTCCGTTTCCCAGTCCATGGCAGCGTCCAGCGCGGCCCGGTGTTGCTTGAACTGCGTCACGCCCTCGAACCCTGGCACGTGATGGGTGAGGAAGGGTCTAACTCGGGTACCGTACGCTTCGTCGATTCCTCGGTAGAGCGGCTGCAAGTCCGCGTTGAAGGCTTCAACGTTGAACGCCACGTCATAACCTGTAACGGCCGGATGCTGCCGATGACCGCCACCGGCAGTTCGGGGGAGGCAGTTGCGGGTGTCCGCTATAAGGCGTGGAAGCTGCGCAGTGGGCTGCACCCGACGCGACCCGTCGATGCGCCGCTGACTTTCGACATCATCGACCGAGCATATGGCCGCTCTATAGGCGGCTGTGTGTACTACGTCGTTCACCCTGGCGGCCGCAACTACGAGACGTTCCCGGTCAATGCTTATGAGGCGCAGGCGCGGCGCAAGGCGCGCTTCGACGAACATGGCCACACGCCGGGTATCATCAAGCCGCCACGTACAGAACGTACGAACGAGTTCCCGCTAACTCTCGACCTGCGCCGACCGTATGGCCGTTGACGCCGCCGTATCGCCGGGCCCTCGGGCCGATCTGGAGCCTGCGGCGGCGCTTCGCCTTTCGGCTTGGCTGCGCGACTACAAAACACTGCCCGGCGTTCCCGACGAACTGTTCGACGTCATGCGACGGCCACGCACCGACTGGCTTAATTTCCTCGCAGGGTTCGCCGAGTACTCGCCCGCCGAGTCGCGCAGCCGATTCGATCTTGCGACGCGGCACATCCGCGATACCGGTGTATCTTACCGCGTCTATGGCGAGGAAACCGAGCGCAGCTGGCCACTCAACCCGCTGCCGTTGATCCTGGGACAGCGCGAATGGGCGCAGATCGCTGCTGGGGTCGAGCAGCGCGCCACGCTTATCGAGGCGATTTTGCAGGACATCTACGGCGAGGCAAAGCTGGTCGCTAGCGGCGCGCTGCCTGCCGCTGCGCTAACTGGCAGTCTCGACTTCGTCCGCGCGATGCGTGGCGTCAAGCCGCCGGGCGGCCGGCATATGCCGCTATATGCGGTCGATCTGGGTCGCGGTCCCGACGGCCGGTGGTGGGTCTTGGGCGACCGCACCCAGGCCGCGTCGGGGGCGGGCTACGCGCTTGAGAACCGGCTCGTTTTGTCGCGAGCGTATCCCGCGCTCTACAACGCAATGAATGTCGAGCGCCTCGCGCCGTTCTTCGACGCCATGCGCGAAGGGCTCGCCGCCAGCGCCGACCGCAGCCAACCGCGCATCTGTCTGCTCAGTCCCGGACCGTTTAGCGAAACCTATTTCGAGCAGGCGCATCTCGCGCGCTATCTGGGCTTCCTGCTCGTCGAGGGGGCAGACCTGATCGCGCGCGACGGTCGGGTTTATGTCCGGACAATTGGCGGGTTGAAGCGCGCCGACGTGATCCTGCGCCGCGTCGATGCCGACTTCCTTGATCCGCTCGAACTCAACGGCGCATCGCGCCTCGGTACCCCCGGTATCCTCGAGGCGGTTCGTGCCGGCGGCGTCGCGATGGTCAACATGCCCGGTACCGGCGTGATGGAATCGAAGGCACTGCTGGGCTTCCTGCCCCGGTTGTGCCGCCTCGTTCTTGGCGAAGGACTGAAGTTGCCCAATGTCGCGACCTGGTGGTGCGGCCAGCCCAACGCATGCGAGCGAGTCGAGCGCGACCTCGACGAGCTGGTCATCGCGCCGGCGTTCAACACTTTCGACGGCGACCACGCATCGTCTCGGCCGCGACTGATTGCCAGCCTGTCGCCCGAGGCCCGCGCGACGGTTGTCGCGCAATTGCGCGACCGCCCCGGCGACTTCGTCGGGCAGGAGGTGGTCCGGCTGTCGACGATGCCGGTCCTGCGCGACGACCGCCTTCAGGCGGCGCCGTTCGTCCTGCGCGTCTATGCGGCGTGGACGCCCGACGGCTTCCGCATCATGCCCGGCGGCTTCTGCCGCACCTCGGAACGTAGCGACGTTCGCGCGATCTCAATGGGCGATGGCGCGCGGACCGCCGATGTGTGGGTGATCGACAATCAGCCCGTTACGCGCACCACGACGTTGATGGCGAGCAAAGACGACGTGCGCGTTCGCCGCATCCTCGGCCATCTGCCCAGCCGCGCCGCCGACAATCTGTTCTGGCTAGGCCGCTACATCGAGCGGGCCGAGGCGACACTGCGGCTGGCGCGCAGCTTGTGCACCAGCCTGATGGCGTCCGAGTCCGCGATCCACAGCAGCGGCGAGACGCTGGCGCTGCTGCAGCAATTGTTGATCGACTGGGGCGCCTTGGACGAGACCGCGCGCGGCGGCGGATCGCTTGCGGCGGCGCGCGACACGCTGCGCGATCAGGCAGCCTATGGTTCAGTGATCTATCTTGTGCGTGCCGCGCGCCGCACCGCCGCCAGCATGCGCGAGCGACTGTCAGCAGATTTTTGGACGCTGCTTGTCGACCTCGAGACCGAACTTGCCGCAGCCGGCCGTGCGCCGGCGTCCGAAGCTGAGGCGCTTCAGCAGACTGAGCATGCGCTGCAAATTCTCGCGGCGCTGTCGGGACTGTCGCAGGAGAACATGAACCGCGTCGCCGGTTGGCGCTTCCTCGACATGGGCCGTCGCGTCGAGCGCGGCATCAACGCCTGCCGAATGGCCCGAACCTTCGCGCACGACGGTGCCACCACTGATGATCTCGATCTGCTGCTAGACCTCGTCGACGGCCAGATCACCTATCGCGCGCGCTATCTTGTAGGGCTGGCGCTGGTCCCGGTGCGCGATATGGTCGTGCTCGACTGCTTCAATACCCGCGCGCTAGCCTTTCAGGTCCAGACGCTCAAAGATCATTTGCGGGCGCTTCCGGCCCTGCTCGACGACGGTATGCTCGAAGAACAGGAGCGCATCCTGCTGCCGCTCGCCACCGAGGTCGAAACCAGCGAAGCGGCAGCGCTGACGGTCGCGACCATCCTGCGCTTTGAACAGATGCTGATGCGTCTGTCGGGGGCGATTGCCGACCGCTACTTTCTGCAGGGAGCCAAGGCCGTACCGACGATCAAGCTCGCCAGCATGGGATGATCTACACGATCCGCCATTGCACGACTTACGCCTATCAACAGCCGGTAGGTTTCGCGCGCTGCGTACTGCGGCTAACCCCCGGGACGTCGCTGACGCAGACGTTGCTCGACAGCGCGGTCCGCGTTCTGCCTGAACCCGCCAGCATCGTTGTCGGTCGCGGGCCGTTCGGCGAACGCACCCAGACCATCGTCATCGACCGTGAGCACGACGCACTGGTCATCGACGCTCAGTCTCGCGTCGATGTCGAGGCGGGCGAAGGCCGGCAATTGTTCGACGGTGCGGCTTGGGAAGACGTTCGGACCGCCGCGTTCGGAACGACCGCGTTAGAGGCCGATAGCCCTGCGGCGTACCTCTATCCGACGCGGCGGACGCCGCCCATTGCGGCTATCACCGACTATACGCGCGCCAGCTTCGCCGTCGGCCGCCCGATACAAGCCGCCGCCTGCGAGCTTATGGAGCGTATCTACGCCGACTTCACCTACGACCCAAACATCACGACCGTCTCGACCCCAGCGGCGCAAGCTTTCGAGGCGCGCGCCGGGGTCTGCCAGGATTTCGCGCACATCATGATCTCGGGGCTGCGTGGCCTCGGGCTGCCGGCGGCGTATGTCAGCGGCTATCTGCGCACCAATCCGCCGCCCGGCCGACCACGGCTTGCAGGTGCCGACGCTACGCACGCGTGGGTCTCACTCTGGTGCGGTGAGGAGCGCGGCTGGATCGGTTTCGATCCTACCAACGCGGTGGTGGCTCAGAACGACCATATCGTACTCGCCACCGGCCGCGATTACTCCGACGTCGCGCCGATCGACGGCATCATTCTTGCCCCCGGCGGGCAAACTCTGAAGGTCGAAGTCGATGTCGTGCCGGAAGGCGAGCAGGAATCTCGACGCGTTTTGGCGGCCGATCACGCGTGACCGCCCGGCCACGTCTGCTGGGAGCTGACGATCTTCCGCCGGTCGAAATCGTTAATCCTGACGGTTCGTCGAGGCTGCTGCTGATCGGCGATCATGCCGGTAACCTTGTTCCGTCGGCGCTCGGGACGTTGGGCGTCGCCGCCCATGATCTTGCACGGCATATTGGCTGGGATATTGGGGTCGACGCGCTCGGCCGAAGTCTTGCCGCGCGCCTCGACGCCGTGTTCGTGCGCCAGCGCTATTCGCGGCTCGTGATCGACTGCAACCGCGATCCGGCAGCGGCGGCCGCGATACCTGCCGAGAGCGACGGCACCGCTATTCCGGGCAATGTCGGCCTCGATCCCGCCGCCCGGCGCGTCCGCGTGGCCGAAATTCACGAGCCCTATCAGTTCGCCGTAGGGTCGGCACTGGCAGGCCGGCCAGCTTCGGACGTTCTCGTTTCGCTACACAGCTTCACACCGGTTCTCGCCGGCCGCGCGCGTCCCTGGCATCTCGGTGTGCTGCACGCCGGGCACAATGATGCGTTCGCCCGCCGTCTGCTCGATTGGCTAACTCGGTATACCGAGCTGACGATCGGCGACAACGAACCGTACAGGATGGACGCGACCGACCATACCGTGCCCCGTCATGCCTTTGACACCGACCGACCGTACGTTGAGCTGGAGATTCGGCAAGATCTCCTCGAAGGCGCAGCCAACGTGGAGATAGTGGCCAGTTTATTGACGGCTGCACTTGCCGCCACAGTATCCTGATCGCCACTTTCAAATTGAACACTTCGATTGCGCGATCGTTGGGTGCAGGACGGCGCGGCGTCCGGTCACGTTTCCTGCAAGTGCGACGTATCACTGCCTCCGGCGACTATTGGAATTGTCGGGTAATCGGACGGACGCAGGGCGCCCCGCGGCCTCGTGCACTGGCTGGGGCCGACGCCGGATTACCCGCAGACCGGTGACAGCGCGGTGCCCAGCTTCATCGCGGCAACTCGCGACCGGGCCACTGTCAGGCAGCAAGAGCGGCGACAGGATTATCGCCTCGACGTGCTGCGCGCAGGTCCAGCGCCGCGATAATTCGGCCTCAGTGACGGGCGCACCACCAGACCGTCGCGCCGCAACGGCCAGCGCCGTAAGGCACATGGCGATGTTGGCGGCCTCGTCGCGCGCCGGTACCGCGACCACGACGCGCGGCCAGCAGGCCGCACGCTGCAATGCGGGCACGGTGATCTTGTCGACGGCCAGCCACATTGCCGTCAGTGCCGCTGCGCCATAAATTGGGCTATCAATAGACGGTTCGCACGCTCGGCTCGCGCGCCCAGATGCGCCCCGCTGCAGCCGTGTCGGTCAGGGTCGCGGCGTCGCCGCCCTTGGCCAGCGCGACGATCCCCGCATCGGGCTCGACACCTGCCGCATCAAGCAGCGGCTGAGCGGCGGCGGTGTGGCCGATGACCTTCAAATGCGCGAAGGCGTCGTGGACCCAGGACACTGCTGCCGCCTCGCCGAGCAGCGCCGTCGTTCCCGCTTCCGACGCGATAACGGCGACGGTGTCGAACAGTACCGATGGCGCGCCCGCCATCTGAAAATCGGCGGCAAGCGTGCTGCCGTCGTCGAGGACGACGCCGCCAAGGCGCGGGCAGACGATCTTGATCGAGGCACCCGCCGCCTTCGCTGCCTTGATCAGGCCGCCGACGACCTTACTGTCGGCGCCGTCGGTGACCAGCGCGCCGACCAAGCGACCGACGAGGGTGGGCGGGCCCTGCCCGATGATGCTGAGCTTGGGCGATACAGCCAAGTCGGTGCGCGCCGGGATATCGGTCGGCGCGGGCACGATCTCGCCCCGGTGGCCGAGCCCCGCCGCGACCCGCTCGCCGAGGCTGACGTCGATCCGCACGAGGTGACCGAGCATCGTCGAGCGGATGATCGGCAACTCGACCTTGCTCAGCTCGAAGACCAGCGCGGCGACGATATGGTCCTGCTCGGGTTCGGTCTGACTCATGAAGAATTGCCGTGCCTGACTGTAGTGGTCGCCAAACGTCGCCGAGCGCACGCGCGCCTTCGGTTTCTCGACCGCGGCGGGGAAACTGCGGAAGCCCTCGGTGTGGCTTTCGCGCGGGCCGGAGGGGTCGATCAGGCTTGGCGTATAGGCGACGCGGGTCGCCTGCGGGTGCGTCTGCATATGGCCGTCGCGCTGCATGTTGGCGAACGGGCACTTCGGGGCATTGATCGGGATCTGGTGAAAGTTGGTCGATCCGAGCCGGCTGAGCTGCGTATCGAGGTATGAAAAATTACGCCCGTGCAGCAGCGGATCATCCGAGAAGTCGATGCCGGGCACCATGTTCTGTGTGCAATAGGCGACTTGCTCAGTTTCAGCGAACACATTGGCCGGGTTTCGGTCCAGTACCAGTCGTCCGATCGTGCGAAGTGGCACGACCTCCTCAGGGATGATCTTGGTCGAATCGAGGTGATCGAAGTCGAAAGCCGCCGCCTCATCCTCGGTGAAAAGCTGGACGCCGAGTTCCCACGCGGGATGCTCGCCGTCGCGGATCGAGGTGTAGAGGTCGCGGCGGTGATAGTCGGGGTCGGCACCGTTCAGCTTGACCGCCTCATCCCACACCACCGACTGCATGTTGAGGACCGGCGTCCAGTGAAACTTGACGAAGGTTGACTGACCCTCGGCGTTAATGAGCCGGAAGCTGTGGACGCCGAAGCCCTGCATGAACCGCACCGACCGCGGGATCGTGCGGTCAGACATCTGCCACATCACCATGTGCATCGCCTCCGGGGTGCAGGCGATCCAGTCCCAGAAGGTGTCGTGCGCCGACTGGGCCTGCGGGAAGCCGCGATCGGGCTCTTCTTTCACCGCGTGGATCAGGTCGGGAAACTTGATCGCGTCCTGAATGAAGAACACCGGGATGTTGTTACCGACGATGTCCCAGTTGCCCTGCTTGGTATAGAACTTGACCGCGAAGCCGCGCACGTCGCGCGCGACATCGGCCGAGCCCTTGTTGCCGGCGACGGTCGAGAAACGGGTGAAGACGGGCGTGCGCTCGCCGACCTCGGTCAGCACCTTGGCGGTGGTAAAGTCGGCCAGACTGTCGGTCAGCTCGAAATAGCCGTGCGCCGCTAGGCCGCGGGCGTGGACGACGCGCTCGGGGATACGCTCGTGGTCGAAGTGGAAAATCTTTTCGCGGAGAATGAAATCCTCAAGCAGCACCGGGCCGCGCGGCCCGGCCTTCAAGCTGTTGTGGTCATCGCTGATCGGCAGGCCATGGTTGGTGGTCAGCAGCGGCTGCCCGGGGGCTGCGACTTGATGGAGCTCGCCGCCATCGCCGACCACGAATTCCGCAGCGGGCATCGCAGTTTTGGTATTTGGCTTGGCGGCGGCGCGGGGGGCGGTCTTCTTGGATGATGCCATGCTCGTCGATCCTCTCGATTTGAAGACGCAACGCGTTGCGGCGAGCTTTGCCCCGTGCTCGTCGCAGAAAATCATGGAAGTTGGCTTATCCACTCGGACAAGCTCGTGGGCGGTCCGAAATAGGCGAGCTGCATGCAGGCTCGCCAACTTAGAGTGAATGGGGGCGAGCAGATCTGATATGGGGCATCGCCGCTCGCGGATCGGCCAGTTCTAGAAATAGCGTGTCCGCACCAAGCGCTGAGCCGTATCTGATCGGAGTAGTCGATCGCCGCCAGCGCTTTGTGCCGACGGCCCACAATCCGGAAGCAAATCGCTGCGCATCGTCTCGTCGAGCTCGGCGCCGGGGACAAGACGACGGTCGGCGGCGTGGTCAATGATGGCAGCATCGACCTCCACAATCGTTGCTTCCGGTGGAGTTATGGGCTGCATGATGATCCGGCACGCAGTCGGAGCTTGGTGCGGCAGGGAGGCTGGGCTCATCATCAAACCGTCGATCTGGTCTATGATAGGCTCGTCGGCGCGCGAGAACTGCCGCGTGACGAAGTTGATCGAGTCCGACAGGTGCATGAACAATTGGCCGTTCGCAATCATTGCGACGAGTGGCCAGCGATACGAGAAACCTAGTGCGTAGCCGGTTAGCCAGTCCCCATCCTTTTGGATGACCGTGTGCTCGCAATGAAAGTCGTTGGGGCGCCCGAAGGTTGGCATCCAGCTGCGCCATAGTCCGCAATAGCGCGACCCGCGTGTTGCCGTGTCGTGCGTTGCTGCGGCGAAAGCAGGGAGAATGCCGAAATCGGGCACATTTGCGAAGGGCGGGACTGATGGCAGTGTGTGAATAGGCGCTGACAGCGGACCAGAACTGACAGCGTCATCGATACCGAGTCTGCTTGCTAGCCGAGCTGTATCGCTTTCCCAGTCGAACATCGTGAAACCGGGAACTTGCGCCGCGACGAATGCGGTCAGCCGCGACAGATTATGATTGCCGGGGACGGTACCGCCCGACAGCCAGCGCGAAACCAGTGATTTGTCGATCTGCAACTCCGCGGCAAGCTGACCACGCGAGATCGCGCGTGCCTTCAAGACGAGCGCGAGCCGGTCGGCAAACCCTGTCGTCAACGGCCCTCGGCCTCCCGATGCAACTCCGTTCATCATGTTTCACCATGCGGAAGGGCGTTGCAACTCCCGCCGCAGCGCACTTGCGACGATAAGCCCCGACATCGGCTGGCCAGTCCGGTCCGCCAAACAGGGAAAATATTCAGATGCTTAAATCAGTCATTGTGGCTGCCGCCCTCGCTCTGGCCGCCGCCACTCCAGCCAGCGCCGGCATCACGTGGAACGGCATCACATTCAACGGCATCTCGCTTCAGGGCAAGGCGTTCAACGGCATCACCAGGAACGGGATCCTGTTCAATGGTGTCACCCTGCAGGGCAAGTATCTGAACGGTGTCCAGTTCAACGGTCCCGGTGTCGTCCTGCAGGGCAAATTTCTGAACGGCGTTCAGCTCAATGGTCCCGGCGTCGTCTTTCAGGGCACGGCCTCGAACGGAGCGCAGATGACCGACCGGACCGCCGCGCTCGCGCCCGAGCGCATTGACCTGACGCTGGCCGTCCGCACCGTTACGCTCGCCACCGGCGAGACGATCACCGTCGATTGAAGCCCTTGTGGCCGGGGCGCCAGCCTCGGCCGCAACCGGAGACCGTTATGCGCCGCCTCGTGCTTGCCATCGTCACTTTGCTCACTGTCTGGCCCATTTCCGCTACTGCCGCGGCGCAACTGACGGTCGAAGGCGAGCAGTTTGTCCTGATAACCGCTGACGGCCGCCGCCTGACTTCGCCCGATCTGGTTGGCGCGATCCTCGATGTCGACGGCCCCGACGGTATGCCGGCGACCATTCGTATTGACGCGGTATCGCCTGCTGCCGAACGCGCGACAGCGCTGTTGCATGCGCTGAGCATCCGCGACCCGGAGGGTAAGTGGGTGCCGCTATGCGACGCCGACGCGCACGGCCGCAAAGTCGCGTTTCCCGTGGCGGGACGTTGGGAAGCAGGCGGACGTTACGTGCGCGATCCGGCGAAGTGGTTCCTGACCTGCACCTCGGGCAGTCAGGCAAAATGCGTGCTGTGGGGTTACGATCCTTGGGATCCACGCCCCGCGGTCGCAGCGATGTACCAGGCATGCCAACACGTCGCACGCGCCGACTATGACGGCCGGGGCACCGCACACACCCGCGACGGCACCGCTATCGACATCTGGGACAGTCTCGCCATTCAGACCCCCGACCCGAAGATCGGCAACGAGTACCGCTTCGAAGCGGGCTGGGGACCCGGCGGTGCCGTGTGTGTCGCGCGGACGCGGTGGGCCGACCTGCTGCCACTTGACGTATTACTCACGTCCGCGCCGCGTTTGGCTGCGACCCCATGCGACGAGGCAGAAGCGCGGCGGCGCGGAGCAGTCATCTTCACGCGCATTAAGCCTACAGGGACCGCGACTCACTAAACAACGTCAGTATCCGCTATCGGCCGGCAGCCATCGTCAGGGCATCGGTCGGCTCAATGCCACACGCCGACGGGATCCTTGGCGCAAAGCCCGCAGCGTCTCGTCGTCGGCGAACTGTCGCGTATGCAGACGGCAGCCCCGACGATCCAATCCTAGTCGGCAGCGAAAGCACGGACGTAGACGAGGCGGGCTGGATTGGCCTCAACTGCTGAAAGCATGTGCTGTTCTAGACACGCTGACCCTCGATGCGCACGCCAGGCTTCTTCCGGTACCGGAGGAGACGGGAATGCATAATATCCTGAAAGAGCGACCTGCCATCTAACGCCCTTTATAATTTGAGGTTTTCGGCGACGCCGCACGCGGCTTGCTACTCGAGAACGCGTTGGCGGACCCGCGCTGCGCGGCCGGCCTTGGTGTTGACGTCGGAGCTGCACTGGATTTGGCTGAGCGGACTGAGGTCTGGTAAACCCACAAATGGGACGTTCGCGCCACCACTTTTGTACCCAAAACCGACAGTTGCGGCGTGGGCGTGAAGTTTTAGGATCGGTCCGGCGGAGCAAATTTCCGTTGCTGCGTGGGGGAAGATGATGAAGCTGCTGATTCCGACCGCCCTCGCCCTGATACTCGTGCCGCTACTGCCGGCCGCCGCCGCGGCGCAGGCTACCACTGCGCCTGTCGTGCAGGCCGAAGCAGGCCCACCGCGCGGCCGCGGCAGCTATCAGGATCTGCTCAAGCTGTGGGGCGAGTTTCTTGCCTGGCGCGACACCGCACCAGCCGACGGCGTCGGCGACTGGAGCGCGGCGACGATCGCTGCGCAGCGGCAGGCGATGGGCGATTACCTGCGTCGCATCGAGGACGTGAACGTCGCCGCGATGCCGCGTGCCGAGCGGGTCGACTGGCTGGCAGCGCGGTCGAAGATGCTGCAGCATCAGTTCCTGCTCGACGTCGCCAAGCCCTGGGAGCGCGATCCCGGCTTCTACGTCGACCAGATGCTCGACGTGTCGTTCGCCGAGCTGCCCGCAAGCGGCGATAAGCTCGAAAAGTTGCGCAAGGAGCTGCGTGCAATCGCCCCGCTGGCCGCCGCGGCGCGGCGCAACCTGCGCGATGTTCCCGGCGATTTCGCCGATCTGGCGCTGCACAACCTAAACACCGCCGACGGCGTTGGGCACGGCCATCCATATCGTACGGTGCCGCCCGCCGGAGTCATCGGCTGGTTCGACGATCTCGCGGCGCGCGCCCGCACCGCCCAACCGGTGCTGCTGCCCGATATCGCTGCCGCACGGACCGCCGCAGTCGAATTTCAAGCCTGGCTGAAGGCCGGGCGCTCGAAGATGACCGCCAGCGCCGGTGTCGGCGAAGCGCGATTCGACTGGTACCTGAAGAACGTCAAGCTGCTGCCCTATACCGCCCGACAGCTCGAGGTGCTGGGCGCCCGCGAGACGCAGCGCCTGTGGGCGGCTCATGCGCTCGAGGAGCACCGCAACCGCAAGCTGCCGCGGCTCGAACTTCCCTCTACCGAAGCCGAATACGGTCGCCGCAAGACCGATTCGCTGCAGCGCATTCGCGCCTGGATCGCAGCGGAGGAGATCATCACGGTCCCCGAGGACATCGGCGACCTCTACATTAACGTGCCGTGGATCGTCCGGCCGGGCGGCCCGAATTTCTGGGAAGAGATCCAGTACCGCGACCCCAGCCCGGACCTGCTGCACGCAACGCTTCCTGGTCACGCCTTCGACGGCCGGATGGCGAAGCGCGACAAGCGGCCGATTCGCGGCAGGATCGACGATGGGGTGCGCGCCGAGGGCTGGGGCGTCTATCTCGAAGACGCGGCTCTTCGGCTTGGCTTCCTCGAAGATCGCCCGCGCGTGCGCGAGCTGATCGACATCTTCGGCATCTTCCGTGCCGTCCGGATCGCCGGCGACATCGACTTGCAGCTTAACCGCAAGTCGGTGCCGCAGGTGGTCGCCGACTGGCGTAAGCAGACGCCGTGGCTGGATGCCAATGTCGCGCGGGTCGATGCCGAAATCTACCTGCGCCGCCCACCCGGGTACGGCCTTGGCTATACTGTCGGGATGATCGAGATGCAGAAGCTGGTCAGCGACCGGCGCCAGCAGCTTGGCGACAAGTTCGTTCTGAGGCAGTTTCACGACGAGCTGATGGCGACAGGCCGCGTGCCGATGTCGCTCGTTCGTTATGACATGACAGGCTTCGACGACGAGGTTCGAACATTCTGGACGCGCGACCCGCTGCCACCGCGCTGAGCCACTACAGACTGCGGGTTATCGTCTGCAAAGCGAGCTTCATCTCAAGAAAGATGCGTTGCTGCATGTGCTCCATCGACGAACGCCATGACCGACGCCATCGGACGAGCTTTCGCCAAGCTGGCAAGTCTGAGCGATCGGACTTCAACGTCCACGAAGGACATTGTCGAACATTCAACTCATCCGTATCGATTTCGTCGCGACTTGCACCACGGCTACAAAGATCAAGGAGTGACCGTGGATTTGCCTTGCCTCAGCCCCCGCTACCGACATTCATCCGGGAAAGTTAGTACGCTGCGGGCAACGCTGGTTTCATTCACTTTGTCGCGCGATCGCCCGCTTCACCTGCGTGCAAGGCTTTCGCCACGAACTCTCCGCCAATGCGCAGGCCGACGGGGTCAACTGAGTGACCCCCGCCTGGCGAGACGTGCGCTGTCACGACGATGCCAAGATGCTCCAAGTCGCGCTTTGCCGCGTGCAGGGCAGCCACCGGCACCACCGGATCCGCCGAACCATGGACGAGCAGTACGGGTGGCGTGGTGATGGAAGCATGCGATAGCTCCGGCGCGCCGGTCAGCATGCCTGCATAGCCGACGACTGCGGCAACTGGTCGGGTGCGGCGGAGACCGACATGGAGCGCCATCATCGTTCCTTGGCTGAACCCTACGATCGCAAGATCGCTCTCGGTCAAATCATATTGGCCCAGCTTGCGGTCGATAAACGCGTCAACTGCCGGTGCTGCTGCTTTTGCTCCTTGGGCCAAGGCTGCGGGCGTGAAGGCAGACAACGGCCACCATTGATAGCCACCGTTGCCGCACCGCTGCGGTGCGTTCGGTGCTAGGAACAGCGCATCGGGCAACCTTCGCTGCCAATGTGGCGCCAGCGAGATCAGGTCGGCGCCGTTCGACCCGTAGCCATGCAGCAGCAGCACGATGTGCCTCGGCTTGCTGCCGGAAAATGGCTGCAGGCTTGAGCCGTTTACGATCTTGGACAAGTTTGAGGCCTTCATCTTCCGCGCGCCGCCTACGTCAGGAGAGCTACGCGCTATTAATATGGAATGGGAATCATCCCCTTGAAGAATGCCGGCAACAGGATCGGTCCAGATGCCGGCCATTTCTTCGCAAATGTCTGCTAGTGCGAGCTCTGCGCATTTTGCGGCGATGGTGATCGTCACCTGTTCTGAGGAGTGTGACGCTGGATCAAGAACATACGGCGCACTCCGACGATCGCACGCGCGAATGCGGCGATCGTAATTTGACGCAGCATGTCGACACGGCCGTCATGCTCGGCTCGAGCTTGCCAGATGGATTATCCGAACGAAAAGGCAGAGCATGGATAATCTAGCACACACGCTCACCGGTGCCGCGCTCGGCTACGCTGGGCTGAAGGACAAAACCGGGCTCGGTCTGGCGACGCTGATGATCGCGGCCAACCTGCCCGACATCGACGTGCTTGGGCTGCTCGTCGGCGAGAACCTCGCGTGGCGGCGCGGTTGGACGCATGGCCCGATTGCGCTGCTTGTGCTGCCGGTCCTGCTGGTGGCGGCAATGCTTGCCTTCGACCGCTGGCAAACACGTCGGGGCACCAGACCCGAAGCCAGGCCGCCGGTGCGGCCCTACTGGCTCCTGGCGCTCGCCTATGTCGGCATCGTGTCGCATCCGCTGCTCGACTTTCTCAACACCTACGGCATTCGCTGTCTGATGCCGTTCTCTGACCGCTGGTTCTATGGCGACGCCGTATTTATCGTCGACGTCTGGATGTGGAGCGCGCTGGCGGTCGGCGTCTGGCTTGCGCGGCGACGTCAACGGCGGGGGAATGCGCATGCCCGCCGCCCCGCAGTCGCGGCGCTCGCTGCGGTTACCCTGTACGCCGGCGCCATGGGGGCGGCGAGCGCCGCTGCAGAGGACATCGTAGCGCGCGAGGTCGCGGCGCGCGGACTGGGCGTCCCACGCCTCGTGGTGGCAAGCCCCGTCCCGATAGACCCGTTCCGCCGCTTGGTGGTCTTCACCACCGGTACTGCGCTTGGATTCGGCGAACTAAGCTGGCTGCCGACGCAGCACCTGTCGCTCTCTCCCCGCTTGGTCGCGACCAATATGTCGGACCCTGCGGTAGCCGCCGCCGCCGCCCGGGACGGGCGCGTTGCCGACTTCCTCTACTGGTCGCGGCTACCATTCGCCAAGGTGACGCGGCGACCCGGCGAGGCGCGCGTAACGGTGGGAGACGCCCGCTACAATAAGACACCTGAAGGGCGTTTCAGCGTGCATGCGGTCGTGCCGGAATGAGCGACGCAACAAGCAGTGACTGACGAAAAGTGTGTTGCGTAACATCACCGGACAACGCGGACGCTCATGGCGGCACCTTGGCGTGCTTAAGGCTCATCTCCGGACGTTGATCGGCACATCTGCCGCCCCAACTTTGAGCATCATTCATACGCGATCTCTGGCTGGATTGGGCGACATGCCGCATAAGGCGGCTTCTAACCTGCAGGGAAGGCCGACTAACTGACGTCACTGTTCGAGGGTGTGCCGCTCGTGCCGCGCCGATGCAACAACCGAGCTGGCATCCACAGCAGAAGATGGCGATCGTCTAGAAAAGCTGCACGCCCGGCGCGTCATAGCGAGACCAACACGACACGAGGGAAACTTGCCGCTCCTAAGCTGCGTTACACTCGTCCGATCGGAGCGAATGAATGTGTCACGTATTGATGATCGAAGATGAGCCGTTCGTTGCTATGATCATCCAGGATATGCTGGAAGAGGAAGGGGCAACGTCCTCCACGTTCGCCGTAACTCAGGCATGAACCTTCCGCGTGAACGTTCGAAGCACGATAAGTGAACAAAAGACGCCTCGTGATCGCTATGAATCACCGTAAGTAACTGACAATCACGAGGAGATACGCCCTCCGAAGGCAGGGGTCAGGGGTTCGAATCCCTTCCGGTGCACCACCCCTGTTAAGCGATCGTCTTCCACACCGGATCGAGGAACGCCTGGGGATTGCCGAGCAGTTCGGGCTGCGTTGCCGCCGTCGCCTTCAGCCAGGCAGCCGGCAGGTCTGCGACGCGGGCAACGAAGGCGCCTGAGCCGACTGCCAGCATGTGGCCGGGGTGGTCGGCCATTCCCATCCACGACCGCCAGCTGACCGTATTCGTGAAATTGATATCGCACGGCACCCGATTAGCGCCCGGCTTTCTCAGGTCCGCCACCCGCGCACGGTAGGTCACCATTTCGTTGTATAGCGACGCCTTGCCGCCGGGCAGCGGGACCTTCGACGCGTTTCGCTCGAACATCCGGGCGTCGTCGCCGGTCACCTCGATGTCGTGGATGGCATTGGCGAATTCCATGCCCGGCATCTCCTTGATCGAGATGCTGCTGTCGGCCTCGATCCGCACCGGGCTGGGCGGATAGCCGCGCGGCGGCGGCTCCATGATGCGGCCGTCGTACGGGTTGCGGACGCTGCCCACGACCTCGCCGGTGTCGAAGTCGGTGTAGTGCGAGACCTCGCCGCGCGCGCCGATGAAACCGCCGTCCGGGTGGGCGCGGTAGCGCGAGAAGCAGGCGTTGACGACGCCGAACAGCGGCTTCACCTCGCCGTCGACAAGCCCGAAATAGCGGCCGCGCAGCCAGTAGATGACCAGCCGGTCGTCGAGTGCCCCGCGCATCAGCATCAGCGCGCGCAGCTTGTCGGCAGGTGCGGCGAAGGTGGTGGCGGCGGCGGCGGGCGCGACCGCCAGCGCCGCGGCGGTGCCGATCAGGCCGCGGCGGCCGATGATCATCGTCACAGGCCCAGCACCTCGACCGCCGCACGCTCGGCTGATTCGAGCGCGGCCTCCAGCCCGCGCGCGGCGGTCGCGGTATGCTCGCCGCAGAAATGCACGCGCCCCGACGGCTGCGCCATGGTCGGGACGAAGTCGGCGATCTGGCCGGGCCCGAAATAGGCCCAGTCGCCGGCGTTGAAATACTCCTGGGTCCAGCTGAACATGCGGTGCGCCTTCAGCTTGCCCTTGGCTGCGGGGCGCATCTCCTCCAGCTTCGCGACGATGCGTGCCAGCGCGGTCTGCGGCCCCAGCCGGTCCCACACGTCCGACAGCTGCCCGCGCGCCTGGACGACGAAGCCGCTGATCTGGTCGACCGAGCTGCCATAGCGCTGCGGCGTCACCGACCCGAGGATCGAGTCGGTCCACATGCCCGGCGAATGGCCGTCGGCATCCCAGAACGGCGCGCTGGCGGTGATGAAGGCGATCGACAGGCGCTGGTACGGCAGGCTGGCGACGGCGCGCGACTGCAACGGCGTGAAGCCCGGCGTGACATGGACGTTGCGCAGCGTCGAGAAGGGCAGCGAGCAGATGACGCGCGGCGCTTGGTACACGCTGCCGTCGGCGCAGCGCACCTCGGCGACATCGGCACGGCTGTCGATCGCGACGACCTCCTTGCCGAGCAGGATGTCGCCCTTCAGCGTTGCCGCCATCGCCTTGGGCAGGCGCTCGTTGCCGCCCTTGATGCTCCACGAGTTCGGACCCGCCGACAGCTGGTTCTTGACGAAGCCGACGCCGAATTCGAGCATCAGCGCCGAGACGTCGTGCGCCGTCGTGCCGTGGAACGGCGAGACGTCGTTGGCCAGCCGGATCGCGTCCTGGCTGAAGCCCTGCGCGGTCAGGAAGGCGTTGAGCGAGATGTCGAGCGGGCGCGCCGAGGGCTCGAGCCACGTCGTGTAGTCGGTCAGGCGGTTGTGCTTGGCGACCGCGACGCTCGATGCCTCCCACGGCATGAAGGCGCGGTAATCCTTGGGGAAGGGGTTGAGCGGCGACGCCGCCCACTGGTCGCGCGGGATCGGCTTGCCGCCGAGCCACAGGCCCTGCTCCTTGCCCATCCGGTAGCGCTGGCCGACCTCGACCAGTTCGAGCCCTGTGCGCTTGGCCCAGCCGATGCCGCGGCCATAGCCGTCGCCCATCGAGTTGAACCCCATCTCCGGATAGCCGGGCAGGTCGAACAGCGTGTGGACGCGCCCGCCGACGCGCTGGCGCCCTTCGAGGACGAGGACGCGCAGTCCCTCCTGCTCCAGCGTCCACGCGGCGTTCAATCCGGCGACGCCGGCGCCGAGCACGATGACGTCGATCTTGCCGGGGCGGGTGGCGGCACGCAACGGTGCGGCGACCGCGGCGAGGCCCGCCGCTCCAAGCGCGAATGTGAACTGGCGGCGGTGCATGTCGACCATCGAAATTCCCCTGAACCGCCAAATCAGACCAAGTCGCGGACAAGGTCGAGGCGAACTTCGAACCGTATCCGACAAGCGGATAGCATCCGCACGACGAGGATCTGTCCGCCAGTCGGACACCGGACCAAGCAGGGTTACGGTGTGCGCCGCACGCGCTAGTCTGGCAGCGAAACAGAAGGTCACGCCCGTGCTCAACACCTTCCAGCAAGCGATGCACCCGGCGCTGGCGCAGCCGACGCCCGACGAGGGCGCGCGGCAGGAGTTCGCGAAAAGCCTGAAGCAGTTCGTCCAGCAGGGCATCCTGCCGGGGCTGGGGCCGGTGTTCCGGGCGCGCGCGGCGCGGCGCTTCGAGCGCGAGGCCGGGCGCGCCCCCGCCGACCGCCACGACATCCGCAAGGCGATGGTCCCCGATCCGTATTTTCAGCACTACGCCGCGGTGAACCGCGTCGCGCAGGAGTTGCTGTGGGACAGCGTCATCGACAGCGTCGACCGCGACCTGCCCGCGCTCGAGACCCGCACTGCTGCGAACTCGGCGCGCAACCGGGGCAAGCTGCTGATCCCCGACGATTTCGAAGTGCCGCGCTATGTCGCGGCGCTCGACATCCACTGCATGCCCGGCGGCTATTCGGGACGCGGCGCGGACCGCGACGGCATCGCGCTGGGCGCGCTCTACGACCGCGGCGTCTACCTCTATTCGATGGGCTATACCGGCCCGAACAACGACGACATGGGCCGGTCGGTCTGCAACTATATCAAGCGCCGGCTGGACGGCTTCACGCCGAAGCGCATCCTCGACATGGGCTGCACGGTCGGCCACTCGACCCTGCCCTACAAGGAGCTGTTTCCCGACGCCGAGGTGTGGGGCATCGACGTCGCGGCGCCGCAGATCCGCTTCGCCCATGCCCGCGCCGGGGCCTTCGGCCTCGACGTCAACTTCGCGCAGATGAACGCCGAGGCGACCGACTTCGACGACGGCTATTTCGATCTCGTCGTCAGCCACATCATGCTGCACGAAACGTCGGGCAAGGCGATGCCGAAGATCTTTGCCGAATGCCACCGCGTGCTGGCGCCGGGCGGCCTGATGATCCACGCCGACTTGCCGCCGTTCGACCTGATGGACCCGTTCACCCAGTTCATTCTGGACAACGAAACCTATTACAACAACGAGCCCTTCTGGGGCGCGATGCGCGACCTCGACCAGATCGCGCTGGCGAAGGTCGCCGGGTTCCAGGCCGACACCATCCGCTTCGACACCGCACCGATGGCGGTGATGGAGTTCGCAGCCCAAGCCGCCGCCGGCTACAGCGAAGCCGCCGCCGATGCCGTCGCCGACCGCGAGTTTACCGCGGGCGAGTTCGCACCGGGCGGCGGCTGGGAAGTCCTGATCGCGCGCAAGGCCGCTGCGGCATGAGCGAGGGCATGACGCGCAGCGCGCAGGGCAAGCGGCCGCACTTCTACGAGACGCCCGCGCTCGACCAGATGATGTCGATGATCATGGTGCTGGCGGGCGAAGTCTCGGTGCTCGCCGATCACATCGACTCGATCGAGCGGGTCGCGGCGGCGAACGGCCTCGACCTGCGCGCCGGCATCGCGAGCCTCGCCCTCGACCAGGTGGCGCTGGAGGAGCGCGAGGCGCGGCGCCAGGCGCTGCTCGGGCGGCTGTTCTACCTGATGCGCAAGGAGGCCGCGGAGGCCGAAGCCGCGGAGACCGCCGAGGGCTATGCCGCGGTGATCGACGAAATCGCGGTCGGGTGACGCTGCTCGCGACCCGTACCGACGTGCGCGCAGCGCTGGCGGAGATCGTCGGCGATGCGCACGTCCTGACCGGCACGGCCGCGCTGCCGTTCGCGGGCGACGTGTATCGCACGCTCGAACCGCCGCTGGCGGTGGTGCGGCCGGGTTCGGTCGAGGAATTGCAGGCGGTGGTACGCGCGACTGCGGATACCTGCACGCCGCTCGCGGTGCGCGGCGGCGGGGCGTCGTACACCGATGGCTACCTGTCGCAGGGCAGCGGCCATGTGCTGATCGACACGGGGCGGCTCGACCGCATCGTCGCGATCGACCCCGAAGCCGGTTACGTCACCGTCCAGGCGGGCGTGACCTGGGCGGCGCTGCGCGAGGCGCTGGCAGCGCACGACCTGCGCACCCCGTTCTGGGGGCCGTTCTCGGGGCTCGCGGCGGCGATCGGCGGGTCGACGTCGCAGAACAGCACCAGCCACGGGTCGGGCGCCTACGGCATTTCGGCGGAGTCGGTGCTGTCGTTCGATGTCGTGACTGCCGACGGATCGCTGCTGAGTACCGGCTCGGCCGCAGCGGGGCTGGCACCGTTCAGCCGCCACTTCGGGCCCGACCTGACCGGGCTGTTCACCGGCGACTGCGGCGCGCTGGGCATCAAGGCGCGGATCACGCTGCCGGTCATCCGCCGCCGCGCGGCGCACCGGCCGATCTCCTTCGCCTTCCCCGATTTCGCGGCGATGCACGAGGCGATGCGCCGCGTCGCGCAGGAGCGGATCGAGGACTCGCATTTCGCCCTCGATGCGGCGCTGTCGCAGGGCCAGATCGCGCGCCAGGACCGTGCCGGGGCGTCGCTGGCGGTCGCGTGGTCGATCCTCAAGAGCTCGCCGTCGCTCGCGGCCGGCGTCCGCCAGCTCGCCCATGCCGCGACCTCGGCGCGGCGCGTCATCGGGACGTCGGCCTTCATGGTGCACTATATCGTCGAGGGCTTCGACGATGCCGAGGCGCGCGCGCGGCTGCACCGCATCCGGACCCTGACCGCGGGCCTGGGCAGCGAAATCCCGGCGACGGTGCCGGCGGTGGTGCGCGGCATGCCGTTCGCGCCACTGTTCAACACGCTGGGCCCGGCGGGCGAGCGCTGGGTGCCGCTGCACGGCGTGCTGCCGCACGCCGCGGTGCCGGGCTTTCACGTCGCGCTCGAGGCCTTCTACGCCGCGCGCGCCGAAGCGATGCAGGCCCACGGCGTGTGGACCGGCGGCATGTTCGCGACGATGGGGGCGAGCGGTTTCCTGTACGAGATCGCGCTCTACTGGCCCGACGCGTACACCGCCTACCACGAGGCAGTGATCCCGCCCGACTATCTCGCCGGGCTGCCGCGCCACACCGAGAACCCGGCGGCACGCGCCTATGTCCACCAGCTCAAGGCCGACCTGACCGCGCTCTTCGTCGCGCACGGGGCGATCAACTTCCAGCTCGGCAAGGCCTATCCCTATGCCGGGCGGCTGGGTGCCGCACCGCTGGCGCTGCTGCGCGCCATCAAGGCCGAGGTCGACCCCCACGGCCGCCTGTCGCCGGGCAACCTCGGCCTCTGACCGCCAGATGGCCAGATCGCGGCTGGGCCCTCCGTCGCGCGCCGCTGCGGCCTAGGGTCCGTTCCAGATTTCAGGTTCGGGGCTGGAAACCATGACCGACTCGCTTGGCTACCGCATGAAGTTCGCGGTCGTCGCACCGTCGACCAACACCAGCGTCGAGCCCGAATATGCCGCGATGCAGCCGCGCGGCGTGACCAATCATTTCTCGCGCATCGCGATCCCCGACACGCGGGTCACCGACGACGCCAGCTTCATGGTGATGCTCGAGACCATCCGCGCCGCGACCTTCGACGCAGTCGACGTTTCGCTGTCGATGGACCCGGGGTGCATCGTCATGGGCATGTCGGCGGAGACCTTCTGGGACGGTGCCGAGGGCGCCGAGCGGCTGCACCGCAGACTCGTCGAGCGCGCCGGCGGGCTGCCGGTGATCATGGGGTCGACCGCGGTCGACGCGGCGATCAAGGCCTATGCCGCGACCCACGGCGCGATCCGGCGCATCGGCATCATCACCCCCTACATGCCGGTCGGCGATGCCAACGTCCGCAAGTTCTTCGAGGACCAGGGCTATGAGGTGGTCAACCTCGTCGGCCTCAAGTCGCCGTCGCCGATGCTGATCGCGCACGAGAGCAGGCAGGTGCTGAAGCGCGCCGCGATTCAAGTGTCGGAAGGGGTCGATGCGATCATCCAGGCCGGCACCAACCTCGCCTTCGCCGAAGTCGCGGCGGCGGCCGAGTTCTGGCTCGAAAAGCCAGTCATCGCGATCAATACCGCGACCTATTGGCATGCGCTCAGGACCATGGGTATCGCCGACCAGATGGACGGCTTCGGCCATCTGCTGGCCAATTGCTGAGGGGTGCGGGCGATGGACTATGACTATATCCCGCTGCCCGAGCGTCTGCCGCTGCGCTGGCCGAACGGCGCGCGGGTCGCGCTGATCCTGACCTTCAACCTCGAAACCTGGGACCTGACCAAGGATACCGACCGGCCCTATTACGCCGGCGGGCCGTCGATCCTGCCCGATATCCTACCCGGCAACGTGCCCGACTTTCCCAACTACAGCTGGCGCGAATACGGCCAGCGGGTCGGCATCTGGCGGCTGTTCGAGCTGTTCGACGCGCTCGGCGTCAAGGCGTCGTGCACGACCAACGCGGTCACCTTCGAGCGGCGCAAGGCGATGACCGACGCGGTGCTGGCGCGCGGCTGGGAGCTGCTGACCCATAATTGGGAGCAGGGCGAGCTGCTGACCGATTTCGCCAGCGACCCGGCGAAGGAGCGCGAGGTCGTGCTGCGGACGCTCGACCAATTCGAACGCTTTACCGGGCGCCGGTCGAAAGGCTGGCTGTCGTCGTCGCTGCGCGGCACGCTGCAGACCGCCGACATCCTCGCCGAATATGGCGCGACCTTCTACTGCGACATCATGAACGACGATCAGCCGTACCTGCTGCGCACCCCGCACGGGCCGATCGTCTCGGTGCCCTATTCGAACGAGATCAACGACTTCACCTTCATCACCCGCAAGAACTACACCACCGACCAGTTCCGCGACGCGCTGATCGAGGAGCTCGACGTGCTGTACGCCGAAGGCGCCACGACGGGGCGGATCATGAACGTCGGACTGCATCCCCACGTCTCGGGCCGCGCGCACCGCATCCGCGCGCTGCGCGAGTTCATCGAGCACGCGAAGTCGCTGCCGGGCGTGTGGTGGGCGACCCGCGAGGAGATCGCCGACTGGTATCTGGCGAACCACGAGAGCCACATCCCGGGGCAGCTCGGCTGATGCGCGTCCTGATCGCCGGCGGCGGCATCGGCGGACTGACCGCGGCGATCGCGCTGCTCAGGCACGGCTTCGAGGTCGACGTCTTCGAGGCGGCACCCGCCTTTGCCGACATCGGCGCGGGCGTGACGCTCGCCCCCAATGCGATGACCGCGTTCGCGTATCTGGGCGTGGCCGACGCCATCGCCGCGCAGTCGGTCGAGCCGACGCGGCAGCAGGTGCGCCACTGGCAGGACGGCCGCGTGCTGATGACGCTCGATCGCGGCACGCGGATGCGCGACCTGTACGGCGCGCCCTATCTCTACACCCACCGCGCCGACCTGCACGCCATCCTCGTCGACGCGGTCGCGGCGAACGGCGGCCGGCTGCATTGCGGAGCCGCCGTCGTCGCGGCGGGGATCGACGGGGACGAGGCCCGGGTGACGCTGAGCGACGGGGGCGTCGTCGGCGGCGAACTCGTCGTCGGTGCGGACGGGCTCAAGTCGGTCGTCCGCCAGCTGTTCGATCCCGCGCCCGCCCATTTCACCGGGCATGTCGCGTGGCGCGCGCTGGTGCCCGTCGACGCCGCGCTTCGCGACCTCGCCGACAATCCCGGCAACTTCATCGGCCCCGGGCGGCTCGCGGTCTGGTATCCGCTGCGCGGCGGCAGCCTGCTCAACCTCGTGTTCTTCGGACGGCAGGCAGGGTGGAGCGACGAGGGCTGGACGATCCCCGCGCGCCGAGCCGAGCTGGAGGCGCTGTTCGCCGGCTGGAACGACACCCTCCAGCTGCTGATCGCGCGCACCGACGAGGCGCGGCTGTTCAAATGGGCGATCAACGCGCGCGCACCCCTGACCCGCTGGACGATCGGCGACCGCATCACCTTGCTCGGGGATGCTGCGCACGCGATGACGCCCTTCATGGGCCAAGGCGCATCGAGCGCCATCGAGGACGCCGTCGTCCTGGCGCGCGCGCTGGCGGCCGCGGGCACCCGGGCCGAGGGGCTGGCGCGTTACGAAGCCGCGCGGATCGAACGCACGAGCATGATCCAGCTCGAATCGAACGCCAACGCCGACCGGCTGCAGGGCAGCGACGCCGACCTGTTCGGCATGACCAAGCTGCGCAACGAGGAGACGCTCGGCCTGTTCGCCTATGACGCGGGGACCGTAACGGTCTGACGGAGCCTATCCGACTGACGACAAGTTTCGCGGCGGCCGGTGCGGCACCGGTACGGATCGGGTCAGTTTGGCGACAGTCTCCCGCTTCCCGCGAAAGCCCCCTGCCCGCATGTTCGACCCGCAAAGCCCGCTTTCGGACCAGGTCGGCGCGGCGACGCGGGCGTTCCTTGCCAAGCCGCTGCGCCTGCTGATCGGCGGACACTGGGTCGACGGCACGGCGGGCGAGACGCTGGCGACGTCGGACCCCGCGACCGGCCGCGTGCTGGCGCGCGTCGCGATCGGCGATGCGCAGGATATCGACCGCGCGGTCGCGGCGGCGCGCGCGGCGTTCGAGGGGCCGTGGAGCCGCCTGTCGGGGTTCGAGCGCGCGCGCCTGATGCGGCGGCTGGCGGCGCTGATCGAGGCCAATGTCCGGACATTTGCCGAGCTCGAGGTGCTCGACAACGGCATGCCGATCGCGCTGGCGGAGAGGACCAGCGGCATGGCCGCACAGATGTGGGACTATTACGCCGGCTGGGCGGAGCGCATCGAGGGGACCACCACCACACCCCCGGCCTTCGTCGGCGAGGCGCTGACCTATACGCTGCGCGAGCCCGTCGGCGTCGTCGGCCAGATCATCCCGTGGAACGTGCCGCTGTCGATGGCGTGCCTCAAGCTACCGCCGGCGCTCGCGGCCGGGTGCACCGTCGTGCTCAAGCCCGCCGAGGATACGCCGCTGTCGGCGCTGCTGCTCGGCGAGCTGATCCAGCAGGCGGGCTTTCCCGACGGGGTGGTCAATATCGTCAACGGGCGCGGTGCCACCGCCGGCGCGGCGCTGGTTGCGCACCCGGACGTCGACAAGATCAGCTTCACGGGGTCGAGCGACGTCGGCAAGGCGATCGTTCGCGCGGCGGCCGACACGCTGAAGAAGGTCTCGCTCGAACTCGGCGGCAAGTCACCGGTGATGGTGTTCGGCGACGCCGACCTCGACCTCGCCGTTCCCGGCGTCGCGGCGGCGACCTTCTTCCTGCAGGGCCAGAACTGCATGGCGGGGACGCGCATCTTCGTCCACGAGAGCATCCACGACCGGCTGGTCGACGGCCTTGTCGCTCATGTCGCGGCGATGCGGATCGGCCACGGCCTCGATCCCGCGACCGATGTCGGGCCGCTGATCTCCGCAAGGCAGCGCAGCCGGGTCGAGGCCTATATCGCCGACGGCATCGCCAGCGGCGCGACGCTTGCCGCTGGGGGCGAGGCCCTGCCCGGCCCCGGCAATTTCGTCCAACCGACGATCTTCACCGACTGCCGCCCCGACATGAGGATCGTGCGCGAGGAGATCTTCGGCCCCGTCATGGCGATCCAGCGCTTCGGCGACGACGATCTCGACACACTGGCGGCGCGCGCCAACGACAGTATCTTCGGCCTGTCGGGCAGCGTCTGGACGCGCGACCTGTCGACCGCACACCGCATGGCGGGGCGCATCCGCTCCGGCCACGTCTCGGTCAACTGCCACGGCGCGGTCGGGCCCAACATCCCGTTCGGTGGCTACCGCCAGTCGGGCTGGGGTCGCGAGTTCGGCCGCGAGGGGCTCGATCAGTATCTCGAGACCAAGGCCGTCACGGTGAGATTGTAGAGGGAGCTGGGCATGACGTACCGCCTTGGGGTCGATGTCGGCGGCACGTTCACCGACCTGCTGCTGTTCGACGAGCAATCGGGCGCGTTCTGGCGCCACAAGACGCCGTCGACGCCCGCCGACAGCTCGGTCGGCATCCTGACCGGCGTCGAGGCGGTGTGCGCCGCCGCCGGGATCGGCCCCAGCGACGTCGAGATCTTCCTGCACGGCACTACCGTTGCGACCAACGCCGTGCTGGAGGGCAAGGGGGCGCGCGTCGGGCTGATCGTCACCGAAGGCTACCGCCAGATCATGCAGATCGCGCGCAGCTTCGTTCCCGGCGGGCTGGCCGGCTGGATCGTCTGGCCCAAGCCCGTGCCGCTCGCGGCGCTCGAGGACACGGTCGAGGTCGGCGGGCGCATGGGCGCGCAGGGCCGGGAGCTGCGACCGCTCGACGAGGCCAGTGTCCGCGCCGCGCTCACCCGCCTGAAGGATCAGGGCGTCGAGGCGATCACCGTGTCGCTGATCAACGCCTATCTCAACGGTGCGCACGAGAGCCGCATCGGGGAGCTTGCCGCCAAGATCCTGCCCGGCGTGTCGGTGTCGCTGAGCCACGAGGTCCTGCCCGAGATGCAGGAGTACGAGCGCACGCTGACCACCGTCGCCAACGCCGCGGTGCGCCCGATCGTCAGCCGCTACGTCCGCAACCTGCGCGACAAGCTCGCGGCGACGGGCATGGCGGGCAAGCTGTCGCTGCTGCGCTCCGACGGTGGGCTGATGTCGTCCGAAAAGGCCGAGGCGCACCCGGTGTCGCTGCTGATGTCGGGTCCGGCGGGCGGCGTGACGGGCGCGCTGTGGGTCGGCAGGAACAGCGGTCTGCGCAATATCCTGACGCTCGATGTCGGCGGCACCTCGACCGACGTCGCACTGATCGAGAATCTCGAGCCGCGCCGCGTGCGGACGACCGAGGTCGGGCACCTGAGCGTGCGCGCCTCCTCGCTCGACGTGAAGACGGTCGGCGCGGGCGGCGGGTCGATCGCCTATGTCCCCGAACTGACGGGTGCACTCAGGGTCGGGCCGCAGTCGGCGGGCGCGGTGCCGGGCCCGGTCGCCTACGGCAAGGGCGGCGTGCTGCCGACGGTCACCGACGCCAATGTCGTGCTCGGCTATCTGCCCGAGGCGCTGCTTGGCGGCACCTTCAAGCTCGACCGGCCGGGGGCGACGCGGGCGGTGCAGACCATCGCCGACGCGCTCGGCATCGACCTGATGGCGGCGGCGCGCGGCATCATCGATATCGTCAACGAAAACATGTTCGGCGCGCTGCGGATGATCTCGGTCCAGCAGGGCTATGACCCGCGCCACTTCGCGCTGATGGGCTTCGGCGGCGCCGGTCCGCTCCACGTCAACGCGGTCGCGCGGCTGATGGGGTCGTGGCCCGCGGTGTCGCCGGTGTCACCCGGCGTGCTCTGCGCGCTCGGCGACGCGACGACGCGGATGCGGACCGAGACCGCGCGGTCCTTCTCGCAGCTCGCCTGCGCGACGAGTGCGGCGGCGATCATCGCGGCGCTCGACGAGATGGCGGCGCTGACGGGCGCCGAGCTCGCCGCCGACGGGATCGCCGAGGCCGACATCACCAGCCTGTTCGAGGTCGACGTGCGCTACGCCGGCCAGGCGTTCGAGGTGCCGATGACGATCGATGCCGAGACGCTGCGCCGCGACGGGCTGGAGGGGCTGATCGCGCGCTTCGACGCCGAGCATCGCCGGCTGTTCACGTTCAACATGGCGAGCGAGCACGAGATCGTGAACCTGCGCGCCGTGGCGCTCGGCCAGGCGCTCGACTTGCCGGCGGCGCAGCTCGAGCAGGGCAATGGGGACCCCGCCGCGGCTAAGCTGCGCGACCATGAGGTGTGGATCGGCGGCGCGCTGCGGCCGGCGGTGATCTACGACCGCGCCCGGCTGCGCGCCGGGGACAGGATCGCGGGGCCGGCGATCGTCACCGAGATGGACTCGACGACGCTGATCGAGAACGACTGTGTCGGGGTGGTCGACGCGGTCGGCAACATCCTGATCAATCCGGCCTGAAGGGGAACTGCCATGCCGACCCGCATCATCGAGACCGATCCCCGCCCGTTCGTCCATGTGCCGATCGATCCCGTCACCCTCGACATCATGGAGAACGCGCTGCGCAACGCGCGGGTCGAGATGGACACGACCCTCGTCCGCACCGCGATGTCGCCGGGCATCCGCGAGCAGGGTGACGCCTTCCCGCTGATCGCCGACCACCAGGGCCGCATGATCGTCGGCCAGTTCGGCAGCTATATCGGGCCGTTCCTCGAAGGCTATGACGGCACGATCGAGGACGGCGACATGATCTTCCTGTCCGATCCCTATTCGGTCGGCGGCGCGATCAGCCATTCGAACGACTGGCTGGTACTGCTCCCCGTCTTCAAGGACGGCCGGCTGATCGCCTACACCTCGATGTTCGGCCACCAGTCCGACATCGGCGGCATGGTGCCCGGATCGATGCCGATCGACGCGACGACGATCTATCAGGAGGGGGTGCGCATCCCGCCGGTCAAGATCTGGAAGGCGGGCGTCTACAACGAAGACCTGATAAAGCTGGTGATGACGCAGACGCGCACGCCGGAATGGTGCGCCGCCGACCTCAACGCGCTGATCGCCGCGTGCCGGGTCGCGTCCCGCCGCCTCGTCGAGATGTGCGAGCGCTTCGGCGACGACGTGTTCGTGTCCGCAACCGAGGAGCTGCTGGCGCGCAACCACCGCGCGATGAAGGCACTGATCGAGACGTCGATCGGCGAGGCACCCGTCAGCTTCGAGGATTATATCTGCGACGACGGGCTCGGCTACGGCCCCTACAAGATCCGCTGCACGATGTGGCGCGAGAACGGCCGGGTAGTGCTCGATTTTGCCGGCACCGACCCGCAGTCGTCGGGGTCGATCAACTTCTTCCTCAACGAGAACATGATGCGGATGTTCTTCGGGATCTACATGATCATGATCTTCGATCCGCAGATCCTGTTCAACGACGGCTATTACGACCTGATCGACGTGCGGATTCCGGAAGGCTCGCTGCTCAAGCCGGCGTTTCCAGCGGCGCTGTCGGGGCGGACGCATGCGCTGGGGCGGATCTTCGACGTGCTCGGCGGGCTGCTGGGGCAGAAGACGCCCGAGTTCCTGAACGCCGCGGGCTTCTCGTCGTCGCCGCACCTGTTTTATTCGGGTGTCGACGCGCAGGGGAAATATTTCCAGCTGTTCCAGATCGGCTTCGGCGGCATTCCAGGGCGGCCGCTCGGCGACGGGCCCGACGGGCATTCGCTGTTCCCCAACTTCACCAACGTGCCGAACGAGTTCCTCGAGCGCTATTTCCCGCTGGTCATCGAGCGGTACGAGACGCTGGCGGACTCGGGCGGGGCGGGGCTGCACCGCGGCGGCAACGGCATCGACATGGTGTACCGCTTCCTCGAACCCGGCATGATCGCGATCCACGACGACCGCTGGTTCGTCCACCCCTGGGGCGTCAACGGCGGCGAGCCCGGCGCGCGGGCACGCAAGCTGCTCGTCTCGGCGGACGGGACCGAGCGGGTCGTCGGCAACAAGGTCGAGAACCTGCCCGTCGCGGCGGGCGACGTGCTGCACTTCGTCACCTGGGGCGGCGGGGGCTGGGGCGATGCGCTCGAACGCGACCCCGCGCTGGTGCTGAAGGAGGTCGGGCAAGGACTGGTGACGGTTGGCGGTGCGCGGCGCTACGGCGTGGTGATCGCGGGCGGAGCCGTCGATGCGGCCGCGACCACGGCTTTGCGGGCCGACATGCGCGCCAGCCGCCCCGCGGTGCTGCCGGTGTTCGACCATGGCAGCGATATCGAGACGCTGCGCGCCAACTGCCTCGCCGAGACCGGCCTGCCCGCGCCGAAGCAGCCGGTGTGGCGCGTCGCGGCATGACCGGCGACCTCGCGGCGAACTATGCCGGTGCCTTCGACGGGCATCTGCAGCCTGGCAAGCGCCCCGCGCTGCTGATCGTCGATGTCGTGATGGCGTATCTCGACCCGGCCTCGCCACTCTACGCCGGGGTCGAGGCGGCGCTGGCGTCGAACGAGCGGCTGCTCGCGGCGGCGCGCGGGGCGGGGATCCCCGTGGTCTTCACCAACGTCGTCTATGCGCCGGGCGGCGTCGACGGCGGGCTGTTCTACCGCAAGGTGCCGGCGCTCAAGGCCTTCGTGCGCGGGTCGCCGATGGGCGCTTTCCCGCCGAGCCTGCAGCCGCTCCCCAGCGAGATCGTCGTCTCCAAGCAATACGCCTCGGCCTTCTTCGGCTCGTCGCTAGCGTCGACGCTGACCGCGCTCGGGGTCGACACTTTGTTCATCACCGGCTTCTCAACCTCGGGCTGCGTGCGCGCGACGGCGCTCGATGCGCTCCAGCACGGCTTCGTGCCAATGGTCGTCGCCGATGCGTGCGGCGACCGTCACGCCACGCCGCACGACGCCAACCTGTTCGACCTGCAGGCCAAATATGCCGAGGTGATCGACGAGGCCGCCGCGCTGGCGCTGATCGCCCGGCGCTAGCGAGCAATGATTACGCCCGCACAAAATTCGGTCGCGCGCCGAAATATTACGGATAGACTACCAGCCCAGGCTGGAGAGTCGCTGACGATGGAAAAAGGCGTCCCGATCCGATCGTTGAGCCGCGGCATCGCCGTGCTGCAGGCGGTCAATCGCGGCGGCTCGCTGTCGATGATGCAGATCGCGCGCACGTCGGAGGTGCCCTACCCGACCGCCTGCCGGATCGTGCAGACCTTGCTGTTCGAAGGCCTGATCGAGCGCGAGCCGGCGCGCAAACGCTATCGCCCGACGGCGCTGATCCAGACGCTTGCGTACGGCTTCCAGGGCCACGCCCCGCTGGTCCAGGCGGCGCGCGCGCATATCGTCGAGCTGACGCGACACGTCGGCTGGCCGATCTCGCTGTCGACGCACATCGGCCACTCGATGGTCATCCGCGATTCGACGCACGCGCTGACCTCGCTGACCTTCAACCATTATTATCCGGGCTATACGCTCCCCGTGCTCGAGTGCGCGGCGGGGCTGGTCTATCTCGCGCATCTGCCGCCCGAGGAGCAGAGCAACATCCTCCAGTCGCTCAAGCTGATGCGCAACGCGACCTCGACGCACATCATCACGCTGCTGGAGAAGGAGGGCCTTGCGGCCGAAATCCGCGCCCAGGGCTATGCGACGCGGGGCAACAACACCTTCACCGCGAACCCGGGCAAGACCTCGTCGATCGCCGTGCCGATCTTCGAGGGCGGGCATGTCGCCGGGTGCCTGACGCTGGCGTTCTTCTCGTCGGCGATCAAGATGGCCGACGCGGTGCGCCAGTTCGTCGATCCGCTGAAGGCATCGGCCGCGGCGATCGAGGCCGAGTTGTCGCGCGGGAACGTCGCGGTCGCCGCCTAGACGATCTCCGCCTCGCGCTGCAGGCTGAGGATCATCGCCTGGCGCATCAGGTAGGTCCGCCGCCGTTCGTCGTCGCCGAGCAGCGCCTCCAGCTTTATCTCCTGCGCGGTCTTGCCGCCGCCGTTGAGCGCTTCCATCGCCGCCTTGTTCTGGATCGTCTGCTCCTGCACGAATTCGGACGCGATGGTCCGGCGCTGGCGGTCGTAGAGCGACAGCCGCTCCTCGGGCTCGGCGCCGTCCAGCAGGATGTCGCGCAGCTTGGCGGTCAGGTTCCACGCGTCGTGCAGCCCCGAATTCATGCCGAAGCCGCCGAGCGGGTTGTTGAGGTGCGCGGCATCGCCGACCAGCAGGACGCGGCCGCGCCGGAAGGTCTCCGCGACGCGCTGGTGCACGCGATACAGCGTCCGGTGATAGGTCGCGACGCCTGCGCCGTCGCCGACCAGCCCGCTGAACACCCGCGACTTCTTGGCGTCGGACAACAGGCCGGCGTCGGTCTCGCCCGCGTCCGCTGGCACCAGCACGCGCCACAGCGTGGGCACGCGCAGCAGGACGCACCACTCGTCGGCGTCGGCCATGTAGTTGACGTTGGCGAGGTCGGTGAAATGCGCCTCGATCGGGAAGGCGGTCGACAGCGTCAGAAAGCGTTCGGGATAGGTGAAACCATCGAAGCTGATGTCGAGCCACTTGCGCACGGTCGAGTTCGCGCCGTCGGCCCCGACCAGATACTCGCACTCGAAGCGCTCGACCGCCATCGGCCCCTCGACATGGACGACGACGCCGCCCGCCCCCTGCTCGATGTGCAGCAGCCGGCGGTTGAACAGCACCTGGCCGTGCGGGTGATCCGCCAGCCGATCGCTGAGCAGCCGCGCCAGCTTGTACTGCTCGCACTGCAGGCGGAACGGGTGGCGCGTCACGTCGGCGATCTCGGTCAGATCGAGCTGGATGATGTTGCCGCTGCGCCGGTTGCGATACTGGTAGATCGGCGCCTTCAGCCCCTGCGCCAGCAGCGCGTCGAGGATGCCGAGTTCCTCCATCATGTCGAGCGACGGCGGGTGGAAGGTCGAGGCGCGCATGTCCTCGGGGCAGTCGGGGCTCGCCTCGATCAGGACGACATCGACGCCCATCTCCGCCAGCCGATAGGCCGCGACGGCTCCCACGGGGCCGGCACCGACGACGAGCACGCGGGTCCTGACGGTCATCCTCAGGCCGGGTCTTCGAGCAGCCGGATTGTCACGGTCGCGGCATCCACACGGTGCACGCTGGCGGCGCGATAGTCGGGCGACGCGATATAGGCGCGCGCTGCCGCGCCATCGGGAAAGCGGGTGACGACGACGCGCTCGCCGACCGCGGCGTCGCCCTCCAGCACGGCGGTGACGCCGCCCTTGACCAGCGCCTCGCCGCCGAAGCGTTCGCTCAGGCCCGCGATGCCCTTCGCATAGTCGGCGAAGCGCACCGGATCGGTGATCGTCACTGTCGCCACGATGTAAGCCGCCATGTCGCCACCCTGAATGCGATGGCCCGTCATAGGCCGGGGGCGGGCGGGCAATCTTCGCTCGCGCCGGGTTTCTCCGCCTGTCGATAAGTCGCGTCCGCGAAGGCTTGGATTGCGGCGATCCGCGCCCAAGCATGGTCGGGGTCGTCGTAGCGCGGCAGCTCGGTGAAGGTCGCGCCCGACACCAGCGGGGTGAGCGCCCGCGTGTCGTCGCACAGCGGATCGTCCGCCGCTGCGATCAGCAGCGCCGGGATCGCAACCAGCGGCAGGCGCGCCGCCGCCTCCCAGCGAAACGCAGCGTGATAGTTGCGGTGATAGGTCTCGCCCGCCTTCAGCACCTCGGTAACCAGTGCGCCGAGGGCCTCGGCGGACGGCAGCCCGCCGCTGCGCCGCGCGGCACGGCTGCGCTCGTACCAGGGGTAGAATAGCGACTGGTCGCGGCAGAACTGAAAAGCGCGCGCCAGCCAGGCGCCGTCGAGGTCGGGCGTAAACGGGTCGGCATAGCGCGCCAGCATCTCGGCCCGCGCGGCGTCGGTCAGCCGCTGGACGCCGTCGAGGATCAGCCGGTCGATGCGGCCAGGTGCCAGCACGGCGAGCTCCGCCGTGATCGCCGCGCCGGTGTGCGACCCGTAGAGCGCGATCCGGTCCAGCCCGAGCGCATCGATGAAGCCGAGCATGGCGTGCGCCAGATCGACGATCGTCGGCTCCGCGACCGGCAGCGCGGGACTGTCGCCGTTGCCCGGCGTGTCGGGGGCATGGACGGTGAAGCGGTCGGCGAGCCCGGCGATCAGCCCGAGCTGCTGGCGCGAACTGCCCGGCGACATGTGCAGGAGAACGAGCGGCGGTCCCGAACCGGCGCTGCGGTAATGCATCTGGCCGTGCGCCAGGTCGGCGAAGCCGCGTCGGATGATCATCGCGCTTCCCTCGTGGTGCGGGAAGCCGGTCTAGCGCGCCGTGCCGCCCGGCCGGGACGCAGGCTGGCGAATGTCCGACACGCGAGTACATCGCCGCGCAACACTGGCGTCGCCGGCTTCCATGGCGTTTGATCGGGACCGTAACTGTCTGCCGACAAGGGTTCTGGCCGATGAGCGTTTGCGGATATCCTGACAGGTGCGCGTGGCGATGACCGCCGCGGCCGGCAGCATCCGGCCCGCCAGCACGCTGGGGCTCGGCGCGCAGCTCGGCTACGGCGTCGGGCAGATCGCGGGCCAGATCTTCCGCGACGTGCCGTCGCTGCTGCTGCTGTTCTTCATGACGACGGTGCTCGGCATCGCGCCCGCGGTCGCGGGGGTGGCGATCTTCGTGCCCAAGCTGGTGTGGGGCGTCGGTTGCGACATGCTCGTCGGGGTGTTCTCCGACCGCTGGCGGCACCGCATCGCGCGCCGCTACTGGCTGCTCGCCGGAGCCTTCGGCGCACCGGTGGCGATGGTGCTGCTGTTCCACGTGCCCGAAGGCTCGACGGGGCTGCGCGTCGCCTATGTGGCGGGTGTGTTCAGCCTGTACATGGCGGTCTTCGCCAGCTTCTCGGTGCCCTATCTGGCGATCTCGGGCGAGCTGACGTCCGATCCGCGGCAGCGCAATGTCATCATGGCGTGGCGGCTGGTGTTCACTGCCGCAGGCGTCCTGATCTCCGGCATGCTTGCGCCCGCGATCATCCAGGCGCAGGGCGGCGGGCAGGCGGCGTACGAGACGATGGCGCTGGTGCTCGCCATCATTTGCCCGGTCGCGCTGGTCATCGCCTTCTTCGGGGTCGGGCATGCGTCCGCGCAGAGCGCCTATGTCGCGCCAGCGGAGACGCGCACCCGCCTGTCGCCCCGCGCGGCGCTCGGCGTGCTGCTCGTGCCCCGCTTCTCGGTCCTGCTGTCGGCGAACCTGCTGCAGCTGACGGGTGCGGGCATGGGCTATGCCTCGCTGCTGTACTTCCTGACCTACAACATGGGGCGGAGCGACGCCTTCCAGCTGATCGGCGGTATCGTGATGGCGGCGTGCGTCGGCATCGTCGTGTCGCAGCCGCTGTGGGTGCAGGTCGCCGCGCGCATCGGCAAGCGCCGCGCCTATATCGCGGCCACGCTGCTCTTTGCCGCAACCTACGCGGTGTGGGCGTTCGCCGCCGGCTGGGGGACGCTTGCCGCGTACGCCCTGTCGTTCGTCATGGCCGTCGGCAACGCCGGCTGGACGATGCTGGGCTTCTCGATGATGTCCGACATCGCGAGCGACGACGATCGCCACGCCGGGCTGTATTCCGCGGCGTGGATCGCCAGCGACAAGATCGCCTTCGCGCTGGGCGGCACCCTCCTCGTCGGGCTGATGCTCTCGGCGTTCGGGTTCGACTCGGCGAAGGCGGTGGCGGGCCTGCCGCAGTCGCCAACCGCGCTGATCGGCGTGATGGCGGCGTTCGGCCTCGCGCCCGCCGCGCTCAACGTCATCGGCGCGCTGATCATGACGCGCTGGAACAGGAACTGAGATGATCGGCCACCTCCTCCTGCTCGCCGCGGCGTCGGTGCCGGTGGCCTTCGCCGAGCAGACCCCGCCGCCTGCGCCCGACTATGCCCTCGCGGCCTTCTGGGCGGCCGGACCCGCGGGTCCCGGGGCCAGCGCGGCGGTGCCCGAGGGTGCGACGCCGGCTGCCCGCCGGCCGCCGGCCGACGTGTTCTTCATCCACCCGACGACGTTCCGCACGACGACGCAGTGGAACCAGGATGCCGGCGACGCCGCGACCAATGCCTGGACCGACGCGAGCAGCATCGCGCGCCAGGCGAGCGCCTTCAACGCCTGCTGCCGGGTGTTCGCGCCGCGCTACCGTCAGGCATCGTTCCTCAGCAAGGACGACGGCCGCGACCGCGCGCTCGACCTCGCCTATGGCGACATCGAGCGCGCCTTCGACGTCTTCCTGCGCGCCAATCGCGGCCGCCCGTTCATCCTCGCAGGCCATAGCCAGGGCGGGCTGATGGTGGCGCGGCTTGTCGAGCGGCGCATCGACGGGACGCCGCTCGCGAAACGGCTGATCGCCACCTACGCGGTCGGCATGAACGTCGCCGAGGGCGAATTTGGTCGAACGATCAAGAAAGTGCCCATCTGCGACCGCCCGGCGCAGACGGGGTGCATGGTGCAGTGGAACGCCGTGCTGCCGAGCACAGATCTCGCGGCAGCGGCAAAGCGGTCCGAACAGGCCTATCTCGACCGCTTCCACGCCGAGGCGGGCAAGACCACATTGTGCGTCAACCCGCTGACCTTCGACCGCGCGCAACCGTCGGCCGATGCCGAGCGCAGCCGCGGCGCGGTGCCCGGCGATCCGGGTGCAGGCCCGATCCGGCCGCTGGTCCCGCACGCCGTCGCGGCACGGTGCGAGCAGGGGTTTCTGGTCGCCACGCCGAACCCGGCGCTCGAGCTGAAGGCGCTGCCCGGGGGCAGCCTCCACTATCACGATTTCGGGTTGTTCTATGCCGACGTGCGCGCCAACGCGGTGCTGCGGACGCAGGCGTGGCTGAAGGCGCGGCGTTGAAGCGAGCGGTTGTTCTGCTGGCCCTCGTACTGGCGCTGGCGGCCGGGGTTCTGGTCGCGGCGCGGCAGGGCTGGTTGACGCCGGGCGAGGCCGACTTGCGCGCCCGCTATGGCAGCGCGCAGTCGAAGTTCGTCACCATCGATGGCCAAGCCATCCACTATGTCGATCAGGGCGAAGGGCCGGCGGTTATGCTGGTGCACGGCTCGTTCGGCAGCCTGCGGATGTGGGACGACTGGGTGCGCGCGCTGACCCCCGGCCACCGCGTCATCCGCTTCGACCGCCCGTCAAATGGGCTGAGCGGGTCCCCGCCGGGGGGCAGGAGCGACGAGGCGAAGCTGATCGGCGACCTCGCGACGCGCCTTGGCATTGAGCGCTTCGACCTCGCGGCGACGTCGAGCGCGGGGGAGGCCGCCGCGGCCTTCGCGGCACGGCACCCCGAGCGGGTGCGCCGCCTGATCCTCTCGAATATCGCCGCGGGTCCGATGGGCGCGCGCGAACCGGATCATAGCTGGCGTTTCCGCGTGGCGCTCTGGGTCGACCAGTATCTCGGCGGCTGGCACATGCGCATGTTCTGGCGCGAGATCCTGAAGAAGAATTTCGCCGAGCCGGCGAAGGTCACGCCCGCGCTCGTCGCGGAGTGGAGCGACCTCAACAACCGCACGCAGTTCCATCGTCGCGCGCCGCGTGAACAGGGCGTCGTGCCGTTCGCGGGAACGCCCGCCGATCTCGCCGCGATCCGCGTGCCGACGCTGGTGCTGTGGTCGGACCGCGACCCCGAGACGACGCTCGACGTTCACGGGCGCGCCACCTTGCAGCGCCTAGGCTCGACCGACAAACGGCTGCGGGTCGTCGCGAACTGCGGGCACATGATGCCGATCGAATGCGGACCGCAGTCGGCGGCCGAGGCAAAGACATTCCTGGACGAAGGACGGACCGGATGAAGACCCTGATTATTCTGGCCCTTGCGACCGCGACCCCGGCCATCGCCGCCGGGGACCCCGCCGTCGGCGCGCGGCTGTTCCTGCAGTGCCGCGCCTGCCACACGCAGGGCGACCGCAACGGCATCGGGCCGAACCTCAGCGGCATCGTCGGGGCGAAGGCGGCGCAGCGCAGCGGCTATACCTACTCGCCGGCGCTGATCGCCTCGGGTCTCACCTGGACCCCTGAGAACCTCGACAAGTTCCTGACCAAGCCCGGGGTGCTCGTCCCCGGCAACAAGATGACCTTCCCCGGCATCGCGACGCAGAAGGGCCGCGACGACGTGATCGCCTATCTCGCGACCCTCAAGGCCAAGTGACGGCCGTCAGTCGAGCTTGATCAGCACCTTGCCGACGTGCGCCCCGCCCTTCAGGTACGCATAGGCGGCAGGCGCCTCGTCGAAGCCGAACACCTTGTCGACCACCGGCGCGATGCCGCTCGTCTCGACCGCGCGAAGCAGGCGCACCAGCATCGCCCGGCTGCCCTCGGCGATGCCCTTGATCGTCAGGTTCTTGCCGATGATCGTGCCGAAATTGGGCAGGCCGCTCGTCGCCGCCCCGCCCAGCCCGCCGATCAGCACGATCCGCGCATTGGCGGCAGACGCGGTGATCGACTGGCTCAGCGTCGCCTGCCCGCCGGTCTCGACGATGATGTCGGCGCCCTTGCCGCCGGTCTGTGCCAGCAGTTCGGCCGCCCAGTCGGGCGTCGTCCGGTAGTTGATGCAGATGTCCGCCCCCAGCGACCGCGCGAGGTCGAGCTTCGCGTCGCTCGACGAGGTGATCGCCACCCGCGCACCAGCAGCCTTGGCGATCTTGAGCGCATAGATCGAGACGCCCCCCGTGCCGAGGGCCAGCACCAAGTCGCCGGGCTTCATCGCACCGACCTCGACCAGCGCATGCCATGCCGTGAGGGCCGCCGACGCGAGGATCGCCTGCTCGTCGCTGACTGCGTCGGGCACCGGCATCAGCGCGACGCCTGGCACCTTGATCTGCTCGGCGAGCCAGCCGTCGTGGGTTATGCCGAGGTCGGTCGCGAAGGCGGACGGCGAGAAGTCGCCGTCGAGCCACGTCACGAAATGCGCGAAGATCGCCCGGTCGCCGGGCTTCACCGTCGTCACGCCCTCCCCCACCGCGACGACCTCGCCGATGCCCTCCGACATCGGGATCCGGTCCTCGGGCCGGCGCGCGCCGTACGTCCCTTCCAGCACGAGTAGGTCGCGGTGGTTGAGGCCGACCAGCCGTACCTTGAGCACGACCTCGCCGGGCCCCGCGACGGGGTCGGGCCGCGTCGTCGCGGTCAGCGAGGCGAGACCCGTCTGCGGGCCGATCTGATAGGCTCTCAACGTCGCGCTCCTCAGTTCCGCGGGGCCGCCGTGTCGGTGAAGTTCGCCCAGTCCTTCGTCACGAACCGCTCGTCGATCAGCGTGCGCTGATAGCATTCGCCGTCGCGGAACCACTGCCACGTGCGAGCGCGCTTGGTGCGGTCCTCGTTCACCTGGATCATCTCGTACAGATAGATCCCGGGCTCGGCCTGGCGCGTCCAGTTGAGGCAGGTCGAGCGGTTGTAATCGTCGGGCTGCATCGCCGCCGCCCAGCCGGTGATCAGCTCGTTGTCCCACCAGATCCGGCCATTCTCGTACCACGCCGGAAAGTCGCGGACCTCGACGCGGCCGTCTTCCCAGAAATAGTGATTGGTCTGGTGATATTCCTCCGCGCCGGGCTCGCCGATGAAGCGGCAGAACAAGCGCGAGCGGTGCTGGTCGGTCATCGCGCCGGTGTGCGCGTCATAATAGCGGTACCAGCCCTCCCACACGCCCTCGTTGCTGACGAGCAGCGGCATGGCTTCCCGGATGCCCGGCTGCGAGACCTTGTTGACCATGTGCTTTCCCCTTCGCTCAAAGATCGACGACGACCTTGCCCATCGATTGTCCGGACAACAATCGCTCGCTCGCGTCGTAGATTCCGGCAAGCCCCGTGAAGCGCGGTTCGTCGAAGGTGACCGCCAGCCGGCCTTCGGCATACAGCTGGAACATCTCCGCCCGCGCGGCGGGCCACAGCGGCGTCAGCAGGCCGTTCATGAAGCCGCGCACCGATGCGCCCTTGTAGTAGATGGCGTGGGCAATGCGGGGCGCGGTCACCACCTCGGGCCGCCCCTCGAGGTCCGACGCCGCGCCGCCGACGACGAGCCGGCCGTGCGGTGCGAGGTTCGCGAGGAAGGCGTCGAAGATCGTGCCGCTGACGGTGTCGATCGCGACGTCGAGCCCGCGCGGATATTCGGCGGCGAGAACCGCGCCAAGGTCCTCGGTCCGATAGTCGACGACGCGCTCGGCCCCCAGCGAGCGCACGAAATCGCCCTTCGCCGCGCCGCCGCAGACGCCGATGACGCGCGCACCGCGCAGCACCGCGAGCTGCACGCAGAAATGGCCGAGGCCCCCGGCGGCGGCCGAGACCGCGACGGTCTCGCCCGCCTGCACCTGCCCTACATGGTCGAGCGCGAGCAGCGCCGACACGCCGGTCGACGCGAGCGCCAGCCATTCGCGCGTCGCGGCGGGCGCCTTGATGAACTGCGCCTCGGGTCCGACGTTCGCCTCGCGGTAGCCGCCGCTGAAGCGCACCGTTGCCGCCGCATCACCGACCGCGAAGCCGGACACGCCGTCACCGACGGCGTCGACGATGCCGATCGCCTCGACTCCGGTAAAACTGGGCGGCGCGACCTTCACGTAATCGACCGCGTTGCGCGCGATCTGCGTGTCGAAGATCGCGTTGACCCCGCAATGCCGGTTGCGGACGCGGATCTCGCCGGGGCCGGGCAGTGTCAGCGGCAGGCGGACGATATCGACGGCGTCGCGGAAGGTCGGTGCGAAGCGTTCGAGCCGCAGCGCGCCATAGGTCTCGGTCATGGGCCGAAACCCAGCCCGCCGGGGTTGAACTGGCGGTCGGGGTCGGCGAACGCCTTGACCGTGTCGAGCAGCTCGCACGTCGCCTCGTCGCGGCTGGCGCGATAGTCGTAGGCACGGCCGATCTGGAAATGCGCGCCGCCATACTTGCGCGTGATCGCCTTCACGCCGGCGCGGGCTGCCGACACGACCGCGGTCGCGGCAGGATTGGCCGCCAGTTTCGGCAGGCCGGCGATATAGTTCGCGTCCATCAGCGAAGCATGCACCGGGCGATAGCCGTGCGGCCAGAAGAACACGGGCTCGATCGTCAGCGCGTTGGTGCTGAGCGAGGTGAACAGATAGCCCGTGGTGATGCCGTGCGCGGCGAACTCGGGCGCCATCGCGGCGAACATCGCCTGGATGTCGGCGAACATCGCCGGGCCGTTCGACAGCGACACCATGCCGTGGACGGGTGCCCAGCTTTCGCCGTCGGGGCCGAGCATTGAGTTCGGCACGGGAAAGGGCATCGCGCGGATCACGCGGGCGATGCTGTTCGGGGTCTCGACGCCGTCGAAGCGCTTGGCGATGGCGCGCGCTGCAGCGATGTCGGCGGCGACGCCCTCCTTCGACCGCCCCTCGGCGACGATGTGCAGCGGGTAATCGTCGGCGGCGATAAAGTTGCGGCCGCCGAGCGCGACCTTGGCGGCGGCGAGCAGCCCCTTGCCCAGATTGCCCTGCTTGCCGAGCACCGCGCCGAGCGTCTTGACGTCGCTGAGCAGCGACATGCGCCGCATCCGCACCTTCGTCAGCCCGGGGTCGAAGCCGCAGGTTTCGCACGCGATGCCGGCGCGTGCGATCTCGGCGAGCGCCCGCAGCAGCGCCTCGCCGCTCTTGAACGAGAAGGACGCATAATCCTCGAACGGCGGGATACGGATCAGGCGCAGCGTGACTTCTGCCTTGATACCCAGCGTGCCGCTGTCGCCGCAGAACAGCCCGGCGACGTCGGGGCCGTAGTGGCGGTAGAAAGGCGTGTCGCCGTCGGGACCGCGCGCGCCCGTACGCAGCACGCGCCCGTCGCCGAGCACCATGGTCAGCGCGATCATGCTCTCGGTCGAGGTGCCGTAGTGGCCGGCGCCGAACATCGCATTGCCCTGGCTCAGCCCGCCGCCGATCGTCGAGTAGATCCCCGACATCGGCCCCCAGAACGGCGTGCGCAGCCCCAGCGGCTTCAGCGCCTCGTTGAGCGCCAGCCAGGTGCAGCCGCCCTCGACGGTGACCGTCATGTCCTCTGCGCTGATCGCCAGCACGCGGTTCATGCGGCGCATGTCGAGCGAGACAGTCGTGTCGGTCTGCGGCAGGTACGACGCCGTATAGCTCATCCCGCCACCCCGCGGCGCGATCGCGACGCGGGCCTCGTGCGCCGCCGCGACGACGTCGCTCAGTTCGTCGAGCGACCCCGGGGCGACGATCAGCATCGCGGTCAGCGCGGCGGCTTCGTAGATGTCCTCGCTGTGCAGGCGCAGGCTGGCCTCGTCGTCGCGGACGTGGTCCGCACCGACGATGGCCGCGAACACGGCCTTCAGCGCCGCGGCGGGGCTGTTGGGCAGCGGCGCGGTGGCCACCGCGTGATCCTGTCGGCTGGTCATCGGCGAGCCATAGGCCGCACCACGCGCGCCGACAGGTCAAGAGGCGTTTCTATCCGCAGGTCGGATTGCATGCGGCGCGCCCTTGCCGCGCCGGCCCGGCCGGGGTCACGTTGCGCAGTCAGAACGGGATTAGCGCGACATGGCCAGCAGCATCGCTCAGGACACCGAAGCACCCGCCGATTTCGGCGAGTTCCGCCGCGGCTGGAAGGTCGTGCTGGCGTCGCTGCTCGGCATCGGGCTGGGGCTGTCGCCGATGCCCTTCTACACCATGGGCGTCTTCGCGCCGCACCTGTCGAAGGAATTCGGCTGGTCGATCGGGCAGATCATGGGCGGGCTCGCGGTCACCACAATCACCGTCCTCTTCGCCGCCCCCCTGGTCGGCGTGCTGGCGACGCGGATCGGCGTGCGGCGCGTCGCGCTGGCGTCGATGCTGTTGTTCGGGCTGGCGTTCATGACGATGGCGCTGTCGACCTCGTCGCTGACGCAGTTCTACGTGACCTGGGCGATCATCGCGCTGGTCGGCGCGGGCACGCTGCCGATCACCTTCACGCGCGCCGTCAACCACTGGTTCGACCGGCGCAAGGGATTGGCGCTCGGCCTGTCGCTGATGGGCACCGGGCTATTCGCGATGATCTGCAAGCCGTTCCTGGCGATCATCATCGCCGATCATGGCTGGCGCGCAGGTTATCTGGCGCTCGGCGCCCTGCCGCTGCTGATCGCGCTGCCGACGGCGTACCTGCTGCTCCACGATACCGACGACCATGAAGATGCGGCGGTGCGGACGACGACGCCGGGCGGCCTGACGATGCGCGAGGCGCTGCGCGACTGGCGCTTCTGGCTGATCGCCATCGCGCTGCTGCCGATCTCCTTCGCCCTGGGCGGACCGGTGCCGAACCTCGAGACGATGCTGAGCGAAGGCGGCATCGACGCCGGCAGCGTCGTCGCGCTGACCCCGCTGATCGGCCTGTTCGCGCTGATCGGGCGGCTGGTCGGGGGCTGGCTGCTCGACCGCTTCTGGGCGCCTGCGGTGGCGTTCGTCATCCTGTCGCTGCCGGCACTGTCATGCTGGCTGCTGGCCGGCGGCGGGCTCGACATGACGACCGCGGCCATCGCGCTCAGTCTCGTCGGCTTCGCATTGGGGGTCGAGTACGACGTCGTCGCATTCTTCGTGGCGCGCTATTTTGGGCTGCGCAGCTATTCGGCGATCTACGGCGCGCTGTACGTCTCGTTCGCGCTGGGCGGCGGTATCGGGCCGCTGGTGTTCGGCTGGGCTCATGACCGGCAGGGCAGCTATGACGCCGTGCTGATGGGATCTTTGGTCGTGCTGGTCATCGCATCGGCGTCGCTGCTCCTGCTCGGCCGCTACCGCAGCTATGCCGAGGAGGCCATCCGCCCATGATCGCCCTCGACAACGGCTTCGACGAAGCGACGGCGATCGTCCTCGACCTCGATGCGAGCATCGAGCGCCTCTGCCGGGTGTTCGGCTATACGCTGGTCTGGCGCGGCGATGCCGACCCCGGCGCATGCGCGCTGATGGGCATCGCCGAGGGCTGGACGGGGCACGAGGCGCTGCTCGGCGACCCTGCGCAGGAACGCGGGTTCATCCGCCTGTTCGACTTTCCGGGGCGCGAGCTGGGCGTCATGCGCGACGGTGCGCAGCCGTGGGACGCGGGAGGGGTGTTCGACATCAACATCCGGGCGCTGGGGCCGCTGGAAGCGCTGCACGCCCGGATGACCCGCGCCGGCTTCTGCGCCTTCGGGCCACTGACCGCGTGGGAGTTCGGCCCGCTCAGCGTCAAGGAAGTCGTGTCGCGCGACGCCGACGGGCTGGCGATCGCCACGATGCAGCGCGTCGCGCCCCCGCTCGAAGGCTATGAGAACGCCAGCGGCGACACCTCCTATGTCTTCAACTCCACCCAGGTGGTGCCCGACTTCGACGCCGCGAAGGCCTTTTTCGTCGATGCGCTCGGCTGGCAGATCGTCATGGAGTCGGCGTGGACGCACGAGGGCGGCCGCAACTGCCTGGGGCTGCCGATCGACCTCGCGCGCACCCGCGAGCTCCGCGTCGGCATCTACCAGTCGAACGGCCTCAACGAAGGATCGGTGGAGATCCTCTGCTACGGCGGCGAGGCGCTCGACTTTTCCGCTGCCCCCATCGGCCGCGGCTGGGCAGCGCTGCGTTTCCCGATGCGCGACGTCGAGGGGTTCATGGCGCGCGCCGAAGCCGGCGGGTGCACCATCGTCGCGCCGCGCCGAATCACCGTCGCGCCCTATGGCGAAGCGGTGGCGGGCGTCGCGATCACCCCATGGGGGGCGCGGCTGGAGGCCTATTGCCTGTGACCTGCCGCCCCGCAGCCGTGCCGGCGAGCCATCCCAGGGTCACCGCGGTGCACAGGCCCATCGCCGGCAGATAGCCCCAGTGCGCCGGCCCCGAGACGCTGCGCGCCGCGCCGCCGCCGGCGAACAGGTTCGGCAGCGCGCTGCCGTCGCCGCACAGCACGCGCGCCTCGCCGTCGATCTGCAGCCCGCCCTGGGTGTGATAGATCGCGCCGACCACTTTCAGCGCGCGGAACGGTGCCGAGGGGGGCAGGTCGCTGCCCCAGTCGCGGCCTAGCGGATCCGGAACCCCATCGCGCTGGGCGCTGCGTGCGGTGTCGAGCGTCGCCGCCAGCGCTGCCCCATTCACCCCGATCTGCGCCGCCAGCCCTGCAATACTGTCCGCCGTCCGCGCCGCGTTGAGCGCAACCAGCGCGCGGAAATCGGGGATATGTGCGCACCGCGCCTCGATACCCGCATCGTACACCAGCCAGCAGTAGCCGCCCGGTTGCGCCAGCACGGGGCGGACCATGCCGGCGATGTCGGCCATCTCGTCGGTGAAGCGCACGCCGTCCGCATTCACGATGAAGCCGCCCTCCATCAGCACGTTCGGCGGCACGCTGATCCCCTGCGGATCGGTGAGCATCGCATAGCCCTGGTACGCCCCCATGTCGGCGAGCTCGGCGCCGAGCCGGCGACCGATCGTCATGGCGATGCCCTGGCTGCCCTCGTGCCCGATGTTCCGCGCGTCGGCGACCTCGGGCAGGAACTCGGCGACCATCGCCCGGTTCGCGGCAAAACCGCCGCTGGCGAGGATCAGCGCGCCGCAGCCGATGCGCTCGATCGCCCCGCCCGGCCGCGCGATCTCGACGCCCATGACGCGCCCGTCGGGATCGGCGATCACGTCCGCCAGGCGGGCCTGCAGCATTACGTCGACGCCAGCCTCGCCGAGCCGCTGATGCAGCAGCGACACCATATCCGAGCCGCTGTGGTCGGGCCAGCCGTGCACGCGGAGGCGGCTGTTGCCGTAGGAAGGGCGAAAGGCGCGGTCGACCGTCCACGGCAGGTCGTGGGATTCCTTCAGCCAGTCGGCCGCCGGTCCCGAGCCATGAGCGATGGCGCGCGCGACGACGGGGTCGGCGAGGCCGCGTGATTTGGCCATGATGTCGGCGAAGAAGGTCTCGGCATCGTCGTCGATCCCGGCGGCCGCCTGGGCTTTCGTCCCCGCCGCGCAGAACATGCCCTGCGACATGCCCGTCGACCCCATCGGCCGGGCGTCCTGCTCGATCAGCAGCACCTCCGCGCCGGCATCGCGCGCCGCGAGCGCCGCGACACATCCGCAGGCGCCGCCGCCGACGACGAGCACCGGCACATCGGCGTCGAACGTCACTTTGCGCCTAGGCGCGCGGTCCGGCGGGCGGCGGCGGCACGGGCGGCGTCCAGCCCACGGGCACCGGTGCCGGCTGCTGGAAGCGCGCGTAATTCTCGAGGCTCGACAGCGACGGGCCGTAATCCTCGGTCGGCGCGCTCAGCCATTTCGCGTCCATCGCCCGCGCCTTCTCGCGCACGTCGGTGGCCACCCCGGCAACGCTCGGCACGGTGAAGAAACTGCAGTTGTAGACGACATGACCCTCGGCCTGGCCCATCAGCATCCACGGCAGCCACGGCGTGATGCGCGACCATGACCCGACATGGGGAACGTGCGTCAGGCGCGGGTTCGCCACGTCCTCGCGCTTGGCGACATAGGTGAAATGCTCCGACACGCGGTTCATCCAGCCCGACGATTCGCGCGGCCATTTGTCGGGGCGCAGCGCGTTCGGATACATCATGTTGATCCCGGTCTGCAGGACGATCGTGTCCTCGGGGCCGTAGCTCCAGTCGAGCAGATAGGGCCGCTTGGGCGGCTTGACCGTCTGCAGCCCGCCGTACGACGGCGGATCGGGGTAGAATTCACCGATGGTGAAGTTGAACGGGTCGTTGGCGATCGGCACGACGCGCACCGTCTCGTTGCTGTACGGGTTGAGCCAGCTGTCCATCAGCTGCCCGGTTTTCAGGTCGCGGTAGAAGACGATCTCGCGCAGCATCCGGCGCCAGCTGCCGTCGGGCAGGCGCTTGGTCCGGACGACGCTGAATCCCTCGACCCCGAACAGCGGGCGCACCGCCTCGTTGGGCCGCACCCCCATCGCCTGGCCCTTGATCCAGCCGACCTTCTCCTTGGTCGGGTCGAGATCGGCATCGAGCCGCACGAAGGTGTCGCGGTTCCACTTCGGGTCCTTGAAGTCGATCTTCGAGACGAAATCGACCTTGGGCGCCCCAAGCGCGGGCGCGGCGGCGAGCCCTGCGCCGAGCGCGGCCAGCCCCAGCCCGGCACGGCGCGTCAAAAGCAGTTCGGTCATGCGCGGCGCTCCTGTTACGCGATCCTTGCCAGACTGCGGCCGAGACCGTGACGGCGGCAACGTCGATCGCCAACAGTCTCCGCCGTGCGGATAGTGCACGCGCCCAAGCTGGGCACGAAGGCGGATTTGCTGTTCCTGAGCGCATGCATCGGCCTGCCGGACCTTCGCTGACCCGCCGCTCGGTCCTCGCCGGGCTGGCGGTCGCGAGCACTGCGGCGGCGGCACCCGCGCCACTGCTGCTGACCACCGCCGACGGGCGCATTTCGAGCGTGACGCGCTGGCCGGCGCGCGGGCGGCACCGTGGGGTCATCGGCTTCTCGCACGGAGCGCTGTCGGCGCCGTGGAAGTACGCGGCGCTCGTCGAGCCATGGGCGGCGGCGGGGTTCGAAGTGCTGGCGCCGCTGCATGTCGATTCGAGCGACCATCCCGACACCGCGCGCTATCCGGGCCTTGCCAGCTGGGCGGCGCGGATCGCCGACATGCGCGCGCTGGGGGCGCACATCGGCGACGTGCCCTGGGTTGCCGCGGGGCACAGCTATGGCGGACTGACCGCGCTGACGCTCGGCGGTGCGGCGGCGAGCGTGCCGCCGGGCGTCACCGGGCCGCTGCGCGCTAGCGGAGTCAATGCGGTGATCGCCTTCTCGCCGCCCGGCCCGATCCCCGGCCTGATCGATGCGCCCGGCTACGCGCAGCTCGGTGTGCCCGCGCTGATCCAGACCGGCGACCGCGACGTGCCGCCGGGGAGTACCGCCCCCGACGCGTGGCGCACCCATCTCGCCGCCTATGAGGCGAGCGCCGCAGGTGGCGACCGCTACTCGCTTGTCCTCGCCGGGGCCGACCATTATTTCGGCAACCTCATCTGCCGCCCCGAACGGACCGAGGCGCCGCAACGCGCCCAGCTCGACGCCGCCACCCGCGTCGCCGGGCTGTTCCTGCGCGGCTTCGGCGACGGGGACGCCAAGGCGCGCACCCGGCTCGACGGCCAGTTGTCGCCCACCCTGCCCGTCATGCTGATGCGCAAATGAGGCGCGCCTGGCTCCTCGCCGCGGCGCTGCTGCTCGGTGCCGCCGCCCCCGAGGGCGAGGCACTTTACCAGCAGCGCTTCGCCGACCTGATGCGCGACGGCGGCATCGTCACGCGCTACGACCCGATGGAGGCGGTGCCGGGCGCGCGTGGCTGGCGACCGATGGCGGTCACCGCATCGCCGTCGATCGACCCGGCGGCGCTGACCGCGGCCGCCGAGTACGCTGCTGCCAGCAAGGCGAGCGCCTTCATGGTGTGGCGCGGCGGCAAGCTGCAGGCGGCACGCTATTTCGGCGATGTCACCGCGGCCACGCCGCTGCTGTCGAAGTCGCTGTCCAAGCCGCTGTCGGCGATCGCCATCGGGCGCGCCATCGCGCTCGGCAAGATCAAGTCCCTCGACCAGCCGGTCACCGACTTCATCCCCGAATGGCGCGGCACGCCCAAGGCCGGGATGCTGGTGCGGCACTTGCTCGACATGCGGTCGGGGCTGTTGGAGCAGATGTTCAGCAATGACCCCGACCATCCGATCAACCGCGCCTATATCGACCCCGATCACGGCCGCTACATCGTCGATCATTATCCGCTGACCAGCCCGCCGGGGACGAAGTACGGCTATGGCAACGCGGTCTCCGAACTCGTCGCGCTGGTCATCGAGCGGGCCACCGGGCGCCGCTATGCCGACTTCATCGGCCGCGAGATCCTCGCGCCGATCGGTGCGCCGGGGGGCGAAATCTGGATCGACCGGCCGGGCGGGCTCGCGCATTCGGGCTGCTGCATGCGCCTGCCCGCCGAAAGCTGGCTGCGCCTCGGCATTCTGCTCGCGGACGACGGGGTCGCGGGGGGCAAGCGCCTGCTGCCGCGCGGCTATGTTGCCGCGATGGCGACGGGCACGCCGCAGAACCCGCATTTCGGCGCCGGCGTGTGGGTCGCCGGGCCCTATGTCGAGCGTCGCGGCTTCGCCGCGCCGGCGCGGCCCGGGCCGAAGATTCTGCACGGCGAGCCCTATCTCGACCGCGACCTGTTCCTGTTCGACGGCAACGGCTCGCAGGTCGTCTATATCTCGCGCGCGACGCGGCTCGTCACGATGCGGCTCGGCGATGCGCCGCCCAAGTCGCCCGAATGGGACAACAGCGTGCTGCCCAACCTGCTGATTCGAGGGCTTCGGCTGCGGCCGGGCGAAAGCCTGCCGCCGCCGCAAACTCCCTAGCGCTTCGCCGGCCGGACATAGCCCGGCGTTTCGGGCGGGACCGTCGCGGCGTAGTATTCCAGCGTGCCGAGCACGCCTTCGTCGGGGCCGTCGGTCGGTTCGCCGAACAGGTCGGGCCGGTCGCGCTCGACGCGCTTCAGCACGACCTTGGGTACGTCCTCGACGCCGCCGGTGATCTTGTAGCTATGCATCCGGCCCATCAGCACCCCGGGAACTCCGCTCTGTCCCATGCGCATCCACGGCCACCACGGCGCCTGCCTCATGAAGCCGGCGTGATAACGCGCCGATGTCACCGAGCGATCGTCGATCTCCGCAGTCGGCGTGAAGATGGTGAAATGCTCGGACGATTCACCCGCTTGCCGGTCGACGCCTTGGGCCAGCCTTCGGGCGTGACGGGATTGGTGTACTCGTGCGCGTAATCCCAGCCGAGCAGATACTGGTCGCCGATGCGCTGCCACGGCAGCAGGTAGGGATCGTCCGCCTTGACCTTGCCGCCGATGTCGTTGTTGGCGGTCACGCCGTCGCCGACTTTGAACACCTTGCGCGTCAGGCCCAGCGTGCCGCGGAACCTGTCGTTCAGGAACGGGAACACCTCGACGCGCTCGCCGGTCCAGGGATTGTCCCAATGGTCGATGATCTCGCCGGTCGCGAGGTCGGTGAAATAGCCGCACTCCTTGCCGGTGACCTTGACGCTGCCGTCGGCCAGGATGGTGTTGCGGATGTTGCCGAAGCCGCAATAGCCGAACAATGGCTTGGCACGCTGTGACCCGACGATCGCGTACTGGGTGCCCTGATAGCCCGAGAGTACCGCCTTCGGGCCAATCGTTCCCCACATCTTGGCAAAGCCGTAGAGGTTCTCGCGCGGGCTGAGGACGTCGAGCGGGACCACGCCTGGGCGAGATGTCGCGGCAGCGAGCGCCGGGGCCGCAAGCATGCCGCCGAGCGCGCTGCGCCGGCTAAGCCCGGCAAACCGGCGATTGAGGCCGTTATGAAAATCCTCGTAGAACATCGTGCGGCCCCCTTCGCTCGCCCGACGTGAGCCCCGCAGGGCGACGATGGAGAGAGGTTTCGCGGCTTTGGCCACGCTTCGGATAGTCCGTCGATAGCGCGGCTGGGCGGCGGCGATTGCTGGCACCTTGGCCTCCAGGGGAGAGTGCGATGACAAATATCGGACGACGCGGCGCCATCGGCCTGATCGGAGCGGCAGCGAGCCTCGCCGCCACCCGCGCCCCGGCCGCCACGGGCGAGGCGGACCGGCTGCGGACCTATATGCGGATGCGCGGGGCGCTCGACGACCGGCTGGTCATCGGCTGGATCGACGGGCGTTACAGCGGCATCGTCGACGGCGAGCCGACTCCCCTCTACGGCGTCGTCGCGGCGACCTTCGCCCGGCACCGCGCGCGCCCCGGCGGCGGCTTCGAAGCGGTGACTTGGGAGCTGGCGTTTTTCACCGATCTCGCGACGGGCAAGGTGCTGAGCGACTTCCGCAATCCCTACACCGGCGAGACCGTCACGGTCCCGGCCGGCGGCCAGCCCGCGGCGAAGATCGCCTTCCTGCCCGACCTCAGCCTCAAGATCATGCGCGAGATGCCGGGCTTCGCGTTCGATCATCAGGTGCTGCCGTTCGTGACGAGCGGCGACGACCTGTGGATCACCGAGGTGACCCGCACCGCGGCGCAGATTCCCGGCCAGCCGCGCCCGTTCCGCTACAACGAGACGACGATCCTGCACGCGCGGCGCAGCGACCTCGCCGGGCCGGCCAAGCGGGTGCCCTGCCAGACCACGTTCAACGGCGTCGTCAGCTGGCGGCCGTGGCTGATGATGGGCGACCGGCCCGGGCATCTGCTCGGCGTCGGGGCCGGCGTTTATGGCGCGAAGCTCGAGGCGCTGCCGCCGGCGTGGCTCGCGGCGACGCGCGAGCGACGGCCCGAATTGTTCAAGGACCCTGCCGCGGTCCTCGAGCCCCTGTGGAGCAAATCATGAAGCCTCGTGCGATCCTCGCTGCAGCCGCCCTGCTGCTTGCCGCCGCAGCCCCGGTCCCGCCGCAGCTGACCGTGCAGCAGCTGCGCGCGCAATACATGACGCCCGCCGACAAGATCGTCACCATCGGCGGCGTCGAGGTGCGCTACCGCGACCAGGGCAAGGGCCCCGTGCTGCTGCTGCTCCACGGCTCCAACAGCACCCTCGATACCTGGGACGGCGTCGCGGCGAAGCTGGTGCGGAAGTACCGCGTCATCCGCTTCGACCTGCCGCCCCTCGGCCTGTCGGGTCCGATCTCCGACGCGGCGAAGGCGACGCTGTCCGGCCCCGATGCGCTGATGACCGGCTTCCTCGACCATCTGAAGGTCAAGTCGGTCGTCGCGATCGGCGTGTCGAGCGGCGGAACCATGGCCTATTATCTTGCCGCCAAATATCCCGAGCGCGTCCGCGCGCTGATCGTTTCCAACTCGCCGTCGGACCCCGTCGATACCAGCGGCGTCGTCAACTCGCCCGAGCTGGACGCGGCGATCGCCCGCTCCAAGGCGGCCGGCGGCTACCGCGACCGCGAGTATTTTCGCGCCTACTTCCGCTTCCTGTACGGCGACCCGGCGCGCCTGACCGAGACGCAGATCGACCGCGTCTACACGATGATCCGGCGCCAGACCGAGCCGAACTTCCTCCATCTCCACGCGCTGGCCGGTAATAACGCCGAGACGCTGTCGCGACTGGGCAAGGTCAAGGTGCCGACGCTACTGATCTGGGGCACGACCGACAAGGTCCTGCCCCTCAAGGCGGGCTTGCGGCTGCGCGACCATCTGACCGCGACGACACCGTCGATACTGTTGCTCGACGATGTCGGCCACTATCCGCCGATCGAGGTGCCCGACCGTTTCGCAGCGATTGTCGAGGCTTATCTGTCGCAGGTGCTTCCAGCGCCGCAGTAACCGGTGCTCGTTTGTCCGCTTAGTGGATAATTCGAATCGAGCCCCACCGGCCGTCGCGGATTGTGTCATTTTGACGCTGAGGAGCGGGCGAAGACCCGCTGGGACGGCACGATGATCAGCGGCGCGACGGCGGCGGCGGCGGCGAGCTCATGGCTCCCTCACCGCGCACTGCGGCGTCGCATTCAAGGGGGTTGCAGATGCACGGCTTCAAATCCAAGACGCTCACCACCACCGCGCTGATCTCGGCCGTGCTGATGGCCCTGCCCGCGGCTGCCGCAGCGCAGACCGCGGTCGTCGCCGATGCCGCCACCGCCGAAACCACGAGCGCCGAGGACGGCGACATCATCGTGACGGCGCGCAAGCGGGCCGAGGACCTGCAGTCGGTGCCGATCTCCATGAACGTCTTCACCGCGGCCGACCTCGCGGCGCGCAACATCAGCAATTTCGCCGACCTCGCGAATTCGACGCCGGGCGTCGCAATCACCTCGATCTCGGGCGGCACCGTGCAGAACATCTACCTGCGCGGCCTGGCGCCCGCCAACACCGCCAACGACCTCAACGTCGAGGCCAATGTCGGCGTGTTCATCGACGGGATCTATCAGACCAGCCGCAACACGCTCGACATCATCTCGGTCCTCGACGTCGGCCAGATCGAGATCGCCAAGGGGCCGCAGAGCGCGCTGTTCGGACGGTCGACCTTCGCCGGCGCGCTCGCCATCGCGACCAAGCGCCCGTCGCGCGACCTGAATGCCAGCGCGTCCGCTACCGTCGGGGTCGACGATGACTACCGGGTGCGTGCGTCGGTTTCCGCGCCGCTCGGCGGCGGCGTCTACGCGCGGATCGGCGGCGGCTATCTGACCTACGACGGTTTTGCCAAGAATGTCGCCGATCCGAAGAACAACCTCGGCGGGACCGAGAAATACGCGGTGTCGGCCGCGCTCGAGTTCGTAGCCAGCGACAATTTCACCGCGCTGCTGTCGGGCTTCGTGACGCACTCCGAAACCGAACTGACGCCGGCCTATGTGCTGCCGCTCGGCAGTTTCAATTGCGGCACGACCAACGCCGCGACCGGCCTGCCGACGCTGTTCTGCGGGACCCTGCAGAGCCGTGAAGACACCGACACGACCGCCAATGCGCCCGATACCGTGGCCAAGACGCGCCAGCTGTCGCTGGAGCTGAACGCCGATCTCGATGGCGTCACCGTGGTCAGCATCACCGGCTACACGGCGGCCGAGAACCGCGCCTTCAATGACTACGACGGTTCCAGCGGCGGCACGCTGTTCGGCGTTTGCACGCTGGGCGCCGCCTGCTCGCCCGCCGGTGCCTATACCCGCCTGGCGCGCGCCAGCCTGCTCAGCTCGGGCGTCGAACGCGTCCGCACCTTCAGCCAGGAGGTGCGCCTCCAGTCCGACAACAACTCGCCCTTCCAGTGGCTGGTCGGCAGCAACTATTTCAACTCACGCATCCCGGTCGCTGCCGGCGGCATCGGCACCAGCGTCCCCGGCCTCGCCGCGAACGAGCGGCTGCTGCAGGTGTCGCAGACCACCACCCCCGCGGCGACCGGCATTGGCGCCTATGACTTCACCGCCAACCCGTTCCTGGTCGCCGTCTCGTCGCAGTCGCAGCTGTTCAGCAGCTACAGCCGCGCCAGCACCCAGACGATGTCGGTGTTCGGCTCGCTCGGCTATCGCTTCGGCCAGCTGCGCGTGAATGCCGAGGGGCGCTACAACATCGACCGCAAGCGCGCGCAGGTGTTCTCGGTCAGCAATCCGACCAGCCAGCCCGGCTTCAACCAGCCGATCGACGGCACCACGGTGCCCGATACGGGCGTCTTCCCCGTCAACGGTCCGAAGTTCGCGCGCACCTTCGAAAGCTTCGCGCCGCGGATCACCGTCGACTACCAGGCGACGCCCGACATCTTCCTGTTCGCCAGCGCCGCCAAGGGCGTCCGGTCGGGCGGCTTCAACACCGCGAACGCCGTCAGCGCGACGGGCATCCTGGCGAGCGAGGTTTCCTACGAGGAGGAGACCAACTGGACCTACGAGGCCGGCTTCAAGACGCGGCTGTTCGAGGAGCGGCTGCAGCTCAACGGCTCGTTCTTCCACGTCGACTGGGCGAATGCGCAGGTCTCGGCGTTCACCGACAATCCGACCGCGGTCAATCCGGTGCGCATCGTCCGCAACGCGGGCGACATCAAGGTCAACGGCTTCGAGCTCCAGTCGAACCTGACGCTGACCGACATGTTCAGGGTCGGCGGTAGCGTCACCTACTCCGATCCCAAGTTCCAGGCCGGTGCCTATGACGGGTCGACGGTGACCCAGTGCCGCCTCGGCACGACGCCCGCGACCTTCACCTCGGCGCCCGGCTGCCCGGCGATCATCGCGGTCACGACCGGAAGCGGGTCGGTGCAGTACGTGCCGTCGCTGGAGGGCAACCGGCCGCAGCGCGCCGTGCTGTGGCAGTGGAACGTCCACGCCACCGCCGACGTGCCGATCAACGACGCGTGGAGCGCCACCGGCCGGGTCGACGTCAACTATACCGGCCCGGTCTTCAGCAACCAGATCAACACCACCGCATTCGGCAAGCGCACGCTGACCAACCTTCGCCTCGGCGTCGAGAACGAGCGCTTCAGCATCGCGGTCTTCGCCAACAACCTGTTCGACAAGAAGTATATCAGCAATTCGATCAACCAGCCGCGCGCCGGCGTGCCGTTCGCGTTCAGCGTTCCCGAGGTCTATTTGGGCGAGACGCGCCGCGTCGGGGTGACCGCGACGGTCAAGTACTGATGCCCGGCTACAGCTCGACCGCCTCCGCATAGACGACGCGGCCCTGGCGCCGCCCGGCGCGGCCGTTGACGGCGGGTTCGGTCTCGTAGCTTTCGCTTTCGGTGATCAGCAGGCGCAGCCGTTCGCCCGTGCCGCGCTGCGGCAGGTGGAACGTCTCGCGGTGGATCAGCGGCGGGCGGATGATCTCGAGCAGCCCGGGTTCGATCAGCACGCGCTGGAACTCGCCCAGGTCGATCAGGCGCTCGGCCTCGATCAGCCGCGCCTGCGACGGCGCGTCGAGGCGGGCGATGCGCTCGACTTGCTCGAAGCGCTGGGTTTCGAGCGCGCGCGGGATGGCGATCTTGGCCTTGGGGATCGCGACGCGCGCGCCTGCTCCGCCGATCCCGCCCGGCTGTCCCTGCCCGCCGGTCGGCGGCGGTGGCGCCTGATCGGCGGTCTTCCAGCCGAGATCGGGGTCGGCGCCTGCCGGCAGGCGCTGCAGCGTGACGCGGACGTCGCCAGCCCGCGCGCTCACCGCCTGTTCGGGCAGATGGCCGTAGACCTCGACGATCCGCATGTCGCCGCGCTCGCCGCGCGTCACCAGCGCCAGCCGGTCGGGCGTCAGCTGCGCAAAGTCGGCGAGCACCGCGGGCGACAAATGATGCCCCGGGATCGACGCCGGCTGAAAACGCGCCAGCGCCAGGCGGATGAACGGGAAATAGGTTTCGCCCGGACTGACGACGATATCGGCGTACCAGAGGTTGCGGTCGTCGTCGTAGCCGACGGCATGCGGCACGATGTCGACCTGCACCGGCGATCCGGGCGGGCTGTACGGGCCGGCGGCGAAGCCGGGCAGCACCTTGCCGTCCGAAGCCGGGTCGGCGGCGTCGGGGTGATCTTCCGCCGGCAGGTCATAGGCAAGCTGGTTGCCGCTGCGCACGCGTAGCGGGAAATGCACGGCGGCTGGCGCGATCGTCTCGATCCGGTCGGAGACCCAGCCGGGGTCGGCGCCCCATTGCGTGACATGGTTGCGCGCCGGCGTGTTGCCCGGGTCGGCCGCACCCTCGCGCGGCAGGCAGACCGCGAGCATCTCGTTGCTGCCCGAACTGAACCACGGGCGGTCGAGATAGACGCGCAGGCCCCCGCCGCGCCGCCAGCTGCGCCGCCCGGTCGAATCCTGCGTGCGCGTCCAGCCGAAGGTCGGCACGACATAGCGGATGCCCGGCGCGGGCGGCCGGTTGCTGCTCGGCACCCAGATGCCCTTGGGCGCCGAGGTGACGCTGACCAGATCGGGATCCTGGCGGATGTCGAGCGGCATGAATTCGCGGAATCGCGTCGTCGCGACGGCGCGGTAGGTGACGTACCGCGCGCGGGTGTCGGCAAAGACGTGGTTGCCGACGACTTCGAGGCTGTTGGCCGGCGTCTCCAGCCGCGCCAGCTTGCGATCGAAGGCATGCGCACTGAGGCGCCGGACGTGCGGCTTGTCGGGCGTCGTGTCGTCGATCTCGATCCAGTCGCCGTCGATGTCGAGGCGCACGGTCGACTTGGCGTGGAGCGGGGTGCGGAAGGTCAGCCGCGACCGGATCGCCCCAGGGTCGCGGTCGACGAACGGCTTGATCAGCTGCGGCACGATCAGCGGCCGCTGCACGGCATGGACCAGCTCGACCATCCGCGACGGGGTGAACATCCAGTGCTGCCCGGCCTTCACCCGCGGCTCGATCTTGCGCCAGGCATCCAGCCCCTCGCGCACGATGATCTGCTCGCGCAGCTTGAACAGCTCGATGCCCTCATCGGGCACGACCGCGCTGATATACAGCCGCGCACGCTCGGCCCTGGGCAGCGGCACGTGGAAGGTGCGCCGGTCGGGATCCCAGCCGAACTGGCCGCCGTCGGTCGCCACGACCTCGAAGCTCTCGTCCTTGAGCCAGTCGAGCTTGGCGACCGGGTCCCACTCCTTCGCGTAGAAGGGGATGAAGTGCAGCTTTTCGGGATCGATCGACGGCACGCCGGTGACCCGGATCGCGACGCCGCCGGTCAGCGGGTCGGCGGGATACGGCGTCGGCTGACGGCTCGGAGCGTGGCTGAAGACCGTCCTGACCTTGGCCGGCGGTGCGTTCTCGTCGGGGTTCCACGCGTCGGTGATCGCGACGTCGGATTCGAAGTCGTTGTCGCGGTCGGCGAGCGTCTGCCACAGCTCGGCCCGCGGGCGGCCGTCACCGTCGTCGAGCACACCGTGCGTCTCCGCAAAGCGCGCCGCGACGCGCGCCGGGTGCAGGTTGCGCCGCGTCGACATGGTGTTGCGCGCCGCGTCGTCCATCGTGCGCAACGCGGCGCGCGGCATCGACTCGCCGTCGGCGGGGGCGGCGTCGCCGTCGGGCACGGTCAGTACCGGCGTCTCGACGGGTTCGTAGCGCCCGAAGAACAGCTTGTCGGTCGCAACCCCCGGCGCCGCCACCTCGTCGCCCGACTGGCCGGGCCCCCAGCCAGCGAGGTCGGCCGAGCGCAGCCGCGCGCGATAGTGGTGCCCGAAGCGCAGCGTCGGCAGCGATTTCGGATGCGCGGCGAACTCGGTTTCGAGCGGCAGGCCCGCCGGCGCGGTGTTGGGCGCGACCTCGTGGCTGGTGTCGTCGGGCATGATGACCTTGCCCGGCAGCGGCGCCGCGAGGCTCCACCCCGTCCAGCCGAACAACGCCTCGCTCGCCTTCAGGATCTTCTTCAGGGGGTCGGGTGCATCGTCGTCGGCGGTGCCCGTCGCCGACAGGCGCGCGATGCCCTCCTCATCGCGCGTCGCCACCGCGTCGCCGGTATTGCGCAGCCCGTAGCGGCCGTCGAAGCGCATCAGCGACTGCCACTTGCCCTGCTTCTCGGCGTCGTGAATGTCGATGCGCCAGCCCTTGATCAGGTCCTCGGCGAACAGCTCAACAGTGCCGCCGGCGTTCAATTTGTCGTCGAGGCCCCCGGCGCTGGCGAACAGTCCGCGGATCGCACGGTCGCGGCGCACCTGCGCGAACTGGATGCCCGCGGTGCGCAGGCGCGGCGTGCCCGTCGTGTCGACCCTGTCGTGTCCGCCTTCGTCGTCGAAACGCTCCTCGCGGATGCGCGGCAGCTGCGTCGCGAAGTTCTTGATGCTCAGGCCAGCCCCGTCGACGTCGAGCTGGACCAGCGTGAAACTGTCCGACCCGGCGCGCAGCCAGCCGTCGACGACGGTGTTGGTCCGCGGCCGCGCCATGAAGCCGTTGCCCTGCACCGTCGCGTGCGTGACGCAGAAACCGTCGTCGAGCGCCGGGACCGCGCCGTTCTTCCACTGCACGATGACCTGGACCTGCTTCTGGCCGGGGGCGATGCCATCGGCAGGCACGCGCAGCGGCACGACCAGCCCGGTCAGACGCATCAGCGCCGGATGCTGGCCGATCGCCGCGACGATGCGGTGGAAATCGATGACCTCGCGCAGCGTGTCGGGGTCGGGCAGCGGCACGCGCTCGACCGTCCGATAGGTCGTCGCCTCGTGCGGATCGCTGAAATCGGGGGTGCCGTCGTCGTTCAGCCGCTTCTCGGTCTTGCGCATCACCTGCGTCGCGAGCGGCCGGTGATAGGCTTCGAGGAAGGCGAGCATCAGGTCGGGGTCGCTGACCTGCCCCACGCCGTCGCTGCGGCGCAATATGTCGAGCAACTGCGGCAGGTTCGGCTTGGGCTTGTCGTCCTTGGCGCTGGCGAACAGCGGATGGCCGTTGAGCAGCTCGCGCGGGCGCGGCAGCCCCGGCGTCGGATCGGTCGCGAGATCCACGTAAGCGGCCTCGATCGAGTCGGCAAGCGCGGCGAGCGGATAGGTCAGCACGTCGTGGTCGCGCAGGTCGTCGAAGGCGTGCGGGATGACCGGCGTGTCGGTCGGGAACAGCGCCTGCCACACCCGCGAATCGGGCACGAAGTCGCCCTGCACGTCGCGGGGCGGCCAGAAGTCGCCGTCGGGCCTGGCGATCTGCGCCTTGAGCGGGTCGGGGCCGAGGCCCCTGACCGTGAAGCGCGCGCTCGCCAGCGTCGCGGGCCAGTCGTGCCACGCGTCGAAATGGCTGATATCGGTCGGCGCGATTCCGGCGGGCAGGTCGAGCCGCGGTGAGACGTGGAGGTTGATGTGCAGGAAACGCTTGTCGCGGCTGAAGCCAGCCGGGCAGGCGGTCCACACGACGCGTTGGGTGAGGTCGGCCATGCTCAGTCCCCCGTCACGCGTACGCGCTGCAATAGTCGGTCCACGCATCCCGATCGATGAGCTGCGCGAAGCTCGGATCGGCGTCGGACCCGACGAAGGTCTTCTCGACCTTGACCTTGACCGACGCCGAGAAGAACAGGATCTCGATCTCGACGACCAGGGTCGCCTGGCCGAACAGGCGACTGCGCTTGGCGGGAGTGCCGTCGGACTTGGTGCCGTCCTCGATCGCCTCGTAGGCGAGCGACAGATGGAAGGTCAGGCTGACCGAGATCAGCCCGAGGACCGACAGGCGCCCGCCGAGCTCGACGAACCCCTCGAACTCGATCCGTTCGGGCGACAGGGCATAGTGGAAGTAGAAGCCCGCCTTGATGTAGACCGACCCCGACGCGACGCCGAGGTCGATCGCTACCTGCGCGCCGAAATCGAGCTGCGCCTCGATCTCCTTGATGCCGTCGGCGCCGACGACGATCGCGAAGAAGCCGCCGCCGCCGAGCAGTGACACGGTCAGGTTGAAGGTGTTGTGGCGCTCGGCGAAGTTGAAGCGCGCGGTCGGCGCGCCGCCGGTGAACGGCAGGCTGAACGCCGCCCCCAGCGTGATGTTCGACAGGCTGAGCACGCCGACCTGCACGTTCGGCAGGCCGAGGCTGTACCCCGCGGTGATGCCCTGCGGCGTGACCTGCAGGTCGGGCGGGTCGGAAAAGCCGTTCGCCGGGATGAAGTCCTTCAGCCGGTTCATGAACTCGAGCGGGCCGCCGAAGGTGACGCCGGTGTCGGGGTTCAGGTCGACGTCGACATCGGGCTTCGCGCCGCTCTTCTTCAGGAAGCGCAGCCGGTCGAAATGGATAATGATGCAGCCGGCGAGGTTGATCTTGAAGTTGGTGATGATCCCCTCGACCGACTGCTCGGGCGGCACCGCGCCGGCATAGACGCGCATCACCGAGGTCAGGTCGAGGCGGCTCTTGGCGCCGTCGGCGTTGGTGATCAGCGCCGGGATGGAGCTGTTGGGCAACTGCTGACCCAGGCGGAAGATCGTCTCGACGCCCGCCGGCTTGGGCGCGACCGCGGGGAAGTCGGTCGAGGTCAGCTGCGGCGACTCGGGACCGAGGGCGACGACGGGCTTGAGGATGTCCTTGAGGCTGAAGAAGCCGAGAAGCTTGGCATCGGGGAAGAAATCGACGGGTTTGAACAGCCCGTCGGTGAAATCCGACAGACCCGACATGACGCCGTGCGCCGCCGACAGCTTCGACGGATTGAGCGACGGCGCCGCGACCCCGCCGACCGCATCGCTGCCCGTCCCCGACGCGCCGAAGCCCAGCACCTTGGGCGTCGTGAGCTTGAGGAACAGCTCGCCCTTGTTGGCCTCGCCAAAGCCGTGCGCAATGTAGACCGGGTCGAACTCGACCTCCGGGATGATCGCCTGGCCGGTCAGCCGCTCGGCACCCGCCAGCCGGATCGTCGCCGATTTGACGATGGGCTGCTGCTGCAGCGTCGTGCTCTGCCCGGGCGGCACGCCCGTCGACGGAAGTTCGCTCTCGAAGACGATCGCGTTCGTCGGCATGTCGACGTCGGTCGCCCCGCTGCGCGCCGGGGCAAAGCGGATCAGCGCGCCGCGCGTGTCGGCGGTGCGCCGCGCCAGTCGCGGTGCGCCGTTATAGTGCGAGCGCACCTGCTCGATCTTTCCGGCTATATTGACGACCTCCGACACGAACATCAGCGGCATCGCGAACGACACGCGGTTGCCCGCATCGTCGACGCCGACCAGCGGGAAGTTGAACACCACCGACGGATTGGAAAGCGGCGCCGGCCAGAACGCCATGCGCTTGAGGATATCGGCGTTGTAGAAGCCCGCGACGAGCGCCTGGTCGGCCGCCTTCCCCGGCTGCGCGAGATCGGGGGTCACGTCGAGCATCACGTCGACGCGCGCGAACGGCATGGTGCGCCCCTGCTCGGGCTGCGGCGCGCCGTCGGGGTAGGTCCGCGACTTTTCGCGGATGATCAGGAAGAAGCGCTGGCGCAGCACCGCGACGCGGTCCTTCGCCGCCGCCCCGCCGCGCCATTCGAACTTGCGCTCGCTGATCTTCACCAGCGTCGCGGCGTGCCCGAACGGAAACAGGAAGCCCGCGTATTCGACCCGCACGAAGCTGTCGCGACCCTGCGACAGCTTGTGCGTCCACGCCATCATGTCGACGCCCGGCGGCCGCGTCGTCCAGCGCCGGTCGGCCTCGAGCTGCCCGCCCAGCGCGCTCAGCATGACCCGCCGGGCGTTGACCGCGCGCGGCTTGAAGTCGGCGCCGCCGATCGCGTTCTTCTCGTCATAGCCCGCCGTCAGCTTGACGATCATCTGACGGTCCTTGCCGTCGAGGCTGAAGGTCGGGCCAAGCGACGGGGCCGGATAGTCCGGCGACCACAGATAGCGGAATTTCGACGTCGCGCGCTCGTCGATGCGGACGCCGCCGCGGGTCGGGCTGCGCTCGCCCATGCGCGTGTGCCACAGCTCGGTGCGGTTGCCGTGCGTCACCGGCTGCGTCGCGTGGGTGAAGCCCGCATCCGCCAGCGGCGACCCGATCAGCCGCCACGGCATCTCGATCGCGGTGCGATACTTGCTCGGCTCGTGCGGCTTCTGAAGCAGCGCCACCAGCCCCGGCGCCAGCAGCGTCGCCTCCTCGAGAGCGATTCCCGCCCGGGCGAACTCGGTCGCCGAGCGCGCGCCGCTCGCGAGGTTCAGGTACAGGGTCGCCGCCGCCCGCGTGTTCTCGACCGCTTCGCCGGTGCCGCTGACCAGCGCGGTCACCTCGCGCGTCGTCGCGGCGTCGAGGGAGCGCCGCACGAACGGGCGCTTGGCGCGGACGCTCGCGACCTGCTCGCTGGCGATGCGCCCCGCCGCGGCGTCGAGCCCGGCTATCAGGCGCGGCGGCAAGGCGCCGGCCAGCGCCTCGCGCGCGCCGCGCAGGGTGAAGTCGAGCCCCGTGCTGACCGTCGCCCATTGCTCGAGGATGGTCAGCGTGCCCCCATCGGGCCGCGCCGCGCCGTCGAGCGCCAGCGGCCAGCGACGACACGCATCGAGCAGCGCGTCGAGGGTCAGCGGCAGCGACTCCTCGCTGGCGGGCATGGTGAAGGCGAGGCGGCTGGGCCCGGCGGCGCGCAGCGGCACCGGTGTCGTGTAATTCTCGGTGCCGGGCGGAATGACCGGCGGATTTACCGGCGGCACGGACGGGGGGATCGTCTCGCGGCCGCTCAGCTTCGTGTCGGCCGAGTATTCGGGCTGCCCGGTCGTATCGAGATAGGCCCCGTCGGCAATCGACTGCGGCTGATGGGTGACGATCAGGACGCCGGGCTGCCCCGCCTCGCTGCGGATCAGCTTGTCGCCCTGCCGCCGCAGTCCGCGCGCGGTGAAATCGAGGACGACCATGTCCTCGGGCCGGACCGCCCTCGCGCGCCACAGCGCGGCGGCGACATCGGGTCCGTCGTCGATGGTGAAATCGCCAAGCTCACCGAAAAGCCGGGCATCGGAGACCAGAGTGCCCTGCCGCACGGAGCGGATCAGATCGGCGATCGATGCGAAACGTCCTGCCATCGCCGTCTCCCGGAAGAGCTCAACGCGACCCGTTTTATCGTTGCCCGGAGGATGCAGGGATTCGGCTACACTTGCAACCCGGCTTCAGGACATTGGCGCGTCGCCGCCGCGACTGCGCGGAACCGCCGCCGCCGACACGTCGATTGCGACGTTTCTGCAGCAGAACGGCACGTCCGGATTGCGCCGGCGCAGTGCGCCCGGCTACTCAGAAATCGAATTGCGCGCGGGTCACGAACACGTCGACTCCATAATCACGATCGATCAGCGACGCCGGGCTGAGCGGCTCGACCTGCCCCGCGCCGGGGCCACCGTCGATCTCGGCGCGGGTGTACTGGGCTGAGAAACGGATGTTGTCGGTCGGCCACCAGTTGACGCCGCCGAGATAGCCGGTCTGCTTTCCGCCGTTGAGGACGCCGTTGACGATCCCTGCCCCAGTGCCGCCGACACGGTCGGTCAGGTCGAGGTGATCGACGCGCCCGACGAGCTGGAAGGCACCCGGGCCCCCCTTGTGGACGGGGTTGCGGACGCGCGTGCGGTCGAAGCGGCCGCGGGCATAGCCGCGCGTCTCCCCGGTCAGCCAATAGCCCGCCTCGACATACGCCGCCTTGAACGCGGGATTGCCCTCGAGCCGCTGCCCGGTGCTGGCGCGGCCATTGCCCAGCACCTCGCCGGGGGCGATCGCATCGACCTTCACGTAATTCGCCTCGCCGACGACGTGCAGCGGACCGAAGATACCCGCCGCCTCGACACCGAAGACCTGGTCGCCGCTCGCGGCGATGCCGCCCGACAGCGCACCCGTCGCGCTCGCGCCCGCCGTGCCGATGAAGCGCACGTTGCTGATCTGCGCGAACGGCCGCGCCTGGTACAGGAAGCCCTGCGACTGCACGGGGAAGCGCCGGTACTGGTAGTTCGCCGCAAGGTGGAGCTGGCCACCAAGCGCCTTTGGTGCCCAGACGCCGCGCGCCGACACCAGGTAGTTGGTGTTGTTGAAGTTGGCGTTGATGTCGCTGTTGAACAGCCCGGCGTTGAAACGCAGCGTTCCCGACTTGTCGACGAGCCCGAACGACGCGCCCAGCCGCCGCCCGTTCTGGCCCAGCGCGTCGTTGATCTGCGCCCGCTCCGAGAAGGAGATCAGCTTGTTGCTGGTCAGGATGTCGAGGCTGACGAAGGGATAGTGAAAGCCGATCTTAGCCGAGAACGGCGAGCCCTTGGGCTCCCACGCCAGCGACACGTCCTCGTAATCGACCGCCTGCCCCGTCAGGTTGAACTCGATGATGTAGCGGAAGTCACCCGGCAGGTCGCCGTGCGCGCCGATGATGATGCGCCGCGCGCGCCCGTTATAGCCGAGGTTGGTCGTCGCCACCCGCTCGCCGGGGTTTTCGACATAGCCGAAGTCGAACTGCGCCTCCCCGGTCAGCCGGAAGATGCCGCCGCTGCCGGGCTCGCGAAACTCCGGCGAACCGCGGGTCCATACCGGGGGCGGCGCGGCCGTGTCGTTCTTGCGCAGGCTCGCGACCTCGGCTTCGAGCGCACCGATCTTGGCTTCGAGCGCCTCGAGCCGCTTGGCCGAGCGCGCCTCGGCGGCGGCGACGGCCTCGGCGACGGGATCCTGCGCCAGCGCGGGCGCGGCGACCGACAACAGCAACACGGCTCGAAGCATCATCAATCGATCCTGATACCAAAACGCACGATCCGCCCGGGCAGCGGTAGCCCGAGCTGCGGCACGACATTCGCGTCGGTGATGTTGTCCGCCGCCGCGGTCGCCGAGACGCGCATCCCGCCGGGTAGGCGGAACAGCGTCAGGCGGCCACGCACGTTGAACTCGGTCGACGACGGCAGGCGCGCCTCGGTGTTGTCGATGTCGAGGTCGGTGGCGCTGCCGGTCTGCAGCACCTCTCCGGCGATCATGAACTTGTCGTCGATCTTGTAGTCGAGAACCGCGCTGAGCTCGTGGCGCGGGCGTTGCGGCAGGCGGCGGAAGGGGGAGTCGCCCGCGTCGGCGCGTGCGCTGAGTGCAGTACCCGCTAGTGCCAGTCCGATGCGATCGGTCAGCGCCGCCGAGACAGCCGCATCGACGCCATAGGTCTTCGTGCCCTGCAGGTTGAAGCGCTGGCGCAGCGTCGCATTGCCGACGCGCACCATGCGCTGCCCCAGCGTATCCTCGCCGCGGCTGTAGAACGGATTGACGACGATGCTGAACTTCGGCTGGCGATACGCGAGCTCGGCGTCGAACAGCCAGGCGCGCTCGGGCTTGAGGCCGGTGTTGATCAGGAAGCGTCCGAGCGCTTCGCCGTACAGTTCGCGGGGCGTCGCGAAGCGCGTCCGCCGTCCACCCGATACTGTCAGCGTCAGGTCGTCGCCGAAGGCGTGGCGCAGCGAGGCCGAGAACGCCGGGGCGTCCTGCGTCGGCTGGTCGGGCTTGTCGCCGGTCAGCGGCGTCTTGGCGCGGTCGTAGGCGGCGCCCAGCGTCAGCTTCGTCGCGTCGCCCAGCGCGACATCCCCCTCGACGCCCAGGCTGAGCAGGTTCTGCTCGTACTCCAGCCGCGGCCCCGCGACCCCCGGCACCGGCGTGTCGATCTGCTTGTGATTGGCGCGCTGGTACGAGGCGCTCCAGCGCAGGTCGACCGGCCCGATACGGTTGCTCAGCGTCAGCCGCCCGCCGAGCGTATTGTCGTCGTCGAACTGCTGCGTGCGCAGCGCGGTGTAGGCGACGGTCCGATAGGCGTCGATCTGCTGGTCGAACCATTGCCGGTATACCACGCCGGCGAGCACGACATCGTCCGCCAGCTCGGCGCGCACGTTCAGATTGACCTGTGTCAGCAGTATCTTGGGGTAGCGCCAATAGCGCGGCGCGGCGACGTTCGGATCGCGGTCGGATTCGGGGGCAATGCCGCGGCTGGTATCGTTGTGCAGGATGCTGACCCGCGTCTCGACCGCCCCAAAGCGCGCGCCGAGCGCGCCGAAGATGCTGAAGCTGTCGAGATCGGTATTGGTCCGCGAGTCGTCGCCGACCTGGCTGAACGGCAGCGCGTCGCGATCGGCGACGGGCACCGAATCGCGGCTGACATAGCCGCCCGCGATGGTTGCGTCGAAGCGCTCGTCGCCGACCGTCGCGACGCCGCTGGCGTTGATATAGCCCTGGGTGCCAGCCTCGACCGCGCCGGTGAAGCCGCCGCCGCCTTCGCGCGCCGCGCGCCGCGCCTGGAAGTCGACGACGCCCGCGACGGCATTGGTGCCGTATTCGATCGGCACGGCGCCCTTGGTCACGGTGACGTTGCCGATCAGCCCGGCGGGCAGCACGCCGAGGTCGATGCGTCCGTCCCACGCGACGCTGAACGGTGCGCCTTCGAAGAAAACGGCGGTCTGGCGCTCCTCGGCGCCACGGAGGCGCGCGATCGTCTCGCCCCGCGAATTGGTCTTGACCGATACGCCCGGCAGGCCCCGCAGCGCGTCGGCCAGGCTGGTCGGCTGCTTGTCGAGCAGTTCGGCCGAGCCCAGCACGATTTGCGGCGGCAATACGCGGCGTTCGGTAGCGCGCGCCGTGACCACGATATCGCCGGGCTCCGCGGTCTCCTCGGCCCGGGCGAACCCCTCCAGCGACAGCGATGCCAAAGCCCCGATCAAGCTCGGCCGCATCGCACCTGCACATCGCATCATATCTGGCTTGCCCCGCTCCGCCTCGACGACAGGGTTAGCAGGGTCGTTTCGGCAGTGTCGAGCCGCTAAGTCGCTGGCGTTGACGCCTGCTTTGCCTTCCGGCGGGAACGACGGCGTAGGTGCCGGCACCGGCGACGCGCTTTTCGCGCTTCACGACCGCCGGGTCGCATCTGTCGCGCGTCACGCAGCTTGCGGACTCAACCGACGGAATTTCATGTGGTTTTCTGCAATCTTCCCCGGTCGTTCACGACCGGGGAGATGGTGCCGCGTAGAGTTCAAAGACGGGCACTCAGATCATTGGATAATTTTACTGTCGCGCTCCTAGACCGTGTTCGTGTCTGCACCAGCTGTCCGAGCCGGTCCTGATCCTGGGTCGCGTAGCCTTGATGCTCCCCAAGTGACGCGCCGCGACTTCAGGCATCCCCGCGTCGCCCCGAGTGTGTCTTTAACGAGGAGCCGTAGCGATCCTGAAACGAACAGATTGCCGCATCTGCAGCAATCAGTCGCCGCTCGCCTCAATCGCGTCGCAACCGTAATCCTATTGAGCAAGCCTAGTGCAATGTCACGAGCGACAACAGAAGACCGATGCAAGCTTTGTCGCTCTTTGAAGACACGGCTCAGCGCGGGAAAAATTAGTGTGCCCCTGCTGTTCAAACATCTTCGACAGTCGCCAACCAGTCGTCGCCCCAACAACGCACGCCGGTATAATCGATGTGCCTTCTTGTGGACGTGTAGACGGCACCCCATTTATCTTTTGGGTTACTGATGCATACCACCGAGCGGTGGTCTGGAGAAACTAAGTGAAGAAGATTGGCTTTCTTTCGTTCGGCCACTGGTCCGATACTCGCGGTTCAGCCACGCGTTCCGCATCTGACGTGCTGCTCCAGTCGATCGACCTTGCAGTTGCGGCGGAGGAATTGGGCGCCGACGGCGCCTATTTTCGCATCCATCATTTCGCGCGCCAGCTCGCCTCGCCGTTTCCGCTGCTCGCCGCGGTCGGCGCGCGGACCAACCGGATCGAGATCGGCACCGGCGTGATCGACATGCGCTACGAAAACCCATTCTACATGGTCGAGGACGCGGGATCGGCCGACCTTATCAGCCGTGGACGCCTCCAGCTTGGCCTCAGTCGGGGTTCGCCCGAGCAGGTTATGGAGGGATGGCGCCATTTCGGCTATGTGCCCGCCGAAGGCGAGAGCGATGCCGATATGGGCCGGCGCCATGCCGAGACGTTCCTCGACCTGCTTAAGGGGGAGGGCTTCGCGCATCCCAACCTGCGCCCGATGTTCGCCAACCCTCCCGGATTGCTGCGCATCGAGCCGCATTCGGACGGCCTGCGCGAGCGCATCTGGTGGGGATCGGCGTCTGACGCGACCGCGGTTTGGGCGGCGAAGCAGGGCATGAACCTGCAAAGCTCGACCCTCAAGGCGGATGAGACCGGCGAGCCATTCCACGTCCAGCAGGCTAGGCAAATCCGCGCCTATCGCGCCGCATGGGCCGAAGCCGGGCACACGCGGACACCGCGCGTCTCGGTATCGCGGTCCATTTTCGCGCTGACCAACGACACCGATCGCGCATATTTCGGACTTGGCGACGGTTCCGACAAGATCGGCGTCATCGACGACATGCGCGCGGTATTCGGCCGCACCTACGCCGCCGAGCCCGACCGGCTGATCGAGCTACTCCGCGCCGACGAAGCGATTGCGGAGGCTGACACGCTGCTGCTCACGGTGCCCAATCAGCTTGGTGTCGACTACAACGTCCACGTGATCGACAGCATCCTGACGCATGTCGCGCCCGCACTTGGGTGGCGCGACGACGCCGTAAGGCTCGCTGCGGCGGCGTGATCGGTTCTTGCACGTGGCGAGCATCTCGGATGCCACCGGCTCGCGAGAGCGGTGCCTTTCTGCAGAATAAGCTTACTTCAAGCCAAGAATTACTATCTGCGCCGTCGCCTTGGGAGTCGGCCAGATTTTTGAAGTCAGTCCGGTTGATACAGCGACCTTTTGGCCAGCTCCTGTGTCATAGGTGATCACGCCACCAGCAATTGCACCTTTCAGGTTGGTCTGAAACAGCGTCTTGCCAGTGGCGCTGTTCAGCGCAAAAAAATTGCCACCTGCGTCGCCTAACAGGGTCACACCGCCCGCCGTTGGCGTCACCGCGCCCAGCACCGGGTTGGGCGTCTGAAAGCGCCAGTGACGCCTGCCCGAAAGTGCATCGACGGACGTCACCCAGCCAGACCATTTTGCAGGGTCATCCTGCTTGCCGACCCCGTCCGCCGACCCGGTCCAGAACTGCGCAGCTGCAACGGCCTTGGTTGCGTCGTCGGGGTCGAGGCGGATTGTCGAACACCAGTTGACTTGCCCGGAAACGATCGCGTCCCGGCTCGGATCGAAAGCCGGGCCATTCCATTGCGAACCACCTTGCCCGCCAGGACAAAAGCGAGTGCCGGTTGGCAAGATTTTCGCGCTCGATCGCAGCTGTTCGGCCATTGGTAGACGGTAAAGACGCTTCCCGGTCTTGCGTTCGAATGCGTAGATGAAGCCGTCCTTGGGCGTTAGGGCAATCACCTGGGTGCCGTTGCGCGTGGTAAATAGTGCCGGTGCGGACGACAGATCATAGTCGAGGAAATTGTCGGGACCGATCGAGTAGTGGCTGCGATAGTCGCCGGTCCGTGCATCGAGCACTACCAACGACCCTGCGTAGAGGTTTGCGCCCTTGCGCAGATGACTTGCGAACATCGGTGCGGGGTTGCCGCCGGGGATGTAGAGCAGCCCGGTGGCCGGATCGAGCGAATAGGACGACCAGGAGCCACCCCCAGTTATCTCTACGCCAGCGGTGTTTTGCCAAGTCACGGCAGGTGCGTCGACCTTTGCTTGTGGACCGCGGACGGGGTCGTTTGCGGCCTTGGGCACCAGATAGGCCTCCCAGACGATTTTGCCGCTGGCTGCATCAAGCGCGTACGTCCGGCCCTTCACTCCGCGATTATCGCCGCCCGCGATGCCGATGAACACCAAGCCATTCCAGGCGATCGGGGCCGATGGCGCGCTCTCGCCCTTCGATTTGTCGGCTATTTCGGTAGCCCATAGCCGCTTGCCGGTCTTCTCATCATAGGCATAGACAGAGCCGTTCCGGGCGCCGCGAAACACTCGGCCGTCCGCGACGGCGACGCCACGCTGGGAGCTAAGATAGTTTTCGGGGAAGTCCTCGCGCGTGCGCCAGTTCAGCGCGCATGTGTCCGGATCGATCGAAAAGGTATCACGTTCGGTCGTCGCGAAGAGCGCGCCGTTCACCTGCACAAGGCCCGACTGGAACGCCGTCGCCTCGCCGGTATCGAACCGGCAGACTTCACCAAGTTTCGCCGCGTTGGTCGTGCTGATCGATCTGACCGGAGAAAATCGTTCGGACGTTAGCGTCCTGTTGTAGCTTGCCCAATCAGCCTGCTGGGCCAGTGCCGGCCCCGCCGATATTGTCAGTGCCCCACACGCTAACATCAAGGTCTGAGAGATCGACATTGAAGTTGTCCTCTGTGTTTGTTAAGCAATGACGCCTCGATCGGCCCGGAAGGAATGGGTTACGGCGAATGTTGCTCGCAACGTTGGCGTTCCGCGTACGAGTCCGCTGTGGTCTCGCCTTCGTCGGCACTAACGCGACTTGTGCCGACCCGTGCAAAGCATTGCGGTGGTTTGGCCGATACGCCGTTCTTTCGCTGTCTTAATAAATATTGGCGCTGCGTGCGTCGACCAGATTTCCGCCCAAGAAGCTGCACGATGCGTTCAACACTTCGTACGACAGTGCATGATCCGGTTCGGCGGTAGGTTAGCCGATGGTAAGGCCGGATATTGGAGAGGTGCTGTCCGGTTCGAAGTCAATTGTGCCAATCGCCGTTTCCCCGCTAACGACGCCGCATGATTGCGCACGCTGCCTGCGACCGCACCGCTGCCGAAGCTATATCGACCGGCGGCGGAACGGCGCGCCCGCGGCTGGTGCTGGCGGCTACGATCCTCGGCTCGAGCCTGGCATTCATCGATGGCTCGGTGGTCAATGTGGCCCTGCCTGCCATCGGACGCGAGTTGGGCGGCGAAGCCGCTGAGCTGCAATGGGTCGTCAACGCGTACCTGTTGCCGCTCTCGGCGCTGTTGCTGCTTGGCGGCGCGCTGGGCGATCGATACGGGCGGCGACGGCTCTTTCTGCTCGGCATCGCGCTTTTTACCCTCGCGTCGGTGCTGTGTGCGGCGGCGCCAGGCCTGACGGCGCTGCTTGCCGGGCGAGCTTTGCAGGGCGTCGGCGCGGCGCTCCTGATGCCGAACAGCCTCGCGATTCTAGGAAGCGCGTTCAGCGACGAGGAACGCGGCAAGGCAATCGGCACCTGGGCTGCGGCCGGCGCCGCTGCGGGTGCTCTGGGTCCGCTACTCGGCGGCTGGCTGATCGACGATATCGGATGGCGGGCGATTTTTCTCATCAATTTGCCGATCGCCACCGCAGCCGCCTGGCTCGGTTGGCACTATGTCGTCGAGAGGTCCGATGCCGGACGCAGCGCGCTCGACTGGCGCGGTGCGGCGCTGGCCACCGCAGGCCTGGGTGCGCTGACATGGGGGCTGACGACGGGATCGGGTCCAGGCGGCTTTGCCCCGGCGGCAGCCCTCCCGACACTTGCGGGAGCCGCCTTGCTCGCGCTGTTCGTGTGGGCCGAGGGCGCGCGCGGCGAGCGGGCGATGGTGCCCTTAACGCTGTTCGGCTCGGCGAGCTTTGTCGGACTGACACTGCTGACGTTCTTGTTGTACGGCGCGCTCGGCGGACTGCTTGTCCTGCTTCCATATCTGCTGATCGAGGCGGCGGGCTACTCGGCGCTCGAAGCGGGCGCGGCGCTGCTCCCGTTCGCCGTCGTACTGTCTCTTTCGTCGCGCTTTATGGGGCGGCTTGCGGCTAGGGTCGGTCCGCGACTGCCGCTCAGCATCGGGCCGTTGGTGGTTGCCAGCGGTTTCCTGCTGGCAACGCGAATTGGCACGAACGCCAGTTATTGGACCGAGGTGCTGCCCGCTGTCATGGTGATTGCGATTGGCATGGCCGGTGCGGTGGCGCCATTGACCACGGCGGTTCTCGGCTCGATCGATGCCAGGTTTGCCGGCACCGCGTCGGGCTTCAACAGCGCCGTTGCCAGGACCGGCGGTCTTATCGCGACTGCCTTGTTGGGGACGGCGCTCGCGATACGCGGTGAGGCCCTGGCCGAAACTTTCGAACGGGCAGTGCTGGCTGGCGCGGGATTGGCTGCTGCAGCCGGGCTGAGCGCTGCGATGCTGCTGGCTCAGACCAAGCGGTAGCTGCAGCTCTCAGGAGCGGCCAGGTCGTCGGGTGCGTCGACTCGAATTGCCCTCATCGAACTGTCCAATGAATGGTGGAAAGATGACTTGGTCAAACCTTGTCGATCCACGTCACGAGTGCGGCGTTCACGTCCTTGAGACGATCCTGCATGATGGGTACGGAAGGCTATTCGTGACTAGATAGCCGGTATTTTGGTGGAGCAAATGTGAAGCAGTCGCGTCGGGGCGAGCGGCATCGCGACAAGGTGGACTAAGCATCCAACCGCAATCCGGTCAGCAGTGCACGTAGGCCGGCAATGGCCTTGACCGAAGCAGCGTCCGGATCGTTAGAGGTCGCGATCCAGAGCGACGCGTTAAGCGCCGCTCCGTTCACGAGATACGCCGCCGCCTCCGGATCGATTGGCTTAACTATCGCCTGTTCGACCAGTCGCTCGATAGTGTGCTGAGTATCTGCGAGGCACGTACTTTGGTTTGCCCAGCGCGCTTGGTCGCCGAGGACGGCAGGGCCATCAAGCAGCACGATCCGTCGCACCTCCGCTTCGAGCGCCAGCTTCACCCACGCCACATTCTCTTCGACAAAGCCTTCCCATAGCGTCGGCGCCTGCTCCAGAATGTCCTTCAGGCGCTGCGACGTCTCCGCGTCGATCTGCGCTATCACAGCTGCGAGGAGGCCTTTCTTGCCACCGAAATGATGGTACAGCGCGCCACGCGTCAGCTCTGCGTCGGCGGTCAGGTCCTCCATTGCGGTGTCGGCATAGCCCTTGCTCGCGAAGGCCCGTCGACCAGCCGCAATCAGCTTTGCGCGTGTTGCCACGATCATGTCCGCTCGTCGTTGCCGTGTCACACACCTCGCCCCTTAATTCATTGACATACACTGTGCATGTCATTAGCTACTCGCATACACAATGTATGGCGCCCGATCCTTTGCGCAATCCGAAGGAGACTTTGATGAGCACACTCCAGAACCAGAGGGTCGTTCTCGCTTCCTCTCCCGACGGCGAGCTGAAGCCGTCCGACTTCGGCCTCGAGACCGACGCGATGCCTGTGCCCGGCAAGGGCGAACTTCTCCTTGAAACGATCTTCCTATCGATCGATCCGTATATGCGGTTCTGGATGCGTTCCGAGAAATCGTACAATAATCCTATCAAGCCCGGCGACCTGATCGTGGGCGCCACCGTGTCACGCGTCCGCCAGTCGCAGAATCCGGGTTGGCACGAGGGTGAATGGGTGCTGGCATTCTCGGGTTGGCAGCGCTTCGCCATTTCCAATGGCTCTGGCCTGCGTCGGATCGACCCGGCGATCGCACCGCCCTCGACCGCAGTTGGCATCCTCGGCATGACGGGCTTCACCGCCTATGCAGGCCTGCGCAATGTCGGCCGACCCAAACCAGGCGAGACGGTGGTAGTGGCTGCGGCCAGCGGCGCCGTTGGTTCCGCGGTCGGCCAGATTGCCCGCATCCAAGGCGCTCGTGCAGTCGGCATCACGACAGGCGCTCAGAAGCTCGCGTATGTAAAGGACGAGCTCGGCTTCAATGCCGTGATCGATTACAAGGCGCCGGACTTCGCTGCCCGGCTTACAGACGCGGTTCCCGACGGGATCGATGTATATTTCGAATTAGTCGGCGGGCCGATCTGGGATGCGGTGCTGCCGCTGCTAAACACCTATGCGCGTGTTCCGGTGGTCGGCCTCATCGCCGACTATGAGGCGCGCGCCGGAGAGCAGGCGGCTCCCGATCGCCTCGCGAATACGATGGGGCAGATCATGGGCAAGAGCCTGACGCTGCGCGGCTTTATCCAGACCGAGTTCGCCGACGAGCAGCTAGGCGATTTTCTGCGCGAGGCGGGCACGTGGTTTGCCGACGGACGGCTGCGGCACCGCGAGCATATCGTGGAAGGTCTCGAGAATGCTCCAGATGCTCTCATCGCGCAGCTCAAGGGCGGCAACTTCGGCAAGATGTTGGTGAAGGTCGGGGAATCTTGAACTCCTGTCCAGCCCGGCTCGACCACGGATCGGCTTTTGTTACCTACTTGCGGTCAAAGGTGTCCATGCTGCCAGCGCAGCCCGAGCGATATCCTTGAGCGCGGCCTGCTCCGTGCCATCGCGGGCCTGGATTGACATACCCTGCTGCACCGTGACGAAGAAGCGCGCGATGGCTTCCAGATCGGCTGTCGGTGCAATTTCGCCGCGCTCAACACCCTTTTTAAGTTGGCGCGCCAGATCCTGCGTGTTTTGCGCGCGTCGCGCGATCAGCTCGGCGCGCCACGCCTCGTTCGAATCATTGGCGTGCAGACCGGAAAGCGTAATAAGGCAACCACTTGGCCGGTCCGTCCTGCTGAATACGCGGGCGGTCGTCATGAGGAACGCTTCCACGGCTCCGTAGGCGGTGGCAGCGTCCTTTACGGCTTTCCAGATCTCCGATCCGTCCCCCGCAACATAATGATCGACGGCCTCGCGGAAGAGCGCCTCCTTGGATCCGAATGCCGCATACAGGCTCGGCGATCCTATCCCCATTGCATCGATCAGGGCGTTCATGGACGCGCCTTCAAAGCCCTTTGCCCAGAATATCTCCATTGCGCGGCCGAGCGCTTCGTCGCGATCAAACGTCCTTGGTCTTCCTCGCAATGCCATCCCACGCCTTTCTGTGCCGACCGACATATATATCGGTTGACACAGAACGCAATTCTTGCATTTATGTGTCGATCAACACAGAAAGGCTCTCGATGTCATCCCTCACTGGAAAGCGCGCTTTCGTCACCGGAGCCAGTCGTGGTATCGGCGCCGCCATCGCCCGTCAGTTGGCCGACGAAGGCGCTGCGGTGGCGATCGGCTACGAACGGTCGGCCGCCGCTGCCGACGCTCTGGCCGGCGAGATCGAGGCGAACGGCGGTCGCGCTGTCGCGGTCCAGATGCACGCGGCGGATGCCGCCTCGATCCCGCAGGCGGTCGAGCGCGCCGCCGCTGCGCTCGGCGGGCTCGACATCCTCGTCAACAATGCCGGCATCTGGCGCGTCGGCCCGATCGACGAGGTCACGCTGGAGGACATCGACGCCACGCTCGCGGTCAATATTCGCGGTGTCATTCTCGCCACCCAGGCGGCGTTGCCGTACATGTCCCAAGGTGGCCGCATCATCTCGATCGGCAGCAGTCTCGCGACGCGCGTGCCCAATGCGGGCCTGAGCCTCTATGCGGCCAGCAAGTCGGCGCTGATCGGCTGGACCAAGGGCTTGGCCCGCGATCTCGGCCCGCGCGGCATCACTGCAAACCTTGTCCATCCCGGCTCAACGGACACCGACATGAACCCCGCCAACGGCCCGCACGCCGACGCGCAGCGGCAGCGCATGGCGATCAAGGAGTATGGGCGTGCCGAGGACGTGGCGGCGCTCGTCGCCTTCGTCGCGAGACCAGAGGCGCGGTCGATCAACGGTGCCGAACTCACCATCGACGGGGGGGCGAACGCATGACGTCCGCCGGCGCCGTGTCCGACAAGGTGCTGAACCGGGTTCTGCTGCTGCTTGCGCCGGCAATCACGATCGTGGTCGCGACCGAGTTCATCGTCGTCGGGCTTCTGCCGCTGGTCTCGCAGGAAATGCATCTCCCGCTTGCGAAGGCGGGGCAACTGGTCGGGTGGTGGGCATTTTCGGCGGCCGTTGCCGGCCCTTTCGTCACGCTCGTTGTCAGCCGACAGTCACCGCACCTGACTCTGATCGCGACCCTCATCCTGTTCGCGATCGGCAACGCGATTATCGCCGTTACCACCAGTTTCGATGTGATGCTTCTGATAAGGATTATTCAGGGCGCGATGCTGCCCGCCTTTGTCAGCGTCGGTGCGTCCGTCGTCACGCGGCTGGCGCCGCCAGCAGAACGGGGCAAGGGCCTTGCCCGGGCCAATATCGGCTTCGTCCTGGGCGTGCTGCTGGCATTGCCCGCCGGGGTGGCGTTAGCCCAAGGCGGTGACTGGCGGCTGTCGTTCGTAGTGCTAGCGGTCGCCTCGCTGCCGATGGCTGCGCTTATCGCAATCTTTTTCCCCGCGATCCCCCAAGGCGAAGCGCCCAGCATCCCCAGCCAGATCGGCCTGCTACGCCGGTCCACGTTTCTGGCCAACCTTGCGCTATCCGTCCTGCTCTTCGCCGCGATGTTCGCCGCCTATACCTACCTCGGCGCGTGGATGGAGGGGGCGCTTGGCCTGTCGGTCTGGTCCGTCACCCTGACGCTCTTCCTGTTCGGAGTCGCTGGGCTCGTCGGCAACGTCGTTGCCGCCCGCATCGCGGACGGCGCGCCGCTCCGCGCGACGGCGATCGCGATCCTGATGCTCGTCGCCTCGATCAACCTCGCCGCGCTCGTCCAAGGGTCGATCTTCCTGGCCGCTATCCCGCTAGCCCTGTGGGGCATCAGCCACACCGCCTCGGTGACGCTGAGCCAGGTGCGGGTCACGCTGGCCGGCAACGAGGCTCCCGCCTTCGCCATGACCATGAACATATCCGCCGCGAACCTCGGGATCGCGATCGGCGCTTTCGGCGGCGGTTGGCTAATCGACCAAGAAGGTGTGGGCGCGATCGGCTTGGCGCCGATCGGCTTCGCCGTCTTCGCAATACCGCTCACGGTCTTCATCGGCCGAAATGTTGCGCGTCGCGCGACCCCCACGCCGGCGTCCGGTTCCGCCCACCGCTGGTCACCGCCCTGATCCGGATGCAGCAGCGGAAGGCGGCTACTCGCCATCGCGCCCGGCGTTTGTGCCATCGGCTCATGAGGCCGTGTCGTGATGTGAGAGGCGCGACCTGATTAAGGCACCGCGAGGAGACCTCGAATAAGCGACCCATAGCAGAAGGCACGCCTGCACCGTATTTTCCAAGAGCCATGCCAGATCCTGCGCCGGTGACTGACGAGTGCTGAGTGACACCGCCCGCGGCGCACCGCATTGGATGCAGCGTCCAAGGCGTCGGCCGAATTGTCGATCGTCCAGACCTCGCTATTCTTGTATCTATGACACCGATCGTGGAGTCTGCACCATCGGGCAAGTTGCCCGATACATCCTACAGTTTACCCAAGCCGCCGAAGTAATCGTCCCTTGATTGAATCAGTTTACAAAACCTGTGGCTAGTCGAATTATACTAGAGAGATACCGTTCCCATTGGGAGAGTGTTATGAAAAGGCTTGCTTTAGCTTCTTTCGCGGCTTGCTTACAATTGATTTCCACATCGTCAGCCGAGGCGGCCCGGCTCGAAATTCTCGTCCCAGCCTATTTTTACCCCGGCACCGGGACAAATGATTGGGGCCGTCTTACTGAAGCTGTCGCATCGGGCGTGCCGGTAACGGCGATCATGAACCCCAGTAGCGGCCCGGGCGCCACCCCGAATGGCGACTACGTTGCAGCGATCTCGGCATTCCGCTCGGCTGGCGGAAAAGTACTGGGATACGTCCCTTCGGGTTATGTCGGACAGCAAGTGAGCGCCGACTCATCCTGCCAGCCTGCGTCTGGCGCAACCTACAGTCCAAGTGACGTCGTTGCCTGCGCCTCACTATACCGATCGCTGTACGACGTGGATGGTATCTTCGTGGATGAGAAGGGTCCTCTAACGCCCACTACGGCTGAAGCCGACGTGCTTTCATTTTATCAGTTGGTATACCACGGCATCAAGGCGGTCGACGCCGCGTGGGAGATCACGGGAAATCCAGGTACGGCCGCGTCGGAGGCCCTGCTGTGGACGGGCGCTACAGGCGCTGCCGATAACCTTGTCACGTTCGAGAATGTCGGGTCGGAGTTTGCCTCGGTCGGACCTCCACCCTACCAAGCAGAATATGACGCCTCGAGATTTGGCGCCCTGTTGATCGAGACTGATCCAGGCTTTGATCTAGAAAACAGCCTTGCTTTGGCCTCATCACGCAACTTCGGACAGATATACTTTACGGACGACGCGAGGCCAAATCCTTACGACCGACTGCCAAGTTACTGGGATGAACAGGTATCGGCCGTGAAAAAATTCAATGCAGCGTCCGCTGTCCCCGAGCCAGGATCTTGGATGATGCTGATCGCAGGTTTCGCAGCACTAGGGTTTGCAATGCGACGCCGTCCATTCCTGGGAAAATCAAAGCTCGTTGCAGTGCAGCGCCGCGACGAACAACGAAGTCAAGTGGCTGACAGGTCGGTCAGCGGGGGGCTCGCTGCATGACTTGGGTCAAGGAGACGTTGATGGTCGAGACGCCTGCCGCCGCGCCTTTCTATGCACAAGGCAATTTCGCCCCCGTCGACTTGGAGGTGTTCCAGGAACATCTGCGCGTGGAAGGCTCAGTCCCACCGGAGCTTGACGGGCTGTACCTTCGAAACGGACCAAATCCACTGGACCATGACTTTACCAGGCACTGGTTCGTCGGCGATGGCATGCTTCACGGCGTCGACCTGTCCGGTGGCGCCGCCCGCTGGTACCGTAACCGTTATGTCCAGACGGATAGGCTTGCCGATAAGCGGGGCGGGAAAGTGGCGCCGGACGCGCACCGCCTTGGCCGCAGCGAGGCCAACACCAACGTCATCGCGCATGCCGGCAGGATCCTTGCGCTGGTCGAAGACGCGGTGCCGACGGAGGTCGCGCCCACGCTCAGGACCGTCGGCGCCTACGACTTCAACGGGCGCTTGGCGACCCCGTGCACGGCCCATCCGGTCATCTGCCCACTGACGGGCGAACTCCACTTCTTCGGCTATTCGGCCCGGGAACCGGTGGTCACCTACCATGTGGCAGACCAGGCAGGGGAGCTGATACGCTCCGTCGAGATCGCGGTTGGCGCACCCACGATGATGCACGGCTTCGCGATCACTGCACGCAAGGCAGTGTTCATGGACCTGCCGGTCGTCGCCGACGATAGCCTCCTCACGACAGGGATCCCGTTCCGCTGGGCGGACGACTACGGCGCGCGGGTCGGCCTGATCGATCGCGGCGCGCTGGAGGACTCGGTGCGCTGGTTCGAAGTCGATCCCTGCTACGTGTTCCACCCGCTCAACGCCTACGAGGACCATGACGGCTCCACGGTAGTGGATGTCGTGCGCTACGATGACTTCTGGCGAGGAGGGCCCGGCACGAAGGGCATCGAGCCCGCCTATCTGCACCGGTGGCGCATCGATGCTGACGGACAAGTGTCCGAGGAGCGAAGAGACGACCGCACCATCGAGTTTCCCCGGGGGGACCCGCGCTATATCGGGCTGCCCTACCGCTTCGGCTACGCCATCCGGACCGACGAGACCGGCAGCGGCATCGGCTCCCGGACGATGATCACTTATGACGTGGTGTCGGGCCGAAGCAGCGAGTTCAGCTTCGAGGAAGGCACCATCCTCAGCGAGTTCGTGTTGGTGCCCGCGTCTGCGGACGCGGCCGAGGGGGAGGGGTGGCTGGTCGGCTACGCCTACTCGTCGCGCAACGACACCAGCGCACTCGTTATCATGGATGCAGAGCGCATCGAGAAGGGGCCGGTTGCGCGGGTGTGGCTGCCTCAACGGGTGCCGCAGGGCTTCCACGGTAACTGGATACCGCGACAGGCTATAGGGGCGTGACGCCGCCTTGGGCACGCGAACCGGGCGCCGGTCATGGATACGACCGAGGATCCGGTGGCAGGTCTCGCTCCGGTAGTATCCCGACTTCGGCCGATGACTGATCGGTCAGTTGCCTCCCGCGCCGCTGGCGGTGCCACGCGCAACGCTGGGCTCTCGCCGAGCGCGATCGCATGGTCGTTGATGGAGGCCGGACGGACGACCTACGTCGTCCTGGTCCTCATCTACGTCTTCGTCCCCTATCTTGCGTCCGTGCTGTCCCCGGATCCGGTCGCGGGACAGACACTTATCGCAAACGTCAATCTCGGCGCGGGCATCGCGGCCGCGATGGCGGCGCCGCTGCTCGGCACGACCATCGATCACCTTGGCAGGCGCAAGCCGCTGCTGATCGGCCTCACCCTGCTGACGGTCCCGGTCGCCTGCGCGCTCTGGTTCGCAGCGCCGGGCATGCTGTCGCTGATGCAGATTGCCGCTCTGCTCGCGGTCTCCGCGGTCCTGTTCAGTCTCGCCGAGGTGGTACAGAACTCCCTCCTCGTCCACGCCGCGAGGCCCGACGAGCGCGCCCGTGCGTCCGGCCTTGGTTTCACGGTTGGCCATGCGACCTCGGTGGCGGCGATGCTGTTCGTGCTGTGGGCGTTCGTGCTTCCCGCCTCCATGTCGTCGTCATGGCTGCCCGATCGTCCGTTGTTTGGGCTCGACGCCGCTTCGCACCAGCCGGAGCGGCTCGTCGGGCCGCTGTGCGGCCTTGTCATTCTCACCTGCGTGATACCCTTCATCTTGCTGACGCGGGACGCCCCCGCCCGGCGGACCACGGTCGGCCAAGCGCTACGCGCGGGCTTTGCCGACCTGCGGGGCATGTTCGCGATGCTGCGGGAGGCGCCGGAAGCCCGCACGTTTCTCATCGGCCGCATGATCTTCGCCGACGCGCTCGCCGGGATCATCGTCTTCTCCGGTGTCTTCGGCGCAGGTGTGCTGGGGTGGGGCCCGCGAGAGCTGATGATCGAGGGCCTGCTGGCCAGCGTGTTTGCCGCCGGCGGCGGCATCTTCGCCGCCAAGCTCGATCTGGGCCTTGGCGTGAAGCGATCGCTGCTGATCAGCCTCGTGGGCTGCTTCCTGTGCATCGTGACGAAGATGAGCATCGGGCAGGACCATATTCTCTTCGTCCTTCCCTACGATCCTGCCGTGCAGGGGCGCCCGTGGAGCCTAGCGCTCTTCGATACGTGGCCCGAATGGATCTATATCGGGGCCGATTTTTGCATCAGCGTATTCCTTACGGCCGCCTTGTCATCAAGCCGAACGATGATGGCGGAACTCGCGCCGCCCGAGCGGACTGCGGCTTTCTTCGGCCTGTTCGCGCTGACGCCGCGCTCGGCGCCGTGGATTTGCCCGCTGCTGGTTGGACTTGCCACCACAACCTTCGGCTCGCAGCAGATGGGCTTCTTGCCCATCGCCGTCATGATCGCGATCGGCATCGCGGTGCTGATCAGGGTCAAGGCGCCGGGGCCGCCCTGATGAACAATGCCGACGACATTGTCTTCGTAAGATTGGCGAGAAAGAGTCATGACGCTGTCGCAGGCAATAGGTTTGTTCGTGTTCTTGCTCGTCTCGCCTGCGGGAGTGTCGGCGCAGAATACCGACGAGGCAGTCGTCGAGCGCGCGCATCAGTTAAGGCTTGGCGGAGAGCTGCTGCGCTACAAAAGCTACTCGGGCCGCATCCCGATCCGCGTGGGCGGCACGGATACCCCGCGCGCGCACATGTTCTACGTCGCGTATCGCGTGACACCGAAGATCGGCGAGGTGCGCCCGTTGACCATCATCTGGAACGGCGGTCCGGGCGGTTCGATGATGTCGATGCTGATGGGCGGGCAAGGGCCCAAGCGTACCGACGCCGGCACCGTCATCGACAATGACGACACGCTGCTCGGCGACACTGACCTGCTCTACATCGATGCGGTCGGCAGCGGTTTCAGCCGGCTGGCGACGCCGGACGATGCGGCGGCCTTCTATCAAACCAGGGGTGACAACGATGCCTTCGTCGAGTGCATTCTCGGCTGGCGTCGGCTGTTCGCTGCCGAGGACCAGACAATCTATCTCGCTGGTGTGAGCTGGGGCGCCTATCGCGTCGCTGCTGTCGCGCATGCATTGACGATCCGTGGCGTCGCTGTCGGTGGCGGCGCGGCGATGGCGGGGCGCAACGGTCTCGCCCGCCCTGGCGCGGAAACGCGGTTCGCGCCGCTCGGCATCGTCCATTATCCGCGTGTCGCTGCGCTGCACGGCCGGCTGGCCCCGTCGTTGGGTCCGGACATCGATCGTGTCGAAGCCGAGGCGAGTCGATGGGCGACGACGGTCTATCTGCCCGCGCTCGCACGCAGGTCGACGCTGCGTCCCGACGAGCGGGAGGCGATCGCTGCGCGTCTTTCTCTCTACATCGGGCTATCACTCGAACGGATCGACCGCAGCCGGCTGACCGTGACGCCGAAGGAGATGACCGAGGGGCTGCTGGCGGATCGCTCCCAGAAACTAGCGGCGTTCGACATGCGACGGATCGTTTCCTCCGCGCTTGCGCAGCCACCCGCTCGCCGGTCACCGGGCGAGCACTATGTCCGAACGCAACTAGGATACCGGACAAGCCTGTCGTATCTGCCTCTGGTCTGGGACGCGGCGCGCATTGACGGGTTCGTCCCGACGTCGCCGCCCGAATGGAACTACCTCGACGGGTATCATGCCGACGGACTCGACCGCGCATCGCATGCGGCAGCAGATCGCGCGACGATGGCGCAAGGATATCCTCCCGGTGGCCAGGAGCTTCCGCTGGCGGCGGATGCGATGCGTGCTAACCCCGCCATGCGTATGCTGGTCGTCCACGGACGATACGATGCACTTCCGGCCAGTTGCGCCAGTACCGAGGCGCAACTGGCTGAGATCGAGCCTGCGCTGCGTCGACGCGTTACATTTGTCTGTGTCGATAGCGGCCATGCGTTGTTCGTAGGCGATGCCGGCATCCGGAAGCGCGTCAACCGGGAGTTGAAGGCGCTCATACTTAGTCAGGGCCGAAAAACCGGCTGAAGGACGGCTAGATGTCACGCATCGCTGCGATCAGTGCGTCCACTGCGGCCGTGGTCGTGAACAGATGAGGCGCGATCCGTACGACACTCGCCACCCCGCGCGCATCCATGTCCAGAGGGGGCGTAGAGGCGATTGGGGGTGCTGAATCCGCGATGCCCGCGAAGCCATTTGCGGCCGCTGGCAGCAAGCCCGTGGCAACGAATGCGCGCAACGGCTACCGGTCTTTGGCCGAGCACCTGGCAGGCTTTCGAAGAGCCGCCTTGCCCGGTTCGGCAGGTTGCCTTCGGGCATCGCAACGACTCTTGATGTATATGGCGCCTGCTGCATTTCCGGTCGGATTGGCGCAACGACCGGCTGCGAGCCCTTCGGCCATTATTCTGTACGCTGCGGCCAAGCCAACAGATCTTGACCTCGACTATAGCTGAGGTTCTAGAGAGTGTGTCGGCACGCTTCTGCGAGCCTCCCGCTGGTCAGCCGGCGGGGTCTCGTTCGCGGAGCCGACATGGATCTAACCCCCAGCCAGAGCCCTCAGCGCCGACGATCGCGCAGACCCATGCTGGTAGCGGTCGTGGCGCTCTTGGTGATCTTCGCTGCGGTCTTCGCGTGGCGCACCACGCGGGCGGCATCTGGCAAACCCTACGCGCCGCCTCCCGTCGAAGTGTCCGCCATGACGGTGCGCGCCGAGACATTGCCGCAAGCTCTGGAAGCAAACGGTACGCTTCAAGCGGTACGCGAAGTGCTTCTTGCCCCGGAGGTGCCGGGCCGTGTGACCTCCATTCGCTTTGAGGCAGGCCAGCGCGTGGGCCAGGGAGCCACGCTCGTGCGCATGTTCGACGCCCCCGAACGCGCCGATCGGTCGGCCGCTGTTGCACGCGTCCGCTTCGCCGAAATCCAGTTCGAGCGTTCGCGCGAGCTTGCGCCCACCGGTGCCGAGCCGCGCCAGTTGCTCCAGCAGCGCGAAGCGGAACTGGTGCAGGCGCGCGCCGCGATCGAGCAGCTGGATGCTCGCATCATGCAGAAAAGCGTGCGTGCACCATTCGCGGGGCAGATCGGTATCCGGCAGGTGAACCCCGGCCAATATGTCAACGCCGGCGATCCGATCGCGACATTGACGGCGCTCGACCGGCTCTACGTGAACTTCGGGGTCCCACAACAGGAGCTCGCCAAGCTGCACGTCGGCGGTACGGTTTCGGTCCGCAGTGATGCGGCACCGGGCCGGGCGTTCACGGCGCGCATCAATGCGATCGAACCGCGCGTGGGTGGCGATACGCGCAATGTCTCGGTGCAAGCGGTGATGACAAACCCGGGTGACCTGCGTCCTGGCCTGTATGTGACGGTCGGCGTCGCGCAGGCGTCACGCGGCAATGCGATCCTCGTGCCGTCGACGGCGATCCAGACTTCAGCGTCGGGTGACAGTGTCTATGTCGTGCGAGGTGGCAAGGCGGCACTGCTGCCGGTCACTGTCGGTTCCGAAGTGGGCACGCGCACAATCGTCGAGAGCGGCGTGAAGGCCGGCGATGTCGTCGTGACAACCGGCCAGCTGCGGCTTCAGCCGGGCGGCGCGGTCACGGTCGCACAACCGTCTCCTGTGTCGGGCGGGCGCTGAGCCATGCGCTTCACCGATCTCTTCATTCGCCGGCCAATCCTGTCGGTTGTGGTCAGCCTGCTGATCCTGCTGGTCGGGCTCGCCGCGTTGTTCGGTCTGCCGGTGCGGCAATATCCTGACCTGCAAAGCGCCACGATTACCGTAGACACGCATTTTCCCGGTGCGACCCAGGACGTCATGCAGGGCTTCGTCACCCAGCCCATCGCGCAGTCGATCGCGACGGCGAGCGGCATCGAATATCTCACTTCGACCTCGACGATGGGGCGCAGCCAGATAAAGGCGAAGCTGGTCCTGAACGCCGATGCCGATCGCGCGCTTACCGAGATTCTCGCCAAGGTGCAGCAGGTGAAGTACCGGCTGCCGCAAGGCGCGTTCGATCCGGTGATTGCCAAGATCACCGATGGGGCCTCGGCGGTCCAGTACATCGCGTTCCGCGGTGACCGATACACGCCGTCGCAGCTGCGCGACTTCGTAACGCGCGTCGCGCAACCGCTGTTCACCTCGATCCCGGGCGTCGCTTCCGCCGAGATATCCGGCGGCAGCCCGCTCGCGATGCGTGTGTGGATCGATCCGGTGAAGCTCGCTGCGCGCGCCCTGTCTGCCGGCGATATCGCCGCAGCTCTGCGCGCCAATAACGTGCAGGCCGCGCCGGGACGGTTGAACGGCGGATTGACTGTTACGGACATCACGGCCGCGACCGACTTGCGCAGCCTCGACGACTTCCGCGACATGGTGGTGAAGACCGGCGACGACGGCTTGGTGCGGCTTCGCGACGTCGGGACGGTCGAGATCGGCGGGCAGAACTACGACAGCTCGGCATGGTCCGACGGCAAGCGTTCGGTGATCATCGCGATCACGCCGACGCCCGACGGCAACCCGCTCGATATCGTCAAAGCGGCGATGGCGCTGATCCCGCAAATTCAGCGATCGGCCCCGCCGGGGGTCGTCGTCAGGAGTCAGTTCGATGTCGCGCATTTCGTCGAAGCGTCGATCAGCGAGGTCGAGCACACCCTGGTCGAGGCGATCATCATCGTCGTCGTCGTTATCTTTCTGTTCCTTGGTTCGCTCCGCGCGGTCATCATCCCGGTGGTGACGATACCGCTGTCGCTGATCGGCACGGCGGCGCTGATGCTGGCGTTCGGCTTTTCGATCAATCTCCTGACGTTGCTCGCGATGGTGCTGGCGATCGGGCTTGTCGTCGACGATGCGATCGTGGTCGTCGAGAACATCCACCGCCATATCGAAGACGGCCTCTCGCCCTTCGACGCGGCGATCCTGGGCGCGCGCGAGATCGTCGCACCGGTTATCGGGATGACGATTACGCTTGCGGCCGTGTATGCGCCGATCGGGCTTATGGGCGGCCTGACCGGCAGCCTGTTCCGCGAGTTCGCCTTCACGCTGGCGGGCGCGGTTGTGGTGTCCGGCGTCATCGCCTTGACGCTCTCCCCGATGATGAGCGCGAAACTGCTCAGCCGGAAGGTCACCGAGGGTCGCTTTGCCAAGCGTGTCGAGCACGTGTTCGAGCGCCTGTCAGGAGCCTATGCCCGTGCACTCGGCCAGACGCTGGTGCAGAGGCCGGTCGTCGTACTGATCTCAGTGGCAATGTTGGGCGGCACCGTCGTCATGTTCCTCGGCGCACAGCGCGAACTCGCACCGCAGGAGGACCAGGGTTACGTATTCACCGCCACGCGCGCTCCACAATATGCCAGCATCGACTATACAGATCGCGTCTCCGACGACGTTCAGAAGCTGTTCCGGGCACTCCCCGAATACGAGAGCAGCTGGTTCGACAATGGCGGCGGCGGCCAGAATCTCGGCTTCGGCGGCGTAATCCTCAAGGAGTGGGAGGATCGTGCGCGGTCGGCGACCGACGTGCAGGGACAGCTGTTTGGCACCGCGAACGGCGTTCATGATGCCTCCGTCACACCGTTCCAGCCGGCCGCGCTGCCTGCGGCAAGCTCCGGACTGCCGTTCCAGATGGTGCTGCGATCGCCCGCCGATTTCAGCGCGCTCTATCAAAGCATGGAGGCGTTGAAGGGCGCGGCCTGGAAGAGCGGGCTTTTCGTATTCGTCGACAGCGATCTCGCCTTCGACAATCGTACCGCGCGCATCCGCATCGATTCAGCCAAGGCGGGCGAGGTCGGCGTCACGATGCAGGCCGTCGCCGATACGCTCGCTACTCTGGTGGGTGAGAACTACGTTAACCGTTTCAACTTCCATGATCGGTCCTACGACGTCATTCCGCAGGTGCGTGGGCAGGACCGGCTGACGCCGGAGAACCTCGGCCGCTTCTACGTGCGGTCACGCTCAGGCCAGATGATCCCGCTGTCGACGGTCATGACCGTCGATGTGAAGCCGGGCGCCAATCGCTTGCCGCAGTTCAACCAGATGAACGCAGCGACCCTGTCGGGTGTCCTCGCGCCCGGGGTCACGATGGGGCAGGCGGTGGCGTTCATGGACGCGCAGCCGATGGCGCCGGGCATAACGGTCGACTGGTTGGCCGACAGCCGCCAATATGTACAGGAGGGCAACCGGCTGACCGTGTCTTTCGGTTTCGCGCTGATCGTGATCTTCCTCGTGCTCGCTGCGCAGTATGAGAGTTTCCGCGACCCGCTGGTGATCCTCGTCACCGTGCCGCTCGCGGTCTGCGGCGCGGTGCTGCCGCTGTATCTCGGCTTCACGACCCTCAACATCTACACGCAGATCGGGCTGGTGACGCTGATCGGGCTGATCTCGAAGCACGGCATCCTGATGGTGGCCTTTGCCAACGACGTGCAGCGCGAGCGAGGCTTTGATCGCGCGAGCGCGATCGTCGAGGCGGCGCGGGTGCGTATGCGACCGGTGTTGATGACGACGGCGGCAATGGTGGCCGGGCTGGTGCCACTGTTGTTCGCCGGCGGCGCGGGTCAGGCGAGCCGGTTCGCGATCGGGATCGTCGTGGTCATGGGCATGATGATCGGCACATTGTTCACGCTTTTCGTGCTGCCGACCTTCTACACGCTGCTCGCACGCGATCACCGCACGCGCAATGAACACGAGACTGCCGACCCAAGCCTTTCGCCGGCGATGGTGGGGGCTTGATGTCCATGCGCAAGATAATCCTCTGCACGCTATTGCTCAGTACGGCCGCATGCACCTCGGGCCCGAACTATGTCAGGCCTCGCCCCGCCTCGGCCGATCAGGCGACATTTGTCACCGCCTTGCCGAGCGCGACGGCGACGACCGCGCCGGATTCGACCTGGTGGAGAATATACGAGGATCCGGTGCTCGACGCGCTGATCGAGCGAGCGCTTGCAGCCAACACCGACCTGCGGGCAGCGATTGCCAACCTGAAGGCGGCGGATGCCGTACTCGGAGAGGCTCGCAACGCCCGCCTGCCGCAGACGATGATCAGCGGCCAGGCGACCTATGGCCGTACGCAGCCGCCACTGTTCCTGCAGGGCGATCGGTTCACGGGGCAAGGCGGAATCCAGCTCGCATACGAGGCTGACCTGTTCGGCCGCGTCTCGCGCTCGATCGAGGCGGCGCGGGCGGACGCGGCGGCGACGGATTTCGCGCGCGCCGCGGTTCAGGTGCGCGTCGTCGCCGCGGTCACCAATGCCTATCTATCTGCCTGCACTGCCACCCGAGCGATTGCGGCGGTGCGTTCCTCGATCGATCTGACGACGGAGAGCGCGCGTATTATCGCCTTGCAGGAGCGGGCTGGATCGGCGGCCGTGCTCGATGTTGCCCGCGCCGAAGGCCAGCGCGCGGAAGCCCGTGCGGCGCTTGCGCCGTCCGAAGATGCGCGCCAGTCGGCGCTCTACGAGTTGGCGGCACTTCTAGGGCTCCCCCCGGCCCAAGTACCAGAAGCTGCCGCCCGGTGCGGGTCTGCCCCCGGCCCGCACCGACCCATTCCCGTCGGCGATGTCGCCGGCCTCCTCCAGCGACGCCCTGATATCGCGGAGTCGGAGCGCCGACTGGCGGCCGCTACAGCGCGGATCGGCGTTGCCACAGCGGAACTCTATCCCAGGATCAGCTTCGGCGCGTCGGTTGCGCAGGCCGGAGGCGAGGGGATCAGCCAAAGCCGGGGCCTCGTCTATGGGTTGGGTCCGCTCCTGTCCTTCTCGTTCCCGAACACCAGTGCGGCTCGGGCCCGTATTCGTCAGTCGGAGGCCAGGACCGAGGCAGCGCTGGCAGATTTCGACGGGGTCGTTCTGACCGCGTTGAAGGAAGTCGAGCAGGCGTTGAGCGGCTACGGCACTTCCGTGCGGCGGCGGGAAGACCTCGCCGTCGCCGAGCAGCGCACCGAACAGGCGTTTCGCCTGGCGGACCTGCGATACAGGGCGGGCTCGATCGCCTATGTCGACGTCATCCTGGCGCAGTCGGAGCTGGTTCGGGCCCGGCTCGCGCTGGTCGAACAGGACCGGCTTGTTGCCTCGAACCTCGTGATCCTGTTCAGGGCGCTGGGAGGCGGCTGGACGCCAGCGCCGTCGAGGTGAGGACTGTTTCATGCTGGACGTGACGCGTGAACTGACGGTCGGGGATGTGGCGCGGCGTAGCGGCGTTTCCGTCTCCACCTTGCATTTCTACGAGGAAAAGGGGCTGATATACGGCCGCCGGACCAGCGGAAATCAACGCCGTTATGGCCGGGACGTGCTGCGGTTCGTCGCGGTCATCAAGGTCGCGCAGCGCGCGGGCATCCCTCTCAAAGACATCAAGAGTGCGCTCGCCCAGCTTCCGAACTCGCGGACGCCGACCAAGGAAGATTGGGCCAGACTTACCCGGTCGTGGAGCGATATGCTTCAAGCCCGGATCGACTCGCTGACCCAGCTACGTGATCAATTCGAAAGCTGTATCGGATGCGGCTGCCTGTCGCTCGCGGTCTGCCCGTTGCGAAACCCCGATGACGCCCTGGCTCAGTCTGGTCCAGGCCCGCGGGTGCTCATCGATACCAACGAAGCGGAGCGGGTGTTGTCGTGAAGATCTATTTCGACGGCGGCTGCAGACCGAACCCCGGCCGCATTGAGGTTGCGGTGGTAGCGGCGGGCATCTGCTACTTCGAGCCCGATCTTGGCTTCGGGTCCAACAACGACGCCGAGTGGCTCGCCGCTATCTACGCTTTGAACATGGCGGGCACTCTGGGCGTTACCGACATTCAGCTCCTCGGTGACTCAGCCCTGGTCGTGGGCCAGGCGAACGGCACAACTCGCTGCCGAAGTCCAAAGCTCGTGCGGCACGGCGCGGCCTTCGACGGCTTGCGGTCAAATTTCGTGCGAGTCCGCGTCCGGCGCATCACCCGCACCCAGAATCTGGCGGGCATCTTTCTGTCGAAGCGACATTCCGGCCGGTAGCGGGGCACCGCAGTCTCGTCAGGCGAGCGCTTCCGCCTCGGACAGCAACCAGCGGGCAGCGGCGTTGACCGCCGCATTCGCTTCGCCTTCGCGGGTCAGCATATGGTGGCGAAAGCCTGCGATCGACGGGCCGAAGGGCTGAACCAGCTGGCCTGCGGCAAGCTCGTCCCTGACCAGCGCTAGACTCACTAGGGCGATACCCTGACCCGCAACGGCGGCCTGGATGGCATGACTCTCGTCGGAGAAACCCAGCGACGGCTGCTCTTCCGGTTCCGGCAATCCGGCCGTGGCGAACCAGCGCGCCCAAGTCGGATTGTCCGGATGCCGCCGCCGCCACCGAAACTCGATCAGTGGCCGCCGTGTGAGATCCTCAGCGGTCTCCACCGCCAGCATGGGATTGAAGACCGGCGCGAAGCGATCGGCCAACAGCGGAACGACATCGAAGCCCGGGTAAGGACCGGTCCCGTAGCGGATCGCGATATCCACACCCGTGTCGAGATCGACCACCTCGTCAGCCGCATGAAGCTGCAGATCGACCCCAGGGTTCTGCGTACGGAAAGCGGACACACGCGGGACAAGCCAGCGCGCGGTGAACGCGATCGTCGCGGAGATCGTCACCTGGGTGCGGCTGCGGCGATGTGTGAGGCGCTGCATGGCGTCCGCGAAAGCATCGAACCCGTCGCGCAGTACGGGGTACAGTAGTACGCCGGCGTCGGTCAGTACGACCTTGCGGGTGCGCCGCTCGAACAGAGGGCGGCCGGCATGTTCCTCGAGCGCGCGGACCTGATGACTGATCGCCGTCGGCGTGACGGCGAGCTCCGCCGCGGCCTGCTTGAAGCTGCCGTGCCGTGCTGCCGCCTCGAATGCTCGAAGCGCGGACAGCGGCGGAAGGCGTCGGTACATGGCTGAAGGCACCTCATGCGTCGGGTGACGATTTAGCGTTTGTCGTGAACACCCGCAGCACCAATCTTCCGGGCATCAACCCGGGCATCTGCAAGTCATGCTTCGCGATAGCCCCAAGCAACGGATCAAGACAATGAAGCTGCAACGTGTCGTTACAACGCCTGACAACTACGCACCTTTCCTGCTGTCGCAGGGGATCAAGTTTGGCAATTTGCTCTTCATTTCCGGACAGGCCGGCGCCGGTGACGATGGCAAAATCGTCGAGGGCGGCTTTCGCACCCAGGGCGAGCAGGCGTTCGCCAACCTGCGCCGCGCGCTCGAGGCTGGCGGGTCGAGCCTTAACGACGTCATCAAGGTAACAATCTTCGTCACCGACATGGGCAATTTCCAGGAAGTCGTCGCGCTGCGCCGCCAGTTCTTCTCGGAGCCGTATCCGGCGGACACGATCGCCGAGGTGAAGGCGCTGTATGACCCCGCCGTCCTGATCGAGATCGAGGCGATCGCCGCCGTTCGTGACGGCGAGGCGAACTAAGATGCACACGGATGTGACGAGTGAGAATCGTATCGCAACGGCGCGTCTCTTCGAGCCGTTGACGATCGGCGGGCGCGAGTTTTGCAACCGTCTGGCGGTCGCGCCGATGACCCGCGTCAGCGCCACCGAAGCGGGGCATGCTACCGCCCGCATGGCCGACTATTACGGCGCCTTCGCCGAGGGCGGATTCGGACTGGTGATCACCGAAGGGCTGTACCCCGATCAACTCTGGTCACAGGGTTACCTCCACCAGCCGGGACTGTCCGACGACGCGCAGCGCGATTCGTGGCAGCCGGTTGTCGACCGCGTTCATGCGGCCGGCGCACGCATCATCGCGCAGCTCATGCACGCCGGCGCCGTCTCGCAGGGCAATCGCTTCCGTCCCGGCACTCGTGGGCCTTCCGCGGCGCGCCCGGCCGGGCATCAGATGCCTTTCTATCGGGGTTCGGGAGAGTATCCGGTCGCTGCCGAGATGACTAAGTCCGAGATCGACGAGGCAATAGCCGGCTTTGCGGCGGCAGCGGGTCGGGCACGCGAAGCCGGGTTCGACGGTGTGGAAATCCACGGAGCCAATGGCTATCTGCTCGACCAATTCCTGACCGAAGGCGTGAACCGACGTACCGATGCCTATGGCGGGGAGGTCGCCAGTCGGCTGAGGATCACGATCGAGGTTGTGCAGGCTGTTCGCGCGGCGGTCGGGCCGGACTTCATCGTCGGCGTCCGTAGCTCGCAGGCTAAGGTCAACGACTTCGTCCACAAGTGGCGCGGGCCCGAGGAGGCGGCGGAGACGTACGCGCGGCTCGGACAGCTTCCGCTCGACTATCTCCACACGACCGAGTTCGAAGCGTGGCAGCCAGCCTTCGGCAAGGGTCCCAGCCTTGCGGCTCTTGCCAAGCGCCACAGCCGCCTAACGGTGCTTGCAAACGGATCACTTCACGATCCAGCGCGCGCGGCCGATATGCTGTCGGCGGGGGAAGCGGATATGATCACGCTTGGCCGCGGCGCCCTCACGCATGCCGACTGGCCGAGGCGGGTCGCAGAGGGGAGTCAGATCGGCGAGTTCGACCGCCAGATATTGTCACCGCTCGCTACTCTCGAGAATGACGATCAAGTTCGGGCGCGAGGCGCTTCTGCATGAAAATTCGACTAAACCCGTCCTGCTCGCCACGGCCGTACTCTTCCCAGCCGAGCCTCGTGTAGATCGCCAGGTTCTCGTGCATGAGCTCGTGGGTGTAGAGCCGCAGTTCGTGGATGCCGCTCCGGCGGGCATGCGTCTCGGCATGGTCAAGTAGCGCGCGACCCAGCCTAAGGCCCTGTTGCGCGCTGCCTACGGCGACGTTGCTGACGAGCAGATGGTCATCGGCCTGCCGCAGCACGATGAGCCCGGTGACGTCGTCCTCTGCGGCGAGAACCCAGACACTCCCAGCCTCAATCAGCTCCAGATAGTTTGCTGTCATCGGGGCGGGCAGGCGGCCCATCCGTTCGATGTAGTGCCCATAGGCGTCTCGCACGAGCCGCTGGATGGCCGGCGCGTCTGCGGCCTTGGCTAGGCGGATCTGGAAGCTCACGATGGACGGCTCGCTCTTGTTGCAGGCTGGCAGTGCTCGAGCGGGTCGCTGGAATCGCAGCCGCTCGTGCTCCCCTCAAAACTTAGGGCGCGTCGACGGGTCCGGTCGTTCGGGGTCTGGTCAAAGCGTGGTTAGGACAGCCGCGCACATCAGTCCGCCGACGACCGCGACGTGCTCCAGTGCGATCTGAAACTCCTCCATGTTCTTTGGCGGCGGGTACTTCCAAAAGGGGTGCCCCAGCGGGATCGACAGGAAAGTGAAAACACCGAGCCAGCCGGCGCCCAGCCATCCGAGCGACCGGTAGTCGGTGATGAGGAGGATGGAGCCGCCGAGCTCCGTCACGATCATCGCGGCCACGATTGCTGCCGGCTTCGGCAGGCGGCGCGCCTCGATGACCTTCACCATCATGCCGAACTTTGCGATCCCGAAGATGCCGGCGATCCAGAAGAAGGAGGTCAGGACGACGCGTGCCGCCACGTTGAACCAATCGGCCGAGAGGAGGTCGCTGATGATCGACGGCATGTCTCGAATTTCTCAGTTGCGGCCCGCGGCGAGCCTCCGTGCCTTTCGCCGATGCCAGCGGGCAGGCGTGCTGAGGCGCGCTGCGCGCAGCGATGTGCACGCGGCTATTGTCAGGCGGCGCAAGCAAATAGGTCAGCGCTGGATGCGCAGGGAAGACCTGCCGGTTGGATGCAGCGTCCAAGCGCTTGTCCGAGTTGTCGGTCGTCGTCATCTCAACGTTCGTCTATGCGCATTGTTGCTGGCGGAGCCGCTTCGCGCCGCCCCATCTTCTGAAACGTTCTTTTGCGAGGAGGAAGTCATGCCCGGACCACAATCCCGGTTCATCACTGCTGCCGATACTGCGCTGCTGCTCATCGACTATCAGCCGCAGATGCTGATGGGCATACGGAGCGACGATCCCGCATCCGTGCTCAACAACGCTCAGATCATCGCCAAGGCGGCGGCCCTGTTCGGCATGCCCACCGTGCTCACGACGATAACGGCGGATAGCTTCGCCGGACCATTCGTGCCGGAGATCGCTGAAGAGGTTTTCACAGACAAGATCGTGATCGACCGCTCCTCGATCAACGCGTGGCTCGACGAGAACTTCGTGAAGGCCGTCGAGGCGACGGGACGCAAGCGCCTCGTGATCGCAGGTCTCTGGACCGGGGCGTGTGCAACCTTCAATGCATTGGAGGCGATCTGGCGCGGCTACGAGGCGTACTTCGTCGCCGACGCATGCGGCGACACGACGCCCCAGGTGCACGAGCGCTCGGTCGACCGGATGATCCAGGGCGGGGCTGTGCCACTGACCGCGCAGCACTTCGTCTATGAACTCCAGCAGGACTGGGCGCGCTCCGAGACCTACCAGGGCGTGGTGGACCTCCTGCGGCCTCATTCCATCTTTGGGAACGTGCAGGTCCCTTATGGCAAATGGGCGCTCCGTGCCCACGAGCTGGACGGCGCCGTCGCCTGAGGGCCGAAGAACGTCGGATGGGTGCGAATCCTCGCGCTTGCTCGGTCTAACACCCGTCCTCGGCGGCGCTCGGCACGCTGCCTGTCCCCGTGCGGGTCTCGGCGGTTGCGGGGGACGCGCGCGTCGCCGTCATGGACGCGGTCGCCATGCCGGGGGTTTTGAACCGAATGCAATCGAAGGAGCATGAGATGACTGGACTGCTTGAGGGAGCCGTGGCCCTGGTGACTGGCGGCTCGAGTGGCCTAGGGCGCGCCATCACGCTGCGGTTCGCCGAAGAAGGCGCCAAGGCGATCGTCGTTGCGGATTTGCAGCCGGAGCCACTGGAAGGTGGGCGCCCGACCGTCGAGCTTGTGGAGGAGCTTGGCGCCGAAGCCGTCTTCGTAAAGACCGACGTAACCCGAAGCGACGATGTCCATCAGGCCGTCGAGGCCGCCGACCAATTCGGCGGGGTGACAAGCGTGGTCACGAGTGCCGGCATCTTGCGCAACGCCGCTCTGTTCGACATCACGGAGGCCGACTTCGACCGGATCATGGCGATCAACGTCAAGGGCACATTCTTGATCGCACAGGCCGCGGCGCGATCGATGGTGGACGGGGCCCGCGAGGGCTCGATCGTGCTCGTTTCTTCGATTGGTGGCGTTCGCGCATCCGGCCTGAACGTGCCCTACGGCACCAGCAAGGGCGCCGTGAACCTGATGGGGTTCGCTCTGGGAGATGCGCTCGCGCCCCACGGCATTCGCGTGAACGTGCTTCAGCCGGGCGTCATGAACACCGCCATGACCAAGGGCGTCGGCCTTGAGGAACTCGGCTGGAAGGTCGCTCTTAACCGGGCTGGCGACCCGCGGGAGGTTGCCAACGGCGCAGTGTTCTTGGCGAGTCCCCTGGCGAGCTATGTTACCGCAACGGCCTTGCTTGCCGACGGCGGGATCGCAAACCTTATCGGGTGAGAGATTAAGTTCGGCAAAATCCGGAGGCGCTGCGAACCACTTGGAGACAGACGATGACAATGAGGCAAGCCATTTTCCCCGCCAACCGGCATGCCCTTTATCAGGAGCATCGCTACTCGGCTGCGATACGCTCCGGCGACCTGCTGTTCGTGTCGGGCCAAGTTGGGAGCCGCGACGACGGGTCGCCCGAGCCTGATTTCGAGAGGCAGGTCGAACTGGCCTTCGCCAACCTGAAAGCTGTTCTGGCCGCCGCGGGATGCACCTTCGACGACGTCGTGGACGTGACCACCTTCCACACCGACCCGCAAGCGCAGTTCGATACCGTGATGTCCGTCCGCGCCGCTGAGATCGGCGAGGCTCCGTATCCAAACTGGACCGCGGTGGGCGTCACCTGGCTTGCCGGCTTCGACTTCGAGATTAAGGCGATCGCGCGGATCCCGACAGCCTGAATCGATCGCGCCGGGTGCGGCATGGCGCCGGTCAGTCGGTCGCGTGCTGCGCGCGAAACGGCTCGCATGCCGCTGTGGCAGGATTTCTGCTCAGGCGCCCGCTCGGTGTAATCAAGGCGGTCGCTAAATGCGCCTTTGAGAAGGTAGACGGATGGATCGGATCGACGCGCTGCGCCTGCTGCTCGACGTGTCGGAGGCGGGCAGCTTCTCAAGCGTCGCCCGGCAGCGTGCGATTGCCACCTCGACTGTCGCGCTTGCCGTGAGCCAGCTCGAGGACGAGCTCAGAGTTCGCCTCCTGGTGCGCTCCACACGAAAGCTGGTGTTTACCCACGAGGGCGAACTGATGCTGGAGGACGCGCGTCGCATCGTGTCCGATTGGGATACCGCCGTGAGCGGACTGCGCGAGAATGGTCCACTCACCGGACCGATCCGGATAACAGCCACAAACGACTTCGGCCGGGTCCGACTGCGTCCGCTTCTCGACAACTTCCAGGATCGCCATCCGGGGGTCGAAGTGACCCTGCTCCTCAGCGACAGTTCCATGGACCTGATCGAGGAGCATATCGACCTGGCGATTAGGAGCGGACCGCTGCCGGACTCCGCAATGCGCGCACGGTTGCTGATCAGGGGGCCGCGCGTGGTGTGCGCGTCCCCCGACTACTGGCGCCGGACGGGCGTGCCGGCGCATCCGACCGAGCTCGCGGACCACAATTGCATCGTGCTCGCCCGGCCAGGAGCACCGCTGTCGGCGTGGCCGTTTCGCGATGCTGGCAAGCTTCTGAACGTCAAGGTGCGGGGCGACCGGCAGGCCAGCGACGGCGACGTACTCCGGGAATGGGGCGTGGCGGGGGCCGGGGTCATCTTCAAGAACCAGTGGGACATTCGCAAGGAACTCGCGGCAGGCACCCTCACGACGGCGCTGGATGGGTTTGTTCCTTGGCAGGTCGACCTGTTCGCCGTCCACGCGGGTGCGCCGCCAAGCCGGCGAGTTGCGGCGCTGATCGAATTTCTTGCAGATGCCCTGCGCGAAGGTTCTTCCCTGGAATGATCCAAATCTTAATTTCGCGGCAGGGCTTGGTGCTCGCGTCAAGGTGTGTCGCCAGCGCCGCGCGCCGGATCGTCGAAGCGCAGCGCCTTGGGTAATTCGGCCGCGAGGAAGTCCAGCAGCGCGCGAACTCCTGGCGGCACCCCCAGCCGGTAGGGGATCAGTACGGAGAAGGATGCGTCCATCACCCGCCAGTCCGGCAGTACCGGGACGAGTGAGCCGTCCTCGATCTCGCGGCGACAGATGTAGCCAGGTAGCGCCGCTATCCCGAGATTGGCGCAGGTGGCCATCTTCAGCGATACCATACTGTTGGTTCGGAAGCGGGGCGTCAGCGGGACGGAACGTGTCTCGTGCCCCGGTCTGGTCAACTGCCAGACTGTCATGCCAGGTCGCGAGAGGGCGAGCGCCGTTTGCCGCTCGAGCTCACCCGGTTCGGTGGGTGCACCCATGTCCTTCAAGTACCGGGCACCTGCGAAAAGGATCCACGGAGCCTTCGCAATGTGCCGTTGGATCAGCGACGAGTCGGCAAGTGCGGAATTGTGGCCGCGTATCGCGACGTCGAAACCTTCGGCGATGATGTCGACTATGCGATCGGTTGCCTCCTCCGTTATTCGCACCTTTGGATGGCGGGCGAGGAACGCCGGGAGGAGATCGCACAGGACGTATTCCGAGAGCTCGGTCGTGGTCGTAACCCGGATCACGCCGCTTGGCTCCTTGAGTCCGCTCCGGATCACTTCCTCGACCTTCGCCGCGTTCGCGATCAGGTCGCTTGCATGCCGATAGAACTCCTCTCCAGTCTGAGTGAGCGCAACCTGGCGCGATGTGCGGTTCAGCAGCCTGACGCCCAGTGCAAGCTCGAGCTCGCCAATCCGGTGGCTGAGCGTGGACTTCGGAAGATCGAGCTTCCTCGCGGCTGAAGCGAAGCCGCCCTGATCGACCACTTGGACGAAGTAGTAGGCGTCGGACAGATTCAGCATCCCGAGTCTCCAGGCAGCCAGCGCTGTTTTGACACCCGACCTCGGTGTCCTCTTACCTCTATCCAAGCCGCAGTTGCCGGCTCTCAGCTTCTCCGCAGCACCCTGACGTGGATACAGCCACGGCTAGCATCGATCCGCAACAAGCGGACGTCCACGGTCTTGAACGCAGCGTTCAAATCATTGCCGGAACGACCAGCGTCGCCACGGGTCATCAGACCGGACCGTACGGGCGAACTGATGCCCGAACTCAATCGATCCAGGCGCAGCGCCGATCCATCGCGATCGTCGGGCGCGCCTCGAAATCGCGGGGGAACACTGCATGAAACCGATCTTCGCACGGGCCGACGCTTCGGACGACCCGCCGTCGCGCAGGCATCAACTGCTCTCGCGCCGGGCCATCCTCGGCGCGGCCGCGGCAAGTGCTGCGATCCCGATCTTCGCCGACGCCGTCCACGCCGCGCAACAGTCTCCGCTGCGCGCCCAGAACGAAGTAATTGCGCCGTTCCGCATCTCTATACCGCAGGAGGAGCTCGATGGACTTCGCTCCCGGTTGCGCCTGACGCGCTGGCCTGAGACCGAAACGGTTCGGGACTGGTCGCAAGGCGTACCGCTGATCAAGGCGAAGGCTCTGATCGACGCCTGGAGCCGCCACGACTGGCGCGCGTTCGAGCGGCGCGTAAACCAGCTGCCGCAGTTCCTCACCAGCATCGACGGACTGGACATCCACTTCATCCATGTGCGCTCACGGCATCCCGGAGCCCTGCCGATCCTGCTCACCCACGGCTGGCCCGGATCGTTTGCGGAGTTCCTGGATTGCATCGGTCCGCTGACTGACCCGGTCCGCCATGGCGGACGGCCGGAGGATGCATTCGACGTCGTCATCCCATCGCTGCCCGGCTACGGCTTTTCGGGCAAGCCGACGGCGCCAGGTTGGAACGTCGACCGGACGGCCTCGGCGTGGGGCAAGCTGATGAAACGCCTCGGCTACACGCGCTGGGTGGCGCAGGGCGGCGACTGGGGCGCGAGCGTGACGACTACACTCGGCAAGATGCGGCCCGAGGGACTCATCGGCATCCATCTCAACTGGGCCTTCGTATTTCCGGAGAGCATCCCCGCCGATCTCGACACGGTTCCACCAGGCCTGTCGGCAGAGGAGATGCGGGCGGTCGAGCAGGCGCGGGTCTTTCGGACGCAGGGGATCGGCTACTTCAAGGAGATGTCTACCAAGCCCCAGACGATGGGCTACGGGCTGCTGGACTCGCCGGTCGCGCTCGCGACCTTCATCTACGAAAAGTTCCAGACTTGGTCGGACAACGAGGGGGATCCGGAGCAGGCGCTGACCATGACGGCGATGCTCGACGACATCTCGCTCTACTGGTTCACCCGCAGCGGCGCTTCGGCAGGACGCTTCTACTGGGAGAACCCCGGAAACAGCTTCGCGGGGCCCCGGATCGAGCTGCCCGTCGCGGTTAGCGTCTTCCCGCGCGAGATCTACCAGGTTCCGCGCAGCTGGGCCGAGCAGACGTTCCCGAAGTTGATCCACTTCAACGAGTTGGACCGCGGCGGGCACTTTGCCGCGATGGAGCAGCCGAGCCTGTTCACGGCCGAGTTGCGGAAGGCGTTCGCAACGCTGCGACGGTGAGGCGGGGAGCGGGCGCAGCAATTACGTCAACTCTGCAGGGCATTCTTCCAGGACAAGGCAGCTACGCCAAGCAAACGCGCCGTCGACAAAAAATCGTCTGGTATCTTGGACGCATCTTCCAACGTCCTACCGGAACACTTGTTGAGACGGATGGTCTCGCACGATTAGTAAGCTGCGTCCCGAGTTTCACCCCCACTCTACTCGTTGAGCAACGGATGCCAAGAATCTGCCGGAGTGTTCGATGATCTCGAAAGATCTTTTCGAAAGGGTGGGGATTATTTCTGCGGCGCTGCTGCTGCACATCGGACGGGCAATGATCGAAGTGATGGCATGAACATCGATTTTACCGACAAACGAGTACTCGTGACCGGTTCCACGGCCGGGATCGGCTTCGCCGCCGCAAAGGGTTTCTTGGCCGCAGGCGCTAGCGTCGTCATCAACGGCCGCAGCGAGGATAGCGTCGAGGCTGCTGTCGCATTCCTCCGCAAGGTGAGACCGAAGGTCGACGGCTTTGCCGGTGACCTCGGCACCGCCAAGGCCTACGAGCGTTTGGTCGCGCGGCACCCCGACTTCGACGTACTCGTCAACAATATCGGCGTCTACGGGCCCCAGGACTTCTTTGTCACGCCCGACAGCGAATGGGACAGGTTCTTTCAGACCAACGTGATGTCGGGTGTCCGGCTCTCCCGCGCCTATGCACCCGGAATGGTCGACCGGGGCTGGGGTCGGATCGTCTTCATCTCGTCGGAATCGGCGGTAAACATCCCTGCCGACATGATCCACTACGGCTTCACCAAGACCAGCCAGCTGGCGATCTCGCGCGGCCTGGCCAAGCGGCTCGCCGGAACCGGGGTCACCGTGAACGCCGTGCTGCCCGGCCCGACCCTGTCCGAAGGCGTCGCCGGCATGCTCACGGCGGGCAACACGTCCGGCGACAGCGTCGAGCAGATCGCAGCCAGCTTCATCGCCGAGCATCGCAGCTCGTCGATCATCCGACGCGCCGCCACGGTCGACGAGGTCGCCAACATGATCCTCTACGTCAGCTCGGCGCAGGCCTCCGCGACAACCGGCGCCGCGCTACGCGTCGACGGCGGTGTCGTCGACAGCATCGTGTGAGCACTGGTCTCTGCTGACCTAAACCACCGAACATCAAAACTTCAATTAGGAAGGAAATGAAATGACCGACGTCATCACTGCCATCGAGGAGCGCCGCACGACCGTCCTCTTCGACACGACGCGCGACATCGAGGACGCGCAGGTCACCGAACTCGTTCGCCTGGCCACGCGCGCGCCGACCTCGTTCAACCTGCAGAACTGGCGTTTCATTGCCGTACGCACGCCCGACGCCAAAGCACGCTTGCGCGCGGTTGCCTGGGACCAGGCAAAGATCACCGAGGCTGCAGTGACCTTCATCATTATCGGCACGCTTGCTGATGAACAGACCCTGCCAGCTCGGCTAGCGCCTGCGGTCGAAGCCGGGATCATGCCTGCGCAGATGGTTGATGGCTGGGTCGGCGCCGCCGGCAGCCTGTACAAGGACCAACCCTGGCGTCAGCGCGACGAGGCGGTCCGGACCGCAACGCTCGGGGCAACGACGCTTATGCTCGCCGCGCATGGCATGGGACTGGGTGCGGGACCGATGATCGGCTTCGACCCCGAGGCGGTGGCGAGCGAGTTCGGCCTGGCCAACAACGAGATCCCCGCGATGCTTGTGGCGGTTGGCTACGGCACGCCGGAGAACTGGCCGCAGAAGCCGCGCCGCCCGCTGGAGCAAGTTCTCAGCTTGGTTTGACAGGAGGGATCGATGCCGCATGTTATTGTAAAATTCTACTCCGGCCGCAGCGACGAGGAGAAGCGGGTCATGGCAGATGCCATGGCAGCGACCCTCCACGAAACCATGGGCTACGAGGTAGGCAACGTATCCGTCTCGGTCGAGGAGGTAGAGAAGGCGGACTGGATGGGGAAGGTCTACGAACCGGACATTGTCCAGCGCCAGGACCAGTTGGTGAAGCGGCCGGGTTACGGCCACCTTGCTGGATGAGCTAGGCCGCTATGGTGGCCCGTGCCGTGACGGATCGGATCCGGCTCAGCACGGGCGTCATTTCTAACGTGACGAAGATTCGGCCAACATGTCTGGACGCTGCACCGCGCGTCCAGCATTCCGCCAGAACTGCGGAGATTTTCGCGATCATGGTTCGAACGCTAGCGATACCCAGATCGCATCGAGTTATGAACTGCCACGCCAGGTGACGCGATCGTGACGACGCGGGCGCGTAGGCGGCAGACTGCTCCCGGGATGCGATGGCCGATGGCGCGCCGCAGGGTGAGTAACTCGCCATCAACAGATATCCGGATCGGCGACCTGCCAGACTCCAGCCTGATCGCCACTCGGGTCAGCCAGACTGGCTTCGTGCTGTGCAATTCACCAGAGTATCTGGCTACCAACTGGGCGCCAGTGCACCTGGACGGCCTCCACCGCCACATCTTTAGCTATGTTTACACACGGCACGGCAGTTCGCTTAAACTAACGCTTCCTGATCGGTGGCGTCGCAAGGATCATGAACCTTTCATCGCGTATGACGGGGGACGATGGTGAGGCGCTTGTCGGCGCTGGCGCGCGATCGGCCGGCCTAGTGATGGCCGACGAATGATTAATGGAGCAGCACCTCGCGGATGGCAGTCTTGTCCGAGTGTTGCGCGTTCGAGAAGCCGCTCGTCCCGGACACCGTCGTCCAACTGCCGACCTGAAACCCTTTGCCGGCCGCTCGAGCGCTTACCGTCGTGCTTCGTCGCCGCCTAGCAGGTGACGCAGCCCGAACATGTCTCATGAAGTAAGCCGCGCTGGGTCGGGCAACACGTCACCTGTTTCGGACGGACGCCTACTGTCGAGACTGCGCACGGGTGGCTGATGTTCCAAGCATCGATTTCGCCTCGGGATCAGGCTCGGAAGCTCGCCGCACGCCGTTACAGACTGCGCCCCCCGAATCGCAGTTCGCGACGCGGGTATCGAGATGGCCTCTGCAATACAGGAGGTTATCCAATGTCTCTCCCTACCAAAACCATCGACGAACTGAAGAACATGATCGACGAGGCTCGTGCCGATCCCGTCACGTCGTCTGAGCCTGCCAAGCCTGAGCTGGTGAAGTTGTTTTGGGTGAAACCGCACCAGTGCACCGTCTGGAGTGGCAACACGCGCGATGTGTCCTCAATGGATGCCGCTCGGTTCGACGCGCTCAAGGCTTCGATCATGGCAAAGGGTCAGCAGATCGCTGTCATCGGACGGCGGATCGGCACATCGAATGACATCGAGGTCATCGCAGGTGCCCGTCGCGTCGCGGTGCAGAAGGACCTCGCTCGCAACAACCCGGATGTCATGATCTTTGTCGATGTCCGCGAGATGGACGACGCGGCGGCTTACGCGCTCGTGGCGGCCGAGAACGAGGGCCGGCAGGCGTTCGTCCCGATCGAGTCTGCGCGCTTCTACAAGCACGCTCTGCAGGCCGGGACCTACAGGGACCAGACGACGCTTGCCGATGCCCTCGGCCTCCACAAGGCCACCGTTGGGCGTACCCTCGCGATCCTCGACCTGCCGCACGAGGTGCTCAACAAGGTCGTCGATCCGCGCGCCATCTCGGCGGCACAGGCCAGCAAGTTCATGACGCACTGGAACGACGAGACGTCGCAGCTGGTCATGGAAGCCTGCCTCGCTTCGCTGAAGCCGGCGAACGCGGCGGCTACGTTCAAGGCGGTCTTCGCGTCGGTCGACCAGACGAAGTCGCGGAACGAGTTGCAGACCATCGACGGTGCGATCATCGGCACGCTGCGCAGCACGAAGGCGGGGCTGAAGATCGAGCTGAACCCGGCTGCCGACGCCGTCGAACTCGACGACATCGTGGCGTCAATCCGCAGCCGCATCCTCGAACTCCGTACGCCGAACTAACCGAAGGCGGGCGGTTGCGCGCGCGCAACCGCCCGCTGCTGGCCGGTTCAAGGCCAGCGACGAAATACGCAGCAGCAATTGGAAGAGCAGGGAGAAGGCAGGTTTGAGAGGGTAGTAAGTTGTGGGTGCGCGATAAAGTGTTCGCATTTACCCCCCCCGGGGGGGCGGTCTGGCGAACCTCTGACCCACAACTTCCTCGACGACCTGGCAACCAAGCGGGACTGGGGGGAGCAGGATGCAAAGCATCTCATGGACGGTTGCCAACCGTCGTGCCGATCTAAGCGCAATCAGGGCTGCCCTTGCCGCCGAGCGTCGCGAGACAGTGGCACGGCACGAGAAGGAGCGTCAGCGCGTGCTGGACGCGAACCAGGCCGACCGCGATGCGAAGAAGGTTGGGGCTGCCATTCGCAAGGCCGTGCGCGAACAGGACCGGGCGTCGCGCCGCATCGGAGCGATCGTTGCCGCGAAGAAGCTGGGTAGTGACAGCGGCCGCACCTGCAAGCGGTTCGAAGCCATGCTGCACCTGAACCCGCCGAAGCCGTCAGCGCAAGGCCGCGACGGCCTGTCGTCATTTCACTTCAAGTGGACCTCGCGCGGCTACGGCGGAGCGACGGGCTCACGACGCTACCGGGCCGGCGAGGCGGTGCGCCACCTCAAGTACATCCAACGCGAACAGGCTCGCGAGATCGAGGGTGGCGGTCTCGTCTCGAGTATCAGCCGCGACACCGCCGAGCTCGCCGGTTTCTTCCAGGCGCTCGAGACCCTCGAAGGCCAGGACCGGGCAAACGCGAACGTCTACGTAACGTTGGTCATCTCGCTGCCGCACGAACTTGCCGTCGTTGAGCGCGAGCGCGTGCTCGGCGAGATCTGCGAAGTACTCGCGAAGCTGGATCTGCCGTACGTGGGTGTACTTCATGCCCCGGGGCCCTTGGGCGACCCTCGCAACTATCACGCGCATGTGATGCTGGGCCTGCGGCCGACGAAGGTGATCGCGCCTGGCCAGTATGAGTTTTCGCCGGTCAAGAGCTCGGACCTCAACGACGGCTCGTTCATCGTAGAGTACCGGCACACCGTCGCGACCCTGCTCAATGCAGCGATGGAGCGTGGCGGCCACGATCGTCGGTTCACGGCGCTCAGCAATGCCGAGCGTGGTCTCGCGCCGACCGCGAAGGGAACCGGCAAGTCGACACCGGGCAAGAAGAACATCTCGCGCCGCGCGCAGAGGCTGGCCGAGGCTCGTGCCGCGCTGGCGCAGAACCATCATCGGCAAGAGGTTATCATTCAGCTTCGCGAGAAGATCGTAGCATTCCTGGCGGAGCCGTTCCGTGATTTCGAGGCAGAGCTCGCCACCCGGCGGGCTGATCTGCAGCAGCGGACTGAACAGCGCCGGGCACTTGCGGCCAGCAATGTTGCTGCGACCTTAGCAGCGCAGCAGACAATGGCTTCCGCCGACGTCGTTCAGTCAGCACCTGCGACCGGCAACGAGGCGGACCTTGCAGACGGAACAGCATCGCCACCCCTGCGCCCGGTTGCGCGCGCGCAACCGTCTCCAGCCGTTACCGATCTGCGGGATGCAGCTGGTCCGACACGGAACGCCGATACTCGTGCCCCAGCCCGGATCGCCCCGGCACCGTCTTCCGCTGCTGTACCAGTCGATACGCCGGTAATGCCGTCGGCTGCATTTCTCACACCAGTCGCCGAGGCGGCTGCTCAGTCTGCGATCGCTGCTATCACTGCGGTCGAGCCGGCACCTGCACCTATTGCAGCCACGGCTCCAACAGCACCAACGGTTGCGCGCGCGCAACCGCCGGTGGCAACCGTGACGGAAAGCAGCGACGTGCCCTCGGACTGGCCCACGCACGCCAGCCAGGCGGTGGCAACAGACAACGTTAGCGGACCTACGCCATCGGAGGCGCTGCAGCCGACCCAACCCCTGGTTGCGCTTGAAGCCGGAACTCCGGCCGCGACTGCTCCTGATCCCCCTGTGCCCGCCTCTCTCGCAGGCTCTCAGGCGGCGACAGTTACCATCGCAGGCGGGCAACGGAAGCGGGGCCGTGGCGCGATCACGGCGCGACTGAAGGAGATGCTCGCGGCCTCGCAAGGTCAGCCGCCGCGCGAACCCGAGTTTGTTGTGACATCAAATGCGGTGCCGCCGGGCGAGCACGTGGAGAATGCGGTTGTGAGTGCAGGCTCGTCCATATCGGGAGGGAGCGTCGAGCCGGCCGCAACATCGTCACACAGTCCGACACCTATCAGGATTTCCGGACCTGACGGCGTTCCGCGCTCGGTCGCCTCGGCGGAGCGGGCACCTTCTCCGGTGCGCAGGGAGGTTCGTCCCAAGCAGGACGAAAATCTCCTCGCGGCTGTTTGGCGCTTCCAGGAGAACATCCGTAAGAAGCATGACGAGGAAGATGGACCGGATCTTTCAGGCAAAGGCCTTCGCAGCCTGCGCGACATCCTCAGCCTCAGTCAGATACCGCTCGCCTCTGAACTCCAGTTGCTCAGCATAGGTGTGAAATTCGGTGACCAGAGGCGGGAACCGAAAACCAGTGATGGCGTAGGACAGCTGACAGCAGATGGTCGCAGAGCTGAAACGACGGCGGTAGCTCCAGTCGACGGCACGCAGAACAGCACAGTTGCCACCGCGAAAGCGCCCGTTCTTCGGAATCCGGTGCGCAAGCAGAACGCCGCCATGCTGCCAGCGGGTCGCATGATCGCGCCGGTCGATCCGGCTCGAACTGCTGCGATCGAGGCGGTTGTGCAGGATTTGCACAAGCGCACCTATCTGCCGCTGATCAAAAGGCCTGACGGGACGCTTAAGCTCGTGCTCGCGGCTGTGACGGACAAAGTTCTGATCGCCGCAGACTGGTTCGATAGCGACCCATCGATACAGGCGACTTTCCAAAGCGTGCGACGAGCTATGCTCAGCGACCTCGCGGTCTTCTTTGAGACCTGCCGGGTATCGCCCTTCGAAGTCCGTGGCGGGACGAGCGTACTGCAGGTCTCGAGGCTCGACGCTGAGCTCAAAGAGGCGGTCAAGGTCGCGAAGGGCGATACGGACGTGATCGCGGTTGTGCAGGCCGGCGCCGAGCTCTGGCGGCAGCGTGAGAAACGCGCACGCCAAGACGAAAAGCTGAAGCAGCAGCGCGTAGCAGCGAAGCGCAAGCAGCAGGGTGAACGCCAGGATCTCTTGAACGCTATCCATGCGGAGATAGTTTTTGGGACACTGCCGGGGGCATGGGAGAGTGCAGAGCTCGAGGCGGCCGAGCCGCCTGTGGCGGATCTTGTCTCGTCGCTTGCAAGCGAAGGCGTTTGGCTGGAGCGCACCGACGCTGGCTTTGCCGTCTACGGCAAGGACGAAACCGCGCAAGCTGCAGTCACCGAGCTCGCCAAGACCCGCATTGGTCAGGCTATCCTCGAGCGACTGGCGACGGCAGTCGCAGAGCCTCGACCTGAACACGGGAAGGGCTCACCGCTTCTCGTGGTCCAGCGCACCGGGATCCGTGCCGATCATGATCCAGATTGGCCGCCAGCGTGGGCAGGACGTGGTGGGCGTGGTGGGCGATAGCCGCTCGGCGCGTCTATCTGCCCATCGAGACTGAGTGTGGATTGGACGGTGACGACGACCCACGCACGCCTCGAGGACATGGCCAGCAAAAAGTTGGAAATCGAAGGATAGGGCAGGTGAGCGAAGCTTCTTGAAGGATGAAATTCAGGAGCTTTTCGCGACCGGCAGTGGTCGGCGCGACCCTCAAGTCGAGTGCAGATCATGATCCATCAATTACCACGACGGCGCAGGGCCGACCCGCTGGGTACGCCGCTGCTGCGGCTGTTTCACACAGCGCTGGCTCCCCAGCTGCTCCCGCGCGGGGACGAGAAAGGCGTCATGTCGATCGACAGCGGAGCCTGCGTCTGGTTGCCCGATGCCAAGCTCGCGATCACGACGGTCGGCGCGGAAAGCCCGATCGAAGGGTACGGCCACGCCCAGGCTGCCGAGCTGTCGGGCGTGGATATTTTGGCCATCGACTTCGACCCCGCTGGCGCCCTCGTCGCATGTGAGCTGGCGCTGTTTGGAATGCATCGAGCGGAGAAGTTCTTGGTCGCGCGTCTGGCGCTCTGGATCTCGCCGCACGGGCTGGCCGCGTTGGTGCCCGTCTCGCCTCGCAATGCTGTCGACCGGCTGCCCCCATGTTTCGCGTTGACCCCAACGGGGGTCAGGTTCCTGGCCGACCCGTTTTTCGATGCCGAGGAGTGGCAGGCTGGGATAACCCGCGCCGTCGTTGCGACTGGCAGGGCGCCGCTCTTGCAGCCGTCTAGGCAGAAGCCCAAGTTGAGGCTTGTCCGATGACGGCGACGCAGCCGCCACGAATGTTCGTGCTGCCGCCGGTTCGCCCCGATTTCATTTTTTCTGTCCTGCGACGCAACTTCAAGACCGTCACCAACGACACCGTCGCGTTTGTGCGGTCGAAGCTGCATCCTTTCGCAGCAGCCTTGGACGCCGACCCTGCCGGAACCTGGAAGCCGACGGCGGCGCGCCACGAGGTGCTCCTTCCAGCTTCAATGCCGGATCTCCTGGCTGACCCGAGGCTGCTGACCGAAACATTCGAGGCACAGGCGCGGCCAGACCAGACGGACCTGGCGATCGTCGTCAAGCTCGTGCTGCCGACGGGATGCCCGATCCATGTGGCGTGGGAGCTCGCTCGCCAGTTCACGCGAGAGGCCTTTGTTATCGAGCATCGACTGCCCGCTGTTCTCGTACTTCATGCCCCGGCGATCAGCGGGGTGCGCGATGCGAACCCGATGCACGCCCACATCATTGCCCTCGCCCGAACTTGGGAAAACGCCTTCACGGGCTTTGCGACCATCGCGTGCGATGCAGCCCATGCACCGCTGGCGGAGCGGTGGAAGGCGCTGCGCGGTGACGCCTAGGGCCCTTTATTGCGGCGGGGATGTCCACCGGCAGTGCCAGTGGCGCAGCTTTCTATGCCGAGCCCGAACTCGCTGGCGTAGGCATCGGAAGTCGGGAAGACGAACAGATTCGAGGTGATCTCGCCCTCGGCGACCTTGCGCGCGCAGGTCCAGCGGTCGAGATGCCCGCCAAGAACGCTAACTTGCTGCATTTGTTGCGTAAACCAGGTCGGCGCCGGTGTTTGATCGGGGCCGGATAGTCGGGAAACACGCCCGTCAACGGTTGCAGGTTGCCAGTAATGTCGCGTCGGCAGCGAACGTTTGACGATCGCCTAATGACCCTTTGTCACCGAGTAAGATTGCGCACCGCTTTTCTCGCTTATCCACATGATGAGGTCGCCGCTGATATCGCGCTTCACCATCGTGCCGCGTGGAGATAGCAAGCCACCGTCGCACACAATCCACAAGTTTGTTCACTGCATGTTCTTGTCGGCGTCGAGGTCTCCGACTAAGCCGCGCGGATGGCAGGGCCGGTCCGATCCCTCGACGATTTGAGCACGAAGGGCGCCGACCTCGTCATCGCTTGCCGCGCCTGCGGCCACGATCGCACCGTTGCGATCGAGCAGGTCATGGCCGTGTTTCTCAGGCGCAGATGGTCAACCGACTGGTCGGCCGCGCACCAGCGTTTCAGGTGCCGCAAGTGCGGCTCGAAGGACGTCCAGCTCGGCGTCGATTTCTACGGCTACGCACTAAGACACCAGCGCCGACCAGCAGCCTTGGCTGCGGTCCCCGTGACCCTGAAGCCTGGGCTGCATCCCCCGCCGCCTGGTGTGTCAGTGTCCGAGTGGAACCTTGCAACTGAGCGAGAACGGAAGAGGCTGGTCGAACGGGCACGGTCTTAAGGGCTCGGGCATATGACCCGGTCGACCATTCAGGTAGACGCGGCCTTTCGCGAGACGCTTTTCGTGACAACGCACGCAAGCCATTGAGCCGAATGCGATCGCGGGTCATGATGCAGTATGAATGTCGCGGAGTTTCTGTCGAACTACGCTGATCGAGACGATCGGGTTGAGCTTCTCGACGGCGTTCCCGTCGCCCTCCCAGTTCACACTGCCAGGATCTCTCGGATAGCCATGAACATAACAACCCAGATACACCGGCACCTTGAAACACGCGGTTGCCAGGTTTTCGGCGAAAGCCTGTATCTGCGGGTAGACGATCAAAATCTCTTGGCGCCGAACGCAGCAATCTATTGCGATCGTGCAGAACTCGACGGGCCTGATGACGTCTACTTTTTCTGCAAGCCCAGCGTCATCTTCGTCATCCTGACGCCGGACGAAGGTAGCCGCGAACCGAAGAGACGCGCAAAATTCCAGGCTATCCGCAGCGTGAGCACGATCGTTGTCATCGAGCCAGCGGCGAAAACGTTCATGCAGTACGAGCGGGCTTCAGACGGCTGGAGTGTCGTCGAGAAGCCGTATGGATCAGCATTGGAGCTACGACATCCTGCGATCACGCTGGAGGCCGACGAAATGTTTCGACACATAGGACCGAGGACGCAAATCGACGGATACGCTATAACCGGAGCCGATTAAGCCCCGCCGGAGACCTGATCACTGGGGGTCAATGCCGCTGGTCGAGATGAGCTATAATCCGCAGATCAGACGCGGGTTAACCAGCTTCTAAGCAGCGCCGCTTCGACCGTCACTTTCAAACATCGTGGCTCGGTGATCTCCGAACCACAATTCGCTCATTCGTAAATCGCAACACGTGCAATGGTGGGTGGACCGGCTGCTTCGAAGCCAAAAAAAGTGGTGGATTACGGTCCGGCCGCTTTGGAGCCTCGACCGACCGAAGCAGACATTAGTTTAGGTAAGAATGCAGGGCGCGTGAACGCTGCTCGGGTAGATTATGGCCCTGCCGCTTTCATTCAGACCGAGAAAACTGACCATTCATGTATGGGGGCTGCTGCCGCGAAGCCAAGCTGAGCAGCTCAGCGCGATTGCACAACGAATGCGTGGCGCTGCGGCGGGCGACGGCTTTTTCTCACGCGCCGGGGCTTTCGCGGACCGATGCAGGTTGCGTCTCGATGCATCACAGTTATTGGTACTCTCTCGGGGGGGCTCGCATCGCAGTGACGAAGGTCGTCTTTTCGCTTGCAAGCTGAAGCGATTGCGGGGGGCGAGGACGATGTCGAAGCGCGGGTTGTTTACGCGATTGCTCGCGGCGCACACCGAGAGTGAGGTCCAAAGCATTCTGGACGCCGAGGGCCTGACGACCGATCCGACCAAGTGGACGCCCTACGGGGACAACGAGTCCTTCTACGGTGTCGTGGAGAATCAGCAGGCCCATCCCGTCCCGGCACTCGTTGAGAAGGTAACCAATGGGATCGACGCGATCCTCGAGAAGAAGGTGCTTCAGGCCGGCCTGGACATACGTTCGCCCGAGGCGCCGAGAAGCGTGCGCGAGGCATTGGATCGCTATTTCCCCAACCACCGCAACTGGGATCTCGGCGACGCGCGCAGCGCTCAGGCCCGCGAGCTCCAGATCGTCGCCAGCGGTCCCCGGCGCGACACGTCGCTCCTGGTCTACGACGACGGCGTTGGTCAGGCACCGAAGGACTTCCCCGGTACGTTTCTGTCACTGCTGCGCGGCAACAAGAACGACGTTCACTTCGTGCAGGGCAAATACAACATGGGCGGGGCGGGGGCGATCGCCTTCTGCGGCGATCTGCGCTTCCAGCTAGTCGCGAGCAGACGCTATGATGGCGCGCACCCACTAGGCTTTACCCTTCTGCGTCGCCATCCGCCGGCGCTGGCGGAAGCGGCCAACCGCAAGAACACCTGGTACGAGTATCTCGTCTTCGACGGCGAGGTCGCGTCGGTCGATGTCGACGAACTGGACATCGGCCTGGACGGCCGGAGCTTTCGCACCGGTTCGCTGTTGAAGATGTATTCCTACCGCCTACCCGAGGGTGCGCGGTCGATTATCTCCCGCGACCTGAACCTCAGCCTCAACGAGTTCCTGTTCGAGCCGGCGCTGCCGTTCCTGACAGTCGACAACAACGAGCGGTATCCTGACAACCGTGCGCCTGTGACGCCGGTCTACGGGTTGAAACGCCGGCTGGAAGCCGACAACGAGACCGTCGAGACTCGCTTCTCCGAGGTTTCGCGAACGGCCGAACTGGGTGAGCTCGGCGTGACGGTATACGTATTCAAGCCGCGGTCGCGTGGCCAAGGGGTCAAGGAGACGAAGCAGTACGTCCAGCGCGAGTACTTTAAGAACGGCATGACCGTGCTGTTCTCGCTGAACGGCCAGGTGCACGGGTCGTACAGCTCGGAATTCGTCACGCGTGCTCTGAGGATGCCGCTGCTCAAGGACTACCTGCTGATCCACGTCGACTGCTCAAACCTGCATCTCTCGGTCCGCAACGAGCTGTTCATGGCTTCCCGCGACCGCCTGAAGGCAGGCGACAAGGCCGATACGATCCGCAAACATCTGCGCGACATGCTGCTCGCGAGCGAATTGAAGGAGATAGCGAAGCGTCGGAAGTCGAGTCTGGGTGTCGACACTGGGGACGCCGGTCAGATGCTACGCGACATGACACGCAACATGCCGATGAACGACGCGCTGGCGAAGATCCTGCGCCAGACGTTCAACATCGCCGAGCAGAGGCCCGGCACCTCGGACAAGAAGCCTCGGCCGAACCCGGAGCGTCCGAAGCGCGCACCGAAGGAGGCGCCGCCCTTCCACCCTCAGCGCTACCCTTCCGCGTTCCAAGCGAAGGGCGGTGACGCGCAGGAGTGCGGGCTGAAGCTCTATCGCCTGCCGGCTGGCGGAAGCAGGACGATCGCGTTCGCGACAGACGTCGAGAACGACTTCTTCGATCGGACGGATGATCCCGGCGACATGTCGCTCGCAGTAATGCGCCCGTCCGCGACCGGCAGCACAGGCGGCGGGAAGCCCGATCCGAGCTCCGAGGGCGATCTGCTCGACGTGGTCCGCACCAGCCCCTCCGAGGGCACCATCCGCGTCGGCGTGCGGGCGAGCGGCGAGACGAAGGTGGGCGACACGATCAAGATGACGGCCACACTTACCAGCCCGCATGGCGACCTTACCGAGACCGTGCTGGTGCGCATCACCGACCCAGAGCGCACGCCGCCGCGGAAGGAGCCCGACGTTGAGCCGCCACTAGGGATTCCCGAGCTCGTGCTGTGCTCGCAAGAGGGCGGTCCCGGTCTGAAGTCGTGGGAGCAGATCGCAGAGGCTGGCATCGAGATGAATCACGACGTCGTGGTCTATCCCTTCGTCGACGAAGACAAGCTCGCGCGCATCTACGTCAACATGCACAGTCGCGTGCTTCGCGAGTTCAACTCTGGTGCACGCTCGCCGGAAGCGGTGGAAGTCGCCGAGCGGCGCTACATCAGCGCCGTCTACTTCCACACGCTCTTCCTGTTCGCGACGACGAAATCCAGGAAGTACGATTTGCGGCGCGGTGGCGATGGCGACGCGGAGGGCACCGATGTGGAGATCGCTGAGTATGTTTCCGACGTCTTCAACTCGTCCTATGCGCAGTTCCTGCTGAACTTCGACACCACGGACCTGATCGATGCAATGGGTTGAAGCTCCTGAGGCGCGGACGAGCGGTCGCTCGACGCCTCTTCTAGCCCTATGCATTGCAGGGAGCGGGCGCCTGAGTGAAGCCGATCAGCTGGTGCGGGCATGTGCGCCGCTTGGGGGATGGGTTTGAACTTCAGGGTCTCGGCGCGGACAATTTTGCACCTCGGATCGGAGCTCATCAGCTCCGACGGCGTCGCCTTTTACGAGCTCATCAAAAACTCGCTGGATGCAAAAGCGAGCCGAGTGACGGTCGATGTCTTCTATCGGCTCGATTACGTCGTCTACTCGGAGATACTTCGGGAGCTCGGCGAAGATCGTGACACCCCGGAAGTACTGCGCGAGCGGTACATCCGTTCGCTTCGACGGCCCCGGACGTGGCAGCAGCTCCGGGACTACGCGCTGGGATCTATCGTCCAGGGCGCCCCTGGGGTCGACCGCCTGGTACGGCGTTTGACCAACGCCAGTACGAAAGCCAGATTCCTGGAGGCACTGCGCGCTGCGAACCAGATCGAGATCGACGACGACGGAGAGGGCATGTCGCTCGACATCCTCCGCGACGTCTACCTGACGATCGGCACCTCATATCGGGCCGACCAGAAGCGAGACCAATACGCAGCCGAGGAGGATGACGAAGTCGAGGCATCCGCTCCCGAGGTAATCCTAGGGGAGAAGGGCCTAGGTCGCCTCTCGGCGATGCGCCTGGGAGACGAGGTACTGGTCGTCACCGGTCAGGCGGGTGACTCGAACTGGAATCAGTTGGAGATCGACTGGAATGACTTCGCCGACGCGGCGAACGACGATCTGGACAGCGTCGAGGTCGAACCGGAGGTCGGCAATGCTAAGGAGGAAGAGGAACGCGGCACCCTGATCCGCATCTCGGCGCTCAAGTCGGAATGGTCGGCCGACAAGCTGGCGGGGCTTGCGATCGAGCAGTTCTCGAAGCTGTCCGACCCGCTTGGCGGAACGCCGGCGCCGCCACTGACTCTCAGATTCAACGATATCGAGGTGGAGATCCCGCGCTTCGCCGACTTCCTGCTCGAACAGGCGCACGGTCGCCTCCGCGCGGCGCTGCACGTCGCCGGCCCGGGTGCTCCACGGATCGAGGGGACCATGGAGTACCTTCTGCACAACCGCAGTCGTCAACTGCGCCTGTCGACGCTCGAGTTGAAGACGACGACGGAGCTGGATGTTCCGACCGTCGAGCGGATCGGCCCCTTCAATCTAGACATGTACTGGTTCAACAGGCGCCTGCTGACGAAGATCGAGGGTATCGGCAACCTGACGGTGGTGCGCCGCATCCTGGCAGAATGGTCCGGCGGCGTGTCCGTCTACCGCGACGGCTATCGCGTGAACCCGTATGGTGGTCCCAACGACGACTGGCTGGACCTGGACCGGGACGCATTTTCGACCAGCGGGTTCAAGCTCAACCGCGGTCAGATCGTCGGCCGGGCGCGGATTACCCAGCGCGGCAACCCCTACCTGATCGACCAGACCAACCGCGAAGGACTGAAGGAGAACCCGGAGAAGCAGGCGTTCGTGAAGGTGCTCAGTGCGGTCATGGAAATCTACCGTCAATACCTCAACGAGATCGACCGGGATGTCGACAGGGCGCGCCGAGTGACCGCCGCCGAGGCGCTCGAGCGCTTCAGCGTTGAGGACGAGCGGTTAGCCTCCCTCCTGCCCGCGCTGGAGGATGCGCTGCGTGGCAGCGAGGACGGCCGCGACCTCACTAGGAAGCTACGCGGCACGATGAGTGAGCTGCGTGCGGCAGCCGAGGTCGTGCAACGGGCGGCTGGCGCGCAGGAGAAGGAGCGTAGCCGCGTGCTTCATCTGGCCAGCATCGGCCTGATGATCGAGAGCTTGGCGCACGAGTTGTACCGGGCGACCTCAGCAGGTCTGGAGACGATCGCGCAGGCGCGGCGGTCCAGCAATCCGGTCAACGCCGGCACTTCGCTGCGCGTGCTGGATAGCCAACTCCGTACCCTCCAGAAGCGGCTGAAGGTGCTTGATCCGCTCAGCACGAACGCGCGCCAGACGAAAGAGGCGTTCGAGCTCGTCGACTGGATCGAGGACATAGTGAACGGCTTCGCCAGCCGTAACGAAGGCCGCCGGATCGCTATCGAGACCAGCGTCCTGCCGGACGACGGGGAACTGAACGTGAAGGCGGTGAAGGGGATGTTCGTCCAGGTCCTGGAGAACCTGCTCACCAATTCCGTGTTCTGGGTTTCCGAGCAGCACAAAGAGCGGGTCCGGCTGAGGATCGCGCGTGACGGCGGGGACGAACCGGTCGGCCGCATAGACGTTGTAGTCGACCTGCCCAGCCGCCGCATCCTCGTCACTGATGACGGGCCCGGCATCCCGCAGGAACGCCGGGAAACCGTGTTCGAACCATTTTTCAGCACGAAGCGCCAGAAGCAGGGCAAGGGGCTCGGCCTCTACATCGCGAGGGAGGTCGCCGAATATCACGGCGGCACGCTCACGCTCGGCGCGGCCGACGAGCACGGCCAGATACACTCCGTCATCTTCGAGATTGGGAACGTGGATGTCTAAGACAGCGATCGGCGATGACGACGAGCCGAAGAAGCCGCCCGAGAAGCAAGCCGAAACGCCGCGTGTAGCGCCGTCCAAGCGAGAGAAAAGCGACGAGGCCGAGCCGGCTGTGATTGCGGGATCAGATGCTTTAATCGTTGAGAGCGCTGACGCGCAGGGCGGTGCGCTGCCGGAAGCGGTCGGGATAACTGACGCAGAGCAATGCCCCGGTGCCGCAGCGGCTGATGATGCAGCTGAAGCAGACGTCGCCACGCAGGAGGACACGTCCCCGGCGCCGCCCCCATGGAGCGGATTGACGGTGGCGATCATCGACGACGCGATGCATCCGCCCAGACTCGACCGGTTGGATCCCGCGGACATTGCTTCGGTAAGCGCCCTTCTCTCTACAAATTCGGAAGTGCTCGACGAACTCAGGGCACTCGGTGTCGACGGAGGCGCTTCCGTGGACGAGCGTCTTCGAGCGCTGGCCGAGAGTGACGAGCCCCTTCTTTCGTTGGCTAAGCTCGGCGCCGCATCCCGGGACGCGACTCGTATGGTGGAAGAGCATCGTTCGTTCCGGCGGCTCCGCGCGATCCTGGAAGCGGAGGTGCAAGACGTCGCGGTGTGCGACCCGTTCAACCAGCTGCCGGATCTGTCGCGGCACAATCTAATCCTGCTAGATTATTTTCTCGAGGGACCCGCCGGAGGGCGGACGTTGTCGGTCGCCGTTGCCAACGCTCTGCGCGCCCAGGCCAACCGCGAATCCGATCAGCAGATCGTGCTGATGTCATCACTGGAGACAGTTCGCGACGCTCGTGGCGATTTCCGTTCGGAAACCGAATTGACGGGGTCGGCCTTCGCGTTTGTCGGCAAGCCCGATCTAAACGAGCCTTGGAAGGTGAAGGCTCACTTGGGAATGCTTGAGCGTGCACGGCCATATGCCCCCGCCTTCAACGACTATCGCGCTGGCTTGGACGACGCTCTTTCGAAGGCGCGCGAGGAACTCCTCAAGCTGGTCGACGACCTGGACATAGGCGACTACGCCTTCCTACAAAGCCGCGCGCTTATGAAGGATGGCCACCCTCTGGGTGACTACGTCTTTTGGCTGCTCTCGTCCCAGCTGATGGCGCTCGCTTTCGAGCGCGACGAGATGCGGACCCGGCAGCGCGCGCTGGACGCGCTGGAGTTCGTCGGCGCGCCATTCGCGGCGACTGAGCCTTCAACCGTCGTCGCAAATCTGCTGCACAGCGCGCTCGTGTCGCGGAACATGGGACCTCTTGGCCCTCACCCCCGAGCGAAGACCGACAGCGCCTACGCCGCGTTCCCCTTAGTGCAACTCGGCGACGTCTTCCTAGATGAGGGCCGCACGAAGGCCGTCGTCGTGATGAGTGCCGATTGCGACCTGGCGTTCTCCCCAATGCCCGATCGGGAACCCGACGCGGACACGCCTGTCATGTTATTGCCCGGCGTACCCGTCAAGATGAAGGACGCCAAGGACGGGCCCGACCCGAACACCGACGGCCTACTACATAGGGAAGAGGTCTATCGGATAGTCTGGGACCTCGCGAAGTATCGAGCCGTGCCGCTCGGCCAGTTGAACGAGTGGTTCCAAAAAGAGGGCTACGACGTCTCGAACCGCGATCGACTGCGACCCCTTTTTGCTTTGAAGCTGCAGCAGGAGTTCGGGGCGCACCTCATGCGGGTGGGTCCACCGATCCTTCCGCCGACGACCGTCGGTGTTGGCGGACGCATGATCGTCTGCACTCCGGAAAAGACGGAGGTTGGCGAGTTCACGCCGGACGAGCTCATGGTCACGCGCTTGAAGGGGTCTGTATGGCTCCGCGTGACGACCAGGATAGCGGGAGCGCTGCGGGTCCAATGCGAAGCACTGCGCAGCGACATGGAGGAGCAACGCGACGCCGCGCCGCCCAAGAAAAAGGGTGATTGGCAGCGGAAAATCGATGCTTTGTCGAAGGAGCTCGACAACGACGACTACTGGATTGGCCTGCTGGAGAACATGGAACTCAATGCCGTGGGCAGTGTGAAGACAGTCGGGCCGATCGGCGTGGTTGTCGGTTGCGATTGGACCGACAACAAGATGCGCGTCGTTCTGGAGGTCGCCGAAGCCGCTCCACCCCGACGCGGGCGCGGCCGGCAGGCCGGCCCCCAAGACGTTCCGACACATAGCGAAACCAGCTCAGTGAGCGCCGCCGCCTAGAGAGTGCAGATGAGGCAGGCCTCGTCGTCTGCTTCATCAGTGCGCTCGGCTCTCGAGAACACCTGCTCGAGCGTCAGATTGTCGCCTCGCACCTCCTTCGCGAGTTGCCGGCGGCGATGCTCGTCCTTGATCGACTGCATCCGTTCCGGACGCTCCAGCTCTTCCAGACTCTCGCGCTCGCTCCAAGTGAAGGTGTTCCCGCTGCCTTCGTACACCTGCTCGTAGGCCTTCGCCTGGTCGTAGAGGTCCGGATAGGTCTCCTTTAGCCTGACCCATTCGATCTTCTGCTGGTAGAAGCAGAAGAAGCATCCCGACCGGCTGCGGCCCCACTTGGTGTACGGCGGCATGCCGACGCCCGAGACGCGCAGGATCTCCTCGATGTCCGGCAGCTTGAGGCCGTCCTCCTGGAATGGGTAGACGGGCGTGATGTTCGGCTTGTGGCTGATGTAGCCCGACCGGTTCTCGTCGGCGCGCAGTCCCACGTAGTTGAGCACCGGGTCCTCGCCGATGAAGTTCTCGAAGGGCTTCAACTTGAGCATCTTCGTGCACCAGCGGCGGTGGTTCGACGGGATCATCCCGCCGTACACGTCGAGCCAGTGGTCGAAGCCGAGCTCGGCGTTGAGCCGGTTGACCCGAACCCCCAGATAGTCCTCGATCCGCTCGAGGTACTCGTAGGTCTCGTTCAGCTCCTTTCGGGTGTCGGAGAAGATGTACTCCATGTTCGGGACGCGGTCCCGCATGTAGATCGCGAGCGCGGCGGAGTCCTTGCCGCCGGACAGGCTCAGGACGTGGCGCATCTTGGTCATGCCTTCACCTTCGCTTCCCTCTCGTCGATAAGTTCGCCGAGCAGTTCCGCCAATACGCCCGCCGGATCGTCGACGCCGGCCAGTGATCGCCGTACGCGATCGGCCTGCTTGGGGTCCACCCGGCCGGTCTCGACGACCAGCGCACGCTCGTCGCCGGAGGTCTCAACCATGTGCAGGCTGATCATCTGAGTCCGTCGCTTGGCCGCCCGCTCTTTGAGGAACAGCCATCGCGAGAGACGGCCCGCCATCTCGCGCGCCTTGAACGAGAAAATGTCCAGCGACCCGTCGTCCCAGTTCTCGATGCGCCGGCCGGCGATGAGGCCGGCGATGCCGTCGAGCCAGCGGCCGTCGGCCACTTCCCCTGCGAGCGCGCGGTCGACGAACTGCCGGAGCGGGTAGTCGGTTAAGTCGGTCCTGAGTGTGCCGAACTCGATCTCCATCCGCGTCCGGACAGCTGCCGCGTCGCGTTGCCCGAATGCCGACGCGAGCGAGGCGGCGGCCAGCCTGCGCCGGGTTGGATCGACGTCCGAAAGCTCCTCCAAGGTCGCCGACAGGCATTCCACGTAGGCCACCGGGTCGATGCGCCCGTTGGCGTCCACGGCCCCGCACGCCCGCGGAAGCTGGTCGAAGAGGGTGTCGAGAGGATCTCGGGCCTTGGCGAGCGCCGTGCGCACACGCTTGGCGGGCGGCGAGACCCGCTCGCTGATGCGTGCGTTCTCGGGTAGCCGCGCGAACCACCGGTAGAGGGCTTCGACGATCGACTTCACCTCGGCGGTAGGTCGTGGCACTCCCGGCGGGAAAGCCAGGCCTTCGGCCAGCCGCTCCAGCACTTCGATGCGCTCGTCGCCGCCGCCGATCGAGCGCAGCGCGAAGTTGCCTGGATTCTTCGCGAGCCGCATGAAGTGCGCGGGCGTCAGCTCCGGCACGAAGCTGTTGCGTTCCATGAGCGCGATCTCGCGGCGGTGGTGCAGCATGAACGCCGTTATCAATAGCAGCGATGGTCCCGCCCGTAGACCCCAAGGAGCTTCCGCCAAGAGTCCGGCGACGGTGTCGAATGCCACCGGCGTGCCGCTCTCTAGGATCTTGCCGAGCCGGTCCCAGACCGGCCGCCAGCGCAACTCGTGCCCGGGCACCGGAGGTGCGAACGCCCAGACGCCCGGGGAGACTTCCCGGTGCATCCCGCTCGCCGCAAACATCGACAGGTGGATGGTGCGCTCCGGCGGCGCACCCGTGAGACCGAGCATCGGCTCGGCCTGATGCTGGAGCATCCTCTCGAGCAGCCGCATCCGCGCACTCGCTATTGCCGTCGACAGCTTAGACCTATTCACGAGTTCATTGCGCAACACGGGCGCGAGGTCAAAGTCGTCGTCGCAGATCTCGCTGATCAGGCGGCTGAGCGCCGCCCGGCCATCGACCGCCACGACCACGCCGTTCCGGAGCCAGTCGTGGCCTTCCGGTTCAGAGATGGCGGCGAACGCTTCGGCCATCCCGCTCTCCGCCTGCGCGATGCGCGCCGCGACCTCCGCCCTCGCCAGCTCGTCGACGCGCAGTTCGGCGCAGTGCTCCTCGACCCAGCGCCAACGGCACAACCGGTTCGCCCACTCCAGGTCGCCCGGCGCGACGGCGTGGATGTGCAGCAGTGCGCGTGGTCCCGCGTCGCGCGAAAGGCGCAGAGCTAGCTCCCGGACCTGTGCGATGTCGTCCTGCGGGTGAAGGGCCAGGACCGTGACCACCCCGTCATGACCAGGCGGGATGGCTATCGGCGTGTCGTCCGCCGCAGATCGCAGGGTCACTGCGAACGCGCGCAACGTGCCCTGCCGCTGATAATGGGCGTGGGCGACCAGGGGCCGGACGGACGGCAGTGTCGCGAGCGCCTGATCCAGGCGGTCGGTCGACGGAACGCGGACGCGCGCCTCGTCGAGCCAATGGTCTAGGTCGACGCTGGAACGGGACCACAGGCTGAAGTCGCCGGATTGCGGGCGCCGGTAGAGCATGCCCTGCTTGACGAGATCCTCGAGCGCGGCTGCCGTGACGTCCTCGGGAACGCCCAGGCACCACGCCAGCGACGCCGGCGTCGCCCGCAGCGACTGGATCGGTTCCAGTGTGGCCATCAGCACCACGCATCGCATCACCGCGGCTTCTTCGCTGCCCGGCTCCAGCTGCGCCACCGCGTCCAGGCCGAGCTGCCACCGGCGTTCGCGGTCGGCTGAGCCGAACCTGATCGCACCTTGGTCGGCCAGGTAGTCGAATAGCCTCGGCAGCCGGTACCACCCGTCGGGGCCGTACGGCGTTTCGCGAGCGAAGCGCTGGAACCCCCTGGGCTCGAGCGTCTGAAGGAAGCCGAAGATGGAGCGCTCATTCTGGCCGAGGCGACGCGCGGCGACGGTCAGGGCGGCAAGCGTGGCGGGGTGGAGCGGGAACAGGTCGGCGGCCGCACAGCGGACATCCGCCGGATCGCCCCCGAGCGCACCGTGGTCGAACGCGTCGGCATAGGCGCGACGGGAGGCCTCGACGACCGCACGCGTGTGGCCGGATCCGGCGTCGAGCGCGCCAGCCACCAGGTGCAGCGTCTGCTCCAGGCTGTCGCCGAAGGCGATCTCCTCGTACCTGTCGGCGGACCGCGTCCATTCGGCCTCGACCACCCCGCCCATCGCGGCGACGTATTCCGCAAGACGGTGGTGTAGCACCCCGACGACGGCGAGTGGCGGGCCGCCCCCGCCACCGGCGCGCTCGGCCAACTGTTGGAAGACCGAGGGATCTTCCGACCTGGGGTTCGCCGCCGCGTGCTCGACGTATCGGCCCATCTCGTCGACAAGCAGGAGCGTGCGTCGGCCATCGACGCTGAGTGTCGCCTGTGCGAGCTGGTCGAGCATGTCGACCGCTGAACGCGCCCGAAGGCCCGGGTCCGCGTCGCCGCCTGCCTGCGCGGCCTGAGCCGCGATGTCGCCCAAACCGAGGTCCGTCGCATGCTCGCGTACCGCGGCCAGCAGGTCCGAGGAGAAACTCGTCCGGCGGCCGCTCATCGCGATCACCGCATGCCGGGGAAGTTTCGCCGTCGGGGCCAGGCCCGCGGTGGCGGCGATCGCCGCTGCGCTCTCGTCGCCGCTGGCGAGGCGGCAAAGCAGCAGCGCGAACGAGGACTTGCCGCTTCCGTATGGGCCCGTGATCCGGAACGCCCGCTGCGTCGACGTCGGTGAAAGACCCTCGGCGAGCCGCACCAGCGCCGATCGCGCGGAAGCTGTGACGACGTAACCGTCGAGCGCGGCGGGATCGCCCAGGTCCCGCACCACGTCGGTCGAGCGCACGTAGCGCCGTGAAAGCGAGACGCGGTCGGCGATGGTCCCTGGAATCGCGCTCACCATGCCAGTCTCTCCAGTTCTTCGGGGCCCTCTGCCTTGGTCGAGACGAGCTCCAGTCCGCCGATGCCGTCGCCTCGGAGGGCGAGCCGATCGGAATGGTCGCAGATCCGCTCCAGAAGCCCGTGCATCGTCGCCTCGTCCAGTCGGTAAACCGACCCCGGTGAAACCCGGTCCAGCATGATCGACCGCATCGTCAATGCGGACGAGCCGGGGGCGGTCCCCCGCCAATGGTCCGCAAGCGCGAAGGCGAGCGTCCTCCAGTCCAGGCCGCCCTTGCAGCCACGGTTCAGCCGGATCGTCGGCACACCACCCGGAGTGGCGGTGCGCAGCAGATCGAGTTCCTGGAAAGGCGAGCCGAGCGTGTCCTCGAGGACGGCCGCGCTGCGATCAGCCGACGCGTCGTAGGTCTTGATCAGCATGTCCAGATGGGCCGCGGCTGTCCCCGCGTTGACGCCTCCACGGGTCTCCATCGAGGAGGCGGTGATCAGCTCGAGCAGCCGCCGCCGCGCAACCTCCGCATCCGTGACCGAGAGGAAGGCGGCTGTCCATGCCCCCAGCCCACCGTGCACCGTGATCTGCCAGTGGAGGCGCCACAGCGATCCGATGTCCTCCAGAAACGGGTCGGCGCCTAGGTCCGGGTCGAGCAGCCGGCGGCCGAATCCGGTGGGGCGTACGACACGCCCCTCGGTGCGGGTGACGCCGAAGGCGTCTCCCCAGAACCGGATGGAGCGAACCATGTTCTTCCCCAACCCGAGCATGAGGATCGCGCGCTCGTCATCCACGAAGATCTCGGGGTCGTGCATTACGGCCTCGTACACCTTCGGAAGCCATCCATAGCGAACGGCGAATGACTCGTGGCCCGAAAACACCCTGGCCCTGCCACGGTCCCGGGCTGACGTTCCGGGGCGCTCCATCACATCCGTCATTTCAACCGACTTTCCTGGATGACACAGACCGGAGCGTCGTTACGGCCTGGCAGACGACCGATGCCGCCGTGGCCACCTCCTCCGGCGTGGTGTGCCGCCCGAACCCGACACGTATGGTGCCTTCCGCGATCTCGGGATCCGCGATCGCGGAGAGCACGTGCGAAACGCCGATCGCGCCGGCGCTGCACGCGGACCCCGTCGAGATCGCCAACTGCGGGACGCTGGCCACCAGGACGTCGGCGTCGAGACCGGGGAATGCAACACTCAGGTTGTGCGGGACGCGCCGATCGGTGGAGCCGTTCACGACGAGCCACGGGTGCACCTGCCGCAGAGCACTCAGGAATTGCGCGGAGAGAGCTGCGGCGTGATGGGCGTCGCGCTCCATCTCCTGCATCGCAATGTGGCACGCCGCGCCAAATCCGACCGCAAGCGCGGTCGCGACGGTGCCCGCTCGGACGCCGCGTTCCTGGCCTCCCCCGGTGACGACCGGCCGTGGTTGCAACAGCCCCCGCCAGATCAGCGCGCCCATCCCCTGCGGTCCATAGACCTTGTGCGACGACAGCCAGGCCGCACGCGCGTCCCACGCTTCGAGATCGACTCGGACGCGTCCGGCCGCCTGCGATACGTCCGTGAACAGGGCGACGTCGGCCAGGCGACACGCCGCGGCGATCTCAGGGAGCGGCTGCACCGTCCCGATCTCGTTGTTGACCGCCATGACGATCGCGACGTCGCGACCTTCGAGGTCTTCGGCGAAATCGTCAACATCGAGGACGCCATCCGGCCCGATTCTTGCCGTCGTAACGTCCAGTTCGGTCGCCCTTGCGACGAGCGTCTCCACGACGCAGGCGTGTTCGATGGGACTCACGAGCACCCGCGATCCCGAGGGTAGTGCACGGATCGCGATGTTGGCCGCCTCGGTCGCGCCTGCGGTGAAAAAGAGTTCATGGGCTTGCGCACCGACCAGCGCCGCGACCTGGCCGCGAGCCGTTTCGACCGCCTCCGCCGCGGCGCGTCCAATAGCGTGTGTGGCGTGGGGGTTCGAAGGTCGCGACAGCCAAGGCATCATCGCTTCCAACACGCGGAGATCCAAAGGCGTCGTCGCCTGGTGATCGAGGTAGATCGCCGTCATGGTGCTCGCCTCCCGACCGCCTGCTTCAGTTCGTCGGGGAAGGCGTCGACCAGATCGGCTAAGATCGCGTTCCGCTCCAACGCCGGAGCACGCTGCAGCTTCCTGACGTGCGAAGTCCGCCTGCGCCTAAGCGCCTCACGTTCCCGGAAGTCGATGCCGAGGTGATCGTAGTCGTGGAGCACGGTCGGCGGAGCGAAGTTGGTCCACGCCCGCTCGGTGACGGCTCCCATTTGCGTGCAGTTCACGTAGTCGACGGCATGCCAGCCGGGAAGCGCGGCGTCGTACGCCGGGCTGGGATAGCCAGTGATGATCACTTTGCACCGGAGCTCCACCAGGACGGCGAGTAGCCGCGCATGGTCCGCGGCCGTGTAGTCGCAGCGATAGCATCGCGCGCGCCGCCGGCTCTCGGGCCAGTATGGCGGATCGCAGAATACCATCGCCGCCGGGCCGGGCGGATGTTCGACCAGGTAGGACGCGGCATCGCCGAGCACGAGTTCGATCATTGGATCGCCGCGCTCCCGCCAACGGGCGATCACCCGGTCGTCCGCGTCGATGCCGATGTTTCGGGCCGCGCGTCGCTTCTTTAGCATCACTGCCCCGCCGCCGAGATGGGTCTCTATGAAAACGTCATGCGGCGGCATCAGGTTGATCAGCCTCTGGTAGGCCCGTCCTTTTCCGCCGGGATAAGTCATGCGACCTTCATCGCATGTTCTTGCGATGAAGGCAAATCGAAGCGACGCGGATTTATGATCGCTGGCGTCTGGCGCATGTCCCGCGTCGGTCGCGCTTACGCGGCGGTCTTCGCATCGCTTCGCAGGACACTTTCGAACCAACTTGCCGGGCCTTGGCAAGGCGTTAGCGCGCCGGCCATATGGGAGGCCGATAACTCGCTATGTCCTCATTGACTGTCTAGGCGCAGCGCTGGCTATATCCGCTCTCGCGATTCATCGGCCGATTGCCACCAGCCAGCAAACAGCCCGATTGAGCCAAATACCGCACCTGAACGAACGAGTGGTTTCGGGAGGCCGCCTGAGCGACGTGAATGTCCGGGTATGGGTCACAGCGGTCGATACTAGCGGCCGTTAATCACGCAGGCCGCTCTTTACCGCGCGGCGATCTGCTGCGGGTCGTAGATGTCGAGAAGCGCCAATCCGCTGGCCATCTAAACTGCTATCGGGTGAGGTATGGCAGGTTAGGTGGTATACGCGTGCGTGAGCTTCAAAATTTCCTGTCTAGTTTGAGCCTGTTTTAAAGTTAACAGGTCGACCCCAGCTCCGTCACGCGCTCGGCTGTGGTCACCACGTCCCCGCAACTATTCGCCTCTGCCGCTCTTCCTCGCTTGCACTCGTGCTCGGAACTGGCACTTCGGGCGGATAGGGTGGCAGCGCGCCGCAAAGTTCGTAGGTCGCGATCACAACGCCTGTGGCTGTTATCTTGTGGTCGATCATCCTGAGCCGGCCGGCAGGTGTGTCGCTGCCTAGCAGGCGCTTGCCATTTCCCAGGGTCAGCGGGAAGATCATCAGCGTCAGCCGGTCGAGCAAGCCGGCGGCGATCACGCCCGGATAGATCGTGCCCGATCCCTGGATGATGAGGTCGGGCCCGTCGCTGCGCTTGAGCGACGCGACGTCATCGATGCTCCGCAGACGATGTCTGTTCGCCCATTCGAGCGGCTGATTGCCGTGTGTCAGCACATGTTTCCCTGCGCGGGTAAACGCCTCGCCCATGACCGCGTCTTCGCCCTGCACATAAGGCCAGAAGGCCGCGAAGATGTCGTAGGTGCGGCGCCCGAGCAGGAGTTCATATTCGCCGCTGAAGAGCGAGCCGACCGCCTCGCCGACTTCGTCGTCCCACAATTTGAAGACCCAACCGCCGTCGTCGAAACCGCCGGTCGGGTCTTCGGTAGGTCCACCCGGCGTGCACGACGCCGTCGAGGGAGACAAAGGCGGATCCCGTGATTTTGCGCATCAGCCTTGGCCGCGTGCGCCGACGACGCCGATCTCGAAGCCCTGGGCGTCGGTCAGGTTGGCAGAATAGTCGCCGCCAGGGATTTCGTCCGGTCCCTGGATGAGCGTGCCACCCCCGGCCTTTGCAGTCTCGATCGCGGCGTCGATGTCGGAAACGAGGATGTACCAGTTCCACCGCGCCTTGGCGCCAGTAGCGACGCTCGACATCACCGCGCCTGGACAATCGTCCTTGGCGCGGCCGATGAAGCTGTACTCGCCCAGCTCGCCCATCGGCATGCCGCCTTGCTTCGACCAGCCGAACAGCGCGGAGTAGAAGTCGATCGCGGCGTCGGGGTCGGGCGTGGCGAGCTCGATCCATACGCCGTGACCGTGATTGCCGGCACCCTGCTTGAATGCCTGACTGTCCTCCGGGCTGGCCCCTTTCATGATCGAGAAGGTCACGCCCTGCGGATCGCTGCAGACGGCGAAGCGGCCGACCTGGGGAATGTCCATCGGGCCGAAAATGACCGCTCCGCCGAGCGACTTCACGGCATCCGTCATCGCGTCGACGTCGTCGCTGGCGAAATAGATCGACCATCCCCCCTGGCCGGCAGGCATGCCGGCCGGCGGGGTCATCAATCCCGCAACCCCCGTCGTGCCGGGACCGGCGAGGCGATAGCCGCCATGCTCGGGCGTCGGCGAGGGGGCGACCGACCAGCCGGTCACCGCGGTGTAAAATTTCTGGGCGGCGTCTTGGTCGGGCGTTGTGAGCTCGAACCAGATCGGGGTACCGTTTGCATTCGCCATAGTGTCTCTCCCAACGGTGACGATTACTGGCTCAGGATCGGCTGAAAGCCGCCCCAGAACATGCGTGTGCCGTCGAAGGGCATGTCGGCCCCAGGCTTCATGCGATCGTCGGCCATGACCTTTTCCCAGCCCGCGTCGCGGGTCGCCTTGTCGGGCCATTCGATCCACGAGAAGACGATCGTCTCATCGTCCGCCGCCTTGGTCGCGCGCTTATAGTCGGTCTGCTTGCCGTCGGTGACGTCGTCACCCCAAGCCTCAACCACGCGCACCGCACCGAATTCCTGGAACACGCCCGCCGCCTTCTCGGCCATCGCGCGATAGGCCTCCTTGTTTTTTGTAGGCACTGGGACGACGAAACCATCGACATACCCGCCCTGGCCATTGCCCTGATCGACGATGGCATCAAACCCTGCGTAGATCATGCGGCTGCCGTCGAACGGCATCGCCTTGCCCATTTCCGCCATGCGAGGATCGGCCATCATCTTCGCGACGGCGGTATCGCGCGTTGCCTTGTCGGGATATTCGAACCAACTGAACACGATCGTCTCGTCGTCTTTGGCCTGCACCGCGCCATAGAAGTCGGTGACCTTGCCCTTCGGCACGTCGTCGCCCCAGTTCTCGGCCATGCGCGCGACACCCAGTTCCGCGAACAGCGCTGCGGCGTCCCGAGCATGCTTGATGTAGGCGTCCTTGTTGGCGGTCGGCACCGCCGTCACGAATCCCTCGACGTAGGTCATGCGCTCTCTCCCTCGGATGTTTTCATCTTTGCTTCCCACTCGGCGAAGCCCGGCGGCGGCGAGCCCGTGAAGCCCGCCATCTGGGCCGCCAGCGCGCGCTGGAACGCCGGCCGCGCTTCGCCTCGCGTGACATAATCGGCGAGCGTCGGATGCTCGGACAAAAGCGGGTCGTCGCGGATGATGCGCAGCACCGCGACCATCAGCAGGTCGCCCGCACTGAAGTCGCCGTCGAACCAGTCGTTTTCGCCGAGACGCGAGGCGACATCCTGCAGCCGCTCGCGGATGCGCTGCTCGACCGACGGGCGGCGTGGCTTGGACCAGGGCTTGTCGGCCTCGAACAGGTCGACGAACGACAGGTCCATCACCGGTGGCTCGACGGTGTTGAGCGCTGCGAACATCCATTCGACGGCACGCGCGCGGGCAGCGGCGTCGGCCGGAAGCAGACCGCCGCGTGTCGTGGCGATGTGGTGGACAATCGCGCCAGACTCGAAGAGCGTGAGCTCGCCTTCCTCGAGGGTCGGCACCTGCCCGAACGGCTGGCGCGCGCGATGATCGGGGTGCTTCTGCTCGCCCTGCGACAGGTAGCGAACGTCATAGGGCTGCCCCACCTCCTCCAGTGCCCAGCGGACACGCAGGTCGCGCACTTGCCCTTTTGCAAAGTCGGGCACCCAGTCGAATGCTGTGATGACGGGACGGGTCACGATACTCTTCTCCTTGGAAACGCTCAGCAGGACGCAACGTGAAAGCGGGAGGCGGCACGGCCGGTGCAAACTTGCACGCGGCGATTGCGGACAGGGTCTCGAAGATCGATCTTGGCCATCGCTCGCTCCTTTCATCCGGCCTCGAATCACCTACTTATCTTAGTGACGACGACACTTAGAAAAAACAATGGCTCAGTCAGAAAAAGTAACCAGCAAACGGCGAGACGTTGCAGATCGCCGGTATGACGACGCCTGCGGCACCGCTTTCGCGCTCGAATTGCTCGGCGAGCGCTGGACGCTGCTGATCATGCGCGAGCTGATGTTCGGGGCACGCCGCTTCGGCCAAATCCGCGCCCAACTGCCGGGGATCAGCGCCAATGTGCTCGCCCAAAGGTTGGAAAATCTGGAGGCGGCGGGCGTTTTGAAGCGGCGCAAGCTGCCGGCACCCGCCTCGGTGCCGGTCTACGAACTCACCTCATGGGGCTATGAGAGCGAACCGATCATGCAGACGATGGGCCGCTGGGCGGTACGCTCGCCCGACCACGACGCCAGTCTGCCATTGTCGCCTGCCTCATTGATGATGTCGCTGCGCACGATGCTGGACGCAGCCGGCGCGAAAGACCTTCGCATGACGGTCGCCTTTCGCCTAGCGGATGATGCCTTCGTCGCCAAGCTTGCCGATGGTCGATTGGACATCGAGCGCGGTGACGGTGAAGCCGACCTGATCTTTGCAGGCGAGCCCGAGGCGCTGGCAGGCCTGATCTACGGCGAAGTGCCGGTGGCCGAACTCGAGAGGATGGGCGTCCTTGCCGTCACGGGTGATCGATCGCTGATCGCGCCCTTCAATGCACTCTTCAACCTGCCGGCGAAGTTCGCGTGACCGACGGGGTAGACGGTTCGGGAATGACCGAGACGATCAAGAACTACGCCGTCGATGTGTGGGTTCGCGTCGCTGCCAGTAGTGTTGCGCGCCGCTGCGCGGATAGCCGACGTCAGCTTTTGAGCCGACACCTAAGCGACCGGCTATTGGCGCGGTTAACAGCGAGCGCTGTGCCTGTACGGATGTCTGGTTCTGGGCAGGGTCAGTACCGCTCTGAATGTTCGACATTGGGTCTCCGCAGCCATCGGCTATCTGACGGATGACGGTCACGCGTCTCCCAAAAGCCAGACTGCGCCCCCCGAATCAGGTTTGATGGATGGCGCACTGCAGGTCGAATGAAACCTGCACCCGCTCCTTGTCTGCCCAAGCAACTGGACAGCGACCTCCATGCCCTTGCCGAGGGTCTCATTGCTAGCCTCGACGGTGAGACCCGGTTATTGTCGCTGGAACGGGCCAGGCTCGACTCGCTGATCCAGGAAGCGGAAACCGCACAGCACCGGCGCGTTCGTCGCAGCGCTCGCGACCGCGCCTGTTACCGGGTGGGGTCGGCCTTCGAACCTGGCGACGGGCTCGGGCTTGATGATGTGAGTCTGACGGGGCTGGACTATCTGGGGCGGTACGGCGTCGCGCTGCTCGTCGGGGTCGCGCTCAACAATCCGGGGGCAAGGAGCCTCAGCCAGCTGCTGGCACGGCTATTCGCGTCCCAGGCTGGGCCGCTTATCCGTAGCTGGGGCGCATACGCACGCTGGCATTGGATGCAGGAGCTGTATGTAGCGGAGACGACGACCTTTCTGGCTTCGCCAGCCGGACGCGATCCAAAGGCCACCTGGCGGCGAGGGTCGGCGACAGCCAGGCAGACCTTTTTGATCGAGGAGATCGCCCGCGTGTTGGCGGTCACTGCTCCGCGATCGATGCTCAGAGGCGAGGCGTTCGACTGGATCATGGCGCGTGGCGGCAACCCTCGCTGGAAAGCAGCACCGCCAGTGCCGGATTTGCCAAGCCTGGGTGGCCCGGCACGACCGCAATAGCATGGCGATCGAAGCAAAGCCGACGCGGATGTCGCCGATAGTGCAAGCCGAAGCGTCACTCTTGAGTAACGAGACGATGACGGTGCTGGTGGCACTGTTGAACCGGCGCGAAGAGATCGTTCGCGACATCTCCGGGACCTTGCGACTCATAGACGAGACAGCAGGCGACTCGGACGTTGAAGCCGATCTCCTCGACCGCGCCGCGACGCTGATTGCGGACCTCAGATTGCTGCATTCCACACTACGCTTAGGAGGCTTTTGGGCCTCCGAATGGGCCAAATAACCATATATCACGGGCCTTTTGCGAAAAAATGCAGCGTTTGCAACTTCCTGTATTCGGAGAGCGTGTTTTCCGCTAGAGTACCTTTCATGAACATATGTGGGGTGGCGTAGGAACATGCAGAAACTTATCGAGCGTCTCGTCGAGGTGGCCCCGATGCCAACCGATCTCAGCACATCTTTAGAGACCGTTCTTCGCAACCAGGCTGCGTGGTATTCGCATCCTCAAATCGAAAGACATCGGGGCTTTCACGATGTCTTCCTGAATCCGACGACTTCTGGGTTGTGTTACAGGGTGGATCACGATCCGTCCGACCCATTCGTTTGGCCGACAGTCGTTACGCCGGCATCCGTCAAGGCGTGGCTGTGGTCAAACCTTCCGACCGAGTACGGCTGGTTTGCCTTGAAGCAATTTACCGAACTTCTCTGTCTCGACGATATCGACGATGAGGATGCCACGTCGATAGATGGCAACAAGACATATCTCTGTGAAGATGTCGGTGACAGGAAACCGCCACAAGATGCCAGCCTTGTCGCTTCGCTAGTCAATCTCGCAAGTCATAGCCGCCCGCTTTTCGACGAACTTACGATCGGCGATGTTCGGAGTGCTTATCGGATGGTTCCCGACCAGGGCTTTCCGGCCGTCAACGGTCAGGATGCGATGCCCTTCGTCAGCCTGCGCAGCATGTGCTGCGAAGCGTCTAAATATCGTAGTGCTGGCGACGTGCTGCGCACGGCCGAGGGGCAGCACCGCATCCTGCGTGGACCAACAGGCCACAATGAGCTGGACCGCTGCGATCCTCACAGCGACGTCAAGATCGACGGGGTCACCGGCAAGCTAGGCGCGGCGTTCGTCGCGTTTCGTGAAGTCGGCGACATCTTCTTGAGGCGCAATGGCCGGGAAGTTCCCGACAGCTTTCCTGGCCTCGAGAAAATCGAGCCTCGGCGAAAGTTTAAATCTAGAGCAGCAGAAGACAGGTACATGTCCGATCTCGGGCTGACTGTCCTGGCCAAGGTCATGGAGAAGCTCTGGCGGATCAAGGAGGGGGCGAACTTCGAAAAATCGCTTAATAGGGCGATGGCTCAAGGCAGCTACGAATTGCAACGGCAGTGGCGTCATACAAAGTTTCGGCGGCGGCCTCGCAATCGCAACGTGCACATGGCGAATGCGCGGGGCAGTCGCCCAAAGATGGTTGTGTTCCTCGCATGCAACGCGGGCGTATCACGCAACGCTGACTATCATGGGTCGCTGGTCGCGAAGTTCAATGCCACGAATAGCTTCGAGCAGGCGTTCGACGCTTGTCGGGCCGGTAGGCAGGTCTCGTTCGCTGCTATGCGGGATGAAGGTATGCGCAAGGGGCTGGATGCTAACGAGCTGTGTCCGCCACGGATTCACAAGGACAATCGTCTTCAGGCCCGTGAGCTGTTCTCCCTGCTGTCGAGGACGGTGTTGAGAAGCCACATCGACGCGCCTGTTCAGGATCGAAATGCACCGGGCTGGGACGACCACCCCTACGAAGAATGGCACTGGGAAAAGGGGCAGCTCCGCGACAAGGAAAAGTTCGTCTGCGAAGTGACGGAAAGCAGCATCGCATTCTATCGGCGATACCATGCGCACCAGCCGAACAGACATGAAATCGCAACAGTGAGGGCGGCGCTTGGCCCGACCGAGCTGCAGCTTCGTGGCCTGGTAAAGCCTTTGCAGGGCAATACTCTGCGAACTGGTAAGGCGGACAAACCCTCGAAGGCCCCGAAGGCGTCAGGCCAGTGATCCTTCCGAGGTTCGGGCCGGTTGAGGCGCATAGCCGTTGGAGCAGATCAGGCCTGGCTCTGAACCCCCTCAGGGTGGCGGGGAACCCGGTCTTGACGATTCCTCAGCCGACATCCGTCTAACAAAGGAAAATCATCATGAAAGTGGCACTCTACGCGCGCTGTTCGGCGTCGAAGCCGGAGGGCGAAACGATCGAGGCTCAGCTGAAGCGGAGTCGTGCACTGATCCATAAGCGAGGCTGGGCAGAAGTCTCGTGCTTTATCGATGCCGGGTATTCAGGAATAACACTGGATCGTCCCGGGATGCGTTCACTCATCGCCGTCGTCGAATCTGGCGCTGTAGAGGCGGTCTGTGTGGATTCCATAAGCCGCCTGGCACGCAGTCAGGCCGACTTCGAGACGCTTGCCGCACAGTGTCGATCCGCAGGGGTCCGGATAATCGCCAACGACCAGGGGTAGGCGATCGATAGCGGACATACGCCGGGTCCAGCGGAGATGGGCCCGTTCGCATGCGGGGCAGCTAATCTGTAAGACGTGCAGGCATCATTGATCTTCAGCACCGAGGTTCGACAGGCAGCTTGGGATCGATGCTGTTGGAGCTACGTCGGTGATCCCGGGCCGCCGCGACCGGCTTGTGCATAATTACCTTAGGTTGTCCGAACGCACTGACGCCAGAGACTAGAAGCTAGCGACTGCGCCCCCCGAATCGGTTTTCCCGACAGGCCGATAGCGTTCTGATGGCGAACGCGAATGTCCTGGCCAATGAGGAAGTACCCGCCCGCCCGGCGTCGGCGTCGGCGTCGGCGTCGGCGTCGGCGTCGGCGTCGGTCGGTTGCGCGGACAGTCGGCGCGTTCAATGCAACCTGCCCGACGCGCTGACCCTGGTGCCGGGGGAGGCCGACCTCGTTCACCAGTACCTGGGCGACCTGCTTGCCGATCTGTTCGCTAGCGGGAGCAGGGGGTGATCGAAGTCGATGAACCTGATGTGCCGAAAGGCCTGCACGATGTGCTCCTAACCGGCGGTCAGTCACGCACAGAGGACGGTTTAAACGAAGCGATTGGTCAGTTGATACAGAGAAAATGATTATGGACGAACAACACAAGGATGGCGCTCGGTATCACCTCGATCTCGCGAATATCGGAACGCCGACAATGGAAGCGATCATCGCGCTGATCGACCAGTACGCGGCGGTGGATCACGCCGCACGGACAAGGCGCGCACAGGCTGCGAATGCGGAAGCCGGCTTCTTCAACGGCGGGGTAGCCCCATTCGGCTACCGTTCGGTCGACGCTGCTATGGGTGCCAAGCGGCGGAAGAAACTCGAGATCCAGGCCGATGAAGCGCAGCTTGTGCGGTACATCTTTGGGCTTGCCACCAGCGGTACAGTGCGAACGCTCTCGGCCCTGCTGATATCGCTGCGATGCTGAACGCCAGCGGTCACACGCTGCGTGGCGCGGTGTTCACCCGGGCGAAGGTCGCCCGCATGCTGAGCAGAACCCACTACGCCGGCTACTACCTGTATGGCGCGAGACTTGCTGTGCAGGACGCGTCGCGTGAAGCTGGCAGGCTGCGTGTGGCCTGCCCCGCCATCGTGTCGTCAGAGCAGTTCCTGGCTGTCGTCGCCGGCCGGTGAGGTCGCGGGCCAGAGCGTCGGATATACGGTGGAGATCGATCCTGAAGCTCGTGAGGAAATGAAGATGGGTGAAAAGCGGCTTCGGGCCTGCGCGTACGTCAGGGTCTCCACCGATGATCAAGCCAAGCATGGTCTGAGCTTGAAGAGCCAGCTGAGCAGCATCCAGGCCTATTGCCGGACCCGCGAGATCGATCTCGTCCAGGTCTACGAGGAAGCGGGCCTGTCAGCGACCGATGACAATCGACCGCAGTTCCAGGCGATGATGAACCGCGCGACGAGTTCAGAACGACCGTTCGACATGGTCATTGTCCATTCGCTGTCGCGGTTCGCGCGCAACCTCGCGCTGCAAGCGACAAGCTACGACCGGCTGCGCAAGGTCGGCGTTCAGCAGCAGTCGGTCACCGAGGACATCGCCAAGGGTTCGAGCGGCAACCTGATGCGCAATATGGTGGCCTCATTCAACCAGCACAGCTCGGATGAGACCTCCAAACACACCACGCGGGCAATGAACGAGAACGCCGTTGAAGGATTTTACAATGGTGGTCCGGTGGTGTTCGGCTACCGCTCGGTGATCGCAGAGATGCGCAAGGACAAGGCCAAGAAGAAGCTTGAGATCAAACCTGACGAGGCTGCGGTCGTCCAGCGAATCTTCGACTTGGCCGAACACGGCGAGGGCCAAGGGCCGCTGGGGGCCCGCGCAATCGCTGCCCTGTTGAACAAGGCGGGATGCACGCTTCGCGGTGCGCGGTTCTCTAACGGAAACACCGCCGGAATCCTCGGACGCACAAACTACATCGGCTACTATCTCGACGCCAAGAAGACCGAGCTCGGCGAACCGATCCCGGAAGCCGATTGGGTGCGGGTGCCGTGTCCGCCTATCATCACCCAGGAGCAGTTCGCCGCCGTTGCGACGCGCCGCGCCCAGCGCAACCCGCGCGTGACACCCCCGCGTGTCGTGAACGGGGTCACGATGCTGCCGGCCAGCGTAGCGAGATGCGGGCAGCCCAACTGCGGTGTGGGCCTGACCGTTCGAAGCGGCCGGGGTGGGCGGTACATGTACTATACCTGCAGCGAGCGTGCGAACCGGTCTGCGATGGCCTGCGACCTGCGGGCGACCCGGCGCGAGGCTCTCGACTCCATAGTCCTCGACACCGTCGAACAGCGACTTCTGGATCCCGACCATCTTCGGCTGCTGCTGTCGGCGTTGCTCGAAAAGTCGGATGAGGCAGATGCCCGGCGTCGGCGCGCCCTGGCTAGTGCGCGAGCCCGCGAGACCGACGCAAAGACTGCCCTGAACAACCTGCTGACGCTGGTCGAGACGGGGGCGCTTAGCCCTGCAGATCCGATGATCGTCGAGCGATTTGCCAGGCACCGGGCAGCCGCCCAGATGGCCTCGACCGAGATCGACAGTTTGGAGCGCCAGCTGAGAATCTCGCGCAAGTCGATCACCCCGCAGATGATCGATCGCTTCGGCGCATCGCTTAAAGAACGGCTCCGCACCGGCGACGCCAACTTCCGGCGCGCCTATCTCGCTCTGATCGTCGACAAGGTCGAGGTCTCGAACTCGCTGATCCGGATTTCGGGTTCGAAGTCTGCCCTCGAGCATAGTCTGATCAAGGATGGGGCCACCCATTCCGGAGCGGTGCCCATCTTTGACCGGGAATGGTGCCCAGGAAAGGACTCGAACCTTCACATCGTTACCAATACCAGCACCTGAAGCTGGCGCGTCTACCAATTCCGCCACCTGGGCAGGTTGCGAGGTGCGGCGGTTAGGCAGGTCCGGAGCGGTTGTCAACGTGCGGGTGCTGCTTCACAAGCCGCGCGGCAGGTTCGCAGAGGATTACGATGGACGGCTTGGTGACGATCGTCGGCGGTGCGGGGTTCGTCGGACGCTATGTCGTGCAGACGCTGGCGGCGACCGGCGTGCGGCTGCGCGTCGTGTCGCGCAATCCCGAGGCCGCGATGTACCTGCGCCCGCTGGGCGGGCTGGGGCAGATCCAGCTGACGCGCGGCGACGTGCGCAGCGCCGACCAGATGGAGCGTGCCTTCGAGGGCGCCACCGCCGGGGTCAATCTCGTCGGGATCCTCGCCGAGACGGGCCGCCAGAAATTCCAGTCGGTGCAGGTCGCGGGTGCGGCGAATGCCGCCAGGGCGGCCGCCGCAGCCGGCGTGAGCGCCTATGTCCAGATGTCGGCGATCGGCGCCGATGCCGGGTCGCCGGCAGGCTATGCGCGGACCAAGGCAGGCGGCGAGGCGGCGGTGCGCGAGGCCCTGCCCCACGCGACGATCCTACGCCCGTCGATCATCTTCGGGCGCGAGGACCAGTTCATCAACCGCTTCGCCGCGCTCGCGAACACGCTGCCCGTCATCCCGGTTATCGCGGGCAAGACGCGCTTCCAGCCCGTCTATGTCCTCGACGTCGCGAAGGCCGTGGCGGCGGCGCTCGCCGATCCGGCGGCGCATGGCGGCAGGACCTATGCGCTGGGGGGGCCCGAGGCGATGAGCTTCCGTGCCATCCTGCAGTGGATCGCCATCGAAATCCGCTCGACCAAGCCGCTCGTCGAGGTGCCCGACGGCATCGCCGCGCTGATGGCCAAGGCCGGCAGCATCCTGCCCTTCGCGCCGATGACGTGGGACCAGTGGCAGATGCTGCAGCGCGACACCGTCGTCGAGCCCGGCGAGCCCAGCCTTCGCGAGCTGGGCATCGAGCCGACGCCGCTCGACAGCATCGCGCCCGCCTATCTCGAGCGCTACCGCAAGGGCGGGCGCTTCTACCGCGATCCGCTGGTCGCCTGAGATGGACCTGATCGACGTCGTCCTCCTCGGCATCGTCGAGGGGCTGACCGAGTTTCTGCCGGTGTCCTCGACCGGGCACCTGATCCTCGCGGGCGAGCTGCTGGGCTTCACCGGCGAGGGGTCGGTGGCCTTTAAGATTGCCATCCAGCTGGGAGCGATCCTGGCGGTGCTCGTCGCCTACCAGCGGCGCTTCCGTCTCGTCATCGGCGGGCTGTTCCGCCGCGACGAGCGGGCGTGGCACTTCACGCGCAACATCGCGATCGGCTTCCTGCCGGCGATGGCGATCGGCGTCGTCGCGTATGACGCGATTCGGGCCGCGATGCAGACCCCGATCATCGTCGCGGTCGCGCTGATCGTCGGCGGCGTCGCGATCCTCGTCATCGAGCGCACGGTGCGCAAGGTGACGGTCAGCGAGGTCGAGACGATGCCGCTGAAGACCGCGGGCGCGATCGGCATCGTCCAGTGCCTGGCGATGCTGCCGGGCGTCAGCCGGTCGGGTGCGACGATCATGGGCGCGCTGCTGATGGGCGTCGAGCGGCGCGCGGCGGCGGAGTTCAGCTTTTTCCTCGCGGTCCCGACGATGGCGGCGGCGACGGTCTATGCGCTGTACAAGGATCGCGCACTGCTGAGCTTCGACGATCTCGGGTCGATCGGCATCGGGCTGAGCGTTGCGTTCGTCGTCGCGCTGGCCGTGGTGAAGGCGTTTGTCGCCGTCGTCGGGCGCTACGGCTTCGCACCGTTCGCCTGGTACCGGATCGTGGTCGGATCGGCTGCGCTCATCTGGCTACTGGCAAGGTAGTCCCGACGCGGTCCTATTGTTTTTGGGCCGGAGCGCAATGATCGTTGGAACCAAGGCCCGGCTTGCGCAATTAGTCCCGGATACTGACCTATCGGCCATTTGCTGCGTGACAAACGCTCACGGTGATCGTATCCGCCGCTGCAGAGGAGCCTGCCGTGGCAGAATCGACCATGTTGAAGTTCGTCGCACGTCCACAGGCGTACCCGCCGAAGCGGGCGCCCGATGCGCGTGCGCAGGATTTCCAGGAAGTCGTCGCCGAGTTCATCGTCGCGCGTGCCGAGGAACAAGCCGGGCGCTGCTCACAGTGCGGCGTGCCTTATTGCCAGGTGCACTGCCCGCTCCACAACAACATCCCCGACTGGCTGCGCCTGACCGCCGAGGGGCGGCTGGAGGAGGCGTACGAGATCAGCAACGCGACCTCGTCGATGCCCGAAATCTGCGGCCGCATCTGCCCGCAGGACCGGCTGTGCGAGGGCAATTGCGTGATCGAGAAGGGCTTCGGCTCGGTGACGATCGGTGCGGTCGAGAAGTTCATCACCGATACCGCGTGGGAGCAGGGCTGGGTTCGTCCCCTGCGCGCAATCGCCGACCGGTCGGGTCAGTCGGTCGGCATCATCGGCGCCGGGCCGGCCGGGCTGACCGCTGCCGAGATGTTGCGGATCAAGGGCTATGACGTCCATGTCTATGATCGCCACGACCGTGCGGGCGGTCTGCTGACCTACGGCATCCCGGGCTTCAAGCTGGAGAAGCCGGTCGTCGAGCGGCGCATCGCGCGGCTGGTCGAGGGCGGCATCCAGTTCCACCTGAACTTCGAGGTCGGCCGCGACGCGACACTCGACGAGCTGCGGCAGCGCCACGACGCGGTGCTCGTCGCGACCGGCGTCTACGCCGCGCGCGACGTCGCGGTGCCTGGCATCGAGAGCGCGCACGTCGTCGAGAGCCTCGACTATCTGATCCGCAGCAACCGCCGAGGCTTCGGCGATACCGTGCCCGATGCGGCCGCCTATGACGCGGCCGGCAAGCATGTCGTCGTCGTCGGCGGCGGGGACACCGCGATGGACTGCGTCCGCACCGCGGTGCGCCAGGGCGCGGCGTCGGTGAAGTGCCTGTACCGCCGCGACCGCGCCAACATGCCGGGGTCGCAGCGCGAGGTCGCCAATGCCGAGGAAGAGGGCGTCGAGTTCGTCTGGCTGTCGGCCCCCGCCGCGGTCGTTGACGGCGCGGTGCTGGCCGATCGCATGCGCCTGGGTGTCGCCGGTCCCGACGGCCGCCGCGCGCCCGAGCCCCACGAGGCCGGCCGTTTCCGCGTCGAGGCCGACCTGGTGATCAAGGCGCTGGGCTTCGACCCCGAGGACCTGCCGGGCGCGTTCGCCGCGCCCGATCTGGGCGTCAACCGCTGGGGCACGCTGCGCATCGACCACAAGACGATGGCGACGAGCCTCGACGGCGTGTTCGCCGCCGGCGACATCGTGCGCGGCGCGTCGCTGGTGGTCTGGGCGATCCGCGACGGGCGTGACGTCGCGGCGCAGATGCATCAGTATCTGACCGCCAAGGCGGGCGCTTTGCGCGCTGCGGCCTGAGGAGACCGCCGATGCTGCGTACCCTGGTCCTGACCGCGCTGCTGCTCGCCGCGCCCGCCTTCGCACAGGCCCCGGCCGACCCGGCGCGCCTGGCTGCCGCGACGCGCATCGCCGCGAAGCTGCTGCCCGACGGCAGCTATCGCGAGATGATGCGCGGCTCGATGGACCAGATCATGAACTCGATCACCGACCAGATGATGTCGATGCCGCTGAAGGACCTCGTCGGCATGGCGGGCGTCGATCAGGCGAAGCTGCCTGCGATGGGGCCGGGCACGATTCGCCAGCTGATGGCGATCCTCGATCCGGCGTTCGAGCAGCGCAACAAGATCATGTCGACGGTGATGATGGGCGAGATGACCGAGATCATGACCGCGATGGAGCCCGACATGCGCGCCGGCATGGCCGAGGCCTATGCCCGGCGCTTCGACGCCGCGCAGCTCGGCGAGATCGAGCGCTTCTTCCAGGGCCCCACCGGCGCGGCGTTCGCGGCGCAGTCGATGCAGGTCTACACCGACCCCGCAGTGATGACCCGCATGCAGGCGATGATGCCCAAGCTAATGCAGGCCATGCCGACGATCATGAAGAAGGTTGCGACCGCCACCGCCGGGCTGCCGGCGCCGCGCAAGCCCGCCGACCTGAGCAAGGCGGAGAAAGCCAAGCTCGAAGCGCTGATCGTCGCCGGACCTACCGTATGAGGATGGTGATTGCCGCGCTGCTGCTCGCCGCGCCTGCGGTGGCGCAGGCGGCGCCCGATGTGGCGACGATGGCAGCGGCGAAGGCCTTGTTCGAGCAGCTCGGCGGGCCGGCGCAGATCAGGCAGAACGCCGAGCGCAATCTCGCGGAGTTGCGGACCGGCGCGTCGCTCGAGCGCAGTCTGTCGAGGCAGCGCGGGTTCACGATGGCGCGGGCGCAGCGCCCGCAGGACTATGACGCAGCCTTCGCCCGGATCGGCAAGCTGCAGGCGGACGCTGCCGAGCCGATCATCCGCGAGGGCGTGCCGGCGGTCATCAATGCCGCGATCCTGGCCTATGCGACGCATTACAGTGCCGCCGAGCTGCGAGGCTTGGCCGAGTTCTATCGCTCCCCGCTCGGGCAGGCGTTTCAACGCTCGCAGGGGAAGGTGACGCGCGACGCCGCGACCGCTCTGAACGAGCGAATCATCGTCAAGGTCACGGCAGCGCTCAAGCTGCTCGAGCCGCAGATGACGGCCGAATTGAAGCGCCTGCAGCCGGGCAAGGCGAAGTGATGATGCTCGCCGCTACCGTCATGCTGCCCGGCGCCACCGCCGTTGCGCCGGATGCCGCCGCACAGGTCGCAGCGGCGATGGCTCCGCAACAGCAGCTGGCGTCGTTCGTGCGCCGAACGCTCGACGCGACGGTGACCGGGCGCATGGTCGTCGACAAGGTCGGGCGCGAACGGGCCGATGCACTATTCGCGGCTGAGACCGCGCGGGTCGTCGAGAAATACGGTGCCGAGTGGGAGGCCAATCTCGCCGCGAGCTACCGCGAGACGCTGAACCCGGCCGAACTGGCAACCGCGCAGGCGGCCGTCGCGGCGCGCGACCAGGCGGCGATGATGCCGCTGATGCAGCGGGTTGGGCCTGTCATGCAGGCGAAATCGACCAAGCTGCTCGAACGCGCCAGCCTCGATGCGCTGAACGCCGTGGTCGCAGCGGCGGAGAAACCCCAATGAACCTGACCGACATTCCCGCCGCGAACGACGCCGAACGCGCGCGCATCGCAGAGGTCGGCATGTACCGGCCCGACATGGAGTCCGATGCCTGCGGGGTCGGCGTGGTCGCCGCGACCGACGGCATTGCGTCCCGGCGCGTCGTCACCGCTGCCATCGATGCGCTGAAGTCGGTCTGGCACCGCGGCGCGGTCGACGCCGACGGCAAGACCGGCGACGGCGCGGGGTTGCACGTCGAGATCCCGGTCGACTTTTTCCATGAGCATATCGAACGCGCCGGGCACCGGCCAAAGGACGCGCTGACCGCGGTCGGCATGGTCTTCCTGCCGCGCACCGACCTGGGCGCGCAGGAGGATTGCCGCACCATCGTCGAGAGCGAGATCATCGATTTCGGCTACACCATCTACGGCTGGCGCCAGGTGCCGGTCGACGTCTCGGTGATCGGCGACAAGGCGACGCGCTCGCGGCCCGAGATCGAGCAGATCATGATCGCCGGGCCCGAGGGTTCGACCGACAAGGCGGCGTTCGAGAAGGACCTGTACCTGATCCGTCGCCGCATCGAGAAGGCGGTGATCGCGGCGCAGCTGCAAGGCTTCTACATCTGCTCGCTGTCGTGCCGCAGCATCATCTACAAGGGGCTGTTCCTCGCCGAGGAGCTGTCGGTCTTCTACCCCGACCTGGCCGACGAGCGCTTCGTGTCGCGCTTCGCCATCTATCACCAGCGCTATTCGACCAACACCTTCCCGCAGTGGTGGCTGGCGCAGCCGTTCCGCTGCATCGCGCACAACGGCGAGATCAACACGGTTCGCGGCAACAAGAATTGGATGAAGAGCCACGAGATCAAGATGGCGTCGGATGCCTTTCGCGAGCATTCGAACGACATCAAGCCGCTGATCCCGGCGGGCGCCAGCGACACCGCGGCGCTCGACGCGGTGTTCGAGGCGATGGTCCGGTCGGGCCGCGACGCGCCGACCGCCAAGCTGATCCTGGTGCCCGAGGCCTGGGCCAAGGACGACACGTTGCCCGCCGACCACCGTGCGATGTACGCCTTCTTCGCGTCGATCATGGAGGCGTGGGACGGTCCCGCGGCGCTGGCCATGACCGATGGCCGCTGGGTCGTCGCGGGGATGGACCGCAACGCGCTGCGGCCGATGCGCTATGCGCTGACCAGCGACGGGCTGCTCGTCACCGGCTCCGAAGCCGGCATGGTCGTGCTGCCCGAAGCGACGATCACCCACAAGGGACGGCTGGGGCCGGGGCAGATGATCGCGGTCGACCTCGACGGCGAGGGCGGCGTTTTTTACTACGGCGACCGCGCCATCAAGGACCGGATCGCCGCCGAGCACGACTATGGCGCGATGGTCGCCGACTTCACGACCTTCCAGTCGATCCCCGGCCACGACGGTGCGCAGCCGCCCGCCGCCTATAAGCGCGACGACCTGCGCCGCCGCCAGATCGCCGCCGGCCTGACCATGGAGGACATGGAGCTGCTGCTCGCGCCGATGGTCGAGGACGCCAAGGAAGCGGTCGGCAGCATGGGCGACGACACGCCGCTGGCGGTCATCTCAAACAACGCGCGGATGCTCAGCCACTTCTTCCGGCAGAACTTCAGCCAGGTCACCAACCCGCCGATCGACTCCCTGCGCGAGACGCGCGTGATGAGCCTGAAGACGCGCTTCGCCAATCTCGGCAACATCCTCGACACCGATGCGCGGCAGGAAGGCGTGATGGTGCTCGACAGCCCCGTCGTCACCAACCTCGGCTGGCAGCTGCTCAAGGACCGCTTCGGCAGCCAGGTCGCCGAGATCGACTGCACCTTCGACATCGCGACCGGTGCTGCAGGCCTGCGTGCCGCGATCGAGCGCGTCCGTGCCGAGGCCGAGACCGCCGTGCGGTCGGGCAAGTCGCAGCTGTTCCTGACCGACGAGGCGCAGGGGCCGACGCGGGCCGGCATCACGATGATCCTGGCGGCCGCGGGCGTCCACACCCACCTCGTCCGCAAGGGGCTGCGGGCGTTCGCCAGCATCAACGTGCGCTCGGCCGAGTGCCTCGACACGCATTATTTCGCGGTGCTGATCGGCGTCGGCGCGACGACGGTGAACGCCTATCTCGCGCAGGAGGCGATCGCCGACCGCCACGCACGCGGGCTGTTCAAGGGAATGGCCTACGACGACTGCGTCCGCCGCTACAAGACCGCGATCGAGGACGGCCTGCTCAAGATCATGGCGAAGATGGGCATCGCGGTCATTTCGTCGTACCGCGGCGGGTACAATTTCGAGGCGGTCGGGTTGAGCCGCGCGCTGGTCAACGACTTCTTCCCCGGCATGCCCGCCAAGATTTCGGGCGAAGGGCTGGCGTCGATCCACCTGAACGCAAGCCTGCGCCACGACCGCGCGTGGGACGAGGCCGCCGCCGCGCTGCCGATCGGCGGGCTGTACCGCTACCGCGCGGGCAGCGAGGCGCACGCCTATCAGGCGGGGCTGATCCATCTGCTGCAGGAGGCCGTCGCCCGCGACAGCTATTCCGATTACCTCCGTTTCTCGGCCGCCACCGCCGAGCTGCCGCCGATCTATCTGCGCGACTTGCTGGCGTTCAACTGGGCCGACACGCCGCTGCCGACCGAGGCGATCGAATCGATCACCGAGATCCGCAAGCGCTTCGTCACGCCGGGCATGAGCCTGGGCGCGCTCGCGCCCGAGGCGCACGAGACGCTGGCGATCGCGATGAACCGCATCGGCGCCAAGGCGGTCAGCGGCGAAGGCGGCGAGGACGCTGCGCGCTTCGTCCCCTACCCCAACGGCGACAATGCGAACTCGGTGGTCAAGCAGATCGCGAGCGGGCGCTTCGGCGTGACGGCCGAATATCTGAATGCCTGCGAGGAGATCGAGATCAAGGTTGCGCAGGGGGCCAAGCCCGGCGAGGGCGGCCAGCTGCCGGGCTTCAAGGTCACCGACATGATCGCGCGCCTGCGTCACGCGACGCCGGGCGTGATGCTGATCTCGCCGCCGCCGCACCACGACATCTACTCGATCGAAGACCTGGCGCAGCTGATCTACGACCTGAAGCAGATCAATCCGCGCGCCCGGGTGTGCGTCAAGCTGGTCAGCTCGGCCGGCATTGGCACCGTCGCGGCGGGCGTCGCCAAGGCGCACGCCGACGTCATCCTCGTCTCCGGCCATGTCGGTGGCACCGCCGCGTCCCCGCAGACGAGCATCAAATATGCCGGCACGCCGTGGGAAATGGGCCTGTCGGAGGTCAACCAGGTGCTGACGCTCAACGGGCTCAGGCACCGCGTCAAGCTGCGCACCGACGGCGGGCTGAAGACCGGTCGCGACATCGTCATCGCGGCGATCCTGGGCGCCGAGGAGTTCGGCATCGGCACGCTGAGCCTTGTCGCGATGGGCTGCATCATGGTCCGCCAGTGCCATTCGAACACCTGCCCCGTCGGCGTCTGCACGCAGGACGAGGCGCTGCGCGCCAAGTTCAGCGGCTCGCCGGAGAAGGTCATCAACCTGATGAGCTTCATCGCCGAGGAGGTGCGCGACATCCTGGCCAAGCTCGGCGTCGCCAGCCTCGACGAGGTGATCGGGCGGACCGAGCTGCTGCGCCAGTTCAGCCGCGGCAGCGAGCATCTCGACGACCTCGACCTCAACCCGATCCTGGCGAAGGTCGACGCCCCCGACGAGGCGCGCCGCTTCTCGATCCCGACGCATCGCAACGAGGTGCCCGACAGCCTCGACGCGCAGATGCTGATCGACGCCGCGCATCTGTTCGATCGCGGCGAGAAGATGCAGCTGACGTACAGCGTCCGCAACACGCACCGCGCCGTCGGCACGCGGCTGTCGAGCGAGATCACGCGCCAGTTCGGCATGGCGGGGCTCGAGCCCGGCCATATCCACATCCGGCTGCGCGGCAGCGCCGGACAGAGCCTCGGCGCCTTCGCGGTGCAGGGCGTCAAGCTGGAGGTATTCGGCGAGGCCAACGACTATGTCGGCAAGGGGCTGAGCGGCGCGACGATCATCGTCCGCCCGATGGTCGCGTCGAAGCTGGCGAGCCAGGACAATACGATCATCGGCAACACCGTGTTGTACGGCGCGACCAGCGGCAGGCTGTTCGCCGCAGGCCAGGCGGGAGAGCGCTTCGCGGTCCGCAACTCGGGCGCGACGGTGGTCGTTGAGGGCTGCGGCGCCAACGGCTGCGAATACATGACCGGCGGGACAGCGGTCATCCTCGGGACCACGGGCGACAATTTCGGGGCGGGCATGACCGGTGGCATGGCGTTCGTCCACGATGCCGACGGCGGTTTCGAGCGGCGCTACAACCCGGGCTCGATCATCGTCCAGCGCCTCGCCTCGGCGCATTGGGAGGGCGTCCTCCACGGCCTGATCGAGGAGCATGTCCGCGAGACCGGCTCACGCTGGGCGGCGGGGCTGCTCGCCGACTGGGACCGCGCGCGCGGCAGTTTCTGGCAGGTGTGCCCGAAGGAAATGCTGTCGCGTCTGGCGTTCCCGCTCGCCGACACTATATCGGCTGCTGTAGCAGCGGAGTAATACACGATGGCAAAGACCGACGGACTGGCCGAGGTTCTGGTGGCGCTTGCCGCCAATTCGGCGACGCTGATCGAGCGCGCGCGCGCCAGCGGCATCTTCAAGCAGCCCGAGACCGTCGACGCGACGGTGACGCCCGCCCCCGCGCCGGCCGCAGCCGCCGCCACGGCGACCGATGCCTCGACCAAGGCGCTGCAGGACATCATCGTCCAGCAGGCGATGCGCATCCACGCCCTCGAGGCCGAGGTGCTGCGTCTGACGCCTGCCGCCTAGAGGAAGCGGGCGACCACGTCGCGGTAGCTGCGGCTGACCTTGACCTGGGTGTTGCTGCCCAGGATCAGGAAGCACTCGCCGTTGGTGTGCGGCCGCACCGACTTGACGTTGTCGAGATTGACGATCGTCGAGCGGTGGATGCGCTGGAACTTGCGCGGATCGAGGCGCTTCTCGAGGTCCTTCATCGTCTCGCGCAGGATCAGCGTCTGGTCGGCGGTGTAGATGCACATGTAGTCGCCGGCCGCGTCGATGCGCTCGATGTCGCCGACTTCGACGCGGAAGATCTGGCCGCGGTCCTTGATGTTGATGACCTTCTCGAAGCGGTTCGCCGACGGCTCCTCGCCGCCCGCCGTCTCGGGCATCGCGTCGGGAGCGACCTCGGACAGGATTTCCTTCAGCCGCTCGGTCTCCTCGCAGCTGCGCTTCTCGGTCAGGCGCTGGCGAACGCGCTCGAGCGTCGCGGCGAGGCGGTCCTCCTCGACCGGCTTCATCAGATAGTCGACGGCATGCGCCTCGAACGCCTTGACCGCATGCTGCATGAAGGCGGTGACGAAGACGAAAAGCGGCGGCTCGATGTCGGCAAGGCCCGAGACCACCGAGAAGCCGTCGAACCCGGGCATCTGGATGTCGAGGAACACTAGGTCGGGTTTCTGCGTGCGGATGGCGCGGATCGCCTCGCGTCCGTTGGCGCAGCGCTCGACGATCTCGACGTCGTCGAACGCCTGCAGGCGCAGTTCCAGCCCCTGGATCGCCAGCGGCTCGTCGTCGACGAGGATGGTACGGATGGTCATTTAGGCAATTTCCCTCGGGCCCCCGAGTGTCTGCGTCCCCGTCTGCGCCCCCGCTAGCGCCCCCTGGACAATCCGTCCGCCGAAGTCGGCACCCTTACCCTCGAACGCCTGATATGGAATGTCGATCAGCACGATCAACCCGTGCGGCTCGTTGGCCTCGACCTCGAACCGCTGGTCCTCGCCGTACGCCTGAGCCAGCCGCTCGCGGATGTTGGCAAGCCCGACGCCGGTGCCCTGCGCCGAAACGGGGATTTCGCCCGCCGGGCCGCGTGCGCCGCTGAGGCCCGGCCCGGTGTCGGCGATGGTGATGACCAGCCGCTCCCCCATCAGCCGCGCATCGATGTGGATGTCGGCCCCCTCCTCCATCGGCGTCACGGCGTATTTGACGGCGTTCTCGACCAGCGGCTGGAGCAGCAGCGACGGCATGCGCGCGTCCATCGCATTGGGCGCGATGTCGAAGCGGGTGCGCAGCCGGTCCTCGAATCGCGTGCGCTCGATGTCGAGGTAGAGCTTCAGCGCCTCCGCCTCCTGCGCCACCGTCGCCATGCCCTCCAGCCCGCCAACGAGGCTGTAGCGCAGGAAGCTGCTGAGCCGCGACAGCATCGCATTGGCGCGCGCCGTGTCCTTCAGCAGCACCAATGTCGAGATCGAGTTCAATGTGTTGAACAGGAAGTGCGGGTTGAGCTGGTAGCGCAGCATCTCGAGCTGCGCCGAGTTCGCCTGCGCCGCGACCGTCGTCATGCGCCGCGACTGGTCGGCGAGCAGCAGGTAATAGTTGATCCCGTAGTACAGCCCCGTCCACGCGCCCAGCACGGCGAGGTCGAGCAGGATGGCGCCGAGAAACTCGACCCCCTGCGGTTGCCAGCCGGGCTCGTAGAAGGTCGCGTGCGCCCAGACCTCGAGCACCGAGAACAGCGCCGACGCCGCCGCGACGATGGCGACGGTCAGCGTCCAGACGAACACCGGCTTCATGCGGATGATGCGCCGGTACGCGGCGGCCATCAGCAGGGTCAGCGAGAAGCCGGTGGCGGTGACGATCAGCGTCGGCAGGATGAACGGCACGCCCATCGAATTGGCCAGCCCGCCGAGCGCGCGCAGCAGCAGATACGCCCCCCAGCCGCCGCCCTGCAGCAGCCAGAAGGCGCGGTTCTTGTCGTGGAAGAACGTCTGGTTGCGGAGGTCGTCGAAGGCCATCGCGGGCGAGTGTAGCAGGCGGACGCCGAAACGTCAGTCCTCGGGCGCGATCCGCACCGACAGGCCGTCGAGAGCCGGGCCGAACTGGATCTGGCATGACAGGCGCGAGCCCGCCGTGCGGTTGTCGGAGCTGTCGAGCAGGTCGTCCTCGTCGGCGTTCGCCGGGCCGACCTTCGCCATCCAGTCGTCGGCCACGATGACGTGGCACGTCGCGCAGCTGCACGAGCCGCCGCACAGTGCCAGCAGCTCGTCGAAGCCGCCGTCGCGGATGATCTCCATCACCGACAGGCCGGTCTCGCCGTCGAGGTCGCGGGCATTGCCGCTGCGGTCGGTCACGGTCAGCTTGGGCATGAAGTCTCCGATGATTGGCGAATGGGGGTTTCCGCGCCTATTAGCTGCAACGCTCCATTCATCAATCGGAACCTTGCACATGGGCCTGAGCGCCGAAGCCCTGCGGCACGGCATCGACAGCGTCGCGGCGATCGAGCCCCGCGTCGCCGAGGCGCTGGCCCGCGCCGGCTACCCCGAGCCGCGGATCAGCGACCGCGGAGCGACCACCCTGATGCGCGCCATCGTCGGGCAGCAGATCAGCGTCGCGGCCGCCGCCAGCGTGTGGGCGAAGTTCGTGGCCCTGGTCGGTGATCCGACCGACATGGCGCACATTGCCGCACTGCCGATCGAGACGCTGCGCACCGCCGGCCTGTCGGGGCAGAAGGCGAGCTATGTCCAGAGCCTGGCGGGCCATGTCGCCAGCGGCGCGCTCGACATCGACAATCTGCCGGTCGATGACGACGAGGCGGTCGCGGCGCTGGTCGCGGTCAAGGGCATCGGGCGCTGGTCGGCGGAGATCTACCTGCTCTTCGCCGAAGGGCGCCTCGACATCTGGCCGGCGGGCGACCTCGCGGTGCAGATCGAGCTGGGTCGCATCATGGGCCTCGAGAAGCGCCCGACCGAGAAGGCGACCCGCGAGCTGGTCGAGCCGTGGCGGCCGCACCGTGGCGCGATGGCGATCTTCATGTGGCACCACTACAAGACGCCCGTATTCTGATGGTCCAGCACATCACCAGCCATTCGAACGAGCAGATCAAGGCGATTGGCGCGTTGAAGGACAAGAAGCGCCGCCGCGAGACCGGACTGTTCTTGGCCGAGGGCCTGCGCATCTGCACCGAGGCGGTCGAGGCGGGCCGCACCCCGCGGACCATCGCCTTCGCTGCCGAGACCGAGGGCCATCCCGTCGTCGCGCGGCTGATCGCGGCGGTCGAAGGCGGCGGCGGCACGGCGATCGCGACGACGCGCGACATCCTCCACAAGCTGACCGGCAAGGACAATCCGCAGGCCGTGCTGGGCGTCTTCAAGGCGTGGGATACGCAGCTGCGGAACGTCGACCGCTTCGCGTCCCCACGCTGGCTGGTCGCGGAGGGGCTGAAGGACCCCGGCAATTTGGGCACCATGCTGCGCACCTGCGACGCGACGGGCGCTGGCGGGCTGATCCTGCTCGACGCGTCGTGCGACCCGTTCAGCGTCGAGGCGGTGCGTGCCTCGATGGGCGCGGTGTTCACCCAAGCCATCGTGCAGGCCGAGGGGCCGGCGTTCCTCGACTGGCTGCGCGACGGGCCCGGCATGCTGGTCGGCGCGTCGCTGCTGACCGATACCGGCTACCGCGACGTGGCCTACGCCGCGCCGACCTTCGTGTTCATGGGCAACGAACAGTCGGGCCTGCCGCCCGAATACGCCGGCGCGTGTGACGTGCTGGTCAAGATGCCAATGCTGGGCAAGGCCGACAGCCTGAACGTCGCGGTGTCGGCGGCGGTGCTGCTGTACGAGGTGCTGGCGCAGCAGGACGCCTTGAGTTCACATTAAGGCGACGCCCGCGCGCTAGGGTTTGCGACCTTCGAAGATGAACAAGTAAGCGAAGTTTACACCCGCGCCGTCATTTGTTGGGTCCTCGCTTTCAGCTCGCAAACCAAGGCCGATCGATTTATTTACCAGATCGGTTCGTCTTTGTCAAGTGGGAATAAGAGTTCACGCGAAGCCGCGAAGGCGCGAAGAGAAAGGGAAGAGCGCTGTCTCTCCCTTCCCTCTTCGCGCCTTCGCGCCTTCGCGTGAAATTCTAGGTCCCGATCCGGCGGCGGGCGCGCTCGTCAAACGGGCAGGGACAGCCCCGCCGGCACCGGCCCGCCCGTCGCCCAATCCAGCAGCTCGACCGTGTGCACCACCGGCACCCCCGCCCCAGCCCGCAGCTGGATCATGCAGCCGATGTTGCCCGTCGCCACCACGTCGGGCCGCAGCGCCGCGAGATGCGCCAGCTTGCGGTCGCGCAACTGCCCGGCAATCACCGGCTGGAGCAAATTGTACGTCCCGGCCGACCCGCAGCACAGGTGTGCCTCGGCCGGCGTTGCGACGTCGAACCCGGCGCGGATCAGCAACTCGCGGGGCAGCGCGCCGAGGCGCTGGCCGTGCTGGAGCGAGCACGCCGCGTGGTACGCAACCCGCAGTCGCCGCCCCGCGACGGGCACCAGCGGCAGGTCGGCGAGCACCTCGCTGATGTCCTTCGCGAGGCTCCCGACGCGCGTCGCCTTCGCGGCATAGGCGGGGTCGTCGCGCAGCATGAAGCCATAGTCCCTGATCGTCGTGCCGCACCCCGACGCGGTGACGGCGACCGCGTCGAGGCCGAGCGCATCCCACGCATCGACGTTGCGGCGCGCGGCATCGAGGCTGGCCGCCTGCTTGCCGAGGTGATGGACGAGCGCGCCGCAGCACCCCTCCCCCGGCACGCCCACGACCTCGATGCCGTGGCGCGCGAGCAGGCGAACCGTTGCGGCGCGGATCTCGGGACGCAGCACGGGCTCGGCGCAGCCCATCGGGATCGCGACCCGGCCGCGCGGCGATGGCGGCGGCAAGGGCGCAGGGACGGCGCGCGGCAGCGACGCGGGGGCGAGCGCCAGCATCGCGGTCACCGGCGGCCCGAGCACCGCCGCCCCCAGCGGCGCCAGCGGCCGCACCAGCTGCGCCAGCCGCAGCGCCAGCCGGAAGCGCCCCGGATACGGCAGCACCGCCGCGAGGATGCCGCGCAGCAGCCGCTCGCGCCACGGACGGCGGTAGCGCGCCTCGATATAAGCCCGCGCATGGTCGACGAGGTGCATGTAGTTCACCCCCGACGGGCAGGTCGTCATGCACGCCAGGCACGACAGGCAGCGGTCGACGTGCTGGACGACATCGGGCGTCGGGTCGGCATCGGCCTCGAGCATCTCCTTGATCAGGTAGATGCGCCCGCGCGGGCTATCGAGTTCGTCGCCGAGCAGCACATAGGTCGGGCAGGTCGCGGTGCAGAAGCCGCAGTGGACGCACTTGCGGATCACCGCCGCCGCCACCGCGGTGTCGGGGTCGGTCAGCTGTGCGGCCGAGAAGTCAGTCTGCATGCGTGAAGCGCCCCGTGTCGAACACGCCGTCAGGGTCGAACGCCGCGCGGACGCGCGCCTCGAGCGCCGCGACCTGCGGGGCGAGCGGGTGCAGCGCGGGCGTCGCCTGCCGCAGGGCCGCGCCGCCGCGCACCAGCATCGCATGGCCGCCCGCGGCCTCGGCTGCCGCCCGTACGGCGCACGCGTCGTCGGCGGTCAGCCAAGTGAGCCCGCCCGCCCAGTCGAACAGCCAGCGCGCCGGGTTCAGCGCCGCGACGACGGCCGGCCCGGCAGAGGGCGGCGTGTTGATGCGCCACAGAGTACCTTGCCCCAGCGGCGCCAGGTCGCGGAGGTCTTGCCAGAAGCGATCCGCTCTCGCCTCGTCGAGCGAGCGCGGCGCGAGGTCGTGCCACAGCGCGGCAACCGTCGCCGTGCGTGCCGCCACCGACGGCCCGAAGCCTTCGAGGCGCACGACGGTCAGCGCCGGGCCTTCCCCGGCAGGCCGATGCGCGGCGGCCTGTACGTCCGCTGCCGAGCCGAGCACCGCGGCCATCGCGGCACAGGCGGCGGCGGGGTCCAGGCCCTCTACGGCGATGCTCGCGCTCGTCCGCCCGCGCGGCAGGACCTTGAGCGTTACCTCGGTCATTGCGAGCAGCCGCCCCCAGCTGCCGCACGCCAGCTTGGGAAGGTCATAGCCGGTGACGTTCTTGACGACCTTCGCCCCCGCGACGAACGTCTCGCCGCGCCCGTTGACGCCGTGCAGGCCGAGGAGATGGTCGCGCACGCCCCCCGCCGTCAGCCGCCGCGACCCCGAGACGCCAGCGGCGATCACCCCGCCAATCGTCGCCGCACCCGCGGGCCGTCCGAAGATCGGGCCATGGTCGAAGGGCTCGAACGCCAGCATCTGACCCTGGCTCGCAACCAGCGCCTCGACCTCGGCGAGCGGCGTGCCGGGGCGGACCGTCAGCACCAGCTCGGCGGGGTCGTAATCGACCACGCCGATCAGCGCCGACAGGTCGAGGACGGCGCAGCCGGTCGCGCGCCCGATGTCCGCCTTGCTGCCACCGCCGCGCAATTCCAGCCGCGTACCCGCGGCGCGGGCCTGCGCGATCGCCTCGGCGACGTCCCCCTCGTCGCGTGGCTGCATCAAAAGCGCGGCAGATCGGGGTGGGGCAGCGCGCCGCCGTGGATGTGCACCCGCCCCTGCTCAGCGCAGCGGTGGAGCAGCGGGAACATCTTGCCGGGGTTGAGCAGCGAGGGCGGATCGAACGCCGCCTTGACGCGCAGCTGCTGGTCTAGATCGGCGGCGGCGAACATCACGGGCATCAGCTCGCGTTTCTCGACGCCGACGCCGTGCTCGCCGGTCAGCACGCCGCCGACCTCGACGCACAGGCGCAATATGTCGGCCCCGAACGCCTCGGCGCGCGCCAGTTCGCCGGGCCGGTTGGCGTCGTAGAGGATCAGCGGGTGGAGGTTGCCGTCGCCGGCGTGGAAGACGTTGGCGACGCCCAGGCCATAGTCTTCGGACAGCACCCGCATGCGCGCCAGAACCTCGGGCAGGCGGCGGCGCGGGATGGTGCCGTCCATGCAGTAATAGTCGGGCGCGAGGCGGCCGACCGCGGGGAACGCCGCCTTGCGCCCCGCCCAGAAGCGCATGCGCTCGGCCTCGTCGGCGGCGGCGCGGCAGGTCGTGGCGCCGTTCCGCGTCGCGATTGCGGCGATCTCGCCCACCAGATGGTCGCATTCGGCGGCCGGGCCGTCGAGCTCGACGATCAGCAGCGCCTCGACGTCGAGCGGGTAGCCAGCGTGAACGAAGGCTTCGGCCGCGTGGATCGCCGGGCGGTCCATCATCTCCATGCCCGCGGGCACGATGCCGGCCCCGATGACATCGGCGACGCACTGGCCCGCGCCCTCGACGGTGGCGAAGCCGATCAGCAGCGCGCGCGCCGTCTCGGGGCGCGGCAGGATCCGCACGGTGACCTCGGTAACGACGCCGAGCAGCCCCTCCGACCCGACCATCAGCCCGACGAGGTCGAGTCCCGCCGCGTCGAGGTGCCCGCCGCCCAGGCGGAGCACCGTGCCGTCGATCAGCACGACCTGCAGCGCCAGCACGTTGTTGGTCGTCAGCCCGTATTTGAGGCAGTGCACCCCGCCCGAATTCTCGGCGACATTGCCGCCGATCGTGCAGGCGATCTGGCTCGAAGGATCGGGAGCGTAGTAGAAGCCGCGGGGGCTTACGGCCTCCGTCACCGCGAGGTTGGTGACGCCCGGCTGCACCACCGCGACACGGTCGGCATAGTCGACCGACAGGATCCGGTTGAACTTCGCCATGCCGAGCAGCACCGCATCTACCAGCGGCAGGGCGCCGCCCGACAGCGAGGTCCCCGCGCCGCGCGGCACGACGCGGATGCCGTGGGCGTGGCAATAGGCGAGCACCGCCGACACCTGCTCGACGGTCTCGGGCAGCACGACGACCATCGGCGGCTGGCGATACGCGGTCAGCCCGTCGCTCTCATAGACTTTCAGACGGCGCGGCTCGTCGATCACCCCTTCGCCCGGCACGATGGCGCAAAGTGCCGCGACGATCGCCGCGCGGCGGTCGAGCACGCGGCTGTCGGGGGCGGGCATGACGAGGGACATTGCGCCCCTCTATCGACCGGGTCGCCCCGGACGCGCAACCGTCAGCTGCGCTCGCGCCGCCGCCGCGACCAGATGTTCAGCGCCTCGACCGCGCTGGAGAAGGCCATCGCGGCATAGACATAGCCCTTCTCGACATGCGCGCCGAAGCCCTCGGCGATCAGCACCATGCCGATCATCAGCAGGAAGCCCAGCGCCAGCATGACGACGGTCGGATTGCGCGCGATGAAATTGGCGAGCGGCGTCGCAGCGAACAGCATGACGCCGACGGTGACCAGCACCGCGACGACCATGATCGGCACGTGCGGCGTCATGCCGACCGCGGTGATGATCGAATCGAGGCTGAACACCAGGTCGAGCAGGATGATCTGGCCGATCGCCGCACCGAAGCTCATCGTGACGGCGTGCGAGCCGCCCTTCTCGCCCGCATCGAAGACGTCGCCCGACGGCGCCGGGTCCATGCTGTGATGGATTTCCTTGGTCGCCTTCCAGACGAGGAACAGGCCGCCGGCGATCAGGATCAGGTCCCGCCACGAGAATTCGTTGCCCATGACCGTGAAGATCGGCTCGACCAAGGTCACGATGATCGCGACGAGGCTGAGCAGTGCGAGCCGCAGGCCGAGCGCCAGGCCGATGCCGATGCGCCGCGCCTTGGCCCGCATCTCTTCGGGCAGCTTGTTGGTCAGGATCGAGATGAAGATCAGGTTGTCGATGCCCAGCACCACCTCCATCGCGATCAGCGTGGAGAGGGCCAGCCAGGTCGCTGGCTGGGAGAAGAGTTCGATCAGGGCATCCATGCGCGCGTAGATGGGACTCAGGGCCGAAACGGCAAGGCTGATCAGTCGGTCAGGTCGACCGGAATTTCGGCGAGCGTCTCCCCCCGGTCGATCGCGGCGATCAGCGCGGCGGCGGCGACCGCTGCCTCGCCGCCGTGCGGGGCGGCCGCGATCGGGGCGAGGCGGGCCTTCGCAGCGTCGCGGTCGCCACGCCGGGCGAGCGCCAGCGCCGCGCTCGCCTGCACCGCGGGGACCTGCGGCGCGAGGTCGGCGGCACTCAGCAGCACGTCGACCGCGGCACTGGGCATGTCGGTGCCATATGTCGCCGAGTGCGCCGCGAGGATGCGATAGTCGTTGGGCCGCGCGGCATTGGCGCGGGTCAGCCATTGCCGCGCGCGCTTGCGGGCAGCGGCGGCGTCCTCGCCGGTCAATGCCTTCGCCTGTTCGAGCTCGGTGATGCCGCGAATGTACAGCAGTTGCGCATCCTTGGGCGCCTTGGCGAGGCCGGCGTCGAGGATCTTGATGCCGGCGGCGCGGTCGCCAAGCTTGACCTCGGCCTCGGCGAGGACCGCCTGCGCGCCGAGATCGCCGCTCGCTGCGCCAGCCGCCTCGCGGACCGTTTTCAGCAGCGTGGTCCGCGCGATGCCTTCGCGCGTGTGGAGGACGCGCCGGTACGCGGCGGTCCGTGCATCGTCCTCCTCGTAGACGCGCGGCTTGCGCAATGGCGCGAAGCCGATCGTCGACAGGCGCACGCTGGGCACGAGCAGCGCGTCGGCGCTCGCCGGCAAGGCCGTGATGGTGACCGGCGCGGCCGCGGGCGGCGGCGTCATCAGGCGCGTGCTGCTGGTCCGCTTGCCGCGCACGTAGCGGCGGACCTGCAGGTCGAACTCGTCCATGGTGAAGCCGAATGCCGCGGCGAAGGCCGGCTCGGGCTTGTCGCCCTTGGTGAGCAGGGCGAGGTAGCGCTTGAGCGCCGCCAGCCGCTGCGGATCGCGCGACAGGTAATGCACCATCGCCCAGGACTGAGCGTAGAAGGCATAGACGCCGCCCCCGATGCGGTGGGTCGGCGTCGTCATCAGCGTCTTGGTCGACAGCCAGTTGCCGCTGGTCAGCTGGTAGACGTTGCCCTCGTCGGCCTGGCCGAACTCGATGAAATCGGGCTCGAACCGCGCCGTCGACAGATATTCGGCGAAGCCCTCGACATACCACGACGGGTAGGCGGCGCGCGTGTGCTGGAACATGAAATGATGCGTATATTCATGGAACAGCGTGCTGATCGTGCCGCGCTTGTTGAGGTCGGTCGCGAGCGCGGCGAAGGTCACGCCGGGGCGGGCGGTATAGAAGCCCGCCGTCAGATCGCCGGCGTTGAGACGTTCCATGTCGCGCCGCGACAGGAAATAGATCGTCAGCGGCGGCACGTCGGGGTCGGGCTCGAGGCCGGTCAGCGCGCGGGCCAGCGTGTCGAAACGCTGCAGTTCGAGCATGCGGGCGCGAAGATCGGCCTCGGTCCCGCGCGAATAGGCGATGAAGCCGGGGCCGTCGGCGCGGAGCCAACCGGCGGCGGCGGGCGTCGCCATCAGCGCCAGCATCGCCGCCAGCAGGAATCGCAGCATCGTCAGCCCCCGTCGTCCTTCGCCTGGATCGCCCCCGCCGGCTTGCCCAGCGTGATCGCCGCGAGCAGCCGCGCCGCCGCCTGCGCCAAGCCGCCCCCGTGCGGCGAGTTGGCCAGCGGCATCAGCAGCGCCTTGGCGGTCGCCCGGTCGCCGCGCCTCGCCTGCACCCGCGCCGCCTGGATCGCGAGTTCGGCGACCTGCGGCGCCAGCTCGACCGCGCGCATCAGCACCTCGACCTCCTTTGGCGGCAGGTCGATCGTCGCATAGCTGCGCGCGTGGCCGGCGAGGATCCGGTAATCGTCGGGTCGCGCGGCGTTGGCGCGGGTCAGCAGCACGCGCGCCCGCCGCAGCCCCTCCTTGTCACGGGTCGCCTCGGCATCGATCAGCTGCGTCATGCCGCGCAGGTACAGCGCCTGCGCATTGTCGGGCTCGCGCGCAAGTCGCGCATCGAGCCGCGCGATGCCGACCGCACGGTCGCCGAGCTTGATCTCGGCCTCGGCGACGATCAGGTCGGCGAAATCGTCGCCGGCGGGTGCGGCACGGACGATCCCGAGCAGCCGCTTCTCGCGCGCCGCGTCACCGGCCCCTCGCGCACTGGCCGGGCGGAAGTCGAGCGCCGCGAGTGCGGCGGCGGGCACCACCAGCCGGTCGGCGGCGGGCGGCAGCCGGGTCAGTGCGACGACGGGATCGCCCTGGGCGCGGCCCGCCTGGGCCCCGCTGATCCGGGTGACCGTGATGTCCTTCCCGTCGAGGTAGCGGCGCAGCGCCTTGCCGAAGTCTTCGTAGCTGAGGCCGAAGGATTTCGTGAAGGCATCGTCGGGCGGGGTGCCGGTGTCGATCGCCTTCAGATAGGCGCGCAGCTGGGCGCGCCGCCCCTCGTCGCGCGACAGATAATGCACCGCGAGCCAGCTCATCGCGTAGAACTGTCCGCGGTCGTAGGTGGACATGTCGGTGACGCGGCTCGTCATCACCGTCCGCACCGGCAGCCAGGCCTTGGCCAGCAGCGCATAAGCCCGCCCCAGGCCGACCCCGCCGAATTCGGTGAAAGTCTTCTCGAACCGCGCGGTCGAGACATATTCGGCGAAGCCCTCGACATACCAGGCCGGATAGGCAGCGCGCGAGTTCTGCAGCATGAAGTGATGCGTATATTCGTGGAACAGCACGTGGTTGTCGCTGTCCCCGGCACCCGTGCGGCTGGTCCCGACGAACGCCGCGATATACCCCGGCCCGGCCCTGTAGAACCCGCCGACATTGCGCGCCGGCATGCCGAGCGTCGCGAACTCGCCGTTCTCGACGAAGTAGATCGGCAGCTTGGCGGCCGAGCCCGAGGGCTCGATGCCGGTCAGCAGGCGCAGCAGCTGATCGAATTCCTGCAGTTCGCCCATCTTCTCGCGCAGCGAGCGCTCGCTGCCGTTCGAATAGCCGACGAACGACGCGGTCTCGGCGCGCAGCCATGCCGCCTGCACGGCTGCCGGCAGGACCAAGAGAATGAGGGCGACGACGCGGGCGAGCACCGCCAGGTCAGTCGCGCGACTGGTGACCGGGACCGGCAGGTGCGACGGCGCGGGCGTGCGGCGGACCCGACGCCGGGGTCGGATTGCTCGTCACGCATCCGGGGGTGTGGTTGCACTGGTCGAGCGACACGATCGGATCGTAGGTCGCGCACCCGCCCAGCACCACGCCGAGCAGCATTACCGGCATCATCCGCATCAACCGTCTCCCGCTACCGGCATAACGTGCCGGAGCGGGATGACGGCTGCAAGCTGTTCTGTTGGCTAGGGCTTCAGCACGACCTTGCGGAACTCGTCCTGGTTGTCCTTGAAGTTCTTGTACGCCATCGGCGCATCCTTGAGCGGCAGGATGTGGCTGATAATGACGCGCGGGTCGATGTCGCCCGCCTCGATGCGCGCCAGCAGCGGCTTCAGGTAGCGGTGGACGTGGGTCTGGCCGGTACGGATCGACAGGCCCTTGTTCATCGCGGCACCGAACGGCACGTTGTCAAGCAACCCGCCATAGACGCCCGGCACGCTGACCGTGCCGCCCTTGCGGCAGGCGATGATCGCCTCGCGGAACGCGTGCGGCCGGTCGGTGCCGAGGCCCGTCGCGACCTTCACCCGGTCGATGATGTTGTCGATGCCCAGCCCGTGCGCTTCCATCCCCACTGCGTCGATGCAGCGGTCGGGGCCGCGCCCGCCGGTCATCGCGTTGAGCGCGTCGATGATGTGCACCGTCTCGAAGTTCAGGCATTCGGCACCCGCATCGGCAGCGAGCGCCAATCGCGCCGGACGGTGGTCGATGGCGATGACGCGCTCGGCACCCAGCATGAACGCCGAGCGGATGGCGAACTGGCCGACCGGGCCCGCACCCCACACCGCGACCGTGTCGCCACGCTCGATGTCGCACTGCTCGGCGGCCATATAGCCGGTCGGGAAGATGTCGGTCAGGAACAGGACCTGCTCGTCGCTCAAATGGTCGGGGACGACCATCGGGCCGACGTCGGCATAGGGCACGCGGACATATTCGGCCTGCCCGCCCGCGTAGCCGCCGGTCATGTGGCTGTAGCCGAACAGACCCGACGGCGAATGGCCCATCAGCGTCTCGGCGATGTCCTGGTTCTCGGCGGGGTTCGAGTTGTCGCACAGCGAGGTCATCGACTTCTCGCAGAAGAAGCAGTTGCCGCACGCGATGGTGAACGGGATGACGACGCGCTGCCCGACCTTCAGCGCGGTACCGACGGCGTCGCCGTTGCGGTGCGCGCTGCCGACATCGACGACCTCGCCCATGAACTCATGGCCCATGATGTCGCCCTTCATCATCGTCGGAATGACGGCGTCGTAGAGATGGAGGTCCGACCCGCAGATCGCGGTCGAGGTGATCTTGATTACCGCGTCGCGCGGGTTGACGATTTCGGGATCGGGAACGTTGTCGACGCGGACGTCGTGCTTGCCGTGCCAGGTGACTGCGCGCATGGGTTCAGGCCTTCGCGGGATTGTTGAGGGTTTCGGCGCGGTTGCGCGCGTTGGTCGGCACTTCGCCGGCCTCGATCAGGCTCTTCAGCCGCTTCAGGTCGCGACGCAGCTGGATGCCGGGCTCGCGCTGCGTGAACTTCGCTGCATAGCGCCCCAGGCTACCGCCGACGGGCTCGTAGGCGATCTTGGCGTGAATCTCGGTACCGCGGCCGCCGGGGGCGTCGCGCAGCTCGAACTCGCCGTTGTTCGGGTTGGTCGCGCCCTTGTCGCTCTCCCACGCGAACTTCTGGTTCGGCACGTCGGCGACGATCGTCGCTGCGGTCGACACCGGGCCGGTCGGGCCTTCGCTGACGAAGTTCAGGCGCGTACCGTCGCTGGAGGCGGACGCGATGTTGACCATGAAGGACGGCCAGCGCTCGACCTCGCGCAGCACCTCCCAGACTTCCTCGCGCGATGCGTTGACCGTCACCGAGCGCGGCGCCTTGGTGGCCGACGACCAGCCCTGCTGCTTCGCATAGGCGCGCTCGTCGGGCTCGGTGCCGAGCAGGCGCTTGACCGGGTCGGCGCCACTGACGCCGCGGGCGACCAGCGCGCCGCCCGCGACGCCGAACAGGATGCCGAGCGGCCCTTTCGACTGGGTCGCGGCGATGCCGAAGACCGTGCCGAGTGCGACCGAGATCGCGCGCTCGGCGCCGCCCAGGTTTCGGTACGGGTCCTTGTGTGTGCCTTTCGGGGCGGCGTCGGGTGCTGCGCGTGCCATGGTCGTCCTCGATTGTCTGTGCTGTTGCGTCGGTGAACCGGTGGCGCGACGAAGGGGTTCCGCACTTTATTGGCTCGCCTGTGCATCGATTCGCTGATATGCGCGGAGTCGGAGCGGTGCGGTTTCGGCGCGATGGTCGCGTCGGCGTATCATTCCACGGGAACTGCGACCGGCGCCGAACATTCACGACGACGTGCGACTAGACTTCCAGACGACAAGCGAAAGACTGAACTGACATGGGTTTCGATAAGCGCGGGCGCGGTCCCGGACGTGGTGGTGGCTTCGACAAGCGCGAGCGTGGTTTCGACCAGTTCGAAGGCGGCGGCGACCGCTTCGGTGGCGGAGGCGGCGACCGGTTCGGCGGCGGCGGTGGTGACCGCTTCGGCGGCGGCGGCGGCGGCGGCTTCGGTGGTCGCCCGGCCGGCGGCGGCGGCGGCTTCGGTGGCCGTCCCGGTGGCGGTGGTTTCGGCGGCCCGCGTCCGCCGCGCGACATGGGCCCCGGCATCAACCTCGGCACCGCCAAGGGCGTCTGCAAGTTCTTCAACGCACAGAAGGGCTTCGGCTTCGTCGTTCGCGATGACGGCGGCGAGGACGTGTTCGTCCACATCTCGGCAGTCGAACAGGCGGGCCTGACGGGTCTCGCCGACGGCCAGCCGCTCGAATTCACTTTGACGGAGCGCAACGGCCGCGTCTCGGCGACCGACCTGGTCATCGACGGCGAGCCGATGCCGGTCACCGACCGTGCGCCCCCGCGTGACCGCGATGCGGGCGGCTTCGGCGCCCCGCGCGGCAACGACGGTCCGCGCGGCGGCGGCTACGGCGGCGCGAGCCGCGAGTTCTCGGGCGGCGGCGGTGGCGGCACCCCCGGCGAGCGCGTCGAGGGCACGGTCAAGTTCTTCAACGGCACCAAGGGCTTCGGCTTCATCCAGCGCGAAGACGGCGGCCCCGATGCCTTCGTCCACATCTCGGCCGTCGAGCGCGCCGGCATGTCGGGCCTCGGCGAAGGCCAGCGCGTGTCGTTCGAGCTCGAAGAGGACCGTCGCGGCAAGCAGGCGGCGATCAACCTCACCGCGCTCTGAGACTGCGAAACTGAACGAGGGGCTCGCGGTAACGCGGGCCCCTTTTTCGTGGGCTGGGCGAATCGCAGCTGCCCAGACCCGATTGACTCGCCTCCCGTAACGACTGCAAATCCCGCCGTTCAAGGCGGGAAACGTGGACATGGCGACACTGGCAGGGCGGCCGCTGGGCCAAGCTACGGACAATCGTTTTTTCGTACGCGCCGCGCTGTTGATGGTCGTCGTGGTCATCGCCGGCTTCAGCGTCCAGCTGGCGGCGGGCCGGTCGAGTTTCGACGCGCCGCCGCTTGTCCATGCCCACGCTCTCGTCTTCATGGGCTGGCTCGCGCTTTACGGGGCGCAGGCCGCGACCGCCGCGACCGGACGGCGCGACTGGCACCGCCGCGTCGGCTGGATCGCGCCGTGGTGGATGGTTGCGATGGTCGTGCTGGGCTGCCTGGTCACGCTCGCGTTGGTCCGGCGTGGCGGGGTGCCGTTCTTCTTCACGCCGCTTCAGTTCCTGATCTTCGATCCCGTCTCGTTGCTGACCTTCGCAGGGCTGACCGGCGCGGCGATCGTTTGGCGGCGGCAGACCGACTGGCATCGCCGCCTGCACCTGTGCGGCATGGCGGTGCTGCTCGGGCCCGGGCTGGGGCGGCTGCTGCCGATGCCGCTGCTCGCGCCCTACGCCTGGGAGGCGACGGTCGCGGTGTCGCTGCTGTTCCCGCTCGCCGGTGCCGTCGCCGACCTGCGGCGGACGGGCAAGGTCCATCCCGCGTGGCACTGGGGCGTCGGCACGATCCTCGCGGCGACGCTGCTGACCGAGCTGCTGACCTACAGTCCGGCGGGAACGGCGATCTACGCGGCGGTGACCGCCGGATCGCCGGGCGCCGCGGTCGCGCCGCTCGCCTTCCCCCCGCCGCCCGGCGGTTGACTCGGCCGCCGGAGCCGTTCCAACATCGCAACCGCAACCCGGGGGAGCGCATGGCGACCAAGGCGATCGACCTTCAGCGGCACCTGCGCCCGCTGATGCGCAACCTGGCCATCGCGACCGGCGTCGCGCTGCTCGCGGCGATGCTTGCGCTGGGGCGCGGCGGCGCGGGCGGGCTTGGCATCGGCGTGCTGATCTTCCTGTCGTCGGCGCTGTGCGGCGCGGTCGTCGGCTTCCTGTTCGCGGTGCCGCGCCTGCTCGATGCCGAGCCGACCGAGGGCTCGCCCAAGCGGCTGCTCGGCGGCAACGACAATGTCAGCCGGGTGTCGGACTGGCTGACGACGATGCTGATCGGCATCGGCCTGACGCAGCTCGGCAATATCAACGACGGGCTGATCGGCTTTCGCGACTTCCTCGAGACCCACGCGCATCTGTACGGCAGCGCCGCCAACCCCAGCGCGGGCAGCCTGCCGGTCATGGGGCCGCTGCTACTGATCCTCGGCGCCGTCGTCGGGTTCCTGTACCTCTACCTCCACACGCGCATCGAACTCGTCGCGGGCTTCCGCGAGGCCGAGGAGGTGCTGACCGGCCCCGGCGCGAATGTCGTCAAGGCGGCCGCCGCGAGCGGGCCCCACAGTGGAGTTCTGGCGACGCAAATCGCCGACAAGGGCGCGGTGACCATCCCCGACGCGATCGCGGTGATGCAGAAATCGCTGTTCGACACGGCCAACGCCGGGTTCGAGCAGACGATCGCCATCGGCCGCGCGCTCGCCACCACAAGTGCCACCGAGCGCGCCGACTATTGGTTCTACCTCGCCGCCGCCTACGGCCAGATGCACGCCGAACTCGCCGGCGACGCCGCCGCGCAGGGGCCTGTCGAGGGCGAGGCGCTGTATGCCGCCGAGCGTGCGGTGGCGATCGATCCGGGCTATGCGAAGCGGCTGGCCGAACTGACCGACGCGACGGGCTATAACAACGACCTCGCGACCCTCGCGGACAACCCACGACTGAAGGCGATCATAAGTTGAGTTTTTCCGTCGCGCATCACTTCGCCCCTGCCACTGCCACGCTGCTGACGCAGCATCCCGCGATCGGCGACGTGCGGGCGATCGATACCGCCGACCGCTGGGGGCTGCCGACCGATGTAGACGTCATCTTCGCGCTGCACGGCAGCGACGACGAGAGCCACGCCGACGCCCCCCGCCCCGCCGGCTGGCCGGGGCAGGTCAAGCTGGTGCAGATCGCCTCGTCGGGCATCGACGGCTACCCCGAATGGCTGTTCGAGGCACCGCAGGTCGCGACCGCAGCAGGCACCAGCGCCGGGCCGATCGCCGAATATGTGCTGACGGTCATCTTGATGCACGAGAAGCGCCTGCCCGCGATGCAGGTACGCGACGGCGACGCGTGGGTGGCGCAGGACGCGATGGTGCAGAACCCGCTCGGCAGCCTCGACGGCAAGACGGTCGGCCTGATCGGCATGGGCGAGATCGGGGCGCGCGTCGCGAAGCTCGCGCAGGCGTTCGGCGCGCGGGTCGTCGCGTCGCGGCGTAGCGGCGGGGCGGGGCCCGAGGGGGTGGAGATCGTGCCGCTTGAGGCCGTTCTGGCGCGCGCCGATCATCTGGTCATCGCGGCGCCGCTGTCACCCGAAACGGCAGGGCTGCTCGACGCTGTAGCGTTCGCGAAGTGCCGGCGCGGGGTGCATCTGGTGAACATCGCACGCGGCGGGATCGTCGACACTGGCGCGCTGATCGAGGCTTTAATGTCCGGGCAAGTCGGGGCGGCGTCACTGGACGTGACCGATCCGGAGCCGCTGCCGACAGGTCATCCGCTGTGGAGTGCGCCGAACGTGCGGATCACGCCGCATGTCGCGTGGAGCTCGGCGGGGACGCCGGGGCGGATCTTTAAGTTATTCGCGGAGAATGTCGGGCGGCTCGCCACAGGCGAGCCGGTGCGGAATTTGGTCGGAAAGTAAGAAAAGGGCGGTCGGCAAAGCCGCCGCTGGCGTCGGTCGAGATGCGCGCGCGCACTCGCCGGCCCGTCTTGCGCGAGTCCGCGCCCAAGCGGGAATTCGCGAAGTGCAAATTCCCGCTTAAGCTCGGCCGCGCTGCGACTTACTCAGCCGCGACAACCCGTGGCATAGCGATCACATCACCGCCAACCGGCAGCGCCTCCTGGATCCGGCGGAAGGTCGCGAGCGCCTGGCCCGTCACCTGGTCCATGTTGTAATAGCGATACGTCGCCAGACGACCGACGAACCAGACGTTGGGCGTCGCCATCGCGAGGCGTTCGTACTTCTTGTACAGCTCGGCGTTCTCCGGGCGCGGGATCGGGTAATAGGGGTCACCCTCTGCGCTCGGGTACTCGTAGGTGATCGCCGTCTTGGGGTGCACCTGCCCGGTCATGTGCTTGTACTCGCTGATCCGGGTGTAATCCTCGGTCTGCGGGTAGTTCACCGTGCCCGTCGGCAGCGCCTGCTCGACATCGAGCGTCTCGTGCCGGAACTTCAGGCTGCGATACGGCAGCTTGCCGTGGCGGAAGCCGAAATACTCGTCGACCGGGCCGGTCCAGATCAGCCGCTTGAAGCTCACCTCGTTGCGGATGTCCTGGTAATCAGTCTGCGTCATCACCTTGATGTTCGGGTGGTCGAGCATTGTCTCGAACATCCGCGTATAGCCGTGCAGCGGCATGTACTGGAACTCGTCGGTGAAATAGCGGTCGTCGCGGTTGGTGCGCGTGGGCACGCGCGCGGTCACCGACTTGTCGAGCTCACTCGGGTCCATGCCCCACTGCTTGCGCGTGTAGCCCTGGAAGAACTTCTCATACAGCTCGCGGCCGACCACCGAGACGACGACATCCTCCGACGTCTTGATCTCCTCGACCTTCTCGGCCTTCGACGCGAACCACGCCGGCAGCTCCTCGCTGGTCAGGTTCAGGCCGTACAGCATGTTGACCGTGTCGAGGTTGATCGGGATCGGCACTTCCATGCCGTCGACCTTGCCGAGCACGCGATGCTCGTACTTCCGCCACTCGGTGAACTTCGACAGATGGTCGAAGATCATCTGGCTGTTGGTGTGGAAGATGTGCGGACCGTACTGGTGCACCAGCAGGCCGTCCTCGTTGTAGCGGTCATAGGCGTTGCCGCCGATGTGCGGGCGACGGTCAATGACCAGCACCTTCTCGTCGCGTTCGGTGGCGATGCGTTCGGCCAGCGTCGCACCGGCGAACCCTGCGCCGACGATTACCCAGTCAAACATCCGCCATCTCCCTGCCCGGCACCGTGGTGCCACCTAAAATCACGTTCATCTGGGCGCGCATCGCGTCCCAGGTCTTGTCCCACGAGCCTTGCGCGAGGTGCGCATCGACCGCCGCCAGCCAGTCGCGGCGCGGCCGGCCGAGCACCTTGGCAAAGGCGGTCAGCGTCTCGTCGCGCGTCGCTGCGATCTCGACGAGGCCTGCCTCGCCGTAGGGGCGGACAACATCGCGGATCGCGGTCGACACAACGGCCAAGCCGGCCGCGAGGAATTCGGGGGTCTTGGTCGGAGAGATGAACTTCGTCGCGTCGTTGATTGCGAACGGCATCCAGCCGACGTGCCAACCCGCCAGATAGGCGGGCAGCTCGGCATAGGTCTTGCCGCCCAGCCAGTGAATGTTCGCCGCCTGCGGCAGGCTGGCAGGATCGATTTTTACGACCGGCCCGATCATCACGAACTGCATCTCGGGCGCCGCAGTCGCGACCTCGCGCAGCAGCCCGATATCGAAGCGCTCGTCGATGACGCCGAAAAAACCGATTCGCGGCTCGGCGATGCCCGCCTGGTCGGCAGGATCGTCGAGGCCACCCTCACGTGCCTTCGCGAAATGCGCGGCGTCGATCGACGACGGGAAGCAATGGATATTCTCGTGCCGGTGGGCAGCCGCCTCGTGCATCGACGCACCGCCGGTGAACACGACATCGGCGAGCTCGAGCAGCTCCTGCTCCAGCGCCAGCAACAGCGGCGGGGCGTTCTGGAACGCCGACAGCTCGTCCATCTTGTCGAAGACGATCAGGTCGGCAGCGAGGTGGCGCGCGAACGGCAGCGCCATCGGCGTATAGAACCACAGGATCAGCGAGCCCGACACACGCGCGACCAGCCGGTCGAGCAAGCCGCGCTGATAGTCGACCGCGGCGGCGGTGTCGGTGCCGTGCGGCAGCAGGGGCTGGACGACGCGGATGCCGCCGTCGCGCTGACGATCGTCGACGCCCGGCGCCGCGGCGTCGTCCCACAGCGGCTCCTCGAAGAAGATCACGTCGAAATCGCGCGCCGCGCGGGTCATCAGATGCTGGGGGCGCTGGGTCACGAAATCCCAGCGGAGGTGCGATAGCACGAGCAATGTCGGGCGCTGGGCCCCGGCCGGTCCGCCTTGGATGGTACGCGCCACTGAGGGCACGGCGAAGTCCGTCATCGGAGCTCCCGGAACAAGCTGACTATGTCGAGTGGTCCGCACCCGGACCTGTACCGAACGGTACCCCCACACAACGGCGATGTGCCCGAGTTGTTCCGCTGACGTTCAGCTTACGCCGCACTGCGGCACGCTGCCGCAACGACTTAGTACGTTAGCGCGCCGAAATTGCCGCGGCGCGCGCCAGCATTTGCTGCGCTGCAGCAACATGGAGGACCTCGACCATCTTGCCGTCGAGTGTCGTCACCCCGTCCGGCGAGGCGGCGTGCGCCGCGATCAGGCGCTGCGCGTGGTCGATCTCCGCCGCGCTCGGGGCAAAGGCGGCATTGACCGTCGCGACCTGTCCGGGGTGGACGATGGTCTTGCCGTCGAAGCCGAACATCACCCCCTGTGCCGCCTCCGCCGCGAGGCCCGCGTCGTCGCGGATGTCGGTGAACACCCCGTCGAACGCCAGGATGCCCGCGGCGCGCGCGGCACAGACGATGATGCTCATTGCATGGTGCAGGGGCGTTCGCGCCGCGTCCGGGCGCAGGCGCAGGTCGGCCGCCAGATCGGCGAAGCCCGCCAGCAGCGCGGTCACCCCCGGGGTCGCGGCGATGGCGGCGGCGTCGAGCAGGCCAGCGGGCGTCTCGATCATCCCCCACACCGGCACGCCGCCGGCCGCCGCGACCGCCGCCGCCGCATCGGCGGCGCTGTTGAGCTTGGGCACCACCACCGCGTCGGGCCGCGCGCGCGCCACCATCGCGAAGTCGCCGATCGACCAGACGGTGCCGAGCGCGTTGACGCGAACCGCGATCTCGCGGTGTCCCCATTGGCCGTCGAGTGCTTCCGCCGCCGCGTCGCGCGCGCCGGGCTTGGCATCGGGGGCGACAGCGTCCTCCAGATCGAGGATCACCGCGTCGCAATCGAGCGTCCGCGCCTTGGCCACCGCACTGGCGCGGCTGGCGGGCAAATACAGCAGGGTGCGGCGCGGGCGCTGGTCCAAGACGGCTCTCCGATTTCGCTCATTCCCTGCCAGCGGTGGCGCTATAAGGCCAGATATCGTTGGAGAATGACCGGTGACCGAGAGTATTTTTGCGATTCTGCTGCTGATCGTCGCGGTCTTCGCGGTCAGCCAGGCGGTCGTCGTCGTCCGCCAGGGCTTCGAATATACGCTGGAGCGCTTCGGCCGCTTCACCATGACGCTGCGCCCGGGCTTCAGCCTGATCATCCCATTCGTCGACCGCATCGGGCGGAAGATCAACATGATGGAGCAGGTGCTCGACATCCCGGGGCAGGAGATCATCACCAAGGACAATGCCATCGTCTCGGTCGACGGCGTAGTCTTCTACCAGGTGCTCGACGCGGCCAAGGCGGCCTACGAGGTCAGTGACCTGTTCAATGCCATCGTCAACCTGACGACGACCAACCTGCGCACCGTGATGGGCGGCATGGACCTCGACGAGACGCTGTCGAAGCGCGACGAAATCAACGCCAAGCTGCTGATCGTCGTCGATGCCGCGACCGAGCCATGGGGCATCAAGATCACCCGCGTCGAACTGAAAGACATCCGCCCGCCCGCCGATATCGTCAACGCGATGGGCCGCCAGATGAAGGCGGAGCGCGAGAAGCGCGCCAACATCCTGGAAGCCGAGGGCAGCCGGGCCAGCGAGATCCTGCGTGCCGAGGGTGCCAAGCAGGGCGAGATCCTGAAGGCCGAGGGCCGGCGTGAGGCCGCGTTCCGCGACGCCGAGGCACGCGAGCGCGCCGCCGAGGCCGAGGCCAAGGCGACCGAGATGGTGTCGAACGCGATTGCCGGGGGCAACCCGCAGGCGCTCAACTATTTCGTCGCGCAGAAATACGTCGAGGCGATGCAGGCGTTCGCGACCTCGCCCAACGCCAAGACGATCTTCATGCCGATCGAGGCGTCGGCGCTGGTCGGCTCGCTGGGCGGCATCGGCGAACTGGTCAAGGCGATCCGGCCCGACGCCGCCGACGCACCCCCGGTCAGCGTCCCACGCGTGCCGCGATGAGCGGGTTCGTCCTGACGCCCTGGGTCTGGCTCGCGGCTGCCGCCGTGCTTGCGGGGCTGGAGATACTGTCGCCGGGCGCCTTCATGATCTGGCTGGCGGGCGCGGCGGTGGTCAGCGCAGGGATCGCCGCGGTGATCGCGCCGCCCTGGACCGCGCAGCTGCTGCTGTTCGCCGGCCTCGCGACGACATCGGTACTGGTCGGCCGCGCCTGGCTGCGCGCCCACCCGACGACGAGCCGCGACCCCGAGCTGAACGACCGCGCGACGCGCATGATCGGCACGCTCGTCACCGTCGTCGAGCCGATCGCGGGCGGCACCGGCCGCGTCCAAGTCGGCGATTCGCCGTGGAGCGCGAGTGGCCCCGACCTGCCCGTCGGCAGCCGCGCGCGCGTCGTCCGCGTCGAGGGCACGACGGTCGTCGTCACGGGCGTCTGACGTGCTGCGGCTCGCCGTCGCCGCGCTGCTGCTCGTCCCCGGCGTGGCAACCGCCAAGCGCGCCGCCTGCCCGCCCGCGCAGACCGAGCGCATCGCTGCGATCATTGCCGACGCGGCGGGCAATATCGGGCTGCTCGTCGCGACCTTTCGCGGGCGGATGCCGACCGAGGACGTGCGCTGCTGGGCCGCGACCGGCGACAAGCGCATGCAGTGGGAACTCGGCCGCCGCCTCGAAAACGGCGACGGCATCGCCCGCGACGTCGCCGCGGCGGAGGAACTGTACGAGGCTGCCGGCGCCGCGCGGCTCGGCACGATCTACGTCTATTCGCCCGGCATCAACGGCGCGGCTGGCACCGTTCTGCCGATCCGCACCGGTCCCGACGTGACCGGACTGCCCGAGGCGCAGGTGTCGCGCGCGCTGCTCCACATCGAGGGCCGCGCCGCCAAACCCAATTACCGCAAGGGCCGCAAGATCCTCGAGCGCCTCGCCAAGGCCGGGCACACACCTGCCATCGAGCTGATCGCCAAATATGATGCGCGCCGAGTCTGATCGCCCCAGTCGATTAGTCTGACCAGACTATTCCGCTTCCACAATCACAGCTTATCGCCGAAGCTCTTCCCATCAACCGGGTATCATCCCGGAAACTATGGGGAGTTTACCATGATCCGTCCGCTCGCACTGCTGCTGACGCTGACCGTCGGCACCGCCGCCTTGGCTCAGTCGATGCCGCAACTGACCCGCGATAACGGCGCGCCGATCGGCGAGAACCGCAATTCGCGCACCGCCGGCGAAAACGGCGGCGTGCTGCTCGAGGACACGACGCTGATCGAGAAGCTGGCGCGCTTCGACCGCGAGCGCGTGCCCGAGCGCGTCGTCCACGCCCGGGGTACCGGTGCTGCAGGATCGTTCACCGCGACCGCCGACCTGGGCAAGTTCACCCGCGCCTCGCTATTCAAGGCCGGCAAGACGACACCAGTGTTCGTGCGCTTCTCGACCGTCATCCACCCCAACGGCAGCCCCGAGAACCTGCGCGATCCGCGCGGCTTTGCGGTCAAGTTCTACACCGATCAGGGCAATTGGGACCTCGTCGGCAACAACCTGCCGATCTTCTTCATCCGCGACGCGATCCAGTTCCCGGACATGATCCACAGCCTGAAGCCGTCGCCGATCACCAACAAGCAGGACCCCAACCGCTTCTTCGACTTTTTCTCGGCGACGCCCGAGGCGGTCAACATGCTGGCGCACGTCTATTCGAACCTCGGCACGCCCGCGTCGTACCGCACGATGGACGGCAACGGCGTCCACGCCTTCAAGCTGGTCGACGCCGACGGCAACGTGACCTTCGCCAAGTTCCGCTGGATCAGCAAGCAGGGGGTCAAGAACCTCAACGGCGCGCAGGCGAACGCCGCGCACTTCAACTACCTGACCGACGACCTGTACGGCGCGATCGCCGCCAAGGATTTCCCGAAGTGGGACCTGATGGTCCAGACGCTTACCCCCGAGCAGGTCGCGGCGCTGCCCTACAACGGCTTCGACGACACCAAGGAATGGCTGGGCGTGCCCTTCACCAAGGTCGGCACGCTGACCCTCGACAAGGTGCCCGACAATTTCTTCGAATCGACCGAGCAGTCGGCGTTCGCACCGTCGAACATGGTGCCGGGGATCGAGGCGTCGCCCGACCGCATGCTTCAGGGGCGGCTGTTCTCCTACGCCGACACGCAGCGCTACCGGGTCGGCGCCAACGCGCTCAGCCTGCCGATCAACGCGCCGCGGGTGAAGGTCGTCAACAACAACCAGGACGGCGCGCTGGCGTCGAGCGAGCGGTCGGCGAACGTCAATTACTTCCCCAGCGTCGTCGCGCCCAAGGCGACCCCCGACCGCTACCGCGCCTCGACCGCGACGCTGAGCGGCGTCGTCGATGCCCGGCCGATCAGCAAGACCGACGTCTTCACCCAGGCCGGCGTCTTCATCCGGGGGCTCAGCGCTGCCGACAAGGCCGACCTGATCACCAACCTGTCGGGCGACCTGGGCCAGGTTCGCGACGACCGCACGCGGACGATCATCGTCAGCTACTTCTACCAGGCCGACGCTGACCTCGGCACCAAGCTGGCGGGCACGGTACGGGTGGCGATGCCCGAGGTCGCCCGCGCGGTCCGCGAGTACGCCGCCGCGAACCCGGCGCAAGTCGCGTCGAACTGAGACCCGTCACGGGGCGTTGTGTCGTCATGCAGCGCCCCGTGCCTAACCGAGTGCTGCTGATGCTGAGACTCCTTGCGCCCTTGGGCGCGGTCCTGCTGCTCGTGTCGAGCGTTGCGATGGCCGCCGAGGTGCCGACCCCCGAGCGGGCCCAGGCGCTGCTGTTCGATGCCGCGAAGCTGGGGCGGGCCGACCTCGTGCCCGCCCTCGTCGCGGCGGGCGCCGACGTCAACGCCCGCGACGCGCGCGGCTTCACCGCGCTCATCCTGGCCGCCTACAACGACCAGCCGGCGGTGCTCGACGCGCTGATCGCCGCGAAGGCCGACCCCTGCCTCCCCGACCGCGACCAGGGCAACACCGCGCAAATGGGCGTCGCCTTCCGCGGCCACGACGCGCTCGCCGCACGCCTGCTGAAGGCGGGTTGCGACGTGAACGCGCGCAACAAGGCAGGGCAGACCGCACTGATGATGGCGGCGCTGTTCGGCCGCACCGCGCAGATCGACATGCTGATCGCTGCGGGGGCCGATCCCCGTGCAGCGGACGCGAGCGGGCGGACGGCGGCGAGCGTGGCTGCGGATCAGGGCAATGCGGCGGTGGCGGCGAAGTTGACGAAGTAAGGGCGTCGCGGCGAAGCCGCGCCGTCGGACGGGTTCGGCGGACCTGCCGCCGACCCGCCGGCCGCGCTTGCGCGAGTCGGGTCGCGGCACGCGACCGCGCCGCGCTGCGCGCCAGAGGATCTGTAAGCCGGGTTCTGTCCGGGGGCGGACCCCCTGGACGGCCATTCCTCTAGGGCGACTGTTACCAGCCGCCTCAAGCAACCAACCCGGGCGACTGGGCCGCTTCCTGCCCTGCGGAGCCGAAACCCCACACGCCGCCCCTATGCGGTCTTGCTCCCGGTGGGGTTTACCTGGCCGCTCGGGTTACCCTCCGCGCGGTGGGCTCTTACCCCACCCTTTCAGCCTTGCCTGTGCCCCGAAAGGCCATCGGCGGTCTGCTCTCTGTGGCACTGTCCCTGGGGTCGCCCCCGCCGGGGGTTACCCGGCACCGTCGTTGCGTGGAGCCCGGACTTTCCTCCCCCACTCGCGTGGCGGCGGCCGTCCGATCCTCTGGCGCGCGACGCCCGCATAGGCGCGGAGGCGATACTTGCCAAGCGGGCGGCGACGGCTCTAGTGGAACCATGCGCGCACCCGTTCTCATCCTGCTCGTCGCCCTCGCCGGCTGCTCGACCGTCCGCCAGGGTCTCGGCGAGTACCAAAAGGCCGCCGACAAGGGTTTCGAGGTCAAGGTCGGCGATGCGCCGCTGACGCCGACGGAGGAAGTCGCCAAGGCCCCCGTGCTCCCCGGCGGTCTCGGCGGCGACAAGGCCAACGCTGCCTACACCTCGCCGCCGCCTCAGGACTGAGCGCGCAACAGCCCGAAGAGTAGCCCGCGCGTCTCGGCATCGATCGTGCCGTCGACGTTCGCCGGGCGGAAGCGCCGCTGGAACGCCACCACTGCGGCCTTGGGCTCGCTGACGTCGTAGCCGAAGCGCCCGAGCGCGGCGATGACGCCGGTATCGCTCCAGCGCGGGTCGAACCCGGCATCGGGGATGGTCAGCGCAAGCCCCGCGCGCGCCAGGCGCGGCCAGTCGAACAGCTCGCCCGGGTCCTGCTTGCGCACCGGCGCGATGTCGCTGTGCCCCACGACCATGCCCGGCGCGACGCGGTGGCGCGACGCGATGCCTGCGACCAGCGCCTCGACCGCGTCCATCTGCGGCGCGGGAAAGGGGCGGTAGCCGAACTCGTGCCCCGGGTTGACGATCTCGATGCCGACGCTCGCCGAGTTCACGTCGGTGATGCCGCGCCAGAACGAGCGCCCGGCGTGCCACGCGCGGTTGGCCTCGTCGACCATGCGGACGACCTGCCCGTCCTCGGCGACGACATAGTGCGCCGAGACCTTCGACTCCGGATTGGCGAGCCAGGCGATCGCGGCGTCGCCCGATTGCATGCCGGTATAGTGCAGCACGATCATGCAGACCGGCTGCGCACGCTCGTTGAAGTTCGGGCTCAGGCACTCGATCACTTGACCTCCTCCCTGTCGCGGGCCTGCGCGGTGCGCAGCGTGATGATCGCGATGCCGGTCAGCGTCACCAGCCCGCCCGCGACCATGATCGGCGTGATCGGGTTGCCGAACACCACCGCCGCGACGATCACCGAGAGCAAAGGCGTCGGCAGGGTCAGCGGCGACACCGTCGACACCGGGTAGCGCTGGAACAGCCAGGTCATGCCGCCGTGTCCGATCAGCGATGCGCCGATCGCCGAATAGGCGAGCCAGCCCCAGATGTGCGGGGGCACGTCGCGCACCCCGGCGAGTGCGCCGGGTTCGAAGATCATACTGCACGCCGCCAGCACGGGGATGCTTACCAGCGCCAGCCAGCCGTGGATGGTCAGCACGAACACCCCTTGCAGGCGCCGGAAGAGCATGTTGCCGATCGCCCAGCACAATGCCGCGATCAGCGTCAGGATCAGCCCGAGCCGCTCGTCGACGATGTGCGGGTCGAACACCAACACGCCGACGCCCGCGAAGCTGAGCAGGATGCCGGTGATGCGCACCCAGCGGATACGCTCCTTGTAGAAGATCACCGCGAGAATCAGGCTGAACGGCACACCCGCCTGGCCTGCGATGGCGAGCGCCGAGACATTGTCGGCGGCAGCGAAACCCAGCGCGCCGACCCCCATGAAAAGCGCGCCCGCGATCAGCCCGGTGCCGAGCACCGCGACCATCCGCCCGGGCAGCCAGCGCAGCCACGGCAGGCAGACCGCCAGCACGATGCAATAGCGCAGCGTCACCGCTATCAGCGGCGGGATCGCCTCGATCGAGATCTTGATCGCGACGATGTTGAACGCCCAGATCAGGTCGATCAGCAGGATCAGCGCGAGGTGCGGCTTCCTCATGGCGCGTCACGCCCGGCTGCGTCCCGCAGGCTGGCGTAGGCCCCGTTGATTGCCGCCATGCGCGTCTCGGCGACCCGCACGAACTCGATCGGCAGGCCGGCGGCGATGTGGCGGTCGGGGTGGTAGGTCTTGACCAGCTCGCGGTACGCCGCGCGCACCGTCGCGGCATCGCTCCCCGGCGGCACCCCCAGCACCGTCCAGGCATCGTCGGGCACCGACGCGTCGTGGCGGGCACGGATGCGGGCATAGGCGGCGGCGTCGAAGCCGAAGCGCCGCGCGACCTCGCACAGGAAGTCATCCTCGCCGACGTGAAAGCCGTCGTGACGGGCGATCAGCAGCAGCGCCTCGAGCAGATCCTCGAGCACCGGCGATCCCAGGCCGAGCAGCCCTGCCGCCTGGTTGGCATAGGTCTCGAACCCCGCCGTCGACCCTTGCGCGAGGCGGTAGAAGCGCGCGGCATTGGCGCGCTCGTGCGCCGGCACCTCGAACAGGCGCTCGAAGGTCGCGAACTCCTTGGCGCTGGCGACGCCGTCGGCACGCGCCATCTTGGCCGCCAGCGCGATCGCCGCGATGGTGAAGCTGACCTGGCCGCGCTGGGTCGTGATCGCGCGGCGTGGCGAGGCGGGCGCGTTGCTCGCACCGCTACCCGCGCCGAGCAACAGCCCGGCAGCGGTGCCGATCACGCTGCTCCACACGCCCAAGTTTCACGCGCCTCCGCGCCACCTTGACGCGTTGCGTTCATAGGCGAAGAGCAGCCGCCGCGTCACCTATGGGAGTAATACCATGCCGAACGTCATCGTCATCGGAGCCAGCCGCGGCATCGGGCGCGAGCTCGCAACCCGCTACGCCGCCGACGGGTGGCAGGTGCTCGCGACCGTCCGCAAGGCCGAGGATGCCGGTCAGTTCGACGGCGTCGCGGGCGTCACGACGGCCATCGCCGACACCGGCGACGCATCGTCGCTGGCCGCCCTGCCCGAGTTCGCGGCCGACCTGATCGTCGTCAACGCCGGCGTCGGGTCGCAGGAGCCCAAGGTCGCGTCGATCGACCCGGCGAACTGGACGCGCGTCATGACGGTCAACGCACTGGGGCCGCTGCTCGTCGCCGCCACGCTCGGTGAGCGGCTCAAGGACGGCGGCACCTTCGTCTCGCTGTCTTCGCTGATGGGGTCGATCGCCGACAACGGCGCCGGTGGTGCCTACAGCTACCGCATGTCGAAGGCGGCGCTGAACATGGGGATGCAGAACCTTGCGCTCGAATGGCGGGCACGCGGCATCGCGGTCGCGGCGCTCCACCCCGGCTGGGTCAAGACCGACATGGGCGGCGGCAACGCGCCGCTGGAGATCGCCGATTCGGTCGCCGGCTTGCGCAAGGTCATCGCCGGGCTGACCGCCGGCAAGGACGCGGGCTTCGTCGATTACAGCGGCAAGGCGCTGCCCTGGTAGACGGTCAGCGCATCCGCCGCGACGCCGATCGTCAGGCCGGCTGCCGCAGCCTCGCTCGCCGCCAGCCCCGCGAGCGCCTCTCGCGGCGTTGCGGCAGGCTCGCCGCCAAGCACGCGCGCCAGCTCGTCGGCGAGCGGCGCAGACAGGACGACGCGCCCCATCGTCACCGTCAGAGTCGGCGCGCGGACATCGGTCGCGATCATCGCTAACGCCGCAGTCAGCCGCGCCACTGGGCCGGGCCACTCGCCGGTGTCGGACAGGTCGAGCGCCGGGCCGCCGCGCGCCGTCAGCCAGTCGGCGAGCAAGGCGCGCACCGTGGCGCTCGCCACCGGCCCGTCCTCGGGCGTCGCGATGAAGCGGTACAGCTTGAGCGTCGCGGCGAGTCCGGTGGCGCTGTCGGCGACCAGCGACAGCAGTTCGGGATCGTCGCCCGGGCCAAGTTCGAGCACAGTCGTCATCGCGCCGACGGGCCCGGCGAAATCGTGCGTCAGCCGCCGGATCAGCAGCGCCGCGAGACCATTCATGCCGTCACTCCCAGATAGACCGCGACGACGCCGAACAGCGCCAGCACGATCGCAGTCGCGTGGTTGAGTACGACCAGATGCCCGTCGGTGATACGCCCGCGCAGCGCCATGGCACCCCAGCTGACGATCACCCACCACAGCATCGAGCCGAGGAAGACCCCCGCGACCACCAGCCCGGCGTTGAACAGGTGCAGCGGCGTGTCGTGGCCGATGCCGGCGAAGCGCACCGCGCCGAAGCTGCCGAGGAAGAAGAACAGGGTCGCCGGGTTGGTCAGCGTCATGCCGAACACCGCCGCCGCCATGCGCGGCGCCGAGCTGCGCGACCGGATGACGCCGAGGCGCGGCGCCGCGCGCCAGATCACCACCGCAAAGACCAGCATGACGATCCCGCCGATGATGCGGATCAGGCCTTCGTGAACGTCGAGCATGCGCATCACCGCCGCCAGCCCGAACGCCGCGACACCCGCGAACACCGCGTCGCCGAGCGCTCCGCCGAGCCCCAGCAGCAGCGCCGCACCGCGCTCCCCACCGAGTGCACGCTGGATGACGAGCAGGTTGATCGGCCCCACCGGCGCTGCGGCCGCGACGCCGATCGCCACGCCGACGGGGAAATGCGCCGACGCGAGATCGATCATTGCGGCGGCGGCAGACGCAGGCCCGTAGCGAGCAGCCGGCCATCGCCGAGCTGCGTCAGTTCGAATTCGATGCGCTGCCCGTCCTCGAGCGCCTCGAGGCCTGCGCGCTGCACCGCCGAGACATGGACGAACACGTCCTTCGGCCCGAGGTCGGGGCGGATGAAGCCGAAGCCTTTGGCCCGGTTGAACCACTTGACCTCGCCGATCGCCATCAGGCGAGTTCCACGGCCGCGAAGTCTTCGGCGGTCATAGTCCAGGCAGTCAGTGCGTCGTTCGCGGCAATCACCCAGACCTGCCCGTCTGTCACGGCACGGGCGGCATCGGCGCGCGACGGCTCGGCACGGCCGTTGGGGTGCGAATGATAATGGCCGAGCACCACCTCGCCGCTCGCCCGCACCTCGCGGTGGACGCGGAGCAGGGTCGCGGGATCGATCTCGAAGATCGCATGCGGGCGCGCCGCGACATTGTCCGCCGGGACAATGCGCGTGACCTGTCCGGACCGGCCCACCAGCAGCCCGCACGCCTCGCGCGGATGGTCGGCCCGCGCATGCGCCAGGATGGCTTCCGCCGCGCTGCTTGAAATCCCCAGCTTCATCCCGAAATGGGCTAGGGGATGGGGGATGAAAAGTCGATTGTGAGCGTGGCAGTCACTGCCGAGATGGCGGGCTGGCGGCTCGACCGTGCCCTCGCCGTGCTGGTGCCGACGCTGTCGCGCGAGCGGCTGAAGGCGCTGATCTCGAGCGGCGAGGTCAGCGGTGCCGGCGGACTGGCGCGCGACCCCGCCAAGAAGGTAGCGGCGGGCGACAGCTTCACCGTCAACGTCCCCGAACCCCGCGCGGCGCACAGCGAGGCGCAGGACATTCCGCTCGTCGTCGTCTTCGAAGACGAACATCTGCTGGTCGTCGACAAGCCCGCTGGCCTCGTCGTTCACCCCGCGGCGGGCAACTTCGACGGGACTTTGGTCAACGCATTGCTCCACCACTGCCAGGGCAGCCTGTCGGGTATCGGCGGAGTCGCGCGGCCGGGCATCGTCCACCGGATCGACAAGGACACGTCGGGGCTGCTGGTGGTCGCCAAGACCGATCCGGCGCACGTCGGCCTGTCGCGGCAGTTCGCCGCACACAGCGTCGACCGGCGCTACACCGCAGTGGTCGCCGGGGTGCCCGCGCCGCCTGCCGGACGCATTGCAGGCGCGCTGGCGCGCAGCAGTGCCAACCGGCAGAAAATGGCGATCGTCGGCCCCAACGACGGCGACCGCGGCAAGGCCGCCGTCACCCACTACCACACCGTTAAGCCCTTGTTAAACGCCGCACAAATAGAGTGTCGCCTCGAGACCGGACGGACGCATCAGATCCGCGTCCACATGGCGTCGATCGGCCATCCGCTGATCGGCGATCCGTTCTACGGCGGCGCGAAAGGCAAGCGCGCTGGCTTCACGCGCCAGGCGCTGCATGCGGCGACACTGGGGTTCGTTCATCCCGTCACCCAAGCAAATCTATCTTTTGTTTCGCCTCTCCCCGCCGATATAGTGGACCTCATCGGTCGTCTTTCCGTTCGAGACACCGACTAAGAATGAAAGGGGTCAGTCATGGCCAACGTACCCGCGAAGATCACCAGCATCCCCGCCCTCGGCGGCGAAGCCGGACTGAACCGTTATCTCAGTGAAATCCGCAAGTTTCCCCTGCTCGCGCCCGAGGAGGAGTATATGCTCGCGAAGCGCTGGGAGGAGCATCAGGACCCCGAGGCCGCCGCGCGCATGGTCACCAGCCACCTGCGCCTCGTCGCCAAGATCGCGATGGGTTATCGCGGTTACGGTCTGCCGGTCGCCGAGCTGATTTCGGAAGGCAACATCGGCCTGATGCAGGGCGTCAAGAAGTTCGATGCCGAGCGCGGCTTCCGCCTCGCGACGTACGCGATGTGGTGGATCCGCGCCTCGATCCAGGAATATATCCTGCGCTCGTGGAGTCTGGTGAAGATCGGCACGACGGCCGCGCAGAAGAAGCTGTTTTTCAATCTGCGCCGCCTCAAGGGCAAGATCGACGCCATGGAAGACGGCGACATGAAGCCTGCCGACGTCGAGAAGATCGCGACCACGCTGGGTGTGACCAACGAGGAAGTCATCTCGATGAACCGCCGCATGGCGATGGGCGGCGACACGTCGCTCAACGCCCCGCTGCGCGAGGAGGGCGAGGGCGAGTGGCAGGACTGGCTGACCGACGAGGGTCCGTTGCAGGACGCGATGGTCGCCGACGAGCAGGAGCGCACCCAGCGCCACGAGATGCTGCTCGACGCGATGGAGGGCCTCAACGACCGCGAGAAGCACATCCTGACGCAGCGCCGCCTGGTCGACGAGCCCGAGACGCTCGAGGAGCTGTCGCAGCAATACGGCATCAGCCGCGAACGCGTCCGCCAGATCGAGGTGCGCGCCTTCGAGAAGCTGCAGAAGGGCATCCGCCAGCTGGCGGGCGAGCGGAAGCTGCTCGAACTCGCCTAGCATGGACGTCGTCGTCGTCGGTGCCGGGGCGGCCGGGATCGCGGCGGCGCGCCGGCTGCGGAGCGCAGGAGCCTCGGTCGTCGTGCTCGAGGCATCGGGCCGTATCGGTGGTCGGGCGCATAGCGTCGTTCGCGAGGGAATGGCGCTCGATCTCGGCTGCGGCTGGCTACATTCGGCGGAGCGCAATCCCTGGGTCGGCATCGCCGAAGACGCGGGGCTGACGATCGACCGCGCCAACCCCGGATGGGAGATGCAGTGGCGCTGCCTCGGCACGACGCCCGCCGACCACGCCGGGTTCGGCCGCGCCTACGCCGACTTCGACGACGCGGTGACGCGACTGGCGACCGGTGACGACGTACCGCTCGCCGCCGCGCTGCCCGCCGCGGGACCCTGGTCGGGGCCGATCGACGCGATCATCGGCTATCTCGACGGGGCGAGCGCCACCGACGTCTCGCTGCACGACCATCACGCCTTCGACAGCGCCGCGTCGGACATGAATTGGCGCGTGCGCGAGGGCTATGGCACCGCCGTTGTGCGCGCCGCCGCTGGTCTCGACGTGCGGCTCGACTGCGCCGTCACTACGATCGAGCTGACGCCCGCCGGGGTCGCGGTGAGCGGCGGCTTCGGGACGATCGACGCGGCGCAGGTCATCGTCACCGTTTCGACAGGCGTGCTGGCGTCGGGCGCGATCCGCTTCCTCCCCGACATGCCCGACGCCGTGGCGGCCGCCGCCGACCTGCCGATGGGCCATGTCGGCAAGCTGTTCCTCGCCGTCGAGGGTGCCGACGAGCTGCCCGTCAATGGCCATATGCGCGGACGGCCGGGCGAAAAGCGGTCGGCGAGTCACCGCCTGCGGCCTTTCGGCTGGCCGCTGATCGAATGCTATTACGGCGGGCCCTATGCCGCCGAACTGGAGGCGGCGGGCGAAGCCGCGACGGTCGATGCGATGGTCGGCGAACTGGTCGGCCTGCTCGGCGCGACGTGGCGCACCCGGCTGCGCCCGCTTGTCGCCAGCCGCTGGTCGCACGAGCCCTGGGTGCGCGGCGCGTGGTCGTACGCCCGGCCGGGCGGGCGCGGCGCACGCTTCCGGCTTGCCGCCGCGCACGGCCCGATCCACTTCGCCGGCGAGGCCGCAGCCCCGCTCGACATCGGTACCGCCCACGGCGCCCAAGCGACCGGGGTCGCGGCGGCCGACGTGGTGCTGGTGCGCCTGAACCGGGCAGGCGACGGGCGTTGACCTCGCGCGCGGCTTTGCCGATGGTCGGAGCGAGTGGCGGGGGTTGAAGTGGCGCTGATCGGCTGGTTGATTCGGACGTTGTTTCTGCTCGCGGTGCTGCTGCTGGTGCTCAGCATCGCCTGGGCGTTCGCGTATCGCTACTTTGATCCGCCGACGACCTACCCGATGCTGCGCGACAACGTCCGCGGCGTGCATGTCGAGTATGAATTCGTGCCCTTGACCGCGATCACGCGCGCCATGCCGCGCGCCGTGATCGGTGCCGAGGACGCGCGCTTCTGCACCCACACCGGCTTCGACCTGGGTGCGATCGAGGACGCACTGGCCAAGAACGCGAAGTCGAAGAAGCTGCGTGGTGGCTCGACGATCTCGCAGCAGACCGCCAAGAACGCGTTCCTGTGGCCGCAGCGGTCGTGGCTGCGCAAGGGGCTCGAAGCCTATTTTACCGTGCTGATCGAGAATATCTGGACCAAGCGCCGGATCATGGAGGTGTATCTCAACATCGCCGAGCTCGGCCCCGGCATCTACGGCGTCGAGGCGGCGGCGCAGCATTATTACAAGACCAGCGCGGCGAAGCTGACGCCGCGCCAGGCGGCGCGCCTCGCGGCGATCCTGCCGAGCCCGGTCAAGCGCGATCCGGTCAAGCTCGACCGCAAGAACAAGCGCCACGCGCGCGCGATCGAGAAGCGGATCCGCGTGGTGCGCGACGACGCGATCGACGGGTGCTTGAACGCTTGAGGCGTCGCGGCAAAGCCGCGCCGTCGGACGGGCGGCGAGGTGCTCGCCGCTCCGCCGGCCGGCCTGGCGCGAGTCCGCGCGCTGTTCAGCGAACGCGAAGGGCGTTCGCTTCGCTACGCTCGGCCGCGCGGCGGCTTAGAAAGGCAGCTTGAACCCCGCCGGCAGCGGCAGCCCGGCAGTCATCTTCGCCATCTCGGCATTCGCGACCTGATCGGCCTTGGCGCGCGCGTCGTTGAACGCCGCGACGATCAGGTCCTCGACCATCTCCTTGTCCTCGGCGCGAAACAGCGACGGGTCGATGGTCAGGCCGATGATGCGGCCCTTCGCCGAGGCGCGCACGGTGACAAGGCCGCCGCCCGCGGCACCCTCGACCTCGTGCGCGTCGAGCGCTTCCTGCGCCTTGGCCATTTCGGCCTGCACGTTCTGTGCGGCCTTCATGATGTCTTCCATGCTACGCATCGGCGGCACTCCTTGGTTGTTCGTAACTGATGTCGGTGAGTTCGGCGTCGGGGAACGCGGCGAGGATTTCCTGCACCGCCGGATCGGCGAGCGCCGCGGCGCGCTCGGCAGCGACCCGCGCTTCGGCGGCCTCGTGCATGGTCGGCGCGGCCGCGCCCTGCACCCCCCCCTGAATCATCGTCACAGTCCAGCGCGTCGCCGTCCAGAGCAGCAGGCACGCCATGATGCGCTGCGCGAAGTCGGGGGGCAGCATCGCGCTGCCCGAGATGCTGAGCAGCGGCGGCGCATAGTCGACGACGCGCACCTCGTCGTGGAGCAGATGCGCGAGGCGCGGCTCGCGGCGCGTCTCGAACAGCCGCACCAGCGCCTCGAAATCGGCCGGCAGCGGTGCAGGCTCGGGCGCCGGGGCGGGCTCGCGCAGCTGCTGCACCGTCGCACCCTGCGGGCGTTCGGCGGCGGGCATCACCGGCGCGTCGCTGACATCGCCGCGCTCGCTCAGCCGCCGCACTAGCTCTCCCGGATCGGGCAGCGACGAGGCATGGATGACGCGCAGCACCGCCATCTCGGCCGCCTGGCCCGGCACCGGCGCAGTCTGCACCTCGGCGAGGCCCTTCAGCAGCAGCTGCCACAGCCGGTGGACCGCCGGGAACGACAGCGTCGACGCCCAGCCCTGCACTGCCTCGCGCTCCTCGGCACTCATCGCCGGGTCCGGCGCGTCGCCCGCAACCTTGGCGCGCGTCACGGTGTGGACCAGCCCGAGCAGCTCCTGGACGATCATCGCCGGGTCGGTGCCGAGGTCGAGCTGACCGCCCAGCGCCGCCAGCGCACCCGCGGCATCGCCTGCCAGCATCAGCCCCATCAGCGCGCGCACGCTGCCGCGATCCGACAGTCCGAGCATGTCGCGCACTGCCGCCGCCTCGACATTGCCGCTGCCGTGCGCGATCGCCTGGTCGAGGATCGACAGTCCGTCGCGCACCGAGCCCTCCGCCGCACGCGCGATCAGCGCCAGCGCCTCCGCGTCCGCGGTCGCCCCTTCGGCCTCGACAATGCCGGCGAAATGCGCCGCGAGCTGTTCGGCGGGGATGCGCCGCAGGTCGAAACGCTGGCAGCGCGACAGCACCGTCACGGGCAGCTTCTGCACCTCGGTCGTCGCGAAGATGAACTTCACGTGCGGCGGCGGCTCCTCGAGCGTCTTGAGCAGGCCGTTGAAGGCCTGCGTCGACAGCATGTGGACCTCGTCGATGATGTAGATCTTGTAGCGCGCGCTGACCGCGGCATAGCGCACCGCCTCGATGATCTCGCGGATGTCGCCGATGCCGGTGTTCGACGCGGCGTCCATCTCGACGATGTCGATGTGCCGCCCGGCGGCGATCGCGACGCAGGGCTCGCACACGCCGCACGGCGCGATCGTCGGCCCGCCCTGCCCGTCGGGCCCGACGCAGTTCAGCGCCTTGGCGATGATCCGCGCGGTCGAGGTCTTGCCGACGCCGCGGACGCCGGTCAGCAGCCACGCCTGCGCCAGCTGCCCGCGCCGGATCGAGTTGCCGAGCGTCCGCACCATCGCATCCTGCCCGATCAGCGCGTCGAAGCTGGCGGGGCGGTATTTGCGCGCCAGCACGCGATATTCGGGCGGCGGCGCGGTGTCGGGAATCAGCAGCTCGTCCATGCGTCCGGTCTATCGGTTAACGGCGAGCGGCGGAAGGTGGGAGCCGGGAACGACCCAGCGCGAATTCGTTACGGCTGCTTCCTTCCGGACCTGACCGGGTTGGCGAGAGCACTGCCCGCCCGACTCCCATCGCCGATATGGCGGCAGTCGCGGGCGCTTGCAAGCTCAGCGCGTCTTGGCCGCCATCGCTTCGATCTCGATCAGATAGCCCGGCCCGGCGAGGCCCGCGACCTGCACCGTCGAGCGCGCGACGAGGTTGGGGTTGGCGGGCGTCCCGAAGAACTGCCGGTAGCCCGCGTTGAAGCCGGCGAAGTCCATCCGGCCGAGCGCCGGATCGGCCACCACGAAGACCGTCAGCTTCACGACGTCGGCCATGGTGTAGCCGCGCGCCACAAGTGCGGCCTCGATCTTGCGCAGCACGCTGATCGTCTGCGTCCTGGTATCGCCGAAGTCGGCAAGTGTCGCCGTCTTGGCGGGGTCGATCGGCGCGGCGACCTGACCGCTGAGGTGCAGCGTCTCCGCCCCGGCAGGAACGGTGACGCCCTGCAGGATGATCGCGCCGGCAGGCCCGGCATGGCGGAGGATCTCGGCGGCCGGCGCCGCGCTCGCGGCGAAGACCAGCGACAAGGCGGCGAGCGTGGTGCGGATCATGGCGTCCCCCGGGGCAGTCCTCCCGATGCTAGCCGCCGCCGCGGAACCGGCAAATAAAATCGGGTGCGCCTGTCGAAATGCGGATGGTCCCGCGTGTCTTCTGGTCGGGAGCGGACGGGCCGCCCCCTATCGAGGGAGACCGACATGGAGATCGATTACGCCGCCGCCGCCGACCCGCCCGCGCGGACACCGGCGTGGTTCTGGGCGGCCGCCGGGCTCGGCGCGCTGTGGAATGCCTTCGGCACGGTGCAGTTCGCCGAGGCGGTCACCGCGACCGAGGCGAGCCTGATCGCGATGGGGATGACGCCCGCGCAGGCCGCGACGATGACGAGCTATCCGCTGTGGATGACGATGGGCTTCGCGGGCGGCACGCTGGGCGGGCTGGCGGGTTCGCTGCTCCTGCTGGCGCGGCGCAGACTCGCGGTGCCGGTCTTCGCGGCGTCGCTGGCGGGCTATGTCGTGCTGTACATCGGCGACATCACCGAGGGCGTGTTCGCCGCGCTCGGCACGGAGCAGGTCGTCATCCTGACGTCGGTGGTTCTCATCGCCGCGCTGCTGCTGTGGCTGGCGCGCCTGTCGACGCGGCGCGGCATCCTGGGCTGACCCATTGCCAGCGTAACGAAACCCCGACATTTTCAAATCCGGAGAGATGCGATGCAATTCATGCTGATGTTCGCCGAACCCGCAACCGAGGTTGCCAAGCGCGACCATCCCGAGCACGCCGCTGCCTATTGGGGCGGCTGGAATGCCTATATCGGCGCGATGGCGCAAGCCGGCATTGTCGTCAACGGCGACGGGCTGCAGCCCCCGCACACCGCGACGACGGTGCGCGTCCGCGACGGCAAGCGCCTCGTCGAGGACGGCCCCTACGCCGACACCAAGGAACAGCTCGGCGGCTATTTCATCGTCGAGGTGCCCGACCTCGACACTGCGCTCGAGTGGGCGGCGCGGTCGCCGGCGGCGTCGAGCGGAGGCGTCGAGGTGCGCCCGGTGATGCCGCCGCCGGCCCGGTGACGGGAGACGCGCGCCGCGCCGCCGAGACCGCGGCGCGCGTCGCCTATGGCCGCCTGATCGCCTCGCTCGCCGCCTGGTCGCGCGACATCGCGGGCGCCGAGGATGCGCTCGCCGAAGCCTTCGTCGCCGCACTCCGCACCTGGCCCGAGCGCGGCATTCCGGACGCGCCCGACGCCTGGCTGCTGACCGCGGCGCGCAACAATTTGCGCAACCGCCATCGCCACGACGGCATCCGCGCGGCGGCAGCGCAGGAGATCGAGCGCCGCCATGACGCGCTGGCCGAGGCCGCGCCTTTCCCCGACGAGCGGCTGAAACTGCTGTTCGTCTGCGCGCACCCGGCGATCGACGCGGGCATCCGCACGCCGCTGATGCTGCAGACCGTGCTCGGCCTCGACGCCGTGCGCATCGCCAGCGCCTTTCTCGTCGCGCCCGCCGCGATGGGGCAGCGGCTCGTGCGCGCCAAGGCCAAAATCCGTGATGCCGGACTGCGCTTCGAGGTGCCGGAGGGCGACGCACTGCAGGGCCGCCTCGGCGACGTGCTCGACGCGGTCTATGCGGCGTTCGGCACGGGGTGGGACGCGGTGCCGGGCGCTGCGACGGGCACGGGCGATCTGGCGCAGGAGGCGATCTACCTCGGCCGCCTGCTCGTCGAACTCCTGCCCGGCGAGCCCGAGGCGCAGGGGCTACTCGCGCTGATGCTGTACTGCGAGGCGAGGCGCTCGGCGCGGCGCGATGCAGCCGGCGGCTTCGTACCCCTCGACCGGCAGGACGCGACGCTCTGGTCGCGCGACATGATCGTCGAGGCGGAGGGGCTGCTGACCGCCGCGTCGCGCGCCGGGCGGTTCGGGCGCTACGGGTGCGAAGCGGCGATCCAGTCGGTGCACGTCCAGCGCGGCGTGACGGGGCGGACCAACCACGCCGCGCTCGAACTTCTCTACGACCTGCTCGCCGCGCATGCGCCGGGGGTCGGCAGCACGGTCGGGCGCGCCGCCGCTTACGTTGCGCGCGATCCCGCGGCGGCGCTGGCGCAGCTCGACGCGGCGCGCGCGGCGGCGACCGAGCGCTACCAGCCGTGGTGGGTCACGCGCGCCACCGCGCTTGCCGCGCTCGGCCGCGTCGCCGAGGCGCGTGACGCGATGTCGACCGCGATCGGGCTGACCGAGGACGCCGCGGTGCGGGCCTGGCTGCTGGGCGTGATGGACGGCTGGCCTCAGGCGGCGATTTCGAGCGGCGCCAGGGCCTCGAACTCCCACCTCAGGTCGCCCGCATAGCGCCACGCCATGCGGCCCGCGTCGTCGAGCGCGAACAGGTGGAGCCAGCGGTTGTCGAACAGCGCGCGAACCTGGGGGTGGCGCTCGAGGACCCCGGTCATCGCCTCGCGCGGTGCCTCGATGCAGACGGTCAGGCGCAGCGGCTCGTGCGCCAGCGAATGTCCGTCATGGACCGACTGCCACGGCAGGCCGGGGCGCAGCGTGCCGCCGTTGCCCTCGACCACGCCGATGCCGCCGATGACGTTGTGGAGGAGCTTGTTGCCGCCGCCGAACAGCGCCGGGGCGACGGCCGACCCGTAGTATTGCAGGCTGATCCAGCTCGCGACGACGACCGGCGCGGTCAGGATGAGCTCCAAGACGCCGAAGCCCGCGTCGCCGCGCCAGTCGTAGTCGTGGAGAAATGCCCGGCCGTGCAGCGCCCGGCCGCGGGTGCGCGACCGCGGCGCGGCGATGAAGGCGTTGCAACCCGCCAGCCCCCATTCGGGCCGCGTCTCGGCCCAGTCGCGGGCGCGGCGCGCGATGTTACCGGCACGGGGCAGGCGCAGCGCACGTTCGGCGCGGGCCAGCACGCCAGCCGCGGCGAGCGCGGCGCGCGCCCGGTCGAGCGCGGGCGAAGCTTTGTCCTCGTACAGCGTCACCGTGTCGGTCGTCGTGTCGTGCAGCCCGGCGACGAACACCGTCTCCGACGGGATCGGCAGCTCGGCGCGGACTTCGGGATCGTTGAGCAGGCCCGCCAGCAGCCGAGCGTTGACCTCGCCCGAATAGCCGCCGCACGCGCCGCAGTGCAGGCCGCTGGCGTGCGGATTGTTGACGACGTTCGCCCCGTGCCCGACGAGCAGGACGAGCGGCGCGAACTCGGTCAGCGACATGGCGCCGAGGATCGACCTGGCAGTCGCGACGCGTGTCGCAAGGTCGGGCTGCGGCTCCAGCCGCGGCGGCGGATCGTTCGGCGGCGCGTTGCCGTGCCAGCCCAGCGCATCGCGGACCAGCTTGCCGACATAGGCGGGGCCCGCTGCCTCGACGAAGGCGAACGACGACACCGCCGCCAGCTTGAAGCGGCCCCACGCCCGCGTCGCGCGGGCTGCGGTGCGCGAGGCGGTATCCCCGTCGCCCTCCGAGCGCGACGTGAAGCCGGGATTGAGCAGCACGGGCAGGCGATGCTCGGCGACGTCGGAGGCGAAGCGTCGGTGCGATGCGGTCAGCCCGAAGAAGCCCGCGAAGCCGAGCGTGCGAATCCCCGGATCGGCGGTCTCCAGCGCGCGGCGGAACACCTCCGACCGCACGTCGATGCAGAAGGCCGCCTGGATTTCGCACGGTGGGACCTCGCCGGGCACGTCGGCGGCCAGGGTCCGCGCCAGATCGCGCTGCGCGGCGCGCTCGCACGCGTCCTGCAGGATCGCGTCGACGATCTGGTCGTCGGTCGGCGCTGGCGGGCGGGCGTGGGTGGCGACCGCCGCCGCCCAGGCATCGGCGATCTCGCGGTAGCGATCGAACAGCGCCTGCTCCCACATCAGGCGGATGGTCAGGAAGTCGGTCGTTGTCGCGTCGGTTTTCCCGGCAAGCTCCGCCTGCCACAGGCGATGGCGCGCCACCTGCGCCCAGCCGCCGAGCGTCACCAGCAGCGCGTGGAAATAGGTCGGCAGCGCCGCCGCCGGCAGGCCGAGCCGCGCGGTCGCCCCTGCTAGTGCGTCGCTCGCCGAGGTCGGCGCATCGGCGACGAACGCCGCGAAACCCCACAGGCCCGCGATCTCGGGCGCCAGGTCGTGCGTCGCGACCGCGCGCCACGCCGTCCAGGCACTACTGCCGTGCGGCGCGGCCCATAGCGCCTGCCCCTCGTCGAGATAGGCGCCCGCCCACGCCCCGAAGCGTTCGGCGATAATGCCCGGCCAGTCGATCCCCGACACCTGCGCCGCGAGGTCGGTAACGGTCGGCACGCGCGCCGGCGTCAGCGCGGGGCGGCGCAGCGCGACCATCAGGTCGGTCAGGGTGCGTGCCCGTCCCGGTGACGCGGCGAGCGCGCCGCGCAGGTCGTCGTCGGTCACCACCCCCGACATGATTCGGCTGCGGTACCAGTCGCGCGGCATCGTCGCGCGCACGCCTGCGACGCGCGCCATCAGCGCGGCGGTCTGCGCGAGGCTGTGGCCGGACTGGCCGAGCCAGGGGTTGACCGCGACGCTCGACGCGAGCGGCCACAGCGGCGGGATCGCCCACACCGCCGCATCGGCGGCTGCCTGCACATTGCCCATCATCATTCCCCCGTTTGCGACCGCCGCAGTGCCCAGCCGCCGAGCGCCCGGTCGAACAGCGCGTTGGCGTAAAGTCCGTTCGACAAATGGACGCGCAGCCCCGCCGCCGCCGGGTGGTAGGCCCAGAGCGGGAGCATCGCCTGCGCCACCGCGACCACCCCAAAGCTGAGCACCGCGAGGACGATCAGCGCCCATTCGAGCGGCCCCGGCGCGGGCGTCGCGGGCAGCACCCCTGCGGTCAGCCAGACCGCCGCGCCGTGGAGCGCGAAATAGCCGACCGACGCCGCGAGCGAATAGACCGCCAACCGCCGCGTCAGCGCCCGCGGCGCGGCGTCGGCGAGGCCCTGCGCGATCAGGTACGCGACGCCGAGGATCAGGATCGCACCGAGCGCGAGCGCCTGCGGCGACTTGTGCGCGAAGCCGAACCCCCAGCCGACGACGCCGTAGATAACGAGCGCCGCGAGGAACGCGCGGCCCACCGCGCCGACGCCGGGCACTGCCACGGGCCCCGGCCGACGCGAGGCGGCGATGCGCTCGACCGCGCCGCCCGACGCCAGAAAGCTGTGCGCCTTGTAAAGCGAGTGCAGGACGATATGGAGCAGCGCGAGCGGGAACAGCGCCAGCCCGCACTGCATGATCATGAAGCCCATCTGCGCGACCGTCGACCAGGCGAGCGAGGTCTTCACCGCGGGCTGGGTCAGCATCACCAGCCCCCCGAACAGCGCGGTGAAGCCGCCGATCATCACGAGCACCGCGAGCACGCCGGGCGACAGCAGCATGACGTCGGCGAAGCGGATCAGCACGAACCCGCCGGCATTGACGACACCGGCATGGAGCAGCGCCGACACCGGCGTCGGCGCCTCCATCACCTCGGTCAGCCAGCCGTGCAGCGGGAACTGCGCCGACTTGAGGAGCGCTGCGACCGCGAGCAGCGCCGCAGCGAAGCCAGCCGCGGTGCCGCCCTGCCCCGCGCGCGCCGCGTCGAGGATCGTGGCGATGTCGGTCGTGCCATAGGCGGCCCAGAGCGCGAGCGCCGCGCCGATCAGCGCGGCATCGCCGGCGCGCGCGGTCACGAACTTCTTGCGCGCCGCGCGCTGCGCCGCGACGCGCTCCGGGTAGAAGAGCAGCAGGCGGTGCAGCGTCAGGCTCGTCGCCACCCAGGCCACGACGAGCTGCACGAGATTGCCGGCGACGACGAGCAGCATGACCATTGCCAGCGTCGCCGCCAGCCAGCCCATGAAGGCGCCGTGCCGCGCCTCGCCGTCGAGATAGGTCGCGGCGAAGCGCACGACGATCCAGCCGATGAACGACACCAGCAGCAGCATGACGACCGCGACCGCGTCGAGCCGCGCGGACAGGAGGTGGGGTATCAGGGTCGTGGTCGCCGGGCCCGCAGTGACGAGCACGCCCGCCGTCGCGACCGCGATGCCGAAGGCGGCGAGCGTCAGGACCTCGATCGCGCGCAGCCGCGTCGTGCCCGGGCGCTGCGCGCCGAAGCCGATCGCGCTGGCGATGAGCAGCAGTATCGGTGCCCCGAAGAGCAGATTTTCGAGCTGTCCCATGTGTCCCCGCCGTTTCGCCGAAGCGCCGCGGGTCGTTCTAGGGCCGCCGGCGCCTCATCGAAAATTCATTGTTTCGCGGCTGTCGTTCGGTTTAGTGAAACGATGGCGGCGCTCAACTACAATCATCTGCGCTATTTCTGGGCAGTGGCGCGCGACGGAAACCTGACGCGCACCGCGGCGCGGCTCAACGTTTCGCAGTCGGCACTGTCGGTACAGATCGGCAAGCTGGAGGGGCGGCTGGGCCATCCGCTGTTCGAGCGCCGCGGGCGTCAGCTGCACCTGACCGAGGCGGGGCGGATCGCCCTCGACCATGCCGATGCGATCTTCGCTGCCGGCGACGAGCTCCTCGGCACGCTGCAGCAGACCGGCGCGGTGCGGCAGGCGGTCCGCATCGGCGCGCTCGCGACGCTGTCGCGCAACTTCCAGATCGGCTTCCTGCGCCCGGTGCTGGGGCGCAGCGACATCGAGGTGGTGCTGCGGTCGGGAAGTCCGGCCGAGCTGCTGCGCGGCCTCGCGGCGCTGACCCTCGATGTCGTGCTGACTAATCAGGCGCCGCCGGTCGACGCGCTGACCCCGTATATCGCGCACAAATTGTCGGAGCAGCCGGTCAGTCTGATCGGTGCCCCGGCGCTGGTCGGCGGCACGCGGTCGGTCGCGGCGCTGCTCGCCGCGCACCCCGTCATCCTGCCGACCGCCGACAGCAGCGTGCGGACCGGCTTCGACGCCTGGGCCGACCGGCACGGCATCCGCCCGCAGATCGCTGCCGAGGTCGACGACATAGCGATGATGCGCCTGCTGGTCCGCGAAGGCTTCGCGCTCGCGCTGCTGCCGCCGATCGCGGTGCGCGACGAACTGGCGGCGCGCAGCCTCGTCGAGGCGGACGCGCTGCCCGGCCTCGCCGAGACCTTCTTCGCGGTCACCGTCGAGCGGCGCTTTCCGAACCCGGTGGTGCGCGACCTGATCGAGGCGGCGCGCGAAGCCTAGGACGGATTTCCGCCCGGTCGCCACGGCGACGAGAGCCGCGGCGTCCCGCCGCACCCTCGGACAGAGAGGCCGTTTGCGTACCAAGCCGCCGGAACGTAAGGGGCGTTTACGTGTTGGACGCGCTTAATCCTTGATAATTAGTTGTTGTATCGCCCTGTGCGCCGTGCCGTGAATAATAGACCCGGGACGGTAGCAAGTGTCGTGGCACTGCTGCTGGCTGCGGCGTGCGCGAAGACCGAGGACGACAAGCCGAAGACGCCCCGCACTCCCGAGGCCGGTGTGGTTACCCTCGCCACCGAGGCCGTGCCGCTGTTCGTCGAGCTGCCGGGCCGCACCGCCGCGTTCGAAACCTCCGAGGTCCGGCCGCAGGTGTCGGGCATCATCACCGCGCGCAACTTCACCGAAGGCTCGCTCGTCACCAAGGGCCAGACGCTTTACCGCATCGACCCCAGCCTGTACGAGGCTTCGGCGGCGCAGGCGCGCGCCAATCTCGCCAGCGCTGAGGCTGCGCGCGTGTCGGCGCAGGCGCTCGCCGAACGCTACAAGCCGCTCGCCGCGATCGAGGCGGTTAGCAAGCAGGACTATACCAACGCCGTCGCCTCCGCGCAGCAGGCGGCCGCCGCCGTCGCCCAGAACCGCGCCGCGGTGCAGACCAGTTCGATCAACCTGCGCTTCACCAAGGTGCCGGCACCGATCAGCGGGCGGATCGGGCGGTCGCTGTTCACCACCGGCGCGCTCGTCACCTCGGGCCAGACCGAGCCGCTGGCAACGATTCAGCGCCTCGATCCGATCTTTGTCGATATCCAGCAGTCGAGTGCCGACCTGCTCGCCCTGCGCCGCGCGCTGGCGAAGGACGGCGTCACCCCGTCGTCGGCTGCGGTGCGCCTGCAGCTCGAGGATGGCAGCGATTACGGCGCCGCCGGGCGCGTGCAGTTCGCCGAGGCGGTGGTCGACGCCAGCACCGGCACGGTGACGCTGCGCGCCAGCTTCCCGAACCGCAGCGGCCTGCTGCTGCCCGGCATGTACGTCCGCGCGCGCCTGTCGCAGGCGACCGTGCAGAGCGCGATCCTGGCGCCGCAGACCGGCATCAGCCGCGACGCACGCGGTGCCGCCACCGCCATGGTCATCGGTCCGGACAACAAGGCGGTGCTGCGCACCGTCGTCGCCGACCGCTCGATCGGCGACCGCTGGCTGGTCACCGCAGGGCTGAAGGCCGGCGACCGGCTGATCGTCGAGGGGCTGAGCAACATCAAGCCCGGCCAAGTGGTCAGGCCGGTGCCCGCCGGATCGAAGCCGCGCGCCCGTCCGCCCGCCGCCGGCGACGCCGCGGCGAAAAGCTAGGGCATGTCGAGAGTATTCATCGACCGGCCGATCTTCGCCTGGGTCATCGCGATCGTCATCATGCTCGCCGGCATCGCGGGCATCCTGTCGTTGCCGGTCGCGCAATATCCCGACATCGCGCCGCCGCAGGTCAATATCCGCGCCAACTACCCGGGCGCGTCCGCCGAGACACTGGAGTCGAGCGTCACCTCGGTCATCGAGCAACAGCTGACCGGCATCGACGGGCTGATCTATTTCTCGGCGAATTCGAGTTCGAGCGGCCAGGTCTCGGTCTCGGTCACCTTCGAGAAGGGCACCGACCCCGACATCGCGCAGGTCCAGGTCCAGAACAAGGTCCAGCAGGCCCTGCCGCGGCTGCCGCAGCAGGTGCAGGCGCAGGGGCTGACCGTCACCAAGTCGAACCCCGACTTCCTGATGGTCGTCTCGGTCTATGACGAGACCGACCGCACGACGAGCGCCGACATTGCCGATTATCTGGTGTCGACGCTGCAGGACAAGATCGGCCGGATCGAGGGCGTCGGCGACTTCAACGTCTTCGGCGCGCAATATGCGATGCGCATCTGGCTCGACCCGTTCAAGCTGGCGAGCGTCCAGCTGATGCCGAGCGACATCACCGCGGCGATCGAGTCGCAGAATACCCAGGTTGCCGCCGGCCAGATCGGCGGCCAGCCGAGCCCCGACGCGCAGATGCTGACCGCGACGGTGACCGCGCGCTCGCGGCTGACGACGCCCGAGGAATTCCGCAACGTCATCGTCAAGACCCAGACCGACGGGTCCAAGGTTCTGCTCAGCGACGTCGCCCGTGTCGAACTCGGCTCGGAGAATTACAACCAGACCGGCCGCCTGAACGGCCACCCGAGCACCGGCATCGCGATCCAGCTGGCGCCGGGTGCGGACGCGCTGAAGACCGCCGAACTGGTGCGCGCCGAGATGGCGAACCAGGCGAAGTCCTTTCCGCCCGGCTACAAGTACGAATTCCCCAACGACAGCACGGCGTTCATCAAACTGTCGATCGAGGAGGTGATCTGGACGCTGGGCGAGGCGATCATCCTCGTCGTCATCGTCATGTTCGTCTTCCTGCAGAGCTGGCGCGCCACGCTGATCCCGGCGATCGCGGTGCCGGTCGTGCTGCTCGGCACCTTCGGCGTGCTCGCGGTCGCGGGCTTCTCGATCAACGTGCTGACCCTGTTCGGGCTGGTGCTGTCGATCGGGCTGTTGGTCGACGACGCCATCGTGGTCGTCGAGAACGTCGAGCGCGTGATGGAGGAGAACCCCGACATCGGCCCGCGCGAGGCGACGATCCAGTCGATGGAGGAAATTCAGACTGCGCTGATCGGCATCGCGCTCGTGCTGTCGGCGGTGTTCCTGCCGATGGCGTTCTTCGGCGGCTCGGTCGGCGTCATCTACCGCCAGTTCTCGATCACCATCGTCTCGTCGATGATCCTGTCGGTCGTCGTCGCGCTGGTGCTGTCGCCGGCGCTCGCGGCGACGCTGCTCAAGCGGCCCGACCATGACCGCAAGACGGGTCGCATCGGCCGGCTGGGGCGTCGCTTCAACGACTGGTTCGCGCGCACCTCCGACCGCTACCGCAACGGCGTGCAGACGGTGATCAAGCGCCGTTTCCTGGCGATCATCGTCTATGTCGGCATCGTCGCGCTGCTCGCCGTATTGTTCGTGCGGCTGCCGACCAGCTTCCTGCCTGCCGAAGATCAGGGCATCGCGCAGCTGCAGTACACGCTGCCGCCCGGCGCCACGCAGGCGCGCACGATCCAGGCGGTCGAGGCGATCGAGCGCTATTTCCTCGAGGAGGAGAAGAACACCCGCGTCATGCTCGCGGTCGTCGGGTCGAGCCAGCAGGGCAGCGGACAGAACACGGGGCGCGGCTTCGTCGCGTTCAAGCCGTGGGAGGAGCGTGAGGGCGAGGAGAATAGTGCGGCGGCGATCACCAAGCGCGCCACCGCCGCGCTGTCGGCCGAGCTGCGCGACGTCAAGTTCTTCGCGCTCAACCCGCCGCCGGTGCGCGGCCTCGGTCAGTCGAGCGGCTTCAACATGCAGCTGCTCAACACCGGCGGGCTGAGCCGCGCCGAGTTCAAGGCGGCGCGCGACCGGCTCGTCGCCGCGGCGCAGGACGACCCGGCACTGTCGGGGGTCCGGCAGAATTCGCTCGAGGACGTGCCGACCCTGCAGGTTATCGTCGACCAGGAAAAGGTTGGCGCGCTCGGCATCGCGCAGGCGAGCGTCGATGCGACGCTGTCGACCGCGTGGGGCGGCAGTTACGTCAACGACTTCGTCGACCGTGGCCGGGTCAAGCGCGTCTATGTCCAGGGCGACGCCCCGTACCGCAGCCGCCCCGAGGACCTGTCGAACTGGTTCGTCCGCACCGCGAGTGGTGCGATGGCGCCCTTCTCGTCGTTCGCGCGGACCGAATGGCAGCAGGCGCCGACGACGCTGGCACGCTTCAACGGCCAGCCCGCCTATGAAATCCAGGGCGACGCGGGCGCCGGCGGCAGCTCGGGCGACGCGATGAACCGGATCATGGAGCTGGCGGCGCAGCAGCCCGGCGTGTCGGTCGAATGGAGCGGCCTGTCGTATCAGGAGCGCCTGTCGGGCGGGCAGACGCCGATCCTCTATGCGCTGTCGCTGCTGATGATCTTCCTGTGCCTCGCCGCTCTGTACGAAAGCTGGTCGATCCCCTTCTCGGTGCTGCTCGTCATTCCGCTCGGCCTCGTCGGCGCCGCGCTCGGCGTGTCGCTGCGGGGCCTCAGTAACGACGTGTATTTCCAGGTCGGCCTGCTGACGACGATGGGGCTGGCGGCGAAGAACGCCATCCTGATCGTCGAGTTCGCCGAACAGGCCGAGAAGGCGGGCAAGAGTGCCCTCGACGCGGCGCTCGAGGCGGCACGCCTGCGCCTGCGGCCGATCATCATGACCAGTCTCGCCTTCATCTTCGGCTGCGTGCCGCTCGCGATATCGACGGGTGCAGGCGCGCAGAGCCGCCTCGCAATCGGGACGGCGGTGATCGGCGGCATGCTGACCGCGACGGTCCTCGCGATCTTCTACATCCCGCTCGCCTATGTGCTGGTGCGCGGCCTGTTCCGCAGCAAGCTCACCAAGGACGCGCCGCCGCCGGAGGCGAAGCCGGCATGAGACGGTTCGTCCTGCTGCTCGGCCTGACCGCGCTGAGCGCGTGCAGCTTCGACCCGCATTACGAGCGGCCGGCCCCGCCGGTGCCGCCCAGCTGGCCGCGCGGCGACGCGTACCTGCGTACCAGCGAGGCGACGCTGCCGGCGATCAGCTACCGCGACATCTTCCGCGATCCGCGCCTGCAGACGCTGATCGAGCAGGCGCTCGCCAACAACCAGGACCTGCAGATCGCGCTCGGCAACGTCGCCGCGGCACGCGGCCAGTACCGCGTCCAGCGCGCGCAGCAGCTGCCGCAGATTGGCGCGGACGCCGGGCTGACCACGGGGCGGCGCAGCAGCACGAGCAACTCCAACCAGCTCGGCGGCACGGGGACCGGCGGAACCGGCACGGGGACGGGTACGGGCACCGGCGTGACGACGGGGACGAGCCGGAACACGACGACCTATGAGGCGAACATCGGCCTCAGCGCCTTCGAGATCGACCTGTTTGGCCGGCTGCGCAGCCTGAGCCGCGCGTCGCTGCAGGAATATCTCGCGACCGAGGCCGGGGTGCGCGCGACGCGCCTGTCGCTCGTCGCCGAGGTCGCTAGCGCCTATCTCGCCTACGCCACCGACGCCAGCCTGCTCGCCATCGCCGCAGATACCGAGCGCAGCGCGCAGATCACCGTCCGCCTGACCGCGGCGCGGCTGAGCGGCGGCATCGCGCCGCGCACCGACGTGCGCCAGGCCGAGACGATCCTCGAACAGGCCCGCGCCGACCGCGCCGCGCAGGTCACGCTGGTCGCGCAGGACCGCAACGCCCTCGAACTGCTGGTCGGGGCGCCGGTCGCCGACGCGCTGCTGCCGCGCACGATCGAAGATGTCGACGCGCAGCTCGGCGAGCTGCCCGCGGGCCTCGATTCGCGCATCCTGCTCCGCCGCCCCGACGTCGTGCAGGCCGAATACTCGCTGCGCGCCGCCAACGCGCGGATCGGCGCGGCGCGGGCCAATTTCTTCCCGACGATCAGCCTGACCGCGGTCGCAGGCCTCGCCAGCACGGCGTTGTCGTCGCTGTTTAGCGGTGGCGCGTTCAACTGGTCGGTCGGACCCGGCATCTCGCTGCCGATCTTCGACGGCGGCGCGCGCCGCGGCGACTTGCAGTTCGCGCAAGGGCAGCGCGATGTCGCGGTCGCGCAGTACAAGCGCGCCGTCCAGATCGCCTTCCGCGAGGTCGCCGATGCGCTGGCGCGCCGCGGCACGATCGACGCCCAGCTCGACGCGCAGCGCCGGTTGACCGCGGCGGCGGAGGACACCGAGTTCCTCGAGACGGCACGCTACCGCGAGGGTATCTCGCCCTTCCTCAACACGCTCGACACGCAGCGTACATTGTACGCCGCCCGCCGCGCGCTGGTGCAGACCCGCCTCATCCGCGCCGACAATCTGGTCGAACTGTACCGCGTCCTCGGCGGCGACCAGCTGATCAGCGACCCCCCACCGACGACGCCGACACGGCCCTAGCCGACCGCGAGTTCGAGCGTCGCGACCAGCCCCGTCGGGTGCGCGTCGCCCAAAGTCAGCCGCCCGCCATGGCTCTCGGCAACACTCTGCGCGATCGCCAATCCGAGTCCGCTGCCGCCGGTATCGCGGTTGCGCGAGCCTTCGAGGCGGTGGAACGGCTGGAGGACGCGGGCGCGGTCGGCGGCGGGGATGCCGGGGCCGTGGTCGGTGACGCTGACCGCCACCGTGTCGCCCGTCACCCGCACCGCGACCGTGGCGCTGCCGCCGTACTTGACCGCATTGTCGAACAGATTGCCCAGCGCCCGCTTGACCAGCGCCGGCTGGACCGCCGCGACCGCGGGCGGCGACGCGACGAACTCGACCGGGCGCCCGAGTGCGCGCTGATCCTCCACCAGCGCCTCGGCGAGCGCCGCGACATCGACCCGGCGCAGTGCCTCGCGCGTCCGCCCGGTGCGCGCCAGCACGAGGATGTCCTCGAGCATCGCGGTCATCTCCTCGATGCGCGCGATGACGGCGGCACGCTCGTCCTCGGGCTCCATGCTCTCGACATGGATGCGCAAGCTGGCGAGCGGAGTGCGCAGGTCGTGGCCGATCGCGCCGAGCATGTGATCCTTCTCGTCGAGCAGCCCGACCAGCCGGCGGTTCATCGCGTTGAAGGCGCTGAGCGCGGCGCGCAGGTCGTCGGGGCCGCGCGGCGTCACCTCGACCGGCTCGCCGCGCCCGCCAAAGGCTTCCGCCGCGCGCGTCAGGTCGGCGAGCGGCCGCGCCAGCCGCCGCGCCAGCCAGGTCGTCGCGCCGAGGACGAGCAGGTAGAGCAGCAGGGTCGCGGCCGCGAGCCGCCACGGCAGCAGCGCGTCGCGCTTCGGCGTCGTCAGCCGGGCGTTGAGCCAGCTGCCATCGGCCTGGCGCGCGGACAAATACAGCGACTGGGTGTCGGGGCGCTGGCGGCGCGGCGGCGCGAACGCGGCGCTCGCCGGCCCGTCGATCGCGGCGCGCACCTCCCGCACCGTGATGCCGGCGGCGGTCAGGCTGTCCACCAGCCGCGCCTCGATCGCCGATTTGCGCCGCGCGTCGGCGATGCCGCTGTCCGCCGCAACCGCGAAGCGCGCGCCGCGGTGCGAGGCATCCTCCAGCACGCTGGTGCGAAACTCGGGCGCGGCCTGCGCCACGTCGGCGGCGGTGCTCGCAAAGCGCGTGATCGCCGGCCCTTCGGTCTGCGCGAGGCTCAGCCGCTGCCGGTCAGAAAGGATCAGCGCGAAATTCGCGAGCTGCGCGACGAGCAGCGCGATGCCCAGCAGCAGCGCCATCTGCCCCGCCAGGCTGCGCGGCGCGAAGCGGCTCACAGGCGGCGCACGTCGGCGGCGAGCATGTAGCCGCCGCCCCACACGGTCTTGATCAGCTTCGGGTCGGCAGCGTCGGCCTCGACCTTGCGGCGCAGGCGGCTGACGTGATTGTCGATGCTGCGCTCGAATGCCGCGAGCTCGCGACCCTGGCTGAGGTCGAGCAGCTGGTCGCGCGTCAGGACGCGGCGCGGGTGGGTGACGAGCGCGTGGAGCAGGTTGTACTCGCCGCTCGACAGCGGCGTCGCGACGCCGGCCTCGTCGACCAGCTCGCGGTCGCCGGTGCGCAGCACCCAGGGGCCGAAGCCGAAGCCTTCCGCATCGGGCGCGTAGACCGGGGCGCCGTCGGCGGTGCGGCGCAGAACTGCCTTGATCCGCGCCAGCAACTCGCGCGGCGAGAAGGGCTTCACGACATAATCGTCGGCGCCGATCTCGAGACCGAGGATGCGGTCCATCTCCTCCGACTTGGCGGTGAGCAGGATGACCGGGATCTTCGTCGTCGCGCGGATGAAGCCCGCCAGCGACAGGCCGTCCTCGCCGGGCATCATGATGTCGAGCAGCACGAGGTCGATGCCGTGCACCGCGAGGATGTCGCGCGCCGCCGCCGCGTCGGCAGCCTTGGTGACGCGCACGCCGTTCTTGCCGAGATAGGCGGCAAGCGGGTCGCGGATGTCGCGCTCGTCGTCGACGATCAGGATATGGGGTTCGGCCATGGCTCCAAGCTCTACAGTCTGGCGGCGGCAAGACGAAGGCCCCGGAGCATATGCTCCGGGGCCCGTGTCAGTGCTTAGCGGATCTGGTTGGCGATCACCGAGGCGATGATGCCGCTGGTGATGCCGACCAGCACCGCGTCGTTGTTTGCCCGGACCCAGCGATAGCCGCGGGGCGGGGCCGCCAGGCGATAGGTGCGATAGTTGCCGATCACCTGGTAGTTGCGGGCGTAGCGGCTCTCGAACCGCTCACCCTTGCGCCAGTTGGTGCGATACTGGGCCTGGGGTGCGCGGTACACCTGCTTGATCACGACCTTCCGCTTGTCGTTGCCGCGGAAGTTGTTGCCGCGGTCGTTGTCGCGATGGTTGCGCTCGATCTTGCCGCGGCCGTTGTAGTCGTTGTGCGGCGCTGCGAGGACCGGCGAAGCGGCGACCGTGGCGGCGAGTGCGGCGATGATGATGCTCTTCATGGTCTGTCTCCTCTAGAACGCCCCAGCGGCGTTGAGGACAAACTGGACCCCGCCTGTCGCACCGGTTTGTCGGCGAATCCCGTAAATTGTCGCAAAATGTATCGGCGGCTAGGATTGCCCCCGAGGCCGAGGGAGAATGTCCATGCCGGTGCCCCTCGATTTTCCCGGGGTCTACGTCGAGGAGGTGCCGAGCGGCCTGCCCCCGATCGTCGCCGCGCCGACCGCGACCGCGCTGTTCGTCGGCTGGGCGGCGCAGGGGCCGACCGGCCAGGCGGTCAGGCTGAGCGGTTTCGCCGCTTTCGAGCGCGTGTTCGGCGGGCTCGATGCCCGGTCGCTGCTCGGCTACGCGGTCCGGCATTTCTACGACAATGGCGGCGACGACGCCTATGTGCTGCGCATCGCCGCCGACCAGGGAGTCGTGATCGGCCCCGGCGACGCGGCGTTCCATGCCGCAGCGATCGCCGCCGTCGCGGGCCATATCGAGCCGTTCAACCTGCTGATCGTCCCAGGCCTGTCCGACGCCGCGACGCTGGTCGTGCTCCATCGCGAAGCCCATGCACGGCGCGCCTTGCTGATCGCCGACGCCGGGCCCGACGATACGTCGGCCGACGCGATAGCCACTGCCGCCGCGCTGGCCGGCACCGATCCGCCGAACGCGACGCTGTATTTCCCCTGGATCCGGGCAGCCGACCCGCTGCAGCCGGGGGTGCTCCGCGCCTTCCCGCCATCGGGCTTCGTCGCCGGGGTGATCGCGCGCACCGACCGCATGCGCGGCGTGTGGAAGGCACCCGCCGGCTCCGACGCGGCGCTGACCGGGGCAGTGGGCATGACCGTCGCCGTGCGCGACGCGGAGAACGGCCGGCTGAACGCGGGCGGTGTCAATTGCCTGCGGGTTCTCCCGAATCGCGGCCCTGTCGTCTGGGGCGCGCGAACGGTCGCCGGAGCCGACACGCTGGGCTCCGAATGGAAGTACGTGCCCGTCCGTCGGCTCGCGCTGCTTATCGAGGAGAGCGTCATCCGCGGCACCGCATGGGCGGTGTTCGAGGCCAACGACGCGCCGCTCTGGGCACAGCTGCGGCTGCGCGTGGGCGCATTTCTGCAAGGCCTTTTCCGCGAGGGCGCGTTCCAGGGCCACACCCCCGATCAGGCCTATTTCGTGAAATGCGATGCCGCGACGATGACGAGGGCCGACTTGGACTCAGGCTACGTCCACATCCTGATCGGCTTCGCGCCGGTAAAGCCGGCCGAGTTCGTCGTCCTCAACATCCGATTGCGCACCGGCGGCACCGACACCTGAAACGGGCGCTCAGGCGGCGACGCCGACCATGCGCGTCGTGGCGCGCGGATGGACATGGGGATTGGCGGGGATCGCTACCCCATCACGCCAGGCGCGGTCCTCGGCAATCCACGCCGCCCAGCGCTCGGCCTCGCCGCCGGTCGACCAATAGGGGTTGGTGCGGTCCCAGACGAGATCGTCCTCGCCCAGCAGGCGCGTCAGGCGGCGGTCCCGCGCGGCGCGCGCCTGGTCGCGCAGCGCAGTCGTCTTCGGCCCGTCGAGCCGGTCGCGATGCTTCATCCACGACGAGTTATAGCTCGCCGACATGAAATAGCGCAGCTGACCCGACGTGTTCGGCGTGCCCGAATGGACGAGCAGATAATGGGTGACGACGACATCGCCGGCCCTGGGATAGATCAGCACCTCGTCGGCGCGCGGCACCGTTCGTCCGGGCGTATCGATCGCAAAGCCCTGCCGGTGCGACCCCGGCACGACGCGCAGCGGGCCCAGCGCGTCATCCATGTCCTGGAAGTAAAAGATCGTATTGATGCTGATCGGCCGCACATAGTCGCTGGTCTCGGGCACGATCGCATAGCGGTCGCGGTGCCAGCCGTTGACCTTGCCTATCGCCGTCGCAGCCGGCACCGGCGGAAACGCGTTGATCGCCAGCGCATCGAGCTGGACGAACGGCCCCATCACCGCCTCGGCGAAGTCGAGGATGTCGGGGTTGGCGACCGCCGGCAGGAAAAGCGCGGGGTCGATCTCGAACGTGTTTCCGAGCCAGACCGCCTCGCCCTCGCGCGCGCAGATCGCATCATAGGCAGCCCGCCATTCGGCCAGCCGCTCGGCCGAGTGCGCGCCGGGAAATACCGTGAAGCCGTCGCGCCGGAACGCCCGGACATGGTCGTCGAGGGACAGCATCGAGTGCCTCCAGCCTAGCCTTTTGTCAGCCTAGGCATCGCTGCATCCGGATGCAATTCCTATCCGGTGGCTATTCCCACTCGATCGTGCCCGGCGGCTTCGACGTGTAGTCGTAAACCACGCGGTTGATGCCGGGGACTTCATTGACGATGCGGGTCGCGACGGCGCTGAGGAAGGCGGCGTCGAAGGGGTAGATGTCGGCGGTCATGCCGTCGATCGAGGTGACGGCGCGGAGCGCGCAGACCTTGTCGTAGGTGCGGCCGTCGCCCATCACGCCGACGGTGCGAACGGGCAGCAGCACCGCGAACGCCTGCCAGATCGCGTCGTACAGGCCCGCCTTGCGGATCTCGTCGAGGTAGATGCTGTCGGCCTTGCGCAGCGTATCGCACGCCTCCTTGGTCACCTCGCCGGGGATGCGGATGGCGAGGCCGGGGCCAGGGAACGGGTGGCGGCCGACGAACGCCTCCGGCAGGCCGAGCTCGCGGCCCAGGACGCGCACTTCGTCCTTGAACAGTTCGCGCAGGGGTTCGACGAGCGCCATGTCCATGCGTTCGGGCAGGCCGCCGACATTATGGTGGCTCTTGATCGTCACCGACGGCCCGCCGGTGTAGCTGACGCTCTCGATGACGTCGGGGTAGAGCGTGCCCTGCGCCAGAAACTTCGCGCCGCCCAGCTTCTTCGCCTCGGCCTCGAAGACGTCGATGAAGGTCTTGCCGATGAACTTGCGCTTCGCCTCGGGGTCGCTGACGCCCGCCAAGCCGGCGAGGAACAGCTCCTCGGCATCCACGTGGACGAGCGGGATGTGGTAGTGCTCGCGGAACAGGCCGACGACCTGTTCGGCCTCGCCGGTGCGCATCAGGCCGTGATCGACGAAGACGCAGGTCAGCTGGTCGCCGATCGCTTCGTGGATCAGCACAGCCGCGACCGCCGAATCGACGCCGCCCGACAGGCCGCAGATCACCTTGCCGTCACCGACCTGCGCGCGGATGTCGGCGACCTTGGCGGCGCGGTAGCCGGCCATGCTCCACGTCGCGGTGCAGCCGGCGACGTTGCGGACGAAGTTGGCGAGCAGCCTAGCGCCGTCTGGAGTGTGGACGACCTCGGGGTGGAACTGGACACCGTAGCGGCGGCGCTCGTCATCGGCGATCGCCGCGAAGGGCGCCCCGCTGGTGGTGGCGACGACGCGGAAGCCCGGCGGCAGGCGGTCGATGCGGTCGCCGTGGCTCATCCACACCTGATGGCGCTCGCCGGCCTTCCACAGTCCGTCGAACAACAGGCAGTCCTCGGCGATGTCGATGAAGGCGCGGCCGAACTCGCGGTGGTCGCCGGCGACCACGGCGCCACCGAGCTGCGCCGCCATCGTCTGCTCGCCGTAGCAAATGCCCAGCACGGGGACGTCGCTGTCGAACAGCGCCTGCGGGGCGCGTGGGGACCCGATCTCGGTGGTGGAGGCGGGGCTGCCCGACAGGATAACACCGCGGGGGTTGAGCCGCGCGAGCGCCTCCTCACCCTTTGAAAAAGGCACCAGCTCGCAATAGACACCGGCTTCACGGACGCGCCGGGCGATCAGCTGCGAGACCTGGCTGCCGAAATCGAGGATCAGGATTGCTTCGGGGTCGGACATGCGCTCGTCTAAAGCGCATGTCCGGAATTGTCACCCCGCCCGCGCAGCGACCTAGCCGAGACGCAGGCTGCGGACCTCGCCGTAGCTTGCCGAGCAGCTGAAGCTCATCGAGCGCACCGGTGCGGCGCGGCCGTTCTCGATCTGCACGCGGCCGCGGACGTTGGCACCGCCGTCGATCTCGTCGACGCGGTCGATACCCGTGACGCGCGCGAAGCCGCCGCCGTTCTGCGCCTGGCGCTCGGCCGCGCGCGAGCAATCGTCGACGGGGTCGCCCGCGGCGGTCTGCTCGTCATAGCCGGTCGGTTCGTCGGCATAGCGCTCGCCGTCGTCATAGCCATAGGCCGCGGGCGGCACGGCGCGCGGATCGTTGCGGGCGTACTGGTCGTCGTACGAGCGGTAGCCGGTGTTACCGCCATACGGCTGGGGCTCGTAGCGCGGCTCATAGCGGTCGCGGCGATTGTCGCTGGCGATCGCCGCCGCGGTGCCGAGCACGGCCGCGCCGAGCAGGATGCCGCCCAGCGTACCGATGCCGTTGCCGCCGTGGTGGCGGTAATGGCCGCCGTAGTGACCGCGATAGGGGCGCGCCATGGCGGGTACGCTGACCAGCGCGAGCGACAAGACGGTACCGGTGGCAAGACGCATCGCGAGGTTCATCGCAAATCTCCTTCGACTCAAAGCTTACGCCAGTGCGATTATACCGGGGATGAACCGGATTAACGGCTCAGGCGCGGCCGCGCATCGCGATCAACGATTTGGGCAGCAATGCGAGCCGTTCGAAACGAATTTCCGCGTCCGGATACAGGCTGGCGAACTGCGTGCGGTCGAGCAGGATCGCCGACTCGACGATGTTCATCGCGCGGTCGACATCGGGCTGCGCCTTCGACCAGCCGACCTGCATTCGCCGGACCAGCTTCAGGCGCAGCGACTCGGGGAACCAGTGAAAGAACGGCACGCGGTAGAAGTGCGGGTCGATCGGGAACCACTGATACGGCGTCTGGACGTAATAGGCGGGGGCAAGGCGCCGACATTCGTTGGCGAATGCCCGCATGTCCGCCCAGCGGCCGACATGTTCGACGACGCTGTTCGAATGGACGAAATCGAAGCTGGCATCGGCATGTTCGGTCATCGCACGCGCGTCGCCGACGATGCAGCGCAGCCGCACCGCCTCGCGCTCCGACGCGCCGAACTCGGTCGCGATATGGTTGACGCAGGTGATGTCTATGTCGTTGTCTTCGAGCCAGGCGAAGCCGACCCGCCGCCAGTAGTCGGCAGTGCCGCCCAGGTCGAGGATCCGGAATGGTCCGGCGACCGCGGCGCGGCGCTGCAGGATGAAGTCGCGCAGCACCACGTCGCGGCGCGCGCGGAATTTCGTCGACAGCGAGCGCGGGTCGCGCGCGTCCGCCAGTCCTGCGCCGCTCATGCCAAATCCCCCGCATCGCGTATCGATGCGAGGGGCTTAGCGGTCATGCTGCGTTGCCGCAACGCCGAAGGGTCAGGCGGCTTCGTCCATGTCGTAGTCGTCGACGGGGCCCGAATCCTGGCCCTTGGCGCTAACGTCGCGATCGACGAATTCGACGATCGCCATCGGCGTCGCGTCCGAGCGGCGGATGCCGGCCTTGACGATGCGGATATAGCCGCCCTCGCGGTCGGCGTAGCGCGCTGCCAGCACGTCGAACAGCTTGGTCAGCTGCGCATCGTCCTTCAGGCGGGCGTCGGCAAGGCGGCGGTTCGACAGGCCGCCATGCTTGGCAAGCGTCACCAGCTTCTCGACATAGGGGCGGATTTCGCGCGCCTTGGGCAGCGTCGTGGTGATCTGCTCGTGCTTGATCAGGCTCGCCGCCATGTTCTTGAACATCGCGAGGCGGTGGCTGGTCGTACGACCCAGTTTGCGGTTCGAATTGCCGTGACGCATGTCTTGTCCTTCGTTCGTTCGGGGGCCGTGTCAGGTACCCCCGGCCAGGCGAACCGCGTGATTGCGGATCGCCACTTCGTTGCCGGCTTAATATTCGGCTTCGAGCTTCTTCGCCATTTCCTCGATGTTCTCGGGCGGCCAGCCGGGGATTTCCATACCCAGGCGCAGCCCCATCGCGGTCAGCACTTCCTTGATCTCGTTCAGCGACTTGCGGCCGAAGTTCGGGGTGCGCAGCATCTCGCTCTCGGTCTTCTGAACCAGATCGCCGATGTAGATGATGTTGTCGTTCTTCAGGCAGTTCGCCGAACGCACCGACAGCTCGAGCTCGTCGACCTTCTTGAGGAGGTAACGGTTGAGCGCGTTGGTGTCGTCGATCTCGATCGGCCCGCCCGCGTGGACAGGGCTGTGCTGCGTCGACTGGACACCCGTCGGCTCGTCGAAATTGACGAACAGCTGGAGCTGGTCCTGCAGGATACGCGCGGCATAGGCGAGCGCATCGTCCGGGGTCATCGTGCCGTCGGTCTCGACGGTGATGTTGAGCTTGTCGTAGTCGAGCTCCTGACCGACGCGGGTGTTCTCGACCTTGTACGCGACCTGGCGCACCGGCGAGTACAGCGCATCGACGGGAACCAGCCCGATCGGCGCATCGGCCGGACGGTTCTGCGAGGCGGGGACATAGCCCTTACCCGCTTCGATCGTCAGCTCCATGTTGAGCGTCGCGCCCTCGTCGAGGGTGCAGATCACCAGCTCGGGGTTCATGATCTCCATGTCGCCCGTGACCGCGATCTGGCCCGCCGTGGCGGGGCCCGGACCGGTCGCCGACAGATGCACACGCTTGGGCTGATCGCCCTGCATGCGCACGGCGATCTGCTTGATGTTGAGGACCATGTCGGTCACATCTTCACGCACGCCGGTGAGCGACGAGAATTCGTGCAGCACGCCGTCGATCTTGACCGCGGTCACCGCTGCACCCTGCAGCGACGACAGCAACACGCGGCGCAGCGCGTTGCCGAGCGTCAGGCCGAAGCCACGCTCGAGCGGCTCGGCGACGAACGTGTTCTTCCGGCGGCTGTCGCTGCCCGGCTTCGACTCGAGCCGGTTCGGCTTCTTGAGTTCGGTCCAATTCTTCGCGATGACTGCCATTTTTTTCCCCTCGGGGGCTGGGACGCGGCCGGATCGTCACCCGGCCACCTCGAATCTAGTAAGTCCGCCGCGCGAGACCCGCGCGGGCGGCAGCGGCAGCCGTCAGACGCGGCGGCGCTTCGGCGGCCGGACGCCGTTGTGCGGGATCGGCGTCACGTCGCGGATCGCGGTGATGTTGAAGCCCACCGCCTGCAGCGCGCGCAGCGCCGACTCGCGACCCGAACCCGGACCGCGAACCTCGACCTCGAGCGTGCGGACGCCGTGCTCGGCGGCCTTCTTGCCGGCATCCTCGGCAGCCATCTGGGCGGCGTAGGGCGTCGACTTGCGCGAGCCCTTGAAGCCCATCGTGCCGGCCGACGACCAGGCAATCGCATTGCCCTGCGCGTCGGTGATGGTGATCATCGTGTTGTTGAAGCTGGCGTTCACATGCGCGACGCCGGAGGTGATGTTCTTGCGCTCGCGGCGCTTGATGCGGGCTGGTTCACGGGCCATCGAAGTATCCTGAATCTAGAAAGTGACGGGCGACTGAGCTGACGCTCGCGTCACTTCTTCTTGCCGGCGATCGGCTTGGCCTTGCCCTTGCGGGTGCGGGCGTTGGTGTGGGTACGCTGGCCGCGCACCGGCAGGCCGCGACGATGGCGCAGGCCGCGGTAGCAGGCCAGGTCCATCAGACGCTTGATGTTCATCGCGGTCTGGCGGCGCAGGTCGCCCTCGACGGTCAGGTCGCGGTCGATCTTCTCGCGGATCTGCAGGACTTCGGCGTCGGTCAGGTCCTGGACCCGGCGCTCGCGCGGGAAGCCCAGCTCGGTCACGATGCCGAGCGCCTTGGTGCGGCCGATGCCGTGAATATAGGTCAGCGCGATCTCGACGCGCTTGTTGGTCGGGATATTGATACCCGCGATACGTGCCACGTTGTTCGTCTCCTACGCTCCACGGGCCGCCCGGGCAGGCGCCCCATCTCAAAGCACGACACCGGCGCGGCAAAAGCCACCCCGGTGGGTTCATCCGGTCAATCGGAAGCGGGTCAGCTAGACAGGGAGTCGTAAGAAGTCAAGCTGTCGCACGCTTCGCTGCGGAACTTTAGTCGACCGGCCCGGTGACGGCCAATCCGGCGCTTCACCCCGCCAGCACGCCGTCGATCGCGTGGCCGACCTCGTCCATGTCCGCCATGCCGTCGATCTTCGTCACGATGCCCTTGGCCTCGTAGTACGGCAGGATCGGTGCGGTCTTGGCGCGATACTCGCCCATCCGCGTGCGGACGGTCTCGGCATTGTCGTCGGGGCGGCGCTTGAAGGCGTGGCTGCCGCACACATCGCACGTGTCGTCCTGCTGCGGGCGATTCGAGCGGTCGTGGTACAGCGCGCCGCAGTCGGCGCAGGTAAAGCGCCCGGTGATCCGGTCGACCAGCGCGTCCTCGTTGACCTCGAGCTCGATGACGTGATCGAGGTGCAGCCCCTTCGCGGCGAGCATCGCGTCGAGCGCCTCGGCCTGCGCCTGGGTGCGCGGATAGCCGTCGAGGATGAAGCCCGGGTGCGACTGCGGCACATCGAGACGCTCGGCGATCAGGCCGTTGACGATCTCGTCGCTCACCAGCTCACCCGCCGCCATCACCGCCTTGGCGCGTTGCCCCAGCTCCGACCCATTGGCGATCGCCGCGCGCAGCATGTCGCCGGTCGACAATTGCACCAGGCCGCGCTCGGCGGTCAGCCGCGCGGCCTGCGTGCCCTTCCCCGCGCCCGGCGGACCGAGCAGCACCAGGATGATCAACGGCGACTTCCCCTCAGCTTGGACTTCTTGATGAGCCCCTCGTATTGATGCGCGAGCAGATGCGACTGGATCTGCGCCACCGTATCCATGGTCACATTGACGACGATGAGCAAGCTCGTCCCGCCCAGCGCCATGCTGGTGCCGAGCCGCGACGCCATGAATTCGGGCAGCAGGCAAATCAGCGTCAGGTAGGCCGCCCCGATCACCGTGATGCGTGTCAGCACATAGTCGAGATACTCGCTGGTCTTCACGCCGGGCCGGATGCCGGGGATGAAGCCGCCGTACTTCTTGAGGTTCTCCGCCGTCTCCTCGGGGTTGAAGACAACCGCGGTGTAGAAGAAGCTGAAGAAGATGATGCCGAGGCCGTAGAGCGCCATGTAGAGCGGCGCGCCGTGCTGCAGCGCGCCGGTGACGCCGAGAAGCCAATCGGGGCTGTTGCCCTGCTGCGTCGCGAACTGCGCGATGGTCAGCGGCATCAGCAGCAGCGACGACGCGAAGATCGGCGGGATGACGCCGGCGGTGTTGATCTTCAGCGGCAGGTGCGAACTGTCGCCCTGGAACTGCTTCGTGCCGACCTGACGCTTCGGATACTGGATCAGGATGCGGCGCTGGGCCCGCTCCATCAAACAGATGAAGGCGATAGCCGCCAGCGCCACGATGATCACCAGCAGCACGAAGCCGGTGCCGATCGCGCCGGTGCGTGCCTGCTCGAACAGCGTGCCGATCTCGCGCGGCAGCGCGGCGACGATACCCGCCATGATGATTAGCGAGATGCCGTTGCCGATACCGCGGCTGGTGATCTGCTCGCCCAGCCACATCAAAAACATCGTGCCGCCGATCAGCGTGATGACGGTGGTGATGCGGAAGAACGCGCCCGGATCGATGACCGCCTGGATGCCCGACCCACCGCCCCAGCTTTCGAGGCCGACGGCGATGCCGTAGCCCTGGATCGCGGTCAGCAGCACGGTGCCGTAGCGCGTGTACTGGTTGATCTTCTTGCGGCCCGACTCGCCTTCCTTCTTCAGCGCGGCGAGGCTGGGGACGAGGCTGGTCATCAGCTGGATGATGATCGACGCGGTAATGTAGGGCGTGACGCCCAGTGCGATCAGCGACATGCGCTCGAGCGCGCCGCCCGAGAACATGTTGAAGAAGTCGAGCGCACCGCCCTTGGTGCCCTGGAACAGCGTGTTGAGCGCGGTCGGGTCGATGCCGGGCAGCGGCACGAACGACACCAGCCGGAAGACGATCAGCGCGCCGAGGGTGAACCACAGGCGCTTCTTGAGCTCGGTCGCCTTGCCGAAATTCGCGAAGCTGAGCTGCGCGGCCATCTGCGCTTGTGACGCCATTCGAGTTCCCAACGGTTCGGCCCCGACGGGGCTACGCGGGGCCTAGATAGGCGAGCGCGCAGCCTTCCGCCATGCCGTCATGCAAAACCGCCCGCGCCGAGGCGCGGGCGGGATAGACTTAGGCCTTCGCCTTGGCGGCGCGGGCCGAGGCGCGAGCGACCTTCTGCTCGTCGCGGCTGAGCGGCGCGGGCTTTTCGGCGGGCAGTTCGAGGCTGCCACCGGCGGCTTCGACCGCGGCCTTGGCGGCGGCGCTGGCGCCGTGCAGCTTGAGCTTGAGCGGGGTGGTCAGCGTGCCCTTGGCGAGCAGGCGGACGCCCTCACGCGCGTGGCTGATGACACCCGCCGCAACCAGCGCAGCGCCGTCGAGGACGGTGTCGGCGTTGATCTTGCCGGCATCGACCGCGATCTGCAGCGTGCCCAAGTTCACCTCGGCGAAGTACTTGCGGAAGACGTTGTTGAAGCCGCGCTTCGGCAGACGCATGTGGAGCGGCATCTGACCGCCCTCGAAGCCCGCGATGCTGACGCCCGAACGGCTCTTCTGGCCCTTCTGGCCGCGTCCGGCGGTCTTGCCGACGCCCGAGCCGATGCCGCGGCCGACACGGACACGCGACTTGCGCGCGCCGGGATTATCTCTGAGATCGTTCAGTTTCATGTCAGTGCACTCGCTTTCGCTTTAGTCGCGCAGGATAGGGCCGCGTTACACAGCGTAACGCGGATGAGGCTTACTCGCCCTCGACCGTCAGCAGATGCGCGACCTTGCGGATCATGCCGCGCACGCTCGGGGTATCCTCGAGCTCGCGCGTGCGGTGCATCTTGTTGAGGCCGAGGCCGATCAGCGTCGCTTCCTGGTCGGGGCGACGGCGGATCGGCGAGCCGGTCTGGGTGATCTTGACGGTTGCCATCATCAGTTCCTTCAGGCGACCGCTTCGGCGTCGGCTTCGGCCGTCCGAGCCCCGGCATCGCCACGGCGAGCCATCAGGTCGGCGATCTTCTTGCCGCGCCGCTGCGCCACCGCCTTCGGCGAGGTCTGCTCGCCGAGGGCCGCGAAGGTCGCGCGGATCATGTTGTACGGGTTGTTGGTGCCGACCGACTTGGTGACCACGTCGTGGACGCCGAGCGATTCGAACACGGCGCGCATCGGGCCGCCGGCGATGATGCCGGTACCCTGGGCGGCCGAGCGGACATAGACCTTGCCCGCACCGAAATGGCCGTAGCCGTCGTGGTGCAGCGTGCGGCCGTCGCGCAGCGGCACGCGGATCATCGCCTTCTTGGCAGCGGCAGTTGCCTTCGAGATCGCTTCCGGGACCTCGCGCGCCTTGCCGTGGCCGAAGCCGACGCGACCCTTGGCATCGCCGACGACGACGAGTGCTGCGAAGCCGAAGCGCTTGCCGCCCTTCACCGTCTTCGAGACGCGGTTGATGTGGACGAGCTTCTCGACGAGCTCCTCGCCGCCGGGCTCGCCGCCGCGGTTGTTATCGCGTCCGCGACCGCCACGATCGTTGCCGCCACGGCCACGACCGCCGCCGGGGCCACCGGGACCACCGCCGCCGGGACCGTTACGACGCCCCGCGTTGGGGCCTGCGCCTGCTGTCTCAGCCATTGCTTAAAACTCCAGCCCGCCTTCGCGGGCTCCCTCGGCAAGCGCCTTGACGCGGCCGTGAAACAGGAAACCGCCGCGATCGAACACGACGTTGGTGACGCCCGCCGCCTTGGCGCGCTCGGCCAGCCGCTTGCCGACCTCGACCGCCGAGGCGCAGGTCGCGCCGCTGGTGTCGCGGACGTCCTTCTCGAGCGTCGACGCCGCAGCCACCGTGGTGCCCAGCGAATCGTCGATCACCTGCGCATAGATGTGCGACGACGAACGATGGATCGACAGGCGCGGACGATTGCCCGCCTTGGCACGGATCGAGGTGCGGACGCGACGGCGCCGCTGTTCGAACAGGGAAAGGTTCTTGCCCATTACTTCTTCTTCCCTTCCTTGCGGAAGATGAACTCGCCGCGATACTTGATGCCCTTACCCTTGTACGGCTCGGGCTTGCGCCAGCGGCGAATTTCCGCGGCGACCTGGCCGACGACCTGCTTGTCGGACCCGGAGATCTCGACCGTCGTCGGGTCGGGCGTCTTGATCGTGATGCCCTCGGGGATCGGATAGTCGACGTCGTGGCTATAGCCGAGCTGCAGCTTGAGGTTCGACCCCTGCACTGCGGCACGATAGCCGACGCCGGTGATCTCCAGCACCTTGGTGAAGCCGTCCGAGACGCCGACGACGAGGTTCGAAACAAGCGTCCGCTGCATGCCCCAGAAGGCGCGCGCGCGCTTGGTCTCGTTCGCCGGCATCACCGAGATGCCGTCGTCGCCGAGCGTGTACGAAAGGTCGTCGACCATCGCCATCGCGAGCATCCCCTTGGGACCCTTCACGCTGAGCGTGCCGCCTTCCATCGTGGCGGTGACGCCCGCAGGCACCGGAACCGCCTTCTTGCCAATTCGCGACATGATTAAAACACCTGGCAGAGGACTTCGCCGCCGACGTTCTGCTCGCGCGCTTCCGCGTCGGACAGAACACCCTTGGGCGTCGAGACGATGACGATGCCGAGCCCGTTGCGGACGCGCGGCAGCTCGGTGGCGCCAGAATAGACGCGGCGGCCGGGCTTCGACACGCGTGCGACGTGCTGGATCGCGGGCTGACCCTCGAAATACTTGAGGTCGATGCGCAGCGCCGCAGTCGACGAGCCGTCGGGCGCGTCGCTATAGCCGCGGATATAGCCCTCGCGCTGGAGGACATCGAGGACGCGGGCACGCAGCTTCGACGCCGGCGTCAGGACGGAGTCCTTGCGCGCCTGCTGGCCGTTGCGGATGCGGGTGAGCATGTCACCCAGGGGATCGGTCATCGACATAGGGGTTACCAGCTCGACTTCGTGACGCCGGGGATCAGGCCCTTGTTGGCCAGCTCCCGCAGCATGATGCGGCTCAGCTTGAACTTGCGATAGTAGGCGCGGCTGCGGCCCGTGAGCTCGCAGCGGTTGCGCACACGACCGGGCGTCGCGTTGCGCGGCAGCTCGCTCATCTTGAGGCGCGCCATCAGCCGATCGTTGTCGTCGGCGCTCTCGTCGTGCGAGATCGCCTTCAACGCCGCGAACTTGGGCGCGTACTTCTTGACCAGCGCCTTGCGACGCTCGTTCTTCTTGATCGAGGAAAGCTTGGCCATCTTAAGCCGCCTTTGCCTGCGGCTCGATCATCCCGATGAAGGGAAAACCGAAAGCCTTGAGAAGGGCACGCGCTTCGTCGTCGGTGCGCGCGGTGGTGGTGATGATGACGTCCATGCCGCGCACCGTGTCGATGCGGTCATAGTTGATCTCGGGGAACACCAGCTGCTCCTTGAGGCCCATCGCGTAGTTGCCGCGCCCGTCGAACGACTTCGGGTTGAGCCCGCGGAAGTCGCGGACGCGCGGCAGCGCGATGGTGATCAGCCGGTCGAGAAACTCGTACATCTTCTCGCGGCGCAGGGTCACCTTGCAGCCGATCGGCATGCCTTCGCGCAGCTTGAAGGTCGCGACCGACTTCTTGGCCTTGGTGATGACGGGCTTCTGGCCCGCGATCAGCGCCATCTCGGCGGCCGCGATGTCGACCTTCTTCTTGTCCTGCGTCGCTTCGCCGACACCCATGTTGATGACGATCTTGTCGATCTTGGGAACCTCCATGAGGTTCTTGTAACCGAACTGCTCGATCATCGCGGGCCGCACGCGGTCCTGATAGATCGTCTGCATCCGCGTCAGATTTGCTTGATCAGCCATCGATCGTCGCTCCCGACCGCTTGGCGATACGCACCTTGCTGCCGTCTTCGTTGATTTTGAACCCGACGCGCGACGCCTTGCCCGTCTCGGGATCCTTGATCGCGACCTTCGACACGTACATCGCCGCTTCGAGACGCTCGAGACCACCCTGGGGGTTGGCCTGGCTCGCCTTCTTGTGGCGCGTCATCATGTTGATGCCGCTGACGATGACCTTGCCCTCCTTGGGCATGGCCTTGGTGACTTCACCCGACTTGCCCTTGTCCTTGCCGGACAGGACGATGACGGTGTCACCCTTCTTGATCTTCGCGGCGCTCATTACAGCACCTCCGGCGCAAGGCTGATGATCTTCATGTGGCCCGAGGCGCGCAGCTCGCGCACCACCGGCCCGAAGATACGGGTGCCGATCGGCTCCTCGTTCTTGTTGATCAGCACCGCGGCATTGCCGTCGAAGCGGATCACCGAACCGTCGGCGCGGCGGATGTCCTTGGCGGTGCGAACGACGACCGCGCGGTGCACGTCACCCTTCTTCACCTTGCCCTTGGGCGCAGCTTCCTTGATCGACACGACGATGGTGTCGCCGACGCCGGCAAAGCGACGCTTCGACCCGCCGAGCACCTTGATGCACATGACGCGCTTGGCGCCCGAGTTGTCGGCGACGTCGAGATTGGTCTGCATCTGGATCATGCGTGCGATCCTTCGATCACTTGGCCGACCTGAACGGTGTCGAGGACACGCCAAGTCTTGAGCTTGGAAATCGGCGCGCACTCTTCGATGCGCACCACGTCACCCGTCTTCACCGCGTTGGCGGCGTCATGGGCATGATACTTCTTCGACAGGCGGATGATCTTGCCATAGACCGGGTGACGCACCTGGCGCTCGATCAGCACAACGACCGTCTGGTTCGCCTTGTCGGAGACTACGGTCCCCTGCAAAATGCGCTTGGGCATTACTTCGTCTCCTGCGCGGCAGCGGTCTGGCGCTGCGCCTGCAACGTCTTGATGCGCGCGATCGTGCGGCGCACCGTGCGGACCCGCGCCGGCTTCTCGAGCTGGCCCGTCGCCGCCTGAAAGCGCAGGTTGAACTGCTCGCGCTTCAGCTCGCCGAGGTTGCCCGCGATCTGGTCGTCGGACTGGGTCCGTAGTTCCTTCGTTTTCACTTCGTCACCTCGCCGGTCGGCTCGCCGAGGCGAACGATGACCTTGGTCTTGATCGGCAGCTTGGCCGCCGCACGCTCGAACGCACCCTTGGCGATCTCGTGGCTGACGCCGTCGATCTCGAACATGATGCGACCCGGGGCGACGCGCGCCGCCCAGAATTCGGGTGCGCCCTTGCCCTTACCCATGCGGACCTCGTTCGGCTTCTGCGTCACGGGCACGTCGGGGAAGATGCGGATCCACAAGCGGCCGGCACGCTTCATGTGGCGGCTGATCGCGCGGCGGGCCGCCTCGATCTGACGCGCCGTGATGCGGTCGGGCTCCATCGCCTTCAGGCCATAGGCGCCGAAGTTGAGCGCGGTGCCGCCCTTCGAGTCGCCCTTGATGCGGCCCTTGAACTGCTTGCGGAATTTTGTGCGCTTGGGGGAAAGCATCTATCTTATCCTCAGCGCGCCGGACGGACGCCGGAAGTCTGCGCTTCCATCATCAGCCGGTCCTGCGACATCGGGTCGTGACCCAGGATCTCGCCCTTGAAAATCCAAACCTTGACGCCGCAGACACCGTAAGCGGTGTGCGCCTGCGCCTCGGCATAATCGACGTTGCCGCGCAGCGTGTGCAGCGGCACCCGGCCCTCGCGGTACCACTCGGTCCGCGCGATCTCGGCGCCGCCGAGACGGCCCGAGCAGGTGATCCGGATGCCCTCGGCCCCGAGACGCAGCGCCGACTGGACCGCACGCTTCATCGCGCGGCGGAAGGCGATACGACGCTCGAGCTGGTCGGCGACACCCTGGGCAACGAGACGGCTATCGACTTCCGGCTTGCGGATCTCGACGATGTTCAGCGACACGTCGCTCTTGGTCATCGCGCCGATCTGCTTGCGCAGCTTCTCGATGTCAGCGCCCTTCTTGCCGATGATGACACCGGGACGGGCAGCGTAGATCGACACGCGGCACAGCTTCGCCGGACGCTCGATGACGACCTTCGAGATCGCCGCCTGCATGTGCGTCTTCATGATGAAGGTGCGGATGCGCAGGTCTTCGAGCAGCATCGTGCCATAGGCGTCGCCTTCGGCGTACCAGCGGCTGTCCCACGTGCGGTTGATCTGCAGGCGCAGACCGATGGGGTTCGACTTGTTACCCATGTTATGCGTCCTCGGACGTGTCGGCCATCTCGCGCACGACGACGCGAAGGCGGCTGAACGGCTTTTCGATACGCGCCGCACGACCGCGAGCCCGCGGCGTGAAACGCTTCATGACCAGCGCCTTGCCGACGCTCGCCTCGTGGACGATCAGCGCGTCGACATCGAGATTATGATTGTTCTCGGCATTGGCGATCGCCGATGCCAGCACCTTCCGCACCTCGGGCGCCATGCCCTTGGTCGAGAACTGCAGGATGTTCAGCGCTTCGCCAGCCTTGCGACCGCGGATCAGGCCCGCGACCAGGTTGAGCTTGTACGGCGAGCCGCGCAGCGTCGTGGCAATTGCCAGCGCCTCGCGGTCGCCGACCTTGCGGGGATTATTGGGCTTGCCCATCAGCGCTTAGCCTTCTTGTCGGCGGCGTGACCCGTGAAGGTGCGCGTCGGCGCGAACTCGCCGAGCTTCATGCCGACCATGTCCTCGTTGACCGAGACGGGGATGAACTTGCGGCCGTTATAGACGCTGAACACCAGCCCGACGAACTGCGGCAGGATGGTGGAGCGGCGCGACCAGGTCTTGATCGGACCACGCCCGCCGCCACCGGCCTGCGCGGTTTCGGCCTTCTTGAGGACGTGCAGGTCGACGAACGGACCCTTCCAGACGGAGCGGCTCATCGCTTAGCCCTTCTTCTTTTTGGCGTGACGCGACCGGATGATCATGTGGTCGGTCGACTTGTTCGAGCGCGTCTTGGCGCCCTTCGTGGGCTTGCCCCACGGCGTGACCGGGTGACGGCCGCCCGAGGTCCGGCCTTCACCACCGCCGTGCGGATGGTCGACCGGGTTCTTGGCGACACCGCGCGTAAGCGGGCGACGGCCCATCCAGCGCACGCGACCGGCCTTGCCGAGGTTCTGGTTCGAGTTGTCAGGGTTCGACACCGCGCCGACGGTCGCCATGCAGTCCGACCGCGTGTAGCGCTGCTCACCCGAGTTAAGGCGGATGATCACCATGCCGCGGTCACGACCGACGACCTGGACGAAGGTGCCGGCGGCGCGGGCGATCTGGCCGCCCTTGCCGGGCTTCAGCTCGACATTGTGGACGATCGTACCGACCGGCATCGAGCCGATTTCCATCGCGTTGCCCGGCTTGACGTCGACCTTCTTGCCCGCAGTCACGACGTCGCCGACAGCGAGACGCTGCGGAGCGATGATGTACTGCTGGTTGCCGTCGGGATACTTGACCAGCGCGATGAACGCCGAGCGGTTGGGGTCGTACTCGAGGCGCTCGACGGTCGCGGGCACGTCCCACGTGCGACGCTTGAAGTCGACGATCCGGTACAGCTGCTTGTGACCGCCCGCGATGCCGCGCGCGGTGGCGTGGCCCATGTTGTTGCGCCCGCCCGACTTGCGCAGACCCTCGGTCAGCGCCTTGACGGGACGGCCCTTGAACAGGCTCGACCGGTCGACGAGGATAAGGCCGCGGCGGCCTGGGCTCGTCGGATTATAGCTTTTCAGAGCCATTTCAGATCCCCGTGGTCACGTCGATGCGGTCGCCTTCGGCGAGCGTCACGACGGCCTTTTTCTCATCGGCGCGGGTGTAGGGCTTGCCCTTCCAGCGCTTGTTCTTGCCCTTCTGGACCATCGTGTTGACCGCGGTCACGCGCACGCGGAACAGCGCCTCGACGGCGGCCTTGATCTCGGGCTTCGACGCCGAGTTGGCGACCTTGAAAACGACCTGGTTGAATTCGCTGACCATCGTCGACTTCTCGGTGATCACCGGCTTCACGATGATGTCGTAGTGCTTGAGGTCGATCGCCGCGGGAGCAGCGACCTCCTTCTTGCCCAGGAACGGGAGCTTAGCCATTGACGCGCGCCTCCAGGCTCGCAACCGCGGCGCGGGTCAGGACCAGCGTGTCGTGGTTGAGGATGTCGTAGACGTTGGCGCCGATCGCCGGCAGCACGTCGATCTTGTGCAGGTTCGCGGACGCCAGACCGAAGTTGGCGTTGACCGCGTCGCCGTCGATGAACAGCCCGCTGGTGATGCCGAGACCGCCGAGCGTCGCGAGAAGCGACTTGGTCTTGGCTTCGGCGAGGTCGAAGTTCTCGACCACGACCAGCTTGCCTTCGGCTGCCTTGACGCTGAGCGCGGTGGCGAGGCCGAGACGGCGGATCTTCTTGTTCAGGCCCGGATCGAAATCACGGACGCGCGGACCATGGGCCTTACCACCGCCGATGAACTGCGGCGCGGCACGGTTGCCGTGGCGGGCGGTACCGCCGCCCTTCTGGTTGCCCAGCTTCTTGCCGGTGCGCTTCACTTCGCTGCGCTCACGCGCCTTGCGGGCGGTGGCACGGCGCTTCTCGAGCTGCCACGTCACGACGCGGTGCAGGATGTCGACGCGCGGCGGCAGGCCGAACACGGCATCCGACAGTTCGATGTCGCCAGCGGCACCGTTGTCGAGGTTCTTGACTTCAAGCTTCATGGCTCAAGCCTCCTCAGTCACGGTTTCGGGGGTGGTGTCGGCGACCTGATCGTTGACGATCTGATCCTCGACGACCGGGGTGTCGTTCGCAGCCGACTTGATCGACGCGGGGTACGGCGCATCGGCATGGCGCGCGACCTTGACCGCGTCCTTGACGAGTAGCCAGCCGCCCTTGTGCCCGGGCACCGAGCCCTTGACGAAGATCAGGCCGCGCTCGACGTCGGTCGAGACGACTTCCAGGTTCTGCTGGGTACGCTGGCGGTCGCCCATGTGGCCCGCCATTTTCTTGCCCTTGAACACCTTGCCAGGGTCCTGGCGCTGACCGGTCGAACCGAGCGAGCGGTGCGAGACCGAGACACCGTGGGTGGCGCGCAGACCGCCGAAGTTCCAACGCTTCATGCCGCCCTGAAAACCCTTACCGACGGTGTCGCCCGTCACGTCGACCATCTGGCCGGCGACAAAGTGATCTGCCGAAACGGTGGCGGCGACATCGAGCAGCGCGTCCTCGGACACGCGGAACTCGGCAACCTTCGCCTTGGGCTCGACCGAAGCTGCACCGAAGTGGCCACGCTCGGGCTTAGAAGTATTCTTGGCTTTCTTGACGCCGGCACCGAGCTGGACGGCGGTGTAGCCGTCACGCTCCTGGGTGCGGACACTGACGACCTGGCAACCTTCGAGCGCGAGAACCGTCACGGGTACGTGGCGGCCGTCGCTCTGAAAGAGCCTCGTCATTCCCATTTTCTTCGCGATCACGCCACTGCGCATGATCAATTCCTTTCTGGCCAGAGGCCCCCGCAATTGGGGGCATGAAAAACGAGTTCGCTCCGCGTCTGTAACTACAAGGTTACCCCTGCAGCTTGATCTCCACGTCGACACCCGCGGCGAGGTCGAGCTTCATCAGCGCGTCCACCGTCTGCGGCGTCGGGTCGACGATATCGAGGAGGCGCTTGTAGGTGCGCACCTCGAACTGCTCGCGCGACTTCTTGTCGACGTGCGGCGAGCGGTTGACCGTGAACTTCTCGATGCGCGTCGGCAGCGGGATCGGACCGCGGATCGCGGCGCCGGTGCGCTTGGCCGTGTCGGCGATCTCGCCCGTGGCCATATCGAGGACCCGGTGATCGAACGCCTTCAGGCGAATGCGGATGTTCTGCGTGTCCATCGAAACCAATCAAATCTCAAAATGAAGCGGCCCAAGCCGTAAAGCCGGACCGCTCAACTCGAATCACTGGGACCCGAGGGGAGCGGCCCTATAGCCTTACTTGCTGATCTGCGCAACCACGCCCGAACCAACGGTACGGCCGCCCTCGCGAATTGCGAAGCGGAGGCCCTGCTCCATCGCGATCGGCGCGATCAGCTTGACCTGCAGCTGGACGTTGTCGCCCGGCATGACCATCTCGGTGCCCTCGGGCAGCTCGACGGTGCCGGTGACGTCCGTGGTGCGGAAGTAGAACTGCGGGCGGTAGTTGGCGAAGAACGGCGTGTGACGGCCACCCTCGTCCTTCGACAGCACGTAGACCTCGGCAGTGAACTCGGTGTGCGGCTTGATCGAGCCGGGCTTGCAGAGCACCTGGCCACGCTCGACGTCCTCACGGCCGACACCGCGCAGCAGCGCGCCGATGTTGTCGCCGGCCTGGCCCTGGTCGAGCAGCTTGCGGAACATCTCGACGCCCGTGCAGACGGTCTTGCGGACTTCCGGCGCGATGCCGACGATCTCGACTTCCTCGCCGACCTTGACGATGCCGCTCTCGACCCGGCCCGTCACGACGGTGCCGCGACCCGAGATCGAGAACACGTCTTCGATCGGCATCAGGAACGGACGGTCGAGCGGACGCGCCGGCTGCGGGATGTACTCGTCAACGGTCTGCATCAGCTTGATGACCGCGTCGCGACCGATGTCGTCACGCTTGCCGTCGAGGGCGCAAACCGCCGAACCCTGCGTGATCGGCGTGTCGTCGCCCGGGAAGTCGTACTTCGACAGCAGCTCGCGAATCTCGAGCTCGACGAGCTCGAGGATTTCGGCGTCGTCGACCAGGTCGACCTTGTTCATGAACACGACGAGCGACGGCACGCCGACCTGCTTGGCGAGCAGGATGTGCTCGCGGGTCTGCGGCATCGGGCCGTCGGTCGCCGAGACGACGAGGATCGCGCCGTCCATCTGCGCGGCACCGGTGATCATGTTCTTCACATAATCGGCGTGGCCGGGGCAATCGACGTGCGCGTAGTGGCGGTTGGCCGTCTCGTACTCGACGTGTGCGGTCGAGATCGTGATGCCGCGCTCACGCTCCTCGGGAGCCTTGTCGATGTCGGCATAGGACGTGAAGGTCGCGCCGCCGGTCTCGGCGAGGATCTTGGTGATCGCCGCGGTCAGCGACGTCTTGCCATGGTCGACGTGACCGATGGTGCCGATGTTGCAGTGCGGCTTGTCGCGAACGAATTTTGCCTTACCCATGATTCCCGTTTCCTTCGTCGAATTTGCAGCCCGGCCGCGAAGCCGGGGCGTCTAGTTTCTGTGTCCGAAAATGTAAAGCCAAAGTGGCGTCACGCCATCTTGAGCTTGATTTCCTCCGCCACGTTCGAGGGCACTTCCTCGTAATGGCTGAACTGCATCGAGTATTGCGCGCGGCCCTGCGACATCGACCGAAGCTGGTTGACGTAGCCGAACATGTTGGCCAGCGGCACCATCGCCTCGATCACCTGCGCGTTGCCGCGGCTGTCGGTGCCCTGGATCTGGCCACGACGGCTGTTCAGGTCGCCGATGACGTCGCCCATGAAGTCCTCAGGGGTAACGACCTCGACCTTCATCACCGGCTCGAGCAGCTTGATGCCTGCCTTGGTGGCAGCCTCGCGCATGCCGCCGCGGCCCGTGATTTCGAACGCCAGCGCCGACGAGTCGACGTCATGGTAGGCGCCGTCGTACAGGCGCGCCGTGAAGTCGATGATCGGGAAGCCGATCAGCGAGCCCGACGCAGCGATCTCGCGGATGCCCTTCTCGACCGAGGGGATATATTCCTTGGGAATATTGCCGCCCTTGACCTCGTCGACGAACACCACGCCCGAACCGCGCTCACCGGGTTCGACCGAGAACTTGATTCGGCCGAACTGGCCCGAGCCGCCCGACTGCTTCTTGTGGGTATAGTCGACGTCGACCTTGCGGGCGAGCGATTCGCGATACGCCACCTGCGGCGCGCCGACGTTCGCTTCGACCTTGAACTCGCGGCGCATGCGGTCGACGAGAATCTCGAGGTGGAGCTCGCCCATCCCCTTGATGATCGTCTGGCCGCTCTCCTGGTCGCTGGTGACGCGGAAGGACGGATCCTCCTGCGCCAGGCGGTTGAGGGCGATGCCCATCTTCTCCTGGTCGGCCTTGGTCTTGGGCTCCACCGCGACCTCGATGACGGGGTCCGGGAACTCCATGCGCTCGAGGATGATCGGCTTCAGCGGCGCGCACAGCGTGTCGCCCGTGGTGACGTCCTTGAGGCCGACCAGCGCGACGATGTCGCCGGCATAGGCCTCCTTGATGTCCTCGCGGTTGTTGGCGTGCATGAGCAGCATGCGGCCGATCTTCTCGCGCTTGTCCTTGACCGAGTTGAGCACGGTCGAGGCCGCCTCGAGCTTGCCCGAGTAGATGCGCGCGAAGGTCAGCGTGCCGACGAACGTGTCGGTCATGATCTTGAAGGCGAGCGCCGAGAAGGGCGCGTCATCCGAAGCCTCGCGGACCTCGTCCTCTTCCTTCAGGTTGATGCCGTGCATCGGCGGAATGTCGAGCGGGCTCGGCAGATAGTCGACGACGGCGTCGAGCAGCGGCTGCACGCCCTTGTTCTTGAACGCCGAGCCACACAGCACGGGGACGAACGCGAACGACAGCGTGCCCTTGCGGATCAGCGCCTTCAGGGTGGCGGTGTCGGGCTCGTTGCCCTCCAGATACGCCTCCATGATGTCGTCGTCCTGCTCGACGGCCATCTCGATCAACTCCGAACGCGCCTGTGCGGCGGCGTCCTTCAGGTTGTCCGGGATTTCCTTGTACTCGAACTTCGCGCCGAGCGATTCGTCGTTCCAGATGATCGCGCGGTTCTCGACCAGGTCGACGAGGCCGATGAAATCACCCTCGAGGCCGACCGGCAGGTACAGCACGGCCGGACGCGCACCCAGGCGATCCTTGATCATCTGGACGCAGCGGTCGAAGTTCGCACCGGTACGGTCGAGCTTGTTGACGAAGCACATGCGCGGCACGCGGTACTTGTCCGCCTGACGCCACACCGTCTCCGACTGCGGCTCGACCCCGGCAACGCCGTCGAAGCACGCGACGGCACCGTCAAGCACGCGCAGCGAACGCTCGACTTCGATGGTGAAGTCGACGTGGCCGGGCGTGTCGATGATGTTGATGCGGTGGTCGTTCCAGAAGCACGTCGTGGCAGCCGACGTGATCGTGATCCCGCGCTCCTGCTCCTGCTCCATCCAGTCCATAGTGGCGGTGCCCTCATGGACCTCGCCGATCTTATAGGCCTTGCCGGTGTAGTACAGGATGCGCTCGGTCGTCGTCGTCTTGCCGGCGTCGATGTGCGCCATGATACCGATGTTACGGTACATGTTGAGCGGGGTCGTGCGGGTCATTTCGGTTACTCTCTAGCCGCCGTTACCAGCGGTAATGCGAGAAGGCGCGGTTCGCTTCGGCCATGCGGTGCGAGTCTTCGCGCTTTTTGACCGCGGTGCCGCGGTTGTTGGCAGCGTCGACCAGCTCGCCCGACAGGCGCTGTGCCATCGTGTGCTCGCTGCGGTTGCGCGCGGCACCGATCAGCCAGCGGATGGCGAGAGCCTGCGAACGCTCCGGACGCACCTCGACGGGGACCTGGTAGGTCGCACCGCCGACGCGGCGCGAGCGCACCTCGATGCCCGGGCGAACGTTCGCCAGCGCATCGTGGAACACGCCGACGGGATCGCGACGGGTCTTGGCCTCGACAGTCTCGAGCGCATTGTAGACGATCGACTCGGCGACCGACTTCTTGCCCTCGACCATGACGAGATTCATGAACTTGGAAAGGATGATGTCCCCGAAGCGGGGATCGGGGAGAATTTCGCGCTTCTCTGGGCGACGACGACGGGCCATTTATCTGATCCTTACTTCGGCCGCTTCGCGCCGTACTTCGAACGCGACTGCTTCCGGTCCTTGACGCCCTGCGTGTCGAGCTGACCACGGATGATGTGGTAGCGCACGCCGGGAAGGTCCTTTACGCGACCGCCACGGATCATGACGACCGAGTGCTCCTGCAGGTTGTGCTTCTCACCGGGGATGTAGCCGATGACCTCGAAGCCGTTGGTCAGGCGCAGCTTGGCGACCTTGCGGAGCGCCGAGTTCGGCTTCTTCGGCGTCGTCGTGTAGACACGCGTGCAGACGCCGCGCTTCTGCGGGCAGGCCTCCATCGCGGGGACTTTGTTGCGCGCCTTCTGGGGCTCGCGACCCTTGCGGATCAGCTGGTTGATCGTCGGCATTCGATTACGTCACCTCGGGCTATTCGGCGGGTCGTGAGACTCGCCTACTTCCAGACCCGCACCGCCCTAAAGGCATAAGCGCGTGTCGCTCCGTTTCCGGATCTCCACGCGCGCGGCACAGCCTGTCGTTTCTGTGTCCCGCAGCAAGTACATGCCTCGATGCGGAAGCGGGCCTTTACTGGATAGGTGTGCGCCGGTCAACGGCGATTAGTCGCGCCTTCCGGGCTAGCCGGGACCCGCGCAAGCCGCCAAAGAGCGCCCGGATGACCGTGTCCCCCCCCTCGCTCCGCCCGCTGTTCACGGTGACGGTGCTGCTCGGCTCGTTCCTGCTGTTCCTGATCCAGCCGATGTTCGGCCGCCAGGTGCTGCCCGTACTCGGCGGCTCGCCGTCGGTGTGGAACACCGCGATGCTGTTCTACCAGGCCGCATTGCTCCTCGGCTATCTCTATGCCCATGCGATTCGCGGGCTGCGGCTGAACCAGCAGCTGGCGCTCCACCTGCTGCTGTTTGCCGCCGCGATGCTGACGCTGCCGATCGGGCTCGCCGCGTGGGTGCCGGCGCAGGGGACGACGCCGCCGGCGCTGTGGCTGCTCGGGCTGCTCGCGGCGTCGATCGGCCCGGTGTTCTTCGTCGTCTCGGCGCAGGCACCGCTGATGCAGGCGTGGTTCGCACGCTCCGACGACGCGAGCGCCGCCAACCCCTTCTTCCTCTACGCCGCGTCGAACGCCGGCAGCTTCGCCGCGCTGATCGCCTATCCGCTGCTCGTCGAGCCGAACCTGCGCCTCGGCGCGCAGGCCTGGGCGTGGTCGGGCGGCTTCGTCGTGCTGGCGCTGCTCGTGGCAGCGTGCGGGCGCGCGGTGCGCGGGCGCCCCGCCCCGCCGGCGGTGCCGCGCGATGCGGTGACGTGGCGGCAGCGCGGGCGCTGGACCTTGCTTGCCGCGATACCCTCGGGCCTGCTGCTGTCGACGACGACGCACCTGACCACCGACATCATGGCGATGCCGCTGCTGTGGGTGGTGCCGCTCGGCGTCTATCTGCTCAGCTTCATCGTCGCGTTCGGCACGCACGGGCCCGCGGCGACGCGCGCGGCGCTGGCGGTAGCGCCCCTCGCGCTGCTCCTGCTCGGTGGCGGGGCGTTCCTGTCGATCGGCTCGGCCGCGACGCTGTTCGCGATTGCCGGGGTCCTGCTGCTGTTCATCATCGCACTGGCGCTGCACGGCACGCTCGCGGTCGAGAAGCCGGGGGCGGGGGCACTGACCGACTTCTATCTGTGGATCTCGGTCGGCGGCGCGGTCGGCGGGGCGTTCGCCGCGCTGGTCGCGCCCCTGATCTTCGACTGGTCGTACGAGCACCCGCTGCTGCTCGTCGCAGCCGCGATGCTGATCCCGGCGGCAGGCTGGTCGCAGCGCCTCGCGCCGCTGTGGGAGCGCACCGGCATCCGCATCGCGGTCGCGGCACTGGCCCTGCCGCTGTCGTGGTTCGGGGGCGCTGCGGTCGCTGGACGAACCGGCGGCGCGACGCTGGCGGCGGCGGTGGTGCTCGCCGGCGTGGCGCTGCTCACCGCCGGCCGGCCGCGCCTGTTCGGCTGGCTGTTCGCGATGCTGATCCTGACGCTCGGCGGCTGGGCGCAGATCGGCACCTCGCGGTCGGGCGCGCGCGACCGCAGCTTCTTCGGCGTCTATACCGTGCAGGACTCGCCCACCCAGAACTACCGCCGCCTGCTCCACGGCACGACGCTGCACGGCGTCCAGTCGCTCGACCCGGCCAAGGCGACTGTGCCGATGACCTATTATGCGCCGAGCAGCGGCGTCGGCCTGGCGTTCGTTGCCGCCCCGCGCCTGTACGGCCCAGCGGCACGGCTGGGGGTCGTCGGCCTCGGCACCGGTACCCTCGCCTGCTACGCGAAGCCGGGCCAGGCGTGGACGATCTTCGAAATCGATCCGGTGATGGTCGAAATCGCCCGGCGCGACTTCTCCTATCTCGCGCGCTGCAAGCCCGATGCCCGGATCGTCATCGGCGACGCGCGCCTGACGCTGGCGGCCGAGCGCCCCGCCAGCTTCGACCTGCTCGCCGTCGATGCCTTCTCGTCGGACGCGATCCCCCTCCACCTCGTGACCCGCGAGGCGCTGCGCGTCTACGGCCGGGCGCTCGCCCAGGACGGCATCCTGCTGATGCACGTCTCGAACCGCTTCCTGCGGCTGCAGCCCGTCGTCGCGGCGATCGCCCGCGCCGAGGGCTGGACTGCGATGGTGCGCGAGGACAGCCCCGCCGACGACCAGCCCCGCGGCGAATACACGACCCGCTCGTCATGGATCGCACTCGCCCGCAACCCCGCCCGCCTCGCCGCACTGCGCGCCACGAGCGGCGTCGAGTGGGAGGCGCTCGACACCGACCCGGGCGTCACCGCGTGGAGCGACGATTTCGCGAGCGTGCTGCCCGTCCTCAAGCGGCCGGGCTGACTGGTCCGGGCCGACCCGCGCTGCTAGCCTGTTCCGCAGGAGGGGCGGGGCATGGCGGCACGGGCACGGGTATCGGCGGCGGGCATAATCTTCACCATTGCGGTGGTCAGCACCCTGCCCGTCATCTGGACCGTCGTGCTGCCGGTGCTCAGCGGTGCGGCGCGGCCCGACCATGCGGGCCACTGGCTGCTCGTCGTGCTGCATGCGCTGACCGGGCTGATCACGCTGATCGCAGGCACGCTCGGCCTCTACATTGGCTGGACGCGGCGCTGGTTCGAATGGCACCGTCATGTCGGCTGCACTTATCTGGGCGCGGGGCTGACGATGGCGGCGGTGGCGCTGATCCTGTCGATCCAGGCACCGCACCCGGTGAAGTCGATCTTCGTCTCGACGGGCGTGCTGTCGGTGGTTTGGTCCGCGGTCGCCTGCATGGGCTGGCGCGCCGGGGCCAACCGGCGCGAGGCGTCGCACCGCGACTGGATGATCCGCAGCTATGTGCTGACCTGGACCTTCGTCTTCTGCCGCCTGGCGCAGCGCGGCTTCGGCTTCGAGGGGCTGGGCGAGGAGGGGGTGACCGCGGGCATCTGGCTGTACTGGATCGGCCCGCTGATCCTCTGCGAGATCGCGCTGCAATGGCGGCGCGGGGCGCGGCTTTCCCCCGACCGGGGAACCGGCTAGCAGCGCATGCGGGAGGGCCGCGGCCAATGATGCGCATCTATTCGCCGGGTCCCGAGCGCGCGGTCTGCGCGACGATGTGCGACCTGCAGACGCTGCCCGAGAATGCCGTGTGGATCGACATGCTCGAGCCGACGCACGAGGAGGAGCAGTTCGTCGAGCGTGCCCTCGGCATCATGGTCCCGACGCGCGACGAGATGGTCGAGATCGAACCGTCGAGCCGGCTGTACCGCGAGAACGGCGCGATCTACGCGACCGCAAACGTACTGGCCGGCCTGGCCGAGAACGCGCTGACCAACACCGAGGTGTCGTTCGTGCTGACGCCCGCCCACCTCGTCACGGTGCGCTACGCGAGCCCCCGCGCGTTCGAGACGATCAAGGCGCATGCCGAGCGGGCGCCGCTGCTGACCGCCGATCCGGGGGCGGTGCTGCTGACCCTGCTCGACGCGATCGTCGACCGGCTGGCGGACATACTGGAGCATGTCGGCGGCGACCTCGACCGCATCTCGGGATCGACCTTCAAGCGCGCCAAGAGCAACCGCAACGCGCGCATGTCGACGGTCGCGCTGCAGGTGCTGCTGACCCGCATCGGGCATGCGCAGGACGTCGTGTCCAAGGCGCGCGATTCGGCGCTGACGCTGGCGCGCGTGCTGGGCTTCCTGACCTTCGCGATGCCGCAGAAGGACAGTCGCGAGCAGCTCCGCAGCCTGGCGCGCGACGTCTCGGCACTGACCGACCATGCCAATTACCTCGGGCAGAACATCACCTTCCTGCTCGACGCCGTGCTCGGGCTGATCAGTCTCGAACAGGCGAATATCTCGAAGATCTTCTCGGTCGCGGCGCTGGTCTTCCTGCCGCCGACGCTGATCGCGGGCATCTACGGGATGAACTTCGAGATCCTGCCCGAGCTGAAATGGCAGTTCGGCTATCTCTGGGCCTTGGGCCTGATGCTGGCGTCGGCGGTGTTTCCATACCTCTTATTCCGCTGGCGCGGCTGGTTGTGACTCGTCGTCGAAGGCGCAGCCATAGCCTTCGGTGAAGCGCGCCGACCGGCCGCCGAGCAGCGGCACCCAGGCGGTGATGCGCTTCGCCGCCGGATCGTCGGACATACTCACGATTTCCATCCCCGGCTCGAAATCGGTGGCGCACGACGCCATGTCGCGCCCGCCGACGTAGCGGCACGAGCAGACGACACGCGCGACATAGCCGCTGGCGAGGTACGCCCGCTTGCCCTGCGGGCCGAGGCGCAGCCACGCATAGCCGCCCGCGAGCGCGAGGATCAGCGCCAGCGCGATCCACCGCCAATGTCTTGCCAGCACGCGTGCCCCCCCTCTAACGTCGCGAACCGACGCGATACCGGGGGAATTGACGCGATGCGAGGCGGAGCGACAAGAGCGATTCTGCTCGCGCTGCTGTGCGTCGCCACGCCCGCCGTCGCGACGCCCGCGCAGGATAGCGCCGTCGCCGCACTGTTCGCCCCCGCGGCGGCCGAGACCCGCGCCGTCGTCGTGATGCAGGACGGCCGCATCGTCGCCGAGCGCTACGGCCCCGGCTACAGCGCCGCCAACCGCTTCATCTCCTGGTCGATGGCGAAGTCGATCACCGCGACGCTGATCGGCATGCTCGTCGACGAGGGCAAGCTGCGCCTCGACGACCCCGCGCCGGTGCCCGCCTGGGCGAAGGACGGGCGGCGCGCGGTCACGCTGCGGCAGCTGCTCCACATGTCGTCGGGCCTGCGCCACGACGAGCAGGGCGAGCCGCAAGTCCAGGATTCGGATACCAACCGCGCGCTGTTCGCCGACCGCAGCGCCGACATGCTGGGTGCGGCGATCGCCGTCCCGCTGATCGCAAAGCCCGGCACCGACTACGACTATTCCTCGCAGACCTCGGTCATCCTCGCCGGCATCGTCCAGCGCACGATCGCGCCCGGCGTCACCGACCCCGCGGCGCGGCGCAAGGCGATGCGCGACTTCATGGCGGCGCGCCTCGGCTTCGTCATGCCCAGCCTGATCTGCGAATATGACGCGCGCGGCACGATGATCGGCGGGTCGCTGTGCCACGCGACCGCGCGCGACTGGGCGAACTTCGGGCAGGTATATCTCGACGGCGGCAGGTTCGGCGGGCGGCAGGTCGTGTCCCCGGCGTGGGTCGAATTTGTCCGGACACCCGCCGCGACCAACCCGAGCTACGGCGGGCATTTCTGGCTCAACCGCGCCCGGCCCGGGGCCAAGTCCGACGCGCTGTTCCCCGATCAGGGACCGCCCGACACCTATTCGCCGGTCGGCCACCTCGGCCAGTATGTGACGATCACCCCGTCGAAGCGGCTGATCGTCGTGCGGCTCGGCAAGACGCAGGATGACAGGCTGGGTCCGGTGAAGGTCGCGCTCGGCCGCCTCGTGAACAGCTACCCATGAGCGACCACCGCATCATCGACGTCAAGCTCGACGAGCGCACCATCCTGTGGCGCAACGCCGACGTCGAGCAGGAGCGCCGCGTCGCGATCTTCGACCTGCTCGAGGCGAACAGCTTCCGCCCGCTGACCGAATACGAGGACGGCTACGCCGGCCCGTACAAGATCGTCATGGGGGTCGAGGAAGGCCGCCTGACGGTCGCGATCAATGCCACCGACGACCGCGAGCTCGAAACCTTCGTGCTGCCGCTGTCACCGTTCCGGCGGACCGTGCGGGACTATTTCGCGATCTGCGACTCCTATTACAAAGCCATCCGCGCCGCGACGCCGCAGCAGATCGAGACCATCGACATGGCCCGCCGGGGCCTCCACAACGACGCCGCCGAACAGCTGACCGAACGCCTTGCCGCCCGCGTCGAGGTCGACTTCGACACCGCCCGCCGCCTGTTCACGCTGATCTGCGTGCTTCACATCCGCCAGTAGGGAACGCCCGCATTGTCCGTCATGTCCGACCGCTGGATCCGCGAGCAGGCGCTCGGGAACGCCATGATCGAGCCCTTCGTCGACCGCCAGCAGCGCGAGGGCGTGATCAGCTACGGCCTGTCGAGCTACGGCTACGACGCCCGCGTCTCCGACGAGTTCAAGATCTTCACCAACGTCGATTCGGTGACGGTCGACCCCAAGGATTTCCACCCCGCGAGCTTCGTCGACCGCAAGACCGACTGCTGCATCATCCCGCCGAACAGCTTCGCACTCGCCCGCACCGTCGAGTATTTCCGCGTGCCCCGCGACGTGCTGGTCATCTGCCTCGGCAAGTCGACCTATGCGCGCTGCGGCATCATCGTGAACGTCACCCCGCTCGAACCCGGCTGGGAGGGGCACGTGACGCTCGAATTCTCGAACACCACCCCGCTGCCCGCCAAGGTCTACGCCAACGAGGGCGCCTGCCAGTTCCTGTTCCTGCAGGGCAACGAGCCGTGCGAAGTCAGCTACGCCGACCGCGCGGGCAAGTACCAGGGCCAGCGCGGGGTGACGCTGCCCAAGCTCTAGCGCCCGGCCCGCTTCGGCAGCCAGTTGTGGATCGCCGTCGCGGCGATCGCGGCTTGGCCCATCGCGACGCTGATCTGGTCGAGGCCGTCGACGACGTCGCCCGCGGCCCAGACACCCGGGATCGCGGTGGCGAGATGGTCGCCGCGCGGGATGCAGCCGTTGTCGACGAGGTCGAGGCCCAGTTCGCTCGCCAGCCGCGAATTGGCGTGGGTGCCGAGCGCCGGGTACAGCGTGTCGAACTCGAGCACGCGGTCGTCGGCGAGCGTGACGCGCACCGTCTCGTCCTCGAAGGCGATGGCGGTCATCGGCGGCTCGATGACCTCGATTCCGGCCTCGCCAAGCGCCGCGCGGTCGTCCGCGCCCAGTTCGGAAAACAGCGCCGGCAGCAGCGTGACGCGCGCGCTATAGTGGCGGATGAACAGCGCCTCCGCGACGCCGTGCGCGTCGCTGCCGAGCACCGCGACCCGGTCCTCCTGCACCTCGTACCCGTCGCACACCGGGCAATAGCGCAGTAGCCCCTTCGCCACCGCCGCGTCGTGCAGCGCGGCGTCGACGAGCGGCGGGCGGTGGTTGGTGGCCCCGGTGGCGAGCAGCACCGTGCGCGCCCGCACCGTCTCACCGCTGGCGCTCGCGACGAAGCCGTCGCCGTCCTGCGCCAGCGTGTCGATCTTGGCGTCGCGGAATTCGGTGCCGTAGCGCACCGCCTGGCCGCGCATGCGCTCCAGCAGCGCCGGACCGGTGATGCCGTCGGGGAAGCCAGCATGGTTGTGGCTCGTCGGGATCCACAGCGCGCGACTGCCGCCCGCATCGACGACGATCGTCGAGCGCAGGAAGCGTTCGAGGTAGATCGCGGCGGTCAGCCCGGCGGGCCCGCCACCGACGATCAGGCAGTCGTAAGTCACCATGGTCGAGCCCTTGCCGCAGGCCTGCCCAACGCGCTACCTGCCTGCATGGACCAGATCGTCATTCGCGGGGGCCGGACGCTTTCGGGCAGCCTCCAGATTTCGGGCGCGAAGAATGCCGCGCTGACCCTCATGCCGTGCGCTTTGCTCAGCGAAGAGCCGCTGACCCTGCGCAACCTGCCGCGCCTCGCCGACATCGACACGTTCGGCCACCTGCTCAACAACCACGGCGTCTCGACGACGATCGAGGGGACCAACCCCGACGAGTTCGGGCGCGTCATGACGCTTCGCGCCAACCGCATCACCTCGACGGTTGCGCCGTACGACATCGTCCGCAAGATGCGCGCGTCGATCCTGGTGCTCGGACCGCTGCTGGCGCGCGCCGGCGAGGCGACGGTCTCGCTGCCCGGCGGCTGCGCGATCGGCAACCGGCCGATCGACCTGCATCTGAAGGCGCTGGAAGCGCTCGGCGCGACGATCGAACTCGCGGCGGGCTATGTGAAGGCGACCGCCAAGGGCGGCCTGCCCGGCGGGCGCTATGTCTTCCCGATGGTGTCGGTCGGCGCAACCGAGAACGCGCTGATGGCCGCCGTGCTGGCGAAGGGCGAGAGCGTCCTCGACAATGCCGCGCGCGAACCCGAGATCGTCGACCTGTGCCGCTGCCTGATCGCGATGGGCGCGAAGATCGACGGCGTCGGCACCGAGCGCCTGACCATCCAGGGCGTGACCAAGCTGCACGGCGCGACCTATGCGGTGATGCCCGACCGGATCGAGATCGGCAGCTATGCCTGCGCCGCCGCCATCACCGGCGGCACGCTCGAACTGCTCGGGGCACGCGAGGACCAACTCGGCGCGACCTTCGCAGCGCTGCGCGAGGCGGGCGTCGCGATCGGGCCGACGGCGCGCGGCGTGTCGGTCAGCCGCGCCAACGGGCTGCACGGCGTGACGGTCTCGACCGCCCCCTACCCGGGCTTCCCGACCGACATGCAGGCGCAGTTCATGGCGATGCTGTGCGTCGCCGACGGCGCGTCGCTGCTGACCGAGACGATCTTCGAGAATCGCTACATGCACGTCCCCGAGCTGTCGCGCATGGGCGCCGACATCACGGTGCGCGGGCGTTCGGCGGTCGTGCGCGGCGTGCCGAAGCTGGTCGGCGCCGAGGTCATGGCGACCGACCTGCGCGCCTCGATGAGCCTCGTGCTGGCGGGTCTCGCAGCGGAGGGCGAGACGGTGGTCAGCCGCGTCTATCACCTCGACCGCGGCTACGAGCGGCTGGAGGAGAAGCTGTCGGGCGTCGGTGCCGATATCGAGCGCATCTCGGATGGCTGACACGCGGCTGCTGCTGCTCGCGCAGGAAGCGGGCGAAGTCGCGACGATCTCCGCGCTGTTCCAGTCGGCGGCGGTGCGTGTGGCGGACGTCGCCTACGACCGGCGCGCGCGGCGCGTCGTGCTGCTGACAAATCGCTACCGCTGGGAGGGCAAGGACGGCACGCGGGTGCGCAGTGCGCTGCGAATCGAGAGCGTGCTGGGCGTCGCTCGGCGCGCCTGGCCGGCGGGCGAGGCGGTGCTCGAACTCCTCGCGCTGACGCTGGCGGACGACGTGCTGACGCTCAGCTTCGCCGGCGGCGCAACGCTGCGCGTGACGGTGGAGTGTCCCGAGTTGGTGCTGGAGGACGTGTCGGCCCCTTGGCGCGCGAGCCGCGAGCCGCGACACGACTGACGATCAGGCCTTGTCGGGCAGCGGGAACAGGCCGGACAGCGACGACGCCAGTGCGCGGTCGCCGGTGACGCGCAGCGCGCCCGCGGCTTCGAGGTCGGCGAGCGGCACCCCGCCGTAGATCCAGCCCGCAATATCCCGCGCCTCCCCTTCGACCACGAAGTCGGCACCCTCGACCGACCCGCGTTCGGTCTCGATCGCACCATTCGCGATCGTGGCACGGTAAGTCTCCTCGCCGATCCGAAATCCGACCGTCATTCGCAGGCCCCCCGCCCGCCCCGGATCGAACATCGCGCGCAGCGACAGCAGCAACGACGCCGCGCTGAACGGCAGCGTCGGGTCATGATGCGGCGAGCGCGCCGCCCAGCGGCCGAGCACCGTGAAGACCGGCTCGCTCTCATATCCCCATTCGGTCAGCGCATAGACCGGCGCGGAGGCCGGCGGCGGCAGGCGCTCGCGCCGCACGATGCCATGAGCGATCAGCCCGTCGAGGCGCTGCGTCAGCGTGTTCGCGCTGATCCCCGGCAGCCCGCTGCGCAGGTCGCCGAAGCGGCGCGGCCCGAGCATCAGCTCGCGCATCACCAGCAGCGCCCAGCGCTCGCCGACCAGATCGAGCGCGTGCGCCGTCGCGCAGGCATCGTCGTAGCGCCTCCGGTTCTCAGTTATCTTTTCTAACTTCATGGTTGCAATATATAACTCTGTTCGGCATGAACGGCAACATCGATTCGAGGGAGAGAGACGATGACCGACCAGACTTCGACCGCTGCCGCCGACGGCTGCACCGTCGCGCCCGCTGATCCCAACGAGCTGTCGATCACCCGTTTCATCGCCGCCTCGCCGGAGACGGTGTACCGCGTCTGGACCACCCGCCTGACCGAGTTCTTCTGCCCGCCGCCGTGGACCGTGCCGCACGCCGAGCTCGACCTGCGTCCCGGCGGCAAGTTCCTGACCGTGATGCGCGGCCCCGACGGCACCGAGATGCGCAACGAGGGCGTCTTCCTCGAGGTCGTCCCGAACGAGCGCCTCGTCTCGACCGACGCCTTCGCGCCCGGCTGGATGCCGCAGGGGCCCTTCATGGTGGCGATCTCGACCTTCGAGGCCGAGGGCGACGGCACGCGCTACACCGCCCGCGCCCGCCACTGGAGCGCCGAAACCAAGGCGCAGCACGAGGCGATGGGGTTCACCGAAGGCTGGGGCATCGTCGCCGACCAGCTCGCGGCGCTTGCCGAGGCCGAGGGGTGAGCGCGCAGGACCTGATTGCCGCGCTGAGCCTAGCCCCGCACCCGGAGGGCGGCTGGTACCGCGAGACGTGGCGCGCGCCTGCCGCCCCGGGGACACGCGCCTCGGCGACGGCGATCCTGTTCCTGCTCGAGGACGGCCAGCGGTCGCACTGGCACCGCGTCGACGCGACCGAGCTGTGGCTATTCCACGCCGGGTCGGCGCTCGACCTGCTGACCGCGCCCGGCGACGCAGGGGCGGTGACCACCGTCCGGCTCGGCAGCGACGTCCTCGCCGGCGAAGTCCCGCAGTTCCGCATCGAACCCCACGCCTGGCAGGCGGCGCACGCCGCGCGCGGCTGGGCTTTGGTGTCGTGCGTCGTCTCGCCGGGGTTCGATTTCGCGGGCTTTACGCTGGCCCCGCCGGGCTGGCATCCGGGATGAACTGCCCCTTGCGCGGCCCCATATAACCGAACAGGAACGCCGCGACTTTCCGCATCTGGATCTCCTCCGCCCCTTCCGTGATGCGGTAGCGGCGGTGGTGGCGGTAGATGTGCTCGAACGGCTTGTGGCGCGAATAGCCGATGCCGCCATGCACCTGCATCGCGCGGTCGGCGGCCTCGCAGACCAGCCGGTTCGCCCAATAGTTGCACATGCTGACCTTGTCGCTGATCGTCCGCTCGACCTGCTTGTGGGGCATGTTGTCCATCTCCCACGCGGTCTTGCGGATCAGCAGGCGCAGCATCTCGGCCTGCGTCGCCAGCTCGACGAGCGGCCACTGGATCGCCTGATTATCGCTCAGCGGCTTGCCGAACGGCTTGCGGGCGCGGGCGTACTTCACGCTCTCCTCGATGCAGTACACCGTCGCGCCGAGCGACGACGCCGCCTGCCGGATGCGGTTCTGGTGGACGAAGCTCTGCCCCAGCCCCAGCCCGCGCCCGACCTCGCCCCAATAGCTGTCTTCGGGCACCCAGACGTTCGTGAAACTGACGCGCGGATGGTCGGTGGGCATGTTGAAGGTCCACAGCCACTCCTCGATTCTGACGCCCGGCGCGTTCGCCGGCACGACGAAGCAGGTGATGCCGCTCGCGTCGCCGTCCGCCCCGCTGGTCCGCGCGAACACCAGCACGTGCGTCGCGACGTGCATCCCCGTCGTCCACATCTTCTCGCCGTCGATGCGCCAGCCGGGAACGCCGTCGCGCACTTCGGGCACCCCGCGGGTTTCCATGAAGGTCGCATCGCTGCCATGCTCGGGTTCAGTCAGGCCGAACGCCGTCCGCATGCTGCCGTCGCGCACCGCGGCGCCGTCGCGCGCGAACTGGTCGGGAGTCGCGAACTCTTTCAGCATCATCACGAAGGGGTTGTTGCCGACGATCGAATGCTCGTTCTGCAGGTCGTTGTGCAGCCCCAGGCCCTTCGCCGCGAGATGTTCGCGGATCACCGCGAGCCACAGGTTGGAGCCGCCGCGCCCGCCATATTCCTCAGGCCAGGCGAAGCGCAGGTGCCCTGCCCGGTCGGCCGCCTCGCGCGCCTGCCCCAACAGCGCCTCCCACTCGGGCCGCGGCAGGCCGTGATTGTCCCAGTCGGTGCGCGCATGCTCGCGGCGATGATCGAAGAAGCGGATATTGTCGTCGGCCTGCTCCATCGGCCTGATCTCGGCCTCGATGAACGCGTCGAGTTCGGCAAGGTACGCGACCAGATCGGCGGGCAGGGCAAAGTCCATCACGCGTCCTTTTCGGCGAGTGCGGCGAGGTAGCCGCTGTATTTCGGCTGATCGACCGCCAGCTTGGCGAGAATGGTCGCCCGCAGGTGCGGCGCCGCGGCCTCCGCTGCGATCGTGCCGTCGGCGAGGGCTTCGGCGAGCGCGGCGTTGAGTTCGCTCAACGAGCCGTCGCGCCCGAGCAGCGCGCGCAATCCCTCCAGTTCCGCGGAGTCCGACGCAGGCGCGAGCGTCCACTGCCGCGCAACGAGGTCGACCGCATTCGCCGCGACCCGCGCCTGGTACGCGATCAGCGGCGTCGTCTGCGGGGCGACCGTGTCACGCAGGAAGGCGGCGACCGCGGCGAGAATTTCGGGGGCTGCGGGTTCGTCCTGCATTCCCTTACCCTTGCTCTACCTTGTCATTCCGGCGAACGCCGGAACCCACTGCGCATCCAAGCGGAACTTCCGCCGCCAGCACGATGGGTTCCGGCATTCGCCGGAATGACAACGAACGAAGCATCACACCCCCAGCAGCCGCAGCAGGTCGATCTCGGTCTCCGACGTCCGCCGCGCGATCATCGCGCGCTCGACGCTCGGGTCGGGCCCGCGGAAGGCCGCTGCCATGCCGGCGCACATGCACCCCCAGCGCAACGTCCCGAAAACCTCCCACCAGTGCAGCGCCGCGCGGTCGACCGCGCCGCCATAGCCCGCGACCAGATCGTCGACCGTGCCGAACCCCCCGACGGGCAGGTCGCTGCGCCCGAAGCGCCACGAGTTGACGCACAGCCAGCCGAGATCCTCGAGCGGGTCGCCGACATGCGCGAGCTCCCAGTCGAGCACCGCGCGCACCCCCTCCGCCCCGATCATCAGGTTACCGTTGCGAAAGTCGCCGTGCACCAGCGCCGGCCGCGCCGGCGGCGGCGGGCGATGCGAGTCGAGCCAGCGCAGCGCGACCTCGAACACCGGCCGCGGCCAGGCGGCGGCGCGGTACACTGCACGCCACTGATCGACGAGCTCGACGGTCGACCGCCGCGCCAGCGTCGGAAAGTCGCCCGGATCGAGCGCATGAATGCGCGCCAGGATCGCCCCGCACTGCCGCGCCAGCCCCGCCGGCGGCGCCCGCACGATCCGCCCCCCTAGCGTCTCGCCCTCGACGAAGTCCATGACGAACCCCTGCCCCAGCCCGTCGCCCTCCCCCAGCACCAGCCGCACCCCCGGCACCGGCACGCCCCCGGCGCCTGCCGCCGCGAGCAGCCGAGCTTCGACCTCTAGCCCCACCGTCTCGGCGATCCGCAGCCCCCCCGGCGCCCGCCGCAGGATCAGCGGCGTGCCTGTATCGAGGTCGAACCGCCAAATCTCCTGCGTCGCCCCGCCGCTCAGGCGCCGCACGTTCTGCACGCCGCGCGCCTGCGGGTCGAGGCGGGGAGCGAGAGTGGAGAGGGTTGTAGTCAGGGTTTCGGGGGTCACGCGGGCGAGATTGCGCCGGGTGGCGGGCGGACGCAACGATCCATGGAAGTGTCAGCGGGCCGGCTAGAGCGACCAGCCGCCATCGACCGAGATGGCAGCCCCGGTCACGAACGCGCCCAGATCGGCGCTCATCCAAAGCACGGCGTCGGCAATTTCTTCGGGCTTTTCCAACCGACCGACCGGTTCGAGATCGATCGCCTTCTGGATGTCGCCGCCGGTAAAGCGGTCCATCATGGGCGTCTCGATATTGCCGGGCAGGACCGCGTTCACGCGGATGTTCTGCTTCGCGTAATCGAGCGCCGCCGACTTGGTCAGGCCGATGATGGCGTGCTTGGATGCGGCATAAGACGCGCCGCCGGCGACGCCCCTGATGCCCGCGCCCGACGACGTGTTGACGATCACGCCGCCGCCCTGACGCACCATCTGAGCCAGTTCGTGCTTCATGCAGACGAAGGTGCCGCGCAGATTAATGTCGATGATGCGGTCCCATTCTTCCAGTTCGATCTCCGCGACGGGCGCCGCCTTGTTTTCGACGCCAGCGTTGTTGAACGCGATATCGAGTCGACCGAACGTTGCCACGACGCGGGCGACCGCGGCGGCGACCTGCTCGGGCTGCGATACGTCGCACGCGATGACCAAGGCCTCGCCGCCCGCGCGGGTGATGGCGGCGGCGGTTTCGCCAAGCGCTTCCTCGGTACGGTCGAGAATTGCGACGCGTGCGCCCTCCGCCGCGAAGGCAATCGCTGTGGCGCGGCCGATGCCGCTGGCTGCGCCCGTCACGAAGGCGATCTTGCCGGTGAACCGTTGAACGTCTAACATTGAAATACCTCGCAAATTTGGGATGTAGGGATCAGTCTTTCGCCGATGGGCCGCGATACTCCGCGTCGCTGACGTGCTGCAGCCACGTCACGGGGGACCCATTGAGCGATTCCTGGATGGCGATGTGGGTCATCGCCGTCGTCGGCGTGGCTCCATGCCAATGCTTTCGATCCGCCGGGCACCACAGCTGATCGCCCGCATGGAATTCGATGACCTCGCCGCCCTCGACCTGTGTCCAGCCGACGCCCTCGGTAACGATCAACGTCTGCCCCAGCGGGTGCGTGTGCCAGGCCGTGCGCGCGCCGGGTTCGAAGCGGACGATCGCACCGCCGACCCGCGAAGGCTCGTCGCGCTGGAACTGGCCGGTGATCGTCACTTTGCCGGTGAACCAAGCCGCGGGTCCGTCGATCGTCTTCATGTCGGATTTGCGCGTGATCTTCATGGGGCCGGCTCTCTCTCGCGATTCACTGTTCTGCGGACGCGCCACCTGGGCACCGACAGCGGTCGTTCCCGTCATGAGCAGAAGAGGCACCGACAGTGCGGTCATCGGGTTCATCGCGATATCTCCAGGGACGGCGCCGTGTGGCGCACGAGCTATATGGCGCGAGATGGCAGCCGCAGTAGCCACGGCCTGCTCCATGAAGCGATGAGCCTGGCTCATCGATGCTATCGGAATTCAGAGTGGTCTCAGCTCGCGAATCAGGTCGATCAGCAGGCGCAGGCCGGTGGGCAATTGCCGGCGACCCGAATAATAGATGTGAAAGCCGGGCCCCATCGGCGCCCAGTCCGCCAGCACGACGCGCAATGCGTCGCGGGCGACCAGCGGCGCGACGCAGGGTTCCGGCAGATAGGCCAGCCCGGCCCCGCCAGTGGCGAGGTCGAGCGCGAAATGCGTGTCGTCGAGGATGACGGGGCCGGGGACATCGACGGTCAGCACCTCGCCAGCTTTCTCGAATTCCCAGCTATAGATGCTGTCGTCGCCGAGCCTGATCCCGAGACAACGATGATCGGCCAGCGCGTGCGGATGATCGGGGATGCCGAAGCGCGCGAGATAGGCCGGCGACCCGACAACGACCCAGCGGATCGGGGCGGAAAGCGACTGTGCGATCATGTCCTCGGGGACAGTCCCGCCATAGCGAATACCGGCATCGGCCCCCTGTGCCGTCACGTCGACGAGGTGATTGGTGACCGTCACGTCGATCCGGATGTCGGGATAGCGCTCGATGAAGACCGGCATGACCGGAGCGAGGATCAATGAGCTGGCATGCTCGAGCACGTTGAGGCGGATCCTGCCCATCGGCTCGGCGCGGTAGCGGTTCAATCTCTCGACGGCCGCGCCGATCGCTTCAAATGGGGCGCCGATCCCGTCTAGCAGTTCCTCCCCAGCGGCCGTGAGGGTGACGCTCCGGCTGGTACGGTTCAGGAGCCGGACACCCAACCGCCCCTCCAGACCTTTGAGCGAATGGCTGAGCGCAGAAGCGCTGACGCCCAGCGCCAGTCCCGCGCGCCTGAAGTTGCGATGCCTGGCGATGGCAATGAAGTAGCTGAAGTCGGCCAGGTCGGTTCGGCTTATCTGCATGGCCCGAAGGTGCGGGAGCCTTGGCAGAATGGCAACGACGTTGAAATCCGGCCGCTCGGCGAGCCCTGTCCACTATCGGCTTGACATTCACGTGCCTATTTGGTACATTTAATCTCGGCGGTCTTGCGCCTGTTCTTTCTCAGCGCCGGTCACAAAGAGGCACGCATCGCGAAGACGGCTGCCCCCAGCAAAATGCCGCGCGACCGTCAAATTCGCTTACTTGTTCATCTTCGCGGGCAAAACGCGCCCCCGCCGCCAGCATGCTTGGACGTCGCTTTAGTGTGGTCGCCCCTAGTCCCGCAGCAGGTCGTTTATCGCGGTCTTCGCGCGCGTCTGGGCATCCACCCGCTTGACGATTACCGCGCAACTTAGCCCTGGGCCGGGGGAGCCGTCGGGCAGCGGCTTGCCGGGCAGGAAGCCGGGGACGACGACCGAATAGGCGGGGACGCGGCCGACGAAGACTTCGCCCGTCGTGCGGTCGACGATCTTCGAGGTCGAGGAGATGAACACGCCCATCGACAGGACGCAGCCGCGTTCCACGACGACGCCCTCGACGACTTCGGAGCGCGCGCCGATGAAGCAGTCGTCCTCGATGATCGTCGGCCCGGCCTGCAGCGGTTCGAGGACGCCGCCGATGCCGACGCCGCCCGACAAATGGACGTTGGCGCCGATCTGCGCGCAGCTGCCGACCGTCGCCCAGCCGTCGACCATCGAATTCGCGCCGACATGCGCGCCGATGTTGACGAAGCTGGGCATCAGCACGACGCCCGGCGCGACGTACGCGCCACGCCGCACGATCGACCCCGGCACGGCGCGGAAACCCGCGGCGCGGAAGCGGTCCTCCCCCCAGCCCTCGAACTTCGACGGCACCTTGTCCCACCACTGCGCGCCGCCGGGGCCGCCGTCGATCAGCGCCATGTCGTTCAGCCGGAACGACAGCAGCACCGCCTGCTTGAGCCACTGGTTGACGTGCCACCCGCCGTCCCGCGGCTCGGCGACGCGCAGGGTGCCGTCGTCGAGGCCGGCCAGCGCCGTCTCGACCGCGTCGCGCAAAGGTCCGGTGGTCGCGGGGGACACGTCGGCGCGCGCCTCCCAGCCGGCTTCGATCGTCGCTTGCAGGGTCATGCCGTCTCCAGTTCCGCGACGACCTCGCCCAGCCAGGCGCCGAGGTCGGTGATGCGATAGTCGATGAAGTCGCCCGCGACGGCCGGGCCCTGCTCGCTGCCGTTGTCGATCCACACCGTCGTCATGCCGATCGCCTTCGCCGGCGCGAGGTTGCGCGCCATGTCCTCGAAGAAGATGGCGCGTGTGGGGTCGATGCCGTGCTGCTCGCAGAGCCGCGCGTAAGCTGCGGCGGCGGGCTTGGGCTGATAGTCCATCGCATGGACGTCGTGGACCGCCTCGAAGGCGTCCTCCAGCCCCAGCCGCGCCAGCACGCGCGTCGCGTAGTGCAGGTCGGCGTTGGTGAAGATGATCTTGCGCCCCGGCAGCGCGCCGAGGGCGCTCACCAGCGCGGCGTCGTGCTCGACCACCGACAGGTCGATGTCGTGTACCTTCGCCAGGAAGTCGTGCGGGTCGACCCCGTGGTCGGTCATCAGCCCGCGCAGCGTCATGCCATGGGCGTGGAAGAAGCCTTTCTGGACGCGCCGCGCCTCGGCGGCGTCGACCCCCAGCAGCTCCATGATGAAGCGGCCCATGCGGTCGTCGATCTGCGCGAATAGGTGGCACGACGCCGGGTACAGCGTGTTGTCGAGATCGAAGATCCAGGTGTCGATATGGGCGAGGGCGTGCGGCATCGGCGAGGGCTATAGCCGCGCCGTGCGCCGATGCAAAAGACGCTTGCGGTTGACGCTGCGTCTAGCGCGTCGGGACCGGCTCCGCGCCGCTGTAATCGTAGAAGCCACGGCCCGACTTCTTGCCGAACCAACCTGCCTCGACATACTTCACGAGGAGAGGCGCGGGGCGGTACTTCGGGTCGCCGGTGGCGTCCTGCATGACGCGCATGATCGACAGCAAGGTGTCGAGGCCGACGAAATCGGCGAGGGTCAGCGGGCCCATCGGGTGGTTCGCGCCGAGCTTCAGCCCCGCGTCGATGTCCGCCACCGACCCGACGCCGTCGCCGAGTGCGAAGATCGCCTCGTTGAGCATCGGGCACAGGATGCGGTTGACGATGAAGGCGGGGGCGTCGGCGGCCTCGACGGCGGTCTTGCCGAGGCGCGTAGCGAACGCGTGCATCGCCGCCTTGGTCGCGTCGGACGTGGCAAGGCCGGGGATGATCTCGACGAGCGCCATCAGCGGCACGGGATTGAAGAAGTGCAGGCCGGTAAAGCGGTCGGGGCGGTCGGTGGCGGCCGCCAGCCGGGTGATCGAGATCGACGAGGTGTTGGTCGCGAGCAACGCCTGCGGCGACAGCTTCGGGCAGACGTCGGCGAAGATCTTGGCCTTGATGCCCTCGCTCTCGGTCGCCGCCTCGATGACCAGATCGCAGCCCGAGAAGCGCGCGGTGTCGGTCGTCGCGGCGATGCGGGCGAGCGCGGCGGCGGCGGCCTCGGCGGTCACCACGCCCTTGCTGACGCCGCGCCCGAGATTCTTGTCGATCGTCTTGAGCGCGGCATCGGCGCGCGCCTGCTCGACGTCGGACAGCACCACGTCATAGCCAGCCAGCGCCGCGACGTGCGCGATGCCGTTGCCCATCAACCCCGCGCCGATGACGCCGATCGCCTGCATGTCGTGCTCCCCGTTGGACCGGGGCGTTCTACACGCGCGTCAGGCCTTGACCAGCCCGTGCGCGACGAGGCTGCGCGCCGCGTCGGTAATGCTCTCCTCGGGCGGCCGCGGCACCCAGCCGAGGCGTTCGCGCGCATGGCTGGCGTCGCAGATGCGCTCGCGGCCGAGCTCGGGGAGCACCATCCGTACCTCGGCGTCGAAGCGGCTGAGCAGGCGGACCAGCCAGTCGGGAATGTTGCGCGACGGTACGCGCTTGGCCTTGTCGCCGAGGCGGCTCTTCAGGATGTCGGCGATGTCGCGCATCCACAGGAACTTGCCGGCGCACAGGAAGCGCTCGCCGTCGAGGCCGGGTGTCGTCATCGCGGTCAGGTGCGCCGCGGCGATGTCGCGGACGTCGACGATCGGGAAGCCGAAGCGCGGGGTGCCGGGCAGCGCGCCGTCGAGCAGCTTGGTCAGCACGACGAGGCTGCCCGAAAAGTCGCCGCCCATCACCGGGCCGAGCACCATGCCGGGGTTGATCGTCACGAACTCCATGCCCGCGCCCTCGCGGCCCATGAAGTCGCGCGCGGCACGCTCGGCGATCGTCTTGGACTTCACATAGGCATAGGTGTCGGCGCTGGTCAGGTCGCTCCAGTCGGCTTCGGTGAAAATCTGGCTGGCCCGCGTCATGCCGTAGCAGATCGCCGCGGTCGACGAGGTCATCACGACGCGCTCGACGCCCGCCGCCTTCGCCGCGCGCAGCACGCGCAGGGCGCCGTCGCGGGCCGGGACGATGAGTTCGTTCTCGTCCTTCGGCACGCCGACCGGCAGCGGCGAGGCGATGTGCTGGATGAAGCGGCAGCTCGCGACGGCTGCATCCCAGCCGGCGTCCGACATCAGGTCGGCGGCGGCGAGCTCGAGCTGGTCGGCGCTCACGCCCAGCGCGGCGCGCACCGCGTCTGCCTTGGCGAGGTTGCGGATCGTGCCGCGCACCGTCCAGCCCTCGGCAAGCAGGTCCTGGATGATGAAGCCGGCGATATATCCGGAGGCACCGGTGACCAGTACGCGGCCCTTGTCCATCATCCCCACCCCGTCGGTTGCAGCGCCGAAGCTACGACGCGGCGACCCGACTGTCGAGCAATTCGAGTGGCGCTCAGGCGTGCAATCGAGGGCGTCAGTCACCGACCGCGCGCCTCCGCCACAGGGACACGCCAGCTTTTATTGGCGCTTTTGTTGCGTCCCAACCGTATAGTCGGCATGGCAACGCGCTCACTCGATCCAGGATCACGGATGCCAAGCGGCCAGGTCATGCACGGATTATCGTCGGTACTGATGGGGGGCCGCCAGGTCCTGCCCCTCGTCGAGGGCGGCAAGGGTGTCGCTGCGACGAACCATCTGTCGTCGGGAGCCTGGGCGCGCAGTGGCGGCGTCGGCACGATCAGCGCGGTCAACGCCGACAGCTATGACGCCACCGGCCGCATCATCCCGCAGGTGTATCAGGCGCTGACGCGGCGCGAGCGGCACGAGGAGCTCGTCCAGTACGCGATCGACGGTGCGGTCCAGCAGGTCCAGCGCGCCTATGAGATGGCGGCTTCGGAACTGAACCGCGGCATCGGCGCGCTCAACATCAACGTCCTTTGGGAGATGGGGGGCGCTCAGCGTGTCCTCGAAGGCGTGCTCGAACGAACCAAGGGCATGGTCAACGGCGTCACATGCGGCGCGGGCATGCCCTACAAGCTGAGCGAGATCGCCGCGCACCACGGGGTGCATTATTACCCGATCATCAGCAGCGCCCGCGCCTTCCGCGCGCTGTGGAAGCGCGCCTATTCGAAGGCCGCCGAGTGGCTCGGCGCGGTGGTCTATGAGGATCCGTGGCTCGCGGGCGGCCATAACGGCCTGTCGAATGCCGAGGACCCGCGCGCGCCGCAGGATCCTTACCCCCGCGTTCGCGATCTGCGCGCGACGATGCGCGATTGCGGCATTTCGGACGAGATCCCCGTCATCATGGCCGGCGGCGTCTGGCGGCTCGACGAGTGGACCGACTGGATCGACAATCCCGAGCTGGGCAAGGTCGTCTTCCAGTTCGGCACACGCCCGCTGCTGACACAGGAAAGCCCGATCCCCGACGGGTGGAAGGCGCGGCTGATGACGCTGAAGCCCGGCGACATCTCGCTCCACAAATTCTCGCCGACGGGCTTCTACTCGAGCGCGGTGCGCAACCCGTTCCTGCGCATGCTCGAGGCGCGGTCCGAGCGTCAGATCGCGTTCAGCGCGACCGCGACGGGCGACCATCAGTTCCTCCTCGACGTCGGCGTCGGGCGGAAGAAATATTGGGTAACGCGCGACGACCTGCTCCACGCGCGCGAGTGGTACGGCCATGGCTATGTCGATGCGCTCAAGACGCCCGACAATACGCTGGTGTTCGTCGGTACGGCCGAGCGCGACGTGATCCGCAAGGACCAGGCAGATTGCATGGGCTGCCTCAGCCATTGCGGCTTCAGCGCCTGGGCCGATACCGACACCAATTCGACCGGGCGTCTCGCCGACCCGCGCAGCTTCTGCATTCAGAAGACTTTGCAGGACATCGCCCACGGTGGCGACACCGAGGAAAACCTGATGTTCGGTGGCCATTCGGCCTTCCGCTTCGCGCAGGACCCGTTCTACTCGAACGGCTTCGTGCCGACGGTTGGTCAGCTCGTCGACCGGATCATGACCGGGGCCTGAGGCCCCGGTCGATCGCCCTTAGCGCGGGTCGTACATGCGCTCGCGGCGCTCGTTGTAGTAATAGCGGCGGTCGCGGTCGCGGCGGTCGTAATAGTAGCGGCGGCCGTTGCGATCCTCGTAGCGGTTGTCGTCGTCGGCCACTGCGCCGACCACGGCACCGCCGGCCGCGCCGATAGCTGCACCTGCCACGACGTCGCCGGTCAGCGCGCCGACCACGGCTCCGCCGACTGCACCGATCGCCGCGCCGCGACCGGTCGAATTGAGGTTGCGCTCCCCGTAGCGATTGGTCGAGCAGGCGGTGAGGGTCGAGGCGGCGAGGGCTGCGACGATCAGGACTTTGGGGATGGCTGTCATTTCGGTCTCCATGCTGTGCATGGAAAACGGCGTGGCAGCAGCGCGGTTCCTAGACCCAGCCTTCGAGAACCTGATCGGGCGGGCGGTGGCCGTCCGACCAGGCACGGATATTGGCGATCACCTTGTCGCCCATCGCCTGTCGCCCCTCGAAGGTCGCCGAGCCCATGTGCGGCAGCAGCACGACCCCGGGCAGATTAAGCAGTGCGGGCGTGATGCGCGGCTCCTCGGCATAGACGTCGAGGCCCGCACCCGCGAGCTTGCCGCTCGCAAGCGCCGCAGCCAGCGCCGCCTCGTCGACGATGTCGCCGCGCGCGCAGTTGATCAGGTACGCATCGGGCTTCATCCGCGACAGCGCGGCGGCGTCGATCAGGTGATGCGTCGCGGGCGTGTGCGGACAGTTCAGGCTGACTATGTCGACCGCGCCGAGCATGGCGTGCAGGTCGGGTGCCCAGGTCGCCCCCAGCTCCTGCTCGACACCGAGCGGCAGGCGGTGGCGATTGTGGTAGTGCACCGCCATGCCGAAGGCGCGCGCGCGCACCGCAACGGCCTGGCCGATGCGCCCCATGCCGACGATGCCGAGCGCCTTGCCGCGCACGCGGTGGCCCAGCATCCCGGTCGGCGCCCAGCCCGTCCAGCCGCCGGCGCGCAGCAGCTTCTCGCCCTCCCCCGTCCGCCGCGACACGGCGAGGATCAGCGCGAACACCATCTCGGCGGTGTCGTCGGTCAGCACGCCGGGAGTATTGGTCACGACGATGCCGCGCGCGCGCGCCGCGGGCAGGTCGATATGATCGACGCCTGCGCCGAAATTGGCGATCAGGCGCAGCTGGGGACCGGCGGCGGCGATGACCGCAGCATCAATCTCGTCGGTCACCGTCGGCACCAGTACCGTCGCGGCGGCGACCCCGGCGCACAGCGCGGCGGCGTCGAGCGGCACGTCGTCGGCATTCAGCGTCACGTCGAACAATTCGGCCATGCGCGCCTCGACCGCGGGCGGCAGGCGGCGCGTGACGCGGACGACGGGGCGGCTCGGCATATCATCCGCGCTAGCCGGGCGCGCGGGCGCGCGCAAGCGACGCCTTCAAAGCGCGCACATCTTGCTCTATGGCCGCGGTGATGCGCCTGCTGTTTCTCGCCCTCCTGATCGCGACGCCCGCCGTCGCCGCGCCCGCCGACCCGGCGCAGGCGTGCAAGGACGCGCTGTCGGGCTTGGCGACGCCGCGCTTCGTTTCGCTCAAGCCCGGCAAGGCCTTCGTGCGCGCCGGACCGGGCGACCAGTATCCGGTCCTGTGGGTCTATGTCCGGCGCGGCCTGCCGCTGGAGGTGCTCAAGGAATATTGCATCTGGCGCCAGGTCCGTGACGAGAGCGGCCAGGTCGGCTGGATCAACAAGAGCCTGCTGCAGCCCGACCGGCTGGCGCTGGTGACGCGCGGCGTCCGCACGCTGTATTCGCGCCCCGACCTCGCCTCGCCGCCCGTCTATCGCATCGAGGCCGGCGCGCTCGTCGGTCTGACCCTGTGCGAGGGCGAATGGTGCCGCGTCGCGCGCGGCGGCAAGGGGGGATACATCCTCCGCGCCCAGCTGTGGGGCACCTATCCGAACGAGCGGATCGAGGGCTAGCCGCTGTTCCGCAAGCCGGCAGCGATGCCGTTGATGCTGAGGTGGATGCCGTCGGCGATGCGCGGGTCGGTGTCGCCGGCGCGGCGGCGGCGGATGAGTTCGACCTGCAGCTCGTTCAGCGGATCGATATAGGGCAGGCGCATCCGCACCGCGCGCTGCAGCGCGGGCGTGCGGTCGAGCAGGTCGGCCTGGCCGGTCAGGTCGAGCAGCACGTCGCGCGTCCGCTCCCAGCCGCTCTCGATCCGCCCGAAGATGCGGGTGCGCAGGTCGGCATCCTCGACGAGGCCCGCGTACAGGCCCGCCACCGCCATGTTGGACTTCGCGAGCACCATCTCGAGGTTCGACAGCGTCGCCGCGAGGAACGGCCAGCCCGCAACCATCTCGCGCAGCAGGCCGCGATCGGCGAAGTCGCCCAGCGCTGCGCCCGCGCCGTACCAGCCCGGCAGCATGATCCGCGCCTGCGCCCAGCTGAACACCCAGGGGATGGCGCGCAGGTCCTCGATCGCGTCGGACTTGGTGCGCGACGCGGGGCGCGACCCGATCTTCAACTCGGCGATCTCGGTGATCGGCGTCGCGGCGCGGAAGAACTTGTTGAAGCCGTCGGTGCCATAGACCAGCGCGCGATAGTCGCGGTACGCCTGGCCGCTGATCGTCGCCATCGCTTCGGCGAAGCGCGCGGCGTCGGCGGGCGGCACCGCGGGCGGGCCGAGGCTGGCGAGCAGGGTCGCCGCGGTCATCGTCTCGAGGCTGGTCTCGGCCGCGGCGGGGGTGCCGTATTTCGACGCGATGACCTCGCCCTGTTCGGTGATGCGGATGCGGCCCTGCACGGTGCCCGGCGGCTGGGCGCGGATCGCGTCGAACGCCGGACCGCCGCCGCGCCCGACCGCGCCGCCGCGGCCATGGAACAGCTGCATCGCGATGCCGGCTTCATGGAAGACGTCGCGGATCGCCGTTGCGCCGGTGTGGAGCGACCAGTTCGAGGTCAGGTACCCCCCGTCCTTGTTCGAGTCCGAGTAGCCGACCATCACCTCCTGGAACCCGCGCGCACGTGCGAGTGCAGCGGCCTTGGGGCGGTCGAGGAAGCGGCGCATGACGGCGGGGCCGGCCTCGAGGTCCTCGATCGTCTCGAACAGCGGCACCGCCATGATCGGGCAGTCGGGCGGATCGCCGGGGCGATAGACGCCGACTTCCTTCAGCAGGATATAGACTTCGAGCAGGTTGGCGACGCCGCTCGCCTTGGATACGATATAGGCGCGGATGCAGTCGGGGCCGAAGCGCGCGTGTGCCGCGGCCGCGGCGCGGACGATGCCGAGTTCCTTCGCGGTCTCCTCGCTATACGCAGTGAACGGTAGCGTCAGCATGCGCGGCTGGGCGAGTTCGGCGCCGAGCAATTCGATGCGCGCGTCCTCGTCGAGCGCCTCGTAATCGGGGCAGACGCCGGCCGTCCGCAGCAGTTCGGCGACGACGCGGCCGTGGACGTCGGCGTTCTGGCGCAGGTCGAGCGTCGCGAAGTGGAAGCCGAACAGCCGCACCGCCGTGGTCAGCCGCGCCAGCCGTCCGGCGGCGACGACGCCCGCCCCGCCCGCTTCCAGCGAAGCCGTGACCACCGCGAGATCGGCGAGCATCGCGTCGGCGTTGGGGTACGGCGCGGCGGCGACCCGCCCGGGCAGTGGCGGCGCGTGGCGCGCGATTAGCGCGTACGTCGCCGCGGTGCGCGCGTAGACGCCGGTCAGCGCGCGTCGGTAGGGCTCGTCGGCGCGGCTCGGGACATCGTCGCCCGACGCATCGGCGAGCGCCGCCAGGTCGGCCGTCACCTCGGCCAGCGACGCCGAGATCGACAGTTCGGAGCCGAGCTGGTTGAGTTCGCCCAGATAATGGCCGAGCGCCACCGCCGCACCCGCCGCGAGCGCCGCGTCGAGGGTCACCGCGTCGACGTTCGGATTGCCGTCGCGGTCGCCGCCGATCCAGTTGCCGGGGCGCAGGAAGGGCGGCAGCGCGCCGCCAAGCAGCTTCTCCCAGCGCGCGTGGAGCACCGGCAGCACCGGCAGCACGTTCGCGCCGAGCACCGCGAAGGCGTTGCCGATCTCGTCCGCCACGACCGGCCGCACGCTGCGCAGCGCGCGCGTCTGCCACAACAGGGTGATATGGCGGACCAGCTCGGCCTCGGTATAGGGGTCGCAGCTGCCGCTGGCGCACGCCGACAGCAGCTCGCCGATCGCCGCCTCGCGGTCGATCATCGACTTGCGCCGCACCTCGGTCGGATGTGCGGTCAGCACCGGCGCGATCAGCGCATGGTCGAGCAGCGTACGCACCGCCGCCCGGTCGACGCCCTCGCGCCCCAGTACATCGACCGCGCCCGCCAGTGTCGCCTCGCGCCGCATTTCAGGCGGCGCACTCCGGTCCTCGGCGAGATTGGCGAGCAGCGAGAACAGCAGAAAGCCACGCACGAAGCACAGGGTGTCGCCGAGATCGAGCGCCGCGAGCCGTTCGCTCAGCGCGCCACGTTCGGCGTCCCCGCGATGGACCGCGACCGACGCCCGGCGCACACCCTCGATCGCATCGAAAACCGCATCGCCCTCATGCGCGCGAATGACATCCCCCAGCAGCCTCCCCAGATACCGGACGTCAGCACGATCAGGGGCTGCTTCGCTCATGCAGCAAAGTCTAGCGGGGGGTTCGGCCGACCGCCAGCGCGATCAGCCGCCGACGGGCGTACCACCGTTGACGTGCAGCACCTGCGCCGTGACGTAGCTCGCGTCTTCGCAGGCCAGATAGAGATACGCGGGAGCCACCTCGTTAGGCTGACCCTTGCGGCCCATCGGCGTACTCTCGCCGAAGGTCGCGAGCTTTTCGGGCGTCGACCCGCCGCTCGGGTTGAGCGGTGTCCATATCGGACCTGGTGCGACGCCGTTGACGCGAATGCCCTTCTCAACGAGCTGCGATGCCAGCGCGCGCGTGAACGAGGTGATCGCACCCTTCGTCGACGAATAGTCGATCAGCTCCTTCTCACCGGCAAAGCTCGTCACCGAGGTCGTGTTGATGATCGACGCCCCCGACGACAGGTGCGGCATCGCCGCCTGCGTCACGAAGAACATGCCGAAGATATTGGTCTGGAAGGTGCGGCGCAGCTGCGCCTCGGTGATTTTCGTGAAGTCCGGGTCGGCGTGTTGCTCGCCGGCATTGTTGACGACGATGTCGAGCCCGCCCAGCGTCTCGACCGCCTTGGCGACGATGCCCTCGGCGGTCGCCTTGTCGCCGATGTCGCCGGGCAGCAGCACGCACTGTGCGCCCTCGGCCTCGCAAGCGACGCGGGTTTCTTCGGCGTCGTCATGCTCATCCAGATAGGCAATGCCGATGTCGGCGCCCTCGCGCGCGAAAAGCACCGCGACGGCGCGGCCGATGCCGCTGTCGGCACCGGTGATCAGCGCGACCTTGCCCTCCAGCCGCCCGCTGCCGGGATAGCGCGGCATGTACTGCGGCCGCTCGGCCATGTCGCCCTCGGTGCCGGGCAGGGCGTCTTCGTGGATCTGGGGTTCGGTTGTCATGCCCGCGAGAACAGCACGGGAAGGACGGGGGTTCCGTCAGCCGGCGGGCGAAAGTTCGGCGCTTACGATCATCGGCGTCGCGGCCTTCTGGCAGCGAACCGCAACGACCGGATAGGACAGGCCGGTGTAGCGGTTGAGCGCTGTCTCGGCGGCCGCGTTGCACTCGGCAACGCTGACGAACTGGGTCGGCTCGGTGCGCACCGTCTGGCACGCGTCCCCGGCGTCGCTGCAGCCCAGGATTGCCATCACGATCAGTGCAGGGGTCATTCGCCGATCCTTCCGTCTGCACAACTTACGTTAGGGTGCGTTGTTCCGTTGCATTGTCGGGACGAAATTTGGGAATCGGCGGCAGACACGCCATATCGCGCCGATGCGAGATTCGACTGCCACGACCGACCAGACGCCCGACTTCAAGACGCTGCGGCGCTTCCTGCCCTATCTCTGGCCCGCCGACGCGCCGAGCCTGCGGGCGCGGGTGGTGTTCGCGATGGTCCTCGTCGTGCTGGCGAAGCTGGTCAGCTATGTCATGCCGTTCGCCTACAAGGGCGCGATCGACACGATGAGTACGGGCGTCCGCGAGGGCGTCACCATCGCCGTCGCGCTCGTCGTGGCCTACGCCGGGGCGCGCTTCTCGCAGGTGCTGTTCGACAACCTCCGCAATGCGATCTTCGAGCGTGTCGGGCAGACTGCCGCGCGGACGCTGTCGCAGCACGTCTTCGTCCACATCCACAAGTTGTCGCTGCGCTATCACCTCGAGCGGCGCACCGGCACGCTGACGCGCATCGTCGAACGCGGCACCAAGTCGATCGACACGATGCTGTATTTCATCCTGTTCAACATCGTGCCGACGGCGCTCGACCTCGTCGTCACGAGCGCGATCTTCGGGATCAAGTTCGGCCCCGGCCTCGTCCTCGCGACGCTGGTCATGGTCGTCGTCTACATCGTCTTCACGCAGAAGATCACCGACTGGCGCAACGCGCTGCGGCGCGAGATGGTCGACACCGACAACAAGGCCGTCGGCCGCGCCGTCGACGCGCTTCTCAACTACGAGACCGTCAAATATTTCAACGCCGAGGAGCACGAGGCGCGCGGCTACGGCACCGCGATGGGCAAGTGGACCGAGGCTGCGATCCGCAACCAGAATTCGCTGTCGTGGCTTAACGTCGGCCAGTCGCTGATCACCAATCTGATGATGGCGGGCGCGATGGCGTACAGCGTCTGGGGCTGGAGCCAGGGGCAGTTCACGGTCGGCGACGTGGTGCTGGTCAATACGTTGCTGGCGCAGCTGTTCCGGCCACTCGACATGCTCGGCATGGTCTACCGCGAGATCAAGCAGGGGCTGGTCGACATGGAGCAGATGTTCAAGCTGGTCGACACCCAGGCCGAAATCGCCGACGCGCCCGACGCGGTGCCGCTGGTCCTGCGCGGCGGCAACGTGCGCTTCGCGGGCGTAGATTTCAGCTACGAGCCGCGCCGCCAGATCCTGCACGACGTGTCGTTCGACATCGCGCCGGGGCGCAAGCTTGCGGTCGTCGGCCATTCGGGGGCGGGCAAGTCGACGCTGAGCCGCATCCTGTACCGCTTCTACGACATCGCCGGCGGCCATGTGACGATCGACGGGCAGGACATCCGCAAGGTCACCCAGTCGAGCCTGCGCCGCGCCATCGGGATCGTCCCGCAGGACACCGTGCTGTTCAACGACACCATCGGCTACAACATCGGCTACGGCCGCGCTGGGGCGACCCAGGCCGAGATCGAGGCGGCGGCGCGCGAGGCGTCGATCCACGACTTCATTGTCTCGTTGCCCGACGGCTATGCGACGCCGGTCGGCGAGCGCGGCCTGAAACTGTCGGGCGGCGAGAAGCAGCGCGTCGCGATCGCGCGCACGATCCTGAAGGACCCCGCGATCCTGATCCTCGACGAGGCGACCAGCGCGCTCGATTCGGCGACCGAGGCCGAGATCCAGGACGCACTGCACAATGTCGCCGAGCGGCGCACGACGCTGGTCATCGCCCACCGCCTGTCGACGGTGACCGACGCCGACGAGATCGTCGTCATGGACGCCGGCCGGATCGTCGAGCGCGGCACGCATGCCGAGCTGATGGCGCTGACCGGACTCTATGCGTCGATGTGGGCGCTGCAGCAGGCCGAGGCGGAGGGCGAGATGGTGGCGGTGAAGTAACGACCTGATTGACACGCCTAATCCGTTTGCTCCATTGTGCCGAGCTAAGTTAGTCGCGTGACCCCATTATGGCGTTCGGCCGGTTGCCGATTTTCGACAAGGTCGTGATCCATGATGCTCGTCGCACGACTACGTGCCACGCTAACTCTGTTGTCCCTCGGACTATTTCTGAGCGGCTGCATTTTCGATGGCGGCGAGCGGGTCAATTCCACCTCTCCCGTGATCCGAACCTCGATGATGCCGGCCAGCGTGCCCTACTACCTCGACCCGTGCGGTCAGAACGGCGACAAAGCGGAGTATCGTCTCTATCCACCTGCCGGCCTGCGGAAATGGATGGGCGGGAAGGATCGTGCAAGCGCGGAACAGGGTAGTGTAGAGGAGCTCGCTGCGTCCCACGAGCGGTGCACGCGCCAGTTGCGTATCGGCAACGGTGATGCGATCACAGTGCGCCTGCACAGGGTTGGACTCGGCGGGCTCGCGCGCTTCAGTCGCCAAGATCCGCGGCGCTGCGTCGGCGGCTGCCGCCGCGACATTGCGATCGTGATGGAATTTAACGGGTCGACGACGTTGCAGCGCCCGATCGTCGCATTTTACCAGACCGACGTCCCGCCCGACGGCCTGCTGCAATTCAGCAACCAGACCATCTTTAGCCAGGACGAGTGGTTCTTCCGTTACCCGCCAAACGTGCGCGTGCGCTTGTACGATGTACGAGACGACAAGGATGCGGCGCTGCGTGCTAATCTAGAAACGGTCAAGCGCGGCGCCAATCTTATCAAATCCTATATCTCAGGTGCCGCAATCGCAGGGCCGATCGTTGATACGGCTTTCAAGGCGGCCGACCAGCTGCTTAGTAAGCCGCGCAACCGAGCGATCCTCGACATGTCCTTTCAGCTGTTTCCGCAGCTAGAGGATCAGGCAGTCAAGAACGACAGCTTTCCAGGCAAACCCTGCGAAGCAGCAGTTGGGAAGGCGGATATCTCGGGACTGCCAATCACCCCGGCCGAACTGGCTAGGCAGCAAAAGCTGTGCGTCGAGCAACAACGTATCGAGGCAGAGGTAAAAAGTGCGGTTCCAACGACCGAGGCAGCGGTACGCCAGTTTCAACGTGCTAACAAGGTGGCGGTGGACGGGATCATCGGGCCCACGACACGTAAGCTGTTAAACAGCCGCGGCCTACGCGGCAGCGACGACCAGCTCGGCGAGCAGATACAGAAGATCCAGATTGCTCAGCGCTTAGAACAGTTGTCGCCGGTTCGGTCATCGGGGGTTGACGCGACGTTCGGCGCCCCGATCCTCGCCTCCCAATACATCGTATTTAGTGAGAGCGCCTATGGCTTGAGTAAGCCAACAAATCCGTCGAGCACTGTACAGCATCCCCGAGGCTGCAGTGCCGACGGGACAGGCGAGGACAATCGCCTCGATAACCGCCGCCGTTTAATCGGGGCACCGCTTCCCAAGTTCTATTTTGTCCCCGACGGAGTCGATTATATGGGCGCGAAGATCCACGCTCGCTTCGACGATCGTAGCGCCTGCGTGCTCGAAACGCCTTTCGTCGTGTTCGCCATCACTCGCGAAAGCTCCGCGGTGTCGCTCGACGTCGCGCAGCGCATATCGGAACTCGGCAGCAAGTTCAGCGTCACGCCGACGGTGTCGGAAGGCGTGATCTCGACCCTTTCGGCTACGCTCGTCGACGCAGAACTGGCGTTGGCAATCGATCGGCTTGAGAACCGCCGTCGCGGCGCAGAGTTTTACAAGATGGTTGAGACGCTCGACGCGCAACTCCGCCGCGCCACGCCACCATCGCCGGGAGATAAGACGCCGCCGGCGGATACAGCGCAACACCCTAAGCCCGGCGCTGACTACCGCAATCGCGTATATCGGCTGATTGCCGATTATACCGGCTGCGTCGTGACTGACGACTCTGCCGATACCGTCCTGCCGCTTATTCGCGACCAATGGCACAGTTCCGAACGTCTGAGCGCGGTGCGAAGTTCGTTCGTAAAGCCCTACTTCAAGGATGCAACCGCGTGCGAAGCGCCGGTCGAGAAGCCTAAGGCCCCGGCCATTCCCGCCGCGGAGCCCGAGACAGATGCTGGAACGGCTGTCGACCAGCAGTTGTCGTAGGTCGGTCTCCGCGACGTGATCATAGCGCGATCATCGAAATCTGCCGGCCGTAGTCTGCCTCCCCCGCATGCGTCGTGCGGCGGTAGCTGAACCAGCGTTCCGCATCGGCATAGGTGTCGAGGCCGAGCGCGGCGATGGTCGTCAGCCCCGCGCCCGCCAGCCGCCGGACGATGAAGCCTTCGAGGTCGAACTGCCAGTGCCCGGCGCGACCGGCGGCGAAGAAGTCATCGTGGGCGTCGTCGTCGGCGAGGAAGCGGTCGCGGAAGCCGTCGTCGACCTCGTAGCTGCGCCGGCCGATCGTCGGACCGATCGCGGCGGCAATGCGCTCTCGCCGCGCACCGAGCGCGACCATCGCCTCGACGGTCGCGGACAGCACGCCCGACAGCGCCGGGCGCCAGCCGGCGTGCGCCGCACCGATCACGCCTGCCTTCACGTCGGCGAACAGCACCGGCGCGCAGTCGGCCGCCAGGATCGCCAGCGCGAGGCCCGGGGTCGCGGTCGCCATGCCGTCGGCGCGCGGGCGGGCGTCGTCGGCGAAGGGTTCGGTGACGGTCACGACGGTCGGGCTGTGCACCTGATGCAGCGTCACCAGCGCCGCGCCGGGCGCGACCGCGGCGACGGCGCGGGCCCGGTTCTCGCGCACTGCGGCCTGGTCGTCGCCCGACCCCAGCCCGCAGTTGAGGCTGGCATAGATACCCCCCGACACGCCGCCCTGCCGCCCCAGGAAGCCGTGGCGCGTGCCCGCCAGCACGGTCGCGGTGACCGGTGTCACAGGACCAGCCGACACAGATATTCGTCGTCGGCGTGATCGCCGACCATGAAGTCGAAGCGCAGGATCTCCTCGAAGCCCCAGCGTTCGTAGAAGCGCCGCGCCCGCGGATTGCCGCTGAAGACCGACAGCCACAGCTCGACCGCGCCGCGCGCCCGCGCCTCGGCGAGCGTCCAGTCCATCAGCGTGTTCGCAACCCCCGTGCCCTTCGCCGCGTCGAGCAGGTAGAGCTGGCGCAGCTCGATGCAGATGCGCCCCGACGGATCGTAAGGCAGCGACGGCGGCCCGAGCTTGGCGAAACCGACCAGAGCTCCGTCCTGCTCGGCGAGGCGGAATGGATAGGCGGGGTCGGCGAGCTGCGCGGCGAACGCGTCGGGACCCTGCGTCGAGATATACGCCTCGAAGTTCTCGGGGCTGTAGAGATGCCCGAAGATCGCGTCGAAGCTTTCGCGGTACATCGCATGCACGGCCTCGGCATCGGCGACGACGCCGTCGCGGTAGGTCACGGTCATACGTCGAAGCCCGCGAGGCGCGGCCAATAGGCGATCAGGCCGAGCACCTTGAACAGGCTCCCCATCGCGTCCGCGTCCGTCAATCGTGCCAGTGCCGCCTCCTGCCCGCCCAGTCGCTCCGCCCGCGCGGCGATGCCGAGCGCGGTCAGGAACGCGCCTTGCCCGACTGGCCCCTGCGCTGTCACCCCCGCGGCATGCGCGAGCGCGCTGAAATCGACGTGGCACGTCAGGTCGACCTCGCCCGGCGTGTCGAACGGGTCGGCGAAGGCGTGCGCGCGCACCCCCTGCAGCGTGTCGCCGGTCACCGGCCCGACGTGGCCATAGTCGACGATCAGCGCCGCACCACCGTTGGCGCGGAGCCGTGCGCCGATCTCGGCAACGATCGCGGTCGAGGCGGGCGAGGTCTCGAAGACGCCGCCGGTCGCGGCGTCGGCCAGCGCAGGGGGCACGAGAATATCGACGGGCACCGCGCCGAGTGCCGGCGCAAAGCGCGTGCCGTCGTGCGCGACCGTCCGCTCGCGCCAGCCGGCGGGGGTGCGCTCGAACTGGCGGACGGGGAGCGCGTCGAAGAACTCGTTGGCGACGAGCAGCAGTGCCCGGTCGTCGGGGACCTGGGCGAGGTCGTCATGCCACGCGGCGTCAGGGACAGCGCGCGCCTGTGCGGCGCGCAGTGTCGGACTGGTCTCGACGAAATGCACCGGCGCGTCGCACCCCGCCCGGCGCAGGACGCGCAGCATATCGGCCATCAGCGTGCCGCGCCCAGGGCCGAGCTCGACGATCCGCACGGGGGGCTGCCCGGCGCGCGTCCAGGCGTCGGCGAGGGACGCGCCGAGCAGCTCGCCGAACATCTGGCTGATCTCGGGCGCGGTGGTGAAGTCGCCCGCCGTCCCCAGCGGGTTGCGCGTCGCGTAATAATGCGCGTTGCACCGCGCCATCCACGTCGCGACGGTCAGCGGCGCATCACGCGCCAGCGCTTCCACGAGACTCACGCCGGTTGGGGCGCCCGCCGCAGCGCCAGCCAGATCAGCAGCGCGCCGATCAGCACCATCGGTAGGCTGAGCCACTGCCCCATCTGCAGGCCCGTGCGCTCCGCGAACTCGACCAGCTGCGCGTCGGACTCGCGGTAGTATTCGACGATGAAGCGGAACACCCCCATGCCGAAGGTGAACACGCCGACCAGCAGGCCCGGCCGCAGCCGCGCATCGGTGCGCCAGAACAGCCACGACAGCACCGCGAGCAACACCAGCCCCTCGAGCACCGCCTCGAACAACTGGCTGGGATAGCGTGGCAGCGCGCCTGCGCCGGGGAAGATCACCCCCCAGTCGCTGCCCGTCGTGCGGCCCCACAGCTCGCCATTCACGAAGTTGGCGCAGCGCCCGAGGAACATGCCGATCGGCACGACGGTGACGATATAGTCGAACACCCGCAGCCAGTTGAGCCGGTTCACACGCGCGAAGATGATCGTCGCGACCAGCGTCCCGATCGCCCCGCCGTGGAACGACATGCCGCCGTCCCACAATGCGAAGATGCTGAGCGGCTGCGCCAGATACTGGTCGAGGTTGTAGAACAGCACATAGCCCAGCCGCCCGCCGCCGATGATGCCGAGCGTCGCCCAGGTGATAAAATCATCGGCCTGCGTGCCGGTCATCGGCGCGCCGGGCTCGCGCAGCATGCGCTTCAGATAGGCCCAGCCGAGGATGATGCCGCCGATATACGCCAGGCTGTACCAGCGCAGCGCGAACGGCCCCCACACGCGGCCGAACGCCTCGAACGCCTCGAGTTCGAAGATCTCCGGGCGCAGGCCGAGCGTGGTGAAGTCGACCGCTGCCTGGAAATGCTCGATGACGCCCACGATTTCCCTTTGACCGTCCGCCGCGGCGCGCACCATAGTCTCGGCCAACGAGAAGACAATGGGGTGAGTTAGATGAGCGATACGCTCGACGCCTTCCGTATCGAGACCCGCGCCTGGCTGGAGGCGAACTGCCCGGCCGAGATGCGCACCCCGGTGGCGCGCGACAGCGACGTCTGCTGGGGCGGACGCAACGCAAAGCTGTCGGGTCCGCAGCGCGCCTGGCTCGACGCGATGGGCGCGAAGGGCTGGACGGTGCCCGAATGGCCCGCGGCGTACGGCGGCGGCGGCCTGTCGAAGGACGAGGCCAAGGTGCTGGCAAGCGAAATGCGGCGCCTCGGGGCGCGCTCGCCGCTCAGTTCGTTCGGTATCTGGATGCTCGGGCCGGCGCTGCTCAAGTACGGCAGCGAGGCGCAGAAGCTCGAGCATTTGCCCAAGATCGCGCGCGGCGAGATCCGCTGGTGCCAGGGCTATTCGGAGCCGGGTGCGGGGTCCGACCTCGCCAGCTTGCGGACCAGCGCGGTGCTCGACGGCGACGAATATGTGGTGAACGGCCAGAAGGTTTGGACTTCCTACGCCGACAAGGCCGACTGGATCTTCTGCCTCGTGCGCACCCACCCCGACGCGCCCAAGCATCTCGGCATCTCGTTCCTGCTGTTCGACATGGCGTCGCCGGGCGTTACGACCTCACCGATCCGCCTGATCTCGGGCGCATCGCCGTTCTGCCAGACCTTCTTCGACGACGTCCGCGTGCCTGCCGCCAATCTGATGGGCGAGGCGGGCAAGGGCTGGGACATCGCCAAGTATCTGCTGACCCACGAGCGCGAGATGATCGGCGCGATGGACTTCTCGGCAGGCGGGCGCGACTCGGTCAGCCAGATCGCCGCACGCACCATCGGCCTCGACGGCGAGGTGCTGGGCGACCCGATTCTGCGCACCGACATCGTCCGCCACGAGATCGACGCCTGGGCGTTCGGCCTGACCATGGAGCGCGTCAAGGACCAGGCCAAGGCGGGCCAGGGCGTCGGCGCGTTGTCGTCGATGCTCAAATACTACGGCACCGAGCTCAACAAGCAGCGGCAGGAGCTGCTGATGTCGGTCGGCGGGTCGGATTCGCTGCAGTGGGAGGGCGATGACGGCGACCAGTCGCGAAGCTGGCTGCGCAGCCGCGCCAACTCGATCGAGGGCGGCACGAGCGAGATCAATCTCAACATCATCGCCAAGCGCGTATTGCAGCTGCCGGGAGCATAGCGCCCACCCGCCGCAGAGCGGGCGCGTTCAACATTTTGGGGAGACGACGATTTGGCACTGGTGCTGACCGAAGAGCAGGCGATGATCCGCGATGCGGCGGACGGGTTTTTCCGTGACGCCGCACCGCCCGCAGCCTTCCGCAAGCTGCGCGACGCGAAGGATGCCACCGGCTTCGACCGCGACCTGTGGCGGCAGATGGCGGAGCAGGGCTTTGCCGGCGTGCTGGTGCCCGAGGCGCATGGCGGCGCGGGGCTGGGCTTCGTCGCCGCCGGGCTGATCCAGGAGGCGGTGGGGCGCAACCTGACACTGAGCCCGCTGCTGTCGACCGCGATCCTCGCAGCGTCGGCGCTCGTCGCGGGCGGCACCGAGGAGCAGCGCGCACAGTATCTGCCGCAGATCGCGAGCGGTGAGCGCCTGTTCGCGCTCGCCGCCGACGAGCAGGCGCGCCACGCGCCGCACGCGATCGCGACGACCGCCGAGGCATCGGGCAACGGCTTCAAGCTCAACGGCTGCAAGACCTTCGTGCTCGACGGGCATGTCGCCGACACGCTGATCGTTGCGGCGCGGACCGATGACGGAATCACCCTCTTCCTCGTTGATGCAAAGGCCCCGGGTGTCGCCACCGAGCGGACGATCATGGTCGACCAGCGCAACGCCGCCGAGGTCACGCTGACCGACGTGCAGGTCGACGGCGCCGACGTGCTGGGCGGCGTCGGCGGCGGCGCTGCGCTGCTCGACCGCATCCTCGACGCCGGCCGCGCGTGTCTCGCGGCCGAGTTGCTGGGCGTGTCGCAGCAGTCGTTCGACACGACGATCGACTATCTGAAGCAGCGCGAGCAGTTCGGGCAGAAGATCGGCAGCTTCCAGGCGCTCCAGCACCGCGCCGCGCATCTGTTCTGCGAGGTCGAACTGGCGCGCTCGGCCACCCTGCGCGCGCTGCAGGCGCTCGACGCCGGCGAGGACCGCGCCCCGATGTTCGTCAGCCTCGCCAAGGCCAAGGCGGGTGACGTCGCCAAGCTCGCGTCCAACGAAGGCGTCCAGATGCACGGCGGCATCGGCATGACCGACGACTACGACATCGGCTTCTACATGAAGCGTGCCCGCGCCGCGGGCGAGACCTTCGGCGATGCCGGCTTCCACGGCGACCGCCTCGCCCGCCTGATGGGATACTAAAGTGAAATCGCAACTCGACACCGCGATCGACACCGTCGTCGCGCAGATCATCGCGCCGGGCGGCATGATGGCGGTCGGTGACGCCCCCGTCGGCGGCGCCAGCCTGCCCGTCTTCGTCAATGCGCCGACCAACATGCGCGATTACCTGGCGCTGTTCTTCGGCGCGCAGGCGGCGAAGGAGTTCGTCGTCTACCGCGACGAGCGCCACAGCTTTGCCGACATCTACGCCCAGGCGATCCGGGTCGCGGCCTGCCTGCAGCACGTCCACGGCATCGCCAAGGGCGACCGCGTCGCCATTGCGATGCGCAACTACCCCGAATGGATCGTCAGCTTCGTCGCGGTCGTACACCTGGGGGCCGTCGCGGTGCCGATGAACGCCTGGTGGCGCGCCGACGAGCTCGCCTATGGCCTCAGCGACTCGGGCGCCCGGCTGGTCATCGCCGACGAGGAGCGCGCGCACCGTATCGCACCGCTGGTCGGCACCAACCTGAAGATGGTGACCGTGCGCACCAGCGCCGAGATGGCGGCGCAGCTCGGCGTCGCGCGGCTGGAGGACGGCTGCGCGACCTGTCCGGACAAGCCCTGGTACGTCGCGCCGATCGGCCCCGACGACGACGTGTCGATCATGTACACCAGCGGCTCGACCGGCAGTCCGAAGGGCGCGGTCAGCACGCACCGCGCGATGGTGTCGGGCTGCCTCAACTATCTCGTCGCGGGGCTCGCGCTGCTCGAACTGTCGAAGGCCGCCGGGGTGACCCCCGCCGAGCAGCAGATCATGCTGCTCAACGTGCCGCTGTTCCACATCACCGGCCTCGTCCCCGTGCTGCTCGTGTCGATCGCGATCGGGCGCAAGATGGTGATCATGCACAAATGGGACGCGGGCGAGGCGCTGCGCCTGATCGAGGCCGAGCGCGCAACCTATTTCGTCGGCGTGCCCACGATGAGCCTTGAGCTGATGCAGCACCCCGAGCGCGACCGCTACGACCTGTCGAGCCTCGTCGACATCGCCAGCGGTGGGGCGCCGCGCCCGCCCGAGCATGTCGACCGCCTCGCCTCGAGCTTCCCCGGCAAGCATCCCGTGCAGGGCTATGGCCTGACCGAGACCAACGGCGTCGGCGCGGGCAACTTCCGCGACAACTACCGCGCCAAGCCCGCCTCCACCGGTCGTGCCTCGGCGCCGCTCGTCGCGCTCGGCATCTTCGGTGACGACGGCGCGCCGCTGCCCGCTGGCGAGGTCGGCGAGGTCGGCATCCGCACCGCCGCCAACTGCCGCGGTTACTGGAACAAGCCGCAAGCCTCGGCCGCAGCGTTCGTCGGTGACGGCTGGTTCCTGTCGGGCGACCTCGGCTACCTCGACGAGGACGGCTATCTGTTCATCGTCGACCGCAAGAAGGACATCATCATCCGCGGCGGCGAGAACATCAGCTGCCAGGAAGTCGAGAGCGCCATCTACGCCCACCCCGCGGTCGCCGAGGCAAGCGTCTTCGGCCTGCCCGACGAGCGGCTTGGCGAAGTCGTCGGCGCGGTCGTCTATCCCAAGCCCGGCGCCGAGCTCGAGGCCGACGCCCTCCACGAGATGCTGTCGCGCGACCTCGCCTCGTTCAAGGTGCCGTCGCAGATCTGGCTGGTCGCCGACGCGCTGCCCAAGCTCGGCAGCGGCAAAATCGACAAGGTGGCGCTGCGCACGCTATACCGTTCGACCTTCGCAAGCCGGGAGCCGGTCTGATGTTCACCGCCATGCAACAGGGTACCGCCGAGGACTGGGCGGTGATCGCGCAGGAGCACATGGTCCACCAGCGCAGCCAGGCGCCGCTGCAGATCATGGATTCAATGCGGCGGCTTGGCGAGATGAAGCTGGGCTTCGCGGCCGATCAACTCACCCACTGCCTGATGACCGCGACGCTGGCCCGCCAGGACAATGCCACCGACGAGGAGATCGTCGCCGGCCTGACCCACGACCTCGGCAAGCTGCTGTCGATCCCCAACCACGGCGCGATCCAGGCCGAGGTGCTGAAGCCCTATGTCCGTGACGACATCTATCACGCCGTCATGTGGCACCAGCATTTCCAGGGCGCCTATTACTACGGCTATCTCGGCAAGCCGATCGACATGCGCGAGCAGTTCCGCGACCAGCCGTGGTTCGACTTCGCCGAAAAGCTGGTCGACAAATGGGACGCCCCTGCCTTCGACCCCGACTTCAAGGTCGACAGCCTCGAGAGCTTCGAGCCCGAGGTGACGCGGGTGTTCAGTTCGCCGAAGCGGATGATCTAGGCACCCGCGTCGAGCGCCGGATTGCGGCGCGCGAGGCGCAGCGTCAGCCACGCGCCGAAGCTCGACCAGAGCGCCAGCGGCGCACCGAACGCCGCCGCCTTCGCGTCGACCCGGTGCGCGACGACGACGAAGCTGGCGGCGGTGGCGACCAGCACGACGCTCTCGCCGGTGCCGAGCGTCAGGTTGCGGTCACCGAAGGTGATCTTGTTGTACGCCGTGACGAGGCCGAGCGAGGTGCCCGCCAGCGCCAGCGCGGCGGTGCGGTCGGGGCTCGGCTCGGCGCGCAGCACGCGGTACGTGCCGTAGCCGAGGGCCATCAGCAGGATCGGCCAGACGCCGCCGAAGACGATATCGGGCGGCGTCTCCGGCGGCTTGTCGAGCGCCTTGTACCAGCGTCGTACCCGGGGATGGGTCGGGTCGGGGGTATAGCGCCGGCTGATCAGGCCGCTGATCACGAGCGCCCCCGTCACGATGGCGGCGGCGGGGAGCGGGGCGAGGCTGGGGGAGCGGGTCATCCGCACACAACGCGCACCGGGCCTTAAGTTCACTCTAATGCGACACCGAGGCGTCGGATTTGCCGCCGCACCTTCGAGCCGAAGATGAACAACTTTGCGAATTTTACGGCCGGAGCGGCTTTCGTTCATTCGTCGCGGTGTGGCAAGCGAGTCTCGACCGGCCTGAACCTGAGAAAGAACGGACGCAAATACCGAGAACTGATTGTACCAGATAGGTACGTATTTGTCAAGCCCCGTCAGGCGAGCTGCGCCTTGAAGGCGAGGCCGCTGGCTCGGGCAGGCGCACCAGCAGCAGCGCGACCACCACCAGCGCCGCCCCCGCAATCTCGGCGATGCCCGGTACCTCGCCGAAGCGGTACGCGCCGATCGTCCCCGCGATCGCCGGCTGCACCAGCAGCGTCAGCCCGACGACGAGCGGCTTCAGATGCGCGACCGCGTAGATCAGCAGCCCCTGCCCCACGACCTGGCTGCCGAGCGCGAGAAGCACCAGCGGCGTCCAGTCTGTCGGCCAGAACGGCCCCTCGGTCAGCAGCGCGACGGGCAGCAATGCGAAGCTCGCGACGATCGTCGACAACGCGAGCATGGTGAACGGCGCGAGGGTGCGCCGCGCGCGCTCCGCGAAGATCAGATAGCCGGTGTAGAGGACGGCCGCCGCGAGGCACAGCAGGTCGCCCGCCAGGTGCCGCGCCGACACGTCCGCCGACCGCCCGAGCAGCAGCGCCGTGCCGGCGCCCGCGCAGACCAATGCGAGCGTCGCATACCGCCCCGGCAGCGTGCGCGACGCGATGTAACCGAACAGCGGCAGCAGGAAGCTCGCGGCATTCGACAGCAGCGCGGCGTTGGCGAGCGTCGTGCGCGCGATGCCGAGATGCCAGACCGCGAGATCGGCGGCGAAGCACAGCGCGGCGAGGACGACGCCCCCCGCGACCGGCCAGCTGAGGCCCCGCGTCGGCGCCCCGCGCACGCCGGCCAGCAGCAGCAGCGGCACGACGGCGATCGCGACCCGCCAGAACGCCGAGGCGACCGGCGCGACGTCGGCGAGCCGCACCAGCCACGGCCCGAAGGCGAGGCAGATGCTGCCCGCCAGCATGGCGGGAAAGGCGAAGCGCGGCGCGGACATGGCGCGGGGGGATAGACGGGTCGCGGGGCAAAGTCTGCCCGGCCGTTTCGCGCGCGTCCCGAAAATGCTATGCTCCGGCCCGTTCGTTCGGGGGAACGCGTGATGCCACGTCCGTTCTATCTGGCCTTCGCGGTCGCCGCCTATGCGGTGTTCTTCGCGACCTTCCTGTATCTGATCGGCTTCGTCGCCGGCCTGCCCGGGCTGCCGCGCACCATCGACACCGGCCCGGTCGTCGCAGTGCCGGTCGCCGCGGCGATCGACCTGGGGCTGATCGCGCTGTTCGGGGCGCAGCACAGCCTGATGGCGCGGCCGGCGTTCAAGCGCGCCTGGACGCGGACGGTGCCCGAGCCGATCGAGCGCAGCGTCTATGTGCTGATCGCCAGCCTGCTGCTGATCCTGCTGATGACGATCTGGCACCCGATTCCGGGCGACCTGTGGCGGGTCGAGGGGACCGCCGCGCTCGTGCTCTGGGTGGTATGCGGGATCGGCTGGGGACTAGTGCTGCTCAGCACCTTCCTCCTCAACCATTTCGAGCTGTTCGGCCTGCGCCAGGCGTATTTCCACCTGCGCGGCCGGCTGGCGGGTCCGGCCGAGTTCCACCAGCCGCTGCTTTACCGCATCGTCCGCCACCCGCTGTACCTGGGCTTCATCATCGCCTTCTGGGCGACGCCCGCGATGAGCTGGGGCCATCTGCTGTTCGCCGCCGGCATGACCGCGTACATCCTGATCGCCATTCCGATCGAGGAACGCGACCTCGTCGCCGCACTCGGCCCGGCGTACGAGGATTATCAGCGCCGCGTCGGCGCGCTGGTGCCGGGGGTGGGGCGGCGCGCGAGTTAAGATATCATCAATACGGCCTAGGCGCCGCACATCTTACTGGAGGCAGATGGTAGTTCGATGGAGTCCGTACGTCCTAGATCAGCTTGTCGCGCCAGGCATAAACGACTTCAAGACGGCGGTTATTCCTAGCCTGACGGCTGATTTCGCCGAGCACAAATTCTGGCTAGGGAATTATTTCCTCAATAGCGGCGTGCGCGCTCGGCACAAACCTGGCATCCGCCAGCACGCAATCAATTTAATATTTCGCACGCAGACAGCATTCATCGCCTACCACACTGCACGCTTACTAACATTTAGATTTCTTCGACGTAGTTCAGAAGGTCGTCCGGCACTAGGTTCATATTACAAATCTGTTGCGACTTGGGAAGCGGTCGTGCTGAACATTCAGATTGCAATGGACCTTTGGTACAAGTTAACCGGCGAAGCCCTTTTTTAAAAGGGCGATGGAAGCGACGACGAGCGGCTCTATTCGATTGCTAACACCGTCAAACATTGCGGCACGGAGATTGAGGCTGGCCGGCATAGCGAGCCCTTCACGCTACCACTTTGGCTGAACAATGCGGGACTTAACACGCGCTCATGGTCTCTAACATATATTGAGTTGTCTGAGCAGCTGCGTGGCTTCGCGCATTTGGCTGATCGGCTACAGGACCCACTTTGTCGGAATCCACTCGAATAGGCGAAGTGATTTTGCCGTACGTCTTGCGCATGGGTTGCCCCGCTGAACGACTTGCGGCGGCAGGCACGTAGGGCTATATCGCCCCCATCTTCCACATGGGTAACCGGTGTAAGGTCGGCTCCGGAGCGTCCGGGCCGCCGACGCCACCGCTTGTCTTTCGGGTGTTTTGTAATTTGGCCGATATTGCCGTCCTGACCGCGCTGATCGAACCCGTCGTCCGTGACCATGGGTGCGAGCTCGTGCGCGTCCAGCTGAACGGCAGCAAGGCGGCGCCGACGCTGCAGGTGATGGCCGAGGATCCGGCGACCGGGCAGCTCGGCATCGACGTCTGCGCGTCGATCTCGCGCGCGCTGTCCGACCTTTTCGACGAGGTCGACCCGATCGAGAGCGAGTATCAGCTCGAGGTTTCGTCGCCGGGCATCGACCGCCCGCTTACGAGGCCCGCCGACTGGACCCGCTGGGCGACGCACGACGTGCGCGTGCGGCTGGCGGCACCCGTCGACGGCAAGAAGAACATCCACGGCGTCATCACCGGCCTCGCCGACAGCGGCGACGCCGCGATCATCGCGGTGCCGGGCCAGGGCAGCGTCACCGTGCCGCTCGCTGCGATGCAGGGCGCGAAGCTCGTGCTGACCAACCGCCTGATCAACGCGACGCGGCCTGCCGGCATGGCGGGCTTCGACGGCGAGCCCGACATGGGCCAGTTCGACGACATCATCGAAGACGCCGGCGAGCCGGCGAACGACAACAGCGACGAGGACTAGAGCCATGGCCAGCCCCCCCACCCCCAGCGTCACGGCGAACCGCGCCGAGCTGATCGCCATCGCCGACGCGGTGGCGCGCGAGAAGCTGATCGACCGGATGATCGTCATCGAGGCGATGGAAGAGGCGATCCAGCGCGCCGCCCGCGCCCGCTACGGCGTCGAGAACGACATTCGCGCGAAGCTCGACCCCAAGTCGGGCGACCTGCGGCTGTGGCGCGTCCTCGAAGTCGTCGAGGAGCCCGAGGATTTCTTCAAGCAGGTCAGCGTCGCCGACGGCTCGAAGCTCAAGGCCGACGCGGCGATCGGCGATTATATCATCGACCCGCTGCCCCCGATCGAGTTCGGCCGCATCGCGGCGATGGCGGCGAAACAGGTCATCGTCCAGAAGGTCCGCGACGCCGAGCGCGACCGCCAATTCGAGGAATACAAGGACCGCCAGGGCGAGATCATCACCGGCCTCGTCAAGCGCGCCGAGTTCGGCCACGTCGTCGTCGATCTGGGCAAGGCCGAGGGCGTCATCCGCCGCGACCAACAGATCCCGCGCGAAGTGCTGCGCCCCGGCGACCGCGTCCGTGCGCTGATCAGCAGCGTCCGCCGCGAACCGCGCGGGCCGCAGATCTTCCTGAGCCGCGCCGCCGGCGACTTCATGAAGAAGCTGTTCGCGCAGGAAGTTCCCGAAATCTACGACGGCATCATCGAGATCAAGGCGGTCGCCCGCGACCCCGGCAGCCGCGCCAAGATCGGCGTGATCAGCCGCGACTCCTCGATCGACCCCGTCGGCGCGTGCGTCGGCATGAAGGGCAGCCGCGTCCAGGCCGTCGTGCAGGAACTGCAGGGCGAGAAGATCGACATCATCCCCTGGTCGCCCGACGTCGCGACCTTCGTCGTCAATGCGTTGCAGCCCGCCGAAGTCGCCAAGGTGGTGATGGACGAGGAAGACAACCGCATCGACGTCGTCGTCCCCGACGACCAGCTGAGCCTCGCGATCGGCCGCCGCGGCCAGAACGTCCGGCTTGCCAGCGCGCTGACCGGCCGCCAGATCGACATCATGACCGAGGCGGACGAGAGCGAGCGCCGCCAGAAGGAGTTCGTCGAGCGGTCGGAGATGTTCCAGACCGAGCTCGACGTCGACGAGACGCTCGCGCAGCTGCTCGTCGCCGAGGGCTTCAGCCAGATGGAGGAAGTCGCCTACGTCGAGCTCGACGAACTGGCGTCGATCGAGGGCTTCGACGACGATCTCGCGACCGAGCTGCAGAACCGCGCCACCGAGGCGCTGGAGCGCCGCGAGGCCAAGGCACGTGCCGAGCGCCGCGAGCTGGGCGTCGAGGACGCACTCGCCGAGATCGAGGGCCTGACCGAGGCGATGCTCGTCGTGCTGGGGCAGAAGGGCGTCAAGACGCTCGACGACCTGGGCGACCTGGCGACTGACGAGCTGGTCGATGCGCGCACCGGCATCCTGCGCACCTTCAAGCTGGGCGACGAGATGGGCAACAAGATCATCATGGCCGCCCGCGCGCACTGGTTCGAGGACGAGACTCCGAAGGAGGACGCGTCCGCGGATGTCGAAGGATGAGCCCGAGCGGCGTTGCATAATTAGTGGCGAGCATGGCGGCCGGGCGGACCTGATCCGCCTGGCGCTCGATGCCGACGGTGCCGTCGCCCCCGACCTGGGGGCGAAGGCGCCGGGCCGCGGCGCGTGGGTAACGCCCGACCGCGACCTGATCGCCACCGCATTGGCCAAGGGCAAGCTGCGCGGCGCGTTGATCCGGGCGTTCAAGACGCAGGACATCGCGGTCCCCGACGATCTGGTCGCGCGCATCGACACCGGCCTCGAACGCCGGGTGTTCGACACGCTGGGGTTGGCGAACAAGGCAGGCACTCTTATCTGGGGTGGCGAGCGGATCGGCGACGCCCTCCTGGCAGGCCGGGTCAAGCTGCTCATCCATGCCAGCGACGCGGCCGCCGACGGCCTCGAGAAGATCCGTCGCAAGGCGCGTGGCACGGCGGCGATCACGCTCCCCGTGACGCGCGAGCGATTGTCGTTGGCCTTGGGGCGCGAAAATGTTGTACATGCCGCCGTCTGCGACTCTGCGGCGGCGGCGCGCGTGATGGCGGCTGTCGACCGGTGGCTCGCATTCAGCGGTCTGGGCGAAGTGATTGATGATGCGGCGGCGGACAGCCCGTCCCCGCAGGACGAAGGGTTTCAGGTTCAAGCATGAGTGACGACAACAAGCCCAAGCTCGGCATGCGCGCCCCCCTCGGTCTCGGCAAGACCGTTGAGGTCGGCAAGGTCAAGCAGAGCTTCAGCCACGGCCGCACCAAGCAGGTGGTGGTCGAGGTCAAGCGGCAGCGCGTGCTGCACCGCCCGGGCGACCCGCGTCCGGAAGAGGTCGTCGAGGCTGCACCGCCGCCGCCGCCCGTAGCCGCCCCCGCACCCCCGCCCGTCGCAGCGCCCCCCGTCGCGGCTCCTGCCCCGACGCCGCCGCCCGCGCCGGTCGTCGAGGCACGCCCGCTGCCCGCCGACACTGCCCCGCGCCCCGCGCCGCCGCCGGTGATGTTCACCCCCGTCGAGCGCCCGGTGCCCGTCGTGAAGGCGCCCGAGCCGGCGCCTGCGCCGCCCGAGCCCGTCGCTGTGGCCCCCGTTGCCGCGCCGACGCCGGCGGCGGCACCTGCCCCGACTCCGCCGGTCCGTTCGGCGCAGGCCACGCCGCGCCCGGCCGCCCGTCCGGCTGCACGTCCGCCGCAGCGTCCGGCTGCCCCCGCCGTCCCCGACCTGATGACGCGTCAGGAGCGCCAGGCGGCGCTGCTGCGCCAGGCCGAGGAAGACCGGATGCGCATGGCCGAGGAGGCCCGCGTCCGCGAGGAAGCCGCGCGCTACGAAGCCGCCGAGCTCGAGAAGATGCGGCTCGAGGACAAGAAGAAGGCCGAGGCCGAGGCAGCGCTGCGTCCCGCCGAGGAGAAGGCTGCCCCGACGGGTCGACTGCCCGGCAGCATCACGCCGATCATCGATGACGAGGATGCGCGCGGCAAGAAGCCCGGCGCGCTGCGTCCCGCCGGCCGCCTGCGTGCCGGCGACGACCGCCGCCAGGGCCGCCTGAGCGTGAAGACCGCGCTCGACGAGAGCGATTCGGTGCGCGTCCGCAGCCTCGCCGCCCTTCGCCGGGCGCGCGAGAAGGAGCGCGGCTCGATCGGCTCCAAGGCCAAGCAGGTCCGCGAAGTCGTGGTGCCCGAGACCATCACCGTCGCCGAGCTGGCCAACCGCATGGCCGAGCGGACGATGAACATCACCCGCACGCTGGCGCGCCTCGGCATGCCGGCGGCGTCGACCGACGAGATCGACCAGGACACCGCCGAGCTGGTGCTGGCCGAGTTCGGCCACACCATCGTCCGCGTCAGCGATGCCGACGTCGAGATCGGCATGGTCGGCGAGGAGGACATCGACGATCACCTGCTGCCGCGTCCGCCGGTCGTCACGATCATGGGCCATGTCGACCACGGCAAGACCAGCCTGCTCGACGCGCTGCGCGGCACCAATGTCGTGAAGGGCGAGGCCGGCGGCATCACCCAGCACATCGGCGCCTATCAGATCACGCGTAAGAGCGGCGAGAAGATCACCTTCCTCGACACGCCGGGCCACGAGGCGTTCAGCGCAATGCGCGCGCGCGGTGCCGACATCACCGACATCGTCGTGCTGGTGGTGGCGTGGGACGACGGCATCATGCCGCAGACCATCGAGGCCATCCATCACGTCAAGGATGCCGGCGTCCCGATGATCGTCGCGATCAACAAGATGGACAAGGCCGGGGCGGATGCACAGAAAATCCGCACTGCGCTGCTGCAGTACGACGTGCAGGTCGAAGAGATGGGCGGCGAGGTCCAGGACGTCGAAGTCTCGGCGACCGCCAAGACCGGCCTCGACGAACTGATCGACAAGATCCTGCTGCAGGCCGAACTGCTCGAGCTGAAGGCCAACCCCGACCGCGCCGCCGAAGGCACCGTGATCGAGGCGCGCCTCGACAAGGGCCGTGGACCGCTGGCGTCCGTGCTGATCAACCGCGGCACGCTCAAGACCGGCGACATCTTCGTCATCGGTGCCGAGTGGGGCAAGGTGCGCGCGCTGGTCGACGACCAGGGCAAGCAGATCAAGACCGCCGGCCCCGCGCTGCCGGTCGAGATCCTCGGCCTGTCGGGCGTGCCCAAGGCGGGCGATGCCTTCGCGGTCGTCGAGACCGAGGCACGTGCCCGCGAGGTCGCGAGCTACCGTGCCAGCGTCGAGACCGCGGCCCGGACCGAAAGCTCGATGCCGAGCCTCGAGGAGCAGTTCCTCGCGCTCAAGTCGGGCAAGGTCGAGACCTATCCGCTGGTCATCAAGGGTGACACGCAGGGTACGGTCGAGGCCATCGCCAGCGCGGTCAACCGCATCTCGACCGACCTGATCAAGGCGAAGGTCCTGCTGGCCGGCGTCGGCGGGATCACCGAGGGCGACGTCTCGCTGGCCAAGGCAAGCGGGGCGCCGATCATCGGCTTCAACGTCCGCGCCAACGCCAAGGCACGCGAGATCGCAACCCGCGACAAGGTCGAGTTCAAGTATTACGACGTGATCTACGACCTGATCGACGACGTGAAGGCGGCGATGGCGGGCCAGCTCGGCCCCGAGATGCTGGAGAATGTCGTCGGCCGCGCGCTGGTGCTGGACGTGTTCCAGGCCGGCAAGACGGGCAAGGCGGCGGGTATCCGCGTCACCGAGGGCGCCATCCGCAAGGCGCTCAAGGCGCGCGTCATGCGCGACGACGTGATCATCTACAACGGCTCGATCGCCTCGCTGCGCCGCTTCAAGGACGACGTTCCCGAGGTCCGCGCGGGCCTCGAGTGCGGCATCACGATCGAGGGCTCGTCCGACGTCAAGGCGGGCGACATCGTCGAGACGTTCGAGGTCGAGAGTCGCGAACGGACGCTGTAGTCGCAGCGCGGCCGCGAGCAAGGTGAGGAGCGCCCTTCGCGTTCGTCGCCTTGCGCGCGGACTCGCGCAAGACCGGCCGGCGGCCCGGGCGGGTTACGCCCGGTGCCGTCCGACGGCGCGGCCTTGCCGCGACGCTTTGTACCAGGAACCGTGACGGGCGCGATCCGTTCGCCCGCGGATGACCCTCAAAGCCATCATCTTCGGCTCGATCGGCACGCTGACCGAGACGAGCGAACTGCAGCGCGCGGCGTTCAATGCCGCCTTCGCCGAAGTCGGGCTCGATTGGGATTGGGATGCGGACAGCTACCGCAACCTCGTCGCCGGCGGCGCGTCGGGCGGCGAGCAGCGCATCGCTGCCTATGCCGAGGCCCGCGACGAAACCCTCACCGACGGACAGGCGGCGCAGATCCACGCGCGCAAGAGTGCGCTGTTCCAGCAGGCGATGGCGGCGGGCGTCGCGCCCAACCCAGGCGTCGTCGCGCTGATCGAGGCGGCCCGTGCGGCGGGGCTGAAGATCGGCTTCGCATCGACGACGTCGGCGGCCAATATCGACGCGATGTTCGCGGCGACTGCGCCCGCCCTGACGCGCGCGCATTTCGATGCGGTGATGGACGCCGATGGGGTCGCGAACGGCAAGCCCGCGCCTGATGTCTATCTCGAGGTCGCCCGTCGCCTGGGCGTCGCGGCCAGCGAGGCACTGGCGATCGAGGACACGCTGCAGAGCGCCGCTTCGCCGCGCGCCGCAGGGATGGCGACGCTGATCGTGCCGGGCATGATCGCGCGCGGGCAGGACTTCGCCGAGTTCGCGACGGTCGAGACACTCGAGGGCTTCACGCTCGACGATGCCGTCGAACTGCTCGAGACGCGGGTCGCCGACGCCGCGTGACGCCGCTCGACATTGCGCTGGTAAGCCCTCGCATCGGCGCGGAGGTCCGCGGGCTCGATCTGGCGACACTCGACGCGGGCGGCGCGGCCCAGCTTCGCGCCGCGCTGTGGCATCATCGCGTGCTGTTCCTGCGCGACCAGCATCTCGATGATGCCAGTCACGAGGCGGCGGCTTGCCTGCTCGGCGAGATCGCCCCTTACGCGCTCCACGGCGGTGGCGATGCGCTCCTCGAAATGGATGCGGCGCACGGCGGCAAGGCGAACGTCTGGCACACCGATTCGACCTTCGAGGCCGAGCCGCCGCTGATCGCGATGCTGCGCGCGGTCGTGGTGCCCGCGGTCGGTGGAGATACTTTGTGGGCGAATACCGAGGCCGCGTATCGCGCCCTGCCGCTCCCGTTGCGCGGTCTCGCCGACGCGCTGACCGCAACGCACTCCAACGCCTATGACTTCGCGGGCTCGCGCCCCGGCGTGACGCGCGCGGCGGCCGAGCGCTATGCCGAGCGCTTCACCACCGCGCAGGTCTTCCGCACCGCGCACTCGGTGGCGCGTCCGCACCCGGCGACCGGCGAGCCGTGCCTGTTTCTCGGCAACTTCGTCACCGGAATAGAGGGCTGGGCGGCGACCGAGGCGAGCGCCGTGCTGGGCGCGCTGCAGGCCTATGTCGTGCAGCCCGAAAACACTGTCCGCTGGCGCTGGCGAGCCGGCGATGTCGCGATCTGGGACAATGCCGCGACCCAGCACTACGCGCTCGACGATTACGGCGAGGCGCCGCGCGTCATGAAACGCGCGACGATCCGGCGCTAGACCCTACTTCAGCGCGTCCTTCAGTCCCGGCGCGAACTCCGCCCCGTGCGGCACCTTCGCCGACGACGCCGCGACCGCCCCGCCGATCGGCTCGGCGCGACCGCCGAGGCACTTGGACAGGAAATTCTCGGTCACCGACCAGAAGGCGATGCTGTTCGCCGGCCGTGCGAAGCCGTGGCCTTCGTCGGGGAACAGCACGTAGGTGACGGGGATGTTCTTGGCCTTCATCGCCGCGACGATCTGGTCGCTCTCAATTTGGGCGACGCGCGGATCGTTGGCGCCTTGGCCGATCAGCAGCGGGCGGACGATCTTGTCGGCGGAGAACAGCGGCGATGCCGCCTTGAGCAGCGCCTGCCCCTCGGGTGTCGTCGGATCGCCCATGCGGCCGTACAGCTGGGTACGTCCGGCCTCCCAATAGGCGGGGATCGACTTGAGCAGGGTGAACAGGTTCGACGGACCGACGATGTCGACCCCGCAGGCGAAGGCCGTCGGCGTGAAGGCTAGCCCTGCGAGCGTCGCATAGCCGCCGTAGCTGCCGCCCATGATCGCGACCTTGTCCTTGGTCGTGATGCCCTTCGCCACCGCCCAGTCGACGGCGTCGAGCAGGTCGTCGTGGCTTTTCAGGCCCCATTGCTTGTCGCCGGCGCTGGTGAACGCCTTGCCGAACCCGGTCGACGAACGGAAATTGACCGACAGCACGGCATAGCCGCGGTTCGCCAGCCACTGGTGCGCGGCGTTGAAGCCGTAATTGTCACGCCCCCACGGCCCGCCGTGGACGAGCAGCACCATCGGCACCGGCCCCTTCGCGCCCGACGGTACGCTGAGATAGGACACCAAGGTCTTGCCGTCGCGCGACTTGATCTCGTGCGGCTGCATCGCGACGAGCGGCGCGCCGACGAGTTCGGGACGGCCGACGAACAGCTGGGTCAGCTTCTTCGCCTTGCGGTCGTACATCCACGTCGCGGGCGGCGCGGTGACGGGGTCGACCACCACCGTCCAGCGGTCGTCGGCGTCGGTGCGCGACGTGACCTGCACGTCGCCCTTCAATTCGGTCTTCAGGAACGCGAGGTCACCCGCGATTGCGGGGTCGGTCGCGGTCCAGTCGTTGCGCAGATAATTGACCGCATAGGCCTGCACCTTGCCGGTGACCGGGTCGGTCATCGCCTCGCCGATATCGGCGCGCGCGTCCTCGGCGATGACCTGCGTCGTGCCGCTGGCGAAGTCCTGCGCGATCAGCGCGGCGGTGTTCCGCCCGCGCGAGTCGATCCAGTAGAGCGTCTTGCCGTCGCTGGTGAAGCCGACCGGCGACGTCGTCTGCGAATCCTCGAGGCCGACGGTGGCGAACGGCGTCGCGGCGACCTTGCCGCCCTCGACGCGGTAGAATTCGGTACCGCCCTGCGCGGTCGGCTTGGCGGCGATGCGGATCACCAGATTATCGTCGGCCGTGAAGCCGCCAAAGCCGTCGTTCTGCTGGACGAGCGTCAGCTTGCCGGTCGCGAGGTCGAGGCTGTGAACGTCGTGCCAGCGCGGATCGCGGTTGTTGAGCCCGACGAGGATGCGGTCCTTGATCGTATTGCTCGTCGCGACGACCTCGGCACGAACCTTGTCGAAGGGTGTCAGGACCGTCTCGGCCCCGCTCGCGACATCGACGCCGTAGAGCTTGAAATTCTCGTCGCCGCCCTTGTCCTGGACGTACAGCAGCGAATTCGAATCGGGCGCCCAGAAATACTGGCGGATCGGGCGCTCCTTGCCCTTGGTGACCGACCGCGCTTTGGCGGGATCGGAGGCGGGGGCGACCCAGAGGTTGAGGACGCCGTCGACCGGCGCGGTCCACGACAGCCATTTGCCATCGGGGCTGATCCGCCCCTGCGCCTTCGACGGATTGCCGAACAGCTTGGTCCGCTCGATCAGCGGCACGTCGGTCGCGGCGAGGGCGGGGGCAGCGGTCATGGCAAGCAGCGAGGCAGCGAGAAGCAGGCGCATTCAGGGTCTCCGGCAAACATCGCGGACTGTCTGCCAGAGACCCTGTGTGTTAGCAAGATAGGACGGAGAGAGATTATTCCGCCGCCGTCTTTTCGCTGTTGGGCTGCGCCATGTCGCGGTGCATCTTGGCCAGCACCGGGTCGGGCAAGACGTTGGTCATCAGCGCCTGCAGCTTGTTCTTGAAGCCCGCGACGACGTGGTCGTCATCGGACATCAGCGCGTCGAAACCGATGCGCGCGACCTCGTCGGCGGGCATCTTCTTGCCCTGCCCGACCTTGGTGTCGTCCATCTCGGCGCGGTGGAAGAAGTCGGTGTCAGTCGCGCCGGGCATCAGCACCGTGACGACGACATTCTGCTCCTTCAGCTCCTCGCGGATCGCCTCGCCCCAGCTGTTCAGGAAGGCCTTGGTGCCGTTGTAGACCGACTGGAAGCTGCCCGGCATCGTGCCGGCGATCGAGCCGGTGATCAAGATGCGACCCTGGCCCGCCGCGGCCATCGCCTGCGCGACATGCTTGACCAGATGGACCTGGCTGGCGACGTTGACCTGGATCATCGCGAGTTCGGTGTGAAGGTCGGTCTCGGTAAAGCGCCCGCCCAGCCCGAAGCCGGCATTGGCGAAGCACAGGTCGAGCGGTCGGCCCGCGGCGTCGATGGCGTCGAGCAGCGTGTGGATCGCCTCATGCTCGCGCAGGTCGGCGACGACCGCGGTGACCTGGCCGCCAGTTCCGCGCAGCTCGGTCGCCACGGTCTCGATAGCGCTGTCCTCGGCGCTGATCACGACGTCATAGCCCTCGGCGACGCAGATGCGGGCGAGTTCGAGGCCGATGCCCGACGAGGCCCCGGTGACGAGGGCGAGCTTGCGGATCGATTGTGGGTTCATCGGTCACTCCTTGAAAGTCACCCTCCAACCGCACCGCCGCGCCCCGGGTTCCGGGGTTGTTTCGCCCCTATTTGATCGGCGTGCCCTTGGCCGGGACGCGCCACATGAACACCGGCCGGCCATCGACCAGCGCCTCGGCCTCGGGCGTCCAGCCGCTGATCGGGAAGGCGTGGCTGACGATCCGCGTGCCGGGCTTGAGCGCCAGCAGCTGCGGCAGCAATTTGTCGTTGAGCGTCGGCAGCAGGTACAAAGTGACCACCGTCGCCTCGCGGAAGTCGGTTTCGAACAGGTCGGCATTGCGGAACTGGACGAGGCCGGTGACGCCTGCCTTTTTGGCGTTCTCGTTGGCTTCGGCGATGCGGACAGGGTTGATGTCGATGCCGACGCCCCGCACGCCGAACTTCTGCGCGGCGCGGATCGGGATGCGCCCGTCGCCCGACCCCAGGTCGTACAGCACGTCGCCCTTCTTCAGCTTCACCAGCTCGAACATCTTGTCGACCATCGGCTCGGGCGTCGGCACGTAGATCACGTCGGGCTCACGCAGCGCCGCAACCTGCGTCGCGGTCTGCGCGGCGGCGGGCATGGCGGGGACGAGCAGCAGCAGGGAGACGGCAAGGCGGATCATGGGGAGGACTCCTTCGACGGTTGCAGGATGAACGACAGTATGATGCCAGCCCCCAGCACCGCGACACCGACCACGGCGCCGGTCTTGACATAGGCAAGGCTCGACCAGAGCAGCCAGGCATTCGACGCGCAGAACAGCGCCGGCAGCACGGGGTAAAGCGGTACGCGGAACGGGCGCGGCGTGTCGGGCTCGCGCCGGCGCAGGACGAACAACGCGATGCCGACGCCCAGGAAGAACAGCCAGAACACCGGCGCGGTATAGTCGACCGCCAGCGCAAAGCCGTCGCGGACCAGCGCGCCCGCGCCGACGAGCAGCAGCGACACCCCGCCCTGCACGAGCAGCGCGTTGCCCGGCGTGCCGCGCACCCCGTCCCAGCGGCCGAGCCACGCCAGCTTCTGCACGTCGCGGCCCCACGCCCAGCTCGACCGCGCGCCGGTGAACATCGTCGCGTTCGCCGAGGTGAGCGCCGCGACCGCCACCGCGACCGCGATCGCCGCGCTGCCAGCCGAGCCGAGCGCACGGCCCAGCAGGTCGGCGGCGGGCGCATCGCTCGCGGCGATGCCGCTAAGGCCCAGGCCGCGCAGGAAGGCGAGATTGACCAGCAGGTAGAGCAAGGTGACGACGCCGAGGCTCGCGAGCAGCACCCCGACGATCCGCTTCCGCTTCCCGCGCAGCTCGCCGGTCACGTACACCGTCTCGTTCCACCCGCCATAAGTCAGCAGGACGAGGACCATCGCGGCGCCCCATTGCGTGTCGGTGACGCGCGGCACGGCGGCGACGGCCTCGGGCGCGAGGATCAGCCCGGCGATGACGACGAGCACCAGCCCCGCGACCTCGGCGAGGGTCAGCAGCGCCTGCGTCCGCGTCCCGGCGCGCACGCCCGCGACGTTGATTGCGGTCAGTAGCATGACCGTTCCCGCCGCCCAGGCCGCGCTCGGCCCGCCGGCGACCGCTGCGGCATAATCGCCGACGATGAAGGCGAGCAGCGCGACCGACCCCGTCTGGATCACCGCCAGCCGCGCCCAGGCGTAGACGAACCCCGCGCGGCGGCCGTAGGCGCGGACGAGATAGCCGTAATCGCCGCCCGCCCCGGGCCAGGCCGCCGCAAGCTCCGCATAGCAAAGCGCGCCGACGACCGAGAGCCCGCCGCCGATCAGCCACAGCCACAGCATGTCGGCTTCGCTGCCCGACAGGCCGGCGACGATCGCGGGGGTGCGGAAGATGCCGGCGCCGACGACGATGCCGACCGCGATGGCGACGGCGTCGCGGGCGCGCAGCGTGGCTGTCGGACGGGCCGCTTCGTCGTGCATCGCGCTCGCTATCGCTTGACCGCGCTGGGAACGGGGTGCGTCATCGCATGTTCCACTATGGCTTGCCGCAACGTAGATAGGTCAGTATAGCTGACGTATCACTGGGGAGTGTTCGAATGGTTGCCGGTTTGCCGCCTGTCTCGCTCGACGACAAGTATCGCTTCACCGACGGGCGGGTGTTCATGAGCGGCGTCCAGGCGCTGGTCCGCCTGCCGCTGGTGCAGCGCGCGCGCGACCGCGCCGCGGGGCTCAACACCGGCGGCTTCATCTCCGGCTATCGCGGCTCGCCGCTCGGCACCTACGACCAGGAGTTGTGGCGCGCCAAGAAGATGCTGGCGGCGGAGAACATCATCTTCCAGCCCGGCGTCAACGAGGAGCTGGGCGCCACCGCGGTGTGGGGCACGCAGCATGTCGGCATGCGTCCCGGCAACACCGTCGATGGCGTGTTCGGCATCTGGTACGGCAAGGGCCCCGGCCTCGACCGCGCGATGGACGTCATGAAGCACGCCAACGCCGCGGGCACCTCCCCCCACGGCGGCGTGCTGGCGATCGTCGGCGACGACCATGGCGCCAAATCGAGCACCCTGCCCCACCAGTCCGACCACAACTTCCAGGCGGCGTTCGTGCCGTTCCTCGCGCCCGCCAGCGTGCACGAGTTCGTCGAATACGGGCTGCTCGGCATCGCGATGTCGCGCTTCGCGGGCACCTGGGTCGGCTTCAAGGCGACCGCCGACACGGTCGAGACCTCGGCCACGATCGACCTCGCGAACGAGCACAAGCCGATCATCCTGCCGCCGTTCGACTTCCCCGAGGGCGGCATCCACATCCGCGGCGGCGACATCTGGCGCGAGGAAGACACGCGCCTGCAGCGCTTCAAGGGCTTCGCCGCGCTCGCCTTCGCCAAGGCGAACCGCATCGACCGCATCGTCTGGGATACGCCTACCCCCCGCTTCGGCATCATCACCACCGGCAAGGCGCACGCCGATACGATGGAGGCGCTGTACGAGCTGGGCATCGACGAGCGCGTCGCGTCGCAGATCGGCCTGCGCGTCTACAAGGTCGGCATGCCCTGGCCGCTCGAGCCCGACGGCATTCGCGCTTTCGCGGAAGGCCTGGAGGAAGTCCTCGTCATCGAGGAGAAGCGCGAGTTCATCGAGCATCAGCTGCGCTGGCAGCTCTACAACTGGCGCGAGGCGGTCCGCCCCCGCGTCGTCGGCAAGCACGACGAGAACGGCGAGTGGCTGCTGAGCCCCGACAACGAGCTGACCCCGGGCACGATCGCGCACGTCATCGCAGCGCGCATCCAGAAATATCACGACACCGACGCGATCCGGAACCGCCTGACCTTCTTCAACGACCAGGCGGGCAAGGCGGCGGCGTACGAGACGCCGATCAAGCGCAGCCCCTATTTCTGCTCGGGCTGCCCGCACAACACCTCGACCAAGGCGCCCGACGGCGCGCGCACGCTGGCGGGCATCGGCTGCCACATCATGGCGCTGTGGATGGACCGCGCCGAGACCTTCACCCAGATGGGCGGCGAAGGCGTGACCTGGGTCGGCGAGGCACCGTTCACGAGCGAGAAGCACGTGTTCGCGAACCTCGGCGACGGGACGTATTTCCACTCGGGCATCCTCGCGGTGCGCCAGTCGATCGCGGCGGGCGTCAACATCACCTACAAGATTCTCTACAACGATGCCGTCGCGATGACCGGCGGCCAGACGCACGACGGCGAGCTGTCGGTCGACATGATCGCCGCGCAGATGGTCGCCGAGAACGCCAAGAAGGTCGTCGTGCTGACCGAGGACCTGTCGCGCTACAAGGGCGTCACCCTGCCCTCGTCGGTGCGCCTGCTCGACCGTTCGGCGCTGCCCGAGATCCAGGCCGAGTTCGCCGCGACGCCGGGAACCACGGTCATCATCTTCGACCAGACCTGCGCCGCCGAGAAGCGCCGCCGCCGCAAGCGCAAGACGCTTGCCGACCCCGCGCGCCGGGTCTTCATCAACGCCGCGGTCTGCGAAGGCTGCGGCGACTGCTCGGTCCAGTCGAACTGCGTGTCGATCGAGCCGCTCGCCACCGAGTTCGGGCGCAAGCGCCGGATCAATCAGTCGAGCTGCAACAAGGACTACAGCTGCCTCAAGGGCTTCTGCCCCAGCTTCGTCACCGTCGACGACGCCGCGGTGCGCAAGGCCGAGACCAAGAACCTCGAGGCGGTCGACCTCAGCGGCATCGCCGACCCGACGATCCCGTCGCCGGGCGAGGGCTTCAACATCATGGTCACCGGTATCGGTGGCACCGGCGTGCTGACCGTCTCGGCGCTGCTCGGCACCGCCGGGCATATCGAGGGCATGAGCGCGACCACCGCCGACATGGCGGGCCTCGCCCAGAAGGGCGGCGCGGTCTATGCGCACGTCCGCCTGGCGGCGGCGGGCGAGGCGCTGCTGTCCCCGCGTATCATCGCGGGCGCCGCCGACCTCGTGCTGGCGTGCGATGCCGTCGTCGCCGCCGACAAGCCGACGCAGACGCTGATGGTGCCGACGCGCACCGCGGTCGTCGCCAACGCCGATATCGCGCCGACGTCGGACTTCGTGCGCAACCGCGATTTCGACTTTCGCTCGGCGCAGGTCGAGCGTTCGATCCGCAAGGCATCGAACCCGAACGCCACGGCCTTTGTCGCGGCGGACACGATCGCCGTGGCGCTGCTGGGCGATGCGATCGGCGCCAACATCCTGCTGATGGGCTATGCGTGGCAGGCGGGCCTTATCCCGCTGCAGCGCGCCAGCATCGAGGCGGCGATCGACCTCAACGGCGTCGCGATCGACTTCAACAAGCGCGCCTTCGCGCTCGGCCGCCTGCTCGCCGCGTCGCCTGAGAAGGTCGAGGCGATGGTGCAGGCCGCGCGCGGCCCCCTGCCCGAGCCGCCCGCGACGACCCTCGACGGGCTGATCGAGAAGCGCGTCGCCGACCTGACCGCGTACCAGGACGCCGCCTATGCCGCGCGCTTCACTTCGCTGGTGTCGCGCGTGCGTGCCGCCGGCGACGACCGACTGACCGAGGCGGTCGCGCGCAGCTATTACAAGCTGCTCGCCTACAAGGACGAATATGAGGTCGGACGGCTGTATTCGGACGGCCGCTTCCGCGCCGCCTACGACGCGCAGTTCGCCGGCGGCAAGCCGCGTGTCGAGCTGTCGCCGCCGATCTTCGCGAAGCTCGACCCCGCCACCGGCCGCCCGAAGAAGTACAGCTTCGGCCCGTGGATCTTCACCGCGTTCGGCGTGCTGGCGAAGCTCAAGGGCCTGCGCGGCACCGCACTCGACGTCTTCGGCTATTCGGCCGAGCGCCGTGCCGAGCGCGCCGCGATCACCGCGTTCGAGGCCGATGTCGACCGGCTCCTCGCCGGCCTGACCCCCGACAACGCCGGCCTCGCCGCCGAAATCGCGGCGCTGCCCCAGGCGGTGCGCGGCTTCGGGCCGGTCAAGCATGCGGCGGCGGAGAAGGTCGCGGGCCAGGCGGCGGCGCTCTGGGCACGCTGGCCCGGCGAGGCGATCCGCGCGGCGGCGTAACAACTCCGCCATTTGGGGTAGCCCATTTGCGCGCTTGATGTTGTTAATTCGTTACGGCAAAGATGAACGACTCGTGACGGGGGCGTTCATGAACAGGTTGATTGGTTGCTTTGGCGCGGTGGCGCTGATTTTCTCTGCTTCGCCGGGGCTGGCGAAGAAGAAGGACGGCCATGCGGCGGTCGATCTCGACCCGTCGGGCCGCGGCCTGGTCACCGGTACCGGGTTCGAATCACGCGATATCATCGGCATGGCCGACCGGCTGGTCCGCGACCTGCTACAGCGTCCCGACATCGTCGGCACAGCGACGCCGCCGCGCATCATCGTCGATTCGTCGCGGCTGGTGAACAAGTCGAGCCAGCGACTCGACACCGACATGATCTCCGACCAGCTTCGCGCCCAGCTGATGCGCGCCGCGCAGGGCCGCATGCGCTTCCTCAGCCGCGAGGCGATGGAAGACGTGATGGCCGAGCGCGAGTTGAAGCGCACCGGCACCGTCGACGTCGCGACGCGCGGCCTCGCCAAGGCGGTCGCGGGGTCGGACTTCAAGCTGACCGGCCGCATTACCTCGCTCGATGCGCGCAACAACAACACCGGCATGATGCAGCGTTCGATGCAGGTCATTTTCGAGCTCATCGACCTCGAGACCAGCGAGAGCGTCTACATCTCCGAACCCTACGTCACGCTGCGGGCCCAGGGCGACGACGTCGTCTACCGCTAGCATCCTGCGCGCCGGGTGAGGGGGCTTACCCGGCGCGCTCCATTCAACAGGGGGCAAACCTGATGATCGTGAAATTCCTGACTCGCGCGTCGACCGCGCTGACGCTGACGGTCGCGCTGACACCGGTTACCGCCGCGCCCAAGGAAGCCTATCCGGCCGAGGAGCTGGAGAGCTTCGCAGCCGCACGCCACGAACCGCTGCGCCCCTATTACAAGGCGCTGTACGCCGGCGGCGAGCGCAACTCGGTGCTTAACCTGTCACGCCTCGGCTTGGCGGCGATGGAAGTCGGGCAGTGGAGCGATGCGGAGCGCGCCTTCGACGCTGCCCTGCTGCGCATCGAATCGGTCTACGCCAAGAACAAGCAGGCAGAGGCGGCACGGTCGCTGTGGCACAAGGAATCGAACAAGGACTGGAAGGGCGAGCCCTATGAGCGCGCCATGGCGTATTACTACCGCGGCCTGCTGTACCTGCGCGCCGGCGACTACAACAATGCCCGCGCCAGCTTCAAGGGCGCCGAGTTCCAGGACACGGTGTCGGAAGCCGAGGAGTTCCAGAGCGATTTCGCGCTGATGAACTATCTGATGGGCTGGTCGACGATGTGCGCCGGGGACAATGGCAGCGCCGATTTCGACGCTGCGATCGCCGCCGAAAAAGGCCTGTCGGCACCCGCGAAGGACGACAACGTGCTGATGATCGCCGAGCTGGGCCACGGCCCCGTCAAGGCACGCGCGCCGTCGCAGAAGGAGAAGCTCGTCTTCCAGCCCGCCGAGGGCTACCCCGAGACCGGCGCGATCTTCACGCTGGCGCCTGCCAAGGGAAGCCCGCGCAAGCTCGACGGCCGCGTCGCGAGCAGCGTCTATTACCAGGCGACGACCCGCGGCGGCCGCGCGATGGACGGCATCCTGAACGGCAAGGCGGAGTTCAAGAACACCACCGGCGCGATCGGCAATGCCGCGATGCGCGCCGGCCTTCAGCAGGGCGGTGAGGCCGGCATGTACATGGCGGCGGCGGGCGCGATCTTCTCGCTCTTCTCGTCGGCGGCCAAGATCGACGCCGATATCCGCCAGTGGGACAGCCTGCCCGACTCGGTCGCGCTGTCGACCGCCAAGGCCGACGGCCCGTTCACCGCGACGGTCAACTACATCAGCGCCAACGGCACCATCGACCTGCCGCCGACCGGCATGATGCAGGCGACCAAGGGCAAGTGCTCGATCGTCTGGACGCGGGCGCGCACCGCGCTGACCACTCCCGACACGCCCGGCGACGACGCCCGCGTGCGCGCCGCCGTGGCGCGCAAGAAGGATGCGATCGCCAAGGATCGCCTGTTTCGTTCGTCGATGATCTCGACCTTCGCCCCCGTGCAATGACTGGAGTGAGCTGACATGCTGCGTCCCCTGACCCTCGCGCTCCTTGCCGTGACGACCGCGGCGCCGGCGCTCGCCACCGAGAACAAGACGGTGAGCTGCCGGACCTATATGGCGCGCTGGGCGGGATCGTCCGGGGGGCCGGCGCTGGTCGCCAACGTGCCGTCGTCGATGACGCCGATCGACCTCAACGCCGTGCTGTTCACCGACAAGAAGCTGGGCCGCAAGATGATCGTCGAGGGGCTTTTCGCGCAGCGCACGCCGATGAACGGGCTGCGCGTCATGGCGCGGCTGGTCAACTGCTCGAAGGAAAAGCTGGTCGTCCAGCTGCGCTCCAACTTCATGGACGCCAACCAGCTGCCGACCGAGGCCGCTTCGGCGTGGAAGACCGTGTATCTCAGCCCCAAGGCGACCGCGGTCTATGAGGAGAACTCGATCGGCCGTGCGCAGGTCGGGGCCTATCTGATCGAACTGCGTCCCGAATCCTGAGCGGAGCCCGACCCATGCGCCTGTTGCTCACCCTGTTCGCCGCCGGGCTCGCCACCGCGAGCCATGCGCAGCGCGTCGACGACAGCGCCGCACCCGGGCTGTACCGCGATGGCCCCCAGGTCCTGACCCCCGCACCGCCGCCGCCCCCGCCGGGCGTCGTCGCCGCAGGCAACTTCCGCGCCGTCTACGGCCGCGTCGGGCGGCCCCGGATGCTGGTGTTCTGGAACCGGACGTTCAGCGACGAGGTGACGTCGAACTATCGCGACAATCTGCGCGCCGAAGCGACGACGAGCAGCAGCGCGAGCGGTGCCACGGTCGCGCGCCGCGGCTGGAATTCGGCCTCGGTCGGGTCGGCCGCCGAGAGCAGCAGCCGCTCGACGCTCGACGTCTCGACCGGCACCGACCGCGTCGACCAGGGGCGCTACAATCCGCTGGGCGAGGATGTCGACTTCGCGGTCGAGGCGGCCTTCGCCGAAACCCTCGCCGCCAACGGCGCGCGGCTGATCGACCGCAGCCTCGCGATGCGCACCGCGCGCGGCGCGCGCGGTGCCGGCAGCCGCCCCAACATGCAGGCGATCGAGACCGAGGCCGCGACCAGCCGCGCCGACCTGCTCGTCGAGGTGCTGCAGACCCCCGCCCCCGGCACGCCGACCGGCGCGTCGTTCAAGGTCACGGTCAAGGATATCCGCCAGGCGCGCGTGCTCGCCGCCTTCACGACCTCGGGCCGCCAGCCCTACGTCAAGCCGCCGCTGGTCGCGGGGCCGGGCGGTTTCGTGCGCGCTGCGGCGCCCGGTACGTCGCCGTCGGGCGTCGGGCGCGAGATCGCCAACCAGACGATGGCGGCACTGGCGCGGTCGCTGCGCTGATCAGCCCTGCGTGACGAAGCAGGCGCGGCCGGCGAACGCCAGCTTGGCGCAGACGTCGCTCGCCGCCGCCTTGCTCGCGAACGGCCCGAGCTGAACCTTCACCACCGGGCCCGACGGCTCGAAGATTGGCTTGGCCTTGCCGATCGCCGAACCCTGCGCGGTCTTGACCGAGGTCCAGGCGGCATCGGCCTGCTTCTGCGACGAAAAGGCCCCGAGCTGAACGCGCCAGTCGCGCGCGCGCGGCACGTCGGGCTTGGCGACCGAGGCGGGCGGCTTGGGCGACGGCTCGGCACGCGCCGTGACGGTGGCGGGCGGCTTGGGCGTCGGCTCGGCGCGCGCGGTGACCGTGGCCGGGGGCCTGGGTGACGGATCGGCCTGCGCAGTGGTGGTCGGCATGGGCGACGGCGCAGCGGCGATCGCAGCGGGACGCGGCGGGGTGGTGCTCGCGGGGAGCGGCGTCGGGCGCGGGGGCGTCGTGGTCGCTGCGACGACGGGAGGACGCGCCGGGGTCGTTGCCGGCGTCGCGGCAGCGGTTTGCGCAGGGATATCAGCCGGCCGGGGCGGACCCACCACGACGGGCGGACGCGTCGTGACCACCGGCGGCGTCGCGCGCACCGTCGCGGCGGACGGGACTGCCGCGGTCTGCACCGGCGGCGTCACGCGCGGCGTGGCAGGCGGCGGGACCGTGGCGGTCTGGACCGGCGGCGTCGGCGTCTTCAGCACGTCGGCGCGGCGCGGTGCGGCGGGCTTCGCATTCCCCGCTGCCGCGAGCGCGGTCGGCACGCCGGCACCGCTGGCGAGGCTGGCGGCCACCGCCTGCCCCGCGGTCACCGCCTCGGGCGTCAGTGCGGGCTCGATGGTGACCAGCGCGGTCGCCGCCTGCGGCAGCTTCGCCTCGCGCGCGCGCAGCAGATAGCCGTACGCGACGCCCTGGTTTCGCGGGGCGCCGTCGCCGTTGTACAGCGCGATGCCATAAACGTACTGCGCGCGCGCCTCGCCCCGATCGGCCGCAGTCTTGAGCCACCGCAGGCTCTCGGCCTTCTCGCCCGCCTGGAACAAGGTGATGCCGAGGTTGGCCTGCGCGGGCAGGTGCCCCTTGGCTGCGGCCTTGCGGTAATAGTCGCGCGCGATCGCCTGGTCGCGCGTTACGCCACGGCCCAGCTTGTACGCCTGGCCCATGTTGAACAGCGCGTCGGGCACGCCCTGCGCGGCATAGGGAAGCCACGCCGCGACCGCCCCGGCATCGTCGCCGGCACGCCAGCGTTCGACGCCCGTCTGAACCGTGGCGGGCCCGGCGGTCGTGGTGGCGGCAGCAAGAGCAAGCAGGGTCAGCATGTTGTGGTCATAAGCTCCATACGATGTCGCCACCCTTAACCGTCATGGTCACGCGCCCCTCGACCGCCATCGCGTCGAACGGCGTGTTGCCGGCGCTCGCCACCGAGGCGTCGGCATCGATGCGCCAGCTGGCGTGTGGGTCGAAGACGATCAGGTCGGCAGGCGCGCCCGGCGCGATGCGGCCGCCCGGCAGGCCGAAGATCCGCGCCGGGGTCGCGGTCATCGCCGCCAGCACCGCGTCGATGCTCATCGCGCCGTCGTGCGCGAGGATCAGCGCGAGGGGCAGTAGCGTCTCCGCCCCCGTCATGCCGGGCAGCGCGTCGGCGAACGGCAGGCGCTTGTCCTCCTGGCTGCGCGGGTCGTGGCCGCTCGCGATGACGTCGATCGTGCCGTCCGCGAGCCCCGCGATCACGGCACGCCGGTCGTCGTCGTGGCGCAGCGGCGGTGAGGCGCGCGCGAAGGTGCGGTAACCGGTGACCGACTGCTCGTTGAGCAGGAAATGCACCGGCGTCACGCCGCAGGTGACCGCCAGCCCGCGCGCCTTGGCGGCGCGGACGAGGTCGATGCTCTCGGCGGTCGTCACCTGGCGGATGTGGAGGCGGCAACCGGTCGCCTCGGCCAGCCGCAGGTCGCGCGCGACGCCCAGCGCCTCGGCAAAGGCAGGCGCGGCCGCCAACCCCATGCGCGTCGCGAACTCGCCCGTGGTCGCGACCGCGTCGCCGGTCAGCGCGGCATCCTCGGCGTGGCTGACCACCACCATGTCGAACCCGCTGGCGTACTGCATCAGCCGGTGCATGACACCGGTGTCGGCGATGCTGCTGCGCCCCGTCGCGCAGCCGACCGCACCCGCGGCGGCGCACAGCCCGATCTCGGCGAGCTCGACACCTTCCAGCCCGCGTGTCGCGGCGGCAAGCGGATGGACCCACACGTCGGGCTTGCCGATGCGCTGCGCGAACTCGATCAGCGCGGGGTCGTCGAGCGGCGGGTTGCGGTCGGGCATCAGCACGACGCGCGTGATCCCGCCTGCGAGGCACGCCGCCGCATCGGCGGCGAAGACGCCCGCGTCGATCAGGCCGGGGGCGAGGTGTCTCCCTGCGCAGTCGATCACCCGCGCATCGCCGGGAACGGGACCGCCGACCGCCGCGATCAGCCGGTCGCGGACGACGACAACGTCGTGGTTTGCGGCGTTGACGAAGGCGAGGGTCATCTTCCCCTGCCCTCCAAATCTTCGTCATGCTGGCGAACGCCAGCACCCACGGTCGCGCAAGCGCCGACCGACCTGTTTCGCACCACCATGGGTGCTGGCGTTCGCCAGCATGACGTCGTCGGGGGTTCGGTCCTTACCACCCCGCCACCCCGCGCTGGTTGCGCGTCAGCACGTCGAGACACGCCATGCGCACCGCGACCCCCATCTCGACCTGCTCGGTCACCCCCGAGCGGACGATGTCGTCCGCGACCGCGCTGTCGATCTCGACCCCGCGGTTCATCGGGCCGGGGTGCATGACGAGCACGTCGGCCTTCGCATGCTTCAGCCGGTCGGCGGTCAGCCCGTAGAAGCGGAAATACTCGCGGGGGCTGGGCACATAGCCGCCCGTCATCCGCTCGCGCTGCAGGCGGAGCATCATCACCACGTCGGCGTCCGCCAGCCCCTCGTCCATCGAGGTGAAGCAGTCGACGACGAGCCGGTCGACGGCATCGCCGAGCAAAGTCGGTGGCGCCACCGCGCGGACCTTCGCCCCCAGCGACCCGAGCAGCGCGAAGTTCGACCGGGCGACGCGCGAGTGCAGGATGTCGCCGCAGATCGCGACGGTCAGCCCTTCGATCCGCCCCTTGCGACGCCGAATGGTCAGCGCGTCGAGCAGCGCCTGCGTCGGATGCTCGTGCCGCCCGTCGCCGGCGTTGAGGACCGGGCAATCGACCTTTTCGGATATCAACTGCACCGCACCGCTCGCGCCGTGGCGGATGACCAGCGCCTGCGGGTGCATGGCGTTCAGCGTCAGCGCGGTGTCGAGCAGAGTCTCGCCCTTCTTCACCGACGACGCGCCGACGGTCATGTTGACCACGTCGGCGCCCAGCCTTTTGCCTGCGATCTCGAAGCTCAGCAGGGTCCGGGTCGAGTTCTCGAAGAAGGCGTTGATGATCGTACAGCCGCGCAGGATATCCGAGCGCTTCGCCCGACCGATCCAGCCCTCCGCCTCGTCGAGCAGCCACACCGCCTCCCACGGCGCGAGGCCGGCGACGCCGAGCAGATGGCGGTGCGGGAACGGATGCGCGCCGGTCGACGGGTCGACGATGGATGGTGCGGCGGCAGTCATTAAAGTCTGCGTGTACCCTGTGAGAACGGAACGGCCAAGCACGGGCGGGCGCGTGCGCCGCACGGCTCGGCCTTGCGTTTGGCGGGCTTTCCGTCCATATCGCGGGTTGCCGACGGTGCCTCACCCGACGAGGCGCTGTTACGGCCCCTATTTCGTTGAAGCGCTGCCGGTGTTCGCCTCGGATGTTCCGGGCGGACTGTCGAGACTAAGGACGTTACGTATGGCGGTAGGCACCGTGAAGTTTTTCAACACCACCAAGGGCTATGGCTTCATCGCCCCGGACGGCGCGTCGAAGGACGTGTTCGTGCACATCAGCGCCGTTGAGCGCGCCGGCCTGGACGGCCTGAACGAGGGCCAGAAGGTCAAGTTCGACGTCGAGAACGACCGCCAGGGCCGCGCCTCGGCGATCAACCTGTCGCTGGCTTAAGAGCCGCCTGTGGCGAAAGAAGAAGCCCTAAAGGTCGAAGGCGTCATCGCGGAAATCCTGCCTGACGGCCGGTTCCGCGTGAAGCTGGAGAACGACCACGAGATCATCGCCTACACGGCGGGCAAGATGCGCAAGAACCGCATCCGCTCGATCGTCGGCGACCGGGTACACGTCGAAATGACGCCCTATGATCTCGACAAGGGCCGCATCGTCTTCCGCGAGAAGACCGCCCCGATGCCGATGAACCAGCGGCGGTTTTTCCGCCGCTGACGGCACTGACCGGACGATAAATGGCGCCGTGAATGCTCTTCGCATTCGCGGCGCCATTTTCGTATGCGGGCAAGCCCGGCCGGCGGAGCGGCGGGACCTCCGCCTCCCGTCCGACGTGCGGCTTTGCCGTGACGCACTTGCCTTGGCGCCCCCCTCGTAGCACTTTCGTCGCCGGGCTTACCGGGGCAGGCAATGCGGCAACTCTATGCGTCAGCGATGAGGAACGGGGCCCAGATCCTGTTTGCGCTCAGCGCTCTCATATTTCTGATCGTACTTGGTCAGGCGTTGCTGAGCCTCAGATTTCCCATGGTCGCCGGGCAATCGTTCGAAAGCCAGCCGGTCGGAGGGCTGATGTTCCTGACTTCGCTGCTGAGCGCGCTGAGCTCAGCCGTGCTGCCATTTTTCGGCGCCCTGGTCATCGACCGCTGGGACCACCGTGATCGCGAGCGCAGTCGCGTCGAGACAATTGCCGACACCGCCAGCTAGGCTGGCCGCGACACCCTTACCTCCCTGCCGCCGCCATCTCGTCGAGCCAGCGCTGCGCCAACTTCGGCTCGCCCAGCGCATTTGCCGACGAGCCTGCGCAAATTTCAAGCAGCTGGCGATGCGGTTCAAACGCCTCGCTTACACCAATTCGCTTGCGCGCCGCGGCAATCGCCTCGCCGATCGCCAGAAGTTCCACGACCTCCGGATCGACCAGCTGTCGGCGAGCGTGTTTGCCCAAGCCTTCAATCACTTTATCGTTGTGCCCGAACAGGCCCCACCGACCCGCCGCGCATCGACGTAGAGCGGTACTCAGTCGCTCGATGTATTCGGCCTCGAGCGCTTCGCAGTGATCCGTGAGCGAGGCCCTCACCGCACTTCAAACTCCTCGGCCCTCGGTGCCCGCGTCGCGTTCCAGTATTCGACCAGCGAGAACGGCCAGTTCTGGGCGACGCGCCCGCTCGCCGACTTGTACCAGCTCGACACGCCGTCGACCCCCCACGCCATCGTCGCGTTCGCGGAATCGACCTTGAGGTTGAACGCGTCGTGGACGTCGCGCTTCGGCGAGAGAGCCGTGCGCCCGCCGTCGATCAGCAGTTTCAGGCAGCCCATGATGTAGTTCACGCTCGCCTCGGAGAAGAACACGATCGAGCCGTTGACGACGATGTTGGTGTTCGGCCCGTACAGCATGAAGAAATTGGGAAAGCCCGGCACCGTCATGCCGAGATAGGCGCGTGCATCGCCGCCCCACGCGTCGTGCAGGTCCGCCCCGCCTTCGCCCGTCACGCGCATCGGCATGAGGAATTCCGACGCGTGGAAGCCGGTGGCGTAGATCAGCACGTCGGCCTCGACCAGCCGCCCGTTCGCCAGCCGCACCCCCGCAGGCTCGATGCCCGCTACCCCTTCGGTCACCAGCTCGACATTCGGACGCTTGAGCGCCGCCGCCCAGACGCCGTTGTCGACGAGCATGCGCTTGCCGCCCGGTGCATAGGCGGGGACCAGCTTCGCGAGCAGGTCGGGCCGGTCCTCGTACTGCGCGGCGAGCGCCATCTCCAGGAACCCGCGCAGCTCGGCATTGGCGGGGGAGATCGACCCCGGCGCCTCCCACCCGTCCTCGGCGGCGACGGCGGGCAGCAGGAACTCGGTCAGCGACCAGAAAAGCGCGAAGCGGTACCAGTTGGCGTAGAACGGGAGATGCTCGAGCAGCCAGTTCTTACCCGCCGCGACCGCGTCGTGGTAGAACGGCTGCGGCAGCAGCCACGGCGGCGTTCGCTGGAAGATGCTCAGGCTGCCGACCTCGCCCGCGATCTCGGGGACGATCTGGAAGGCGCTCGCCCCCGTCCCGATTACCGCGACGCGCTTGGCCTTGAGGTCGACCCCCTCGGGCCATTCCGCCGAGTGAAACGCCGGCCCCGCGAAGCTGCCGACCCCCGGCAGATCGGGCATCTTCGGCCGGTTGAGCTGCCCCACGGCGCTGACCACCGCCCGCGCGCGCAGCGTCTCGCCGCCCGACAGCGTGACCTGCCACGCCTCACCGTCCCACGCCGCACTCTCGACCCGCGTGCCGAAGCGGATGTGCGGCATCAGCCCGTGCTTTTCGGCGACGCGCGCGAAATAGCCCTGCAGCACCGGCGCGGTCGAGAAGCGGTACGGCCACTCGTGCGCGGGCTCGAACGAATAGCTATAGAGGTGGTTCGGCGTATCGACGCGGCAGCCCGGATAGCGGTTGGCGGTCCAGGTTCCCCCGACCTCGCCGCGTGCTTCGATGGTCGTGAACGGCACCCCTGCCTGCTTGCACGCGACGCCCATCAGCAGCCCCGACATGCCCGCGCCGACGATGACCACGGAAAAGTCGCCCGCCGCGCGCTCGATCGTCACGCGCGACGCCCCCGGCAGGCCGTCGAGGTGGAGTTCGTCGGTCAGGAACGCCTCGTAGGCGGCGGGGATCTCGGACCCGGCGACGTACGTCATCGCGGCGCGCACGGCCTCGGGTGAAGGCCGCAGCAGCGGCGGACAGCCGGCATCGCGCCAGCGCGTCACGAGGCCGAAGGCGAGATCGCGCGCGCGCGCCTGCTGGTCCAGGGGGATGCCGCCCTGCTCGTCGCCGATGCTCGTCATGTCGGCGACCGGCGGCTGGAAGCCCGCCAGATGCTCGGCCGATCCGGCGAAATGCACCAGCGCCGCCAGCAACGCGGGGACATGCGCATCGCGCAGCGCGGCACGCAATTCGGCGTCGGTGAAGGTCACGGCCACACTCCCCACGGCTTTTGCCGGGAAGCGTATCGTGTCGCCCGCAGGCTGACTAGGCGGCGCGGCGCCGCTTGAGCAGCGCGACCAGGCAGATCACGTCCAGCACGATGACCGGTGCGACCGCGATCGCCGCGGTCCACGCCGCGCCCGTCTTCGGCGCGCCGGGCAGCAGGCCGGGGGCGAGCGTCACGACATCGAGCGCATCGCCCGCGACCCGCGCGATGATACCGGGAAGCGGGTCGCTCGACGTCACGATCATCGCACCGGCAACGATCTCGCGCACGCCGTACGGACGGACCAGCCCTTGCGCCCCGTCGATGCCGAGCCCGTGCGCGAGCTTTGGCCCGGCGAGCAGCTCGCCCGCGCCAAGCACGAAGCTGAACCAGCCCAGGCCGCGTGCCACAGTGTCGATATTCATACACTTGTCCCGTTCTACAGGCGCGGTGAACGGGTGCGTGGTGGCGCTGTTCCGGAAAAGTTTCGCCCCTGCGGCCCTCCTACTGATCTGCGTCATGCTGGCGAACGCCAGCACCCATTGCGGGGCGCTCCCGATAGGATGAGCTTGCGCGACGGTGGGTGCTGGCGTTCGCCAGCATGACGTTCGCGAGAGAACGTTCAGAGCGTCCTGTCGAGAAACACCACCGCGTCGTTCAGCGCCGGGGCCTTGCCGCGGAATGGCTTGGACAGTGCCAGCACCAGCCCGACATGGCCGACGCCGGGATAGACACGCGTCTCGACCGTCGCGCCCTTCGCCCTGAGCGCGGCCGCGAGCGACGCCGAGTTGCGCGGCTGGACGACATCGTCGGCGTCGCCGGTCAGCAGCAGCGACGGCGGGGCGTCGGCGCGTGCGAAGGTGATCGGCTGCGTCGCGGCCGGGTCGGCGGGCCGCCCGAACGCCTTCTCCGCCGAGCCGCCCGGCGCGAAGGGGTAGAAGTCATACGGCCCCGCAAAGCCGACGAACGCCTTGACCGCGCCGGGCGCCCCGGCTCGCGCCAGCCATTGCGGGTCGAGCGCGACCATCGCGGCGACATGCGCGCCCGCCGAATGGCCGCTGACACCGATGCGCGCCGGGTCGCCGCCGTATTTCGCGATGTTCGCCCGCGTCCACGCGACCGCCGCGGCGCCGTCCTGCACGAAGCCCGGGAAGGGGTGTGGCGGCGACTTGCGGTAATCGGGCAGCACGACGACGAAGCCCCTGGCCGCAAACGCCTTCGCGACGAAGCCGTAATCCTCGCGGTTGCCGAAGCGCCAGCTGCCGCCGTACCAGAACACCAGCACGCGCGCGTTCTTCGCATTCTTCGGCACCCAGACGTCGAGCGTCTGCATCGGATCGGACCCGAATGCCGCGCCGTCGACGACCTTGGTCGCGCCGCCGTCGCCCGGCGTCAGGTCGTTGAGCGTCCTGAGCGCGTCGAGGTTCGAGCAGCCAGCCAGCAGCAGCGCGGCAAGGCTCCCGACGATCAATCCGCGTCGTGTCATGCTCACGCCTCCGCTTGCGCCCCCGCCCCGTCTAGCGCCACTATCGCTTACGTCCACAATAGGGTCACCGATGCGTTTCTTGATTATTGCCGCCCTTGCCGCCACCCCTGCGCTGGCGGCGCCGCCGCCGATATCGCAGGCCGAGCTGCGCGCCACGATCGAGCGGCTGGTCGGCTTCGGCACGCGCCATTCGGCGTCCGATACGACGTCGCCGACGCGCGGCATCGGCGCGGCGCGGGCCTATGCGGCGGCGCGCTTTGCAGAGATCGGCGCCAAGTGCGGCGGTTGCCTGACCATCGAGCAGCCGAGCGTCACCGTCACCGCGCCTCGCCTGCCCAAGCCCACGGCAATCGTCGACGTGCTCGCGATCCAGCGCGGCACCACCGACCCCGACCGCGTCGTCATCATCTCAGGACACATCGACAGCCGCAATTCGGACCCGCTCGACGCGGTCGGTGACGCGCCCGGCGCCAACGACGACGCCTCCGGCACCGCGGCGGTGATCGAGGCAGCGCGCGTGTTGTCCGGACAGAAATTCCCCGCGACCATCGTCTACGCGGTGCTGTCGGGCGAGGAACAGGGACTGCACGGCGGCAAGCTGCTCGCCGCGACCGCCAAGGCGAAGGGCTGGCGCGTCGAGGCGGTGCTCAACAACGACATCATCGGCAACTCGCGCGGCAGCGGCAGGGCGCGCGACGACAGGACGGTGCGCGTGTTCAGCGAGGGCACGCGCGCCACCGAAACCCCCGAACAGGCGAGCAAGCGCCGCTACAACGGCGGCGAGGTCGATTCGCCGGCCCGCAACCTCTCGCGCTTCGTCGCCGAGCGGGGCAAGGCCGCGGGCCTGAAGGTCGAGATGATCTACCGCACCGACCGCTACAGCCGCGGCGGCGACCAGGTGCCGATGCTCGAGGCGGGCATCCCCGCGGTGCGTATCACCGAGCGGCAGGAGCATTACGACCGCCAGCACCAGAATGTCCGCGTCGAGAACGGCCGCCGCTACGGCGACACGATCGACGGCGTCGACTTCGCCTACCTCGCCAAGGTGACGCGCCTCAACGTCGCCAGCCTCGCGGCACTGGCTACCGCCCCCGGGGTGCCGACCGGCGTGACCATCGAGGGCGCGGTGACGCCCGACACGATACTCAAGTGGCAGGCGGTGCCGGGGGCGGCGCGCTACACCGTGTGGTGGCGCCACACGACCTCGCCGACGTGGCAGTTCAGCCGCGACGCGGGCGCTGCGACGACCCTGACACTGAAGGGGATCGACATCGATTCGTGGTTCTTCGGGGTCGCCGCAGTCGGCGCGGACGGCGCGTCGAGCCCGGTGGTCTTCCCGGGCGAGGCGGGGGCGTTCGGGGGCTGAATGCCTGCTCGTCATCCCGGCGAAAGCCGGGATGACGACTTGAGAGCTAAGCGCTCAAGTCACGCGCCTCGTCGATCAGCATGACCGGGACGCCGTCGCGGATCGGGTAGGCGAGGCCGGCGCTCTCCGAGATCAGCTCCTGGGCGGCCTCGTCATAGCGCAGCGGCATTCGCGACGACGGGCAGACGAGGATTTCCAGCAGGCGCACGTCGAGGCTCATTGCAGGCGGGCCGCGGTGTCGCCCTGCGCGAAGGTCATCAGCGCGGTCAGCGTCGCGGCGCGCGCCGGCAGGTCGTCGGCCTCGAGCAGCGCCTGCTTCTCGATCGGCTCGAACGGGCACACGGCGCTCAGCGTCGTGATCAGCGATTCGTCGTCGGCGCCCGCTACCGCCTCCCAGTCGGCGCTGAGCCCCTGGTCGTCGAGATAGGTGCGCAGGCGCGCCTCCAGCTCGGCGCGCGATGCCGCGGCGACGGCGCGCGGCTCGTCACGGTCGGCGGCGAAGCGGTCGTAGTCGGGGACGATCTGGCGATAGCGCGTCGTCACGTCGAGTTCGCGGACGATGCCGAAGCGCGTCACGCCGGTCAGTGCGACGATGATCCGCCCGTCGCCGGTCTCGCGATAATCGCTGATCCGCCCGACGCAGCCGACGGCGTGGAGCGGCGACGGGTCGATGTCGCTGTCGCGCGGCTGAACGATGCCGATCGCCTTCGTGCCCTTCATCGCGTCGCGGAACATCGCGAGGTAACGCGGTTCGAAGATGTTGAGCGGCAGTACGCCGCGCGGCAGCAGGAGCGCGCCGGTCAGCGGGAACACCGGCAGGGCATTCGGCAGGGTCAGGTCGTCGTCATCGGTCATGTGAACAACAGGTTCCTCAACTTCGCCCGCTGCGTCACCACCCAGGGATCGCCGAGGCCGACCGCCTCGAACAGCTTGAGCAGGCGGGCACGCGCCGCTCGCTCGTTCCATTCGGGGTCGCGCGCCACGATGTCGAGGAGCGCCGTCGCCGCACCGTCGCGGTCGCCGCCCGCCAGCAACGAGTTCGCGAGCTCGAAGCGCGCCTCGTGATCGTCGGGATTCGCGGCGAGGCGGGCACGCAGCGCGGCATCGTCACCGACGGGGCCGGCATCCTGCGCGAGCGTCAGCGCGGCGCGCGCCTGGGCGACAGCGGCGTCCTTCGTATCGGCAGGCACCGCGGCGAGCGCGGCGGCGGCACCTTCGGTATCGCCCAGCGCGAGCAGGCTGCGCGCGAGGCCCGCGGCGAGGTCATGCCGGTCGGGCAGCTCGGCGACGAGGGCCGCGAACATCTCGGCCGCCTCCGCCGCTGCACCGTCATCGAGCGCAGCCTGCGCGGCCTGGGCCAGCGCCTCGAGCTCGGCCGCACCGTCGGGGGCCGCAGCAGGGACGGCAGCGAGCAGCCGGTCGATGAACGCCTTCAGCTCGCGCTCACCGAGCGCGCCCTGAAAGCCGTCGACCGGCGCGCCGTTCAGGAAGGCATAGACCGTCGGGATCGACTGAATGCGGAATTGCGCGGCGAGACCCTGGTTCTTGTCGACGTCGATCTTCACCAGCGCGACGCGCGGGGCATAGCTCGCGACGACACGCTCGAGCAGCGGGGTCAGCGTCTTGCACGGTCCGCACCATTCGGCCCAGAAATCGACGAGGATGAGGGCGGTCATCGACGCCTCGACGACGTCGCGGCGGAACGCCTCGATACTGGCTTTTTCGGTGGCGGCGGTGGCGAGGCTCGGCACGCGGACTCCTGGGGCTTCTGCTGCGGTACCACCCATATGGGGCGGGGGGCGCTCTACTGCCAACCCGCGAATTAGGGGTTGCGCCGCCGCGGACCCCCCGCTAAGTCACCGCCTCCCAGCCGGGGTTCGCCCCGGTTTGCCCGAGCGGGCGTAGCTCAGGGGTAGAGCACGACCTTGCCAAGGTCGGGGTCGAGGGTTCGAATCCCTTCGCCCGCTCCATTTTCTTCAACCTTCAGGCGACGAGCCCCCGATATTTTATCGGGAGCTTCGCATGGGGGTTCGATTCCCTTAGAATGCGCCTGCTCTCTGGCCCACATCCCGACTTCATCGATCGCGGTCGTCGATCACAATTCGGGGTGAAGAGGAGGTACTATGCCAACGACAGAAACCAGCCGAATTGAGGTCAAGTTTCTGCTTCGGGAAGTCTGCAAGATCTTTGATGAGGCATATCCTGCAGTTCATTGCGCCAGAATCAGCTCCCATGCTGGCGAAATTGGGAACTGGGCGGCGAGCCTATGCTGTCACGGCGAAATGGCGCATTTTGCAGATTTTCAGGAAGCGATCGAGGTGGTTCGCAGCGCGTACCCGGTTATTCGGTCGGATGATTTTGCATCGTAAGAACTAAGTGACGGGGCTTAAGCGCTCATATGATCTCCGCAATTCCCTGAACACCTCGCGATTTTGCTTTCACATTTTTGTCATCCCGGCGATTGCCAGCACAAGAATGGGAATGGGGTGGATGGCAGAACAAAACTCGACGCGGCGCGTGCTGCTCGCCAGCCTGACCGGCACGGCGGTCGAGTTCTACGACTTCTACATCTACGCGACCGCCGCCAGCCTGGTCTTCGGCCCGCTGTTCTTCCCTGCCTCGTCGTCGTCGGCGCAGTTGCTCGCGGCGTACGCGAGTTTCGGGCTGGCGTTCGTCGCGCGGCCGCTGGGCGCCGTGGTGTTCGGCCATTTCGGCGACCGCGTCGGGCGCAAGTCGACCTTGGTCGCGTCGCTGCTGCTGATGGGCGGGTCGACGACGCTGATCGCCTTCCTGCCGACGCATGCGCAGGTCGGCTGGATCGCGCCGCTGCTGCTCTGTGTGCTGCGCTTCGGTCAGGGCCTGGGGCTCGGCGGCGAGTGGGGCGGCGCGGTGCTGCTGGCGGTCGAGAATGCACCACCGGGGTGGAAGGGCCGCTTCGGCATGGTGCCGCAGCTCGGTGCGCCGATCGGCTTCATCCTCGCGAACGGCTTCTTCCTGATCCTCGACCTCGTGCTGACGCCCGAGCAGTTCATGGCCTGGGGCTGGCGCATCCCCTTCCTCGCGAGCGCTTTGCTCGTCGGCCTTGGCCTGTGGGTGCGCCTCAAGCTGCACGAGACGCCGGCCTTTGCCGCGGTGCTCGCGGACGGTCCGCCCGAGCGCGCGCCGTTCGCTGCGGTTCTGCGCGATCACTGGCGGCCGACGCTGGCGGGCACCTGCGCGGTCATCGCGTGCTTCGCGATCTATTACCTCAGCACCGCCTTCGCGCTCGGCTGGGGGACGACAGAGCTCGGCTATGCGCGCACCGACTTCCTGCTCGTCCAGCTCGGCGCGATCCTGTTCATGGGGGTCGGCATCGTTGCGGCGGGCTGGCTGTCGGACGTCTGGGACCCGCGCCGGGTGCTGATCGGCGGCTGCCTCGGCGGGATCGTCGCGGGCGCGTGCCTCGCGCCGCTGCTCGGGTCGGGGTCGCTGGTGCAGGTGTTCGTCTTCCTCTCGCTGGCGCTGCTCGTCATGGGCTTCGTCTACGGGCCGCTGGGCGCCTGGCTGCCCGGGCTGTTCCCGGCGCGTGTGCGCTACACGGGCGCGTCGGCGGCGTTCAACGTCGGCGGCGTGCTGGGCGGCGCGCTGACGCCGATCGTCGCGCAGGGCCTCGCGGCAGAGGGCGGGCTGTGGCCGGTCGGGCTCTACATGATGGCAGCGGCGGCGATCAGCCTGGTCGCGCTGGCGGTGGCCCAAAAATACGGCCCGGACAGTCGCCTGTCCGGGCCGATGAAGTAAGGATGCACTGCAGCGGCTGGTGCCGGCCGCGGCGCTCCTTTCGGGTCGCAGGGGGTGAATAGGCCCTTGGCTGCCGCGCCGATTGTATGAAAACGACAAAAGCGCCACACCCTGCCCGCATGTTCTCCGCCCTCCGCCCGCTGCTGTTCAAGCTCGATGCCGAAACCGCGCACGGCCTGACGATCGCCGCGCTGCAGGGCGGGCTGGGCCCGCGCGCCGCCGCCGACGATCCCATTCTGCGGACCGCCGTGGCGGGGCTCGACCTGCCCAACCCGATCGGCCTCGCGGCGGGGTTCGACAAGAATGCGCAGGTGCCCGACGCGATGCTGAGGCTGGGCTTCGGCTTCGTCGAGGTCGGCACGGTGACCCCGGTGGCACAGGCCGGCAACCCGCGCCCGCGCATCTTCCGCCTGCCCGAGGTCAGCGGTGTCATCAACCGGCTGGGGTTCAACAACCAGGGGCTGGAGGCGGCGATCGTCCGCCTGCGCGCGCGGCGCCCGCGGCCCGGCGTCGTCGGGGTCAATCTGGGGGCGAACAAGGACAGCGTCGACCGCGCCGCGGACTATGTCACCGGTGTCAGGGCGGCGGCACCGCTGGCGAGCTATCTGACGATCAACATCTCCTCGCCCAACACGCCGGGGCTGCGTGCGCTGCAGGACGCCGCAGCGCTGAACGACCTGATCGCGCGCGTCGTCGCGGCGCGCGGTAGCATCGCGGTGCCGCTGTTCGTCAAGGTCGCGCCCGATCTTGTTGCGGCCGACATCGACGATGTCGCGCGCGCCTGCATCGACGGGGGCATCGACGGGCTGATCGTCTCCAACACCACGCTGGCGCGCGACGGCGTGAGCAGTGCCGAGGCCGGGGGATTGTCCGGACAACCCTTGTTCGACCGCTCGACCGAGGTGCTGCGCGCCTTCCGTACCGCGACCGGCGGCACCCTGCCCCTGATTGGGGTCGGCGGTGTCGGCACCGGCGCGCAGGCCTATGCCAAGCTGCGCGCCGGGGCGAGCGCGGTGCAGCTGTATACCGCGCTGGTCTTCGAAGGGCCGGGGCTGGTCGCGCGGATCAAGACCGACCTTGCTGCGCTGCTGCGCCGCGACGGGTTCGGGTCCGTCGCCGAGGCGGTCGGCGCATGATCGCGACGCTGACCGAGGCGGAGATCGCCGCCACCGTCGCTCTGATCGCCGGCGCAGGCCTCAGCCGGCCGTGGAACGACACCGCCGCGGACCTACGGCTCGCACTCGCGGCGCCGTCGTCGACGGTCTTCGTCGCGCACCAGGGCAACGATTTGGCGGGGTGCGTGATGACGGGCTGCGACGGGCATCGCGGCTGGGTCTATTATCTCGCAGTCGCCGACAGCGCGCGCGGCGCCAGTCTCGGGCGGGCGCTAATGCAGCAGGCCGAGGCATGGTGCGCAGCGCAAGGGGTGCCGCGCCTCAACCTGATGGTCCGCGCCGACAATATCGCGGCAACGGAGTTCTATGCGCGGCTCGGCTACCGGACGTCGGACGTCGTCGTCCTCCAGCGCGACCTGACGTCCGGCAGTGACGCGGCCGAACCGCACCGCTAAGGTCTTGCTCATGAACAAATACATCCTGTTGGCTCTGCTCGTGGCGTCGCCGCTTGCCGCGCGGGCGCCCGATGCGCCGCTGACCGCCGTCGTCTCCGCCGCCGATCCGCGCGCCGCCGAAGCGGGGGTCGCGATGCTGCGCGCAGGTGGCAGTGCCGCCGACGCCGCCGCGGCGACGATGCTCGCGCTGACCGTCGTCGAGCCGCAGTCGTCGGGCATCGGCGGCGGCGGGCTGCTGCTGTTCCAGCCGCCCAAGGGCAAGCTGGTTGCGCTCGACGGACGCGAGATCGCGCCTGCGGTCGCGACGCCGCGCCAGTTCATCGGGCCCGACGGCAAGCCGCTCGGTGGCAACGACGCCCAGACCGGTGGGCTCAGCGTCGGCGTACCCGGCAATATCGCGCTGATCGCCGAGCTGCACCGCCGCGGCGGCCGCCTGCCCTGGGCGGCGCTGTTCGAGCCCGCGATCAAGCTGTCGCAGGGCTTCACCACCAGCGGGCGGCTGGCGCAATTCAGCGGCTATACGTCGAGCGGGCTGAGCTTCGGCGCAGGCGGTGCGGCGTCGCTGTACATGAAGGACGGCAAGCCGCTGCCGGCGGGCACACTCTTCGCCAACCCGGCGCTGGAGGCGACATTGCGCGCCCTCGCGGCGGGCGGCCCCCAGGCCTTCTATGCCGGCCCGATCGGCGCGCAGGTCGTCGCCGTGGTCAACGGTGCGGCGGCGCGACCGACCGCGATGACGATGGCCGACCTCGCGGCCTACCGCGTCCGCGAGCGCGCAGCCGTTTGCGGGACGTACCGCAGCTACAAGATCTGCGGCATGGGCCCCCCGGGGTCGGGCGGCATTGGCGTGCTGCAGATGCTGAAGCAGATCGAGGGGCATGACCTCGCGAAGCTGGGGCAGAATAATCCCGTGACCTGGCATTTGTTCGCCGAGAGCCAGCGCCTCGCCTTCGCCGACCGCGACATGTGGGTCGGCGACGCCGATTTCGTGAAGGTGCCCGTCGCCGGGCTGATCTCACCCGCCTATGTTCGCGCCCGCGGCAGGCTGATCCGCACCGACGCGCGCATGGCGACCGTCGCCGCCGGCATGCCGGCAGGCGCGCCGAAGCGTATCGCGGCGAACGACAACGACGTGCCCGGCACCTCGCATTTCTCGGTCGCGGACGCGCGCGGCGGGGTCGTCACCTACACCTCGACGGTCGAGCGGCCATTCGGGTCGGGGCTGCTGGCGGGCGGCTTCGTGCTCAACAACGAGCTCACCGATTTCAACTTCGTTCCCGTGAAGGACGGCGCGCTGACCGCCAACGCCGTCGCGCCGGGCAAGCGGCCGCGCTCGTCGATGTCGCCGACGCTGGTCTATGACCGGCGCGGTAAGGTCGTGCTGGCGATCGGTGCGGCGGGCGGCTCGACGATCCTCGCGCAGGTCGCCAAGGCGATCATCGGCGTCGTCGACTTCAAGCTGCCGGTGGAGCAGGCGATCGCTCTCCCGCAGGTTTATGCGATCGGCGACCGGTTCGCGGTCGAGGCGGGGTCGAACCTCGAGGCGATGATCCCGGCGTTCACCGCGCTCGGCCACAAGCCGACGAGTTCGTCGCTGCCGCTCAAGGCGAACGGCGTCGAGCGGGCAGGTGCGGGCTGGCGCGGGGGCGCCGATCCGCGCAGTGAAGGACAAGCTGCGGGCCTATAACCGCGGATCAGCGTTGGGGAGCGCATGATGGCCGAGAGTTTCGCATCACAGATCGACCGTTGGCCCAGCCTGACGGCGATGTTCTTCGACCAGGCGCGGGCAAGGGGCGACGGCCCCTTCCTGTGGCGCAAGACCGCGGGCGCGTGGCAATCGATCAGCTATGCCGACGCCGCGCGCACCATCGCCAGCCTGGCGGATGCACTGATCGCACTCGGCATCGCCCCCGGCGACCGCGTCATGCTGGTCAGCGAGAATCGTCCCGAATGGTGCATCGCCGACCATGCCATCATGGCGGCGGGCGCTGTCACCGTGCCGGCGTACGTGACCAATACCGAGGCCGACCATCTTCACATCCTGGAGGACAGCGGCGCGCGCCTTGCGATCGTCTCGACCGCCAAGCTGGCCGCGACGCTGCTCCCCGCGATCTACAACGCCAAGGGCTGCACCGCGGTCATCGGCATGGAAAAGCTGCGCGCAGGCCCTGAGAGCGATGTCGCGCTGCACGACTGGGCGACGCTGATCGCCGCGCACCCGCCGCAGGTCGAGGCGGTCGCCGCGCGCCAGACCGCACAGCGCGGCGACCTCGCGTGCCTGATCTACACCAGCGGCACCGGCGGCCGCCCGCGTGGCGTGCGCCAGCACCACGGCGCGATCATGCGCAACATCGCGGGCGCTGCCGCGGTGGTCGACGAGGATTTCGTCCGCGATCCCTCGGGCGAGCTGTTCCTGTCGTTTCTGCCGCTCAGCCATGCGTACGAGCATACCGCCGGGCAGTTCATGCCGATCGGCATGGGCGGGCAGATCGCCTACGCCGAATCCCTCGAAAAGCTCGCGGCGAACATCGAGGAGATGCGTCCGACGCTGATGGTCGTCGTGCCGCGCCTGTTCGAGGTGCTGCGCACGCGCATCGCCAAGGCGATCGAGAAGCAGGGCGGCATCGCGGTCGTGCTGTTCAACCGGGCGCTGCGGCTGGGGCGCAAACGCTACGAAGGCACGCTCGCGGTCTGGGAGCGGCCCGTCGACGCGCTGCTCGACCGCACCGTGCGCGCCAAGATCAAGGCGCGCTTCGGCGGCCGCCTGAAGGCGATGATCGCCGGCGGCGCACCGCTCAACCCCGAAGTCGGCATCTTCTTCGAGGCGCTCGGCGTCACGCTGCTGCAGGGCTACGGCCAGACCGAGGCGGGGCCGGTGATCAGCTGCAACCGCCCGTCCGCCGGCATCAAGATGCACAGCGTCGGGCCGCCGCTCGGCGGGGTCGAGGTGCGCATCGCCGAGGACGGCGAGATCCTGGTGCGCGGCGAGCTCGTCATGCACGGCTATTGGCGGAACGAGGCGGAGACCGCGAAGGCGCTGCAAGGCGGCTGGCTCCACACCGGCGACATCGGCAAGCTCGACGAGGACGGTCATCTGGTCATCACCGACCGCAAGAAGGACATCATCGTCAACGACAAGGGCGACAACGTCGCGCCCCAGCGCGTCGAGGGCATGCTGACGCTGCAACCCGAGATCGCGCAGGCGATGGTGATCGGCGACAAGCGCCCCTACCTCGTCGGCGTCGTCGTCGCCGATCCCGAATGGGCGGCGTGCTGGGCCAAGGACCAGGGCCTGCCCGTCGCCACCGCCGAGAAGGAGCCCGAGTTCCGCAAGGCGCTGATGGCGGCGGTCGACCGGGTCAATGCGCGCGTCTCGGCGACCGAGAAGGTCCGCCGCATCATCGTCGCCGATGCGCCCTTCACCGTCGAGAACGAGCAGATGACGCCGAGCCTGAAAATCCGGCGGCACGTGTTGAAGGCGGTGTACGGCGAGCGGCTCGACAGACTTTACGCGGGATGATCGAAGTTTTCGGGAAAGTTAATTGCGACTGACGCGGGAGTGTCACGGCGCGGTCATCGCCGCCGCCCAAGAAGCGGTGCGTTAACCGTAGCTTGGAGCCTCACATGATCACCATTCGCCTGATTTCGCTTGGCCTGTTCGCCTGCGCGACGCTCGCCGCATCGAACGCCGCCGCCGTCACGCTGAACACGAACACCTACACGCAGAACTTCAACGGGCTCGCCAGCAGCGGCACCGGCAACGTCAGCGCGATCGGCTGGCTGAGCGCCGAGACCGGCGCCAACGCCAATGCAACCTATACCGCCGGCACCGGCTCGTCGAACACCGGCGACACCTTCAGCTTCGGCACCAATGCCGACCGCGCGCTGGGCGGCCTGCGCAGCGGCAACCTGATCCCGCTGTTCGGCGCGCAGTTCACCAACAACCTCGGCCGCACGATCACCGCGTTCGACATTGCCTTCACCGGTGAGCTGTACCGCCTGGGCACCGCCAACCGCGGTGCCGACACGCTGGCCTTCCAATACTCGACCGATGCAACGAGCCTGACCACCGGCATCTACACCGGCGTCGCGGCGCTGAACTTCACGACGCCGAACCTGACCGGCACGATCGGCGTGCGCAACGGCAACCTGGCCGCCAACCAGACCGCGCTGTCGGCGTCGATCATCGGCCTGACGCTGGCGCAGGGGCAGAGCCTGTTCATCCGCTTCGTCGACACCGACGTCACGGGCGCCGACGACGGCCTGGCGATCGACGACTTCAGCCTGTCGGCGACCACCGCCGTCCCCGAGCCCGCGACCTGGGCGCTGATGATCGCCGGCTTCGGCCTGGTCGGCCTCGCCAAGCGCCGCACCCGCGTCGTCGCAGCCTGAATGACGGCAGCCCCGTGCCGGTCCGGCCGGCACGGGCTGTTGCCTGATGAACACAGTTTGCGGCAATCCTGCACACGTTAACCGTCGCGCAATTGTCATCTTCCGAACCGCGGCCGAAACATCTCCCTGACGGCAGGGAGATTTTTCATGACCATACGCGCGGCACTGCTTTTCTCGGCGACGGCGCTCGCGCTGCCGCAGATCGTCGCCGCACAGGCGGTTTCGGTCGGCCCCGATGCCGCCGTCGCGGCCGATGCGACCGCCGCCGATGACGGCGAGATGATCGTCGTCACCGGTTCGCGCATCCGCCGCGATCCGCTGAGCCAGGACTCACCCGTCGTCGTGGTCGACCAGTCGGCGATCCAGCAGACCGGCCTGTCGGCAATCGCCGACGTGCTGCAGCGCCTGCCCAGCGCGTCGGGCGGCCTCAACACCAAGGTCAACAACTCCGGCAACATCGGCAACCCGCCCGATGGCGGCGGGGTCGGCGCGGGCTCGGCCGAGATCGACCTGCGCTACCTGGGGGCCAAGCGCACGCTGGTGCTCGTCGACGGCCTGCGCTTCGTCAACGGGTCGAGCGCGAGCGGCATCCCGTCGACCGTCGACCTCAACACCATCCCCGTCGGCTCGATCGAGCGCATCGAGGTGCTCCAGTCGGGCCAGTCGCCGCTGTACGGGTCCGACGCGCTGGCGGGCGTGGTCAACATCATCACCAAGGCGACGCAGGAGGGGCTGCAGGCCTCGGCGCAGTTCGGCACCTTCCGCGCCGGCGACGGGCATACGCAGGATTATAATGTCAGCTACGGCATCAAGGGGCCAACGACCAGCGTCGTGTTCGGCGCGAGCTATGTGAAGCAGGAGGCGGTGCGGACCGCCGACCGCGACATCTCGCAATTCCCCAACCCCGGCCAGACGAGCTGCAGCGACGCAATCGGCGGGTGCAGCAGCGCGACGCTGGGCGGCTTCATCTCGGTGCTCGGCCTGCCGACGCTGACGCCCAAGACGGTGCTGGGCGGCCGCGGTCGGTTCGACATCACCAACCCGACCGGCCCGAACAGCGACTTCCGCGCGCTGGTTACCGAGGACCGCTTCAACTTCGCGCCGTTCAACTATTTCCTCACCCCCTCCGAGCGCTACGGCGCGTTCATCAGCGCGAAGCAGGAGCTGAGCAGCAGCACCAATTTCCGCGTCAAGGCGATCTACAACCGCCGCGAATCGCAGAACCAGGCGGCCTTCCTGCCGCTGTTCGTCGGCCCCGACGCGGGCAACGGCAATCTGCTCGACACCATCTCGATCGACGCGACCAACCCGTTCAACCCGTTCGGCGTGACGCTGTCGGCGGGCAAGCCGGGCGAAGCACCGGCGAACTATTCGACCGTCCGCCGCCGCCTCGTCGAGGCCGGGCAGCGCACCTATTCGCAGGCCGTCGACACGATGTCGGTGACCGCGGGCTTCGACGGGTCGTTCGATGTCGGCGACAAGAAATGGTACTGGGACGCCAATGCGGTGTTCGGCTGGAACGACGCCAAGCAGCTGTTCACCGGCAACGTCAACGCGCAGAAGCTGGGCCAGGCGCTCGGCCCGCTGGCGCTGTGCACCGGCGCGTGCGTGCCGTTCAACATCTTCGGCGGCGCCGGCTCGGTGACCCCTGCGATGCTCGCCTTCGTCACCTTCGACGAGCGCGCCCGCAGCACGCAGCGCCTGCAGGACTATACCGCCAACCTGAGCGGCGACGTATTCGAGCTGCCCGCGGGCCCGGTCGGCTTCGCGATCGGCTACGAGCACCGCTTCCAGCTCGGCTCCTTCACCCCCGACCCGATCATCGCGGCGGGGCTAGGGTCGGACATCCCCGCGCAGCCGGCGCGCGGCAGCTATAACTCGGACGAAGTCTATGCCGAGGTCCGCATCCCGCTGCTCAAGGAGACGCCGTTCTTCTACAGCCTCGAGGTCGACGGCGCGGTCCGCCACGCCAATTATTCGACCAGCGGCAGCAGCACGACCTACACCGGCAGCGCGCTATGGAAGCCGTTCCAGGACCTGCTGCTGCGCGGCTCCTATGCCGAGGGCTTCCGCGCCCCGAGCATCGGCGAACTGTTCGGCGCGGCGTCACGCGCCGATGCGCCGATCGACGATCCCTGCACCAATGTCCCGGGGTCGCCGTTCCAGACATCGTCGACGGTCCGCGCCAACTGCATCGCCAACGGCGTGCCCGCGAACGGCAGCTATCAGGAGCCGAACGGCGGCCAGCTGCCCGTCATCACCGGCGGCAACCGCGACCTGAAGCCCGAAACCTCGCGCACCTTCCTGTTCGGCGGCGTCTACAGCCCGCGCTGGGCGCGCGACAGCGGCTTCGCGAGCAGCCTGAGCATCGAGGTCAACTATTACGACATCAAGGTCGACGGCGCGATCGCGCCGATCGATGCGGCGATCACGCTGGCGCGCTGCGCCAACGCCGGCGACGCACTGAGCTGCGCGTCGGTGCAGCGAACCGCCAACGGCCTGATCTCGCGGATCAGTGGGCAGCTGCAGAATATCGGCGAGATCCGCACGCGCGGCTATGACCTGACGCTCAGCTACCGCTCCCCGACGACGGGTGCGGGGGCGTTCGGCCTGTCGCTGAACGGCAATTACCTGCAGAAGTACAGCGAGACTGTGCCCGCCGCGGTCGGCACCACGACGACGAGCTACCGCGGCCTGACGCGCGGCTTCCCCGACCAGTCCTACCCGAAGTTCAAGGGCACCGGCGTCGTCGACTGGTCGATCGGCGATGTCGCGGCGTCGTTCACCGCGCGCTACATCCACGATGTCGAGGAGTTCGACGGCAAGCAGCTCGACAGCCGCATCTACAGCGACATCCAGCTGAACTATTCGCCGTCGTTTGCCGACCGCCGCCTGCGCTTCACCGTCGGCGTCAATAACGTCTTCAACATCGACCCGCCGGCATGCTTCAGCTGCACCGGCCCGAACTACGACCCGACGACCTACGACGTCCCGGGGCAGTTCGGCTACCTGCGGATCTCGTACAAAATGTAGGCGGCGCGGGGCGGTTCAGGCCGCCCCCGTCAGCGACCGCGTTCCGACGACGGCGGCGGTGCAGGCTTTCGCCCGCACCGCCGTTTTCGTTCTTAGAACTTGTGCTCGAACGACACCGTGAAGCGGCGGCCGAGATAGTCGTAGACGCCCAGGCCAGCGGTGCCGAGCGGGTACGGGGGATCCTTGTCGGTCAGGTTGCTGATGTTGAAGCGCAGGATCGACTGCTCCAGCACCTCGACCGACGCACCGAGGTTGAACGTCCAGTATTCGCGGACGCTCAGGATGTCCTGCGACTCGACGGTGTTCAGATTGTTGAACTTCGCCTTGCTCTGGTAGTTCGTCTGGAAGTCGATGCCGACCGGGCCCTGCGTATAGCCGATGTTGAGCTGGCCGACGTACTTCGGGTTGCCGATCTCGCCCTGGTCGGGGTTGATCGTGACGTTGTTGTTCGAGCTGCGCAGCGTCTTCGTGTAAAATACCGAGCCGTTGAGATCGATCTGCGAGTCCGACAGGCCGACGAAGTCGAGCGGGAAGTTGTACGCGACTTCGGCGGTCAGGCCCTTGAACTCGAAGAACGCGCCGTTGACGAAATTGGTGCGGAAGCCGGGACGGGCCGGATCGATGCTCAGCTGGCCGTTGCGCGCGCCGCCGCGATCGCGCGCGATCAGCGAGCAGAAGGCGTTGGCGTTGTCGACATCGGCCGTGTTGAAGTCGGGGTTGTCGTAGCAGCCCTCGGCGATGTTGGCGTTGGTCAGCGACGCGATGTTGCCGATCACCTTGATGCGGTTCCAGTCGACCGCAGCGCGGAAGCGCGGGATGAAGCTGGGCTGCAGGACGAAGCCGAAGGTGTACGACTTGCCCTCTTCGTTATCGAGATTGACGTTGCCGCCGCTCGTGATCGGCACGGTCGCGGCGCGCGCCAGGCTGTCGAAGGTCGCGCCGTTGATACCGTACGCCGCAAAGAACGCCGCGCAGTTCGTCTGGCGCTGCGCCGGGTTCGGCCCCAGCGCGATCTGCGTGCGGTCGCACGGATCGGGGAAGGTGTTGAACGCCGGCGAGACGGGGGTGAACAGCTCGGTGATCGACGGCGCACGCAGCGAGCGCGTGTAGTTGCCGCGGAGCTCGATGCCCTTGAACGGCTGCCAGCGCCCGCCGTAGGTATAGGCGGTGAAGCCGCCGTTGACGGTATTGTCGACGTAGCGGATCTTGCCCTCGATCTGCAGCGAGCGGATCAGCGGCACGTTGTTGTCGGGCGAGACCAGCGGGATCAGGATTTCGCCGAACGCCTCGTCGGTGTTGAACTGGCCGCTGTTGCCGCCGATCGGCACCGAACGGCCAAGGCCTGCGCGCTGGAAATCGTCGGGCAGGAAGGCGCCCTTTTCCTTGCGGTGCTCGTAGCCGACGTTGAAGCCGACCGGCCCCGACCACAGCTCGAACAGCGACTGCGAGCCGAAGTTGATGTTGTACACCTGCTGCTCGAGGACGGCGCGCGCCTCGGTCTGGCCGGTGACATAGGCCTTGGCGGCAGGGCTGGCGCGGTTCTCGCCGAACACGTCGAGCGGTACGCAGTTCGGATCGCCGTTGGGCAGCAGCGCGTCGGGGTTGACCTTGGTCGCTGCGGTCGCCGGCTGGCAGTTGTTGATCGCGTTGACGAAGCGCTGCTGGTTCAGGACGTTGGCGAAGAAGCTGCCCTCGCTGCGGCCGTAGTTGGCCGACGCCTCCCAGGTGAACTCGCGCCCGAACGCGCCGAACTCGCCCTTCAGGCCGCCGACGATGCGATAGACGTCGGTGGTCGAGCTGGCGTTGTTGTTGACGAGGTCGCGCGACGCCCGCGACAGGCGGAAGCTGGTCGCGCCGACCGCGGCGAGCTGTGCACGCGCCTGCGCCGACAGGCGCGGATCGGTTGCCTGGAAGGTCAGGGGCGCCGAGTTGGCACCGAACAGCGTCGCGTTGAAGATCGGCTGGTCGATCAGCTCGTTCGCCTTGGCGCGGTAGTAGGTCGCCTCGACGAAAGCCTCGACCTTGTCGAAGATTTCGTAGCGGCCGATGAGATTGGCGGTGATGCGCTCGAGGCCCGAGGTGATCTGCGAGGTCTCGTTGAGGTTGAAGCCGTCGCCGCCGCTGGCGTTCTGCGCACCGAACGGCACGCCCGGATTGAACGGCACGAGATTGCCCTGCGGGTCGAACTGCAGCAGCACGTTATTGGCGCCGAAGCCGCGCGGCAGGCCGTTCGCCAGCGTGTTGCCCTGACCGGCCGGGTTGGTGGCGGGCAGCAGCAGGCCGCCGCCGGTCAGCGAGAAGATGCGCGTGTTGCGGATATAGACGGTGTTGGCGATGCCGTCGGCGTTGCCGGTGTTGAACGGCGTGTTCGGATTCAGGCGCCCGTCGTTCTGCGGCGTGCGGCCGTTGAGCAAGGCTGCGGCGCTGCCCGCGGTCGGGTTGGTGCCGGTGCCGAAGCCTTCCTGGAAACGCTTGCGGTTGATCGCCAGCACGCCGTTGGCCTTGTCGTAGCTTGCCGCGACGGTGATGTTGCCGCGCTTGTCGGCGCCGAAATTATGCCCCGCGACGACCGCGATGTTGTAGCGGCCGTTGTCGCCCTGCTCGGTGATGCCGCCGAGGCCCGAGACGGTGACGCCCTCGAAATCGCGCTTGAGGATGACGTTGACCGTGCCCGCGATGGCGTCGGAACCGTAGGTCGGCGCGCCGCCGATGGCGACATTCTCGATCCGGTCGACGAGCTCGGTGGGGATGACGTTGAGGTCGACCTGCAGGCCGGGCGTGTTGCCGAAGATCGACGGCGCGTTGGTCGAGACGAAGCGGCGGCCGTTGACCAGCGTCAGCGTGCGCGCGCTGCCGAGGCCGAAGCGGTTGACGAAGTTCTGCCCGACGCCAAAGCCCGCCTGGCCGCCGTCGGGATTGACGCCGACGCCGAAGCCCGGGATTTCGTTGAGCGCATCGGCGACGTTGGTCAGGCCGCGCGCCTTCAGATACTCGCTCGACACGACGGTCGCGGGTTCGAGCGAATCGAAGCCGGCGCGCGCGATACGCGAACCCGTGACGACGATCGCCTCATCATCATTCTCGGCTGCCTCGGGCCCGGTGACCGGCGTGGCCGGGTCGGTGACGGCGGCTGGCGCCGGGGTAGGCGCGGTCTGCGCATAAGCGGGCAGGCAGGCGAGCGTCGCGACGAGCGCAGTCGCCGACAGGATGACATGCTTCATGATTAGGGCCCCTTGATACGTTGCTGCCGTACAGCAAGCGTTCAGGTCCTATCGAGTCGCGCCTGTCCTGCCAGTGGGTATGAACGTCGCAGGCGTAACGAGACGCGAAATTGCGGTCGGTTGTCGCTAAACTGCAACAGACCGAAAGGCCGCTATTTCGCCGCCCGCGCGATCGCCTCCATGATCATCTGCGCGGCGCCCTCGGCATCCAGCCAATGGCCGACGCGGACCCACTTGCCCTTCTCCAGGTCCTTGTAATGCTGGAAGAAATGCTCGATCTGCCGGGTGATCAGCGGCGGCAGGTCGCTGTGGTTGCGGACATCGGCATAGATCGGGTGCAGCGCGTCGACGGGTACCGCGAGGATCTTCTCGTCGCCGCCGCCCTCGTCCTCCATGACCAGCGCGCCGATCGGGCGGACACGCACCACCGCGCCGGGCACCAGCCGCGTCTCGCCGACGATCAGCACGTCGATCGGATCGCCGTCCATCGACAGGGTGTGCGGGATGAAACCATAGTTGCCCGGATAGGACATCGCGGTGTGCAGGAAGCGGTCGACGAACAGCGCGCCGCTGTCCTTGTCCATCTCGTACTTCACCGGTTCGCCGCCCGCAGGCACCTCGACGATGACGTTGACGTCGTGCGGCGGCGCGCGGCCGATCGGAATGCGGGCTATGTCCATGGCGTCTCCTTAGCCGCGGACCCAGTCCACCGCCAGTTCTTCGCGAAACGCGAAACGCCGCAGATGTTCGGCGACGACCGGCTCCATCCGGTCGAGCGTCGCGGCATCGGGGCCGGCCAGCGTCATGGTCAGCGCGTGTGGCGCGGCGTCGAAGCGCACCGCCGACGTCGGGAAGGCGACACGGCCCTGGATAGCGTCGAATTCGACCTCCAGCTTGTGGCTCCAGTGCTTGCACAGCTGCTGGAGGTAGCGCGAGGCGTTCTCGGTCGGGACGGTGGCGATGCTGTCCACGTCAGCTCCTTTCGATTTCGGCGGCGGCCGCGTCGAGCGCGGCGGCGATGCGGCTGGCCTGGGGTTCGTCGAGCCCGCCGCGACCCATGCGCAGCTTGAGTGCGAAGCGCAGGTTGGCCATGGCGCGGACGATGCGCGGGCTGAAATCGCCGCCGCCGCCGGCCTCGGCGATGCGCGCGAAGATCGCGTCGACCGTGGCGCGGTTCTCGGCGAGGTTCGCGGTGCCGGCCTCGGTGACCGTGTACTGGCGCTTGTTGCCCTCGGTCGCCTGGGCGGTGACGAGGCCCAGCTCCTCCAGCATGGTCAGCGTCGGATAGACGACGCCCGGGCTGGGTGCGTACGCGCCGCCGAGCCTCGCCTCGATCTCGCGGATGATTTCGTAACCGTGGCGCGGCCCTTCGGCGATCAGCGCGAGGATCAGCAGGCGAAGGTCGCCGTGCTGGAACATGCGGCCTGACCGTCCGCCGCGCATCCCGCCACCGCCGAAGCGACCGCCGGATCCGTGCCTGTGATGATGATGTCCGAACATTCTCGATCCTTATTAGATATGTCGATTTACGCGATATATCTAAAGTGATGTGGAATGCAAGAGGGACCGATATATCTTTTTTGGACGGGCGTCAGCGGCTGGCGCGGCGGCCTTCGGGCTGAGGTGCGTCGATCGGCGTGAACTTGCCCAGCGCGCACGACCCGTAGGTGATATCCACCCGCGGATCGAAGACGCGGACGAGATCGCCTTCGCAGAGCTGCGTCGATGGCGTTCTCGTCTGGATCGAGCGGCTCGGCTTCAGGCCGGTGCAGGCGTTCGACATGTCGTTGCGGTACCATTGCCTCCCCATGCGGAACAGGATCGCGCCGTCGACGATGCGCTGGTTGCGGATCTGCGGGAGCGACAGGCACTGGCGAGGCGCGGTCTCGACGGCGAGCGCCGGCGCGGCAGCGAGGAGCGACAGCAGCAGCACACGGATCATCGTCTTACTCCGGGATCAGGCTCGAACCTACCACGAGCCCGACCTCAACGCATCAACCCCGAAACCTGTCCTTCGCGGCGCGGGCGTCGGCGAACCCCGCGACATCGGCGCGCACGAACGGGTTAGTGGCGCGCTCGAGACCGATCGTCGAAGGCACCGTCGGCAAGCCCCTGGCCCGCGCCGCGTCGATAGCGACGACGCGCGCCAGCAGCTCGGAATTACCTGGCTCGACCGTCACCGCGAAGCGCGCGTTCGACTGGGTATATTCATGCGCGCAATAGACGCGCGTCGCGTCGGGAAGCGCCATCAGCTTCGACAGGCTGGCATGCATCTGCGGCGCCGTACCCTCGAACAGCCGCCCGCAGCCAAGCGCAAACAAGGTGTCGCCGCAGAACAGCGCGTCGTCATCCGTGAACCAATAGGCGTTATGCCCTGCCGTATGCCCGGGCACGTCGATGACCCGCGCCGTGGCAGCGCCGAGCGTCACCGTGTCACCCTCCGCGACCTCGCGGTCGATACCCGGGATCTTCGCTGCCTCGCCCGCCGGGCCGGTGATCAGGCAGCCCGTCGCCGCCTTGATCGCCAGGTTCGCGCCGGTGTGATCGGGGTGCCAGTGGGTGTTCCAGATGTCGCTGATCGTCCAGCCGCGTTCCGCCGCCGCCGCCAGCACCGGCTCGGCGACCGCGGGGTCGATCACGGCGGTTGCGCTGCTTTCGGGTTCGTGAATCAGATAGACGTAATTGTCGCTCAGCACCGGGATCTGAACGATGTCGAGCATTACCAGCTGCCGGTATTGGGCATCGACACCCAGGGCTCGGCCGGGGTCAGCGAACCGCCCGCCTGGAGCAGCTCGATCGAGATGCCGTCGGGGGTATGGACGAACGCCATCCGCCCCTCGCGCGGCGGCCGGTTGATCGTCACCCCCGCCGCCATCAGCCGCGCGCAGGTCTCGTGGATATCGTCGACCGCATAGGCGAGGTGCCCGAAGTTGCGCCCGCCGGTGTACTCCTCGGGATCCCAGTTGTGCGTCAGTTCGACCTGCGCGCCCTCGTCGCCGGGGGCGGCGAGGAAGATCAGCGTGTAGCGCCCGGCCTCGCTGGTGATCCGCCGCACTTCCTTCAGCCCGACGAGCTCGAAAAAGCGCACCGTCGCCTCCGGATCGGTGACGCGGATCATCGTGTGAAGATACTTCACGCGGCGAGCTCACCCTCGAGCCAGGCCTTGATTGCCGACTTGGGGCGCGCGCCGACGGCAGTCGCGGCGGGCTGGCCGCCCTTGAACAGGATCATCGTCGGGATGCCGCGCACGCCGTAGCGCGTCGGGGCATCGGGGTTCTCGTCGATGTTGACCTTGACGATCTCGACGTCGTCCATCTCGAGGTTGAGCTCCTCGAGCGCCGGGCCGATCTGGCGGCAGGGGCCGCACCATTCGGCCCAGAAGTCGACTAGGACGGGCTTGTCCGACGCGATGACGTCGGCGTGGAACGAGGCGTCGGTGACGTGCTTGGCGGCCATAGGGATGCTCCTGCTGTTACGCCGGAGATAGACCCGCGCGTGGGCAGGTTCAACGTCAGCCGGGGACAAGCGTTGCTTGCACGTCCCCCAGCCGGGGTTTGTGCACGGCGAGCAGCGCGGGCGCCAGGTCGATCAGCGTCGCGTCGTGGGTGTAGAGCAGCGCCGCCTCGACCGCGCGGCCGGGGAAGATCGCGCCGAGTGCCGCGACGTACGCCGCCATCTGGCGCAGGTGATAGGGCTCGACCGCAGCAGCGTCGGCGGGAACGCGGCTGCCGGTCTTGAAGTCGATCAGGCGGATACGCTCGGGCGTGACCAGCAGCCGGTCGACCTTGCCCGCGATGACGACGCCGTCGACGACCGCCGCGATCGGCGCCTCGGCGAGCGAGTCGGGGCCGAACAGGTCGGCGAAGCGCGGATCGTCGACGATGCCGAGCGCGGTCGCCGCCAGCGCCGCGCGGGCGGTGTCGTCGAGGTCGGGGGCGTGGGCACCCAGCCAGCGCGCGGCGGCGGCGGCGCGGTCCGAAGGCGCGACGCCGGGCAGCGCCTCGAACAGCGCGTGGAGCCGCTGGCCGCGACGCGCGGCGGCCTTCATCGCGTCGGTCGGCGGCGGCGCGGCGATATCGTCGGCGGCGATCGCCGACGGGCTGAGCGGGCGCGGCGGGCGCGCCTCGGGCGGCGCGGGGGTCGTCGCCCAGCCGGGCAGGTCGGTCAGCGCCGTGGCCGCCGCATCGCGCCGCGCGTCGGGCACCGGCGTGCCATCCATGCAGGCACGGTGGACGAGCGTGTCGCCCCAGGCATCGGGCTCGACGGTTGCCCCGAGCGCGGTGAGTGCGTTGCCGACCACCGCGTGCCAGCTTTCGGGCGGCAGCGCGCCACGCTTGCCCAGCGCCCCGCCGACGAACAGTAGGTCCTCCGCCCGCGTCAGCGCAACGTAGAGCAGCCGCCAATGCTCGTGCATCTGCGCCTCGGTCGCCCGCGCCGCGGCGTCGCCGATGGCGCCGACCTTGCCCGTCTTGCCGCCATGGAAGATCGGCACGGGCTTCGTCGCGTCGCCCAGCTCGACCATGACGTGATCGCTGGTGTCGCCGCGCGCGCGCGTCGCGTCGGCCAACACGACGACGGGCGCCTGCAGACCCTTGGCGCCGTGGACGGTCATGATGCGCACCGCGTCGAACGGCGCGTCGGGGTCGCGCTTGATGTCGGTGTCCTCGGTCTCCATCCACGCGAGGAAGCCCTGCAAGGTCGGCGCGTTGGCGACCTCGAAGGCGAGGGCCTGCGCGCACACCGCGTCGATCGCCTCGCGCGCCTCCTCGCCGAGCCGCGCGAGCAGTTTCCGGCGCCCGCCGAGTTGTCCGGACAGGATCGTCTCCAGAAACTCGTACGGCGCGCTGAAGTCGGCGAGGCCGAGCGCGGTGCCGAGCCATTCTGCCGCCTCGCCCCCGGCGGTGCGCACGCGGTCCCACAGGCTTCCCGTCCGCCCGTACGCGAGCGCGAGCAGCGCATCGTGGTCCATCCCGATGAACGGCGAGGTCAGCAGCGTCGCGCAGGTCAGGTCGTCGCTCGGCTGCAGCACGAAGCGGATCACCGCGAGCAGGTCCTGCACCGCGATCGGCTCGGTCAGGCGCAGCCGGTCGGCGCCCGCGACGGGGACATTCAACTGATGCAGCGCCGCAACCAGCGGCTGCACGAACTCGCCGCGGTTGCGGACCAGCACGAGGATATCGTCGGCGCGCACGTTGCGGTCGCGCGCCGGCAGGCGCAGCGCGGTATCGGGGTGCAGCCACGCCGCGATCTGCTTCGCGAGGTCGTGCGCCATGCGCACCTCGGCAGGCGGCAGCCAGCCGCGCGCCGCATCGAGCGCCGCCTCGTCGGGCGCAGCGAGCGGCGGCCACAAGGTCACCTGGCCCGGCAGGTTGCGCCGCGCCGCCTGCGACGGCGGCACCTCGCTGCGCATGCCCAGCGCCTCGTGGCCCAACTGCTCGACGACCTTGTCGACGACGTCGAGCACCGCGGGTACCGAGCGGAACGAGGTGTCGAGCGCGACCTGCTGCCACCCCGCCGCCGCGTCGGCGATCTTCTGCGCGAAGGCCTCGCGCTTTTCCTCGAAGACACGCGGGTCGCTGCCCTGGAAGGCGAAGATCGCCTGCTTGAAGTCGCCGACGACGAACAATGTCCGCACCGCCTCGCGAGCGCCCTTGCCATCGAAGAACTCGTCGGTCAGCGCCTCGACGATCGCCCATTGCGCGGGGTTGGTATCCTGCGCCTCGTCGACGAGGAGGTGGTCGATGCGGCTGTCGAGCTTGAAGCGCACCCAGTCGCCCATCCCCGGCTGGTGGAGCAGCGCGGCGGCCTGCGCGATCATGTCGTCGTAATCGATCACCCCGGCGCGCCGCTTGTGCGCGGCATAGGCGGTGCCGAGCCGCGCGCCGACGCGCAGGTGGCGCGCGGCATTGTCGACGGCGTCGAGCAGGCGGCGCGTCTCGACGAGTGCGTCGACCGCCTCGCACAGCCGCTCGGCGAGGTCGAGGAGCGCAGGATCGGCGCGCTTGCCGCCGGGCACCAGCGTCGTGAACCGCTCGTCGGCGGTCGCCTTGTGGAAGACCTTGCACAGGTCGGTCAAGTGTTCGACGCGCGCCTCGCGGTTGCACGCCAGCCACCACAACAGGGTGTCGGCGCGCTTGGTGAAGGTCGCGACGCCGCTCGCCTGATAGCCGAGCGCGAGGCGGCGCAGCCCGACCTCGTCGAGCGTGGCGACCATCGCCCCCAGCACCTCCGCCGTACTGCCTTCCCCCGGCAGCTGGAAGGTACGGCGCAGGCGCGGCACGAAGCTCGACGCCGGCCCAAGCCCCTCGATCGCCGCGGCGTGCCGGATCAGCGTACCCGAGATCGCGTCGAACGCCCCCTCCCCGCGCGCCACGCTGATCGCGCCGACATCGGCCAGGAAACCGGTGTCACGCTCCGCCGCCGCGTCCTGGATCGTCTCGGCGAGGATGCGGCCGCGCAGTGCCACGGCGTCGCGGTCGGCGAGCGTCGCGAACCCCGGCGCGACCCCCGCCTCGACTGGAAAACTGGCGAGGAGAGACTGGGCATAGGCGTGGATCGTCTGGACGCTGAGGCCCCCTCGCGCGTCGAGCGTGTGCGCGAACAGCGTGCGGGCGAAGGCGAGCGCGTCATCGCTCGTGTCGGCACGGATCGCGGTCAGGTCGCGGCGCAGTTCGGCATCGTCGGCGCGGACCCAGTGCGCGAGGCGTTCGAAGACCCGGCTCTGCATCTCGGCGGCGCCCGCCTTGGTGAAGGTCAGGCACAGGATGCGGTCGGGCGCCGCGCCGTCGAGCAGCAGGCGCAGCACGCGCGCGCTCAACACCTGTGTCTTGCCCGTTCCCGCCGACGCCGACACCCAGGCGTTGTCGCCCGGGCGCGCGCCGAGCGCCTGTTCGTCGCGCAGGTCGAACAGCGGCTTCATCGCGCCCGCGCCTGCCACTCGGCGACCCGCGCGAGATGGTCGAAATCGCTGTAGCGCGCGGCATATTCGGGGTGCAGCTTGGCGGTAAAGGGCTCGCTCCCGAGCAGGTATTTCTCGCACAGGTCGTCGAACGCCGCGATCGTCGCCGCGACATGGTCGGGCAGCTCGATGAACGGCTTGCCGCGGTAGGCGAGCGGGTCGGTCGCGTCGCCGGGCTCCTTGCCGCCGCTCAGTCGCCAGTAGCGCAGCGCCTCTACCGCCGCGCCGGCATCGGTGCCGATCAGCCAGGCGAGCAGCCCCATCTGCAGCGCGAAGCCCCCCTGCACCTGCGCGTTGCTCGGCGGCTTGCCGGTCTTGTAGTCGATGATCGCCAGCGCGCCCGCGGCATTATGGTCGACGCGGTCGGCGCGGCCCTGCAGCGTCACGCCGTTCCGCAGTTCGCGCACCGCCTTGACCTCGGCGCCGTGCGGCGACCAGCCCGCGTCGTGCCAGCGCGCCGATTCCTCGACGACCCAGTCGAGCGCGCGTTCGACCCGCGGCTTCCACAGCGCCTGCATCAGCGGGTGGTTCGACCACTTCTCGCGAAGCATCGTCGCCGCGATCGGCTGCAGCGCGTCGGGCTCGCCGCCGCCCTTGATCCACTTTTCGAGCACATCGTGCAGGTCGATGCCGCGCTCCGCCGCGCCCGGATCGGCGTCGAGCGGGTCGAGCAGCTTGAGCTCGAGGATCGCGCGCGCATACCAGCTGAACGGGTCGGCCTTGAGCTGCTCGGCGGCAGTGACCGAGATCTTCCGCGGCCGCATCGCCGCCGATGGCGCGGGTTCGGGGCGCGGCGCCGGTGCGGGCACGGCGCTTCGGTCGAGCGCGCGCGCCAGTGCCAGCAGTTCGGTCTCGGGCTTCAGCGCGTCGCCGACACTCGCATGCAGCCGCAGCCAGAAGCGCGACGCGACCGTCGGCGCGCTGTCGTCACGCCGCGCGCGAGTCAGCAGCACCTGCGGTCCGCCGAGCGCCGCGGCGAAATCGTGCGCCGCCAGCCCGATGCCGCGCTGCGTACCGCCGATGCCCAGTTCGGCGCGGATCTTAAGCGCGAGCCACGGGTCGGGCGACGCCGGGCTAGGCCAAACGCCTTCGTTGAGGCCGCCGAGGATCGTCAGGTCGGCGCGCTGCAGCCGCGCCTCGAGCGTGCCGTAGATCGCCAGCCGCGGCTGCTTGCCGTACGCCTCGCGCACCGGCACGTCGCGGAGCAGGCTGCCGAGCAGCGCCGGGGCATCGGCGGGCGCGAACGGGTCGAGGTGGCGGCCGTGCTCGGTCAGCATCGCGACGAGCCCGCCGAGCGCCCGGCCCGCGGGCCCGCGCCACAGCTCGTCGCCGGCCAGCGCTTCGCCGGTGTCGCGCAGCACGGCGACGGCATCCGCCAGCGCGCAATCCTCGTGCGTGAAATGCGCTTCGAGCGGGGCCAGCATCTCGGCGACCTCCGTCCACCACGCGGTCAGCGCCTCGACGGCCTTCGTTTCCTTGAGGCGCGCCGTGACGCCCGCCAGCCCCGGTACCGGGCGCACGCCGCGCAACCGCCGGTCGAGTGCGCGGACACGGTCGAGCCACGCCAGGCGCTCGGGCCCGAAGCGCACCAGCGGATGCTTGAGCACCGCGAGCAGCGCGACCGGCGCGAAGCCCTGCGTCGCGGCCTCGGCGAGCGCGAGGATCATCGCACCCGGCGGCGTCTGACGCAGCGGCAGCCCGGCCGAATCGTCGATGTCGATCCCCCAGCGCGCGAGGTGCCGCGCGACGCGCCGCGCGAGGTTGCGGTCGGGAGTGACCAGCGCCGCGGTCTGCCCCGGCTCGGCGAGCGCCCGGCGCAGGGCGAGCGCGACGACCTGCGCCTCCTCGGCCGGAGTCGCCGCCTCGACGGTGCGGACGCCGTCGAAGACACCCTCGGGAGGAGCGTCACGCCAGGCGGTCGTGAACTTGGCAAGGCGCAGTGCCGAGGCGACGGCGCCGGTGCGCGCCACGGGCCCGTCGCTTGCCGTGGGATAGTCCCACCCGGCGACCTCGCCCCGCCCGACGTCGATGCGGTCGAGCAGGCGCTTGAGCATATACTGCGGGTGCGCCTCGTCGCCGCCCTCGGCCGTGACGCGGATCGCGTCCCATTCCTCGTCGTCCATCGCGGTATCGACGCCGGGCAGCACGACGAGGCCGTCGGGCAGGCGCGCAACGACGCGCAGCAGGCGCGCCACGGCGGGCGACACCGCGACGAGACCGGCCGCAACGATCAGCCCGGCAGGCGGCGACGCCGCCCATTCGCGCGCCACCGCGTCGACGACCGCGAGCCGCCTTGCCACTGCGTCGCTCGTCCCTGTCGCGGCGAGAACGGCGGGCCAGTGCTCTCGCACCGCGTCGAACTGGTCGAGGGTCAGCTGGAAATGCTCGGCGAGGTCGGCGTTCTCGACGAGGGTCGCGAGCGCCGCGGGGTCGACCTCCTCGCCGGTCAGCTCGTCGAGCGCCGACCCCAGCGCATCGGCGAGGCGCAGCGCCTCGACCGCGGTCACGCCGTCGCCCCGCCGCGCCGCGCCCCGGCGCACCAGTTGCGTCAGCCGCAGCCGCCGCTCGCACGGGTCGAAGGCGGGCGGCAGGTCGAGGCTGGCGGCTTCGGTCGCGAACCCATCCGCGTCGAGGTCGCCGATCGGCGTCATGCGCGGCAGCAGCAGCCCGCCGTCCGAGCGGCGGACGAAGGCGTCGGTCAGCGCGCGGACGGCGCGGCGGTTGGGCAGCAGGATGCGCGCGCGCGCCAGCGCCAGCGGGTCGTCCTTGGTCCGCTCCAGCAGTCCAGCTGCGAGCGCATCGACGAACGCGCCGTGCGGCGGGATCGTGTAGACCCGCGGGCGCTCAGCTAATGGCAAGCAGCGCCTCGGTCTCGGTCACCGCCGCGGGCGTGCCGACGTGGAACCACAGGCCGGAGTGGACGATGCCGTAGAGCCGCTTGCTGGCGAGCAGCGAGTCCCAGACGCGCCACATCGAGAAGGGCTCGACCGGCTGCGCCTCGAACAGCCGCTTCGACAGCAGCTGGATGCCCGAATAGACGTACGGCGCGACGCGGTGCTCGACGCGGCGGCGGATGTGCCCGGCGGCGTCCATGTGGAAGTCGCCGCGCCCCTCGTAGCCGCAGGCACGCGCCAGCGGCACGAGCAGCAGCAGCGCGTCCATCGCCTCCGGGTCCCAGCGCTGCGCCAGCAGCTTCAGCGTGTCTACCGAGCCGTCGACGTAGAGATTGTCGCTGTTGACCACATAGAACGGGTCGGCGTCGATCAGCGGCAGCGCCTTCGTGACTCCGCCGCCGGTCTCCAGCAGTTGCCCGCGCTCGTCCGACAGGCGGATGTCGAGGTCGCGGCGGCCGCGCACGTGGGCGTCGATCTGGTCGGCGAAATAATGGGTGTTGATCACGGCGCGACCAACTCCGGCCGTCACCAGATGATCGAGCGCGCGGTCGAGCAGGGTGCGCCCGGCGACCTCGATCAGCGGCTTCGGACGGGTGGCGGTGAGCGGCCGCATGCGCTTGCCCAAGCCCGCGGCGAGCACCATCGCGCTGCTCGGCACCGCGACGTCGATCGCCGGCCGCAGCGCCAGCGGGGCGGCGAAGCGCGGCTTCACTGTGCGCGCGCCGACGCGGGGACGTTCGCGACGAACCATGCCGCGACAGGAGCGAGTGCCGGGTGCGCGAGGTTGCGCGTCAGATGCCCCCAGACGCGCGGCAGCAGCGGAATGTAGCCGCCCTTGCCGTCGCGGTCCCGCAGGCGCGTGAAGACGCCGATGATCTTGGTATTGCGCTGCGCCCCCAGGATTTCATACGCGGCGCGAAAGGCCTGCGCGTCGGCGACGCCCGCCGCGGTGAGGTAGCGGTCGAGCATCTCGGCCTCGAGCGGCGGCGAAACATCGCGCCGCGCGTCCTGCAGCAGAGACACGAGGTCGTACGCCGGATGGCCCGCCAGTGCGTCCTGGAAGTCGAGCAGGCCGAGGCCGCCGCCGGGGAGCAGCATCAGATTGTCGGCATGATAGTCGCGCAGCGTCAGCACCGGCTTGGGCGCCAGCACCTGCGGCCAGACCGCGTCCCACGCCGCGTCGTAACCGGGCGCCTCGGCCAGGCCGGCGGCGGGCAGGTACCAGTCGGTGAACAGCCGCACCTCACGACGCAGCTCGGCCTCGTCATAGGCACGCAAGGGGGGCGCAGGGTGGGCGTGGAGAGCGGCGAGCAGGTCGATCGCCTGGCCGTAGATCGCCGTTTCGCGCGCCGGGTCGCTCGCCAGCACCGGGTTGACGCGCGCGTCGCCGAAATCGTCGAGCAGGATCAGCCCCTGGTCGAGATCGACCCCCAGCGGCGCGGGGGCGGCGAACCCCAGCGCGTTGAGGTGTGCGCCGACCTCCAGAAACGGGCGGCTGTCCTCGTGCTCGGGCGGGGCGTCCATCAGCACCGCGGTGCGGCCGCCGTCATGCACACGGAAGTAGCGCCGGAACGATGCGTCGCCTGCCAGCGGCCGGATTTCGGCCCCGGCCCAGCCGTGACGGGCAAGAAATTCGGGGGCCGCGGCGGGCGGAATCATCTGGGCGGCCATCGCCCCTCCCAACCCGCCGGGACATCCCAAGTCAAGGTCCGTGTCGCCTCCCCCGCCCCGTCGATGCGCAACCGCAACGCGTCCGCCGGCAGCCGCGCCCCCAGCCGCTCGGGCCATTCGATGAGCAGCACCGCATCGGTCTCGAGCAGCCCGAGCGCGTCGGCATCGCGCGGATCATCGAGGCGGTACAAGTCGACGTGCCAGACCTCGGGCGTCGTGTCGTACGGCTGCACCAGGGTGAACGTCGGCGACGGCACCTCACCGGTCCAGCCCAACCCGCGCAGGACGCCGCGTGCGAAGCCAGTCTTGCCCGCACCGAGGTCACCCGAGAGCGCGACGATGTCGCCGGGGCGAAGGACCTGCGCAAGCGCGGCGGCCGTGCGCTCCAGCTCTACTTCGCCGATTTCCACTTTCAATCGCGGCGGCTGGCAGGATGGATCAGCGCGTCGGTCGCGGTGAAATCCTTGCCCGTGCACAGGATTGGCAACGCCAGAACCTTCGCCACGCCATAGACCATCAGGTCGAGCATATTCAGCTTGCCGCCTGCGCCGGTCCCGCTTCCGAAGCGAGCGTTGGCATCGACTGCAGCCTGCGCCGCTGCGGCGTCGAAAGGCAGTATGACCAGGCCGGCCGTGATGAGCTCATTCAGGAAGTCGGCCGCGGGCACTTTGGCGCGCACGTCCCTGCGGCTGATGACGCGCTCATATTCGATCAGAACCGGCGCCGGGATGAAGCCGGGGTCGGTAAGCAGTGCCTCGACGATGTCCTGATAGCCGGGCTCGTTCCAACTAGCGGCAACAAGAGCCGATGTGTCGACAACCATTGCGCTCATCAGCGCGGATCGCCGAACTCGTCATATTCAGCAGCGTCGAACTCGGCCATGCCGGGACCGCCGATCGCCGCAAGACGACTGAGCGCCGCATAGACGCGCTCGCGCCGCTCGCCAGCCTCGTCGCGACGGGGCTCAACCTGTGCGCGCAACAGGGCGAGAGCCTGCTCGACGACATGAACCTGGCTGCTTCCGTCACGCGTCAGCACCCGCAGGTCATCGCGCGCCCGGTCGGAGCGGATCGTGATGGCTTGCTGGCTGCGTCGGGTCATACGCCGCAAACTAGTGACGTGTGCTTGCACGGTCAATCGACCGTGCAAGCACGTCACGTCTTAGTAGCGGTAGTGATCCGGCTTGAACGGCCCCTCGACCGGCACGCCGATATAGCCCGCCTGCTGCGCCGACAGCTTGGTCAGCTTCACGCCCAGCTTCTCGAGGTGGAGCGCGGCGACCTTCTCGTCGAGGTGCTTGGGCAGGACGTACACGTCGTTCTTGTACTGCTCGGGGCGCGTGAACAGCTCGATCTGCGCCAGCGTCTGGTTGGTGAAGCTCGCCGACATGACGAAGCTCGGGTGGCCGGTGGCATTGCCCAGGTTCACCAGACGGCCCTTCGACAGGATGATGATCTGCTTGCCGTCGGGGAACTCGACCAGGTCGACCTGCGGCTTCACCTCGGTCCACTTGTAGTTCGACAGCGCCGAAATCTGGATCTCGCTGTCGAAGTGGCCGATGTTGCAGACGATCGCCATGTTCTTCATCGCCTTCATGTGATCGGCGGTGATCACGTCGGCATTGCCCGTCGCGGTCACGAAAATGTCGGAGCGGGTCACCGCCTCCTCCATCGTCACGACCTCGAAGCCCTCCATCGCCGCCTGCAGCGCGCAGATCGGATCGATCTCGGTGACCAGCACGCGCGCGCCGCCGTTGCGGAGCGACTGGGCGCTGCCCTTGCCGACGTCGCCGAAGCCCGCGACGGTCGCGACCTTGCCGGCCAGCATCACGTCGGTGCCGCGGCGGATGGCGTCGACCAGCGACTCCTTGCAGCCATAGAGGTTGTCGAACTTCGACTTGGTGACGCTGTCGTTGACGTTGATCGCCGGGAACGGCAGCTCGCCCTTCTTGGCGATCGCGTACAGGCGGTGGACGCCGGTGGTGGTCTCCTCGCTGACGCCCTTGATCGCCTTGACGGTCTCGGTGAGGTAGCCCGGACGGCGCGCGATGAACGCCTTCAGCGCGCGCTGCATCTCGACCTCTTCCTCGTTCTCGGGCTCGGGCATCGTCGCGCCGGCCTCGAGCTTGGCGCCCCACAGCGCGAACATCGTCGCGTCGCCACCGTCATCGAGGATCATGTTGCAGGTCGTGTCGCCCCAGTCGAAGATCGACCCGACGTAATCCCAATAGTCGGCGAGGCTCTCGCCCTTGATCGCGAACACCGGCACGCCGGTCGCGGCGATGGCGGCGGCGGCATGATCCTGCGTCGAATAGATGTTGCACGTCGCCCAGCGCACTTCGCCGCCCAGCGCGGTCAGCGTCTCGATCAGCACGGCGGTCTGGATCGTCATGTGCAGCGAGCCGGTGATGCGCGCACCCTTCAGCGGCTGCGACGCGCCGAACTCCTGGCGCAGCGCCATGAGGCCGGGCATCTCGGTCTCGGCGATGTCGATCTCGCGGCGGCCGAAGTCGGCGAGGCCGATGTCGGCGACGACATAGTCGGTGAAGGTCGTTGCGGGAGCGGTGGCCATGAGTCGGGTCCTGTCAGACATGCGATTGTTGCGTGCAGCGCCTAGTGCGCGAAGGACCTCGGAGCAAGCATAAAGATATCTTTATATCCCTCGGCGGGTTGGCGCGGGACCCTGGCAGGGCTAGTATCGGGATCGCGACGACGCGGGGCGACCGACATGAACATTCACGACTGGTGGCTGACGACCGCGCCGATCCTGACCGCGGTCGGCCTCAAGATCATCGGCGCGATCGTCCTCTACATGGTCGGCCGCTGGCTGATTGGCATCGCGACGCGCACCGTGTCGGCGGTGCTGACGGCGCGCAATTTCGATCCCACGCTGCAGCGCTACATCGCCAACATCCTGGGCGTGCTGCTCAACATCGTACTGGTCGTCGCCATCCTCGGCTATTTCGGGGTCGAGACGACGAGCTTCGCGGCGCTGCTGGCAGGCGTCGGCCTGGCGATCGGCGCGGCATGGTCGGGGCTGCTCGGCAACTTCGCAGCGGGCGCCTTCCTGATCATCTTCCGCCCCTACAAGGTCGGCGACTACGTCGTCGCGGGCGGGGTCGAGGGCACGGTGACCGAGATCGGCCTGTTCAACACCGTGATCACCAGCCCCGACAACGTCGTCACCATCGTCGGCAACGGCAAGGTCAGCGGCGACACGATCAAGAACTTCTCCGCCCATGCGTGGCGGCGTGTCGAGCGCACCGCGCAGCTCGCGCACGGCGTCGACCCGCTCGATGCCATCGCACGGCTCAAGCCCGCACTCGCGGCGATCCCCAATGTCGCTGCCGACCCCGCGCCCGATGTCGAGATCCTCGATTTCAACGCGATGGGCACGCTGCTCGCGGTCCGCCCCTATTGCCACACCGACCATTTCTGGCAGGTCTGGTTCGACACCAACAAGCTGATCGCCGCGACCTTCGCCGCCGCCAACTACCCGGCGCCGGCGGTGGTGCAGGAGGAGCGCGACAGCCCGGCGCGGCCCTAGCGCGCGACGTTGACCCGCGAGATGCCGAGCCCGTCGCTGCCCTTGCCGGCGGCGAGGCGGCGCAGCACCTTGCCGCTAGCCAAATCGACCTCCGCCACCCGCGCAGCCCCCGTCTCGGCGACGTAGAGCCGCTTGCCGGTCGCGTCGAACAGGATCGTCACCTGCTGCACGGCCTTGTCTCCGCTGACCGGGATCGTCCGCACGACCTTGCGCGCGCGCACGTCGATGACGCTCAGATCGCCGCCGTTGAAGTTGGAGCTGATCGCCGTCCGCCCGTCCGGGCTAATCGCCAGCCGGATCGGCAGGTCGCCGACGCTCAGCTTCGCGACCTCGGCGAAGCTCGACGTGTCATAGACCCGCACATCGTCGCTGCCGCGGCTTGCGACCCACAGCTCGCGCCCGTCGGGGGTCAGCGCTATGCCCTCGGGCTCGTCGCCCGCCACCAGGTCGCGCAGCTTGGCGCCCTTGGAGAGGTCGATGACGCTGACGCTGCGGCTCGACAGGTTGGAGACATAGGCGCGCGTCGCGTCGCGCGAGACGACGACCATGTGCGAGCCCTTCTGTCCGGTCGGTACCGCGCCGGTGACGCGGCCGGACGCGGAATCGACGATGGTCAGCGTGTCGCTGCCCTCGGTGGTCACGACGATCCGCCCGTCGCGCAGCCAGACGATGCCGTGCGGCGCGGCGTTGGGCGAAAGGTCGATGCGGCTCAGCTGCTTGCCGCTCGCGAGGTCGATCAGGTCGATCGTCGTGCCGCCATAGGCGACGACCGCGGCGAGCGCGCCGTCGGGGCTGACCGCGACCTCGTGCGGCTTCGACGCAGTCGGCAGGCGGCGCAGCTCGCGGCCGGTCTTGAGATCGATCAGGCTGATGCTGTCCTCGGCCTTGTTGCCGACGATCAGGGTTTCGGCCGCTGCCGGCGCGGCGAGCAGCAGGGCGAGGGCGAGGCGGATCACGGTCGGTCTCCCAAGGCGGCAACGGCAGGTTCGATCAGCGCCGGGTCGCCCGCAGCGATCACCCGGCCCTCGGCGCCGAGGCGCAGCGGCGCGCCGGTCCAGTCGGTCATCCGCCCGCCCGCGCCGGTGACGACAGGCACGAGTGCGGCCCAGTCGAAGGTCTTCAGCCCGGCCTCGACGACGAGGTCGAGGTGGCCTGAGGCGAGCAGCCCGTAATTGTGGCAGTCGCCGCCGTAGAGCGTGTCGCGCGCCCGCCCGCGCAGCCGCTCGAAGGTAGCGAAGTCGTCCGCTGGAAAGGCGTGCGGGCTCGTCGTCGCGAGATAGGCCCGCGCCATGTCCGGACAACTTCGCACCCGCGCCGGCGCGCCGTTGAGCGTCGTGCCCTCGCCCGTCCCGACCCACCGGTCGCGCGCGATGCACTGGTCGATGACGCCAAGTACCGGCGTCCCCAAGTCCATCAGCGCGATCAGCGTGCCGAACAGCGGCCGCCCTGCGATGAAGGCGCGCGTCCCGTCGACCGGATCGAGCACCCAGACTTGCGCGGCATCGGGCCGGTCGTCGCCGTATTCCTCGCCGATCACCCCGTCGCCGGGGCGGTGCGCCTCGATCAGCGCGCGCATCGCCGCCTCCGCGGCGCGGTCGGCGGCGGTGACGGGCGAGGCATCGGCCTTGGTCTCGATGTCGAAGCGCGCCCGAAAATAGGGCCGGATCGCCTCGCCCGCCGCGTCGGCGAGCGCGTGCGCCAGTTCGAGATCGTTCAAAGGCCCAACTCCGCCAAAATCGCCGCCCGGTCGGCATCGAGCGCCCGCGCTCCCGGCTTCTCGGGCAGATCCGCATAGCCCGACAGCTTGACCGGATTCCCCGCGCACAGCAGCGGCGACCCATCCGGGAAGGTCGTGCTCGCCCGCATGTTGCGCGCCCGCACCTGCGGCAGGTCGAGCGCCTGCGCGACATCGTTCAACGGCCCGCACGGCACGCCCGCCGCATCGAGCAGCGCCAGCCAGTGCGCGGCCGGCGCGGTGCCCAGCCGCGCCTCCAGCACCGTCGCCACCGTGTCCGCCGCCTCCGACCGCGACGCATTGGTCGCAAAGCGCGGGTTCGCCTTCAGCGCCGACAGGTCGAGGGCGTCGAGCAGCGCACTCCACAGCGCATCGTTGCCCGCCGCGATGACGATATGCGCGTCGGCGCAGGCATAGGCCGCGAACGGCGTGATCGACGGATGCCGCGCCCCCAGCGGCCCCGGCGCGACGCCCGTCACCGCATAGCGCGCCACCGCATTCTCGAGGATCGCGATCTGCCCGTCGAGCATCGCGACATCGACGAACAGCCCCTCCCCCGTCCGCGTCCGGTGGTGCACCGCCGCCAGCATGCCCGCGACGGTGAACAGCCCCGCGGTGATGTCGCCGACCGACGTCCCGACCCGCGTCGGCGGCCCGCCCGGGTGGCCGGTGACCGACATGATCCCCCCCATCGCCTGGACGACCATGTCGTACGCCGCCTTTGGCGCGTCGGGGCCGGTCTGGCCGAAGCCGCTGGCGGCGGCATAAATCAGCCGCGGATGCCGCGCGTGCAGCACGTCCCAGCCATAGCCCAGCCGCGCCATCGTGCCCGGCCGGTAATTCTCGACGAGCACGTCGGCGCGGGCCAGCAGCGCCTCGAACACGTCGCGGTCGCGCGGCGCCTTCAGGTCGAGCGCGATCGACTCCTTGCCGCGGTTGACGCTGGCGAAATAGGCCGACTGCCCCTTGGCGTCGAACGGCCCGATCGCCCGGCTGTCGTCGCCCCCATCGGGCCGCTCGACCTTGACGATCCGCGCCCCCAGATCGCCGAGCACCAGCGTTGCATACGGCCCGGCGAGCACGCGCGACAGGTCGACGATCAGCAGGTCGTCGAGGGGGCCGGAGGTTCTGGTCACGGCTGCGGTGGTAGCGAGGTGCGGCGGGGGAGGCCAGTGTCGCAAGTCGGCGCCAAGCTACGTCACGCCGTCAGGTCGAGGACCTCGATGCGCGGGATGCCGTCCCTGGCCCTGACCCGGCTGCCCTTCTTGCTGCCGAAATACGACGTATAGGTGTGCCGCTCGATCCGGTAGTCGCCCGCGTCGTCGGCGGCGGCAGCGGCGCGCGGCAGCGGCGAATAGAGCCGGCCGGCGACCTGGCCGGTCGCGATCGGCAGCCAGGCCGCGTTGCCCTCGCTGCGCAGGACCGTCACCTCGTCGACCGTCCCGTCGGCGCGGACGCGAAAGGCGATATCCGCCCATTTGTCCTGAAAACCGCCGCCGGCAGCCGATGACGTCGCCCGCCTGTCGAGCGCTGCGCCGAAATTCTCAATGCGCGGCAGCTTGAACTCGGGAGTCCACAGGAGGATCTGCCGCTCCGGCAGCGGGTCGGGCGACGCCGTCAGGACGCTCAGGTCGGGTGCCTTGGTCGGCTTCGACGACAGGCGGACGATCAGGACGCGTGCAGCGATGCGGATGGCGGCCAGGTCGGCGCCGGGCAGCGCCGTGATGGGCCTGAGCTGCGCGATCGCCGCGCGCCGGTCGCCGCGCGTGAAATAGGGCAGCCACGCGCGGCGCAGCCGCGTGATCGCCGCGATCTGCGTCAGGCCCGCCGCGGTAGCCCGCCGCTCGGCCGATCGCAGCAGATAGTCCGACGTGCGAGGGTCGCCGAGCTTGAGCTTCATGTCGGCGGCCTCGATCTCGGCGAGCAGGATCTCCGCCTCGTCACGAATCGTACCCGCCTTCAACGACCGCACGATCCGGCGCACGTCGGTCGAATAGCGCTCGGCATCGCCGATGTGGATCGAGACGCGCGACGATGCGCGGTACAGCTGCGACACCGCGACCGGCTCGGCCGGGGCGAACTGGCGGTTGCGCCGGATCGAGCGGGACAGCGCGCCGCGCGCCGCCTTGTACTCGCCGGCGACGAACAGCGCCTCCGAATAGGCGAGGGTCGCGGCGATATCCTCGGCGGGCGTGCAGCGGAACTGGAGGCAACGGTCGTGCGCGGCCTTCAGCGTCGCGATCGGCGTCGCGGTGACGACGATCGTCGGGCCGGAAACCGCCTCCGCCTCCGGCGGCGCGGCGGCGACCGGTGCGGCGAGGAGCGCGACCAGAACGGCAAGCATCACGGGAGGTTATCCGATTCGCCGATTATCGTCGAGCGGACACCCGTGGGCGACGGTCAGTTCCCGCCGGGCCGCCGCCGGATGACGATGCCGCCGCCCGCGCCTTCGACGACATAGGTGTCGGTGGCGCCCGGCTGCTGGTCGACGATCAGCACGGTCGACAGCGGCTGGTCGGTGATGTCGATCGGGCGCGGCGGGGTATAATCCTCCAGCCGCAGCGCCTCGGACGGGGTCGCGCCGCTGCCGCCCCCGCCGCAGGTCGTCGCGCCGATCGCGCAGCCGTTGAAGATCGCGGTGCCGCCGTTGCCGCTGCCGAGCTCGCCCGCGAACGCCACCGTCGGGCCGGAGCGCAAATTGCCCGCGCTGTCGACCAGGCTGCCCGACAGGTCGATCGCGCGCGCGTTGCCCAGGGATACGATCGGCTGGCTCGCGCCGGTGCCGTTAAAGAACAGGCCGACGTAGTTGCCTTGGCTGCTCGCGGTATTCTGCGAGACGATCTTGCCTGCGGCATCGACGGTGAAGCGGTTGGCGACCGCGAACAGCCGGTCGTCGCGCGGGCCGGCAACGGCGGGGACACCGCCCGCCACGTCGATGTCGGCGGCCGGCGTCGCGCGCACCGCGGCGCGGAAATCGGCGAGACCGAAGATCACGTCGTTGACCGCGTAGAACGCCAGCTCGCCGACCGCGACGACCTTGCCGAAGCAGTTCACGTCGAGCTCCGCGAAGCCGAAGCTGCCCGAGACAAAGACCGAGTCGGGACGGAAGCGGCCGAGCGGGTTGGCGTCGCCGATCTGGATGAAGCCGCCGTTGACGCTGGGCAGGACGCGGCCCTGGACGTCGACGGCATGGCTGCGGTCGGCGAACAGCGCGAGGCGCGGCAGGTCGGCGGGGTTGTAGCCGAAGTCGCGCACGATCAGGTCGCCCCCCGCGCCCTGGCCGTCGCCCTGGCCGGTGGTCAGCGCGGCGTAGAAGCTCGCGGTGCCGGCGATGCGCAGGCGCGCGATATCGGCGGCGGCGAGCACGAAGCCGCTGTCGCCCTCCGCCCCGCCGAGAACCATGCGGCCCGGCGTCTCGACCTGCAGCGCCGACGCGACGAGGCTGCGGCGCACGTCGAGGTCGCCGCCGACGATCCGCAGGGCCCCCGTCGTCGACGCCCCCAGGCTGACGCGCCCGGTGGCGATCAGCGTCGCAGCGCCGCGCCCGGTGAAGGTGTCGAGCGCGATGCCGCCGTTGGTCGCCTGTGCGAAGGTCACGCCGCCGACATCGAGGGTGCCGACATCGATCGAGCGGCCGATCAGCGTCGCGTCCCCTCCGGCGCGGACGACGGCGGCGGTGATCGCCTCGTCGGGGTCGAGGCTGAGGTTGCGGCCCGCCTCGAACCGGTCGCCGGCGATGCGGGTCGTCGCGACGACGGTCAGGTCGCGCGTCGCGACCGCGGTGCCGCCCTGCACGATCGGTGCAGTCAGGATCAGGTCGCGCGCCGCGGTGAGCTGCGCGAAGCTGAGCGTCGTGCCCGCAGTGAGGCGCAGATCGCGGGTCGCGACGAGGCCGGCGGTCGCGGCGAACGCCCCGCCCGTGGTGACCGCGATGTCGCGGCCCGACAGCTGCAGCGCCCCGCCGACGCTGGCGCCGGTGACGGTCACGTCGCGGCTCGCGCTCGCCTGCGCGATGCTGACGGCGCCAGTGCCGGTGACGCCGATATCGTTTGCGGCGCTCAGCTGCGCGGCGGTGATCGCGCCGCCCGCCAGCACGACGTTCGAGCCATCCCCCTCGCTGTCGGCCGCGAGGCCCGTCGCGCGGACCTGCCCGAGCGACTGGCTGCCGCCGGTCAGGCGCACGTCGTCACCTGCGGTCGCGGACGTCAGCGACAGCGCGTCGGTCGCAGTCGCGGTCAGGTCGGTGCCCGCCGTGGCGGTGGTGCCGGCGATGCTCGTCGCGGTGAGGGTCAGCGCCCCACCTGCGGTCGCGGTGCCGAAGCTGAGCGGCCCCGCCGCGCTGATCGTCAGGTTGCGCACCGCGCCCAGCGTGCCGCCGGTGAAGCCGCTCGCGGTGGCGGTCAGCGAGACGTCGCGCCCCGCCGAGACACCCGCCGGGCTAAGGCTCGCCGCGCTCAGGACCGCGTCGCGGCCCGCGCTGATCGCATTGCCCTCGCCGGTGACACCGAGCGCGCCGCTGGCGGTGATCCGCACGTCGCCCGGGGCGCTTGCCGAGACGAGCGTCACGTCGCGCCCGCCGATGATGACATTGGAGCCGTCCGCCTCGCTGTCGGTGCCGAGGCCGGTCGCGACGACGCCGCCGAGCGCGACATCCTGCACGGCCGACAGGCGCACGTCGTCGCCGGCCTGCGTGTTGCCCAGCACGATGCCGCCGCTGCGCGCGGTCGCGGTGACGTCGCCACCGGCGCGCGCGGTGCCGCCGTTGAGGCTCGCGCCGGTCAGCACAAGGTCGCGCGCCGCGGTCAGCGTGCCGAAGGTCAGCGCCCCCGCCGCGTCGGCGATCAGGTCGCGCGCCGCGCTGACGTCGCCCGCCGCGATGCCGCCCTCGGTCGCGGTGAAGATCAGGTCGCGCCCTGCCGACACGCCGCCTGGCGACACGGTCGCGCCGGTCAGGATCGCGTCGCGCCCGGCCACCACGGCGTTCGCCGCAGAGGCGATGGTCAGGGCTCCGCTCGCGACGACGCGCACGTCGGTCGGCGCGGTCGCGGCGGTCAGGCTGACGGCGCGCCCGCCGATGACGATGTTCGACCCGTCGCCCTCGCTATCGAGGCCTTCGCCCGTCGCGGCGACGCCGCCCAGCGTCACGTCCTGCGCCGCGGTGACGCGGACGTCGTCCCCGGCGCGCGTGTCGGCGAGCACGATGCCGCCGCTGCGTGCCGTGGCGGTGACGTCGCCGCCGGCGGTCGCGCCGCTGCCGTCGAGGCTCGCGCCGGTCAGGATCAAGTCGCGCGCCGCGGTCAGCCCGCCGAAGCGCAGTGCGCCGCTGGCGTCGGCGATCAGGTCGCGCGCCGAAGTCAGGTCGCCCGCGACGATGTCGCCCGCGGTCGCGGTCAGCGACAGGTCGCGCCCCGCCGAGATGCCGCTGGGCGCCAGGCTGGCGGCGACGAGCACGACATCGCGGCCCGCGACGACACCCGTGCCAGTCCCGGTGACCGACAGCGCACCGGTCGCGGTCAGGCGGATGTCGGTCGGCGCGCTCGCCGAGGTCAGGGTGATGCCGCGCGCCGCGACGGCGATGTTCGACCCGTCGCCCTCGGTGTCGGTCCCCGCGCCGCTCGCGACCACGGCGCCTAGCGTCGCGTCCTGCGCAGCGGTGACGCGCACGTCGTCGCCCGCGCGCGTGTCGGCGAGCACGGCATTGCCACTGCGCGCCGTGACCGTGACGTCGCGCCCGGCGGTCGCCGCGTCGCCGTCGAGGCTGGCGCCAGTCAGCACGAGGTCGCGCGTCGCGGTCAGCGAGCCGAAGCCCAGCGTGCCGGTCGCATCGGCGATCAGATCGCGCGCCGCGGACAGGTCGCCCGCCGCGATGTCGCCCGCAGTCGCGGTCAGCACAAGATCGCGCCCGGCCGAGATGCTGCCCGGCGCGAGGCTCGCGGCGGTCAGCAGCACGTCGCGCCCCGCCGAGATGCCGCCGCCCGTCGTCAGCGCGCCGGCCGAAGTCAGCACCACGTCGGTCGTCGCGAACACCGCGTCGACGACGATCGAGCCCGCGTCGATGACGACATTGCCGCCGTCGCCCTCGCTGTCGGCGCCGCCGCCCGCGGTGATCGACTGGCCGGTGACCGCGCCGCTGCCGACGGCGATCCGCACGTCGTCGCCCGCCGTCAATATGGCGTCGCCCTGCCGGTCGGGTCCGCGCAGGGTCAGGCCGGTGCCGATGACGCCGATATCGCGCGTCGCCTCACCGCCCAGCGTGACCGCGCCGCCAGTGGCGAACAGGTCGCGGCCCGCGACGGCATAGGCGTCGATGATCGCGCCGGTCAGGCGCACGTCGTTGCCGGCGGTCGCCCGCGTCAGCGCGAGCGCACCGCTGCGCGCCGTGGCGTTGAGGTCGCCGCCCGCGACGACGACGCCGCCTGCGACCGACGCGCCCGCGAGGCTCAGGTCGCGCGCCGCGTTGAGATTGCCGAAGGTCAGTGCGCCCGCCGCATCGAGGGTCAGGTCGCGCGCCGCGCTAAGGTCGCCCGCCGCGATGCCGCTGGCGGTCGCGGTCAGCGACAGGTCGCGGCCCGCCGAGATGCCGCCCGGGCTGAGGCTCGGGGCGACGAGGATCGCGTCGCGGCCCGCGGCGATGGCGATGCCCTCGCCGGTGACGGTCAGCGCGCCGGTCGCGGTGATGCGCACGTCGTCGGTGGCGGTCGCGGAGACCAGGGTGACGGCACGGCCGTCGAGAATGACGTTGCGACCGTCGCCCTCGCTGTCGGTCGCGTTGCCCGTCGCGCCGGCGCTGCCCAGCGTCAGGTCGAGAAGCGCGGAAATCCGCACGTCGTCGCCCGCCGACACATTGCCCAGCGTCGCATTGCCCGTCCGCGCGGTCGCGGTCAGGTCGCCCCCGGCGCTGGCGTCGCCGGTCGCGAGCGAGGCACCGGCGAGGCGCAGATCGCCGCCGGCGCCGAGCGCGCCCGTGCCGAGCGCGCCGCCGGCATTCGCATCGAGCAGAGCGCCCGCGGTCAGATTGCCGAGTGCGATCGCGCCGCTCGCGGTGATCCGCATGTCGCGCGCCGCACGGAGCGACGCGCCGCCCGTGATGTCGCCCGCGGTCGCGGTCAGCGTCACGTCGCGCGTCGGGATCAAGCCATAGCCATAGCCGTAACCATAGCCGTAGCCCGGATTGGTGTAGCCGCTAAGCGACCCCAGCGCGACGCGTGCGCCGCTGAGCAGGAAGTCCTGCCCGACCGCGGCGTCGCCGACCTGCGCGAGGCCCAGCGCGGCAAGCACCGTCAGGTCGCGGCGCACCGCGGCGCTGCCGACCACTGCATCGCCGCCGATGGCAGTGACGCGCACGTCCTGCCGCGCCGCGACCTGGCCGAGGTTGGCGCTCGCCCCGGAAATGACGATGTCGCGCGTCGCGTCGAGGCCCGTCGCGGCCACGGCGCCGGTCGCCGAGCCGGCGATGTCGCGCCCGGCCGTCAGCGTGCCGCGCGCGTCGATGCCGCCCGCCGTCGCGGTCAGGCGGATGTCGCGGTCGGCGTTCAGCGGACCGGTCAGCACCGACGCGCCGCTGACGACGATGTCGCCGCCCGCATCCGCGAAATAGACGTTGCCACCGCCGACCGGGCTGCCGTCCGACCCGATGCCGAGCGCCACCACGCCGCTGCCCGTGGCGAGGATGTCGTTCGCCGCGACCGCAATCTCGAGCGTCACCGCGCCGCCGGTCGCGACGATGTCCGACCCGTCACCCTCGCTGTCGGAGGCCAGGCCCGTCGAGCGCGCCTCCTCGACGTCGATGGTCGCGCCCGCCAGGCGCACGTCGTCGCCGGCGCGTACCAGCCCGGCGCGCAGCGTCCCCGTGCGCGCGTCGAGCGTCGCGTCGCCGCCCGCGGTCGCGCTGCCGCCGTCGATACCGGCGCCCGACAGCACCAGATTGCCGCCCGCGTCGGCACTGGCGAAGCTGAGCGGTCCCGCGGCGTCGACGGTCAGGTTGCGCACCGCCGTCAGCGTGCCCGCGCTGAAGCCGCTGGCGGTTGCGATAAGCGACAGGTCGCGCCCGGCGTCGAGCGTACCCAGCACCAGCGTGGCGCCGCTGACCGCGATATCGCGCGCCGCACGCGCGCCGCCGTCGCCGCCGCCGACCGTCGCGGTGCCGGTCGCCGTGACGATCAGGTCGGTAAAGGCGCTGCTGCGGTCGACGCGCACGTCACCGCCGGTCGCGACGATGCTGCTGCCGTCGGTCTCGGTATCGGCGGCGGCGCCCGTCGTCGTGGCGTTGCCGATGGCGACTGTCGCGCCGGCAAAGCGCAGGTCGTCGCCCGCCGTGGCGGTGCCGACATTGACCGCGCCGCTGCGCGCGATGACCGACGCGTCGCGTCCGGCGCCGAGGTCGGCGATCGTCACCGCGGCAGCGATGACCGTCAGGTCGCGGACCGCGCTGAGCGCCCCCGCAGTCAGACCTGCGGCTGCATCGAGGCGCAAGTCGCGCCCGGCGCTGATCGCCGAGTTGAGCCCCACGGTCTCGCCGATCCCGCCTGCGGTGGCGGTCAGCGACAGGTCGCGCGCCGCGACGAGGTTGCCGAACTCCAGCGTCGCGCCGTTCAGGATGATATCCTGCCCTGCCGTCGCGCCGCCCTGCGCGGCACCAACGCTCGCGAGGCCCGTAGCCGTGACGGCCAGGTCGGTCGCCGCGCTCGCGCCGTCGATGCGGACCGCGCCGCCGGTCGCGACGATGTTGCTGCCGTCGCCCTCGGTATCGGCGCCCGCGCCGGTCGAGGTCGCCTTAACGATGCGCACGTCGGGGCCCGCGAGGCGCAGATCGCCGCCCGCGGTCGCGGTGCCGATCTGCAGCACCCCCGTCCGCGCCGTCGCGGTCAGGTCGCGCCCCGCCGACACGGTGCCGAGGTCGAGGCTAGCGCCTGTCACGATGAAGTCGCGCACCGAGCTTGCCGACACCATCGCAGCGGTGCCGCCCGCGTCGATCAGCGCGTCGCGCCCGGCGCTCTGGCTGGCGGTCGCGGTCAGGTTGCCGCTGGTGTTGAGGCGCAGGTCATGCGTCGCGGTCATTCGGCCGGTCGTCAGCGCGCCGGCATCGACGATGATATCGCGTGCATCGACGCCGCCGTCGTTCTGCGCCAGCGTCGCCGCGCCGCTGGTGTTGATCCGCACGTCGGTCGCTGCGCTCAGCACGTCGGCGTTCAGGCTCGCGGCCGTGACCACCAGGTTCGATCCGTCGCCCTCGCTGTCGGTGCCGCCGAGTGCGCGCGCCGTCGCGACCGTCACCGCGCCGCCGCCCAGCCGAACGTCGTCGCGCGCCGTCACGGTGCCCAGCGTCAACAGCCCGCTGGCGCGAATGTCGAGGTCGCGGTCAGCCGCCAGCGTGTCCGCGAAGGCGAAGTCGCCCGCGGTCGCGAGAATCGTAATGTCGCGTGTCGGGATCAGCTGGCCATAGCCGTAGCCATAGCCGTCGAGATAGCCGCTCAAGCCGCCAAGCTGGGCCCGGAGCCCGCTGAGGAGCAGGTCACGCCCGACCGTCGCAAAACCGATCCGCGCCAGGCCGTTCGCCGCCAAGACGCGCAGGTCGCGGCGCACCGCGGCACTGCTGACCAGTGCGTCGCCGGTCCGCGCGGTGACGATCGTATCGCGGCGTGTCCCGATGTAGGAGATCGCGACGCTGTCGCCGGTGACCACCGCGTCGGTCGGCGCGTCGAGGGTCGCGAGCGTGACCGCGCCGCCGGTGACGCGGATATTCTGCCCGTCGCTCTCGCTATCGGCGCCGGCGACTCCCTCTCCCGTCAAGCCCGCGACGAGCGATCCGAGGACGGTGACCGGGCCGCCCGCCGTCAGCACTATGTCGTCGCCGGCGCGTGCCGAGCTGAGCGCGATGCCGCCGCTCGCGGTGACGGTTACGTCGCCGTCCGAATCGAGCGAACCGCCGTTGACGTCGCCGCTGCGTGCCGTGACGCCGAGCAGCTGTGCGCCGCTGACATTCGAATTGAGCTGCACGCTCGCGCCCGCCAGCGTGACGACCGGTGCGGATACCCCGCCGCGCAGGCGCAGTGCGCCGCCGGCATCGACCGCGACCGTGCCGCCGCTGCTCGTCACGCCGCCGGTATCGATCGCTCCGGTGGCATTGAGCACGACCCCGGTCGCGCCCGCGAAGGCTGTCGAGGACGACGGCACGGTGCGCGTGATCGCACCCGCGTCGACGCGGATCGCCGCCGCGGTCACCGTGCCGGTGCCCGTGGTCAGCGTGCCCGTCAGCGTCGCGTCGAAGCGGTCGGGCGCGGTCGCGCCAGTCAGCGTCGCGCTGCCGCCCGCGAGGACGATCCGCCGCCCATCGCCTTCGGTATCGTCCTTCGCGGTCGAGACAATGATCTCGCCGACGTCGATCGACGGCCCGGTCAGCCGCACGTCGTCGCCCGCCGCGAGCACCGCCGACGCGGTTAGCGCGCCCGTCCGTGCCGTGATGCCCAGGTCGCGGCCAGCGCTCGCGCCCGCCACCGTGACACTGCCGCCGTCAAGGACGATGTCGCGCACGGCGGTCGTCGTGCCGCTCAGCGCCAGCGCGCCGCTGACCGTGATGCGCAGATCGTTCGCCGCCGCCAGCGTGCCGCCATAGCTGAAGCCGCCCGCGGTCGCCGCGATCGTGATGTCGAACGTCGGCACCGGCGTGCCATACCCATAGCCGTAGCCTGCCGGTACGAAGGCCCCGACGCTGCCGAGCGCCACCGTCGCGCCGCTGAGCAGCAGTTTGCCGCCGACGTTCGCGGTACCGATCGACGCCAGCCCCATCGCCGCCAGCACGGTCAGGTCGCGTGGGGTACGCGCCGTGCCGACGACCGCATTGCCGGTGCGCGCCGTGACGCGCGCGTCGCGCCCGGGCAGGATCTGGTTCACGCTGACGCTCGCGCCTGTCAGCACGACGTCGCGCCCGGCGCTGACTGGGCCGAGGTCGAGCGCGCCAGCCGCATCGACGATCACGTCCTGACCCGCGTTTAAGGGCACCAGGCGGGTGAAGCCGGCGCCGGTCGTCGTCAGGTTGAGATCGCGCCCGGCGTCAAGGGCGCCTTCGAGCGCGATCGACGCGGCGCTCAGCACGATGTCGCCATCTGCCAGGATGCCGGACCGTTGGCAGAAGCTGCAGACCGACTGCGAGATCGTCAGCGCGCCGGTCGCGGTGGCCCGCACATCGCCGTTATTAGCGTCGAGATCCGCCGCCGTGATGGTGCCGCCCGTCAGCACGATGCTGCCGGCGCCACCTTCCCCCTGACCCGAATAGGCGCGGCCGAGCCGGATGTCGGCGCCACTGACCCGGATATCGCGCCCGGCGTCCAGTTCGTCGGCGTCGACGGAAGTCGCTGCGGTTAACCGCAGGTCGCGCTCGGCGCGTGCCAAGCCCAGGATGATGCCGCCGGTCGAGGTCAGGATCAGGTCGCGGTCGGCGTCGACGTCCTCGTCGCTGAGGTCGAGCGAACCGGTGGTCGACGACAGGCTGGCGTCGCGCCCGGCGTCGATCGGGGCGTCGAGGCGGAAGCTGGCGCCCGACAGCAGCACGTCGCGCCCGGCGCGCACGATGCCGGGGTCGCATTCGCCCTCGCAGTTGGCATCGCCGATGCCGATCCGGCCCGTCGCCGTGGCACGCACGTCGGTGTCGGCAATCAGACGGATCGCGTCGATCGTCGTGCCGGCCAGCACGATGTTCCGGCCGTCGCCCTCGCTGTCGGGACCCGGCGTGCCCTCGCCGCTGCCGGCATAGAGACCGTCGATGACGATCGTCGGTGCGGTCACGCGGAAATCGTCGCCGGCCTCTGCCAGGGTCTGGATATCGACGCTGCTCGTCGCGGTCAGCGTCGCGTCGCGACCGGCGCGAAAGCTGGTGCCCGGGCGGATCAGGATGTTCGCGGCGGTGACCGTCAGATCGAGATCGGCGAGAATCTGCCCGGGTTCGCCGCGACCGAATTGACCGAGGCCGAAAGTCGCGTCGCCCGTCGCCGTGACGCGGATCGACCCACCTGCATCGAGCCCGAACGCATCGACGTCGCCGACCGCATCGAGGACGATGTCGCGCCCAGCGTCGAGGCTGGACAGGAAGATGTCGCCGCCGGTGGTCCGCACTGTGACGTCGCGCGGGCCGCCGGCGTCCTGATAGCCGCCGAGGAAGCCCAGGCTGGCGGTGACGCCGCTGAGCAACAGGTCCTGGCCGACGCCGATTTCGCCGAAGCCGGCTTCGCCCCCGGGTGCCGTGATGGTGAGGTCTCGCCCGACCCCGCCCGACGACACATAGGCGTCGCCGGCGCGCGCGGTGATGCCGGCATCGAGCCCGGCTTCGATGAAGCCGACGTAGAGGCCCTCCGCACCCGTCGCGACGACGTTCCGGCCCGCGACGAGATTGTCGACACGGGCGTCGCCGAGCAGGTCGATGAACGCGTCCCGGTCGGCCTCGACCCGCACGTCGGTCGCGTCGATGACCCGCCCGGTGCCGAGCCCGAGAAACGCGTCGAGGCCCGGAGCCGACACGCCTTCGCCCTGAAACAGCGTCAGCGCGCGAAGGTCGACGCGGCGGCCGTTGAAATCACTATCGAAGTCCAGGTCGCCGAAGATCCGGAAGCCGTAACCATAGCCGTAGCCATAGCCCGTATTGATCAGATTCCCGTCGCTGTCGGGGCCGTAGAACCCCTCGCCCTCGTCGCCGTTCTGGGTGTCGCCGGTCGCGACCCGCGCACCGTTCAGCCGCGCGGTGCCGCCAAAGGCGCGGACGATGACGTCGTCGCCGGCCCGTACCGTGCCGACCGTCGCATCGCCGTTGGCGATGACGATCACGTCGCTCGCTGCGTCGGCGCTGGTCAGCGTCGCGGTCGTGCCGCCGCGCACCGCGATCTGGCCGTTGTCGCGACTGTCGAAGCTGGTCGTTGCGCTGCCGATCGTGACGCTCGCGCTGGACGTCGCGACGATCGCACCCTTCGCGGTGACCGACCCGATGTTGAGCGCGCCCTCGGTCGCGAATTCGGTGAAGTCGAGGTTCGACGAGCCCGTGCCGTTGGCGATCGCCTCGGTCAGCGTCACCGCGCCGCTCGACACGACACGGATCAGTCCGGTGCTTTCGAGCCGCGCTTCAGTGCCGCCGGTCAGCGCGTTGGTCGTGCCCTCGCCCGTGAAGCCGAGACGAACATCGCCGAAGTCGCCCGTCGTGCGCATCAGCAGGCGGCGGCCGTCGTTCGCGGCGTCCAGCCCGAGCGGATCGCTCGCCGCGTCGGGGCCCGTACCCGCCAGCAGGACGCTGTTCAGCGAGACGTCGCCGTTCCATGCCACCGCCAGCACGTCGTCGCCCGCCGACACGATGTCGAAGCCGACGAAGCCGCCCTGCGGCCCGTACGGCTGGCCATAGCCATAGCCATAGCCGTAGCCCGCCGTGCTACCGAGCGCGTCGCCGGCGCGCAGCACGATGTCCTGCCCTGCCGTCAGCGAGAAGCCGTGCACGGTCGTGCCGGTCATCCGGATCGACCCCGTCGTCGCACGGATGTTGCCGAACGCGAACACGTCACCGGTTGCCTGCGCGGTGATCGACCTGTCCGCAATGAAGTCGCCGCGCGCGTCGATCGACTGACGGTAATAGCCGTCGGTGAACACGGGCGCCGCAGCACGGTTGGCGATGCCGCCGCCCGAGGTCAGGACGATCGACCCACCCTCGACGCCCGCGCTCGTCGCGATCAGCGACGCGTCGACGCTGAGCACCGCGCTGACCGTCGCGACCTTGCCGACGCTGGCGAGGTAGATATTGCCCGCTTGGGTGGTGCCCAGGATCGACAGCGGCACGCTGCTGTCCGACCCTGCGCTGAGCCCCGGCACCTCGAAATCGAGCAGGTCGAGGTCGTTGCCCGCCTCGCGCACGAAGCGCACCGTGAAGCGCTCGGCCGCACCGTACAGCACCGAGGTATTGCCACCGCCGCCAACGGTCGACCCCGAACCGGTCCGGACACTCGGCGCGATGAACGCCAGGCTGCCGCCGTTGCCGGTGATCCGCGCGCCCTCGCCGACGGTGACCTGGCCCGCGCCATTGGCGAAGTCGAACGACAACGTCGTGGTGTCGAGGAAACCGCCCTGCGTCGACAACAGGTTCGTCGGGATCGCGGTCGAGGCGACCAGCCCGCCGACATCGACCTGCGCATTGGCCCCGAAGAACACGCCGGTCGACGACAACAGCCAGACGTTGCCGCCGAACTGCTGCCCGACATAACTGCGCAGCACGCCATCAACCGACAGCGCCTCCTGCCCGACATTGTGAATGACGCCGATGTCGCTGCGCGCATCGAAGCGCAAATTGACCGTCTCGCCCTGCCCGACGGTGAAGCCGTTGTACTGCAGCACCGTGCGCGCCGCGTTGAAGTCGATGTCGAGCGTGCTGGCGTTGGGGTTGGTAATGACCGGCGCGGTACCGCCCGGATTGACCGCGACGTTGACCGGGCTGCCCGGCAGGGTGAAGCCCGGCCCCGCGGCGAGCAACGCGACACTGCCGAGTGCGGTGCGGGCGAGCAGGCGATGGCGGCTGGCCATGAGCGGCTCCCTAGTCGAACGCAACGGTGAGATTGACGAGCACGCGCCCCGGCGGACGCTGCGCTTGCGCGCCGCGGTCGAGCGGCTTGGCATAGGCGAGATCGAGCAGCATGCGGTTGGCGAAGCGGATCTGCGCCCCGCCGCCGACCGAGGTCAGCGTGCCCTCGAAGCCGGCGTTATTCTTGTTCGACACGTGCGCGACGTCGAAGAAGGCATAGGGGCTGATCGCCGCCTTGCTGCCCAGCGCGAGCGGCGCGATACGCGCCTCGAACGCCCCCGCGATGCCGCTGTCGCCCGATGCCGAAGCGGGATCATAGCCGCGGCCGATGGTCAGCGTGCCGATCGGCAGTTCCTCGTACGCCAGCAGCGGATCGCTCGCGAGCTGCGCCTCGGCGCGTGCGAACAGGCTGAAGCGCTGGCCCAGCGGCAGCAGCGCGCGGCCCGAGGCGCGCACCACGAACGCCTCAGGATCACCGTCCTGCCGCGACAGCAGGAACGAGCCCTTGTCGCTCGCACCCAGGAAGCCGAAGCCCTTGCGCAGCGTCACCTCGCCGCCGAACACCGCCTGATTGACCCCGATGAACGGCCGCACCTCGTAATCGGCACGGACATAGCCGATGCGCAGGTCGTCCTCGGTAAAGCGAGCGCCGCCGCGCACCGCACCCTTCTGGCTGATCGCCTCGATGCCGCCGCCCAAGGTCAGTGTCTCGCGGCGCAGGCGGATCAGCGGATAGCTGAGCTCGAGGCTGCCGACCGTCGAGATCGAGCGGATGTTGAGCGGCGCCACGACGTCGCCGGGCCGCGTCTCGCCGTAGGCGATCGAGCCGCGCAGCAGCAGCCCGTCGCCGCCAATGCGTAACTCCTCGATCAGCTGGCCGACGAACTGCTCGTTGTCGGGGATCGTGCGGTAGAACACGAAGGTCGTGCGCTCGCCCGCCTCGGTCAGGCTGTTGAAGTCGACGCGCGCCAGCGCGCCGAAGCGCCCGACGGTGCGGCTGTTGTAGTTCTGCGTGTTGAACGTGACGGTGACGGGGTTGCGGGTGACGTTGATCTCGATATCGACCGCACCGCGCCCGCCGGCCTTCGCCGGCCGGACGATGGTTCGGATGCGCAGGCCCGGCAGGTCCGACGCGAGCAGCAGGTAACGCTGCGCGATGGCCAGATTGAACGGCTTCATGCCGCGCAGCTTCGACGCGTAATCGTCGATCCGCGCCTTGACCGGCCCCGCCGCGCCCGTGACACGGACGCTCGTCACCTGCGCCTCGATGACCTCGAAGGTCACGACACCGCCGTCGATGCGCTGCTCGGGGATTTCGACGCGCGCCAGGATGCCCGACTTAAACAGCAGCTCGGCGATGCGGTCGCGGACCTGGCACAGACTCGACAGCGGCACCGTCTTGCCGACGATGCCCGCCCACGCCGGGCTGAGCGTCTCGGGCGGCACGCCGGTCAGGTGCGAGAACTTCCCGCCCTTGAAATCGATCGTCAGCGTCGACGAGGCGAGCGGGCACGGGCCGGGCGCGGGCAGCGAGAACAGGTCGGGCTGCTGCGTCACCTGCGGCGTGCGCTGCGCGGGATTGAGCTCGTCGCGCGTCGGCAGGCCGGTCGCGTTCTGCGCGAACGCACCGCTGGCGCAGGTGACGAGGCCTGCTGCAGTCAAGAGATGCGCGACGAACCGCGCCATGCCGGAACCCCCCAAGCAACCGCCAGACCTGCGGGGGACGGTCGTTGCCGGGCTCTGGCCTGGGGCGCCCGTGCCCCGACCGTCAGCGCCTTTTTCCCCTGTAGCGGCGTTGAGCCTAGCGGCATTGCCGACCCGAAACAAGGCCGCAGGCTTGCCGGGGCCCTGCCGCCGCCCTATCGCCGCCGCGGTGAGCGTTTCCGCCCCCCTCGCCGTCGTCCTGCTGTCGGGCGGACTCGACTCGACGACCGTCGCGGCGATCGCCCGCGAGCGCGGCTTTCGCATCCTCGCGCTGACCATCGACTATAACCAGCGCCACCGCATCGAGCTCGATGCCGCCGCCCGCGTCGCCGCCGTCTATGCCGAGCGGCACATCGTGCTGCCGCTCGACCTGTCGGGCTTCGGCGGGTCGGCGCTGACCGACGCGATCGACGTGCCCAAGAGCGGCGTCGCGCCGGGCATCCCGGTGACGTACGTGCCGGCGCGCAACACGATCTTCCTGTCGGTGGCGCTCGGCTGGGCGGAGGCGGCGGGCGCGCGCGACCTTTTCATCGGCGTCAACGCGCTCGACTATTCGGGCTATCCCGACTGCCGGCCGGAATTCGTGCAGGCATTCGAGACGATGGCCAACCTCGCCACCAAGGCGGGGGTCGAGGGCGACCGCTTCGCCGTGAACACCCCGCTGGCGGCGATGACCAAGGCCGACATCGTCCGCGAGGGCGCGCGGCTGGGGGTCGATTTCGGGCTGACGTGGAGCTGCTACGATCCGGTCGACGGCCGCCCGTGCGGGTCGTGCGACTCGTGCCGCCTCCGCGCCAAGGGGTTCGCCGAAGCCGGGGTGCCGGACCCGGCGCTGTGACCTACACCGTCAAGGAACTCTACGTCACGCTGCAGGGCGAAGGCGCGCAGACGGGCCGTCGCGCGGTCTTCCTGCGCTTCGCCGGGTGCAATTTGTGGACGGGCCGCGAGGCCGACCGCCACCGTGCGGTGTGCACCTTCTGCGATACGGATTTCGTCGGCACCGACGGGCCAGGCGGCGGCAAGTTCGACTGCGCCGGGCTGGTGGCTGCGGTTGAAGCGGCGTGGGGGCCGGGGCCCGACCACCGCCTCGTCATCTGCACCGGCGGCGAGCCGCTGTTGCAGCTCGATCGCGCACTGATCGACGCGCTTCACGCGTGCGGCTTCGCGGTCGGCGTCGAGACCAACGGCACGCAGGCAGCGCCGCCGGGCCTCGACTGGGTCTGCGTCAGCCCGAAGGCCGCCGCCCCGCTGGCGCTGACGACGGGCGACGAACTGAAGCTGGTCTACCCCCAGCCCCTCGCGATGCCCGAACGCTTCGAGGGGCTCGCGTTCGAGCATTTCTTCCTGCAGCCGATGGACGGCCCGGCGCGTGAGGCGAACACTCAGGCCGCGATCGCCTATTGTCTGGACAACCCGCGCTGGCGACTGTCGCTGCAGACGCACAAGCTGACGGGCCTGCCTTAAGGCTCCGCGCTACCGCTCGCGACGCGCCACAGGTGCAGGCCGAACTTTGCGCCCGCGTCGATCCACACGGTAACGGGCGTCCATCCTCCGGCGCGGGCCAGCAGGCGCGCCTCGTCGAGGGTCCATTTGTGGCTGTTCTCGGTGTGGATCGTCTCACCCGCGACCAGCGTGAAGCGCTGGCCCAGCACGTCGAACGCAACGTCGCGCACCGCCTCGAGGTGCATCTCGATCCGCCCCGCGTCGCCGTTCCAGCGCGCGCGGTGACGGAAGGCCGAGACGTCGATCGTGCCGCCGAGCTCGCGGTTGATGCGCGCCAGCAGGTTGAGATTGAACGCCGCGGTGACGCCCTGCGCGTCGTCGTACGCCGCCTCCAGCACGCGCCGGTCCTTGCGCAGGTCAAGGCCGATGACCAGCCACGCATCGCTGCCCAGGGTCGCCGCGAAGGCGCGCAGCAGATCGACCGCCGCGGCAGGTGCGGCGTTGCCGAGCGTCGAGCCGGGGAAGAAGCCGAGCTTGGGCATGCCCTCGACCTGAGCCGGCAGGCGCAGCGCCTGGGTGAAGTCGCCTGCCAGCGGGTGCACCGCGAGGCCCGGAAACGCCGCGCCCAAAGTAGCCGCCGACTCGGCCATGAAGGCCGCCGAGATGTCGATCGGGACATAGGCCGAGGGCGCGACGGCGCGCAGCAGCAGCGGCGTCTTGACCGACGAGCCCGAGCCGAACTCGACCACCGCGCGGCCCTCCCCGACGGTCGCGCCGATCTCGCCGGCGTGTGCGGTCAGCAGTCCGATCTCGGTCCTCGTCGGGTAATATTCGGGCAGGTCGGTGATCGCCTCGAACAACGCCGAGCCCTTGGCATCGTAGAAATAGCGCGCCGGGATCGTCTTCGGCGTCGCGGCCAACCCGGTCAGCACCGCAGTGCCGAAATCGCCGGGCATGTCGTCCTGCGGGCGGCTCGCCATAGTCAGAGATCCTTTGCGAGACGCACGCCGCTGAACTGCCAGCGGTGGTGAGGGTAGAAGAAGTTGCGTGTCGTCACGCGCGACGAGCCGCGGGGGGTGGCGCACGACGCGCCGCGCAGCACCATTTGTCCGGACATGAACTTTCCGTTGTACTCGCCGACTGCGCCGGCAGCGGGGCGGAAGCCGGGGTAGGGCAGGAAGGCGCTCGCGGTCCACGCCCAGACGTCGCCGAACAGCCCCGTGCCGCCGACGGGAGCGACCGGGCCGGGAGTGTCGAGCTGGTTGCCGGCCCAGGCGTCGCTGCCCTGCGCCGCGACTTCCCACTCGTGCTCGGTCGGCAGGCGCGCACCCGCCCAGGTCGCGAAGGCATCGGCCTCGTAGAAGCTGACGTGCGCGACCGGCGCGTTCGCGTCGCGCGGCTGCAGCCCGGCGAGCGTCATCGCGTCATCGCCGCGCCAGTGCAGCGGGGCCGCGATGCCCTCGCGTTGCACCCATGCCCAGCCATCGGACAGCCACAGCGCCGGGGTCGAATAGCCGCCGTCGGCGACGAACGCCGCCCAGTCGCCATTCGTCACCGCCGCCCGCGCCAGCGCGTACGGGCGGAGCAGCACGTCGTGCGCCGGCCCCTCGCAGTCGAAGGCGAAGCCCGCGCCGTCGTGGCCGACCCGGAAAATGCCGCCGTCATGGTGCGTCCACCCTGCCTCTGGCTGTACGGCGGCGCGCAGCGGTCCCGGGTAGGCGGCAGGACCCAGCGGGTTCTGCGCGAACAGGTGCAGCAGGTCGGTCAGCAACAGTTCCTGATGCTGCTGCTCGTGATTGATCCCGAGCTCGACGAGGTCGCGCGCCGGCCCGTCGAGGCGGCCCCAGGCAGCATCGACCGCGCCGTCGATATGCGCGCGCCAGTCGACGATCTCACGCAGCGACGGCCGCGTCAGCAGCCCGCGCGACCCGCGTGCGACGCGAGGGCCAACGCTCTCGTAATAGGAATTGAACAGGAACCCGAAGCGATCGTCGAACGGCCGGTGGCCGAGCGGCGCGAGAACGAAAGTCTCCAGGAACCAGGTGGTGTGCGCGAGGTGCCACTTGGCGGGCGACGCGTCGGGCATCGATTGGGCGCTCGCATCTGCGTCGGACAAAGGCCGTGCCAGCGCCACCGACAGGGCACGCACAGCCACGAACCGGTCGCGCAGCGTATCGTCGTCGAGCCGCGCCATCGAGGCCATGCGTGTCGTCCTCCCTTAGCGGCTCGCCCCCGGCACCCACAGCACGTCGCGCCCGTCATTCTCGGCGCGCGCCAGTACGAACAGGTGGTCCGACAATCGATTAAGGTACGCAATGGCTTCGGGGTTGATCGGTTCCGCCACCGCCGCCTCGACCGCCAGCCGTTCGGCGCGGCGCACGACGGTGCGCGCGAGGTGCAGCCACGCGCTCGCCGGCGATCCGCCGGGCAGGATGAAGGAATTGAGCGGGTCCAGCGTCGCGTTCATCGCGTCGATCTCGGCCTCCAGCCGCGCCGTCTGCGATGCGACGGCGCGCAGGGCACCCTCGACGCGGTCGGGCGTCGCGAGGTCGGCTCCGACATCGAACAGCTCGTTCTGGATGCGCGCCAGCATCGCGTCCGCCTCGCCCGCGGTGTGCAGCCGCGCCAGCCCGATCACGCCATTGGCCTCGTCGACCGTGCCATAGGCGGCGACCCGTGCCGCGGTCTTCGACACGCGCGAGCCGTCCGCCAGGCCGGTTTTGCCGTCGTCGCCGGTGCGCGTGTAGATGCGGTTGAGCTTGACCATCAGGGCTGCTGCCGCGCGATCAGCAGTAGGATGACGACGATGACGATCGCCGCCGCCTGGAAGGCGACGCGGTAGCTCATCAGCTTGTTCGACTGGACGCCGGTGATGTCCTTGCCGCGCGCCATTGTGATGATGCCGCGCACCAGCATGGTCGCGGTCAGGATGACCGCGATGACGAGCAGGACGATGAGGGCGGTGTTCATTCGACGGTTCGCAAATCTGCGGCGGGTGACCAGCGATATGGCCCCGCCGCACCGATCTGCAAAGCCTTCAGATGCCGGGTGCCGGTGTCGCAGCCCGGCGCAGCGCGGTCCCGACGAGGCCGAACCCGACGATCAGCAGCGCCCAGGTCGCCGGTTCCGGCACCTGCGTCACGAAAACCTGTGGCAGGACGACACTGAAGGTCGTGGCGGGCAGCCCCCCGACCTGGCCGGCAGTTTGCGGATTGCCCTGGGTCAGGGTGAAGCTGAAGAAATAGTTTCCCGTGGCGAAAAATGTGCCGAGGTCGGGCAGGTCGGCGCTGGTCACCAGTCCGGGCAGCACGGGATTGGTCGTCGTCTGCACCTTCCCGAATCCGAGGCTGCGGACGATGACATCGCTTGCCAATCCGCTCGCGGCATAGCCGAGGATCGGTCCGGGTCCGAAGCGCAGGCCGTCACTGATATTCACCTGGTCGGTCCGCAGAGTCGGGAGCGAGGGGCGCACCAGGCTGCTGTCGTTGATGACCAGGATCGCACCGAGGCTGGCGGCGGTCTGCGACAGGACGACCATGCCACTGGAAGTCGACACCGCGACGACGCCGTTGCGGACGTTCCCTGCATAGAGCCGTGCCGCGCCGGTCCCGCCGAAGGGTGGGAGGTCGACCCCGGTGCCGGGGTCGAGATCGACACGCCACGAACCGAACACGGCGTTGCCATTGGCGAACGGCAGGCCGGCGATCTGATTGGGCAGTGGCGGCGGACCGACCAGCTGGCCGAACGCGGTGATGACGTACGATGCCGCCGTCGCGGGTGTAGCAGCCAGCAAGAGCAATGCACCGAAAGCAGCAGCACGGATCATGGGATCGCCCCAGAATTATAGTTACGACCCCGTTCTCTAACCGGGTCCGGCAAGGGCGGCAACAACTCGCGGATATCTGCCGGTGTCGCACCGCCCGCGCGCAGCGAGGCGAGGCTCGCCGCCCCGTCGCGCTTCGCTAGCCGTCGTCCGTCGGGGCCGAGGATCAGCACGTGGTGGCGATAGACGGGCTCGGGCAAGCCGAGCAGCGCCTGGAGCAGCCGCTGGACGTGCGTCGCTTCGAACAGGTCGCGCCCGCGCACCACGTCGGTCACCCCCTGCGCGGCGTCGTCGATGACCACCGCGATATGATAGCTGACCCCCAGCTCCTTGCGCCCGACGACGATGTCGCCGCCCTTCAGCGGATCGGCGGCGATCAGGCCGGCCTCGTGATCGCGCCACGTCAACGGCCCCGTCACCGCCAGCGCCGCGGCGACGTCGAGCCGCCACGCGAACGCCTCGCTCGCCATGCGCTCCGCGCGCTCGCCGGCGGACAAATGGCGGCAAGTGCCCGGATAGATGATCCCCTCGGACCCGTGCGGCGCGCGCGCAGCAGCAGCGATATCAGAGCGCGTGCAGAAGCACGGGTATTCGAGGCCCATTGCCCGAAGCCGGTCGAGTGCCGCGGCATAGACCGGCAGCCGCTCCGACTGGCGCAGTACCGGCCCGTCCCAGTCGATGCCGAGCCAGCGCAGGTCCTCGATCTCGCCTGCCTCGTGCTCGGGGCGGCAGCGCGTGCGGTCGATGTCCTCGATACGCAGCCTGTACTGGCCGCCCCTTGCCCGCGCCAGCTTCCAGCCGGTCAGCGCCGAGAAGGCGTGCCCCAGGTGCAGCCGCCCCGACGGCGACGGTGCGAAGCGGGTGACGAAGCCGTCCACAGGATTATTTCGCGCCTACGAATCAAAATGCAGTGACTGTCATTCCATCGACACACGAACTGTTGTAAAGCCCCGCCAACGGACGGTCGCGAGAGTTTCGCGGCCTTGGGTGCGACAGGGCCTGACCTCACGCGGCTGCTCCATGACCAGGGAGCGGCACCGCGCATGTATCATCCCGATCTTCTTGCCCCCGACGAGTTCCTGCCGCCGCGCGCGACCTCGCCGCAGAGCTGCCCGGCGCTGGTGCTCAATGCCGATTACACGCCGCTCAGCTATTACCCGCTGAGCCTGTGGTCGTGGCAGACGGCGATCAAGGCGGCGTTCCTCGAGCGCGTCGACATCGTCGCCGAGTATGACCGGGAGATCCGCTCGCCCAGCTTCGCGATGAAGCTGCCGTCGGTGATTGCGCTGCGCCAGTACGTCCGCCCCGCCAGCCACCCGGCGTTCACGCGCTTCAACCTGTTCCTGCGCGACCGCTTCCAGTGCCAGTATTGCGGTCACGGCCACGAGCTGACCTTCGATCACGTCGTGCCCCGCGCCTATGGTGGCCGTACGACGTGGGAGAACGTCACCACGGCGTGCGCGCCGTGCAACCTGCGCAAGGGCGGCCGCACCCCGGCGGAGGCGCACATGGGGCTGCGCACGCGGCCCTATCAGCCGAACACGCACCAGCTGCAGGAGCACGGCCGCGCCTTCCCGCCGCATTACCTGCACGCGACGTGGCGCGATTATCTCTATTGGGACAGCGAGCTTGAGGCCTAGTCGAACAGCGAGCTGACCGAGCTTTCCTCGCTCGTCCGCCGCATCGCCTCGGCGAACAGCGGCGCGATGGTCATGATGCGGATGCGGCTGGCGTTGCGGACGGCCTCCAGCGGCGCGATCGTGTCGGTGATCACCAGCTCCGTCAGCGCCGAGCTTTCGACCCGCGCCACTGCCCCCCCCGACAGCACGCCGTGGGTGACATAGGCCGTCACCGCGGTCGCGCCAGCTTCGGCCAGTGCAGCGGCGGCGTTGCAGAGTGTGCCCGCCGAATCGACGATATCGTCGACCAGCACGCAGGTACGGCCGCGAACGTCGCCGATGATGTTCATCACCTCGGACTCGCCGGGCTTTTCCCGCCGCTTGTCGACGATCGCCAGCGGGGCGTTGCCCAGCCGCTTCGCCAGCGCACGGGCGCGGACCACGCCGCCGACGTCGGGCGACACGACGGTGATCGCCGCTTCCTTGCCCAGCCGCGCCTCGATATCGGCGCTCATCACCGTCGCGGCGAACAGATTGTCGGTTGGAATGTCGAAGAAGCCTTGGATCTGACCGGCGTGGAGATCGACCGACAGCACGCGGTGCGCGCCCGCGACGGTGATCAGATTGGCGACGAGCTTGGCCGAGATCGGCGTCCGCGACCCCGATTTGCGGTCCTGCCGGGCGTAGCCGAAATAGGGGATGACCGCGGTGATGCGCCTTGCCGACGCCCGGCGCAGCGCGTCGATGCAGATCAGCAGTTCCATCAGATTGTCGTTGGCGGGCGCACTCGTCGGCTGGACGACGAAGACATCCTCGCCGCGCACGTTCTCGTGGATCTCGACGAAGATCTCCTCGTCGGCGAAGCGGCGGACGCTGGCCTTGGTCAGTTCGAGATCGAGATAGGCGGCGATCGCACCCGCCAGCTCCGGGTTGCTGTTGCCGGACAATATTTTCATGGTGACGCCCTGCCCCTCCGGCTCGTGGGGCGGTTGATAGACGCGCCTGCCGCAAGCGGCAACCACTGCGCCTTCCGGACATCACTTGTAAGGCAGGGTTTACAAATCGGTGCACGAAGAACGAGCCGGTCCATGGTGCGCGGACCTGGCACGTTAATTGCTTGGCAACTTAGATGTGAGGACTTCGGCTCTGCGGGACTCGCGACGATTGCTATGGAGTTGATTTGATGAAGCGTTTCCTGATTGCCGCCGCCGCGCTAGCCTTTACCGCCCCTGCCGCTGCCGTCACCTTCGACGCCTTCGCCAGCTTCAACGGCACCAACGGCAACGGCGGCTTCAGCTATGGCGGCACCGATTTCACGACGCTCACGGCGTTCAGCGACGGCACCGGCTGCATGGGCCTGATCGCGAACACGATCTGCCTGAATGCGCCCGGCAACCCGGCGCTGCCCGGCGTCTTCAAGAGCACCAACGGCGCGTTCCAGTCGGGCACGGTGATCGTTCCCGCCGACCGCCTGATCTTGCACCCGGGCTCGAGCGCCGACCTGTCGAACTCGGTGTATATCGCCTTCACCGCGCCGACCTCGGGCGACTTCGTCTTCACGTCGCAGTTCACGTCGCAGGACACCAATCCGTCGGGCGTCAGCATCTTCGCGTTCGTCGCGAGCGGCACGTCGGTGATCTTCACCAACCTCAGCGGCATGCTGCCCGGCGCGGCGGTCAACGATACGATCAGCGCGTCGCTGCTGGCGGGTGAATCGTTCGGTTACATCATCTCGAACAACGGCTCGTTCAACAACGATTCGACCGGCGTTCTCGCCAGCGTGTCGGGTCCGGTGCCCGAGCCCGCGACCTGGGGCCTGATGATCGCCGGCTTCGCGATGGTTGGCTATGCCGCCCGCCGCCGCCGCGTCGCGCTGACCGCCTAAATCTCTTTTTCGTCACGCCTGAAGGGCGCGTCCGGGGGGCCGGGCGCGCCCTTTGCATGTCCGCCACTTCCGGCCCCTCGCGCTGCCTGCTAGGGGGAAACATGCAGCAGCCGGTCCGCATTGCACCGTCGATTTTGAGTGCCGATTTCGCGCGCCTGGGCGAGGAGGTTTGTACCCTCGAAGCCGCGGGCGCCGATTGGATCCACGTCGATGTCATGGACGGGCATTTCGTCCCCAACCTGACGATCGGCCCGGCGGTGGTAAAGGCGCTGCGCCCGCACACGACGCTACCCTTCGACGTCCACCTGATGATCTCGCCGGTCGACGGCTTCCTCGACGCCTTCGCCGACGCCGGCGCGACGACGCTGACCGTCCACCCCGAGGCCGGGCCGCACCTCCACCGCAGCATCCAGCGCATCAAGGCGCTCGGCAAGCGCGCCGGCGTGTCGCTGAATCCTGCAACGCCCGCCAAGATGCTCGACTATGTCATCGACGAAGTCGACCTGGTGCTGGTGATGAGCGTCAACCCGGGCTTCGGCGGGCAGAAGTTCATTGCCAGCCAGCTGAAGAAGATCGCCGCGATCCGCCGCATGATCGACGCGACGGGGCGCACCATTGACCTGCAGGTCGACGGCGGCATCGACGCGGTTACGGCGCCCCAGGCGATCGCTGCAGGGGCGGACGTGCTGGTGGCGGGCACTGCGACCTTCGCCGGCGGGAACTACGCTGCCAACATCGCGGGCTTACGCGGCGCGTGAGCGGCGACGAGGAGACCCCCGACCTCGGCGCGGCGAACCAGCGCCTGTTGCGCGTCGACGGCGACAAGGGCCTGTCGCTGACCGAGAAGCTCGCCGCCCGGCTGCACCACCTGAGCTACCGGACGCCGCTCCACCGTTTCCGCCTGCGCGGCCGCTATCCGCTGCGCCTGATGGGCGTGCCCGCCGACCCGATCCCCGGCGACGCTGCGGTCGGCGAGCGTATCCTTGCCGGACGGCTGATCCACGCCGGGCACAACGCGCCGGTCACCGCTCGCTTCGACGATCCCGCCGCCCCCCCCGAGTGGCGCGACTGGGCGCACGGCTTCGCCTGGCTGCGCGACCTCGCCGCCGCCGCACCGCGCGCGGCGGGGGCGCGCGTCGCCGAGCCGATCGTCGCGCGCTGGCTAGGCTGGCACGCCGAGTTCGACGCGCTGAGCTGGCGGCCCGACCTGCTCGGCCTGCGCCTGATGTACTGGTCGGCGTACGCGCCCTACATCCTGTCGTCTGGCGACCTCGTCTACCGATCCGCGGTACTCAACGCGATGGCGCGCTGGGCGCGGCACCTCGACCGTGCGGTCGGCAAGCTGCCCGACGGGTTGCCGCGGGTCGCGGCACTCGGCGGGCTGGTCACCGCGGCGCTGCTGATCCCGGGCGGCGACGCGCGTCAGCAGCGGGGCGAGGCGGCGCTGGGCGATGCCCTCGACGCGGTGCTGCTGCCCGACGGCGGCATCGTCACGCGCGCCCCGCTCGACCAGCTCGAACTCCTCGAACTCCTGCTCCTTCTGGAGAGCGTCTACCGCGCGCGCGACCTCGCGCTGCCTGCCGCGCTGGGACTCGCGGTCGCACGCCTGCTGCCCGCGCTGCGGGGCGTGACGATGGGCGACGGGATGCCGGGCGCGTGGCACGGCAGCGGCGGCATCGCCGCGGCGCGGGTCGCGCACGCGGTCGAGTGCGCCGGCGGGTCGACCGTCCGCCCGGCGCGGCACGGCGCCGACTCGGGATATCAGAGGCTGAACGGCGGCAAGACGGTCGTCGTCGCGGATGCGGGGCCGCCGCCGGTGGCGCGGGTCGCGTCGCATGCCCATGCCGGGACGCTGGCGTTCGAGATGTCCGACGGCGCGCAGCCGATCGTCGTCAACTGCGGCGGCGCACGCGGCCTGCCCCGCCCGCTGTCCCCCGAGCTCGCCGCCGGCCTGCGCACCACCGCGGCGCATTCGACGCTGGTCCTCGACGACACCAATTCCACCCGCATCCGCCCCGACGGCGCGCTGGGCCGCGGGGTCGAGGAGGTCGTTGCCAACCGGCAGGAGAGCGAGGAGGGCAGCTGGCTCGACCTGTCGCACGACGGCTATGCGCGGCGCTTCGGCATGCGCCACCGCCGGAGGCTGTTCCTGTCGGCCGACGGCACCGACCTGCGCGGCGAGGATGCGCTCGAGCTCGTCGGCGGCCGGCTGGGCCGCGCCAAGAAGGGCCGCATCGACGTGCGCTTCCACCTCGCCAGCGGTGTCGAGGCATCCCCGACGGTCGACGGGCTGGGCGCGCTGCTGCGCCTGCCCGACGGCCGCGTCTGGCAGTTCCGCACCCGCGGCGGCACGCTGAGCGTCGAACCCAGCCTCCAGATCGCCCCCGACGGCCGCCCGCGCGCGACGCAGCAGCTCGTCGTCACCGCCCCCGCCGACACCGCGCTCGCGTGGTCGATGAAGCGCGCGGGCAAGTAGGACCTCCGAAATGACAGACCTGATCAAACCCGTGCGTGCCCTGTTGTCGGTCAGCGACAAGGCGGGCCTCGTCGAACTCGGCGAAGCGCTGGCGCGGTACGGGGTCGAGCTGGTGTCGACGGGCGGCACCGCGGCGGCGCTGCGCGCGGCGGGCCTCACGGTATCCGACGTGGCGGAGGTCACCGGTTTCCCCGAGATGATGGACGGACGCGTCAAGACGCTGCACCCGATGGTGCACGGCGGCCTGCTCGGCGTGCGTGACGAGCCGGCGCATGCCGAGGCGATGGCGACGCACGGCATCGGCGCGATCGACGTGCTGGTTGTCGACCTCTACCCCTTCGAGGCAACCGTCGCAAAGGGAGCCCCGCGCGAGGACGTCATCGAGAATATCGACATCGGCGGCCCGGCGATGATCCGCTCGGCGGCGAAGAACCACGCCTGGGTGGCGTGCGTGACGACGCAGGATGACCGCGCCGCGCTGATCGCCGCGCTCGACGACAATGGCGGCACGACGCTCGACCAGCGCAAGGCGTTCGCAGCGCACGCCTTCGCGACGACCGCACGCTACGACGCGATGATCGCCAGCTGGTTCGGGTTCGCCGATCAGCAGCAGCGCTTCCCCGACACGCTACCGCTGATCCTGACCGCGCCCCAGGTGCTGCGCTATGGTGAGAACCCGCACCAGCAGGCGGCCTTCTACACTCCTGCCGGGCCGCACGGCATGGGGGTCGGCCAGGCGACGCAGGTGCAGGGCAAGGAGCTGAGCTACAACAACCTCAATGACGCCGACGGCGCGCTCGAGCTGATCGCCGAGTTCCGCGACGGTCCGCCGGCGTGCGCGATCATCAAGCACGCCAATCCGTGCGGCGTCGCGGTCGGCGCCACCCCGGCGGCGGCCTGGGCGGCGGCGCTGGCGTGCGACCCGGTCTCGGCCTTCGGCGGCATCGTCGCGCTCAACACGCCGCTCGACGCCGAGACGGCCGAGGCGATCACCGCGATCTTCACCGAGGTCGTCATCGCCCCCGACGCCGACGAGGCGGCGCGCGAGATTTTCGCGCGAAAAAAGAACCTCCGCCTGCTGCTGACCGGCACGCTTCCCGATCCGCGGCGCGGCGGCCTCGCGGTGCGCCAGATCGGCGGAGGCTGGCTGGTCCAGTCGCGCGACAACGGCGCGGTCATGACCGGCGGGATCAAGATCGTGACCAAGCGGGAGCCGACCCCGGCCGAGCTCAACGACCTGTTCTTCGCCTGGACGGTCGCGCGCCACGTCAAGTCGAACGCCATCGTCTATGCCAAGGATCGCAGCACCGCCGGCATCGGCGCCGGCCAGATGAGCCGCCTCGATTCGACGCGCGTCGCGGCGTGGAAGGCGAAGGACGCCGCCGAAGCCGCCGGCTGGCCGCAGCCCCGCACCATCGGCTCGGTGGTCGCGTCCGACGCCTTCTTCCCCTTCGCCGACGGGCTGATCGCCGCGGCCGAAGCGGGCGCGACGGCGATCATCCAGCCGGGCGGGTCGATGCGCGACGCCGAGGTCATCGCGGCTGCCGACGAGCGCGGGTTGGCGATGGTGTTCACCGGGATGCGTCACTTCAGGCACTGACCCGCCGCAAGTTAGGCTCTGCATGACGTCCTCGTCGCGGTCGGCGGGCGGGAACGAGTTTGGCGCGCGAAAGCGCGAAGGCACGAAGGCACGAAGGCGCGAAGAAGAAGGCAGGAAGGGTGCCGGTGTGTGTGCCGACCGGCTGGCGTCCGAAGCGGCTGCCCCCAGCAAAGCCACTTCTTCTTCCTTTTCTAACTTCTTCGCGCCTTCGTGCCTTCGCGTTTTCGCGCGCCAAAATTCTTTCCCGGTCCAAGAGCGAGGCGAGGTGTTCGCTGTAGGCCGAGCCTGTCACCGCGACGCAACATCGCGGCGAAACGCGCGCCACCCCTCTTGCCTGTACGCCCCTATAATGATTCATTGGCGGTCGCGGGTGATCGGGGGATTAAGCGTGGTTCAGGTCGATGTTTACCGGCTCGACAAAAGGCTCGAGCGCAGCTTCGAGACCGACGGGGGGCGGCTGTACGACACGATGTGCGGCATCGCCGGGCGGCGGGTCGACAGCCTGGTCAATTTCGTCCTCGGCGACGTGTCGGTGATGCGCGTCGACCTGGGGCGGCACGGATTCGCGGTCCTCGAACGCCTGTCGTGAGCGTCGCCGAGTTCCGTGCGCTGCACGACGGCCCCGCGCCGCTGATCCTGGTCAACGCCTGGGATGCAGGCAGCGCAAAGCTGATGGCGAGCCTGGGAGCGAAGGCGATTGCCACCACCAGCGCAGCGGTGGCTTGGGCCCACGGCTGGCCCGACGGCGATACGATGCCCTGGGAGCTATTGCTGACCTCGCTGCGCGCCATCGTCGGCGCGGTCGATGTGCCGGTGTCGGCCGATGTCGAGGGCGGCTTTTCGGACGACCCCGCCGCCGTCGCCGACCTCGTTGCGGCGGTCGTCGATACGGGTGCGGTGGGGATCAATATCGAGGATGGCAGTTCGCCGCCCGACCTGCTGTGCGCCAAGATCGCATCTATCCGCAGCCGCTGCGGCGACGCGCTGTTCGTCAACGCCCGCACCGACGTCTACCTGCGCGGCCTCGCCGCCCCCGACGCAAGGCTGACGGAAACCCAGCGGCGCGCCAAGCTTTACACCGCCGCGGGAGCGGACGGGCTGTTCGTCCCCGGCGTCACCGACGAATACGACATCGCCACGCTGGCTGCCGGCACCGCACTGCCGCTCAACGTCCTCGCCCGCCCCGGCCTCCCCGGCGCCCTTGCGCTCAGCGCGCTCGGCGTCCGCCGCCTCAGCGCCGGTTCGGGCGTCGCCGAAGCCGCCTGGGCGGCGGTGCGCGCCAAAGCAACCGCCTTCCTGAGCGACGGCGATTCGGACGCATTGTGCGAAGGCGGCGGCAACTACAGCACGATCAATGCGTTGATGACTGCCCGCGCGTAACGCGTCCTTCACCATGACGTGGCAAGACTCGGGATACGGCGGGGGTCGGGAGACCACGTCATGCGTCGCATCCTCGCCACCTTCGCCGCCGCAACCTTCCTGACCGCGCCCGCGCTCGCCGCGCTCGGCACCACCCAGGTCGCCAGCGGCCTGTCGGCACCCATCTACCTGACCGGCCGCGGCAACGCGCTGATCGTCGCCGAACAGGGCGGGCGGATCGTCTCGATCGACCGCACCAGCGGCGTGCAGTCGACCTTCTTCACCGTCCCCGACATCGAGACCGGCGGCGAAAAGGGGCTGCTCGGCCTCGCCTTCGATCCGTCCTACGCGACCAACGGGCGCTTCTACGTCGACGTCACGACGCGCGTGTCAGGGCAGCTGGTCAGCGAAGTCCGCCGCTACACCAACCCCGCTATCGCCAACGAAGCGCCCAGCGTCGTCATCCGCGTCGCCAAGCCGTTCGACAATCACAACGGCGGCTGGATCGACTTCGGCGCCGACGGAAATCTGTACGTCGCGCTCGGCGATGGCGGGGCCGCCAATGATCCGTTCAACAACGCGCAGAACCTTGCCTCCAGCCTTGGCAAGATCCTGCGCCTCGACGTGTCGGGCGACGCCTTTCCCGCCGACGACGCGCGGAATTACGCGATCCCTGCCGACAATCCGTTCGGCACCGAGGTCTTCGTCTACGGTCTGCGCAATCCGTATCGCAGCAGCTTCGACCGCTCGACGGGCGACCTGTGGATCGGCGACGTCGGCCAGAGCCAGCGCGAGGAGGTCAACTTCGTCGCGGCGGGCACCAGCGGCCAGAACTTCGGCTGGCGGCCACTCGAAGGCACGATCCCGACCCCTGGTGTCGGCGACCCGATCCCGGCGAACGCGGTCGCGCCGCTGTTCGAATATGACCACTCGATCGGCCAGTCGATCACCGGCGGCTATGTCTTCGGCGGCAGCGGCGTGGCCGATCTGGAAGGCAGCTATGTCTTCGGCGATTTTGTCAGCGGCCGGCTGTTCGGCATCGATACCGACGGCGGCGACTTCACCGACCTGACCTTCGCGCTGGGCGGCACGTCGATCAACGTCTCGTCGTTCGGCGAGGATGCCGACCGCAACCTGTACGTGCTCGATTACGGCGGGCGCATCTTCCGCTTCATCGACCCGTCGGCGGCGGTGGTCCCCGAGCCTGCGAGCTGGGCGCTGATGATCACCGGCTTCGGGCTGGTCGGCGCATCGCTGCGCCGCGTCAGACGGGCTTCGACCGTTTGAACAGCAGCCGGTCGGGGCCCTTGAAGCCGACCGTCCAGACGATCGCGCCGAAGACGCCGAGGATCGCGACGATGCCGAGTGAGAGCTGGAGATACTCGAGCCGCGCCGGCAGCTGCTGAACCCCCAGCCCCACGAGGAAGGCGGGGACGCCGGCGATCAGCAGTGACCAGCGCCAGCCGGTGACCTTTGCCTTCAGCTCGCGCGCCAGTAATTGCGTCTTGACGATCGACAGGAAGAGGGCGGCGACCGCGAGGCCCGCCGCCGCCCCGACCCCGCCGAAGCTTTCGACGAGGAGCAGCGTGACGGCGACCTGCACGACGAGACCCGCCATCGACCACAGCAAATTGGCGTTGCGGCGGATGTAGATCAGCGCGCTCTCGGTTACTGCCGCCTGTGCTGCGAAGAGCTCCACGATGAGCAGCAGCGCGAGCACCGACGCGCCGCTGGCGAACGCCGGGCCGAACAGGCCCATTCCCGCCGCGCCCGTCATGCCGAGCGCCAGCACGACGCCCAATTGCACGCTACCGATCCAGAAGCCGATCTGGCGGACGTGACCCGCCACCGCCGCGAGGTCGCCACGCGCGAGATTGGTCGTCAGGACGGGCGCGAGGATGGGATCGAAGCTGGTCTTCAATTTCTGCGGCAGCGAGGCGATCTGCTGCGCGACGTAGTAGATGCCGATCACCTCGGCGCTGGCGAAGCGCCCGAGGATGAAGACGTCGAGGCGGCGCGACCCCCAGTCGGCGACATCGGCCCCGGCCAGCGGCGCGTTGGCGCGCGCTATCCGCCACAGCCGCCCCGGGTGCGGCGACCAGCCTGTCGGCCAGCCGTAGCTGCGCACCAGCGGCACCAGCGACGCGGCAAGGGCGGCAACCAACGACACCGCATAGGCGACGATCAGCCCGTCCTCCCCCAGCGCGGTGAAGGCGAGGGCGAAGGCGACGATCGAGAGCGTCCACGGCTCGACCACCGACCGCGCGCGCACCGTCGCGCCGACGTCGAGGCGGAAGGCGAGCGCCGCCAGCCCGACGTCGGACCCGACGATCGCCAGCGCGATCAGCGGGAAGAAGCGGTCGAAGCCGCTGATCGGACCGTTGGGAAAGACGATGACCGGGAACAGCATGAGCAGCGCCGCGCCGGCCAGCGCGAGGCCCCACGCCAGCACCAGCGCGTCGAAGACGACGTGCGTCTCGGGCCGGTCGCCCTTCGCCAGTTCGGCGGCGAGGCCGCGCTTCAGCCCGAGCGTTGCGAACTGCGCCATCAGCTCGACGACGAGCGTCGCATAGGCGAAGCGGCCGAGTGCATCGGCGCCATAGGCGTCCATGCGGCCCGCAATGAACAGGAAGGGCAGGCGCGCGAGCAGGCGCAGCAGGAAGCCGAAGAAGCTGGTCCGCCCGCCCTTCGCCAGCGCCGCGGTCTCCTCGTGCCCCGCGCCAGACGCCACAGGTTTGCCGCCGTCCGGCGGCGGGGTAGATTCAGGCAGGGACATGGACCTGCCGGAAGCGCCCCTGCAGGTAGAGCAGCGGTTCGGTCCCGGGCACGGTGCGGAGCGCGCGGATGCGGCCGACGAGGATCGCATGGTCCCCACCGTCGAGCTCGGCATGCAGGTCGCACGCGAAGTTCGCCATCGCGCCGCTGAGTACCGGCAGGCCGTGCCAGTCGTCCCACACGCCGCTCGCGAAGCGGTCGACGCCGCGCCGCGTGAACGCCTCGGCGACGTCCTGCTGATCGAGCGTCAGCACATTGACCGCGAAGCGCCCTGCACTGCGCAGCGCGGGCAGCGCCGACGCGCCGCGCGCCGGGCAGACGAGCAGCAGCGGCGGATCGAGCGACACGCTGGTGAAGCTGTTGGCGGTCAGACCGCACCGGACGCCGTCGCCATCGATGCCGCTGACGATGGTCACGCCCGTGGCGAACGCCCCGAATGCGTCGCGCAGCAGCCGCGGATCGAGGTCGGTTTCCATCTTGGGGCCGTCTTGACGCAGCCATGGGGCGCGGTCAACGCTGGCGGCGGGGAGACCGGAATGTTCACACGCTTTGCTTTTGCCGCAGTCGCATTCGCCTTGTTTGCTGGCGCCCCGGCGCATGCCGACCCTGCCACCGACGCGCGTTTCAAGGCGATCTACACGCGCGAATGGGCGTGGCGGCTGCAGCAGGCCGAGGCCGACGAGGACGACAATGGCAGCAAGGTCCGCCCCCGCCTGCCCAGCCTGACCCCCGCGTCACAGGCCGCGCGGCTTGCCTATTGGGAGAAGGTGCGCGCCGAACTCGACGCGCTGCCGCCCGCGCAACTGTCGCCAGCCACCCAGGTCGACTACGGCATCTACCGCGCCCAGATCGACCAGTCGATCGACGAGCAGCGCTTCCGCGACTGGGAAAAGCCGCTCAATTCGGACACCAGCTTCTGGAGCAATCTGGCGGGGCTGGGCGAAGCGCGCGGCTTTCGCGACGAGCGTGCCTATCGCAACTACATCAGCCAGCTGCGCGACGTGCCGCGCTATTATCGCGAGCAGCAGGCGAACATGGCCGCGGGCCTGGCGCGCGGCTTCACGTCGCCCGCGGTGACCATGCAGGGCCGCGAGTCGGGCGTCGCGGTCGTCGCCGAGGCGAAGGATCCGACCGCCACCAGCTTCTACGGCCCGTTCAGGGAAATGCCGGGCTCGATCCCCGCCGCCGTGCAGGCCGAGCTGCGAACGGCGGGCGCGGCGGCGATCCGCGAGGCGGTGATCCCCGCGCACCAAGGTCTGCTGACCTTCCTGCGCGGCACGTATTTCCCGGGCCTGCGCAAGCCCCTCGACGCCTACTCGCTGCCCGACGGCAAGGCGTATTACGCGTCGAAGATCCGCGAGTTCACGACCACCGATCTGACCGCCGACCAGATCCACGCGATTGGCGTGCGCGAGGTCGCGAAGATCCGCGCGCAGATGCTGGGCGTGATGGCCGAGACGGGGTTCAAGGGCGACCTGCCCGCCTTCCTGAAATTCCTGCGCACCGACCCGCAATTTTATCCCAAGACGCCCGAGGCGCTGCTCGAGCGCGCGGCGTGGATTTCGAAGCGCTTCGACGGCAAGGCGGCGCGCTGGTTCGGGCGCATCCCGCGGTCGCGCTTCGGCATCATCCCGGTGCCGCCCGAGATCGCGCCGTTCTACACTGCCGGGCGCGGCGGGTCGGCGTACCTGCTCAACACCTACGACCTGCCGTCGCGCCCGTTCTTCCAGCTGACGGCGCTGACGCTCCACGAGAGCGACCCCGGGCATCATTTCCAAGGTGCGCTGGCGGCCGAGCAGACCGGGCTGCCGGCGTTTCGCGCCAAGTCGTACATCTCGGCGTTCGGCGAAGGCTGGGCGCTGTATTGCGAGACGCTCGGCGTCGAGATGGGGATGTACGAGACGCCGTACGACCGGTTCGGGATGCTGAGCTATCAGATGTGGCGCGCCGCGCGGCTGGTCGTCGACACCGGCATCCACGCGCAGGGCTGGAGCCGCAACCAGGCGCTCGACTTCATGCGCGACAACACCGCGCTGTCGGAACGCGAGATCACCACCGAGATCGACCGCTACATCGGCTGGCCGGGCCAGGCGCTGAGCTATTACCTCGGCCAGCTGGCGATCATCGAGGCGCGGGCCAAGGCCGAGAAGGCGCTGGGGCCGAAGTTCGACATCCGCGCCTTCCACGACACCGTGCTGGCGCTCGGCTCGGTCCCCCTGCCGGTGATGACGGCACGCATCGACCGCTTCATCGCCGAGGGCGGCAAGGGGCCGTATCCGCTCAAGTAAGCTGGCGCGGCGCGCACCCGCTGCTATAGCCGCGCAGATGCGGATGACCGGCTGACGTGACACGGACGAGGAAGATCCTGGCCTGGGGTGCGGGCGGCGTGCTGCTGCTGGCGCTGCTCGTCGCGGGGCTCGTCTGGACGACGGTCAAGGACCTGCCCGACGTCGCGACGCTGGCGAAGTACACGCCGCCGCTGCCTTCCACGGTGCGCGCCGCCGACGGCACGGTGCTGACCAGCTTCACCCGCGAGCGGCGCATCTACCTGAATTATAACGAGATCCCTCCGCGCCTTGTGCAGGCCTATCTGTCGGCGGAGGACAAGACCTTCTTCGAGCATCACGGGCTCGATTATGCCGGCATCGCGGGGGCGGTGTGGACCAATCTGAAATCGCTCGGCACCGACAAGCGCCCGGTCGGCGCGTCGACGATCACCCAGCAGGTGGCGAAGAACCTGCTCCTCAACAACGAGGTGTCGCTGGGCCGCAAGCTCAAGGAAGCGGTGCTGGCGTGGCGGCTGGAAGAGGCGTTCAGCAAGGCGCAGATCCTCGAACTGTACCTCAACCAGATCTTCCTCGGCCGGAACTCGTATGGCGTCGAGGCTGCGGCGCAGGCCTATTTCGGCAAGTCGGTGGCAAACCTCGACCTCGCGCAGATGGCGTATCTGGCGATCCTGCCCAAGGCGCCGTCGACCTATTCGCCGACCACGGCGCGCGGCCGCGAGCGCGCGCTGGCGCGGCGCAATTACGTGCTGCGGCAGATGGTAGCGAACGGGTATGTGCGCGCCGGCGAGGCCGCGGCGGCAGAGGCCGATCCGCTGGTCGCGATCCCCAACGTCATCCCGCGCGCGCTCAAGGTGGGCGATTATTTCCTCGAGGACGTGCGCCGCTCGCTGATCGCCAAGTTCGGCGAGGCGCAGGAGGACGGGCCGAACAGCGTCTATGGCGGCGGACTGTGGGTGCGCACCTCGATCGACCCGACGATCCAGGCGGCGGCCGAGAAGGCGCTGCGCGACGGCTTGGTTCGCTACGAGGCGGCGCGGCCGTGGCGCGGACCGGCGGCGAAGATCGAGGTCGGCGACGGCTGGCAGGCGCGGCTTCGGGGCGCTCGGATTGCGACGGGCTACCCCGAGTGGCAGGCCGCCGTCGTGCTCTCCAAGACCGGCGACACATCGCGGCTGGGTTTCGGCGACGGCAGCGAGGGGACGATGCCCGAATGGGCGGCGCGCCGCCTGCTGCGCGGCACCAACGTGCCCGCCGCGCGCGCGCTGAAGGTCGGCGACGTCATCCCCGTCGCGAAAGTTTCGGGCGGCTATGCATTGCGCCAGGTGCCCGAGATTTCGGGCGGCATGGTCGTGCAGGACCCGAAGTCGGGCCGCATCCTGGCGATGGTCGGCGGCTTCGACGCGCGCGCCCAGGCGTTCAACCGCGCGACTCAGGCGCTGCGCCAGCCGGGCAGCGCCTTCAAGCCGATCGTCTATGCGACCGCGCTCGACAACGGCTTCACGCCGTCCTCGATCATCGTCGACGCGCCGTACTGCGTATTCCAGACGCGGCGGCTGGGGCGCAAATGCTTCCGCAACTTCACCGGCGGCTATGCGGGCGCGCAGACGATGCGCTGGGGCCTCGAGCAGTCGCGCAACCTGATGACCGTGCGGCTCGGCTTCGGCGCGGGCATGGATAAGGTCGTCAAGACTGCCGAGGACCTGGGCATCGGCAAATATCCCGCCGTGCTGGCGATCTCGCTCGGCGCGGGCGAGACGACGGTGCTCAAACTCACCAACGCCTATGCGCAGCTGTGGAACGGCGGGCGCAAGCTGACCCCCAGCCTGATCGACTGGGTGCAGGACAGGAACGGCAAGACGCTCTACCGCGCCGACACGCGCAGCTGCGAAGGCTGCGAGGCCGCCGACTGGACGGGGGGCGAGATGCCGCGCCCCGGTGGTGCCGGCAAGCAGGTCGTCGACGCGCGCACCGCCTACCAGATCGTCCACCTGATGGAGGGCGTCGTCCAGCGCGGCACCGCGATGGGCCTGTCGTCGATGAACCGTCCGCTCGCCGGCAAGACCGGCACCACGAGCGGCCCCAACGACGTCTGGTTCATCGGCGGCACTCCCGAGCTGGTCGCCGGGCTCTACCTCGGCTACGACCGCCCGCGCTCGATGGGGGGTTACGCGCAGGGCGGCACCATCGCCGTGCCGATCTGGCGGGCGTTCGGCGAAAAGGTGCTGAAGGACGCGCCCAAGCTGCCGTTCGCCGTCGCCCCCGGCATCCGCATGGTGACCATCGACCGCCGGAGCGGCAAGCGCGTCTACGGCGCCAACCCAAGCGAGGAGCGCCGCGCCGATGTGATCTGGGAGGCGTTCAAGCCAGCCAGCGAACCGCGCCGCACCGGCACGATCAAGCGCAACGAGATGCTGCCCGGCCAGTCGGGCCGCATCGTGCGGTCGGATTCCGAATTCCTTCGCAACTCGGGCGGTATATACTGAGTCTGTCTCGGGAGACGCAGATGTTCAGGACACTTGCCGCGACCCTGTTGCTCGCCGCCGCGACGCCGGCGTACGCTGCCTGGACGACGACCTCCGACGCGGTGCGCGAGGCGGCGAAGCAGCCCGACATTGCCGGGGTTCTCGATGCGATGACGCGCATCGACACCGCGACGATGACCGGCGACCGCGCCGCCTTTCTCGGCGCGCTAGCGCCCGAGATCCTGATCAACAGCCCGCAGAACGGCGTCAACGATCTGGCGAGCGTCACCCAGCGCTTTGCGGGCGGCACGATCGCCTATGACAGCTTCGACCGGATCGTCGACCGCATCGCGCCGCGTGGCCCCGGGGAGGTCGTCGTGATGGGCACCGAGATCCTGCGCCCCAAGGGCCAGGCGATGCATGCCGGCAAGACAGTCTATCGCCGCTTCACCGACATCTGGCGCAAGGACGGCGCCACGTGGAAGCTCAGCCTGCGCCAAGCGACGGTGTTCAAGGTCGAGTAGGGTTGCGCGACCGGGCCGCAAGCGCCTAGACCGCCGCGCTCACACACGGGACCACAGACCATGCGCGCCGAGGGCCAGGCCCATATCGATTCCATCAAGCAGGCATTGGACCTGCTGAGGAGGTTCCTTTGACTGGGATCGTGCACTCCGCCGTCTCGACGAGCTGAACGCGCGGGTCGAGGACCCGAGCCTCTGGAACGACCCCAAGGCGGCGCAGGCCGTCATGCAGGAACGCCGCCGCCTCGACGAGGCGATCGGCGCGACGCGCGCCATCGAGCGTGAACTCGAGGAAACCGCCGAGCTGATCGAAATGGCGGAGGCCGAAGGCGACACCGCCATGATCGACGACGGCATCGCGGCGCTCAGCGCGCTCGCGGCGAAGGCCGAGACCGACAAGGTCCAGGCGCTGCTCGCCGGCGAGGCCGACGCCAACGACACGTTCATCGAAGTCAATTCGGGCGCCGGCGGCACCGAATCGCAGGACTGGGCGTCGATGCTCAGCCGCATGTACCAGCGCTGGGCCGAGCGCCACGGCTACAAGGTCGAGCTGATCGACTTCCACGCAGGCGAGCAGGCGGGGATCAAGTCGGCGACCCTGCTAGTCAAGGGCGCCAACGCCTATGGCTGGGCGAAGACCGAGAGCGGCGTTCACCGCCTCGTTCGCATCAGCCCCTACGACAGCGCGGCGCGACGGCACACGTCGTTCGCGTCAGTCTGGGTCTATCCGCAGATCGACGACGACATCGACATCGTCGTCGAGGACAAGGACCTGAAGATCGACACCTACCGTGCGTCGGGCTCGGGCGGGCAGCACGTGAACACCACCGACTCGGCGGTGCGCTTCACCCACTTGCCCACCGGCATCGTCGTCGCGTGCCAGAACGAGCGATCGCAGCACAAGAATCGCGCGACCGCGATGAAGATGCTGAAGGCGCGCCTGTACGAGCGCGAGCTGGCGATCCGCGAGGCCGCGGCGGCCGACGTCGAGGCCGGCAAGACCGACATCGGCTGGGGCCACCAGATCCGCAGCTACGTCCTCCAGCCCTACCAGCTGGTCAAGGACCTGCGCACCGGCGTGACCAGCACCGCGCCGTCGGACGTCCTCGACGGCGCACTCGACCCCTTCATGGCGGCGGCGCTGTCGCAGCGCGTGACGGGCGAGAGTGTCGAAGTGGAGGACGCGGACTGAGCGGTTCGGTGCCGGCTCAGCCGACCACCTGCTGTACCGCAAACGCGACCAGCGTGATCGCGAGCCCCGCGATGAACACGCGGTAGCCCCACGCCAGATACTTGTACTTCTTGTGCTTCAGCACGCATCCCAGCTGGTGGATGTCGCGCAGCATCGCCTTGTGAAGGGTGGCGTTGTCGGCGAGGATCGGCGCCATGCTCTTCAGGAATCCTGCCTCGTCGTGATTGGCGAAGCTGCCGAAGAACAGCATGTTGGGAGCGCTCGCCCGCTTCGGCGTGCCGATCGACGGGATCACCGCGAGCACGCACAGCGATGCCGCGACGAACGAGGTGGTCGCCAGGATCAGCAGCGGGACCGACATGCCGATCGTCGCGCCCTCGCGCACGATCAGCGCGAACAGCACCAGTGTCGCACCGATCAGGATGTTCGCCTTGGTATCGGCCATCGCCGACAGGGCGACGTGATGCTGCTGCATCGTGCGCAGCAGGTAGATCGCGTCGCTTGCGCTGCCGCCTTCGTCGTCCACGCCTTGTCCCCTTCGAAGGATAAAGCCTAGCCGAGCCAACCGCCTGCGCAAGCCCACGCCCGCGTAAAAATGTTTCGGGCGCGTCTGGCGACTGTACGGCGGTAACCATCGCGCCAGCCCCGCTTTGGCCATAGTATCGCGGCAAGCGGCGCAGCCGTGCCACCGGAGCCTTGCATGACCGACCGCCAGACCATTTTCGACCGCATCCTCACGCTGATCGAGCCGCTCAACAAGAAAGGCATCGCGGTCGGCGAGACGACGACCTTCGCCGACGACCTGGAGATGGACTCGCTGACCGTCATGGACCTGGTCGCGAACATCGAGGACGAGTGGGACATTGTGCTGCCCCTGAACCTGCTGCCCGAGCTCGAAACCGTCGGCCAGGTGGCGGACGCGGTGGCGAAGCTCGCCAAGTGATCGACCTGCTCGCCAAGTTCGACGGCCTCGTCGCCGAGCGCCAGATGGTGCTCGACGCCGGGATGCGCGACCCCGTCGGCGTCGTCATGAGCGAAGTGCTCTCCCCGACCGAGGCGATCATCCAGGGCCGCAAGACGATCCTGATGGGCACCTACAACTATATGGGGATGACCTTCGACCCCGACGTCATCGCGGCCGGCGAGGCGGCGCTGCGCGACTTCGGCGCGGGGACGACGGGCAGCCGCGTGCTCAACGGCACCTATGCGACGCACAAGGACTGCGAGGCGGCGCTGTGCGAGTTCTACGGCACCAAGTACGCGATGGTGTTTTCGACAGGGTATCAGGCGAACCTCGGCATCGTCTCGACGCTGGCGGGGCGCGGCGACTACGTCATCCTCGACGCCGACAGCCATGCCTCGATCTACGACGGCTGCTCGATGGGCAACGCCGACGTCGTGCGCTTCCGCCACAACAGCGTCGAGGACCTGGAAAAGCGCCTGCGCCGCCTGCCCGCAGATGCCGGCAAGCTGGTGGTGCTGGAGGGCGTCTATTCGATGCTCGGCGACATCGCGCCGCTCGCCGAGATGGTGCGCGTGGCGAAGGCAGCGGGCGCGATGGTGCTGGTCGACGAGGCGCACGCGATGGGCTTTTTCGGCGAGCACGGCCGCGGCGTCACCGAGGCCGCGGGGCTGGAGGATCAGGTCGACTTCATCGTCGGCACCTTCTCGAAGTCGGTCGGCACGGTCGGGGGGTTCTGCGTCTCCAACCACCCGAAGTTCGAGGCGCTGCGGCTGGTCTGCCGCCCCTACGTCTTCACCGCCGCCCTGCCGCCGACGGTGATGGCGTCGAGCGCCGCGTCGATCCGCAAGCTGATGCACAATGCCGACAAGCGCGCTGCGCTGTGGGCGGCGACGCGGGGCATGCATGAAGGTTTGCGCGCGCGCGGCTTCACGCTGGGCACCGAGACCGCCGAGAGCGCAATCATCGCGGTGATGATGCCCGACCAGGTGACGACCGTGCGCATGTGGCAGGCGCTGCTCGAGCGCGGCGTCTACGTGAACTTCGCGCGACCGCCGGCGACGCCGATGGGCACGTACCTGCTGCGCTGCTCGCTGTGCGCCGCGCACACGGCAGAGCAGGTCGCGACGATCCTGGCGGCGTTCGAGGCTGCGGCGGCCGAGGTCGGGTTGCAGCTTAGCTAGATATGGTCGTCATCCCGGCGAAAGCCGGGACCCATCTCCCGAAACTCAGGTGCTGGGTCCCGGCTTTCGCCGGGATGACAAAAAGCTAAGGTGCCTCGCCCGTCCACTCCCAGTGCCACGGCTCGAAGGCGTAGTTGACGAACCCGAAGCGCTTCGCGTTCGCGACCATCCAGCGATACGCGGGGGTCTTCGACATCGCGCGGCGGTTGGGTTCCTTGGTCGAATCGGGGCCGTAGCCGGGGGCCTCCCCCACGTAGATGTCGAGCGCCAGGCCGGTGCGGTGCGCCGAACAGGTGGCGCGGCGCGAGCCGTCGCAATTGCCCTCGGTCCGGCAGCGCGTGGCGTCGGACGCGGGGTCGCGGAAGCCCGAATAGATCGCCAGCCAGCGCGTATCCTTGCGCAATGCCGGCACGTCGCGCTGCGCCGCCGACACCATTGCGCGATACGCGCCGAGCGCCTTGGGCCGCACCTTGATCGTCTTGCCCAGATAGCCCTTCGCCGACAGCACGACGCGCGGCGGCGCGGGGCAGACATTGCGGCCGCGCAAAGCGACGAACGGCCGCCGCGACTGCCATAGTGACTTCATCACCTCGAAGCCCCGCTGGTCGACGACGCCCGTCGCGGGCAGGCCACGCGCGCGCTGCCACACCGACAGCGCCTGCGCGAACCCGGGGCTGGTGAACGGGCAGTTCGACTTGATCTCGGTGGCGATCAGCGGAGCATAGGTCTCCCACCCCGTCTCGGGGTTGCGGAACGGCGTCCAGCGCAGGGCGCGCAGCGTCGCCGCGTTGGTACCCGCAGCGATCGCGGGACCCGCGGTGCATGCGGTCTGCGCCGCCGTCGGGGCGGCCAGCATCATCAGGATAATCAGCCAGATTCTCATGCCCGCTCCGCCACCGGAACCAACGTCCCCGAAAACGACTTGAACCCGCATCTCCTATCAAAGGTCAACCGATGTCGCGCACCGTCTCGCTGCTGCCCCTGCTCGCCCTTCTCGCCGCCGCGCCTGCGCCGGTCGCCACCCCCGCCGCACCGCCCGCCGTTGCCCCCGCGACGCCCCCGACCTCCGACGCGCCGCTCGCCAAGGCGATCAATGCGCAGGGGTTCGTGACCGGCACCGACAAGGCCGCGACGAAGCGCATGCTGATCCGCGCGCAGGTGCTGCTCGACCGGGCGCACTTCTCGCCCGGCGTCATCGACGGCAAGGCGGGCGGCAACCTGACGCTGGCGCTGAAGGGCTACCAGACGGCGAACGGCCTCGAGGTGACGGGCACGCTCGACCGCGCGACTTGGGACAAGCTGACCACCGACACCGATCCCGTCATCCGTGATTACACGCTGGTCGACGCCGACACCGCCGGGCCGTTCGCGGCGCCCGTCGAGCCCGGTGACTATGTGACGATGGCGGCGCGGCCCAACATGACCTGGACCTCGGCGCTCGAATCGCTCGGCGAGCGCGCGCACATGGACGAGGCGCTGATCCAGCAACTCAATCCCGGCAAGACGCTGACCCCCGGCACGACGATCCTCGTCGCCGCGGTCGGCCGCCCCAAGCTGCCGACGATCACGCGCATCGCGGTCGACAAGAGCGCCGGCGAACTGCGCGCCTATGCGGGCGACAAGCTCGTCGCGGTCTACCCCGCGACGGTCGGCAGCACCGAGCGCCCGGCACCCGACGGCGAGTGGAAGGTCCGCACCGTCGCGACCGCCGCCAGTTACACCTTCGATCCCAAGCGCCTGACCTTCAAGCCGAAGAGCGGCGGCGCCGAGGTGCCGGCGGGCAAGCTGACGATCAAACCCGGCCCGAACAACCCCGTCGGCACGACGTGGATCGACCTGACCAAGGATACGTACGGAATCCATGGCGCGCCCGACCCGCGTCTCGTCGGTAAGCGCGCCAGCCACGGCTGCGTCCGCCTGACCAACTGGGACGCGAAGGACCTGGCGAATGCGGTCAAGGAGGGCACGGTCGTGGCGTTCGGCGGAGCGGAGACGCGCGCCAAGACCTGACGGCTCGACGCGCGGGCGAGCGGCGGTGTAGCGTCGCGCTTCCGAGGAGACGGCAATGGCGAGCGCGGCGCGGCTGGACAGCATCAACGACTGCAACCCGTACCTGCACGGCCTGTACGCGCCGCAGCTGCAGGAGTTCACCGCACTCGACCTGCCCGTCATCGGCGAACTGCCGAAGGACCTGCACGGCGCCTATGTCCGCAACGGGCCGAACCCGGCGGCGTGGCCGAGCGCGCCGCACCACTGGTTCGACGGCGACGGGATGGTCCACTCGATCTATTTCGAGAATGGCCGCGCCGAGTATCGCAACCGCTTCGTCCGGACCGACGACCATGTCGCCGACCTCAACGGCGGCTGCGGCGCGGGCGGGGTGTTGATGCCTGCAGCGCGGGATCGCGGCGAGCGCGGCTACAAGGACACTGCGAACACCGACCTCGTCATGCACGGCGGCTCGCTGCTGGCGCTGTGGTATATCTCGGGGGTGCCGGTGCGGATGCACCCGCGGACGCTCGAGACGATCCGGTCCGAACGCTTCGGCGGCGCGCTGCCGCGCCATGTCTCGGCGCATTCCAAGGTCGACCCCGTCACAAGCGAGTTCGTGTTCTTCGACTATGCACTGTACGAGCCGTGGATGTCGTTCGGCACGGTCAGCCGCGACAACGTGCTGACGCATTTCACCACGGTCGACCTGCCCGGGCCGCGCCTGCCGCACGACATGGGGCTCACCGAGAATTACGTCATCCTGCACGACCTGCCGGTGGTGTTCACCGAAGCGGGCTTACGCAACCGCCAGTGGCGCATTCAGACCGAGCCCCGTCCCGCGCGCTTCGGCGTCGTGCCGCGCACCGGCACGGGCGACCAGGTGCGCTGGTTCGAGACCGATCCCTGCTACATCTACCACGTCGCGAACGCGTGGGACGACGGCGACGAGGTCGTCATGCACGCCTGCCGCATGGTGCCGAACGGCTTCACGCCGAACCCGGCGTACGGACCCTTCGGCGCGATGGTCAACGTGCTCGCGCTCCACGCGGTGCCGGTCGAGTGGCGATTCCATATGAAGACCGGGGCGGTCAGGCAGCGCCAGCTCGACGACCGGCTGGGCGAGTTCCCGACCGTGAACCAAGGCTATGTCGGGCGGCGGTCGCGCTGGTCGTACAATGTCTCGATGGCGCCCGACGAGCTGCAGCGCTTCGACGGGTTGCTCAAGTACGACCTGACGACCGGCGACTGCACCGCGCATCCGTTCGCGGAGGGGCATGCGGGGTCCGAGGCCGCCTTCGCGCCGCGCATCGGGGCCGTGGACGAGGACGACGGCTATGTCATCAGCTTCGTCACCGACCCCGATGGCAGATCGGAGGTGCAGGTCATCGCCGCACAGGCGTTCGCCGATGCGCCGATCGCGCGGATACCGCTGCCGGGGCGCGTGCCGGCGGGGTTTCATGGAACGTGGGCGCCGGGGGATCAGATCCGCTGACCGTTAAAGCGCCTCCACGATCGTCACGTTCGCCAGCCCACCGCCCTCGCACATCGTCTGCAGCCCCCAGCGCTTGCCCCGCGCCCGCAGCGCATGGACCATCGTCGTCATCAGCTTCGTGCCGCTCGCCCCGAGCGGGTGCCCCAGCGCGATCGCCCCGCCGTTGACGTTGAGCTTCGCCGGGTCGGCCCCGAGCTCCTTCAGCCACGCGCCCGGCACGCTTGCGAACGCCTCGTTGACCTCGAACAGGTCGATGTCGTCGAGCTTCATGCCCGAGCGTTCGAGCGCCCGCCGCGTCGCGCCGATCGGCGCCTCGAGCATGATGACTGGGTCCTCGCCGACGACGGTCATGTGGTGGATGCGCGCCAGCGGGGCGATGCCCAAAGCCTTCAGCCCGCGTTCGTTGACCACCATGACGCCGCTCGCGCCGTCGCAGATCTGCGAACTCGTCGCCGCGGTCAGGCGCCCGCCCTCCTGAATGAGCTTTACGCCGCGGATGGCCTCGAGGCTCGCGTCGAAGCGGATGCCCTCGTCCTGGACGTGCATCTCGCGGCTGCCGTCGGGCAGATCGACCTCGACCGCCGCGATCTCCAGCTCGAAGGCCCCCGCGCGGGTCGCGGCGGCGGCGCGGCGCTGGCTCTCGTAGCCGAAGGCGTCGAGGTCGTCCTTCGACAGGTCGTATTTCTTCGCCAGCATCTCGGCGCCGGTGAACTGGCTGAACTGCACGCCCGGGTAGCGCGCCTTCATGCCGGGCCCGCCGAACGGCGAGCCCAGCCCCGCCTCGTGCGCCGCCTTGCCGCTCGCACCCATCGGCACGCGCGTCATCGATTCGACCCCGGCGGCGATGACGACGTCCATCTGCCCCGCCATGACGGTCGCGGCGGCGAAGTGCAGCGCCTGCTGGCTGCTGCCGCACTGGCGGTCGACGCTGGTGCCGGGCACGCTCTCTGGCAGGCGCGACGACAGGACCGCGTTGCGCGCGACATTGCCCGACTGCTGCGCGAACTGGCTGACGCAGCCCATGATGACGTCCTCGACCAACGCCGGGTCCGCGCCGCTGCGGTCGATCAGCGCGTTCAGTACCTGCCCGCCCAGATCGGCGGGGTGCCAGCCCGTCAGCCGACCGCCGCGGCGGCCCCCGGCGGTGCGCGCGGCGGCGACGATATAGGCTTCATGCATGTGCGGCCTCCCCAGGCTTTACGTTTGCGTCAACCTGCCCCGGACTGGACGCCCGGTCCACCCCCCGGCATGGGTGCGCGTATGAAAATGCTCATGCTCGCCGCCGCCGCGCTGATCGCTGCACCCGTCGCCGCCGCCCCCGCCAAAAAGCCTGTCAAACCGCGTCCCGCGGCCGCGCGCGTCGTGAAGCCTGCGGTCGAGACCCCCGCCCCCGACACCCCCGAGGTGCAGGCGCTGCGCCGCGCCTTCCACTACGCCTTCCCGGTCTACGAGATGATGCGCACCCGTGCCGGCGTGGTGACGCGCGCGCAGGCGGCGGGCGCCAGCGGGGTCAACATGATCTTCGCGCGCAAGCGGCTCGCGGATGCCACGACCCGCGACGTGACGACGCCGAACAACGACACGCTGTACGCCACCGCGTGGCTCGACCTGGCGAACGGTCCGGTGACGCTGACCGTCCCCGACCTCGCGGGGCGCTACAATTCGGCGGCGCTGATGAACCTGTTCACCGACAATGTCGCGATCCTGGACTCGCGCACCGGCGGCGGCGGCACCTACACGATCGCCGGGCCGGGGTTCGCCGGCAAAGCGCCCGAGGGCACGACGCTGGTCAAGCTCGACACCAACGACGCATGGCTGCTGGTCCGCGTCTACGTCAACGGTGCCGCCGACCTCGACGCGGCGGGCGCTGCGATCGACCGTTACACGCTGAGCGGCGGCGGGGCCGCGGTGCCGATGGTCGCCGTGCCGACCGCGACGCCCGACGCCCCGACCCTGCTCGCGGTGGTCAACGAGGCGCTGGGCCGGTCGGGGATCGCCCCGCGCCACGCCGATCTCGGCATCCGCCCTGGCGTTTCCGATGCGTGGGCGGAACTGCCGCCCGAGACCCGCAAGCTGTGGACCGACACCCTCCCCGCGCTGCGCCGCGAGCTGAAGGGCGGCTTCGCGCAGGTCGGCACGGTCGTCGATGGCTGGTCCTACCCCGGCCCCGGCATCGGCAACTTCAGCGACGACGATGCGGGGCGCGCCGCGGTCGCGCTCGGCGGGCTGGCGGCGCTGCCGCGGCAGGAGGCGGTGTATCTCTCGGCCAGTGCCGACAAGGACGGCGCGCCGCTGACCGGGGCGAAGGCGTACACCGTCAAGATCCCGCCGCGTCCGCCGGTCGGCGCCTTCTGGTCGCTGACCCTGTACAAGGTCGAGCCCGACGGCCGGCTGTTCTTCATCGACAACCCGCTCAGCCGCTTCTCGATCGGATCGGGCTCGCGGTCGATCCACTACGAGCGCGACGGCAGCCTCGACATCTTTGTCCAGCAGACCCGCCCCAGCGGCGAGCGCGTCGTCAACTGGCTGCCCGCTCCCCCGGGTCCCTTCCGGCTGGTGTGGCGCGCCTATCTGCCCAAGGCCGAACTGCTCGACGGCAGCTTCCGCCTGCCGCCCGTCGTCGCGACCGAAGTGGTGCCCTGACGAAATCGTTTCACCGGCGTTTACCGCGACGGATCCGACGGTTAGACCGTCGGGGTCGGGTGGAGGGCATGATGAAGCGCGCTGCGGTCTTGAGTGTTGCGATGGTGCTGGCGGCATGCACCGACACACCGGACAAGGCGAAGGTCGCCGACGGCGCGAAGGTCGACGCCGGGGCCAGCGTCGCAACGCCTGCGCCCAGCGCTGCACCGGCCGATATCGAGGCGGCGAAGTCGTTCATCATTTCGCGTCTCAACACCGCGAAATGGGAAGGCCGCGACGGGGAAAGCTTCCTGAGCGAGGAATGGCATCCGATCAGCGTGACGCTCGACGCATCGGGCTGGAAATGGTCGCCGATGCGCTTCGTCAAGTCGGGACTGGCCGGCGTAACCAGTTCCGAGAACTTCATCGAGGGGTACGAGGTGCTGCCGAGCGCGCTGGCGCGTCCCGCCAAGCTGACCAAGGGCGAACGGTTCTGGCAGCTGCGCATCGAATGCCGGATCGACGACTGCATCAAGGTCGAGGGATCGCAGATCAACGGCACCGACTACACGATGATCGACGATCCCGAGCCGACGACGCTGCCGATCGACGAGCGGCGCGACAGCGCCGACTGGTATTTCACCGACCAGGACACTGCCGAGCGCGTCGCGCGGGCGGTCGATCTCGTCCTCGCCGCCCAGGGGGCCAAGCCCCGCGCCTTTTGACTAGGGGGGCGCGTCGCCGACAGCGGATGACGCCGCCCCGGGGTTACGCTAAGGAGCGTTCGCATGCCCCCCTCGTGCGGGGCTTTCTGGAGTAATTCGCATGGGTGGTCTCAGTCTCTGGCATTGGCTGATCGTCATCATCGTCGTGATGCTGCTGTTCGGCCGCGGCAAGATGTCCGACATGATGGGCGACTTCGCCAAGGGTATCAAAAGCTTCAAGAAGGGCCTGGCCGACGAGGACACGCCGCCTGCGCCTGCGCCGCCGCCTTCGCAGATCGCCGCGACCCCGCCGGTGCCGCCGGTCCAGACCGCACCCGTCGACGCGCCTCGCCCTTGAGGGCCTGAGGAGTGTTCGGCCTCGACGGCAGCGAGCTCGCGGTGATCGCGGTCGTCGCGCTGGTGGTGATCGGGCCGAAGGATCTGCCGCGCGTGATGCGCATGGTCGGGCAATGGGTGGCGAAGGCGCGCGGCATGTCGCGCCACGTCCGCGCCGGATTCGACACGATGATGCGCGAGGCCGAGCTGGAGGAAATGCAGAAGCAGTGGGACGCGCAGAACGCCGCGATCATCGCCGCGACGCGCATCGACGCCGACACGCCGCGCCTGTCGTACGACACGCCCGAGGCGATGGCCGCCGAGGAGCCGCAGATGCTGCCGCTCGCAGCGACCGAAGCGACGCCTGAAGCTGCCACGTCCGAAGCCCCGGAAGCGGTGCCCGACACCACCGCGCGCGCCGCATGAGTGCCGACGACGATCTCGACGCCAGCAAGGCGCCGCTGATGGATCATCTGATCGAGCTGCGCCGCCGCCTGCTATGGTCGCTGGCGGCACTGGCGGTCGCTTTCCTGATCGCCTTCACCCAGAGCCAGAAGATCTTCGATTTTCTCGTCCAGCCGCTCGGCCAGGCGTTCGGTCCGGGTACCGATCACAAACTGATCTATACGAAACTGTACGAGGCGTTCTTCGTCAACATCAAGGTGTCGCTGTTCGCGGCCTTCTGCCTCGCCTTCCCGGTGATCGCGAGCCAGTTGTGGGCGTTCGTCGCGCCGGGGCTCTACAAGCGCGAAAAGCGCGCCTTCTTGCCCTTCATGCTCGCGACGCCGGTGTTGTTCACGATGGGCGCGGCGCTGGCGTATTACGTCGTCATGCCGACGGCATTCCGCTTTTTCCTGAGCTTCCAGTCGGGCGGCGGCACCAGCGGCGTCAGTCAGGAGGCCCTGCCCGCGATGGGCGATTACCTCGCGCTGGTCATGCAGTTCATCATCGCCTTCGGGGTCGCCTTCCTGCTGCCCGTGCTGCTGATGCTGCTGGAGCGCGCGGGCATCCTGACGCGCGCGCAGCTGATCGCCGGGCGGCGCTATGCCATCGTCGGGGCCTTTGTCATCGCCGCGGTGCTGACGCCCCCCGACCTGTGGTCGCAGTTCGCGCTCGCGATACCCCTGATCCTGCTCTACGAAATCTCGATCATCGCGATCTGGTTCACCGAGCGGAAGCGGGCGCGCGAAGCCGTGCAGATACCTGCGGCCGCCGAATAAATTGAGCAGCGTCTTTTCATCCGAAGCCGCCGCGCCGCCGCGCGCCGGTTGCCGCATCACGCCGCTGATCGAGGCGGCGGACATGTATCCCGAGCTCGAGCGCCAGGTGCTGGCTGCGACTGCCGAGGTCTGGCTGGCCTTCCGCATCTTCGACCCCGACACCAAGACCCGCTCTGCCGAGGCAACGGCGCTGGGGCTCGCCGACTGGACCGCGCTGCTGCGCCACGTCATCCTGGCCGGGGTCAATGTCCGGCTGCTGCTGACCGATTTCGAGCCGATCATGGCGGACGAGCTGCATTCGGGGTCGTGGGAAACCTTCCGGACGCTGCGCACGATGGGTGCCGCACTGCCGGCCGAGGCGCAGGAGCGGCTGCAGATCGTCGTCATCCAGCACGAGGGCGAGCTGGGCTTCGGCACGCGCCAGCTGGTGCGGATCGCAGTCGGCTTTCACCTGCGCGCGATGTTCCGCAAGCTTGCCGACAAGGGCAAGGACATCGGCGAATACATGAGCGTGCGGCCCGGCCTGTGGCGGCACCACCGGCTCGACGCTCAGGGGCGACCCGTGCACCGCCTGGGTCCCGCGGCGCGCCTGTGGCCGGCGACCTATCACCAGAAGTTCGCGGTCATCGACTGCCGCGTCGCGATCATCGGCGGGCTCGACGTCGACGAGCGCCGCTATGACGACCGCCGTCACCGCCAGCGCGCCGACCGCACCTGGCACGACCTCAGCGTCCGCCTCGAGGGCCCCGCCGTCGCCGATGCCGCGGTGCATTTCCAGGACTGCTGGAACCGCGAGCTGCCGCGCTTCCGCGCCATCGCCGAGCATTGGACGAGCGGCACCGACCGCGCGCTGGCGCTCGATCCGCTGGTCGAGATCACCCGCGCCCCCGTGCCACCGCCGCCCGTCGGCGAGGCGACGGTGCAGACCGTGCGGACCGTGTCGCGCCGCAGCCGCCGGTTGTTCGCGGTCGGTCCGCGCCCCGACGTCATGGAGATCGCCGAGGCGCACCGCCGCCTGATCGGTGCTGCCGAGCGGCTGCTGTATATCGAGGCGCAGTTCCTGCGTTACCGCCAGGCCGCGAAGTGGATCGTCGCGCGGGCGCGCGCCTGCCCGGCGCTGCAGGTCGTTATCGTCATGCCCAACGCGCCCGAGGAGGTTGCCTATGACGGCGACCGGCGCTCGCCGCACCGCCACGGCGAATGGCTGCAGGCAAAGGCGATCGGTCTGCTGCGCCGCGAGCTGGGCGACCGGATCGGGGTTTTCGCGCTCGCCAAGCCGGCGCGGGCGTCGGAGGCGGAGAAGGATTTTGCCGCCGACCGCGGTACCGCGTTCGGCGCGGGCACGGTCTATGTCCATGCCAAGCTGCTGATCGTCGACGACCGTTATGCGCTGGTCTCGTCGGCGAACATCAATGGGCGCAGCCTGCGCTGGGACACCGAATTCGGACTGGTGTGGGATGACGCCGAGGGCGTCGCGGCGTTTCGCCGCCGGTCATGGTCGCAGCTGCTCGCCAGCGAGGCGTCGGGCAATGTCGATCTAGCGGACGGACTGGCGACGTGGCGGAAGATTGCCACGGACAATGTGATTAAGACGCCCGAGGCTCGGCAGGGCTTCGCGGTGCCGCTGCAGGTCAGGCGCGCGCGGCGTTTTGCGCGGCCTTCGTGGTTCGTCCCCGACGATCTGGTTTGATCGCCGGGGATCCGAAACCCTAGTTCTTGACGTCGTTTGCCGTCTTCGAGACGGCCTTGCCGGCCGAGCTGACGTCCTTGCCGGCGCCTTCGACGGTGTTGCATGCCGAGATGCCGAGGCTGGCAATGGCGGCGACGGCGATCAGAACGATCTTCATGGGTCGGTCTCCTAATGTGTCATGATGACGACGCAACAAAGCGCGCGCCGGGAACATGTTCCACCGGCGCGCTTTGGTCGTGTGATCCGGGGGGGTGGTCCAAGTGGGGCCCGACGACTTTCGGGGGGGGTGAAGTCGCCGGGCCCTTTGGGAGGATGGCGGGAGCGGGGGGGCAAATACCGCCATCCGAGGTTCATAACCATGCTCGCAGCGTACGGTTCCCGAAGCTGAACAAATTTATTTTTACGCGACCGGAACAAGCTTTCGGACGTGGAACCGGGCGTAACGATCGCGCGTCTGTCGCGGGTCACGAGGACCATTGGAGAGACATGATGACGACCGATCTGGATAGAGTGTGGGACGCGATCGAGGACCTGCGCACCGGCATGCTGACCACCGAAGGCCCGAACGGCCTGGAGAGCCGCCCGATGAGCGCCAGCGTCGAGCGCGAGACCAAGAGCCTGTGGTTCATCACGCGCATCGATTCGGCGAAGACCGACGAGATCGCCGACGACGCGCACGTCAACGTCGCCTTCGCGGGCCAGAGCAAGTGGGTCTCGCTGACTGGCACGGCGCGCGTCATACGTGATGCCGCCAAGGCAAAGGAGCTGTGGTCGCCGTTCGCCGAAGCCTGGATGCCCGAGGGTCCCGAGGCGCCGACGACCGCGCTGATCCACGTGACAGCGACGCACGCGACGCTGTGGGACGAGCCCGGCAAGCTTGCGCAGCTGGTCAATGTCGCGGTCGCCAACGTCACTCAGAAGCCGCCGACGTCGGGCGACGAGGTCCGCGTTACGATGTAGGTCTACGACGCTTGCCGTTGGTTACGCTGCCTGAGTGACCAGCGGAAAGCTGATCGAATAGCGGCCCGCGGCGGCATCGTGCCGCAGCGGGCTGCGCAGCTGGCGGGCCATGCCGTGGACGATGCGGCTGGCCGGGTCGCCGCTGTTCAGCGCCAGAATATCGATCCCGACGAACGCCGGTGCGGCGACGCCGAGTACGCCGCCGGTACCCTCCATCCCGATGTCGATCGTCACCGCCAGCGGGGCCGGCGTCGTCAGCCGTGCGGCGCAGCTGACGAGCTCGGTAATCACGAAGGCGATCGGCACTGCGGTATCCTGTCCGACGTAAAGTGACGCGATCTCGCAGTGGATGCGCAAGGGCAGATGCTCGGTCGACGCGACGCTCTGTTCGAGCCCGGCGCAGATGTCGGTCGCCATGGCGCGCAGGTCGACACCCTCCGCCCCGCCCGGCACGGCGGATTCGTACATCCAGCGATGCACCACCGCGAGTGCCGCGACACGCGCCTGGATGATCGCATAGGCGTGCGCGACATCGTCGCTCTTCGCCTCGCGCGCCTGCAGCGACAACAGGCTGGAGACGATCTGCAGGTTGTTCTTCACGCGGTGGTGGACCTCGCGCGTCAGGCGCTGCTGCTCGGTGATCGCCGCCTCGGTCTCGACGGCATAGTCGGCAATGCGTTCGGCCATGCCGTCGAAGGCATCGGCCAGTGCCTCGACCTCCAGGCTGAAGAAGCGCTGGCTACCCAGCCGGACACTGGCATCGCCCGCGGTATAGCGATCGACGGCGCGGCGCATGCGGGTCAGTGGCCGGACGATCAGCCGCGAGGCGATGACCCAGCCGATCGCCAGCGCCGCGATCCACATCAGCAGCGGCAACGTGATGCCGAGCAGTTGCACCAGCGTCATGCCGATGTCGTCCGACCTGCCGAGCGCGGCGCCGGCAGCGCGATAGTTGCGGACCGCGACGAGCACCGCGACGATGCCGAGCGGCAGCAGGGTCAGGGTGAGGGCGGCGATGACCTTTGCAGCAAGCGGCCAGTTGCGGACGCGCAATCGCGCTAACCGCCTTTCGCCAGCCTCATCATCCACCAGTATTTTCCTAACGCAGCCGCCGCAACAATTCCTCGAACGCCTGAGGCAGGGGTTCGGCAGCGGCGTCGTCGAATGCATCGCGCAAGGTCTGGCCGAGCCGGTCGAGCGCCGGCGGCCGGGAGGGTTCCGGCGGTGGTGCTGGAGGGTTCGAGTTCGCCACGCGCATTCCCATACTGCCGCGACCCCCGGGTTCGACGGTTGCGTTCGCCCGACTGTCGGAATAGGCAACGCTCATGCGCTTAGGCGGATTGTTGCAACCGGGAAACAAAAAACACTGCGCTCACGTTAAGAACGGGCGGCACACTCGGCACTATCCTGCCTCGCCCCCGCGACCCTGAGGACCCTCACGAATGTCACTTGCTTCCGATATCGCGCCGCATCTCCCCTACCTCCGCCGCTATGCGCGTGCGCTGACGGGCAGCCAGACGAACGGCGACTCGTTCGTCCGTGCCGCCCTCGAGGCGATCGTCGCGGCCCCCGCCGACTTCCCGCGCGACGTTGATGCGCGGCTGGGCCTGTACAAGGTGTTCCACGCGATATGGAGCAGCGCCAACGTCGACATCGCGCCCGAATCGGACGGCGCCGCGCACGACATGGAGCGCGTCGCGCAGGACCGGCTGGCGGCGATCACCCCGCTGTCGCGCCAGGCGCTGCTGCTGACCGCGATGGAGGGCTTCACCAACGAGGACGCCGGTTACCTGATCGACGCGACGCCGACCGACGTCGCCAGCCTGGTCGCCGAGGCCCTCGCCGAGATCGACCGCCAGACCGCGACGCGTGTGCTGATCATCGAGGACGAGCCGATCATCGCGATGGACATCGAATCGATCGTCCGCGACCTGGGGCACGAGATCACCGGCATCGCGGTGACCCGCGACGAGGCTCGCGCGCTGGCGCAGTCGGACCGGCCGGGCCTGGTGCTCGCCGACATCCAGCTGGCCGACGGCAGCTCGGGCATCGACGCGGTCCAGGATATCCTGGGCGAATTCTCGGTGCCGGTGATCTTCATCACCGCCTTCCCTGAGCGGCTGCTGACCGGATCGCGCCCCGAGCCGACCTTCCTGATCACCAAGCCGTTCCAGCGCTCGACGGTCAAGGCGGCGATCGCGCAGGCGCTGTTCTTCAATTCGACCGCGAGCTTCGGCTGAGGTTCACGGAACGTGCGGGCCGCGTGTCCGTTACGGTAGTACAATAGTGTGAGGTAGTGCGCGTGGCCGAAGAACCCCCGATCGTCGAGACGACCACCGAGGCACGCGCCGGATCGCGCGTCGGGCCGAACTATATCGTCATGGGCGTGTCGCTCGTGCTCGTCATCATCGCGTTCGTCGCCATCTACGTTTATTACGGCAGCGGGGGCTAGGTCATGGCCAGGCCCGTCCGCGCCCCGCGCGTCGATCACACGCCAGACCCGAACGCGGTCCCCGTGCTGCCCGCGGCGAAGGATCTGGGCGCGTTCCTGCGCGTCGCGTTCGCCGAATCGAGCGAGCAGTCGCTGCCCGACGTGTTCGTTCAGCTGCTCGCCCGGCTCGGCGAGGACGAAGTCGCGCCGCCGCCGCGCCCCGAGGCGCTGTCGGACAAGGATTTCAAGGACCAGCTGGCGCTCGTCATCCCCCATCTGCGCGCCTTCGGCCGTTCGCTGTCGGGCAGCCGCGACCTCGCCGACGACCTGGTGCAGGAGACTCTGCTCAAGGCGTGGGCGGCACGCGCGCGCTTCCAGGCGGGCACGAACATGCGTGCCTGGACCTTCATCATCCTGCGCAACCTGTTCCTCAGCCAGATGCGCCGCTCGCGCTTCAAGGGCGAGTGGGACGATTTCACCGCCGACAAGCTGCTCGCCATGCCGGCCGGGCAGGACCGGCAGATCGACCTCGCCGACCTGCAGCGCGGCCTGATGCAGCTGCCGCAGGCGCAGCGCGAGGCGCTGATCCTCGTCGGTGCCGGCGGCTTCGCCTATGAAGAGGCGGCGTCGATCTGCGACTGCGCGGTCGGCACGATCAAGAGCCGCGTCGCGCGTGGCCGCGCGGCGCTGGAGGTCATCCTCAACGAAGGCCTGCTGCCGTCGCGGCGCAGCGACGCCCCGACCGGCGGCGTCTCGGCGCTGAACCAGATCATGGGACAGGTCGACACACTCGCGCGGGGGTAGGGAACGCCGGTGTAACGGGCGTGTTGGAGCGTGGCGTATCAGTTTCCATTCAGGAGAGACCTCATGGCCAGCCCCCCGCAGACTGCAGAAATCCAGGGCAAGGGTGCCCGCGACGACGAGAAGATCGACATCAGCATCTCGACCGACCAGCGCGGTGCGGTTGCCGAGGCGCTCAAGGTCGCGCTTGCCGACAGCTATGCGCTGTATTTCAAGACGCTCGGCGTCCACTGGAACGTCACCGGCGCCGGCTTCTACGGCATCCACAAGCTGACCGACGCGCAGTATAACGAGCTGCACCAGGCCGCCGACGCGATCGCCGAGCGCATCCGCGCGCTGGGCCATGTTGCCCCCGCCAGCTTCGCCGAGTTCCGCGAGCTGAGCTGCGTCGATGTCGACACGCCGCACAAGACGACGCCCGAGATGCTCAAGGAACTGGTCGCCGACAACGAGGCGGTCGCTAAGCGCATGCTCGATGCGTCGGACGTCGCCGAGGACAATGATGACAAGTTCACCGAGGACATGCTGATCGCGCGGATCGGCGTCCACGAGGAGAATGCGTGGATGCTGCGGGCGACGATAGCCTGAGCTTTCTCCCGTCATCCCGGCGCAAGTCGGGATGACGGGGCCTACGTGACGCGCCCGTCGCTCGGTGCCACAACACGCGCGTGATACCCCCCGAACTCGCCAAATTCATCGCCCCGCTCGCCCTCGACGAGGCGCGCACCGACGCCCTCACCCGCGCCTGGACGCACGCGCCCTATCTGCGCGGCCTGATACGCGGACACCGCGACGCGCTCGACGCCGCTCCCGAAACGGAAGTCGCCGCCGCCCTCGCGCAGGTCAGCGACACCGCCCAACCCGTCTTCGAACGCCTGCGCGCCGCGAAGCGCCGGGCGCACCTTGCCATCGCCCTTGCCGACCTGTCGGGGGCGTGGCCGCTGGAGAGCGTGACGCACGCGCTATCGGACCTCGCCGACGCGTGCATCGACGCGGCAATCGCCGAGGCCCTCGCCGAGCGCAACGCGCCAAACGCAGGCTTCGTCGCGCTGGCGCTTGGCAAGCTCGGCAGCCGCGAGCTCAACTATTCGAGCGATGTCGACCTGATCCTGCTCTACGATCCCGGCGCCGTCCCGGTCCGCGCCCGCGAGGACGCCGCCGACGCCGCCGTCCGCATCGCCAAGCGCGCCGTCGCCATCCTCAACGACCGCACCGCCGACGGCTATGCGTGGCGCGTCGACCTGCGCCTGCGCCCGGCGTCGGAGATCACCCCGCTCGCCCTGCCCGTCGCCGCGGCCGAGCATTATTACCAGTCCGAGGCCGAGACGTGGGAGCGCACCGCGTTCATACGTTCGCGTGCGTGCGGCGGCGACGTCGCGCTGGGCGAGGCCTTCCTGCGCGCCATCGGGCCCTTCGTGTGGCGCCGCAGCCTCGACTATACCGCGATCCACGACATCCAGTCGGTGTCCCTGCGCATTCGCGACCATTTCGACGCGGGGCAGAAGCTCGGCCCCGGCTTCGACCTCAAGCGCGGTCGCGGTGGCATCCGCGAGGTCGAGTTCTTCGCGCAGCTGCACCAGCTCGTCTGGGGCGGCCGCGACCCCGCGTTGCGCGCCCCCGCAACGCTCGACGCGCTCGCCGCTCTCGCTGCGGCGGGCCGCATCGACGCGGGCGAGGCCGCGACGCTCGGGACCGCCTATCGCCGCCTGCGCACCGTCGAGCATCGGCTGCAGATGCTCCACGACGCGCAGACGCACAGCATCCCGACCGTCGCGGGAGACCGCACCGCACTCGCCGCGATGTGCGATGAGCCCGACTGGCGGACGCTCGAACGCCATTTGAAGGGCACCACCGCGCCGATCGCGCGCGCCTTCGACCGGCTGATCGGCGAGGCGAAGGGCGATGCGCCCGGTCTGCCGACCGACTCCAAGGCGCTGCGTACCGCGCTCGGCAAGGGCGCGGCGGCACTCGCCCCGATGGTCGAACGCTGGCGCACCGTGTCGTACCGTTCGCTGCGCAGTCCGGCGGCGCGCGCCTCGTTCGAGCGGCTGCTGCCGTCGCTGGCCGCATCGCTGGCGCAGGCCGCAGACCCCGCGACCGCGGCGGCACGACTCGATGCCTTCCTGTCGGCGCTGCCCGCGGGCGTCCAGCTGTTCGCACTGCTCGAGGCGAATCCGGCGCTGGTGCCGCTGCTCGGGCGGCTGCTCGGCGTCACGCCGCTGCTCGCCGACGCACTGGCGCGCACTCCGGCATTGTTCGACGTGCTGCTGGGCGGCGACGCCTTCGATGCGCTGCCCGATGCGGGTGCGCTCGCTGCCGAGCTCAAGGCGCAGGTCGCAGGCGCGCGCGATGTCGAGACAGTCCTCGACCGCGTCCGCCGCTGGACCGGCGAGCGGCGCTTCCAGCTCGGCGCGCAGTTGATCGAGGGCCGCGCCGACCCGTTGCGCGTCGCGCGCGACCTGTCGCACCTCGCCGATGCCGCGCTGCAGCTGATCGTCCGGGTCGTGACCGACGATTTCGCCGCTACGCACGGCCGCGTTGCCGGGGGCGAGCTGATCGTCGTCGCGTTCGGCCGCTACGGCGGCGCGGCGCTGACCCACGCGTCGGACCTCGATCTCGTGCTGCTGTTCTCCGGCGCGCACGACGCGGTGTCCGACGGTGCGAAGCCGCTCGCCGCGACGCGCTATTTCAACAGCCTCGGCGCCCGCGTCGTCGCGGCGCTGTCGGTGCCGACCGCGGCGGGGGCGCTGTACGAGGTCGATACCCGCCTCCGGCCGTTCGGCGCCAAGGGCCTGCTCGCGGTCAGCCTCGACAGCTTCGTGCGCTACCAGATGGAGGAGGCGGAGGCGTGGGAGCATATGGCGCTGACCCGCGCCCGCGTCGTCGCCGGACCCGCGGCCGAAGCGCAGGCGGCGATCGCAGCGATCCTGAACCGCGCGCCGTCGGAGAATCTCGCCAAGCAGGTGCTGGCGATGCGCGCCGACATCGCGGCCGCCAAGCCCGGCGGCGGCAAGTGGGACGTCAAGCTCAGCCCCGGCGGGCTCGTCGACCTCGAATTCATCGTGCATTTCCTGCAGCTGCGCGACCGCGCGGCGGTCACCCCGGACCTCGGCGCGGCGATCGGCGCGCTGCGTCCCGACCTGGCCGACGCGCACGACCTTCTGACCCGCACGCTGGTCACGCTGCGCCTCGTGGGCGCGAACCCGGCCCCGCAGGCACGCGCGCTGCTGCCCGATGACGCGGCGCTGGGGCTGGCCAAGACCGCGGTCGTTGCGGCATGGAGCGCGGTGTTCGGGCAACGCAGGAGCGGTACATGACGATCGACAGCGGCGACACGGCACCTGCGCTCGACCTGGCGACCGACGCAGGCGCGCCGACCGACATCACGGGCCGCGTCTCGGTCGTGTACTTCTACCCCAAGGACGACACCTCGGGCTGCACGCGCGAGGGGATCGACTTCACCGCGCTCGGTGACGACTTCGCCGCCGCAGGTGTTCAGGTCATCGGCGTGTCGAAGGATTCGGTCGCCAGCCACGCCAAGTTCCGCGCCAAGCACAGCCTTGGCGTCATTCTCGCCGCCGATCCCGACGGCGTCGCGTGCGAGGCGTGGGGCGTCTGGGTGGAGAAGTCGATGTACGGCCGGAAGTACATGGGGATCGAGCGCGCCACCTTCCTGGTCGGCAAGGACGGCAAGGTCGCGCGCGCCTGGCACAAGGTGAAAGTGCCCGGCCACGCCGCCGAAGTGCTCGCCGCCGCCCGCGCGCTGGGCTGATTCGCCGGCCCCGCACGAACGAAACGGGAATTGGTTGCGTCCGTTTGGCGCCAGCCTGAACATTTATTCACTTCGCCGCAGCTTAAGCGCGGCTCGTCCCTCCCCCCTCCCGCAGCGGTTGCTGCGGCGCGGCGACGATGCTTGATGAGGGTGTCGGCGGAGGTCAGCCGTCGGCGACGCAATTGGGGGTCACGTCCGGTGGTTCGTCTGAAAGCCGCAGCAGCGGCCGTGGCCGAGCGCCATTTTCCAGAGCAAATCCTCGTCTGGCACCGCGCCCGCGGCATCAGCACCTTTCGACTGGGGAGTTCGACACAGGTCATGGCATTGGGTGGAGCAGCATTGATCGCGGGCTGGCTGGGGGTCGCCGCTTCGTCGATGGTCGGCGGACGCGATGCCGAAATGGTCGCCAAGCAGGCCGAACTCGACCGGCTTCAGGCCCAGGTCCAGACGCTGAAGGCCAACACCGTCCAGTTGCAGGGTAACGTCGCCACCACCGCCGCCAAGATCGAAGCGCGCCAGGCTTTCCTCGCAGGCCTCCTCGGCGGCAAGCGCGACATGCGCACCCTCGCCGCGATGCTGCCCCGCGATGCCGCACCCGCCCCCGTCGACTCGGCGCTCGAGCCGTTCCGCAAGGTCGAGAACGCGCAGCTCGCCTTCGTCGACAAGGCCACCGACGCCGCCCGCGCCCGCCTGCAGGGCACCCAGTCGCTGCTCCGCCGCCTCGGCCTCGACCCCAATCGTTTCGTCGCGCAGAGCGACATCACCGGCACCGGCGGGCCTTATGTCCCCGTCAACGCCCCCAGCGACGCCGATCCGCGCTTCAAGAGCCTGTTCGTCAGCTGGAAGAAGCTCGCCGCGCTCGAAACCGCGATGGCCGCGATCCCGTCCTACGTCCCCGTCAAGTCGTTCAGCACGACCTCGACCTACGGCGTCCGCTACGACCCGTTCACCGGCAACACCGCGATGCACGCCGGCCTCGACATGGCGGGCAGCCACGGTGAGCCGATCTACGCCGCCGCCGACGGCCTCGTCACCACCGGCGGCCGCTCGGGCGCGTACGGCAACCTCGTCGAGCTGGCGCACGGCAAGGGCCTCGCGACGCGCTACGGCCATTTGTCGGCGATCACGGTGCGCCCCGGCGAGCAGGTTCGCCAGGGCCAGATGATCGGCCGCATGGGCTCGACCGGCCGCTCGACCGGCACCCACCTCCACTACGAGATCCGCATCGACGGCCGCGCGGTCAACCCGCGCCCCTATCTCGACGCCTCGGCCTTCATGCTGGCGGCGCAGAACCGCGGCGAGGCCCAGGGCCCGATCGACGCGACGCTGATCGCCGAAGACGACAACGTCACCTTCGACCTCGCCGCCGCGACCGGCGGCCAGGGCGGGATGAGCCGGATCGTCCGGAACTAGGGTCTAGGCCGCGACCGCCAGCGGCCGGCTGAGGCGGCTGCGATTGCGACCGCCGGCCTTCGCGGCATACAGCGCGGCATCGGCGTGGCACAGCCAGTCGTCGGTATCGGCCACCGCATCGGTCAGCGGCGCGATGCCGAAGCTCGCGGTGACCTTCAGCACCTCGCCCACGTCGATCGACAGCGCGGCAATCGCCCGGCGGCAGCGTTCGGCGGCGGCGAGTGCGGCGGTGACGTCGGTATCGGGCAGCAGCAGCGCGAACTCCTCCCCGCCCATCCGCCCGAAGCTGTCGCCGCTGCGCAGCGACTCGGCGCACGCCCGCGCGATTTGCTTCAGCACCTCGTCGCCGGTGGGATGGCCGAAGCGGTCGTTGATCGGCTTGAAATGGTCGATGTCGAACGTCACCAGCGCCGCCGGGGCGACGAAGCGATGCTCGATTGCCGCGTCGAGCCGCGAGACGAACCCGCGCCGGCTCAGCGCGCCGGTCAGAAAGTCGCTTTGTGCGATCTGGCGCAGCTCGAGCTCGGCAATGACGATGCGGCCGAAGTCGCGCAGCATCTCGATCTGGCTCTCCGTAAACTCGCGCGGCACGGTGTCGATCGCGCACAGCGACCCGACATTGTAGCCGTCGGGCGTCGTCAGCGGCACGCCGGCATAGCTGCGGATGTGCGGCGGCCCGACGACCAGCGGACTGTCGCGGAAGCGCGGGTCGGCGTGCGTGTCCGATACGGTCAGCGGCGTGTGCTGCCGGATCGTGTGCGTGCAGAGCGACCAGACACGCGGCGTCTCGCTGGCCTCCAGGCCGTCGCACGACTTGAACCACTGCCGCTCCCGGTCGACCAGCGACACCAGCGCGATCGGCACTTCGAAGACGGCCCGGACGAGCGCGGTAATCGCATCGAAGCGGGCATCGGGTGCGGTGTCGAGCACGGCATAACGGTCGAGCGCCGACTGACGCCCGTTTTCGTCGCGCAGCTGCGCCGCAATCATGTTCGTGCCGCCCCGGCCCGTTCGCCCCGCCATCGTCCCTACGCCCCGTTCAAACAACTCCGCGCCATGACAGCGCACTCGCTAAGCTACGTTATAAACCCAATGCGTTAAAATTAAGCCGCAGCCGCCATGCCGCTGTCCAATGCCTCGCTCGCCGCAAGCCATGCCGCCTCGCTCGCCGCCAGCCGCCGTTCGACGTCGCCGCGCTCGCGCATCAACTCGGCCGACGTGCGCTTGGCGTCGCCGGGCAGCGCGGTCGACGGATCGAACAGCGCACGGTCGATCGCCTGGCGCCGCTGCATCCATTTCGCGGTCTCGGCCTCGGCCGCCTGCACCGCCTTGCGCAGTGAAGCCGTCGCCTCGCGTGCTGCAGCAGCCGCGCGCCGCTCGTCCTTCTTGTCGCGCTTCGACGCCGGGCCGCCGGCGCGCGGCGCGTCGGACTTGCCGAGCACCTGGGCGGTATAATCGTCGAGGCTGCCGTCGAACTCCGCCGCCCGCCCGTTGTCGACGAGCACCAGCCGGTCGGCCGACGCCTCGAGCATGTGGCGGTCATGGCTGACCACCACCACCGCGCCGCCATATTCGTTCAATGCCTGGACCAGCGCCTCGCGCGCATCGACGTCGAGGTGGTTGGTCGGCTCGTCGAGGATCAGCAGGTGCGGCGCGTCGCGGGTGATCAGCGCCAGCGCCAGCCGCGCCTTCTCGCCGCCCGACATCTTGCCGATCTTCTGCTCCGCCATGACACCCGAGAAGCCGAAGCGCCCTAGCTGCGAGCGCACCTGGGTCGGCGTGCCGCCCTTCATCAAGCGGCTCATGTGCTGGAGCGGCGTCGCGTCGGTGTCGAGCTCCTCGACCTGGTACTGGGTGAAATAGCCGACCTTGAGCTTGCCCGGCGCCGCCACGCTGCCCGCCATCGCGGCGAGTTGTCCGGACAACAGCCGCGCCAGCGTCGTCTTGCCGTTGCCGTTGCGCCCGAGCAGCGCGAGCCGGTCGTCGGGATCGAGGCGCAGGTCGAGGCCCTGCAGGATCGGCTTGCCGTCGTAACCGACCGCCGCCCCTTCGAGCTGGATCAGCGGCGGGCGCAGCACCTGCGGACTCGGGAAGTCGAACACCAAAGTGGGGTCGCTCGCGGCCTCGGCGATCGGCTGCATCTTCGCCAGCGCCTTCTGGCGCGACTGCGCCTGCTTGGCGGTCGAGGCGCGGGCGCTGTTCCGCGCGACATAGTCCTGCAGCTTGGCACGCTGCGCCGCCTGCGCCTCGCGCGCGCTCGCCAACTGCGCCAGCCGCTCGGCCCGCTGCCGTTCGAACGCGTCGTAGCCGCCAGCGTAGAGCGTCGTCTTGCCGCCCTCGAGGTGGAGGATGTAATCCACGACATTGTTGAGCAGGTCGCGCTCGTGGCTGATCACCAGGATCGTGCCGCGATACGACTTCAGGAAATCCTCGAGCCACAAAGTCGCCTCGAGGTCGAGGTGGTTCGACGGCTCGTCGAGCAGCAGCATGTCGGGCCCGGAGAACAGCAGCGACGCAAGCGCGACGCGCATCTTCCAGCCGCCCGAGAAACTGTCGAGCGGACGATGCTGCGCCGCTTCGTCGAAGCCGAGCCCGACGAGGATGCGGCTGGCCCGCGCCGGTGCGGTGTGCGCGTCGATGGCGTTCAGCCGCTCGTGGATCTCGGCGATGTGAAACTGGTCGTCGTCATTGCTGTCGTGACCGGTGGCGTGCATCGCCTCCTCCTCGGCGAGCAGCGCGGCGCGCTCGGTGTCGGCGGCAAGGACGGTCTCGAAGGGCGTGCCGGTCCCTGCCGGAGCCTCCTGCGCGACATAGCCAAGGCGCGACGCCTTTGGCATCGAGACATTGCCCTCGTCCGGGTCGAGCATCCCGGCGACGACCTTCATCAGCGTCGACTTGCCTGCACCGTTGCGGCCGATCAGCCCGACGCGCGCGCGTACCGGCAGCGCGGCGGTGGCACGGTCGAGGATCACCCGCCCGCCGAGGCGGACAGTCACGGCGTCGATGGTCAGCATGCGCGGCTACTTAGCAGGTGCAGCGCGCGCCGTCACGGGCGTCGGGGGGACCGCCTCCGTCCCCCCGGCGAGGGCCTACGCTTCCGTGGCGCACAGCGACTGGCGGCGGCGACGCGAAGCTATTCCGGTCGCTGCAAAGCCGCCAATCATCAGCGCCCAGGTGGTAGGCTCGGGGACCGCGCCGCCGACCGCAATCCCACGCACGTCGACAGCGAGATTGTCGAGAACGATCCCGCCAGACGCCGAGCGAAAACGGAAAGTCAGTGGGCCGCTGTAATAGGCCGTGTTGGCGTTGAACGTGCCCCGTGTCGTATCAGTATGCGACAAAACGAGGTTGTTGGCCGCGTCACGCACCTCGAACTCGTAAGGCACGAAAGTTGCCGACCCGTTGGTGTAGAACCAGCTGGTCAGCGAAACCTCGTTGCCCGCGGTCGGCGTGAAGACGATGTCCGAGAATTGCATGCCGTCGCTGCCGTTGTACGCCCCGCCTGAATAAAAGCCGGCATCGTACGCCCTCAGCGACGTCGCGACGCCACCGGCATTGTACGAGACGCCGAGCTGCGCCGTCGTCCCATAATCGACGCCGATAAAATCGACATGGTTGCAGAGCCGGTCGACCAGGCCGCCATCGGTACCGGTGCACGCCGGCTGAGCACCCGTGGAGCCGGCCGGATCGAAGGTCAGGACGACGGCGGTCGCGCTTGCCTGTCCCGCGCAGATCATGCCTGCTGCAATAACAGCCCCGAAGATCTTGAAGTTCATCTTGTTTCCCTCTTCTGTGGCCGGCACGCGCACAAGAAATGCGTTCGTGTAGGGCCTGTCGCTTAAGGCGCCGCAGCGCGCTTAAACGGGTCAGAGAGAAAAAAACAAACTTTCGGCGCCCGGCACTTAATGGTGAACCGGCGCACCTGCGGCCGCGAGATCGACCGCCGCCAAGACGCGCTCGGACGCCTGGTAATGCACCATGTGCCCGCAATCGGTCGCCGCGACGAGCCAGGCGTGCGGCAGTTCGCGCGCCAGCCGCGCCGAGTGCGTGTCGAAATCGACCAGCTTGTCGCCCGTGCCTGCCACAACGCCGACCGGCAGGGTCAGCGCGTCGTAACGCGGCGCGAGTCGCGCGGCAGCGGCGACCATCGCAGCGCCGTCGGCGGCGGTGGCGCGCAGCTGTAGTGGACGTAGCGACAGGCCGAGCGGATAGCCCTCCTCGAAACGGTCGGGCACCTCACCGGGCGCGAAGATCAACTTGAACACCAGCGGTGCCTGAACCCGGCCGAGCAGCGGCGAGATCGTGTGCCGCATCGCATCGCCGACAACCGGCAGCGCCGGCACCCCCGAGAGCACCGCATCGACGCGCGCAGTCGGGTAATAATAGCCCGAGGCGAGCACCAGCGCCGCGACCGCCTCCGGATAATCGAGCGCCCAGGCCAGCGCGACCAGGGTCCCGAGGCTGTGCCCCAACACGATCGGCTTCTCGATCCCGAGCTGGTGGCACGCCGCCGATAGCACCGCCGCCTGCCCCTCGACCGACCAGTCACCCCCGCGCGGCCGGCTCGAATGGCCGCAACCGGGGCGATCGAAGGCAATGACGCGGTATTTGGCGGCCAGCGCATCGAACAGCCCGCTCGCCAGCCAGTCCTCGATCATCGCGCCGTTGCCGTGGACCAGCACGAGCGGCCGACCCTGCCCGCGCTCGAGCACCTGCAAATCGACCCCATCGACCTCGATCATCCGCCCGACGACCGGCCAGCGCTTTTCGGCCGCCTTCGACTGAATACGAGTCAACAGCGCCGCGACGCCGAGCACGCCCGTGGCGGCGGCTGCCGCGCGGACATAGGTGTTGGTCCGCAAAGCGGTCATGTTCGTTCCCGTCGATTGGCTGAGCCACCTCAACCGGACAGGCGAACGCGAGTTCCGAACAAAATGCTGCGGTGCAGCAACCTAGGTTAGCGGCGCGGTCCGAAGCCCGGCATCACCGGCGGCGGGGCGCGGTTGCGGTCGCGGCGGGGGAGCTGGGCCTGGTACGCGAGCAGGCAATGCTCGTTGCAATAGGGGAAGCCCGTGTTGCTCGGCTTGCCGCAGAAGTGGAAGTCGGTCTCGCCGGGGTGACCGATCGGCCATTTGCAGATCTTTTCCGACAGATCGAGCAGCGAGGTCTTGGCGGGCTTGGCGGCGACCGCGGGGCGGACCTTGCGGACCACGGGTGCCGGCGCGCGCACGGCTGCGGCAGGCGCCGCGGTGACGGGCTCGATCGCGGCGACGGCGGCCGTGGTTGCCGCGACGATGCGCTCGGCACCGCCCTCGATCGCAGCGGCGTCGCCGCCCTTCACGGGACTCGGGCGCGCCTTCAGGCCGAGGCGGTGCGCCTTGCCGATGACGGCGTTGCGGCTGATACCCTCGCCCAGCTGTTCGGCAATCTGGCTGGCGGTCAGGCCTTGCTCCCAACCGTTGCGGAGCATCTCGATACGGGCGTCGGTCCACGACATGTGGCGGCAATCCTAATTCTCGTCCGGCGGTCGCTGCGCCTTGCCCGGGCATGCCGCCCGGCGCTAGGGACGGGGATGCTCGACAAGACCGCCCAACCACCGCTGAACAGCGGCCATGCCGAACCGGGGGTGATGATCATCACCGGCGTCAATTGGCAGGGCCTGAAGACCCTCTACTTGAAGGAGGTCCGGCGCTTTTTCAAGGTGCAGTTGCAGACCGTCTGGGCGCCGGCGATCACCACGCTGTTGTTCCTCGTGATCTTCGCGGTCGCGATGACCGGCGCGCGGCCCAGCGTGATGGGCGTGCCCTATGTCGATTTCCTGGGGCCCGGCCTGATCGTCATGGGGATGATCCAGAACAGTTTTGCCAACACCTCGTCGACGCTGCTGATCGCCAAGGTGCAGGGCACGATCGTCGACGTGCTGATGCCGCCGCTGAGCCACGGCGAGCTGCTGAGCGCCTGGGTGGCGGGGGCGGTGACGCGGGCGTGGCTGGTCGGCGTCGCGGTGTGGCTCGCGATGCTGCTCGCGCCCGGCGTCGACGTGCCGATCCGGCATCCGCTGGTCGTGCTGTATTTCGGCACGATGGGGGCGGCGATGCTGGCGCTGCTCGGCGTGCTGACGGGAATCTGGGCCGACAAGTTCGACCATGCCGCGGCGGTGACCAATTTCGTCGTGCAGCCGCTGACATTGCTGTCGGGCACGTTCTACGCGATCGACCGGGTCAGCGAGACGATGCGCATCGTCAGCCACCTGAACCCGTTCTTCTACGTTATCGACGGCTTCCGCTACGGCTTCCTGGGGGTCAGCGACGGGCTGGCGGTGCAGGGCGCGATCGTACTGCTGGTCGCGAACCTCGTGCTGTGGGTGGTGTGCTACCGCCTGCTTAAGTCGGGCTGGCGGCTCCGCGCTTGATCGACGCCCCGCCCGCCGCAGTCGCCTTTTGGGAGGTGCCGCAGCGCCTCGTGCGCCTGCCCGACGGTCGGCGGCTCAACCTCTACTGCACGGGCAAGGGCACGCCGACGGTCATCCTCGAGTCGGGCTTCTCCGCGACGACGTGGAGTTGGGCGAACGTCCAGCCGCGCATCGCGCGCACCAACCGGGTGTGCAGCTACGACCGTGCGGGGCTGGGGTTCAGCGACCCCGGGCCGATGCCCCGCGACGGCCGTGCCGTCGTTGCCGACCTGCGGGCGCTGCTGCGCGTCGCGAAGCTTGCGCCGCCGTACATCCTGGTCGGGCACTCGGCGGGCGGCATGACGATGCGGCTGTTCGCCGATCCGCGCTTTTCGAACGTCGCGGGGCTGGTGCTGCTCGACCCCAGCGTCGAGGGGCAGTTCGCGGGGCAGGAGGCCGCGGTCGCGGCACGGGTCGCCGCCGACGAGCGCTGCGCCGTGCTCGCCGAAAAGCGCCAGCTGCCGTCTGCCGACCCGCGCGACGCGCGCTGCACGAAGGCGCCGGCCGGGGTCTCGCCGAGCTTCGGGCAGGTCCTGATGGCCGCCCAGCGCAACCCCGCGTACTGGCGCACGCTGGCATCCGAATATGCGAGCATCGCGGGCGCGAACAGCGATGCACTGCGCGCGACGCGCACCAGCCACGGCGACCTGCCGCTCGTCGTGCTGACCGCCGGCCAGACCGCCGCCGCGGCGCCGGGGTGGGAGGCGGCGCACCGCGAACTCGCCGCGCGCTCGACGAGAGGCGTTCAGCGCACGCTGGCGGGTGCCTCGCACAACATTATGAAGGACGCCCCCGACGCGGTGGCCAGCGCCGTCGCCGAGGTGACCGCCGAAGCTAAACGGCCCGCAGCTCCTTCGCCTTGATCTCCCAGCTCTGCCCCTTGCGGAGCAGCGCGTTGAAATCCGCGACCTTGTCGCCCACGACGCGATTGCGCTGCGACTCGACCGCGACCTCGAAGCTCGTCGCCGGATCGCAATAGAGCACGCCGAGCGCCATCGGGAACGGCCCGAACGGCATGTCGATCAGGAACTGCGCCTGGACGCGGTTGGTCTCGTCGTGGATCAGCACCTCGGTCGTGTCGCCGACCGCGATGTCGACAACCTCGAGCTCGACGGTCTCGTGGTTGAGCCGCAGGCCCTTGGCACCGCCCGCGAATAGCAGCGGCTGGCCGTGAACGCACCACAGCTGGTTGTCGGCAGCGTTCTTCTTCTCGGTGAAGGCAGCGAACACGTCGGCATTGTAGACGATGCAGTTCTGGAAGATCTCGACAAAGCTCGTGCCCTTGTGCGCGTGGGCGCGCTTCAGCACCTCGGGCATGTTCTTCTGCGCGGTGTCGATCGTCCGCGCGACGAACCGCGCACCCGCGCCCATCGCAAAGGCGCACGGTGCCAGCGGCCGCTCGACCGACCCGAACGGCGTGGTGGGCGAGCGCGTGCCGGTGCGCGAGGTCGGCGAATACTGCCCCTTGGTCAGGCCATAGATCTCGTTGTTGAACAGCAGCAGCTGGACGTCGAGGTTGCGGCGCAGCAGGTGCAGCATGTGGTTGCCGCCGATCGACAGCCCGTCGCCGTCGCCGGTGACGATCCACACGTCGAGCTCGGGATTCGCCAGCTTGATCCCCGTCGCCACCGCCGGGGCACGCCCGTGGATCGTGTGGAAGCCGTAGGTCTCCATATAGTACGGGAAGCGCGACGAGCAGCCGATGCCCGAGACGAACACGGTATTCTCGCGCGCCGTGCCGAGGTCCGGCATCGTCCGCTGCACCGCCTTCAGGATCGCATAGTCACCGCACCCGGGGCACCAGCGCACCTCCTGGTCGGTCGCCCACTCGTCGGGGCGCGTGATGGGGGTCATGGCGTTCATGCAATCGGGCCTTTCGACGCCTTGGCTGTGCTAATCTTCTGCATATGAACGAGTGTTGCCATGATCAGCCTAGGTACACCTCTGAGTCGATCTGGGTTGTCCACGTCTTGATCGATAGCCGCCATCGCCGCCTGCAGACGGAAAGCAAAGCTCGGATCTTCGTAAATGGCAGCTTCGACCTTTTCGAGATCAAGAGCTAGCAAGCCGCCAACGCGTCTCTTGAGCGGATGGTAGGCATCAAGCGCTTTGGTCCAATACGGATCATCGTACCACTGACGGTTCACCCCAGCATCCCGTCGATGGCGGCTTCGATCTCGGCAATCTTGAAGGGGTGGCCGCTGACCTTGTTGAGGGGCCTGGCGTCGATCAGATACTGGTCGCGCAGCACGGTCTTGAGCTGGCCGGTGTTCATTTCAGGCACCAGCACCTTGTCGTACCCGCGCAGCAGCTCGCCCAGGTTCGCCGGCAGCGGCCAGATGTGGCGGATGTGGATGTGGCTGACGTCGAGGCCCTTGGCTCGGGCGCGCTGCACCGCCTTGCGGATCGCGCCGTAGGTCGACCCCCAGCCGACGACCGCGAGGCGGCCCTTGGAGTTGCCGATCTCGGGCGCCTGCGGCGGGATGAAGTTCGCGACGCCGTCGATCTTGGCCTTGCGGATGTCGGTCATCGCCTGGTGGTTGGCGGGTTCGTAATTGATGTGGCCGGTGTCGATCGCCTTCTCGATGCCGCCGATGCGGTGCATCATGCCGGGGGTGCCGGGCTTGATCCACTTGCGGCGCAGCGTCTGTGGGTCGCGGGCATAAGGCAGCACGCGGCCGTCGGCGTCGGGCTCGGCGTCGAAGTCGACCGGGAAGGCGTGGAACTCGGCGCGGTCAGGGACGCGCCACGGCTCGGCGGCATTCGCGATATAGCCATCGGTCAGCACCATCACCGGGGTCATGAACTGCGTCGCCAAGCGGCACGCCTCGATCGCGACGTCGAAGCAGTCGCTCGGTGCGCGCGTCGCGAGCACGATCAGCGGCGCGTCGCCGTTGCGGCCGTACACCGCCTGGTAGAGGTCGGACTGCTCGGTCTTGGTCGGCAGGCCGGTCGAGGGGCCGCCGCGCTGCGAGTTGACGATGACCAGCGGCAGCTCGGTGATGATCGCCAGCCCCAGCGCCTCGCCCTTCAGCGCGATGCCCGGGCCCGATGACGAGGTGACGCCAAGCTGCCCGGCATAGCTCGCGCCGATCGCCGAGCAGATCGCGGCAATCTCGTCCTCGGCTTGGAAGGTGGTGACGCCGAACTCCTTCAGCCGCGCCAGATTGTGCAGGATCGGCGAGGCGGGGGTGATCGGGTACGAGCCGAAGAACATCTCCAGCCCCGCCAGCTTGGCGCCCGCGACGAGGCCGAGCGCGAGGCTCTCACCGCCGGTGACGGTGCGGTAATAGCCGGGCTCCGCGACCGCCGCGTCGACGTGATACTGCTTGAGCGGCCCGCCGATCTCCGCGGTCTCGCCATACGCATGACCCGCGTTGAGCGCCGCGGCATTGGCCTGCGCCAGCACCGGGTTCTTCGAGAACTTCGACTGCAGCCACGCGATCAGCGGCGCGCGGTCGCGGTCGAACATCCAGAGCGCGAGGCCCAGAGTCCACATGTTCTTGCAGCGCAGCGCCTCCTTGTTGCCAAGGCCGAAGGGCTTCACCGCGGCGAGCGTCTGCGCGCTGATGTCGAACGCCAGGATCTGCCACTGCGCCAGGCTGTCGTCGGTCAGCGGGTTCACCGCATAGCCGGCCTTCGCTAGGTTGCGCGCGCCGAACTCGCCGGTGTCGATGATCGCCAGCCCGCCCTTCTTGAGCGACTGGATGTTGGTCCTGAGCGCCGCCGGGTTCATCGCGACCAGCACATCGGGCTCGTCGCCAGCGGTCTCGATGTCGACCGAGCCGAAGTTGATCTGGAACGCCGAGACGCCGAAGGTCGTGCCCTGCGGCGCGCGGATTTCGGCGGGAAAATCGGGGAAGGTCGCGAAGTCGTTGCCGCTCAGCGCCGACGACAGAGTGAACTGCCCTCCGGTCAGCTGCATGCCGTCGCCCGAGTCGCCCGCGAAACGGACGACGACCGCTTCGGCTTCGGCAGGCTGGTTGTTCTGGGTTTCGAAGACGTCGTTGAAGGCCGTTGCCATTCACTGATTCCGATGTGCGCTTTTGTGGCGTGCGCTTTACGCCCCGGCGGACGGGGGGTCCAAGAAGATTTTCTCCGCGATACCTGCGGCCACGGGGCGCATTCGCAGTTCCGATTTTACTCTGAGCGGACGTCAATCTCGTTACACTTGCGGACGCCGGGTCATCCTGCGAGACCGGGCATCGCGGGGGCGGCTGGTGTGAGCGGGTTCGAATTCTTCTTTTCGCTGTACGGACTGGTGCTCGGCCTGTCGGTGGTGGAGATCATCTCGGGCTTCGCCAGACTGGTTCACAACCGTGGCGCCGTCCGCGTCGGATGGTTGGTCCCGGCCCTCGCAATCCTGATGCTGTTCGACCTCGCCAATTTCTGGATGAGCGCATTCGTCCGGTTGCAGGCCTATGAGCCCAGCTACGGCATGCTGATCATCGGACTGCTGATCTCGTCGCTCTATTATGTCGCGGCGAGCGCGGTCTTCCCGCGGGACTTTCAGGCCGAGCCGGACTTCGATGCGGTGTACCTCCGTCATCGGCGGCTGGTGCTCGGCCTGATGACGGTCGCGGGTCTGCTGGCGTTCGAGCTGCTTCCGTCGTTGAACGCGGCGGGACGCGCCGCGCGCCTGCATGTCTGGACGACGCCGGGCGAGTTCTGGCAGCCGTTGCTGTTCTTCGCCGCTGTCGGCGTGATCGTCGTCACCCGGTCCAAATGGATTAATCTGGCGATGCTATCCTGCTGATTCTTCCTTACGCACTGAACTTCACGGCCAGCTTTCGTTAGCGCGCAGCGGCTTCCGCCATCGCCAGCACGCCGCGGACGTGCCGCTCGGCGATCACCCGCACGTCGCGGCCGTAGCCGCCGCCCAGCGTCGCGGCGACCGGCACACCGCGGGCGCGGCATGTCGTCACGACATGGTCGTCGCGCAGCCTCAGCCCCTCGTCGCTGAGCGCGAGCCGCCCCAGCCGGTCGTCGGCGTGCGGATCGACGCCCGCTTGGTACAGCACGAGGTCGGGCCGATGCGCGTCGATGAGGGCAGGCAGCTCGTCGGCGAGGATGCACAGATACTCGACATCGCCCGTGCCGTCGGGCAGGTCGACGTCGCGCGTCGAGACGGCCTTGCGGACGGGAAAGTTCTTCGCGGCGTGCATCGAGAAGGTCGCGACGCGCGGCTCGCCGGCGAAGATCGCGGCGGTGCCGTCGCCCTGGTGGACGTCGAGGTCGACGACCAGCAGCCGGTGGACGGCTCCCTCCGCCAGCAGTCGCGCGGCCGCGACGGCGAGGTCGTTGAATACGCAATAGCCTGCCCCGCCCCCCGGCCCGGCGTGGTGGCTGCCCCCGGCGCTGTTGACCGCGAAGCCGCTGGCCAGCGCGAGGGTGGCGGCCAGATGCGTCCCGCCGCAGACCAGCCGCGAGCGGCGCGCGATGCGGTCGGTGACCGGAAAGCCGATGCGACGCTGGATTTCGGGCGCTAGGCTGCCGTCGAGCACCGCGGCGACGTAATCGGGGTCGTGCACCGCCTCCAGCCACGCCGGCGGCGCAGACTCGGGCACGTGCAGGTCGCAATTCGCGCCCTCGAGCAGGCGCATCACCGCGCCGTACTTGTCCATCGGGAAGCTGTGCCCAGGCGGCAGCGGCGCGGTGTAGTCTGAGTGGTGGACGAGCGCGAAGGTCATGCGACCCATCATACTTCGTCATCCCCGCGCAGGCGGGGACCCAATGTCACAGCCACCGCGCTAGGCTGTGATTGCCTAGACCAAGATCGTGACCTTGGGTCCCCGCCTGCGCGGGGATGACGGAAAAGGACGGTCAGCGCGGCCCGTCGCGTCCGGTATTGCTCGGGTCGCCGCCGGCGCTCGATCCGCCGGCGCCGACTGCGCCGATGTTGCCGAACAGATCCTCCAGCAGCGACTTGTCCCGGCCCAGCGTCGGGGTCTTGTCGCTCTCGGGGTCGATGCTGGCGACCTGCTCGAGCCCGCGACGATCGATCGCGCTGACGTTGTTCTTCGCGTCGAACTGGACGCGGATGATCGACTGGGTCTTCGCCTTTGGCGCGGCGAACGCCAGCTGCGTCGTGTTGCGCGACACATAGTACCAGCTGTTGCCGTCGAACTCGCTGGCGAACGTCGGGCGGCCTAGCGTCTTCGCGACCGAATCCTTGTTGTCGACGCCCGGCTGGATCGCCGCGACGAGGGATTCGTCGACGATATAACCCTGGTTCTGCTGGATCCGGCTGCACGCCGGCAGCGCGACGAGCGCCGCGACCACGATGATTGTTGCTGCCCGCATGGGCTGAACTCCTGCACGCGGGCCTGCGCGCACGCTTGCGCCGCCGCTTCGCCGCCTCAATATGGCAAGGCATGACACCCGACAAGCCGCAGCCATGAAATGGCCCTTCCGCCTCCGCAGCGCGCCGCCGCTCGACGCGCTGTACCGCAGCATCGTCGTGCAGGCGCGCGAGCCCGCCTGGTACGAGGCGGGGCAGGTGCCCGACACCACCGACGGCCGCTTCGACATGGTGGCGCTGGTCACCGCGCTGGTGCTGCTCCGGCTGGAGAGCGTCGGCACCCCGCAGGACTCGGTCGACCTGACCGAGCGCTTCATCGCCGACATGGACGGGTCGATGCGCCAGCTCGGCATGGGTGATCCGACGGTCGGCAAGCAGGTCGGGCACATGGTCTCGGCGCTCGGCGGAAGGCTGGGGGCGTATCGCGACGCGCTGGGCGGAAGCGCCGATCTGGCCGAGGCTCTGGAGCGCAACCTGTACCGCGGCACCGTGGCGCCCGAGGCGCTGGCCTGGGCCGAGGCGCGGGTTCGCGACCTGGCGCGCCGCATCGACGCCGTGCCGCTCGACACGCTGCGGCAGGGGAGCCTGTGATGACACCCGAATTCTCGCACATCCTGCACGCCCACGAGATCGGCGCTGCACCGCGGACGCAGAGCCTCGCGGCGACGGAGAAAGAGCGCACGGCGCTGGCGAAGCGCTTCGACCTGCTGGCGCTCGACCGGCTGGAGGCGAATGTCAGCGCGCGCGCCGTCTCGGGCGGAGTGCAAGTCACCGGGCGGTTCCGCGCGGGCGGCGCGCAGGCGTGCGGGCTGACCGGTGCGCCGGTGGCGTTCGACCTCGACGAGCCGCTGGAGCTGCGCTTCACCGCGGTCGCGCACGTCGCGGCGGACGAGGTCGAGCTGACCGACGCCGACCTCGACACGCTGCCGATGGACGGGGACGACATCGACCTGGGCGAGGCGGTAGCGCAGAGCCTGGGCCTCGCGCTCGACCCCTACCCCCGCGCCGACGGCGCCGCCCTGCCCCCCGAGGTCGTGCCCGAGGACCAGGTCGTACCGCTCAAGCGGCCCAATCCGTTCGGGGTGCTGAAGGGCAGCTGAGCCCTCAGAACGGCACGTCGTCGTCGAGGTCGTCGGCGAAGTCGCTGCCGCCGCCGTACGCCGGCTTCTTCGCCGGGCCGCTGTTGCCGTTGAAGCCACCGCCGCCGCCGCCCGAGCGCTCGCCGCCGCCGTAGCCGCCGCCACCCGACCGCTCGCCGTCGCCGCTGTCACGGCCGCCGAGCAGCGTCATGTTGGAGTTGAAGTTCTGCAGCACGACCTCGGTCGTGTACTTGTCGGCGCCCGACTGGTCCTGCCACTTGCGTGTCTGCAGCGAGCCCTCGAGGTACACCTCGCTGCCCTTCTTCAGATACTGGCTGGCGATCTTGCCGATGCCTTCGTTGAAGATCACGACGTTATGCCACTCGGTCTTTTCCTTGCGCTCGCCCGAGTTCTTGTCGCGCCACGTCTCCGAGGTCGCGAGGCTGAACTTGACGACGCGGCCGCCGTTGCCGAACTCCTTGGTCTCGGGATCCTTGCCCAGCCGGCCGACCAAAATGACCTTGTTGACGCCCATGTGCAGTGCCTTTCGATCCAAAAGAACGTATAATGAACATTAAACCGCAGGGTGCGACTCGTCGAGTCCGAAATCTAGGCGTCGCCGCTTGAAAAGGCGACGCCCTTGCGTCACGCTTGCCGCAGCGGCGGGGAGCCCGGGCGAATGAGTAACGAAATCGAAGCGTTCGGGGCGCTTGCGACCGCCGGTCTGGCGGCGTCCGAGCTCGACAAGCCGTCGGTACGCCGCCGCCTGGCGCGCGAGGCCGCGGCCGAAAAGGCGCGCTGGTGGAAGCCGAAGAAAGCGGCGCACGTCGTCGAGGGGCACACCGAGGGCGCCTGCGCCAACTGCGAGACCGTGCTGGTCGGCGATTTCTGCCACGCCTGCGGCCAGCAGGGGCACGTCCACCGCAGCGTCGGCCATGTCTTCGAAGAGTTCCTGCACGGCATCTGGCACTTCGATTCCAAGGCATGGCGCACACTGCCGCTGCTCGCCTTTCGCCCGGGCAAGCTGACCTGGGATTATATCCACGGCAAGCGCGCGCGCTACATCGCGCCGATCGCGCTGTTCCTGCTCAGCATGTTCCTGATGTTCTTCGTCTTCGGCTTCGTCGGCGCACCCGATTTCGGCAGTGCGCCGGCAAAGGGCTCGAATGTTCAGACGGTTGCCGATGCGCGCGAGGCGGTCGACGGCATCAAGGCCGACATCGTCGGCAGCGAGGTCGAGTTGGCCGAGGCGAAGACCGGCGGAGATGCTGAGACGATCCGCACCGCGTCGAACAATCTCGCCGCCGAGCGCCTCGCCTTGCGCATCGCCGAAGCCAATTTGCGCCGCTTCGAGACCGCGGAGGCGAAGCAGACCGACGGCAAGGGCAAGCTGAGCGTCGAGCCCGGCAAGGTCGAGGTCCAGTTGCCCGCCAAGAGCTGGAAGGAGGAGTTGGCCGAGCAGGCGCGCACCGGCCAGCTCAACATCAATTCGGGCATCCCTGGCGCCAATGAGAACATCCGCAAGGCGCTGGAAAATCCCGATTTCGCGCTCTACCGGATCCAGCAGAAGGCGTACAAGCTGAGCTTTCTGCTGATCCCGCTGTCGCTGCCGGTGCTGTGGCTGATGTTCTTCTGGCGGCGCGACACGACGACCTACGACCATGTCGTGTTCACGCTCTACTCGTTGTCGTTCATGTCGCTACTGCTGGTGCTGGCGGTGCTGCTGGTCAAGGCGACCAACGCGCTGGAAGGCATGGGCGGCCCGGCGATCGGCAGCATTGGCCTGCTCACCCTGGTGCCGCCGGTGCACATGTATTTCCAGCTGAAGGGCGGTTACCGCCTGTCGACCTGGGGAGCGCTGTGGCGTGCCGCCGTGCTGAGCCAGGCGACGATCGTCATCCTGGCGCTCTTCGCGACGCTGATCGTCATCCTGGGACTGGCCGACTAGCAGGCGGCCGATCGACGACGAGCAGGCGCGTCCGCTCGCCTGGAGCTATTCCTCGCCCTTCTTGCCGACTTCGTTCGCACCGATATGCATGACGTAGATGATGGCGCCGTTCGCGTCGGTCACATCGACCCGCCAGTCCTCGTCGACCCAGATCTGTTCGGCATGGTCCCTCAAGAGCTCGCCGACGAAGCGCGCCATTTCGAGCCGCAACCCGGTCAGGTCGTCACGCTCGACGTCGATACACTCGGCGATGTGCGATTCGGTCCGGATATTGATGTGATAAAGCGCCATGTGCAGTCCCCAGCCCGTCAATCGCCGGCGAGCAGACGTGCCCGTCGATCAGTGCCCGTGTCCGCCACCAGATAATCAGCCTCGAATTCGCCCGTCTGCGCCAGCCGTTGCCAGTCGTGAATCTTCACGCTGTACCGCTTCACGGTGACCAGCCCCTCCTCGCGAAGCGCCTTGAGCGACCGGTTGACGTGGACGCCGGTCATGCCCGCGGCCTCGGCCAGCCGCTCCTGCGACACCGGAAAATCATATTCCTGCAGGATCTGGCGGTCGCCACCCAGACGGATCGCCATCTCGCAGAAGATGTGCGCCAAGCGCGTTTTTGCGCGCTGCTTGCCGACGTTCACCACCCACTGCATCAGGATCGCCGCGTCGAGCATGGTGTCGCGCCAGAACGCCTCCGCCACCGCCGGGTAGCGCACTGCGAGGGCGCGGATCGCGGTATGCGGCACCTCCAGAATGGTCGTGTTGCACAAGGTCGTCAGCCCGCCGACGGCGATCGGCCGCACTACCGAGTTCAGGTCGACCATGTCGCCGGGAATATGGAACGCGGTGATTTGCCGCTGCCCGTCGCGGGTCTCGCCGAAGCGGGCGACCATGCCCGACGCGATGAAGCAGGCGCAGGAGGTCTTTTCATTGACCTGCACGAAGTCGGTCTGGCCGCGCACTTCGACGGGATGCACGGGCAGGGCAAGGATTGCCTGGATTTCATCGGGGGTCAGGACCGAGCGCGCCAGAAGGCGATCGACGAAAGGCTGAAGATTGGTCGGATCGCTGCGGCTCATTATCGCTCTTGGCTTACGGTGGTCACGCAGACTGCCGACCTCCCTACACGCGCCACTGCGGCACTATCATAAACTAGGTTAACTCGCGTGGCGTCTGGCGGTCGGTCGATCTACAGGCGCATCAGCCAATGTCCAGCGAGGCGATGCGACCGCCCGTCAGTTCGAAGCGGTGATCGAGCATCACCGGACTGCCCGGAAACGTACCCGACACCTCGGCGCGGACGACGACTGCATGACCGGCGGTGCGTTGCTCGAGCGGCCGGACGGTAAACGGGGTTCTGGCATAGGTCTCGACACGCCACGCGCGGATCGCGTCGATCCCGACGTGATCGTGCGCCTCGTCGCGGACATGCGCGTCGTCGGTGAAGATCGCCCGCAGCATGTCGGCGCCGGCATCGGGCGGGGTGCCGAAATAGGCGGCGATGACAGGGGGAATTTCGGGCATGCTGCACTCTCCTGACCGGGCAACGCGAAGGTCGTTGCGACGCCAGTCAGGTCGGCCTAGCCAGCGGGAATGACAAGAACGCACGAAAAAGTAGGGTACTGACCCGTGGGTAAGCCCGTCGAGCACACGCCGCTCTCCGCCGCCGCCGGGGTCGAGGAGGCCATCCGCATGCTGGAGGGACGGTGGAAGCTGGTGATCCTGTTCCACCTGTTCGGCGGCAGGCTGCTGCGCTTTTCCGACCTCGAACGCGCCATTCCCGCGATCTCGCAGAAGATGCTGATCCAGCAGCTGCGCCAGATGGAGTCGGACGGCATCGTCACGCGCACCGTCCATCACCAGGTACCGCCCAAGGTGGAATATGGCCTGACCGAATGGGGTCAGTCGCTGTGCCCGGCGCTCGATGCGCTGCTGCAATGGGCCGAACGGCGGGATGAGCCGGCCGGAAATCCGGCCCGTGCCTACAGCAGCGCGCGGGCGATCCAATAGGTCGCGCCTGCCGCCAGATAGGCCATGGCGAACAGGTAGACGAACATGAACGCCGGCCATTTCCACCCGCCGGTTTCGCGCCTGACCACCGCCAGCGTCGCGAGGCACTGCGGCGCGAAGACGTACCACGCGAGGAACGCCAGCGCGGTCGGCAGCGACCACGACCCGCGCAGCCGCTCGACGAGCGACTGGGCGACCTGATCCTCATCGCCGTCGAGCGCATAGACGGTGCCCAGCGCCGCGACCGCGACTTCGCGCGCCGCCAGGCCGGGGACCAGCGCGATGGCGATCTCCCGATTGAAGCCGATCGGCGCGAAGATCGGCTCGAGCGCGCTGCCGATGCGGCCCGCGGCCGAATAGCTGAGCGGCGTTACGGCACTGCCTTCGGGCGGCTTGGGGAAGCTCGCGAGCGCCCACAACACGACGGTGATCATCAGGATCAGCCCGCCCGCGCGCTGCAGGAAGGCGCCGGCGCGCTGCCACAGGCCGATGCCGATGTCGCGCGGCACCGGCCATTGATACTTGGGCATCTCGATCAGGAAGGTCGGCGTCGGACCCTTGGTCACGGTGCGGCGCAGCGCCCACGCGGCGACCAGCGCGCCCGCCACGCCGAAGACGTAAAGGCCGAGCATCACCAGCCCCTGCAGCCCGAACCAGCCGACGTTCGTCGCCGGGATGAAGGCGGCGATGATCACCGTGTAGACCGGCAGCCGCGCCGAGCAGGTCATCAGCGGCGCGATCAGGATCGTCGTCAGCCGGTCCTTGGGATCGTCGATCGTCCGCGTCGCCATGATGCCGGGGATCGCGCACGCGAAGCTCGACAGCAGCGGGATGAAGGCACGACCGTTCAATCCGACACCCGCCATCAGCCGGTCCATGATGAATGCCGCGCGGACCATGTATCCCGACTGTTCGAGCAGGATGATGAACAGGAAGAGGATGAGGATCTGCGGCAGGAACACCACCACCGCGCCAACGCCCGACAACACGCCGTCGTTCAGCAGGCTGCGCAGCCAGGTGTCGGGCAGCAGCGCACTGACTTGCGCCTGAAGCGCGGCAATCCCCGCCTCGATCCAGCCCATCGGCACCTCGGCGAACGCGAAGACGCTCTGGAACATGACGAAGAGGATGGCGATCAGCAGCAGCGGCCCCGCAACGGGATGCATCGCGACGCCGTCGAGAACCTGCGTCCAGCGCTTCGCCGCACCGTGCTGCGCGGTCACGGTGTCGGCGATGACGCGGGCCTCGCGCTGCAGCAGGCGGATATCGGCCTCGGGGCTCGCCAGCGTCGCGGGCGCGGTGCCGAGCAAGGGACCGATCTCGGCGGCGAGCTCGGTCAGCCCGCGCCGACGCACCGCGACCGTCGGCACCACGGGCAGTCCCAGGATGCGGCTGAGCTGCTCGACGTCGATGCGCGTGCCGTCGCGCTCCGCCAGGTCGACCATGTTGAGCGCCACGACCATCGGCAGGCCGAGACGGCGCAGTTCGAGGACGAAGCGGAGGTGGTTGCGCAGGTTGGTCGCGTCGATCACCGCGACGATCGCGTCGGGCCGCCGCTCGCCCGCCTGGCGGCCGAGGACCATGTCGCGGGTGACGGCTTCGTCGGGAGAGCGCGGAGACAGCGAATAGGTGCCGGGCAGGTCGACGAGTTCGGCGATGCGCCCGTCGGGCAGCGCGAGTCGCCCCGACTTCCGCTCGACGGTGACGCCGGGATAATTGCCGACCTTCTGGCGGCTGCCGGTCAATGCGTTGAACAGGCTGGTCTTGCCGGCGTTGGGATTGCCGACCAGCGCGGCGAGGAGCGCCGTCACTCGGCCGCTTCGGCGAACGCGGCAGCGGCTTCGATCTCTATCATGCCCGCCAGCGCCTTGCGCAGGCCGACCACCATGCTGCCGACCCGCAACGCCAGCGGATCGCCGCCGACGGGCCCGCGGTGGAGCATCTCGACCTCGACGCCGTCGTCGAAGCCCATTTCGTGGAGGCGGCGGACGGTGATTTCGTCACCGCCGACGCCGGCGATGCGCGCGATCACCGCGCGTTCGCCGCGCCGCAGGTCGTTCAGGGTCCGCATGACCCCGATATAGACCCGCGGCGGATGAATTGCGAACGATTATCAGCGAAGACTATTCCTCGACGACGTCGGCGTCCTCGAAGTCCTCGTCGAGATGCTCCTCGATGGCTTCGGCGATCAGGTCGAGCTGGTCGTAGGTGGCGGTCAGCTCGACGGTGTTGCCGTCGTCGCCTTCGATGCGCAGCAGGAACTGCTCGTCGTCCTGGGCTTCGATATTGAAGCGCGCGAGAGTGGCCATGTCGGGTCTCCTGGGGTTGTGCGAGGGCCGAACGTGCGCGTCAGACCAAAGTTGCGAGCGCCGCCCGGTCGAAACCGCGCAGCTCCCCCGTCCGCCCGTCGCGGACCTTCTGCACCCAGTCGGGGTCGACGATCAGCGCGCGGCCGACCGCCACCAGGTCGAACTCCTCCCGGTCGAGCCGCTCGACGAGGGCATCGAGCGACGCCGGCTGCGACGCTTCGCCGCCGAAGCCGGCGATGAAGTCGCCGTCGAGGCCGATCGACCCGACGGTGATCGTCGGGGTGCCCGTGACCTTCTTGACCCAGCCCGCGAAATTGAGGTCCGACCCTTCGAACTCGGGCTCCCAGAAGCGTCGCTGCGAGCAGTGAAACATGTCCGCGCCCGCATCGGCCAGCGGCTGCAGCCACTCGCCCAGCGCGGCGGGGTCGGCCGCCAGCTTGAAGCCGAAATCCTGCTGCTTCCACTGCGAGACCCGGATGATGACCGGATAGTCGGGGCCGACCGCGGCGCGCACCGCCTTCAGGATCTCGGCCGCGAAGCGCCCGCGCTCGGGCAGTGTCTCGCCGCCGAAGCCGTCGTCGCGCTGGTTGGTGACACCCCAGAAGAACTGGTCGATCAGATAGCCGTGCGCGCCGTGCAGCTCGACCGCGTCGAAGCCCAGCCGCTTGGCGTCGGCGGCAGCGCGCGCGAAGGCGGCGATCGCATCGGCGACATCGGCATCGCTCATCGCATCGCCGTTGCTGCGACCCGCCATGTACAGGCCCGACGGCGATTCGGCGGTCACCGGCTTGGACGTCGTCGCGCGGTTCGGCATGCCACCGACGTGCCACAGCTGCGGTGCGATATGTCCGTGCGCGCCGTGCACGGCGTCCGCGACGCGGCCCCAGCCGGGCAGTGCCGCGCCGAAGAAATCGGGGACGTTGGGGTCGTTGACCGCGCCGGCGCGCTCGATGCCCGTGCCCTCGGTGACGATCAGTCCGACCTCGCCCTCGGCGCGCTTGCGGTAATATTCGACGACATCGTCACCCGGGATGCCGCCGGGCGAGAAGCTGCGCGTCATCGGCGCCATGACGATGCGGTTGGGCAGGTTCAGCCCCTTGAGGCTGTAGGGCTGGAATAGCGGATTGGTCATGCAGGGGTCCCCGGATCGTTACCGCGCCGATGTAGGGGGCGCGGGGGCGATCGGGCAAGGCGGCCACCCCCAAGCTTTTCTTTCCGTGCCCCTCCCCCTACACCGCGCGGCTGCCCGAAGGACCCCCACCGTGACTGCCGCGACGCATGCCCAGATTCGACTATCCGCCCTGCTCGGCCTTGCCGGGCCGGTGGTCGCGTCGCGGCTGGGCATAATGGCGATGGGGCTGGTCGATACGATCGTCGTCGGGCGTTATTCGGCGACCGAGCTCGGCTATCACGCGCTCGGCTGGGCGCCGACGATGGTCGTGCTGACCACCTCGATCGGGCTGCTGAGCGGTGTGCAGGTGCTGACCAGCCAGGCGATCGGCGCCGGCCGGGCGAGCGAGACCGGCGCGGTGCTGCGCCGCGGGCTTACCTACGCCTTCTGGCTGGGGATCGCGGCGGGGCTGCTGCTGACCATCGCCGGGCCGCCGCTGCTTCACCACGTCGGGCTGGCGCCGGACCTCGCCGACGGGGCGGGGCCGGTGCTGCAGATCTTCGCGCTGTCGCTGCTGCCGATCCTGGTCGCCGACACCGGCATCTTCTGGCTGGAGGCGCACGGCCGCCCGGTGCGCGGCGCGGTGTGCATGTGGGCGGCGAATATCGTCAACCTGGTCCTCAACCTGTGGCTGGTGCCCGGCGATTCGGGCTTCCCCGTCGACGGCGCGGTGGCGAGCGCCTGGGCGACCTTCATCAGCCGCTTCGCGCTGCTCGCCTTCGTCGCCTGGGTCATCCTGGCGTGGCCCGAGGCGCGTGCGTTGGGGGTGCGCGCCAAGCCGCCGCGCGATGCGCAAGCCTCGGCCCGCCTGCGCCGCATCGGCTATGCGGCGTCGCTCAGCTACTTCGTCGAGACCGCGGCGTTCGCGTCGATGAGCATCGTCGCGGGCTGGTTCGGGGCGATCAGCGTCGCGACCTGGGCGATCGTGCTCAACGTCGCGGCGATCATCTTCATGGGTCCGCTGGGGCTCGCGACCTCGACCGGCGTGCTCGTCGGCCGCGCGTTCGGCGCGCACGACCGGGCCGGGGTGCGCCGCGCCGGGCTGCTCGGCTTCGGCACGACGCTGGCGCTGACGCTCGGCATCTGCGCGGTCGTTGCGCTGGGCAACGAGGCGATCGCCAGCGCCTATACGCGCGACCCCGCGGTGCGCGCGATGACCGCGGCGGCGCTGCTGCTGTCGTGCCTGTTCTTCGTCGCCGACGGGCTGCAGGTCGTCGGCGCACAGGCGCTGCGGGCGCAGAACGACATCTGGGTACCCGCCGCGACGCACTTCTTCAGCTATATCGCGGTGATGATCCCGTGCGCGTACCTGTTCGCGGTGACGATGGACGGCGGCGTCAGCGGCATCGTTTGGGCGGTGATCGTCGCCAGCCTGGTGTCGGCGGGGCTGCTGCTGGGGCGGTTCGCGTGGATGGTCAGGCGGGCCTGAAACCCGTCTGTCGCGCAATCTCGGCCCACATCGCTTCGCCCAGCTTGCGCGTCACCGGACCCGGGTTGCCGTCGCCGATCGTGTGACCGTCGACGCGCACGACGCCGATCACCGGCGCGGTCGTCGCGGTCAGGAAGGCCTCGTCCGCCGCGAAGGCCTCGGCCAGCGTGAAGGGCCGCTCGTCGACGCCGATCTGCAGGTCCCGCGCCAGACGGATGACGCCCGCGCGCATCACCCCGGGGAGGATCCGTGCCGACAGCGGATGGGTGATCAGCCGCCCGCCGCGGACGATCCAGGCGTTGGTCGATGCCCCTTCGGCGACGGTGCCGGCATCGTCGACCAGCCAGGCCTCAAACCCGCCCGCCGCCTTGGCGCTCGCCTTCGCCAGCACGTTGGGCAGCAGGCCGACGGTCTTGATATCGCAGCGCCCCCAGCGCTGATCGTTGACGCTGGCGACCGCGACGCCCTTCGCCTGCATGCCGACGCGGCCTGCGAGATCGAACGGGCGGACCGTCATCACCAGTGTCGGGCGGTCGGGGCGGAAGCCATGGTCGCGCCGCCCGGCACCGCGCGTCACCTGGATATACAGCAGCGCCTCGCGCGCGCGGTTGGCCGCGATCAGCCGCCGCGCCTGCACCAGCAGCGCCGCCGTTCCCAGCGGTGCCGCGATGCCCAGCGCCGACAGGTTGCGCGTCAGGCGCGCGGCGTGCAGGTCCCAGTCGAACAGGCGGCCGTTCGCCACCGCGCAGACCTCGTAGACCGCGTCGGCGAACTGGAAGCCGCGGTCCTCGACCGACACGCTCGCGTCCGCCAATGGCACGTGGCGGCCGTCGACATAGGCGAGGCGCGGCATCCTATCCCCTGCATTGGCGTTGGATGGCGCTTAAAGCGGGTTTCGTTACGAGGGACAATATGACCGACCCGCAGATCATCTGGTTCCGGCAGGACCTTCGCCTCGCCGATCAGGCGGCGGTGGCGGCCGCCGCGCGCGCGGGGCCGGTGATCGCGGTGTACGTCCTCGACGACGAGACTCCCGGCAACTGGCGGATCGGCGGGGCGCAGCGCTGGTGGCTGCATCACAGCCTGGCGGCGCTTGCCGCATCGCTCGAGGCGCAGGGCGTGCCGCTGGTACTGCGCCGCGGGCGCGCGGGGACGGTGATTCCCGAACTTGTCCGGACAAGTGGCGCGGGCGCTGTCCACGCGCTGTGGCACTACGAGCCCTGGGCCCGCGTCCAGCAGGCCGAGGTCGCGGCCGAATGCGAGCTGCAGCTGCACGACGGCAATTACCTGCTGCCGCCGGGCACGGTGCGTACCGGCAGCGGAGGCCCTTTTCGCATCTTCACCCCGTTCTGGCGCGCGCTGCAGCAGCACATGCCGCCGCCCCCGCCGACGCCGGTGCCTGCGCTGACTGCCGCGCCCGTCCCCGACAGCGATACGCTCGCCGACTGGCAGTTGCTGCCGACCAGGCCAGACTGGTCGAAGGGTTTCAATGTCTGGACCCCCGGCGAAGCGGGCGCGCACGCGGCACTCGACGCCTTCGCCGGCAAGGCCGCCGCCTACGACCGCGCGCGCAACTTTCCGGCCGAGGCGGGCAGTTCGCGCCTGTCGCCGCACCTGCATTTCGGCGAGGTATCGCCGGGGCAGGTCTGGCACGCCGTCCCCGACAGCGACTCGTACCGCCGCGAGATCGCGTGGCGCGACTTTGCCGCCGGGCTGATCGACACCTTCCCCGACAGCCACGAGACACCCGGCCGGGCGCAGTTCGTGGACTTCGCGCACCGCGATGCGCCGGATGAACTCCGCGCCTGGCAGCAGGGGCGCACCGGCTATCCGATCGTCGACGCCGGGATGCGCGAGCTGTGGGCGACCGGCTGGATGCACAACCGCGTGCGGATGATCGCGGCGTCGTTCCTGGTGAAGCATTTGCTGATCGACTGGCGCGCCGGCAGCCGCTGGTTCTGGGATACGCTGGTCGACGCCGACCTCGGCAACAACTCGCTCGGCTGGCAGTGGATCATGGGGTCGGGGGTCGACAGTTCGCCGTTCAACCGCATCTTCGCGCCGGTGACGCAGAGCGCCAAGTTCGACGCGTCCGCCTATATTCGCAAATGGGTGCCCGAACTGGCGCGCGTTCCCGAGGCCGCGATCCATGCGCCGTGGGAGGCAGGCGGTGCGCGCGGCTATCCGCCGCCACTGGTCGATCACGCCGTGGCGCGTGCGCGGGCGCTGGCGGCCTACGCGGCGACCAGGGCCTAGCTGTAGAGGGCGAGCCGCGGCATGCCGGGCAGCAGGCGGCGGCGGGCGATCGTCACCCGGCTGACCGGCGCCGCGTCGGCGACGAAGCGCGCCGGGGTCATGCCGACGAACTGCTTGAACTCGCGGATGAAGTGCGACTGATCGTAGAAGGCGTCGCCCGCGGCTTCGGACCAGGTGCGCGCCTCGCCGGTACCCAGCCGCACCGCCGCCTGGAGCGCGCGATACTTGCGCGCGAGAAGCTTGGGCGACGCGCCGTAGTGGCGGCGCGACCAGCGCTCGACCTGCCGCGCCGACATGCCCGACGCCGCGACGAGCGCATCGACACGCGGATCGGGGCTGGCGGTCAGCCAGTCGTCGGTCAGGCGCAGGAACCACGCCGGCACCGCCCGCGGCCGCTCGAGCAGGCCGGTGAAGAAGCGATCGGCCGCCGCCACCCGCGCCGCGTCGTCGCGGGCGTCCGCAATGGCGTCGCAGGCATCGTCGGCGGCGACCCCGCACACCGTGCGCAGCTCGACGGCATCGTCGGCGAGTTCGTCGGCATCGGGACCGATCAGTGCGCTCCATCCGGCCGGCATCAGCCCCGCGCCGAAGCAGCCAAAGGGCCCGGTCGCACAGGTCTCGACAGGTGCCGCGGTCGGCCCCGACAGCAGCGCGGGCGGGCCGGCGACAGTGCGGCCGTCGGCGAAGCGGTAGGACAGCGTGCCGCGCACGACGAAGCGGACCTGGCCGAGTTCGGCGCGCATCCGGTCGCACAGCAGCGGGAGATCGGTCTCGCACCAGTAATAGGAGGAGACGAGGCCACGCAGCGCGGGCGCGGGGGCGAAGTAACGAACCTGGACCATGCGCGACGCCAACCCCGTTTGCGCGCGCGCCCACGGCCGATTATCGGCGGAAAGCGACGCGGCGTCAGACGGATACCCGGCCCGGTAACCCGTTCCGGCACTAAACGATTCGCCTGTGCGGGGGAAGTCCTATCGCGCGTCGGCGTAGATGCGGACGAGGGCGTGGAGATAGTCGCGCCCGTCGAGCACCGAGGTGACGCGGATCCGCTCGTCGAGGCCGTGGACGCCGCCGCCGTCGTCGTCGCGCAGGATCCCCGGCACGCCGTAGGACGGGATGCCGACCGCGGCGAGATAGATCGAGTCGGTCGCGCCGGTCGACATCGTCGGGATCATCGGGATTTCCGGGAAATGCTTCGCCGCCAGCCGCTCGGCGGGCTGCACGACCTTGGGATCGAGCGGCGTCGGCGTCGCCAGCGGCCCGCGTCGCGGCTTTGAGGTGATCGTCACGTCCGGGTCGCCGATCGCCGCGGCGAGGGCGGCCTGCGTGCCCTCGATCGTGTCGCCCGGGAAGATGCGGCAGTTGACGTTGCCCCGCGCGCGCTGCGCCAGCGCATTCTCGGCGTGGCCGGCGTCGAGGAGGGTGACCACGCAGGTCGTGCGCAGCGTCGAGTTGAGCAGCGGGTCGCGTGCCAGCAGCGCCTCCGCCGCGCCGTCCTGCGGGTTCGCGGCGATGCGCGCCATCGCGGCGCCGACCGGCTCGGCATACAGCGCGGCGGCGCGGGCGAAGAACGCCTGGGTCACCGGCGTCATACGGACCGGGAACTTGTAGGCCTGCACCTTGAGCACCGCCGCGGCGAGGCCGGTCACCGCATTGTCGGCGCGCGGCACCGACGAGTGGCCGCCGCGGTTGCGCACCTCGAGCGTGTAGTTGTGCGCCATCTTCTCGCCGACCTGCAGCGCCAGCGAGCGCGGCTTGCCGCTCGCATCGACCCGCCCGCCGCCGCCCTCGTTGAGCGCGAACTCGGCGTCGATCAGGTCGCGGCGGTTGGCGGCCAGCCATTCGGCGCCGTTGAACACGCCGGTCGTTTCCTCGCCGCAGGTCAACGCCAGCTTGACGCTGCGCTTCAGCCGCGGCTCGGCCTTCATGCGGATCAGGCTGTCGGCGAAGATCGCCGCCATCGCCTTGTCGTCGGCGGCGCCGCGCGCATAGAAATAGCCGTTCTCCTCGATCAGGGTGAACGGGTCGCGCGTCCAGTCGGCCTTCTTCGCCTCGACGACGTCGAGGTGCGCGAGCAGCAGGATCGCCTTCGCCTTGGGGTCCTTGCCCGGCAGGACGGCGACCAGCCCGCCCTCCTTCGGTGCCTCGGGCACGCTGAACAAATGCAGGTCGGCGTCGGCGAAGCCCGCCGCCTTGAGCCGCGCCGCGACGCGCTCGGCGGCCAGCGTGCACGACCCCGCCGACAGTGTCGTGTCGGTCTCGACGAGCTGCTTGTACAGGTCGCGGAACGCCGCCTCCCCGGCGCGCGGCGCCTGCGCGGAAGCGGAGCCCGCCGCGAGCGTGGCGGCGATAATGGTGCGGACGATCATGCGATTTCCCCCTGTTTGCGATCAGCGTAGCGCAAAGCACGCGGCTTGCCAGTGCCGGGGCGGACGGGGCAAACAGCGCGCATGATCCAGCTTCGCGCCGCACTCCTCCTCCCCCTCCTCGCCGCCGCCCCGCTCGCCCCCGACCGCCATGCCTGGCTGGAGGAGATCGAGGGCCCGCGCGCCATCGCGCAGGTCAAGGAATGGAACGCCGACGCCGCGAAGATCCTGACCGCCAGCCCGGGCTTCGCCGCGACGCGCGACCGGGCGCGCGCACTGCTGGAGGACGACCAGAGGATCGCGACGCCGAATACGGTGAACGGCGAGACGGTGCTCAACCTGTGGCAGGACGGCAAGAACCCGCGCGGCCTGTGGCGCGCCGCATCGCTCGACAGTTTCGCGAGCGGCAAGCCGGCGTGGCGGGTGCTGATCGACGTCGATGCGCTGGGCAAGGCCGAGGGCAAGTCGTGGGTGTGGAAGGGCGCCGACTGCCGCGCGCCGAGGTACGACCGCTGCCTCGTGTCGCTCGCCGACGGCGGCACCGACGCGGTGGTGGTGCGCGAGTTCGACATCGCAGCTGCGAAGTTCGTCGAGGGCGGCTTTGCGCTGCCCAACGCCAAGACCAACGTCGACTGGGCCGGCGACGACGCGCTGTATGTCGCGACCGATTACGGCGCGGGCAGCCTGACGACCTCCGGCTATGCGCGCATCGTCAAGCGCTGGCAGCGGGGCACGCCGCTCGCATCGGCAACGGTCGTCGGCGAGGGGATCGAGAAGGACGTGCGTGTCGGCACGCGGGTCTTCAACGACGGCGGCACCGCCTATCCGGTGTTCGAGCGCGGCGTCGATTTCTTCAACAGCGAGGTCAGCCATATCGCGGGCGACAGGCTGATCCGCTCGCCGCTGCCGACCGACGCCGAGATCGAGGATGTTCTCGACGGCCGAATGATCGCGCGGCTGCAGTCGCCGTGGCAGGGCCGCGCGGCGGGCACGCTGGTCGCCTATGCGATCGCCGACGTCGTCGCCGGCAAGGCGCCGGTGATCGAGACGGTGCTGGTGCCGACCGCGCGCCAGTCGATCGAGCAGGTCGCCGCCGGTAAGGGCGTGGTGTGGGTCAAGCTGCTCGACGACGTGTCGGGCAAGCTCGTCGCGCTGACGCGCACCGCGTCGGGCTGGCAGGCGGCACCGCAGCCGCTCGCCGCGAACTCGACCGTCCAGCTGAATGCGGTCGCGGGCGTGCGCGATCTCGCCTTCGTCACCGTCGAGGGGATGCTGACCCCGCCGACGCTCTATGCCGTCGTCCCCGGCGTGCCCGCACGCGCGGTCCAGTCGCTGCCGGCGCGCTTCGACGCCAGCGCGATGACCGTCGAGCAGCGCTTCGCCAAGTCCAAGGACGGCACGCGCGTCCCCTATTTCATCGTCCGCAAGAAGGGCGTTCGCGGCCCCGTGCCCGCGCTGGTCCACGCCTATGGCGGTTTCCGCGCCGCGCAGACGCCGACCTATCTGGTCGAGCAGCCGTACCGAGCCGGCCCCGTCGCGCTGTTCCAGGTCGAGCGCGGCAACGCCTTCGTACTGGCGAACATCCGCGGCGGTGGCGAATACGGCCCGGCGTGGCATCAGGCGGCGCTGCGCGAGAAGCGCCAGAACGCCTTCGACGACCTGCACGCCGTCGCCGAGGACCTGATCCGCACGAAGGTCAGCGCGGCGAAGCGCATCGCCATCTCGGGCCGCTCGAACGGAGGTTTGCTCGTCGGCGTCGCGATGGAGCAGCGCCCCGACCTGTACGGCGCGGTGATCATGGGATCGCCGCTGATCGACATGCAGCGCTATTCGAAGCTGTCGGCGGGCGCCTCATGGATGGGCGAGTACGGCAACCCCGATGTGCCCGCCGACTGGGCGTTCATCGGCAAATACTCGCCGTACCAGAACGTCCAGGCGGGCAAGAACTACCCTGCGCCGTTCATCTACACCTCGACCAAGGACGACCGCGTTCATCCGGGCCATGCGCGCAAGTTCGCCGCCGCGCTGGGCGAGACGGGTACGCGCTTTTACTATGACGAGGCGATCGAGGGCGGCCATGCGGCAGGCGCCGACCGGCTGGCCGATGCGCAGCGCGCCGCGCTGATCGACGCTTATTTAACGCGCGAGTTGAGTTCGAGCTCGGCGTCGACGAGCGCGCCCCAGGCGGCGAGGGTGCGGTCGAGCCGATAGGCCTCAGCGCGCTCGCCGGGCAGCACGCGGCCCTTCGCCGGGCCGGTCTGGCGCAGCAGCGCCGCCGACCACGCGGCGGGGTCGCCCGGATCGGCGATCAGCCCGTAGCGCTCACCGTCAAGCACCGCGGCCGCATTGCCCGCCGTCGCCGAGGCGACCACCGGCGTGCCGCAGGCGAGTGCCTCGAGCAGCGCGTTCGACGCGCCTTCCCACCACGACGGCAGCGCGAACACCGCGGCTCGCACCAGCCAGGCGAACGGATTGTCGGTGACGCCGGGCAGAGCGACGCGGTCGGCGATTCCGAGCGACTGGGCACGTGCCACCAGCTCGTCGCGCGCCGCGTCGCTGCCGCCGCCGAGCAGGACGAGGTTTAGTGGGCGGACGCGGTTGGCGCGCGCCACCGCGTCGACCAGCAGGCCGAGGTTCTTCTGCGGCACCAGCCGCCCCATCGCGAGGACGAACGGGTCGGCCCCGGCGGCGGCGAAGGGGTGCGGGCACGGCGACGCGGCACGCGCGCGGATGCGGTCGAGGTCGACGCCGTTCTCGATTACCACAGCCAGGCCGCTGGCGTGCGCCTTGGCCAGCCGCGCGTCGCCGAGCAGATGCGCCGAAACCAGCACGATGCGGTCGGCATCACTCAGCAGCGCCGCCATCTGGACATCGTCGCCGACCTTTGCCGGCATGCCCTTCGCCCGCCCGCCGCGGTTGTGGTCGATATCGTTCGAAAAACGGTAGATGCGGCGCAGACCGGTCAGTCCGCGCAGCGCCGCGAGGAACAGCGGATGGCCGCGATTGCCCGCCGAGATGACGATCTGCGGCGCCGTCGCGACGATCCGCGCGCGCAGCCGCCGCCCCAGCCCGATCAGCGCCAGCGGCCCGATCCGCCCCGCCCCGCCCAGCGTCGTGACCGCGATGCCATGCTCGTGCATCACGCCGCTGCGGCAGGTGATCAGTTCGACATCGTGGGTCTTCCCGAGCGCGTTCGCCAGCGCGAAGGCATTGCGTGCGACACCCGTCGCCGACAGGTCGAAGACGAAAATGGCGATGCGGGCGCGGGGCGGCATGACGGCGGTGTATCGACCACCGCGCCGCCTGCGCGCAAGCGCCGTGCTTGCATCGCCGGGCGCTTTCGGGTTCAACGCGCGGCCATGCTCAGGCTCTTGTCCTTTATCTTCACGTGGTGGAACGGCCCCGGCCTCGGCACGCGACTCTCGACGTGGCGCACCGGCACCGAGGTCGGTCGCGACGAGCAGGGCAATGTCTATTACGGATCGAAGGCCGGCCGCCGCTGGGTGATCTACAACGGCGCGCCCGAGGCGAGCCGCATCCCGCCCGAATGGTATCAGTGGCTGCACAAGACTGTCGATACGCTGCCGTCCGAGACCAAGCCGCGCGTCTGGGAAAAGCCCTGGGTGCCCAACCTGACCGGAACGAGTGGAGCCCATGCCCCCTCCGGGTCGTTGAGCGTCACCGGTAAGCGCGCCCGCGCGACCGGCGACTATGAGGCATGGACACCCGAATAAATGCGTACCCTGTTGAAAGATAACGTGATCGAGGCCCTCGTCGGGCTCCTCGTGCTGCTTGTCGCGGTCGGTTTCGTGGTGTTCGCCTACCAGCGCACCAACGCCGGCACCGCGGGCGGCTACACGGTCGCGGCGCGCTTTCCGAACGTGACGGGCGTGTCGGCGGGCACCGACGTGCGCGTGTCGGGCATGAAGATCGGCACCGTCACCGGCAGCCGCCTCGACGAGAAGACTTTCCAGGCCGTCCTCGACCTGTCGATCGACCCCAAGGTCAAGCTGCCGATCGATTCGAGCGCGGCGATCACCAGCGAGGGGCTGCTCGGCGGCAACTACATCTCGCTGACGCCGGGCGGCGATCCCGAGACGCTGAAGCCCGGCGACGAGATCACCGACACGCAGGGTGCGACCGACCTGATGGGGCTGATCGGAGGCTATATTAACGGCACCGGCAACAAGGCGGCCGCGCCCGCCGAGGGGGCTGCCGCGCCTGCTGCTGGCCCGCCGGCCGCCGTGACTCCGCCGGCGCAATGATCCTGCTGGCGTTCGCCGCGGCGGCGGTCGCCGTGACGCCGATGGCCGAACGCGTCGTGACCCTGAGCGCGCTCAACAAGCGCAGCGGGCGCGCCGAGACCTTCACCGCCAAGCCCGGCGAGCAGGTGTCGTTCGACGCGCTGACCGTCCGCGTCCGCGCCTGCGAGACGACACGGCCCGAAGAGCCCAAGCTGACCGGCGCGTTCCTGCAGATCGACGAGCGGCTGCGCGGCGGCGCGGCGCGGCGCCTGTATTCGGGCTGGATGTACGCCGAGAGCCCGTCGCTCCACCCGCTCGAGCACGCGCTCTACGACGTGTGGGTCAGGAGCTGCAGTATGCGCTTTCCCGCCGTCGGCCCCGATACGGTGGTTTCGGGTCGCGCCGCGAAGAGCGAGTCGAGCGCGAAGAAGTCGCCCGAGGCGGCGAGCGCGCCCTCCAACTGAACGCGGTAGGCGGCACGCGGCACCTCGACCGCGCCGAAGCCCGCGAGGTGGCTGGTCAGGAACTGCGTGTCGAGCAGGTGGAACCCGCCGACGCGCAACCGAGCGACGAGATGGACGAGCGCCACCTTCGACGCGTCGCGCACCCGGCTGAACATGCTCTCGCCGAAGAACGCCGCGCCGAGCTTCACCCCGTACAGCCCGCCGACGAGCTCGCCGTCCTGCCGGCACTCTACCGAATGCGCGTTGCCGCGCGCGTGGAGCGCACCATAGGCATCGAGGATCGTCGCGTTGATCCAGCTGTCGGCGCGGTCGGGCGCGGCGGCCGCGCAGGCGCGCATGACGCCCGGAAAATCCTCGTCGACGGTCACTTCGAACCGATCCTGCCGCACCGTCTTCGCAAGGCTGCGCGGGCAGTGGAAGCCGTCGAGCGGGATGATCCCCCGCTTCTTCGGCTCGACCCAGAACACGTCTTCCGCATCGACCGAATCGGCCATCGGAAAAGCGCCCAGGCGATAGGCGCGGAGCAGCAGGTCGGGATCGAGCCGCGCGCTCACCCCGCCCACACCCCCGGCCGCATGCGGTGCCAGCCGAGCGCATTCTCCAGCTCGTAGGCGAGTTCGAGCAGCACGCGCTCGCCGCCGGGGCGCGCGACGAACTGGATGCCGACCGGCAGCCCGCCCGCGAAGCCGATCGGCAGGCTGATCGCGCACGCGCCGCTGGCGTTCTCGATGGGCGTATAGGCGACATAGGTCTGCAGCAGCGCGCGCATCTCGTCATAACTCTTGCGCGGCGACAGCGTGCCGAGCCTGAGCGGCGGCAGGGCGAGCACCGGCGTCATCAGCACGTCGAAATCGTCGAATTGCGCGGTGTAGCGGCGCTCGAGGTCCTGCATCGTCGCAACCGCCGCCTCGAGCACGGGCTTGGCGAGCCCCGCGCCCTTGGCCGCCCAGGTCAACGTCGCTGGCTCGATATCGGCCTCGGTCACCGCGCGGCCCAGGAAGTCGGCCGCCGCCTTCTGCCGCGCCGCCGCGCCCGACGACCACAGCTTGTTGAACGCATCCGCCACCGCCGGGCCGTCGAACGCCGGGCGCGCGTCGCCGTAGCCGTGGCCGAGCTTGATCAGCAGCCGCCGCGCATCGTCGAACACGCGCCCCACGCCCGGCGCCGGCTCGACCCCCAGGCCGCTCGCCCTGAGCCCCCGGATGCGCAGCCTCGCCTTCGACGGCCCGGTCACCAGCCCGACGGGCGGATAGGCGGCGTCGGCACCGCGGACCTCGCACGCCGCGAACCACGCTGCGGTGTCGCGCACGGTGCGGCTGACGCAGCCGTTGACGCCGAAGTCGGTGACCTTGCGCGCGCCCTGCTCGCCCTGCATCCGGGCGCGGGACGGCTTGAGTCCGACCAGGTTGCAGCACGACGCCGGAATGCGGATCGACCCGCCGCCGTCGTTGGCGTGCGCCACTGCGACGACGCCTGCCGCGACCGCCGCCGCACTGCCCCCCGACGACCCGCCGCTCGAATGCCCCAAGTTCCAGGGATTGCGCGTCAGCCCGGTCGCCAGCGGCTCGGTGGTCGGCAGCAGGCCGAACTCGGGCAGCGTCGTGCGCCCGATCGACACCAGCCCGGCGCGCGCGATCGACGCCGCGATCGCCCCGTCAGCCTTGCCGACGCGCTTGGCGAACGCCCGGCTGCCGCTGGTAAACGGCAGGCCGCCCTGTTCGATATTGCCCTTGATCAGCGTCGGCACCCCGCCGAGCGGTCCTGCGGACGGCGCCCCGTCGCGGGCGCGGGCGAAGTTCTCCGACGCCAGCACGTTGAGCCGCGGGTTGATCCGCCCCAGCCGCGCGATCGCCGCGTCGACCAGCGCGCGCTGGGTCACGGTGCCTGCCGCTACCGCCGCCGCCTGCGCCACCGCATCGGCGGGCGGTGCGGCCCGGGCATCGACCCCCGACAGCGGGGCGACCGCCGCCAGCGTCGCGCCATGCCGCAGGAAGCCGCGCCGATCGATCGTCATCCATTTCCCCTCGGACGTTTCCGCGCACCGCAGCGCATGCGCACGCGCTTTGCAAGCCGGTTGGTTGCGAGCGCCCCCGCCAGCGCCTACATTGGAACCATGAGCGATCCCGTCCTGATGCCTGCTGCCGCCGCGCGCGTGAAAGCGATCGCCGCACGCCAGGGCAAGCCCGGGCTGATGCTGCGCCTCGCGGTCGACGGCGGTGGCTGCGCGGGCTTCCAGTACCGCTTCGCCCTCGAAAGCGAGCCCGGCCCCGACGATCTGGTGACCGGCACCGACGGCGTGACGATGCTCGTCGATGCGGTGTCGCTGCCCTTCCTCGACGGCGCGCAGGTCGATTTCGTCGAGAAGATCGGCGCCGCGGCGTTCGAGGTCCGCAACCCGCTGGCGACAAGCGGCTGCGGCTGCGGGACCAGCTTCTCGATCTAGAACAGCAGCCGCGCGGCGAGCGCCGCGAGCAGCGCCGGCGGCATGACCAGCGCGCCGACCTTCAGGAACTGCCAGAAGCCGACATCCAGCCCCTCGCGGCGCAGCGCGGTCAGCCACAGGATCGTCGCGAGCGACCCCGTCACCGACAGGTTGGGGCCGAGGTCGACCCCGATCAGCAGCGCATCGACGACCCGCGCCGGGGCCTGCGCCTCGGCGACCGCGGTGCTGGCGATCAGCCCCGCGGGCAGGTTGTTGACGAGGTTCGACGCGAACGCGACGACGACTCCCGCGACTGCTGCAGTCTGGTCCGCCGATACCTCCAGCCCCCGGCGCAAGGCGTCCGCCAGCCACGCCGTTCCGCCGCCCTGCGCGACGCCGGCGACCAGCACAAACAGGCCGCCGACCAGCGGCACCACCGACCAGGACACGCCGGCGAGCACCGGCATGAGCGCCGCGCGCCGAAGCGCCACCACCGCGGCGACGGTCAGCACACCCAGCGCGAATGTCGGCAGGCCGAGCGGAGTGTCGAGGGCGGACGCGATCAGCAGCCCCGCAGCAGCCACCCCGATCCCCGCCAGCGCGGTACGGCCGCTCGGCGACAGCAGCGACGGCTCGCTTCGCGCTGCACAGGCACCGCCCAGGCGGCGCGCCTGCGTCCAGCGCAGTACCGCGAAGGTCACGCCGATCGACGCGATCGACGGCAGTGCGAACCGCGCCAGCCACTCGCCGAGCGGCGGCATCGCCGCGCCGTGCATCACCAGATTGGCGGGGTTCGAGATCGGCAGCACGAAGCTCGCGGCATTGGCGACCATCGCGCAGGCGAACAAATGCGGCAGCGGATCGACCCGCGCCGCGCGCGTCGCGGCGATCACCGCGGGCGTCAGTACGACAGCGGTCGCATCGTTCGACATGAAGGTCGTGACCACGACGCCGATCGCGTAGACGAGCGCGAACAGCCGCCGCGGCGACCCCGCCGCCCGGTCGACCGCATGGCCCGCGAGCCAGTCGAATACGCCCTCGCGCCGCGCAACCTCCGACAGCAGCATCATGCCGATCAAAAACAGATAGACGTCGAGGCCGCCGGCGACCGCCTGCAGCGCCGCCTGCCACGGCAGCAGCCCACCCGCCAGCAGCAGCACCGCCCCCGCCACCGCCCACACCGCCTCCGGCAGGCGGAACGGCTGCGCGACGATGCAGGCGACGGCAGCGAGTACGATCGCCCAGGTGGCGATGTCGGATGGAGTCGGCGGCACGTCCGCCCCGACTAGAATGTCCGCGACAGCGGCGCCAGCGCGGCTGGGCGCATGAGAACGAATAGGGTATGAGCTTCGGACCGCCCACATGACCCATCGCCGGATCATCCACGTCGACATGGACGCCTTCTACGCGTCGGTCGAACAGCGCGACGACCCCGGCCTGCGCGGCCGTCCCGTCGCGGTCGGCAGCGCGCAGGCGCGCGGCGTCGTCGCGGCCGCCAGCTACGAGGCGCGCGCCTTCGGCGTGCGCTCGGCAATGGCGTCGGTGACCGCGCTCCGGCGCTGCCCGGCGCTGGTCTTCGTGCCGCCGCGCTTCGACGTCTACCGCGCCGTCTCGCTACAGATCCGCGCGATCTTTGCCGACTATACCGACCTGATCGAGCCGCTGTCGCTCGACGAAGCCTATCTCGACGTCACAGAGGATCGGCGCGGCATCGGCTCGGCGACCGCGATCGCGACCGAGATCCGCGCACGCATCCGCGAGACGACCGGTCTGACCGCCTCGGCGGGCGTGTCGTACAACAAGTTCATCGCCAAGCTCGCGTCGGATCAGAACAAGCCCGACGGGCTGTGCGTGATCAAGCCCGCGCAGGGACCGGCATTCGTCGCCGCGCTGCCGGTCAAGCGCTTCCACGGCGTCGGGCCGGTGACGGCGGCCAAGATGGCGCGGCTCGGCATCCTGACCGGCGCCGACCTGCGCGACCGCGACCTCGATCAGCTGACCCGCCAGTTCGGCAGCAGCGCCGGCTATTTCCACCGCGCCGCGCACGGCCACGACGACCGCCCGGTGCGCAGCGACCGGCCGCTGAAATCGGTCGGCGCCGAGCGCACCTTCGACCGCGACCTGGCAAGCGAGCCCGACCTGCTCGCCGCCCTCGACCCCGTCGTCGATGCCGCCTGGCGGCGGATCGAGCGCAGCAGTGCGACCGGGCGGACACTGACCCTCAAGGTCAAGTTCGCCGACTTCCGCATCATCAGCCGCTCGATGACGCGAACCACGCCGATCGCCAGCCGCGACGACGTGGCGTCGGCCGGAGCCATGCTGCTGCGCGCCCTGCTGCCCGTCCCGATGGGCGTGCGCCTGCTCGGCCTGACGCTGTCGGGACTGGGGACGGCGACGCCCGGTGAACCAGCGGATCTCGCGCTGGACATCTGACGCTGCGGAAATTCGAACTCGGCGAGGCTGGTGCCCGAGGGCGGAATCGAACCACCGACACGGGACTTTCAACCCCATTTGGTGGGTAGCCTAAAGGCGCCTGAACGGTTCCGACAGGCTCATTGCGTCTGCCTAAGGATCGATGCCGGCGGTCGCCATAGCGGCCCGCTCGAAGCTGGCGACGTCGATCAGGCCAAGGCGTGGATATTCGAGGTCGATGATGAGATACAATGTGATCGTCATTGTCACCGCAAAGCTCAGCATGTGCAGCCAGTCGCGCCGCGCGCTGCTCATCCCATAGTCGAGGCCAGGTTGGCGGAAGGCGTACTGGTCGCAGATCGCGACGCCGCAACGCGTCGTGCCGACCTTGAAGCCCGAGGTCGGCCATTCGACCGGACGCTTCGCATCGCCCCAGAGGAAGAGCTGATGCAGCGGCAGCTCGATCCCGTATTCGGCGGCGGCCCGGTCGAGCAGGACGGCCAGCGAGCCGCTCAACGGCATGTCCGCATAATAATTTATCTCAGGCGCCGACACCGTCAGCTTGAGGCCATCGTAATAGAGTTGGCGTTGTTGCGACCCGGTCGAGACCTCGGCGAACATCCTGTCGGGCAAAGCGACGACGTAGCGCAACCGAGCGTCATATTCGAGGCTCTGGCCATCCTGCGCTACGTCTCCGGTGCCGTCGGCCGTCACCTCGAAGCTCTTCAGCGACCGCAGATACGTCCCCATCGACGACAGCGCGGCCTTGGCCTCCGGGGTCAGCCCGGGCTTGCTCACCGGTGCCGGGACCGGCTTGGCGACGGCGGCGACCGAAATTGCTCCGGCGACCACCGCAAGCAGAAGTGAAGCACCGGCCAGCATGAGTGCTGGTCGATCGCCAGAAGCCGCATGGCGGCGTGTTTGCAGCTGAATTCGCATGATTGTTCCCCCGTTCCGATGCGAGTCGTCGCCCGTCGGTGCGGTGGCAAATGTCCGAAATCTGACAGTCTGCGTTTAATCTGTGCCTTGTTGCCGCGAACGGCATCGATGCTCGTCGTGCAATTCGGTTTGAGTGCTTCTGCCGACCCGGGTCATCGAACGCCGGGTCGGCCACGACTGACTCACGTAGTCCAGACAGCCGGATCGGGTTCGCTGCCGATATGGGCCAGCCCGTGCGCGATCGAGGTAAATTCGCCGCCTGTGGCAATGCGCTCCGCGCCAAAATGGCGGTCGAACATCGCCCTGATCGCGGGGATGAGTGAGGAGCCACCGGTCAGGAACACCCGGTCGACCGCGTCCGGCCCTATGCGGGCGGCGGCGAGGGCGTTGATCATCGTCGTCTCGATCCGCTGCAGATCGTCGGCGATCCATCCTTCGAATTCGTCGCGCCGCACCTCTGCGGCGATCGTCACGCCGCCACCTTCAAAGTGGAACGCAGCCCGGTCGTCGACGGAGAGTTCGCGCTTGAGCCGGCCAACGGCGTCATAGAGGGGAAGGCCCTGCTCGGCTTCGATCAGCGAAATCATGCGCCTGATCGCGTCCGGGTCGAGGGCGTCGCGCTGCAGTCGGCTGAGGTCGCCCAGGGTACGGCGATTACGCATGAGCGCCAGGCGCGACCAGTCGCCGAAATCCGCGAACCAGCCGTTCGGAATATCGAGCGTCTTCCCCATCGACCGGTACTGGCCGCCCTTGCCCAGCATCGGGAGGACGAGCCGGTCGACGATGCGGCGGTCGAACTGGTCGCCCGCGATGCCGACGCCCCCCGACGCCAGGGGCGCACATCGCCGCGTCGCGCCAGGCTCGGCCACCGACACCACCGAGAAGTCGGTCGTGCCGCCGCCGAAGTCCGCGACCAGCACCGTCGCCGGCTCGGTCAGCCGCGTGGCGTAGCTGAACGCTGCACCCAGCGGCTCGTAGACGTAGTGGAGTTCGACGCCGAACTCCCGAAGCATGAGGTCGTAGCGTTGGCGGGCGAGCACCGGGTCGGGCCGCGCGCCGGCATATTCGACCGGGCGGCCGACGATGATGCGACGGGGCCTCTCGTCCAGCCGTCCGCCCGCATGACCGACCAGACGCTGCAGGAACAGGCGGCCGAAGTCCTCGAAGCGGAACGCCTTGCCGAAAATCACCGCGCGTTCGAACGTCGCGCTCGCGGCCACGGTTTTGAATGATTGAACGAAGCGGCTGTCGAGCGGCGACTGCAGATACTCGGCGATTGCCCAAGGCCCGGCCTCGCACGCGATGCCGTCGCGCGCGCTCTCGTCCTCCCAGAAACAGAGCGCGGAACGGAACACCGCATCGCGCTTGTGCGGTCCCGTAAACTCGACCAATTCCGAACTGCCCGCACCGTCGGCGAGCGCCACCACGGTGTTGGTCGTGCCGAAGTCGAGCCCAAGCGCGCCGGCCGCTGGATCGCCGTTCATGAGACATGCTTTCATCGATCTGGTGGGGCGCAGCATGGCTAGCGCCCCGATGGCCTGGACGGCAGAACACCGCACCGCGCCACATCGATGAGGCCGTTGACGTATAATCGCCGCAAAATCAGCGATTGAACAGGACTTACACCAAGCCTCTGCCGACTGAGCGTTAGACCAGCCTAGCGCTTGAAAACGCTGGTGCCCGGGGGCGGAATCGAACCACCGACACGGGGATTTTCAATCCCATCTGGTGAGTAGCTCGAGACTGCCCAAACGTGCCTAAATAGTTGAACTGCAACGATTTATGAAATCGTAGAGTGGCCTGAGCATACCCAGTTTGGCCTAGGGTTGCTCGGCCCGATTACACAGGAATTACACACGCTCCAGTATCTCGCCGCTCACAGGATAAGTTCGTTGGAGAAGCTCTGCGTGCGCAATTGGTGTCTTCGTCTGGCGGCTAACACACCGATTGCACCCTGCGCAGAGTGTCCTTGATTTCGAGCAGATCGGCAGATCAAGCGGAGGATGTGGGCGCGTTCATGCGGCCACGGTTGACCTCGGCGCAGATGCCCAGTCTCTCTGATCAGTCGCAAGACGATGATCCTGTGCCGGAATCCGTACCCTCGATGCCCTCCATTTCGGAAAGGGCATCTGCTAGCTGGTCGGGCAAATCGCGTTGGGTGCTGTAAATGCGCCTGAGCCCCTCACCGAGCCGGTCTAGCCGCTTGTCGACCGTCTGCGAAAGCCCGACTGGCAGGGTGTCATCGTCATTACGCCGATCTGCCACCGCTCCACCTTCGAAGTTGATGTAGATCAACGCGCCTCGTGGCGGCCGGGATGCAAGTCTCGCTAGAATTTCATTAATTTGCTCGTCGGTATGCCGAACCCGACAATATCTTTCCGGAGGCGCAACGCAATCCTGTGAGCGATTGGCAATCTGGGATGCATGATCCGAATGAACGAGGAGTTTGGCGGAGACACGGCACAAGTTGAGCGACTACACACGCCGCATAAGTGCTATGAACTGGCGATGTAGCGGGCCTCGGTGCGTGGTTGCGAACCGCATCGACTGTCACGACGCTGGCCTAGTAACCGCAGGATCATGCCACAAGATAATGGACATGCGCAAGATGCTGAAGTTATCTACGGTCTGACTTCCGAAAAAAGGGTCAGAATCGATCAACTAACGATAGTAATAACGTCACTGAATGGGACGGTGCTCAATATTTTTCCGTCGCAGTCTTCAATATCGATCCGGTGACTGAGCACTAATCGACGGGTTTCCTTGATCGTCTCGCCGATTAAGGAGGCCGCTTGGTCAACGGTATGCGACCGAGCGGCCTTTAGGTCTTGCAACTCTATTCCTTCTTCATCACGTGCATCAATGTCATTGTGCAGGTGCAAAAAATATCTCGGCATCTACGATCCTCTGCGCGAACGACTTCGGGGATAGTTCGGATTGACCAGTGGTGGCTGTGTATTTGCTCTGACTCGGTCGAGATGCAGATAACCAGGATCAAAACCGCCGATCTGACGGAGTCGCGGGACGTCCGAAAGCGTCATGATCCGGCTGGCGATTGCCACCAAACCCTCGGCACGCAGGACCTGCATCGTGCGGTTGACGTGTACCGCCGTCAGGCCAACCGCGTCAGCAATCTGCTCCTGGGTCGGTGGGAAGTTGAAGCTGACTTCGTATTCCCTCTCCTGCGCGCCGACGCGTAAGCTCAATTCGCAAAACAGGTGAGCAAGCTTTTCCTTGGCGGATCGCCGGCCCAGGGAAAGCGCCCATTTTGCCAGGATCGCGTTTTCTACTAGCGCCAGCCACGTAAACGCGCGCGCAATCCCCGAATGTTGTGTAGCGAGTGCCAAGGCCAATTCACGCGGTAAGGCTACGATCGTTGCTGCAGTCATTGTCCGCACGCCGCAGTCCGGCCGATCAATCAACAGAGCTTCGAGATTGCATAGATCGCCGGGCACCAGAAGCGCCGAGAAGTGACGACCGCCGCCGATAGTCGTTGCGTATCGGCAAGCCCATCCTTCAACAATAAACAGTAGGCTGTCGGCTAGTTCACCCTCGCTCACCAGATCGACATGAGCGTTGACCGATCGCCGCGACGTGACCGCCTGTTGCAGAGCCCGTCGTTCTTCAGATGATAAATAGTATGAGTTCCACAGGCGGGTGCATTTGAGCGGTTCGTCGTCCGATACGCGTTTGATGGCGCAGCTCCGCACTGTCGGCCATTTCCCCAGATGAAATGGTTCAGGGCGGTACAGAACAGAAGCCGAGCGACATGTCTGTTGGCTACGCAACATAAGCGGGGCTCATTGAGCCTGCTCTGCGGCGATCAATCAGTCGCAAATCCTGCATCTACCGTGGCGAAGCTGAAGGAAGCCGCTGGCTGGATCGGTCGTATCGAAACGCATTTCCGTTATTCCTGGGTGAAGGCTTCCCGGATTAATTCAGGTTCGCGCGGGAACGACGCGAGCCGCCTACGAGCCGCGCATGGCCATTTTCTTCACCCACTCCAGCCTCGGCTCTGATCTTGCGGAAGACCGGGAAGGAAATGAATTTGATGACCTGCAGAGCGCTCGCCGAGACGCGTTGATGGCAGGCCGATTGATCGTCGCGGATGAAATCAGGATGGGCTCGAACGCCGTCGACCTGAAGCTGTATGTCGATGACGAGCGCGGCAATCGCGTTGCGACGCTTACCTATACTGCAATGGTTGTGAGCCTGTGACGGTCTAGACGCTCCAAGCTATGTTACAGCCCGGCCTAGTTGAGTGGCTGTCGGCGACTCGCCAATCGAAGGTCCGGTTTTCAGCAACAGAGCGACCGGCCGACCGGTCGCGGCAAAGCAGAAGGTCATTCTCGACCGGTAGGATCTGGCGCCGGCGAGCACCGACAAATGCCGCTTCAATGGCCCGGAACGATCGGCGACTTCAGAACGACAAACCGCTGGCTCGTCAGACGATTGTAGGGGTCAGCCACCGACGCGGCTCGCGAGGCCTGGGCACATCTTTCGCCACGCCAGACACAGGATCCTGTTACCGCATGTGCCATGTCTGTTGATTATCTGACGATCCGGCTCACGCCTGTTGCCTACCCAACAGACACGAAACTGGCGAGATAGTCGCTCGTTAGACGTAACCGCCCTGCGGCTGGGACGGAGCTTCCCAGTATGACCAAACCCCAAGTTGACGAGACGGTTCACAAGAACCAGCTGCTCGGCGCGTTCACGGCCGACGCGCTCGACCGGATCATGCCTCACATGAAGCGAGTCGACCTGAAACTTGGAGCCGTGGTGTGCGAGGCTGGAGCCAGCCTATCTCACGCGTACTTTCCCGAAGGAGCCGTTTTGTCGCTCCTCACCGTCCTGGAGAACGGGTCGGAAATCGAATGCGCAAACATCGGCCGCGAAGGAGCGTTCGGCCTGTTCTCGGCAATGTACAGCCGGACGTCGTTTAATCGATGCACGGTACAGCTCGAAGGGCCAATGCTCCGCTGTCCTATCGAGCCGCTGCAGAAGGAGTTTCACGGCAGTTCCCAAATGCAGGACCTGTTCGTCAGCTATTCGGAGACGCTGTTATCGCAGGTCATGCAGACCGTTGCGTGCAACTCTCTGCACACGGTCGAAGAGCGTTTGTGCCGATGGCTGTTGATGATGCACGACCGAGCCGAGGGTGAGAAACTGACATACACTCACGAGTTCCTCTCGCGGATGATGGGAGCGAACCGGACATCAGTCACCCAAGCTGCCCAGTCGCTGCAGAACAAGGGCCTCATAGCTTATCGCCGAGGATTGATGCAGGTCGTCGACAGGGCGGGTCTCGAGGCAGCCGCGTGCGAATGCTATGCGATTGTCAGAACACGGTTCGATGCTTTTCTCACCCCACCTTCCAGTGCTGCCGCTGGTGACAACGCTGGTCGCACACAGACTTCATAATTCTCCGCAGCCAATGCCACGAAATGCGATGCCGACAACCGGGCTTTCTCGTCGAGCGCAATCGATTTCCCTGGATGCTTGCGGTGGCCTTGCTGAGAAATCGATAGTCGGTAGACAGCGGCGGCTGCGGTAGCCTCAAGCCATATCGGTGGGCATCACTGCCAGCAGCGTATATGGGTCATCGAGCCACGAGGCCTCGCGCGGCTTGTAACGTGCCATACAATCCACTCAGTGATACGGTACCGCGATCCGCGCGCAGCCTCGTGCGATGCGAACGGAGCGCCATCGAAATCGCTGGCGCTCGTGGCTAGAAGAAGGTTCCAATGCACTCTGTGTTAATCAAAATGCGCGTGCTGGGAACTGTGATATCGGGGCAAGGGGCGGCATAGTGGAGGAAGATACGGGAGCGCCGAAAATCGAAGAGCTGCTAGCCACCCCGGCGCTAGTAGACGCACTTGAGAATGACCGTTTTAGACAGTTCCTCGATCACGTCCCTGTCGCAATTGCAGTGTCCGAACTGCATCCGTCGGAAAACATCACATACTGCAATCTTGAATTCGAGCGACTGACCGGGCTTCCGGCGGCCGAGATCGCCGGAACGAACTGGTCCGCATTGCCGGGCGTCGCGGCTCCCCGTCATGACGACACACTCCTCAGTGACGCCGTGCAGGCCGGTGAGGAGTATCTCGGCACGTTCACCATTGAACGGGACGGTGAGAGCTTCAACGTCGACGCTTGGTCGAACACGATCGAGAATGACGAAGGCACGCCCATCTATCGTTTGGTCGCATTGGCCGGCTCGGGCGCGGAAACACGATCGGCCGACGAGCGGCATGCTCAACAGTTACGGTCGAAGGACGAGCTGCTTTTGGAGCTGCAGCACCGGGTCAAAAACAATCTTCAGATGATTACGGCTTTGATCCGTATGGAGGCCCGGAATCTCGGCGACAGCGAGGCAGGTTCGCGTTTCGATAATCTCGCCGGCCGGATCAGCTCGCTCGCGATCCTATACGATCTGCTGGACGGGAGAGGCGCAGGAGATGCTGTCGATCTCGGCGTCTATCTCAGTCAGATCGCCTCGTCGGTCATGCAGGCCCACGCACAGGAGGGCGTACGTCTGGAACTCAAAGTCGACACTTGGCCGGTCTCCATCAACGTTGCGATGCCTGCGGGGTTGGTCGTCAACGAACTCATGACGAATGCCCTGAAGCACGCGTTCGTGGGCCGCGATGGCGGTATCATCGCGCTTTCGAGCCTCGTCGACGAGGCCGGTTGTCATGTCGTGATTTCGGATGACGGCGTCGGTCTGCCGGCCGACGCGATTTGGCCAAAACCTGGCAAACTCAGCGCCGTGATCGTCCGGTCACTCCAGAATAATGCAAAGGCAAAGATCGACGTGAGCTCGGCGCCCGACGGGGGCATGCGAGTCACCATCTTTTTCGCGCGTGAAGCGGCCGCCCCTGAGGCGCAGATCTAAGGCGAGCGAGCGCGGTCGCTTGCGCCATGAGCACAATCATCAGGCTCGAAAATCTGCTCCGACAGATGTCGTTACAAAGTTTGGACAGGCAGACTGCCGAGCTTCGGAACTATGGGCGTGATTACGCGCTGAGAATTTGGACGCAGTGATGGTCGCTGGATGCGTGAAGAGCACGCTTGCCCGCCAGAATCATGATTTTCTCGGCTTAGCTCGATATCTCACAGGGTAAGTACGGTACGCCGGCAGTACATGCCGTTAAACAAGTTGGGTCATAGTGATCGGCCGTCATACGGCGGATCGACAAGGCCACCGAGAACATGACGGCAGCATTCCGGGGTGCCGAGATGGCGCTTCTGACAGATATCCATCCCTCACTCCGATCGCGAATTGCGTCACTGATCGAACAGCGAATTCACGAAGGCGTCAGATCGGCGACGGAACTGGCGCTTCGAAATACCCATCTGGCGCAGGAAGGTGGCCGGATCGGCATCTTCGACATCGATATGGCAACGGGGGATTCCCTCGGGTCGCCTATGTGGGCGGAGCTCCTCGGCCAGGAGCGCACCGCGTGCTCGATTACGCGACGGGCTTGGATCAAACTCCTTCATCCCGAGGATCGCGACCGTGAACTCGATAGCGTCGCGTCAATGGTCCAGACGGGCGCGGATACCTCGGCCGATTACAGGATAATCCTGCCGACCGGCGAGGTGCGTTGGCTTCACTCGCGCAATCTGGTCACGCGCCGAAGTAGCGACGGGGCAATGGAATCTGCATACGGCACGTTGCAGGACATCACCGAGCGAAAGGCCCTGGAGGCGCAAGTCCTGCGGGCGGCATATCACGATGATCTCACCGGATTGCCGAACCGTCGTTACTTCATGGAGCAACTGACTGCGGCGTGCCCGGATGCATCACGCAACCACCGCGTCTGCCTGGCAATCTACGACCTCGATTTTCTCAAGCGAGCAAACGATCAGCATGGGCATGATGCTGGCGACGTATTGTTGAAATCTGTGGCCGATCGACTTCTGGAAGTAGGTGGTAATCAGGCGGTCGTGGCGCGACTAGGAGGGGATGAGTTTGCGCTGCTGCTCCGCACCGATGACCCCTCGAAATTGCGCAGCCTGGCCGAAAAGTCGCTCGCGGCGCTTCGCTCTCCCATCAATTTTCGGGGGTGCACGTTGAGCTCGGCGGCGAGCGCCGGTGGCGCAATCTCCAGTCGTGGCTCGACTCTCGCAGCAGCCTTGTTCCGGCAGGCTGACCAGGCACTGCTCTGTGCCAAGCGGGGCTCCAGAGGCAGCTACGTGCAGCACCGTCGCCATGCGGCGCCCCGCGCACTTCGGTTGTCGAATAATGCCGACCGGCGAAGGATCGAACCGGTCGCGAGCCGGGATCCGGGCCCCAGTTAGGTTTCGCAGTTGAGCGGCGACGATAGGAGCGAATGCGCGCAACACTGTGCGAAACGGATGCACCGCAGAGAACCCTCATCTGCAGTCAGGCACGCCCCACTTCTTCCACTCGAGGCGCGACTTCGAATCATCAGGGCTCGATGAGGCTCACCGTCAAGATACTAAAACCTGCGGCCAAAACCTTCACATTAGCTTGCGTGACGAGAGCCGCGTATGGGGCCGAATGACAACAACAGCCAGCGACCTGAAACCCCTCCTCTGGGAAGCAAAAAACCTGGCGCGGGCGGTCGAGGCTGCCGGCGTCACGCTGTGGTCTTGGAACGTCGATACCGACGCCCTGGCGATGGATGATCGGGCCTATGACCTGTGGGGGATAGCGCGCGGCATCGATGTCCAGTTCGAGGATCTCTCCGCCCATATCCATCCTGCCGATCGTGATCGGGTGCGGGCCGCGTTTACGGCAACACGTTCGCTGATCGGCGCATACGAGATCGATTTTCGGATCATGATTGGCGACGAGTTGAAGTGGATTTCTGCAAGGGGACAGGGCGACGATGCCGGGATCGTCCAGCGCGTCATGTTCGGCGTTTTCCTCGATGTCACTGGTCGCAAGCAAGCGGAGGAAGGTCGCGAACTTCTCGCTGGCGAGATGAGCCACCGGGTCAAGAACCTGCTGGCAATCGCGACGGGTCTTACGGCCATCACCTCGCGATCGACCACGACGAGCAGGGAGATGGCCGATGAACTGACGCTCAGGCTGACCGCCCTCGGCCGCGCGCACGATCTGGTTCGGCCGGTTCCCGGTCAGACCGAAGCAGCGTCGGCTTTGCTGGGTGACCTGTTGACCGTCCTCCTGGCCCCCTACGACGATCTCGGGGCGTTCAGCGGCCGGATCCGAGTATCCGTGCCGCGCATGCGGGTCGGCGAACAGGCGACGACGACGCTGGCACTGGTCGTGCACGAACTGGCGACGAACTCACTGAAGCATGGCGCATTATCGGTCGACACCGGGATCCTCGATGTCTCGTGCTCGGCTCACGACGACGCCGTCACGGTTGTCTGGACCGAGAGCGGTGGGCCAGAAGTCACGCCGCCTAGTGGCGACCGCTACGGCTATGGCAGCAAGCTCGTCGAGCGCAGCATGTCAGGCCAACTGAAGGGATCGATCGTTTACAACTGGGCACCAGAGGGCGTCGTGGCCACGCTGCGAATGAACCCTGATCGTCTTGCTGTCTGACATATCCCTGGCCATCTCGTGCGCCGATGTCCGCGCATGAAGTGGACCTTTCGAACATCGCAGCCGCGACCTTGATCAGGCGATCTGAGGATACGCACGCGATGATCGACGGCGATACCGGCACGCTGCTCGTCGTGCACACAGCGCCCGCCCGAGGCCATCACCATGGTCACGACCTAGCTCGGCGTCCTGTACACCGCCGGCGCATTTGTCCAACCCTTCACATCCTGCTGGCCTTCATCGGCGCTGACATTGCTGGTATGCGACGTCAAGATGCGGGTTTGCAGCGGCTCAACTGACGATTGAATCAACCTCGTTAGGTTGGTACGGGCATCAATCGAATAATTCTACGGAACCCCAACAAGTTTCTACAAAAACAAAATGACCACTTGATTTTGATAATACATTAAATATAAAGTTTCCGAAATCCTTCATTGGACTCGGTCAAATGTCTTTCTAAGCTCTGTTTTTGCTATCTTCTCCAAAGTTGATCGCGGCAAGCTTTCTACTATACGAATATTATGCGGCCGCTTGAAATCGGCTAGCTGCTGTCGGCAGGCCGCCGCGATACGATCTGCGAGATCGTCGCCGGTGCCGGGCTTCGGGATCACGAAGGCGGCAGGCACCTCGTCGAGCATCGGGTGCGGCATACCCACGACGGCGACTTCGGCGACGCCATCCACAGCAGCGATAGCGCCTTCGATCTCCGAGGCCGCGACGTTTTCGCCGCCGATCTTCAGCATGTCTTTCGACCGGTCGGCAAAAAACAGTGAGCCGTCCTCGCCCAAGCGGACACGGTCGCCGGTGATGAGCATGCCCTGTGCGTTGAAAGCAGCGGCCGTGGCGTTGGGGTCGTCGACATATTCGGCGAACAGTGACAGCCCGCGCACGCCTCCGACGAGCAGGTCGCCAACCGCACCCGGCTGCACCGGTCGACCATCCTCGCCGACGATATGAATTGTGTATCCGGGCGACGGCCGGCCCATCGCCATCGGCGTGTTGTACATGTCTGTCGTACCGACGACGCCATGGGTGATCGTCTCGGTCATGCCCCACCATCCGAGTGTCTTCACACCGAAATGCGCGTCCCAGGCTGGCGCCCCGACGCCGTTGCCCCAGAAGCGATAGCTGTGCTGCGGGGGAACGGGTTGTTCGAGCAGCGCCTTGGCGCAGAAGGGCACCATCGATGTCCAGGTCGCGCCATGGCGGAGCGACACCGGCCAGAAGCGCGAGGCCGAAAAGCGCGGCATCAGGACGATGGCAGCCCCCGCCCATAGTGAGGCAAGCACCGAGTAGACCTGCGCGTTGGTATGGAACAGGGGCAGATAGGTCAGGTGGACGTCGTCGGCGCGCAGGCCTTCGTGCATCGCCGAGATCCGCGCACCCCACAACGCATTGGCATGCGTCCACAGCACTGCCTTGGGGCGCGCCGTCGTCCCCGATGTGTACTGGATACCGAAGGGCGCCCAAGGGTCGTGCGGACGTGAGGCCAGGCTTTCGGGGTCGCCGTCAATCGCCGCGAAAGGCAGATAGGACTCAGGGGCTTCGCCGGTCGAAACTATGGCCCGCCAGGCCACGTCCGGCGTAGCCGCGCGCACCATATCGCCGAATTGCGGCTCGGTGATCGCCGCGACGGAGCGGCTGTGCGCGGCGAAATAGATCAGGTCGCTTTCGGTCGAGCGCGTGTTGGTGGTGACCGGCACGACACCGGCATAGGCACAGCCGAGCCAGGCGATGAGCCCCTCGGGACAATTGTCGAGGTGGATCAGGACGCGCTCGGACGGCATCACGCCTTTGGCTTGCAGCCCGGCTGCGAAGCGCCTGACGCTGTCTGCGAAATCCCGGTACGACCAGCGTTGCGACTGGCCGTCGAACGGCTCCCAGATCAGGAACGGGTGCTCGCCCCGCTCGGCCGTCTTGGCGTCGATCAGGCTGCGGATGTCCATGGCTTCGAATGGGGTGATCGGCCGGGACATTCACCGTCTCCTCGTTTGCGGTGCTTGCCGCGCCACTGTCGTCAGTTGAGCCGGTCGTGCTGCCCGAACCGGTCGAGGACGCCGCCCGGACCCAGGATCGCGTCGATGGCCGGCACGGTCGCGCCGAGCCCGCGCAGGGACATGCGCAACATGTCGGCCAGCAGGTCACGGGAGGCGATGTCATCGGCCTCGCTCTCGACGATGTTGCCCATCACGATCTGACAGGCGCCGAGCCAGTAGAGTACGCCTGCGGCCTCCGACGGGATCTCGATCGCCCCGGCGGCGCGCGCGTCGCGCAGGTCGTGCAGCAGTCCCGCGTTGATCGGGTGGTCGTCGAGCGACGTGCCGTTGAACGAGCGAGCGAGCACGGCCGTCCGCTGCGGATTGGCGAGGGCATAGGCCGCCGCCGCCACCATGCCGCCCGCGAGACGCGCGAGCGGGTCGGCGACGCCGGCATTCAGCCGCCCGACCCAGTCCTCGACGTCGATGCGGATAACGCTCGCGACGACAGTCGCGAACTGCCGCTTGTCGGTGAAATGGTTGAAGAACGAACCCTTGGCGACACCGGCAGCGGCGACGAATTCGTCGATTGAGATCGCGTCGATCGGCCGATCGACCAGCAACTCCATGCCGGCGGCGAGCAACGCGAAACGAGTGCGTGCGGCACGCGGCGAAAGCAATGGCTCGGTCATCGCCCCTCATAATCCTACTTGACTGGAAAGTCATCTAAGCGCACATGACCGATTAGTCAACTGACGGATTGCGGGGGCAACAGGGTGAGCGTGATCCGGATCGAGGACATTGCGCACGTGCGCTTTGCCGCGCCTGACTTCTCTACAATGCGGGCGTTCCTCGAGGATTTTGGCTTGTCGTGCAGTGAATGGAATGGCTGCCTTTATGGTCGCGCGACCGACGGACGACCCTTCGTTCACGTCACCCAGCCTGGCCCGGCGAAGTTTCTCGCGGTCGGATTTCGCGCTGCATCTGTCGATGATCTGAAAGCTCTTGCAGGGCACGACGGCGTCTCGGTCGAGGATGCGGACGAGCCTGGCGGCGGCAAGATTGTCCGGCTGACTGATCCTGATGGCTATGGTGTCGAGGTTGTCGCGGGGCAGAAACAGGCCGACACCTCGGCGACGAGTGTCGATCATGCTTACAACAGCATTGCCGCGCGTCCGCGCCTTCGCGCGGCGGTCCGGCTCGACCCTGCCCCCGCACACGTCCACCGCATCGGCCATGCCGTGCTGAAGGTCAGCGACTTCCGGCGGTCCGAGGCCTGGTACAAGGAGCGCTTCGGCTTTCTGACGTCGGACGAGATCGAAGCCGCCAGCGACGTTCCCCTCGGCGCCTTCATGCGCTGCGACTGCGGCGACCGGCCCACCGATCACCACACCTTATTCCTCGCGCAGCTGCCGGGCGAACTCGGGCTTCTGCACGCGGCGTTCGAAGTCGCCAATCTCGACGACCTGATGCTCGGCCATCAGCACCTTAAGGCGCGCAAGCGCCAGCCGGCGTGGGGCGTGGGGCGGCACATCATGGGTAGCCAGATCTTCGACTATTGGAAGGATCCGTTCGGCAACGAGCTCGAACACTGGACCGATGGCGACCTGTTCACTGCCGCCGACCCGCCGAACAAGATGCCGATGAGCGCGCTGCTCGCCGTCCAATGGGGCGCGCCGCACCCGATGTTTGCCGGAAAAGCCCCACCGCCGCCGGCGCTCGTCGCCTTCGTGACCGGATTATTTCTGCGCTTCAAGCGGCTGCTCCGCCGCGAGCCGAAAAGGATCACCGCATGAAACTCGCCACCTACACCGACGCCGGACAGACGCGCACTGGCATCGTCGTCGGCGACAGGATCATCGACACCGGCGTCGCGGGCACGATGATCGACCTGATCCGCGATTGGGAGGCTTTGCAGCCCGCACTCGCAGCAAAGGCCGCCGCCGGCGGGGGCGTGCCCTTGGCGTCGGTCCGGCTCGAGGCACCCGTCCAGCGGCCGGGCAAGATTTTCGCGATCGGCCTTAACTATGCCGACCATATTGCCGAATCGAAGATGGCGACGCCCGAGCGCCAGGTCTGGTTCACCAAGGCACAGACCTCGGTCAACGCCCCCTTCGACCCGATCCAGATCGCGCGGACGACCGCGACTGCCGACTATGAAGTCGAGCTGGTCGCGATCATCGGCACAGGTGGAAAGCACATCGCGGCAGCGGACGCGCCCGCCGTCATCTTCGGCTATTGCGTCGGCAACGACATCACCGAACGCATGTGGCAGCACGCCGGGCCACAATGGTCGCTCGGCAAGAGCTTCGACACGCATGCGCCGATGGGACCTTGGATCGTGACTGCCGACGAGCTCGGTGACCCGCACGACCTCGGCCTTCGCTGCTTCGTCAACGGCGAGAAGCGGCAGGATTCGAACACCAGCCATCTCGTTTTCAACATCTGGCAGCAGGTCGAGCATCTGTCGGTCGGCATGACGCTCGAGCCAGGTGACGTCCTGTTCACCGGCACGCCGGGTGGGGTCGGCGCCGCGATGAACCCGCGCAGGTTCCTGACTGCCGGCGACGTCGTGCGCTGCGAGATCGACAGGCTTGGCGCGATCGAAGGGGTGATGCGCGACGAGGGCTGAGCAGCGCGCGCGCACATCCCGAAACACGGGGGGCGCCGCCGGGGGGAGGACGACGATGACGGAAGCCAGGCGCGACTATGACGTGCTGATTGCGGGCGGGGGACCGACGGGGATCACGCTCGCGCTGCTCCTCGGGCAGGCAGGCGTATCTGTCCTCGTCGTCGAGAAAGAGGCCGCGATCTACCCGCTGCCGCGCGCGGCGCACATCGACCATGAGACGATGCGCGTCTTTCAGCAGGTCGGTGTCGCCGATCGCCTCATGGCGACCTGCCGCCATACCGACCGCTATGATTTCCTCAACGCCAAGGGCAAGGTCCTGATGCGCTTCGACGGCGCGAGTGCGATCGGGCGCGGCGGTTGGCCGGCGGCGAACATGATTCACCAGCCGTCGGTCGAGGCCGCGCTGCGCGACCGGCTGAGCAATTTTCCCAACGTCGAACTGCGCTGCGCGACCGCCTTGATCGGCTACCGCCCCATGGCCGACGCGGTCGAGGCAGATTTGTCGAGCGCGATAGGGCCCGGAACGATCCGCGCGCGCTTTCTGGTCGGGGCAGACGGTGCGCGCAGTCCGGTGCGCGAGGCGGCGGGCATCGAGTTCGACAACCTGGGGTTCGAGGAGCCCTGGCTCGTCGTCGACGCGATCGTCACCGATCCGTCGCGGCTTCCGACCGCCAATTTGCAGATCTGCGACCCCGAACGGCCGACGACGTGCGTCCTGATGGGCGAAGGCCGCCACCGCTGGGAATTCATGATCAAGCCGGGCGAGGACCCCGCCGAGGTCAGCAGCGACGCGTCGGTGGCGCGGATGCTCGCCCCGTGGAACGTCGAGGGTGCGGTCACGATCGAACGCAAGGCCGTCTATACCTTCCGGGCCCGGGTCGCGCGGCGCTGGCGGAGCGGCAATGTCCTGCTGGCCGGGGACGCCGCCCACCAGACGCCGCCGTTTGCCGGACAGGGGCTCTGCTCGGGCATCCGCGACGCGGCGAACCTGAGCTGGAAGCTCGCGGCGGTGATCGCCGGATCAGCGTCGCAAGCGCTGCTCGACAGCTATCAACCCGAACGCGAGCCCAATGCGCGCGCGACGATCGCGATGGCCATCATGATGGGGCGGACGGTGTGCGCGACGAGCCGCTGGTCGGCGTTCGTGCGCGACACTAAGTTTCGCCTTGCCCGGGCGTTGCGTCTGACGCCGAGCGGACCGCCGGCCTATCCGCCCATCTCAACCGGCACGATCCTGGCGGCAACGCACGGGGCCGGCAGCTATTTCCCGCAGCCGTGCGCCACCGCCGATCCGGCGCTGAAGCTCGACGATGTTCTCGGGCCCGGCCCCTGGCTAATCGCACGGGAAGCGGCGCCGGCTGCGGACAGGCTGGTCGCGACCGGGCTGGATGCGGCCGGCGTCGCGCCGTTCAGGGCAGCGATCACAGCCTGGCTCGACAGTCATGCCGCCGATGCCGTGCTGGTGCGGCCCGATCGCTACGTCTTCGGCACCGGCCGCCCCGGCGATCTGGCTGCCGCCTGGCAAGGGATCATCGGCCAAGCCTAGCAGGCCGACGCTCTCAGCCCGTCAGAAGCGCCGCATCCATCAGGAAAACCCGGTTCGTCATGCGCGCCGCAGTCTGATCGGCGGCATCCGACGGTGCGCCAAGCCCGCGCATCAACATCGCCAGCATTTCCTGCGTCATCGGCACCGCCAGCACATCCTGTTCCAGTTCGAGCAGATGCGCGACGATGACCTGGGTGACGGCGCCGGTGATTGTCACGGCCGCTTCGATCGAGCCGAAGCGGAACTGACCCGATGCGCGTCCCGCCTCCAGATCGGCGACGAGGCCGACGTTAAGCGCCTGTTCTTCGGTGAAGGTTAGTGCCGCGACGTTCGCAAAAAACCTGGCATGCAGCGGATCGAGCAGGGCCATGCGCGCGTGCACTGATACGCCCTGCGCCAGTCGCTCGGCGGGGCTTTCGACCGAAGCGTTCACCCGGGTGACGATGGTCTCGAAGATTTCGCGCGACTGCCGCCGCAACTCGAGCAGGAAGGCATCCCGGTCGGCGAAATGATTGTAGAAGGACTGCTTGGCCGTCCCCGCAAGGCCGACGATCTCGTCGACGCCGAGCGCGCCGATCCCCTGCCGGCCGACGAGATCGAACCCGGCGCGCACGAGCCGCTCGCGCGTCTTGACCCAGCGCTTGTCCTTTATTGGGGCGGGTTGGATTTCGGTCACTCCTGAACGCTCCCTAGCCCTGCGACGAACCGGCAATGCCCCCACCCTCTGCTAAGTCTTGGCCCTAAAGTCCATCAGATTTCTCGGATCACGCTTTTCGACTTGCGCTTGTTGCGACAGCGGCATAAGATAATGGACAATTCGGCTAAGAACGCAGCCCGTAGGGTGAAGCGGCCAGAAGAGGCCATTGGGGGGATACCATGCGCAATCACACCATCACGCTGGGGCTTTGTGCAGCAGCCTGCCTCGCTGCCCCTTCACTCGCGCAGGACGCAGCACCGGCTGAAACCGCTATGGCGAGCGACGACGAGATCGTCATCACCGCCCGCAAGCGCTTTGAAGCGTTGCAGGACGTGCCGGTCTCGATCGGCGTCGCCACCGCCGAAATGATCGCGAAAACCGGCACGACGTCGCTGCTCCAGATTCAAAGCATCGCCCCCGGCCTCAATCTCGCCAAGGCGCCGACGGGCAACGAGATCGGCGTGACGATCCGCGGTCTCGGCTCGGCACCGGGCGATTCGGCGTTCGACAGTTCGGTCAGCCTGTTCATCGACGGCGTCTATGCGCCGCGCTCGCGCGAGTTCGCCTCTGCGCTGTTCGACGTTGAACGCGTCGAAGTCATTCGCGGCACGCAGGCCGCCCTGCTCGGCAAGAACACCAGTCTCGGTGCGATCAATCTCGTAACGCGCAAGCCGGGCGACAGCTTCGCGCTCGAACTCCGCGCCGGCTATGATTTCGAACTGAAGTCGCGGGTCATCGCGGGCGGCGTCGACATCCCGCTCGACGCGACGCTGGCGCTGCGCGTGTCAGGGCAAAGCACCTTCGACGGCGGCTGGACGCGCAATACGATCAGCGGGAAGAACAACCCGAGCCGACACGACGATGCGATCCGCGCCGTGTTGCATTGGGAGCCCAGCGCCGCGTTCGATGCTACCGCCTATTATCAGTACAGCTTCGGCCGCGACACCGGCACGCCGTCCGAATTCATTGCCGCCAATCCCACGGCGGCGCTGCTGCAGGGGCTCGCCGGCGCGCCGAACACGCTCGACTTCGCGCTGAACCGGCAGAATGCGACGTACATCGGTGCGCCGGGCGGCGAGCAGACCGCGCGGCTCCGCGTGCATCGTGGCGGGCTGACGATGAACCTCGACCTCGGCGGGCCGACGCTGACCTCGGTGTCGAGCTATTCGACGTTCAAAGAAGCCGATCTCAACGATGCCGACTTCCAGGCCGGCAACTATCTCAACCGCACCCTGGACGAGACCAGCCGCCAGTTCAGCCAGGAGGTCCGGCTCGTCTCGCCGGGCAAGCAGGTCTTCGACTATGTCGTCGGCGCCCTCTATCTCGACAACACACTGCGCAACGCAAGCGTGGTGACCGCCAACTATCCCTTCGGTCCTCCACAGGCGCCGACGGTGCCGATCGCGGGATCGTTCCGCAACGCCTTCGACCAGCAGACCCGGGCGGTATCGGCCTTCGCGCAGGGCACGCTGCGCGTGGCGGAGGGTTTCCGCCTGCTCGGCGGCCTGCGCTACACCAATGAGCGCAAGACGATCGACTTTGCGCGCACGGTCCTTGTACCGGGCCTCTTCAGCATCGCCATCTACCCGCCCTATGCGCCGTTCACATTGAAGCGGACCGAGAACAACGTCGACTATTCCGCCGGGCTGCAGGTCGACCTCGCGCCCGATGTTCTCGCCTATGCGAGCTATGGCCAAGGCACGAAGAGCGGCGGCTTCGCGACTAGCGTCACCTTTCTCGACCAGTCGCCCTACGATTCCGAGCGCGCTCGCACCGCCGAAATCGGAATCAAGTCGCAGTTCGCCGACCGGACGGTCACGCTCAATGTCTCGGCCTTCAGTACTAATGTCGACAATTTCCAGGTCGTGACCTTTAACGGCCTCGCCTTCACCGTCGCCAACGCCGATCTGCAGAGCCGGGGGTTTGAGCTCGAGGCGAGCTGGCGGCCGGTCAGGGGTGTGCGTCTGTTCGTCAGCAACACCTATGCCGACGCCAAGGACCGCCGCACCAGTGCCCCCATCCCGCTCGCGCCCAAGTGGAGCGGCTCGGCCGGTTTCGACGTGCGGACGCCGCTGTCGGGAAGCATCGACGCGCTCGCCAATGGCTCGGTCGACTACCGCAGCAAGCGCTATTACCAGCAGGATCCGAACGCCGTCCCGCCCGGGGCGGCGTTCACCACCTACAACCTGAGCGTGGCGCTTGCCGACCGTGACGACCGCTGGGAGCTCCGTGCGATCGGCCGCAATCTGACCGACGCGAACGCCGCCGCCTTCATCTTCCCGACGCCGATCATCGGTGGTCCGAACGGCATCTCGGAGCGTGGGCGGTCGATCATGGTGCAGGGGACGGTGCGCTTTAGATGATGCCCGTGCTGATCCAGCAGAGCGCCTCTGGCGGGCTTTGCCTTCCCGATCAGAGAAACACTGATGGGTGACGGCGTTGGCGCCCTACGTGTCGGCGAATTTTCGACTGGCAAGGCGCACGAGCGGGTCACTGCATGGGAGCCAGGCCGCAAGCTTGCGTTCACCGTCGTCAAACAGCCTGCAATGACGGAAGAGATAAGTCCCTGTCGCCGCGTCCACGCCACGCACCTCAATGGCTATTTCCAGACCAGGGACACGAGTTTCGAAATCGAGAAGCGTCCTGGCGGCGTAACGCGCTTGATCGCCCGCGCATCACACGTCCTGCGTCTCGACCCCGCCCTGTACTGGGAGCCGATGGCGCGCAGGGCGATCCACGAGAATGTCACGCGCGTGTTGTCCAGCATGAAGGTCAAAGCCGAAGCAGTGCAGCCGCGTTCGCTGCCAGACCGGTAGAGCGACGGCTCGCGGGACGTATCCGGGCATTCCCTCGAGAGGCGGGCGTACGCGATTGACCTCACAGGGTGATCTCAGCGCCGGTGCGGGTTGCTGGAAACCCAGTTTGCAGAAAGCTTGTCAACGTCAATCTCGGCGTACGTCGGCCCGAACGTGAGCGGCTGCCATGCCGGATGCCATAAAGGCCTCACCCGCCATTTCTCACAGACATCCTGCTCAAAGAACTTTGCATGCTCGCGCGTGAGGTTCCGTGGCGGGGGCATACCGGCCTTGACCCACGTGTGGATCTCGATCTCAATAGCCGTATCTGCCGCAAAGTCCCAGTATTCACGCCGAAATTGCTCACGTTCCCTTGCTTCGTAAGCCGCTTGGTAGAAGTCAGTCATATTGATTTCCGGCGCGCTCAAGATTGGCAGAAAGCCCCGGAGCCGCTCGATCGTATCTGTGTCATATGAGAACGGGTCGTTGTCCTTGCGGGCTTCGGTAAAGTGAAGCCAGTCATCGGAACTGGAGATAGCATAGGATGCCATGTAATTTTTTTTGCAGGCGCCTGCGATCTCCGCTGCATCGTTCCGGGCCATTTCCTTTATCGACGGTGATACACCCGATATGCCCGTAGCCGAGTGATTAAACTCATCGAACAACGCAGTTCGATATTGCTGGACCGCGCCAGCGGCTGGATCGAGGTAGGCGAGCGCGACTGCCGTATTCACGCCTGGCGGTAACTGATTGACGTCTGCCAGGGGGTGATTCTCAGCAGCCAGGTCACCGTCCGGAATTGAATTCGCCCAACTTTGAACGGCGCTACGTAGCGCCTTGGCCAAGTGCAGCCGGAAATCTTGATTGCCGCCGAGGCGCTGCAGGCTTCTCTTTTCGGCCGCCAAGAAATGGTCATTGACCGTTACCATGACAGGCCAGCCGATGCCTATTGCCGCCTTGGCCGCAACGCCCACTCGGAGTTCGCGTACGACCATGCTCGCCACGATCAGTCGCAACGCATCTTGGTAAGCGAGTTTGTACAATTCACGCTCGCCCGCAGGCAGCGTCTTATCAATTAATCCTTCGATCAATTCACGCTGGCGTTTGATAAACCGCGACGGCGAACCTTTACCTGCTGCACGGCCATATGTGGTTTCCGGCCGGAGTTCGAACGAGCCTTTTCCGAACGCCGCCACCCAGCTCGTCAAGTCCGGCTCGTCGCCGACGAGCGCCAGGACAACGTCCCGCAGCCATTCCTCTTTAGCGCTACCCGGATTCTCGAACATGCCGATGATCTGGGTAGCGAGCCTGTTCGCCGCTGTTGGGTCGCGGCCCCACGACTCGCGATACGTTCGCAGCATCTCCGCGCTGAACAGCGCTTCCAGGTTCAACGACATCATTCCTGTTGCCTCGCTCACGGGATGACGTGGTCGTCGACCTCGTCAAATCTGCCGTGACAAAATTGGTCATTAAGATGACACGCTTTCCAATCGTCACGGGACAAGTGGTTAGGCGCAATACCGTAAAAGTGTCGGGGCACTTTTACTTTTGCGGGCGGGCGCCCGGCGGCGGCTGCAGCCGCCGGGTCCTTTGCACCGCTGCGACGGTGCGACGGAAGACGTTAACGAAATCTGGCCTCTCAGCCGTCGTCGTCAGCGCGCTCGTTCGCTACGATTATGGTTCGCAGATGATCGCCACGATCCGATTATGCTGATCGCCGGTCAGAAGATCCAGATCCATCCAACCCTTGCCGCACTCCTTGAAAAGCCGTGCGATAAACGCGCCAGAACGTTCGTACAGGCCAGTCGACTTGAAAAAGTCTCGGTCCTTCTCCAGGCCAACGAGCATCTCTCTCGTCGGCTCGAGTTCGGCGTTCACAACCTCCAACTTGACCGACGACACGTAGAGCTTCAGCTTGTCTTCAGCGACCTCCTGGCGCAGTTGGCTACGCTTCAAGATCAGCGCCCGCGCAATGTCCTGCGGATAGTTCGTGTCCATCTTTGGGCTCTGCAGGCGCCGACGGGCATCTTCGGAAGCGCCGTGACGACGCGACGCTCGCTGCTTCCGCAGGTGCCTGTTACGCTCGGCGAAAACGGCGACCTGGGCCATAACCTCGCTTTCTGCCGCCTGAAGATCCTCCTCGGGCAGGCCAACGAAGGGCGTGGTCTTCGTCTCGTCGATCTCAGCGATCAATGCCTGTGCGCTATGAGCGCGCTGTGCTTCCGTGTTCATGTCGTTCTCCTGATTTCAAGCCACGTACGTTCTGGCTTGGCGATCAGGGGGCTGCCCACACTTCCGGCGGGTGGTTGAAGTATCGGATTACCAAGTGCCCCTGCCAGGGTGTTGGCGGCATCGCCGGACGGCTTGGTCGAATTCGCGGCGGTAGATAGATCGTCAATCGCAGGACGGGAAGTCGGCAGACCGCATCGATGCTGAGCGCAACAATTCCGATCGCGCAGAGCGCAATCAACATCCAGATGAGACCGGCCAGCAGCGATACCATTTCCATTCGTTGGAACAGAAACGGAACCTCTGCAACAGCTAATTGTAGCGGCAATCCGATTTCTATCTCAGCACCCGGGCACGACGCGGTCGCTACGTCGCAGCACTATCGCTGCACGCGAAGCGGTCTCACTTTTTCATTCCGTCGAACTCTCGTCCTTGCGGCTGCTTCGCTTGCATCGAGCTTGTAGTTCCAGTCTTCGACGGAACTCTGGTCGCCGGTCATCAGGCTACCGGCAGCGTCCGACAACCGGATGAGTAATCCATTCTACCTCGCTGGAGCAGCGCCGGCGCTTCTTGCAGGTGGACATTACCCGCTCGTCCGGGTCGTTCTTTCGCCATCGACACGCCAGTTCGTCGCCGACGACTTGGCGCGGAGCAGGATCGGCACACCGTGCTTGAGGCTAAGGTATGTGTGGAGTTCCGATGGCACGGCTAGCTCGGTCTCGAGCCTGACTTCCGACGTCATCCGGTCCTCGGCCGCATCGACGCGCGAGAGGACGAACGGGAAAGTCTCGATAACGTCCCGGCCGTCGCTGGTCAGCTTGAAATAGCCGTGCCCGTTCAGGACGAATGTCTCGGCCGATACGCCGACCGCAATCGCATACGCTTCCAGCGGCGCCTGCGTGTCGGTGGCCGGTACGACGATGGCCGCATTTGCTGCGCCCCTTCGGACAGCTGCCGTGGCGAGGACCGTCCGCCGCGCCCGCGCCAACGCCTCGGCACGCGCCGGAATCGATCCGGGAGCAAGATCGACGAATGGGCGACCGGCACCATCGAACCGCGCCTCGGCAAGAACGCGCGGCAACGGCGAAGCGTCGAAGGCGAATACACGGTAGCCGGCGACGTCGACGACCGCCGCCAGATTGTCGTCGGCGATCCCCTGGCTCGCAAAGGCCGACCGCGCCGCCTCGGTAGCGAGGTCGAGATGGAAGATCAGGCTGCCGCGCCGGGCGGCAACCTCGGCCGCCTCGCCCAGGCGCCGCCATGCCTCGTCCGTCTGCATCGCCTCTTCCTCGTCCGCCGATCATGCCGATTGCCTTGCGCTTTTGAAGCAAGTCGACCGGCTTGGGATAGTCGGAACGATTATCGCCACGCGGCGCCCATGCTGCGATGTTCACGAGGTACGACCTAGCAAGAGTATCTGCGATGGGACTGAGTTTTCCCTCCATACCGGGCCTGTCGACGGTCCGCGACGCTGTCACCAGTACGGTCAGCAGCGCCACGAGCAATGTGCGCGACTTCGGTGCCGCTGCGGTCGAGCGGACGGCGGCATTGGGCCGAGACGGTCTGGACCTCGGTCGACGCGCAGTCGACGCCGTTGCGTCGATCGACGTGCGCGAGGCGGCTGCGACGGTGCGTAGCGCGATCGGCGACGCGACCGAATCAGCACGCGGTGGGATCAAAACGGGCGTCGAATGGGCTGGCCAGCAGACGCATCAGGCGGCCGAATTTGCACGTAGCCACGTCACGGGCGACGATATTGCCTCGCAGGCCCTGCGCGGTGTGATCACCATGGGCGAAACCACGACGCGCTTCCAGCTCGGGATAGTCGGCGGCGTGACGCGCGAGGTCGTCGGGTTGGCGGGGACGGTTGGCGAGCTCGCCACGACTTCGGTCGAGATGCAGTTGTCGCCTGAAGCGCGCATCGAATACGGGACGGCGATCGCCAACGGCATCGGGGATGCGGCAGGCGCGACACGCGACTATGTCGCGAGTGCCGCCAACGATCCGTCGCGCGTTGTTAGCGACCTCGGCGACGCCGTCGAGGGCGGCAAGGGCATCGTCGACGGTCAGCTCGACCGCTACGGCCAGGCAATCCGCGAGGGTCGCGGTCCGGAAACCATCGGTATGGATGTCGGTACCGTCGCGACATACGTCGTGCCCGTCGGCGGCGGCCCTGTGCGCGGTGCGGTTACGACCGCGACTCGGGGCGCGGGCGAGGCTGCGGTTCGTACAGGTGCTGAGACAGCGGTCCGGGGTACTGCCGAGGCCGTCGCGCCGCGTGTCGCAGGCGATGTGGCGGCGTCGGGTGTGCGTGCGGGAGAGGCGGCGACGGGGGCACGGGCTGCCGAGGCAGCAGCAGGGGCGGGTCGCACCTTGGAAGCGGTCAGCGCCCAGTTGCGCGAGGTCACGCAGGTCGGCCTTGCCGAAATGCGGGCGGCGGGGGTCAGCAACAACAAGCTCGGACCGGCGATCTCCGCCGTGATGGACACCCGGACCGGGGAAATCTCGAAGGTTGTTACCAACAATCTCGACGGCGATCTTCCCACGTCCTTTAATGCCGTTCTGGACGCACGGCTGCCGACCGCCCAGAAGGTCGATTACATCAAGACCGCCGGTGCTGGATCGCATTCCGAGATTTATGCAGTGAACGAGATGCTTAATTCCGGATCGCGACTCGAAGATCTCGTAGTATATACGCAGGAGGTGAAGGGTGCCCGTGCCGGCGAGATCAAGCCGCCCTGCCCGCACTGCGCCGTCCTGCTCGAGGGTGTGACCTATGCCAAGTGATGTTCAGGACCTGCCACGGGCAGACTATGACGATATCGAGCTCGACGACGATCTCGCATCGCTGAACGGGGTGCCGTTCACAGGGATCGTCTACTCGACCTTTGACGACGGTCGTCTCGAGTCCGAGGCGCACTATGTCGAGGGCCTGCCGCACGGGCTCCGCGAGGTCTACTATCCCGACGGTCAACTCGAATCCCGCAATATCGCCGTGCGCGGTAAGGGTTCAAGCGAGTCTTGGAAGTGGCACCCGAATGGTAAGATGGCCGCGTACCGTCGCAACGTCGATCAGCGACCCGTCGAGTTCAAGCGATGGGATGAGCACGGCACGCCGATCGAGGGCTGATTAGCCCGTCAACGCTTTCATCGCGACGCGCACGGCGTGGTCGGCGGCGCGCGTTGTTTCCGGCAGCCGGAACCTGGGCGTCAGGCGGAGGGTCCATTCGCGCGCCGTTGCGAGCGCGATGCGGTGGCCCGTCGATACGAATACAGGTTTCACCCTGGGCTGCGTCCGCAGTGCCGATCCGACGATCTCGTCGGCATCGATCAGCGGCGCGTACGCACCACGCTCGTCCGCCGGCATCACGAAGTCGCCTGTCAAACAGGTCTTCGCGCAGCCGATCGTTGGGATGTCGCGTACCACGCCGAGATGGCTAGCCAGTCCGAAACGGCGTGGGTGGGCAACGCCCTGCCCATCGCACACGACCAAGTCGGGGCGCACGGACAAGCGGTCGAACGCCTCGAGTACGATCGGCAGTTCTCGGAACGAGAATAGTCCGGGGATGTAGGGGAAGTCCGCCACGCCGGTTGCTGTTGCGATCTCCGTCACGGTTAACGTGTCCGCGTCGAGCGTGACGGCGGCACATGTCACGCGATCGTCGACCGTCGAATAGGCGACGTCGACCCCGGTGACGCGACGGACCGTCCCGAACTCGTCGGTCCGCACGACGCGCGCCGCGAGCCGCTTCTGCAGGTCGGTCGCCGCGTCGATCGACAGCCCGGGCGGGCAAGAAGGCGAAGCCGCAGTCACGACGGACACCCTACCAGACTCCGCAGGCGATGGCCTCACAACCGGCGCACTGATGGGAGGGCGCCCCTACGTTTCCTGCCAGCGACAGGATGTGCGGGGCATTGAGGGAGCGCTTTTGCGTACCGATTACGCAGTTGTGCGGCTGCTGCTCGGCACGACGATTTACAGAAAAAATGTTGAACTTGAGATGATTGGGCGAGGGCCCAGCAGCAATGAAAAAGGGCAGGTCCTCTCCGGGTGTTCCCCGGGAACCAGAATGGCGCGCCCGCGCCAGAGGAAGACATGAAGACCGTTTCGCTCGACCTATCGACTATCTCAAATCCCGCCGCGACCGCTCAGCACCCCCAGAATATTGGAGGGGACGGCGGTGTTAAGAACTGGGCCATCCACGAGATCATCGCCGTTTCCGCGCTCGTCGTCGAACGCGATCCCCGACGTGGGTTGATCTTCCAGCTGTCCAGCTTCTCCAGGGCAGACCGGTCCGAAGCCGGTATCGTCCGTGAGATCGATCGCATCTGCGGCGATGGTGTCCGTACCCTGCTGACGTATAACGGTCGCGGCTTTGATCTCCCGCTCCTTCGCCTCCGCGCCGTCGCGAACTGGGCCGACGCACCCAACCTGCACAAGATCACGAGCGAGATCCCTCACGCTGGCGCCGTCCATCGTGACATGTCGGATATTGTGACCTCGCGGGGCGCCGCACCGAAGCCCCGCCTCGCTGACGTCTGCGCTGCCCTTAACATCCCGTCCAAGGAGGACCTTCACACCGAGGCCGTCGTATATGTTCATCAGGACCGCTGGGATCGAGCCGCGAGACTCTGCGAGATCGATGTGATCTCCACTTGGCTCGTAAACCTGCATCTCGAAGCCCATGAGTCGACTGACTTGCACCGCGTGCAGGACGGATGGACGGCGCTCGCCGAGTGGATTGCGGCTGACGAAACGCGCCTTGCACGCCTGGATTGCTTCACCCGTCTGCCGGAGTTCGGCTGCCCGCCCATCGGCTCAGGTGTTTTCGGCGATCGCCCTCTTGCCGAGGTGGCGTTCTGATGACCCGCCGCCCCTTCGTATGCCTTCCTGTCTCCGGCCAACCGGTCGAAACCGGAACCCATAGGTTTGCCGATGCTTCGGCGACCAGCACCGCACTTCGCGAATCCGCCTATCTCCGGCGGACCCGCTATATCCGGGACGATGGTTCGGCTTGGTTCGACTTCACGCTTCGCGGTGCCGATCTCGTTGCGATCAAGATGATCAGGCCGCAGCATGCCCCGTCTTGGACCACCTCCCCCTTCAGGGTCTGGTCGATGGCAGACTGTGCCGCGCGAGGCGTGTCAGCTTCCGATAACATCCGTGCCTGGCAGATCGTGGCTGATCTCCCTCCGACTATGTCGCCGGGCAGGTGGCTGGATGACGCGATCAAACTTGTGACGCACGCATTCAGACAGAGCGATGCTATCGTCGAGATCGCGCTTCACGCGCCGATCGGCCAAGTCCCGCACGCGCACATCCTCGTCACCGCCCGGCATCTCGTGGCCGATCGGTTTGGAACCTTCGACCCAACGCGGGCCGGCATCATTTCGGGGCAGCTGAAGAAGAGCTGGCTACGCTGGCTCCGGAGATATCGTTCGGCTCTGATCCCTGGCTGACAGGCTGACACCGGATCTGTGCAGCCGAGCAAGGCCGGCTGCACAGACCCTCTTTGACTGAAGCGCGAGCTCCCGCTGGCCCCTCTCGAAATTTTCTACAGGCCCCGGGCCTGAGAAGGTTAGCTCGTGGCGATCGCGGTCGCCGAGCCGATGCCGCGCCGGCGTCGGCCGTGTCGAGATCGCTTCGTCAAGCTCCAGCGGCTCGCTCAGGTTCGTATAGTCAACGAAGATCGCGCGGCTCTGCTGCTACCCCGCCCGGTAGACCCCGAAGCGCGGCGGCACGAAGACCAGCGACAGCTGAGCGCAGTCACCGACGCCATCGCCGAGGCACGCCGAAGGCTCGGGCTTGGTAGCTGGCGGTCGCGACGACGCCGCGCGCCTGCGCGCTGCCGCTCGCGACGGGCCGACCGCGCAGCGCAAGGGCGTTCCGCCGCTCCACAGAGGCGTAAATGGCGTCTATTTCGCCGTGGACGATCCGTCGGTAGGTCACCCTGTCGGAGCGTCTAAAATGCGCATCTCAGCGTCAGGGTAAGCATCTGACATGGCGCACACCGTGTCGAAGTCGCCGCTGAGCCAGGCCGTGTATTCGTTCGGCGCCAGAATCATCGGCATGGCCTTGGGATGAATACGGCCGACCAGCTCGTTCGGTGCGGTCGTCAGGAAAGCGAACCGGTCGACCTCTTCAGTTGGCCGCCACACACCAGCGAACGCAAACACCTCCTGCGCTGGGAGATCGAACCAGACCTTGCGTTTGCGTTTCGTCACCGGGTCGGGCTCGGCCGTCCACTCCGAGAATGCAGTGACCGGGACCAGGCAGCGCCGGTCAGGGCGGCTCAGCGCGGTACGCCAGAACGGCGAAGCCAGGTTGCGGACGTTGGTGACCGGGCGCGACGCCACGACCGGCGGCGGGAAGCCCCATCGCATCGTCGTGATCCGCCTCGCACCGTCTGCATCGACTCGGATGACGGGAGCGTCGCGGTCGGGATAGATCTCGTTGAATAGCGGCAGGTTCGGCGAGTTGTCAGGAGCGACCGCGAAGAGGCGTCGCATCGCCTCGACGTTCGAGGTTATTCGATAGAGATTGCACACCGCGTGCCTCGCTTATCCACACGATGAAGTTGCCGCCGACATCGCGCTTCACCATCGTGCCGCATGGGGAGAGCAATGCCACCGCCGCACACAATCCACAAGTTTGTTCACTGCATGTTCTTGTCGGCGTCGAGGTCTCCGACTAAGCCGCGCGGATGGCAGGGCCGGTCCGATCTTTCGACGATCTGAGTATGAAAGGTGCCGATCTCGTCGTCGCCTGCCGCGCCTGCGGCCACGATCGCACCATTGCGATCGAGCAGGTCATGGCCGTGTTTCACAGGCGTAGATGGTCAACCGACTGGTCGGCAGCACATCAGCGCTTCAGGTGCCGCAAGTGCGGCTCGAAGGACGTCCAGCTCGGCGTCGATTTCTACGGCTACGCAGTGAGACGACAGCGCCGGCCAGCAGCGTTGGCTCCGGTTCCCGTGACCCTGAAGCCTGGATTGCATCCACCACCCCCTGGGGTGTCTCTGTCCGAGTGGAACCGTGCAACTGAGCAAGAGCGTAAGAGGTTGGTCGATCGAGCACGGTCATGAGGGTTCGGCATATGACCCGGGCGACGAACCGCAGACCGTGCGGCCTTCGGGCGACTTTCTTCATGATAACGCACGCCCGCCATTGAGCCGAATGCGATGGCGGATCATGATGCAGTATGAACGTCGCAGAGTTCCTGTCGCTTTATGCCGATCGAGACGATCGGGTTGAGCTTCTCGACGGCGTTCCCGTTGCCCTCCCCGTTCACACTGCCAGAATCTCTCGGATAGGCATGAACGTGACCACCCAGATACACAGGCGCCTAGAAGGACGCGGTTGTCAGGTCTTCGGCGAAAGCTTGTATCTTAGGATCGACGACCAGAATCTCTTAGCGCCGGACGCTGCAATCTATTGCAATCGTGCCGAACTCGGGGGGCCTGATGATGTCTATTTTTTCTGCAAGCCCAGCGTCATTTTCGTCATCTTGACGCCGCACGAAGGAGGCCGGGAAGCGACTAGACGCGCAAAATTCCAGGCTATCGAAAGCGTGTACACGATCGTTGTCATCGATCCAGCGGTGAAAACGTTCATTCAATATCAGCGGGATCCGGACGGCTGGAGTGTTGCTGAGAAGCCGTACGGATCGGCATTGGAGTTACAACATCCTGCGATCACGCTGGAGGCCAACGAAATGTTTCGACACACAGGACCGAGGACGCAAATCGACGCACATGCGACAAAAGGCGTTAATTGACGCCGGCAGCGATATTGCTCCCCGGTGTTCGATATCGCTCATAGCGATGCGCTGCCTGTACCTTAGCTCGGCGGATTTCAGCAGTGCCATCGCGCATTTCGCGGGCCCCGCCGCATCCGCAATTGGTAGAGACCAGGCGGGCCGCTTGTAGGCGCTGAAGTTGCAAGCGGCCCATCGTTCAGAATTGGCTGCTGACAGTTACGTCCTCAATTTCCGACGGTGCGATGGGACGGCGCCCTTTTCGAAAAGCTGACTCTTCCCTGCCTGCTCACCAGACACTTGGCGCAGGTAACGATGCTTTGTATCTCATTGAGCGTCGGTGCGTTATGAGACACGATGAGTGGCCCATACCCCTATCTTTGCGACGCGACCCCGGACGAAATTGAAGCTTCGTCCTGCTACAAGATCTCGTAGAGGCGGGTGTCATTAAGGTTATTGGCGGGTAGTATTCCGTTGCCAAATGGTAAGTGGGTCTTCAGTTTTTGATCCGGTAGTTTCCAGGATGTCGAGAAATTTTCTTTGGCTAAACGCGAATCATCCATTTAATGAAATGAATTAGACGTTGATGTAGCTACCATTTTAAATCAGGACTTTTTATGAGTGAAGATATTATTTTGACCGCTTTTGCAAATGCGGTTGGACTTTCAGAATATGACATGATTGAAATGCTTAAGTGCATAAGAGTTCTAGATGATGATCGCGTTCCATCGACTAATGATATTCGTTTGGTGGTCGTTGACGACCTTGAATTCGCAATTACCAATTCGCATAAAATCGTGGAAGATGTAAATACGGTGATCGCAGCGGGCGTGAATATCGAGTTAGGAGATAAATCATACCTCGAACGAGCGTACAAACTTGGCGAACTGCGTGAACGTATAGATTTGTTACCTGATAGTTCGCTAATCGCAATTTGGTCGTTTAGGCAAGGGTTTGAAGGCGGCCGTAGTTTCGAACGAGTAAACAAGAGTCTGGAGTATTAGTTATTCACGTCAAGCGGCGGGTGCTTTCTCCGAAGCAGGCACTCAGTAGAACTCTATGGGCGTCAGACGGCTCGTGGTTTTGTCGCGGTAATGCAGAGGTGAATTATTGGCCGAAGTTGGAACTGATCAAACAGCTTGGGACGCCCGAGATTGGGGCTGAGCGGTTCCAGCTACGATTGATGGCTTATCCATTCTGGTAGGCGGCATCGAACAGTGGCTTCGCCCTTTCGAAATCCGCCATCGACTGAATGGTGATTTCGAGGTCGCCCGTGCCGAAATGATTGATGTCCCGCATGTCTCGCGTGAATCCCGGCTCCATTTCCAAGGTCGCGGGATCGATCCGGACATAGGCCAGGATCTTGCTCAGCTGATTGCGCAGCTCGACGCATGCGAAATTCTTTAAGCGGCGAAACGCGATGTAGAAGTCGGTCGTCTTGACCTGCACATCATCGCCGGCGGCCTGCAGATGGTCCGACACCGCGTGGTACAGATCGAGCAACGCAGGCGATGCCTCAGCGATTTGCTGACTGACTGTCTTGTACTTCTTGCCCGACCCGTTGGGGGACGACAGCGTCGTCGCAGTCGCCGCGCCGACCGAGGGCTTCGCCGTCGTCGCGGTCAACTGCTCCAACAGCAGCAGGTCATCGCCGTAGCGGCGATACCGCACCAGATCGATCGTGCGATTCATCTGCTTGACCGCGTGCTCATCCCATTTCTGGAAGTCCCCGGCGACGCAGATCAGCCGCGAACCCGGCCAGTCGACCTTCTGCGCGACCTCCTTGCCCAGCCGCTCCATCACCAGCCATTCGAAGTCCTTGCGGTGACCCATCAGCCAGTCGAGGTAGAACAGCCCCTGGTTGATGACGTTCTCGTTCGACGCTCGCTTGTATTCGATCACGACCGGCGCGTTGTTCTCATCGATGCCGAGCGAATCCATCCTACCGCCTTCGTTGGTGATGAACTCGGAAGCGAGGAAGCGCACACCCAACAGCGCCTCAAGGTTCGCCTCGAAGAGCGTCTGAAGTGACTTTTCGAGCGCCATAGCGCCGCCGGAAATTTCCGCGACGCCCGAGGCGGTGGTGCGGAAAAGCTTCAGGTCGCTCATGCCGCGTATCTTCCGTCGTTCAGTCGCCGCGCCATGCCGAGACTGGCCAGCGCGTCGAGCACAGGACGCACCGTCGCGGCGCGCTTGCCCTTGAAGTTGCGGGCGATGTCGTTCGGCCCGAGCGGCCGTGGGGCGGCGGCGAGGATCGACTGCACCGCACCGACCTGATCGGGCAGGGCAGTTGGCCAGGGGATGACGTTGCTGACCGGCAGCGCCGCCGCCTCGCCCAGATCGAGCGTGCCCGAGACCGGGGCACGATAGCCTGGGTCCTGGAATTCGGGACGCAGATAGCGAATCAACCCTCGCGCTTCCTCGGTCGCGCGTTCCTTGTTGAGCGCGACAAGACGGGTGAGGATGGTCTCATCGTCGAGCGTCCCCGCGCGATACTCGGCCCCCCAGCCGTAGGCATCGGCCACGCCGTCATCGATCACGTCGTGATGCTGGCGGATCAGCGTGACGAGGCCGCGATCGTGAATGTCGCGCTCGGCGTCTGTGAGCGGCCGTCCGGCGCGGAGCGCTTCGAGCACATTGTAGAGCCTGGTCAGCGTAAGATCGGCATGTTTGGCAAGCACCTGTTTTCGCAAGGCATCAAGCGCCTCAGCTTGGGCACCGATGCGGGCTTTGACGGGTTCGGGTACGTCGGCAGGGAAGGGAAATGGATCGAAGCAGCGGGTTTTACTGTAGCGGGGATCGTCACCCATCCCCATTCTTCCCCCACTTCCGATTGCCCAAGGGCCGTGAATGCAACTCGACAGCACACCAAGGCTGAAGGCGTCTTGCAGTGCGATGCAAACGAGCATGTTATCCGGCAGCGTCGAGATCGGCAGAAACTGAAAAACACGGTGCTTCGCGGTCTCGATGGTAGCGATGTACCGGCGGACACCTGAAAGCGCCTTGCGAATTTCCGGTCGGGTTTTTCCAAACAACCACCATTCCTCGGCATACTGCCGGGCGTCTGCCGTGTTGCTGCGGGCCACCTGTCCGTCTCTCTGCGGCTTCACGACGGAGAGCAGATGTTGGAACACCGCTGGATACCGTGTGCGGACGTCCGTCTCGGACAATCCATACAGGTCGATCGCCATCACCCCTCGTGAGCGCGACGCCAAATCGCGTCCGTTGCGATAATCGAAGATCACTTGCGGCTCGATGCCCATGCCTGTGCGAACGTGCGGCGACTGGTTCGCCGTCTCGCCGCGCGCAATAGACAGCGACGTCGGGTCGAGCTGAGCGGCTTCATCTGGTTTCACGATGAAGCCGTCGCCGTGCAACTTGACGCCGGGCGAGCATATCCGGTCGTTTGCTTTGAGCGGGACAGTCGCGGTCAGGTCGGCGCCGACACGCAGGTCGCTGCCGATGAGGCCGCAGCGCTGAACGAACACGATCCGCTCCGGCGCCTCGTGCTCGTCGGCCACATCCAGCAGCTTTCCTTCCGCCGAGCTCTTCGCCGCCATCGTCATCGCGATGCGCACTGCCGCACCGTCCTTTTCGTCCACCCACGGGTGGTTCGGAATGGCAAAGCGCAGCGACAACCCGTCCTTGGCATCCAGATGCTTGGCGATCACGCGACGGCTGAACAGTTGCGTAATCGAATTGGTCGTGACGAACCCGAACTGCCGTGTGCCGCCCTTGCGCACGGCCACCGCCGCCTTGTCCCACCAGTGCATTACGAAATCGGCGCTTTCAGGAACATCGGTGGTACGGAACAGCGCGTCGAAATAGCCGTCCCCCAGCCGATCGCGGACGTCTTTTCCGCCAATGAAGGGTGGATTCCCAATGATGAAATCCGCCTTTGGCCACGCTGCCGCGCGCGGCTTTACGTAGCGATACACCTCGACCCGCACCGTCTCGTCGGGCACCGGCTTGCCGGTCACCGGATGCAGCTTCATCGTCTCCCCGTTCCAGCGCGTGACGGGCACCCCGCCCTCGTCCCGCTCCAGCACCTTGTCGTCATAAGCGATCAGCGCGTCGCAATTCTCGATCGTGCGGATGTTACGCAGGATCGGTTCGGGCGGGGCACGGTCCATGCCGTTGACGCGAAAATGCCATTGCAGATAGCCGATCCACAGCACGAGCTGCGCGATCTCGGCGGCACGCGGGTTGATCTCGATGCCCAGGAAGTTCTCGGGCGTGATGGTAAGGCCGGTCAGCTCGGCGACATATTGATCGTCGCCGAGGTCGACGAGCAGGTCGAGGACCTCGCCCTCCAGCTCCTTCATCCGCGCCATCGCGACATATAGGAAATTGCCGGTGCCGCAGGCGGGGTCGAGCACCCGCGTCGCGGCGAGCTGGCCATGAAACGTCTCGACGGTGCGGCGCGCCTCCTCCACCTTGCCCTGGTCGATCAGTTCGGCGGCGGCGACGCGCACGCCCGCCCAATCGGCGCGCAGCGGCTCGATGATTGTCGGGCCGACGAGCCGCTCGACATAGGCGCGTGGTGTGTAGTGCGCTCCGAGCTTGGCGCGCTCCTTGGGATTCAGCGCGCGTTCAAGCAAGGTGCCGAAGATGGCGGGCTCGACCTCGGTCCAGTCCTTGTTCGCCGCATCGATCAGCACCTTCAGCTCGTCGAGCTCCAAAGGGATGGCGGCGGTGTCTTTGAACAGATAACCGTTGAAGCGCTTCACCGGAATGCCGAGCGCGGGCGCGAACTCGCCCCGGTCCATCGCGGCCCACAACGCCGACAGTTGATGATGTAGATGCTCCGGGTGGTCGAGTTGCCCGCGCAGCAGCGTCTTGAAGCTGTCCTTGGGCAGCAGCACGCCGGTATCCTCGGCGAACATCGTGAACAGCACGCGCATCAGGAAGCCGCTGACCGCGTCGGCTGAATGGCCCCGCGCCTCGAGCCGGCGCGATACGGTGGCGAGCAGGTCGGCGATCTCGCGCGTGACCCTCGCCGCCTCGGTTGAGGGATCGAGCGTCTTAGGCGCAGTCCAGATCGCCGCAAGCCGCTTGCGCACGGCCTCATCGTGCAGGTCGTCGAGCATGATGCGGTAGCGCGACCGGTCGGGAAATTGCGCATAGGCCTTCCCGGTGCCGGTGAAATCAGCATACACCTCGATGCAGTAGCCAATGTCGGCGATGAGCAGGAACGGCGGCCAGCCGTGATCAACCGGCAAGGCCTTCGCATAGCGCTCGGCTTGCCCCTTGGCCTGCACCATCGCCTTGGCCCAACCGGGCGTACCGCGCCGTGCCGTACCGCGCTTCATCCGCGCGCTCGCGGTCTGGCCGAATAGGTCGAGATCGTCCTCGCCGCGCGTGGCGGCGGCACGGTCGGCATCGCTTCCCTGCTTCGCCTCGAGGATGAAGGAACCGCGCTTGTAGGCGTCGAGCCTCCCAAAGCTCGTCGTGCCGTCGCCGTTGTCCTGAAACACGCGGCGTTCGAACACATAGTCGTTGTGCGCATCGTCGGACCGGCTGCCATCGGGCGGCGCGACGCCGATCAGCGCGCACAGGCCATTGATGAAGCTCTGTGTGTTGGCGAGTTCGGATCCGCCGGTATCACGCCACTGCGCGATGAACGCGTCGACTGCAGTGTCCTCCCCCATGCCCCTTCATCGTTCATGACATCGGCGGTGGCAACGGTCGTCAGTCGCGCTTTTTGCCGCCTGCGAGTCGGATAGAGTGATAGCTGACAGGCTCGGCGAAAAGGGCATCATGCCGGTCTGCGTCACCTTAAGGTTGGCGCGCTCATACTGAAGCGAACTTTTGGATTTCGGCCCATCGATAGAAGATGCGACCTCCGACCTTGACCGGTGTCGGACCGATTTTCAGCCGGGCCCACGCGGACAAGGTTTTTGCACTTCGCCCTAGGGCAGATGCCGCGTTCTTCCGGTCCATCAAGCCGGACGGCAATACCTTAACCTCAACCAGTTTCACGCCGTCCACGACAATCCCTCCCCCGGTCCCAGATTTGGTCTTGTAGCATCCTCTATGTGTGCTATCAAGAGCCGGTCCCAGATTAGGGACTGAATGACAAGAGATGTCGATGCGCGCTCCAGACGGTCAATTGCCGCAGATCAAGGTTCGAGTCAGCGATGAACTGAGGTCGAAACTCGAGGCGTCAGCAAGAGACAAAGGGTGGCCGGTGAACCGCGAAATCAACGCGCGGCTCGAGGCTACATACTCGAACGAAGATAGGTTCGGATCGCGCGCCAACGCTGCGATTTTCCAAGTAATTGGACAGGCAATTCACGAGCTTGAACAGCGCGTCGGTCGGCGCTGGACCGGGGATTACGCTGTGTGGCGGGCTGCCCGCGACGTGGCCATCGCTTACGTCGATCAGCTCAGGCCGCCTCCCGATGAGGCCGCTAGAATTGCTGAACTGCGTCAATCCGAGCTGAATGCCGAAGCAGAACTCAGAAAAGCTGCAGAGGAATATAATCAGGAATATAGCCCTCTATTCGACGACAACTTCCAGCCGATATATCCATGGGATCAACAAATCGTGGCTGGGACATTTGAAAGTCAGCCTGGCGATGAAGGGCATCAGATCCAACGGACAGCCTATCGAAAAGTCTTCGACCTCAATGAGAATTTGATCGCGATTCGTCATCAGATCCAACGGATTACCATTCCTCAAGTAGAACAGCATAGGATGTATTCAAAGATAGCGCATGAGTTACTGGAAAATTTATTGAAGAAATCAGAAGATGGCTAACAAATATAAGACGCTTACTGCCAAACGACTCTCCGAACTTTCTGTCGGGAAGACGCTGATGGAGTCTGGTATCTCGGCAACCAAAACGCGCGATGGCGATGTCAGGTTTACGGTCAACGTCATGGTCGACGGTAACCGCATCCATAGAACCGTCGGGGTGCAGAGTGAAGGTGTAACTCGGAGCGATGCCGAAAGGCTGATTGAGCGACTTCGGACCGAGGCCCGGGAGGGGCGTCTCAAGCTTACGAAAAAGAGGAAGCTCGCGTTCAGTTTCGCAGCGGTGGCGGCGCTCTACGTTGCCCGTATGGAGGAGACTGGCGGTGCCAATCTCACGCGCAAGAAGCAGCATTTGAAAACGCACCTGTTACCGTGGTTTGGTGCCATGCGATCTGATGCGATTACCGAGGCAAAGGTCCTCGCGTTCGTGCATCACCTCACCGCGAAGCTGAAGCTTTCCCCCAAGACTGCAAACCGCTATCTCGCGACTCTGAGCCACATTTTCTCGATCGCGGCTGACGCCAAGACCGGATGGATTTCAAAGGAGGCGGTGCCTAAGATTGATTGGGCCCCTGAGCCACGCAGTCGCAGGGAAATCCTGTCAGGCGACGACCAGGCGCGACTGCTCAGGGCGGCATATCAGGATGTCGATCCGCAGCTCTATCTGTTCGTGCTCATGGGGCTGCAGTCAACAGGTCGACATGGTGAGATGGTTGCCCACAAGTGGGTTAACTTCTTCTCGGACCAACGGCGGATGCATATTCCAAATGCCAAGGCCGGCCCTAGGAGCCAGCCTCTCACCATCGAGTTGACAGCAGCTCTGATCGCCGAACGGGATCGCCAGCGGCTACAAGGTGGTGGTTCAGATGACGACTACGTTTTTCGTCCTGGCCCGGGTAGCAAAAAGCCGCACCGTGCCAGCTTCGCATCGGCCTTCAAACGGGCTGTCATCCGCGCTGGCTTGGATCCGACGCTCGTGACCCCACACGTGATGAGGCATACCTCTATCACCGCGCTGATCACATCGAATGTACCCCTGCCCATAGCCCAGAAGATCAGTGGGCATAAAACGCTGAAGATGCTCTTGCACTATCATCACGACAGCGATCCGAACATCGATGCGGCCGTTGACGTTTTATCGCCGCGAAAATCAGCGATTACACAGGATTTACACCAAGCCCCTGCCAACTGAACGTCAGATCAGCCTAAGCGCTTGAAAACGCTGGTGCCCGGGGGCGGAATCGAACCACCGACACGGGGATTTTCAATCCCCTGCTCTACCCCTGAGCTACCCGGGCGCGACGCGTCGCGAGGGCGGGGGATTAGTCGCGCGCGCTTTCGTTGTCCAGTGCCTCGTCGTCAACCGGGTCGCCGGGGATGGCGTAGCCGTCGCCGAGCCACTTGAGCAGGTCGCGGTCCTTGCAGCGCGGCGAGCAGAACGGCGCGTGCTCGGGCGACGCCGCGCGGCGGCACATCGGACAGGCGGGGCTAGAGAGCGGCGACATGGCCGCCGGATATGGCGAGGCCGGGGTCCGCCCGCAACCGCACCGCGCGGCCGCTGCGGGTGCGCAGGTCGTCGACGAGGTGCGGGCGCGCCTCGAGCCAGGCGACAACGGACGGGGCGGCGGCCAGTTCGCGCGTGCCGGCGCCTGGGGTGCGCACGGCGTGGCGCAATAGGGTCAGCGCGGCAGTCGGCACGGCGTCGAGGCGCAACCGCTCGACGAGTGAGGCGCGCAGGCGCGGGCGGACGATCTGGACGAAGCCGAAGCCGTTGACCGCGGTGCGCTCGAACGGGGCCGCCAGCGCCGCATCGAGCAGCTCGCCGAGCGCCGTCCGCGCCGCCTTGTCGCCCAATGTCGGGAAATCGATGCCGATCGAGCCCGCCAGGTCGAAGCAGCGGATGGCCTGCGCCGCCGCGACCGCCGCGGCTTCGGCAAGTGCGCGCGCCTCGCCCGCGCCGTCGACGTCGATCACCGTCATTGCGGGGGTCGGGCTGATCGTCAGCAGCCCGCCCGCGAAGGCGACATGGCCGCTGGCGGCGGCCTCGGCGACCTCGCCCCAGCCCGCCGGTTCGAGCGGGTCGTCGAGGGAATGGGTGACGTCGCGCACCTTGTGCCCCGCCGCCGACAGCCGCTCGGCGAGATCGGGGCCGTGCGCGATTCGCCCGGGGCCGTGCAGCGCCCCGGGCACCGCGCGGACCTTCGCGAGCTTCGCGCGCCCCGCCTCGGGCAGCGCTTCGCGCACCACCTCGACTCGCACCAGTCCGCCGCTGGTCAGCGCAGATGGCAGCGGTTCGAGCAGCGCTTCATGGCCGCCGCACTCGACGATGCCGCGCCGGCCCGGCACCAGGATGGTGACCAGCCGCGCCGCCCAGACGTCGCCGGCGCGCAGGCCGTCGTCGTCGCGCTCGACATGCGCCTCGACGATTTCACCGTCCTCGATCACGACGGCGCGCGTCTCGCCGATGCCGTGGTCGATGAGGGCTTCAGACATCGAGGCCAGCGCTTCGCAGCAGCGCGCGTGTCTCGAATAGCGGCAGGCCGACGATCCCCGACCACGACCCCGACAGGGCGCGCACGAAGGCCTCGGCGCGGCCCTGGATGGCGTAGCCGCCCGCCTTGCCGCGCCATTCGCCGGTCGCGATGTAGGCTTCGATCTCGGCTGCTTCGAAGCGCTTGAAGGTGACGATGCTCTCCGACAGGCGGTGGCGCCCGAGCCCGCTGGCGACGACCGTCACTCCGGTGAAGATGTGATGCCGCCGTCCCGAGAGCAGCGCGAGGCACGACCGCGCCTCGGCCTCGGTCTCGGCCTTGGGCAGCACGCGCCGCCCGACCGCGACGACGGTGTCGGCGGCGAGCACGATAGCGTCGGGGTGGCGCGACGCAACCGTCGCCGCCTTCAGCGCCGCGAGGCGCGCGGCGTGCGGCCCGGGCAGTTCGCCCGCGGCCCAACTCTCGTCGACTTCCGCCGGATCGACCGCATCGGGCACCACGCCGAGCCGCGCCAGCAGCTCGACCCGGCGCGGGCTGGCGGAGGCGAGGATCAGAGCCATTGCACGCTTGCGCCGTGGGGATGGGCGTGGGCGAGCAGGCGGTCCTCGCCGCCGGGCCAGAGCGTCAGGCGCAGGGTCGGCAGGGCGCCACTGGCGTCTTCGAGCTCGTAGCGCAGCCAGGCGAGGGGTGCCGTGGCAGTGGCGAGCGCGCCTTGCGCCGTCATGTGCGCGGCGATGCGCGCCTTTGTGGTGGCAGGGAAGTACTGGAAAGCGATGCTGTGCAGCACGACCCCGCAGCGGCCGTCCACGGGCGCGACGTGCGCCTCGACCCACGCCGCAGCGTCGCCGGCATCGATGGGGGCCGGGTCGGCAGCAGCGGCGGCCAGCGCAGCCTCGAGGCGGGCGACGCGCGCGGTCTGCTCGGGCCAGACATAGGCGAGCAGGCGGTCGCGCGCGGCGGGGTCGCGCACGTCGATCGGCGCGAGGTCGACGCCCCGGCGCGCGACGATCCGCACATCGGCGGCGGGCGGCGGCGGGCCCTGCCAGTCGGGAGCGAGGCGAACGGGGGCGTCCGCAGGCCCGAAGACGGCGCCGCCGAGATCGTAGCCATAGTGATCGAGGCGCAGGTTCAACCCCGCGCTGGCGCCGAGCTCGAACAACTCAAGCGCCAAGCCGGTAGCAGCCGCGATGGTCAGCAGCCCGGGCATCAGCACCCCCGAGCGGCCGACCTCGTTGGTCTGCGGCGCGCTCTCCAGCCACAGCAGCAGCCGGTCGTCGGAGAGGGCCGCGCGCAGCGCCGCGTCGAGCGCCGCATCGTCGCCCGCCTTGTTCGGCGGGTAGTGCGCCGCCAGCCCCGGCAGCGCGCCCGCCCGGACCAGCGCGTTGAGCCCGCCGGTGAGGCGCAGCATCAGCGCGTCGCCGAACGCGTCACCCGGCCAGCCGAGCACCGCCCGCCCGGTCGCCGAGCCATGGTCGAGCACCACCCCCAGCCGGTCGCACAGCCGCGCGGTGAAGGGCGCGCCGAGGCGGCGGTTCCAGTCGCCCTGCTGCGCGAAGGCAGCGCGGATATCGGCGTGCATGCCGGTCCTGTGACAGCCCGCCGCTGGACGCGCAACGCGCGCGCGGCTACCCCCCGCGCCGTGACCGAGCCATTGATCATCGCATTGCCCAAGGGGCGCATCCTGAAGGAGGCGCTGCCCGTGCTGGCGCGCGCCGGCATCGTGCCCGAGGCGGCGTTCAGCGACGAGGACAGCCGGGCGCTGCGCTTCACCACCAATCTGCCGGGCGTCGACCTGATTCGCGTGCGCGCGTTCGACGTCGCGACCTTCGTGGCGTTCGGCGCGGCGCAGCTCGGCATCGCGGGCAACGACGTGCTGATGGAGTTCGGCTTCACCGAGATCTACGCGCCGGTCGACCTGGGCATCGGGCGCTGCCGCCTGTCGGTCGCGGAGTCCTCGGCGCTTGCATCGGGCGACGATCCGCGCGCGTGGAGCCATGTCCGCGTCGCCACCAAATACCCGAACGTCGCGCGCGCGCACTTCGCGGCTCGCGGCGTGCAGGCCGAGTGCGTCAAGCTCAACGGCGCGATGGAGCTGGCACCGCTGCTCGGCCTCAGCCCCCGCATCGTCGACCTCGTCTCGACCGGGCGGACGCTCGCCGAGAACGGCCTCGTCGAGGTCGAGACGATCGCCGAGGTGAGTTCGCGGCTGATCGTCAACCGCGCGGCGTTCAAGACCGACGGGCGCGTCGTCGACTGGGTCGCGAAGTTCAGGAGTGCCGCCGATGCAGCGGCTTGACGCCCGCGACCCCGGCTTCGCGGCGGCGTTCGCCGCGCTGGTTGCCGACAAGCGCGACGACGATGCCGATGTCGCGGGCGATGTCGCGGCGATCCTGCGCGACGTGCGGGCACGCGGCGATGCGGCGGTCCATGAGCTGACATTGCGCTTCGACCGGGTCGACCTGTCGGCGACCGGCAGCCTGATCGACGCGGACGAGATCGCGGCTGCCCGCGTGCAGGTGCCGGCGGAGACGCTGGCGGCACTCGAGTTCGCCGCCGCGCGCATCCGTGCCTTCCACGCCGGGCAGCGGCCGACCGACCGCGACGCGACCGATGACACCGGTGTCCGCGCCGGGTGGCGCTGGTCGGCGGTCGCGGCCGCCGGGCTGTATGTGCCGGGCGGGCGCGCCTCCTATCCCTCGTCGGTCCTGATGAACGCCATTCCGGCCGCAGTCGCGGGCGTCGAGCGCGTCGTCATGGTGACGCCGGGGCCGACGCCGCTGGTGCTGGCGGCGGCCGCGCTGGCGGGCGTCACCGAGGTCCACCGCATCGGCGGTGCGCAGGCGGTCGCGGCGCTCGCCTATGGCACTGCCAGCATTGCGCCGGTCGACGTCGTCGTCGGTCCCGGCAATGCCTGGGTCGCGGAGGCCAAGCGCCAGCTCTACGGCACCGTCGGGATCGACATGGTCGCGGGGCCGTCGGAGATCGTCGTGGTCAGCGATCACGCCTCGAACCCCGACTGGGTGGCGATCGACCTGCTGAGCCAGGCCGAGCACGACCCCGCCGCGCAGTCGATCCTGATTACCGACGACGCAGGGTTCGGCGATGCGGTGGCGGCGGCCGTCGAGGCGCGGCTGAAGACGCTGGCGACCGAAGCGGCGGCGCGCGCCAGCTGGGACGCGCACGGGGCGATCATCGTCGTCGAGACGCTTGCCGATGCGGTGCCGCTGCTCGACGCACTGGCCGCGGAGCATGTCGAGCTGATGGTCGACGACCCGCACGTGCTGTTCTCGCGGATGCGCCACGCGGGATCGGTGTTCCTGGGCCGCCACACGCCGGAGGCGGCGGGGGATTATGTCGGCGGGCCCAACCATGTCCTGCCGACAGGACGCCGCGCGCGCTTCGCTAGCGGGCTGTCGGTCGCCGACTTCATGAAGCGTACGACGTTTCTGGAGTGCGGCCCGGTCGGGCTGCGCGCAATCGGGCCCGCGGCCGCGACGCTGGCCGACGCCGAGGGCCTGCCTGCCCACGCTGCGTCGGTGCGGGCGCGGCTCTAACTTTCTTATCGTCATCCCGGCGAAAGCCGGGACCCATCACCTGCGTTCGGGAGATGGGTCCCGGCTTTCGCCGGGATGACGACCGGAAGCGAAGACTTAAACCCGCGCCAGGTTTCCGTGGCAGTGCTTGAACTTGTTCCCCGACCCGCACGGGCACGTGGCGTTGCGCGACACGGTGCGGTTCCAGTCGGCCAGTTCTTCGTCCGACACTTCGGTCAGTGCCGCGGTCGCCGAGCCGGCGAAGGCGAGCGCGCCGGCGGGCAGGTTGCCGCGCGGACCGAAGGCATCGTTGCCGCCGGTCAGCGGGTCAATGTGCGTCGTCACGAAGTCGGGCAGCGGCGGATAATCCTCCTCCGCCTGCATGTTGAACTGCGCGTTCGCCAGCATCCGCGTGACGTCCTCGCGCACCGTGCCGAGCATGCGCTCGAACAGCGCGAAGGCCTCCGACTTATACTCGTTGAGCGGCGTCTTCTGCGCGTACGCCCGCAGGTGGATGACCTGACGCAGCGCGTCGAGGGTCGCCAGATGCTCCTTCCAGTGATGGTCGAGCGCCTGGAGCAGGAAGTTCTTCTCGATCTGGATCCACGTCTCGGGCGGCAGCGGCGCGGCCTTGGCGGCCATCGTGTCGTCCGCGGCCGCGATCAGCCGCTCGACGAGGATTTCCTGGTCGATCTTCTCTTCCGCGACCCACTCGGCGATCGGCACATCGACGCCCAGCGTGCCCTGCGTCGCCTCGGTCAGCGCGGCAACGTCCCATTGCTCGGGGTAGGTGCCCTCGGGGCACGACGTCGCGACGATCAAATTGACCGCCTCGTGCCGCATATCGACGACGACGTCGCCGACGGTGTCCGAATCCATGATGTCCTGGCGCTGGTCGTAGATGACCTTGCGCTGATCGTTCATGACGTTGTCGTATTCGAGCAGCTGCTTGCGGACGTCGTAGTTGCGCGCCTCGACCTTCTTCTGGGCGGTCTCGATCGCCTTGGAAATCCAGGGATGGACGATCGCCTCGCCCTCCTCGAGCCCCGAGTTCATCATGCGGCTCAGCATCGACTGCTGGCCGAAGATGCGCAGCAGGTCGTCGTCGAGGCTCAGGTAGAAGCGGCTGAAGCCCGGATCGCCCTGGCGGCCCGAGCGGCCGCGCAGCTGGTTGTCGATGCGCCGGCTCTCGTGGCGCTCGGTGCCCAGCACGAACAGTCCGCCCGCGGCGCGCACCGCCTCGCGCTCGGCCTGCACCTCGGCCTTGATACGTGCGATACCCGCCTCGCGCTCGAAGCCCTCGACGTCGCCCAGCTCGCGCTCGACGCGCGCGTCGAAATTGCCACCGAGCTGAATGTCGGTGCCGCGGCCGGCCATGTTGGTGGCGATCGTGACCGCACCCAGGCGGCCCGCCTGCTCGACGATATGCGCTTCCTGCTCGTGATAGCGCGCGTTCAGGACGACGTGCTCGACCTTCTCGGCCTTCAGGAACTCGCTGAGCATCTCCGACTTTTCGATCGACACGGTGCCGACCAGGATCGGCTGGCCCTTGGCTGAGGCCTCACGAATCGTCCGGACAATCGCCTTGAACTTCTCCTCGGCGTTCTTGTAAAATTCGTCGTCGACGTCGACGCGCTTGACCGGCAGGTTGGTCGGGATCGTCACGACGTTCAGCTTGTAGATGTCGAAGAACTCGGCCGCCTCGGTCGCCGCGGTGCCGGTCATGCCGCCCAGCTTCGGGTACATGCGGAAATAATTCTGGAAGGTGATCGACGCGAGCGTCTGGTTCTCGGGCTGGATCGCCTGGCCTTCCTTGGCCTCGACCGCCTGGTGCAGGCCGTCCGACCAGCGGCGTCCGTCCATCATGCGGCCGGTGAACTCGTCGATGATGATCACCTTGCCGCCGCGGACGATATAGTCGGTGTCGCGGCGGAAGATGACGTTGGCGCGCAGCGCCTGGTTCAGGTGGTGGACGACCTGAGTATTCTCGTAGTCGTAGAGGTTCTCGCCCTCGAGCATGCCCGCCGCCTCGAAGGCGCGCTCGCACTTCTCGGTGCCGTCCTCGGTCAGGATCACCGACTTCTGCTTCTCGTCGATCTCGTAATCCTCAGGGACCAGCGTCTTCACGACCGCGTCGACCTTCAGGTACAGTTCCGACTTGTCCTCGGTCGGGCCCGAGATGATCAGCGGCGTGCGCGCCTCGTCGACGAGCACCGAGTCGACCTCGTCGACGACGGCGAAGTTGAAGGGCCGCTGCACCATCTGCTCGCGGCTGTACTTCATGTTGTCGCGCAGATAGTCGAAGCCGTATTCGTTGTTGGTGCCGTAGGTGATGTCGGCGGCATAGGCCGCGCGGCGCGTGTCGTCGTCGATATTGGGGACGATGACCCCGACGGTCAGCCCCAGAAACTTGTAGACGCGGCCCATCCACTCGGCGTCGCGCGACGCGAGATAGTCGTTGACCGTGACGACGTGGACGCCCTTGCCGCTGAGCGCGTTCAGGTACACCGCGAGCGTCGCGACGAGCGTCTTGCCCTCGCCGGTCCGCATCTCGGCGATCTCGCCGCGGTGGAGGACGATGCCGCCGACCAGCTGCACGTCGTAGTGGCGCTGGCCGAGCGCGCGCTTTGCCGCCTCGCGGACCGTGGCGAACGCCTCGGGCAGCAGGTCGTCGAGCGTTGCGCCTTCGGCCAGCCGCGCGCGGAACTTGACCGTCTGCGCGGCGAGGTCCGCGTCCGACAAGGGTTCGATGGACGGCTCGAACGCGTTGATCTTGGCGACCAGCGGATTGAGACCCTTGACGTAACGGTCGTTCGACGAGCCGAACAGACGCTTGGCGATACCGCCGAATCCGAGCATGAAATTCCTGACGCGCTGAGGAACGGACGCGGTCCAACCTATGTGAATGCGCCCGATCCGAACCGGCGCGATGTAGGTTCGCAGGGGCCTTTAGTCAATTCGCCGCGCTGTTTCGGACTCGCAATCCAATCGTTAAGCGGTTATTAAAGTTACGGGGACGAACAGTGAAAACTGTTTTTCGCAGGCGCTGCGTTATCGAGGGTGTTGCGATGGGTGAGTATCGATTCTTCAAGGTCAATCCGGGTGGGATGATCGATTCGGGAACGCGCGAGCGCTTGCCCGACGACGATGCGGCGATCGCTCGCGCCCGTGCGCTTGCCGACAATGGCGGCGTCGAGGTCTGGGCCGGCAGCCGCCGCATCGCCAAGCTGCCGCCGCAGCGCATGTCAGCCTGAGCGCGCCGCCATGAAATGCTTGCGGCACAGCGCGACGTAAAGCTCGTTGCCGCCGATCGCCGTCTGCGCCCCTTCCGCCACCGCATTGCCAGCCGCATCGACGCGCAGGTTCATCGTCGCCTTGGCGCCGCACTTGCACACCGACTTGATCTCGCTGAGCACATCGGCAAGCGCCAGCAGCCATAACGACCCTTCGAACGGCACCCCCTGGAAGTCGGTCCGCAGCCCGTAGCACAGCACCGGTTTGCCCGCGTCCGCGACCCCCGCCAGCTGCCCGACCTGCGCGCGCGTCAGGAACTGCGCCTCGTCGACCAGCACGCACGCGAGCGGTCCTGCTGCGGCAGTCTCCATGGCAAGGTCGGTCGCGGCGGTGAAGGCGTGCGCCGGGCGGCTGAGCCCGATGCGCGAGGCGATCACCCCGACGCCGGCACGCGTATCGACAGCCGCAGTGAACAGCTTGGTCGCCATGCCGCGCTCGCGGTAGTTGAAGTCGGCCTGGAGCAGCAGCGTCGATTTTCCGGCGTTCATCGACGCGTAGTAGAAATACAGCTTGGCCATGCAGCGCGTGTCGTGCCGCAAGACGGCCGCGTCAATCGGCTGCCGCGGCCTGGTCCGCCATCACCGCGCCGCGCGTGCCCATCGGCTTGTCGCCGCCCGTCGTGGTGTCGCGCGCGGTCTGATGCTCGAGTTCCGAATTGAGTTCGGCGCCGAGCAGCAGGACATACGCCGACAGATACAGCCAGAACAGCAGCACGACGACCGCACCGAGCGAGCCGTAGGTCGCGTTGTAATCGCCGAAGCGCGCCGCGTAATAGCCGAAGCCGAGCGTGGCGACGACGAACCCGACGCAGGCGAATACCGACCCCGGCGTCAGCCATGTCCAGCGCGGCGAGCGCCGGGCGGGGGCGTAGCGATAGACTGCGGCGATCCCGAAGGTGGCGACGATCGCCGTGACAGCCCAGGCGCCGACCTTGATCGCCACCGCCGCGACCGACGACAGCTGCCCCGCCAGATCCTCGAGGAAAGCGCTCGCCGACGCCGCGGCGAGCAGCGCGACGGTAAGCAGCACCGCGCCGAGCGTCATCGCCAGCTGCAAGAGCGTGGTGCGGACGAAGCCGCGCGTCTCGGGCTGCTCATAGACGATGCCGAGCGCGGTGATCAGCGCGCCGGCACCCTTCATCGCGCCGTACAGCGCAAGCGCCAATGCGGCGGCAAGGCCCAGCCCCTTCTTCCCCGATGCGCTGTTGACGACATTGACGAGCTGCTCGTCGATCAGCTTCGCGGCTTCGGCCGGGATGACGCTGGCGATCGCCGAGATATGGCGCGTCACATCGGCAGGCTCGACGACGAGGCCGTAGGTCAGCACCAGCGCGCCGAGCAGCGGCACAAGCGCGAGGAAGCAGTAGAAGGCGACGCCAGCGGCAACCAGACCGAGATTGTCGTTGCCGGCCTCGGCATAGGTGCGGCGCAGGATCTGCCACCAGCCGCGCACCGGCATCTGGCCGGGCGTCGCCGCCTCGCGCCCGTGCCCGTGCGCATCTCGATCGGTCATGCGCGCGGCCTTGCTTTGAAAACGAGTGCGCTGAACGCGTCGCGGCAGCTTTGGTCGCACGCTCGACTTGGCAGCCGACGCGCGGCAAGGGGACGCGCATGACCGTTTCGCCCCTCGCCCGCCCCTTCCCCGAAATCGCAGCCGTCGCGGGGGTGCGCATCGGCACCGCCTGCGCGGGCTACAAGGCATGGACGCGCGCCGACACGACACTCGTCGCGTTCGACGCGGGCACGACGGTCGCCGGGGTGACGACGCGGTCGCTGTGCCCGTCGCCCGAGGTCGAGTGGTGCCGGGCGAACCTACCCGGCGGCGCAGCGCGCGGGCTGGTCGTCAATTCAGGGAATTCGAACGCCTTCACCGGTGCGGGGGGGGCGGCAGCGAGTCGCGCGCAGGTCGAGCAAGCGGCGGCCTTGCTCGGGTGCGGCGCGCACGAGGTGTTTGCCGCCTCGACGGGCGTGATCGGCGTGCCGCTGCCGCAGGACAAGGCGCTCGCGGGCGTCGCCGCCGCGAATGCTGCGCTGGGCGAGGCGAGCCTGCTCGACCTGACCAACGCCATCGGAACGACCGACACCTTCCCGAAGGCCGCGGTCGCGCACGCCGTCGTTCAGGGTCGCCGGATCACCATTGCGGGCGTCGTCAAGGGATCGGGGATGATCGCCCCCGACATGGCGACGATGCTCGGGTTCGTATTCACCGACGCCGCGATTGCTGCACCTTTGCTGCAGCAAATGCTGCGCAGCATTTGCGACGAGACGTTCAATGCGATCACGGTCGACAGCGACACTTCGACGTCCGACACGGTCCTCGCCTTCGCGACCGGCGCGGCCCGAAATGAAGTGCTGGATGCCCCCGATGCTCCGGGCGCGGACGCCTTCCACGCCGCACTACGCGCGGTCTGCCGCGATCTCGCGCATCTGGTCGTGCGCGACGGCGAAGGGGCGACCAAGTTCATCGAGGTGCGCGTCGCCGGTGCGGCCGACGACCGCGCCGCAAAGGTCGTGGCGCTCAGCATCGCCAACTCGCCGCTGGTCAAGACCGCCATCGCCGGCGGCGACGCCAACTGGGGCCGCGTCGTGATGGCGGTCGGCAAGGCGGGCGAGGTCGCCGACCGCGACCGGCTGAGCATCGCCTTCGGCGGCGTGCAGGTCGCAGCCCATGGTGCCGTCGTCCCCGGCTATGACGAGGCCCCCGTCGCCACGCACCTTGCAGGCAGCGAAATCGAGATCGACGTCGACCTGGGTCTCGGAGACGGCCGCGCGACGGTTTGGACGTGCGACCTGACGCACGGCTATATTTCGATCAACGCCGACTATCGGAGCTGAGCCATGGAAATCGTCCTCCACCACTATCCCATGTCGCCCTTCGCCGAACTGGCGCGCGTCGCGCATGGCCTGAAGGACCTCGACTATCGCTCGGTGATCATCCCCAGCATCATGCCCAAGCCCGGCCTCGTCGCGCTGACCGGGGGCTATGCCCGCACCCCGGTGCTGCAGATCGGCGCCGACCTCTATTGCGACACCGCGAAGATCATCGACGCGCTCGAGGCGCACACGCCGCGCCCCAGCCTGTACCCGGCGCCGCTCGGCGACCTGCACCGCATGCTCGCGGGCTGGGCAGGCGCGGCGCAGTTCACCGCGCATGTCGGGGCAGCGCTCGGCAGCCTGCCGCCTGGGGCGCTACCGCAGGCGTTCATCGACGACCGCAAGGCGCGCTTCGGCCTCGACATGGCGTCGCTGGCGCGTGCGACACCGCACCTCGCGAGCCAGGCGGTGACTGCCGCGACGTGGCTCGACGCCGTGCTTGCCGACGGGCGCGCCTTCGTCGGCGGCGACGCGGCCGGGCACGCCGACCTCGCCTTCTACTCCAACCTCTGGTTCGTCCGCGGGCGCGCCGCGGGCACGCCCGCCGAGCAGGCGATCGCCGCCCTCCCCAACCTGTCGGCGTGGTACGACCGCGTCGCAGCCTTCGGCCACGGCCGTCCGGTCGAGGCGAGTGCCGACGACGCCCTCGCGCTCGCCCGCGCCGCGACCCCCGACCTGGGTGAGGACGTCGACGCGTCGAGCGGCTTCACCGCGGGCCAGCGGGTCAAGGTCCGCACCGATGGGTCGGGCGATGCCCCTGTCGAGGGCCAGCTGCTGCGTCTGTCGCCGCGCGGCATCGCGGTGGTGCGCGACCTCGACGGCGGTGGCCATGTGGTGGTCAACTTCCCGCGCCTGGGGCAAATGGTCCTGCCCGCTTAGTTGACGCCCGCGCCCGGCTGTCGCAACACGCACTCAAACTTGGGCAGGAAACGCGCATGAAGGTCTTGGTCCCCGTCAAGCGGGTGGTCGATTACAACGTCAAGGTGCGGGTGAAGTCCGACGGCACCGGCGTCGAGCTCGCCAACGTCAAGATGAGCATGAATCCGTTCGACGAGATCGCCGTCGAGGAAGCCATTCGCCTGAAGGAAAAGGGCGTGGTGACCGAGATCGTCGCGGTGTCGATCGGCGTGCAGCAGAGCCAGGAAACGATCCGCACCGCGCTCGCGATGGGCGCCGATCGCGGCATCCTGGTGGTCACCGACCAGCCGACCGAGTCGCTGGCCGTCGCCAAGATCCTCGCCGCCATCGCCAAGGAAGAGGCGCCGCAGCTGATCATCCTCGGCAAGCAGGCGATCGACGACGACGCCAACCAGACCGGGCAGATGCTGTCGGGCCTGCTCGGCTGGCCGCAAGGCACCTTCGCGTCGAAGATCACCGCCGACGGCGCGATGGTCACCGTCGAGCGCGAGATCGACGGCGGTGCCGAGACGGTCGAGCTCAAGCTGCCCGCGGTGGTCACTACCGACCTGCGTCTCAACGAGCCGCGCTACGCCTCGCTGCCCAACATCATGAAGGCGAAGTCGAAGCCGATCGCCTCGAAGACCCCTGCCGACTACGGCGTCGACGCGACGCCGCGGCTGCAGATCCTGAAGGTCGTCGAGCCGTCGAAGCGGACGGCCGGCGTCAAGGTCAAGACGGTCGACGAGCTGGTCGACAAACTCAAGGTGCTGGGAGCGATCGGATGAGCAGCCTGGTTCTGGCCGAACACGACAACAAGGTCCTGAAGGACGCGACGCTGGCGACGATCACCGCCGCCGGGCAGCTGGGCGGTGAAGTCCATGTCCTCGTCGCCGGCGCCGGCGCGCAGGCCGTCGCCGATGCGGCCGCCAAGGTCGCGGGCGTCACCAAGGTGCTGCTGGCGGACGATGCCGCGTACGAGCATGCGCTCCCCGAGAACGTCGCGCCGCTCGTCGCCGGGCTGATGGCGAACTATGACGCGTTCGTCGCGCCCGCCACGTCGCGCGGCAAGAACATCGCGCCGCGCGTCGCCGCAGCGCTCGACGTCGTGCAGATCAGCGAGATCCTGTCGGTCGAAGCGCCCGACACCTTCACGCGCCCGATCTACGCCGGCAACGCCATCGCGACGGTCAAGTCGAGCGACGCCAAGCGCGTCATCACCGTGCGCGGCACCGCCTTCGCCAAGGCCGCGACCGAAGGCGGCAGCGCGTCGATCGAGCCCGTGTCGGGCACGGGCGATTCAGGCCTGTCGACCTTCAAGGGTGCCGAGCTGACGACGAGCGCTCGCCCCGAACTGACCGCGGCCAAGATCATCGTCTCGGGCGGCCGTGCACTGGGGTCGGGCGAGAAATTCCACGAGATCATGGAGCCGCTCGCCGATGCTCTCGGTGCCGGCCTCGGTGCCAGCCGCGCCGCGGTCGACGCCGGCTACGTCCCCAACGACTATCAGGTCGGCCAGACAGGCAAGATCGTCGCGCCCGAGCTCTACATGGCGGTCGGCATCTCGGGCGCGATCCAGCACCTCGCGGGGATGAAGGATTCGAAGATCATCGTCGCGATCAACAAGGACGACGACGCGCCGATCTTCCAGGTCGCCGACATCGGCCTCGTGGGCGACCTGTTCACGCTGGTCCCCGAGCTGACGAGCAAGCTGAACGCCGCGAAGGGCTAAGGCGCGCAAGCGCCGCCCCTTCCCCTGCGGGGAGGGGCGAGAGACGCGCGAGGCGCGGCCCGGGGGTGGGTCTAACCAAGGGCGGTGCGCTTGATGGGGAGCCCCCTTCGACACGCGCTGCGTGTACGACACTTCCCACCCCGGGGCCGGCTTCGCCGTATCCCCGACCCTCCCCGCAGGGGAGGGTGTTTCGTTCAGCTTGACGCAAAGCCGTGCCCGCTAGACAGCGCGGCATGATCCGCACCCTGCTCCTCGCGGCGCTTGTCGCCACGCCCGCCGTCGCCGCCCCGCTCGACGAGGTTGCGGCGGCGCTCGCCGCGACGACGTCGATGACCGCGCGCTTCACCCAGACTGCGTCCGACGGGCGCGTCGCGACCGGGCGGATGCAGCTCGTGCGGCCGGGCAAGATCCGCTTCGACTACGACAAGTCCAAGCTGCTGATCGTCGCCGACGGGCGCGCGCTGTCGATGATCGATTACAAGGTCGGGCAGGTGTCGCAGTGGCCGATCCGCAACTCGCCGCTCGCCGCGCTGCTCGATCCGGCCAAGGACCTCGCGCGCGTCGCACGCGTCGTCGAGGCACCCGCAGGTCAGGTGCGCATCGCGGCGCGCGACCCGAAGCGGCCCGACTACGGCACGCTGACGATGGTCTTCGTGCGCCGCGCCGATGCGCCCGGCGGGCTGGCACTCGCGGGCTGGACCGCGCTCGACGCGCAGAACAACCGGACCGAGGTCGTGCTGAATACGGTGCGGTCGAATGTCGCGATTCCGAAGTCGACCTTCACCTTCCGCGATCCACGCATCCGCACGCCCGGCAGGCCGGGCTGAATCGCCGACGAACGCCCCGGCGCGTGTACGCCCATTAATCCTGTTCAGGTCAGGGCAAGGTGCGCGCCCGTATTTCGAGCGGGCGGTCGGCGGCGTCGCTCGGGCTTTGCCCCCTGTTACCCGGGCACCATGCCGCAGATCGTTGCGTGACGAGCGCAAACCGGCCCCCGTTCCATGCCCCCGGAGCGGGGGCCAATTGCGTTCTGGGGATGGGCGTTTAGACCGGCACCATGCCATCGCTTTCCGTCGCCAGCTGGAACATCAATTCGGTGCGGTTCCGCCTCGACATCGTCGAGCGGTTCCTGACCGACCATGCCCCCGACATCCTGTGCCTGCAGGAAACCAAGGTCATCGACGACGGCTTTCCGCACGCCGCGTTCGAGGCGCTGGGGTACAAGTACCGCGTCGTCTGCGGCCAGAAGATGCACCACGGCGTCGCGACTTTGTCCAAGGTACCGCTGGTCGAGCAACGCCGCTTCGACTGGCAGGACAATGGCGAGGCTCGCCACATCGGCGCGCGCCTGCCCAACGGCGTGCTGCTGGAGAACGTCTACGTCCCTGCCGGCGGCGACATTCCCGACCCCGTCCTTAACCCCAAGTTCGCGCAGAAGCTGGCGTTCATCGACCGCATGACGCGCTGGTCCGAGGGCCTGCGTGACGACACGCTGATCGTCGGCGACTTCAACATCGCGCCGCTGGAATGCGACGTGTGGAGCCACAAGGCGCTGCTGAACGTCGTCAGCCACACGCCGATCGAGGTCGCCCGGCTGAACGGCCTGCAGGCGAGCCACGACTGGGTCGACCTGGGGCGCCACTTCATCCCGCCGCCCGAGCGGCTGTACACCTGGTGGAGCTACCGCAACGTCGACTGGACGGTCGGCGACCGCGGTCGGCGGCTCGATCACCTCTGGGCCTCGCCGGGGCTGGCGAAGCAGGCGACGGGCTTCGAGGTCATCGAGGACGCGCGCAACTGGGGCAAGCCGTCGGACCATGTCCCGCAGATCGTGCGGTTCGAATTATGACCGCCGATGTTTCACGTGAAACCTATTCGGTTAATCGGTCGGTTGCACGGGCGATCGACGAGCTGCGCCGCGGGGCGCCCGTGGTGGTCGAGTCGGATGGCGGCGCGCTGACCATCCTGGCGGTCGAGCTTGCCGACGAAGCATCGCTGGCGGCGCTCGAGGTGGACGGCCGCGCCGGGCTGATCGTCGCGCACCCGCGTGCGGCGCTGCTGAACATCACCAACCAGCGCGCGGCGGCCGCCAGCGACGCGGTGTGGATCGAGCGCGCGGCGTGGATGGACCTGCCCGCCAGCGTCGCCACCGCCGACCCGGTCCGCGACCTCGCGACGCCGTTCAAGGGGCCGTTCACGAGCCGCGATCCGGGGCCGCTGGCTGGCGCGGCGAATGCGGCGGTGCGGCTGGCGAAGCTGGGCGGGTTGCTACCTGCGGTGTTCGCGGTGCCTATGGCTGCTGGTCGTCATCGCGGCGAAAGCCGGGATGACGCTTTAAGGGTAGCCGCCACCGCCATCCTCGCCCACGACCCCGCCGCGACCCTCCGCCTCGTTACCCGCGCTACACTCCCCCTCGACGGCGCCCCGAACACCCAGGTCGTCGCGTTCCGCGCCACCGACGGTGGCCCCGAGCATCTCGCGCTGCTGATCGGCGACCCCCTGCTGTCCGAGCCGGTGCTGACGCGCCTCCACTCGGCGTGCCTGACCGGCGACGTGCTGGGCAGCCTGAAGTGCGACTGCGGCCCGCAGCTGCGCGGCGCGGTCGCGAGCATCGCGGCCGCCGGCGGCGGCATCCTGCTGTACCTGCAGCAGGAGGGGCGCGGCATCGGGCTGATCAACAAGCTGCGGGCGTACGCGCTGCAGGACCAGGGGTTCGACACCGTCGACGCCAATTTGCGCCTCGGCTTCGGTGCCGACGAGCGCGATTTCGCTCTGGCGGCGGCGATGCTGCGTCTGCTCGGCGTGGATGCGGTGCGCCTGCTGACCAACAATCCCGACAAGGTGGCTGGCCTCGAGGCGGGCGGCATCAGGGTGACCGAGCGCGTCCCCCACGCAATGCCCGCCAATCCGCACAACGCGCACTACCTCGACACCAAGCGCGCGCGGCAGGGCCACCTGCTGTGATCGTCGACACCGACGCCCTGACGCTGAGCGCCTTCGGCGAAGTCTGGCCGTGCGTGATCGGTCGCGGCGGCGTCGTGACGGCTGCGACGAAGCGCGAGGGCGACGGCGCGACCCCGCTGGGCGACTGGCCGCTGCGCATCGCGCTGCTGCGCCCCGACCGCAGCCTGACGCCGCCTCGCGCGCTGCCGTGGCGCTGGATTCGCCCGGCGGACGGCTGGTCCGACGACCCCGCCGACCCGGCGTACAACCGCCCGGTGGTTCACCCGCGCCGCTTCTCCGCCGAGCATCTGTGGCGCGACGATGCGGTGTACGACGTGGTCGTCGTCCTCGGCCACAACGACGCGCCGCCGGTGCCGGGCTTGGGCAGCGCGATCTTCCTCCACGCCACCCGCCCCGACCGCCGCCCCACCGAGGGCTGCGTCGCGGTCGATGCCCCGGTGCTCGCGGCGCTGCTGCCGCGGCTGGCTACGGGCATGACGCTGACGATCCGATAGGCCGTCAGCGCAGCCAAACCACCCGCCCCGACGGCAGCGGGTCAGGCAGCGCGTCCCCCACCACCCGATCAGCATCGCGCCGCGCGCGGTCGAGGATCGCCGGCGCCACTCCGGCAGGGTGAACGATCAGGTCGGCGGTGCCCAGCGCGCGGAGCTGGCGGATCGTCAGGTCGTCGGGGTCGGCCGACGCAAGCGCGATCTCGGTCAGCGAGTCCGCCGCGCGGACACCATCGAAGGGAATGTCGCCCGCCTCCCCGAACGGGTCGAGCGGCGCACCAGGCGCCATGGCGGCATCCCAGAAGCGCCGACGCGCGTCGACCGTTGGGTGCCGCGCCGCGACTTCGCCGCGTGCCGCGAAGACCCGCCGCGCGAGGTCCCCCAAAGTCGCGGGCAGCAGCGCTTCCAGCCGGGCCCGCAGCACCTTGGCGAGGCTCGCCGATGCACCGCCGGTGCCGATCGCGACGATCACCGGCGAGCGGTCGACGATCGCCGGCACGGTGAAATCGCACAGCGCTGGCTTGTCCACGACATTGACCAGACACCCGTCCGCCTTCAGCCGCGCGGCGATCGCGGCCGCCGCATCGGCATCGTCGAGCGCGACGAAGGCAATGCGGGCCATCGCGGGCTCGCGCACGATGACACCGCCAGCCCCTTCGATCAGCCGCGCCTTGGCATCGGCGGCAGGGCCTCCGCCGATCAGCAGCACGGGCTGGCCCGAGAGGCGTACGAAGATCGGCAGGCTGTCCATGGCTTCAGCCTTAGCGCGCGAAGTCGCGCGCACCCACCCCCGACCCCTCCCTGAAGAGGGAGGGAGGCAGAAGGAGCACGCGTTCCCCGCCCTTCTTCAGGGAGGGGTCAGGGGTGGGTGCGCGGCGCTTGCCGCGCTACCCCTTCGCCGCCGCGTTCCGCTTCCGCGTCGCCGCCGCCTTCTTCGCCGAGTCGGACCGCTGCGCGGCAGTGCGCGCCGCCGGCTGGCCGCGGCCCGATCCGGCCTTCTTGCCGCCGCCGTCCTGCTTGTTGACCGTCGCCCAGGCGCGCGCCTCGGCCTCCTTCGGCGAGGCGCCGGCGTCCTCGTAGCCTTGCTCGATGTGGGCGGCCTTGCGCTTCTGCTTGTCGGTGTAGGCGTCCTTGTCACCCTGTGGCATCGCGGCTCTCCTTCGAACCGTGAAAGCCGCTCGGGCGCCTACAGGTTCCGCGCCGCCAGCCACTCACGCACCTGCGGCCCGACATCCTCGCGCGCCAGCGCCAGCGCGATGTTCGCGGTGATGTGCCCTGCCTTGTCGCCGCAATCGAAGCGGTCACCGGTGAAGGTCATCGCGTGGAAGGGCTGGTGTCCGATCAGCTCGGCCATCGCGTCGGTCAGCTGAATCTCGCCGCCCGCGCCGCGCTTGTGCGCCGCCAGCTTGGTCATGCATTCGGGCTGCAGGATGTAGCGCCCGATCGCCGCAAGGCGCGACGGCGCGGTGCCCTGCGGCGGCTTCTCGACGAGGCCCCTCACTTGCGTGAGCAAGCCGTCGACGCTGCCCGGATCGACGATGCCGAAGCGGTTGGTATGCGCCTCCGGCACCTCGAGCACCGCGATGACATTGCCGCCGACGCGTTCGTACGCCTCGTTCATCTGCTTCAGGCAAGGGTTCTCAGGCGACCACAGCAGCTCGTCGGGGAGCAGCACCGCGAAGGGCTCGCCCGCGGTGATGAAGCGCGCGCACCACACGGCATGGCCCAGCCCCGCGGGTTCCTGCTGGCGGACGTACGCGATGCGCCCGGGTTCGAGCTGCGTCGTGTCCAGAACGGCGAGCTCGGCCGTCTTGCCCTTGGCCTTGAGGCTGGCGACGAGCTCGCCGGCGACGTCGAAATAATCCTCCAGCGCCGACTTGCCGCGCGCGGTCACGAAGACGAGCCGCTCGATGCCCGCGCTCAGGGCCTCGTCGACGGCATACTGCAGCAGCGGCTTGTCGACGACGGGGAGGAGTTCCTTGGGCACTGCCTTGGTCGCGGGCAGGAAGCGTGTGCCCTGTCCCCCCACTGGAAACACGGCGGTCTTGACGGGGCGGATGGTCATTCGGGCTCCTGTTTTGCGGGTTCTAAACCAGCCAGGGCGCGCGCGTATCCAGCGCCATCATGTCGGCCGCGACACGCCGCGCGCTGACCACGGCATGGTCGCTGCCCGACACCATGACCTCGGGCACGAGGTCGCGCGAGTTGTAGGTCGACGCCATCGTCGCGCCGTACGCCCCCGCGGTCATAAGCGCGACGAGGTCGCCGGCCTTGACCGTAGGCATCTCGCGGTCGTCGGCGAAGGTGTCGCCGCTCTCGCAGATCGGCCCGACGAGGGTCGCGGTGGTGCGTTCGTCGGTCGCGCGGACCGCCTGCACGTCGTGCCACGCGCCGTACAGCGACGGGCGCAGCAGGTCGTTCATCGCGGCGTCGATCACCACGAAGGCCTTGCCGACGCCCTGCTTCACCAGGATGACGCGGCTGAGCAGCACGCCTGCGTTGCCGGCAATCAGCCGCCCGGGCTCGAAGATCAGGCGCACGTCCCAGCCCTTGGTCGCGCGCGCGACCATCGCCCCGTAATCGGCGGGGCTGGGGGGCGCGGCCACGTCGGGGCGGTAGGGGACGCCGAGGCCACCGCCGAGATCGACGCGCTCGATGCTGTGGCCCGCAGCGCGCAAGCTCGCGACGAGGCCGCCCATCCGCCCGAAGGTAGCCTCCAGCGGGCCGAGATCGCTGAGCTGGCTGCCGATGTGCGCGGCGATGCCGACGGGGCGCAGCGAGGGGTGCGCCGCGGCCTGCGCGAAGGCTGCGCCCGCGCGTGACAGAGGAATGCCGAACTTGTTGTCGTCGCCGCCGGTCGAGATCTTGGCGTGGGTCTTGGCGTCGACGCCCGGATTGACGCGCACCGCGATGTCGACGCGCTTGCCCGCGGCCTGAGCCACCGCGGCGAGCATCTCGATCTCGGCCTCGGATTCGACGTTGAACTGCAGGATGCCCGCCTCGACACCCGCCTGCAGCTCGAACACCTGCTTGCCGACGCCCGAAAACACGATGCGGTTCGCCGGCACGCCTGCCGCGAGCGCGCGCGCCAGTTCGCCCGCCGAGACCACGTCGGCCCCGGCGCCGAGGCGCGCCAAGGTCGCCAGCACGCTGAGGTTGGGGTTGGCCTTGCACGCGAACGCGACCAGCGGGTCGCCGGTGCCGAGCCCCGCGACCGCAGCGGCGAAGACGCGGAAGTGCCGTTCCAGCGTGGCGGCCGAATAGACGTAGACCGGCGTGCCGACCTCCGCCGCCAGCGCGGCGAGATCGACGTCCTCGGCGTGGAGGACGCCGCCGCGATAGTCGAAATGGTCCATTACAATCCCGGGGGCGGCAGGTCGAAGCGGTCGTCGGCCCGCTCGCGCGACTTCTTGATGGGGTCGTCGACGCGATCGGGCGCGGCCTGGGGCGGCACGACGAGCTGCTGCTCGGGCGTCGGCGGCACGAGGGCGTTCAACGGCCGCGGCGGCGCGCGCTCGGGCGACACCGGCTGGAGCGGCCCCAGCTTGCCGCATCCGGCGAGGACGACCGCGAGGAGGATGACGCGCTTCATGATGCTTCCCGTGCTGCGGCGATCGCCTCGCGCACCCGCACCGGCGCGGTGCCGCCATGGCTCGTCCGGCTGGCGACCGAGGCATCGACCGAAAGAACGTCGAACACGCCCGCATCGATCCGCGCATCGACCGCCTGCAGGGTTTCGAGGCTGAGGTCCGCAAGGCCGACGCCCGCGGCTTCCGCCGCCGCGACCGCGCGCCCGGTGATGTGGTGCGCCTCGCGGAACGGCACGCCCACGACCCGTACCAGCCAGTCGGCGAGGTCGGTCGCGGTCGAGAATCCCAGCCCCGCGACGGCGCGCATGCGGTCGGTGCGAAACTCGACGCTGGCGACCATGCCCGTCATAGCGGCGATGCCCAGCGCCAGCAGGTCGTACGCCTCGAACACCGGCGGCTTGTCGTCCTGCATGTCCTTCGAATAGGCGAGCGGCAGGCCCTTCATCGTCCCCGCAAGGGCCACCAGGCAGCCGAGCAGGCGGCCCGAATGCCCGCGCACCAGCTCGGCGGCATCGGGGTTGCGCTTCTGCGGCATGATCGAGCTGCCCGTCGACCAGGCGTCGGGGAGCGCGATGAAGCCGAACGGCTGCGACGCCCAGATCACCATCTCCTCGGCGAGGCGCGACAGATGCAGCCCGGCCAGCGTCGCGGCGCTGAGGAATTCGAGCGCGAAGTCCCGGTCCGACACGCTGTCGAGCGAATTCGCCGTCGGCCGGTCGAAGCCCAGCTCGGCCGCAACCGCAAACCGGTCGACCGGGAAGCCCGTACCGGCAAGCGCCGCACTGCCCAGCGGGCATTCGTTCAGCCGGCGGCGGCAGTCGGCGAAACGCCCGCGGTCGCGGCGCACCATCTCGACATAGGCCATCAGGTGGTGCCCGAGCGTCACCGGCTGCGCGATCTGCAGGTGGGTGAAGCCCGGCATGACGCTCGCGGCATGCTCGTCGGCACGCACCAGCAGCGCCTGCGACAACGCATCCAGCTGCGCGTCGAGCGCGTCGATCGCGTCGCGCACCCACAGGCGGAAGTCGGTCGCGACCTGGTCGTTGCGCGACCGCGCGGTGTGCAGCCGCCCCGCCGCCGGGCCGATCAGCGCCGCCAGGCGCGTCTCGACGTGCATGTGGATGTCCTCGAGCGCCGCATCCTCGACCAGCCCGCCGGCCTCGTACTCGCCGGCAATCACGTCGAGCCCGCCGAGGATCGCATCGATGTCGGCGGCGTCGACGATGCCCTGCGCCGCCAGCATCCGGGCGTGCGCGCGGCTGCCCGCCAGGTCCTGCCGCCACAGCCGCTTGTCGAAGGAAATCGAGGCGTTTATGTCACGCATCACCGCCGCCGGCCCGCCGTCGAAGCGGCCGCCCCACAATGAATTGGACGTGTCCTTGCGCATCCTGGCTTCAGCGGTCCTGCTCGCGGCTCTGGCGCTCGCGCCGCTGGCGGTTACGGGAAAGCCCGCCGCGTCGCAAGCCGGGCGGCCCCTCGCGGCGAAGCTCGACCGCAGTCGCGCGGGCACGCTCGCGCCGCCGGTCAAGTTCACGACGCGCGACGGCGACGCGGCCACCGTCGCGAATTTCCGCGGCAAGCCGGTGCTGGTCAATTTGTGGGCGACGTGGTGCGCGCCGTGCATCGCCGAGCTGCCCGACCTCGACGAACTCGCCGAGAACCGCCGCGCCTCGCTGACCGTGCTGACGATCAGCCAGGACCTCGGCGGCTGGCGGGCGATCGACAAGTTCTGGACGACGGGCAAGTTCGAACGGATCGTCCCCCGCCTCGACGCGCAGGGCAATTACGCGCAGGCCGTCGGCGCGGCGGGCCTGCCGGTGTCGATCCTGTACGACGCGAAGGGGCGCGAGGTGTGGCGCATCAACGGCCCGGTGAAGTGGACCTCGGCAGAGGCCGCGGCGGCGCTGCGCTAGGGCTCGCTGCCGCCCGCGCCGCAATTGCGCACCCCCGGCACGGCGGCGGCACGACACCCCGCGCAAGCGCCTGCGCCAGCGCATCCCGCGCCGCGTCGATGGTCGCAACCGTGTCGTCCCCGATGCGCCCGAAGGCGTCGGCGGGGGCCTTCATGTAGCAACAGCCGCTTACCCGCCCGTCGATCGCGAGATACGCCCCGCCGTCGAGCCAGGCGCACCCGCCCGGGCGTCCGGCGGCGAACATCGCATGATAGAAGCTCGGTGCCCGTCCGCCGCGCGCGCCCAAGGTGCGGACGAGCTCGCCGTGATGGCGCTGCCAGAGCGCAGGCGTCAGCGCCTCGGCGGCAACACCCGCGTCGTAGTGATCGGCATAGGCGGGCATCGCCTGCAGCCCTTGCCAGACGATACCGCCGTCGAGGCCGAGGTCGTCGTAGAACTGCGCGATGGCCGGCGCATCGGCGATCGTCGAGGCGAGCAAAGTCACCGCGAGGCCGACCGCGGGATAGGCGGCGCCCAAGCGGTTGCGCGCGTCGACGAGGCGCTGGATGCCGTCCGCCACCTTGTCGAACAGCCCGCCGCGGATCGCCGCGAAGCGCGCCGGGTCGACCGTCTCCAGGCTGACATGGATCGTCCGCACGCCGCCCTCGACCAGCCGCGCGATGCGGGTTTCGCTCAGCAGGCTGCCGTTGACGATCATCGACACCGCGATGCCGCGTTCCCCGCATGTCGCGATCATGTCGAAGATGCGCGGATGCAGCAGCGGCTCGCCCTCCCCCTGCAACTCGACATGGGTCAGGGCGGGGTGCGCCGACAGGAACGCCGCGAAGGTTTCGAACGCCAGGTCGCCCTGCGCCATGTGCCGCCCGGCGCAGAAGCCGCAGGTGAAATTGCACCGCGTCGTCGGCTCGATCTGCGCGAAGCGGACGGTCATGGCACGGTTTGGCCTCCTACAACCCCAGCGCCGCCGCGCCCTGCGTCACCGTCGCGGTGCCCGCCGCGTCACCCGCCAGCGCAGCCTGCGCGTCCTTCTTCGCCGTCGCCGCCGCGGCGCGGTCGCCGAGGACGAGGCGGGCGCGCATCAGGCGGACCCAGCCTTCGGGGTCCTTCGGGTTGGCCTTGAGCTTGGCGGCGAGGCTATCGACCATGCCGCGGATCATCGCCTGCTGGTCCTGCTGCGGCAGGGCCTGCACCGCCTGGACCTGCTCGGCGGTCGGGTTCGGCGCGGTGGTGACGGGGCCGCCGGCTGCAGGCCCCGAGGCCGGCGCACCCACTTGGGCGCTGACGTCGCGGCCGTCGGCCTTGGCGGTTTCCAGGATGACGCGGCGAAGCTCCGGCGCCCAGGGGGCGTCGGCAGGCGATTCGCTCAGCAGCGCCAGCCAGTCGTCGACGGCGCCGCGGCGGTCGCCGCTCTCGGCCTTGGCGACGCCGAGGAAATAGCGCGCGCGCGCATCCTGCTTGTCGAGCAGGTTGGCGGCGCGGAACTGCGCCAGCGCCTCCTTGGTCATCTGGCCGCCTGCGGCTTGGACCAGCGCCTCGCCGTAGGCGCTCGCATAGCCCGGCGCGGCGGGGGTCAGCGCGACGGCCTTGCCGTAGGCGTCGGCCGATTCCTTGAAACGCGAGGTCTGGAAATAGCTCCAACCGAGCATGCGCCAGCCTTCGGCGTCGTTGGGGTTGTCCTTCATCCGTGTCTCGAGCTGCGTCACCATCGACGCGACATCGGCGTTGGCGGCGGCGGTGCTCGCGGCGTCGGGGGTGACGGCGGTATTGCCCGCCGTGGTCAGCGCCGGATCGGTCGCGAGATCGGGCCGGCCGAGGCGCGTATAGAGCAGGGTGCCCGCCACCGCGGTAACCACCGCGAGGCCGATCGCCAGCTTGCCGAGCGCCGACGGCCCGAGCGGCCGGGGGGCTGCCTCGGTGGTCGGGCTGGTCAGCATGCGGCGCTTGACCTCGGTGCGCAGCGCGTCGGCTTGGGTGGGGTCGATCGCCCCGCCCGCGACCTGCACGTCGATGTCGGCGAGCTGCTCGCCCAGGATGGTCAGCGCGGCGGCGCGCGCCGAGGGCCGCGCCTCGTAGCGGCGCACCAGCGGCACCGTGCACGCGACGGCGACGGCGACCGCGATGACGGTCAGGATAGCCCAGAGCAGCATGTGTGGATCAGTCCTTGGTGAGCGCGTCGAGGCGCGCCTGTTCCTGTGGCGTCAGCGCCGGGGTCTCGGCAACCCCGCGCCGGGCGCGCAGCCAGGCGATGACGAGGCCCGCACCCGCGAGCAGCACCGCGAACGGCCCCAGCCAGAGCAGCCAGGTGTCGTAGCGGAAGGGCGGGCGCAGCAGCACATAGCTGCCGTAGCGCGTCACCAGATACTCCTTCGCCTGCGCGTCGGTCTTGCCCAGCCGCAGCTGCTCGCGGACGATGACGCGCAGGTCGGCGGCGAGGGGTGCGTCGGAGTCGTCGATCGACTGGTTCTGGCAGACGACGCAGCGCAGCTCCTTGCTGATCTCGCGCGCGCGCGCCTCCAGCGCCGGGTCGGCAAGCTGTTCGGAGGGGAGGACGGCGTGCGCCGGGACGGCGATGGCGAGGAGCGTCGCCAGCAGGAAGCGGTTCAAGCCTCGGCCTCCAGCTTCGCGAGCATCGGCTTCAGGATGGTTGTCCAGACAACTTCGTCGATCGGCCCGATCTGCTTGTAGCGGACGCGGCCGCGCTTATCGACGACGAAGGTCTCCGGCACGCCGGTAACGCCGAGGTCGATGCCGGTGCGGGCGGCGGGGTCGCTGGCCACCTTGGTATAGGGATTGCCCCATTCGCTGAGCCACTTGGCCGAGTCGGCGGGCTGGTCCTTCCACGCCAAGCCATAGACAGGCACGCCCTCGCGCGCGATCTTGGTCAGCATCGGATGCTCCTGCGGGCACGCCGCGCACCACGACGCGAAGACGTTGAGGAGCAGCGGCTTGCCGGTCAGGTCCTTCGACCCGAAGCCCGGCGCGTCGGCGCTGAGCCCCGGCAGGTCGAATGCCGGCAGCGGCCGGTCGATCAGCTGCGACGGGATGACGCTCGGGTCCTTGGTCAGCCCGATGCCGAAGACGGCGGCGAGGACCAGGAACGCGGCGATCGGCAGTGCGAACAGCCAGCGGTTCATTCGGCGGGGACCCCAAACGCGCCCGGCATGGTCGGTGCCAGCGGCCGCGCCGACGCCCCGACGCCGATGCGGAAGCGCCGGTCCGACAGGCTGGCGATGCCGCCGAGCGCCATCAGCAGCGCGCCGCCCCAAATCCAGCCGACCAGCGGGTGATGGTAGATGCGCACCGTGATGCCGACCCCGCCGGGATCGGGCGCGCCGATCGCGACATAGACATTGCCCAGGATGCCGCCGCCGATGCCGGCCTCGGTCGTCTGGTTCTGACTGTTCGGGTAGAAGCGCCGCTCGCTGGTCAGGTCGCGGATGGTGTTGCCCTGCCGCACGCTGAACTGCGCGCGCTGTGCCTCGTAATTGGGGCCGCGCACCGCGTCGACTGCGCTCAAGGTGAAGCGCGCATCACGCAACGTCGCGGTGTCGCCGGGGCGCATCACCAGCACCTTCGACGTCTCGAAGCCCGACATGGCGGTGACGCCTGCGGTCATCACCCCCAGCCCGGCGTGCGCGATCACCATGCCGACGACGCTCATCGGCGTGGTGCGCAGCAGATGCCGCCGCCGCCACGGCACGATGAACGCCCCGACGATCAGCCACACCGCGAGCGCGAAGCCGATCCCCGCCAGCACCGACTTACCGCCCAGGAAGACGATCGCCGCGACGCCCGTGCCCAGCGCCACGATGGCGGGCCAGCGCACCTTACCGAACACCGACCTGAGGCTGTCGCGCTTCCACTGCAGCACCGGCCCGATGGTGACGAGCAGCAGCAGCGGGATCATCACCGGCGCGAAGGTCAGGTTGTAATAGGGCGGCCCGACCGAAATCTTGTCGCCGTTCACGGCCTCCATGATCACCGGGTAGAAGGTGCCGAGAAACACCACCGCGGTCGCCGCCATCAGGAACAGGTTGTTGAGGCTGAGGCCCGTCTCGCGGCTGACGCTGCCGAACAGCGCGCCCGACTTCATCGCGGGCGCGCGCCACGCGAACAGCCCCAGCGCACCGCCGGTCGCGCCGATGATCAGCGCGAGGATGAACACGCCGCGCTCGGGGTCGACCGCGAAGGCGTGGACCGAGGTCAGGATGCCCGACCGCACGAGGAAGGTGCCGATCAGCGACATCGAGAAGGTCAGCACCGCGAGCAGGATCGTCCAGCTGACCAGCGCGCCGCGACGCTCCAGCACCAGCGCCGAATGGAGCAGCGCGGTGCCCATCAGCCACGGCATCAGCGAGGCGTTCTCGACCGGGTCCCAGAACCACCAGCCGCCCCAGCCGAGCTCGTAGTAAGCCCAGAACGACCCCAGCGCGATGCCGGCGGTCAGGCAAACCCACGCCGCGAGGATCCACGGCCGCACCCAGCGTGCCCAGGCGGCATCGACCCGCCCCTCGATCAGCGCGGCAGCGGCGAACGAGAAGGCCACCGAGAAGCCGACATAGCCGAGGTAGAGCAGAGGCGGATGCAGGACGAGGCCGGGGTCCTGCAGCAGCGGGTTGAGCTCACGCCCGTCGAACGGAGCGGGGCTCAGGCGCTCGAACGGGTTCGAGGTGAACAGCAGGAAGGCGATGAACGCCGCGCCGATCATGCCCTGCACCGCAAGCGTCCGCGCCAGCAGCGCCTCGCGGATATTGCCCGGGAAGCGCGCCAGCCCTGCGCCGAACACTGCAAGGATCAGCACCCACAGCAGCATCGAGCCTTCGTGATTGCCCCAGGTCGCGGCGAAGCGATAAATCCCGGGCTGGGTCGCGTTGCTGTGCCCCGCCACCAACGCCACCGAGAAGTCGCCCGCGACGAAGCTGTTCGCCAGCGCGACGAAGGAAACGGCGATCAGCAGCGCCTGCAACTGTGCGGCAGTTCGGCCGAAGCCGATCAGCGCGCTGTCGCCGCGATGCGCACCCCACATCGGCACGCTGGCCTGCAAACACGAGAGCAGCAGCGCCAGAATAAGCGCGAAATGTCCGATCTCGGCGGTCAACGGCAAACATCCCCAAGCGAAACGGTTTCCTATACTAGCCGTTTGCGGGGACTTTGGTAGAGTGAGCGCGGTCGCACGGGGGGCGTCAGTGTCGGAAAGCTTTCGCGTCGCGATCATCGGCTCGGGGCCTGCGGGTCTCAGCGCCGCTGCGCATGCTGCAAAGCTGGGCCTGCGCCACGTCCTGATCGAGAAGACCGACCATCTGTCGGACACCATCTTTCGCTATCAGCGCGGCAAGCATGTCATGGCGACGCCGTCGCAACTGGTGCTGCGCTCCGATGTCGCATTCGACGCGGGCAAGCGCGAGGCGGTGCTCGGCCGCTGGGACGAGGATGCGCGGTCCGCGGGCGTCAACCTGCTGCTCAATACCGAGGTCAAGGCGATCGCGGGCGCGGCTGGGGCCTTCACGCTGACGCTGTCGGGCGGCAAGACGATTCAGGCCGAGACGGTGGTGCTGGCGATCGGCACGCAGGGCAATCCCAACACGATGCGCTGCGAGGGCGGCAATTCCCCGTGGGTGCAATACTCGCTCGACGATCCTGCCGAATATGTCGACGAGCATATCATCGTCATCGGCGCGGGCGACGCGGGCATCGAGAACGCCATCGGCCTCGCGGCCGACCCCGAGCAGCGCAACACGGTGACGATCCTCAACCGCTCGGCGGATTTCGCGCGCGCCAAGGACGCCAACGTCAAGGGGCTGAACGCCGCCCGCGATGCCGGCCGCCTGTCGATCCTGCTCGAATCGTCGCCGACGAAGATCGAGCCCGGCTTCATGACCGTCGAGACCCGCGACGGCGAGGCGCGACTGCCGTGCAACCGGGTCATCGCGCGCATGGGGTCGTCGCCGCCGCGCAAGTTCATCGAATCGTGCGGGGTCCAGTTCTCGAGCGACGACCGCGAGGCCTTCCCGACGCTGTCGCCGACCTTCGAATCGACGACGCCGGGCCTGTACGTCATCGGCGCGCTGGCGGGTTATCCGCTGATCAAGCACTGCATGAACCAGGGCTATGACGTTATCGAGTTCATCGCCGGCAACATCGCGCTGAAGCCCGCCGACGAGCCGATCCTCGAGAAAAAGCTCACCGGGCTGCCGGGGCGGCGCTCGGTCGCGGAGTGGCTCGACTTCCTGCGTGAGCGCGTCGAGATCCTGAACGACCTGTCGCCGCTGCAGATGCGCGAGTTCCTGCTCGATTCGGACGTGCGCGCCTATGCCCGCGGCGAGGTCGTTTTCCAGCGCAACGACGCGGGCTCGTCGCTGTTCGGCATTGCTGCCGGCTCGGTGCTCGTCGAGGTGTCGGCGACCGACCCGTCGATCACCGTGCCGATCGCGCAGGGGTCGATCTTCGGCGAGGTCGGCCTGATCTCCGGCCGCCGCCGCGGCGCGACGATCCGCGCGGCGGAAGACTGCATCCTGGTCGAGGTGTCGCGCCTCGCCGCGCTCAAGCTGATGGCGTCGGTGCCCGCCGCCAAGCGCGCGATCAACCGCATCACTACCGAGCGCCTGCTGCTCCAGATGTTCGGCTCCGGCCTGCGCAAGGAGGATCTGGGGCCGCTGGTCGCGTCGGCCGAGGTGATGACGGTGCGCAAGGGCGACTGCATCATCAAAGAGGGCGAGGAAGGCAGCGATATCTTCGCGATCCGCTCGGGGTCGATGGTCATCGAGAAGCTGATCGGCGGCAAGCCGGTGTTCCTGAGCTACCTGCCCGCCGGCAGCTACGTCGGCGAGATGGCGCTGATCGACAACAGCCGCCGCACCGCGACGGTCCGCGCCGCGATCAAGTCCGACGTCATCAAGCTCGACGGCAATGCCTTCCGCTGGCTGTTGTCGGTGCAGCCCGAGCTGCTCGCCAAGGCCAAGCGCGACATGGCGGCGCGGCGCGACCTGAACGGCTTCATCGAATCGAAGAAGGACAGCTTCGGCGGCGTCATCGACCTGTATTCGAGCGTCGCGACCTTTCTGGTCGAGCAGGGCGTCGGCGAAGCCACCGACGTGCTGCTGATCGACGAGACCCTGTGCGTCGGCTGCGACAATTGCGAAAAGGCGTGCGCCGACAGCCATGACGGGCTCTCGCGCCTCGACCGCGAGGCCGGGCGCACCTACGCGCACCTCCACGTGCCGACGTCGTGCCGCCACTGCGAGCATCCGCACTGCATGGCCGACTGCCCGCCCAACGCGATCCATCGCGGCCCGGACGGCGAGGTGTTCATCGACGACAGCTGCATCGGCTGCGGCAATTGCGAGCGCAACTGCCCCTATGGCGTGATCCGCATGGACAAGGTGCCGCCGAAGAAACCGTCGCTGCTCAGCTGGCTGACGTTGGGCCTCGGGCCCGGCCCCGGCGAACCGTCGAAGGCCTGGTCGTACAAGCATGCGAAGTCCGCCGAGGCGCCGAAGAAGGCGATAAAATGTGACATGTGTGCCGGGCAGTCGGGCGGTCCTGCCTGTGTGCGGGCGTGTCCTACCGGGGCGGCGATCCGGGTCAGTCCGGAGGATTTCCTGTCGATCGCGCTGCTTGACCGGTCGGGGGGCTGATGGCGTCGCGTGCTGCCAACCGGGGGGCCCTGCACGAGGGATTCCTGCGTCATAACGGGTTTCGCTGGCTCAAGATTGCCAGCGTGTTGTGCATCACGGCGCTCGCGGCGTACCTGCTGGTCGATGCCGAGCCGCGGCCCAACGGGGGCACGGCGGTGGGCTACGCGCTCGGCACCATCGGCGCGCTGCTGATCCTGTGGCTGACCATGCTGGGCCTGCGCAAGCGCGTGATCTCGCGCGGGCGTTACTCGCTGAAGGCGTGGACGAGCGCGCACGTCTATCTCGGCCTGTCGCTGATCACCATCGTCACCCTGCACACCGGCTTCCAGCTCGGCTGGAACGTCCACACCCTCGCCTATGCCCTGATGATGATCGTCGTCCTGTCGGGCATTTGGGGGGTGATCGCCTACGGCACGCTGCCCCGCACCCTGTCGGCCAATCGCGGCGAGGCGACGCAAGGGCAGATGCTCGAGGGCCTGCGCCTGCTCGACCGCCAGCTCCACGACGCCGCGCAGCCGCTGCTGCCGCGCCAGTCGGAGATGGTGCGCGAATCCCTCGAGAACTGCTCGGTCGGCGGCGGCCTCTACGCCCGCCTCACCGGGCGCCACCGCCGCTGCGGCAATGCCCGCGCGCTCACGGCGGTCAAAGCCGAGCTGCGCGCCGGCCGCCCCGACCCCGGGCAGCGCCTGTCGCTGATCGTCTCCCTGCTCGAGCGCAAGGAGGCCGCGCTCGGCCAGGCGCGCCGCCACATCCGCACCCGCGCGCTGCTCGAGGTCTGGCTGTACATCCACGTGCCCGCGACCTTCGCGCTGATTGCCGCGCTGACCGCGCATATCGTCAGCGTCTTCTACTACTGGTGACGCGCCCGTGAGCATCATCCTCCGCCAGATCACGCGGCGCGCCGGGGGCGGCGAGATCGCGCGCACGTCGACCCTCGACAAGACCGAGGTGCTGATCGGCCGCGGCACCGACTGCGACGTCCAGATCCCCGACCTCGCGGTCATGCTGCGCCACGCCCGCCTGCACCGCCTCGCCTCGGGCCGCGTCGCGCTCGACGCACTGGGCGGCGTGCCGCTCAACATCGGCGGACGCTTCGTCGAGCGCGGCGAGATCGACCCCGCCAGCGGCGCCCGCGTCGTACTGGGCAGCCACGTCCTGACCATCGCCGCGGGCGACACGGCGGACGACATCGTCGTCACCGTCGAGCGCACCGACGCCCCCGGCGACGCGGCGGCAGCGCGCGACGAGGCACGCACCTTCGGCCTCGACGCGGTCATGCCCGGCAAGCGCCCGATGGTCTGGCTGTCGCTGGTCGCGGTGCTCGCGGTGTTCCTCGCCTGGCCGATCTGGGCGTCACTCCAGCCCCGCCCCGCCGCGACCCCGGCGACGCCGACCGTCCAGCGCGTCAATTTCGCCCCCGACCAGCTGTGGACCAGCGGCCCCCTGAGCGCCGCCCACGCCAACCTGTCGAACGACTGCGGCGCGTGCCACGACAAGGCGTTCGTCTCGGTCCGCGACGAGACCTGCCGCGCCTGCCACGACAAGCTCCCTGACCACGCCCCGCTGAACCGCATGCAGGCCGCCCGCGCCGCCCCCGCCGGCCTGTTCGGCGAAGCCAAGGCCAAGCTCGACGCCGCGACGCACCTCACCGTCGGGCGCTGCGCGTCGTGCCACAAGGAGCACGAGGGGCCGGACGGCGCGCTGATGGTCGCCTCCACCTTCTGCAGCGACTGCCACGCCGGGCTGAAGGGCCGCTTGAACACTGCCTTAAGCAACGTCGCCGGCTTCGACACCCACCCGCAGTTCCGCGCCACCATCGTCAGCACGCCCGCCGCCAAGAACCCGCTGCTGACCCGCGTCTCGCTCGACGCGAAACCGCGCGAGAATTCGGGCCTCAAGTTCCCGCACAAGCTCCACCTCGCCGCCGACGGCGGCGTCGCGCGCATGGCGAGCGAGCAGGGCCAGGGTGCAAGGCTCGACTGCGCCGACTGCCACACCCCCGACGCCGACGGGGTGCGCTTTGTGGGCGTAGACATGGAGAAGAACTGCGCGTCGTGCCACGACCTGGCGTTCGCGCGCGACCGCTCGGGCGTTGTCCGGACATTGCCCCACGGCCGGCCCGAGCAGGTCGTCGGCATCATGCGCGATTTTTACCGCGCGCAAGGCGGCCCCTCGACCTTCGTCGACCGGCGTCGCCCCGGAATCGTGCGGACGGTCGCGGGCGGCAGCGCGGGCGCGCGCGGCGACGCGGCGGTGCGCGCGGTCTTCTCGCGCGGCGGCGCATGCTTCGACTGCCACGCGGTCACCCCGCCGTCGCGCGCCGGAGCCCTCGACTTCGGCATCGCCCCCGTCAGCCTGGCCGACCACTACCTCCCCAAGGGCCAGTTCCCGCACAAGCGCCACACCGCGGTCAAATGCGAATCGTGCCACGCCGCAGCCACGAGCAGCACCGCGAGCGACGTCCTCCTCCCCGGCGTCGCCAGCTGCCGCGAATGCCACGGCAAGGTCACCGCAGGCGCGACGGTGCCCGCGACCTGCGACACCTGCCACGGGTATCACGAGGGCCCCGCGACGGGGGCGCTGCCGGTGGGGCATCCGCTGCCGAAGCCGGTGAAGGTCGCGGCGCGCGAGGTACGGCGGCGGGGGGCGGCGTAGGGAAGAATGAGCGCAGATTGCTGCTCTCAACGCCGAAGCGATCCAAGAAAATTCCACAGTCGCTGCCACCATGGGGCGCGTACCAAGGCAGTATAATATACGTCGCGGCGGCGAACTTCTGCGGCACGTCCGGCTTCAATTTGTTGGGGTGTCCATTGGGCGGACCACTCGACCGTGCCGCGGTCGATCCAATAGTGTGCTTGGCAGGGGCGCTGCCAGTTGCCCACTGAGGGGTCAAGAGAAGGGCCATCTGGGTGATCCGCAAACGTCCATTCCGTCGCCCCGAGCGGTGTGCGAACCTTCGAGCCGCATCCGCAGGCACACAGATGTGCCGCTGTGTCGAACTCCTCTGATACATACAGCACGCCCGGCTGCAGTTGGGCCGGCATCGCGCGAACGCGCTCCAGCCTAAACCTCATCGGTATAGCTCTCACCAACAAGGTGCAGGTCGCTTATGCCGAACAGAAGGTGCTTGAACCCTTCGGTGTCGCGATAGAACCCACGGATCTGCTTGTAACGGACTATGGCAAGGCACGCATTCAGTGCGTTAAGTTCACCGACCTGGATGTTCGCCCGGTAAAGACCATCCGGCGTATCCACAGTCTCAGCTAGGTTGCGGTCGCGCATCTCGCGCGCATCTTGGGCGCCGAACAGCGTCGCGCGCATCATGCCATCAAGCGGTCCGTGCTTACGATTCAGGCCCATTCCGACGTCGATGAACGGAATGCCCTTATCAATCAGAACATCGAAAATGCCCGAGCGCGAGCTACCCTTGTCAACGCAAACGAACGCGAAGGTGACACCGTCGAGGAGGTGCGCGGTCCCTGCGTCAATGTGCGCTGTCTGAACGCTGAGTCCTTGCCGGAAGTTGTCATAACGCCCGGCATAGACCTCGGCCTTGCTCCTGCCGAACTCGGCTGGATCAAGTCGGCCCGGCGAGCGAAAGGCCGTGTGCACGTGATAGAGGTCGGAATCGAACGCCAGCACTTCCGGAAGCGGCGTACGCACGAGCATGTCCAAAAGATAAGCGCCGGTACCACCTAGGCCGATGACCGCCACGCGCTCGCTAGCAAAATTGGCGTTGAGATCGCCGATCTGGGCACGGGATGTCATTGTGTCTTGGAATTTAAAAATCGGATCGCCGTCGGCCGCTTCAACGCTGCGGAAGGTGTGTGGGCTAATGCCGAAGCGTTCGATCGCGGGACCCGAAATGATCGAAACGTAGCTCTCGATCTTATCGGCGAAGTCATCGAATTTGCCCTTCGGCATCGGCTTGTTCGAAAACGAGCGTTGCACGACGATATCTGAACACCGCTCGGTCAACTGAATGGTAGTTTCGCCGCCCCCCAAGTTACCGATCGGCGTGCCATCGAGCTGATAGGGCAAGCTGCCGGCGAAGTAGATTTGATGATCATCCTGCTCGACGCGCGTCTCGTCCACGAACACCAGCTTGGCGACGATTGCACCCAACTGAAGTTGGCCTGCCGCGTCGATGTAGGGGATGTCACGAACAAGCAGGCAGTTGCTGTCGAACGCGACCGCGAAGCCGCGCTCAACCAACAAGGCTAGGTCCGGATTACGACTGACCAGTTTCCGAAACATTGAAGATCATCCCCTCTCTAACCTTAACGCTTGCCCCCGGCACGAGAACACCTTCGGGCTTGTTCCCTTGGCCGCGCTTATAGCGAACCGAGTAAGTGATCTCGGGATGCTGGGCGTAGTCCGGCACCTCGAGCGTCACGACTTCGGCATAGGAGATCTCACCGTTCGGCCATTCATGCTCGGTGCCTTCAACGATGATCTTGACCGGCTTCGTCGGCTCAATGCTTGTCATGTGCTCGTTCCTTACGTCTTACGGTTGGGACGCTGCGTGAGCGCCGAAGCTGCAGCCGTCTTTGCCGCAGCACTCGATTTGGGGTTCCGGAGAACTTTACCCGCTGCCGATGCCGCCTTCGCGCTCGTGACCTCTTTGTTGCCTGCCATTGCACTTCATCCTCTGTTGCACTAACGGTTTGGCGTTGCGAGAATGCAACGTCGCAGGGGAGATTGCATATGCCGAACGCCATTGCAAGAGTCGAATTATGACCGCGGTCGAATTTGACACGGATGGATTCATTGGCACGTTGGACACTACGCGGCAGGCACGCCGGTTGACCTGGCGCAAGGTAGCGGATCAGGCGGGCGTCAGTGCGTCCACGCTAACCCGTCTATCGCAAGGTAAGCGACCAGATGTGGATAGCCTGGGAGCGCTCGCTCACTGGGCGGGAGTTCGAACCGACACATTTTATCGGGCGGACGGTGTTCCACTTCCTACCGAACCCCTGGCGCAAGCGATGGGGTATTTGCGCGCTGATCCTAATCTGGGAGAAGAAGGCGCAAGTGCGTTAGAAGCAATTATACGAGTTACCTACGAACAACTGCGAAAGAAGTAGAGATGGCTTTGAGGCGAGGCTTCAGGACTGAAGCGAACTCTTACGCTAGAGAGGTTCGCACTGAGCTTGGCCTCGCTTTGGATGCACCATTGTGTCCATTTATGACGGCGGACCACTTAGCCGTCCCTATCCTGAAATTGTCGTCGTTTGCCACTGTGCTCCCTGATCAGACCGCTTATCTCAGCCGCACGGGCAGCGGTGTCGGGTTCTCGGCGATGACAGCATGTTTCCCACGGCAACACGCAATTATTTATAACGACTGTCTACCTCTGACGCGGTCACATGCGGATATTATGCATGAGATTAGCCACTTGATGCTGCTTCACCCGCCGCACCGGCTTCGCGCCGATACTGGCGGTCGCCACTACGATAGCGACCTTGAAGATGAAGCCAACTGGCTTGGTCCAGCGCTCCTTGTTTCCGAGGAAGCAGCACTCGCCATTGCTCAGCGAGGGTGGAGCGCTGGTCAGGCTGCCAAGATTTACAATGTAAGTCCTAGCCTAATGCAGATGCGCCTGAATGTTACCGGGGCAATGAAGCGCGTGGCTCGCGCGGCTTGATACACCACCGCACCTTCGCCGATCTCGCCATCGATTAAGTGTAGGGATGACAAGGCTCGGTTCGGGGGCAGGGAGCGAATGGGACGGGCATTCCCGCAATAGTGGTCGTATGCCCGGTCTGCGTTGCAGAGGCGTCGGAACAATCCGCTTGACAAATGCGTCCATATTGGTTATCGGAAAGTCTCAATGGAGGCGCATATGGCACGTGGCGATCCCGGCCTGTTCAACGACAAGGGCGTGCGGCAGGACTTTCTCGATCATCTGGCGCGCGGAGACAGCGTGCTCGCGGCGTGCCGGGCGCTGCGCATCCAGCCGTCGTCGGCGTATGAGGCGCGGCGGTGCATCGCCGGGTTCGCGGAAAGCTGGGACGCGCGCCGGCCGCCGGTGCGCTCGCGGCAGAAGGCGCCGCTGCGCGGCGGGCGCGGCGGGTGGCATAAGGTGTTCCTCGACCATTACCGTGAGACCGCCAACGTCACGAGCGCGGCGCGCGCCGCCGGGGTGGCGCCGGCGACGGCGTATCGGCAGTGCACCATCGACGCCGATTTCAACCTGGCCTTCATCCACGCGCGCGCGGAGGCGGGCGACATGATCACGGGGCGGCTGCTGTACCAGTGCATCAACGGTTTCGAATCGACCGTCACGAAGAACGGCGTGACGACCCATATCAACGATCCGCGTCCCGACCTGGTGCTGAAGATCCTCGACCTCGTGGAGAGTGGCGCGCGGACGCAGCGGCGCGGTCGGCACGGCCTGCCCGCTAGGATTCCGGCGGCGCCCCGCGTGACCATCCCGCGCTGCTTCGCCTGAGCGCGGGGCCGCTCGACCGGGGCTAGCGCAGCGCCGGCTGCGCGTCGGGCGTGCCGCCGCGCAGCACCCCGCTGCGCCATACCGGCAGCAGATAGGCCGCGAGCAGCACGAAGTTCGACAAGGCGTTGCGCTCGAACCCCGTCGCGGCCGACAGGCTCGAGTCGATGACGAACCAGCCGACGACGCTGAGCGTCAGCAGCCGCCACACCGGCCGGCCGGCGTCGCCGAGCGTCCAGGCGCCGCGCAGCGCCGCGACCAGCGTGCCCGCCCAGCCCGTCGTCACCGCGCCGCACAGCGCCCAGGCGAAGCGTTCGGACTGCGCCATCGCCATGCCGTCCTGGCCCGCGATCCACGCCAGCAGGGTTCGGAAGGGGCCCTCCGTCGCCGGGAAGGCGGTGCCCATCAGCGCGATGCCGAAGACCGCGACCGATGCCGCCCAGACCATCAGCCAGTTGCGCCAAAACCCCGTCATCGACCGTCTCCCTGCCTGCACGACGCCCGTGTAACAGGTTTTTGTAGCGGTCGCTACATCATTCGATGCCGACCGCGCGCAGGACGATTGCGCCGTCGGTCAGGCGCAGCAGGCGGAGCGCCGCGGCGTCGCGCTCGGCGGGGTCGGGGATCGCCAGCCGCTCGGCGATCCAGCCGAGGAAGCCGCGCGCCACCTGCTCCCCGACCGCGCGGAGCAGCGGGTCGCCGCGCGCCGCGCGGGCCGCGACGTCGATCCACAGCCGCATGTAGGGCGCGAGATCGGGGCTGGCGGTGATGCTCAGCAGCTCGATCTCGAGGGCCTGAGGGTCGCGCGGGGTCGCGTCGGACAACGCGCTCAGCTGCCCCGCCAGGCGGAGGCCCGCGTTCGCCAGCACCGCCGCGAGGATCGCCTGCCGGTCGGCGAAATAATAGAGCAGCATGCGGTCGCTCGTCCCTGCCGCCGCCGCGAGCGGGCGCAGGCTGGCGGCGTCGAGGCCGTGCGTCAGGATGAAGTCGGTCAGCTGCTCGACGATGGCCGCGCGGCGGGCGTCGGCCTTTCCTAGAACGGGCAGAACTTGCCCCCGCCGCCGCCGTCACCCCCGCCGCCCGGGCCGGGATCGCAGGGCACGCCGAGCTGGTCCGACGGCACGATCGGGAAATCGGTGAACACGGGGTCGTAGACGACGCTGGCGCCGAACAACGCGTCGCGCAGGATCTCCCCGCTCGCGACGCCCGCGGCGGCGACCTCGACCGGGCCGTCGTCGTTGGCGCCGCCGGTCGGCACGCCGCGCAGCAGCATGCTCATCCGCTCGAACGCGGCGTTCGACAGCAGGAAAGGGCCGATCGGCGGCAGGTTCGGGCCGGGCACCAGCACCGCATAGCCGGGCCGGTCGATGGTGACGGTGACGCCGCCCGCGGTCACGTCGATCGCACCGGGCTTGTCGAGCCCGTCGGTGCGGCTGCCGGGGCCGCGCAGCACGATCAGCGTCGCTGTCTCCGGATCGCCGCCGGGGGGCACCCCGGGCTCACCCGCCGCGGTCGACAGCGCGTCCTCGCCGACGACGCCCTCCAGGATCGTGCCGCGCACGCCGATCGAGGCGACGGGCGTCTTGACCGCTGCCGACCCGCCGGTGCGGCTGAGCCCGCGGCCCGACATGAAGCGGAACGCCCCCTTGGCGACCGACGCCGCGACGTCGCCGGTGGCGCGCGCGGGGTCGTAGACGAAGCGGTCGATGGTCATCCGCGCGTTGGCGCCGACGGTGAACACCGATCGGTCGCGCAGCAGCACCTGCAGCGCGCTCGCCGGCCCCGAGCTGACCTGATCCCCCAGCCGCACCGATTCGCGCAGCACGGCGGGCCGCGGCGCGGTGTCGGCGGCGGTCTTCATGCTGACCTGGTTCTTGATCGCGGCGTTGATGCCGATCGCGGCATTGGCTGCAGGACTCTGGGCCGCCGCCGGGGCGGCGATCAGCAGGGCGAGAAGAGCCAAGCGCATCGTCACCCTCCGAACCGGTAGATCAGCCGCGTCTCGGCACCGACGCTGTCGTAATCGAGATACGGCAGGCGCGCATCGCGGCGGTTGTAGTTGATCGCGCCCTCCAGCAGCAGCCGCTCGCGGAAGTCGCTGGTCACGCCGCTCGCGGTGAAGGCCGACAACGGTGCGCCGAGGGCTGCCCTGAAGAAGCTGCGCGTGTCGCGGCGCTTGACCGGCGAGATCAGCAGGTCGGCCGCGCGGTAGTTGTAGCGCCGCACCTGTGCGCTGAGGCTCGCATAACCGCCGCGCCCGAGCAGCGCCGCATAGGCCGCGCTGGCGTGCGGCCCGCGATAGGCGAACGGCAGGTAATCGGCGTCCTTGTCGTCGTAGCCGACCTCGAAACTCAACGTCTGGCGCGCGGTCAGGCGCGTCGAGATGCCGATGCTGCCGTCGATGCGCGTGCCGTCGCGCCCGTCGCCGAGGCCCGGCAGCGCGAAGCCCGCGTTGTCGTAGTCCTGGTCGACGACTTCGAGCGACGCGTTGAGCGCGGTGCGCGTGCCCAGCCGGCGGCTCAGCTCGACACGGCCGCCATAGTCGAACTGGTAATGATCGCCGAAGATCGACACGTCGCGCGCCACCGCCGCGACACGCACGCCGACCCCGCCCGCCGCGAAGCCGACGCCGATCTGCGCGTCGCCGCGCACATAGCGCTGGTCGGGGCCCGACACGTCGCTCTTCGACAGGCCGCTGATCTGCGCGAACAACTCGGCACCGCTGCCGATGCGGGTCGCGCCGCTGAGGCTGGCGGACGCGACCACCGACAGGCCGTCGTCCTCGATCGGGATACCCGCACCCAGGTTGACCGCGTTCGCCAGACTGCCGACGGCGTTGCTGTCATAGGCGACGCCGAGCGCGACCTGCCCCGACAGGCGCGAGCCCGCGTCGCGGCGTTCGGACTGGCGGGTGTATTTCGCGACCTCCGCGGTCTGCTCAGGCGTCAGCTGGACATCCTTGAGCAGCGCCAGCTCGCGCCGCGCCGCCTGCAGATCGTCGAGGCGGATCAGCACGGCGGCGTAGAACAGCCGCGCCGCATGCCAGTTGGGCCGGTTGAGCAGCAGCCGTTCGAGCGCCGCCGCAGCCCCCACCAGATCGCCCGCCGACGCCCGGCTGCGCGCGTACGCCAGGTTGAATTCGACATCGTCGGGGGCGACCAGGACCTTGCCGTAGTCGGGGTCGCTCGCCACCGGCGGGCTGTCGGCGAAATCGGGATTGATGCTCGCGCGGCCGTCGGCGGACAAATAGATCGGCGTCTGCGCCGCCGCCGCACCCGCGCCGAGCAGCATGACTGCACCGAGCGACACGACCGCTCCGCCTGCCCAAGCCCCCGCCTTCATCGCTACTCACCCCGTTGCCTGACGCGCGACCGAAAGGCTTGTCGTTACGCGCCAGCATAGGGGCGTCGCGCCCCACAGGCAAGCCGACGCCCGGCTTGCGCGCGCGCGCCGCCGCGGTCATCATTCCGGCACCGGACCCGGAGGGCAGCGATGATCGAAGTCGTGGAACGCATCGGCAAGATCATCGCGCTGGTCGCGGCGATCATCGCGGCGGGCATTTCGGCCAACACCCTGTTGTCGAACCGGGTCAAGGACCGGCAGCTGCAGTACAGCGCCTTCCGTACCGCAGTGACCGCCGAAGAGGCCTATTACCGGGCGCTCTACGCCGATTACATGCTGTTGTTCGCGAAGGACCTCGACGGTCAGCAGGACCTGAAGCTCGCGAAGCTGCGCGGGCTGATCGCCTTCGCCAACCGCAAGGTGCCGAGCTTCGTCGAGTTCGACGTCGCGGATGCGGAGAAGCTGGAGGCGACCGCGCGGCTGAAGCAGATGCAGGCGACCGTGCTCAACAGCCTGGGCGAGGTCGAGGTCGCCGACCCCGAGAAGCAGGCGCAGATCACCCAGCTGCTGTTCAGCGGCAAGGTGTCCAAGATCGCGACGGTGACCGAGGCGAGCGCCGCGGCGACGCAGAAACCGGCGACCGATGCCGAGCCCCCGGTACGTGCCGCCAAGGGCGAGGCGATCGTGCGCCTGTCGCCGGTCAGCCAGACCGGGTGGGACGTCGACCTGTTCTGGTGTTCCGGCCCCGACGGCGCGGTCAACGCCGAGATCGCGAAAAAGCTGGGCGCCAGCCTCTCCGAACCGGCGAAGAGCGGGCGGGCGATTGCACCCGGCGTGACGCTCGGCCAGATCCGCGTGCGGTCGGTGTCGGCGACCTATCCGGCGGCGGGTGCACAGGCCGGGCGGCGGGTGGTTTACGACAGCGGCCCCGGCGAAGGCGACGCCGCAACCGCGATCGGCACCAGCCTGAACGCCGCGCTGGGCAGCGAGAACGGGGCGCCCTTCACGCTGGTCGAGGCCAGCCGGCGGCGCACCCAGTGGTACATCAGCGCCTTCGTCTGCGCGCCGCGTGCCGCCCCGGTCAGTCGCGCCGCGCCAGCCCCCTGACCAGCAGGTCGTTGGCGATTTGCGCCACTTCCCCGGCGGGCGTGTCGGTTGCCCAGACGCCGTAGCGCAGCCCCAGGAAGACGTTCATCCCGACGATCGCCCAGGCGTGGACCTCGCCGACATCGCTCCGCACCTCGCCGCGTGCGGCGGCGGCGGTCAGGCTGGCGACATAGCCCTGGACGGTGGTTTCGTAATGCGCGCGCCAGCTGGCTGCGTCGACGAATTCGGCTTCGTCGAGGATGCGGTACAGCGCCTGGTGTGTCCGGACAAATTCGAGAAAAGCCTGCAATCCCAGCCGCTCGCCGGTCAGCCGGTCGGGCGCGTCGAGGATGTGCGGGCCGACGTGCGCGCGCACCTGCCCCGACATGTCGCGGACCAGCGCGGTGAACACCGCCTCCTTCGAGTCGAAATAGGTGTAGAAGCTGCCCAACGCGACGCCGGCGCGCGCCGTGATCCGCGCGATCGCGGCGTCGTGAAAGCCGTGCTCGCCGAACTCCTGCGCCGCGGCGTCGAGGATGGCGCGCAGCGTCCGCCGCCCGCGCTCGGTCCGCGGCGTCTTGGCGTCGTCCCCTGTTGCCGGCGCGCCACGCGCTTCGCTCATCCGATCATCCCCTCGTTTCCGAGTTGAAACCCGGTTCAGGTTTCAGTACACGGGCGGTCAAGCGGTCGCAAGCCGCACGCATCCTTTGGGGGAACGACCATGATCCACAACCGATTCGACCTGCGCGCGCTCGCCCTCGCCGGTGTCGCGCTTGCCGCACTGACGGCACCCGCCACGGCGCAGACCCCCGACACCGCGGCGCCTGCCGCCGCCGCCACCCCCGACGAGGAGATCGTCGTCACCGCCCGCCGCCGCAACGAGACGCTGCTGGAAGTGCCGATCGCGGTCACGGCGTTCAGCGGCGCGCAGTTGGAGGCAGCCGGCATCCAGGACATCACCCAGCTGGCGCAGGTCGTTCCCAACGTCACCTTCGAGCCGACGCGCGGGTCGAACACCACCGTCGCTGCCTTCATCCGCGGGGTCGGCCAGCAGGACCCGGTGGCGGGCTTCGAGGCGGGCGTCGGCATCTATCTCGACGACGTCTATCTGAACCGCCCGCAGGCGTCGGTGCTCGACGTGTTCGATGTCGAGCGCATCGAGATCCTGCGCGGGCCGCAGGGCACGCTGTACGGCCGCAACACCATCGGCGGCGCGATCAAGTACGTCACCAAGCGCCTGTCGGACGAGGCCGAGCTCAACGTCCGCGTGACCGGCGGCATGTACAAGGAAGCCGATGCGATCGTCAGCGGCTCGGTGCCGTTGTCGTCGACCTTCCGCGTCGGCGGCGCGGTGGCGCGGCTGAGCCGCGGCGGCTTCGGCGACAACCTGACGCTGCCGAACCGCGAGAACTACAACAAGGACGTCTGGGCAACGCGCTTCAGCGCCGAGTTCGACCCCGACCCCGCGCTCAGCCTGCGCGTCACCGCCGACTATGTCCGCGACGACAGCGACCCCAAGCAGGGCCACCGCCTGACCATTGGCGCGGTGTCGGGCGCGCCGATCCTGCGCGACGTCTACGACACGCGCTCGGGCCTCGACACGCCCGAGCAGAAGGTCGAGGCGTACGGCTTCAGCTTCACCGCCGCGTGGAAGCTGTCCGACGCCTTCACGCTGAAGAACATCCTGGCGTATCGCCGCGACCGCACCGACACGCCGATCGATTTCGACAGCCTGCCCGCGCAGGACGTCGACGTGCCGGCGATCTACAAGAACAAGCAGACGTCGGAGGAGCTGCAGCTGCTGTACAGCAGCGACAAGCTCAACGGCCTGCTCGGCTTCTATTATCTCGACGCCAACGCCTTCAACATCTTCGACGTGATCCTGGGCACCACCGGCGCGGTGCTCGGCCTCCCGGGCTTCACGGCGTCGACCTTCGGCGATGTCGACACCAAGACCTACAGCTTCTTCGGCGACTTCACCTATGATTTCACCGAGCAGTTCAGCCTGTCGGTCGGCGGGCGCTACACCAACGACAAGCGCAATTCGGTGATCATCCGCAAGAACCTGATCGGCGGCGCGTCGCCCGAACTCGGCGGTGCGGGCGTCCAGCTCGGCGCGCTGACCTCCAACTTCAACGGCGAGGCGACCTTCAAGGAGTTCACGCCGCGCGCCTCGATCAGCTTCAAGCCGACGCCCGACCACAACCTGTACGCAAGCTATTCGAAGGGCTTCAAGGGCGGCGGCTTCGACCCGCGCGGCCTGTCCACGGCGGCCCCCGACACCAACAAGAACGGCGTGCGCGACCCGAACGAGATCTACGACTTCCTGTCGTTCGATCCCGAAACCGTCGACAGCTACGAGCTGGGCTACAAGGCGAGCCTGTTCGACCGCCGCCTCTCCTTGAGCATCGCGGCGTTCCATGCCGACTACAAGGACGTCCAGGTGCCGGGTTCGTTCGGGTTCGATTCGAACGGCGACGGCATCAACGACACCTTCGTCGGGGTCACCTCGAATGCCGGCAAGGCGAAGATCGACGGCCTCGAGATCGAGGGGCTGGCACGCCTCGCGCCGGAGTTCGCGGGTGCGGGGTCGAACGTCAACCTGGGCTTCTCGTTCGGCTATATCGACGCGAAGTATAAGCAGTTCATCGGGCCGACGGGCACCGATGTGGCGAAACAGCGCGTGTTCCAGAACACGCCGAAGTATACCGCGAGCCTGGGCCTGACGGTGTCGGTGCCGCTCAGCCTGATGGGTGACGGCATCGTCGATATCGCGCCCGCGCTGTCGTACAAGTCGAAGACCTCGCAGTTCGAGATCGCCGGCCCGCTCGATCAGAAGGCGTACACTTTGCTCGACGCGAGCCTCGTCTGGCGCTCCGACGACGACCGCTGGTCGGTCGGCGTGCACGGCAAGAACCTGACCGACAAGCGCTACAAGACCAGCGGCTATGTCTTCGGCGCGTTCAACGCTGCGGGTGCCTTCGTGCCGTCGCTGGGGCGCGAGGGCGTTCTGACGGCCTATTACGGCGCGCCGCGGCAAGTGTATGCGACGGTGGGCATGAAGTTCTGAGCGCAGGTTCGTCATCCCCGCGAAGGCGGGGACCCATAATCACCACCGCTGGGGTGAGAGGCTTTCTCCTCCCGAAGGTCTTGGCTTATGGGTCCCCGCCTTCGCGGGGATGACGAAAGAGATTAGATGTTAACCCGCCGCAACCTGACCCTCGCCGCCCTCCTCCTCGTCTACATCTTCAATTTCGTCGACCGCCAGATCCTCGGCATCCTCGCCGGGCCGATCAAGGCGGAGCTGCAGCTGAGCGACACGCAGCTCGGGCTGCTCGGCGGCATCGCCTTCGCTTTGCTCTATTCGACGCTGGCGGTGCCGCTCGCGGTGCTGGCCGACCGCACGGGGCGGGTGCGCGTCATCGCCATTTCGCTCGCGGTGTGGAGCGGGTTTACCGCGCTGTGCGGCTTCGCAGGCTCGTACGTGCAGCTGTTTCTGTGCCGGCTCGGCGTCGGGGTCGGCGAGGCGGGCGGCGTCGCGCCGTCGTACGCGGTGATCGCCGACAGTTTTCCGCCCAAACAGCGCGCCCGGGCGCTCAGCATCTATTCGCTCGGCATCCCGTTCGGCTCGGCGATCGGCGTGCTGTTCGGCGGCTATGTGGCGAGCCTCGTCGACTGGCGCACCGCCTTCATCGCCGTCGGCGTCGCGGGCGCGGTGCTCGCGCCCTTGTTCGGCTGGTTCGTGCGCGAGCCCGCCGCGGTCGCCGTGGCCGCACCGAAGGTCCGCTTCGCCCCCGTCGCGCGCCGCCTCGCGCGCAAGTCGAGCTTCTGGCTGCTGGCGCTGGGCGCGGCGTCGAGTTCGACGCTCGGCTACGGCCTCGCCTTCTGGCTGCCGTCGCTGCTCCAGCGCAGCCTCGGCCTCGACCTTATCGAGACGTCGCGCTTCTTCGGCGCGGTGCTGCTGATCGGCGGCACCGCCGGCGTGCTGGCGGGCGGCTGGATCGGCGACCGCGTCGGTGCGGCCGACCGCGGCGGCTATGCGAAATTGCCGGCGATCGCCTTCGTCGCCGCGGTGCCGCTCTTCGCCGCCGGTGCCCTGTCGGGATCGGCGGGCCTCGCCTTCGTGCTGTTCCTGATCCCCCAGGCGCTGGCGTACGTCTGGCTCGCGCCGGTCATCACCGCGGTCCAGCACCTCGTCCCCGCCGCCGAGCGCGCGACGGCGTCGGCGTGCTTCCTGCTGATCAACAACCTGATCGGGCTGGGGGCGGGCACGCTGATCCTCGGCAATCTCGCCGACCGGCTGACGCCGCTGTACGGCAACGAGGCGCTGCGCATGGCGGTGGTCTTCGGCCTCGGCTTCTACCTGCTCGCCGCCGTGCTGATGGCGTGCGCGATCCGGCCGTTACGGCGTGACTGGATAGACTGACCGCCCGGCGCTATCGTCGCCGCCGGGGGTAGGATGGCGCGAACGCTGCGATCACGGCTGCGCGACCTGTGGACGGGCAAGGCAGTGCTCGCGCTGCCCGGCATCGCCGCGACACTCGTCCTGCTCGCGCTCCACGTCGCCGAGGTGCCGGTGCTGCGCCAGCTCGGCAATCTGCTGTTCGACACCTATCAGCGCGCGGCTCCTCGCCCCTACGAGCCCGCCCCGGTCAAGGTCGTCGACATCGACGACGAGACGCTCCAGCGCCTCGGCCAATGGCCCTGGCCGCGCACCGATGTTGCACGATTGACCAAATTGCTGACCGACGCCGGTGCCGCCGCGATCGCCTTCGATATCGTGTTCTCGGAAAGCGACCGCACGTCGCCGTCGCGCGTCGCGAAGATGCTCGCTGCCAGCCCCGACGCGCGGGGCGACTATGCCGATGTCGCGCGCATGGCCGATCACGATGCGCTGTTCGGCCAGGCGCTCGGCACCGCGCCGTCGATCCCGGGCTTCTTCATGACCCGCGACGCCAACCCGGCGCGGCCCGAGCAGAAGGCCGGGGTCGCGGTCCTCGGCTCCCCCATCGATGCCGCGCTGCCGGCGTTCGCGGGCGCGATCGTGCCGCTGCCGGTGCTGGCGAAGTCGGCAGCCGGCGCGGGCTTCGTGTCGATCGTCGGCGACAGCGACGGCATCATCCGCCGCGCGCCCCTGCTCGCCCGCGTCGGCGACCAGATCGTCCCCTCGCTCAGCCTCGAGGCGCTGCGGGTCGCGCAACAGGCGGGGGCACTCGTCATCCGCGGTACCGACGGCAGCGGCGAGATGGGCGGCGGCGAGGCGGGGGTCGTCAAGATCAAGGTCGGCGACTTCGAGATTCCGACGACGCCGGCGGGCGAGCTGTGGATGAACTACACCGAGCCGCGCCCCGACCGCATCGTGCCCGCGTGGAAGATCCTGACCGGCGCGTACAGCCCGGCGCAGCTGCAGGCGCTGTTCGCAGGGAACATCGTCTTCATCGGCACGGGCGCGGCGGGCCTGCGCGACCTCGTCGCGACGCCGGTGCGCGAGCGCGAGCTGGGGGTCATCGTCCACGCCCAGGCGGTCGAGCAGATGATCCTGGGCAGGTTCGTGGTGCGGCCCGACTGGGCGCCGGGGGTCGAGCGGCTGCTGCTCGTCGTCTTCGGCCTGACGCTGTCGCTGGCACTGCCGCGGCTCGGTGCGACGCGCGGCGGCGTGCTGTTCTTCCTCATGGTCGGCGGGGTCTTCGCCGCATCCTGGTACGCCTACCGCGACCAGCAATTGCTGATCGACCCGACCGTCCCGGCGCTCGCGGTGCTGAGCGCGTACATGTTCGTCACCGCCTTCACCTTCTACCGCGAGGAGAGCGCGCGGCGCTACATCCACCAGGCGTTCGACCGCTACCTCAGCCCCGAACTCGTCGAGCGCATCGCGCGCGATCCGGGCCAGCTCCAGCTGGGCGGCGAGGAGCGCGACATGACGGTGATGTTCTGCGACGTCCGCAGCTTCAGCCGCATCTCCGAGAGCCTGGGGCCGCAGGAGATCATCAAGTTCCTGATCGAATTCCTGACCCCCATGACCGACATATTGCTCGCGAAGAAGGCGACGATCGACAAATATATCGGCGACGCGGTGCTGGCGTTCTGGAACGCCCCGCTCGACGATCCCGACCATGCCACCAACGCGGCGCGCGGCGCGCTGGCGATGGTCGACGAGCTGGCGCGGCTGAACGCGCTCGACCCGCGTCCGCCGGGCAGCCTGTGGCCGGGCGGCGTCAAGATCGGCATCGGGCTCAACACCGGGCGCTGCTGCGTCGGCAACATGGGGTCGGCACAGCGGCTCAGCTATTCGATCATCGGCGACACCGTGAACCTCGCGAGCCGGATCGAGGGGCTGACCAAATATTACGGCGTCGCGGTCGCGGTCGGCGCCGAGCTCGCCAGCCGCCTCGACGGCTTTGCATTGCTCGAACTCGATGCCGTCCGCGTCGTCGGCCGCGACGCGCCCGAGCGGATCTACGCGCTGCTCGGCACCCCCGAGGCGCCGCCGCCGGGCTTCGCGGCGTTGCGCGAGCGGCACGCCGCGATGCTGGCGGCCTACCGGGCGCAGGACTGGGACGCCGCCCAGGCCGTGCTCGACGAAGCCGTGCTCGCGGCGGCCGGCCTCGAAAAACTGCAGGGCATCTATGCCGAACGCATCGCCGCCTATCGTGTCGCGCCGCCGGGGGCGGACTGGGACGGCGTGTACCAGGCGACCGAAAAATGAACCGCTAATGCAATGAACGGCTTGCTTGCCTGCGTCGTTTTGGCCACCCTGCCCGTATCTTCGGATGGTAGCGGGAAAGGGGGCCGCCTGCCGATGGGCCAGCCACGTCTTTCGCGATGCTGATCGCGCAGATCACCGATATTCACCTGGGTTTCCAGCCCGGTGACCCGAACGAGTTGAACCGCAAGCGGCTCGACAGCGTGCTCGCCGCGCTGACCGCCGACGGCCGCCGCCCCGACCTGTGCATCGCCACCGGCGACCTGACCGAACACGGCACGATCCCGTCGTACCGGACGCTGAAGACGGTGTTCGACGCGCTTCCCTTCCCGGTCTGGCCGATCCTGGGCAACCACGACGTGCGCGAGAATTTCAACAGCGTGTTTTCCAGCCTGCCGCGCACGCAGGACGGTTTCGTCCATTATGCCTTCGATGCCGGGCCGCTGCGCTTCGTCATGCTCGACACGCTCGAGGAGGGTCTGCATGGCGGCAGCTTCGACGCGGGCCGCGCCGCGTGGCTCGACGCGACGCTGGCCGCGTCCGACCGCCCGACGATCATCGCGCTCCACCACCCGCCGCTCGAAAGCGGCAATGCCTGGATGACCGAGGACCCGCGCGCCGACTGGATCGAGGCGTTGCACGGCGTCGTCGCGCGCCATCGCCATGTCGTGCGCCTGCTCAGCGGGCATCTGCATCGCGGCATGACGACGGGGTTTGCGGGCACCACCTTGTGCGTCTGCCCGGCGACCGCGCCGCAGGTCGCGCTCGACTTCCGCGACCTCGACACGACACGCCCCGACGGCCGCGACATGATCGTCGCCGAAAGCCCGGGCTTCGCGCTCCACTACTGGAACGGCCGCGACCTCGTCACCCAGTTCGGCTCGGGCGGCGACCACCCCGTCCTCGCGCGCTTCAACGCGAGGATGCAGGGCGAAGTGGCGAAGATCGTGGGCGAGCGCGAACCCGCCTGAGCCTCACCGCCGCAGCGGCGACCAGTCCTTCATGTCGACGCTGTCGGCGACCTTCCACGGCACCCCGCGCGCGTCGAGGAACAGGCGCTCCATCTCGGCGCGGGTGAAGGGGCGCGAGCCGAGGCGGCCGAAGACCGCCATCTGGTGGCCGCTCTCGTCGACGCCGCGGTCGCGGTCGAGGCCCTTCGACAGCGCCAGCGCGGGAGACGCGGTGCGCGCCCAGGCGATGAGTTCGGGCACCGGCGGCGGCGAGAAGCCGTAGAAATTGGGCTGCGACGACGGCGAGGTCAGCTGCAGCACCTTCATCCCGTTCCGCCCGTCGGCGACGTACGCGAACAGCGAGGCGTTGGTGCTGCCGACGATGACGTCCTCGGCATCGTTCAGCTTCCCGTCGAAGGTGTAGGCGCCGTACGACCTGGGCTTGAGCGGGTTCTTGACGTCGGCGATGACCAGCCCCTCGGCCTTCGCCGCGATGTAGGCGAAGGTGCGCGCGACATAGACGCGGCGCGCGTCCTTGATCGGCAGCACGGTGCCGACGACGACGGGGGACCCGAGGCGCGTGATGTCGAGCGTCTCCAGCCCGCGCGCGGTGGTGACGAAGGCGTAGCGGAACTGCACCGCGATGCCGCGCGGATCGGCCATCGGCACGTTCGCCGCCAGACGGGGCCTGGTCGGCACGTTGAGGTCGACGACCACGACGCCGCGCGGCGTCGCGATATAGGCGAAGTGCCCGGCGAGCGTCACGAAGCGCGCGCCGGTCAGCACGCCGCCCTCGTTCCACGTCACCGCGCGCTTGAAGAAATTGTTGCGCGGCTCGCGGTCGGTCAGCGTGTCGATGTCGACGAGGATCAGCCCGTCGACCGCGTCGGTGATCACCGCGTAGCGATAGATCGGGTGGAAGGGCTGTTCCTGGTTCGACGGCGTGTCGGGGTTCGCCTTCTCGCCCGCCAGCATGTCCTCGTTGCGCTTGACGCTGATCGACTGGTTGGTCGGCAGCGCCATGCAGGTCGCGTCGGGCGTGTCGATGTGGGTGCGGTGGCCGAGGCGCGAGAACGGCGAGGCGACGATCTTCTCGCTGATCCCCTTGTTGCCGATATTGGCGACGTCGTACGCGGTGAAGCCGCCCTTGCCTTCGGCGACGTAGAGATATTCGCCGCGCAGCTGCAGGCATTTGACCGCACCGCCGGTGCGCTGCGTGACGTTGCGGATTTCCTCCATCGCGCGCGTCTCGCCGCGGTACTTTGACTTCGAATCGACGATCAGGCCGCGGTTCCAGTCGATCAGCTCCCGGCCGTTCCGCTCGACATGCGCCTTCCAATAGTCCGGATAGGCGTAGCGCTGCAGGTAAGAGCCGAACACCGCCTGCGGCTCGTCCCACTCGGTGACGCGCACCGCCTCGAGGCCCGCGCCCAGCCCGACGAAGGCGTGCATCCCGACGAAATTGACGAAGTTGGTGCCGTTGAGGACGAGCTGCGCCATGATCGCATTATTGTCGTCGGCGTCCGACAGGTGGCAGTCGCTGCACGTCTTGGTCTCGGTCGTCCGCACGGTGTGCGGGAAATGCGCGCCGAACGCCTGGCTCGAATAGCCCGAGGCCGAGATCGGCGGCTGCTGGACGTAGATCCGCTCGCGATTGATGTTGGTCGACGACAGGATCAGCGCCGAGCTGCTGCGGATCGGCGCGACGATATTGCCCTTCGTCGTCTGGTGCTTGCCGAGCTGGAACATGTCGTCGCGCGCCACCTGCGGGTTGTAGGTCGCGTAGTTGCGCGTCTCCTCGCCGTCGTACTTGTGGCTCGTCGTCTTCCAGTTCGCCTCGATCGGCAGGTGGCAGCCGCCGCAGCTGGTGGTCCAAGACAGATGGCAGGAATAGCAGGCGATCTCCTCGTCCTTGTGCGCGAGGTCGCCGACGCCGGGGCCGAAGTTCAGCTTTCCGTCGGGGCCAGGCCGGCCCATCAGCTTGGCGCGTGCCGCCTTGGGGTTGAAGTCGGGGTGGCCGCGCGTGACCGAGTCTTTGGTCAGGTGGATGCGCCACTCCTGCGTGCCGTCGACCGAGCGCTGGAGCAGCGCGCGCCGCCCGTCCTGCTCGACCCATTCGAAGCGCCGCCGCCCGTCGGGGTTGCGGATCAGCGTCAGGTCGTTGCCCTCTGGCGAGGCCGCGAGATTCGAAGTGCGCAGCGTCGGATAGGTCTTGGCGGTGCCGTGGCAGTCCTTGCAACCGATCTCGACCGCGTTCGCGACCTCGCCGTGGATCAGGCCGTTGCCGTGGCCGTCCTGCGCGAAGTGGCAGTCGACGCACTGCATACCCTTCTCGGCATGGATGTCCATCATATGGACGGTCTTGCCGGGGTTGGTGCCGGGGGGCACGAACTGCCCCTCGCCCTTGCGCCGCCACTTCTCGGGGTCGTCGTTGGCGACGATTGCGCCGTCCTGGTCGAGCAAATTGCCGTCGCGGTCGCGCTTCAGCACGGCGCGGAAATTCCAGCCGTGGCCGTGGTAGTCGGCGAACTGCGTGTCCTTGAGGCTGGGGTTGCGGTCGTTGACGGTGCGCAGGAAGTCGATGTCGGCCCATTTGCCGCGCGGTGCCGCACCCTCGGGATTGCGGTCGAGGACCTCGCGCTGTTCCTTCGCGGTCGGGTATTTCTGCTTCTCCGGCCACATGGCGGGAGCGTCGCTTTCGTAATCCCACATCGTGTAGCCGAGGTAGGAGTTCACGAACATGTTGGGCTGGTGCATGTGGCAGTTCATGCACTGCGCGGTCGGGATGGCGCGCGTGAACATGTGCTTGATCGGGTGGCCGGGCTCGTCCTTGGGGATCGTCGGGTCGCTGCTGAAGCTCTTGCCGTCGCGGCCGAAGGTCGACCAGGGACCCGAATGGCGCGGCTCGCGGTCGTTGGCGTAGACGACGTGGCAGGCCGCGCAGCCCGAGGTGCGATAGTCGCCGGGCTGGTCGTTGGTGCCCATGAACCAAGTGAACGGGTCGTTGAGGCGCGTCTTGTGGATGTTGATGACCGGCACCGAGATGCGCAGGCCCGTCCCGGGACCGCGGTTCGACTGGCGGATGTCGGGGCGGCCGGGCTCCTCGAGCCGCTGCAGCGCGCCGTTGGCGTTGGGCAGGCCGATCTCGGGGAACTGGGTGACGATGTTGCGGCCGCCGCGTTCGAAGACGCGGAAGATGTCGCCCGGCGCCAGCACCTGCCACTTGGGCAGCGGGTACAAAGTGCCGATCGCGCCGCGCTTCTTCTCGTCCTCGGTCAGCAGCCCGGGCTCGATGCCCGCCGACTGCAGCCGCGCGGGCTCGCCTTCGCGCGTGTACGCCTCGCCGATCGCGTAATTCTTGAAGGGCAGGATGCCGTTGTTGTAGCTCGCCCCGCCGAAGAACATCGCGCCGGTCGACATCAGTGAGCGTTCGGCGGCGACGATCGTGTCCATGTGGCAGGCGCCGCAGCTTTCACGCACCACCCGGTAGTCCGACGGATTGACGAAGCGGATGAACTCGGGCGCTTCCTTGTTGAGCAGGGTGTAGCTCTGCTTCGGGTTCGCCGTGTGCGGGAAGTGCCACGCGCCCGGGTAGCGCGGCAGGACGTGCGCCTTGTCGCGCGCCGCGACGTACGCGGAGTCCTTCTTGCCGAGCCCCTTCGCGGCGACGACGGTCGCATCGCCGCCGTGGCAGTCGGTGCAGCCGAGCACGACCGCGCCCGACTTGTGCATCGTCCATTCGTCGGTCGCGGTGTGGCACGACATGCAGCCCCGCGTCTTGCCCGCGGCTTGTTCTGCCGTCTGCGAGCGCGGCGCGTCGGGAGCGCGGACCCAGTTGCGCTCGACGGGCTTCTCGCCCTCCGACGCGATCGCGCCGCCGGCCAGCGCCGCGAGGATGAGGGCGACCCGCCAGCGCATCAGTAGCTCAGGATCGCGTTGAACAGGACGCTGTAGAAGCGCTTGTTGCCGTTCGACGTCGCGAACAGGTCGCGGAAACCCGCGCCGGGGTCAAAGATCGCGCCCGACAGGCGGAACACCAGGTTCTGCGTGAACTTCGGGCGGTAGATCGCCGCCGCCGAGACATCGAGGCCGACATCGTGCGGGATCGACCCCTCGACGCGCAGCGCCTGGAGGATCTCGGTGGTGTCGAACCAGATGTTGTTGACGTTCGCCGACAGGCGCAGCTCGGGCAGCACGTCGAAGTCGGCGCCGATGCCCGCCAGAATGGTACCGGGGTTATTGAAGTTCGACTGGCCCTCTTCCTTCGACGAGCGCAGGTTGTTGAGGACGCCGTTGCGGCTGTTGACCGATACCGCGCGGCCGCCGCCGGCGAAGGGGATCGTCTGGCGGATCCAGTAGCTGGTGTCGGCGCCGGCGAACTGCGGGTTCTCGAAGATCGCGTCGAAGCCGTGCTCGGTATCGTCGTAGGGGTCCTTGTCGCCGCTCGCGTAAAGTCCGGACAACTTGACCCGCACCCAGTCGAAATCGAGGCTCGCCTCGGCAGCCGCGAACAGCGCGCGGACCTTGGCTTCGCGGTTGGTGAAGATCGAATTGCGGTCGGTGCCGAGCGCGCCGTAGACGCTCGCGGTCAGATTGACCCGCCCGATCCGCCCGTCGGCGTTATAGCCGAGATAGACGATGTCATAGTCGCGCGGCCGGATGTTGCCGATCAGCGCGGGGCGCGCCGGAAAGCCGTTGTCGTCGAGGTGCGTCTCGTCGGCCTCTCGGTTGCGGTTGTAGACCGCGGTGATCTGGCTGGTCAGGCCGGGGACGGGCAGGTCCTGGCGGTACAGGTTGGCGATCAGCACGTAGTCGTCGCGCGGCCGCTGGGTGACGTCGTTCAGTCCCGAATTCGTGTCCTTCTCGATCCGCACGAAGGCCGCGAGATTATACTGCCAGCGGTTGTTGTCGCGGTCGCCGAACAGGCGGATGCCGAGCTGGTTGTCTTGGAACAGGAAGCCGCGGAAATCGGTCGAAAAGGGCTGGATGCCGACGCGGATCGAGTCGAAGTCGTAGCGGTCGCTGACGTTGCGCAGGTGATAGTCGAAGAACAGCTCCTGCACGCCGATGAACGCGTCGGTGCGGTCGGAGCCGCGCGACGGCTCGACGAACAGCACGCGCTTTTCAGGCACGTTGACGTAGTTGGCGTTGAAGGCGAGCGCGACGCGCACCTCGTAATCGGGCGGCTTGAACGCCGTCGAGCCCTTGAACAGCGACGCGCCCAGAATGAAGGTCTGGCTCGCGACGATGCTGTAGTCGCGCCCGAACGTGTCGATGCTGCCTGGCTTTTCGGTGGTCTGGACGCCGACGGGGATGGGGAAGCTGCGCGGTTCGAACACCGTGTCGCTGACCGCGTTGAGGCTGAGGAACAGGTCCTCGTGGCCGGGCAGCGGCACGTCGCCCTTCAGCTTGTTCTGGTTGTACGGGTCGAACCAGCGCGGCTTCACGAGGCCGAGCGATTCCGCCAGCCGCCAGCGGTCGGGGACGGGGATGTGATCCTGCGGGAACGCCTCGGGCGGCGGCGCGCGGACCGCGCCCTCGTTGCGCTGCTCGATACGCGGCGGCAGCGGCGGGTCGCGCTCGCGCCCGGGGATGCGGCGGGGGTCTTCGGGCTCGGCCTGCGCGACCGCGAGGGCGGGGGCGAGCACCACCAGATTTGCGGCGGGGACGGCAGCCGCCATGCTCAGGGCGAGCAGCGCGCTCATTTGCCCTGGCAGACATTCTGGTCGGCGGTGTCGACGAACGGCGCGAACGGGCAATTGACGTAGCGCAGGCGCGTGTTCGACGGCGGCGTCGCGATAACGATCTGGTCGCTGCGGATCGCCGCGGGCGGGTTGCCGAGCGCCCCGCCGAGGCGCGACCCGGCGTTGAACAGCCCCAGGAAGCCGATCATGTCATCCTGGTCGATGCCGTCGCCCGACACGCCGATCGCACCGATCAGCACGTTGCCGCGATAGATCGGCTCACCGCCCGGGAAGATCTGCAGGCCGTTCGCCAGCCGGTTGGGGCCGGGCAGGAAGGTGCAGGCCTGCGGCGTGTCGCTCGCCGACAAGGCCAGCGCGAGGTTCTGCGCGATCAGCGCCGACTGCAGCCCGGTCGAGAAGGGCGAGAAATTGGCGATGGGGCGCGACAATGGCCCCGGCCCGCGCGCCACCTCGCCGTCGGGGAAATAGGGCCGCGCGAGGTTGCCGATGGCGCGGTCGGTCACGGCGAATTGTCCGGACAAGAGGCCAGGCACGAGAGCGTTGATGCGCGTCACGTAATCGCGGACGTTGGCGTCGGGGCCGCCCGCCGCGGTGGTGACGCCCGCGAGGTCCGCCCCGGCGCGTGCGCCTGAGAAGAACGCCACCGAGCGCGCCTTTTGCAGGCTGACGTCGGTACCGAAGATCGGCGCATCGGGGGCGCGCACGATGCCGAGCGCCTGCCCGCGCGTGTCGACGATCGAAATGCTGACCTGTGCGCGGCTGTCGAGCGGCCGGCGGATCTGCGCGCGGGCGCGCGTCATGATCTTGAACGCCTCTTCGAGCAACGCGCGCGTTTCGGCCGCGGTCAGCGGCTGCGCGACCTCGGCGGCGTCGGAGCCCCCGCGCGGCGCGTAGCGGTTGCCGCCCGCTCCGTTCGTCAGGATGAAGGCGTCGGGGTTGTCGAATTCTGCCGCAGTCGCCTTGCGCAGCCCCGAGGCCTCGCTGCCGTAGGGCGTTCCCGCCTGGATCGCGGCCGAGTTGTAGTAGCCCGGAATGGCGGTCAGGCTGCCGCGCGTGCCGTTGACGGTCGCGAAGCCGGGCGCGCTGGCGGGCGTCGAACGGAGGCTTTCGGTATCGCGGTCGGTGAAGCGCAGGGTGGTGCCGTCGACGGTGATACGCTCGGCGCGGATTTCGGTCGGGGCCGCGAACCCCGTGCTGCCGGCGACCGCGACGAGCTCCTCGTCATCGGTATCGACGTCCTGGATCTCGGGGTCGAAGCCGTAATCGCCGTCGCTCATCACGCCGATGCCGCCGACGAGCACGCCGTTCTTGTAGAGCGGCAGCCCGCCGGGGTCGGCCGCGAGTCCCAGCGGCGAGCGCTTGGGCCCGATCAGGCCCTGGGCGGCGCGCGCCGACAGGTCGGAGCAAGGCAGCTGGCTGAACTGCACGCCGAACAACGGGCCGCTCTCGAGGCCGCGCGCAGCGGCCGACGGCGGGAAATGCTCCTGGACGATCTGACTCGCGGTGCGCGTCGAGAAGGCATTGCCCCCCGAGCTGAGATACGCGCCGGTGATTGCCTTCGCGAGGGCGGCGAGCTGCGCCGGCACGCTGACCCCCTGCAGGTCGGTGTTGCCGCTGGTGCCCGGCCGCAGCGTCGCGGTGGCGCGCGCGCCGGTCATCGTGAAGATCGCGAGCGGATTGCCGACGCGGTCGACGACCGCGATCACCGCGGGCGCGCTGCGCGCGCTCGCCTCCGCCACGGCCTGCGCGACGATGCGCTCGACCTCCGCGACGGTCAGCGCCTCCTGCGCGGGGACGGGGTAGACACCGGTCGGGGTCGGGGTCGGCGTGGGGCCGGGGGTCGGTGCGGGGACGCCGCCGCTGTCGCTGCCGCCCGTCGAGCCGCCCCCGCAGGCCGCGAGGGTCAGCGACAATGCAGTCAGTGCGGCAATGGCCCTCATCGCCCAACTCCACCGACACGCGCCATCGCGGCGCGGAAATCATTTGCCCGGTACGCATTCGCGTCGCGCACCGCGGCATAGGCGCGGTCGATGTCGGGGCGTGCGGCGCGCGCCTGCGCCTGCCCGACCTGCCCGTCGGCGACCATCGCGGCGAGCAAAGTCTCCGCCGCCATCACCGCCTGGACACCACCCTGATAGTCGGTCGCCGCCGCCGCCGCGGCTCCGCTGGTCACGTCGCGCAGCATCGCCAGCGTCTGGGCCCGCGAGAAGCTGCTCGCCGCGAAGCGCGCCGCCAGCGCGCGGGCCGTCGCCGCCAGCGCGGCGGTCGCCTTAAGTGCGCCCGCCCGGTCCTGACCGAGCGCCGCGTGGAAGGCCTTCGCCTGCACGTCCAGCCGCGCAGCGAGCGCCGGATCGACCGCGCGTGCGGCGGCGCCCAGCATGATCAGGTTCTCGTCATTGAACACGACATTGCCGAGCATGAACGGCCGCGCCGGGTTGTTGCGGATCGCCAGCTTGGCGGCCGGATCGTCGCTGAAAGTGCGGTGGCACGACCGGCAGTCGAAGAAATAGAATTCGGGGAACGACCCCGCCATGCCCCGCCCCTGGAACAGGGTCAGCGCGCGCTCGAGCGCCAGCGCCTGCCCGACCGCCCAGGTCTTGACGCCCCCGGCGCGGCCCTTGCGCTGGACGTAATCGGCATCCTCGTCGTGGTGGCGCTGCAGCGCGGTGAACAGGTCGAGCTCGAACGCGACGCGCGGGTGGCCCGCCGCCATGACGCGGTGGGTGACGAACTGCCCGGGCTTGCTGGAGCCGAAGTGGCAGTCGAGGCAGACCCCGGCACGAGTCCGCACGTCGTTGACCGGCGTCATCCCGGCGCGGACGTTGTCGGCGTGGCTGACCCCGACGCGGATGTGGCTCGCAACCCAGCGCGTCGAGCCGCCGTGGCAGACCTCGCACCCGACCCCGTCGTCCATGCGGAAGCGCGCGCCCCGATGCGGGGTCGCGTCACCGTGGCACGACACGCACTCCGCCGCCGTCTCGGGCGCGCCGATGTTGAGACGCGCGGCGATCGCCTTGGCGCGCGGCTGCAGCAGGACGCGCCACGCGCGCGAGTGGACGCCGGCGATGCTGGTCTCGTCCTGCCAGGTCAGCAGCTCGTTCTGGCGGACGGTCTTGCCGGTGGCGAGCTGGCGGCCGTGGCAGGTCGAGCCGCTGCACGTCGCGACGCCCTCGTGCCGATCGACGGCCGCCGCCGAACCGCTCAACGCGAGGGCGGCGGCGATCAGCCCGATGAAACCTCGTCCCGCCATCGCCCCCGACGCCCGCTCAACTCACGGGGGAGCCTAGCAAAGCCGGACGCGATATGAAACCGTCAACGGGCCGCGTTCGCCGCCTCGTCATGTGCGACCAGAACGGCATAGGCCGCCTGCACCGTCTGGAAGCGCTGCGCCGCGCCCGCGTCGTTGGGGCGTACGTCGGGGTGGTTCGCCTTGGCGAGCCGGCGATATGCGGCCTTGACCGCGACCATGTCGGCATCGTCGTCGAGCTCGAGCGCGGTCAGCGCGTCGCGCTCGGCGCGGCTGCGGCGGCCATCGCCGGGGCCGGCCCAGGCCCAGTGCGAGGCGCGCTTGAACTGCGTCTCACCCTCGGCATCGGCCTCGCGCGCCTTCGCCTCCTCGGCGGTCAGCCCCTCGAAATAATTCCACTGGGCGTTGTATTCAGCGGCGTGCGTCTCGCAGAAATACCAGCGTTCGGGGCGGTTGGGCGCCTTGGGCGCGGGCCGGTCGCCGGGGTTGGTGCAGCCGTCGCGGTCGCACAGGCGCACCGTCGCCGCCGCACTGCCCGACCCATAGTCGCGCCAGCGCGGGAAGCCCCAGTCGTTCGAACGGCGTGCCTTGGTCATCGGATCAACATAGGGGCCGCCTCAGCGTCCGAACAGCTTGCCGGCGAAACCCATGATTTCGTCCAGGGGATTGCCGTCGCCGTCGCGGTCGAGCAGCCCCGCCAGCGTCCCCGCCGCGCCCTGCGGCCCGCTCGCCTTGCCCGCGAGTGTACCGGCCGCAAGCGTCGTCACCATCGGCAGCAGCTGCGCGAGGATGCCGGCATCGAGCCCCGTCGCCTGTGCCGCGTGCGCAGTGACCGCGGGCGCGTTCGACCCGAAGATCTGCCCGACAAGTTCCGACCCCGCACCGACCCCGGCGTCCGACGCGGGCGTAACATCGGCGGCGGGTGCGGCAGCGGCGTCGATCGCCGCCGGGTCGGCCTTGGCGATGCCGCCGGCGACTGCGGGCATCAGCGCGGCCATCGCGGCCTGCGCCTGTTCGGGCGAGATGCCGACACGCGCCGCCATGGCGGACACCGCCTGCGCGCCGCCAAAGCGGTCGATGAGATCGAGAAGCTGCTGCGCCATGACCGTCTCCCTGTTCCAATTCGGACGCGCTACGCTAGCATGGCATAGTGACGCTTCTCACCACCCGCCGCTTCGCGCCGCTGTTCGTCACGCAGTTCCTCAATGCGTTCAACGACAATCTGTTCAAGACCGCGATGCTGTTTCTCGTCACCTACCGGCTGCTTGCCGACGATCCGGCGGGCGCGGCGGGGCTGGTCAGCATCGCCGCGGGCATGCTGATGCTGCCCTTCCTGCTGTTCTCAGGCATCGCGGGCACGCTGGCGGACGCCATCGACAAGGCGAAGATCGCCCGCGTCGTCAAGCTGTGCGAGATCGGCATCATGGCGCTGGGCGCCTTCGCGCTGCACGGCAATTCGATCCCGCTGCTGCTCGCCGTCATCTTTCTTCTGGGGGTACATTCGACCTTCTTCAGCCCGATCAAATACGCGATCCTGCCGCAGCATCTCGATGGGCGCGAGGTACTGACCGGCACCGGGCTGATCGAGGGCGGCACCTTCGTCGCAATCCTCACCGGTCAGGTGCTCGGCGGGCTGATTGCGCCCGATCTCGCGGCGATCGGCATCCTGGTCGTCGCGGTCATCGGCTGGCTCAGCGCGCGCGGCATTCCCCCGGCGCCGCCCGCGGCCGACGCCGGGCCCGTCGACTGGAACCCCTGGACGTCGACGCTGACCATCCTGCGCGGCACCTACGTCAACCCCGCGGTGCGCGACGCGACGATCGCGATCTCATGGTTCTGGGGGTTCGGCACGGTCTACACGACGCAGTTCATCCCGCTCGTCAAAGGCGGCCTCAACGCCAGCGCCGATGTCGCGACGAGCTTCCTCGCGATCTTCTCCGTCGGCGTCGCGGCGGGGAGCATCGGGGTGGCGCGGCTGCTCAAGGGCCAGATTTCGGCACGCGCCGCCCCATGGGCGCTAATCGTGCTGGCGCTGGCGGGTGTGGAGCTGCTGTTCGCCCTGCGCGCCCTGCCCGTTCCAGCCGCCCCGCTCGGCTGGTCGGCGTTCTTCGCAGAACCCCAGGCGTGGCGCATCGTCGTCGACCTGTTCGTGCTCGCGGCGGCGGGCGGTGTCTTCTCGGTGCCGCTCTACGCGATCATGGCGACCGCGAGCGGCGCACACGTTCGCGCCGGGGCGATCGCGGCGAATGCCTTCATCAGCGCCTTCTTCATCGTCGGTGCCGCACTCGCCGCGGGGGCGGCCGCGAGCGGCGGCGTACCGATCCCGGTCATCCTCGTCGTCACCGGGTTCAGCGGCGTCCTGGTACTGCCGCAGCTTCTCCGGCTGGCCGCGGCAAAATGGACACGACCCGCCGCGTTGGGCTAGAGGGCCGCTCCCCCCGCACTGCCCCTTCGGAATTTGCTTTGACCAAAACCGCGCTTATCACCGGCGTCACCGGCCAGGACGGGGCGTACCTGTCGGAGTTGCTGCTCGCCAAGGGCTACATCGTCCACGGCGTCAAGCGTCGCGCCAGCAGCTTCAACACCACCCGGATCGATCATCTGTACCGCGACCCGCACGAGGGCGCGACGAACTTCTTCCTGCACCACGGCGACCTGACCGACAGCACCGGGCTGATCCGCCTGGTCCAGGAAACCCAGCCCGACGAGATCTACAACCTCGCGGCGCAGAGCCATGTCGCGGTCAGCTTCGAGACCCCCGAATATACCGCGAACGCCGATGGCATCGGCACGCTACGCCTGCTCGAGGCGATCCGCATCCTGGGCCGCGAGAAGCTGACGCGCTTCTACCAGGCCTCCACCTCGGAGCTGTACGGCCTGATCCAGGAGCCGCGCCAGTCGGAGACGACGCCCTTCTACCCGCGCAGCCCCTACGCCGCGGCCAAGCTCTATGCCTACTGGATCACGGTCAACTACCGCGAGGCCTATGGCATCCACGCGACCAACGGCATCCTGTTCAACCACGAGTCGCCGCTGCGCGGCGAGACCTTCGTGACGCGCAAGATCACCCGCGCCGTCGCGGCGATCGAGAAGGGTACGCAGGCCATGCTGTACCTCGGCAATCTCGATGCACAGCGCGACTGGGGCCATGCGCGCGACTATGTCGAGGGCATGTGGCGGATCGTCCAGCACGATACGCCCGAGGACTGGGTGCTCGCCACAGGCGTGACGACCAGCGTCCGCCGCTTCGTCGAGCTGGCGTTCGCCGAGGTCGGCACGACGCTGACGTGGAGCGGCGAAGGCGTCGACGAGCAGGGGCATTGCGCCGCGACGGGCAAGCGGCTGGTCGCGATCGACCCGCGCTACTTCCGCCCGACCGAAGTCGACCTGCTGCTCGGCGACGCGACCAAGGCGCGGACGCGGCTGGGCTGGCAGGCGACGACGACGATGGAGCAGCTGGTCGCCGAGATGGTCGCCGCCGACCGCGCGGCGCTGGCGTGAGCCTCGAGCTGAAGGGCAAGCGCGTCTGGGTCGCGGGGCACCGCGGCATGGTCGGCAGTGCGCTGGTGCGGCGGCTGGAAAATGAGGATGTCCATGTCCTGACCGCTCCGCGCGCCGCGCTCGACCTGACGCGCCAGGCGGACGTCGAGTCGTGGGTGACCGAAGCGCGGCCCGACATCGTCGTGCTGGCCGCCGCCCGGGTGGGGGGCATCGCGGCCAATGCGGCGCGGCCGCTGGACTTCCTGCTCGACAATCTGGTCATCGAAACCAATGTGCTGGCGGCGTCGGACAAGGCCGGAGTCGACCGGCTGCTGTTCCTCGGCAGCTCGTGCATCTACCCCAAATTCGCCCCCCAGCCGATCCGCGAGGATGCGCTGCTGACCGGCCCGCTCGAGCCGACCAACGAATGGTATGCGGTCGCCAAGATCGCCGGCATCAAGCTGGCGCAGGCCTACCGCGCGCAGAAGGGCCGCGATTACATCAGCGCGATGCCGACCAACCTCTACGGTCCCGGCGACAATTACGACCTCGAGTCGAGCCACGTCATCCCGGCGCTGATCCGCAAGGCCGTCGAGGCCCGCGACTCCGGTGCCGCGACGATGACCGTCTGGGGCAGCGGCACGCCGCGTCGCGAGTTCATGCACGTCGACGACCTCGCCGATGCCCTCGTCTTCCTGCTCAAGGGCTATTCGGAGCACGAGCATATCAACGTCGGCGTCGGCGACGACGTGACGATCGCCGAACTGGCGCAGACCGTCTGCGACGTCGTCGGCTTCAAGGGGCAGGTAGTCTTCGACACCTCGCGCCCCGACGGCACGCCGCGCAAGCTTATGGACTCGTCGCGCCTCACCGCGCTCGGCTGGTCGCCGCGCATCGGGCTGCGCGAAGGGCTGGCGGACGCGCTCAAGGCGTTCGAGGCCGCCGCTTGAAGATCAGCGTCGTCACCGTTGCGTACAACGCGGCGGCGACCATCGGCGACACGCTGCGCTCGGTCGCGGCCCAGACCGGCGACGTCGAGCATATCGTCATCGACGGCGGTTCGTCGGACGGCACCGCGGCGGTCGTCCGCGAGCACGCCCGCCCCGGCACGATCTTCGTCAGCGAGCCCGACGACGGGTTGTACGACGCGATGAACAAAGGCCGCGCGCGCGCCACCGGCGACGTGATCGGCTTCCTGAACGCCGACGACTTCTTCTGCCGCACCGACGCTTGCGCGCTGATCGCCGCCGCTGCAGGCAACGCCGACGCGGTCTCTGGCGGCGTCGCCATCGTCCGCGCCGCCGATCCGAAGACGCTGGTCCGCGCCTACCCCGCGCAACCGTTCGCGCCGTGGATGCTGCGCTTCGGCCATATGCCGCCGCACCCCGGCTTCTACACGACCCGCGCCGCCTTCGACCGCGTCGGGCCGTTCGACCCGTCGATCCGCAGCGGCGCCGACTTCGACTGGATGCTCCGCGTCTTCACCCGCGCCCGCCTGCGCGTCGCGTCCATCCCCGAAACGCTGGTCACGATGCGCGACGGCGGCGTGTCGAACGACGGCTTCGGCAGCCGGCGCGCGATCAACACCGAGGCGCTGGCCTCGCTGCGCCGCCATGGCATCGCCAGCGCGGCACCGGTGATCTGGTCGAAATACGCGGTCAAAGCGATACAATATGTGGTGCCCGCGGGCCACTGGCCGGCGCCGGAGGACGTGCGCTTCGAGGGCTGACGCCGATCGCCGGTGCGACGCACGGCAGAATTCACGCGATGCAGGTGGCGCACGCCGCGCATTGGCGATATCCGGCGCGGGATGGGCGCGATCATCATCTTCGCCATCCTGCTGTTCGCGGTCGGGCTGGCGGCGACGCGGCCTCGCGCGGCGGTGCTGACCTGCGTATTTCTGGCACCATGGTACGGGCTGGTCGCCGATTTCGGCGTCCAGGTTTACGCGTACCAGCTTTTTCTGCTTGCGCTGCTCGGCGTGACCATCGTTCGGTCGCTGCAGCCAGGGTGGCAACCCCGCAGCGTTGCCTTGAGCGTCTGGTTGGGTACGTTCCTGCTCTACGGTATCTGCTGGTCGATCATAAAAATGGGTTTCCTGCCGGATGCCGATGTGGCGGGCGGCGCGCTGCGCAATTCGACGACGCGGTCGATCATCCAGATCGGCATGCTCCTGTTCAGCGTCTCGCCGGTTGCCCTGCTGTCATGGCTCGCGCTGCGCGGCGACGATCTGGCCGCGTGCGGGCGCATCTATGTCGTCAGCGGTGTTGTGCTGGCGGTCATCGGTTGGATCCAGCTCGCGATATGGTACGCGACCGGCAGCAATCCGATCCAGATCTCGGCGATCAGCACGCTGCTGGGCGGCGCCGAACAGTATAACCGCGCAGGCGCGTTCGGTTTCGCGCAACTCGCTATCTACCGGATGAACTCGCTGGCCGGTGAACCGCGGCAGCTCGGGACCGCGCTCGTGCTGGCAATGCTCGTCATCCAGGCGTACGCGCTGACGGCGGTGCGTCCGCGGACGTTGCGCCTGCTTGGGGTGTGGCTGTTCCTGCTCGTGTCGGCTGCGGCAACCTATTCGACGTCGGCGGTGGCGCTGTGGATCGTCGGCAGCCTGGTGCAGCTGCCGGCTGCCTGGCTTTTGCGCGTGCCCGTGCGCCGTTCGGTCGGGTCGATGGGCGGCGCGGCACTGCTCGTCTTCATTGGTGTCGGGCTGGCTGTCGCGGCGGGCGAGGCGCGCGGCATCCCGATCATCGACCTGCTCGCGGAGCGGACCATCGAGCGTATCGATTCAGACGGCGCAGTCGAGGATTTCGACCTCGCGATCCTCAGCTACCTGACCGAGCATCCCGCCGATGCAATCACTGGACTCGGCATCGGCGATGCGCATCTTTATGCCGCCCCGTATCTCGAGCCGCTGTTTCTCATTTATGCCGAGGGCACGGTCTTTGCCGCCAAGACAGGGTATCTGCGGCTGATCTCCGAGGTCGGCTTTATCGGCTTCGCGCTGTTCCTGGCGTGGTATGGCCGCCTGAACTTCGCAGTGGCGCACGCGGTACGCCGTGATCCGGGACTTGCCGCGCTGATCCCGATGTCCGCGACCTTCCTGACCGTGTATCTGGCCAACAGCGCTATCGGCAACGAGTTCTGGATGGTCGCTGGCATCCTGACCGCGGCCGCGGCGGCGCGCGTCCCGGCGCGGGCGGGCCGCACCCCGGTACCCGCAGGCGCGCCCGCCTGAACGGCTGGATCGTCCTCGACAAGCCGCTCGGCCTGAGCAGCGCGCAGGGTGTCGCGGCGATCAAGCGGTTGCTGCGGACGGCCGGGCTGAAGGTCCCCAGGATCGGGCATGGCGGGACGCTCGATCCGCTCGCGACGGGGGTGCTGCCGATCGCGCTGGGCGAGGCGACCAAGCTTGCGGGGCGGATGCTCGACGCGACCAAGGGTTATGCATTCACGGTTGCGTGGGGGTCGGCGACGACGACCGAGGATGCCGAAGGGGCGGTGACCGCGACGTCCGGCGTGCGCCCGGGCGAGGCCGCGATCCGCGCGGTGCTGCCGCGCTTCACCGGGCCGATCGTCCAGACGCCGCCCGCCTATTCCGCGCTCAAGGTCGACGGCGAGCGGGCCTACAAGCGCGCGCGGGCCGGCGAGACTGTGGTGCTCGCCGAGCGTCACCTGACCATCCACGCGCTCGACCTGGTCGAGGCGGGCCCGGTCTCGGCGACGTTCGAGGTGACGTGCTCAAAGGGCACCTATGTGCGCAGCCTGGGCCGCGACCTCGCGCTGGCGCTCGGCACCGTCGGACATCTGTCGATGCTGCGCCGCACGCGGGCGGGGCCGTTCACGCTGGTGGACGCGATATCGCTGGACAAACTGAACGAAAGCGCCGATGGGGCCGCGCTTGAACAGGCTTTACTGCCGCTGACCGCGGGGCTGGACGACATCCCGGCTTTCGCAGTCTCGCCCGAAGAGGCAGCCGCGCTCCGCAAGGGGCAGGCGCTCCCCGGGCACCCCGCTCTCCACGGGCTGTATCTGGCGACCGACGGACCTGTTCCGGTCGCCTTGGTGGATTTATCGTCCACCGCGATACGGGTCGTGCGCGGGTTTAACCTTTAGTTCTAGGAGATTCCCGATGTCGATCACCGCCGGCCGCAAGGCCGAAGTCATCGCCGACAATGCCCGCGCCGCAGGCGACACCGGTTCGCCCGAAGTCCAGGTCTCGATCCTGACCGAGCGCATCGCCAACCTGACCGAGCATTTCAAGACCCACGCCAAGGACAACCACTCGCGCCGCGGGTTGCTCGTCCTGGTCAACAAGCGCCGCTCGCTGCTCGACTATCTGAAGAGCCGCGACGCCACGCGCTACACCGATCTCATCACGAAGCTCGGGCTTCGCAAGTAGGCCAACGGCCCCCTCACCGGGGCCGTTCGCTTTTCTGGACGCCACGCGAATGGTCGCTTGGCGTCCCAATTCCCGCAGGCCGCACACGGCGATAGGGCCGGGTGCATATGAAAGACGAAACGATGTTCACGATCCACAAGCAGGAAATCGAATTCGGCGGTCGCACGCTGACGCTCGAGACCGGGCGCGTCGCGCGTCAGGCTGACGGCGCGGTGCTCGCCACCTACGGCGAGACCGTCGTGCTGTGCGCCGTCACCGCCGCCAAGAACGTCAAGGAAGGCCAGGATTTCTTCCCGCTGACCGTCCACTACCAGGAGAAGTTCTCCGCCGCCGGCCGCATCCCGGGCGGCTTCTTCAAGCGCGAGCGCGGTGCCACCGAGCACGAGACGCTGACCAGCCGCCTGATCGACCGTCCGATCCGCCCGCTGTTCCCGGAAGGCTTCTACAACGAGGTCCTGATCATCGCGCAGGTGCTCAGCTACGACGGTGAGAACGAGGCCGACATCGTCGCCCTGATCGCCGCGTCGGCCGCGCTGACCCTGTCGGGCGTGCCGTTCATGGGCCCGCTGGCCGCTGCGCGCGTCGGCTATGTCGACGGCCAGTACCTGCTCAACCCGACAAAGGACCAGATCAAGGCGGGCGAGCTCGAACTGATCGCCGCCGGCACCCGCGACGCCATCCTGATGGTCGAGTCGGAAGCCAAGGAGCTGAGCGAAGAGGTCATGCTCGGCGCGGTGATGTTCGCGCACAACGCGTGCAAGCCCGTCGTCGACGGCATCATCCGCCTCGCCGAAGCCGCCGCCAAGGAGCCCTGGGACCTCCACATCGAGGACAGCTCGTCGACGCTCGGCAAGATCAAGGACGCGATCGGCGACCAGGTGGCCGACGCCTACAAGATTATCGCCAAGGCCGACCGCCAGTCGGCACTCGGCAAGGCGCGCAACACGATCAAGGAACTGTTCGCCGGCTCCGCCCCCGCCGAGGCGCTGAAGGCGTCGAAGTTGGTCAAGAAGGTCGAGGGCGCGATCGTCCGCGGCGCGATCCTGAAGGACGGCATCCGCATCGACGGCCGCGACACCAAGACCGTCCGCCCGATCGAGGCGATGGTCGGCTTCCTGCCGCGCACCCACGGCTCGGCGCTGTTCACACGCGGCGAGACGCAGGCGATCGTTTCGACGACGCTCGGCACCTCGGACGCCGAGCAGATGATCGATGGCCTCGACGGCCTGCGCTACGAGCGCTTCATGCTGCACTACAACTTTCCGCCCTACTCGGTCGGTGAAGTCGGCCGCTTCGGTGCGCCGAGCCGCCGAGACATCGGTCACGGCAAGCTGGCGTGGCGCGCGGTCAACCCGCTGCTCCCCACCAAGGAAGCCTTCCCGTACACAATCCGCGTCCTGTCGGACATCACCGAGTCGAACGGCTCGTCGTCGATGGCGACCGTCTGCGGTGCCTCGCTGGCGCTGATGGACGCGGGCGTGCCGCTGCTCCGCCCCGTCGCGGGCATCGCGATGGGCTTGATCCTCGAAGGCAAGGACTTTGCGGTCCTGTCGGACATCCTGGGTGACGAGGATCACCTCGGCGACATGGACTTCAAGGTCGCCGGGACCACCGAGGGCGTCACCGCGCTCCAGATGGACATCAAGGTCGCCGGGATCACCGAGGAGATCATGAAGGTCGCCCTCGATCAGGCGAAGACTGGCCGCGAGCACATCCTGAACGAGATGGCGAAGGCGCTCGACACCACCCGCACTGAAATGTCGGCCCACGCGCCGCGCATCGAGACGCTGCAGATCGACAAGTCGAAGATCCGCGACGTCATCGGCACGGGCGGCAAGATCATCCGCGAGATCGTCGCCACCACGGGCGCCAAGGTCAACATCGAGGACGACGGCACGGTCAAGATCGCGTCGAGCGACCCCGCGCAGATCGAGGCCGCGAAGAAGTGGATCCTCGGCATCACGCAGGAAGCCGAAGTCGGCAAGATCTACGACGGCAAAGTCGTCTCGATGGTCGATTTCGGTGCGTTCGTGAACTTCATGGGCGCCAAGGACGGGCTGGTTCACATCAGCGAGATCAAGAACGAGCGCGTTTCCAACGTCAAGGAAGTCCTGACCGAGGGCCAGGCCGTCAAGGTCAAGGTCCTCGCCATGGACGAGCGCGGCAAGGTTCGCCTGTCGATGCGCCTGGTCGACCAGGAGACCGGCGAGGAGATCGCCGACACCCGCCCGCCGCGTGAAGGCGGCGAGGAGCGCGGTCCGCGCCGCGAAGGCGGCCCGCGTCGCGATGGCGGCGACCGTGGTGACCGCGGCGGCCGTGGCGGCGGCGGCGGTGACCGTGGCCCGCGCCGCGATGACCGTTCCCGCGAAGACCGCGGCCCCCGTCCCGAGCGCGCCGCAGCGCCCGAGGCCGAGCCGACCTTCGCGCCGACCTTCCTGACCGGCGACCGCGACTAAGCGCTCGCTGCCACACTGACGAACGAGGGCCGCCCGGCAACGGGCGGCCCTTTTCGTCTGGGGCGAAGATGGCTATATCGATGGCCATCTGAGAGGATTCGCCATGGCCAGCTACAGCGTCGCCGAAGCCAAGGACCGACTGCCGAGCCTGCTCAACGCCGCGCAGAACGGAGAAGAGGTCGTGATCACGCGTCGCGGCAAGCCGATTGCCAATCTTACGGCCGTGGCAGCGCCGCCGCTAAAGATCGCCGATCCGGCGGTGATGGACCGCATTCTCGCAAGCCTCCCCGACATTCCGTACAGCGATGTCGATTCGGTGACCGTGCTGCGGCAGGTCAGGTATCGCGACCTTTGATCTATCTCGACGCGAGCGCGGCTGTCTCGCAATTTGTCGTTGACGCGAACACGGCCGAAGCGCGCGCTTTCATACGCCGTCCGGGCCTGTCGTTCGGCGTCAGCGATCTCTGTGTTGCGGAATTTACCGCCGCTATCGCTCAGCATGTCCGTGCGCAGCGATACAACGCAGATGTCGCACGCGCGCTTATCAGCGCATTCGAGACATGGAGTGCCGCGAGCGCCGATCCGCTGGCACTGCTACCGACAGATGTTTCGGCGACTATATCCGTCCTGCGCCGCTTCGACATTCGTTTGCGAACGCCTGATGCGCTGCACCTAACTATCTGCCAGCGCGTCGGTGCCCAACTGCTGAGCTTCGACAAGGATCAGATTGCGGCAGCGCTCGAGCTTGGCATCCCGCTCGCGCAGTAGCTTAGTAGAACCAACCCGCTTTGATGACTTGATTTCGTTTCGTTACCGACCCAATATTTCGTTGTGGGGCCGGTTGAGGACATCGTCATGCAGCGGGGGCTGGTCGTCTGCGTCGTCGGGACGCGGCCGGAGGCAGTCAAGCTGGCCCCCATCGTTCTCGCGCTCAAGGACCATCCACGGCTGGCGCCACTGCTGGTGTCGACAGGCCAGCATCGCGAACTCGTCGGCGAGGCGCTGGCCGACTTCGCGCTGGCACCCGACATCGATCTCGAGCTCATGAGGGTGGCGCAACGGCCTGTCGACCTGCTCGCCGCCGCACTGCCGCGCCTCGCCGACCTGTACGCGGCGCGCCGTCCGGCGGCGGTCGTTGTCCAGGGCGACACGATCAGCGCCCTTGCCGCCGCCCAGGCCGCGGCGCTGACCGGCACGCCCCTCGTCCATGTCGAGGCGGGCTTGCGCAGCGGCGACGTGACGGCTCCCTTTCCGGAGGAGCATAATCGCCGCCTGATCGCGCAGCTCGCCGACCGGCATTTCGCACCGACGTCCTCGGCGCGCGATGCGCTCCTGCGCGAAGGAATTGCGGCCGACACCATCGAAGTCACCGGCAACACCGGCATCGACGCACTGCGGATCATCGAGCACTCCCTCGACACGGCGGGGGATAAAACGCGCAGCATGCTGCCACGCCTCGACGCCGCACGCCCGCTGCTCGTCGTCACCGCCCACCGCCGCGAGAACCACGGCGCACCGCTCGTCCGGATCGCCGCCGCGCTGGCCGAGCTTGCGGTAAACGACGGGGTCGAGATCGTCCTGCCCGTCCATCCGCACCCGGCCGTCGAGGCGGCCTTCGCGCCGCTTGCGAGCGTGCCGTACATCCACCTCGTGCCGCCGCTGTCCTACCCGGCGTTCATCGGCCTGCTGCGCCGCGCGACCGCCGTGCTGACCGATTCGGGCGGGGTGCAGGAGGAGGCGCCGGCGCTCGGTGTGCCCGCGCTCGTGCTGCGCGACGTCACCGAGCGCGACGAAGGGCTGGCGACCGGCAACGCCCGGCTCGTCGGTACCGAGACCGCGACGATCGTCGCCGCGACGCGCGCACTGCTCGACGACCGCATCCTGCTGGCACGCATGTCCGAACCCGCGCTGCCCTATGGAGCGGGGCACGCGGCGCCGCGCATCGTCGCGTCGCTCGACCGGCTATTCGGACGGGTTCAGGCGCGCGCCGAGCTGTTCGAATACGCCTGAGAAGTTCGGGAAGCTCGTCGCCACCGGCGCGGCGTCGTCGACCGTCACCGCCGCGCGAACGTGCAGGCCGAGCACGGCGAAACTCATCGCGATCCGGTGGTCGAGCACCGCGGCCACGGTCGCCCCGCCTGCCGCCGCCTCCCCGCCCGAGCCCTCGACGATCAATCCGTCGGGAAGCTCCTCGACCGCCACGCCGCACGCCCGCAGCCCCGTCGCCATCGCCGCGATGCGGTCCGATTCCTTGACGCGCAACTCCTCGATGCCACGCATCGTCGTTCGCCCGTTCGCGAACGACGATGCGACGAACAGCACCGGATATTCGTCGATCATCGACGCAGCCCATTCCGACGGCACGTCGATGCCGGTCAGGGCTGCGTGGCGCACGGTCAGGTCGGCGACCGGCTCGCCGCCGACCTCGCGCTCGCCCGATCGCACGATGTCGGCCCCCATCGCAGTCAGCGCGCGTAGCAGCCCGTCGCGGGTCGGATTGACGCCGACGCCGAGGATCGTCACCGCGCTGCCCGGTACGATCGTCGCCGCGACGATGACGAAGGCCGCCGACGAGATGTCGCCGGGCACCGTCAGCACCTGCGGGCGCAGCTCGGCCTCGCCGGTCACCGCGATGACGCGGCCGTCGGGCGTATCCTCGCTGGTCAGGGTCGCGCCGAAGCCGCGCAGCATGCGCTCGCCATGGTCGCGCGTCGGCACCGCCTCGACGACGCTGGTGATCCCGGGCGTGTTGAGCCCCGCGAGCAGCACCGCCGACTTGACCTGCGCCGAGGCGACGGGGAGCACGTAGCGGATCGGCACCGCGGGACACGCGCCGGTCATTGTCAGCGGCAGCCGGTCGCCGGGCGACGTGGTGAACTGCGCGCCCATCGTCTCGAGCGGCACCGTCACGCGCGCCATCGGGCGGCGCGACAGCGAGGCGTCGCCGGTGAAGGTCGCGACGAGCGGATGCGAGGCGAGCAGGCCCATCAGAAGACGCGTCGAGGTGCCCGAATTGCCCATGTCGAGCGCGGTCTGCGGCTGCAGCAGCCCGCCGACGCCGACCCCGTGGATGTGCCAGACGCCGCCCCGCCGCTCGACCGCCACGCCCATCGCACGCATCGCCGCGGCGGTGGCCAGCACGTCCTCGCCCTCGAGCAGGCCCGTCACCACCGTCTCGCCGACCGCCAGCCCGCCGAGCATCAGCGCGCGGTGCGAGATCGACTTGTCGCCGGGCACGGTGACGCTGCCCGACAAAGGGCCATCAGTGGTCAGGCTGAGCGTTGGCATGAAGCCTGCGCTTTGACAGCCGGGGGTGCCTGTGGCAATGCCCCGCCCCTTGAGCCCCGGTCCAACCGGCGCGAGGAGTCATGCGACAGTGATCAAAGAAGAATGGGGCGCCAAGCGCGCCTGCCCGAAGTGCAACACGCGTTTCTACGACCTGGGCAACGCCGAGCCGGTGACCTGCATCGCCTGCGGCAATGCCTGGATCCCCGAGCCGATCCTGAAGTCGAAGCAGACGCAGCTGTTCGAGCCCGCCAAGGCCGTCGTCAAGACCGATGCCGAGGGCGATACCGACGACGATCTCGACATCGACGCCGCCGAGGATGCCGAGGTGCCTGGCGACGACCTGGGCGATGACGACGAGGACCTGAACACCGTCGTCGCCGGCTCCGATGAGGAGGAGCGTTGACGCGAAGGCGTCGGAGAAGCGTTGACGCGCGCGCGCGGTTGACCTAACAGCCGCGCTCCCGGCCAGCACCGGGATACGATCGAGCGAGAGATTGGGGCGTTAGCTCAGCTGGGAGAGCGCTACGATGGCATTGTAGAGGTCAACGGTTCGATCCCGTTACGCTCCACCATCTCTCGCCGAGTTACTGGCCCAGCAGCGGTCACCCCAGGTTGCCCAGCCCACGATCTTTGTTGTAGCGAGCGCCCGGCAACCAGAAATTGGACATGACAATGCCGACCGCGGCGTGCGGACATCTGGCGTGAAGGCGGTCATCCTCGCCGGCGGCCTTGGGACCCGGATCTCGGAGGAGACCCATCTCCGCCCCAAGCCGATGATCGAGATCGGCGGCAAGCCCATCCTGTGGCACATCATGAAGATGTACAGCGTCCATGGCGTCAGCGATTTCGTGATCTGCTGCGGCTACAAGGGCTATGTCATCAAGGAATATTTCCAGAATTATTTCCTGCATATGTCCGACGTGACGTTCGACATGGCGAGCGGCGGCATGACGGTCCACCAGCGCAACGCCGAGCCCTGGAAGGTAACGCTGGTCGATACGGGCGACGAGACGATGACCGGCGGGCGGCTGCGCCGCGTCGCGAGCCATGTCGCTGACGAGGACGCGTTCTGCTTCACCTACGGTGACGGCGTCGCCGACATCGACATCGGGGCCGAGATCGAATTTCACCGGGGTCACGGCGCGCTGGCGACGGTCGCAGCGGTGCAGCCGCCGGGCCGCTACGGCGCGCTCGACATCGTCGGCACGACGGTCAACGGCTTCGTCGAGAAGCCCGCGGGCGACGGCGGCACGATCAACGGCGGCTTCTTTGTCGTGAACCCCAAGGTCATCGACCGGATCGACGGCGACGCGACGAGCTGGGAGTCGGGTCCGCTAGAGGGACTGGCGCGCGACGGCCAGCTGCGCGCCTTCGTCCATCGCGGCTTCTGGCAGCCGATGGATACGCTGCGCGACAAGAACCACCTCGAGGAGCTGTGGGCGTCCGGCCGCGCACCGTGGAAGAAATGGGCCTGAACCCCGCTTTCTGGTCGCGCCAGCGTGTCCTGCTGACCGGCCATACCGGGTTCAAGGGATCGTGGGCGGCGCTGTGGCTGGAGCGGCTGGGGGCCGAGGTGTACGGCCTCGCACTGGCCCCCGATCAGACTCCCGACCTCTATTCACAAATCGGCCCGATTGCGCGGCATCGCTCGACGATCGCCGACATTGCCGACGCGCAATCGGTCCGCCGCGCAATCGATGCCGCCGCGCCGACGCTGGTGCTGCACATGGCGGCGCAGCCGCTCGTCCGCCGTTCCTATGCCGAGCCGCGGCTGACCTTTGCGACCAATGTCATGGGCACGGTCGAACTGCTCGATGCGCTGGCCGGGCGCGCGGGCCTTGCGGCGGTGCTGATCGTCACCACCGACAAAGTCTATCGCAACGACGGCAGGGGCCGCGCATTCGTCGAGAGCGATGCGCTGGGCGGCCACGACCCCTACTCGGCGTCGAAGGCGGCCGCCGAGCTCGTCACCGCTGCGTACGCCGCGAGCACGCTGGCCGGTGTGCCGGTTGCTAGTGCGCGCGCCGGGAATGTCATCGGCGGCGGCGATTGGTCGACCGACCGGCTGGTGCCCGACGCATGGCGTGCCGCACATGCGGGAACGCGGCTGGCACTTCGCTATCCGCGCGCGACGCGGCCGTGGCAGCACGTCCTCGATTCCCTTGCCGGCTATTTCGCCTATCTGGAGCGGCTTGCGACCAAGCCTGCGGAGCTGCCGCGCGCGCTCAACTTCGGGCCCGTTGAAACCGGTGTCAGCGTCGCCGAACTCGTCAATGTCCTCGGCGCGGCGGGGCTGGGGGGCGGCTGGGAGCAGGACCCCGGCGACCATCCACAGGAAGCGCCCATGCTCGCGCTCGATCCCTCGGCGGCAGCCGCCGCGCTCGGCTGGCGCACCCGGCTGAGCCCGCAGGAAACCGCGCGCTGGACCGCCGAGTGGTACCGCGGCTACGACTCCGGCGACGCGCCGCGTGCGCTGTGCGATGCCCAGATCACTGCCTATGAGGCTCTATGACAATGCCTGCCTGCCTCGGTTGCGGTGCGCCGCTGACGCGCACCTGGGTCGACCTCGGGGTCCAGCCGCTCGCCAATTCGAACATCGTTCCCGGGGCCGACGCCGGGCCGGAGAAGACCTATCCGTTGCACGCGCGTGTCTGCGACGTGTGCCTGCTGGTGCAGGTCGAATCGGTGGTGCCGCCCGACGAGATCTTCAATGACGACTATGCCTATTTCAGCTCCTTCTCCGACAGCTGGCTGGCGCATTGCCGGGCCTATAGCGAGGCGATGACCGAGCGCCTGCGGCTCGGTCCCGACAGCCGCGTCGTCGAGATCGCTAGCAACGACGGCTATCTGCTGCAGTATTTTGCCGCCGCCGGTATCCCCGTGCTGGGCGTCGAGCCCAGCGCCAACACCGCGCGTGCCGCGATCGCCAAGGGCATTCCGACCGACATTTCCTTCTTCGGCCGCGCCACCGCCGAGCGCCTGGTCGGCGAGGGCCACGCCGCCGACCTGATCGCCGCCAAGAACGTGCTGGCGCACGTCCCCGACATCAACGACTTCGTCGCCGGGGTCGCGATGCTGCTCAAGCCCGAAGGCGTTTTCACGGTCGAGTTCCCGCACCTGCTGCGCACCATCGAGGGCGTGCAGTTCGACACCATCTACCACGAGCACTTCACCTACCTGTCGCTGCTTGCGGTCGAGACGGTGTTCGCACGCGCGGACTTGCGCGTCTTCGAGGTCGAGGAGCATGCCACCCACGGCGGATCGCTGCGCGTCTTCGCCTGCCGCGCCGGCGCCACCCATGCCGAAGGCCCCGGCGTCGCGCGTGTCCGTGCGGCGGAAGTCGCGGCGCAGCTCGACCGTCCCGAAGGCTATGCGGGTTTCGACGAACGCTGCCGCGCCGTTCGCGCCGGGCTGCTGGCCTTCTTGGAGACGGCACGCGCCGAAGGGCGCAGCGTCGCGGGCTACGGGGCCGCGGCGAAGGGCAACACGCTGCTCAATTATTGCGGCGCGGATGCGACGACGCTCGACTTCATCGCCGACCGCAGCCCGGCCAAGCAGGGCCGGCTCGCACCCGGCAGCCATATCCCGATCGTCGCGCCGGAGGCGATCTTCGAGCGCCGGCCCGACTATGTGCTGATCCTGCCGTGGAACCTGCGTCGCGAGGTGACCGGGCAGCTGGCAGCGATACGCGATTGGGGCGGGCGCTTCGTGACGGCGATCCCGGCGCTCGCGGTCGACTGATGCGCTTCGTCGCGACCGCCGTCGAAGGCGTCTTCGTCGTCGAACGCGAGGTCCATGCCGACGCGCGCGGCAGCTTCGAACGGACCTTCTGCGACGCGGAGTTCGCGGACGCAGGCCTGGACTTCCGCGCCATGCAGCTCAACCTGTCGCGTAACCCCCACGCCGGCACGCTGCGCGGCATGCATTACCACCCCGCGCCGCATGCCGAGGCCAAGCTGGTGCAGTGCGTGCGCGGCCGGATTCTCGACGTCGCGATCGACCTGCGGCGGGGGTCGCCGACCTACCTCGAGCATGCCGCGGTCGAGCTCGACGCGCGGGGCTCGCAGTCGTTATTCATCCCCGAGGGCTGCGCGCACGGCTTCCTGACGCTCGAGGACGACAGCGACGTGCTGTACCACATGGGCTCGGCCTTTGTTGCGGGTGTGGGAGCGGGCGTGCGCTGGGACGATCCCGCCTTCGGCATCGCCTGGCCCGCAGCGCCGCGCCTGATCTCCGACCGCGACGCCGCCTATCCCGACTTCGCACCGTGAAGCGCGTTCTCGTCACCGGCGGCGGCGGCTTCATCGGGCGCGAGACGCTCGGCCCCCTGCGCGCGCTGGGGTTCGAGGTCGACGCGCCGGGCCGCGCCGAACTCGACTTGCTGAACGGCGACCCCGCTGCCTGGTTCGCGGCACATCCCGCCTCGCATCTGCTCCACCTGGCGTGGGACGCGACACCGGGGAAATTCTGGACCGCGCCGTCGAACCTCGACTGGGTCGCCGCATCGCTGCGCCTCGTGCGGGCCTTTGCGGTGTCGGGCGGCACGCGCGCCGTCGTCGCGGGCAGCTGCGCCGAATACGACTGGGGCCATGCGACGCTCGACGAGACGCGCACGCCGCTGCGTCCCGCGACGCTGTACGGCACTGCCAAGGCGAACCTGTTCGAGCTGCTCGACAAGGCTGCGCCCGGTCTCGACCTGTCGTTCGCCTGGGGCCGGGTGTTCTTCCCCTACGGCCCCGACGAGGCAGCGGGGCGGCTGCTGCCCGACGTGATCGACGGCATCGCTCAGGGACGTCGCGTCGCGGTCAGCGACGGCACCCAGTCGCGCGACTTCATGCATGTCGAGGATGTCGGCGCAGCCTTCGCCACGCTGCTGGCGGGCGACGTTACAGGCGCAGTCAATATCGCCAGCGGCACCACGACCCCGGTACGCGAGGTTATCCTGACGGCAGCTGCCCATGCCGGCGACGCGAGCCTGCTCGACTGGGGGGCGCGGGCGCGTCAGGCGAGCGAGCCGCAATACATGGCAGCCGCGACCGCCCGGCTGCATGCCACCGGCTTCGTGCCACGTTGGCCGTTGGCCGACGGGCTCGCCGACACCGTCGCCCGGCGGCTGGCGCGATAGTAGGCCGATCCGGCGACCAGCGGTTGCCGACACGCGGCGCTTCGCCTAACGCCTCGCACCATGAAAATCGAAATCGATACCGACGCTCACAGCCTGACCGTCGATGGTGCCGCGCACGACCTGTTTTCCAAGGAAGCCTTCGACGTCGTCGCCGACCTGTGGGTCAAGACCGGCTGGGTCCGCAAATACAGCTATGGCTTCTCCTGGCTCGGCCGCCCGATCATCCAGCTGCCCGACGACATGCTGCGCATCCAGGAGGCGATCTGGCAGGTCCAGCCCGACGTCATCGTCGAGACCGGCATCGCGCACGGCGGTTCGCTGATCTTCTATGCCAGCCTGATGGAGATGATCGGCAAGGGCCGCGTCATCGGCCTCGACATCGACATCCGCGCGCACAACCGCGCGGCGATCGAGGCGCACCCGATGGTCAAGCGCATCACGATGATCGAGGGCAGCTCGACCGCGCCCGAGACCGTCGCGGCGGTCAGGCAGCACATCGGCCCGAACGATACGGTGATGCTGATCCTCGATTCGAACCACAGCCGCGACCACGTCGCCGACGAACTCGCCGCTTATGCCGACCTCGTCACGCCGGGATCGTATATCCTGTCGCAGGACGGGGTGATGAAGCTGGTTGCGGGCTCCCCCCGCGCCCCCGCCGAATGGGCGACCGACAATCCGATCACCGCCGTCGAGGCGTTCCTCGCCGGCCGCGACGATTTCGAGCTGTCGCACCCGCCGCGCCCGTTCGACGAGACGCTCGACACCCCCGAGTGCTCGCACCACCCGGTCGGCTGGCTGCGCCGCAAGGGCTAGGCGCGGCGGCTGAGCAGACGGCGGGCATTGAGCAGATTGGCGTAGGCCGAGCGGGCCGCCGGATAGGGCGAGTTCGGCATCGACGCCGCGCACATCAGCATGATGTCGCGGAACAGGCGGCGGCGCAGCGGCGGTGGCAGCATTTTCATCATCGCCCGCGCCAGGCGCAGGTTGGGCAGGACACGCCCGATCGGGTTGGGCTCAAGCCTGAGAACCCAGTCGCGGTAGCGCTCGATCGGCGTCGCGTCGCGGTGCATCAACACCTCGGGTACCTCGATATGCGTTCCTGCCATCAGGCCGGGGATCAGCGTCAGCCAGTCGAAGGCGGGCATCGGCGTCAGCGCGGCGAACCCCTGCTGGAACAGCGCGGTGCGGTGGATGCCGTAGAAGCGCGAGCCGTCCCCCGGGCGACGCAGATACTGGCGCAGGCGGGTCTCAGCATCGCCGTCCAACGTGTTCGTGCCGTTCGACACGGTCTGGGTGCCGTCCGCCGCGATCATGGCGATGCGTGAGCAGGCGAGGCTCGCCGACGGTGCCGCGATCAAGGCAGCGAGGACGGTCTCCACGAACCGCGGCGCCCACCAGTCGTCGGCGGGGGCAAACATGAAGAAGGGCGTGTCGGCCGTCTCGATCAGCAGCCGGAAATTGTCGATCGCCGACACCAGCGCCGGTCGCCGCACGATGGTGATGCGCGGGTCGCGGTCGGCAAACTCCCGGGCGATCAGCGGCGTGTCGTCGGTCGAGGCATTGTCGCCGATGACCAGCCGGAAATCGCCGCGCGTCTGGGTGGTGAGCGCGGTCAGCGCGGCGCGCAGCGTGGTACCGCCATTGTACACCGGCAGTCCGATCGTCAGCAGCGGCGCGTTTGAGGTCATGAGGCCTTCGGGGTCGACGGTCGGATGCCAGCTCCCTAAAGCCAGCGCGAGGCCGCCGCAATCGGGGCCCCTGTCGGGACACTGCCAGCGATGAATCCACAGCCTGTTGCTCCCGCACGCCGCGCCGCGCTGCTGCGCATGACGCCGTGGGGCGAGCAGCGGCATGGCGGTGCGCTGCGCAGCGAGCAGATCGCCGCGCTGGTCACGCACGCGCTGCCCGACGCCCTGCATGTCGCGGCACCCTATCCGCGCAGCCTGCCACCCCGGCGCAAGGCGGCGATGGCGCTGCGCGGCAGTCTCGCGGCGCTGGCCAGCCCGACCGCACCGCTCGAAGCCGTGTTCGGAGCCTGGCTGGAGCGCGCGCTAGCGCCCGCCGGGCTGCGCCGGGGCGACCTGCTGATCTACGATGCCGATCCACGCTACGGCCCGGCGCTGATGCGGCTCGCGGCGCGGCGCGGCTTCCGGACCGTGGTGCTGCCGCACAATATCGAGGCGCTGATCCCCAAGACCTGGCCGATCGCCGTCGAACCGCGCGCCACTGCCGAGGTGCTGACGACCGAAGTCGCGTGGATGGCGCGCGCGGACGCGGTGTGGACGATCGGCGTCTTCGACCGCGACCTGCTTGCGTTGTTCGGCATCGCCGCCGTCCAGCTGCCCTACACGCCCCCGCCAGCGCGGCGGGCGGAGCTGCTGGAGGTCCGCGCCGCGCGCATGCCGGCGCCCGGGGCGCCGCTGCTGATCGTCGGCACGGTGCATAATCCGCCGACGCGGGCGGGCATGATCGAGCAGATCGCGCTGGCGCAGGCTCTCGACCTGCCCGTCATCGTCGCGGGCTTCGGGACCGAGGTGCTGCGCGGCGAAACCGGCGGCGGCGCCACGATTTTGGGGGGCCAGTCGTGGCCCGAGCTGGCCGCCCTGATGGCGTCGGCACACGCGCTTTGGGTGCACCAGACGCCGATGTCGGGCGCGCTGACCCGCATTCCGGAGGCGCTGATCGCAGGGCTGCCGGTGCTGGCCAACGCCTGGGCGGCGCACGGCCATGGGCCGCTGACGGGGATACAGGTCTATGCCGAGGCGAGCGAGCTGCCCGCGCTGATCGCCGGCCTGCCCGCCACCGTGCCGCCGCCCGACAACGCGGCGGCGGACGCGGCGTTCATTTCGGCGCTGCGCCAGGCGGCAGGCGTGACGGACTGAGGCGTCGCCGCCGCGCGACCTCGGCAAAGGCTGCGAACAGGCGTTGGCGCAACGCACTCGCCGCCAGGACCGCAGCAACCAGCGCGAGGCCTGCGACGACGGGCAGAAAGACGAGCCACGCCAGCCGGTCGAGCACCAGCTGGTCAGCGAGCCAGCTCCCCGCCCCGAATACCAGCGCGGCGGCAGCGAGCGGCAGCGCGACGTCGGCGAGGTACCAGCGCGCCTGCTCGCCCCGCAGCAGGCGGCGATGCATGATCGGGATTGTCGTCACGACATAGCCGGCGTTGAGCACTGCCCAGATCACCGCCGCCGCGACCGGCCCGTAGCGCGGTACTCCCCAGAGCAGCGCCGGGACCAGAAGCACCACCGCGACGACGTTCGTGTACAGCGCCAGGCTGGTCCAGCCGGCGGCGAGCTGAAGATGGTGCGGCACCTGCATCAGCGCGTTGAGGAAGGTACCGACGGCGAGCGCCGCAAGGATCGGCGCGGTATGGACGACGAGCTTGGCATCGCCCGACCAGGCGAGAATGACACCATCGGCAAAAAAGATCAGCGTCAGCGCGGCGGGCCCGAGCAGCACCGTCATGACCTGCGACGCGGTGTGGTAATTGCTCGCCAGCCGGGCGTCGTCACCACCCGCGACGAGCCGGACGAGCGCCGGGTAGACCGCCTGCAGGACTGGTCCGATGATGATCAGGATGCCGCCCGTGACGGTCGAGGCGATCATGTAGTAGCCGAAATCGGCCAGGCTTAGCAGCCGCGACAGCAGCAGCTTGTCGACCTGGGTCAGCAGCACCGCCAGGATCGTCGTTGCGAAGATGCCGCCGGCGAAACCGCGCACCGTGCGCAGCGCGTCGAGCGAGAAGCGCGGCCGCCGCGCCGCGCGCGGCAGCCCGAAATGCAGCTTGGCGGCGTAGGCGAGCAGGGTGACGAGCGAGATGACGCCCTGCCAGATGAAGAAGGCATCGATCGTCGGCAGCTGCGTCAGCAACGCCACCGCGCCACCGCTGCGCAGCAGGGCAAGCGTGACGCCCGCGACGTTGAGCCAGACCTGCTGCTGCAGGCCGATGATGGCGCTGCGGTAGATGCCCTCGCAAAAACGCAGGGCGATGACGACGCCGACAAGGGCCAGCGCCCGCGCCACTTCGCCGACCCCCAGTGCGCCGGGGTCGAGCCAGTCGCGCGCGATCCAGTCCGACGCCAGGTACAGCGCGACCGCGATGATGGCGGCAAGGCCGAAGACGAGGATCTCGAGGCTGCGCAGCAGGTCGCGGATGAACTGGATCGACGCACGGCCGGCGGTATAGCGCGCCATTTCCCGCCCGAGCGTCGGCGTCATGCCGAGGTCGAGCAGCGTCATCCAGACCTGCAGCGTCGCGAACAGGCCGACGAGGCCGTAAGCCTCGATCCCCAGATAGCGGATGTAGATGGGTACCACGGCCAGCGAGACGACCGCCGCGACGCCCTGCCCGATATAGTTCGCGACGATGTTGCGGCGCGTCGACACCGATGTCAGGCGTTGAGGTCGGCGGAGACCATCTCGCGGCGGCGCCGCGTGCCGAGCAGCACCGCAAGCACCACGCCCAGGACCAGCCCGATCAGCGGGCCGCCGACGAGCAGCGGAAGCTGCCGCGGTTTCGTCGGGTTCAGCGACGCCGTCGGCACGCCGAAGGCTTCGGCAGCGAAGGGCGCACGGCTGTTCGCCAGCATGGCGGCGCGCTCCTCGTCGTTCAGCGCGGCGAACAGTGCGGCGCGCTGCTCGGCAAAGGTCACGCCGCGCAGCTTGTCGGACAGATAGGCAATATTGCTGCGCGACCGCTCCTGCTGCTTCTCTCGCAGATGGGCGTCGGTCACAGCATCGAGGCGCGACAGGAAGCGCATGCCGAACTTAGGATCGGGCGTGTCGAGGGCGAGAACCACCAGCGGGCTCTTGGTGCTCTGCAGGACAGCGACCTCGCTCGCGACGAACAGCTGCAGCCGAGCCGCGTCGGGCCGCTGCCATGCCGGCAGCGGCAGGCCGAGCAGCGACCAGACGGCGTCCTTCGCACCGCCCGGGGGCCTTTCCCAGCTGCGGCGCGCCGTATTCCATTCCGAGGCGAACAGGGTGCGCATCAGCACCGGGTCGCGGGCCAGACGCTCGGCGACCTCACGCGACTTGAGCCCTTCGAGATACAGGCGGAACGCCGATGGCGGTGCCGAATCCGCGCCCAGCCCGGCGAGCTGCGCCAGGCTGCTGAGCCCGCCGCCCGACTGGCCGCGCCCCGACAGCGACTCGGCCGGACTGACGCGCAGCTCGACGGTGTAGGTATACTGCGCGGTGCGCAGGTAGACGATCGCCGCGATGAAGCCGACGAGGGTGAAGGCCAGCACAAGCCACCAGCGGCGGCGCACCTTGTCCCACACGGCGCCCAGCCAGTTCGCGCCCTGGTCGCCATCGGCGGAGCTATCGTAAGTCGCGTCGGTCATTCAGTCGCCTGTTGGCCCCCATGATCGCCCGCCGCATCGCATACCCTGACGCACGCGTCCACGTTCAGCCGCGAAAGCGCGCCAGCAGGGGGCGCTCGACGAGGCGATGGAAGACGTAGCCGGTGACCAGCGTCGCGGCGATGACGACGACGAAAGCGATGCCCGGCGGGACGCGCCCGATCAGCCCGGTCGCCACCGCCAGCTTCCCGAACAGTGACAGCAGCGGATAATGCGTCAGATAGATCGAATAGGACGCCGCGCCGAGCGCCATCAACAGGCGCGGCACCACGACCGGGCGGCGCCGTTCGAGCGACACCAGCCCGGCGACGGCGACTGCCGCCGCAGCACCCGCGGCGAGTTCGCGCCACACCTCGGGAATGACACGCGCGGTGGAGGTATCGACGGCGATACCGGCGAAGACGAGCATAGCCGCCGGCCCGACCCACGCCGACAGGACGCGGCGCGACGCCCACCACGCCGCGACGCCGAAGCCAAACACCAGATTGACCGATGCACTCAGATAGGCAGCGGTCGGGAGCGGCCAGAAAGCGGCGACGACAATCAGCGCGAGCCACGCCAGCGTGACCGCCTGCCCCAACCGGACATTGACGACCCAAGCCGCGAACACCGCGTAGAAGACGATCTCGTGATACAGCGTCCACGCCACTGCGACTGCGGTCGCCCGGTTGTCGGGCCCGACCAGCGCGATCGACGATGCCAGCACGTCCGGCGTGACGCGCGCGCCGACACCCGCCAGCCCGAGCAGCACGATGCCGGCCAGCACGATCCAGTAGACCGGATAGATGCGGACCAGCCGCCGCTTGACGTAGCGTCCCAAGCTCGCCGGCACGCCGACATCGCGGGCATGCACCTCGGCGATGATGAAGCCGCTGAGCGCGAAGAAGAAGAAGACTCCGGCATCGCCCCAGGCGAAGGCGGACCCGAAGGGCGACACCTGCCAGTATTTGGGCGACGCGAACAGCAACGAGGCGTGGAACAGCACGACCGCCAGCGCCGCGAGGCCGCGCCCCGCCTCGATCGTCGCGAACTGGCGCGGCCTTGGCGGCGTCAAATCCGGTGTCCGTATTCGTCGGCGACGACCTGCGCGAGCGACGCGCCGCGCGCCCGCATTAACCCACGGATCTCGGCGATCTTGGCGTCAACCAGGAAGCGGTACCAGCCGCCCTGCAGCGCGTGGAAAACCAGCCCCGGCCAGCCATCAAGGAAGCCGAGGCGAAGGACATAGCGATAGATGAAATAGGCGAGCGCGCGGCTGCCGAGCGGCAGGCGGTGGTAAACCTTGTGCTTGATCCAGCGCTTCACGCCCGCTTGGCCGCCGACTTCGGCATCGACCGGCGCCCGCAGCAGTTCGTCGATCGCCTCGCGCGTCGCATAGCCGTTGTGCTTGGCGGTCCACCAGCCAAGGTTGTTGAGGTTGACGTCGGCAAGGTCGCCGCCGCTGAGATGCGCGATCGGACCATCGACGGTGATATGCTCGTCCATCCAGCGGCTCTCGCAGCGACCGCGCCCCGAGCGCCAGAGGCGCAGCTGGCGCACCGGATAGACGCCGCCCCAGCGAATCGCGCGACCGAGGAAATCGATGCGCCGGTCGACGGTCGCGCCAGCCGCGTCGCCGGGCGCGCCGAGGAAGGTGCGCAATGCCGCGGCAAGTCCGGGCTCGATGATCTCGTCGGCGTCGAGGCGCAGGGTCCAGTCAGTGTCGATGCCGGCGTTGTCGAGCGCCCAGTTGAACTGCGTCGCGTAATTGATCCAGGGATTGACCAGCACCTCGGCACCGTTGGCGGCAGCGATCGCCACGGTATCGTCGGTCGAGTCGCTATCGACGACGACGATGCGTGTCGCGAGGCCCTGCACGCTGGCGATGGCGCGGGCGATGTGCCGCGCTTCGTTGAACGTCAGGATGACGACGGTCAGGCCGGGGCTCACAGGCCGCGCATCCGGATGAAACGCGGCGGCGATCCCGCGACGATCTCGCCCGCGCCGACGTCGCGGGTCACGGTCGAGCGCGCGCCGACCACCGCCTCGTCGCCGATCGTCACGCCGGGACCGACGAAGACGTCGGCCGCCACCCAGGCACGCGCGCCGATGGTAATCGGCGCCGCGACCAGCGGCATGTGCCCGCCGTCGAGCCGACCGGTGTCGTGGCCGGCGCTGCACAGGAAGCTGTACTGGCTGACCGTTGCGAACGCGCCAAGCGTAATGCGCGCGACGCAGTAGCAGTAGACATCGTCGGCAAGCGCGCTGCCAGGTCCCATCGTCAGCTGCCATGGTGCCCAGATCCGCGCGCGCGGATAGGGATGCGCGCCCGGGCCGATCGTGGCACCGAAACAGCGCAGCAGGAAGCGCCGCCAGCCATGCAGCGGCCGCGGACTGGGGCGGTAGAGCAGCGCGTAGAGGACGGCCCACAGGGCGCGCCCGGCCTTGTTGCGCGCCGACAGAATCACTGGCGCGGGCCTAGGCATCGACGAAGTCCGGGCGGGTCCCGCCGTGCAGCGTCCATTCGTAGAATGCCGCCGTCTGCGCAGCGATTGCCGGCCAGCCGAAGGCAGCAGCAACCCACGCCCGGCCGCGCGCACCCATGTCGGCGCGCGCCGCGGCGGGCAGCGCCAGCGCCTCCCGCAGCGTCGCGGTCAGCGCGTCGGTATCGGGCGTCGGCCACCAGCCGCAACCGCGCACCGGCAGTTCCGACCATGGCGTCCCGACAGTCGCGACGACGGGCACGCCGTGCGCCAGCGCCTCAGCGACGACGATGCCGAAATTCTCTGAAAACGACGGCAGCACGAACAGGTCGGCGGCCGCGAAAGCCGCTGCCTTGTCGGCGTCGGCGATCGGTCCCGATAGCACGACCCGCGCCGCCAGCCCGAGCCGTGCGACCCGCGCCGCGATGACGGCGGCATGGCCGCCCTCGTCGGGTCCGGCGATGCGCAGCGTCCAGTCGTCGAAGGCCCGATCGGCGGCGATCCGCGCCCAGGCATCGACGAGGCCGGCAAGGTTCTTCTTGGGGTGGAGCCGCGACATGAACAGCAGGGTGCGCGCGGTGCGCGGCGGTGCCTCGACCAGCGTCACCGGCATGTCGACGCCGTTGGCGATGACCGCGATGGGCGTGCGGGGGAACAGCGCGCGGATCGCCACCCGCTCCTGCTCGGCAGTGGCGAGCAGCCCCGCACTGCGCACCAGGAGGCGGTGCTGGTACAGCAGCCAGGCGACGCGCTTGCGGTTGCGATGCCACGCCATCGCCCAGGGTTCGAGCATGCCGTGCGGGCTGACGACGTAGCGCAGGCCGAGCCGCCGCGCGGCGCCGCACGCCGCCATGTTCGCCGGCGACCAGATGCCGTTGTCGTGGAGCAGCGCGGGCTCACCCGGCCGGCCGCCGAGCGCGGCGCGCACCGCGGGCGTAAAATCATAGCCGGTCAGGCCGAAGCGTCGCCGCCCGGCGACCTTACACGTCGTGACGAGCGCCGCGTCGGGCAGGATCAGCGCATCGTCGGAGGCGCTGGTCCCGGCGGCCAGGGTGACCGCGACCCCCTCGCGCGACAGTGCCTCGCTGAGCGACGTCACCGTGCGCGCCGGCCCGCCGCTGCGCTCGGCGAGACTGCCGATGGTCTGGACGACGTGCATGGTCAGCGTCGGACCAGACGTGCGCGAACGCCCTCGAAAGTCGCCTCCGGGTTTTGCACCTGCCGCAGCAGCCGGTGCAGCGGGCGCAACACCGCATCGTGCGCCGCCGGCGGACGGCCCAGCGCCTTTTCGGCGATGCGCGCGAGATCGCGCCGTGTCGCCTCGGCCAGTCGCCCGCTGCCGGTGATCGTCTCGGCATAGAGGCGGAAGGCGCCGAGCTGGTCGGGCACGTTGACGATACGGCTGCCCGACAACGCCAGGTCAACGAGCAGCTCGGCGTCCCAGCAGGTACGGTTCGCGGTATTGAAGCCGCCAGCGCGTTCGAAGGCCTTGGCGGTAAAGAAGTTCGCCTGCTGGACAAAGGTCATCGCGCCATGCGCGAACGCCGCCAGGCTGAACCGGCTGGTGTAGATCGGCCGCGTCACGCGCCCGTCGCCGTCGAGCATCACGCCGTTGCCGCAGATCACGTCGGTCGCGGGATCGGCGAAATGGGCGGCGACCTTCGCCAGCGCGCCGGGCAGCAGGCGGTCGTCGGCGTTGATGAAGCCGAAGATTTCGCCGGTGGCGCGCGCGAAACCGCGGTTGAGGCCGTCGGCGGGGCCGGCGTCGGGCTCGAAGACCGCGGTCAACCGGTCGCCGAAACTCTCGACGATGGCGCGGCTGCCGTCGGTCGAGCCGGGATCGACGACGATATAGTCGAGGTTATCGTAGCCCTGGTCGAGCACCGAGGCGATCGCCTCGCCGAGGTAGCGTGCCTGGTTGAACGATATCGTGACGATGCTGATGCGTGGGCCGGACATTGCGGCGCGCCATGCCATAGCCTCGGCCAAGCGTCCATCGCGGGGCTTATGCCGCGACAAGCCCTTCGCAGAGCGTACGGACGAGGTCGCGGCCGTGCGTGAAGGCGCGCCAGCCGGGAACGCGCGATACCGTCGGCGCCGTGGCGGGCGGGGCGGATGCGCGGGCGGCGGCGCCCAGGCCGAGATACTCGGCGACGTGCGCGGCGAACTCGGCTTCCGTCATCGGCACACCCGTCGCGATCGCATGGTCGGCGGGCGTGCGCGCGGCGAGCATCAGCGCCAGCGCGTCGACATATTCGGGCGCCCAGCCCCAGTCATGCACGCGGTCCAGCGCGGCGAGGCGGGTTTCGGCCCGCTCCGCGACGACCTGTGCGATCAGCCGTGCCGCGACCGTGTTCGGCGACAGGCGCGACGCATGCTCGGACAGATGCGCGGTCACCGCGAAGGCGCCGCCGGCACGTGCCTCGGCGACCAGCGCCGCAACAGCCGCCTTGGCCGCCGCGAAGTCGGGGTCGAACGCCGGGTCCTCGCCTGCGCCTGCAACGAGCAGCCGCGCGCCGCCCTGTGCCGCCAGCAGCGCGCGCGTCCGGTCGAGCAGGGGCTGCACGTCGACCGCCTCCCTCGGCGCGGGGCCGCGCAGATCATAGATCGTGGCGGGCTGCGTCGCGGCGATCGTCGCGGCGATGTCGTCGTCGGCGTGGACCGCTACCTCGGTGCCGACCTGCAGTTCGGCCAAGCGCCACGACACCCCGCCGCCGCGCGTCGTGCCCGCGACGGTCTGGCCGCGCGCCACCAGCAGCCGCGCCAGATAGGCGCCGTCCTGCCCGCCGATGCCGAGGATCAGCGCGTCCGTCATCGTGTCCTGAGCCTTGGCAAGGGGGGCTGCATCTGCAACGCGGGTACGGGCACGGCGCTCAAGCGTCAACGCTCAGGCCCTCAACAGGAGGATGATCCGATGACCGTCGAATGGCGCGGCAAGTATCTGGAAGTGCACCGCGACGGCACGTGGGAATATGCGGCGCGGACGCGCGGCATCGGCGCCGCGGTGATCCTGGCACTGACCGAGGCGCGCGAGATCGTGCTGGTCGAGCAGTTCCGCGTGCCGCTGGGCAGGCCAACCATCGAGCTGCCCGCCGGCCTGATCGGCGACGACACCGAAGGCGAGGCGGCGGCTGTATCGGCGGCACGCGAACTGCACGAGGAGACGGGCTTCGTCGCGGCGCGCTTCGACGACCTGGGTGACTATGCGACCTCGCCGGGGATGACGTCGGAGACATTTCGCCTGTTCCGCGCGCACGGGCTGACCCGCGACGGCGCGGGCGGCGGCGTCGACGGCGAGGACATCGCGGTGCACGTCGTGCCGGTGAAGGATCTCGGCGCCTGGCTCGACGCGCGCCGCGCCGAGGGGCGGATGATCGATTCGCGGCTGCTGGTCGCGCTCGCCCTCGTCTGATCGCTGTCACCGTCGCGTAATTTGCGCTAGGGGACCGGCCAATCGCGGAGGGGCGAGGGCACGAACGAAACCATGGGCTGGACACTCGACGATATCGACTGGAGAGCGTTCGATGCCGCGCGCGTCGATCCCGACCTGCTGGCTCTGGTCAAGGCGGCCGCCCTCGTCGAGGCCAATGCCGACGATTATGTCGCCTATCTGCGTGGGGTTTTCGCGGGCGACGCGGCCTTCCTGGCGCAGGTCGAACGCTGGGGCATCGAGGAGGCGCGACACGGCGCGGCGCTGGGTCGCTGGGCGATGCACGCCGACCCGGACTGGGACTTCGACCGCGCGCTGAACGACTTCCGCGCCGGCTATCACATCGACACCCAGGCGACCGCGTCGATCCGCGGCTGCCTCGGCGGCGAGCTGCTGGCGCGCCAGGTCGTCGAGACGGGCACCTCCAGCTTCTACACCGCACTCCGCGACGCGAGCACCGAGCCCGTGCTGCGCGGCATCGCCCAGCGCATCGCGGCGGACGAGTTCGCGCACTACCGCCTGTTCGCGCGCGCTGCTGCCACCCGTGCGCGGCTGCCGCTGAGGACTCGCCTGCGCGTCGCCGCGACGCGCTTTGCCGAGGCCGGCGACGACGAGCTGGGCTGGGCGTGGTTCGCCGCCAACGTCCTGTCGCGCGACCCGCGCGCCACTTACGCACCCGGCATCCACACGCGTGCCTATGCGGCGCGCGCGCTGCGCCTGTACCGCCGCACGCACATCGACAGCGGCGTCGCGATGCTGCTGCGCGCGGTCAGCCTGGCGCCGGGCGGGATGCTGCACCGTGCGGTGTCGGGCATGCTCTGGGCGGTCGTGCGGACGCGCGTCGCCTTCGCGAACTAGCGCCGCCGCAGGATCACGTACCACGCGCCGCCGCCGCCGTGGCGCGGGTGGGCGGGGCGGAGCGCCGCGATCCACGGACGCAGGTCGCCGTGCTCGAGCCAGCCGCGCAACGCCGCGCGGATCACGCCGCGGGGCCGGTCGCTGTCGTCATCCTCTCGCGCGCCCTTGCCGGTGATGACCAGCAGCACGCGCGCGCCCGAAATCGCCGCATCCTCGATGCACCGCTTGAGCAGCGCGTGCGCGCGGTCGCGGGTATAGCCGTGGAGGTCGACCGTCATGTCGGGGCGCAGTCGCCCCTTCATGATCGTCCGGTCCCAGCCGCCGTCGAGGGTCGCCGCAGCGGGCGACACGCGGTCGGCGGCCTTGGCGCGCTTGGGCGGCGGCGGCAGGCTGGGCGGCTTTTCGGCGATACGCGGCGGCAAAGGCGCGAGCGGCGGGCGGGTGTTGCCCTTCAGCGGCCGGATGCTCGCGGCGACGTGCGACCACAGGGCCGTCTCGTCCGCCCCGAGCCGCCGCGTCACAGCCCCAGCCGCGCCGCGCTGGCGGGCGGCAGCAGCAGGATCGCCGTGCCCGTCGCCGACATGCCGCCGGCGATGCGGCGCGCATCGGCGCCCGCTCCCCAGAACACGTCGAGCCGGTTGGCGCCCTTGATCGCGCCGCCGGTATCCTGCGCGACCATGACGCGGGTGAACGGCGCCTCGCCCTTCGACGACAGCCACAGCGGCGCGCCGAGCGGCACGAAGCGCGGATCGGCGGCGACGCTGACCTGCGGGGTCAATGCTATGCCGATCGCGCCGGGGGGCCCCAGCGCCGGATCGCCGGGCGGCAGCTCGCGGAAGAAGATCTTCGACCGGTTCTCGTGCATCAGCGCGACGCCCTTGTCGGGGCTGCGCTTCATCCAGCCGATGATGCCGTCCATCGTCGCCTGCCCGGGGCCGAGCAGCCCGCGGTCGCGGAGCAGTTTGCCGATTCCGGTGTAGTCGCGGCCGTTCTGCCCGTCGTAGCCGACGCGCATCACCGTGCCGTCGGGCAGGCGCAGCCGCCCGGAGCCCTGGATTTCGAGGAAGAACGCCTCGTACGGATCGGCCGCCCAAGCGAGTTCGAGCCCGCGCCCGTTGAGCGCGCCGGCGTCGATCGCGGCGCGGTCGTAATAGGGGACGAAGCCTTGGCCCGCGACGCGGCCGCGGATCTTCTTGCCGGTAAGGGCACTGCCGAACGCGCCCAAGTCGACCTCGATCAGGTCGGGCGGCCGGCGATAGAGCGGCGTGCCACCGGCCAGCGACGTGCGCGAACCCGCCAGCTCAGGCTCGTAATAGCCGGTGTTGAGGCCCGTCCCCGGCCCGACCTGCACGGGCACGAGGGTAGCGAAGAACGCCTTCGCATCGGTCGCTGTCGCCGCGGCGGCGCAGGGTCCCGCCCAGTCGCCGGCCTCGGTCAGTCCGCTGAGATCGGTCCGCTTGACCAATACGCCGCACGAGCGCCGGAACGCCGCCAGCGCCGCGGTCGCGTCGCCCAAATCGGGCATCGCGACGCGAACGGCGCCGAGGCTGCGCGCGGTTTCGGGAGCGGGGTTCGCGGCGGCCGTGGTCGCTGCCGCAGTAGTGGCGGGCGGTGGCGGCGGCGCGGACGGAGACGTCGCGACGCGCGGCGTCGACGAGCAGGCCGCCAGGATCAGCAGCGCAGCGACGCTCCCTCCCCGCAGGGAGGGGGTAAGCCTCACGGAAACGCCGCGTCGTCGGTGGCGATCAGCAGCCAGTTCGGATCGGTCGACCCGGCGAGATGGCTGAACGTCCAGACATCGCTGGTCGGCACCGCGTCGCTCTCCGACCCGGACAGGAGGGCGCCGTCGGCATCGCGCGTCACGGCGACGATGTCGGCGTCGAACTGCACGGTGATCTCGGCCATCTGGCCGATCATCTGGGCATTGACGATGCGCGCGCGGTTGATGCGCACGAGCTTGTTGTCGAGCCGCTGGCCGTCGCGCGCGGTGACCGCACCGGCGAACTGCGCGTGCACCTCGTCGGACATCAGGCCGCTGAGCGCCGCCATGTCGCCCTGCCAGAAATTCTCCAGGATCATGCCGTACGCTGCCTTGGCACCGCCGACGAAGCGCGACGGGTCGAAGCCTGGGTCGGCATCGGCGATCGCCTCGAGCGCGGGGACGAGCTTCGCATCGGTGTCGGCGGGCAGTTCGAGCGCACCGCGGGCGCGCGTCTCACCGCTGCGCGCGGCGGGCGGGACCAGCTCGGCCAGTGGCCCGCGCGGACGCTCGCCGACCGGGCGTTCGTTGCCCGTGCGGCGGCCCAGCACGCTGACCAGCCGCAGGCCGATAAAGCCGGCGAGCATCGCCAGCAAAATGATTTCAATCCACGATCCGCCGTCGGACATATCAACACCCTTGTGCACCACTGGTGCGCGAACGCCCGACGATAGCAATTCGACGCGCGGCGGTCCATGCCCGCGCCAGACTTGCGACACCGCGCACCCCCTGCTAGCCGTCCGGCCCGAAATCCCCCCGAGTCATCCGAGAGACGCGCACCATGTCCGACGACAACATCGACAGCGGCGAACTCGCCCCCAACGGCTTCGACGAGGCCACCGCCCAGGCGCCGCAGGTCGGCATCCTGACCCAGTTTACCAAGGACCTGAGCTTCGAGAATCCGGGCGCGCCGCAGTCGCTACAGGCCGAGGGCGCCCCGCGCATCGAGATCAACGTCAACGTCAACGCTCGCCGCGCCGGCGAGGACGTCTACGAGGTCGAGCTGAAGATCGACGCCCGCGCGATGAACGAAGAGAACGTCGCCTTCGTCGTCGAGCTGCTCTACGCCGGGCTGTTCGCGCTGCGGAACATCCCCGAGGAGGCGCTCGAGCCCTTCCTGGTCGTCGAGGCCCCGCGCATCCTGTTCCCGTTTGCCCGCCGCATCATCGCCGACGCCACCCGCGACGGCGGCTTCCCGCCGCTGCTGCTCGAGCCGATCGACTTCGGGTCGCTGTACATGGCGCAGCAGAATGCGGCGCGGAACGGTGCTGCGGGGCAGGTTGGCAACGCATAGTCGCAGCGCGGCCGAGCGCAGGGAGGCAGACGCGCAGCGCTTGCCGAGTAGCGCGCGGACTCGCGCAAGACCGGACGGCGGGGCGGTGCCAAAAGGCACCGAGCCCGACCGACGGCGCGGCTTTGCCGCGACGCCCACTTCCTACGCGCAGCGTCGCGGCAAAGCCGCGCCGTCGGTCGGGTCGAGCGGACGAATTCCGCTCACCCGCCGGCCGTGCTTGCGCGTGTCCGCGCGCTACTCGACGAACGCGAAGACGCGTTCCTCTCCCTGCGCTCGGCCGCGCCGCGCATGAACCTCGTCCGCGCCACCGGCACGATCGGCGGGCTGACGCTGATCAGCCGCGTTCTCGGCTTCGTCCGCGACGTGCTGTTCGCGCGCTACGCGGGCGCCGGCCTCGCGTCCGACGCCTTCCTGATCGCCTTCCGCCTGCCCAACCTGTTCCGCGCGCTGTTTGCCGAGGGGGCGTTCAGCGCGGCGTTCGTGCCGATGTTCGCGCGGACCATCGGCGAGAGCGGCGGCGACCTGTCGGCGGGCAAGCGCTTTGCCGAGGAAGCGCTGAGCGTTCTGCTGCCCGTGCTGATCGTCTTCACTGGCATCATGGTGATCGCCGCGGGCCCGGTCGTCTGGGCGCTGACCGGCGGGTTCGACGATGCGAGCCCTGGCAAGTTCGAGCTCGCGGTCGAGCTGACGCGCATCACCTTTCCCTATCTGCTGCTGATCTCGCTGGTCTCGCTGCTCGGCGGCATCCTCAATTCGATGCAGCGCTTCTGGGTCAACGCGGCGGCGCCCATCCTGCTCAACCTGTCGCTGATCGGCGGGCTGGTGCTGTTCCACTCGACGACCGAGATCGGCACGGCGCGCGTCCAGGCGGCGGCGGTGACGGTGGCGGGCATCGCGCAGTTCGTCTGGCTGCTATGGGCGTGCCTGCGCGCCGACGTGAAGCTGCGCCTGCGCGCGCCCCGCCTGACGCCGCAGGTCAAGCGCCTGCTCAGCGTCATCGGCCCCGCCGCGCTGGGTGCGGGCGCGGTGCAGTTCAACCTGCTGATCTCGACCGCGCTCGCGGCGCGCTTCCTGCCCGAGGGCGCGGTGTCGTACCTCTACTACGCCGACCGGCTGAACCAGCTGCCGCTCGGCATCGTCGGTATCGGCATCGGCACCGCGCTGCTGCCGACGCTGGCGCGCCAATTGGGCGCCAAGGACGACGGGCAGGCGATGCACACGCAGAACCGCGCGATCGAGCTTGTCCTGCTGCTGACCCTGCCAGCGGCATGCGCGCTGGTCGTCAGCGCCTATCCGATCATCGTTGCGCTGCTCCAGTACGGGCGTTTCAGCGCGGCCGACTCGGTCGCCACCGCGCAGGCGCTCGCCGCCTTCTCGCTCGGGCTGCCGGCGTACGTGCTGATCAAGGTACTGACGCCGGGCTTTCACGCACGCTCCGACACGCGGACGCCGGTGCGGATCGCGGTGGCGTCGATGCTGGTCAACCTCGCGGGCAATTTGACCCTGATCTGGTGGCTCGGCGTCGTCGGTATCGCGTTGTCGACCGCGCTCGCGGCGTGGGTCAACGCGATCGCGCTGTGGTGGGTGCTGCGCAGGAACGGGCACTTCACCATCGATGCGCGGCTGCGGCGCAGCGTGCCGCGCCTGATCGCGGCGAGCCTTGCGATGGCCGCCGTGCTGTACGGTATGAACCTTCTGACCGCCGATGCACTCGACGACGGCTTGCCGGTGCGCGTCGGTGCGCTGACCTTGCTGGTCGGCACCGGCTTCGTCGCCTATGTCGCGGGTGTCGCGCTGTTCCGCGCGGTCTCGCTTTCCGACGTGCGGTCGCAGCTGACGCGCCGCCGCTGACAGGACGAACTATGCCCCGCGTACTCTCCGGCATCCAGCCGACCGGCAACCTCCACCTCGGCAACTATCTCGGCGCGATCGCCAACTGGGCGGCGATGCAGGACAGCCACGAGTGCCTGTTCTGCGTCGTCGACCTGCACGCCATCACCCTGTTCCAGGACCCGGCCAGCCTGCGCTCGGCGACGCGCGACATGACTGCGGCGCTGCTCGCCTCGGGAATCGATCCGGCGCGGTCGGTGCTGTTCAACCAGAGCGCGGTGCCGCAGCACGCCGAGCTCGGCTGGGTGCTGGGCTGCGTCGCGCGCGTCGGCTGGCTCAACCGCATGACGCAGTTCAAGGACAAGGCGGGCAAGGATCGCGAGGGCTCGTCGGTCGGCCTGTACGTCTATCCGGTGCTCCAGGCCGCCGACATACTGGTCTACAAGGCGACGCACGTGCCGGTCGGCGACGACCAGAAGCAGCATCTCGAACTGGCGCGCGACATCGCGGTCAAGTTCAACACGGACTATGGCGTCGAGCTGTTCCCGCTGCCCGAACCCGTGATCGGGCTGGGCGGCGGCGCGACGCGGATCATGTCGCTGCGAGACGGCACCGCCAAGATGTCGAAGTCGGACCCGTCGGCGAACAGCCGCATCGACCTGACCGACGACGCCGAGACGATCGCCGCCAAGATCCGCAAGGCGAAGAGCGACGCCGACGCCCTGCCGTCCGAGGTCGCGGGCCTCGCCGACCGGCCCGAAGCGCGCAACCTGGTGGGCATTTACGCCGCCCTCGCCAAGACGAGTCCGGACGCGGTGCTGCGCCAGTTCGGCGGCCAGGGCTTCGGCGTGTTCAAGCCCGCACTCGCCGATCTGACCGTCGCGACGCTCGCGCCGATTACTGCCGCCTATCGTGAACGGCGCGCCGACGAGGCCGCACTCGACTCGGTGCTGGCGGAAGGTGCTGCAAAGGCGCGCGCCATTGCCGCGCCGGTGCTGGCGGAAGTTTATGAAACGATTGGATTTCTGACACGTTGTTGAGGTTCAGTCGCGGTTAACGCGTCATACGGTAGCGAAGTCTTCGCTTCGTCTTGCTTCAGGATAACGCCATGCGCATCGTCGCTCTCACATTATTGCTCGCCACTGCGGCCTGCACGACGCCGTTCGAGGCGCGCGTCAACCGCTTCTCGGCACTGCCTGCGCCGCAGGGCCAGACCTTCGCGATCCAGGCGCGCGACCAGGCCAAGGCCGGCAGCCTCGAATTCGCAACCTACGCCAATCTCGTCGGCCAGCGGCTGACCGCGCAGGGCTATTCGGCCGCGGCGACGCCCGGTGCCGCCAGCCTGATCGTGCAACTCGACTATGCCGTCAGCCCGCCGCGCGAGAAGATCGAGACGCGCCAGGGTCTGGGCTATTACGGCGGCTTCGGCGGCTATCGCGGCGGGTTCGGCGGCTGGGGCGGCTACGGCGGCTTCGGCGCGCGCGGCCGCTTCGGCGGCTTCTACGGCGGCGGCTTCTACGGCCCGGGCTTCTGGGACCCGTTCTGGGGCCCAACCGAGGTCTACAGCACCACGCAGTACAACAGCTTCGTCGCGCTGCGCATCGACCGCACCGCCGACAAGGAGAGCGTCTTCGAAGGCCGTGCCGAGACGGTCAGCCGTTCGGGCGACCTCACGCGCCTCGTGCCGCCGCTGGTCGACGCGCTGTTCACCGGCTTCCCGGGCAATTCGGGCGAGACGATCCGCGTCCGCCTGCCCGAGCAGCGCCAGAAGGTCATGACCTACGCGCCGGGCTGACGCTTGCACGCCCTCACGAAGGGCGTAGCATGACCCGGTGCCTGCACCGACCTATCTCGTCGTCGTCGACGACACCCCGGAGAGCCGTGTAGCCCTGCGCTACGCGGCTCTTCGCGCGTCGCATGTCGGCGCACAGCTGACGCTGCTCCACGTCCTGTCGCCGACCGAGTTCATGGCCTTCGGCGGCGTCCAGGCGGCGATGGAGGCCGAAGCCGACGCTGCGGCGCAGGCGTTGCTCGCCGAGGTCGCGGTGCAGTGCGAGACCTGGGCGGGCAGCCGCCCCAGCACGATCGTGCGGCGCGGCGAGGCGCGCGAGGCGGTGCTTGCCGAGATTGCCGGCGACACCTCGATCCGCGCGCTGGTGCTCGGCGCAGCGGTCAAGGGCGCGCCGGGACCGCTCGTCACCTTCTTCGCGGGCGAGCGCGCCGGCACTTTGCCGTGCATCGTGATGATCGTCCCCGGCGGCCTCGACGAAGACCGGCTGATCGACCTGACTTGATTCGCTGTCCCGCGCGGGCCACATGCCTCGGCGACGGAGACAGTAGATGTTTATCGAGACCGAACGCACGCCGAACCCGGCGACGCTCAAGTTCCTGCCCGGGCGGAGCGTCATGCCGGACGGCACCGCCGACTTCGCCAGTCCCGAGGATGCCGAGGCCTCGCCGCTCGCGGCCGCGCTGTTCGCACTGGGCGACGTCACCCGCGTGTTCTTCGGCGGCGATTTCGTCGCGGTGACCAAGGCCGAGGGCTCGGCCGACTGGTCGAGCCTCAAGGTCGACGTGCTCGGCCTGCTGGTCGACCATTTCAGCAGCGGCGCGCCGCTGTTCACCGGTGCCGAGACCGCCGCGACGATGGCGGTCACCGACGACCCCGAGGACGCCGACATCGTCGCGCAGATTCACGAACTGCTTGACGAGCGCGTCAGGCCGCAGGTTGCGAACGACGGCGGCGACATCGTTTATCGCGGTTTCCAGAAGGGCATCGTCTACCTGCAGATGCAGGGCGCCTGCGCCGGCTGCCCGTCGTCGTCGGCGACGCTGAAGCAGGGCATCGAATCGCTGCTCAAATATTACGTGCCCGAAGTCGTCGAAGTCCGCGCCGTCTGATGACGGCGCCGCTCGACGCCGCCGCGACCGCCGCGCTCTTCGGCGACGCGCACACGGCCTATGGCTGGACCGACCGGCCGGTCGAGGCGGCGCTGATCCAAACGCTCTACGACCTCGTCAAGGTCGGGCCGACGTCGGCCAATTCCTCGCCCGCGCGCTTCGCCTTCTGCACCAGTCCCGAGGCGCGCGAGCGGCTGGCGGCGTGCGTGTCGGCGAACAACGCCCCGCGCGTCCGCGCCGCGCCGGTCACGGTCGTCATCGGCATGGACATGGCATTCTACGACCGGTTGCCCGAACTATTTCCCTATGCCGACGCGCGCAGCTGGTTCGCGCACGACCCCGTCGTCGCCGATGCCACCGCGCTGCGCAATTCGTCGCTGCAGGGCGGTTATCTGATCCTCGCGGCGCGCGCTCTCGGCCTCGACGCCGGGCCAATGTCGGGGTTCGACAAGGACGCGGTCGATGCGGCGTTCTGGGCCGGCACGACGGTCGCGACCAACTTCATCTGTTCGCTGGGTTACGCGGACCATGCGTTCGACAATCCGCGGCCGCCCAAGTTGAGCTTTGAGGACGCCGCGCAGATCCTGTGACCCTGGCTTTGGTGATCGATACGGCGCTCGCCGCGCAGTCGCTGGCGCTGCTGGACGGTGCGACCGTCGTCGCAGCGCGGCACGGCGTCATCGGGCGCGGCCATGCGGAGGCGCTGATGCCGGCGCTGGCCGCGCTGCTCGACGAGGCGGGCGCGACGCCCGACCGCATCCTGGTCGACGTCGGCCCCGGCAGCTTCACCGGCCTGCGGATTGGAATCGCGGCGGCGCGCGCACTGGGCCTGGCGTGGGACGTGCCGGTGACGGGCTATGCCAGCCTTACGCTGATCGCTGCGCCGGTGTTCGCCGCACACCCCGACACGCGGCTCGCCGTGGTCGCGGAGGCCGGGCGCGGACTATTGTACGTGCAGCTTATGGACCGCGATCTGGTCGCCGAGGGCGAGCCGCTGGCGCTCGATGCCGCGGGCGTCGCAGCGTGGCTGCCAGCCGGTGTGGCGCTTGCCGGGCCGGGGGCGGCGCGGGTGCCCGGAGCGCGGGTCCTCGCCGACGCGTGGCCCGATGCGCGCGATGCGCATCTGCTGGTCGGGGCGGCCGCGCTGCCGCCGGTGCCGCTCTACATCAGTGCGCCCGACGCGGTGGCGGCATGACCCCGCTCGCGGTCGGGGCCGCCGACATCGACGCGATGCTGGCGGTGATGGCCGACGCCTTCGATCCGCGCTTCGGCGAGGCGTGGAGCGCGGTGCAGCTCGGCGGCTCGCTGGCGCAGATCGACACCTGGGCGCGACTGGTGCGCGAGACCGCCGCCGACGGGCGCGGCGCCCCGCTGGGGTTCAGCCTGTGCCGCCGCATCGTCGACGAGTCCGAACTGCTGCTTGTCGCGGTGGTACCTGCCGCCCGGCGGCGCGGCATCGGTGGTGCCTTACTGGAGACCGCGCAACGCGACGCCAGACTGCGCGGCAGCCGGACGATGTTCCTGGAAATGCGCGACGGCAATGCTGCGGCATCGCAGCTTTATCGGGCACAAGGGTTCGTCGAGATCGGGCGCCGTCGCGACTATTACCGCGGTATTGACGGCAATCGTCACGACGCCGTGACCATGCGGCGACCGCTCGACGATTGAGTCGTCCAAGTCGTTCATCAATGCTGGACTTGCATTTCGCCGACTTCGACGGCATAGCCGCGCCCTTGAGCAGTGATGCTCAAGTCTTGTTCAAGGATTTTCAGTATGGCTGAAGCCACCGCCGCCCACAACGAATTGCTCTCGCTGACCGCTGACATCGTTTCGTCGCACGTCGCCAACAACACCGTCGCGGTGTCCGACCTGCCGCATGTCATCGAGAACGTCTATTCGACGCTCGCGCGCCTGGGCGGCGAAGCGCCCGTGCCCGAGGTCAAGCAGGAGCCGGCGGTTTCGATCCGCACGTCGATCAAGCCCGACTTCATCGTCTGCCTCGAAGACGGCAAGAAGCTGAAGATGCTGAAGCGCCACCTGATGACGCACTATAAGATGACGCCCGACGCCTATCGCACCAAGTGGGGCCTGCCCGCCGACTATCCGATGGTCGCCCCCAACTATGCGGCGCAGCGTCGCATGCTGGCGAAGAAGATCGGCCTCGGCACCAAGCGCGGCGCCGCTGCTCCCGCTGCCGGCAAGCGCGGCAGCTAAGTATCGGCACATGCCGTCACGCGAGCAGGGCGGCGACTTCGTCGTAGCTCGCGGCGACGGCGTGCGCACCCGCGGCGCGCAGCGTCTCGGCATGGCCGTCGCGAATGTGGCTGCCCGCCGCCAGCCCGATCACCCGCATCCCCGCCGCGACGCCGCCGGTCACGCCGGCCACCGAATCCTCGATGACGACGCAGTCGGCGGGCGCCGTGCCCATGCTGCGCGCGGCATGCAGGAACAGGTCGGGGGCCGGCTTGCCGTTGGCGACGTCGCTCGCGCCGCTGAAGCGGTGCGGGAACAGGTCGGCGAGCCCGATGATGTCGAGCGCCAGCGCCAGCCATTCGTGACTGCTCGACGAGGCGATGCAGCGCGGCCAGTCGGCGTGCGCCGCGATAAAGGCGCTCAGCCCGTCGATCTCGACCAGTTCGTCGGCGAGGCGGGCGCGCACCTCGGCCCGTCGCGCATCGTTGAACTCGGGCGGCAGCGGTCGCCCGAGCGCCACCTCGATGTCCGCGGCGCAGTCGATCCAGCGGCGGCCCATATAGCGCGCCAGCGACTCGTCGGTCGTCGTCGGCAGGCCGATATCGGTCAGCGCGCGCGCCAGCTCCGAATTGGCGATGAGTTCTGAATCGGCGACAACGCCGTCGAAATCGAAGATCAGCAGGGTCATGCGCGGCTTCCGAACAGGGCACTGCCGACCCGAACATGCGTCGCGCCGAGTTGTGCCGCGGTTTCGAAATCGGCCGACATGCCCATGCTGAGCCCCGTCAGCTCGTGGACGCGCGCCAGCTTCGCCAGCAGCGCGAAAAAGGGTGCGGGCTCGATTCCCGCCGGCGGCACCGCCATCAGCCCGACGACGGGCAACCCTGCGGCGCGCGCAGTGTCCAGCAGCGCGGCGAGGTCGCCAGGCGCTACGCCGCCCTTCTGCGGCTCGTCGCCGACATCGACCTGGACGAAACAGTCGGGCCGCCGGCCGCTGCTCTGCATCGCCTTGGCGAGCGCGGCGATCAGCGACGGGCGGTCGACGCTGTGGATGGTGTCGAACAGCGCGACTGCATCGGCAGCCTTGTTCGACTGCAGCTGGCCGATCAGGTGGAGGTGCACGTCGGGCCAGCGAGCGCGCAGGCCGGCCCATTTGCCCTGCGCTTCCTGTACCCGGTTCTCGCCGAAGTCGGTGACGCCGGCCGCGAGCAGCGGCTCGATCGCGTCGGGGCCGTACGTCTTGGAGACCGCAATCAGCGTCGGCGTCGCGTGGCCGCCGAGTTTCGCGGCGGCGGCGAGGCGCGTGCGGATGTCGGTGAGCGGCGTGGTGTCGGGCATGGCGCTGCTATAGGCGGCGACGATGCGCACGCGCCACCTTCCCGTTGACTGGCCCGTCGCCTGGCTGTTCGCCGAGCCGCGCCTGGGCGAGGCGCTGTGGATCGCGCTCGACCGCCTGCCGCGCGGCGCGGGGGTGGTGTTCGGGCACGTCGACCTGGCGCCCGCAGCGCGGCGGCGGTTGTTCGCGCGCGTCGCGCTGGTCGCAGCGCGGCGGCGGCTGGTGCTGGTCGACAGCCGCGACCCGCGCATCGCCAAGGCGCATGACCGTGCCGAGATCGTCGCCGCACGCCGCCGGGGTGCGTGCCTCGTCTTCGTCTCGCCGGTGTTCGCGACCGCCAGCCACCCGGGCGCACCGGTGCTGGGCCGCGTCCGCTACGGCCTGATGGTGCGCGGCGCAGGGGTGCCGGTCGCGGCGCTCGGCGGGATGACGGCGCGACGCTTCGAAACGCTACGCCCGCTCGGTGCGGTCGCGTGGGGCGCGATCGACGCGTGGACCGGTTAGAAGCTGAACGCCGTGCCCAGATAGACCGACTGGTCGTCGCGGTCGGGGTCGAGCAGGCTCGGCGCGACGGGGGCGAGCTTGTAGCGCACGCCGCCCGACAGCGAGAGGCGCGGCCCGAGGGCATAGGCGCCGCCGACATCGACCGAGTAACGCCGCTCTAGCGGGGTCAGCAGAAGCGGCGAACCCGTCTCGGCCGCCAGCTGGACCGCGGTCTTCCAGTTGCGCGCGCGGTAGCCGAAGCTCAGGTCGACGCCCTCGCGGCGGTTCGGGCCGACGCCGGTCAGGCCGGTATCGACGCGGGTGAAGCCGCCCGCCACCGCAAAGCCACGCCAGCCGACCGACAGCCCGACGTTGTACGCCGTCGGCGCGCCTGCATCGGGAGCAATCCGCGACGTGTCGGCAGCAGCGGTGACGACGCGCGACGTGACGCCGATCGACAGCGCCTTGCGGCCCGACTGGCCCGATGGCGTGAAGCGGAAGGCCCGCTCGACCGTGTCGAGGCGCGCGTTGGCGGCGGTGCGGCCGGGTGCGGTGAAGGTGAAGCGCGCGCTGTCGAGCAGCTGCGGCGCGAACGGGGTCAGCGTCGTGCCGCGCAACCGGTCGGCCGCCTCGGTCGTGACACGCGCCTTGGCGGTGCGCTTGGCCGGGGCCTTGGCGGCGATCGCGGCGCACGGCAGCGCCGCGGCGAAAATCGCCGCTACGCCGGCCACGCCGACAAACCGATGCAGACCCCTGATCATTCCAATTCGCCGCCTATCAGCCGACTCATCACTCGCCCATAGAGTAACGTCGCAACATGAACATTTCCCACGCCGCCTGCGCGATTAAATCATACCTGTGGTCGCGCGCACACACTCCCCGGCGAGGGCGTGGGGCCCCCACGGGGCTATGCGCCCCGCTGCCTGCGTCCTATAAGCCCGCGCGGACAAGGTTTCAAAGGGCGTGACGATGGGTGCGATGCGGGCGACGGTGCTGATCGCGATGGTCTGCGGGCTGGCGGTTGCCAGTTGCGGCAAGAAGGACCGCGCCAAGTCGGCGGGGGCGCTCGCCCCGGCGCGCATCGCGACGATCGGCGTCAATTCCTACCTCTGGTCGGCGGCGCTCGAGACGATCGCCTTCATGCCGATCGCCACGGTCGATTCGAACGGCGGCGTCATCGTCACCGACTGGTACGCCTCGCCGACGGTGCCCAACGAGCGCGTCAAGGTGACGATCGCCATCCTCGACACGCAGCTGCGCGCCGATGCGATCCGCGTTTCCGCGTCGCGCCAGACGCTAGCCGCGAGCGGCTGGGTCGAGGCGACGGTGCGCGCCGGCACGGTGCAGAAGCTGGAAGAGGCGATCCTGGGCAAGGCGCGCGACCTGCGCCGTGCGCAGATGGGCAGCTGACCCCGCCGCCCATGCAGACGCGGTTCGATTTCAAGGCGGCCGAGGCGCGCTGGCAGGCGGCGTGGGCCGATGGCGGCACCTTCCGCGCCGACGACGCATCGCCACGCCCCAAGACCTTCATCCTGGAGATGTTCCCCTATCCCTCGGGGCGCATCCACATGGGGCATGTCCGCAACTACACGATGGGCGACGTCGTCGCACGCGTGCGCCGGATGCAGGGCATGGAGGTCCTCCACCCGATGGGTTGGGACGCCTTCGGAATGCCCGCAGAGAATGCGGCGATCGAGCGCGGCGTGCACCCCGGCGACTGGACCCGCGCCAACATCGCCGCAATGAAGGCGCAGCTGAAGGGCCTGGGCTTCGCCTTCGACTGGAGCCGCGAACTCGCGACCTGCGAGCCCGACTATTACGGGCATGAGCAGGCGCTGTTCCTCGACCTGCTCGCCGCGGGCCTCGTCACGCGCAAGCTGAGCGCGGTCAACTGGGACCCCGTCGACATGACGGTGCTCGCCAACGAGCAGGTCGTCGACGGCAAGGGCTGGCGCTCCGGCGCGACGGTCGAGCGGCGCCAGCTGAGCCAGTGGTTCCTGAAGATCACCGACTTCGCCGACGAGCTGCTCGACGGGCTCGGCACCCTCGAGCATTGGCCCGACAAGGTCCGGCTGATGCAGGAGAACTGGATCGGCAAGAGCCAGGGTCTGCGCTTTACCTTCCAGCTCGAGGCGTCGCCCGCGGTCGACGGCGGCCTGTCGGCCGAAAGCGGCATCGTGCTGCATGACGACGCGACCCCGCCCTCGAGCTTCGACGTCTTCACGACGCGCCCCGACACATTGTTCGGCGCGAGCTTCGCCGCGGTCGCCGCCGACCATCCGCTGGCGGCCGCCTGCGCCGCGTCCGACCCGGCGCTTGCCGAGTTCATCGCCGAATGCCGCGCCGGGGGCACCGCGACCGCCGACATCGAGGGCGCCGAGAAGCGCGGCCACGACACCGGCCTGTCGGTGATCCACCCGCTCGACCCGACGATCCGCCTGCCCGTCTTCGTTGCCAATTTCGTGCTGATGGACTATGGCACCGGCGCGATCTTCGGCTGTCCGGCGCACGACCAGCGCGACCTCGACTTCGCGCGCAAATATGCGCTTCCGGTGCCGCGCGTCGTCGCGCCCGAGGGCGAGGCCGACGCCCCGATCCACGACGAGGCCTACACAGGTCCCGGCACACTGGTGCACAGCTTCTGGCTCGACGGCATGAGCGTCGACGAGGGCAAGCGTGCCGTCATCGCGCGCGCCGAGGCGGAAGGCTGGGGCAAGGGCGTCACCGTCTGGCGGCTGCGCGACTGGGGCGTGTCGCGCCAGCGCTATTGGGGCACGCCGATCCCGATCATCCACTGCCCGTCGTGCGGCGCGGTGCCGGTGCCGAAGCACCAGCTGCCCGTCGTGCTGCCCGACGACGTGACCTTCGACAGGCCGGGCAATCCGCTCGAGCATCACCCGACGTGGAAGCACGTCCGCTGCCCGTCGTGCGACGAGCCGGCGCTCCGCGAGACCGACACGCTCGACACGTTCGTCAATTCGTCGTGGTATTTCCTGCGCTTCGCCAGCGCGCCGGGCGATGCGCCGTTCGATGCGAAGGTTGCCGATCAATGGCTACCGGTCGCGCAGTATATCGGCGGGGTCGAGCATGCGATCCTGCACCTGCTCTACGCGCGTTTCTGGACGCGCGCGCTGCACCGCATCGGGCGGACCGCCACGACCGAGCCTTTCGCCGGTTTGTTCACGCAGGGGATGGTGACGCACGAGACCTATCGCGGCGCCGACGGCCGCTGGCTGTCACCTGAGGAAGTGCCCGCCATCATCGCATCGGGCGAGGCGGTCACCACCGGCCGCGTCGAGAAGATGTCGAAGTCGAAGAAGAACGTCGTCGACCCCGCCAGCTGGATCGAGCGCTACGGCGCCGATGCCGTGCGCTGGGTGATGCTCTCCGACTCACCCCCTGAGCGCGACCTGGCGTGGTCGGAGTCGGGCATCGAGGGCGCGTGGCGCTTCGTCCAGCGGGTGTGGAAGCTCGCACAGTCGACCGGCGGCGAAGGCTCAGACGACGCGCTCACCCGCCTGACTCACCGTACCGTCGCGGCGGTGACTGCCGACCTCGACAAGCTGCAGTTCAACAAGGCTGTCGCCCGCCTGTACGAGTTGGCCAACGCCCTTGAGCGCGCAGCCCCTAGCGCGGCGCGGACCGAGGCGGTGCGCATCTTCATCCTGCTGCTGTCGCCGATGGTCCCGCACCTTGCCGAGGAAGCCTGGGCTGCGACGGGCGGCGCGGGCCTGATCGCCGACGCGCCCTGGCCGGTCGCCGACCCGGCGCTGCTGGTCGAGGACTCGGTCACCATCGCGGTGCAGGTCAACGGCAAGCTGAAGGACACGATCCAGATCGCGAAGGGGCTCGACCGCGACGCCGTCGAGGCGATTGTGCTCGACCTCGACAAGATCCGCCGCGTCCTGAACGGCGCGCCGCCACGCAAGGTGATTGTGGTCCCCGACCGTTTGGTCAATCTGGTCGCATGATGTTTCTGCGCTCCCCTTCCGGTTCGTCATGCTGGCGCACGCCAGCACCCACGGCTGTGCGAACGCGGAAGCCCGGGTATGGGGCAGCCATGGGTGCTGGCGTTCGCCAGCATGACGGCGGGAAAGTGGTGGCACTCGCCCTCCTCTCCCTGGTCGCCGGTTGCGGTCTGCAGCCCGTCTATTCGGGCGGCGGCAGCGGGCCCGTTGCGATGGCACTGAGCGACATCGCCGTCGCGCCGATCCCCGATCGTGCGGGCTTCCTGGTCGGCAACGCGCTGCGCGACCGGCTCGGCAACCCGGGCGAGACGCCGCGCCTGCGGCTCGAGGTCGAGCTTGACGATGCGATCACCGGCTTCGGTATCCGCGGCGACAATTCGATCGCGCGCGAGCGGCGGACGCTGCGCGCGCGCTACCGTGTCGTGCAGGTCGCCACCGGCGCGGTGCTGCTCGACGCGACCGCGGGCTCCGACGCCGGAATCGACCGCGTCAGTTCGGACTTCGCCGTCGTCTCGGCCGAGAACAGCGCGCTCGACCGCCTGTCGGTCGAGGTCGCGCGCCAGATCGCGGCGCGCATCGCCGAGGTCGCGCGCACCGGGCAGTTGTACCCCGCCGCGCCAAAATGAAGGCCGAGCGGGCCCGCATCGTCGCGGCCGCCGCGAAGCTCGACCCGGCGGTCCGCGCCGTCCTCTTGCACGGCGGCGACGAGTCGGCCTCGCGCGATCTCGCCGACCGCTTCGCGCGGCAATTCGCGGACAGCGGCAACCCGCTCGCGGTCGAGACCATTCCCGCGCCCGAGCTCGACAAGGACCCCGCCCGCCTCGTCGCCGCTGCAGGCGCGGTGTCGATGTTCGGCGACCGCACGCTGATCCGCGTCGACGGGGCGGACGACGATACCCTCACGGCGCTGACCCAGCTGCTCGACGGCCCGCCGGGCAACCCGGTGGTGCTGGTCGCGGGCACGCTGCGCAAGGGCTCCAAGCTGCTGACCGCGTGCGAGGCGCACAAGGCGGTGCTGTCCCTCGCCAGCTACGCCCCTTCGGCGCGCGACGCGGGCGCCGCGATCGACGAGATCGGTGCCGAGTTCGGGCTGACCGCCGGGCGCGGTGCGGCCGCCAAGCTGTTCGAGGCGTGCGCCGGCGACCGCGGCGTCCTGCGCCGCGAGGTCGAGAAGCTCGCGCTGTTCCTCGACGCGAGCCCAGCCGCACCCCAGGTCTTCGAGCTCGCCGACCTCGTCAGCATCGGCGCCGACGTCGGCGACGGCGAGGCGCAGGCGCTCGTCGCGTCAATCGCGCGCGGCGATGCAGCCGAAGTCGAGCGTCAGCTCGCGCAGCTCGGGGGCGGCAGCGCCGGCATCACCCTCCTGCGCGCCATGACCCGTCGCCTGTGGCAGCTCCTCGACCTGCGCCAGGCGGTCGACGGCGGCGCGAGCCCCGAAAGCGCCGTCGACGGCGCGCGGCCTCCGGTGTTCTGGAAGGAAAAGGCCGCGATGACGCAGGAGGTCGCCCGCTGGCGCACCCCCATGCTCCGCGCCGCGCTCGCCCGCCTGCTCGCGACCGAGCGCGCGATCAAGTCACCGGGCGGCGCGGGCGACGTGCTGGCGATGCAGGCGCTGCTGGGGATCGCGGTTCAGGCGGCGGGGGCGCGGCGGTAGGGTTTTTCGTGGATGAGGATGTAGCTGTGCTTGCACCGATCTTCCTGTTGGCCGCGGCGATGGCGCAGCCCGACGTGCCGCCCGTTCCCGGCCTGTGCACCGCCCCGGTGCCGGCAAACCCCGAGACGCCGGGCTGTTACCGCACCGGCCAGATCGACCTGACAAGTGCACCGTCCGAGATCTACTGGCAGATTCACGAGTTTCCGACCGAGGCGGCTGCCAGTGCAGAGGCGCGGCGACATCGCTGGGCCTCGGTCGCGCAGGCACATTCCAGGTCCTGGCTCTACGTGCTCGGCGGACCGTCCGAAGCCGTCGGCGGCGGCACGAGGCGCGCAATGATCGGGCCGCTCAAGGTCCCCGCGGGTGCAGTGACGGCGCATTTCGCCGAGGCCATCTTTCCGCCGGGCATGCAGACCCGCGTTCACTCGCATCCCGGTCCCGAGGCGTTCTACGTCGTCGAGGGCGAGCAGTGCATGGAGTCGCCGACCGACAAGCGCCTGATCCAGGCCGGGGGCACCTATATCGTCGAGGGCGGGCCGCACCTGCAGGCGGCACCCAAGGGACGGCGGAACCTCGTCCTGATCCTCGCGCCTGCGGGCCAGCCCCAAATTATCCCTGGCGGGAACTGGCAACCGACGGGCTTCTGCCGAACCGGCCGCTAGCGCATATCCACGCTGCCGCCCGGCATCCGCACCTCGAGCGAGGCGAGGCTTTCGCTCAGCCAGATCTGGCACGCGAGGCGCGAGGTGCGGGTCACGCCCCAGGCGAAGTCGAGCATGTCCTCTTCCTCGGCGCTCGCCTTGGGGAGGGTGGCGAAGTCGGCGGCCGCAATGACGACGTGGCAGGTCGAGCAGGCCATCGCGCCTTCGCACGTGCCTTCGAGCGGCTGGTCGTTGGCCTGCGCCAGATCGAGCAGGCGGGTGCCGGGCTTGCCCTCGACCTCGACCGTGGTGCCGCCGTCGGCGGAGATGAAACGGACGCGAGTCATGCAGCTTTCAACCTCAGGCGCGAGACGACGGCGTTGAGTTCGGCCGCCGCGGCGTCGATCTCGGCGACTGTGGTGAAGCGCCCCCAGCCGAGGCGCAGGCTCGACCGTGCGGCAGCGGCGTCGAGGCCGAGGGCGGCGAGAACGTGGCTGGCGCGCCCGCCCGCGCTGGCGCACGCCGATCCGCTCGATACCGCGATGCCGCGCAGCGCCGGCAGCAGCCGCGCGCCGTCGACGCCGTCGAACGACAGGTTGAGGTTGCCCGGCCAGCGCGCGTCCATCGACCCGTTGACCTGGTAGCCGCCGTCGAGCGCCGCGAGCAGCCGGTCGCGCAGCAGCGTGGCGTGCGCGGCATCCTCCGCCATCCGCGCGCCCGCAATATTCGCGGCCTCCCCCAGCCCGATGCACAGCGCAGGGGGCAGCGTGCCCGACCGCCCGTCCTCCTGCCCGCCGCCGTGGAGCAGCGGGGTCAGCGCGACCCCCGCCCGCCGGTACAACGCGCCGATGCCCTTCGGCCCATAGATCTTGTGCGCGGTCAGGCTGAGCAGGTCGACGCCCAGATCGTCGACGGCGCAGGGCAGCTTGCCGAAGCCCTGTGCGGCGTCGCAGTGCATCAGCGCGCCGGCGGCATGGGCGAGGTCGGCGATGGCACGCACCGGCTGCACCACCCCGATCTCGTTATTGACCAGCATCGCCGACACGAGCGCGACATCGTCACCGAGCGCCGCCGCGAGCACGTCGAGATCGACCAGCCCATCGGGCTTCACCGGCAGGACGGTCACCGCGCCGCCGATGCTCGCCAGATACTCGGCGGTCGCCAGCACGCAGCTATGCTCGGTCGCCAGCGTGACGATGCGGCGGCGGGTCTGGCCGAGTGCGGTCACCACGCCCTTCAGCGCCCAGTTGACCGATTCGGTCGCGCCGCTGGTGAAGCTTACAGCGTCGTCGGCGCACCCGAGCAGCGCCGCGACCTGCCCGCGCGCCACCGCCACCGCGGCATTCGCCTCGAACCCCCAGCGGTGCGGCGAGTGCGGGTTGCCGTAGCGCTCCACCCCCCACGGCCGCATCGCCGCATCGACCGCCGGGTCGAGCGGCGTCGTCGCGCCATAGTCGAGGTAGATCGGACGTTCCATCATTGTCGTTCGTGCCTATATAGCGGCACAAGCCCGTCTTTCAGCAAAATCGCGAGAACCAATGCCCGACGTCATCTTTACCGGCCCCGAGGGTCGCCTCGAAGGCCGTTACCAGCCGGGCCCGCGCCCGCGTGCGCCCGTCGCCATCCTGCTGCAGCCGCATCCGCAGACCAGCACGATGAACCACCCGATCGTCATCGCGCTGTATAACAGCTTCGTGCGGCGCGGTTTTGCGACGCTGCGCTTCAACTTCCGCGGCGTCGGGCGCAGCCAGGGCGTGTTCGACCAGGGCATCGGCGAGCTGAGCGACGCGGCATCGGCGCTCGACTGGATGCAGCAGTTCAACCACGAGGCGTCGCAGACCTGGGTCGGCGGCTATGCCTTCGGCGCGTGGATCGGCATGCAGCTGCTGATGCGCCGGCCGGAAGTGAAGGGCTTTATCTCGATCGCGCCGCCCGCCAACATGTATGACTTCACGTTCCTCGCGCCGTGCCCGTCGAGCGGGATCATCATCGACGGCGCGGAGGACGAGGTGGTGACCGGCGCCAGCGTCCAGAAGCTCGTCGACAAGCTCAAGACCCAGCGCCACATCACCATCGACCACGAGACGATCCCCGGCGCGAATCACTTCTTCGAGCACGAGATGACCGAACTGATGGCGGTGGTCGACGCGTATCTGGATAAGCGGGGGGTTTGAACCCTGAGCCCTCTCAGCACAGGGTTCAGTCGATGATCCGGGCAGCCACGGTGAACGTCAGCTAGCGAGAACGGATCGGCGCCGCCGCAGCGCGGCGCCGGCAACGCCGAACCCACCAAGCATCATCGCCCAGCTCGCGGGCTCGGGAACGCTGGTCGCCATATCGTATGCGATGTCATCGATCTGGAAGGATGGATTATATTGCAGGCTGAACGACAGCAGGGCTGTGCGATTGATCACGAAGCGCTCGAGGCCAGGGTTCAGGTCGAGGCGCAACACTTCCGAAAAGGTGCCTGACGCGTCAGTGAAGGACGCGTTGATGTATCCGGCGACCCCTTGATTGTAGACGTCCCCCAGCCGAAACGACGCGAGGTCGAACACACCGCCGCCGGTCTTCGTGACCGTCAGCCGGTCTCCATAGTTTGGCAGCAGCGTCGCACCACCGCGGTCACCGTTATACTCGCTGTCTTGGCCCCAGCTGCCAAGGGCGTCGCTTTCCGTGCGCGCGACGCTGAAGGTCAGTCCTCCCTCCGAATACGGCGAGGCGACTGCACTGAAGGTCGGACTGATAAGGGCGTCGAAGCCGACGACAGCCGCGCTCGCCTGGGACGCGCACAAGACCAGCAACCCCGCACAGAAACCTGCAACTTTCACGCCTATGCCCCTTTATAACAACGGTTTGACCGTAGCTTGCAGGGCGGTCTTGTCGAGGGATTTCGCAGCCCATCGGCGCGGGTCGCCAACGGGCTGCTTGCCGTGATGGATCGACCTTAGGCCGCCAGTGCCGCGATCCGCTGCCCGGCATCGGCGAGGGCCGCGGCCTTCTGCTCGGGACCGACCGCGAGGCCGTCGGCGGCGATGACCTCGATGTCGGTGATGCCGATGAAGCCGAGGGCGGCGCGCAGATAGCTCTCGCCGTGTTCGAAGGCCTCGCTCGGCTGGCCGGGGCCGTAGAAGCCGCCGCGGGCGAGTGCCAGCACGACGCGCTTGCCGCCCGCCAGGCCTTCGGGGCGGCCGTCGGGGCCGTAGCGGAAGGTCTGGCCGGCGATCAGGATGCGGTCGATCCACGCCTTGAGCTGGCTGGGCACGCCGAAATTGTAGAGCGGCACGCCGATCACCACCGTGTCGGCGGCCAGGAACTCGGCGAGCACCGCCTGGCCGGTGGCGAGGTCGGCGGTTATCGCGGCGTCGTGGCCCGACGGACCCGCCTGCGCCGCTGCCAGATAGGCGCCGCTGAGGTGCGCCACCGGATCGGCGGCGAGGTCGCGGTAGGTCACGGTGGTGCCGGGCGCGGCGGCGACGAGGCGCGCGACGACGTCGGCGGACAGGGTGCGGCTGACCGAATTGCCGCCGAGGATACTCGAATCGAGGTGAAGCAGTTTCATGGCAGATCTCCTTGGGTGGTATCGCTTTGTGACCTGGGCTATATGCATACCCGCCCACACACCGCCAAGGAGGCACATTGTTGAGCCCCGCGCACACCGCTGTAACCGCCGCCACCGAGATCGGCCTGCCCGGCGAATGCCGCGCGGTGAACACCGTGCTGACGCGCATCGGCGACAAATGGACCGTGCTGATCGTCATGATGCTGGCCGACGGTCCGCGCCGCTTCAACGAGCTGAAGCGCGCCATCGGCGGCATCTCGCAGCGCATGCTGACGCTGACGCTGCGCGGGCTGGAGCGCGACGGGCTGGTGACACGGACGGTCTTCCCGACCATCCCGCCGCGGGTCGACTATGCGCTGACCGACCTCGGCCATTCGCTGCTGGTGCCCGTCCGCGCGCTCGGCGGCTGGGCGTTCGAGCATATCCCGACGATCGAGGCGGCGCGCGACGCCTTCGACAAGCGCGACGACTAGGCGCGCGGGCGGTAGATCAGATACTGCAGCCCCGCACGCGTCGTCTGCGCCGAGACGAGGTCGAGCTGGACCGGCGTGTCGTGACCCTCGAGCAGGCGGCGGCCGCTCCCGGCGACGACGGGGACGAGGCAGAACTGCAGCTCGTCGAGCAGTCCGGCGACGAGCAATGACTGGATCAGGCGGATGCCGCTGACCCCGACCGTGCCGCCGTCGCTGGTTTTCAGTCGCGCCATCTCGCCGTCGAACGGGCCCGGCAGGATCGTCGTGCCCGGCCAGCCGGCATGGGTCAGCGTCCGGGACACGACGAACTTCGGCACGGCGTTGATGAAGTCCGCGAAGGGCTGAATGTCGCTCCCCGGCCAGAACGCCGACCATTCCTCGTACATCGTGCGGCCGAGCAGCACGGCGTCCTGCCCGGCGATCGACGCGGCGATCAGCGGATCGAAATCCTCGTACAGGTTGGGCCGGACGAACAGGTTGGGTGCCTCGACGACGCCGTCGAGCGAGATGAACAGGAAGGCCGTAAACTTCCGCATACGCGTCACCCCTCGCTGACGATGCCGCCGCTGGTCGGCTGCGGCACGCCCGTCGTTTCCGGCCAGCTCGTCGGCTTGCCGTCCAGCACCCGCACCGCCATCCAGGCGAAGGCCTGCGCCTCCAGCTCGTCGCCCTGCCAGCCGACCGCCTCGACGGGTTCGCAAGGGATCCCGGTGCGGCGTTCGAGCATCGCCATCAGCGTCGGGTTGTGCCGCCCGCCGCCGGTGACGAGCAGTCTGCGGGGCGGCGCGGGCACATGGTTCAGCGCCAGCGCCACCGTCGCGGCGGAGAAAGCGGTCAGCGTCGCCGCGCCGTCCGCCGCACTGAGCCCGCGCACCGCCTGGACGTTCCATGCATCGCGGTCGAGCGACTTGGGCGGCGCGAGGTCGAACCACGGCGTGTCAAGCATGCTATCGAGGACGCTGTCGTGCACCGCGCCCGCCGCCGCCAGCGCGCCGCCCTCGTCACGGGTCGCCCCGGTCTGCTCGCGAACCCAATCGTCGATCGGGGCATTGGCCGGGCCGGTGTCGAAACTGAGCCAGGCGTCTTCACCGAACCACGTCAGATTGCCGACGCCGCCGAGGTTGAGCACCCCCAGCGGCCGCTCGAGCCCGCCCGCCAACGCGCGGTGATAGCCCGGCGCGAGCGGCGCGCCCTGGCCACCCGCCGCGACGTCGGCCCAGCGGAAGTCGTGAACCACGCGGATGCCCGTGACCTGCGCGAGCAGTGCGCCGTCGCCGATCTGCCACGTCCAGCCACGCTCGGGCCGGTGCGCAACGGTTTGCCCGTGGAAGCCGATCACCCCGACCTCGTCGGGTGCGGTGCCCGTCGCCGCGAGCAGCGCCGCCACGGCTTCGGCATGCGCCAGCGTCAGGTCGCGCGCGATGGGATCGATGACCATGTCGGGCCCGGGCCGCTCGACCCCCAGCGCCAGCGTGCAGGCGGCGCGCAGCCGGGCGCGCATCGCCTCGTCGTAGGGGGTGAAATGGAAGCCGATGCGCACGTTCGCGCCCTCGCCGTCGGTGTCGATCAGCGCGGCGTCGATCCCGTCCATCGAGGTCCCCGACATCAGGCCGATCGCGAGCATCTCTTTCTCCCCACCGGTCGGGATGCTAACCCCCGCACCGCCATGACCTACACATCCGACTTCCTGCGCGTGCTAGACGAGCGCGGCTATATCCACCAGATCACCGACGCCGCCGCGCTCGACGCCGCGGCGAGCGCCGGGGTCGTGACTGCGTACGTCGGCTACGACTGCACCGCGCCCAGCCTGCACATCGGCAATCTCGTTTCGATCATGATGCTGCGCGCGCTCCAGCAGACGGGGCACCGGCCGATCGTGCTGATGGGCGGCGGCACGACCAAGGTCGGCGACCCCAGCGGCAAGGACGATGCGCGCCAGCTGCTCGACGACGCGCGGATCGAGGCCAACAAGGCGAGCATCCGCCGCATCTTCGAACGCTTCCTGAGCTTCGACGGGCCGAACGCGGCGATCATGGTCGACAACGACGACTGGCTGTCGGGGCTGGCGTACATCCCCTTCCTGCGCGACATCGGCCGGCATTTCAGCGTTAACCGGATGCTGACCTTCGACAGCGTGAAGCTGCGCCTCGACCGCGAGCAGCCGCTAAGCTTCCTCGAATTCAACTACATGATCCTGCAGGCGTACGACTTTCTCGAGCTGTCGCGCCGCGCCGGGTGCGTGTTGCAGATGGGCGGCAGCGACCAGTGGGGGAATATCGTCAACGGCACCGACCTGATCCGCCGCGTCGATGCCAAGCCCGCCTTCGGCCTGACGACGCCGCTGATCACCACCGCCGACGGTGCCAAGATGGGCAAGACCGCGAACGGTGCGATCTGGCTGCACGAGGATGCGCTGCCCAATTGGGATTACTGGCAGTTCTGGCGCAACACCCACGACGCCGATGTCGGCAAGTTCCTGAAGCTGTTCACCGACCTGCCGCTGGACGAGATCGCGCGGCTCGAGGCGCTCGAGGGGGCGGAGATCAACGCCGCGAAGGTCGCGCTCGCCAATGCCGCGACGGCACTGTGCCGGGGGGCGGAGGCTGCGGCAGCTGCGGCCGAAACGGCGGCGGCGACCTTCGCGGGCGGTGCGGGCGACGACCTGCCGGGCTTTGCGGTGGCGGGCCCGACCAACATCCTCGACGCGCTGATCGGGCTCGGCTTCGCGGCGTCGAAGGGCGAGGCGCGACGGCTGGTGGCGGGCGGCGGCGCCCGCATCGACGGCGAGGCGGTGGGCGAGGACGCGCAGGCGGGCCCGGGCGCGCGCATCTCGGCGGGCAAGAAGCGCCACGGGGTGCTGACGCAGGCGTGACGCTCAAAGCCTCGTTCGGCGCGGTGACCGACGCGCGCACACAGGTGTTGATCCTCGGCAGCCTGCCCGGCGAGCGCAGCCTCGCGGCTCGCGAGTATTACGCGCACCCGCAGAACCGCTTCTGGGAGCTTGTCGGCGCGGTCATCGACCGCGACCTGCGCGCGCTCGCCTATGCCGAGCGACTGGCGGCGCTCGGCGCGGCGGGCATCGGCCTGTGGGACACGGTCGCGACGGCGCGGCGCACGGGCAGCCTCGACAGCGCGATCCGCGATGCGGCCGCCAACGACCTCGCCAGCCTCGTCGCAACGCTGCCCGCCCTGCGCGCGGTGGCGTTCAACGGCGCAACCGCGGCGCGCATCGGCCGCGCGCAACTGCCCCCGGCACCCCCATTCGCGCTGGTCGACCTGCCGTCGAGCAGTCCCGCCCATGCCCGCATGTCGTTCGACGCCAAGCGCGACCGCTGGCGCGTGCTGGCAGGCTTACTCGGCTAGGGTCGCCCAGGGCCGCCACGCCAGCCGCTTGCGGTCGAGCCGCGCCAGCGTCGCCGCGTCCATCCTCGCCGCGAGGCTGGTCGCGAGCGCGCCCGCACGCTTTGCGGTCGGCGTATCGCCGTGCGTCGCCGCAAGCCGCGCCCAGACCCATGCGCGTTCGGCGTCGCGGCCGACCCCGCGCCCCTCCGCAAACGCTTCGGCCAATGCGAACTGCGCCGGCGGATAGCCGCGGTTGGCGGCGCGCAGCCACCAGGTCGCGGCGGTCGCGGCGTCGCGCGGCACGCCCTGGCCGCGCGCGTGCATCACCCCCAGCATCGTCTCGGCAATCGCCGAGCCCTCGCCCGCGAGGCGGCGGAAGTCATGCCGCGCGCGGGCATAGTCCTGCGCCCGGTGCGCCGCGAGCCCGTCGTTCAGCGTCGCCATCGCCCAGTCGGGGGCAGCGGCGGCAACGGGCGAGGCGATCAACAGCAGGAGGAGGACGCGCAGCATTCGTCGCGCGGCCTAGACCCTCAACCCGACCGCAACAACCCCACCGCCGCATCGCGCTCGAACAGATACAGCAGGTGGCGCGCCGCCTGCCCCCGCGGACTGTCGAGCCCGCCGTCTCGGTCGAGCAGCAGCCGCGCATCGTCGCGCGCGACGGCGAGGAACTTCGTCATGCGGTCGGGGTCCGCGAGCTGGAAAACCGGCTCGCCCGACTGGCGGGTGCCGAGAATCTCGCCAGCGCCGCGCAGTTTCAGGTCGGCCTCGGCGATGCGGAAGCCGTCGTTGGTTTCGCGCATCAATTTGAGGCGCGCCGTCGCGGTTTCGGTCAGGTCCATCCCCCGCAGCAACAGGCAGACCGACTTCGCCGCCCCACGCCCCACGCGGCCGCGCAGCTGGTGGAGCTGCGCGAGGCCGAAGCGCTCGGCGGCCTCGATGATCATCAGCGCCGCCGCGGGCACGTCGACCCCGACCTCGATCACCGTCGTCGCGACGAGGATCGGCAGCGAACCACCCGCGAACGCCGCCATCACTGCGTCCTTTTCGGCAGGCTTCATGCGCCCGTGGACGAGCCCGACCTGCGCGTCGCCGAAGCGCCCGCGCAGGAACGCGGCGCGGGTCTCGGCCGCCGCCTCGTCGCCGTACTCGTTGCCCTCGACCAGCGGGCAGACCCAGTACGCCTGGCCGCCGCCGGCGACATGGCGCGCCAGGCCGTCGACGACCTCCCCCATGCGCTCGAGCGCGATCACCCGCGTCTCGACAAGCGTCCGCCCCGGCGGCAGCGCGTCGATCGCCGACACGTCCATCTCGCCGTACGCGGTCAGCGCCAGGGTGCGCGGGATCGGCGTCGCGGTCATCGCGAGCAGGTGCGGCGTGGCTCGCGCCTTGGCGCTGAGCTGCAGCCGCTGATTGACGCCGAAGCGGTGCTGCTCGTCGATCACCACGAGGCCCAGGTCGTGATAGGTCACGCTGTCCTGGAAAATCGCGTGGGTGCCGATCAAAATGTCGATTTCGCCCGCCGCGAGTTTAGCCAAATAGGTTTCACGTGAAACACCCTTGTCGCGCCCGGTCAGCACCGCGACGCGCACGCCGGTCGGTTCGAGCAGCTTGGCAAGCGTCGCGTGATGCTGGCGCGCGAGGATCTCGGTCGGTGCGAGCAGCGCCCCCTGCGCGCCGCTCTCGACCGCGGTCAGCAGCGCGAGCGCGGCGACGAGCGTCTTGCCCGACCCGACGTCGCCCTGCAGCAGCCGCAGCATCGGCGACGCCTGCGCGAGGTCGCCTGCGATCTCGGCACCGACGCGGCGCTGCGCATCGGTCAGCGGCCAGGGCAGCGCCGCCAGCAGCCTGCCCGTCAGCTCCCCCGTCCCCGCCAGCGCCCGCCCGCGCCGCCGCCGCGTATCGGCGCGCACGAGCAGCAGCGCGAGCTGGTTCGCCAGCAGCTCGTCGTACGCCAGCCGGTCGCGCGCCGGGCCGTCGAGCGCGTGCGCCGCGGCGACGCTCTCGCGCCAGCCGCGCCAGCCGTGGCGCGCCAGCACGCTCGGCTCGATCCATTCGGCGAGGTCGGGGGCACGCGACACCGCGCCTGCGGCGAGGCCCCCCATGCGCTTGTTGGTGACCCCCTCGGTCAGCCCGTAGACGGGCTCGCGCGTCGGGATCGACCCGGCATCGGCGGGCACGACGACGAAATCGGGGTGCGCGATCTGCAGCATGTCGCCGAAGCGTTCGAGCCGGCCCGACACGACACGGGGCTGGCCAAGCGGCAGCAGCTTCTGCGCATACGCGCCGCCGCCGCCGAAATAGGCGAGGCTGATCCACGTACCCTGACCGTCGCGGCACTGCACCTTGAACGGCCGCCGCAGTGCGCCGGGCTCGTACGTCATCGGCGTGATCTCGACCGTCACCGTCCGGTCGACGTACGCGGCGTCGAGGGCGGCCAGCCGCACCCGGTCGATCGCCATCACCGGCAGGTGCCAGATCAGGTCGACGACGCGCGTCAGTTTGAGCCGTCCGAGCTGGCGCGCCAGTGTCGCACCCACCCCCTTCACGGCGATGAGCTCGACGAACAGCGGGTTGAGGAGTTCAGGCCGCATGACTACACACATGGCCTAGCACGACCCCCGCGCGCCCGGATACGGGTCGGCGCGGGTATCGGCGTTTGGAGTGACGATGACCGACGACCTGCGCCGCCGCCGCATCAAGTTCCGCGCGTGGCATCGCGGTACGCGGGAGGCCGACCTGATGATCGGCGGGTTCGCCAACCGGCACCTCGACAGCTGCGACGAAGGGGGCGTCGCATGGTTCGAAGCGATGCTCGAGGAGAACGAGGTCGACGTCATGGCGTGGGCGCTGGGCACCCGCGACGCGCCGGCGCGTTTCCACGGCCCGCTCCTCGATGCGCTGCGCCGCCTCGACTATGTTGCAAAGGTTTCGCGTTGAAGTTCGCCCATTGATCGATCCCCGTCATGTCGTCGAGGCGCGTCGCTCGCTCACTTTGAGCAGCGCGCCGCAGGGGTATCTGCCGTGGCTGATGGCCGACCTCGCGCGTGCCGCGAAGGGCCGCGCGGTGTTCGTCGCGGCCGACGATGCGAGCGCGCGGGCGCTGCTCGACGCGGTGACCTTCTTCGCGCCCGAGCTCGAGACGATCTATCTGCCGGCGTGGGACTGCCTGCCCTACGACCGCGCTTCGCCCTCGCTGCGGGTCGCCAGCGACCGGCTCGCGGCGCTCGCGGCGCTGGTCCACCCGTCGGCCAAGGCGCAGCTGCTCGTCACCACGGTCAACGCGATGCTGCAGCGGACGCTGACCCCGGCGCGCATCCGTGACACCACCGCGATCATCAAGCCGGGCGCGCGCTTCGACCGCGACAAGCTCAGCGCGCTGCTCCAGGCCAACGGCTATGTCCGCACCGATACCGTGGCGGACGCGGGCGAATATGCGATCCGCGGCGGGCTGCTCGACCTGTATCCGGCGGGTGCCGCCGACGCGCTGCGCCTCGACTTCTTCGGCGACGAGATCGAGACGCTGCGCCGCTTCGACCCCGCGACGCAGCGCAGCACCGCGCAGTCGGAAGGCTTCACTTTGCTGCCGGTCAGCGAGGTGCTGCTGACCGAGGACAGCATCCGGTCGTTCCGCAAGAACTACCTCGATGCGTTCGGGGCCACCGCGACGGGCGACCCGCTGTACGAGGCGATCAGCGACGGCCGGCGGCTGGCGGGGATGGAGCATTGGCTGCCGCTGTTCGAGCCCGAACTCGCGACGGTGTTCGACTATCTCGGGCCCGACGCGCTGATCGTTCGCGAGAGCGGTGCGACCAAGGCCGCCGGTCAGCGCTTCGAGGCGGTCGCCGACTATTACGACAACCGCAAGGCGGCGATGACCGGCAAGTCGGGCAGCTACCGCCCGCTGCCGACGACCGCGCTGTACCTCGACGAGGCCGAGTGGACGCGCGACCTCGCCGCTGCCCACGCGCACATCACCGCGCCGTTCGACGTGCCGGAGGGAACGCGCGACACGATCGAGTGCGGCGGCACCGGTCCGCGCGACTTCGCGCCCGAGCGCACCGCGGGTACCAACGTCTACGAGGCGGTGCAGGCGCACGTCGACGCACTCAAGAAGGCCAAGACCCGCGTCGTCCTCGCGAGCTATTCGAACGGCGCGCGCGAGCGGCTGCGCGGCCTGCTCGACGATCACGGCGTCAAGAAGCTGGCACTCGCCGACTCGTGGCAGGAGGCGCTGGGCACCGCCGCCAAGGGCAATGTCGCGCTCACCGTCGTGCCCTTGGATCACGGCTTCACGCTGAGCGACCTCGCGGTGCTGACCGAGCAGGACATGCTGGGCGACCGCCTCGTCCGCCGCCGCAAGTCCGCCAAGAAGGCCGACGCCTTCCTCGCCGAGCTCGCGATGCTGACGCCGGGCGACTTGCTCGTCCACGCCGACCACGGCATCGGGCGCTACGAGGGGCTGGTCGCGGTCGACATCGGCAAGGCGCCGCACGACTGCGTGATGCTCTATTACGAGGGCGGCTCGAAGCTCTACGTGCCGGTCGAGAACATCGACGTGCTGAGCCGCTACGGCAGCGAGAGCGAGGGTGTCGGGCTCGACCGCTTGGGCGGCGTCGCCTGGGCGGCGCGCAAGGCCAAGATGAAGTCGCGCATCCGCGAGATCGCGGGCGAGCTGATGGCAACGGCTGCCGCAAGGGCGCTGCGGCAGGCCGAGGTCGCGATCCCAGACGGCCATGCCTATGCCGAATTCGCTGACCGCTTTCCGTACTCGGAGACCGAGGACCAGCAGCGCGCGATCGACGACGTGCTGGCGGACCTTGCCAGCGGCACGCCGATGGACCGGCTGGTCTGCGGCGACGTCGGCTTCGGCAAGACCGAGGTCGCGCTGCGCGCCGCCTTCGCCGCCGCGCTGCAGGGCATGCAGGTCGCCGTCGTCTGCCCGACGACGCTGCTCGCGCGCCAGCATTACGCGGGCTTCCGCGAGCGCTTCAACGGGCTGCCGGTGCAGGTCCGCCACATCTCGCGCCTCGTCACCGCCGCCGACGCGAAGAGCGCGCGCGACGGGCTGGCGGACGGTACGGTCGATATCGTCGTGGGCACCCACGCACTGCTGGCCAAGTCGATCGAGTTCAAGCGACTGGGGCTGGTCATCGTCGACGAGGAGCAGCGCTTCGGCGTCGTCCACAAGGAAAAGCTGAAGAATCTCAAGGCCGACGTCCACGTCCTGACGCTGACCGCCACCCCGATCCCGCGGACGCTTCAGATGGCGCTGACCGGCCTGCGCGAGCTGTCGATCATCGCTACGCCGCCGGTCGACCGGCTCGCGGTGCGCACCTACGTCATGCCGTGGGACCCCGTCGTCATCCGCGAGGCGCTGCTGCGCGAGCATTACCGTGGCGGGCAGAGCTTCTTCGTCACCCCCAAGATCGCCGACCTGGCCGATATCGAGGCGTTCCTGCGCGACCAGGTGCCCGAGGTGAAGGCGGTCACCGCGCACGGCCAGATGGCGCCGAGCGAGGTCGAGGAGCGGATGAGCGCCTTCTACGACCGCAAGTACGACGTGCTGCTGTCGACGACGATCATCGAGTCCGGGCTCGATATCCCGTCCGCGAACACGCTGATCGTCAACCGCGCCGACCGCTTCGGCCTCGCGCAGCTGTACCAGATCCGCGGCCGCGTCGGGCGCGCCAAGATCCGGGCGTATGCCTACATGACGACGCCCGCCGACATGCAGATCACCGAAACTGCCGAGAAGCGCCTGCACGTGCTGTCGACGCTCGACTCGCTCGGTGCCGGCTTCCAGCTGGCGAGCCACGACCTCGACATTCGCGGCGCGGGCAACCTGCTCGGCGACGAGCAGTCAGGACATTTCCGCGAGATCGGCTTCGAACTCTACCAGACGATGCTGGAGGAGGCGATCGTCGAGGCCCGCATGGGTGCGCAGGGGCTCAAACCCCCGCCCGAGACCTTCTCGCCGTCGATCAACGTCGATGCGCCGATCCTGATTCCGGAGGATTATGTCCCCGATCTCAACCTGCGCATGGCGCTGTACCGCCGCATGAACGACCTCGCGGACCGTGCGCAGGTCGACGGCTTCGCGGCGGAAATGATCGACCGCTTCGGGCCGCTGCCCGAGGAAGTGTCGAACCTCGTGCAGGTCATCGAGATCAAGCAGTTCTGCCTGAAGGCGCGAATCTCGAAGCTTGAGGCGGGTAGCAAGGGTGCGCTCGTCAGCTTCCAGAACGACCAGTTTGCCCAGCCCGAGGCGCTGCTCGACTATATCGCGCGGCTCGGCACGCGCGCGAAGCTGCGGCCCGATTCGAAGCTGTTCATCGGCGGCGACTGGGGCACGGTGCGCGCCCGGCTGAACGGCGCGCTGAGCCTCGCCAAGGCCCTGTCGCGCCTCGCCAGCGGGACCGCGCTCAAGCCCGCCGCGCCGTCGATCGCGCCCAAGGCCAAGCCGCTGCCGCCGCGTCCGTCGGTGTTCCGGTCGAAGGGCGCCGTTGGCCGCTAGAGCCGGCTGTTCCAGTCGATCGTGAACGCCGCGAGCGCCGCCGAGTCGAGCGCGGGCGCGCACAGATAGCCCTGATAGCAGTCGCACAGCGCCGCCTTGACGCGGTCGAGGTCGGTCTCGGTCTCCACCCCCTCCGCCGTCACACGGATGCCCAGCGCGCGGGCCATGTCGACGATGCCACGCACGATGATGCGGTCGCGCGCGTTCCCCGCGAGGTCGCGCGTCAGGCGCTTGTCGAGCTTCAGGCAGTCGAGCGGCAGCGACTTGAGATACGACAGGCTCGAATAGCCCGTGCCGAAATCGTCGAGCGCGATGCGGATGCCGCTCGCCTGCGCCGCGGCCAGGGTCGTGCCTGCCGCGTCGAGGTTCTCGATCAGGTCGCTCTCGGTGATCTCCAGCGTCAGGCGGCTGCGTTCGAAGCCGCTCTCGTTCAGCGCCGCGTCGAGGTCGCGGTTGAAATCGGGGGCGGCGAGGTCGCCTGCGGTTACGTTGACCGCAAGCTTGAGGTCGGCCAGCGCGGCGGGCCACTTCGCCGCCTCGGCGATGGCACGGGCGCGGATATGGACGCCGAGCCGCGTACCGTATTCGGATGCCGCCGCGACATCGAGCAGGGTCTCGACGGGCAGCGCGCCGAATTCAGGGTGGGTCCAGCGCACCAGCGCCTCGACCCCCGCGATCTTCCCGGTGTCGAGCGACACCTGCGGCTGGAAATGCACGTCGAGCCCGCCGTCGGCGATGGCGCGGCGCAGGTCGGCCTCCAGCGCAGCACGGTGCGCCAGCGGATCGGTGTCGAGGATGTCGGTGTTGATCTCGATCTCGCCGGGCGCCCCCGCACGCGCCCGCGACAGCGCCGCTGCTGCCCGGCGGAACAGCGCGTCGGCGCCGTCGCCCGCCCCACCGCTGGCGATGCCGACCCGGACGCCGAGATAGACGACGCGGCCGCCCGCGGCGAAGGGTGCCTCGCACGCCGCGACGATGCGGCTGGCGAGGCGGCCGGCGTCGGCAAGCGTCACCGGACCCGGCATGACGACGGCGAACTCCGCGCCGCCCATGCGCGACACCAGCCGCGCCCCCGCGTCGCCGCCTTCGGCGATCTCGTCCTCGGCGACGTGGCGCACCAGCCGCTCGGCGACCGCCTGCAGCAATGTGTCGGCGACGATCGCGCCATAGGCCGAATTGATCTGCCCGAAGCGCCCGACCGCGATGCGCATCACCACCGCCGCCGGCGATTCGGTGCCGTCGGCGAGCAAGGTCGCGACCCAGGCAAGCGCATGGTCGGCGGTGGCGAGCCCGGTCAGTGCGTCGCGCCGTGCGTCCGCGGGCAGCATCGAGACGCGCCCCGCCAGCGCCTCGTCGAGCCGGTCGACCGCGCGTGCCGCCAGCCGCAGTGCATCGGCCAGTTCGGCCGCCCCGAACGGGCTGGCGAGCACGTGCGTCGCACCGGCGGCAAGTGCCGCAGCAGTCGCGCCCGCCTCGCCGCGCCCGACCAGCGCGAGCATCGCGCCGCGCCGCTCGGCGACCTGCGCCCCGATCTCGTGCGCGGCGATTGACGCGGTGGCGAGCGCGCCGCGCAGGTCGATCAGTGCGACCCGCGCCTTGGTCCGCGCGAAAGTGGCCGCGGCAGCGTCGGCACGCACGACGAGTTCGTAGGTTACGGCGTTGGCGTCGAGCTGCGCGCGCAGGTCGCGCGCGTAGCGCGGCACGACCACGAAAAGTTCGGGAATCGAAATGACTTCAGCCTGTCTGACCTCAACCAAAGTCATAGACGGTCGCGCCGTACCGGGCCAGCCTTCGCAGGCGCGCGCCTGTGCACAATGGACTTTGACGCCGGGGGCAGCCATCGTCGGCACCGCATGATGATCGTCCCCCCGCCCGTCCGCCTGCCCGTCGCCGGCGCCGGCATGGCCGCGCCACTCGTCGACAATTATGGACGCACCATTAATTACTTACGTGTGTCGGTGACCGACCGATGCGACTTCCGCTGCGTTTATTGCATGTCCGAGACGATGACCTTCCTGCCGCGCAGCGAAGTGCTGAGTTTGGAAGAAATCGACACGCTTGCTACCGCCTTCGTGCGTCGCGGCACGCGCAAACTGCGGCTGACCGGCGGCGAGCCGCTGGTCCGGCGCGGCATCATCGACCTGGTGCGCAGCCTGACACGGCATCTCGGCAACGGCCTCGACGAACTGACCCTGACGACCAACGGCTCGCAGCTGGCGCGCCACGCCGCCGACCTGCACGCGGCCGGCGTCCGGCGGATCAACGTCAGCCTCGATACGCTGTGTCCGGACAAGTTCGCGGCCATCACCCGCTGGGGCAAGCTGGCGCCCGTGCTGGAGGGGATAGCCGCCGCGACGCGCGCGGGCCTGCACATCAAGATCAACATGGTCGCGCTGAAGGGCGTCAACGACGGCGAGATCGGCGACATGCTGGCGTGGTGTGCCGCCGCGGGCCACGACCTCGTGCTGATCGAGACGATGCCGCTGGGCGACGTCGAGGGCGACCGGCTCGACCGCTATCTGCCGCTTAAGACCGTGCGTCGCGATCTGGAGCGCCGCCTGACTTTGGTCGACCTGCCCGATTCGACCGGCGGCCCGGCGCGCTATGTCCGCATCGCCGAGACCGGGCAGCGGCTGGGCTTCATCACGCCGCTGACGCACAATTTCTGCGAGACCTGCAACCGCGTGCGGTTGACCGCGACGGGGATGCTGTACCTGTGCCTGGGGCAGGACGACGCCGCCGACCTGCGCGCCGTGCTGCGCTCGGGCGGCGACCTCGACGCCGCGCTCGACGAGGCGATGACGCGCAAGCCCAAGGGCCACGACTTCGTCATCGACCGCCGCGCCGCGCGCCCCGCCGTGGCGCGCCACATGAGCGTCACCGGCGGATGAAGCTCGCTTTGCTCGCCTCGCCGACGCCGCCGGCCGAAGCCGCCGCGGCCGAGCTCCGCGCGGCGTACGAGTGGGGCCCGATCGCCGATGCCGAGGTGGTGGTGGCCTTGGGCGGGGACGGCTTCCTGCTCCAGGTCCTCCACGCCGCGCTCGACGCGAAAGCGCCCAAGCCGATGTTCGGCATGAACCTCGGCACGGTCGGCTTCATGATGAACGAATACAGCGCCGAGGGGCTGGTCGAGCGGGTCCGCGCCGCCAAGGCGTTCAAGCTCAACCCCCTGCTGATGACCGCGACGACCGTGTCGGGCGAAGTCGTGCGCTCGCCTGCAATCAACGAGGTGTCGCTGCTGCGCGAAACCCGCCAGGCCGCCAAGATCGAGATCAGCATCGACGGGCGCGTCCGCATGGCCGAGCTGGCGTGCGACGGCGTGCTGGTCGCGACGCCTGCGGGCTCGACCGCGTACAACCTGTCGGCGAACGGCCCGATCCTGCCGCTGCAGAGCGACCTGCTGGCGCTGACGCCGATCAGCCCGTTCAGGCCGCGGCGCTGGCGAGGCGCGCTGCTGCCCCAGGCGTCGATGATCGAGTTCCGCGTACTGGAGGCCGCCAAGCGCCCGGTGAGCGCGGTCGCCGACCAGCTGGAGGTGCGCGACGTCGCGCATGTCGCGGTGACCAGCGACAAGTCGGTGGTGCTCGACCTGTTGTTCGACCCCGACTACGCCCTCGACGACCGGATCGTCATGGAACAGTTCCTAAGCTGAGTTAGGGGTTGGCGATGCGGCAAGGGGTTGCTATAGCCCCGCCCCTGCTGCTGTTCCTCGGTAGCTCAGCGGTAGAGCATTCGACTGTTAATCGAATGGTCGTAGGTTCGAATCCTACCCGGGGAGCCATTTTCCAGCATGATTGCCGGCGAGCGCGATTTCGCGCCGCACCGATCAATCGACATTGGTGCCCGCGGCCGGAATCGAACCGGCATATCCGTGAGGATGAGGGATTTTAAGTCCCTTGCGTCTACCGGTTCCGCCACGCGGGCACGGGTCAGCCTTTAGCCGACGTTGAGGCGCTCGCGTAAGTCCTTGCCGGGTTTGAAATAGGGGACGCGCTTGGCGTCGACCGCGACCGCGGTGCCGGTGCGTGGGTTGCGTCCGGTACGGGCCTCACGCGCGCGGGTCGAGAAGGCCCCGAAGCCGCGCAGTTCGACGCGCCGTCCGGAGGCGAGCGCCGTGACGATCTCGTCGAAGATCGTGCCGACGATGCGTTCGACGTCGCGTTGCGTCAGGTGGGGGTTCGCGGCACCGACCGCCTGCACCAATTCCGACCTGATCATCCACAGTCCTTCCGCGCCAACTTGCCGCACGGTATTTTCTTACGAGTGCGTAACGAGACGTCAAGCATCCCAGGTTAGTGTATCGTATTTAGCCCCGAAACGAAACACCCCGCCAGTCACGGCGGGGTGCATAACGTCATGGTCGGTTTGGCGCCTTAACCCTTATCAGTATCGTCGCCGGCCTTGGCGCGGTTGAGCGCCGCACCCAGGATGTCGCCGAGCGAAGCGCCCGAGTCGGACGACCCGTACTGCGCCACGGCCTGCTTCTCCTCGGTGATCTGCATCGCCTTGATGCTGAGCGTCGGCTTCTTGTTCTTCTCGAAGCCGATGACCATCGCGTCGACCTTCTGGCCGACCTGGAAACGCTCGGCGCGCTGCTCGTCACGGTCGCGCGACAGGTCGCCGCGCTTGATGAACGCCAGCGGGCCGTCCTCGCCGACCTGGACCTCGATGCCGCCGTCGCGGGCCTCGATAACCGTCGCGGTGACGATCTGGTTCTTGCGATAGTCGCTGCCGCCCGCGGCCGTGGTGCCGCCGGTCGCGCCGCCCTGGACCTTGGTCTCGTCGAGCTGCTTGATGCCGAGGCTGATGCGCTCCTTCTCGACGTCGATCTCGAGGACGACGGCGCGGACGCGCTCGCCCTTGTGATGCGACGCGAGCGCCTGCTCGCCGGTCAGGCCCCAGGCGATGTCCGACATGTGGACCATGCCGTCGACGTCGCCCTCGAGGCCGACGAACAGACCGAACTCGGTGGTGTTCTTGACCTCGCCCTCGACGATCGTGCCGACCGGGTTCTGCTCGGCGAAGACCTCCCACGGGTTACGCTGCGCCTGCTTGAGGCCCAGCGAAATGCGGCGCTTGTCCTCGTCGACCTCGAGGACGATGACCTCGACCTCCTGACTGGTGCTGACGATCTTGCCCGGGTGGACGTTCTTCTTGACCCACGACATCTCGCTGACGTGGACGAGGCCCTCGATGCCCGCCTCCAGCTCGACGAACGCACCATATTCGGTGATGTTCGTCACGCGGCCCTTGTGCTTCGAATCGACGGCGTAGCGCGTCGCGGCGGTCGTCCAGGGATCGGCCTCGAGCTGCTTCATGCCCAGGCTGATGCGCTGCGTCTCGCGGTTGATGCGGACGATCTGCACGCGCAGCACGTCGCCGATGTTGAGGACCTCACTCGGATGGCCGACGCGCTTGTAGCTCATGTCGGTGACGTGGAGCAGGCCGTCGATGCCGCCGAGATCCACGAACGCGCCGTAGTCGGTGATGTTCTTGACGGTACCGTCGACGATCTGGCCCTCGGCGAGGCTCTGGATCAGGCCGGTGCGCTGCTCGGCGCGGCTCTCCTCGAGGATCGAGCGGCGCGACACGACGATGTTGCCGCGCTTGCGGTCCATTTTCAGGATCACGAAGGGCTGCGGAAGGTTCATCAGCGGGGTGACATCGCGCACCGGGCGGATGTCGACCTGCGAGCCGGGCAGGAAGGCCACGGCGCCGCTGAGGTCGACGGTGAAGCCGCCCTTGACGCGGCCGAAGATGACGCCCTCGACGCGCTCGCCGGCGGCGTACTGCGTCTCGAGCGTATCCCACGCGGCTTCGCGGCGGGCTCGGTCGCGCGACAGCATCGCCTCGCCCATCGAATTCTCGACGCGGTCGACGAACACCTCGACCTCGTCACCGACGCTGATTTCGGCCTTCACGCCGGGGGCTGCGAACTCGCGCAGCGGCACGCGGCCCTCGCTCTTCAAACCGACGTCGATGACTGCGAGATCGTTCTCGATCGCGGTGACGCGACCCTTGACGACGCGTCCCTCGAAGCTCTGGTTCTTGCCCAGCGAGCTCTCGAGCATCGCGGCGAAATCATCACGCGTCGGTTGTGCGGCAGAAGCCATAAAGTCGTACGTCCCATATTCGCGAGCCGCACCATGCGACCCGTTCCACGCCGTTCGCGCCGCACCATGCGAGCGCGCCCAATGTCCAACGATTGAGGTTTAGCGGTTCCGCAGCGTCGCCGCTGCCACCAGCGCGATCGCCCGTTGAACGGCGGCGTCTATAGCCAGTTCGGTGGTATCGAGCAAGGCAGCATCGTCGGCACGGTGGAGCGGCGCCGCCGCGCGGTTCGAGTCACGGGCATCGCGCGCGGCGATGTCGGCCAGCACGCTGAGCAGGTCGCGGGTGTCGCCGGCACGTGCAAGCTCGGCATGGCGGCGGCGGGCGCGCTCCTCGGGGCTGGCGGTGACGAACAGCTTGGCGTGCGCGTGCGGCGCAATGACGGTACCGATGTCGCGCCCGTCGAGGACCGCGCCGCCGGGCTGCGCCGCGAACGCGCGCTGGCGGTCCAGGAGCACAGCGCGGACGCCGGGGTGGGCCGAGACGATCGAGGCGCTTTCGGCGTTCGCGCTGCTCATCAGGTCGGGCTCGTCGAGCAGGGCCGGGTCGAGGGCCTGGGCATGGCGCTCGGCGACCGCCGGATCGGCGGGGTCGCCGCCGGCGCGGCGGACCGAAAGGCCGACGGCGCGGTACAGCTTGCCGGTGTCGAGGTGGGGCAGGCCGTATTCGCGGGCGAGCGCGCGGGCGATGGTGCCCTTGCCGCTGGCGGCGGGGCCGTCGACGGCGATGATCAGGGGGGTGTGGTGCATCGCGCACCCCTTATGCGGCGAGGCGGGGTCAGGCCACCCCCGCGCGCGCCAAGGCCGGCGCGCTGACCCGCGTCCACGCCGCGGCGCGCGCCATCGACGACGGGGCGAGGGTCAGGCCCGCGAGCAGCACGGCGCGACCGGCGCGCGACCAGCCGAAGCGCTGCAGCCAGGTCGCGCGCCCGATCTGCGCAGCGATGTCGGCGCGTAAGCGCCGGTGGTAGGCGGCGGCATCCGCCCCTTCCAGCACGGCGCGCGCCGCGACCGCCGCGCTGTGCAGCGCGATCGACATGCCGTCGCCCGAGAAGGACGGGATAACCCCCGCCTGGTCGCCGAGGCGGTAGGCGCCGTCGTCGCCGCGATGGACGAAGCCATAGGGCACGCCCGAGATCGTCAGCGGCCGGTCGAGCATCGGCTGCGCGTCCCCGAGCCGCGCGCGCAGGTGCGGCTCGCGCAGCAGTTCGGCGAACAGCGTCGGCCAGTCGCCCGCGGCGGCATAGCGCTCACGCGATACGAGCAGGCACAGGTTGGCGATGCCGCCCTCGACGAGCTGAAGGCCAGCATAGCCGCCATCGAAGAGCGCGACGTCGATGTGCTGCTGAAGCGCCGTCGTAGTGCGCGCCGACACGCGGAAATATTGCTTGAAGCCGATCAGCCCGTCGATCGTGCCGCGCGTATCGCGCTTCACGCCCCGGACGTCGTGCTTGCCGGTGGCGAGCAGCAAGCGGCCGGCATCGATCGCGCCCGCGCTGGTTTCGAGTGCCGTGCCGTCGATCTGCCGCACGGCGACCCCGCGCTCGGCCTTCGCGCCCGCGGCGACCGCATGGTCGAGCAGCGCCTCGTCGAGGATGCGGCGGCTGACACCCACCCCCCGGAACGGCAGGCGGGTCTCGATGCGACGCGTGCCCGCGACCAGCCGCAGCCGGTCGATCGGCGCCCCACCCAGCCGCGGAAGATCGAAGCCGATCGCCGCCAAATGGGCCTGCGCCTCGGTCGACAGGAATTCGCCGCAGATCTTGTCGTGCGCACCCGACGAGCGTTCGAGCAGCAGCGGGCGCTCGCCCCCCTGCGCCAGCCGCGCCGCCGCCGCGGCTCCTGCCAGCCCGCCGCCGACGATGATGGTGCCGCTCACTTGCGCCGCCCGACGCACAGGCGGAACGGCAGATGCCAGCGGATCGTGACGACGTCCTTGGCGACGCCCGCCGCGCTGAGCAGCCGCTCCCAGTCCGCGCGGCGGAAAGCGCGCGTCACCGACACCGCGCCGTCGTGGCGCACGAAATCGTGCCAGCGCGCCGCCCAGGCCAGCGCCGAGAACCCCCGCCACGCGATCCAGTGGCGGTGCAGGTCGTTGACGAACCAGCCCTTGACCGACGACGCCTCCATCCAGCGCAGGAACTCGATCACGCCCGCATCGTCCATGTGGTGCGCGGTCAGCGAGCTGATGATGAAATCGAATCGCTCGGTCAGCGCGAAGGCGTCGCCGGTGCGGTAATCGATACCCCCGCCCGGCGTCGCGGCAGTCGCGGCGGGCTTGCTGCGCGGGTTGATGTCGATCCCCGTCAGCCGCGCCCGCTCGCCGAACCGCGCGTGAATCGCGCGCAGCATGTCGCCGTCCCCGAAGCCGACGTCGAGAACACTGAACGGCCGCCCGTCGGCGGTCGCCCGCGCCAGCCAGTCGAGCGTCGGCGGCCGCGCCCGCGTTACCGTGTTGACCCGCGCGAGATCGTGCATGACCGCCGCGAAGGTCGCGGGATCGACGTCGTCGGCGTCCATCCACTCGGGCGTGGCGGCGCGCGCCGCCAGGGTCACGCCGCCAGCCGCCTGAAGCGGAAGCTCTCGGCCGCCAGTCCCGGCCCGAACGCGACGCCGAAGCCGTCGGCGGCCTCGGTGGTGCCGCGCATGATGCGGTCGAGGACGAACATCAAAGTCGCCGAGCTCATGTTGCCAAAGTCCCGCAGCACCGACCGCGACCAGTCGAGCTTGCCCGCCGCGAGCTCGAACCCGGTCTCGACCGCATCGAGGATCGTGCGTCCGCCCGCGTGCACCGCCCACAGGTCGAAGTCCGCCGGGCGCTGGCCGCGCAGCAGCCCGCCATCGTCGTTGCGCTCGTTCTCGTACTTCAGCGCACGCGCGATCTTGCCCGGCACTTCGCCCGACAAATGCATGTCGAACCCCTGGTCGCCGATCCGCCAGGTGATCGCCTCGCCCGAATCCTCGATCGTCGCGGCGCGGAAGTCCTTGAGCGCGATGCCGCTCTCGTCCGCCGTCACGAGAGCAGCGGTGCAGCCGTCGCCGAACAACAGCATCGACAGCAGCCGCTCGAGATCGGCGGTCTGCTGGAAATGCAGCGTGCACAGCTCGAGGTTGACGACCAGAACCCGCGCCGACGGCTCCGAGCGGACGAAGTGATGCGCCAGCCGCAGCGAGTTGACCGCCGCATAGCACCCCATGAAGCCCACCGCGGTGCGCTCGACCGACGGATCGAGCCCGGCCAGCTTGACGATCAGCTGATCGACACCTGGCGCGATATGTCCGGTGCACGACGCGACGACGAGGTGCGTGATACGCTCGCGCTCGCCGTCGAGGTTCAGCGCGTCGATCGCCTGCATCGCGAGGCCCGGCGCGGTCTTCTCGAACCGCGCCATCCGCGCCGCGGTCGAGGGAAACTCGCCCGGCGTGTAGAAGCCCTCGGTATCGGCGACGAAGCCGTCGGGGTTCTCGACCGGCTCGAAGTAGGAATAGCGGTGCGAAATGCCCGAGCGGCTCTCCATCCGCTTGAAGATCAATTGATCGCGCCGCTCGGTAATGAAATGACCGACGAAGCGCACGAAAGCATCGTGAACGTCGTGCCCGGGCACTGCGGTGCCGATGCGGTTGATATGCGCCTGCGCCATGAACGAAACTCCCGGGCGCAACTCTACGCTGCGCCTTCAACCCGCGACAGTGGCGAAAGTTCGCGCTAGCGTCGCAGCCCATGCAGGACCGCTTTACCGATGTCCCCGGCCTGAACGTCGGCCACGCAAGCGATGCCGTCGCGCGAACCGGGGTCACTGTCGTCCTGCCCGACGCCCCGGTGACGATGGGCGTCGCGGTGCGCGGCGGGGCGCCGGGCACGCGCGAGACCGACGCGCTCGCCCCCGACACGCTGGTCGAGCGCGTTCATGCGCTGGTCTTGAGCGGCGGTTCGGTGTTCGGGCTGGCAGCGGCGGACGCGGTGGCGGTTGAACTGTCGCGGCTCGGCATCGGCTTGGATGCGGGCCCGCTCAAGGTACCCGTGGTGCCGGCGGCGATCCTGTTCGACCTCTTCAACGGCGGCGCCAAGGACTGGGCCGAGCCGCCGTATCGCGCGCTGGCCCTCGCGGCGCTCGACGACGCGACCGACATGTCCGGACAAATCGGCGCCGGCGCAGGCGCGACGGCGGGCAGCCGCCCGGGCGGCATCGGCACGGCATCGACGCGGCATGGTGGCTACACCATCGGCGCGCTGATCGCGGTCAACAGCTTCGGCGAAGTCTATGCCGGCGAACCCCCGTCAGGAGATGTGCCGCTGCCCAAGCTGCGCGCCGGCCAGGGCCTCGCGGGCCGCGAGAACACCACGATCGGCGCGATCGCCACCGATGCGCCGCTGACCCGCGCGCAGTCGACGCGGCTGGCGGGCATGGCGCACGACGGGCTGGCGCGCTGTATCCGGCCGATCCACACGATGTTCGACGGCGACTGCCTGTTCGCGCTGTCGACCGCACCCGCCGGCGAGCCGCCGGTCGACGCCGTGACTTTGTCGATCCTCGGCACGCTGGCCGCCGACATGGTGGTGCGGGCCGTTCGCCGAGCGGTCTTCGCGGCCTAGCGCGGCGTCCGCAGGGCCTCGACCCGGTCGATCGCAGCGCCAAGACGCTTCAGCGGTGCCGACACGTCCTCGCCCGCTGCACCGCGCCGCGCCAGATCGCCCGCCAGCGCATCGAGCCGGTCGCGCAGGTCGCCCGCCTGGCTCGCGAGCCGCGCCGCGCGGGTCGCCTCGACCTCGGCGGTCGCGCCCGCTTCGGTCGATGCCGCCTGCCCGCCCGCGGCCGATGTCGCCGCCGTGCTCGCTTTACGCTGTGTCGCGATGCGCGCCGCGAGCGCGGTGATGTCGCGCTCGAGGCTCGACAGGCGCGCCTCGGCATCGCTCGTCGCCGCGCTGCGCGGTGCGGGGGGTGCTTCGGCAGTGGCGGCGGTGATCGCGGGCCGCTGCACCAGCGGCTGCACCTCGCCCGGCCGCGTCGCCAGGCTGGGCCAGCTTTCATTGCCCGAGGACGCACAACCGCCGAGCGCCAGCAGCAGGATCAGGGAGCGATGGATCATGCCCGACTTCGTAGAACCGCACCCAGCCCCCGGCAACCGCTTGCATCGCACGCGAATGCCGCGTAACGGCAGCCGCCACGCGCCCGTAGCTCAGCTGGATAGAGCATCAGACTACGAATCTGAGGGTCGGACGTTCGAATCGTTCCGGGCGCACCATTTTCCCTGAAAACTAATGCTGCTGTCGGATGCCCACAGGGCTCCGACGGCATGCCCAGACGGCTAGCGCCCGCGCCTCACCCCGTTCGCCAGCATGCCGATCGTACTCGCGACGAGCAGCACGTTCAGCGTCATCGCCACGATGACCGCGACCCAGCCGATGGCTTCCGACTGGATCCCGCACAGGTTGCGCACATCCCACAGGCGTGGCTCTAGGCTCTGGTTGAAGGCCCACATCGCATATTGCATCTGCGGCGTTTCGATCTGCGCATGGGCGTAGAGAGTGAGTGCGGTGCCGAGGACCAAGCCCGTCCAGCGCAGCCAGTAGAGGCGCGCGGGGCCGAGCAGCGCGAAGATCAGGATCGGGTAGGCGATCAGGCTGAAGGTGAAGGGGGTCACGTCGGGGCGGAACGGCCAGCCGCTATGGTCGACGCGCAGGACGTGATCGATATGGTGGAGCAGGCCGACGGCGATCGTCGCCATCAGCAGGCGGGCGGTCAGGGGCGCCAGGCCAGTGCCCGCATCGATCCGATGCATCGTCATGCCTCCCCTCGCTTCCCAGTGTTCGCCCGCGCCGCGCGACACACCAGCATGGCCGCGATCGGCTGCACCACCCCGCAGACGATCGACAAAGAATAGCCGAGCGCCTTCGGATCGCCGAACAGCGTGTCGGTCAGTAGCGCGACCGACAGGGGACCGAGCAGCAGCCCGATTAGGCCGATGCTGAGATAATAGAGCGCGGCGACCTGGCCGCGCAGCTGGTTGGGCGTGACGTGCTGGATTGCCGCGATCGACGCGCCCGTCGGCAGCGCGAAGCAGAAGGCGACGGGGCCGAGCAGCGCCAGCACCACCCAGGCGTTGGTGGCAAGCGGCGCGACGATGCCGAACGGGATCAGCGCGGTCACGCCGATCGCCGCGACGCGTAGATTATAGTTGGCGACGCCCCGCTTCGCGAAATGGGCCGCGAGCCGCCCGCCCGCGACCGCGCCGCTGCTGCCGAACACGATGAACAACAGGCCGTAGCGCAGGCCGACGTCCGCCGCGCTCCAACCGTGCAGGCGGGTGAACAGCGCCGGCACCCAGCTGAGGATCGCGTACGACACCAGCCCGAACAGCGCGATACCGGCGAACTGGTTGCCCAGCTGGACGCGCTCGCGCCACAGGAAGGCGAACAGCTCGCCGCGCGTCGCGAGCCGGGTGGCCGCGGCTTCGCGCCGGGCGGGCTCGGGCAGCAGGAGGATTGCCAACGCGACGACCAGCCCGCCAAGGCCCACGAGCAGCAGCACCGCCTGCCACGGCGCTGTCGGCCCGATCAGCGGCAACACGAGCGGCCCGGCGCGGCCGATCAGGCCGATCACCAGCCCGCCCGCGAGCAGCGACAGCCCGACGCCGAACGACGCCCCCATCGCATAGACTGACATCGCCAGCGCCCGGCGTTCGGGCGGGAACAGGTCGGCGATCAGCGACGCCGCCCCCGGCGACAGCGCCGCCTCGCCGACGCCGACGCCCAGCCGCGCGGCGAACAGCTGCGCGAAGCTGCCCGCCAGCCCGCACGCCGCGGTCATCAGGCACCACAAAGTGCACCCCAGCCCGATGATCCATTTGCGCGAAAATCGGTCGACCGCCCAGCCGAAGGGCACGCCGAGCAAGGTGTAGAACAGCCCGAACGCCGCCCCCTGGAGCAGCGCGATCTGGGTGTCGCTGATCTGCAGGTCGGCCTTGATCGGCTCGATCAGCAGGCTGAGAATCGTGCGGTCGACGAACGACACGAGATAGGCGAGGTTGAGGACCGCGACCGTGCCCCACGCCTGCAGCGGCGCGGGCCAGCGGTCGGGCGGCGCGGCGGTCAGAAGCTCGCTTTCAGCGTCAGCGCGATTGTGCGCGGCTCGCCGAGGTAGCGGCCCAGCGTCGAGACGCCCTGCGTGACATAGACCTTGTCGGTCAGGTTCTGGCCGCTGAGCAGCAGCTTCCATTTGCCGTCGCTGGCGCCGAAGCCGATCGACGCGTCGAGCAGCCCGTACGAAGGCGCCAGGATATTCAGATTGTTCGCGGTGTTCCGGTAGATCTCGTCGGTCCAGCGGTAGTTGGCGACGAGATAGGCGCTCAGCCGCTCGGTGACCGGCGTGTCGAAGCTGCCGCCGACCTTGAATTGCGCGCGCGGCGCATGCTTCAGGCGGATCGCGGTCGGGATGCCCTGCGGCTGGCGCGTCCATTCGTCGTGGAGCAGCCCGAGCAGGCCGTAGAGGCTGAGGCCCCGGGTCGGGCGCACCGTCGCCTCGACCTCCGCGCCGTAGAATTTGGCGTCGCCCGACACGACGGTGAAACTGCCGTTGCCGCCGAGCACGCTCGACTGCAGGTTCGAATAATTCGCCAGGAAGACGCTGCCGTTCAATGTCGCGACGCGGTCGAACAGTTCGCTCTTGATGCCCGCCTCGTAGCTGTTGACCGTCTCCGACGAGAACTGGCCCGAGACCTGCGCGACGCTGGTCGGGCGCGCCGCGGCGAACCCGCCCGCCTTGTAGCCCTTCGACCAGGAGGCGTAGGCCAGGACGTCGGGACCCAGCTTGTAGTCGATGCCGATCTTGGGCGTGAACTTGCTGTCGGAGAACCGGTTGTCGCCCGTCGCGTCGTTGAGCACCACCGAGGGCACGGTGGCGGTCGGCGTCAGGAAGAACTGGCGGTCGATGCGCTTTCGGTCCTTGCTGATCCGCGCGCCCAGCGTGATCGTCAGCCCGTCGAGCGGCTTGGCATAGACCTCGGCATAGGCGGCATAGCTCTGCGCCTTCTGCGTATCGAAGTTGCGGAAGCCCGAGAAGGTCGCGTCCTGGTCGATCTTCTCGTTGAAATAATAGACGCCGGTGACGAAATCGACCGACCCGCCGAGGTCGGAGGCGAACTGCACCTCCTGGCTGAACTGGCGCTGGTCGAGATACTGGATCAGGTTGAAGGGTGCCGCCGGATTGCCCGACAGGTCGATCGCGACGTCGTCGCTGAACGTCCGGTAGCCGGTGATCGCGCGGACCGAACCCTTGCCGGTGTCGTACTCGATCGTCGCGTTCGACCCGAACCCGCTGAAGCGGTTGATGTCGGGAGCGCCGAAGCCGGTGCGGCGCGGCCCAAAGCGGTACGGGCAGACGACGGTGATCGCGGTGACCGGCGGGACGATCAGCCCGGTGCAGTTGGTCGAGATGATCGCCTGCGGCCCCGACCGGTTCCGCGACACGTCGGCGCTGAGGTAGATACTCAGCGCGTCGTCGGGGGCATAGAGCGCCGACAGCCGCGCCGACTGGCTGTCGATGCCGTTGGCGCGGCGGCCGGTATCGGCGCCGGTCGCATCGACGAGGCGGGCCCAGCCGCGCTGGTCGCGCGACCCGCCGTCGGCCTTGATCGCCAGCTTGCCGTCGATCAGCGGCACCGACGCCGTCGCGGTCACGTCGAAGCGGTCGTAAGTGCCGAAGGTCACCGCGCCCGACACGCTCATGTCGTTCAGGTCGGGCCGCCGGGTCACATACTTGATCGCGCCGCCCGAGGAGTTGCGGCCGTATAGCGTCCCCTGCGGCCCGCGCAGCACCTCGATCCGCTCGAAGTCGAGCACGTCGAGGACGCCGCCGATCTGGCGCCCGATATAGACGTCGTCGAGGTAGATGCCGATCGACGGCTCCCCCGTGAACGAGCTGTCGTCCTGCCCGACGCCGCGCAGATAGACCTGCGCCCCCGTCGTCGTGCCGGTGTTGCGCACCACGGTCAGGTTGGGCACGCCGAGGTTCAAGTCCTCGAGGTCGACGACCTGCTGGCGCTCGAACTCGGCCTGGCCGAAGGCGGTGACGGCGAGGGGCACGTCCTGGACGCTTTCCGACCGCCGCCGCGCGGTGACGACGATGTCGCTCTGCTCGGTGCTCGCGGTTTCGGGCGCGACGGGGGCGGTCTGCGCCGCCGCCGGTGCAGCGAGCGATGCGAGCAGGATCGCGGTTCCGGCCAGATGAATGTGTTTCACGTCGCGTCCCCCCGCGGCGAGCATCGCCGTTTGTGACAGTCAGGCTATGGCGAGCGGCGGTGCGACTCGACTAACCAGCGGGTGAAAGTGAATAGCTGTTGGTTATCGTGCCGTGTCGGCGGCGCAGACGCTGCGGACGATCTGGATCATGTTGCGCGCCGCGAGCTGCAGCGGGCTGCGCTTCCGCGTCGTGATGAACGCCGGGCGTACATCGCCGAACCCGGCAAGCGGGATTTCGAACAACAGCCCGGCTTCCGCCTCCATCGCGTACAGCTCGCGGCCCAGCAGGCAGACGAACGGCCCGGTGTTCAGCAGTCCCTTCGCGAGCAGCTCGGAATCGGTGTTGACCACGTCGGTCGGCGGCGGCAGCCCCGCGGCGAGATAGCTGCCGCGGATATAGTCCCACAGGCCGCTGCGCCCCGACACCAGCCAGGGATAGCCCGCGACGTCGGCGAGCGACTGGGGCCGCTGCGCGATCAGCGGATGGCCACGCCCGACGACGATCGAGTCGACCTCATCGAACAATTTCTCCTGCGCCAGGTCGCCATCGACCGACAGCGCCAGCGGCGGCGCGCTGACGACGAAGTCGTATTCGCCGTTCTGCAGCGCCGGGAACAGCACCCCCGACATGCCGACGTCGACCGAGACCGAAATGCCCGGCCAGCGCCGGCGATAGCGCTCGATCGCCAGCGGCAGGATGCGCGACGCGAAGCTGATCCCCGCGCCGATCGCCAGCCGACCTTTTCGCGCGCCGCGCATCGCATCGAGTTCGGCCCGCGCCAGCCGTCCCTCCGCGAGCATCAGCTTGGCGCGCGTCGCGAGGCGCAGCGCATAGCGCGTCGGCTCGGCGCCGAACTGTCCGCGCTCGAACAGCCGGACGCCGAGATCGTCCTCCAGCGCCTTGATGCTCTTGCTGACTGCTGGCTGGCTGATCCCCAGGCTCTGCGCGGCGCGCGCGAAATGCCCGGTCTCGAGCACCGCGAGGAAATATTTGAGCTTGACCAGATCCACGGGCACCCCTCCCCGCTCAATACCGCGCGGTTATCGAACTTATGCAAGCGGTGATTGGTCGGTTCGGGCACTCGCGCGCTAGTGCGGACGGCGAAGCGGAGAGACGAAGATGCAGAGTGCGTTGGCCCAGGCGATGCCGTCGATGGCGCGGCATGAGGGCGTCTGGGAGGGCATCTACCGCCACGTCGATCTGGACGGCGTGCTGCTCGACACGCACCGCGTCACGGTGCGCTGCGAACTGCCCGACGACGGGCCCTACCCCTATATCCAGCACAACCACTTCGTCTGGGAAGACGGCCGCGAGCATCGCGCGACGCTGCCCGGCATTCTGCGCGACGGGCGGCTGTGGTGGGACGTCGAGACCTTCCACGGCTACTCGTGGGAGACGCTCGACGGCATCCTGATGCTCAACCTGACCCGCAAGGACGAGGCGGGCGCGAACTTCTTCGAGATGATCACGCTAGGGTCGACGGGCGAGCACCGGTCGCGCACGTGGCAGTGGTTCCGCGACGGCAAATTGTACAAGCGCACCTTGTGCGACGAGCGCCTGGTGTCACGGTCCTGACGTGGCGACCGAGGCCCAGCCGAAGGCGATCTTGCCAGGGAGTGGGGGCTGCTGGGGATACGCGACATCCTAGCCGAGGCTGATGCCTGCCGCGGCGGCGGCCTTGCCGACGAACTTCATGACCTGCGCGCCGCCGTTCTCGTAGACCTTCTGTCCGGCGGGGTCGGAGATTTCGGCCCACGCCGCGGCGACCGCCTCGGCGGTGCAGTTCGCCGGATCGAGGTGGATGCCCTCGGTCTCGTTGATCAGGGTCCGCGAGAAACCGCCGGCGGTGGCGCACAGGATGGCGCGCGAAGGCGCGTCCTCACTGACGAGGTACAGCAGTCCCGGCGTGACGCTGCGCGCGTCCATCAGGTCGATCAGCGCAGGCGGCAGCAGGTCCTGCGTCATCCGCGTCGCGGCGCCCGGCGCGAGGGTGTTGACGCGGATATCATTCTTGATGCCCTCAATATGCAGGACGTTCATCAGTCCGATCACCGCCATCTTCGCCGCGCCGTAGTTCGACTGGCCGAAGTTGCCGTAGAGGCCCGACGACGAGCTGGTCATGACGATGCGGCCGTAGTTCGCCGCCTTCATGTGCGGCCAGACCGCCAGCGTGCACACCGCCGCGCCGGTCAGATGGACACGGACGACAGCGTCCCAGTCCGCCAGCGTCATCTTCGAGAACGTCCGGTCGCGCAGGATGCCGGCGTTGTTGACCAGAATGTCGACCCGCCCCCAATCGCGCATCGCCTTGTCGACCATGTCGGCGACCTGCTCGGCATTGGCGACGTCGGCGCCGTGCGCGAAGGCGGTACCGCCCGCCGCCTCGATCAGCGCGACGGTCTCCTCGGCAGGCGCGGAGGATCCGCCCGCCCCGTCGAGACCACCGCCGAAATCGTTGACGACGACCTTGGCACCGCGTGCCGCGAGCCCCAGCGCATGTTCGCGGCCGAGCCCCGCGCCGGCACCAGTCACGATCGCCACGCGGTCGTCGAAACGGATCATCACAGGCTCCCCAGGTCGATCAACTAAACAGATGTTCAGTTATAGGCGCGCGCGGCAGGTGTCCAGAGTGGCGGCCTGCCGGTAGCCCGCGCGGATCTCGCCCAGCGCATCCTCGTAAGTGACGCGCGGCTGCCAGCCGAGCTCGCGGCGGATGCGTGACGCGTCGATGCGGTTGTCGAAGCCGACGAGGTTGAGCCCTTCGAGCGACGGCAGCGCCGGGTCGCGCGGCTCGACCAACTCGGCTGGGTCCTCGTTGGCGGCGACGGCGGCCAGCATATCGGCGAGCGGGATCGCCGGCGGCGGCGGCCGGTCGACGATCGCCGCCATGTCGTCGGCGAAGCGCTGCCACGTGACGCCGCTGCCGTCGCAGACGTTGTAAGTCCGCCCGACGGCGGCGTCGCTGGTGCCTGCGAGGAACAGCGCGTCGGCGAGGTTCTCGACATAGACGAGGCCGGCGTCGTTGCGCTCGGCTGCGCCGAACACCGCCCCGCCGGTCGCGGCGAAGGCGTCGAGCAATTTGTCGCCCCAGGCGCTCGCGCCGCCGACGCCGTAGACGTTGGCCGGGCGGACCAGCGTCAGCGCCATGCCGGTCCGCGCAGCGATTTCGAGCGCGATCTGCTCCTGCCCCTGCTTGGCTCGGCCATAGGCCCCCGCCCAGGGGCCGTGCCCGTCGTCCTCGCGGCACGTCCGGGTCTGGATCAGCGTGCCGTAGACCGCGATCGACGAGGCGACCACGGCCCGGCCGCCCTGCGCCGCGACGGCCTCGCAGACATGCCGTGTGCCCTCGACGATCGTGTCCCATTGCCATTGGTAGCGGCCCGCGACGCCGACCGGGGCGGCGAGGTGAATGGCCAGCTCGCAGCCCCTGGCAGCATCGGCGACGGCGGCGCGGTCGGCTAGGTCGCCGTGCACCATGCGCACCGGCGCGCTCCAGCCCGCGATCGGCGGCTCGCCGGGCAGCGAAAAGCTCGTGACGTCCCACCCGGCACTCAGGAAGCGCTGCACGACGCGCCGGCCGATGAAGCCCGGCCCGCCGGTGACCAGGACGCGGCTCACGCGATCTCGAGCAGTCCGGCGGCGCCCATGCCGGCGCCGACGCACATGGTGACGACGGCGTAGCGGACGCCGCGGCGCTTGCCCTCGATCAGCGCGTGCCCGACGCAGCGCGCGCCGGTCATGCCATAGGGATGCCCGACCGAGATCGCGCCGCCGTTGACGTTGTAGATCGCCGGATCGATGCCCAGCCGGTCGCGGCTGTACAGGCACTGGCTGGCGAAGGCCTCGTTGAGCTCCCACAGCCCGATGTCGGAGACCTTCAGGCCGTGGCGCGCGAGCAGGCGCGGCACCGCGAAGACCGGGCCGATCCCCATCTCGTCGGGCTCGCAGCCCGCCGTCGCGAAGCCGCGGAAGAAGCCGAGCGGCTGGATCCCGCGCTGCGTCGCCGCATCGGCGGGCATCATGATCAGCGCGCTGGCACCGTCGGACTGCTGGCTAGCGTTGCCGGCGGTCACCGTTCGGCCCTCCGCCATCGTCATGCCGTTCTTAAGGACGGGCTTTAGGTTGGCCAGCGTCTCGTAGCTGGTGTCGGGCCGGTTGCACTCGTCGCGGTCGGCCACGACCTCGACCTCGCTGACCGTACCGCTCGCCTTGTCGACGCTCTTCCACATCGTGCGCAGCGGGACGATCTCATCGTCGAACCGGCCCGCTGCCTGCGCCGCGGCGGTGCGTTGCTGGCTTTCGAGCGCGTAGCGGTCCTGCGCTTCGCGCGTCACGCCGTAGCGCTCGGCGACCAGCTCGGCGGTTTCGATCATGCCCATCCACAGCGCGGGCTTGGCCGCGAACAGCGCCGGGTCGGTCGCCTTGTGGGTGTTCATGTGCCCCGAGAGCTGGACCATCGAGATCGACTCGACACCGCCCGCCGCGATAACCGGGACGCCTTCGTTGACGATCCGGCCGGCAGCGATGGCGACCGCCTGCAGGCCCGACGAGCAATAGCGGTTGACCGTCAGGCCGCTCGTTTCGACCGGGCAGCCCGCGGCGATCGCGGCGTTGCGCGCGATGTTGAACCCGGTCGCACCTTCGGGGTGGCCCGAGCCGAGCACGACGTCCTCGACCTCGGCCGGGTCGACACCGGCGCGCGCGATGGCGTGGCGCAGCGCGTGACCCGCCAGCGTGATCGGATGCGTGTCGTTGAAGCTGCCGCGCAGCGACTTGGCGAGCGCAGTGCGGGCGGTGGCGACGATGGCGATGTCGGTCATTTCGGTCTCCCGGCGAAGACGATCCGACTAAACGTCTGTTCAGTTCGGCGCAAGCCGATAGCGATGGCGCGGGCCTGCTGCTACTGCGGCGGCGGAAGGGGCATGACATGGCAAAGGCCGCCGAGATCGTCGAGTTCGCCAAGGGCAAGGACCGGCTCATCCGCACCGCGATGGCGCTGTTCGCGGAGAAGGGCTTCGACGGCGTAACCGTGCGCGACCTCGCCGCGGCGGCCGAGGTCTCGGTCGGCCTGATCAACCATCACTTCGGCTCCAAGGAGGGCCTGCGCGAGGCGGTCGACCGCTATTTCCTCGCGCAGTTCGAGGAGGCGATCACCGACCGCCCGCTCAACGCGCGCGACGCCGAGACGCGCGGCATGGACGCCGTCGTCGAATGGACCGAGCAATGGATCGACCGCCACGTCGGCGACTGGGACCTGTCGAAGGCCTATATGCGCCGCGCCCTGCTCGAGGGCAGCGACTGGGGTGCGCATCTGTTCGAACGCTTCTACCAGGTCGCGCGCACGACCGTCGACCGGATGGACGCCGAGGGCCGCCTGCGCCCCGAAGTCGACCGGCTGTGGCTGCCGCTGCTGATCATCTACATGGAGCTCGGGACGCTGATGCTCGAGCCCTTCGTCGAGAAGGTGCTGGGGCGGTCGGGCTATGACCGGGCGCTGTGGCGGCGGCGGTACCTCGCCTACATCGACCTGATCGCCCGCGGCACCCGGCCGGACCCGGCACCGGAAAACTAAACATTTGCTCAGTGGCGTTGCTGTCGCTTATGGTGGCCCTGCCGCCGGGCGGGAGTGAACAGCCGAGATGACGCGAATTGCCGAGATTGCCGACGCCAATCGCGCGCGATTTGCCCGGCAGCTGGCCTGCACGCGCATCCACGACCTGCTCGCCAGCCACGCCGCCGCGCTGCCCGACGCCGAAGCCGCGATCGATGGCGAGTTGCGCCTGCCCCACGTCGAACTCGCCGCGCGGGTCGACGCGGTCGCGCGCGCACTGGTTGCGTCGGGGATTGCGCCGGGTGACCGCGTCGCGACGATGGTGCCGCCCAGCCTCGACTATTGGCTGACCTACCTGGCGACCGTGTCGATCGGCGCGGTGTGGATGGGGCTCAACCCGCGCTACCAGCTGCCCGAATACCAGTATCTGCTCGACGATGCGGCACCGTCGCTGGTGTTCTGCCGGATCGAATACGAGGGCCGCGCCTACGGCGCCGAGCTGCAGTCGATCGGCGGCGCGGTCGGCACCTTCGTCGCGCTTGGCGATCCGGTCGGGCGCGCGGTGGCGCTCGACACTTTCATGGCGCGCGGCGCGTCGGTCGACGACGCGACGCTCGCGGCGCGCCGCCTTGCCGTCGATCCCGAGGACATCGCGGTCATCGTCTATACCTCGGGGACGACTGGCAAGCCCAAGGGCGCGATGCTGTCGCACCGGGCGATCATGGCGGCGGCGTTGTGCAACCTGTGCTGGATGGCCGACGGGCTCGCCAGCACGATCAGCGTCGCGCCGATCAACCATGTCGGCGCGCTCAACAACGTCTGCATGAACGTCTTCGCCTTCGGCGGCAAAATCGTCTTCCACCACCGCGTCGACCTCGATGCCATCGCACGCATCACCGTGCGCGAGCAGCTGACCTATCTCGTCGCCAGCCCGACGAGCTTCGCGATGTTCGCCGCCCAGCCCGACAACGGCCTGACGCGGCTCGGCAATTACAAGCTGATCGTGTTCGGCGGCGGCGCGACCGCCGAGGCGCTGCTGACCCCCGTCGTCGCCACCGGCGTGCCGATGTACAACGTCTATGGCCAGACCGAGACGTGCGGGATCGTCACCGCGACCGACCGCGGCGCAAGCCCGGCGATCATGGCGGAGACCTTCGGACGCGCGCTGCCCGGCGCCGAAATCCGCATCGCGAATGCTGCCGGCGAGGCGCTGCCGATCGGCGCCACCGGCGAAATCCAGGTTCGCGGTCCCTATTGCATGACGGGCTATTTCGGCCGGCCAGAAGCGACCGCGGAAGCTTTCACCGCAGATGGTTTCCTGCGCACCGGCGACCTGGGCGTCGAGCGCGACGACGGCAATTTCACCTTCGTCGGCCGGCTGAAGGAGATGTTCAAGTCGGGGGGCTACAACATCTACCCGATCGAGATCGAGCTGGCGCTGAACGAGCATCCGGCGGTCGCGATGGCCGCCGTACTGCCCGTGCCGCACCCGGTGTTCCAGGAGGTCGGACACGCCTTCATCGCAACGGCGGACCCGGCGCTCGATGCCGATGCGCTGCGCGACTTCCTCAAGGCGCGGCTGGCCAACTACAAGATTCCAAAGACCTTCAGCTTCGAGGCCGAGCTTCCGTATCTGCCCAACATGAAGATCGACAAGCAGGCGCTGAAACGGCGGCTCGAGGAAAAGCAGGCGGCATGAGCGACGGTCATTTTCGCGAGACGCGCGACGGCGCGGTCGTCACCATCACCCTCGACCGGCTGGAGAAGCGCAACGCGCTGACACCCGCCAGCCTGAAGCAGCTGCAGACCATGGCCGAGGGGCTCGCCGACCGGCCCGAGGTGCGGGCGGTGATTATCCGCGGCGAGGGGCACGACTTCAGCGTCGGTGCGGACATCGGCGGCATGGGCGGCGAGGCGCCGCCGACCGTACAGATCCGGCGCACCGCCGAGCTCGGCGCGCGGCTGATGCGCGCCATCCGCGAGATCCACCAGCCGACGATCTGTGTGATGCAGGGCATCGCGACCGGCGGCGCGACGTGCATCGCGACTGCCTGCGACTTCCGCATCGGCGCACCCGACGCGCGGGTCGGCTACGGCGAGGTCAAGCTGGGCATCAACCTGATGTGGAACGCGCTGCCGCTGGCGATCCACACCGTCGGGCTGGCGCGCGCCAAGCGCATGGTGATGACCGGCGAACTGTTCGACGCGACGACCATGCTCGCCTGGGGCTTCTTCGACGAACTGGTTGAGGCCGGCGCGCACGACGACGCGGCGCGGGCGATGGCCGAGCGCTACGCCGCGCTGCCGCCCGTCGCGGTGCAGATGATCAAGCGCAGCGCCAACGCGGTGGCGGGCGCGCTCGACCAGGCGATCATGCACGCCGACGCCGACCAGTGGCTGCTTGCGACGCGAACGGGCGATTTTCGCGAAGGCGTCGCGGCGTTCTTCGAGAAACGGCCGCCGCGCTTCAGCGGCGCGTAAAGGACCAGCCCCATGCAGAGCGTCACCCCAGCCACCGTGCAGTCGCTGGTCGGTAGCGACCTCGGCGCGTCCGACTGGCTGCTCGTCGACCAGCCGATGGTCGATGCCTTTGCCGAGCTGACCGGCGACCGGCAGTTCATCCATGTCGATCCCGAGCGTGCGCGCTCGACGCCGTTCGGCGGCACGATCGCGCACGGCTTCCTGACGATGTCGCTGATCGCGACGCTGATGCCCGACGGCGTGCCGGTGTTCGAGGGGCTGAAGATGGGGGTCAACTACGGCTTCGACCGCGTCCGCTTCCTGTCCCCCGTGCACGTCGGCAAGCGCGTGCGTGCCCGCCACACGCTGCTCGCGGCCGAGGACAAGGGGGGCGGGCGCTGGCTGACCACGACGCGCGTGACGATCGAGATCGAAGGCGGCGACCGGCCTGCGCTGACCGCCGACTGGCTGGGAATGCAGTACATCTGATCCTCCAACGGGCAAAACAAATGTTCAGTCTTGCATCGGACTGAACAGACGTTTAGTCCTGCGACGTGAGCCGAAACAATTCGGCCGGTTGGGGAGGGCGGTCATGCGGTTCGATATATTGAGGCTTCTCCTGTCGGGCGTGGCGCTAGCGGCGCTCGCCGGCCCCGCGCTGGCACAGACTGCAGCCGAGCCGGAGGACGACGGCGAAATCGTCGTCACCGCGCTCAAGCGCGAGCAGACGCTGCTCAAGGTGCCCGTCTCGATCCAGGCCTTCTCGGGCGCGCAGCTCGAGGAGCAGGGCGCCAAGGAATTGAATGACCTCATCGAATCGATCCCCGGCGCGTCGAGCGTGTCGCGCACCGCACCGGGCTTCGAGACGATCCAGATCCGCGGCATCGCCAGCGGCACCACCGGCGACGCGACCGTCGGCTATTATGTCGACGATGTGCCGTTCAGCGTTCCCAACCTGCAGCTCGCGCCGCCGTCGCGGCTGTTCGATCTCGAGCGCGTCGAGGTGCTGCGCGGGCCGCAGGGCACGCTGTACGGCCAGGGCGCGATGGGCGGCACGATCCGCCTGGTCACCGCCAGCCCCGATTTCGACGAGATCCTGGGCCGCGCCCAGGTCGAGGGCTCGCTGACCGCGGGCGGCGAGCCGAGCTATGCTGTCGACGGCGTGGTCAACGTGCCCGTCGCGCCGGGCGTCGCCGCACTGCGGGTCAGCGGCGGCTATGAGAGCGTCGGCGGCTTCGCCGACCTCGCGCGGCCCAGCGGCACCGGCTTCGCGGTCACCCGCAAGGACGTCAACGACCAGGAGTCGTGGAACATCCGCGCCAAGCTGGGCATCAAGGCGTCGGACGACGTCGGCATCGAGCTCGGCGCGTGGCGTGTCGAGAACACGCTCGACTTCCGCAACACGATGGATACGGCCGATCCGCCCCGGTACAACGACACCACGGGCCCCGACGGCCGCCCCAATTTCGTTAATTCCAACCTGACCCTGTTGTCGGGCGTGATCAACGCCGATCTGGGCTTCGCCAAGCTGACCAGCTCGACGTCGTACATCGACAGCCTGCTCGATTTCGACGCCTCGTTCCTGACCGCGCCGGGGCTCGGCAGCGGCTATCTGCGCAACATCTCGCGCTTCAAGTCGACCGCGTTTACGCAGGAAGTGCGCCTCGCCTCGTCGAGCGACGGGCCGTTCGGCTGGCTGGTCGGCGCCTATTACAGCGACGGCGAAATCGAGAGCGACATCTGCCTCAGCGTCTTCCTGCCGTGCAGCACGGTGTTCAGCGTCAACATCAACAGCTTCGGCACGATCAAGACCAAGGCATGGGCAGTGTTCGGGGAGCTGTCGTACAAGCTGTTCGACGACCGGCTGACCCTGACCGCCGGCGGCCGCCAGTTCCGCGATCGCCGCCGCCTGACGGGCCTCGACCGCAACACCAATGTCCAGACCGCGCAGGGCGACGTCTTCAAGACGTTCAACCCGCGCTTCAACGCGGCCTTCCAGGCCAGCGACAATTTCCTGGTCTATACCAATGTCGCCAAGGGTTTCCGCAGCGGCTCGTTCCAGTCGGCCTCGCAGGCTGCCGCGGCGTCGGCTGCGCTCGGCGTGCCGGTCGACGAGGCGATCCAGCCCGACAAGGTGTGGAGCTACGAAGTCGGCGCCAAGGGCAAGCTGTTCGACGGCTTGGTCTCGCTCGACGCCGCGATCTACCAGATCGACTGGTCGGACATTCAGCTGCAGTCGACAATCTCGGGCGTCGCGACGCTGTCGAACGGCGGCAATGCGCGCAGCAAGGGCATCGACCTGGGCCTGATCATCAAGCCGGTCGGCGGACTGACGCTGCAGCTCGTCGGCAATATCAACGAGACCGAGTTCACCTCGGTCCTGCCGACGATCGTCGCGATCAACCCGCTCGCGGCCCCCGGCTCGCGCATCCCGAACGTGCCCAAGAGCAGCGTGCAGGTCTCGGCCAACTACGCCCACGACCTCACGGCGTGGGACGCCAAGGGCTTCATCAACGGCAGCTATAGTTTCCGGAACACCCAGCTCGATTCGAGCGGGCTCGAATCGGACGAGCTCAACGAGTTCAAACTGCGCGCCGGGATCAGCAAGGCGGGCTGGAAATTCCAGTTGTTCGCCGAGAACCTGACCAACACGCGCGTCGCGCTGACGCGCGCGGCGCTCGGCATCCAGCCCAATTTCCCGCGCCGGCTGGGCGCGCGCTTCAGCATCGATTTCTGACCGGCGCGTGGTGAAGCCCGGCGGCGCCGCGTCGGCGAACTATGCGCTGGTGCTGCTGTCGCTGGTCAGCCTGCTCAACTATCTCGACCGCATGATCATCGCGGTGCTGGTCGAGCCGATCAAGCGCGACCTGAACCTGTCGGACACGCAGGTCGGGCTGGTCGCCGGCTTCGCCTTCGCGCTGCTCTATGCGCTCGCCGGCCTGCCGCTGGCGCGCATCGCCGACCGCGGGTCGCGCGTCGCGCTGGTGTCGGCCTGCCTCGTGGTGTGGAGCGCGATGACTGCGCTGACGGGCTTCGCGCGCAACTTCGTCGAGCTGTTCCTGGCGCGCATGGCGGTGGGGATCGGCGAGGCCGGCTGCGTGCCCGCATCGCACTCGCTGATCGGCGACCTGTTCCCGCCGCATCGCCGCGCCCTCGCCATCGGCATCTTCCAGGCGGGCGGGCTGATCGGCCTGAGCTTCGGCCTCGCCGGCGCGGGCTGGCTTGCCGAACGCTACGGCTGGCGCGTCGCGCTGATGGCGGCGGGGGCGGCGGGGCTACCGCTGGCGCTGCTGCTGTTCCTGACCATGAACGAGCCCCCGCGCGCCGCCGCCGATCCGGCCCCGGCGCGGGAGTCAGCGTTCGCGACGGTGCGCGCACTGTTCGGCCATCCGGCCTTCGTCCACCTCGTCGTCGGCATCTCGATCGGCGCGTTCGCCACCTACGGCATGTCGCAGTGGATTTCGGCCTTCTTCATCCGCAGCCACGGGCTGGGTCTGGCCGAGGTCGGGCTGTACGGCGGGCTCGCGGGCGGCGGCGGCGGGATCGCCGGGGCTATCGCGGGCGGGCTGGCGATGACGCGCCTGCGCCGCCGCGACGAACGCTGGGAACTCTGGCTGCCGGCACTCGCCTATGCAGGCGCCTGGCCGCTGTTCGCCGGGGCGTTCCTGGTGCCGGGCACGCTCGCCGCCTTCACCTTCCAGTTCGCGGCGACCTTCGTCGCGGCGTCGGGGGGTGCCGTCGCGCTCGCCGCGATCCAGAGCTTCGCCGAGCCGCACCGCCGCGCGACCGCCGTGGCGATCATGCTGATGCTCTCCTCGCTGATCGGGCTGGGGGTCGGGCCGGCAGCGGTCGGGGTGGTCAGCGATGCGCTCGCCGCCTCGGCCGGCGTCGACAGCCTGCGCTACGCCCTAGCGCTCGCGACGGCGTTTCTCGGCTGGGCGGCCCTCCACTTCGTCCTCGCGGCGCGCGCCAGCGAGACCGCGTCTGCGCAGCTGGCCAGCGACATCTGAGGCAGTCGCCTTGGCCTGTGGGCCGAAGCCGATCGCCGAGCGCACCACGATGCGCCCGACGCCCTCCTCAGGCAGGATGGTGCGCAAGCCAGTCGATGAGCGCGGCGTTGACGACGTCCGGCTGCTCGCGGTGGACGAAATGGCCGGCCCCGGCGACGCGGCGCACCGACAGGCCGTTCGGGAAATCCTCCTCGCGCATCGCCTGCTCGAACACGTCCGCCGCGATGCAGCCGTCACCGGCACCGCAGATGCCCAGCGTCGGCACCGGGACCGGACCCGCGAACAGCGCCCCCGACGCGACGCCTGCCGCCGACACCGTGTCCATCGCCTGCCGGTACCAGGCGAGCGCCGCCGCCCCGACGCCGCCTCGCGCGAAGCTCCGCTTCATGTCGGCGAGCAGCGGCGCGGGGACTGTCCAGCCCGGCGACCAGCTGCGCCACAGGTCTTCGAGATAGCGCCAGTCGTCGCGCGCGATCGCCTCGTCGGCTTCGGGCTGCTGGAAGAACAGGATGTACGACGAGCGCGCGAGTTGCGCCGGATCGCCGGCGAGGGCGGCGGCGAAGCGCCCGGGATGCGGAACCGCCATGGTGACCAGCGACGCGAGCCGGTCGGGCAGCTTCGCCGCGACGGCATAGGCGATGGTCGCGCCCCAGTCGTGGCCGACGAGGTGGACGCGGCCGCCGCCCAACTGATCGATCCACGCCGCGACATCCTCGACCATGCGGATCGCGTGATAGTCGCCGTCCGCCGGCTGCGCGGCAGGCTCGTAGCCGCGCATCGTGACCGCAACCGCACGATACCCCGCCGCGGCGAGCGCGGGCAGCTGGTCGTCGAAGGTCCGCAGGCTGTCGGGGAAGCCGTGGAGGCACAGCACCACCGGCCCGTCGCCCAGCGCGCGCGCCGAAAAGCGCAAGGGCCCGTTCGACAGCGTCAGCGCCGCCGCCTCGCTCACAGGCGGGCGTCGCTCGACGGATCGATCATGATCTTGGCATGCGCCTCCGGGTCCTCGAGCGCAGCGAATGCGCCGGCGATGCCGTCGAGCCCGACCGTGCCGGTGACCAGCGGCTGCCAGTCGAGCTGGCCCGCCGCGACCGCGTCGAGCGCCGCGGCGAACTCCTCGGGCGCATAATAGAGCACGAACTGCAGGTTGAGCTCCTTCGCGATGGCGATCATCGGGCTGAAGCTCTCCTCGCCCTGCGGGATGCCCGCGACGACGATCTGCGTGCCCACGGGCACGTCGCGGATCGCCTGGGCGAGGACGCCGCGCACACCCGTACAGTCGAACACGACGACCGGCCGGCCCGCGGACAGCGCGGCGAAGGGTGATGCCTCGCGCGGGTGGACCGCGAGGGTCGCCCCCATCTGGAGCGCCAGCGCGCGGCGGCGCGTCGAGAAGTCGGACGCGACGATCGTCTCGACGCCCCGCATGCGCAGCACGGCGGCGACCGCGAGGCCGATCGGCCCGCAGCCCAGGACCACCGCGGCATGGCTGTTGCCGTCGATCCGCGACTTCGCGACCGCGTGAATGCCGATGCCCAGCGGCTCGACCAGCGCCGCCGCTGCGTCGGGCACGCCGTCGGGGATGCGCAGCAACAGCGCCTCGGTCCCCAGGAAATACTCGGCATAGGCGCCGTCGATCTCGACATTGGCGCCGATCGGCGCGGGCGCGCCGTTCTTGAGCAGGAAGGGCACCGAGCAGACCCGGTCGCCGATCTTCAGCGCCTGCGCGGTGCCGGGCCCGAACGCCGCGACCTCGCCGACATATTCATGCCCCAGCACCAGCCCCTTCGTCAGGTCCTGCGCCGGCGCTCCGAGCTCCTCGCCCAGCCTGGCGATCTCGGCGGCGTGCTTGAACAGGTGCAGGTCGGACCCGCAGATGCCGCACAGGCGCGTCTTAAGCAGCACCTCGCCCGGCCCCGGCACCGGCATCGGCCGGGTCTCGACGCTGAAGCTCCGGTCGCGCAGGACCGCCGCGCGCATCGTCATTCGCCGATCACGATCAGCGCGTCGTAGCGATGCCCCATCGCGTCGCACCAGCCGCGGTAGATATCGAGCACCGCGCGCGCATCGAACACCGACAGGATATTGCCGTCGGCGTCGAGATTGACGTTGGCGCCGTGCACCGCGAACCACGCGATCGTGTCGCCCTGCTGATCGGCCGGCGTGCACAGCGTGTGGACCGATCCGGCGGGCTCATAGAGGTACGACCCCGGGCTGTTCATCGCCTCGGGGCTTTCGGCATAGAACCAGCGGCCCTGGTGCGTCACGGCATAGACCTGGCCGGTGTGGTAATGCTTGATCACCTTGTAGCCCGGCGGCAGGCGGTTGTTGGCGATCCAGATGCCCTGGTTCAGGTCGACATGGAGCAGCTGCAGCGCGCTGCCATCGCCCGCCTCCAGCCACGGCAGGTCGCCGATCCCGACATGCAGGGTCTGCTGATCCGATGTCGCCGGGACGACCGGGCGCGCCGCCATCTTGGCCGCGAACACGGCAAGCGCGGGGGGAATCTGCGGATCGGCATCGGCCATCTTCGAAGTCCTTGGTCATCGAACCGGATGAGCCAAACTAAACAACTGTTCAGTCGAGGGCAAGCGCGATATGAGTGCCCGCAACGAACATGGGGCGGCGCATGATGGATCTCGAAACCAACTATCTGGTCATCGGCGCCGGCGCGATGGGCCTCGCCTTCGCCGACACGCTCGTCGCCGAGACTGGGGCGAGCGTGACCATCGTCGACCGTTACGACCAGCCCGGCGGTCACTGGACGCGCGCCTATCCGTTCGTCCGCCTGCACCAGCCGTCGGCGGGTTACGGCGTCAATTCGCGGCCGCTGGGCAATGATGCGATCGACAGCCACGGGCCTAACGCCGGCCTGCTCGAACTCGCCGGCACCGGTGAGATCTGCTCCTATTTCGACCAGGTCATGCAGCAGACGCTGCTGCCCAGCGGACGGGTGCGCTATCTGCCGATGACCGAGCATCTCGGCGGCGGGCGCTGCCGCTCGCTCGTCACCGGCGAGGCCTTCTCAGTCACCGCCAGCCGCCGCATCGTCGACGCGACCTACCAGAACGTCACCGTCCCCGCGATGCGGACGCCGCCCTACGCGATCGACCACGGCGTGACCTGCGTACCGCCCAACGCGCTGACCGCACTCGGCGGCGCGCCCGACCGGTTCACTGTCGTCGGCGCGGGCAAGACCGGCATCGACACCTGCCTGTGGCTGCTGCGCCGCGGCGTCGATCCGCAGCGCCTGACGTGGATCATGCCACGCGACTCGTGGCTGATCGACCGGACGCTGACCCAGCCCGGCCCGGCCTTCGCCGACCGCATCGTGCCCGTGTTGATCGGCCAGCTCGAAGCGGTCGCCGCCGCGACGTCGGTCGAGGACCTCTACACGCGGCTGGAGGCGTGCGGCCGCCTGATCCGGGTCGATCCCACGGTAAAAGCGACGATGTACCGGTGCGCGACCGTCTCCCAGAGCGAACTGGTCGAGCTGCGCCGGATCGAGGACGTCGTCCGCCTCGGCCGCGTCCGCCGCATCGGCGCGACGGCGATCGAGCTGGATGGCGGCTCGGTGCCGACGACCGCAGCGACGCTTCACATCGACTGTTCGGCCGACGGCCTCGAACGGCGGCCCGAGGTGCCGGTGTTCGACGGCGGCGCGATCACGCTCCAGTCGGTACGGACCTGCCAGCAGGTGTTCAGCGCCGCCTTCATCGCCCATGTCGAGGCCGCGTACCCGGACGACGCCGTCAAGAACGACCTCTGCCGCCCGATCGCGCACCCCGACACCGACCTGGATTTCCTGCGCACGACAGTCGCCGACGACGCCAACGAGCGCCGCTGGGCCGAAGACCCGGCGCTGCAATCCTGGCTCGACGGCGCCCGCCTGAACTGGATCCGCCACGTCGGCCCGGCGCTCCCCGAGGAGCCAGCCGCACGCGCCGAGGCCCTCGCCATACGGCGCGCCGTCGTTGCTGCGATGGCGGAAAAGCTGAGGTCGCTGATGTCGACTTAAGAACGAGATCAGTGCAGGCAGGATGCGTAAGCTATTCGGCCCGGGCCGCTGGTGCAGCATTGGTCGAGGGGTTCACGTCATCGAAAGACGCGATCCCGGAACACGTCGACCTTTGCCGGCAACACACGGACGCACCCCAAGAAGCAGGTTCGGCAGATCGCGGACGGCATCGAGCGGTTCGGATTTCCCAACCCGGCACTCGTGGCTGACGTCGCCGCGTCGCGCTCAGGTCGTGACCCAGCTTCCGCCCAGCGCGCGAAAGACGTCGATCTGGGCGCGCGCGATCTGGGCGTCGGCGAGTGCGAGGGCGGCCTCGGTGTCGGCGAAGGTGCGCTCGGCATCGAGTTGCGCCAGGCTGTCGATCTGGCCTTCGCGCTGCTGGGCGCGGGTGATGCGTGCGGCGACGCCGGCTTGGTCGCGCGCTGACTGCAGCGCGGCGCGCCGCTTGAGCACGCCCGCATAGGTCGACAGCGCAGTCTCGGTCTCCTCGAGCGCGGTCAGCACGCGGCCGTCGAAGGTCGCGAGCGCCGCCCGGCTGCCCGCCTCGGCGCCTGCAATCCGCGCGCGAGACTTGTCGAAGTTGAGGTTCCAGCTGATCAGGGGGCCGAGCAGCCAGTTGAGCGGACCGGCCCCGAACAGGCTGCCGACCCCCGTGCCGGTCGACCCGATCGACCCGCCCAGCGTGATCCGCGGATAAAGGTCCGCAGTCGCCACGCCGATCCGTGCGGTCGCCGCCGCCAGCCGCCGCTCGGCAGCGCGAACGTCGGGGCGGCGTGCGAGCAGCGCCGCGCCGTCGCCGACCGGGATGGGGACCGCGAGGCGCAGTGTCTCGCTGCGCTGTGCGGCGATCGGCGGCAGGTCGCGGGGGGTGCGGCCGGTCAGCGTCGCAAGGCGGAACAGCGCCGCCTGGCGCTCGGCGGCGATCGTCGGCACCTCGGCCTGGCGCTGGTCGCGCAGCGCCGCGATGCGCGCGGTGTCGAGGCCGGTGGTCAGCCCGACCTGCGCCCGCCGCTGGGTAACGCCGAGCGACCGGTCGAGCAGCGCGACGATGCGCTCGGCCACCGCGAGCTGCTCGGCGCCGGCTGCCGCGTCGGCATAGGCGCGCGTCGTCTCGGCGACGATCGCGACGCGCACCGCGTCGGCATCGGCTTCCGCCGCACCCGCCTCGCCGCGCGCCGCCTCGACGCCGCGCGAGACGCGGCCGAACAGGTCGACCTCGTAGGCGACGTCGAGCCCGGCATCGATCGTCCACGCCTGACGGTCGCCGCCGGGCGCGCGCTGGATTTCGGACGACCGGCCGTAAGTCGCGCCCGCCCCGGCGCTGGCCTGCGGCAGGCGGTCGCCGCGGACTTCGCGCAGGGTGGCGCGCGCCTGCGCCAGCCGTTCGACGGCGACGCGGATATCCGTGTTGGCCGCGAGCGCGTCGGCGATCAGCCCGTCGAGCACGGGGTCGTTGTACAGCCGCCACCAGTCGTCGGCGGCAGCGGCGGTGCTGACCGCCGGGCTGAGCGACACGAACGGCGCCTGTGCGGCAGCCGTTGCCGCCGGGCGAACGTAGTCGGGTCCCGTGGCGCAGGCAGCGAGTACCAGAGCCGAGACGGAAGCGACGAGCAAGCGGACCATGTGCGTCCTCCTCATTCTGCAGGCTGGAGCCGGGCGTCGGCGACCGGGCGACGGCGCGACAGGCGGTCGCCGAGTGCACGGCACACGACATAGAAGGTCGGCGTGAACAGCAGCCCGAACCCGGTGACGCCGAGCATGCCGAAGAACACCGCGGTGCCGAGCGCCTGGCGGAGCTCAGCGCCCGCACCGCTGGCGATGAGCAGCGGCACGGTGCCGAGGACGAACGCGAAGCTCGTCATCAGGATCGGCCGCAGCCGGTCGCGCGCCGCCCGCACCGCGGCCTCGACGGGGTTCAGCCCGTCCTGCTCCTCGGCCTGCTTGGCGAACTCGACGACCAGGATCGCGTTCTTGGCCGCGAGCGCGATCAGCACGACCAGCCCGATCTGCGTCAGCACGTTGTTGTCCATGCCGCGCAGGTTCACGCCGATCATCGCGGCGAGCAGGCACATCGGCACGATCAGCACGATCGACAGCGGCAGCACGACGCTTTCGTACTGCGCCGCAAGCACCAGGAAGACGAACACCACGGCTAGCGCAAAGACCACCGCCGCGGTGCTGCCCGCCGCCTTTTCCTGGAAGGCAATGCCCGTCCACTCGGTGCCGTAGCCCGCCGGCAAAGTCTCGGCCGCGAGCTTCTCCATCGTCGTCAGCGACGCGGCGGACGAGTAGCCGGGGGCCGTATCGCCGTCGATCTCGACCGCCGGGAACAGGTTGTAGCGCGTCACGCGGTACGGCCCCGTCCGGTCCTCGAAGGTCGCGACCGAGCCGATCGGCACCATGTTGCCCGAGGCCGACCGCGTCTTCAGGTTGGCGATGTCGGCGGTCGTCTCGCGGAACGGCGCGTCGGCCTGCGCAGTGACGCGGTAGGTGCGTCCGAGCAGGTTGAAGTCGTTGACGAACGAGCTGCCGAGATAGACCTGCAGCGCCTCGAAGACCCGCGACGGCGGCACGCCGAGCATGTCGGCCTTGGCCCGATCGATGTCGGCGAAGACGCGCGGTGTCGAGGCATCGAAGAAGGTGAAGACCTGCGCCAGCCCCTCGGTCTGGTTGGCCTTGCCGAGCAGCTTTCCCGTCTCGGCGGCGAGCTGCTGGTAGCTGCCGCCGCCGCGATCCTGGACGATCATGCGGTAGCCGCCCGCCGAGCCGATACCTTGGATGAGCGGCGGCGGAATGACGAGGATCCGCGCTTCGTCGATGTCGGCAGTCGCCTTGCGGGCCGCTTCCATGATGCCTTCGAAGGTCACGCCGAGCTTGGCGCGCTCCTCGAACGACTTGAGCGGGATGTAGGCGGCGGCGGCGTTCGGGGCGAGCGTCTGCGACGGGCCGTCGAAGCCCGCCAGCATCACCGCGCCCTTGACGCCCGCGAGCGGCAGGATGCGATTGGCGACCTTGCGGACGGCGGCGTCGGTCCGCTCGACCGAGGCACCGGCGGGCAGCTGCACGACGGTCAGGAAATAGCCCTGGTCCTGCGCCGGGATGAACCCGGTCGGCGTCGCCCAGAACAGTGCGGCGGTCGCGGCGATCAGCCCGGCATAGCCGATCATCATGCGCTTCGGGCGCACGACGAGCCGCGCCGTCAGCCGGGCATAGCGCTCGCTCAGCCGTTCGAAGGCACGGTTGAAGCGGTCGCCTGCGGTCCCGATGATGCGGGTCAGGCGGTTCCCGGGACCGCTCGCCGCGTGCGGCTTGAGCAGGATCGCCGCGAGTGCCGGCGACAGCGTCAGCGAGACGACCAGCGAGATCACCGTCGCCGTCGCGATGGTCACGGCGAACTGCTGGTAAAACGCCCCCGACAGGCCGGTCAGGAACAGCGTCGGCACGAACACCGCGCACAGTACCAGCACGATCGCGACCAGCGCCCCCGACACCTCGTCCATCGAAGTCTGCGCCGCCGCGAGCGGGGTCAGCCCGCGCGTCAGGTTGCGCTCGACATTCTCGACCACGACGATCGCGTCGTCGACGACGATACCGATCGCCAGCACCAGGCCGAAAAGCGACAGCGTGTTGAGCGAATAGCCGAGCGCGGCGAGCACCGCGAAGGTGCCGACAAGCGAGACGGGGATCGCGACGATCGGGATGATCGCCGCGCGCCACTTCTGCAGGAAGACGAGGATGACGAGAACGACGAGCAGCATTGCCTCGAACAGCGTCGTGATCACCGCGTCGACGGACTGGGCGATGAACTCGGTCGGATTGTAGATGACGCGGTACTCCAGGCCCTTGGGAAAGGTCTTCGACATCGCCTCCATCTCGGCGCTGACCTGTTCGGCCGCCGCGAGGGCATTCGAGCCCGGGCGCTGGAACACCGCCGCGATCACCGTCGGTTGTCCGGACAGATAAGTGTTCGAGGCGTAGTCGGCGGCACCGAGCTCGACGCGCGCGACATCCGACACGCGAACCTGGCGGCCGTCGGCGTCGGTGCGGATCACGACATTGGCGAACTGCGCCGGGTCGGTCAGCCGGCCCTGCGTCTCGACGTTGAGCTGGAAGGCATTGCCCTGGGCGTACGGCGGCTGGCCGAGCGTACCGGCGGCGACCTGGACGTTCTGCGAACGCAGCGCCGCGACGATCTCGCCGGCGGTCAGGTCGAGTGCGGCGGCACGCGTCGGGTCGATCCATACGCGCATCGCATAGTCGCGGCTGCCGAACAGCCGCACGTCGCCGACGCCCTCGATGCGCGCCAGCCGGTCGCGCACCTGCGTCAGCGCATAGTTGGAGATATACCCGCGATCGAGCGAGTTGTCGGGCGAGATCAGGTTCACGACCATCAGGAAGTCGGGCGAGGTCTTGCGCGTCACGACGCCCAACCGCTGCACATCCTCGGGAAGGCGCGGCACGGCGACCGCGACGCGGTTCTGCACGAGCACCTGCGCCGCATCGAGGTCTGTGCCGATCGCGAAGGTGACGGTGATCGTCAGATTGCCGTCACCCGTCGACTGCGACGACTGGTACAGCATGTTGTCGACGCCGTTGATCTCCTGCTCGATCGGCGCGGCAACCGTCGCCGCCACCGTTTCGGCCGAAGCGCCCGGATAGGCCGCGCTGACGGTCACCGTCGGGGGCACGATGTCGGGATATTGCGCGACGGGGAGCCGCGTGTAGGCCAACGCACCGACCAGGATGATGACGATCGCGATGACCGCCGCGAAGATCGGACGCGTGATAAAGAAGCGAGACAGGCGCATGGGGGGCTCCCCGGATGGAGGATCGAAGGCAGGCGGCGATGTAGCGGTGGCGTCAGCGGGAGAAGGTCGCTCCGCCGCTGGTCGCATTGCTGCCGGGCGGTGCCCCGGCGAGCTGCACCGCCGGCGCGATCCGGCCGGCGCGGGTCTGCACCTTGGTGCCCGGCATCGCCATCTGCGTGCCGCTGATGACGACGCGGTCGCCGGGCGCGAGGCCCGACCGGACGACGCGCAGGCCGTCCAGCACCGGGCCGAGCTCGACAGCCTTGGCGCTGACCGAACCGTCGGTAGCGACGGTCAGCACGGTCTTGCGGGCCTGGTCGGTCTGGATCGCGGCATCGGGGACGAGCAGCGCGCGGGTGCTGCCGCCGCTCGACAGCCGCATGTTGCCGAACATGCCGGGCGTCAGGAACAGGTCGGGATTGGCGAGCACCGCGCGCCCCCGCACCGTTCCCGACCGAGGGTCGAGCCCGTTGTCGGTGAAGTCGAGACGCCCCGACCGGCGATAGTCGGTTTCGTCCTGCAGCTTGACCTCGACCGGCGACGGCCGCCCGCCCGATTGCTGCGCACGCTTGGTCTTGAGGAACAACGCCTCCGACGCATCGAAGGCGAAGTAGATGGGATCGAGCGCGTTGATCGTGGTCAGCAGCGTGCCGGTCGTATCGCCCGCAGCCACGAGGTTGCCGGCGTCGATGCGGCGGTCCGAAATTCGCCCGCCGATCGGCGCGCGGACGCGGGTGAATTCGATGTCGAGCTGGCGCGCTCGCACCCGCGCTTCGCTCGCTGCAAGGGCGGCGCGGGCAGCCCGGACGCGGGCGGTCAGCTGGTCGATGTCGCTCTTCGAAACCGCATCGTCGGCAACGAGCCGGTTGGCGCGGTCGAGGTTGGCCTGCGCCAGCGCGACATCGCTCTGCGCGCTCGCCAGCCCTGCGCGCGCCTCTGCCAGCGCGGCGGCGAACGGGCGCGGGTCGATGGTGAATAGCAGCTGCCCGGCGCGGACGACGGCACCGTCGGTGAAATGCACCCCGGTGATGGCGCCCGAGACGCGCGGACGCACCTCGACCGAGTTGCTCGCCTCGAACCGGCCGACATATTCGTCCCACTCGCTGATCTCGCGAACCAACGGCTGGGCGATGGTCACCATCGGCGGCGGCGGCGCGGCAACGACGGGCGCATCGTTCGAATAGACGATCGCTGCCGTGGCAAGCAGTGCCGCGGGAATGGCTACCAGCGCGACGCGCCCGACCATCGAGCGGCGCGGCTTCGTCGGGTCGGGGGCGACCGCGGCGTAATCACCGGGTTCGATCTTCGTCATCATGTTCATGCGCGTGCACCCTGGGCGCGCGCCGCGCTGATACCGGTCTGCATCAGCTCGTACTGATCGGCCGAAAAGCCCGCCGCCTGAAAGGCGCGCAGGTCACCCGTGGGGATGGTGTAGCCGTGGTGCCAGCTGAGTACCGCGGTGCGGCGCAGCGCCTCGAGTCTGGGGTCGGCGAGCACCGGGCTCGCGCGCTTGCCGAGCAGCAGGTTGAGCGCCTTCGACACGCCGCCCCCGCCACGCAGCGACGACATGCGGTCATTGCGCGCGAGCCGGACCACCGACCATTCGAGCGGGCTGAGCGTCGCTTCCGGCGACGGGGCGACCGGGGGCCGTGCAGCGACGGCAGGTCCGGCTGAGTGAAAATCGACAAAAGCCATGATGGCCTCCTTCGTCGCGACAAGGCGTGAGCGGTCGGACGGCCGGAGGACTATTCTCTGGCCGCGGTGAATTCGGGCGCACGAGACCGACCGCGTCCAGGGACGTGGCGAAACGTGATCAACGATGTGATTTGACGGGTGGCCGGACTAACGTCCGGTCCGGACCCTTTCGATGTGGGTGTATCGCATGACGAGTGCCTCCGGCGATCCGGGGGCCGCGACGGCACCCGCTGCTTCTGTACTAACCGGTATATAAACTTCGTTGCGGCGCGTCAATGCCTTCCATACCGATCGGTAGAAAAAAATCTATCGCCCCGGCCACATCATCAGGCTCATGTCGACGACGCGTTCCAGATCGGCGCGCGTCGCACCCGATCCCGCCTGCACCGCCATGCCCTGCAGCAGCGCGAACAGATAGGCGGTGAGATCGGTCACCTGGACATGATCCGGCAGGTCGCCCTCGCGCTTGGCTCGCTCGAAGCGCTCGACAAGCGCCGCCTGCGACGACGAGCGGCGCGCGATGACGTCGGCCTTGATCGACTCGGCCTCCGACCCGCACGCGACCGAGTTGATGACGCCCATGCAGCCCTTGGGTCCGGAGGAACTGGTCTGCGCATCGACCGCGCCGCGCATGAAATACTCGGCAACGGCACGGGCGGTCGGCTGCTTCAGCGCCTCGCGCGTATAGTCGAGCTTCTCGGCCTCGTAGAGATCGAGAGCCTTGTGAAACAATGCTTCCTTGTTGCCGAACGCCGCGTAGAGGCTGGGCTTGGTAATTCCCATCGCCGCGGTCAGGTCGGCCATCGACGCGCCCTCGTACCCCTTCGACCAGAACACACCGAGTGCAGCCGCGAGTGCCGCATCCACGCAGAATTCGCGCGGACGTCCCTTATTGGGCACAGCGGTTGCAGCACTTTCCATAACGCCCGGTATATAATTGATCGCCGGACAATGTCCAGTGAGCCAGACAGCCTGCGCGCTGGAGCTGCCACCACGCCCGGCTCACATGGCCAAGGAGCCATCCCCGGGAAATTTGACCAGTCGATCGTGGAGCGCCGCCGCCACGCCAGCCGCCATAACGCGCTTGTTCTCGTCGCTGTGTCCTGAATAAGACATGACGACCACGTGCGGCGTCGAGCCGCTCTTTAATCAGACGATGCTGAGAACGTCCTGGACAGGACGGCGCGGCTTCTGCGGCCAGTTTTCCGGCGTACCGTAGCCGACGGCCACGAGAACGACGGGCACCTCGTTTTCGCCCAGCCCGAACTCACGCGCGACGCCTTCGGGATCGAAGCCGATCATCGGCCCGCTTCCCAGACCCATCGCATGTGCGGCGTAGAACAGCGTCGCGGCACCAAAAGAGGCCGAGCGTACGGCCTCGTCGCGCTGCCGCCAGGGCTGACCGGCGTAAAGGCTGGCGGCGCCGGCCACCCACCCGTCGACCATTGCCGCGGGCATCAGGCCGGCCTGGACGGCAGGCGCGAGCCGATCAGGTAGCGTCGTCTCGTCGGCCATCTGACCGACGATGATGAAGGTGACGGCCGCCTCGGTGATCTTCGCCTGGTCCCATGCGACCGCACGCAGCCGCGCCTTCGCGTCCGGACTGTGAACGGCGATGAAGCGCCAGTTCTGCAGATTGAAGGCCGTCGGCGCCCGCGTCGCGAGGCGGACGAGCTCGGTGATCTGTTCGTCGGAGACATCGCGCGTACCGTCATAGAGGACGGTCGTGCGGCGCTCCTCGATGGCGGCGATGACATCGGCCATTTTATTTCCTCCTGTCAGGGATTTTGGTATTCGGTGATCCCGCCCCTCAGGGGGCGACGGTCACACAATGCTGTCGACGACGCCTCCATCGACGCGCAGCGCGGCGCCGGTCGTCGCGGAGGCCTGCTTCGAGCTGATGTAGACGATCATGTTGGCGACCTCTTCGACCGTGGCGGCACGCCGGATGATCGACGAGCTCCGATGCGCGGCGACGAAGTCATCTGCGATCTTCTCGACGCTGTCGCCCGACGTGTTGCCGGCCTTGAGCATGCTGGCGACGCCTTCGGACAGCGTCGGTCCCGGCAGCACGGCGTTGACGGTGACTCCAGTGTCCGCGAGCCGCTTGGCCAGACCGCGCGAGATCGCCAGCTGACTGGTCTTGGTGAAGCCGTAGTGGATCATGTCGGCCGGAATGTTGATCGCCGATTCTGAGGAGACGAAGACGATCCGGCCCCAGCCCCTGTCGGCCATCCCCGGCGCATAGGCGCGGGAGAGGCGAACGCCCGACATCACGTTGGTCTGGAAGAATTGGTCCCAGACCTCATCCGGCGTCTCGAAAAAGTCCTGGGGCCCGTAGATGCCGAGATTGTTGATCAGCACGTCGAAGTTCGGATGCCGCGCGACGAGCCGCTCGCAGGCCTCGGCCATGCTCAGGTCGCCGGCGAACCCCTCGACGGTCGGCCCCACCTCGCGAAGGCTCGCGACGGCGGCCGCGACGCTCTCCTCGCTTCGGCCATTGACGACGACGCTCGCACCAGCGGCCAGAAAGCCTTTCGCGGCGGCGAAGCCGATGCCGCCGGTCGAGCCGGTCACGAGCACGCGCTTGCCGTTAAAGTCGATGTTCATCTTGTCACCTCGGTCGTTGCCCGCCCGATGTGCCGTGACAGCGCATGAATGATAATCCCGGCCATTTCGAATTGATCTTTCGAAAATGTCGAACGGTCGGGAGCCCTTCTGGAGATTGAGTGCGCGGTAGGAATCAGGGCTCGGCCGGACCGTCGCGCAGGGCATCCGCGAGAAACTCGATCAGCGCTGCAACCCGCCGGCTCGTCGGCGCCGCGGCATGCACCGCGAACAGATCGACCTGCCACGGCACGAAGTCGTCGAGAGCGGTCGTCAGTGTGCCAGCGGCGAGTTCCTCCCGGACATCCCATTGGTTCTTGAAGATGACCCCTGCCCCTGCCACGCCCCATTCGCGGAGGACGTCGCCGTCGCTTGCCTGCCTATCGCCGCGCACCTTCATATTGAGGATCTTGCCGTCGACACGAAACGCCCAGGTCGACAGCGGCGCGCCCGGCCGAGCGAGCACGATGCAATTGTGGTTTGCGAGTTCGCTGGGGTGCGCCGGCATACCCGCCCGGCGCCAATAACGCGGCGACGCGCAGACGACGCGCGGCCCCCGGATCAACACCCGTGCCCGCATCGTCGAATCAGGCAGCGGCCCGCTCCGGATCGCGAGATCGATATGCTCCTCGATCAGGTCCACGGGGCTGTCGCTCAGCAGAAGGGCAATGTGGACCCCCGGCTGGCGTTCCTGGAAGGCATCGAGAAGCGGACGCAGCCGGAACCTGCCGAAGTCGTTTGTGGCGGTAATCCGGATCGGTCCGCTAAGGGGTCCGTCGTCGCGCAGAGTGCTGAGAGCGGTGTCCCAATCGGACACGATGCGGCGCGCATCCGCCAGCAGGAGTTCGCCCTCGTGCGTGAAAACCAGCTTTCGCGTTGACCGCGCCATGAGCCTGACGCCGAGTTCCTGTTCGAGCTGACTTACCGCGAGCGCGACGGTGGACGTGGCAATCGCACGCTGCCGGGCGACACTCGAGAAGCTGCCGGCTTCCGAAACGTCGAGCAGCAAGCGCAGCGCGTCGATCCGGTCCATGCTCGAATCCCTTATGAACCGATCTTGCAGCGGTCGCGATCGTCTCAAAGGCAAGGTACATTTTAATGCGACACTGGGTAGTTTCATCCTCTACCCACTGACGATCCTCGCGACGCGTGTTCACGAGAGGCCACGGTACGGTGATCGAGCGCTCTGCCCCGACACCCGACCGTGCCGCACCGCCCCTTTTGGTCAGCTGACTCGAGCGCAGCTGCGCGTGATTGCATCGATCAAGCTGCGGAAGTGCGTCGTGCACGCACGCCTGTATCACGACGCACGTGCACGACGATTTTGGCGGAAGCGCCCTGCCACACGCTACGAGCGGGAATGATCGACGAGTCGCCTTCACTCGCGTTCAGTCGCGCGGTCCAGATCGACAGCGCCACGCTTGGCGGCGGCGGACGAAGCCATGGACGAAGCGTTTCGGGAACGGCCGTCAACTTTGCTGGCCGGGCTTGTCGACCTAACGCGGATCCGTCGGAGTCAGCATCAAGCCTGACATCCTATGATTCACACTTGCGGTGCCGCTGTGAGACCCGGCACGCCGTCAAGCAGGACTGAGTTTAAGCCCGTCGACGTGCTGCAGGAAGTTGAGGTTACCGCTCTTGTCGTCCTCATAGTCGACGATGATCTGCGCCACGCCCGCGGGCCAGACATATTTGTCGGCGACGATACCGAGTTCCTTCAGCTTTGCCGCCAGGTCACGACGCATGTTGACGCGGAACCGGACGCAGCCCTCGCCAAATCCGCACTCCTGACGCTTCACACCAGTGTAGCCGACATCGTTAAGGATCAACCGATAGGCGCCCGCCCCGAACCCCGACGGCACAACCTTGTGGTAGCCTTCCAGCTTGAAGCTCACCGTCTTCACACCGCCCTGCACGGTGACCACTGGCTTATAGCGTATGAAGGCGAGCACCAGGCTCTGACCGTTGCGCAGACGCTTCTCGATATCGGCATTGCCGAACGTCGTCTGGTCGGTGACGGTATCGGCCCACTGGAAGAAAGAAGCGCCCGTGAAGATGTTCGTGGCCGTCGCGCAGCTGTTGGGCAGGTAGGGGTTGCAATTGGGCCCGGCGAGCCCCTCCATGACCTGTCCAGCACCGGTATCGGCGATCAGCTCGGCAGGCCCGAGGCCGTAGGCCGTACGTTGCGACAGCTTGCCTTCGGCGACCAGCTTGTCCTGCAGCTGCGATGCGCGGACCAGCTTGTAGTAATAGTTCAGCTGGCGGACTTCCTTCGGCGCACCACCTTCCGCCGGGATCGACATCAGCATCGACGTGCGGCCGACCGGCTTTATGCCGGCGTTGCGGTTGTTCAGCTGGGTCAGCATGATCGTGAGCAGCGAGGTGTCGTAGCAACCCACGCCGGCCCATGGCGCCAACGCTGCGTCGATCCGAGGATCGGTCTGCTCGATGAGCGGCATGTTGCGCGTCATGCACTGCTCACCCAGAACCCTGCCCCGGAACAGCGTCTGCTCGCAGTCGAGGATTCCCGCCTTGACCGTCGCCTTGGTGGTCTTCAGCACCAGAGGCCGCGCGAGGTCGGCCCGTGTCGGGGCCATCAGTTCGCGAGGAACCGTGAGCTGAGCGTTGCGGGCGGCGCTGATCGGGTCGGCGGACCCCGGCGCGGCAACCAGAGTTGCCGCCGCAATCATTACAGCCGGCAGGGTCCGTCCGATACGCCTGCCGTGACCGACGGCAGGGCGGCGGGCGGCGCCGGGTCCACGAATGTCCGACCGTGTATCGGACGTAATTTGGATGGTGAGGGCAGGCAAGAAACGAGGCATCGATAAGCTCCCTGTTGGCTTGGGGGCCTATAGCCAGAGCTCGACACGCAACGCAGTGGCAGCGTCGGGCGCCGCGAGGCGCATCCGCCTGCACGACGGTGCAACGAGAGTTGCAGCAATTACCGCGAGTTCTGGGACGTTTGCCTCCAACGGCAACGATTGCTGTTAAAGGGCAGACTTAGGCGCGGCGCTTCTTTCTACTGAAAGTCTCCGCGCTCGACCTGAACGATGCGGGCTGCCCCGCGACGGCTGCAGCGTCGATGCCGAATGCGACGATCGTAAACAGCACCAGCTGGTTCGCATCGGTAACTTCGACCCGAACCTCGTCGCCAGCCCATACTGCATCGGGGTGGTCGCTGATCACGCCGCTTAGAAACCGTGCGGCTTCCAGGCGAGCTTCGTTTATCGTTGCAATCTCGACGCCCTCAACATCGGGATTATAAATTGCCCCCGCGAGGTTGAAAAAACACTTCATAGTTTTCCCGATACCAGGTCAGATCGCTGCCATAACTGCTGACGGCGTACGACAGCTACCTACCTAATGCGCTTCGCAGGCGATTGATGTATATCATCCGTATCGGCCGCAACCATTTGTGATAGCTGAACGGCACGGCGTTTTGCGAGGCCGTGCAAGGCGCGCTCGTGGATGGAGGTGCCTGCTTCACACGGGCGACCGAGACAGGTGTGCGCTTCGAATGCGCTGCCGGCAATCGTCCCTTCATCCGATACCGGACGCTCATGGGGGAGTTGCGGCTTCACGCATTGGGCTTGTGGCGTAGAGCCTGCGTAACGGGCGATTGGCGCGGATGAAGGAGCGGCGATATGTTCATCGTAATGGGTGCGACGGGAAACGTCGGGGCGGCAGTGGCCGACGAGCTTCTCGCCCATAACGAGGAGGTGACGATCCTTACGCGTCACCCTGAAGATGCAGACGCGTGGACCAAAAAGGGTGCGATCGTCGCTAGGGCCGACGTGAACGATATCGCATCTCTCCGGGAGGCGTTCCGGAGAGGTAGGCGCGCATTCCTACTCTATCCACCAGCCGACCCGAGTGGCAACACGGACGCTACCGAAAGGCGCAGCATCGCGAACATCCTTGCGGCATTGGCGGGTTCGGACCTGGAGAAGGTCGTGGCTGCATCGACCTACGGCGCGCAACCAGGCGAGGCGATCGGCGACCTGTCTACGCTGTGGGAGGTGGAGAAAGGGTTGCAATCGCAGCCGATCCCCGCGGCAATCAACCGTGGCGCCTACTACATGACCAACTGGCTCAGCTTTACCGAAACTGTCCGTGAGACTGGCACCCTGCCAAGCATGTTTCCTGTCGACACCCAGATGCCGATGGTTGCTCCAGCAGACTTGGGGAAAGCAGCGGCAACGCGGTTGCTAGGGTCAGTCGGCGACACCGGCATTCGATATTTTGAAGGTCCTAAGCGCTACACGCCGCAAGACGTCGCCAACGCTTTTGCGATGACGCTCGGCAGAGAGGTTCGTGTGGACGTTGCACCACGCACGACATGGGAAGCTGCCTTCGAAGGCGCTGGCTTTTCGCCTGAAGCTGCGAGCGCTTACGCGCGAATGACGGCGGTCAGCCTGGACAGCGGCTTCGATAAGCCTGCGTCACCTAGCCTCGGCGCAACCGATCTCCATACCTTCATTGCCGCAGCAGTGGCCTCGAAGGCGTAGCTCCCGCTGAGCGGGTCGATCCCGGTAGGCTCAGACGCGAGAATTCAGGCTCCTCGGCCGTCAGGTTGCGGCAGGAACGACCCGATCCCGGCCACTCAATGTCCGTCGACACGCTCCCAAAATCGAACGCTCATTAATGCTTGTTAGCGATGATGGGCCGTCGATGCCGTGACCGTAACCGGCGCGGTCGCGTGCCGTCAGTGCGATGCCTCAATTGCCTGAGCCCCGAGCGAGCCCGACGTCGGGATGGCAGTTGCAGGATGGTTGCACTCGACGCGACGCTCGGCCTCGAGCACGAGGCGGGCAAGTGCCGGAAGCACGAGCAGCGTCAAGGTCGTAGCGGAGATCAGCCCGCCAATTACGACGGTTGCGATCGGCTGCTGAACCTCTGCCCCTGTACCGGTTGCCAGCGCCATCGGCACAAAGCCAAGCGAGGCGACCAGTGCGGTCGTGACGACCGGGCGCAGCCGTGCAAGGGCGCCTTCGCGGATGGCATCAGACACCGGACGACCATCTTCGATCAATCGCAAGATGCTCGACATCATCACGAGTCCATTGAGCACCGCGACGCCCGACAGCGCGATGAAACCGACCGCCGCCGAGATCGAGAACGGCATGTCGCGCAGCCAGAGCAGCACGACGCCGCCGGTCAGCGCGAGCGGCACCGCCGAAAACACCATCGCCGCGCGCCGCCACGAGCCGAGCGCGAGAAACAACAACCCGAAGATTGCGGCGAACACGGCGGGCACGACGAGTGTCAGTCGCGCCTGCGCGCGCTGCAGGTTCTCGAACGCACCGCCCCATTCAAGCCAAGAGCCTGCCGGCACCTGCACATCCCGCGTCACCCGGTCTCTTGCATCAGCAACGAACCCGCCGAGATCGCGACCGCGTACATTGGCTTGCACGACGATGCGCCTCTTGCCCTTGTCGCGGCTGACCTGGTTTGGGGCATTGCGGACGACGAACCGCACCAGCTGACGAAGCAGCATGACGCGGTCATCGCCCTCGCTGGTGTGCAGCTTCACGGGCAGTGCACCGAGCGCATCGAGGTCGCGGCGCAGCGTGTCGGGCATTCGCACGACGATGTCGAACCGCCGATCCCCTTCGAAGATCTGGCCGGCGGCGCGTCCGCCGAGCGCGACCTGCACGGCGTCGGCGACTTCGCGCACCGTGAGGCCGGCAGCGGCGATTGCGGCCCGGTCGAACTCGACGCTGAGTGCGGGCACGCCCTCGACCTGTTCGACGCGCACGTCTGCACTGCCGGGGGTGGCACGCAGGCTCGCCGCGACGCGTTCGGCGACGGGCAGCATCGACGCGAAGTCGTCGCCGTAGACACGTACCGCAACGTCGGATCGAACGCCGGCAATTAGCTCGTTGAAGCGCAGCTGGATCGGCTGGCTGAACTCGAAGTTGTTACCGGGTACGCGCGCCAGCCGCGCCTCCAGACCCTCGACGAGCTCGGACTTCGGCAAGCCGGGGTCGGGCCATGCGCTGCGTGGCTTCAGGATCACGAACCCGTCGGTCACGTTCGACGGCATCGGGTCGCTGGTCACCTCGGCGGTACCCGTCTTGGCGAACACCAGCGCGACCTCGGGTGCCGCCATCAGCGCGCGCTCGACCTGCGCCTGCATCGCCGTCGACTGGTCGAGCGAGATCGACGGGATCCGCACCGCCTGTACCGCGATGTCGCCTTCGTCGAGCGTCGGGATGAATTCGCGGCCCAGCGTCGTGAACAGCGCAAGCGCGACCCCGAACGCCGCCGCCGCGCCGCCGATGAAGAGCCACGGCATTGCCAGCGCACGATCGAGCGCGGGGGCGTACAGGCGCGACGCGCCGGCCATGACCGCGCTCTCCTTTTCCGCCACGGGCCTGGTCATGAGGATAGCGACCATCGCCGGGACCAGCGTCAGCGACAGGACGAATGCCGCAACGAGGGCGAGCACGACCGTCGTCGCCATCGGCGCGAACATCTTGCCCTCGACCCCCTGGAACGCGAACAGCGGCAGATAGACGAGGATGATGATGCCCTGCCCGAACAGCGCAGGCCGCACCATCTCGCGCGTCGCGTCGCGGACGACCTTGAGCCGTTCGGCGAGCGGTAGCGCCCCGTCGCGGCCATGCTGGCGCTCGGCCAGGCGGCGCAGGCAGTTCTCGACGATGATCACCGCCCCGTCGACGATCAGCCCGAAGTCGAGCGCGCCCAGCGACATCAGGTTAGCCGACGTCCCCGTCTCGACCATGCCGATCGTCGCGAGCAACATCGAGAACGGGATGACGAGTGCGGTGATGACGGCAGCGCGGATGTTGCCGAGCAGCAGGAACAGTACCACGACGACGAGGAGCGCGCCCTCGGCGAGGCTCTTGGTCACGGTGTCGATCGTCGCGTCGACAAGCTTCGACCGGTCGAGGGTAACGCGGATCTTGACCCCGGGCGGCAGCGCGCGACCGATCTCGTCGAGCTTCGCGACGGTCGCCTGCGCGACGGTGCGGCTGTTCGCGCCGGCCAGCATCAACGCAGTTCCGATGACGACCTCGCGTCCGTTCTCGGTCGCCGAACCGGTGCGGACCTCGCGGCCCAGGCTGACAGTGGCGACGTCGGCAACGCGAAGCGGAGCGCCGCCGCGGCTGGCAATCACGGTCTCGCCGATAGCCGAGCCTTCGGCGATCCTTGCGTCGGCGCGAACCGCCAGACCTTCGCCGCCGCGATCGACGGTGCCGGCACCGAAGCCGAGGTTCGCGTTCTGCAGCGCCTCGACGAGATCGGTCATCGACAGGCCGAGCGCGGCCAGACGCGCCGGATCGGGCGTCACCGCGTACTGCTTCACGTAACCGCCGATCGCATCGACGCCGGCGAGGCCGGTCACCTGCCGCAGCTGGGGCCGGACGATCCAGTCGAGGACTGTGCGCAAATAGGTCACGCGCGCCGCCTCGTCGGCCAGCTTCTCGCCCTCGGGCGTCAGGTAGAAACCCCCGGCCTGCCAGCCCTGCCGCCCCGCCATACGCGGCGCGCCCCGGCCGCCCGGATGTTCGAACTCGACCGTGAACATCACGATCTCGCCGAGGCCCGTGGTGATCGGCCCGATCACCGGCTCGACGCTGGCGGGCAGCGCGTCGCGCGCCTGCGCCAGCCGCTCGGCGACCTGCTGGCGGGCGAAGTAGATGTCGACGCGGTCCTCGAACACCGCCGTGACCTGGGCATAGCCGTTGCGCGACAGCGAGCGCGTGGTCTCAAGGCCGGGGATGCCCGACAGCGCGGTCTCGATCGGAAAAGCGACCTGCTTCTCCATCTCGACCGGCCCCAGCGCCGGGTCGGCGATGTTGATCTGGACCTGGCGATTGGTGATGTCGGGCACGGCGTCGACCGGCAGCTGCGTCAGCATCGACGCACCGTAACCGGCGGCAACGACCGCGAGCACGACGATGTGCCAGCGGCGCGCGACGGCGAAAGCGAGGAGGCGGTCGATCAATGGTCGTGCTCCGCTTCGCCCTTGCCGAGCTCGGCACGCAGGATGAAGGCGTTTGCGACGGCGATGCGCTCGCCGGGCTTGAGCCCCGACAGCACGGCGGTGCGTGCGCCGGTGCCCGGTCCCCGCGTCACCTCGCGCGGCGTGAAGCCCCTTTGGGTCCGCACGAAGACCAGCGACTTGCCGTCAACCTCCTGCACCGCGTCGCGCGGCACGCTCAGCGCGCCCCGTGTCGCCGAGCCGCTCCGCGACGCGATTCGCGCAGTGACCAGCTTGCCGACCGCCAGTTCGCCGTTGGTGTTGCCGATCTCGACGATCGCGGTCGCAGCACCCGTCGCCGGGTCGATCGTCGGGCTCAGCGACTTGATCCTGCCCGTGTGGCTATGGCCCTCGCCCTGCGCCTCGAGCGTGGCGCGGCCGCCGACGGCCACTCGCCCGAGTTCGCGCGCCGGCACGAGCAGTTCGGCCCAGACGATGCGCTGATCGGCGATGCGGAACAGTGCCTTGGCGGCATCGACCGTCTCGCCGGCGCGCGTATCGACGGCCACCACCGCGCCGGCGATCGGCGCGGTCAGCGTGAAGGTGCGGCTGCCGCTGCTGCCTGCGGACACGCCGAGGGCGCGCAGGTTTTCGGCAGCGAGGCGCGTGTCGACGCGCGCAGCATCGCGCGCCGCCGCCGCTTGCTGATACTCGGCCTGCGCCGTCACGCGCTTGCGATACAGGGTCGCCTCACGTGCAAAGGTCGCGTCGGCGAGGGTCTCCGAACGTGCCGCACGCGCATGGGCAGCCCGCGCCTCGGCGACCTCACGGCTGTCGATGACCGCGAGCGGAGTGCCGACGCGAACGCGGTCGCCCAGCTTCGCCACGAGGCGCACGACGGTCCCCGCCACCCGCGCCGTCGTCTGGGCTTCGGCGTTGGCGGCGGGAACGATGCGTCCGCTGGCGGTGACCTCGCCGGCGAACATGACGTCGCTGACCGCCTCGACCTCGATGCCCGAAGCGCGGATCTGCGCGGCGTCGAGGACGAGTTCGGCAGGCGCATCGTTGTGCCTTGGTTCGGCCTTATCGGACGCGGCTTTAGCCTCGGCCTGGGCAGGCTCGGCGACAGGCCTCAATTGGCCGAGCCAATAGCCTCCAGCGCCCGTCGCGAGCGCCAGCGCCGCCGCACCGCCCAGGATGAGCCAGCGCGGGATTGCGGTCATCTCGACCATCTCAGTTCTCCTCGCGGGCGTCGGCGCGGAATAGCGCGGCGAGCGCGCGGGCCCGGTCGAGCCGTGCGTCGATCAGGGCGCCGCGTGTCGTGTTGTAGGCCGTCTGCGCGTCGATCAGCTCGATCAGCGTGAACTTGCCCGCCTGATAGCCACGCCGGGCAATGCGCAGCGCCTCCTCCGCCTGTACCTGTCCAGCGCCACCCAGCGCTGCCAGCCGACCGTCTGCGGCTGCCAGCCGCGCCGCCGCGTCACGCCGGGCGCGCATCGCGTCGATCCGAACCTGGGCGAGATTGGCGTCCGCCACCAGGCTGTCCGACCGAACAGCGGCGATGGTGTCGGTGTTGCGATTGCGGATCGGCAGCGGGATCGACACGCGGGCGACGAAGGCCGTGTTGCGCGTTTCCGAGAAGCGCCGGAACCCGCCACCGAGCACAGGATCGGGAACGCCGTCGCTGCGCGCAAGGTCGATCCGCGCGCGCGCCGCGTCGCGTTCGGCCGCCGCTATCCGCTCTCCGATACCGGGAGAATCGATCGGCGCCAGCGGCGGGCGCTCGTCCTGGCTCTGCACCGCATACAGTCCCTCGCTGTCGACCCCGGACAGTGCCGCCAGTGCCCGTTGGGCCGTGCTCAATTCACCTTCAGCCGCCGCGCGTGTCGCGGTCGCATCGGACAGCAGCGCATCGGCACGAAGCTTGCGCAGCGGCGGCTCCTTGCCCGTGTCTACGAGCAAGCCCATCGTGCGAACCAGTTCGCGGGCGCTGCGGATAACGTCGTCGGCAAGTGTCAGCCGCGCCTCTGCCGCTGCCAGCGCCGCGTGCGCGTCCCGAACATCGCGGGCGATGTCGGCGCGGGTCCGCACCAGGCCGAGCCGCGCAACTTCGACTTCGCCGCGTGCAACGCGCACCCGCGCACTGCGCTTGCCGCCCATTTCAAGTCGCTGGCTGACCTCTAAGGTCGTCTCGGTCGACCGAAAGTCCCGGTAGGGACCGGTGCCGCCAAGATTTTCGAAGGTCAGCCCAACCTCGGGATTGACCGACACGCGTGCCTGACGCGCCCGCGCCGTGGCGGCCTCGAGCTGTTCTCGAGCTGCAGCCAGTCGAGGCGAGGCATCGGCACGTGTAAGCGCGTCTATCAGCGTAACGGGCGCGGCCGATGCAACACCGCTCCACGCGAGAGTAGCGAGGGCGATCGACGCCCGTCGCATTACGAATATCATTGAATGTCTCCTGATCCGCAGAGACGGCACGTGACAGGTCACGCACCGGCGAGAGGCGGGTCAGGCTGTCGGCGGCTGCGTCGGTGGGGCCTGCGAGCGCGAAGAGAGGCTTGCGCTGCGAGACAGAGGCAAGCGCTGCGCGACAACCATCATATCACGTACGACGGTCCCCGTGCGCGACTGGAGCGCGTGGGCGCAATGATGGTGATGCGAGCCCGGCGCGTCGATAGGCTGGCGGTCGGCACCATCCAATCCGGCCGCATCGCAATGCTCGTCGGCGGCGGTGACGGCACAGCCGTGCGCGGCATCGAACGCGCCTGCCATCGCCGGCACGCCAAGACCGGCAAACAGCGCGACGATAATCGTCAGCAGGGCAAGGGTCCGGCGCACGATGGCAGCATAGCACCGCATGCCCGAGTCACCAATGCGCCCGACTACCGTTACCGTTAGCTCGTACCTGCGTCGACGGTCTCATCCACGTGGCCCCGCTCGCGCCGCCCGACACGTGCATTGCTCACCGAAATTGCTCGCGACCGCCGACGAGGTTCGCCATTGCCGTCGACGACAGGCGAAAGCCGGCAGGGTCGTCGGCGATGTATCCGCCGACCTGGCTGCGGTGCGCCGCAATCGCCCACCGCTTTACAGCACGGTAGCGACCGGCGACTCGCACAGCGCGATCGGCGCGCGACCAGACTGCATAACGGATCAGCGGCAGGCCAAGCCGGCATGTTGCCAAACTGGCGAGAGTAAACGCCGCCTTGTGATCGGGGTGGTGATCTGCGTCCGAGGTGACGAGCACGACGCCGGCCTTCAGCGCGACCAGATGACGGCTTAACTGGATCGCCTTCCCGTGCTCCAGAACCTGGCTATCGCTCCAGCCCAGACGGCGCAGCGGCGCATTACTCGCTCCGAGCCGCGCCATGGACCGCTTGAGCTCTGCGATCCGAAGACGACCAAGCGCAGCTGGCGGCCAGCGTTTGGATCTCGGGTGCGACGCGTCCCCGTCGGTCAACACGATCACCGCGACCTCCGTACCGCGTCGCATGGCATGCGCGATAAGGCGGCCGCACCCAAGCGTCTCGTCGTCGGGATGCGGAGCGATGACGACAAGGCGACGACCGGCGGCGCAGCGCAGGATGGCCTCGACATCGATCGACCGGAACGAGGCAGCGCGGCAGGGGTTCGACACGGATGCGGAATGCCTGGCTGCCGAGCGACGTTCCAGATCCCGATCATGCGCTGGAGGCCGTCGCCGTGCGCATCTGGCAGCGCGCGGCCGCAGTCGATGCGGCGGCAGCCTTTCCTGCCAAAGATATCGCCGACCTCGTGACATCGGGAACGATCGCTGCGTGCGCCGATCTGCTCGATGACAACGCGTTGCCCATCCTCTCGACAATCGGCGCGGCGAGCCTGACCGTCGGACGGCTGTTCGAGGGGCATCTCAATGCGGTCAAGCTTGCCAATCGCTACGGCGATGCCGAGGCCACTGACATCGTCGCTGCCGAGATCGCAGCCGGGCGCATCTTGGGCGTGTGGAATGCGGAGCGTGGCGGCGGCGTTACCGCCACGCGCATCGACGGCGGCTATCGCCTCGACGGCGGCAAGGTGCACTGCTCGGGGGCAGGTACGATCCGCAGGCCTGTCGTGACCGCAAGCCTCAATGGCGACACGCAGATGTTTCTGCCCGATCTCGTCAGTCCCCGGGTCGGCATCGATCTCGCGATCTGGCGAGCGGCTGGGATGCGGGGCACCGCGACCGGCAGCGTCACTTTCGACGGCCTCGAAGTCCCCGACGCGGCGGTGCTGGGGAGCCTCGGCGATTACTACCGCAGCCCGTGGTTCTCGGGCGGAGCGTGGCGGGTCATCGCAGTTCAGCTCGGCGCGCTCGACCGCATCATGGCGCTGCACGCTGACCGGCTGCGCGACGATCCCGTGGCGCGGGCGCGCTTCGCCGCGGCGGCGGGCGCCCACGAGGCAGCGCGTCTCCACGTTCGCGAGGCCGCACGGCGCGCCGAGACGCCCAACAGCAACCCGGAAGAGATCGACGCCTATGTCGATCTCGCGCGCGGCACGTTTGAAACCGCAGCACTGACGATCATCGAGGCGACGCGACGTAACGTCGGACTGTCGAGCTTCATCGCCCCCGATCCGCTCGACAGGTGTCTGCGCGACCTTGAGACCTACCTGCGCCAGCCATTCCTCGATGCATCGCGCGATCACGCGGCGCGCTGGCTCGCGGCACGCGGTGGGCGGTTCTCGGCATGACCGGCGACGCGCGCGATCCCGGCTATTTCGATGCGCTTTATGCCGCCAATGCCGATCCATGGCGCTTCGAAACCAGCTCGTACGAAGCGCAGAAGTACGCCGAGACGATCGCCGCCTTGTCCCGGTCGCGCTATGCTGATGCGGTCGAGGTCGGTTGCTCGATCGGCGTCCTGACCGAGCAGTTGGCGTCACGAGCCGACCGGCTACTCGGCGTAGACGTCGCGCAGGCAGCGCTCGACAAAGCTGCAGCACGATGCGCGGCGCTACCGCACGTCCACTTCGCCAAGCTGCGCGTGCCCGACGATGCTTTGCCGGGGCGCTATGACCTGATTGTCCTGTCGGAGGTGCTCTACTACTTCGACCAGCCGACGCTGTTGCGAGTGTCGGAGCGGCTGCGTGCCACAGCGATGCCGGGCGCCGATCTTGTTCTCGTGCACTGGCTCGGCGAGACTCCCGATTATCCGCAGACCGGGGACGAGGCGGTCGAGGCCTTCATAACCGCGATTGGCGATTGGGCCGTGGTCACGCGGCAAGAACGACGCCAGGACTATCGGCTCGACGTGCTGCGCGCCGCTCCAGCAGACTGATAAGCTGCTCGGCGCGTCGAACTTCTTCGGTCAGATCGGCGGGGCACAAGCGTCGCCGCGCCAATTGCGGCGACAGCGCTTCGGCCTGCGCCCATGCTTCGGAAAAATCTCTGCCACGTTCTCGACGAGTGCGTGCGCGGAGCAATAGACGACGGACGAGCACCCGCGTGGGCTCGAGCGCGGCGTCGCATGGCGCGGTCGTGCCGGCATGGCTCGCGAGCAGATCTGCAAAGCCGCCCGGCGCACGGCCGATGCGGCGTGACGAGGTGAACACCAGCGGCGCATGACTGCGACGCAGGCGCAGCCCCGCGCGCTCCACTGCGTCGGCAAGTGCACGATCCTCGGCAAGCGCGACCGAGGGGACCCCGCCCACCGCGCGATAGGCGTCCACGGTTAGCGCAAGGCTCGCCCCCCAAGCCCAGATGTGACGCGGCCACGGATCGTGCGGGCGGGGATCGATAAGATGTTCGAGGCGCGCGTGGAGCGAGGCGAGATGCCATTCTGCTGCGCGGTGAAGCAGTGCGGGCAGCGTCGCGCGCGCCGCCGCATCGAAGGTAATGATGCCTGCGACCGCATCTGCGCCGCCAGCGATCTCGCCGAGATTGCTTGCGATCCAGTCGATGTCGACCCGGCTATCGGCGTCAGTGGTCATGACAACGCCGCCGGCGCCGGCGAGGTCAGCGGCCCGGTCCATGACATAGCGCCGGGCGCCGCCCGCGTGCGACTGTTCGGGGGGCAGTGCGACTTCATCGACGATGATCTTCGACCATCGAGCAACGTATGACCGGGCCGTAGCAGCAGTCGCGTCGGAACAATTATTGGCACTGACAACGATCGTGACCGGGCCGGCAGTGCGTCCCGCCGCGTCGTCGAGAGCGGCAAGACACTGCAGTATATCCGCCGCCTCGTCGCGCGCAGGCACTCCGACGACGACCCGCCGTAGCTCTCCGGCCGGCAGCGTTGGCAATCTCAGATTGTCACGGGAAAGCCACATCGCCTTCGCAACGATCCCGACGGCAACTGGTTTCGCGCCGCCGGCGTAGACAACGACGGGGGACCGGCTCCTCCGAGTACGTGCCTATTTGCGGCGCGCGCGGAACCGGCGCGCACCGCTGTCGTGCGATGCGCGCCGGTGTCGGCGTCAGACAGTCTGCAGAGGCCTCGCGCGCGTCCGCCGCGCTAGTGCCCCCACGGCGCCGAAGCCGATGATCAGCATTGCCCATGTGCCGGGTTCCGGCACCGCGGCGATCGCCGGAGCGGTCGCGGCGTTGCCGAGCGTCGCGCCGGTCAGGTCGCCGACGCCGAACGCCGCGGTCAGCGCGCCCGCCGCGGTCGAGGTCAGCTGCAGACCGAGCAGCGGATTGTCGAGGTCGGTCAACTGCGCGACGCTGATCGACGTCAGGTCGAAGCCGAACAGTGCCAGATTGGTGCCGAGAGTGGTATCGTTAAGCGCCGCATCGCCGAACAGGATGCTGGCGGTGGTGTCGATGACGAAGTTGCCGAGCGCCAGCGTGTTGGTGCCGTTCGACAAGGTGATGCCCGAGCCATCGTGGCGGATCTGGCCCGCCAGTGCCGCGTCGAGGAAGCCGCCGATGATGGGGAAATTGACGGTTAGGCCCGGTCCGGTGACCGTTGCGCCGCCGGTCACGCCGGCGGTCAGGCCAGTGAGTGCGCCGGCGTTGAACGCAACGCGCGTATCGCCGCCGGTCACCGTCAGTGCCGATGCGAGGGAGGGCACGAACAGCGCGGCCGCGACAAGAGCGGCGCGGATCGAGCGGGTTCTGGCAGATACAGTCATGGGGGGCTCTCCTGTCTCTGATTGACCGGCTAAGGCCGGGCGTGGGCTCACGCTGGGCGGTTACGACGCGTCCCGCCGAAAGACGCATCCGTTACGGAGCCGATAAGTGTATTGCGCGAGGTAGAAAGTCTTTGCGGTAACGTACTGGTCAGCTGCGCAGCATCTCGGGCATATTCGAGCGGCCCGGTGGCCTTCGATCAGGATATCTGTTGCAAGTGTCGCAATCCGACCTGCCCGACGCGATCGAGCCCCGGATACGTCTCGTGGTCTCGCAGCCCGACGACGGGCTGACCAACGATATGATGAAGGTCGCCGCTGGAGACAGGGAGGCGCTGCGCCGTGTCTATGCAGCCACGATGCCGCGCCTGCGGGCCATTGCCTTGCACTTTCTTCGCGATCACCATGATGCCGATGATGTCATTCACGACGTGTTCCTGACGGTCTGGCAGAAGGCCGGACAGTACCAGCCCGGCATGGCGCAGCCACTGGCCTGGCTGGCTGTCGTGACGCGCAACCGCTGCATCGACAGGCTGCGTCGCAAGGCGCGGCAGGGCACCGAAACGCCGGTCGACGATCATCTCCACGCCGTCGCCGTCGATGGCCACCACGATGCCTTCGCATCCTCCGACATGCTGCTGCGCTGCCTCGGCGAGCTCAACACCACGCAGCGTGCCGCGATCGAAACCGCTTTCTTCGAAGGCCTGACCTACGAAGACATCGCCGCCCGTCACGGGGCGCCGCTCAGCACGATCAAGAGCCGGGTGCGCCGCGGCCTTGAGAAGCTCCGTATCTGTCTCGAACCATGAGCCGCGAACCCGACAAGACCTGGCTGCCGCCACTTGAAGCCCATCTCGGGCTGACCGGTCCTCTGGCGGGCGATCCCGACCGGCCCGACGCGGCGACGCTCGGCTGGGTGCGGCGGCTGCTGCCCCTGTACGAGCGGCTGCCTGCGGCACCGGTCGACATGGCGATCTGGGAACGGATCGACCGGTCGCTGTCCCCTGCGGCGGTACCCCAAGCGCGGCCGGAGCGGCGGTGGCAGATTGCGACCGCGGCCTTCGCGGCGCTCGCCGCCGGGCTCGCCGCGATCTTGATCCTCGGCCGGCCCGCCAGCATCATCGCTCCCCCGGCCGCGCCGCAGCAGCTTCTGCAGCCATTGACCGCCGCCCTGCTCGGCGAGGGCGGCGGGGCGGCCCGGCCGGCCTTCGTCGTCGCGACGACGCCGGGCGGGGGGGCGCTGCGCAGCAACCCAGGCAGTGCGCCCGAGGTTCGGGGTCACAGCTATCACCTCTGGGCCGTCACCCCGGGCGGCCATGTTTATCTCGGCACAGTCAGCCCGAAGATCTCGCATTCGCTGATAGTGCCCGATCAGGCTCGGGCACTGCTGCAGAACGGCGCAGCGCTGGTGATCAGCCTCGACCCCGCCACCAAGCCGCCGGCGCAGCCCGGTCGCGTCGTCGCCGAAGGGCAACTCGCCCGGCTTTGACGCTGCTAGGCCGCAACGAGCCGGTCTGAGGCGGGAAAGAAGCGATTGGCCGGGCGCGCCAGCCCAAGATGTTCGCGCAGCGTCGTTCCCTCATACTCGCGGCGGAACAGGCCGCGGCGCTGCAGTTCGGGCACGACGCGGTCGACGAAGTCATCGAGGCCGCCTGGTAGCCATGGGAACATGACGTTGAAGCCGTCCGAGCCGCGTTCGACAAGCCACTCTTCCATACCGTCGGCGATGGTCTCGGGTGTGCCCACAAAGGCAAGGCCGGCGTAACTGCCGGCGCGAGCCGCCAGTTGGCGGATCGTCAGGTTCTTCGCGCGCGCCGCCTCGACGATGCGCTCGCGACCGCTGCGCCCGGCGTTGGTCTCCGGAATCTCGGGAAGCGGACCATCCGGATCGAAGCCCGATACGTCGTAGCCAAGCTGGCTCGACAGCGAGCCGATGCCGCTGTCGTAGTGGACGAGGCTGTCGAGGTGTGCACGCCTGGCCCGTGCCTCCTCGTCGGTGTCGCCGACCACCACGAAGGCCGCGGGCAGGATCTTGATGCCGCTCGGGTCACGACCGTACCAGCGCATCCGGTCATGGATGTCGGCATAAAAAGCCTTGCCTGCCGCTAGCGTGCTCTCGGCGCCGAAGATCACATCGGCAGTCTCGGCGGCGAGCTGTCGCCCGGGGTCGGACGCGCCCGCCTGCACGATCACGGGCCAGCCCTGCACCGGTCGCGCGATGTTGAGCGGCCCGCGCACCTTCAGTTCCGGTCCCTTGTGGTCGAGGACATGCATCCGTGCGGGATCGAAGTAGAGGCCATTGTCGACGTCGCGAATGAAAGCATCGTCGGCGAAACTGTCCCACAGGCCGGTGACGACGTCGTAGAACTCGCGCGCCCGAACGTAACGCGCGTCATGATCGAGATGGCTGTCGTAGCCGAAGTTGAGCGCGGCATCGGGGTTGGCGGTCGTGACGATATTCCAGCCGGCGCGACCCTCGCTGATATGATCGAGCGACGCGAAACGCCGGGCGATGTGGTAGGGCTCGTCGAAGGTTGTCGACGCGGTGGCGACCAGCCCGATGCGCGTCGTAGCGCCCGCAAGCGCCGACAGCAGAGTGAACGGCTCGAATGAGGTGACGGTATGGCTGCGCTTGAGCGCGTCGACCGGCATGTTGAGGACGGCGAGATGGTCGGCCATGAAGAATGCGTCGAACTTCGCGGCTTCCAACCGCTCGATATAGCGGCGGATCGCGGCGAAGTTGAAGTTCGCGTCGGGGAGGGCGCCGGGATAGCGCCATGCGCCGGTGTGGATGCTGACCGGGCGCATAAAGGCGCCCAAATGTAATTGACGGGTCGCGGCCATGGCCATCTCCGTTGCGAGTTTCACGCAGATTAGCCGAGCACCACAGGCACCGCTGCGAAGGACTTCGCTCAGGCGGGCAATCTGAACTTTCGAGCCACCGATAAGCACCCACCTGCTGGGCAGACCTGCCTGTCTCTCCGCTGGAGCTTCTCAAAGCACCAGGAAGGCCTAGCCAGGCTTCCCTACGGAAGGGCCTTTCAGTTTGAAGATTAGCGATATCGCTATGGAAGACCGGTGCCGCTTAGGTGACTCGAACACCTGACCCCATCATTACGAATGATGTGCTCTACCGGCTGAGCTAAAGCGGCGTACCCGGGAGGCGGGGGCTTAGCAGCGTGTTGGCGGGGCCGCAAGCGCGGGCGTGTGCGGCCGTATGCTGTGGCCGAGGGAGCCCGCCATGCACCACGTCACGCCGCCGCCACTGCCCGCCGAGCCGGCCTTCGAGGCACCGCCGCTGCTGGCCGCGGGCTCGGAGCGGCGGCTGACGGCGCGCGCGGCGCTTCGGCGCGGGGGGAGCCACGAATACCGCGACAATGCGCTGACCCTGGGCTTCGGCGTGGAAGGCGTGCACGTCGTCACGGTCGGCGACGCGGTGGCGGCAGCGTTCGGGCTGGCGCCCGGTCCGCTGCGGCGCGGCGACGACGATCTGGCGGGGCGGCTGCACGATGCGTGCGCGGCGTGCGTCGCGTCGGGTGCGGTCGTCGGGTTCGAGGCGGCTCTGCGCACGCCCGCGTCGGCGTGCGTGCTGCTGCGCGGCGTGCTGTTGCCGATCCGCGGCGGTGCGGAGGCGGTGCTGAGCTGGAAGGAGGTGCTGGGCCGCGAGGCGACGGCGCGGCTGCGTGGCGAACTGCGCGCCGCGATGGTGCCGCCGCCGGGCCCGCGGCCGGATCCGTTCGCCGATGCGCGCATGCCTTGCCGGGTCGCTGCCCGCGCCGCATAAGGCGCCCCGCGGCTGGGGACGGAGCGTAAGCATGGCGACCAACGTAGCGGCGGCGACCGATCGGACGCCAGCGCAACCCACTGACGCGACGGCCGAACGCCTGGGCGATGCGCTGTTCGGATCGGCGCTGCCGGGGGAGGCCGACGGCATCGACGCGGCGACTCGCGCCGACATCATCGCCTTCGTCGCCGACGCCGCGCGGGTGCGCGTGCCCGGTCGCGCCGCGCTGTCGCTCGACACCGCGCCGGCGGGTTCGCAGGCCGGCCGCCGCCGCCTGGCGCTGGCGATCGTCAACGACGACATGCCCTTCCTAGTCGACTCGGTCTCCTCGGCGATCACTGCGGCGGGGCTCGGCATCGACCGGCTGCTCCACCCGATCGTCGACGTACGCCGCGATGCCGACGGCACGCTGGTCGAGGTCGTCGGGCTGGCGCACGGCGCGGCCGGTGCGGCGACACGCGAGTCGCTGATCTACATCGAGCTCGAGCGTGCATCGGCGAAGGCGCGGGTCGAGCTGCTCGAGGCGGTCGAGGGCGTGCTCGCCGATGTGCGCGCCGCGGTCGCCGACTGGCCGGCGATGCTGAGCGCGCTACGCGGCGCGGCGCGCGGGCTGGCCGAGAACCCGCCCCCGGTCGTGCCGCACATGGCGGCGGAGGCGATCGCCTTCGTCGACTGGCTCGCGGCGGACAATTTCACGCTGCTCGGTGCGCGTCATTACGAGATCGACGGCGATCTCGACGATCCGATGTTCGTCCCCGTCGGCGACGCCGGGCTGGGGCTGCTGCGCGATCCCGACTACCCGCTGTGGGACGGCGATTCGGCCGCCGTGCCGCAGGCGCTGCGCCGCGAGCTCGCCAGTCCGGAGCCGCTGCTGATCACCAAGTCGGGGGCGCTGTCGACGGTTCACCGCCGCGTCGCCGCCGATCTGATCGCGGTCAAGGGCTTCGACCATGCGGGGCGCGTGGTCAGCGAGACGCGCTTCCTCGGCCTGTTCACCAGCGCCGCGCTGGCGACGTCGCCGCGCCAGGTGCCGCTGCTGCGCCGCAAGGTCGGCGAGGTCATCGACGCGCTCGGCTTCGCCAAGGGCGGGCATACCGGCAAGGCGCTGGTCCACGTCCTCGAGGCCTTCCCGCGCGAGGAATTGTTCGAGGCGAGCCCTGAACGCCTGAAGACGATGGCATTGGGGTTGCTGTCGCTGCTCGACCGGCCGCGCCCCAAGCTGTTCGCGCGTGCCGATCCGTTCGGGCGCTTCGTCTCGGTGCTCGTCTATGTGCCGCGCGATGCCTACACCAGCGGCGTGCGCGAGGCGGTCGGCAAGATGCTGACCGCGGCGCTCGGCGGCAGCCTGACGCGCTATGAGGTCGAGCTGCGCGCCGAGGGGCTGGCGCGCGTGCATTACGTGGTCGACACCACCGGCGACGCGCACGGCTTCGACGAGGCCGATCTCGACCGGCGCCTGAACGCGCTGGTGCGCGGCTGGGACGAGGCGCTGGAGACTGCGCTGCTCGACGCCAGCGGCGGCACGCGCGCGGCGCGGCTGACGCTGACCTACGGCAAGGCCTTCTCCGCCAGCTACCGCGCGCAATATTCTGCGACCGAGGCGGCGGGCGACGTCATCCGCCTGTCGGAGCTGGGCGGCGAGGATGCACGCGCGGTCGACCTGTACCGCCGTGCCGACGATGCACCGAACCAGCTGCGCCTGAAGATCTATCGCCTCGGCCAGATCATCGCGCTCAGCGACGCGGTCCCGGTGCTCGAGAATTTCGGCTTCCGCGTCATCGAGGAGTTTCCGTTCGATCTCGGCGGCGGGCGGCTGGGGTGGATCCACGACTTCCTGCTCGAGGTGACGGGCACCATCGCCTTCGACGACGCCGTGCAGCTGCGCGTCGAGGCGGCGCTGACCGCGGTGCTGACCGGCGCACAGGAGAACGACGCGTTCAACGCGCTGGTCATCGGCGCCGGGCTCGACGCCGAGCGCGTCAACTGGCTGCGCGCCTATTTCCGCTACCTGCGCCAGACCGGCGTCGCCTACGGCGTGCAGACCGTCGTCGATGCGCTGCGCCGCTACCCCGCGCTGACCGACACGCTGGTCGCGCTGTTCGAGGCGCGCTTCAACGGCAAGAGCGACGAGGCGGCGCTGGGCGCGGCGTTCGAGGCTGGGTTGGCGGACGTGTCGGCGATCGACGACGACCGGATCCTGCGCCTGTATCGCAGCGTCATCGTCGCGACGCTGCGCACCAACGCCTTCGTGCCCGGCGGGCCCGAGGCGCTGGCGTTCAAGCTCGACAGCCATGCCGTGCCCGACCTGCCGCCGCCGGTGCCGTACCGCGAGATCTGGGTCTTCTCCCCCCGCGTCGAGGGCATCCACCTGCGCGCCGGACCGATCGCGCGCGGCGGGCTTCGCTGGTCCGACCGCCGCGACGATTTCCGCACCGAGGTGCTGGGGCTGGTCAAGGCGCAGATCGTCAAGAACACCGTCATCGTGCCGACGGGATCGAAGGGCGGCTTCTATCCGAAGCAGCTGCCCGCACCGTCGAACCGCGACGCCTGGCTGGCGGAAGGGACCGAGGCGTACCGCATCTTCATCCGCGCGCTGCTGTCGCTGACCGACAATCTCGATGCCGACGGCGGCGTCATTCCGCCCGACGGCGTCGTCTGCCACGACGCGCCCGACCCCTATCTGGTGGTCGCCGCCGACAAGGGCACCGCGACCTTCTCCGACACCGCCAATGCGATCTCTGAGCGCCACGGCTTCTGGCTCGGCGACGCGTTCGCGAGCGGCGGCGCGCAGGGGTACGACCACAAGGCGATGGCGATCACCGCCAAGGGTGCGTGGATTTCGGTAGCACGCCACTTCCGCGAGCTCGGCGTCGACGTGCAGAGCGACCCGATCCGCACCGTCGGCTGCGGCGACATGTCGGGTGACGTGTTCGGCAACGGCATGCTGCTCAGCCGCTCGATCCGGCTGCTCGCAGCGTATGATCACCGCCACATCTTCCTCGATCCGAATCCCGACGCGGAGGCGAGCTTCGTCGAGCGCGAGCGGCTGTTCGGCCTGCCCCGCTCGTCGTGGGACGACTACGACAAGACGCTGATCTCGAAAGGCGGCGGCGTCTTCGCGCGCAGCCTGAAGGCGATTCCCCTGTCGCCCGAGGTGCAGGCGGCACTCGGCATCACGGCCGCGAGCCTGTCGCCGTCGGAACTGATCACCGCGATCCTGAAAAGCCCCGTCGACCTGCTGTGGTTCGGCGGCATCGGCACGTACGTGAAAGCGGCGAGCGAAAGCAGCGCGCAGGTCGGCGACCGCGCCAACGACGCGCACCGCATCAACGGCAGCGAGGTCGGTGCAAAGGTCATCGGCGAGGGCGCGAACCTGGGTCTGACACAGGCCGGGCGCCTGGAATTCGCAGCCAAGGGCGGGCGGCTCAACACCGACTTCATCGACAACTCGGCCGGCGTCGACTGCTCGGACAACGAGGTCAACATCAAGATCGCGCTTGGCGCGGAGGTCGCCGCGGGGCGCCTGACGATGGAGGATCGCAACGTCCTGCTCGCCGCGATGACCGACGATGTCGCGGCGCTCGTGCTGCGCGACAATCATCTGCAGACCCAGGCGCTGAGCATCGCCGAGCGTGGCGGTGCCGCGAGCCTGCCGGGCCATATCCGGCTGATCCAGACGCTCGAGGCGTCGGCTGCGCAGCTGAACCGCGCGGTCGAAGGGCTGGCGTCGGACGATGTGCTCGTCCAGCGCGGCCGCGCCGGGGGCAGCCTCGAACGGCCCGAACTCGCGGTCGTCATGGCCTACGCCAAGATGGCGGTCTACGACGCGCTGGTCACGAGCAAGCTCGTCGACGACCCGCTGCTCGTCGCCGACCTGCACCTCGCCTTCCCCAAGGCGATGCAGGAGCGGTTCGCGCCCGCGATCGACGGCCACCGGCTGCGCCGCGAGCTGATCGCGACCAAGCTGGCCAATGCCGTCGTCAATCGCGGCGGGCTGACCTTGCCGTTCGAGCTCGCCGAGGAAATGGGCGTCGGGCTCGATGCGGTCGCCAGCGCCTTCGTCGCGGCGCGCGCGCTGTTCGATTTCCGCGCGCTCTGGGGTTCGATCGAGGCGGCGGCGGTGCCGGGGCCGGTGCAGCTCGACCTGCACGTCGATGCGGTCGCGGTGCTGCGCACGCAGATGGCCGACCTGCTGCGCTCGGGCGGCGGGCTGATGCCGTCGGACATCGTCGCGCGGCTGCGCCCCGGCATCGACAAGCTGGGCGACGGGGTGTTCGACCTGCTGCGCCCCGAACCGCGCGCGCTGATCGAGGCGGCGCGGACGCGGCTGACGACGCTGGGTGCACCGGCGGAGGTTGCAGACCGGCTGCTCCGCATCAACGCGCTCGACGGCGCGGTCGGCGTCGGGCTGCTCGCGGCCGACCTGGGGCTCGACCCCGCAGCCACCGCGGCGGCCTACACGCGGCTGGGCGAAGCGCTGGGCCTCGACTGGGCCAAGGGTGCGGCAGCGGCACTGACACCGGCGGACCCTTGGGAGCGGCTGCTCCAGGCGGGGCTGGTGCGCGATTTCGAGCATCTGCGCCTCGACCTGATGCGCCGCGTCGTGCCGCAAGGCGGCGATCCGCTGGCGGGCGTCGAGGACTGGCTCGCGGCCGACGCAGACCGGACGCTGCGCATCGCCGGGCCCGTGGCGCGCGCGCGCAGCGGCGGCGCGGTGACCACGGCGATGCTCGCGCACCTCGCGGGCCAGGCACGCGGCGTGCTCGCCTGATGCGTATCGCGACGTTCAACATCAACGGCATCAACGCGCGCCTGCCGCGCCTGCTCGACTGGCTGGGCGAGGCCAAGCCCGACGTCGCGTGCCTGCAGGAGCTGAAATGCCCCGACGAGCGCTTTCCGCACGCCGAGATCGAGGCGGCGGGCTATCATGCCCTCGTCCACGGCCAGAAGAGCTGGAACGGCGTCGCGATCCTGTCGAAGCACGAGGCCGTCGAGACGCGGCGCGGCCTGCCCGGCGGCGATGACGACGAGCAGTCGCGCTACCTCGAGGCGGCGGTCGACGGCGTGCTGATCGGCGCGCTGTACCTGCCCAACGGCAACCCGATCCCCGGCCCCAAGTTCGACTACAAGCTCGACTGGATGGCGCGCCTCCACGCGCACGCGGCCAGCCTGCTGGCGACCGAGATGCCGGTCGTGCTGGCCGGCGATTATAACGTCTGCCCGACTGCGGAGGACGTGTTCAGCGAGCGCGCGATGGCCGACAACGCGCTGTACCAGCCCGAAAGCCGCGCCGCGTTTCGCGCGCTCCTCGCGCAGGGCTGGACCGACGCGATCCGCGCCATCCAGCCGACAGGGCGGGCGTACACTTTCTGGGATTATACGATGGGCGCCTGGCCGCGCGACCTGGGCCTGCGCATCGATCACCTGCTGCTGTCGCCCGTCCTCGCCGACCGCCTGGTCGATGCGGGCGTCGACCGCCAGAACCGCGCCGCCGAAAAGGCAAGCGACCATGCGCCGACGTGGATCGAGATTCGGGGCTAGAGCGCCTTCTCGTACACCCGGTAGGTCCGCGTGATTTCGGCCCCGATGATCTCGGCGATCGACCGCATCGGGCCGTTGTCCTCGAGGATCCAGCCGATCTCGGCGCGTGTCGCGCCATAGTTGCGGACCGTCGCCTCGCGGATCAGCTCGATCAGCAGGAAGGCCATCAGCGACGCGTTGCGCGTCCCCTGGAACGCCTTGCGCACCCCCATCAGCGGCACGCGGATGCGCTTCACCTTGGGTTTGCGCAGCCGCCACAGCAGCTTGGCCCAGCCGGACGGGAACAGGTCACCGTGCAGGTCGCGGAGCTTCTCGTTGAGGTCGGGCAGCGCGATCATGAAGGCGACGGGCACGCCGTCGTATTCGGCGATGCGGATCAGGTCGGGATAGACGATGGGCTTCAGCTTCTTGCCGACGAACGCAACCTCGGCATCGGTCAGCGGGACATAGCCCCAGTTGGTCGCCCAAGCGTCGTTGAGGATGTCGAGGATCAGCGCTGCCTCGTTGGCGAAGTCGGCCTTGACCACCTCGCGGATGCGGATGCGCGAGGCCTTTGCCGCCGCCCCGACGATGCGCTGCACGGCGGCCGGGAAGGGGACGGTGTCAACCTCCCAGGTGTGCAGCTCCTTGATCCCGGCATAGCCGGCGCGCTCGATCAGCGGGGCAAGCCACGCGCGGTGGTGCGCCATCATCACCGTCGGCGGACCGTCGAAGCCGGAGACCAGCACCCCGGGCTCGTCCCAGATCGACAGGCTGAACGGCCCCTGCGCGCGCACCATGCCGCGGTCACGCAGCCAGTTTTCCGCGGTCGACAGCAGCAGGTCGGCGACGGCCTGGACGTCGATGCATTCGAACATGCCCCAGTGGCCGGTGCCCGCACCCATGTGCGTCAGCACCAGTTGGTCGACCTGCGCCGAGATGCGGCCGACGACGACGCCGTCGCGCTCCGCCAGCCAGAAGGCCGCCTCGGCGTGGAGGAACCAGGGGTTGGATTTCGCGCCCGAGATCAGCGCCGTCGCATCCTGCTTTAGCGGCGCGACCCAGTGCGGATCGTCGGCGTAGAGGCTGAACTGCAGCGCGACGAACGCGCGGCGATCGGCGGCGGTCGTTACAGGGCGGATCGAAAGGGCCATGGGCCGCGCTACCGGATATCGGGCGCGACACGCAAGCGCCGCCCGGCCCCGCCCAGCGCCGTGCGGTCGGCGGTCGACAGGCCGAAGCGCAGCGCGAGCCACGCCACCGCCAGCGCGGCGGGCACGACGAGCCATTCGCCGTGCGGCAGCGCGCCGAGCGCGACGACGCTCAGGCTGCCGGCGCCTGCCACGGCGAGGGTGCGCGCGAACGGCGCCGCGAAGGGCGCGAGGCCGTCGAGCAGCGCGAGCTCGGCAACCGCCAGCCAGGCGTTGACGATCACCGCCGCACCCACCGCCGCCGCCATCCCCGCCGCGCCGAAGCGCGGGACGAGCAGCAGCGCGAGGCCCGTCCACACCGCGACGCCGACCACGGCGTTGATCGTCGGGCGCGCGCGATTGCCGACGGTCTCGATGATCGCGCTGGCGGGCCCCGCCACGGCCTCGGCAGCGCGCGCCGCGACGAGCACCACGACGAGCGGATAGGCAGCGGTCGCCCCGGGGGCGAAGCCGCGCAGCAGGACATCGCCGAGGCCCACCAGCAAGGCCGACAGAGGCAGCGCGAGTGCGGTCGCAAGGCGCGTCGCGAACCCATAGAGCGGCGCGATCGCGGCGCGGTCGTGCGCGGCCTGCGTCGAGGCGAGCGGCGCCATGACATAGGCGAAAATTGTCCGGACAAGTTGCGGGATGCTGCTGAGCTTGCGCGCGATGCCGTACAGCCCCGCGGCGGTCGCGCCGCCTACGCCGGGCAGCCAGCGGTTGAGCAGGATCGGCGGCAGGTCGGTCAGCGCACGGCGCAGCGCGTTGGCGGGGATCAACGCGACACCGTAGCCCAGCATCGCCCTTGCCTGCGCCCCCGTCAGCGGTGCCGCAATCACGGTCCGCCAGTCGTAGAAGCGCGCGACGAGCCGCAGCGACAGGCCCGCGACCACCAGGATCGACCCGAGGTGCGCGACCGCCAGCGCCAGCGCCGCACCGCCCCAGCCGCCGCGCCATGCCAGCCACAGGATGCCCGCGAGGCCGAGGCGCACGAGCTGCTCCCAGAAGACCCGCAGGCGGATTTCCGGCCCGAAGGCGTGGCGCGCACGGGCGGCAGCGGTCGACACCTCGACCAGGCTGGTCAGCGGCAGCACCCAGGCGAAGATCGTCACCGCGAGCGTCAGCGTCGCGCGGTCGGCGGCGGCGGCGTTGACCTGGCTCCCCAGCCACGGTGCGAGGACGGTGACCGCAGTCGCGACCGCGATGCTGGGCAGCACGCCGAGGATCAGCGCCCATTTGACCGCGGCGTGCGCCTGCCCCTCGTCCTTCGCCTGCGGCACGACGCGCTGCAAGACGCTGGGCATCGCGAGGTCGATGCTGCCCGAACACAGGGTCACCGCGGCGGCGAGGACGGTGTAGACGCCGTAGGCTGGCACGCCGAACAGCCAGGTCAGCGCCGGCGTGGTCAGCACCTCGATCACCGCGCCGAGGCGGGCGAGCGAACTGGTGCCGGCCGCGCGCGCCACGTCGGCGGTCGAGACGGCTCGGCTCATTCCTCGGTTCGGAACAGCACCGTCTCGCCGATCAGGAAGAACAGCAGGAACGGCGCCCAGGCCGCGAGCACCGGCGGTACCGTGCCGAAACTGCCCATCGCCGCCATGAAATTATCGGCGACGAAGAAGGCGAAGCCGAGCAGCATGCCGATCACCGCGCGCACGAACAATTTGCCCGACCGCGCCAGCCCGAACGCGGCGACCGCGCCGAGCAGCGGCATCAGCACCGTCGACAAGGGCCCCGAGATCTTGTGGTTCGCCGCCGCGACGAGGGCCGCGACGGGTTTACCGGCGGCGCGCTGCTGCGCGATGTCGCCGAGCAAGTCCCAGAACGGCACGTGATCGGGATCGATGCTCGTCGTCGTGAACTGGCGCGGCTCGACCTCGCTGCTGAAGTCGAGGGTCGCGGACCTGGTCTCGACGCCGCGCGCGACGTCGAAGCTGCGTGCCTGGCTCAGTTCCCAGCCACCCGGGATCGGTCGCGCGCTCGCGGCGCTGACGATGCGCGTCAGCTTGTTGCCGACCCGGTCGTAGATCACCACGCCGTTCAGCCGCGTTGCGTCGCCGCGCCCGATCACCGTGTCGGCGTGGAACAGGTCGTCGCCGCCGCGCACCCATTGCTCGGCGACCATGCCGCGCGCCGTCTTGACCGGGGCGTAGTTGTTCGCCTGCCAGACATCGAGCGTCGCGGTGGCGCGCGTCGTGATGCGCTCGTTGATCGCGAAGTTGACCACCGCGAGTCCGAATGCCGCGACGATCAGCGGCGCGAGGATCTGGTGGGCGGAGATGCCGCTCGCCTTGAAGATCGTCACCTCGCTGTTCTGGTTCAGCGTCGACAGGGTGATCAGCGTGCCGAGCAGGACCGAGAATGGCAGGAGCAGCTCGATCTGCTGCGGCACGCGCAGCGCGACGTATTGCCAGATGTCGGCCTCGGTGTTGCCTGCCACCGCGAGGATGCGACCCGACTCGCCGAGCACGTCGAGCGTCTCGAGCACGACGATCAGCCCGCCCAGAAAGGCCAGGCTGCGCACGATGAACAGGCGCGCTGTGTAGAGCGCGATGGTGCGCGACGGGAACATGCTCATTCGGCGGGCACCAGATCGCGCGCCGCCTTGGGCCGCATCAGTTTTGCGACGGCGGCGCCCAGCTTGCCGAACCAGCGGTCGAGGAAGCCGATCGGCTGGCCGCCCGGGCGATAGGCGAGGACATAATACATCCACAGGCACAGCGCGCTGAACAGCACGAACGGCACCCATTGCGCGAGCACCGGGTCGACGCGCCCGATGGCGCCCATGCGCTCCCCGTACTCGGTGATCTTGTGATAGGTCACGAGCATCACGATCGCGACAAAGACGCCGAGCGCCGAGGTCGATCGCTTGGGCGGCACCGCCAGCGCCACCGCGAGGAAGGGCAGCAGGAACATCACGACGCACTGCACGATGCGGCGGTTCAACGTCGCCTCGCTCTGCAGCTTGTCGGCGGCGGTCGTCTTGGGATCCGCCAGCACGCGCGTCAGCTCGGGGATGGTGAGTTCGAGGTTGCGGTCGCCGCGGACGCGGAAGCTCTCCATCGACGGCAGGTTGATCGGCAGGTCGTGCTGGTCGAACGACAGTACGCGCGGCAGCTGGTCGGCGGCGTTGCTGTGCACCAGCGTGCCCTTCTGCAGGCGCAGCAGGATGACGTCGGGGTCGTCGGTCGACAGGAAGGTGCCGGTATCGGCGGTGACTGCCAGCGTCTTGCCGTCCTTCGCCTCGGCGCGCACGAACAGGCCGAACAGGTCGCGGCCCTGGTTCTCCGACCGCTCGACGCGCAGCGTCATGCCCTTGCCCAGCTTGGCGAACTCGCCGACCTTGATGCTCGCCCCCAGCGCGCCCGAGCGCAGCTCGAAGCGCAGCCCTTCGTAGGCGTAGCGCGAATAGGGCTGCAGGAATCCGACGATGCCGAGGTTTACCAGCGCGAACACGAAAGCGAAGATGAAGGGCACGCGGAGCAGCCGGTTGTAGCTGATGCCGACCGCGCGCAGCGCGTCGAGTTCGCTCGACAGGGCAAGCTGTCGGAAGCCCAGCAAGATGCCGAGCAGTACGCCGATCGGGATGCCGAGCGACAGATATTCGGGGATCAGATTGCCCAGCATCCGCCACACGACGGAGACGGGGCCGCCCTCGTTCATCACGAAGTCGAACAGCTTGAGCATCTTGTCGAGCAGCAGCAGCATCGCCGCGATGACCAGCGACGCGACCAGCGGCACCATGATCAGGCGCACCAGATACCGGTCAAAGCGCGCCAGAAACGCCAAATCCTGCCCTTCCGCCGCCTAAATTCAGCCGCACATCGCGACCATCACCGTCGCTCGTAGTCAGCGCGCTATACGGCGGCAGGCAAGGAAGGTCATCGATAAAAGTGCGGCGCGGTTTGGCGGTCATCGGTATTGCGGCGGGACTTGCAGCAGCGATGCCTGCGAGCGCGCGCGGTGTCGGCCCCGACGCGGCCGCGTGCGCAGCCAGCGCGGGCGGCACGGCGCTGCTCGTCCGCATTCACGGCTTCGACGATCGCGACGGCAGCGTGCGCGTCTCGACCTATCGTGCGACCGAGGAGGATTGGCTGGTGCGCGGCAAATATGTCCGCCGCATCGACCATGACGTGCCCCGGTCCGGCGACCTGGAGCTGTGCGTCGCGCTGCCCGGCCCGGGCCGCTACGCCGTCGGGGTCCTCCACGACCGCAACGGCGACGGCAAGCTGAACCCGTTCCGCGACGGCTACGGCGTGTCGAACAACCCCAGCCTCGGCCTGTCGAAGCCGAAGGTCCAGCGTGCCGCCTTCGCCGCCGGCACCGGCGTCACCGCAATCGCCATCAAGGTCAGCCGATGAGTACCGCGCCCTGCATCGCCCTGCTGTCGAACCCGCGTTCGACGGGTAACCTCGCGATCCTGCCGCAGGTCCGCAGCTTCGTCGCCGCGCACCCCAGCATCTTCCATTACGAGGTCGAGAGCGTCGACGACGTGCCCGAGGCGCTGCGCACCATCGCGCGCATGAAGCCCGTCGTGCTGGCGATCAACGGCGGCGACGGTACCGTGCAGGCGGCGCTGACCGAGATGCACCTGGGCGGCCATTTCGACGGCAAGATCCCGCCGGTCGCGGTGCTGCCGAACGGCAAGACCAACCTGATCGCGCTCGACCTGGGCGCCCACGGCGACGCGCTTGGCGCGCTGCGCCAGCTGCTGCAGATCGCCGAGACGGGGATGGACCCGCACGTCGTGCGCCGGCAGCTGATCGCGCTGACCACGGGGCAGGACAACGACCGCCCGGTGCTCGGCATGTTCCTGGGCGGTGCGGGACTGGCGGAGATCATCCTGTTCTGCCGCCACCGCATCTATCCGCTGGGCCTGCCCAACTCGATCAGCCATTTCCTCGCCGCGCTCGCGCTGGTGTTCGGTACGCTGCTCGGTATCCGTGCGCGCTGGTTGCCCGCCAAGCAGCCGCGCATGCGCCTGACGCGCGGCGATGGCCGGCAGGAGGGCAATTTTCTGCTGGTCATGGTGACGACGCTCGAGCGGATCGCGCTCAACATCCGCCCCGGCGCAGTCGGCGGCGCGCTCCGCATGATGGCGATCGAGCAGAACCCGATCACTCTCGTGCGCCTCGTCTACGAGGTGCTGATCGGCCGTCTCGGCCGCCGCCCCATCGGCGGGCTGCACCTGCAGGGCGGCGACACGATCCGCATCGAGGGCGGGCAGCCCAGCGTCGTCATGGACGGCGAACTGTTTCAGGCGGCAAACGGCGGGTCGATCACGCTGACCACGACGCCGCCGGTGTCGTTCGTCCGCCTTGCCGCCTGAGGCGTCGCGCGACGACCTGCGGACCCTCGTCGCCGCCGAACTGGCGGTGCCCATCGACCCCGCCGCCGCTGACTTCGCGGCGCATGTCGCGACCATCCTGCCGGGCACGAACGCCGTGCTGTTCTACGGCTCGTGCCTGCGCGAGGCGCGGCTCGACGGGCTGATGCTCGATTTCTACGTCATCGTCGACGACTATACCCAATCCTATGGCGACTGGCGCGCGCGCGCCAACCGGCTGATCCCGCCCAACGTCTTTCAGATCGCGCACGACGGCCTGCGCGCCAAGTACGCGGTGCTGAGCAGCGCCGATCTCGCGCGGCTGTGCAGCAGCGCGACGTCGAACCCCAGCGTCTGGGCCCGCTTCGCACAGCCGTCGCGACTGGCGTGGGTGCGCGACGACGACGCCCGCAACGCGGCCATCGCGGCGGTCGCCGGGGCCGCACCCGCCCTGCTCGCTGCCGCCGCGCCGATGCTGCCGCCTGTGCTGTCGGTCGAGGCGCTGTGGACCGGCGCCTTCGCGCTGACCTTCGGCGCCGAACTGCGCACCGAACGCGCCGGGCGCGGCAACAGCATCGTCGCCGCCGACCCGGCGCGCTACGCCGCCTTCACCGCGCCTGCACTGGCGGCGGCAGGACTGGCTGCGACGGTCGATGGCGACCGCGTCGAGATCGCCGGCGGCGACCGCGCCGCCGCGCCCGCCGCCTGGGCGCGCCGCCGCCGGGCGGGTAAAGCGCTATCCGCCGCGCGGCTGGCGAAGGCAGCGTTCACCTTCGACGGCGGCCTCGACTATCTGGCGTGGAAGATCCAGCGCCATGCCGGCGTGCCGGTGCCGGTTTCCGCGTGGATGCGCCGCTGGCCGCTGCTCGGCGGCATCGCCCTGCTGCCGCGCCTGTTGGCGCGCGGCGCGGTGCGCTAGCCCAGCAGTGCGGTCAGCGCCTGCATCGCCGCCGCGAACCCGGCGATCAGCGCGACGATGCCTGCCGCACAACGTGCCGCACCTCCGCCGCGCGTCATACCGCGGTGCTGACCAGGGTGACGACCAGCCCGAGGGCCAGCGTCGCGAGGAAGATGAGCGTGATGGGCGCACGCGCGCCGAGCCAATCGATCATGGCACCAAAATATGCCTGCGCACCCGCCCCTGCCATGCGCGGACGCACGGTGATGATGCCGCAGCCGCATAAGGACGGCATAAAGGCGAGCCTCACCGGTCAGCGCCTCAATTGCGCCGCGGCACGACCGTCCCTAGATGACGGCCACGCAACCCGAAGGACGATCACATGACTCCCACGCTGGCGGTGCTCGCCGGATTCGTCGTGCTGCTGCTCGACATCCTCAAATGGACGGTGATCGTCCAGGCGATCCTCAGCTGGCTGGTGGCGTTCAACGTCGTCAACACCCAGAACCGCTTCGTCCGCGAGGTGCTGCGTGTCCTCGACCGGCTGCTCGAGCCGCTGTACCGCCCGATCCGGCGCATCCTGCCTGATTTCGGCGGCATCGATCTGTCGCCGATGGTGGTGCTGCTGGTCATCCTGCTGATCCAGAAGCTGATCGTCGTCAACGTTCCGAACTATCTCTGACGTGAGCGCGGTGATCATCGACGGCAAGGCGTTCGCCGCCGGCCTGCGCGGGCGGGTCGCTGACGCCGTACCGGCTTTCGTCGCGGCGACGGGACGCGCGCCCGGCCTGTCGGTCGTGCTGGTCGGCGACGATCCTGCCAGCCACGTCTATGTCCGCAACAAGGGCATCGCGACGACGGGCGCGGGCATGGTGTCGGTCGAGCACCGCCTGCCCGCCGACGTATCGGAGGCCGAGCTGCTGGCGCTCGTCGCGGCGCTGAACGCCGACAATGCAGTCGACGGCATCCTCGTCCAGATGCCGTGCCCGAAGCATATCTCCGAGGCGCGCGTCATCGCCGCGGTCGATCCAGCGAAGGACGTCGACGGCTTCCACCCGGTCAACGCGGGGCGCCTCGCGAGTGGCCTGCCCGGCCTCGTGCCGTGCACGCCGTCTGGCTGCCTGATGCTGCTGCAGGACGCCCTCGGCGACCTGTCGGGCAAGGAGGCGCTGGTCATCGGGCGTTCGAACATCGTCGGGAAGCCGATGGCGGCGCTGCTCGTCGCGGCGAGCGCGACCGTGACTGCCGCCCACTCGCGGACGCGTGATCTCGCCGCCCATGTCGCGCGTGCCGACATCGTCGTCGCAGCGGTCGGCGTGCCCGAGCTGGTGCGCGGTGACTGGCTCAAGCCCGGCGCGTGTGTCATCGATGTCGGCATGAACCGCATCGCGCTTCCCGACGGCAAGACGAAGCTCGTCGGCGACGTGAACTTTGCCGAGGCGCTTGAAACCGCCGGCTGGGTCACCCCCGTCCCTGGCGGCGTCGGCCCGATGACGATCGCCTGCCTGCTGCGCAACACGCTGCTCGCGGCGCACGCGCGCACCGGACTGGCGGCACCCGCGCTGTGATCGCGCTGCTCGCCCTTGCGGTCGCGAGCGGTTCGGTCGCCGACGCGGAGCGGGCGTTTGCCGCGCAGGCGGCACGCGAAGGTCAGTGGACCGCCTTCCGCGCTACTGCGAGCGCCGACGCGGTGATGTTCGTGCCCGGCATGGTCCGCGCGCAGGACTGGCTGAAGAGTCGCGCCGACCCGCCGGTGCCGTATAAATGGTGGCCCGACCGGACGCTGACGGCGTGCGATGCGAGCGCAGGCTTCTCGACGGGTGGCTCGATCGACGCGGCCGGCACCCACGGTCGCTTCCGCACGATCTGGACGCGGACGCCGGATGGCTGGCGCTGGGTCCTCGACGAGGGCGCGCCGCTGACCATGCGTCCCGCAGGCGCGCGTCCGCTCGCCGCCGAGACCGCGTCGTGCACCGCGGCTGCACAGGCGCGCGCGGCGCTGCCGCACCTGACTGCCCCGGCTCGTTACGCGCAGGCCGATGCCATGCTCGACGGCCAGGCGGCAGCGATGTTCGCGCTGCCGGCGATCGTGTCGGGTGCGTCGGATGACGCGACCCTGGCGTGGCAGGTGCGCGGCGACGCCGCGACCGGGCGCCGCGTGCTGCTCGTTTGGGCGTGGACCGGAACCGCGCATGACCTGCGTGCGGCGCAGGTCACCCTGCCATGATCGAACTCTTCATCTCGGCCTTCGTCACGCTGTTCGTCGTGCTCGACCCGCCGGGTTGCGTGCCGATCTTCTCGTCGCTGACCAGCGGCGGCGCGGCCGCCTATCGGCGCAGCATGGCGCTGCGCTCGACGGGGATCGCGGCGGTCGTGCTGCTGCTGTTCGCGCTGTTCGGCGAGGATTTCCTGACCGCGCTCGGCATCACTTTGCCTGCCTTCAAGCTGGCGGGCGGCGTCATGGTCTTCCTGATCGCCATCGACATGGTGTTCGAGACGCGCACCCAGCGCCGCGAGGAGCGCGCCGAGGCGGTCAAGAGCGAGGCGCAGGGCGAGGCCGACGACATCTCGGTCTTCCCGATGGCGATCCCGATGCTCGCCGGCCCCGGCTCGATCGCCGCGGTCATGCTGCTGATGTCGCGCGCCAACGGTATCGAGCAGAGCCTGACCGTGCTGGCGGCGCTCGCCGCGGTGCTGCTGCTAACGCTCGGCGCGCTGCTCGCCGCGGGGCCGCTGATGCGCCTGATGGGGCACAAGATCGAGGCGATGATCACGCGCCTGCTCGGCGTCATCCTTGCCGCGCTCGCCGCGCAGTTCATCATCGACGGCATCCGCGAGAGCTTCGGGCTGGGCGGCTGAGCCCGGATTAAGCCGTAATCTCATGGCAGGGCACTTGCCCATGCAGACCGCGACCGCCGAGATCATCCCGCTCGTCCCCGCCGACGGGCAGGTCGAGATGTCGATCGTCATGCCGTGCCTCGACGAGGCCGAGACTCTGGGCATCTGCATCGCCAAGGCCAACCGCTTCTTCGCCGAGAACGGCGTCGCGGGCGAGGTCGTCATCGCCGACAACGGCTCGACCGACGGCAGCCAGGCGATCGCCACGTCGCTGGGCGCGCGTGTCGTCGCGGTGCCGGTGCGCGGGTACGGCGCGGCGCTGGCGGCGGGCATCCTCGCGGCGCGCGGGCGCTTCGTCGCGATGGGCGACAGCGACGACAGCTATGATTTCCTCGGGCTGATGCCCTTCCTCGCACGGCTGCGCGACGGTGAACAGCTGGTCATGGGCAACCGCTTCCAGGGTGGAATCGCCAAGGGCGCGATGCCGCCGCTGCACCGCTATCTCGGCAATCCGGTACTCAGCTTCGCCGGCCGCCTGTTCTACAATGCGCCGATCGGCGACTTTCACTGCGGCCTGCGCGCCTTCGACCGCGCGGCGATCCTGGGCCTCGGCCTGCGCACGACGGGCATGGAGTTCGCGAGCGAGATGGTCGTCAAGGCGCAGCTGGCCGGGCTGCGGCTGGCGGAAGTGCCGACCACCCTGTCGCCCGACGGCCGCTCGCGACCGCCGCACCTGCGCAGCTGGCGCGACGGCTGGCGCCACCTCAAGTTCCTGCTGACCTTCGCGCCCAAGGCGCTGTTCTTCTACCCTGGCGTCGTGCTGGCGCTCGCGGGCCTGATCGGGCTGCTCGCGCTGCTCCCGGGCAGCGTCTCGCTCGGCTCGGTCCGCCTCGGCGTCACAACCCTGTTGTTTTCGGCGGCGAGCGTCATCATCGGCGCGCAGCTGATGAGTTTCGCGGTCGTCGCGCGCCTGTTCGGGGTGCGCGAGCGGCTATGGCCGACCAGTCCGCGCACCGAGCTGGCGCGGCGCTGGTTCAGCATCGATCGCGGCTGCGTCGCCGGCGGCGTGATGCTCGTCAGCGGCATCGTGCTGGCCTTTGCCGCTGTCCTCGGCTGGGCGGGCAGCGGCTATGGCGACATGGACACCGACGCGCTGATGCGCGTCGCCATCCCCTCGGTCCTGCTGTGCGCACTCGGTGTGCAGGCGCTGGTGACCGGCTTCTTCACCGCGCTGCTCACCGAATAGTTCAGGCTGCCAGCCGCGTCTCGTCGGCGAAATTGGCGCTGGCGAAATCCCAGTTGACCAGCTCGCCGAGGAACGCGCCGACGTAGTCGGGACGCGCGTTCTGCCAGTCGAGGTAATAGGCGTGCTCCCATACGTCGAGCGTCAGCAACGGCGTCTGGCGCGTGTGGGCGATCGGCGTGTCGGCGTCATGGGTCGTGACGATCTTGAGCGCGCCGCCGTCGCGGACCAGCCACGCCCAGCCGCTGCCGAACTGCCCGACCGCCGCGGTCTTGAAGTTCTCCGCGAACTTTTCCATGCCGCCGAGGTCGGTGTCGATCGCAGCCTTCAGCGCGCCGCTCGGGGCGCCGCCGCCGCCCGGCATCATGCTCTGCCACAGGAACTCGTGGTTCCAGGCCTGCGCGGCGTTGTTGAAAAGCTTGTCGTTGCCGTCGGCCCGGGCGCGGCGGATCACCTCGACCGCCGACAGCTGCGCCAGCGGAGTGCCCGTGATCAGCTCGTTCGCCTTGTCGACATAAGCCTTGTGATGCTTGCCGTGATGAAAGTGCAGCGTCTGCGCCGAGATATGGGGCGCGAGGGCATCGTCGGCATAGGGCAGCGGCGGCAGCGTGAAGGGCATAGCGGATCTCCGGGTTTCGCCCGTTGAACGCACTGCCTTAGGTTGGGGTCCGTTCGAGCATGTTGTGACGCTTCAGCGCATGGCGCAGCTGGTCGTAGGTCAGTGCGAGCGCGGTCGCGGTGGCGCGCTGGTTGTGGCGGCACTTGGCGAGCGCGGCCGCCAGAATGTCGCGCTCGTGGTTGGCGACCGCGGCGCGCAGGTCGGAGCAGTGCGAAAGATCGACCGGTGCGGGCGCCAGCGACTGCGGCGCCGCGGCTGTCAACGGCGCGGGCGCGAGCACACGCGTACCCGGCCGCCACGGCGAGTCGAAGGCGTCGAACACGATATGCCCGACCGCCTGCGTCGCCTCCCCCCAACGGTACAGCGAGCGTTCGACGACATTCTTGAGCTCGCGGACATTGCCCGGCCAAGGGTGGTTCAACAGCGCATCCGCCGCCGCGCGCGTGAACCCCGCGAAGCCAGGCCAGCCGAGCTCGACCGCCATGCGCCGCCCGAAGTGGCCTGCGAGCAGCCCGATATCCTCGAGCCGTGCGCGGAGCGGCGGCAAAGTGACGACCTCGAAGCTCAGCCGGTCGAGCAGGTCGGCGCGAAACTTGTGCGCGTCGGCCAGCGTCGGCAGGTCCTCGTTCGTTGCCGCCACGATGCGGACGTCGACGCGGATCGCGCGGTTCGACCCCAGGCGAGTCAGCTCGCCGTATTCGACGACGCGCAACAGCCGCTCCTGCGCCGCCGGCGACAGGGTCGCGATCTCGTCGAGGAACAGCGTCCCGCCGTCGGCATCCTCGAATCGCCCCGGCCGCCCGCGAGTCGCGCCGGTGAACGCCCCGGTCTCGTAACCGAAGAGTTCGGCGTCGATCAGGTTCTCAGGGAGCGCCGCACAGTTGATCGCGACCAAGGGGCCGCCCCAGCGCGGGGACAGGCGATGCAGCCGCTCGGCGATCAACTCCTTGCCGGTGCCGCGCTCGCCGATCACCAGCACCGGGCGGTTGAGCGCCGCTGCCGCCGACGCGCGCTCGACCGCGTCGAGGAACGCCGACGACTGGCCGACAAGTGTGGCTGGCGACTGCATGGACCGAAGATTGGCATATTTCACCAACTCTCGGCAATCCTGCATTCATCGGGGGCGCAACATTTCCAGTCCTGCGCAACAAGATCAATGGGTTAGCAAATCCCATCCACTTGGCACGCCTTATGCAATGCAGTTGGCATGGGGCGCCGGATGATCCGGAGCCCGGCACGGAAACAGGAGAAGGACCCAATGATCAACTTTCAGACCCTCGCGCGCAACGCCTTCGCCGGCGTCGCCTCGCTCTTCCTCGCAGTGGCTTTCGTCGCCGCCGCGACTGCCCCGGCGCTCGCGCCACTCGCTGCCCCCCAGGTTGCGACGCTCAGTGCCTAATCCCCAGGCCTTGCGTCGCGTGGCCGGAACGGTAACCCCTCTCGTTCCGGCCACCCCCTTTCGCCTCCAGGAGTTCGTGCCCATGGGCATTTTCAGCCGCACCCGCGACATCATCGCCGCCAACATGACCGACCTGCTCGATAAGGCGGAAGACCCGGCGAAGATGATCCGGATGATCATCATGGAGATGGAGGAAACCCTCGTCGAAGTTCGTGCCGGCGCCGCCCGCACGATTGCCGACCAGAAAGAGATGCGCCGCGCCGTCGTGCGCGCCGAAGCAGCGCAGGCAAGCTGGGCCGAAAAGGCCGAGCTCGCGCTGTCGAAGGGCCGCGAGGATCTCGCGACCGCGGCCTTAGTCGAGAAGTCCAAGGCGAAGAGCTTCGCCGATGCGACGGCCCACGACATCGCCGCGCTCGACGAGAGCCTCGCGGCCAACGAAGTCGATATCGCCAAGCTGGAGACGAAGCTGCGCGAGGCGCGCCAGCGCCAGAACGCGCTGATCGCCCGCATCGAATCGGCCAACAGCCGCGGCAAGATGCGCGAGATGTACAAGGGTCCGCGCATCGAGGACGCCTTCTCGAAGTTCGAGATCATCGAGCGTCGCGCCGACCTGGCCGAAGGCCGCGCCGACGCGGTGCTGCTCGGCGGCCCGCCGCGCACCCTCGACGAGGAGATCGCCGACCTGCGCGCGAACGACTCGATCGCCGCCGAACTCGCCGCGCTCAAGGCGCGCCTCAACAAGGAGGGCTGACGCCGTGGATATCGATCTGACCGCCGTACTGATCTGCGGCTTCCTGTTCGTCGGGATGCCCTGGCTGTTCCTCCATTATTCGTCGAAGTTCCGCGCCGCCAAGGGCATCAGCCAACAGGACGAGCAGCTGCTCGACGACCTGTACTCGGCCGCACGCCGCCTCGACGCGCGTCTCGAATCGATCGAGCGGATCATCGCCGCCGACAACCCCAACTGGAAGGAGAGCGCGCTGCCGCACCAGCGGACCCGCGAGCTCGAAGACCGCCGCGAACACCATCGCTAGTCTCTGGCCAAGGAGCCCATCAATGTCTGCCCGCACGCGCTACTACCGCGACAAACGCAACGGCAAGTTTCTGGGCGTCCTCGCTGGTGTGGCTGACTACGTCGGCTGGGATCCGCTCTGGGTTCGCGTCCTCTTCGTTGTCGGCACTCTGTCGGGAATGGGCTTTCTGCCGCTGATCTACTTCACGATGGCATGGTTTGCCTCCGACAAGCCTGCGGAGTTGCGCGAGGAAAGCCCGGAGGACCGGAAGTTCTACGCCAAGCTGCGCGTCGCCCCGCAGCGTTCGATCCGCGACACCCGCGCGATGTACCGCGACGTCGACCGGCGCCTGCAGGATGTCGAGGCATACATGACCTCGTCGAACAGCCGCCTCAGTTCGGAAATCGACGCGCTGCGCTAGCCGCGACGCGTTCAGGGGGAAGCAGAAATGGCCGAGAACATGACCGTCGTCGCCGCCGACGGCACCATCACCACCTACCAGCAGCCGAACGAGACCCTGGACGGCGGGTCGTTCTTCGCCGGGATGTTCGTCGCGGTCGCCGCGATGCTGGCAGCGAAGATCGTCAAGCGCCGCAAGGCGCGAGCTGCGGCCCGGCGCGACGACCGCGACGGTGCACGTTTCGGCGACGACTATGCCGCGCTGGCGCAGCGTACCGCGACGCTTGAACGCATCGTTACCGAACCCGCGACCCGCCTCGACCGCGAGATCGAAGCGCTGCGCTAGGCATCACACGAGGGGAACAACCATCATGTCGCCCGACAACGCCTTCGCCTTCATGGCGCTTTCCATCCCGATCATCGCCATCGTCGGCGGCATCGGCAGCGGGATCTTCAAGCGCTGGATCAAGCTGAAGGAGAAGCAGATGGAGCTCGCCGCGACCACCGCGGGTGAGCAGGCGGCGCAGTACGCCGCCAAGATCGAGCGGCTGGAGGCGCATGTCGCGACGCTCAACCGCATCGTCACCGACCGCGGCGTCCATCTCGCCGACGAAATCGAGGCACTGCGCGGCCCGGCCACGCCGCCCGCCAAGCTGAACTGAGGGGAACAGCGACCATGATCACGCCCGAAAAAATCCAGTTCTTCCAGGCGGTCTCGCCGATCGTATCGACCGCCATCGTCGCCGGTGTCGGCGGCTGGGTGATCACCACCTGGATGCGCATCAAGAACGGCTATCCGCTCGAGGGCTCGTGGGGCCAGACGATCAAGCCGATCACGACCAACGAGGACAAGGAGCGCATCAAGCTGATCGGCAGCGAGAACGCCCAGCTGCGGGCCGAGCTGGCGGGCGTCAAGGACCGCCTCGCCGTCCTCGAGCGCATCGCCACCGACTCGGGCTCGCGCCTGTCGCAGACCATCGACGACCTGCGCGATCCGCGCGACGTCGCCGTCAACTAGGAAAACCCGATGTCCTGGAACTCACCTTTGTTCGTCCTCGCGCTGATCGCCATCAGCACGATCGGCTGGATCCTGACCACTGCGATCCGCGCGCGCCACGGCTATCCGGTCGAGGGCGAGTGGGGCGGCAAGGTCGATCACCCCGACGCCGCCCGCGCGGCGCAGCTGCTCGAGGCCGAGAACGAGATGCTGCGCGGCAAGCTCGGCCGCGTCGAGGAGCGGATCGCGGTGCTCGAACGCATCGCCACCGATCCCGCCAAGCGCCTGTCGAGCGAGATCGAAACGCTGCGCGACGCCGACACCGGCCGCGCACCCTCGGAGACCAACTGAGATGTTCGGAGAAATCGGCGTGTTCACGATGGTGGTGCTGATCGTTCTGATCGTCACCATCGGGCGCACCTACCGCGAACGCTACAAGGCGATGGGCCGCGAGCCCGTCGGCGACAGCGACGAGGCACTGCGCCTGCGCGGCGAGGTCACCCGCCTCAACGAGCGCATCGCCGTTCTCGAACGCCTCGCCACCGATCCCGCCAAGCGCCTGTCGGACCAGATCGACGCGCTCGACGACAACCGCAAATAGAAATCAAGGAAGGACCCGACGCCATGTTGCCCATCGACTCGCTCGTCGTCCTCTCAGGCACCGGCCTGCTGGCGCTCAGCATCGTCACTGCGGTGGCGGCGTGGAGCTGGCGCGGGTGGCTGGAGCTGCAGCACCACCGCTTCGAACATGGCGCCACCGGCCCCCGCGCACAGGACCTGCCCGCAGTGGGTGCGCGGATCGACCTGGCGGACATGAAGGAGCGGATCAAGAAGCTCGAGGCGATCGCTGCGGGCGTAGATATGTAAAGCGACACCCCCTCGCCGCGGGGAGGGGCGAGAGACGGCGCAGCCGGCCCGGGGGTGGGTCTAGCCAAGGGCAGCTCGCTCGCAGCGGAACTCCCTTCGAAACGCGCCGCGCTCGAAACTTCCACCCCGGAGCCACGCTGCGCGGTGTCTCTCCGACCCTCCCCACTGGGGAGGGTGAGTGATCAGGCGGCCATGCTGACCCGCGCCAGCGCGCACTGCGACCAGATCTCGCTCAGCGCGCTGACCAGCCGGTCGACATCGCCATCGGTGTGCACCGGCGACGGCGTGATGCGCAGCCGCTCGGTGCCCTTGGGCACGGTCGGGTAGTTGATCGGCTGGACATAAATGCCGTGCGTGTCGAGCAGCCAGTCGCTGATCATCTTGCAGTGGTGCGGGTCGCCGACCATCACCGGGATGATGTGGCTGGGGTTGTCCATCATCGGGATGCCGATGGCGTTCAGGCGGCGGCGGACCTTGGCGACGCGCTCCTGGTGCGCCTCGCGCTCGACGCTCGAAGCCTTCAGATGCTTGATCGACGCCGTCGCGCCCGCGGCAAGCGCCGGCGGCAGTGCGGTGGTGAAGATGAACCCGCTGGCGAAGCTGCGGACGAAGTCGCACATCGCGTGGCTGCCGGCGATGTAGCCGCCCATCACGCCGAACGCCTTGCCGAGCGTGCCCTCGATGACCGTGACGCGGTCCATAAGCCCTTCGCGCTCGGCGATGCCGCCGCCGCGCGGGCCGTACAGGCCGACCGCATGGACTTCGTCGAGATACGACATCGCGCCGTACTTCTCGCAGGTGTCGAGAATCTCGGCGATCGGGGCGATGTCGCCGTCCATCGAATAGACACTCTCGAACGCGACGAGCTTGGGCACGTCGGCAGGCAGCGAGGCGAGCAGCCGGTCGAGATCGGCGACGTCGTTGTGCGCCCACTTCAGGCACTTGGCGCGGCTGTGGCGGATGCCCTCGATCATCGAGGCGTGGTTACCCGCGTCCGACAGCACGACGCAGCCCGGCAACTTCGACGCTAGCGTCGAAAGCGCGGCCCAGTTCGAGACATAGCCGCTGGTGAACAGCAGCGCGGCCTGCTTGCCATGGAGGTCGGCGAGCTCGCGCTCGAGCACGACATGACTGTGCGTGGTGCCGCTGATGTTGCGCGTGCCGCCGGCGCCGGCGCCGCAGCGGTCAAGCGTCTCATGCATCGCGCCCAGCACGTCGGGGTGCTGGCCCATGCCGAGATAGTCGTTCGAGCACCAGACGGTGACGTCCTGCGTGCCCGTCTCGCCGCCTTCGCCGTCGAAACGCTTCGCCTGGGGGAAGTTGCCGGCCTTGCGCTCGAGCTCGGCGAAAATGCGATAGCGGCCCTCGGTCTTCAAACCGTCGAGCTCCGCCTGGAACAATGCTTCGTAGTCCATGATCCCCCCTTACTCTGCCGCCCCGGTGGTCCGATAGGCGTTTTCCGGCATTTTATGCCTGTTGGCCCAGCGCCACAGCGCCGCATCCTTCGTCGGTAGTATGAGAAACAGATGTTCGAGCAGCCCGAGCGCCACAAGCGCGAAGATCAGGCTGGCACCGACCGCCGCTCCTCCGGTTGCATCCACCGCGCGGTCACCCAGCAGAATAGCGCCGCCGACCAGACAGGCAAGGCTTAAAACCATCGTAAATCCAATGGGTCCGCGCCGGAAATACGTGCCGAAATAGGCGAGGTGCGGCGGCAGCATCGCAGTATCGAAGTGGGGCACGCCCGCGAAGATGTTGAGCTTCGTCGACAGGCGCATCGCGAACAACAGCCCGAAGGTCTGCGCCGCCACGGCGTTCGGCGATCCCCAGCTGAGCCCGACCAGCAGCAGCAGCGTCAGCGCCAGCGCGATTTCGTGGTGGATCAGCGTCGCGGCACTGAGGCGGAAACGGGTCCACCCCTCAGCACCGGCGGGCAGCGGCTCGCGGCGCGGGCCTGTCGCGGCACCGGTCAGGAAGGCGAGCTCGTGCCAGCCCCAGATGGTCAGCGCGGCAGTGAACGCGGCATAGGCCGCGAACGGCGAGGTGTCGCCGACCGTCAGCGCGATGACCGCGAGCGCGGCGCAGGCGAGGATGCCAGTGACGATCAGGCTGGTGCGAAAGCTGGTGCGCGCACGGCTGTCGAGCGCCAGCACCGCGCCGGTGGCGACGAACCACAGCCCGCCGGCATAGACCAGCGGCCAGCCATGTTCGGCCCAGTTCACCATGCCGGCTCGAGCCGCACGGTCGCGGGCAGTGCGTTCGACGGCGCGCGATACAGGAACAGGCGCGCGAAGGTCACGGCGACCCCCGCCGTCAGCCCGAGGCGCTTGACGCGATTGGCGAAGCCGCCCTCCTTCTTCGCCTGGGCAATGCCGTCAGCCAGCACGCGCATCTTCTCGAGCAGCGCGCGGAATCCCGGCGCATCGGTGTCGAGGGTCAGCGGGAACACCTGGCGGGTGATCTGCGAGGTGATGCGGAAGACCTCGAAATCATATTCGGTCGGATCTATGCCCATTGCGGCGTGGAACACCGGGCGATTGTGATCGCGCACGTACATCGTCGCGTAGACCGCAACGAGGAAGAAGCGGATCCACAGCTTGTTGACGCCGCTAAGCAGCTTCGGGTCGGCGCGCATCAGCAGCGCGAACGCCTCGCCGTGACGGAACTCGTCGTTGCACCACAGCTCGAACCACTGGAAGATCGGGTGAATGCGCAGGTGCGGGTTTGCGGCCAGGTGGCGGTAGATGGTGATGTAACGCGCATAGCCGATCTTCTCGCTGAGATAGGTCGCGTAGAAGATGAACTTCGGCCGGAAGTACGTGTATTTCTTGGTCTTCGTGAGAAAGCCCAGGTCGATGCCGATACCGGCATCCTTCAGGCTGTCGTTGATGAAGCCGGCGTGGCGGCTCTCGTCGCGCGCCATCAGGCGGAACAGCGCCTTGACGTCGGGATTCTTCGCGCGCTTGGCGATCTCGGCATAGAGGATGCAGCCCGAGAACTCGGACGTCATCGAGCTGACGAGGAAGTCGGTGAACTCCTGCCGCAGCGCGGGCTCGAGACTTTCGATGACGCCATCGAACTCGTTGGTGCGCTTGAAATGCCGCTTGTTCGGATCGGCGGTCATCTCGGCGATCAGCGCATCCCACTCCCCGCGCACGCTCGACACGTCGATCGCGTCGAGCGCGGCGAAGTCGGTCGTGTAGAACCGCGGGGACAGGACGGTGTCCTCCTGCGCGATCCGGAGCGTCGAATGATCGACGGGTGCGTTCATCGAATGGCTCCGGTGAAGCTGACTTCGTACAGCTCGGTCAGCGCAAAATGTCCGGACAACTTCGTCCACGTCCGGCGCAGCCAGCCCGCGCGCTCGACCGTCGCCATGCGCCGATAGCTGCGCACCTCGCCGATGCGCGCGCGGATCGGCTCGCCGTGGACGCGGACGCGGTCGCCCGGACCCATCGCGAGGTTGCCGTCGAGCAGCACGTCGGCACGGCAGCGCTCGGCACTGACCTCGACGTGCACGGTGCAGGCGACGTCGAACTTCACAGCAGCGCCTGGAAGGATGCGCGATTCGTCTCGCCGAAGGCGCCGAGCTCGATGATCCGGCCCGTTGCGCTGTCGGTCAGCGTCAGGTCGCCGTTCGACCATTGCGTCAGGCGGAACGGCTTGGTGCCGTCGAGCCCGCGGATATGCCGGTCGCGTGCCAGCCCGCGCATCACCCCGCGGATGAAACCCGTCTTGCTGCCGGCCGCAACCGCGGTGTCGACCTTGCCGGTCACCACGTCGCGCACCGCGACGTCGCCCGCGGCGGTGTCGATGAACACCAGGTCGCGCGACTTGACCGCGACGGCCTTGGCCGCGACGCGCTCGCCGACCGGCGATGCGGCGGGCGGGACCAGCCCGATGCGGACCGCGCCGACGAGCAGCAGCGAGACCGCGACGAGGCCGCCCATCGCGATGAGCGCGCCGCGCGGGACGTTGGCGTCGTGGCTGTGGCTCATGCCGCCACCGCCGGGCCGAAGTCGGCGACGTCCTCGGTTACTGCGAGACGCCGGCCGCCCGGCACTGCCTTGGCGCAGGCGTCGGCGAGCAGCGCCGCGACGCTTGCCACGTCGGGCAGCGCGCGCATCATCGGCTCGGGTTTCGCGAGCTGCCACGGCCGCGCGTGCGGCCACAGGGCGGCATAGCCCAAGACCTTTGCCGTCATCGCGAGCGCGATGTCGCCGGTGCCGTCCTTGTTGACCGCCAGCCGCGCGTCACCGACCTGCGCGAACGGCAGGTTGACGCATTTGGGCAGCGCGATGCCGAAGCGCAGCACGACGCGCTTCGAGGTAATCGAATAGACCGTCGTGCGCGCCGACAGCCAGGCGAGGCCGTAGAGCAGCCCGAGCCCGGCGACAGCCACGGCGCCGGTCGCGGCAATGCCGATCGGCGACGCGGCACCGCCCGGCGACACCGCATCGATCACCGCCCAGACGAGCAGCACGCCGAAATAGGCCGCGACGAGGTAGGTGTGGAAGGCATCGCGCGCCAGCCGCCGCCAGTCCGGCGAACCCTGCCACAGCAGGGTCTCGCCGGGCGGCAGGCGGCCGGGCAGGCCGCGAACCTCCTCATGCCCGTACTCGTTCACAGGAACGGCTCGGCACGATCAGGCGTCGCGAACAGATAGCCCGCGCCGAAATAGGCCTGGACGCGCTCTTCCTCGTTCAGCGAGATGGTGTTCGACACCGGCGTCGCGGGCGCGTTGTCGAACTGGCGGCCGCACACCGCGTCGATCTCGATCGCGCGACGCTTGCGGTCGACCGACGCCATGAACATCGGCGCCAGCACCGACTTGCCCGACGGCAGCGCGACCTCGATGTACCGCACCAGGCGGTCGGCGGTGTCGATCCAGATGTCGCTGACCGTGCCGGCGACGACGCGGTCGGCGCCGACGACGGTGAAGCCGCGCGGGTCGGGATCCTTCGCCGCGATGAAGAAATCGGGCTGGACGCGCAGCGGCACGATACGCGGATGGCCTTCCATGTTCATGTCGGGATGGTCCGAACGGTCCGCATAGGCGCCCGGCCCGATACCCGCCAGCAGCGGATCGCCGACCGGCTCGGACGGTGCGCCGTTCCATGAACCGGTGCGGCGCCCCTTGTACATGTTGCCGGTACGATCGTTCGCGCGCGGCACCTGCACGCTGCCCTGGCCGAAGGGCAGGTGGAAGGTCTTGGGCGAGGGATCGAAGAGCAGGCTGCGGGTCGCGATGCGACCGCCGACATCGTCTTCCATCGGATAGCCTTCACGATGGTCCTCGCGGCGCAGGTAGACCACCAGCCCCAGGAAGAAGAGGAAGAACGCCCACAAGGCAAGCTCGGCAACGTCGAGACCGGCGGTCAGTTGATAGCCCATGTCGTCCTCCCAAAATTCATCTTAGCCGGGAAACTCGGCGAGTCCGAAGCGCCCACTTGTGGTGTCCGTCTCGCGGCGCGCCAGTGGGCCGAGCGCCACGAGAGTTATGAAGAGCAGCGCGATCTCGAGCGCATAGACGGTGCTGTAGCCGGCACTCGCGCCCGACACCGCACCAACCGCGTCCTTGAGCAGGCCGCCGACGAGGATCGCGACTCCCGCGCACGTCGCCTGCACAGCGCCGTAGGCACCGAGCGCCAGGCCCGCGCCGCGTGCCGATGCCAGCCCCATCGCCGCCGTCAGCGTGCCGACCGCGAACAGCCCGCCGCCGAAGCCGAGGACCATCGCGCCCGCACGCAGCAGCGCGGGCTCGACGACCGCGCCGGCGAAGATGATGAGCGAAAAGGCAAAGGTGCCCGCCACTGCGCCGAAACCGGCGAGGCGGTGCGGATCGGTATCCTTCGCGAGCAGATGCGCGGCAAGGCCGAGGCCGCCGAGCGTGCCCGTCGCCCATAGCGCCGTCAGCACCGTCGTCGCGCCGACGCCGAGGCCCAGCACCTGGCCGCCAAAGGGCTCCAGCAGCACGTCCTGCATCGCGAATGCCGCCGCGCCGAGGCCGACCGCGACCAGCAGGCGGCGGTGCCGCGGGACCGAGACGAATTCGCGCCACGTCGCGCGGAAGTCGGGGGCCGGCGGTGCGTCCGCGGCAGCGCGCGGGCTGCGCGCCTCCTGCTTCCACAGCGCGATCAGGTTGAGCACCATGGTCAGCGCGCCCGCACCCTGGATGACCTGCACCAGCAGGGTCGGCGAATAATCCTGCAGCAGCCCGCCGATGACGAGGCTCGACACCAGCATGCCGACGAGCAGCATGACGTAGAGCAGCGCGACGACGCGCGGACGCGACTCCTGCGGCGCGAGGTCGGTGGCGAGCGCGAGGCCGGCGGTCTGGACGCTGTGCATGCCGGCGCCGATCATCAGGAAGCCGACGACCGCGAAGATCTCGCCGAAGATCGCCGGGCCATCGCCCTTGCCGGTCATCACCAGCAGCGCGAACGGCAGGATGGCAAAGCCGCCGAACTGCAGCAGCGTGCCGAACCAGATATAGGGCACCCGCTTCCAGCCGAGCACCGACCGGTGATGGTCGGACTTGTGGCCGATCAGAGCCCTGAGCGGGGCGAACAGCAGCGGGATCGACACCATCGCCGCGACGAGCAGCGACGGGAAGCCGAGCTCGACGATCATTACGCGGTTGAGCGTGCCGGTCAGCAGCACTGCGGCCATGCCGCACGACAGCTGGAACAGCGACAGGCGGAGCAGGCGGCCGAGCGGCAGCTCGGGTGTCGCCGCGTCGGCGAACGGCAGGAAGCTCGTGGCGACCTTCGTCCAGCGGGCGGCGAGCCTGCTCATCAGCCGCGCACCATTTCGATGGCGTGCGACTTGTAGAAGGCGGTCGAGGTGCGGGCGTCGCGGCCGGCGGTCCAGCCATTCTGCGCAAGGTCGCGCATCAGGCGGGCGGGCGACGCGGGAATGATCGCGGGCGAGCGGTCGCTGCGCGGGAACAGCTTGCCGATGCCCTGGAACGCCAGCAGCAGCGGGGTGCGCGGCGCGACGGTGAATAACAGGGTGCCGCGGGTCCGCGCCTGCAGCCGCGCCGCCGCCGCGACGATGTCGGCGAAGCGGTAGTGGATCAGCGAGTCCATCGCGACGACATGGTCGAACTCGCCGTGGTCGCCGAGCATGTCGCCGGCGCGGAAGTCGATGTCGAGCTCCGACGGCAGCCGCTCGCGCGCCAGGTTGACGAGCTGCGCCGAGACATCGACGGCGACGACGCTCGCGCCGCGCTTTGCTGCCTCGACCGCCAGTGCACCGGTGCCGCAGCCGGCATCGAGGATGCGCTTGCCCGTCAGGTCGGCGGGGAGCCAGTCGAGCAGGCGGGTGCGCATCTCGTCGCGACCGGCGCGTACCGTCGCGCGGATGCCGCTGACCGGCGCGTCGCTGGTCAGCTTTGCCCAGGCGTCGAACGCGGTGCGGTCGAAGTAGGTCTCCAACCGCCCGCGATACGCGTCGTATGTCGCGCCGACGCTCATTCGAAGCCCAGGAACTCGAAGATGTCGCGGTCCTTCATCGGCATCGCGTCGAGGGCATCGGTGCCCGCGTACAGCTGCGCGGCGAGGCGCATGTACTCGAGCTTCACCGCCTCGAGCGCCGGCGTCGAGTCCATCTCGAACACCGTGCACTTCTTGAGGCGCGAACGGCGGATCTCGTCGAGGTCGGGGAAGTGCGCGAGGCGCTTCAGGCCCGTCGCGGCGTTGAAGCGGTCGATCTCGTCGGTCGCCGCCGAGCGGTTGGCGATGACGCCCGCCATGCGGACCTCGTAGTTCTTCGACTTCGCCTTGATCGCGGCGACGATGCGATTCATCGCGAAGATCGAGTCGAAGTCGTTCGCCGCGACGACGACAGCGCGCTCGGCATGCTGCAATGGCGCCGCGAAGCCGCCGCACACTACGTCGCCGAGCACGTCGAAGATCACCACGTCGGTGTCCTCGAGGAGATGGTGCTGCTTGAGCAACTTGACCGTCTGGCCGACGACATAGCCGCCGCAGCCGGTGCCCGCGGGCGGTCCGCCCGCCTCGATGCACATCACGCCGTTGAACCCGGTGAAGCAGAAATCCTCGGGCCGAAGCTCTTCGTGGTGGAAGTCGACCGTCTCGAGGACGTCGATGACCGTCGGCATCAGCTTCTTGGTCAGCGTGAAAGTGCTGTCGTGCTTGGGGTCGCAGCCGATCTGCAGGACGCGCTTGCCGAGCAGCGACAGCGCGGCGCTAAGGTTCGAGCTGGTCGTCGACTTGCCGATGCCGCCCTTGCCGTAGACGGCGAAGACCTTGGCGTTGCCGATCTTCTCATTGGGGTCGAGCTTGACCTGCAGAGATCCCTCGCCATCGGGGCGGGTGGCCTTGGGCCGATCGAGTTCAAGTACAGACATAAAAATTCCTAAGCCGCCATTGCCGTCACGCCTTCGAGGCGGTCTTCGAGATCATCGTGCGCGGCGCGCAATGCCGCAAGCGTTGCCGCATCGGGGCGCCACAGGTCGCGCTCACAGGCTTCGAGCAGCCGCCCGGCGACGCGCATCGACGCCTTGGGGTTCAGCTCCGAAATCCGCGCGCGCATCGCGTCGTCGAGAACATAGGTCTCGCTGATCTTCTGATAGACCCAGGGGTCGACCTGCCCGGTGGTGGCGCTCCAGCCGAAGGTCGTCGTCAGCTGCCCCTCGATCTGGCGCACGCCCTCGAAGCCATGCTTCAGCTGCGCCTCGTACCATGCCGGGTTGAGCATCCGCGTCCGGGTCTCAAGGGCGACCTGCTCGTTCAAGGAGCGGACCTTGCCCGCCCCCTGCGTCTGGTCGCCGATATAGACCGGGGCCGACTCGCCACCCTTGGCGCGCGTGATCGACCGGCTGATGCCGCCGAGCGTGTCGACATACTGGTCGATGCTGGTGATGCCGAGTTCGAGCGATTCGAGGTTCTGATAAGCGAGGTCGACCGATTTCAGCGTCGATTCGAGCAGCTTGGCGTGGCGAACCGGGGCGCCGGTGCGGCCGTACGCATAACCCTTCTTGTTCTCGTACGCGTCCGCCAGCTCGTCGGGATCGCTCCACACGCCCGAGTCAATCATCGCGTTGACGTTGGCGCCGTACTGGCCTTCGGCGTTCGAATAGACGCGCAGCGCTGCGGTCTCGAGGTCGCAGCCGTGCGCCGCCATGTGCGCGAGGCTGTGCTTGCGGACGAAATTCATCTCCGACGGCTCGTCGGCGCTCGACGCGAGCCACGCCGCCTCGGCGAGCATGCGGGTCTGCAATGGCAGCAGGTCGCGGAAGATACCGCTGAGCGTCGTCACCACGTCGATGCGCGGGCGGCCGAGGTCGGCGAGGTCGATCAGTTCGGCGCCCGCGAGGCGGCCGTACGAGTCGAACCGCGGGCGGGCGCCCATCAGCGCGAGCGCCTGCGCGACCTGCGCGCCCTCGGACTTCAGATTGTCGCTGCCCCACAGCACCATCGCGACCGACTCGGGCAGTTTGCCGCTGTCCTGGACGTGGCGCGCGATCAGCCGCTCGGCCTGCGCGCAGCCGTCGGCGACGGCGTAGTTCGACGGCAGGCGGAAGGGATCGAAGCCGTGGATGTTGCGCCCGGTCGGCGCGATCTCGGCGTTGCGCAGCACGTCGCCGCCCGCGACCGGGCGGATATAGCCGCCGTCGAGCGCGTGGATCAGCGCGGGGGTCTCGTGGTCGACGCCGAGCAGCGCATCGAGCGCGGCGAAGTCGCGGCCGTCTTCCTGGTCCATCGCGGCGATCATGCCGGCACGCTCGGCGGCCGACGGCGGCGTGCCGATGACGTGCAGGCCGTGCGGGATCATCTGCGATTCGAGTTCGTACAGCTTTGCCGCGAGGCTGCTCGGGTCCGACCCGTCGAGGTCGAGCGCCGCGGCCTGTTCGGCGATCACGGGCAGCAGCAGCGCGCGCTCGTCGTGCGCATCGGGGTCGGTGCTGCGCCAGCGATCGACCGACGCCTTGAGGTCGAGCAGCCCCTTGTACAGCCCGGCCTCGGCGATCGGCGGGGTCAGATAGCTGACGAGCGTCGCGCCCGACCGGCGCTTGGCGATCGCGCCCTCGCTGGGGTTGTTCGCGGCGTAAAGATAGATGTTGGGCAGGTCGCCGATCAGCCGCTCGGGCCAGCAATCTGCGGTCATCCCGACCTGCTTGCCGGGCATGAATTCGAGCGCGCCGTGGGTGCCGAAGTGCAGCACCGCATGCGCGCCGAAATCCTCGCGCAGGTAGCGGTAGAAGGTCGAAAAGGCGTAAGTCGGGGCGAACTGGCCCTCGAACAGCAGTTTCATCGGGTCGCCCTCGTAGCCGAAGGCGGGCTGGACGCCGACGAGGACGTTGCCGAATGCCGCACCCATGACGAAGACGTTGCTGCCGTCGCTGAGCGCCTTGCCCGGGGCCGGGCCCCACGACGCTTCGATCTGCGCGAGGTGCGGCTCGCGCGCGACGATATCGTCGGCAGAGACCTTGGCATGCACGTTGGCGTCGGCGCCGTAGCGCTCCGAATTGCCCTTCAGGATCGCGTCGCTCAGCGTCGCGACGCTGTCGGGGACATCGACCGAATAGCCGGCGCGGGCGAGCGCGTGGAGCGTGTTGAACAGCGATTCGAACACCGCGAGGAAAGCCGCGCTGCCGGTGGCACCGGCGTTGGGCGGGAAGTTGAACAGCACGATCGCCAGGCGACGCGCGGCGCGCTCGGTGCGGCGCAGCTCGGCGAGCTTGAGGACCTTCGATGCCAGCGCCGCGGCACGCTCGGGGCACGAGCGCATCTCGCGCACCAGCCCGCCGCCGGGGAATACGCAGCGGTTGGCGCAGCCGGTGCACGGGGTGCCGGTGCCGTCCGAGCGGCCGCCGAAGACGTGCGGGCCGGTCGCGCCGTCGAGCTCGGGCAGCGCCACCATGATCGTCGATTCGAGCGGCAACAGGCCCTGGCGGCTGCCGCCCCACTGCTGCAGCGTCTGGAATTCGAGCGGGTGCGCGGCAATGTAGGGCACGTCGAGCGAAGCCAGGACTTCCTCGGCGGCGCTGCTGTCGTTGTAGGCGGGGCCGCCGACGAGGCTGAACCCGGTCAGCGAGACGAGCGCGTCGATGGCGACGACGCCGTCCTTCATGAAGAATTTCTCGATGGCCGGACGCGCGTCGAGGCCGCTGGCGAACGCCGGGATGACCTTCAGGCCCTTGGCCTCGAACGCCGCGATGACGCCGTCGTAGTGCTCGGCATCCTTGCCCAGCACGTAGGAGCGCAGCAGCAGCAGCCCGATCGTGCCGTTCACGACCTGCGGCGACGGCAGCACGTCGGCGATCTCGCTCATCCGTGCCGGGAGCGACGGGTGATAGACGCCGACCTCGGGATATTCCTGCGGGGCGGCAGCCTTGGTGCGGCCCTTCAGCGCGATACGGTCGCCGGCGGCGTAGCGGTCGACGAGCGCGCGGACCATTTGCACGACGTTGTCGTCGCTGCCCGCGAGCCAATACTGCAGCGTCAGGAAATACTGGCGGACGTCCTGCGCCGCGCCGGGGATGAACTTGAGCAGCTTCGGCAGGCGCCGCAGCATCTTCATCTGCTTCTCGCCGGCGCTCGCGCCCTGGCCGGCACCGGGCTTGCCGCGCAGTTTCTTCAGCTGCGCCATCAGCCCCTTGGCGGGCGCATCCATGCGGTAGCTGCCCATGCGCGTCAGCTTGACGATCTCGGGCGCCGACATCAGGCAGATCATCGCGTCGCAGCTCTCGCGGCGGTCGCTCAGCGCGCCGTGGACGGCGTGGATATGATCCTCGAGGAACAGCATCGACGACAGGATGATGTCGCCCTGTGCGATATCGGCATGGACCGCCTGCAGCGCGTGATCGTGCGCGCTGAAATCGGCGGCGGCGTGGAAGGCGAGGTCGATGCCGTCCTGCGCCAGGGCGACCGCGGCACGCTCGGCTGCACCCGACAGATGATTGTCGAGGGTCACGATGACCACCCGCACGCGCGGGGTCGCCTCGCCGGTGGCCAGAGGGTCAGCGCGCATGGTGCGCCTTCGCGTCGTAGAGGGTTTCGAGCGTGATCGACGGCAGGCCCTTCATCGCGGCGAACGCCTCGGTGTTGCGGCGCGCCTTGCCGCGCACGAAGAACGGGATCTTCATCAGCTCGCGCTCGGCCTCCGCGGTCCAGCCGCCCGGCTGCACCGGGGCGGCAACTTCGGGCTCGGCTTCGGCGACCGGAGCCGCAGCGCCATGCCCGCCTAGGTGGCTCGATCCGGCCGCGTCGTTGAACTCGAAATCGTCGCGGAACATGGTGAGGAGGTGCTCCTCCAGCCCCATCGCCAGCGGGTGGATCCAGGTGTCGAAGATAACGTTCGCGCCTTCGAACCCCATCTGGGGCGAGTGGCGCGCCGGAAAATCCTGGACGTGGACGGGCGACGAGATCACCGCGCACGGGATGCGAAGGCGCTTGGCGATGTGACGCTCCATCTGCGTGCCGAGCACCAGCTCGCACGCCGACGCAGCGATGGCATCCTCGACCGCGAGATAGTCGTCGGTGATCAGCGGCTCGACGCCGTAGAGCTTCGCAGCCTCGCGGACGTCGCGCGCGAATTCGCGGTTGTAGCAGCCGAGCCCCACGACCTCGAACCCCAGCTCGGTCGAGGCGACGCGGGCGGCGGCGACGGCGTGGGTGGCGTCGCCAAAAATGAAGACGCGCTTGCCGGTCAGATAGGTCGAGTCGACCGACTGCGACCACCACGGCATGCGCGAGTCGGCGGGCACCGACGGCACGGGCAGGCCGGCGAGACCGCAGACCTCGGCGATGAACTCGTTGGTTGCGCCGATGCCGATCGGCACGGTGCGCGTGTACTTCTGGCCCAGCGTCTTTTCGAGCCAGCGCACCGCGGTGTCCGACGTCTCGGGGTACATCGAGACGTTGAAATCGGCCTCACCCAGCCGCGCCAGGTCGGCGGGCGTCGCACCCAGCGGCGCGACGACGGCGACGTCGACGCCGATGTCGTTGAGCAGGCGCGTGACCTCGACGACATCGTCGCGGTGGCGGAAGCCGAGCGCGGTGGGCCCGAGCAGGTTGGCACGGGGGCGGCGGCCCTCGCGGGGTGCGGGCTTGAGGTTCTGGTCGGTCAGCGTGCGGACCAGCTGGTAGAAGGTCTCGCTTGCGCCGAAACACTCCTTGCGGCTGTAGCTCGGCAGTTCGAGCGCGATCACCGGGATCGGCAGCGCCATCGCCAGCGCGAGGCCTGCGGGATCGTCCTGGATCAGCTCGGCGGTGCACGACGCCCCGACGATCATCGCTTGCGGTGAGAAGCGCGCATAGGCGTCGCGCGCGGCGGACTGGAACAGCTCGGCGGTGTCGGTGCCGAGGTCGCGCGCCTGGAAGGTCGTGTAGGTCACCGGCGGGCGCTTGCCGCGACGCTCGATCATCGTGAACAGCAGGTCGGCGTAGGTGTCGCCCTGCGGCGCGTGGAGGACGTAGTGCACCCCCTCCATCGCGGTCGCGACGCGCATCGCGCCGACGTGCGGCGGGCCTTCATAGGTCCACACCGTCAGTTGCATGGCGCGCTCTTGGGCAGGCTCGCGACCTTGTCCCGCCGAACCAGCGGCCGGGCGAACAGCTCGGCGAGGTCGCCTGCCTGGTCGAAGCCGTGGACCGGCGAGAACACCAGCTCGATCGACCATTTGGTCGTCAGCCCTTCGCGCTCGAGCGGGTTTGCGAGGCCGAGGCCGCAGACGGTCAGGTCGGGCTTGGCTGCACGGACGCGGTCGAGCTGCTTGTCGACGTCCTGGCCTTCGCTGATCAGCACGCCCTCGGGCAGCGCGATCAGCTCGTCCGCCATGTGCGCGCGATGCAGATACGGGGTGCCGACCTCGATCGGGGTCATGCCGAGCTCGTTCGCGAGGAAGCGCGCCAGCGGCACCTCGAGCTGCGAGTCGGGCATGAAGAAGATCGTCTTGCCCGCCAGGCGCTCGGCGTGGCGCTCCAGCGCGCGCTTGGCCCTCGCACGGCCTGGCGCGACGACCGCGCGGAAGTGCATCTCGTCGATGCCGAACGCCTGCGCGGCGGCGTGCAGCCAGGCGGTCGTGCCCTCGGCACCGAAGGGAAACAGCGCCGGCAGGTGCTTGCAGCCGCGATCCTCGAGCGCCTGCGCAGTGTCGCCGAGGAACGGCTGGGCGAGCAGGAACACCGTGCCCGGGCCGACCTGCGGCAGGTCCTTGGCGCGGCGCGGCGGCAGGCTGTCGACGCGCTCGATGCCAAGCTCGGCGAACAGGCGGCGGAACTGGTCCTCGACGATGTCGGGCAGTGCGCCGACGATCAGCAGGCGGCGGGCGTTGGTCGGCGCGACCGGGCACGCCGGCACCAGCGCGGCGAGGCAGGCGTCCTCGCCTTGCGTGAAGGTCGTCTCGATGCCCGAACCCGAATAGTTGAGGATCTTCACGCCCGGCTGCGATTCCGACAGGCGCGCCGCGGCGCGGCTCAGGTCGAGCTTGATGACTTCGCTGGGGCACGACCCGACGAGGAAGAGCAACTTGATCTCGGGCCGGCGCGCCAGCAGCTTCGCGACGACGCGATCGAGTTCCTCGTTCGCGTCGGCGAGACCGGCGAGGTCGCGCTCCTCGATGATCGCTGTGGCGAAGCGCGGCTCGGCGAACACCATGACGCCCGCTGCCGACTGCAGCAGGTGCGCGCAGGTGCGGCTGCCGACGACGAGGAAGAAAGCGTCCTGAACCTTGCGGTGCAGCCAGATGATGCCGGTCAGGCCGCAGAATACTTCGCGCTGGCCACGCTCGCGCAGGATGGGGCGCGGGGCGGCGGCAGCGGCGAGGGCGGTGTTCACGCCGTTACCCCGGCAGGCGCACTGCCCTGCAGGCGCGCGGCGCGCAGCTTCAGGATGAACTGCCCGGCATTGATCACGTAGGTCGCGTAGGCCGCCAGCGCGAGCCACATCAGCGCGCGCGGCTCAAGCCAGCCGGTCGCCAGGCACACCAGATAGGCGGTGTGCAGCGCCAGCACGAGCATCGAGAACACGTCTTCCCAGTAGAAGGCAGGCGCGAACAGATACCGGCCGAACACGACCTTCTCCCAGATCGCGCCGGTCACCATGATCGTGTACAAAAGCAATGTCTTGACGATGATCGATACCGTCGCCGCGGTTTCGCCGGCGCCGCTGTCGAGATAGCGCAGCACCAGCACCAGGCTGACCGCGAAGGCGAGGAACTGCACCGGTGCGAGAATGCCCTGGACCAGCGTCCACGGGGTGGCATCGCGCCGTACCCGCTCTTCCGCTGTATAGAGTCCCGCGCTCGCCATCCGACCCAGTCGTCCCCTTGTCGCTTCGCGCCCGGTACCCGGCGGGCCCGATGTCTTGAAAGAAAGCCTAGCAGCCCGACCAAAGGTGTCAATTGTATTGGACGTAAGGCGAACTGGACAATCGGTCGCAGTTTCGGGCAGGATTGCCACGTGGTGATGCGCGCGCTAGCTTTTGACGGAAGGGGACAGACCGGTAACGGCAGCCCTTGGGTCAGTGTCCGCGTATCAAGGGGGAGAGGCCGCACCATGGCTTCACGGATCGATCTTCGCAGTGGGGGACGCGGGCGCGAGGGCGGCGGTGACGCCGAGTCCTTCGATCCGGCAATGCTGTCGCCCTTCGCGCTGCACCGCCTCGTCGAAGGCGAGATCATCCCGCGCCTGCTGCTCGCCCATCGCGGCATCGATTCCGTTGGCCGCAAGGGCCCGGCCACGCCGATCGACGTCGGCACCGCCGAGCGCTTCGCCGTCGCGGCGCTGCGCCAGGAGGCGTACGGCCTGCTCGTCGAGGTCGACGCGCTGATCGCCAGCGGCCATTCGGTCGAGGCGGTGTTCCTCGATATTCTCGCCCCCGCCGCGCGCCATCTCGGCGAACTCTGGGACGCCGATGCCTGCGACTTCGTCGATGTCACCATGGCATTGTGGCGGCTGCAGGAAATCGTCCACGAACTCGCCGCGCGCACGCCGGGTGCCGCTGAGCGCCGGGGCGGCGAACGCCGCGCGCTGTTTGCGCCGCTGCCGGGTGAGCAGCATGGCTTCGGCTCGCTGATGGTCGAGGAATTCTTCCGCCGCGCCGGCTGGACGACGGCGAGCGAGCCCGGCGCATCCGAGGCGGACCTGGTCGCGCTGGTCGGATCGCGCTGGTTCGAGATCGTCGGCCTGACGGTCAGCGTCGCCGAGAATGTCGCGCGCCTGCCCGCCGTCATCGCTTCGCTGCGCGCCGCGTCGCGCAATCCCCGCCTCGGCGTTCTGGTCGGCGGGCGGGTGTTCATCGATCATCCCGACTGGGCGGACGGGTGCGGGGCGGATGCCACCGCGCTCGACGCGCGCCAGGCGGTGCTGGTCGCCGAGTCGCTGCTCGACGTGCTCGCCTTACGCGCCGACTCACCGATCGCCGGACATGGTTGAAACTGCCCAGGGCATTGCCGCCGCCGCGACCCGCGACGGCTGAGAGATGGATCTTTCGTCTTCGCTCGCGGGCGCGGTTCCCTTCCGCAGGGCCGCCGCATTGCTCGCCGGCGTCGACGCCGATCTCGCGGCGCGCGTCATCGCCGCCTCGGGCGATGTCGCGCTGGTCATCGACGCTGACGGCATCATCCGCGACGTGGCACTCGGCAGCGGCGACCTGGCGAACGAAGGCTTCGAGGCGTGGCGCGATCGGCCGTGGATCGACACCGTCACGGTCGACAGCCGCGGCAAGGTCGCCGACATGCTGCGCGACGCCGGCACACGCGCGCCGCCGCGCTGGCGCCAGGTCAACCATGGCGGCGGCGACGGCGAGGTGCCGATCCGCTACCTGGCGATCGACGCCGCGCACGACGGGCGCGTCATCGCCATCGGCCGCGACATGCGCGCTGCCGCCTCCCTGCAGCAGCGCCTGCTCGCCGCGCAGCAGTCGATGGAGCGCGACTATGTCCAGCTGCGCCAGATGGAGACGCGCTACCGCCTGCTCTTCGACCAGTCGGCGGAGGCGGTGTTCGTCGTCGATACCGCGACGCGCCGCATCACCGAGGCCAACCCCGCCGCGCGTGCGCTGACGCGGAGCGAGGCGCGCCTGACCGGCCAGCCCTTCGTCCAGATGCTCGACGAGGCGTCGCGCGAGTCGGCGCTGACCCTGCTCGGCGCGGTCGCGGCGGCCGAGCAGAGCGACCTGGTGCGCGTCCGCATGACGGACGATGCGACCGAATATGCGATGGCCGCGACGCTGTTCCGTGCCGACCGGGGTTCGTTCTTCCTCGTCCGCCTGACCGCGGCCGATGCGGTTGCGGCGATCGAGCCGCCCGACGCCGACCGGCGCCTGATCGACGTGCTCGACAAGCTGCCCGATGCCTTCGTGCTGACCGACGACAATCTCGACATCCTCGCCGAAAATGCCGCCTTCCTCGACTTCACCCAGTCGTCGCGGCGCGGCGACCTGCGCGGCACCGCACTGTCGCGCTACCTCGGGCGGCCGGGCATCGATCTGGGCGTGCTGGTGCAGCAGCTGCGCAGTCACGGCGCGGTGCGCAACTTCGCCACCATCGTCCGCGGCCAGCGTGGCGGCGAGGAAGAGGTCGAGGTGTCGGCCGTGCTGGCGGGCGTGCCGGGGCAGCCGTGCTTCGGCTTCAGCCTGCGGACGACGCGGCGCGTGCGGCTCGATGCGGCACCGCCGGGTCATGCGCTGCCCCGCTCGGTCGAGCAGCTGACCGAACTCGTCGGGCGCGTGCCGCTGAAGGACATCGTGCGCGAGTCGACCGACCTGATCGAGCGGCTGTGCATCGAGGCGGCGCTGACCTACACCTCCGACAACCGCGCGAGTGCCGCCGAAATCCTCGGCCTCAGCCGCCAGTCGCTCTATTCCAAGCTGCACCGCCACGGCATCGGCAATCTGTCGAGCGCCGATGAATGAGCGCGGCCCGGATCAACTATGTCGAGCTGCCGGCTTGTGATTTCGCCGCGACGCGCGCCTTCTACGCCGCCGCGTTCGACTGGGCCCTGACCGACTACGGCCCCGATTATGCGTGCACGACGACGGGCGATGTCGACCTCGGCCTGACCGGCGACATGGCTGAGGCGAGCGCGGCGCCGCTGCCGGTGATCGCGGTCGACGACCTCGAGGCGGCGGAGGCGCAGGTCCGTGCCGCGGGCGGGACGATCAGTCGCGCCATCTTCGCGTTTCCGGGCGGCAGGCGCTTCCATTTCCGTGATCCGGCGGGCAACGAACTTGCCGTCTGGAAGGCCGAATAGTGTCCAGCCAGCTTGACGCTTTCGGGCGTAGTGGTAGCTTTCGACCGTGACCGACACCGCCACCCTGACCGTTTCGGGACCGTCGCGCACGCGCCCGAAACCGCGCGACGTTCTCGCGCTGCTCAAGCCCGTCACCTGGTTTCCGCCGATGTGGGCGTTCATGTGCGGCGTCGTCTCGTCGGGTGTGCCGCTCGCCGAGCGCTGGCCGTTCCTGATTGCCGGAATGCTCCTCGCCGGGCCGATCGTCTGCGGCACTAGCCAGGCGGTCAACGACTGGTTCGACCGGCATGTCGACGCGATCAATGAGCCCAACCGGCCGATCCCGTCGGGGCGTATCCCGGGGCGCTGGGGGTTGGGCATCGCGGTCGCGGGGTCGCTGGTCTCGCTCGCCGTCGCCGCGCTGATCGGGCCGTGGGTGCTGATCGCGACCGTCGTCGGCCTCGCGTCGGGCTGGGCGTACAGCGCGCCGCCGCTGCGCCTCAAGCTGTCGGGCTGGTGGGGTCCTGCCGCCGTCGCGCTGAGCTACGAAGGGCTGGCGTGGTTCACCGGCGCCGCCGCGCTGCTCGGCACGTTGCCGCCAACGCCGGTACTGATCGTCATCGGGCTGTACAGCCTGGGGGCGTGGGGCATCATGACGCTGAATGATTTTAAGGCGGTCGAGGGCGACAAGGTCATGGGCGTACGGTCGCTGCCCGTGACGCTGGGCGTCGAGCGCGCCGCCCAGCTCGCGTGCATCGTCATGGCGGTGCCGCAGGCGGTGGTCGCGGTGCTGCTGGCGCGCTGGGGGCATGATTATGCCGCGCTCGCCGTCGTCGTGTCGCTGGGCCTGCAGATCGCGTGCATGCTGCGCCTCGTCGAGGATCCGCGCGGCCGGGCACCTTGGTACAACGGCACCGGCGTGACGCTCTACGTACTTGGCATGCTCGCGGCCGCGATCGGGCTCGCGGCGTGACCGCGGCGCCTGGCCTCGGCTGGCTCGGCATCGCGCGTCTGGGACTTGTGCAATCGGCGATCGGCGCGATCGTCATGCTCGCGACGTCGCTGCTCAACCGCGTCATGGTCGTCGAATATGCGCTGCCCGCGATGATCCCTGCGGGACTGGTCGCCTGGCATTATGTCGTGCAGCTCAGCCGCCCGCGCTGGGGCCACGGCTCCGACGCCGGCGCGCGGCGTACGCCGTGGATCGCCGGTGGCATGGCGGCGCTGGCATTGGGCGCGGTGCTGGCGTGCGACGCGACGCTGATGATGACCAGCCGCCCGGTCGCCGGGCCGCTGCTCGCGGTGGTCGCGTTCACCATGATCGGCGGCGGCGTCGGTGCGGCGGGGACATCGCTCCTCGCACTACTGGCGAGCGAGGTCGCGCCCGCGCGGCGTCCTGCGGCGGCGGCGATGACGTGGATCATGATGATCGCCGGGATCGTCGTCACCGCCGGCATCGCCGGGCAGCTGATCGATCCGTTCAGCCCGCAGCGCCTGACCTATGTCGTGTCGGGCGTCGCGCTTGCTGCGCTCGTCGTCGCGCTGCTCGCGATCTGGGGCGTCGAGCAGCCGCGCCATGCGCCGGTCCACGGCGAGGCGGGCGCACCGTTCATGACCGTTCTCGCCGAGATCTGGGCCGACACTGCGGCGCGCCGCTTCACCGTCTTCGTCTTCCTGTCGATGCTGGCCTACAGCGCGCAGGACCTGATCCTCGAGCCCTTCGCGGGCCTGCGCTTCGGGTTCACCCCGGGCGAGTCCACCAGCCTCGCGGGCATCCAGCATGGCGGCGTGCTCGCGGGCATGCTGCTCGTCGGCGTGCTCGGCAACGCGTTCGCGCGCGGGCGGGCACTGCTGCGCGGCTGGATCGTCGGCGGCTGCGGCGGCTCGGCGCTGGCGCTGGTCGGGCTGGTGGTCGCGGCGGACGCCGGGCCGGGCTGGCCGCTGCAGGTCAATGTCGCGGTGCTGGGTTTCGCCAACGGCGTTTTCGCGGTCGCCGCGATCGGATCGATGATGGGCCTCGCGGGCGCCGACGGACCGGGCCGCGAGGGCGTGCGCATGGGCGTCTGGGGCGCGGCACAGGCGATCGGCTTTGCAATGGGCGGCTTCCTGGGTGCCGCCGGCGTCGACGCGATGCGAGCGCTGACGGGCAATGACGTCCAGTCGTTCGGGCTGGTGTTCGCGATCGAGGCCGCGCTGTTCGTCGCGGCGGCGGTCATGGCACTGCGCATCGCGGCACCGGGCCGCAGCGGAAACATGGTGGGAGCAGGCGCATGACCGAGACCTATGACTGCGTCGTGATCGGCGGCGGCCCGTCGGGCGCAACCGCCGCGACGACGCTGGCGCGCGCCGGGCGCAAGGTGCTGCTGCTCGACCGCGCCGGGCGCATCAAGCCGTGCGGCGGCGCCATCCCGCCGGTGGCGATCCGCGACTTCGACATTCCCGATCACCTGATCGTCGGCAAATCGAGCCTGGCGCGGATGATCGCGCCGTCGGGCAAGGCCGTCGACATGCCGGTCGGCGAGGGCACCGTCGGCATGGTCGACCGCGGCGAATTCGACGAGGCCCTGCGCGAGCGCGCGGCCGCCGCCGGGGCCGAGCGCCGCGTCGGCACCTACGAGAAGATCGACCGCGACGCCGACGGCACCGCGCTCGTCGTCTATCGCCGCACCCGCGGCGGCGAGGCGGAGAGCGTCCGCGCCCGTGCCGTCATCGGTTGCGACGGGGCGCGTTCGGGCGTCGCGCGCCAGGTGCTGAAGGGCGCCGACAAGATGCCCTTCGTCTTCGCTTATCACGAGGTCGTCGCTTCGCCGACGGTCGACAGCGACGGTTTCGACCGCGCGCGCTGCGACGTCTATTACCAGGGCAAGCTGTCGCCCGACTTCTATGCGTGGATCTTCCCGCACGGCGACCAGGCGTCGATCGGCGTCGGCAGCGCCAACAAGGGCTTCGAACTGCGCGATGCGGTGAAGCGGTTGCGCGGCTCGACGGGCCTCGACGCGCAGGAAACGATCCGCAGCGAAGGTGCGCCGATCCCGTTGAAGCCGCTGAAGCGCTGGGACAATGGCCGTGACGTCATCGTCGCCGGCGATGCCGCGGGGGTCGTCGCGCCGGCGTCGGGCGAGGGCATCTACTACGCCATGACCTGCGGCGACCTCGCGGCGCAGGCGGTCGGCGAACTGCTGACCACGGGCAACCCCAAGGCCCTGCGCACGGCGCGCAAGCGCTTCATGAAGGCCCACGGCACGGTGTTCCGCGTCCTCGGGATCATGCAGTATTTCTGGTATTCGTCGGACAAGCGCCGCGAGCGCTTCGTCAAGATGTGCGAAGACCCAGACGTTCAGCGCCTGACGTGGGAGGCGTATATGAACAAGGCGCTGGTCCGGCGTGACCCGATGGCGCACGTCAAGATCTTCATCAAGGACACGCTGCACCTGTTCCAGTCGGTCGGGCGCGCACCGCCGCGTTCGCCGGCCAAGCCTTGACCGAAACGCTCGGCGCGCTGTTCGCCAGCGGGCGGGCGGTCGATATCGTTCTGGGGGTACTCGCCGTCGAGGCGGTGTGGCTGATCGCCAGGCGGCGGGCCGACGTGCTGCCGGCGCTGTTGCCCGGCGCGCTAATCCTGCTCGCCGTGCGCAGCGCGCTGACCGGGGCTGAATGGTGGGTGGTGGCGGGGTGGCTGGCGCTCAGCCTCCCCGCACACCTTTACGATCTCAGGCGCAGGCTTACTGCGTCTTCAGCCAGGCGATGAGGTCGGCGCGGTCCTGCGGCTTCTTCAGGCCCGCGAACGACATCTTGGTACCCGGCACGACCTTGCGCGGGTTCTCGAGGTAGGTGAACAATTCGGCCTCGGTCCAGATCAGGCCGCTGTTCTTGTTCGCTGCCGAATAGGTGTACTTCGGCACGGTGCCCGCCTTGCGGCCGACGACGGCATGCAGCGACGGTCCGATGCGGTTCACGCCTTCGGTGGTGACGTGACACGTCTTGCACTGCACAAAGACCTTCGCCCCGTTGGCGGCGACGCCCTTGGGGATAGGACCCTTCGCCTGCGGCAGGGCAGCCAGAGCAGGGGCCGCAAAGCACAGTGCAGCGACGGCAAATCCGATGTTGAAACGCTTAGTCATCCGTGTCTCCCAAGGCGTGGTGTCGATAACGTGCGCGACCTTACACAAACGCCGACCCCTCGCAATCGCTCCGCTGCGACAACATCTGGTGCCGGTGTCGCAGCTTGGCACCCGCGCCGATTGCGCTAGGCTGAACGCACGCGGACAGGGGCAGGCATGACGAACTGGCGGATACATCCCGAACGCGACGCGCTGCTGGCCGAGGCGCATGCACGCCCCTACACGCCGCTGAGCAGCCCGACGGTGGCGACGCGCCTCGCGACGCTGTCGGGGGAGGCGGGGCTGGCCGACGACCGCGCGCACATGACCGCGCTGTGCCGCCAGCTCGGCGCCGCCGAGCCCGGGCCCGAGTCGCGCTGGTGTGCGCTCGACGCCGGCACCTGGTCGCTGCGCTGGGAGCGGCATACCGAATTCTCGACCTGGACCTTCTTCCGCGCCTCCGACCCGGCGCATGCGACGCTGGAGGATGCGCACGACCGTGCACCGCAGGCCTGGGTCGCGGGTCTGCCCGGCGAACTGCTCGTCGCCACCACGCTCGACCTGCGCACGGGCGAGACCGCGGCGTCAATCGGGACGCTTCTCGGCGGCGATGCGATCGGCGCGCAGCTGCTCGACGGCGCGGCGCAGGTGTTCACCGACCTGCGCCCAGATGCGCGCGGCTTCACCCGCTATTTCCTGGTCGCCGACTCCGCCGATGCGGCGGTCGCGGGGCGCCTTGCGCTGGGACTGCTCGAGGTCGAGACCTACCGCCTGATGGCGCTGCTCGCCTTTCCGCTGGCGCGCGAAGCGGGGCGCGAGCTGGCGCGCATCGAGGGCGAGGCGGGCGAGCTTGCGGCGCAACTCGCGCATGACAGCGGGGTCGAGAAGGACCGGCGGCTGCTCGCCCGCCTCGTCGTGCTGGCGGGCGAGGCGGAAGCGCTCAACGCGCGCACCTCGTTCCGCTTCGGCGCGGGCCGCGCCTATCACGACATCGTCCGCGACCGCATCGCGGCGCTGCGCGAGGCCCCCATCGCGGGGCTGCAGACTTTCAGCTCGTTCATGGAGCGGCGGCTGGCACCTGCGCTACGCACCTGCGACACGGTGGCGGAACGCGAGCGCGAGGCGATCGCCCGGATCGCGCGTACCGGCCAGATGCTGTCGACGCGAGTCGAGGTCGCGTCGTCTGAATCGAGCGCCGCGCTGCTGCTGTCGATGGACCGGCGCGCGCAATTGCAACTGCGCCTGCAGCGCCTCGTCGAGGGCCTGTCGGTCGCGGCGATCAGCTATTACCTGCTCAGCCTAGCGGTTTATGCGCTCAAGGCGATGGAGCATGCCTGGCCGCGCTTCGACGCGACGCTCGCGGCGGGACTTCTCGCGCCGCTGCTCGTCGGCGGCGTGTGGTACGGCATGCGCCGCATCCGCGACCGGCTGGAGGCGGAAGCCGGCACCAAGCTCTAGCGTTCGGCGCGCGTGATCCAGGCGTCGAGATCATGGACCGGCAGTGCGCGGCCCTTGAGCGCCCGCCACGTCGCCGCCGCACCCGCGCGGTCGCCGGTCTCGAACTGCGTCAGCCCCAGGAAGAAGGCCGGGTGCGGACTGTCGGGAGCGAGCGCTGCCGCCCGGTCGAACGCGAGCCGCGAGGCATCGCCGACCCGCCCCGCATGGACCGCGAGGGCATGGCCCAGCCCGATCCACAGCTCGACATCGCTTGGGTGGACGTCGATCTCGCCGCGCAGGCCGCGGATCGCCATCGCGCTGCCATCGGCGCGCAGCAGTGCATCGGCGAAGGTCAGCCACGCCGCCGCAGGGCCGAAGCGCGGCAGGCGCGCCTGGCGCTCGGTCTCGAACAGGGTCCGCGTGCGGTCGATCGGCAGGGCCTGCGGCGGCGCGGCGGGCAACAGCGGGCGGCCGGTCGCGGCGTAAGCGGACAGGCCCGCGACGAGCGTCACCGCGACGGCGACACGCACGTCGCGCCCCGGGCGCCCGCGCGGCAGCATCACCGCGAGCGCCGCGGCTGCCGTCAGGATGACGAGGATCGCGATCATCGGCGCCCCCGCGCGCGGAGGCCCGCCCAGCCGAGCAGCGCACCCAGCGCCACGGCAGCCGCCAAGAACGGCCAGACCGTCACGCGCGCGACCGAGACCATGAAGCGCGCGTCACCCATCGGCGGGCCGATTGTCGCGCGCCAGCAGCCGAGCCCGCTGCACCCCGTGTCGGGAACGCCCGAGGCATGGCGCGGCAGGATCGTCTCGCGCCATTCGGGATGCAGCACGAGGTCGGCGCCGTCGATCGTCACCCGCACGTCGCCGACGATGGCAGTCGAATCCTGTCCCCCGACCGGGTTGACCGTGTCGAGCGCCACGCCGTCGGCACGCGCCCCGACAGCGAAGGGCATCGCCACGACGGGTGCGGCAGCAGGCAGGCCCAGCGTCGCAAGCCGGTCGCGCCAGACAGAAGCGAAGCCCGCGCCCTCGACCGGCGCCGGATCGAGGCGCGTGAACGGCGCGGCGATCAGCAGCACCGCATGCAGCGCCACCGACACGCCGCCGATCACGCCGAGGACGGAGCGCGCCGCCCCCCGCCACGCCAGCACCGCGCCGACCCATGCGACCAGCGCCGCCGCGACCGGCCACACGCCGCCGGGGCGCAGCACCGCAGCCGCAAGACGCAGGCTTTCGGGCAGTGCACTCTGCGTATTCGCGGCAACCGCGGCAACCGAGAAATCGAGCGACCAGAACAGCCAGGCCAGCCCGCCGAAGATCCACAGCCACAGCCAGCCGACGGCGAGGGCAGTCGGAACTGTCAGCTCGGGCAGCCGCCACGCCGCGTAGACCTGAAGGACCGCGCACGCACTGGCCAGCCACAACAGGCCGTGCGCGATCTCGGCGATCACCCTACCGTGCCGGGCACCTTGTGCAGTGTCCCCGCGACCTCGGGCGGCATGTATTTCTCGTCATGCTTCGCCAGGATCGTGTCGGCGACGAACATGCCGCGCTCGTCGAAGCGCCCCTCGGCGATGACGCCCTGCCCCTCGCGGAACAGGTCGGGGACGATCCCGGTGTAGCGCACCGGCACGGTCTTGGCATTGTCGGTCACCACGAACGCGACCGTCGCCGCGCCGGCATGCGCAACCGAGCCCATCTCGACGAGCCCGCCCAGCCGGATCGCCTCGCCCTTGGCGGGCGGCTTCTTCGCGACGTCAGACGGCGCGTAGAAATAGGTCGCGCTGTCGCCCAGCGTCGACAGGCCGAGCGCGCCGGCGCCGCCGAGCGCGACCAGCGCGCCGATCGCCAGGGTCAGTCGCTGATGCTTGGCCTTCATCGTTTCCTCATCTCATCCGCCGCGCGCTCGGCAGCGCGCATCGCCAGCCAGCTGTGCACAAGCAGCCCGACCAGCCCGGCGACGGTCAGTACATAGGCCGGGATGATGAACGCAGCGTGGTTCACGCGTGCGCCTCCGCCAGCCGCCGCGAGCGCACCGCGACGCGCGTCGTCGCAAGCTCGGTGCGCATCCGCATCAGCACGATGCCGGCGAACAACAGGCTGAACCCCGCGACCGACAGCAGCAGTGGCAGCAGCATCTCGGGCGCGATGGCGTTCTTGGTGACGGTGATGCTCGGCCCCTGGTGGAGGGTATTCCACCACTCGACCGAATATTTGATGATGGGGAGATTGATCGTGCCGACCAGGCTGAGGATCGCGGCACCCCGCGCCTCGGGCCGGTCGCTCTCTGCCGCCGACAGCGCGAGATAGCCGAGGTAGAGGAACAGCAGCACGAGCATCGAGGTCAGCCGCGCATCCCACACCCAATAGGTACCCCACGTCGGCTTGCCCCACAGCGACCCCGAGACGAGGCAGATCGCCGTGAACAGTGCGCCCGGCAGCGCGATCGCGCGCCCCGCGACGTTCGCCAGCGGGTGGCGCCAGACCAGCGCGGTCAGGCTGGCGATCGCGAGCCCAAGATACCCTCCCGACCCCAGCCACGCGGCGGGGACATGGACGTACATGATGCGGACGCTGTCACCCTGCTGATAATCGGGCGGCGACGCGAACAAGCCGATGTAGAGCGCGGCCGCGGTGATGGCCAAGCCGGGCAGCACCAGCCACGGCGTCACCGCACGCGCGATGCGCAGGAAGCGGGCGGGATTGGCGAAGCGATGCATCGGAGGCGCTTTGTAGCAGAGCCGCCGCGCCGGAACAGCGGCTTATTGGCGCGTGCCCAACAGCGGCACGAAGATCGCGATGGCGACGCCGATCACGAGCGCAATGACGATACCCGGTTCCATCGTTCCCTCCAACGATCGAGGGCCGGTCCATAGCATTTCCGCGCCGTTCAATCCATGCCTGCGCGGAGTGCCGCACCGCTGGCGAAGGGCGCGACGGCGACAAGGACGAGGCTGGCGGCAGCGAGCAGCTTCAATGACCCCGCGCCGCCCCCGACGCCGAAGATCAAGATCGGCAGCGCCAGCGGCAGGACGATCAGCCCGGCCAGCGCCCCGCCGCCGCGCAGGCCCGCAGTCAGGCTGGCGGCGATCAGCGCGAGTGCCGCGAGCCCCGGCGTACCGAGCGCCAGCCCCAGCGCGACGCGCCTCAGCACGGACATGTCGATCCCGAGCAGCACGCCCGCCACCGGCAGCGCGGCGAGCAGCGGCAGCGCGAACCCCAGCCAGTGCGACACCAGCCGCGCCGCCGCCACCGTCTCGAGTGCGAGGTCGCGGCTGACCAGCTGGTCGAGCGTGCCGTCCGCCCGGTCGGTCGACACGAGGGTCTCGACCGGCAGGAGCGCGGCGAGGAGTGCCGCGACCCACAGCACGCCGCCCGCGATGCGCGTCAGCAGCTTGGCGTCCGGCCCGACCGCGAACGGAAAGAGCGCGGCGACAAGGATGAAGAAGATCACCGGCACTAGCACCGCCGAGGCGCGCAGCCGGAGCAGCGCGAGGTCGCGCGCGATCAGCGTCAGCATCACAGCGTCAGCCGATCGGGCGCATCGACGCCGATGTCGCCGTGCGTCGCGACGACCACGGCGCCGCCCCCCGCCCGGTGCACTGCGATGGCCGCCGCCAGCAAGCCGAGCGACGCCGTGTCGAGCCCAACCCCGGGCTCGTCGAGCAGCCACAGCGCCGCCCCGCTGGCGTGGACGCGCGCCAGCGCCGCGCGCCGCCGCTGGCCGCTCGACAGGACATCGACAGGCAGCTCGGCGAGGGGCGTGAGGTCGAACGCCGCCAGTGCCGCATCGACCGCAGCCGCGGGCCGCCCGTCGAGCCGTGCCCAGTGGAGCAGTTCGCCGCGCAGTCGCGTGCCGGGCTTCAGCGTCGCATCCGCCCCCAGCCACGCCGTGCCGAAGTCGTTCGCCAGCGTGCCCCCGGCAGGATCGAGCAGCCCGGCGAGAATCCTGAGCAGGCTCGACTTGCCCGTGCCGTTGGGCCCCTCGACCTGCACCGCGCCGCCGGCGCCAAGCGTGAACGACACGCCTTCGAACACCGTCCGCCCGCCGCGCACGCAGGCGAGATCGGTCGCAATGAGCTTGGTCCCCGTCACGCTCCCCTCATAGCCGTCATGCTGGCGCATGCCAGCACCGCGTAAGGGCGCAGGATGACACACGCGCCCCCGCGCCCTACATTGCCGCGGATGTCCGAACCTCTCGCTATCCCTCCGAAAGTCTCGACGCCGCTGCGCATCGCGCTCGACTATGGCCCCCTGCTGGCGTTCTTCGTCGCCAACAAGTTCGCCGGCATCATGTGGGCGACGGGCGTGTTCATGGCATTGATCGTGCTCGCCATCGTCGTGTCGCGCGTGCTGACCGGCAAGGTGTCGCCGATGCAGTGGGTGACGGGCGCGGTGGTGCTGGGCTTCGGCGGCTTCACTTTGTGGCTCAACGACGCCGAGTTCATCAAGCTCAAGCCGACGATCATCTATGCCATCTTCGCCATCGTGCTGCTGTTCGGCATGGCGACCAAGCGGCCGCTGCTCAAGCTGGTGCTTCACGACGCCTTCCCGGCGGTCGATGCCGAGGGGTGGCGCAAGCTGACGCGCAACTGGGCGCTGCTGTTCATCGGCCTGGCGATCGCCAACGAGGTCGCGCGTCGCATGCTGACCACTGATCAATGGGTGGATTTCAAGGTCTGGGGCGTCACCGCGCTGACCTTCGCCTTCGCTCTCGCCCAGGCGCCGATCCTGATGCGCCACGCCGAGCAGCCGCCCAAACCCTAGGCCTTGCGCGCCGCCAGCCAGACCAGACCGCCGAGCGCCAGCGTGCCGACGATCAGCAGCGCCCACAGGACCCATGTCCGCTTTTCGGTCGCCGCCGCCAGCGACGCGACGGTGGCTGCAGGGGCCTGCGCTGTCGCCTGCGGCAGCGCGGCGGAATCGACGCCCGGGGCGCTGGCGGCGAGCGCGGCGACGGGCAGATAGGCGGCACTCAGCCCCGCCTGCCCCGCCGCGAGCGTGTACGGCGCACGGCCGGTCAGCAGCACGGCGACCTCACGCGGCGCGAAGACGAGTTGCACCCCCGGGACGCTCGCGAAGCCCGAAGTGCGCGCGTCGGCCTCGACGCGGATCTGGCGGTAGCTGTCAGACAGCGTAATCGCGGCGCCGGTCCGCGCGGCAAGGCGGTACGCCGTGCCCTCGCCGATCGGCACCCACGCCTGCTCGTCGTTGTCGCGCCCGAAGATGCGCAGCGGGACCAGGCCGTCGGCGGCAGGCACGACGCGCAACACGGCGACAGGCGTCGCGAAGGGCAGGGTCAGGCGCAGGTCGTGCGCGTCGACCAGCGTCGCGCCGGTCAGTGTCGCGACGACCCTCGACTCGGCCGCGGTGCCGGTCGTCGTCAGCGCCGCCCCGGTGACCTGCACCGGCGCGAGCAGCGGCGTCGTGGCGCTCCAGGTGATGCGGATGTAGCGTTCGACGGGGCCGTCCAGCGGCAGCTTCGCCTGTGCCGCTGCGCCGGGCGCGCGATAGACGACGCTCTCGCCCAGCGGCCACCACGCGCGCAGATCGGCGCTGCTTTCGACGCGCAGCGTCACCGGCTGGCGCGGCGGCGCGTCGACGTCGAGCGTCAGCAGCGTCGCCGGGCCCTTCGCGGCGCTGGTATCGAGCAGCACGCCGAGCAGCACCGCGCCCGCCGAGGGCGCGACATTGCCGTCGACCCGCACGACGCGCGATGTCCCCGCGGGGTCGACGCGCAGGCTGACTCCGGTGACCGTCAGCGCCCCCGGCGCCCCGAGGATCGGCAGCGGCGCGAGGCTGGTGGTGCGCGTCGCCAGCACGGGGGCTCGCGCATCAAGCAGCGCGATCGGCTGCGGCCGCCCGTCCGCATCGAGGATGCGCAGGTCGGCAAACCCCGGCTCCTGCAGTCGCACCAGCGCCGCGGCAGGGAGTTCGAGGCGCTGCAGCGGCCCGCCGGGTGCCGCGGTCACCGGTGTCCGCGACGCGAACGCCTCCTGCGCCGCGGCGACCGCGGGCGACAGCGCCAGCACGGCCCAGAGGATCAGGCGGATCATGCCGGTGCGCCTTCGTCGCGCGCTGGCGGGAGCGGCGCGAAATAGCCCATGACGAGCATCAGCAGGCCGACCGCCATGAAGGTGACGACGCGCTCGCCGCCGCCGGCGTTCGCGAGGTCGATCAGCAGCAGCTTGACGACGACCAACGCGAGCAGCGCCGCGCCGACGAGCCACAGCCTCCGCTCCATCCGCCGGTGCGCGACGAGCATCAGCCCGAGCGCGAGCAGCGTCCACAGAATCGCGAGACCCGTCTGCACGGTGAAGCTGTCGATCATCGCGTCGGCGGTCCAGTCGACCCCCAGATAATGATGCGCGATGCGCAGCCAGACGGTGTTCACCACGACGAAGGCGAGAAGCGCCAGCGGCGCGAGCGCGGTCGGTGCGGTGATCGCCCCCGCCCCGGTCGGCTGGGCCGCGACCAGCGCGCGCCGCCATAGCCACAACGCGGCAAGGCCGAGCGCCAGCGTCAGCTCGAGCGGGTTGAGCAGCGGCAGATAGGGCAAGGGCGCGGCCCGGCCCGGATCGCTCAGCGCGGCCGTCAGTACGCCGAGGAAGACCAGCGCCGCGAGCGGTGCCGCCGCGACCCAGAAATAGGCGGTCGCATGCGCCCCGAACGGCCAGGCCGCGCGCCCACGGGTCGCGGTCAGCGCCAGCAGGACGAGGGTCGCGCTGAGCAGGAACACCACGCCCGCCCATGACGTGCCCCACAGCGCGGCACGGTCGATGCCGAGCCACAGGCAGTCGGCGAGCCCCAGAGTCAGCAGCCACACGGTGCCGACATGCGCGGCGCGCTGCCACGCAGGCGGCGTGTCGCCCGCGCGGTCGGCGGCGCGCAGGAGCGCGACGTGAACCCCGATCGCTGCGCCCCATAGCGCGAAGTCGGGGGACAGCAGGACGTGGCGGCCCGCCACGATCTGCCCGATCAGGGTTACGACGATCGGCACCAGCGTGACGCGCGCCGGCCAGGTCGCGACGCGCCAGTCGAGGCGGCGGCCCGCCACGGCGGCGATCCCTGCGCTCGCGACATAGGCGAGCATGACGAGCAGCGGCTGGATCGCCGGGCCGAACACCGGGAGGGGGCCCTCGCCGGCGACCACCGGCGGCAGGGTTCGCACCGCCTCGAGCGCCCAGGCGAGCCACCAAAAGGCGAAGCCGGCGACGAAGACGGGCGCGCCGAGATGGTCCTCGACCTCAGCCCAGCTGCGCGCGAAGCGGCCCTCGCCCTTTGGCAGCGCGCGCCGCAGCCACCACGCGGTCGCGAGCAGCGGCAGCGCGATCAGCATCGCGGCGAGGAAGGTCGCGTTGAAGATCGGCAGCGCGCCGATTGTGCCGTCGAGAGTCGACACGAAGACCAGCGCCGCGACCGCCTGCAGCGCGAGGCCGAACGCGCGCGGCAGCCAGCGCGCCTGGCGCATGCCGACCCAGAACGCCGCCGCGCCCTCCAGCGCCCACGCCGACGAGGTCCAGCGCGCACCGAGCGCCAGGGGGATCGCCAGTGTCGCGAAGCCGACGCCGATGGCGATCAGGCTGTCGCGCAGCAGGACGTTCTGCGCATAGCCGCGCCGCCGCGCGAACACCGCGAGCCCGAGATACACCGCTCCGAAGCCGAGGGCCGAGAAGGCGCTGCCGAACTCGATATGGCGGACCAGCCCGACCTGCAGCCCGAATCCGGCGAGCGCGGGGCCGAACAACAGGGTCGAGTCGACGACGCTGCCCAGCGGCCCTTCGGCGCGGCGCGAGTACAGCATCGCGGCGGCGATGTAGATGAGCACGAAGGTGATCAGGAACGCCTGCGAGGTCGCATACTGGTCGGGGTCGTAGCGCAGGATTCCCCAGGCGGTCGCGACGCCGAAGGTCGCGAAGAAGCCGACGAGGTTGACCAGCCGCCACGCGCGGCGCTGCGCGATGAACAGCACCGCGAGGTTGAGGATGGTGTAATAGCCGAACAGCACGACGCTGCTGCCCTCGCCGGTCGACAGCAGCACGGGCACCGCGAAGCCGCCGAGGAACGCCGCCACCGCCAGCCCCTGCGCGTTCTGCAGCAGCGCCAGCGCGCAGGCGAGCGCGCACACCACGATCATCAGGCCGAACGCGGGCAGCGGCGGCAGCACGTCGAACAGGCGCGTCGCGGCGAAGATCGTCAGGTAGATCGCCGCGACCCCGGTGCCCTGCAGCGCCAGCGCAAAGGTCGGGCGAATGTGCCGCCGCGAGAAGCCGACGCCGAGCAGCGCCATGCCGACGACCATGATGATCGCCAGCCGCAGCTCGATCGGGAACAGCGCATGCTGCGCCGCGAAGCGCGCCAGGAAGGCGAGGCCGATGAACAGGATCACGAGCCCGGCACGGACGATGGTGTTGCCGCCGAGCAGCCAGTCGCGCGCCGCGGCGACCGCGGTCTCGACGAAGTTTGGCTTGGTCGGCTCCGCAGGCTCGTCGGGGACCCGGGCGGCCCAGGGTGCGAGGATCGCCGGGCGAGACTCGGGCGCGGGCTCGGGTTCGCGCGCGACATCCTCGACCGGCTCGGGCGGCGGCGCCGGCGCGGCAATGGTCGTCGGCGGCAGGTAGCGCGCGGCAACGGGCGTGTTCGCGGCCTCGATGGCGCGCGCGATCTCCTTGCGCACTGCGGTGCGCAGCCCAAGCCCCGCGAGCGCGCCGAACAGCGCGCCGAGCAACAGCCCGATCTGGTCGAACTCGGCCAGGACCCACCCGGCCACCGCACCGCACACACCCGCCCACACAATCATGCCGCGCGATTTGCCCCCGGCCGATTTTCGGCTGGCACGACCCTAACTTCCCCAGGCATTTCCGTGAAGTGCGTACCGCTCGGCGATTGACACGCAACGAGTCGCCGGGGCTTTTGGGTCGGAACGTCGCCGGTTCGATCAAGGGCCGTCATCAGCCTTGGCGCAGCGGAATACCGCGTGCCTCGGGACCAGCCGGAGCCAAGCCGATGCTGACCGCCGACCAGGCCATGGCGCTGTTTCCACGCGCCGCACCCGAACACCGCGCTGCGCTGGTGACGCGCGGACCGACGCTGTTCGAGCGCAGCGGCATCAAGGGCACGCGGCTGCACTTCCTGCTCGCGCAGCTGGGCCACGAGTCCGGCGGACTGACGATCGTCGGCGAAAATCTGAACTACAGCGCACAGCGGCTGGTCGCGGTATTCCCGCGCCGCTTTCCGACGGTCGCCGCGGCGCAGCCCTTCGCGCACAACCCGGAGAAGCTGGCGAACCAGATCTATGGCGGGCGGCTGGGCAACGGTCCGCCGGCAAGCGGCGACGGGTTCCGCTACCGTGGTCGCGGCTATATCCAGATCACCGGGCGCCACAATTACCGCGACATCGGCCGCGTCGCCGCCGTGCCGATCGACGAGGACCCCGACCGCGCCGCGCACGCCGACCACGCGCTGGAGATCGCCTGCGGTTTCTGGACGGCGCGCGGCCTGAACGCCATCGCCGACACCGGCGACTTCACCGCGTGCACGCGGCGGATCAACGGCGGCACGATCGGCATCGAAGACCGTCGCGCCTGGCTCGACAAGGTGATCCGCGTCCTGGCGCTGCCGCCTGCGCCAAAGCAGGTCACGGCCGAGACGATCGTGCTCGTCCAGCGCGCGCTGCAGCGGCTGGGCTTTTCAGGCATCGGCGCGGCGGACGGCGATGCAGGGCCGCGCACGCTGGCGGCGGTCAGCGAGTATCGCCGCCGCAAGGGCATGCCCGCCGGCACGATCGACGAGGCCCTTCTCAAGGCGCTGAACATCCCCGTCTAGGGCTGCTTCGCCACCACCGGCAGGCCGTCGCGCCACTCGACCGGGGCGATCAGCATGATGCGGCGCGAGTTCGGGGGCGTCCCCGTCTGCCGCCGGTCGATCGCGTGATAGGCGGTCCAGTGACGGCCCTTGGCGTCGGTGATCACGGCATTGTGCCCGGGCGCCAGCCAGCGCGCGTCGGCGGCGATGACCAGCCCGCCGCGCGCCGGGGGGACGACCTCGAACGGCCCCGTCGCCTTTCGCGAGCGCGCCACCAGCGTCCCGTAATGCGCCTGCGGGCCGCAGCAATTGTCGCCCGAGTAGAACAGGTAATACCAGCCCTTGCGCCGCGTCACCCACGCGCCCTCGACGAGGCGGCGGTAGTTGGCGGGGTCGTCGGTCGCGTCGGTCGGCAGCAGGTCGACGGGGGCCGAGCCGGGGGCGAACGACACGCGGTCGCGCGCCAGTTCCTGCACCTTGATCGGCTTGAACCCCGACCCCCAGTACAACAGGCGCTTGCCCGTCGCGGGGTCGTCATAGGCCATCGGGTCGATGTTCACGAACCCCTCACCGCACAGCAGCGGCTTGCCGATGTCGGTGAACGGCCCCTGCGGCCGGTCGGCGGTGGCGACCGCCAGGCACAGGCCGCGCGCCGTGTCGGTCAGCGCGGCGTCGGGCTTCGCCGAGTAATAGAGGTAATAGCGCCCGTCGTGCGCGCTGACGTGCGGCGCCCAGAAATCCTGCGTCGCCTTCGCCCAGCCGGGCTTTATCGGCAGCGCGTCGGGCAGGCGGTCCCACTGCTTTAGGTCGCGCGAGCGTGCCACCTGGATATTATGCCCGCCGCCCTGCGTCGCGTGGACGTAGTAGTAGCCGTCGGCGGCGCGCAGCAGCGTCGGGTCGGGGAAGTCGGCGTCGATGGCGATGCGCGGAGCCGTGTCGGGGGCCCGCGCCGCCGCGCCGCTCGCCGCGAGCAGGACCGCAATGCACAGGTTGAGAAGGCGCATCGGGTTTCCTTGGCCGCTGGATATCCTCAATAAGTATGATAAGTGCCGCGTGGCAAGGAGCCCCTGTGCGTCGCATCCTGACTGTCCTGCTCGCGTTCACCACCCTCGGACTCGCCCCGCAGCGCGCCTTTGCGCCGGTGTTCGAGACCGACTTTCCCGATCCCTTCATATTGCCGCTGAAGGGCGGTTACCTCGCCTATGCGACCAACGCCGGGGGCTTCGCGGCGAACGTCCAGATGGCGTTCTCGACCGACCTCAAGACGTGGCAGCTGCTGCGCAGCGGCGAGCGGCTGCAGGACGCGCTGCCCACGCTGCCGCGCTGGGCGGCGTCGGGGCGGACCTGGGCGCCCGAAGTGATCCGCGCCGGCGGGCGCTATGTCCTGTATTTCACCGCCGCCGACCGAGCGAGCGGGCTGCAGTGCGTCGGCGTGGCAAGCGCTGCCGACCCGCGCGGACCCTTCGTGTCCGCCAGCGAGACCCCGCTGGTCTGCCAGAAGGCGCTGGGCGGGACGATCGACCCCAGCCCGTTCCGCGATGCCGACGGGTCGCTGCACCTGCTGTTCAAGAGCGACGGCAACAACCCGAAATACCTCGTGCCGTCGCGCATCTGGGTGCAGCCGCTGACCCCCGACGGGCTGGCAGTGACCGGGAACCCAAGCGAGCTGATCCGCAACGACCAGCGCTGGGAATGGCGCGTCGTCGAATCGCCGACGATGCTGCGCGATCCCGACGGCAAATATGTCCTGCTGTTCTCCGCCAACCATTTCGGCTGGGAGCCCGACCAGCGCATGTCGAACTATGCGATCGGCTATGCGCGCTGCGCGACTGTCGCCGGGCCGTGCGTCAAGGCGGCCGAGAACCCGATCCTGAAGAGCGACCGGGAAGGCGGCGCCTGCCTCAGCGGCCCCGGCCACCAGACGGTGTTCCAGGCCGAGGGAAAGCTGCAGGTCGTCTTCCACGCCTGGGCGGCGACGGCGAAGTGCCGCTTCGCCGACAAGGGCCGCTACATGTACATCGCGCCGCTGGCGTGGTCGGCGGGGGCGCCGGTGATCGCCCCCGCGAACCCCTAGCCGCCGAAGCGGAAGCGCACGCCGAGCGACACCGTCGCCTCGTCGTAGCGCAGGTAGCGCTCGTAGCCGACCCGGTCCGCACCGCCGCGCGCCGAGCTGAAGCTCTGGCGGAACGGCGTGTTGGTGATGTTTGTCCAGTCGAAGAACACCGTCGCCTGCGGAAGCACGTCATAGTTGAGCGACAGGTCGAGCCGGTCGGCGGGCTTTGCTTCCTCGAGGTAGAAATCGTCGAGTGCACCGACGTCGTTGCGCCGGACCTGGCGCTGCGCCTGGAACCGCGAGCGGCCGTTGTAGGTCAGCCGCGCCGAGAAGCCCTCGCGCTCGTAAAGCCCGACGAGATTATAGTTCCACTTCGAGATACCGACCTCCGGCCCGGTGATCCGGTCGAGGATCAGCGTCGTCGGGTTGGTGCGCGTCGTGGTCGGCGACTCCTGCTCGACCTTCGCATCGAGGTAGGTGAGGTTCGCCTGGATGCCGAAGCTGCGCGCCCATTGCGGCAGGAAGTCGAAGTCGAAGAAGGTGTTGAACTGCGCTTCGAGACCGTTGATGCGGCCGCCGCCGGCGTTGGTCCGCCCGGTGATCTGGACGACGCCCAGCGTCGGGTCGGTGAAGCGGAAGACATCGTCGAGGATGAAGCCCTGGAGGTCGCGGCGGAACAGCGCGACCGACGCGAAGCCGGTCGGCGAGAAATAATACTCGATCGTCGCGTCGTAGTTGTCGGAGGTGAACGGCGTCAGGAACGGGTTGCCGCCGCGGCCCGTGCGCGGCGCACTGTCGGTCCCGACGCCGCCCGGGGGCGGCGCGTCGAGGGTGATCGACGGCACGAGATCGGAGAAGTTCGGCCGCGTCCGCGTCTGCGAGAAGGCGAGGCGGAACTGCAGCTGCGGGTCGGCGCGCCAGCGGATGCTGGCGTTTGGCAGATAGTCGGTCGACTTGGTGCCCTCGTCGATCGTCGGGATGCCGGTCGGCACCGGGCCGGCGACCGTCGTCTTGGTCCGCACGACGCGCAGGCCGAGGAGGCCGTCGATGGTCTCGCCGAAGCCGTAGGCGACCTGCCCATAGCCCGCCAGCGTGCTTTCGTCGGCGGTGAAGATCCGGTTGCGCACCGGTGCGTCGGGGCCGACGCCGCCCAGCTGCCGCAGCTGGACGATATTCTCGCGCAGGCTCTCGTAGGTCGGCGCGAGGAAGCGCACCGGCTCGAAGTCCGACCCGCGGAAGCCCGCGGGCACCAGCTCGAAGGTCAGCGGCGTGCCGGAGAGCGGCAGGTTGGTACCGGCGAAGCGGTCGCCGAAGTCGCGGCGCGCATCGCGCTTGGTATAGCGCGCACCGATCGACACGCTGCGCAGCAGACCCTCGTCGCTGACTTCGTACGTGGCGTCGCCACGGACCTGGATGTCCTTGCCGCGCGCCTGCTGGTTCTGCTCGAACACGCCGAGGTAGCGGTAGTTGGCCGGGTTGGTCGTGTCGAAGTTCGGGAAGGAGAAGCGCAGCCCCTCGAGATCGAAATCGATCTGCGGACGGCCGACGAACTCGCGGTCGGCCGAAATCGTCGAGCCGGTAAAGGTCGTCTGCGTCTTCGCGGCATCGAACGACAGTTTCAGCGGGCCGGAGCCATATTTGCCGCCGACCGCGAACTGATAGGTGTTGGTCTTGTTGTAGGTGGCGCCCTGGAACGAGAAGGGCGCACGGCCGGCATTGTTGATCGTGCCGCTCGACAGGATGTTGGTGCCGGGGCGATAGACGAGGTTCGAGTAGTCGCCGCCGAACAGGAAGCCCTCGAGGATGCGGTCGTCGATCTTGTTGCGGAAGCCCTGCCACAAGCCGTCGAAATACAGCTCGAAATTGTCCGCCGGCTTCCACTGCAGCGAGACGTTCGCCGAGGGCCGCGCGCGGTTGCCCGAGCGGTAGAACAGGCGCTGGACGTCGGGGAAGCGGGTGCGCACGCCGTTGATCACGGGATCGGCGATGAAGTCGGTGTTCGACGGCTCGCTGTCGAGATACTGGAGCTCGGTGTACGAGCCGTTCACCAGGATGCCGATCTCGCCGATCGAGGTGTCCCAGCGCTTGGTGGCGAGGAAGTTGAAGTTCGGCGTCGCCTTGTCGGCCTGGCGCGTATAGAGGCCCCAGACGGCACCGGCGATCTGGCCGTCGCGGAAGTCGAAGGCACGGCGCGACCGCACGTTGACGAGGCCGGCGAGACCGGGCTCCACCAGGTCGGCGGTCGAGGTCTTGAAGACTTCCAGCGCGGCGATGTTCGACGACGGGAAATCCTGCAGCGCGACGACGCGCGTTTCGGCGGTGAAGATCTCGCGGCCGTTGTAGGTGGTGGTGAAGTCGGGCAGGCCGCGGACCAGCACGCGCGATGCTTCGCCGCCCTGGCGATAGACCTGGACGCCGGGGATACGCGCCGCGGTATCCGACACCGCGAGGTCGGGCAGCTTGCCGATGTCCTCGGCGACGACCGCGTCGACGACCTGGACCGAGCGGCGCTTGAGGTTCTGCGACGAGGCGAGGCTCTCGCGGATGCCGGTGACGATGATCTCCTCGGCCTCACCCTCGTCGGCTGCGGCGGTCGCGCCCGGGGTAGCGGGGGTCGCCGCGGCGGGGGCCGGAGCTTCATCGGCGGCGGCTGCAGGCGCGGCGGGGGCCGGTACAGCGGGCGCCGCGGGAGCGGGTGCGGCGGTCTGGGCCCAAAGCGGCGTAGCGGCGGCAATCACCGCGAACGAAACCGTGCAGCGCAAAAGACTGGCGTGGCGCACTTTGGACCTCCCCTTGAACGACGGCCGCCGACGCGGCTCTTCGTCGCCGTCCATAATTGCGCGATGGGGACAATGACAAGACAATTATCTTATTTATCCGATGATCGTAACCTAGGTTATGTTCTGGTGGTATTACGCTGGGCGGTTAAGGTCCTGTAACGGCAAGCGGCAGCGTGTCTGCGGCGGCAGGAGGAGCGATGACGGTCGAGTCGGGCGAATTGCAGTCGGGGGGGCGGGGGGGGCGCAACCTGACCTATGGCCTGCTCGAAACGCTGGGCCGCGCGATCGTCGTCGGCCATTACGACAGGACGGTGTTCCCGACCGAGGCGGTGCTCGCGACGCGCTACGGCGTCAGCCGGTCGGTGACCCGCGAGGCGGTCAAGATGCTGACCGCCAAGGGCCTGCTGACCGCGCGACCGCGCAAGGGCACCACCGTCCAGCCATCCGGTCTGTGGAACCTGTTCGACGCCGACGTGCTGCGCTGGCTGCTCGAACGCAAATTCTCGGTGCGGCTGCTGCGCCAGTTCAGCGATCTGCGCGTCGCCATCGAGCCTGCCGCAGCAGCCCTCGCGGCGCGCCACGGCGACGCGGACGGGGTGGCGGCGATCGCGCGCGGCTTCGACCGCATGGCGGCGGCCGACGCCGGCGACGACGACCCGCTGGAGGCCGACATCGCCTTCCACCTCGCGATCCTTCGCGCCTCGGGCAATCCGTTCTACATGCAGTTCCAGGACCTGGTCGAAACCGCGCTGCGCACCTCGATCCGCTTCACCAACCGCTTCAACGGCCGAACCGCCAACCTGCCCCAGCATCGCGCCGTGCTGAGCGCGATCGAGGCGCGCAATCCGGACGGGGCGCACCGCGCGATGAAATCGCTGATCGATGCCGTGCTGGCGCTGGTCGCGACGGTCGAGGCGTCGGAGGGCTAGAGCATCTCGCCGAGCAGCTCGTTGACGCGTCGTTCGGCATCCTTGAGCGCCTGGTCGACCGGCTTCTGCCCGCTGACCGCCGCCTCGAGCTCCTCGCCGATCAGCCCCTGGATCGCCGACTGGCGCGGCACATAGCCGGGCAGCTGCTGGCCCGTCGCGGCCATTGCGGCGATGTCGGTTCGATGCGGGAGCGCCTTGAAGTCGGGCCGGTCGAGGATCGCGCGGAACGCCGGCAGATGCCCGGTGCGCGTCCAGTCGAAATCATAGCGCGCCATGTGCTTCAGGAAGCGCGCGATCGCCGCCTGCTCGGCCGCGCCGCGCTCGTGCTTCGGCACCACCCAGGCATGGCCATCGACGAACGCCGCCGCGCGTCCCCACAGGCGGGGGTAGGGCAGCACGGTATAGCTGTCGTGCAGCTTGCTGGCCGGATCGCGTGCGACCTCGTCATAGGCGCCGATCATCCAGGTGCCCGTCGCGAGGATGCCGCCCTGCCCGCCGATGAAGGCGTTATGCGCAGCCGAGAAATCCTGGTCCAGCGGGCTCAGCCGCTCGGCCGCGAGCTGCTTGTACAGGTTGACGATCCGCGTCGCCTCGGGCGTCGCGAGGCGGACATGGCGCGCGTCGGGGAAGATCACCGCGTCCTGCGCCAGCAGATAGGTATAGAGGTTTCCGACGTTGACGTCGGGCGCGGCGACCTGCCCCTGCAGCAGGTAGGGCTTGCCCGTCGCGGCGCGGAACTGGCGCGCCTGGCGCAGCAGCTCGTCGGGGGAGCCGGGCAGGATCGGACGGTCGCCCTGCATCAGCCCCGCCTGGCGCATCAGCCGCGTGTTGATGTGGAACAGCCGCCCGATCGTGTCGATCGGCAGGCCGTAGGTGCGCCCCGACTTGGTCACGCCGCGCCGCGCCGCATCGGTCATCTGCGCCGGCGCAATCCCGGCCTGGGCGAGCAGCCCGTCGACCGGCTCGAGCAGCCCGCCGCCGGCATAGTCGGAGATAACCGACTGGTGCATCGTCACGAGATCGGGCGGGTCGCCCGCCGCGATCTGCGCCGCGAGCTGCGGATAGCCCGGCCACGCGACGACGTTGAGGCGGACCTTCACGTCGGGGTTCTCGGCCTCGAAGCGATTGATGATCGTCGTCAGGATGCCGCACTCGGTCTCGGCCTTGGCGACGTCGATGCTCTGGCCGTAGACCGCGCCGCATTCGCCGAAGAAGCGCTGGACGACGATCTCGGTCCGGTCGTCGCGCGCGCCGCAACCGGCCAGCGCCAGGGCGAGCAGCATAAGCAAAGCGCGCGTCATCGCACTGCGGTCCCGGCCATGGCGCGGACGATCTGCTTCTGGAAGATCACGTACACCGCGAGGATCGGCACCGACGCGAACACCGCCTGCGCCATCAGGAAGCCCAGCCCGCTGGTCTGCGCATAGTTCATCTGGCTCGACGCGAGGCCGACGGTCAGCGTGTAGCGGTCGCTCGTCGTCGCCGAGATCAGCGGCCACCAGTAATCGTTCCAAGCGCCCAGGAAGGTGAAGACGCCGAGCGTCGCCTGCGCGGGAATCGTCAGCGGCAGCAGCACCTTCCAGAACAGGGTCAGCCGCGATGCGCCGTCGAGCAGCGCCGCCTCGTCGAGGTCGCGCGGAATGGCGCGGAAATATTGCGTCATGAACAATACGCCGAACGGCGCGACGAGGCCGGGCAGGATCAGGCCGGGATAAGAGTTGTGCAGCCCGAGCAGCGCGAACAGCTGGTGGCGCGGCAGGATCACCGCCTGCTCAGGGATCGCCAGCCCGATGACGACGAAGGCGAAGATCGCGCGCCGGTAGGGAAACTCGAAGCGCGCGAAGCCGTAGCCCGCGAGGCTGCACAGGATAAGCACCCCTGCGGTCTGGCCGAGCGCGACGATCGTGCTGTTGAGCAGCCAGCGCGGCACCAGCGACCCCGTGACGATCGCGCGGTAATTGTCGATCGTATAGGGCGCCGAGAAGGCCGTCGCGCTGTCGCGCATCAGCTCGGCATTGCCCTTCAAGGACAGCAGCAGCGTCCAGATCAGCGGCGCGACCATGATCGCCGCGCCGATCAGCACGCCGATCAGCGCAGGGAGCGACAGGCGGTCGCGGCTCACCGGTCGGCCCCCTTGCGCGCCACCAGCCAGTACTGCAGCCCGGTCAGCGCGAGGACGAGGACGAAGAGCGCCTCCGCCGCGGCGGCCGCATAGCCGAGTTCCCAGCGCCCGAAGGCGACTTCGTAGATGAACAGCACGACGGGCCGCGACGCCCCGCCCGGGCCGCCGCCGGTGAGCAGCTGTGCCTGGCCGAATAGCTGCAGCTGCCCCGCGGTCTGCAGCATGATGACGGTGACCAGCGTACCGCGCAGCGACGGCAGCGTCACCCGCCGGAACACCGTCCAGGGCTTCGCATTGTCGAGCGCCGCCGCCTCGTACAGGTCGGCGGGGATCTGCTGCAGCCCGGCCAAAAACAGCATCATCGGCAGGCCGAGGCACCACCAGACCGTGGTGATCGCGATCGCGGGGATCGTCAGGGCGGGGTCGCTGAGGAACGGCAGCGGCGCCTCGCCGAACGCGCCGAGCAGCTTCGCCACCAGCCCGCCATCGGGGGTCAGCACGAAGCGCCAGATCAGGGTGACAATGGTCACCGACAGGACCGACGAGGAGAAGAAGATGCCGCGGAACACCGCCGCCGACCGCGACGGCCGGTTGAGCGCGATCGCCAGCGCCAGCGTGATCGCGGTCAGCACCGGCACGATCAGCAAGGTCAGCGCGAAGGTGTTGAGCAGCGACTGGTGGAACACCGGGTCGCCCGCGAGCCGCACATAGTTGTCGAGCCCGACGAAGCGGCGGTTGCCGAACAGGTCGGCGCGGTTGAGGCTGATGAAGATGCCCATCACCAGCGGCACGATCAGCAGCACGATGTAGAAGAACAGGAACGGCGCGATGAAGGCATAGCCGCCCAGCCGCCGTGCGGCGGCGGGGCCGCCGGGGCGCCGTGCCGTCATGCGGCGTCGACCGGGTGCCACGCCGTGTCGTCGGCGGTGAACAGCGCGGCGGCGGCGGCGTCGATCCTGAGGCCGACACGGTCGCCGATGCGGACGCGGCAGGTGCCGTGATCCTGCGCGATGATCGCTTCGCCGTCGCTGAGTTGGGCATAGATGAAGCTGCGGTCGCCCAGCCGCTCGACGAGGATCGCTTGCGCATCGGTGGTGCCGGTGCCCGGCGCGCAGACCGTGACATGTTCGGGACGCAGCCCGACGCGCACCCCGACGACCCCCGCGCCGCCGACCAGCCCCGACGCCGGGACGCAGGTCGCGAGGTGGGTGCCGTCGCCGAGCCGCGCGTGTGCGTGAGTCCCCTCGCCCGCCACCAGCGTCGCCGCCGCGAGCGTCATCGCGGGCGACCCGACGAAGCGCGCGACGAAGGCGTTGGCGGGCCGTGCATAGATCTCCAGCGGCGTGCCGACCTGCTGGATGCGGCAGTCGTTCATCACCATGATCCGGTCCGCCAGCGTCATCGCCTCGGCCTGGTCGTGCGTCACCATGATGATCGCCGCCGCCACCCGCTGGCGCAGCTGCGCGAGTTCGACGCGGGTGCGGTTGCGCAGTGCCGCGTCGAGGTTCGACAGCGGCTCGTCGAGCAGGAACAGCGCGGGGTTCTTGACGATGGCGCGGCCGATGGCGACGCGCTGGCGCTGGCCGCCCGACAGCTGCCCGGGCTTGCGGTCGAGCCAGTCGCCGATCTCCAGCGAGGTCGCGGCCTGGGCGATGCGCGCCTCGATCTCCGCCGTGGGCACCTTCGCGTTGCGCAGGCCGAACGCCATGTTCTCGGCGACTGTCATGTGCGGGTAGAGGGCATAGGCTTGGAAGACCATCGCGACGTCGCGCGCGCCCGGGGCCAGCGTGTCGATGCGCCGTCCGCCGAGCGTCACCGTGCCCGAATCGAGCGTTTCCAGCCCCGCGATGATGCGCAACAGGGTCGACTTGCCGCTGCCCGACGGCCCCAGGAAGGCGACGAACTCGCCCGCCTCCATGCTCAGCGAGACGCCGTCGAGGACGCGCGTCGCACCATAGGATTTGCTGACGTTATCGAGGACGAGGCTGGTCAATCGCGGCTTTCTGGTGATTACGGACAGGCGTGCTGCATCAATAGGCGGGTTCGAGCAGCCCTCCGATGACATGATGCTGGATGACGGGCTCGGTCCGGTCGACGATCCGGCAGTGGAGATGGTCGCGGACGCGTGGCGGCACGCTGTCGAGCCAGCCACGCGTCGCCTGCAGGTCGTGGTGCTGGGCGTTGGTCGCGTCCGCCGCGTCGACGCCGACGACGAGGACGGGGCGCGCGGTGTTCGAGCGGTTGGCGGTGCCGCGGTGTATGGTCAGCGCCGACCGCGCCGAGATGTCGCCGCGCTGCGGCAGGGTGGCGCGGGCGCGTTCGATGTAGCGCGGCCAGATCTCGCGCGGCGGAAACATGCCGCGCGCGCAGCCGTCGAAGGCATCCCACTGCGTCCCCGGCGCGATCTCGAACGGTCCCATTTCGGGCACCGTGTCGACCGTGGTCAGGTTGAACGCCAGCGAATTCAGCCGGCGGCCGGTGCGCGTCGCCTCCGGCACGGCGAAGTCGCGATGCCACGGCTGGTCGGCGGCGCCGGGAAAGGGAATGTCGAAGCCGATCTCGACGATGCGATAGTCGGTGCCCAGCACCGTCTCGCAGACGCGCACGAACCAGTCGTGGGTGACGATCTCGACGAAGCCGCGGATGCGTTCGGGCTGGACCTCGACGTACCAGCGCTGCGGCCCGCGCGGCAGCGTACCGCCTTCAAGTGTCTGCGCCTCGGCGAACAGCGTCTCGATATCCTCGCGCATCAGGTCGGCGAAGCCGGACGAGAACGCCCCGCGCCTCGCGATGATGCCGTCGCCGTACAGGCCCCGCATGATGTCTGCCGGCTCGTCCACGTTTGCTCTGGCCAACCTAGGTTCAGATTTATATGATAAATACGCTAGTCGCGTTTCGGCGGCCACGCAATCATCCAGGGACTATCATGGATACCACGAACGCCTTCACGGTGGAGGCTGCGGCCGACGGCGTCGCGACCAGGCTGACCGTCAAGCGCGGCGACAAGAGCCGCGACTATCTTATCCCCACCGGCGAACACGCCGACTACCTGACCTTCTTCCGCGCGCTGTCGGTCGATTTCGGCACGCGCAACCCCGAGACGCATACCGGCGCGGCGCCCGCCGACGGCCCCGTCCCCGACTGGCGGCCGTTGATCGTCACCAACCTCAGCGAGCGCACCACCGCGGGCTACGGCGACCCGGCGGTGCTGAAGACCGACGAGGGCTATTTCCTGACCGCGACGTCGAACGATTCGCCCGACGCCTTCCCGATCCTGCGCTCCGACGACCTCAAGCACTGGACGCACGAGGGCTTCGCCTTTCCGGAAGGCTCGGCCCCCGACTGGACCGCGCAGGGGCGCACCGTCGGCGATTTCTGGGCGCCCGAGATGGCGAAGGTCGGCGACGAATACTGGCTGGTCTATACCGCGCGCCAGCATTCGAACGCGCTCGCCATCGGCCTTGCGAAGGCGCCCAGCCCGACCGGCCCGTGGACCGACATCGGCCAGCCGCTGCTCAGCGGGCACGCGGTCGACACCACCGAGTTCACCGGCGAGACCGGCACCCCGGCGCTCAGCGGCGGCGTCATCGATTCGCACATCTTCATCGACCACAACGGCGACCGCTATCTTTTCTGGAAGCGCGACACCAACGGCATCTGGCCGCGCCCGCTCGCCGGGCTGCTGCGCCGCCGGCCCGAGCTGATCGACCGGCTGTTCGCCAAGGCCGACGACCGGCTGACCGCCGAATGGGCAGCGGCGATCCAGCCCTGGGCGAACAGCCGGCGGCCGATGGAGCGCTTCTTCCTGATGGGTCCGCTGATCGAGGCGGTGCTCGACAACTGGGATCACGCCAAGACGCTGCTGGCCGAGGTGCCCGAGGCGGAGATGATCGTCGCCGCGCTGACCACCCCGATCCACGCGCAGCGCCTGTCGGAGACCGGCGAACTGATCGGCGAGGATGCGCTGGTGCTGGCGAACGACCTCGACTGGGAGGGGCATCTGATCGAGGGCCCGTGGGTGACCTACCAGCAGGGGCGCTACTGGCTGTTCTATGCCGGCAACGACTTCGGCACGCCCGCCTACGGCATCGGCGTCGCGGTCGCCGACCATCCGCTGGGGCCGTACGTCAAGCAGACCGAGCCGCTGCTCAAGACGACCCGCGCCTGGTGGGCGCCGGGGCATGCCTCGGTCGCGGAGGGGCTCGACGGCGAGCCGCAGCTGTTCTTCCACGCCTTCGCGCCGGGCACGGGGGGCTACAACACCTTCCGCGCGCTGCTGACGACGCGGCTGCGCTTCACGCCCGAGCGCGTCGAGCTGTGCTGATCGGAGGGGTGCCGCAGCGGCACCCTTCCCATCGCGGCGGCGGCGCGGCTATGACGCGGACATGACCAACCTGCTCGACCGCGTGGCGACGCTCGACACGCTCGATGCGCGGCTGCGCTGGCTGAGCGCCTGGACGATCCACAACGCCAACCACCTGCGCGAGTCGCGCGACGGGCTGAAGGTCGGCGGCCACCAGGCGTCGTGCGCGTCGATCTCGACGATCATGACCGCGCTGTACTTCTCGGCGCTCGGCCCCAACGACCGCGTCGCGGTCAAGCCGCACGCCGGGCCGGTGCTGCACGCCATCGAATATCTGCTCGGCCGCCAGTCGCTCGAGCAGCTGCAGGCCTTCCGCGGCTTCGGCGGGATGCAGAGCTACCCAAGCCGCACCAAGGACGCGATTCCGGTCGATTTCTCGACCGGCTCGGTCGGCCTCGGCGTCGCGGTCACGGCGTTCGCGTCGCTCGTGCAGGACTATCTGGTCGCGCACGGGCGGCTCGCGGCGGCGGACAAGGGCCGGATGATCGCGCTGATGGGCGACGCCGAGCTCGACGAGGGCAATATCTACGAGTGCCTGATCGAGGGCTACAAGCACGACGTCCGCAACTGCTGGTGGATCGTCGACTACAACCGCCAGAGCCTCGACCACACCACCGCCGACCGCATGTTCGACCGCTTCGACGACATCTTCGCGACGTGCGGGTGGCGCGTCCTGACGCTGAAGTCGGGCAAGCTGCAGCAGGCGGCATTCGCGAAGCCCGGCGGCGGCGCACTCGAAGCGTGGATCGACGCCTGCCCCAACGCCGAATATGCGGCGCTGACCTATCAGGGCGGCGCGGCGTGGCGCGCGCGGCTGCTCGCCGACATCGGCGAGTCCGTGGCGGAGCTGCTGGCCGATTACGACGATCCGGCGCTCGCGCGGCTGATGACCAACCTCGGCGGGCATTGCATCGAGACTTTGCTCGAGGCGTTCGCGAGTGCGCAGGACGACGTGCCGACCTGCTTCATCGCCTACACGATCAAGGGCTACGGCCTGCCGTTCGCGGGCCACAAGGACAATCACGCCGGGCTGATGAACCCCGGCCAGATCGGCGCGCTGCGCGCCTCGATGGGCATCGCGCCGGGGGACGAGTGGCTGCCTTTCGCGGGGCTGGGCGGCAATGAGCAGGCGCAGGTGCGGGCGTTCGTGGAAGGCTCGCCGCTCCACGCCAAGGTCGCCGGCCGGCCGTTCCCCGCGGTCGAGGTGCCGGCGCGCTTCGCGGTTCCCGACGGTGCCGAGCAATCGACGCAGGCCGCCTTCGGCCGCATCCTCCTCGACCTGTCGAAGTCGGGGGAGGAGATCGCCGACCATATCGTCACGACGTCACCCGACGTGACGGTCAGCACCAACCTGGGGGCGTGGGTCAACCAGCGCGGGCTGTTCCGTCGCAACGACACCGCCGACGTGTTCAACCTGGCGAAGATCCCGAGTGCGCAGAAATGGGCAGGGCGGCCGGCGGGGCAGCACATCGAGCTGGGCATCGCCGAGAACAACCTGTTCCTGATGCTCGCCGCCGCCGGCCTGTCGGCACCGCTGTTCGGCACGCGGCTGCTGCCCGTCGGGACCGTCTACGACCCGTTCATCGCGCGCGGCCTCGATGCGCTGAACTACGGCTGCTACCAGAATGCCCGCTTCCTGCTTGTCGCGACGCCGAGCGGCGTGACGCTGGGGCCCGAGGGCGGCGCGCACCAGTCGATCAATTCGCCGCTGATCGGCATGGGCCAGCCGGGCCTGACCTATTTCGAGCCCGCATTTGCCGACGAGCTCGCGCTGACCATGCGCTGGGCGTTCGATCACATGCAGGCGGATGATGGCGGCGCGGTCTACCTGCGCCTGACGACGCGCAGCATCGCGCAGGTCGAACGCACCGACGACCGCTGGGAGGCAGGCGCCCTGGCGGGCGGTTACTGGCTGAAACCCCCGGCACCGGGGGCGGAGGCGGCGATCGTCGCGATGGGGGCGCTGCTGCCCGAGGCGCTGGCCGCGTGGGAGCAATTGAAGGACGACCTGCCCGGCATCGGGCTGCTGTCGGTGACGTCGCCCGACCTGCTGCACCGCGGCTGGTCGGCGGCGCGCGCCGCCCGCTGGACGGGGACGCGCGCCGAAAGCCACGCTGCAAAGCTACTCGCTGCACTATCGCCGACGGCAGGCCTGGTCACCGTGGTCGACGGATCGCCGGGGACGCTGTCGTGGCTCGGCGGGGTGCGCGGCATGCGCGTCAGCCCGTTGGGCGTCGACCGCTTTGGGCAAACCGGTGACCTGGACGACCTGTACCGTGAGTATCGGCTGGATGCCGCCGCGATCGTCGATGCGGCGGCGGAACTCTTCCTGTAACTGCGCCCGCCGCCACCCGTTCGGGTAGCGGCGGGTCGCAAGTGCGTCAGGCCGCGACGGTCGCGATGCCGCGGCGGCGCATCGCTGCACCGACGAGGCCGAAGCCGCCGATCATCAGCGCCCAGGCCGCCGGCTCGGGAACCGAAGCGGCGGTCAGGCCGATCAGCGAACCCGCGCCAACCGTGCCGATCGACGTCGCCGCGCCGGTCGTCAGGTTAAGCGCGTAAAGCGACGAGCCGACGTTGAAGAACGCGTCGCCCGTGCCGCCCGAGATGTCGAAGCCGACCGAGTTGCCGCCACCGAGCGTGACGCCCAGCGGACCGAAGGCAACGCCGGCGAGGTTCGTATTGACGTAGGTACCGGCGTTGGGATTGTCCGAACGCAGCAGCTCGTTGCCCGAGGCGTCGAGCGCGTAGAGCGTCGTCGTCGTCGCGCCGGCGCGGCTGTTGGTATAGGCGACGCCGACCAGCGCCTCCGCACCGGGCGCCGAGATCGTGCCGTCGACGATGGTCGCGCCCGTGGCCGGGTTGATGCGCAGGTTGTTGTCGAAGTCGGTGACGAAGCGCAGCCGGTCGGGAACCGGGTTGAAGTCGGTGCCGAAGCGGTTGCCGTTGAAGCCCGTCGAGATATTGCCGACCAGCGTCGCGGTAAAGTCGCGGCCGCTGGCGTTCTTGACGATCTGGAACAGGTTGCCCGTCGTCGACAGCGAGTAGAGCTGGCGCGTGGCGGGGCGCAGGTCGATTCCGGTCAGCACGTTGGTGCCCAGACCGCTGATCGCGCCCGACGTCAGCACGGTGCCCGGCGTGTCGGAATCGAAGGTGACGATGGCATTGCCAGCGGTGAGACCAAACAGGCGCTCGGCCTGGGCCGGACCCGCGGCTGCCGCGACCGCCAGAACGACGCCGCAGAATTTGAGCAAAGTGCGCATCAATTAGCCTCCCTGTGCGCCCCCGCGCCGTTAACGAACATTACCCGATTCGCCGCCCGGGGACAATGGCGACGCAGTCGAAACGACCCGGCACCAAAAGCGGTGCCGGGTCAGTCGGTTCAGGCAGTGACGACGGTTGCGACGGTTGCGACGCGACGGCGCATCGCTGCACCGACGAGGCCAAAGCCACCGATCATCAGCGCCCAGCTGGCAGGCTCGGGCACCGAGGCGGCGGTGATGTCGACGAGGTTGCCCGCGCCGATGTTGCCGATGATCGTGCCGACGCCGGTCGTCAGGTTGACCGAGCCGAAGACGTTGTCGAGGTTCGCGAACGCGCTGCCCGTGCCACCCGAGATGTCGAAGCCGAAGTTCGACGTCACCGGAATGTCGAAGCCGAACGCGCCGAAGGTCGCGCCGGCGAGGTTGGTGTTGGTGTAGACGCCGCCGTTCGGGTTGGTCGAACGCAGCAGCGTGTCGTTGAGCGCGTCGAACGCGTACAGCACCGTCGCGGTCGCGCCCGGACGGCTGTTGGTATAGGCGGCACCGATGATGTCGACGTTGCCGATGTTCGAGGTGATCACGGTGTCGACGATCGTCGCGCCGGTCGTCGGATTGATGCGCAGGTTCTGATCGGTGTTGCTGATCAGGCGGATGCGATCGGGGACCGGGTTGAAGTCGAGGCCGAACGCAGCGCCCGTCGGGGTCGTCGCGACGCCCTGCGACACGGCGGTGTAGCCGCGACCCGAGGCGTCCTTGTTGATCGCATAGACCGTGCCGCTGGTGCCGACGCTGTACAGCGTGCCCGTCGCGGGACGCAGGTCGAGGCCGGTCAGCGTGTCGCCGCCCAGGCCGGCAATCGCCCCCGACGTGGTCGTCACGCCCGGCGTGCTCGAATCGAAGGTGACGATCGTGTTGCCGGTGGTCAGCCCGAAAATGCGCTCAGCGCTGGCCTGTGAAGCGGGAAAAGCGACCGCGAGCAGTGCGACGCCGAGCTTGAACTTCATGCGCATGTAAGATGCCTCCTGTGACGATACCGGTACGCGGACCCCATAGTCCCGGGCACAGATACGAGGCTGCACGGCGGACCGTTGCGCCTGTCACAAATATTTCTGAATTTTCATTCATCGACCTGCAGGTCAGTGCGCGTCGCCCCAGCTACGCCCCGTACCGATCTCGACGCCGAGCGGCACCGACAGCGTCACCGAAGGACCCGTCGCCGCCGCCATGACGGTGCGTATGACCTCCGACGCCGCCGCGACCTCGCCCTCGGCGACCTCGAAGACGAGTTCGTCGTGGACCTGCAGCAGCATGCGCGTCTGCGTCAGCCCTGCATCCGCCAGCGCGCCCGGCATCCGCGCCATCGCACGCTTGACGATATCGGCGGCGGTGCCCTGGACGCGCGCGTTGACCGCCTGGCGCTCGGCGTTCTGCCGCTCGCCCATCTGCTTCGAGAAGATCTGCGGCACGTGGACCTTGCGGCCGTGCAGCGTGCTGACGAAGCCCAGTTCCTTCGCGCTCGCGATCGTCTCCGCCATATAGTTGCGGATGCCGGGGAAGCGGCTGAAATACAGCTCGATATAGCGCGCCGCCTCGCCGCGATCGATCGCCAGCCGCTGCGCCAGCCCGAACGCGCTGATCCCGTAAATGATCGAGAAATTGATCGTCTTGGCGCGCGCGCGGGTGTCGCGGGTGACCTCGCCGAACACTTCCTGCGCGGTCAGCGCGTGGACGTCGCCGCCTTCCGAATAGACCTGCTTCAGCTCGGGCACGTCGGCGATGTGCGCGACGAGGCGCAGCTCGATCTGGTTGTAATCGGCAGCCAGGATGACGTTGCCGGGGGCTGCGACGAAGGCGTGGCGGATGCGCCGCCCCTGTTCGGTGCGGATCGGAATGTTCTGCAGGTTCGGATCGGTCGAGCTGAGGCGGCCCGTCGTCGTCGACGCGAGGCCGAAGCAGGTGTGGACGCGCCCCGTCTCGGGCAGGATCTGCTGCTGCAGCGAGTCGGTGTAGGTCGACTTGAGCTTGGTCAGCGAACGCCATTCGAGCACCCGCGCGGCGATCTCGACCCCGCTCGCCGCCAGCCGTTCGAGTTCGGTGACGTCGGTCGCGAACGCGCCGGTCTTGCCCGACTTCTTGCCCGAGGCATGGCCAAGCTTTTCGAACAGCACCTCGCCGAGCTGCTTGGGGCTGCCGATGGTGAACTTGTGCCCCGCCTGCTCGTGGATCGTCGCCTCGAGTGCCGCGATCTCGGTTTCGAACGCCGCCGACATCGCTGCAAGCTGGGCGCGGTCGACGAGGATGCCGTCGCGCTCCATCGCCGCGACGACGGGGATCAGCGGCCGGTCGACGGTCTGGTAGATGCGCGTCGCCTGCTCGCGCCACAGCCGGGCGCGCAGCTTCTCGTACAGCCGCAGCGTTACGTCGGCGTCCTCGGCGGCATAATCGGTGGCGCGGCGGAGGGGCACGAAATCGAACGTCACCCGCGACTTGTGGGTACCGGTGACCTCCTTGTAGCTGATCGGCGTATGGCCGAGGTGGCGCACCGACAGGTCGTCCATGCCGTGACCGTTCCAGCGCCCGCCATCGAGCGCATAGCTCATCAGCATCGTGTCCTCGTACGGGGCGATCGTCTCCACCCCATGCCGCCCGAAGACGATCAGGTCGTACTTCAAATTCTGCCCGACCTTGACCACCGCAGGGTTCGCGAACAGCGGGTTGAGACGCACAATGACCTCCTTGGCGCTCAACTGGTCGACAGGTTCCGCCAGCAGCCCCTCGCCGGTCTTGTGGTCGAGCGGCACGTAACAGGCGACGCCGGGGGCGAGCGCGAGGCTCAGGCCGACCAGGCAGGCGCGCGTCGCGTCGAGGTGATTGGTTTCGCTGTCGACCGCGACGAGCCCGTGCGTCGTCGCCTGCTCGATCCACCAGTCGAGGCGCTCCATCGTCGTCACGCACTCGTACGCCGCATGGTCGAACGGCACCGCGGGCGTGTCGGCGGCGGGTGCCGCGTGCGCCGCCTCGGTCTCGCGCCCCAGCTTCGAGAGCAGGGCGCGGAACCCGTGCTTCGCGAGGAACGGCGCGAGACTGTCCTGCGACGGCTCCTTGAGCACCAGCTTGTCGAGCGGGTCGTGGAGCGGCAGGTCGTCCTTCAGCCGCACCAGCTCCCGCGACATGCGCGCGTCGTCGGCGCTGGCGGCCAGCATGTCGCGTAGCTTGGGCCGCTTGACCTCGTCGAGGCGCGACAGGAGTTCGTCGACGGTGCCGAACTGCTGGATCAGTTCGGCCGCGCCCTTGGGTCCGACGCCGCGCACGCCGGGCACGTTGTCGACCGAGTCGCCCATCAGCGCGAGCACCTCGCCGACCTGCTCGGGCGGCACGCCGAACTTGGCGATGACATCCTCGCGGTTGACGCGGCAGTTCTTCATCGTGTCGTACATGTCGAGACCCGGCTGGATCAGCTGCATCAGGTCCTTGTCGGAGCTGACGATGCTGACCGCATAGCCCTCGCGCAGCGCCGCCAGCGCATAGGACGCGATGATATCGTCCGCCTCGACCCCCTCCTGCTCGATGCACGGCACCCCGAACGCCCGCACCGCGTCGCGGATCAGCGGGAACTGCGGCACCAGGTCCTCGGGCGGCGGCGGCCGCTGGGCCTTGTAGCCGGCGTACATCTCGTTCCTGAACGTAACCGCCCCGGCGTCGAAGATCACCGCGAGATGCGTCGGCGCCTCCGCCTTATTCAATTCCTCGATCAGCTTCCACAGCATCGCGGTGAAGCCATATACCGCCCCGACGGGCGTGCCCTGCGGATCGGTCAGCGGCGGCAGGCGGTGATAGGCGCGGAAGATGTAACCCGAGCCGTCGACGAGGTAGAGGTGGTTCTGGGGCATGGCGCCGGTCTAGCGGGTCGCGCGGCGGGCGTCACGCAGCGGCGGGGTGAAGCCCCTGCAGCCCGCGCCCGGTTGCGGTGCGGCGGGCGACGGCGGCGCGGCGCATGATCTCGCGCGGGCTGTCGAAATAGGCGGTCGGCGTCGTTCCCATGAAATAGCGGAAGTCGCGGTTGAAGTGCGACTGATCGACATAGCCGTCGTCTATCAGCCCCGACAGCGGCCGGTCGAGGACGCCGCGCACGCGCTCGAGCGTTCGCAGGAAGCGCTTCTGGCGCAGCAGCGCCTTGGGCGCGAAGCCCAGCGCGCGCAGGCACAGGCGGTGCAGGGTCCGCTCGGACACGCCCGCCGCGGCGGCGAAGCCGGGGACATCGACAGGCGCCGCGAGCAGCGCGCGGTGCACCGCCGCGATGCGCGGGTCGGCGGCGCGCCGGGCAGCCGCGCGGGCGATGAGCCAGGCGTCGAGCGCGGCGGCGATCCCCGCATCGTCGGGCGCGACGGCAAGGGCGGCGTCGATGCGCGCGGTGTCGTGGTCACCGGCGACGTCGGCCAGCTCGCAGACCCGGTTGCGCAGCGTGCTCGCCGCGACATCGAACAGTTGCGCCCAGCCCGTCGGCGTCAGGCCGGCGCCGAGCATGATCGCCGCGCCCGTCGAGGCGAAGGTCGCGGCGCGGTCGGTCGGACCGAACAGCGCGGCGCGCGGCGGCGTCGGAATGTGCACGCCGTTCGACGTCAGCCGCCATTCGCCCGCCAGCGTGAAGCGGATATTGCCCGGCCCGGCGAGCAGCTGGTCCGCCACCGCGACCTCGGTCGCCACGATGTAATAGGCGTCGACGAGGCCGCGCAGCGCCTCCGCCGGCCGCAGCATCCGCACCGCCAGAGCCCCCGTCTCCGCCACGTCCCGCCTCCCCCGCGCACTCAAGAAACGGCAGGTGGCGGGAAATTACAATCGCCGGTCGCGGGACGCTGCGATCAGTCGCGCGGGCATCAGGGGATGCCATGGGAGGCTTTCGTCATGAAGTTGCTGATTCTCGCGTGCGGCGCGCTGTTCGCCGCGTCCGCCGCCAATGCCGCGACGCTGTACACGCTGACCGGTCCGACCGCCGAGACGGGGTCGCCGGGCAGCATCGGCGCAGCGTTCACCGCCGGGGCCGGGGCGGGCAGCGCGACATTCCAGATCAACGGCTACCGGACGCTCGACGGCATCAACGCCGGGCCGCTCGCCGACACGTTCACGCTCAGCGTCAACGGGACCGCGGTCTATAGCGCGCAGTTCGATCTCGGCGGCTTCGGCAGCCCGGTCAACGTCCTGCTCGCGCCCGCTGGTGCAACGCAGAGCGCGATCAACAACGGCTTCGGCCAGGGCGGCACCGCGCAGGTCAGCGTGCCGATCAGCCTGCTCGCGGGCAGCAACACGCTGACCTTCGCCTATGCCGGCGCCGACCAGGGGCTGGGCGACGAGGCGTGGGGTCTGTCGAACGTGCTGGTGACCGGCAATGCACCCGCCGTCGGCGGCGTACCCGAGCCGGCGACCTGGGCGATGCTGATCGGCGGCTTCGGCCTGGTCGGGGCGAGCGCCCGCCGCCGCCGCGCCGCCGTCGTCACCGCCTGAACATCCGGCCGGCGGCGGTGCCCTAATGGTGCTTGCCGCCGGCCGCATGGGTGTGCGGCTTCGCGGCGAGGCTCTCGGCGACGATCCGCACGAACACGTCGGGCTTCATGAAACCCTGACCCCATTTCCCGTCGAGGTCGGCGGTCGGCTTGGCGGCGACGATCTGATCAGGGGTGCGGCCGGCTTTGACGAGCTTTTCGACGCGCGCGATCACGTCGATCAGCATCGCGCGATAGGCCTGCAGCGCGGCGCGGTCGGTGACGGGGCCGTGCCCGGGGATATACTTTGTCGTGGCATTGCCGAGCGCGAGGCCGCGGTCGATCGCCTTGACCAGCCCGCGCGCGCTGCCCCCCGACGACAGGTCGATGAAGGGGTAGTTGCCGGCGAAATACGTGTCGCCCATGTGGATGACGTTGGCTTTCGTGAACACGACCAGCGCGTCGCCGTCGGTATGCGCGGGGTCGACATGGACCGCGCGGATCTCCTCGCCGTTGAGGTGCAGGCTCGACGCGGCGTCGAAGGTCACCACCGGCAGCGCGGCGGCGGGCGACGCGGGCACCGTCTGCTTCATCAGCGCGATGAACTGCTCACTCGCCATGCGCTTCCGCACATTGTCGTGCGCGACGATGACCGTGCCGGCCTTCCCCAAATTCTCGTTCCCGCCGCTGTGATCGCCGTGCCAGTGGGTGTTGATGACGAAGCGCACCGGCCCGGGCGACAGCGCCTTGACCGCCGCGACGATTTTCTCGGTCAGCGGCGCGAACTGATCGTCGATCAGCACGCTGCCGTCGGGCCCCGTCGAGACGCCGATATTGCCGCCCGCGCCGAACAGGACATGGACGCCGGGGCCGAGCGTCTCGGTCTTGATCACGACCTTCGAATAATCCTGCGCCGCGGCGGGCACGCCGATCAGCAGTGCGGCAATCATCAACCGGCGCATGAATTTCCCCCCGTCAGTCAGTCAGTCCCTGAACCGTCGCGCGCCGATCGAGCCCGGCGTGAAGACGAAGCCGTTCTGCCCGACATCGCCGAGCGGTGCATAGCCCTGCGGCGTGATTCCCGTGCCGAGGCCGAAGCCCAAAATCGTCTGCGCCCGCCGCTTGGCGCGCGCCGCCTCGTCGGCGGCGACCATCTGCGCCAGCGCGCGTTCCTCGCCCGCGGTGCGCGCCGCGTCGGCGTCCTGGGGGGTGAGGCGGTGCACCTCGATAAAGGCGAGCGCCATCAGGATCACCGCGAGGTCACCGGGTCGAGCACCGTGTCCTTCGCGACCTTCGCCGTCGCGGGATAGTCGCTGGTGAAATGCAGCCCGCGGCTTTCCTTGCGGGCGCGCGCCGAGCGGACGATCAGATCGGCGACCTGGACGAGGTTGCGCAGCTCGATCAGATCGGGCGTCACGCGGAAATTGCCGTAGTAGTCGGCGATCTCCTTCCTCAGCAGCTTGACCCGGTGCGCGGCGCGTTCGAGGCGCTTGTCGGTGCGGACAATGCCGACATAGTCCCACATGAAGCGGCGCAGCTCCGCCCAATTGTGCGCGACGACGACCTCCTCGTCCGAATCGGTGACGCGGCTTTCGTCCCAGGCGCGCACGGGAGGCGGCGGCAGCAGCTCGGCCCAGCGGGCGCGAATATCGTCGGCGGCGGCCTGGCCGAACACGAGGCATTCGAGGATCGAGTTCGACGCCAGCCGGTTGGCGCCGTGCAGGCCCGACTGCGAGACTTCGCCCACCGCGTACAGGCCCGCGAGGTCGGTGCGCCCCGCCAGGTCCACCAGTACGCCGCCGCAGGTATAGTGCGCCGCCGGCACCACCGGGATCGGCTGGATCGTCGCGTCGATGCCGAGTTCGAGCAGCCGCGCGTGGATCATCGGGAAATGGTGGACGATGAACTCGGCGCCGAGGTGCGTCAGGTCGAGCAGGACATGGCTGAGTCCCAGTCGCTTCATCTCGGCATCGATGGCACGCGCCACCACGTCGCGCGGCGCCAGCTCGAGCCGCTCGTCGTAGCGACCCATGAAGCGCGTCCCGTCGGGCAGCTTCAGATGCCCGCCCTCGCCGCGCGCCGCCTCGGTGATCAGGAAGTTCTTGACCCGCGGGTGGTAGAGGCAGGTCGGGTGGAACTGGTTGAATTCCATGTTCGAAACCCGACACCCGGCGCGCCACGCCATCGCGATGCCGTCGCCGGTCGAGCCGTCGGGATTGGTCGAATATTGATACACGCGGCTCGCGCCGCCGGTCGCCAGCACGACGGCGCGCGCGACGTGGCGGCGGACCTTCTTCGCGCCCGTGTCGAAGGCATAGACGCCGTGGCAGCCGCGCGTCGCGAAGCGCTGCCCCTCGACATGACGCTCGGTAATCAGGTCGAGCGCGACCTGTCCGGACAGGATGACGATGTTGGGGTGCGCCTCGGCGGCCTTCTGCAGCGCCGCCTGCACCGCCCAGCCCGTGGCGTCGTCGACGTGCACGATCCGCCGGTGGCTGTGCCCGCCCTCGCGCGTCAGGTGGAAGCGCTCGTCGGCGACCTCGCCGACGTTGAAGGGCACGCCGAGGTCCGCCAGCCGGTCGATCGCGGCGGACGCGTTCTCGACGACGAATTCAACTGCGGCGCGGTCGTTGAGGCCGCCGCCGGCGACCATCGTGTCCTGGATATGGCTCTCGACCGTGTCGCCGGGTTCGAGCACCGCGGCGATCCCCCCCTGGGCCCAGGCGGTGGACCCGGCGCCGGGATCGCCCTTGGCCAACACCGCAACGCGGTAGTCGGCGGCGAGGTTCAGCGCGACGGTCAGCCCCGCCGCGCCCGAGCCGATGACGACGACGTCGTAGACCTGCGATTCGGGGGTGCGGCTCATGCCGCGCGCCGCGTCAGCTTGAGGAAGACATCCTCCAGGTCGGCCTCCTGCGTCGAGACGTCGACGACCGTCAGCCCGACGTTGCCGATCTGCGCGAGCAGCGCGCCCGCCTGGGTGCGGCTCTTGTCATAGGTGATCGCCAGCGTGCGTTCGCCGCGCAGTTCGACGCGCTCGCCGAGCCCTTCGGGCGCGGCCGCGATATCGGCGTCAAGGGTAACGATCAGCATCTTGTCCTGTGCGGTGGCGAGCAAGGTGTGCGTGAGGTCGTTCGCCACCATGCGGCCCTGGTCGATGATCGCGATGCGGTCGCACAGCGCCTCCGCCTCCTCGAGATAGTGCGTCGTCAGCACCACCGTCGTGCCACCGGCGTGGAGCTCGCGGACATAGTCCCACAGCTGCTGCCTGAGCTCGATGTCGACGCCCGCGGTCGGCTCGTCGAGGACCAGCACCGGCGGGTTATGGACAAGCGCCTTCGCCACCAGCAGGCGGCGCTTCATGCCCCCCGACAGGGTGCGCGAATAGGTGTGCGCCTTGTCGTCGAGGCGGACGGCGCGCAGGATCTCCATCGTCCGGCGCTGCTTCGGCGGAACGCCATACAGGCCGGCCTGAAGCTCGAGCGTCTCGAACGGCGTGAAAAAGGCGTCGAACAGAATTTCCTGCGGCACGATGCCGATCGACGCCTTGGCGTTGCGCGGGTTCGCGTCGATGTCGAAGCCCCAGATCGACGCGGTCCCGGCCGACTTGTTGACCAGTCCGGCGAGGATGTTGATCATCGTCGACTTGCCCGCGCCGTTGGGGCCGAGCAGCCCGAAGATGCTGCCGCGCGGAATATCGAGGTCGATGCCGCCCAGCGCGACCTTGCCATTGGCATAGGTCTTGGCGAGGCCGTTCAGCGAGATGGCGGCGGTCATGTGCGGGGGATAGCGGTCCGCGTGCGGTGCCGCCACCCCCCGAACGGATGCTAGAAGCGGAACACCGCCTCGACGCCGTACAACCTTGGCGTGCCGCGAATGTACGTCGGGATGCCGAACGCGCCGCCGGTGTTGCCGCCGTCGATCAGATATTCACGGTCGAGCAGGTTGGTCGCGAAGCCGAGCAGCTGCCACTTGCCGTCGCGGCTCTCGACACCCGCACGCAGGTTGACCAGCGTCACCGCGGGCTGGAAGGTCAGCGGGTTGTTGGGCAGTTCGAAGAACAGGTTCGAGCGATAGGTCATCGTCGGGGTCGCGAACACCGCGACCTTCTCGGTGACCGGCACCGTCAGCGTGCCGCCGACCGCCGCCTGATACTTCGACTGGAGGCGGAAACGATCGCCCGAGAAGGTCGGGAAGGCGGGGTTCTCGTCGACCTTGGCATCGATCCACGCACCGTTGGCGAAGAACGACAGGATGTCGGAAACCTGCACCGCGACCTCGCCCTCGATCCCGTCGACCGTCGCCGTGCCGGCGCTGACCGTCTGCGCAGGCAGGCCCGGGGTCACCAGCGAAACCTGGAAGCCGTCGTACTTCTGCTTGTAATAGCCGAGGCTGCCGGTGATGCGGCCAAGCGCCAGCTTGATGCCGCCTTCGTAGTTCGAGACCTGCTCGCGGCCGACGTCGGTGCGGTTGGCGACCGGGCCGGCGGGCGTCGCGAGCGCGCCGAGCTGGACGACCGGCGAGCGGCGGCCGCGCGACGCGGTCAGGTAGAAGTTCACCCCGCGCGTCGCCTTGAAGAGCAGGTTGGCGCGCGGCAGGAAGGCCTGGAAATCACCCTCGGCAGCAAAGGTCTGCCCGGCGGTATCGACCTGGCCCGGGATCAGCGGCGCGCCGGTCAGCACGGCACGCGGGGCGCTCGCCTCGAAGAAGCTGTTGCGGCGCTCGATCAGCAGGCGCGCGCCGAGCGTCAGCTCGAGCTTCGGCGTCGGGATATAGGTCGCGTCGGCGAACGCAGAGAAGGTGTCGATGCGCGCGGCGTTCTTGAAGGTGCTGGTATAGGGCAGCGAGGTGAAGCGCCCGCCGGTCGCCAGCGCGGTGGCGCGCGCCGCGGTCACGACGCCCGCCGCGTTGATGCACCCCAGGCCCGGGATGATGTTCGCGGCGCACTGCAGGAAGGTGCCTTCCTCGCTCGAGAAGGGCACGCGCTGCGACCCGATCTCGTGGAAATAGGTGAAGCCGACGAAGCCACGCAGCTTTTCGGAATCATAGTTGATCCGCGTCTCGCTGCTGACCTGCTCGCCGATCGCGTCCTCGGCGAATTCGAGATAGAAGGCCTGGGTGCCGTCGGCGTCGAACACCTCGTTCGAATCGAACTTCCGGTAGCCCAGGATCTGCGTGAAGCTGAACGGCCCGTCGGGCGTCCAGCGAACCGTCAGATTGCCGTCGTAGACGTTGCGCGTCAGGCCGAGATCGTCGGCGCCCAGGATTTCCTTGCTGAACGGCGAGCCCGACGCCTCGGCAAAGGTATAGGCCGAGGTGTTGCCGCCGGTCGGTGCGAAGGTGCCCGACTTGAACGCCGTGCCCGGCGCGCGCTGGCCGTCGTAGGTGCCGATCAGGTCGACGACCACGTCGCCCTTGGTGAAGCGCAGCGAGGCGCGCGCGCCGTACTGCTCCTGCCCGTTCAGATCGTCGCGCTTGGGGCCGTTCGGGGTCTGCGAGCCAGGGTCGCCGGCGATGTTTTCGACGATGCCGTCACGCTTCTTGAACGCGAACGCCAGGCGGCCCTGCAGCGTCTCGTTACCGCCGGTGATGAAGCCGTCGGCGCGGTACTGGTTGAAATTGCCGTAGCCGAGCCGCAGCTCGCCGCCGAGTTCCTGCTGCGGCCGCGCGGTGATGACGCTGACCGCGCCGATCGCGGCAGCGGTACCGAACAGCGTCGCCTGCGGGCCCTTGACGACCTCGATACGCTCGAGATCGTAAAGGTCGAAATACGACCCGCGCGAGCGGCTGACGTCGACGCCGTTCAGGTAGATGGTGACCGCCGGTGCACCCTGCGCCGACCCCGAGTCCGACGTGATGCCGCGGATCACGAAGCCGGGGTTGTTGGGGCTCTGCTCCTGGACATTGAGACCGGGGACGAACGCCGACAGCTGGTCGAACTGGGTGATGCCCAGGTCGCGCAGCGTCTTGCCGGTATAGGCGGTGATGGTGATAGGCACGTCGCTGATCCGCTCGGTGCGCTTCTGCGCGGTCACCACGATCTCTTCCAGATCGAGCGACGCGTCGTTGGCGGCAACCTCCTGGGCCGTCGCGGCAAAGGGCAGCATGCCTGCGATCGAGGCGAGCAGCAGCGTCTTCAAAGTCATGTCATTCCCCGGTGTCTTGATCTTGGTCTTGTTCGCGGGTGCAGCATGAGCGTGACGGTGCGGTGACGCGCGTGTGACAAATCGGCGGTGCGACTTTGCGGCCCGCCGCGGCGCTGCTAGGGGCTGCACCCATGGAGACCATCCCGCCGCCGCAGATCTTCGTCACCGATGCGACGCGCGTCGTCTGCGACGGCGAGGACGAGGGCGTCGCGGGCCACCCGCGCGTCTGGCTGCAGATGGGCGCGTCGGGATACGCCGACTGCGGCTATTGCGACCGGCGCTTCATCCTGGCGGGCGGCCCGGCGGACAAGAGATGATCCGCGCGGCGGCACTGGCGCTGCTGATTGCGACGCCTCTGGCGGCGAAGCCGGTGCCGCTGGTGACGCTCGACTGGCCGCGCGATGCCCAGCCGCGCACGACCGCAACGATCAAGGGCAAGACGCTGCCGGTGCGTGTCGCGCTGGGATTCGACAATGCGCTGCTGCTCAACCTGGGGCCAGCGCAGGCAGCGAACCTCAAGGCCTTCCCGATCATCGGCAAGCAGACGGTGCGCAACCCGCTGATCCCCGGCGGCGAGGCGGTGGCGCGCGGCAACATGTACGGCGTCGGGCTGGCCGGCGCGCGGCCGCAGAACGTGCCGACGGTGTGGATCGACAAGGCGATCGCTGCCGACGCCGACGGCATCGTCTCCGCCCTGTCGTTCGATGCCGAGCGTGTCGTGCTTCAGCGCGCAGGGAACGGCACGGTGACGACGCTGAACCGCAAGGGCCGCGGCGAGGCGGCGGTCGAGGCGAACGTCGCGGGCACCGAGCTGTCGGTCGCGCTCGACCTAGTCAGCCCCGAAACGGTGATGAGCGCCACCGCCGCCGACGCGCTGGTCCGCGCCGGCGTGCTGAAGCGCGGCGGGCAGGTCGGCGCCTGGACGCCCTTCCCCAACGTCCGCCTGCCCTTCGAGCGGCTGGTTCCCGCCCCCGGCGCCCGCCTGCTCGGCCTGCCGCTGAGCCGCCCTGCGGCGCGGATCAGCGAGGCGCGCGCCAAGGAACTCGACGCGGCCGCCAGGGCCGGCACGAGCACCGCGCAGGACGACGCCGACACGCTGACGGTCACCGCGACCAAACGCCGCCGCGGCACTGCCTGGGTGCTGATCGGCCGCGACGTTCTCGACCGTTGCTCGAGGATCGAGCTCGACCGCCCGGGGAAGCGCTGGCTGCTGACCTGCGACTTCTGACCTGTCGCGGAGGCGGGGCACGCCCTATATCCCGTCCATGACCATGCTCGACCCCGCCGGCCACTTCTACCGCAATACCGAGCTCGATCCGGCGCGGACCGAGCGCCTCGTCGCCGATGCGTTGCGCGGTTGTGACGACGGCGAGCTGTACCTGCAATATGCGGCGTCGGAGAGTTTCTCGTTCGACGACGGGCGGCTGAAGGCGGCGACCTTCGACACCAGCCAGGGTTTCGGCCTGCGCGGCGTGGCAGGCGAGACGACGGCGTTCGCGCACGCCAACGAGCTGTCCGATGCCGCGATCCGGCGCGCCGGGGAGACGATCTCGGTGGTCCGCTCGGGGCACGGCGGCAGTGCCGCGCTGAACGGCCCGCCGCGCACCAACCGCCAGCTCTACACCGGCACCGACCCGCTGAGCGCGGTGCCCTTCGCCGACAAGATCGCATTGCTGTCGACCATCGACGCCGCGGCGCGGGCACGTGATCCGCGGGTGGCGCAGGTTTCGGTCAGCCTGCTCGGATCGTGGTCAGTGGTCGAGATCGTCCGTGCCGATGGCCAGCGCGCCCGCGACATCCGTCCGCTGGTTCGCCTCAACGTTCAGATCGTCGCGCAGTCGGGCGACCGGCGCGAGACCGGCTTCCACGGGCTGGGCGGCCGCTACCTCTACGACGATCTGATGACCCCCGCCGTCTGGGGCGACGCGGTCGACAAGGCGCTGGCGCAGGCGCTGGTCAACCTCGACGCGGTCGCGGCACCGGCGGGCGAGATGACCGTCGTGCTCGGTCCCGGCTGGCCGGGCATCCTGCTCCACGAGGCGATCGGGCACGGGCTGGAAGGCGACTTCAACCGCAAGGGCACGAGCGCCTTTGCGGGCCTGATCGGGCAGCGCGTCGCCGCGCCCGGCGTCACCGTGGTCGATGACGGCGCCATCGACGACCGGCGCGGCAGCTTGAGCATCGACGACGAGGGCACGCCGACCGAGCGCACCGTGCTGATCGAGGACGGCATCCTGAAGGGCTATATGCAGGACCGCCTCAACGCGCGGCTGATGGGGGTCAAGCCGACCGGCAACGGGCGGCGCGAGAGCTTCAACCACGCGCCGATGCCGCGCATGACCAACACCTTCATGCTTGGCGGCACCGACGACCCCGGCGAGATCCTGAGCCGTGCCAAGTCGGGCATCTATGCCAAGTCGTTCGGCGGCGGGCAGGTCGACATCACCAGCGGCAAGTTCGTGTTCAGCTGCACCGAGGCGTACCGCATCGAGAACGGCCGCATCGGCGCGCCAATCAAGGGCGCGACGCTGATCGGCAACGGCCCCGACGTGCTGACGCGGGTGAAGGCCATCGGCAACGACCTGATGCTCGACGAAGGCGTCGGCACGTGCGGCAAGGGCGGGCAGAGCGTGCCCGCAGGAGTCGGCCAGCCGACTCTGCTGATCGAGGGGCTGACCGTCGGCGGCACCGCGGCGTGAACCCGGCGGCGCTCGCCGATGCGGTGGTGGCGCTGCACTTCGCCTTCATCCTGTTCGCGCTGCTCGGCGGGGCGCTGCTGGTGCGCTGGCCGGGGCTGGTGTTCCTGCATCTGCCCGCGCTCGCCTGGGGGACGTGGATCGAGTTCAGCGGCGGGCTGTGCCCGCTGACGACGTTGGAGAACGATTTCCGCGCACAGGCCGGGGCGGCAGGGTACGGCGAGGGATTCGTCGATCATTATCTCTCGCCGATCATCTACCCCGATGGGCTGACCCGCGGGACGCAGCTGGTCTATGGCGGAATCCTGCTCGGGCTGAATGCGCTCTTCTATCTGCGGTTCGCGCGGAGCCGGCGATGGGTCTGATCGTCCTCGATACCGTGTTCGACCCCGTCGCCGCGTCGATCATGCGGTCGCGGCTGGAGACTGCGGGTATCCCTGCGGTGACCTTCGACGGCCACATCGCCTCGATCATCGGTCCCGGGGTGTCGGGCGTGCGCCTGATGGTCGACGAGGCCGACGAAGCCGACGCGCGGGCGCTGCTCGACCTGTGAGGCTGGCACTGGCTCTGGGCGGCGGTGCCGGCCTCGGCTGGACCCACATCGGCGTGATGCGCGAGCTTCACGCGCGCGGCGTCACCATCGACGCCGTGTCGGGGACGTCGATCGGTGCGCTGGCGGCGGTGTGCGTCGCCGCCAACCGGCTGGGGGTGCTCGAGGATCTGGCGCGCTCGGCGAACCTGCGCGCGGTGGTCAAATATCTCGACATCGACGTGCGGCGTGGCTCGGTGCTCGGCGGGCGCACCGTCGCGAAGCAGCTGCGTGAGCATTTCGGCCACGACCGGCTGGAGGATCTGTTTATCCCCTGCGCGGTGGTCGCCGCCGACATCGTCTCGGGAAGCGAGATCGCGATGACGCGTGGCTCGATCGTCGAGGCGGTGCGCGCCTCGATCGCGATCCCCGGCGTGTTTCCGCCCGTCCGCCGCGACGGCATGGTGCTGATCGACGGCGGGGTGATGACCCCGGTGCCCGTCGCCGCGGTGCGCGCGCTGAGCGATGCCCCGGTTCTCGCGGTCAACCTTCAGGGCGATTATCTCCGTCGCGCCGCGATCGGCCTGCCGCCGGGCAAGCGCATCATGACGCCGCTTCGGGTCGGGCGCGCGGGGCTCAGCCTGATGATGGCGCAGCTGGCGCGGCAGGGCCTGACGCTCGACCCGCCCGACTTCGAACTCGCCCCCGCGATCGGCCATGTCGACGTCCGCAATTTCACCCGCGCCCACGAGCTGATCGAGATCGGTGCCGCCAGCGTGGTCGAAAACTGGGCGGCGATCGCGGCGCTTAACGATTAGAAAACGGGCAACTGCCGCTAATTGATGCAGTTCGGCGGCATGATTTGCTGCACCGCAACAGCGAAGGCCAACTGGCACGGTCCGTGCATCGCTCTCCCGAAAAAGGGGGCCGTGCAGCCATGAAACTGATCGTTGCGATCATCAAGCCGTTCAAGCTCGACGAAGTGCGCGAGGCGCTGACCGCGGTCGGCGTCGAGGGGATGACCGTTGCCGAGGTCAAGGGTTTCGGACGCCAGAAGGGCCAGACCGAGATCTACCGCGGCGCCGAATACACGACCAACATGGTCCCCAAGATCCGCATCGAGACCGTCGTCACCGACGCCATGGCAAGCCGCGTCATCGAGACGATCCAGCAGACCGCACACACGGGTTCGATCGGCGACGGCAAGATCTTCGTCACCGAAGTCACGTCGGCGGTGCGCATCCGCACCGGCGAAACCGACGACACCGCGCTTTAAGGGGGCCGACAGCATGACAGCGATTTGGAGACTGGCCGCGGGGGTGGCTGCGGCGACGGTGGCGCTTCCCGCCGCGGCCGCCGATCTGATCAAGGCCCCGACGGTCGAGCAGATGGCGACGATGGTCGACAAGGGCGACACCGCCTGGATGCTGATCTCGTCGGCGCTCGTGCTGATGATGTCGGTGCCCGCGCTGGCGCTGTTCTACGGCGGGCTGGTGCGCACCAAGAACATGCTCAGCGTGCTGATGCAGGTGTTCATGATCGTCTCGATCGCCGCGCTCGTCTGGGTGTGCTGGGGCTATACGCTGGCCTTCACCTCGACGAACAGCATCGCGCCGGCGTTCATCGGCGGCTTCGATAAGCTGGGCCTGATGGGCGTCAACGGCGGCACCTTCGCCGCGACCTTCTCCAACAACGTCTACATCCCCGAGTTCGCCTTCGTCGTCTTCCAGATGACGTTTGCGTGCATCACCCCGGCGCTGATCGTCGGGGCGTTCGCCGAGCGGGTGAAGTTCACGTCGCTGATGATCTTCGTCGTGCTGTGGCTGACGGTGGTCTATTTCCCGATCGCGCACATGGTCTGGTACTGGGCGGGCCCGGACTTCCTGCCCGACGCGCCGACCGACGCGGGCTATCTCTGGGGCATGGGCGCGCTCGACTTCGCGGGCGGCACGGTGGTCCACATCAATGCCGGCATCGCAGGCTTGGTCGGCTGCCTGATGATCGGCAAGCGCGTCGGCTTCGGCAAGGAAGCCACCCCGCCGCACTCGCTGACCATGACGATGATCGGCGCGTCGCTGCTGTGGGTCGGCTGGTTCGGCTTCAATGCCGGCTCGAACCTGGAGGCCAACGGCGTCACCGCAGTCGCCTTCATCAACACCTTCGTCGCGACCGCTGCAGCGGCCGTCAGCTGGGCGATCATCGAGCAGATCACCCACGGCAAGCCGTCGATGCTGGGTGCCGCGACGGGTGCCGTGGCCGGCCTGGTGGCGATCACGCCCGCCAGCGGGTTTGCGGCGCCGCTGACCTCGATCGTCCTCGGGCTCGTCGTCTCGCCGATCTGCTACCTCTTCGTCTCGACGATCAAGAACAAGCTCAAGTACGACGACACGCTCGACGTCTTCGGCGTCCACTGCGTCGGCGGCATCGTCGGCGCCCTCGGCACGGCGATCGTCGCCGACCCGGCGCTCGGCGGCCAGGGCTTCTTCGACTACACCGTCTTCCCGGCGGTCGTCGGCACCTACGACATGGGCGCGCAGATCGTGACCCAGCTCAAGGCGGTCGGCATCACCCTGCTGTGGTCGGGCATCGGCTCGGCGGTTCTCTTCTTCATCATCGGCAAGACGATCGGGCTGCGCCCGACCGAGGAAGCCGAGCGCGAAGGCCTCGACATCACCGACCACGGTGAGCGCGCCTACAACTATTGAGTTCCTCCCCAAGGAAACAACCTTGGCCCGGCGGGTTAAACCGCCGGGCCTTTTTTTATGCGCAGCGCGGCCAGTGGATAGCGGAGCTAACCACGGACTCGCGCAAGCACGGCCGGCGGAGCGGCGGATACACCGCCGCCCGTCCGACCTCGCGGCTTCGCCGCGACGCTCTTCCATTTTTCCATTCTAAGTGCGAAACAATCCCCCAAAATCAGGGGAGAACCACATGAAGCTGCTGCTCGCCGCCCTCGCCCTTGGGCTCGCCACCCCCGCGCTCGCCGCGCCGCCGCGTCCCGCTGCCGACATCGAACGCGACGCCGCGCGGCACCCGGCCGAGATGGTCGCCTTCGCGATGATCAAGCCCGGCAGCAAGGTCGCCGATTTCCTGCCCGGCGGCGGCTATTTCACGCGCGTTTTCGCCGCCGCAGTCGCACCCGGCGGCAGCGTCGTCGCAGTGATCCCGCCGGCGGCCGCCAACCTCGATCCCGCCGCCGCCAAGGCGGTCGCCGACATGGCGGCGAACAAGGACTACGGCAACGTCAGCGTCGTGCCCGCAATCGGCCCGGAGATGGCGGGTAGCCTCGACGTCGTCTGGACCGCGCAGAACTACCACGATCTCTACGCCTTCCTGCCAGCCGAAGCGGTCGCCGGGTTCAACAAGGGCGTTTTCGCGTCGCTGAAGCCCGGCGGCTATCTGATCGTCATCGACCATGCCGCGGTCGCGGGGGCACCCCCGGTCGATACCGGCAAGGCGCTGCACCGCATCGACCCCGCGCGGGTCAAGGCTGACATGCTGGCCACCGGCTTCGTCTTCGACGGCGAGAGCAAGCTGCTGGCGAACTCGGCCGACGCGCGCACCGCGATGGTCTTCGACCCCGCGATCCGCGGCCGGACCGACCAGTTCGCCTATCGCTTCCGCAAGCCTTGACGGATCAGCGCGGCTTCGGCGGCGTCAGCCAGCCCGTCGTCAGGAACGCCTTGTCGGCCTCGAGCTCGGCCTTGCGCGCTTCCATGCGCTCGCCGAGCGCGTCGAGGTCGGTGCCGCTCGCCTTCGCCTGGCGAAACATTTCGGCCTCTTCCTCGCGGACGTGATGGTCGATCAACTCGCTGAGCACAGTCACCGAGGCGGTGAACAGCTCCTCCTTGCCGGTCATCGCGTCGATCTGCAGGATCAGGTCCTTGGCGGACGCGTGCTCGACGACCGCCTCGTTGACCATGTCGTCCTCGATCCGCGCCTTGATCTCGGGGTAGAAAATCTCCTCCTCGATGCGCGTGTGGACCTTGAGCATGGCGCTGGTCTCGCGCGCGATCGCCAGCTGGCGGGCGGGCGTCGCGTCCTTGAACTCCTTGAACAGCGCGGCGACGGCGCGGTGATCTTCCTTCAGCATCGCGACCGCCTTGGGGTCGGGGGTCAGCGTCGTCGCGGCGGTCTTGATCGTCGAGGGCGGCGCGGCCTTGGACGTCGTCGCGGGCACGGGCACGGCGCGGACGGCCGTGACGCTGGGCGCCGTGGCGGGCTTGGCGGCGGCGCGGCGCGCTGTGGGCTTGGCGGGTGACGCCTTGGATCGGGGCTTGGCGGCGGGCTTGGCCGGGGCCTTCGCAGGAGTTGTCGCCTTGGTCGCCATGTCCCAATTCCTCCAATGTTATTCGGCCATTACGCCTCCAACCAGCTTCGGTTCCGCCTGCGAATCGTTTGCACTTTCCCAGCGCGCGCGGATCGCGGCGGCACTGTGCGGCGTGCCCCAGCCCGGCGGCCCGGCGACGCGGCCCCAGGCCTCGCGCAGCGACCGCGCCCGCACCACGTCGCGCGCGATGCCCACCCATTCGTGGAACGCCGCCCACAGCGGGTTGAAGGTCCTGAGGTTGTTGACGAGGCCATAGCGCACCGGCTCGGCATCGTCCTCGGGCTCGAACGTCCCGAACAGCCGGTCCCAGACGATGAACACGCCCGCGAAATTGCGGTCGAGATAGCGCGGGTTGCTGCCGTGGTGGACGCGGTGGTGCGACGGCGTGTTGAGGATGCTCTCCAGCCCCCACGGCAGGCGTCGCACCGTCTCGGTATGGATCCAGAACTGGTAGACGAGGTTCAACCCGACGCAGAACAGCACCAGCGCCGGCGGAAAGCCGATCAGGAACAGCGGCAGACGGAAGACGAAGCTGAGCGCGAAGAAGCCCGTCCAGGTCTGCCGCAGCGCCGTCGTCAGGTTGTAATGCTGGCTCGAGTGGTGGACGACATGCCCCGCCCAGAACCAGCGCACGCGGTGCGCGGTGCGGTGAAACCAGTAGTACGCCAGGTCGTCGAGGACGAAGCACAGCGCCCCCGACCACCAGGCGATCGGAATGTCGAACAGCCGCCATTCGAAGGTCCAGCCGTACGCCGCGACGATCGCCGCGCCGAACAGCCCACCCGCCACCGTGCTGCCCAGCCCGAGCAGCAGCGACGTGCCCGTGTCGCGCCAGTCGTACGCGCCCTTCGCGCCGAGGCGCACCGCGATCATCTCCGCCGCGACCAGCAGCACGAAGGCGGGTGTGGCGAGCGCGATGACGTTGGGCAGGGTCATGCCTCGCGCACCACCCAGCGGTCGCCCATCGCATCGATGCGCACGCGGCGCCCATCGCCGGTCAGCGTCGCGCCGCCGCGATCGGGGTCGAGCGTCACCGCATCGGCGCGGAAGCCGTAGAGCGCGGTGTCGGCCAGCGCCCGCGCCTCGCCCTCGTCGGCCAGCCGCGGCGACCCGCGAAACCCAAGAGCCCAGGCGAGGCCGACGAGCAGCGCGACCCCTGCCAGCGAGGCCGCGAACAGCGTCACCGCGGGCTGAGCGACTGCAGGGTCGGCAGCAGCCCCGACACGTCGTAGCGCCCGCGCGCCGCCGCCGCGACGATCGCGTCCGGATCGCCGCCGCGCCGCGCCTCGGCCAGCGCCCAGAGGTTCGCCGAGCGCGTCCCCGACCGGCACCACGCCAGCACCGGGCCGCTTGCTTCATCGAGCACGGCCGCCATCGCCTCGACCTGCGCCATGGTGAAGCCGCTGTGATCGATCGGGATCGCCGTGTACGCGAGGCCTGCCGCCGCCGCCGCATCGGCGAGGACAGACTCGGCCGGCTGGTCGAACGTCTCGCCATCGGGGCGGTTGTTGACCACCGACACGAACCCCTCGGCCGCTGCTTGTGCGAGATCGCCGGGGTCGAGCTGCCCCGCGACGCTGATCTGATCGGTCAGGCGAATGAACATCGCGCGGTTGTAGGGCGCGGGGGCGCGGACCGGCAAGGGGGTCGCGGCGTTGTACCCCCGGCCCGATCCGCGGGCGGGGAGGCAAAATGCGCATGCTCGATCTCAGCTCGTGGCACTCGATCCTCGCGACGGTGCTCGGCCTCGCGCTCGTCACGCTGATCGGCGTCGGGGTGCGGCTGGTGCTGATGATGACCATCCAGCAGCGGCGCGAGCGCATGAACCGCCAGATCAACGAGCGGCTGCGCACGCTGATCGCCGCCTACAAGGTGCTGGGCGGGTCGTTCACCGGCGATCTGGCGGTGGATCCCAGCCATTTGCGCGACCAGCGCGGGGCAGACGTCGCGCTCGACCTGACCGCGGTGGCGGGCTCCGACCGGCGCCGGCGCATCCGCGATGCCGTCGAGGCGGCGCTGTCGGACATCATCCTGCTCGGCACCGAGGCGCACGTCCGCCTCGCCGAGCGCGCCGCCAACGAACTCGTCGCGGGGCGCCCGGTTCACACCCACGACCTCGTCGTCTCATTGCGCGACTTCATCCGCACCGCGCTCGACCTCGACCCCATGCCCGCCGACGTGGCCATCCCGCGCCAGGGGCCGGCTCGCCCGTCGAGCACCGGCGGCCGCGGCCGGGGCGAGGGCCGCGAGGGGGGACGTGGTGGTGGTGACGGCGAAGGCGGCGGCGGCGGCGGAATGGGAATGGGCATGGGCATGGGTCTCGGCGCCGCCGACACCCGCCAGCCCTGACCCCGGCCCTTAGCGGTAGGCGGTCAGCTTGCCGTCGTCGGTCAGCAGATACACGCTGCCGCCCGCAACGATCGGCGGCAGATAGGCCGCAGCCGACAGCTTGACCTCCGAGAGCGTCTTGCCGGTGTAGGGCGACACGGTGATCAGGCGGCGGTCCGATGCCGAGATCAGCAGCCGGTCGCTGGCCAGCACGGGGCCGGCATATTCGATCGGCTTGGTCTTCTTCTTGAGGTTGCCATAGCGCGTCAGGCGCGACACCCACTTGATGCGCCCGTCGCCGCGCGTCACGCAGACCACTTCACCGTCGAGCGTCACGGCATAGACGAAGTCGCCCGCGACCCACGGCGTCGAAGTGCCAGCGAAGTTGCGCTCCCACACGCGCTGCCCGGTCGACAGGTCGATCGCCGCCATGCGCCCGCCATGGCCGATCGCGAAGACGCGGCCCTGGTCGATGACCGGCGACGCATCGATGTCGGTCAGCGCGTTGAGCGCCGTGGTGCGGCCCGTGCGCGACAGCGCGTCGGTCCACACCGTGCGCCCGTTCTCGGCGCGCAAAGCATTGAGATCGCCCGACGAATAGCCGACCACCAAAGTATCCTGCGCGAACGCCGGGGCGCCCGTGCCGAGCAGGCCGGCGCTCTCCACCGCGCCCGCGACGCTCCACGTCGTCGTGCCCTTGGCGCCGTCGAGCGCGAACAGCTGGTTGTCCTGCGTCAGCGCATAGACGCGCCCGCCCGCGACCGTCGGCGCGCCGCGGAACGGCGTGCCGAGCGTGACCTTCCAGACCTGCGCGCCGGTCGCTGCGTCGAACGCCGCGACGATGCCCTGGCCGGTCGTCGCATAGACGCGCCCGTCGCCCACGCTGACACCGCCGCCGAACGCCGAGCGCCTGTCTTCCTTCTCCATCTGCAGAGCGGCCGACCAGATCGCGGCACCCGTCCTGGCGTCGAAAGCGCGGACGCCGGCCTCGGTATCGATCGTGTAGACGCGGCCGTCGGCGATCACCGGCGCGGCGTTCAGGCGGCGCGTCGCGTCCGATCCCCGGCCGATCTCGACGCTCCACGCGACGTTCAGCGTATCGGGGAGCGACAGATGGCCGAGCGACTTCGACGGCGACCCGCCAGGCTGCGTCCAGTCGGCGTTGGCGACCGGCGGCGGCAGGCGGACGGCGAGATCGGCGAGTTCCGACTCAGCCTCGACGCGGGTTTCGAAGTCGAGCACGGGGACGCGCTCGCCGACGGTCGGCGTCTTGGCCTTGCCGCCCTTGAAGATGCCGCACCCGCCCAGCGCAAGCGCGGGCAGCAGTGCGACGGCGATCAGATTGCGGCGCATCACTGGGCTCCCCTGGGCAGCGGCCCGGTGTCGACGCCGAGGCTCCCGGCGAGTTGCTGCGCGCGGCCGCGCAGCGATGCGGGCAGCGTCGTGTCCTTGGCGATGCTAGCGAGCAGCGCGCCCGCGACATCGCGCTGACCGGCGCGGATATGCGCGACCGCGGTCATCTCGCCAGCGACGCCGAACCAGGGATTACCCGGCAGGCTCAACGTCTTGAGGCGCGCAATCACCGTCGCGGGCGGCAGCGAGTCGTACGCCAGCCGCGTCGCCTTGATCGTCGCGAGATCGCGCAGCGGCTGCGGCTGGGTTGTGTCGGCCGCCACGCTATCGAAGATCTTGGTCGCGCCCGCGGTGTCGCCCGCGGTCACGAGGTTCGCCGCCTGGGTCAGCTTCGCCAGCGCCGCATAGCCCTTGTCGTCGCCGCTCGCGAGGCGCGTCAGGATCGGCGCGGCCTCGGGCAGGTTGCCCGTCTCGAGCTTGGTCAGCGCCTGCGCGAACGCCTCGCCGGTGGCGCCGGCCTGCTTGCGCTGTTCGGCCTGCCACCACAGGAAACCGCCGAGCGCCGCCAGGCCGATCACCACGACGGCGACCAGCAGGATGCCCCAGCGCGCCCAGAAAGACTGCAGCTGCGACTTGCGATATTCCTCGTCGACTTCGCGAACGAAGCTGTCGTCGGTGGCGGGGGTCAGGGGCGCTTTGGCCAAGATCGGTCGCTTTCGTCGGGTTTGTCGGGGTGCATAGCGGCGCGGGCGCGCATTCGCAATTGAACGCGCAGGCCTTAACCCCCGGCAACAGGGTGTTGGGGGACGCCGTAGAGTTCGGCCGCCGCGGGAAAGCTGCGGTCGCGCACCGCGCCCGCGTACGCCGCCGCCGCCGCATCGATACGCGGCGCGAGATCGTCGAAGCGGCGCACGAAGCGCGGCGTGCGCTCGAACATGCCCAGCATGTCGTCGACGACGAGCACCTGGCCGTCGCACGCCGGCGACCCGCCGATACCGATCGTCGGGCACTTCACCGCCTCGGTAATCGCCCGCGCCAGCGGCTCGACGACGCCCTCGACGACCATCGCAAACGCGCCTGCGTCCGCTATCGCCTTGGCATCGCTCAATATTTTGGCAAACTCCGCGTCCGACTTGCCGCGCGCGCCATAGCCGCCGAGCGCGTTGATCGCCTGCGGAGTCAGTCCGACATGGCCCATCACCGGGATGCCGCGCTCGACGAGGAAGCGCACCGTGTCGGCCAGCACCGCCCCGCCCTCCATCTTGACCGCGGCGCATCCGGTTTCGCGCAGCACGCGCGCCGCGCTGGCGAACGCGGCCGCAGGGCCGGCCTCGTAGGTGCCGAACGGCAGGTCGACCGCGACGACGCTGTGATAGCTGCCGCGCACCACCGCGGCGCCGTGTGCGCACATCATGTCGAGCGTCACGCGCACCGTCGTGTCGAGGCCATAGATCACCTGCCCCAGCGAATCGCCGACGAGCAGCAGGTCGCAATGCGCGTCGAGCAGCTGCGCCATGCGCGCGGTGTAGGCGGTCAGCATGACGAGCGGCGTGCCCCCCTTGGCACGCGCGATACCGGGCACGGTCAGCCGCTTCATCGGCGCGGGCGTGGGCGTCGCGCGGCTCGTCGCGGTGTCGAGGGTGAAGGTCGTCGACATCTAGAAGCGTCCCTCGCCGCCGAGGCGTGCGCAGATCAGATCGAGCTGGTCGAGATCGCTGTAGTGCAGGCTCACGACCCCCTCCTCGATGCGCACCCGCAGACCGAGCGCTTCGCCGAGCTGTGCTTCGAGCGCGGCGACATTCTCGTCGCGGGGCGCTGCGGCGCGCTTGGGCTTCGCCGGCACGCCGACCTTGACCGCCGCCTCGACCTGACGGACCGACCAGCCGCCGGCGATCGCCTTCGCCGCGAGCGCCTCGGCCTCGGGATGACCCAGCAGCGCGCGCGCATGCCCCATCGCGAGCTTGCCCCCGCGCACCGCATCGAGCACGCCTTCGGGCAGGTCGCGCAGGCGGATCATGTTGGTGACATGGCTGCGCGACTTGCCGACGCCGCTGGCGATATTCTCGTGGCTGTAGTGATAGTCGTAGTGGAGCCGCGCATAGGCGTCGGCCTCCTCGATAGGGTTGAGGTCGGCGCGCTGGACGTTCTCGACGATCGCGAACTCGGCCGCCTGATTGTCCTGCAGGTCGCGGACCAGCGCCGGCACCTCGTGCAGCCCCGCCGCCTGCGCGGCACGCCAGCGGCGCTCCCCCGCGACGATCTCGTAGCGCCCGTTGTCGGGCTTGTTGGGGCGCAGCAGCAGCGGCTGGAGCACGCCCGCATGGCGGATCGATTCGACGAGTTCGGCCATTGCCGCCGCGTCGAAATGCTTGCGCGGCTGGCCGGGGCGGGGGTCGATCGACGCGACGGCGATGTTGCGCGGTGGCGCCGACAGCGGCGCAGTGCCCGCCACTTCCTCCATCAACGCGCTCAGGCCGCGACCGAGACCATGCTTCATGCCATTGACCTGACTGGATTTTCTGGAACTGCGCGGGCAAGGACCTCGCGCGCGAGGGCTATATAGGCCTGGCTGCCGGGGCAGCGCAGGTCATAGACGAGCGCCGGCAGCCCGTGGCTCGGCGCCTCCGACAGGCGGACATTGCGCGGCACCATGACGTCGAACACCTGCGCCCCCATAACCGCGCGCACGTCGGCGGCGACCGCCTCCGACAGGCGGTTGCGCCGGTCGGTCATGGTCAGCAGGATGCCGAGGATACCCAAGCGCGGGTTGGGGCCCGCTCGGACGCGTTCGACGGTGGCGAGCAGCTGGCTAAGCCCTTCGAGCGCGAAGAATTCAGCCTGCAACGGGATCAAGATGCGCTCGACCGCGACGAGTGCATTCATCGTCAGCAGCCCGAGCGACGGCGGGCAGTCGATGAGCAGCCAGTCATGGGTGTCCGTCGTGAGCGCATCGGCCATGCGGTGCAGCCGCCGCTCGACGCCGACGAGCTCGACCTCCGCGCCCGACAGCGCCGCGGTCGACGGTACCAGCGACAGGCCGGGCACGCTGGTCGGCACGGTCGCATCCGCCAGACTCGCATCGCCGAGCACGACATCATAGATCGACCGCGACCGCGCCCGGCGATCGACGCCCAGCCCCGTCGAAGCATTGCCCTGCGGATCGGCATCGACGAGCAGCACCGACGCCCCGCTCGCCGCCAGCGCGGTGGCGAGATTGATCGCGGTCGTGGTCTTGCCCACGCCGCCCTTCTGGTTGACCACCGCGACGCGCATCAGCGGCGGCGCACGTTGGTGGCGACGACGATCCGCGCCTGCGCGTCGGTGACGCTGGGCACGAGGTCGTGATCGAAGCGGAAGCGCAGCCGAGCTTCGGCGATCTCGTCGGCAGCACGGGCGCCCTTGGGCAGCACCCAGCGTGTAGTCGGCCCGGCGAAGCGGATGCCCCAGTCGAACAGCTGGCTCAGCGACGCGCACGCACGCGCGACGATGGTCGCGGGCTGCAGCAATGGCATTGCCTCGATGCGGGAGCGGTGGATGCGAACCTGATCGGCGATGCCGGTCGCCTCTGCCACGGCGGCCAGAAATTCGGTCTTCTTGCCCGTCGCTTCGACCAGATCGACCGGTCCGCCGCCGAGCAGTGCGATGACAAGCCCTGGCAACCCTGCTCCCGCCCCCAGATCAAGCCACGGCGCCGCGCCCAAGGGCACAAGTTGCGCCGAGTCGGCAAAGTGCCGCTCCCACGTCTGCGCCAGCGTCGCAGGACCGACGAGGTTCATGCGCCCCTGCCATTCGGCGAGCATCGCCGCGTAGGTCTCGAAGCAAGCTAATGTTTCACGTGAAACGTCGAACTGCTCGGCGAACTGGTCGGCGCCGTACGTTTCACGTGAAACATCAACAAGCATCAGGCAGCCCGCCGGGCGTACGGGAGAAGCGCAGTCAGCGCGGCAGGTGTCACGCCCGGGATGCGCGACGCCGCCCCGATCGTCGCGGGGCGAGCGGCATTCAGACGCGCAGTCATCTCGGTCGACAGGCCAGCGACGGCCGTGAAATCGATCGCCTCGATCGCGAGCGCCTCGTCGCGTGCGAAACGGGCAACGTCCTCGTCCTGACGCGCAAGATAGCTGGCATAGCGCGCGTCGGTGGTCAGGGTGGCCGCGACATCGGCGTCGACGTCGGCGAGCGCGGGCCAGAGGCGCGCAGCCACATCCCAGGTCACCGCATCGAAGCGTAGCCAGTCGAAAGCGGTGCGCTCGACGCCATCCTGCCGGACATCGACCCCCATTGCCCGCAGCCGCGACGGCGTAGCGCGTAGCGTTTCGAGTAGAGCTCGAGCCCGGCTGCGAACCTCGTCACGCACAGCCGTCGCCGCTTGGCGCTCTGCACCGATAAGTCCATGGCGCGCGCCGAACGCCCCGAGCCGCTCGTCGGCATTGTCGATCCGCAGCCGCAGGCGATACTCTGCGCGCGAGGTGAACATGCGGTAGGGCTCGCTGACACCTTGTGTGACGAGATCGTCGACCAGTACGCCGATGTAGCTCGACGTACGGTCGAAGCGCGCCCCGTCCTGGCCGGCGGCGGCACGTGCGGCGTTGAGGCCCGCGACGAGCCCTTGCGCCGCCGCCTCTTCGTAACCGGTCGTACCGTTGATCTGCCCGGCAAGGTACAGGCCGTCGATGCTGGCGACGCGCAGTCCGGGTGTCAGGGCGCGCGGGTCGACATGATCGTACTCGATCGCATAGCCGGCCCGCACGATCCGCGCGCGCTCGAGCCCGGGGATCGTTGCGAGCAATGCGCGCTGCACGGCCTCGGGAAGAGAGGTCGAGATGCCGTTCGGATAGACAGTCGCGTCATCGAGCCCCTCGGGCTCGAGGAAGATCTGGTGGCCGTCGCGGTCGCCGAAGCGCATCACCTTGTCTTCAAGGCTCGGGCAATAGCGCGGGCCCACGCCGTCGATCTGCCCGGCGTACATCGGTGCCAAGGCAATGTTGGCGCGGACGATGTCGTGCGTCGCTACCGTGGTGCGCGTTACGGCGCAGGCCAACTGCGGCAAGGTCGGGGTGCGGGTCAGCGCGGACATATACACCCGCGCATCATCCCCCGCCTGCCACTCGACCGCAGCCCAGTCGATCGTCCGTCCATCGAGGCGCGGCGGGGTCCCCGTCTTGAGCCGCGCCATCGGTAGGCCAAGCGCGCGCACTGCGGCAGCAAGCTGGGTCGCAGGCCGAGCGCCTACCCGGCCGCCAGGCGTCGCGACATCCCCGATGTGCATGACCCCGGCCAGGAAAGTCCCCGTCGTCAGAACCGTCGCTGCCGCGCCCAGTTCTCCGACGCTGGTCGTAACCCCGGTGATACGGTCCGCCACGCGGCGCAGGCCGATGATCTCCGCGACGATGATCTCGATCCCCGGCTGCGCGGCGAGCGCCTCGCCCATGGCGGCGCGGTAGCGGACGCGGTCGCACTGGACACGCGGGCCCTGCACCGCGGGACCCTTGCGACGATTGAGCAGTCGGTACTGAATCGCGGCGGCATCGGCGACGCGGCCCATCAGGCCGTCGAGCGCGTCGATTTCGCGCACCAGATGGCCCTTGCCCAGCCCGCCGATCGCCGGATTGCACGACATGGCGCCGATGTCCGCGGCGTCGAGCGTCACCAGCGCAACCGACGCACCGGTACGCGCTGCGGCGGCTGCAGCCTCACACCCGGCGTGGCCCCCGCCCACCACTATGACATCGAAATTCCGCACCTCGCCCGCGTTACGCTCTTGGCGCGATTCGAGCCAGACGTTTCACGTGAAACATCGGTGCAGGTTCACTTCCCGATGCAGAATCGCGCGAAGACGGCGTCGAGTACCGTTTCCACATTCACTGAGCCTGTAATCTCTCCGAGCGCACGCAGGGCGAGGCGCAGAGCCTCGGCACGCAACACGGGATCGATCTGCTGCGCCGCGTCGGCAAGTTCGGTGCGCGCGCGAGCACAGGCGTCGCGGGTACGGGTCTGGCTCAGCAGCGCCGAAGCCCCCGGCGACGCGACGCTCGTGGCCCAGTCGCGCAACCACTCTTCAAGTTCGGCGATCCCCTCCCCGGTCACAGCTGAGACGGCAAGACTATAGCCCGCCCTGCCAAGGTCTCGCTTGGTGCGAACCGGCACCCCGTCGCCCGGCGCGCCGTCGCAATGCAGCGCTAGAACCAGGTCGGCATCGGCGATCCGCTCACGCGCCCGTGCAATACCCGCCGCCTCGATGGCATCGTCCGTGTCGCGCAAGCCGGCGGTATCGACCAGCGTCACCAGTACCCCGCCAAGATCGAGCCGAACCTCGATCGCGTCGCGGGTCGTGCCCGGCACCGGCGACACAAGCGCTACATCTCTCCCTGCTAGAGCATTGATAAGACTGGACTTTCCGACATTCGGCGGGCCGCTGACGACGACAGTCAGCCCGTTCCGCAATGCCCGTGCGCGCCCTGCAGCTCTCAGTTCCGCGTCGAGCTCAGCGATCAGCGTCGCGACGGCATCGTCCCCCGCACCCACACGCGCGACAACGTCGCCCTCGTCGGCGAAATCCAGTTCGGCCTCCGTATCGGCGAGCAGGACGACCAGCCGGTCGCGCCAGTCCTCGACGCGCCGCCGCAGCGCGCCCCCCGCCTGGTCGAGCGCTGCCCGCCGCTGCGCCTCGGTCTCGGCAGCGATCAGGTCGGCGAGCCCCTCGACCTGCGTCAGGTCGAGGCGGCCCGTATCGAACGCCCGCCGCGTGAATTCGCCCGCGCGCGCCAGCCGCGACCCTGCCCGTTCGAGCGCCGCGAACAGCGCCGCGACGACCGCGATGCCGCCATGCAGGTGGAATTCGGCGACGTCCTCGCCGGTGGCGCTGGCGGGTGCGGGAAAGGCCAGCACCAGTGCGGTGTCGATCACGACGCCGTCCTTGGCCAGCGTCCGCAGCGTCGCGCGCCGCGGTTCGACCGGCTTAGGGGTCAGGCGCCGCAGTGCCGCGAAGGCCCCCGGCCCCGATACGCGCACCACCGCGATGCCGGCGGGCAGCGCGCCCGACGACAGCGCATGGATCGTCTCGGTCATCCCGGCGGCTTGACCCCGGGGATCGCCGACCAGAAGCCGTTGCGCCACGTCTCCAGGCTGTCGGCGATGCCCGGCATCCAGGTGCGCGCCAGCTTCTCGAAATCGGACGGGTTGAGCCCGTCGACGACATAGGACTTCATGCGCTCGAGATAGGCGTCGTGGAGCGGCGTCAGGTCGGGCAGGCCGAGAAAGGCGCGCGCCTCCTGCGGCGTGCAGTCGATGTCGAACGTGACTTTCATGGGCGGCCCCCGGATTGCCCCGCCAGCCTAGCGCGGACGCCCGCGCTACGCCACCAGCCGCAGCGCAAAGGGCGCGACGTCGTTCGCGCCGTCCCAGATCATCTTGCCGGCGACGAACACGATCACCGCGAAGCCGAACCAGGCAACCCACTTATATCGCTCGATGATTCGCGCGATGAAGTTCGCGGCGACACCCATCAGCGCGACCGACAGGACGAGGCCGATGACCATGATCTCGGGGTGTTCGCGCGCCGCACCGGCGACCGCGAGGACATTGTCGATCGACATCGACAGGTCGGCGACGGCGACCTGAATGGCCGCGGCGCGGAAGGTGCGCGGCTGCGCCAGGTGCGCGGCGTTCTCGTGATGCGGCGGGTTGCGCAGTTCGCGCCACATCCGCCACGCCACCCACAGCAGCAACAGCCCGCCCGCCAGTACGAGCCCGACGATACCGAGCAGCCAGGTCGCGATCAGCGCGAAAGCGATGCGCAGCACCAGCGCCGCGATGATGCCGATCAGGATGACTTTCTTGCGCTGTTCCTGCGGCAGCCCGGCGGCGAGCGCACCGACGACGATGGCGTTGTCGCCCGCCAGCACGATGTCGATCAGCACGACCTGGCCGAACACGGCGAGCGCTTCGGGAGTCAGCAGGTTGGCGAAGTCCATGGGCAGCCGTTAATGCCCGCACGGCTTTGGGGCAACAACCTAAGTCGCGCGGCCGATCCAGTGCAGGCCCGCACCGTGGCGCGCCAGCCAGCGGCGATGCGGCGCCGGGTCACCGCCGAGGTCGCGCGCCAGTGCCCAGAACGCGGCACCGTGGTTGGGGTGAACGAGATGCGCGACCTCGTGCGCAACGACGCTGGCGCGCACCGCGGGCGGCGCGAAGATCAGGCGCCAGCTGTACGCGATGCGGCGCGTGCTCGAACAGCTACCCCAGCGGCCTGCGGGGTCGCCGACGCGCACCCCGGGCGCCGGCAGGTCGAGCCGTGCCGCCAGAGCGAGCGTCGCGGCGGTCAGATCGGCGAGGGCGGTGGCCTTCAGCCAACGCGTCACGCGGCCGGGCAGCGTGTCGGCGGTGCCACCGACGATCAGCCGGTCGCCGTCGCGGATCGTGCGGCGCGCGGGTGCAAGTTCGATGCGCAGCGTGCCGCCGTCGAAGGGGATCGCCGCGCCGGGCATGAAGGGCAGCGGCCGGGGCCACGTCGCGACGTGCGCTTCGAGCCAGCCCGTGTACTCGCTCAGGAACGCCGCGCCGCGCCCGACCGAAACTTGCGGCGGCAGCGTAAGCCGGATGCTCCCCGACACGGCGTCGGCACGCAGCAGGATGCGACGCGCACGGGCGCTGCGGACGAGGACGACGGGCACCTCGCGGCCCGCGAGGTGCAGGGTCTCGGGAAGCGCTGGTGCGCCGCGGCGCAGCCGTCCGAACATCGCTAGAGCGGCGTCTCGATGACGTGATTCTCCAGCGGCCCGGCGTCGTCCTCGCTGATCGTCCAGCCGCGCACCGACGCGCCCGCGGCGTGCACGGCGTCGCGGTCGCCGCTGACCAGGTGGTGCCAATCGGGCAGCCCCTGCCCGCGCTGCACGCGCAGATAGGCGCAGCTCGACGGCAGCCAGTCGAGCGTCTCGAGCTTCTGCGGCGTCAGGCGCACGCATTCGGGCACGTGCGCGCGGCGGTTGCGATAGTCGGAGCACTGACCCGAGCGGCGGTCGAGCAGGCGGCACGACACGTTGGTCGGCAACAGTTCGCCGGTATCCTCGTCCTCCAGCTTGTGGACGCAGCATTTGCCGCAGCCGTCGCACAGGCTCTCCCACTGCACGCGCGTCATGGCGCGCAGCGGGATGCGCTCCCAGAAGCGGTCAACGGACATATTTGTCCAGCTCGGCGGCGATTTGCTGCGGGGTCGCAGCGTGCTGGAGGAAGCTGATCGCCTTGCCGTCGGGGCCGATCAGATAGATCAATGCGAGATGGTCGACGAGATAGTCGGGGCCCGTCCCCGTGCCCGCACGGCGCGCATAGATGCGGAAACTGCGCTTGGCCGTCTCGATCGCCGCCTCGCTGCCGGTCAGCGCGAGCAGGCGCGGATGGAAATTAGCGGCATATTCTTTCAGCACCGGCACCGTGTCGCGCGCCGGGTCGACGGTGACGAACACCGGCTGGACGCGTGCGCCCCGCGCGGGGTCGGCCTTCTCGAACGCGGTCAGCCCGGCGGTCAGCTGCTGCATGTCGAGCGGGCAGACGTCGGGGCAAAAGGTGTAACCGAAATAGACCAGCGAATATCTGCCCTTCAGCGCCGCCTCGGTGACCGCGCGGCCGTTCTGGTCGGTCAGTGCGAAAGGCCCGCCGATGTTGCTGCCCGCCAGCGGCGCGGGCGCCGTACCGAGGGGGCGCGTCCACAACCAGCCGCCCAGCGCCAGCGCTGCAACGCAGGCCAGCACGAGCCATAACACGCGGCGGCTGTTCATCGCCGGTTGGTCGATTTAGGGCTAGGCATGTGCGCGGACTTAAGTGAGGGACTCCCGAATGTCGACCTGGCGGTATCTGCTTGCCCCTGTTGCCGTCGTCGCACTCGCGACCCCGGCGGCGGCGCAATTCTCGCCCGCCTATAATTTCATCAAGGCGGTCAAGGACAAGGACGGCGTCAAGGCGCAGAAGGCGCTTGAGGACGGCGGCTCGACGATCGTCAACGTCCGCGATCCCGAATCCGGGGGAATGGCGCTGCACATCGCGACGCGGCGCCGCGATCTGGGGTGGGTCGGCTTCCTGCTGCAACGCGACGCCAACCCCAACGTTCGCGACAACGAGGGCGCGACTCCCCTGGTGCTCGCCGCGACGACGGGTTTTTCGGAAGCTGTCCGCGTCCTGCTGGTGGTCAAGGCGCAGGTCGACCTGCCGAACTCGCTGGGCGAGACCGCGCTTATGAAGGCGGTACAGGCGCGCGATTCGCAGTCTGTACAGATGCTGCTCGCCGCCGGGGCCAATCCCGACCGGACGGACAACACCGGCGCCAGCCCACGCAGCTATGCCCTCGCCGATACGCGCGGCGGCCCCGTCGCCAAGCTGTTGCGCGATGTGCCGGCACGCAAGACGGGGCCGGTGCAGGGGCCATCACTATAGCCCATTTGCCGCATGGTCGGCGATCTGTCGCAGGCCTATGACAGTGGGATGACGCCGTCGCCCTCGCTTGTCGCTGCCGCGCTCGAACGCCCCGGCGTTCGCGTGCGCACGCTGGTGACATTGCGCTGGATCGCGATCGGCGGGCAGTTCGCGACGCTGATCTTCGTCGGGCTGTACCTGCGTTTCCCGCTGCAATGGCCGTCGCTGATCGCGGCGATCAGCGCGGCCGCCGTGCTCAACCTGGGCCTCGCGACGCTGTACCCGCGCAATGCGCGGCTGCAGGGCAATGCGGTGCTGCTGCACCTGGCGTTCGATCTCGTCCAGGCGGGCGTGCTGCTGTTCCTGACCGGCGGCATCGGCAATCCGTTCGCGATCCTGCTCGTCGTGCCGGTGACGATCTCGGCGACCCTGTTGCCGGCGCGCGCGATGGCGGCTCTGCTCGTGCTCGCGGCGGCGATCCTCGGGATCCTGTGGCACTGGGCGCTGCCGCTGCCGTGGCGGGCCAACCCGCCGGTGCTGCCCGACCTGTACATGTTCGGTGCCGGCGTCGCAGTGCTGATCGCGATGACCTTCCTCGGCTCATACGTCTGGCTGGTCTCGGCTGAATCGCGCGGCCGGGCGCGCGCGCTGGTCGCCACCGAGGCGGCGCTCGACCGCGAGGGCAAGATGTCGGCGCTGGGCGCGCTCGCGGCCGCTGCGGCGCACGAGCTTGGCGGGCCGCTGGGCACGATCACGCTGATCGCGCGCGACCTCGTCAAGGCGCTCGGCGACGATCCGGTGCACGGCAAGGACGTCCGCCTGCTCGATGCCGAGGCGACGCGCAGTCGCGGCATCCTCGTCGGCATCGCCCGCCGCGCCGAGGCCGAGGAGCCGCTGCCGCGCCTGCCGCTCGACGCCGTCCTCCACGAAGTCGTCGCGACCCAGGGACCGGCACGCGTCCGCGTCACCGTCCGCACCCACGGCGACCTGCCCGTCGTGCGGCGCACGCCCGAGCTGCTCCACGGCCTTGCGAACCTCGTCGACAATGCCGTGCGCCACGCCGGTTCGGCAGTCGAACTCCACGCCTCCGCCGACGCGTCGCGCGTCCTGGTCACCGTCGGCGACGACGGGCCGGGGTTCGACGCGGGGATCCTGCCGCACCTCGGCGAACCCTATCTGGGGCCCTCGCGTTCGACCAGCGGTGGTACGGGCCTCGGCGTCTTCATCGCGACGACACTGATCGAACGCACCGGCGGGCGGCTGGAGTTTTCCAACCGCGATACCGGCGGGGCGTGCGTCGAAGTGCGCTGGCCGCGCACCCATATCGAAAGCCCGGTCGCCGGCGCGACCGTGGCCGGTTGAAAGGACCCGAGATGACCAACCAGTTGCTGCTCGTCGACGACGATGCACCGTTCCGCCAGCGCCTGCAGGTAACGCTCGAACGCAAGGGCTACACCGTGCACGGCGCGGGCAGCCTCGCCGAGGCGCGCACCCTCGTCGCGCAGGTGACGCCGACCCACGCGGTGGTCGACATGCGGCTGGGCGACGGCAACGGCCTCGACCTGGTCGACGAGCTGCGCGGGGTGTCGCCCGAGATGCGGATCGTCGTGCTGACCGGCTACGGCAACCTCGCCACCGCGGTCGCGGCGGTCAAGGCGGGCGCAGTCGACTATCTGGCCAAGCCCGCCGACCCCGACGAGATCATCCGCGCGCTCGAGGCCGAGCCCGGCGAAAAGCCCGCCGCCCCCGCCGAACCGATGTCCGCCGACCGCGTCCGCTGGGAGCATATCCAGCGCGTCTACGAGCTGTGCGAGCGCAACGTCTCGGAAACCGCGCGGCGGCTGAAGATGCACCGGCGGACGCTGCAACGCATCCTGGCTAAACGGTCCCCGCGCTAGTCGGTCAGCATTTCGCCGACGCCCGGATCGCTCGCCCAGAGCAGGCGCTGCGCCGCGCGGCGGGCGAAGCGCAGGGTCTCGGCCTTGCGCCGCGCCGCGCTGAGCGGCACCCAGGGGGCGGGGCGGAGTTCGGCGGCGTCCCAGCGGTCGGCGACGATCAGCCCGCAGCGGTCGGGCTGGAACCAGTCGGTCGCGAAGTCGCCGAGCGGGAAGCCTTCGGGAACCGCCCAGAAGAAGCGGTCGCAATAGTCGAGATATTCGGGCCACTTGAGGTCGCCGCGCAGGTCGGCGGTCGACACCTTGACCTCGACCAGCGTGATCCGCCCCTGTGGATCGAGCCCGACGATGTCGGCGCGGCGGTGGTTGCCGAGGGGAACCTCGTTGAGCGGCGCGATGCCGGCGCGGTGAAGCAGCCGCGACACGCCGCGGACGACGTCGGCGGCGATCAGCCGGTCGGGGGCGAGAGTGGCCATCTGCGCGTCATAGCGCGAACAGGTGGAGAACGAAAGCAAGGGCGGTCGGCAAAGCCGCCGCTGGCGTCGGACGGGATGCTGCGCGCCCGCCGGCCGGACCGGCGCGAGTCCGCGCCGTAAGCGGAAATTCGCTGCGCAAATTTCTGCTTACGGCGGGCCGCGCTCGGTCTAGTGATTCATCGCGTCGAAGAAATCCTCGTTCGTCTTCGAGTCCTTCATCTTGTCGAGCAGGAACTCCATCGCGTCGATGGTGCCCATCTGCATGAGGATGCGGCGCAGCACCCACATCTTCGACAGGGTCTGCTTGTCGACGAGCAGTTCCTCCTTGCGGGTGCCCGACTTGCCGATGTCGATCGCCGGGAAGACGCGCTTGTCGGCGATCTTGCGGTCGAGGACGATTTCGCTGTTACCCGTGCCCTTGAACTCCTCGAAGATCACCTCGTCCATGCGGCTGCCGGTGTCGATCAGCGCGGTCGAGATGATGGTGAGCGAGCCGCCCTCCTCGATGTTGCGCGCCGCACCGAAGAAGCGCTTGGGGCGCTGCAGGGCGTTGGCGTCGACACCGCCGGTCAGCACCTTGCCGCTCGACGGCACGACGGTGTTGTAGGCACGCCCCAGGCGGGTGATGTTGTCGAGCAGGATGACGACGTCGCGCTTGTGCTCGACCAGGCGCTTGGCCTTCTCGATGACCATCTCGGCGACCTGGACGTGGCGCGTCGCGGGCTCGTCGAAGGTCGAGCTGATGACCTCGCCGTTCACCGTGCGCTGCATGTCGGTGACCTCCTCGGGCCGCTCGTCGATGAGCAGCACGATCAGGTAGACCTCGGGGTGGTTGGTCGAGATCGCGCGCGCGATGTTCTGCATCATGATGGTCTTACCCACCCGCGGCGGCGCGACGATCAGGCAGCGCTGGCCCTTGCCGAGCGGCGCGATGATGTCGATGACCCGCGCCGACTTGTCCTTGACGGTCGGGTCGAGCGTGTCGAAGCGCAGCTTCTCGTCCGGATACAGCGGCGTCAGATTGTCGAAATTGACGCGGTGGCGGACGACCTCGGGGTCGTCGAAATTGATGCCGGTCAGCTTGGTCAGCGCGAAATAGCGCTCGCCGTCCTTGGGGGCACGGATCTCGCCCTCGAGCGTGTCGCCGGTGCGGACGCCGAACTTCCGCACCTGTTGCGGCGAGACATAGATGTCGTCGGGGCCCGCCAGATAATTGCTTTCGGCCGAGCGCAGGAAGCCGAAGCCGTCGGGCATGACCTCGACGGTGCCCGATCCGGTGATCGGCTTGCCGTTGTCCGCCTCGGTCTTCAGGATCGCAAACTGGATGTCCTGCTTGCGCAGCGTCGACGCGTTCTCGACGCCGAGCTCCTCCGCCATGGTCACGAGTTCAGCGGGGGTTTTGCGCTTGAGGTCTTGCAGATGCATGTGGTCTTGACTTCGTTATGTCGACGCAGCTGTCGCGAGGGAGACTGGCGATGGCGGACGGGGTTCAGCGGCCCGCCAGGACGGCGGTGCTGCAACCAGACCTAAGATGCGTGCCCGCCGTCGTCAAGCCGCGAGTGCGCGCCGCCGCCGCAGCGCCGTGCCGACCATCCCGAAGCCGCCGATCAGCAGCGCCCAGGTCGCGGGCTCGGGCACCATCGACAGCAGATAGCCGCGCTGGACGCCGTCGGGCGTGTCGCCGAAGCCGACGATCTGCCCGGCGTCGTTGATCGCCTGCGCGGCATAGGTCGTGTAGCCGGCCGGCAGGTCGACCAGGCTGTCGAGCAGGAAGCCGTCGTAGCCGGTGCCGTTGAAGAACCAGATCAGGCCGGTGACCGGCCCCAGATCGCCGGTATCGGCGTCGATCGCCTGACCGAAGCCCACGACGGTGCCGAAGTTGTTGATGCCGCGCGTCGTCGTGGTGTCGAACCCGTCCATGGTCAGCAGGAACTGGTCGCTGCCGCGCCACACCGCGCCGGTGCCGAACTGCGCGAGCGGACCGCCGAACACCTGGCCGGCGACATCGCCGCGGTCGTTGATCTCGCGCGCCCGCGACGAGACCTGTCCCTCGCCCAGAACCAGCACTTCGGCAGTGCCGCCGACACCGCTCCAGCGCACGGCGCGGAGGGCGTTGTTGCCGGGGCCCGAACGCAGCATGCCGGCGATCTGGCCGTCGTCGCCGATCGCGACGGCATTGCTGTTGCAGGGTGCCGAAGCGCACGGGTCGGCGAGCAGCAGCCCCTCGGTCGCGCCGCTGATCCAATAGGTCGCGCGCTGGCTGCCCAGCGCGATATTACCGACCGGTACGCCGCCTTCGGACAGGCCACCGATGGTGCCCGAGACGAGGCTGTAGCCGACGGTGGTGAAGCCGTTGCTGATGTCGAAGGCGCCGGCGGCGGCAAAGCCGGTTGCGCCGAACAGCTGCGTCGCGCCGCCCGTGGTGACCAGCGCGGCGCGGTCGTCGACGATCGTCATCGCGGTGCCGTCGCCCTGCACGACCGCCGCGGCGACCCCCTGGTTGTTGATGCCGCGCGTCGACGCGGTGAAGGCGCCGCCGAGCGTCGGCGTCTCGACTGGGGTGCCGCTCTCGAAGCGCGCCAGCCGGTTGGTCTGCGCGCCGAAGCCGGATTCGCCGGTGATCAGCCCGTTCTCGCTAATCGCGCGAGCGGCACTGCTGGTGTCGCCGGGCAGGGACCCGAGGTCGGTGAAGCTGTAGCGCGGCGCGGCCGTGGCGGCAGTGGCGCAGACGGTGGCGGCGACGACGATCCTGAGCAACATCAACGGACTCCGGCAACTGAGCGCCGACTTAAATCATTCCGTGAAAGGTTTGACCACCGCCAAAATCACGATGACGATCGTCGCGAGTGCCGGGACTTCGTTGAGCAGGCGCAGGGTCTTCTCGGCATAGGGGCGCTGCCCGGCTGCGAATTTCTTCGCCGTGCCGACCAGCCAGCCGTGATACCCCGACAGCGCGAAGACCACGACGATCTTGATGTGCAGCCAGCCCGAGCCCGCGAAGCCGTACGACGTCGCCGCCATCAGCCCGAGCACCCAGACGAGGATCAGCCCGGGATTGAGGATGATGCGGGTGATGCGCGCATTGCGCTCGTTCCACAGCCTGTCCTCGGGCGACCCGGGCGCGCTCGCCATTTGATAGACGAGGAAGCGCGGCAACATGAACAAGCCGGCGACCCAGAAGATCACCGCGATGACATGGAACGCCTTGACCCAGTCGTAGGCGCCCCCCAGCCAGCCGGTCACCCGCCCCGCACCATCGCGAGGAACTCCTCGACGTGTGCGATCGGCGTGTCGGGCAGAATGCCGTGGCCGAGGTTCATGATGTGCGGGCGGTTCTCGAACGCGGCGCGGATGCGCGTCACGCTGTCCTTCAGCGCCTGGCCGCCGGCGATGAGTGCCAGCGGGTCGAGGTTGCCCTGCACCGGCATGCCCGGCGGCAGCATCGCGTCCGCCCACGCCGGATCGATCGTCTCGTCGAGGCCGACCGCGTCGATGCCGGTCTCGGCCGCGTAGGCCGCGAGCTTGGCGCCGGCACCCTTCGGAAAGCCGATGATCGGCACCTCGCCGTGGCGTACCATCAGGCGCCCGACGATATCGGCGGTCGGCGCGATCACCCAGCGCTCGAATTCCGACGGCGCGAGGCTGCCTGCCCAGCTGTCGAACAGCTGGATCGCCTGCGCGCCCGCCTGGATCTGCCCCGACAGGTAATCGACCGTGGTGTGGACGATGCGGTCGATCAGCGCCTGGAAAGCGACCGGGTCGCGGTACGCGAGCCGCCGCGCCTCGGCATGGTCCTTCGATCCCTGGCCCGCCACCATATAGGTCGCCACCGTCCAGGGAGAGCCTGCGAAACCCAGCATCGCGATCTCGGGGGGCAGTGCGGCGCGGACGTTGCGCACCGTGTCGTAGATCAGCTGGAAGCGTGTCGGATCGGCCTCGAGCATGTCGAAGGCACCGTCGAACAGCGGCGGGGTCAGGCGCGGCCCCTCGCCGGGCCCGAAGGTCAGATGCTGCCCCAGCGCGTGCGGCACGATCAGGATGTCGGAGAACAGGATCGCACCATCGACCCCGAAGCGCTTGATCGGCTGGAGCGTGATCTCGGCCGCCGCGTCGCTGTCGTAGACGAGTTCGAGGAAGCCGCCCTTCGCTTCGCGCAGTGCGCGATACTCGGGGAGGTAACGCCCGGCCTGGCGCATCAGCCAGATCGGCGGGGGGTCGCGGTGCTCGCCAGCGAGGACGGCCAGGATCGGTGCGGTGGTGATCATCGGGAGGCTCAATGCCGCGTGCACCACTGCCTTGCAAAGAATCTTTAGAAGGTAAGAGTGGTAGTGGTGCAGTGAATCCTGTGGATTATTGCGGTTCTGTGAAGCTGCACACAGGCCGCGCGGCGGCGACTCGCCGATTTCGGGCGAGTCGGAGAGTTACCCCCGTTGTCCACAGGGCGGTCTGTGGACTCATTCACCGCTTGATGACGGTCCTGTGAAAACCGGCGGGGCGGGGTGGAAGTCGCGCCTTGCCGCATTCCGGCCCCGCGATTAACGCTTGGTGCAATGCCTGTCCCCAGCCTTGTCAGATGACCCGCCTGCACCTCCACCTGGTCAGCGATTCGACCGGCGAAACGCTTGAATCGGTTGCCAAAGCCGGTTGCGCGCGGTTCGAGGGCGTCGAGGCGATCAAGCATTTCTGGCCGATGGTGCGCAGCGAAGGCCATCTCGACCGCGTCATCGACGAGATCGCCAAGCGCCCGGGGCTGGTGCTCTACACGCTCGTCGCGTCGCCGGTGCGCGCGAAGCTTGAGGACCGCTGCCACGCCATGGGGCTGCCGATCGTCTCGGTCCTCGACCCGACGATCGACGCACTGTCGCAGCTGCTCGGGCAGGTCGCGACGACGCGGCCCGGGCGCCAGCACCTGATGGACGACGCCTATTTCCGCCGGGTCGATGCGATCAACTACACGATGGCGCACGACGACGGACAGGGCGCCGACAACTGGGAGGAAGCCGACATCATCCTCGCCGGCGTGTCGCGCAGTTCGAAGACGCCGACCGCGATCTATCTGGCGAACCGTGGCTACAAGACCGCCAACATGCCCGTCGTGCCGCAGTCGCCGCCGCCGCCGTCGCTGTTCCGCTTGAAGCATCCGCTGATCGTCGGGCTGACGACCTCGCCGGCGCGGCTCGTCGAGATCCGCCGCAACCGGCTGCTGACGCTCGGCCAGACGCCCGACACCGATTATGTCGAACTCGACCGCGTGACGGCCGAGGTCGCCTATGCGCGGCGGCTGTTCGCCGATCACGACGTCACGGTGATCGACGTGACGCGGCGATCGATCGAGGAGACTGCCGCGGCGATCATCAATCTCGTCCAGGCGCGCCAGGATGGCCGCGACGCGGGCGCGACGGGCGCGGCATGACTTTGGTCCTCGCCTCGACCAGCGCCAGCCGCCAGGCGATGCTGCGCGGCGCCGGCGTGGCGTTCGAGGCCGTCGCACCGAACGTCGACGAGGACGAGATCAAGCGGGCGATGGTCGCTGCCGGCGCCCGCGCGCGCGATGTCGCCGATGCGCTTGCCGAGGCGAAGGCAGTCAAGGTGTCGCGGCGGCTGCCCGGTGCGCTGGTGCTGGGCAGCGACCAGATCCTCGAATGCGCCGACGGGACCTTGCTCGACAAGCCCGAGGGGCGTGCGGGTGCCGCGGCGCATCTGCGGCGCCTGATGGGGGCCGAGCATCGGCTGGTCTGCGGTGCGGTGATCGCGCTTGACGGGGTCGCGGTATGGCGGGTGGTCGACACCGCGCGGCTGGTCATGCGGCCGCTGTCGGACGCGTTCATCGCCGATTATCTCGACCGCGAGGGCGATGCGGTGCTTGGCTCGGTCGGCGCGTACCGGATCGAGGCGTTGGGCGCGCAGCTGTTCGGCCGGATCGACGGCGATCATTTCACCGTGATGGGCCTACCGTTGCTGCCGGTGCTCGACTTTCTGCGGGTGCGCGGGGTGCTGGCGTCGTGATCTTCACTGCTCTCTCGTCATGCTGGCGAACGCCAGCACCCATGGTGGTGCGAAACCTGCAGGATCGTTGTCGCACCGCGATGGGTGCTGGCGTTCGCCAGCATGACGAACAGGAAGAAGAGCGCGGCGCACCCGAATGAGCATCCCCTACGCCGAAGTCATCGGTGACCCGATCGCCCAGTCGAAATCGCCGCTGATCCACAAATTCTGGCTCGGCAAGCTGGGGCTGGAGGGCGATTATCGCGCCCACCGGGTCACCGCCGCCGACCTCCCCGCCTATATCGCCGAGCGCAGGGACGACCCCGCCTGGCGCGGCTGCAACGTCACCATCCCGCATAAGTTGGCGGTGCTCGATCTCGTGGATGACCCCGGCGGGGTGCGCGCCAGCATCGGCGCGATGAACACCATCCTGCGCGGGTCCGACAGCACGCTGACCGGCACCAACACCGATGCAGCGGGGTTCTTCGCGCCGTTGACGGGCCTCGACTTGAGCGGGCGGACGGCGGTCGTCGTCGGCAGCGGCGGTGCGGCGCGCGCGGTGCTGTTCGCGCTGTCGAAGTCCGACGTCGCGCGCGTCGTCGTGCTGGCGCGCAACCCATTGAAAGGCGCTGGCCTGCTCGCGCAGTTCGGGCTTAAGGGCGAGGCGCATCCCCTCGCCCGGCGGCTGCCGGTCGATGCGGCGTTGCTGGTCAACGCGACCTCGCTCGGCATGACGGGCCAGCCGCCGCTGGCGCTCGATCTCGGCCCCCTGCCCGACGACGCGCTGGTCTACGACATCGTCTATGCGCCGCTCGTCACCCCGCTGCTCGCCGAGGCGGAGGCGCGCGGGCTCGAGACCGTCGACGGGCTCGAAATGCTCGTCGGCCAGGCGGCGCTGGCGTTCGAGCTGCTCTTCGGCGCGGCCGCCCCTCGGGACCATGACGACGAACTGCGCGCGCTGCTGACTGCATGATCGTCATCGGCCTGACCGGCTCGATCGGCATGGGCAAGTCGACCGTCGCGGGCATGTTCCGGCGGTTGCGCGTGCCGGTGTTCGATGCCGACGCGACGGTGCACGCGCTCCAAAGTCCGGGCGGGGCGGCACTGCCGGCAATCGAGGCGGCGTTTCCGGGCACCACCAGCGCGGCAGGCCTCGACCGGCAGAAGCTCGGCGGCATCGTCTTCGCCGACAAGGCGGCGCTCAAGCGGCTCGAGGCGATCGTCCACCCGCTCGTCGGCGCGGCTCAGGCGCACTTCCTGCAACGCTGGCGGCGCAAGCCCCTCGTCGTCGTCGACCAGCCCTTGCTGTTCGAGATGGGGGGAGCCGACAAGGTCGACCTCGTCGTCGTCGTCTCCGCGCCCGCCGAGGTCCAGCGCGCCCGCGTCCTCGCCCGCCCCGGCATGACCGCGGCCAAGTTCGAGGCCATTCTCAAACAGCAGCTGCCCGATGCCGAGAAGCGCGCCCGCGCCGACATCGTCATCCCCACCGGCAGCGGCTGGCACCCGACGTGGCGTGCCGTCCGCGCCCTCGTCACTTGTCTGAACGGGCCCGAGCGCCGATAACATGCCATATGCGTGAAATCGTCTTCGACACCGAAACCACCGGGATCATGCCGGGCGACGGCCACAGGATCGTCGAGATCGGCGCGCTCGAACTCGTCGGGCGCGTGCCGACCGGCCGCCAGTTCCACACCTATATCGACCCGTGCCGCCCGATGCCCAAGGACGCGCAGGGGGTGCACGGCATCAGCAGCGCCTTCCTGGCGGGCCAGCCGACTTTCGAAGCGGTGGTCGACGACTTCCTGGCGTTTATCGAGGATTCGCCGCTCGTCGCGCACAACGCCGTGTTCGACTTCGGCTTCGTCAATTACGAGCTGAAGCGCGCGGGCATGAAGATCATCCCCGACAGCCGCGCGGTCTGCACGCTCGAGCTGTCGCGCAAGAAGCATCCGGGTGCAAAGCACACGCTCGACGCGCTGTGCGGCCGCTACGGTATCGACCTGTCGGCGCGTACCAAGCACGGTGCGCTGCTCGATGCCGAGCTGCTGGCGCAGGTCTATGTCGAACTGCTCGGCGGGCGGCAGATCGGCCTCGACCTCGCGACCGAACTGGTCGCCGAGACCACGGCACCGGTGCGTACGCTGGTGGCGGCGCGCGAGCACGAAGCGTCCGACGCCGAATTGCTGCGCCACGCCGCGTTCGTGGCGAAGCTCAAGGACCCCGTCTGGCTGTCCTGAGCGTTGGTTTGCGTACCAGAAGAGGAGACGAGCATGGACATTCGCGTTTCGGGCCATCAGGTCGATGCAGGCGCGGCGTTCCGCGAGCATGTCGAAACCCGGCTGACGGCCCTCGTCGACAAATATTTCCCGCGCGCGATCAAGGCGAGCGTAACCCTGGGGCCGGGGCCGCACGGTGATTTTACCTGCGATATCGTCATGCACGTCATGGCCGACCTGATCCTGAAGGGTGCCGGCCGCGCGCAGCTGGCGCAGGCCGCGTTCGACGGTGCCGCCGAGCGCATCGACAAGCAGCTGCGCCGCTACATGCGCCGCCTGAAGGACCGTCACGGCCCCGGCAACGCCGTGCAGAACGGCGCGGTGCTGCCCGAGCTCGATTCGGGCGTCTTCGACAACGCCGGCTACACGGTGTTCGCCGCCCCGCCCGAGGAGGAGCCGCACGACAGCCCGCTGATCATCGCCGAGACGCGCGTCGACATCCCCGATGCGACGGTCGGTGACGCGGTGATGATGCTCGACCTGCGCAACACGACCGCGCTGCTGTTCAAGAATGTCGGTACCGGCGCGCACAACATGGTCTATCGCCGCGAGGACGGCAGCATCGGCTGGGTCGAGCCGCGCGCTTGAGCCCGGAGGCGCATCACCGTGCGCTCGAACGCCTGTACGCCAGTGCGCCGATCAACCATGCCTTCGCGAGTGCGCTGACCGTCGTCGAGGCCGGGCGGACGCGCATCGCGATGACCGCCGGCCCGGAGCATTTCCACGCCGGCGGTGCGGTGCACGGCACGCTCTACTTCAAGCTGCTCGACGATGCGGCCTTCTACGCGGCGAACAGCCTGGTGGCCGAGGTGTTCATGCTGACCACCGCGTTCAACATCCTGATGACGCGCCCGCTCGGTCCCGGGCCGATCGTCGCCGAAGGGCGCTGGGTGTCGGGCGAGCGCCGCGTGCTGATCGCCGAGAGCTGGCTGATCGATGCCGAGGGGCACGAGGTCGGGCGCGGCACCGGCACCTTCATGCGCAGCCGCATCCCGCTGGCGTCGCTACCCGGCTACGCATGACGCCGCGGCTTTCGGCGCGGGTGTGGACGAGCGCGCTGCTGCGCCGCGTCCATGCCGGCGGCGGGTTCGCAGCCGTGCTCCACCGCGGCGACGACATCGCGGGCAGCGTCGCGCTGATCCACCGCCACGGCCGCGCGGTGCGGGCGCTGCAGCGGCGGCTGGGCGCGGGCGGCGAGTATGAATGGAGCGTCGCGGCGACCGGAGAATCGGTCGACGCCTGGGTCGCCAAACAGCGCGGCTATGACCCCGATCTGTGGGTAATCGAACTCGACACCCCGGATGCTGCACGGTTCATCGACGAAACGATCGCGGCGAGTTGACCCTCTGACCCGCGATTGTAATCCGGCGTTCATGCACGCCGGACCTGTGGGCGGGACCGGTGCTCGACAACCCAAGCGGACCTGATCCGGTTCAGCCCAGCGACCTTCGACCAACCGTTTGAATACGGTCGAAGCGAGCGGACCGGAAACCAGGCCGTGGGTGACAGACGGACGAATGACCAACAAAGTTCATAATTTTGTCCGGCTCGGCGGTATCGCCCTGGCCAGTTTCGCGCTTCTCGCCGCCGGTGAGTTGCCGCAGTTCGAAGCGAACACCCCCGTCGCCGATGCACCCGTAGCCGCGCCAGCGCCCGTCATCGCCGCCGACACCGACGCCCTCCACGACGACGAGACCTCCGCCCCCAGCGTCGAGCCCGTCCGTCCCGCCTCACTCAACCAGCTCGTCGCCGACATCGCGGCGCTCCCCGCCACCCCGCTCGATGCCGAAGCCAAGTGCCTCGCTCGCGCCGTGTTCTTCGAAGCCCGCGGCGAGCCACTCGAGGGCCAGCTTGCGGTCGCGCAGGTCATTGTCAACCGCACCAATTCGGGGAAATATCCGAAGAGCGTGTGCGGCGTCGTCGATCAGCCGCGCCAGTTCACCTTCGCGCGCCGCTCGATCAATACCGGGTCGGCCGATTACCGCACCGCGCAGGCCATCGCAGTGATCGCTCAGGCCGAGCGCTGGCTGCAGGTCGCGCCGCGCGCCATGGCGTTCCATGCCAAGCACGTGTCGCCGGGTTGGGGCGGCATGGAGCGCGTCCGCAGCATCGGCAATCACATCTTCTATCGTTAAGCGGCGACCGACTTCCGGTCCCATAGTTCCGAACGATAGCGCGCGAAGCAGCGGGCACCGCATTCGAGGCGCATCAGCGCGCCTTCGGCGATGAAGCGCGCGGCCTCCGGGAACTCGCTGACGATCGGGATCAGCGCTTCCTTGTTCCATTCGGCCGAGTGCTTGACGTCGAGCACGGCGTGCAGGTCGAAATAGCGCCGGTCCTTGTCGCCGTAGCCGAGGCGGCGCAGGCCCGCTGCCACTGCCGCCGAACGCGCCGGCGCGGTTAGTTCGATGACCCCGAGCGCACCGACCGAGTGCCAGACGTAACGGCGCGACGTTGCGAACGCGACCATGGAGTTCGCCAGCGCCAGCGCCTCGACGACGGTCGTCTCGATCTTGGGCTTGAGCTCCAGCTTCTCGGCGAGCGCATCGAGCATCGGCCCGTGCATGCCGGCCATGTTGCCGCGGCCCATCTCGTCCCAGTAATTGCGCGCCAGCTCCATCTTGGCGCGCGGCGGCAGCTTGACCTGCGTCAGCGCGACGAGATCGTCGAAGCCCGCTTCACCGGCGACCTCCTGCTCGAGATAATATTTCAGCTCGTCGAGGGTCGCGTGATCGGCGAGCCACGGGAACAGCGCATCGCCCTGACCCGGACCGGTCGCGAGCAGATCCTCAAACCAGGCGACGAATCCCTCGGCGTCGGTCGGCGCGGCGGCAGCGCGATCGGCGACGGCAAGACGCTCCTGCTCGATCCAGTCACCCTCGGCGAGACGCATGCGCGCCTCCTCGTGGATGTTCGCCTGCCAGTCGGTCGACGGCACTGCGGTCGCCAGGCGGGCACGGTTGAAGCGCGTCAGCTGCTCCTGGAAAACGTTCGAACGGCGGTCGTCGGCAAGTGCCGACGCGCGCGGGTTCCCGCGCGTAAAGGGTGTCAGCATCTGGAAATTCCCGTGGCTCGCGCGGCTTGAAGCCGCTTGTTCATGCACGAGAAAACAAGGGAACTTCCGATTCGGTTCCGTGCTGCGGCGTTACAACTCTATCAGCCGGTCGGGCAGTTCGTTGGGATTGTCACGCAGTTCGGGCGGGAAATGCTCGGCGAGAACGCCGCCCGCCAGCGCCACTGCGTCGACGAAGCCGCGGGCCGCGTCGCCGGCCTTCAGGCCCGCGATCAGCGCCGCGACGGTGGTGCCCCAGAACTCAGGGGGGACCTTCGCATAGATGCCCTCGTCGGCGACGACCTCGGCGAGATGGTCGGCCATCGAGACGTAGATCAGGACGCCGGTACGCGCCCGCGTCCGCCCGATACCGCGGGCACGGAACTGGCTCAGCGCCTCGGCATGGACGCGCTCGCGCTTGATGGCGCGCGGGGTCAAGGCTGCGCCGAGACCGGTGTAGGCGACTAGCGCGGCGGCAACGGCAAAGATCACCGCCTGGACGACCGAATAGGCCTCGATCCCCGCACGCAGGTCGGCCGCAGGATCGGCACTCCAGCCTCGCCACGGCATCAGCGCGGCGAAGTCGGCACCGAGCAGCACCGCAGCGAGTGGCAGCGCGAAGGCGATCAGCGCAGCGGCCGCGAGGCCGGTGCTGACATAGCGATGCTTCTGCTCGGTGACGACGCAGACGATCTCGCCCGAGGTGCGCAGCTCGGCGTCGGCGATCGCCGATGCGATGCGGTCATGGTCGGATGCGCTGAAGGCCATCTACCAGCTCCCGCTCGCGCCGCCGCCGCCGAACGAACCGCCGCCGCCCGAGAAGCCGCCACCGCCGCCGCCGCCACCCCAGCCGCCGCCACCACCGCCGCGACCGCCGCTCAGCACCGAACTCGCGACACCCCAAAGGATCGCCTCGCCGATGCCCGACGAGCGTCGCCCGCGGCCACCGCCGCCACCGCCGCCGCCGCGAAAGATCGCCGACAGGATGAAGGCGCCGATGATCAGCAGCCAGATGATGCCGCCGAAGCCGCCGCCGCCCGACGAGCGGCGCTCGCGCGGCGCAGCCTCGGCCGCCGCGACATTGGCGCGTGCCTCACCGGGGGGTAGCTGCAGCTGCGCGATCAGCGCGTCGGTACCCGCGACGACGCCGCCGGGCAGGTCGCCGGCCTTGAAGCGCGGCAGGATCTCGCGAGAAATGACGAGCGCAGCGAGGCCGTCGGTCAGCCGCTCCTCCAGCCCGAAGCCGATCTCGACGCGCACCTTGCGGTCGTTGGGCGCGATCAGCAGGATGGCGCCGTTGTTCTTGCCCTTCTGGCCGATGCCCCAGGCGCGGCCGAGCTGATAGCCGTAGTCGTCGATCGGATAATCCTGGAGGCTCGGCACCGTCGCGACGACGAGCTGCGTGCCCGTCGACGTTTCCAAGGCCTCGAGCTTCGCCGTCAGCGACTGCACGACGTCGGCAGGCAGCACGCCGGCAGCGTCGGTGACGCGACCGGTCAGCGGCGGGAAGGTCGGCGCTGCGACTGCGGGACCCGCGAACGCGAGCAACCACAGCAGCAGCAGCGCGAACACTCCCCGCCCCCACGAGGGGGCGGGGTGATGGCTCAGAACGTCACCACAGGAGCGTTCTTTGCACCCTCGCTGGTCGCCTTGAAGGGCTGCAGCGGCTTGGCGCCATAGATCACCTTGGCGCCGATGACGCTCGGGAAGGTGCGGATCTCGGTATTATAGTCGCGCACCGCCTCGTTATAATCGCGGCGCGCGATGTTGATCCGGTTCTCGGTCCCCGCGATCTCGGCGCTGAGCTGGGTGAACTGCTCGTTCGCCTTGAGGTCGGGATACTTCTCGACGCTGACCAGCAGGCGGCCGAGCGACTGCGACAGCGCACCCTGCGCCTGCTCGAACTGGCCGACCGCGGCGGGATCGCTCAGCTTGGTCGGATCGACGGTGATCGACGTCGCCTTGGCGCGCGCGTTGGTGACCTGGACGAGCGTGTCCTGCTCGAACTTGGCATAGCCCTTCACGGTGGCGACCAGGTTGGGGATCAGGTCGGCACGGCGCTGATAGCTCGACTCGACGTTGGCCCAGGCGGTCTTGGCGTTTTCCTCCTTGGTCGGGATCGTGTTGACGCCGCAGCCTGCGACGGTGGTCAGCAGGGCCAGCGGCAGGGCGACGCGAACGAACGAACGGACCATCGATTTCTCCATCGTGTCGGCCGGACGACCCGGCCATGCGCAACTAAGTAGGTGTGTTACGCGCGCGGAACAGGGGTGGGCCCAGGATTTTTCGCACTCTTGCGCCGTAACAGCCGTTCGGGCTCAATGCTCGCACGTCCGTAAGGAGAGTAAGATGATCGGCGAGTTCAAGGCATTCATCGCGCGCGGCAACGTCCTCGACCTGGCGGTCGCGGTGATCATCGGCGTCGCCTTCGGGGCGATCGTCACGTCGCTGACCGACGATATCATCATGCCGCTGATCGGCGCGGCGACGGGGGGCATCGATTTCTCCAGCCATTTCGTCGTGCTCGGCGCGATTCCCGCCGACTACACGGGCTCGCCGACCGATTATGCGGCGCTGAAGAAGGCCGGGGTCGCGCTGTTCGGCTGGGGCGCCTTCCTGACCGCGGTGATCAACTTCCTGATCGTCGCGTTCGTCGTCTTCCTGCTCGTCCGTGCCGCCAACAAGGCGATGCCGCCGGCCGTGGTCGAGACCGTGACCCCGGCGAGCGAGGTGCTGCTGGCCGAGATCCGCGACGAACTGCGCCGCCGTCCGTGACCCTGCTCGACGCGCTGCCCGTCTGGCTGACCGCCGCGCTGCTGTTCGGCCTGCTCGTCGCGATCTGCGAGGGCGGCGCGCATATCCACCGCGACCGTGGCGAGGCCGACCAGGCCGAGGAGGGGCATCTCGTCGGCGCGGCGCTCGGCCTGCTGGCGCTGCTGCTGGGGTTCACCTTCAGCCTGGCGCTGGGGCGCTTCGAGGAGCGGCGCGAACTGGTGGTGCACGAGGCGAACGCCATCGGCACCGTCTGGCTGCGCGCCGACCTGCTGGCGCCCGAGCCGCGCGCCGAGACGCGCCGGCTGCTCATCAGCTATGCCGATGCACGGCTGCAGCTCGCCGCTGCCGGCGAGGATGCGCAGGGCGTCGCCGCTGCAGATGCGCGCACCGAGGCGCTGCAGCGCGACCTGTGGCGCGTCGTGACGCCTGCGGCTGCCGTGATGGCGAACGCGCCGCTGGGGGCCGCGACGGTGTCCGACCTGACCGACATGTTCGACCTTGCCGACGCGCGCCACGCCGCGCTCCGGACGCGCATCCCGACGCGGGTGGTCGTCGTGCTCGCGCTCTATGCGCTGATCAGCGCGGGGATTCTGGGTTACACGACCCAGCGCGGCAAGCTGCGTCACCGCCTCGCGACGACGGCTCTCCTCGCGCTGCTGGCGATGACGATCGGCATGGTGCTCGACCTCGACCGCCCGCGCTCGGGCGCGATCGTCGTCGACCAGTCGCCGCTCGAGGATGTCCGCGCCGCGATGCGCGCGGGTTAGCGGCGCGATTGCTGCCGCCTAGCGGCGGGGCGGCGGACCGCGACGGGGTGAGGGCGGCCGGCGTGCCGGCTCGGGGGCATTGCCCGCGGCTTCGATGATCACGCTGGGGTCGCCGTCGTCGGTGCGCTTCAGTGCCGCGACGAAGCGGCTGGCGAGTGGCGTCGGAATTTCGAAGCGCGTCTCGCGGTCGAAGATGCGGATCGCGCCGATATCCTTGCGCGTCAGGTGGCCGCGGCGGCACAGATAGGGCAGCAGCCAGCGCGGATCGGCATTATTGACCCGCCCCGTATTGACGCGGAACCAGACGACATCCTCGAACCCCTGGCGCGGCGCCTCGGCCTCGCCTCGCTGCGGCGGGCCGCTGTCGGTCATTTCCTCGGGTGCAGGCAGCGACGCGCGGTAGCGGCGCAGCAGCGCGGCGGTGATCGCCACCGCGTCCTTCTGCGCGAGCAGCGCCTCGGCGGCGGCGGTGTCCTCGCCCGCGTCGCCGATCTCGTCGATCAGGCGGGCATCGTCCTTCGCGGCGATCGCCGCGGCGGACGGCACGTCCTCCCACGTCGCGCGGATGTTCGCCTCGCGCAGCATCCCCTCGGCGCGGCGGCGCTTGGGATAGGGGACGAGGACGACGCAGACGCCCTTCTTGCCGGCGCGGCCCGTACGACCCGAACGGTGCTGTAGCACCTCGGCGTCGTGCGGCAGCTCGGCGTGAATGACGAGGCCCAGGTCGGGGAGGTCGAGCCCGCGGGCCGCGACGTCAGTCGCGACGCAGACCCGGGCGCGGCGATCGCGAAGGGCCTGGAGCGCATGGGTACGCTCCGACTGGCTCAGCTCGCCCGACAATGCGACGGCGGCGAAACCGCGCTCGACGAGGTTGGCGTGCAGGCGGCGGACACCCTCGCGGGTTGCGGCGAACACCATCGCCGCACCGCTGTCGTGATAGCGCAGCACGTTGACGACCGCGGCTTCGAGGTCGTTCGGCGCGACACGCACCGCGCGGTAGTCGATGTCGCCGTGCGCTTCCGCAGCACTGCCGACCTGCAGCCGCTCGGCGTTCTTCTGATAGCGCTTGGCGAGCGCCTGGATCGGTTTGGGCAGGGTCGCCGAGAACAACAGGGTGCGGCGCTCGGTCGGCACCTGGTCGAGAATCTCCTCGAGGTCGTCGCGGAAGCCCAGGTCGAGCATCTCGTCGGCCTCGTCGAGGACGACGGCGCGCAGGTCGGTGGTCGCGAGATTGCCGCGCTCGAGGTGATCGCGCAGGCGGCCGGGCGTGCCCACGACGATATGGGCGCCGCGTGACAACGTCCGGCTCTCCTCACGCACGTTCATGCCGCCGACGCAGGTCGCGACGACCCCGCCCGCATCGGCGAACAGCCATTCGAGCTCGCGCGCGACCTGCAGTGCAAGCTCGCGCGTCGGCGCGATGATCAGCGCCAGCGGTGCCGCGGCGCGGGGGAAGCGGGTCTGCTCGCCCAGCAACGGCCCAGCGAGGGCGAAGCCATAGGCGACGGTCTTGCCGCTGCCGGTCTGCGCCGAGACGATCAGGTCGCGGGTCGGATCGGCGGCGAGGACGGCGGCCTGGACGGGGGTGGGCGCGGCATAGCCACGGGCGATGAGCGCGCTGCTCAGCGCGGGGTGCGTATCGGAAAAGGGCATGTGTTGCGCGATACGCGCACAATGGGGCGCGGACAAGGCAGGCTAACCATCCCGGCTTCGCAGCGGCAAGGCTTTGGCGTATCAAGGCGCGTTACCCGGTTTCGGACCCGGGGGCGGGGGTATGCGACGGCCTGCGTATCGGGCCGGGGGGCGGGGAATGATCGAGTATCTGCACAAATTGCTGGCGGGCCAGGGGCTTGCCCCTCACGGCTTTTGCCTGTTGTGGGACCCGGCGCTGATCTGGACGCATGTCATCACCGATGCGTTGATCGCCGCTGCCTATTTCTCCATCCCCGTCGCAATGGGCTATTTCCTGCTGAAGCGGCCCGACGTGCGCTTCGGCTGGGTGGCGTGGCTGTTCGCGGTCTTCATCCTGGCCTGCGGCGCGACGCACGTGATGGGCATGTGGGTGCTGTGGTACCCCGACTATGGCCCGCAGGCGCTGGTCAAGATCGTCACCGCGGTGGCGTCGGTCGTGACTGCGATCGCGCTGTGGCCGCTGCTGCCCAAGGCGATCGCGCTGCCGTCGCCGCTGCAGCTCGAGACCGCCAATGCCGACCTGCGGCTGCGCGTCGACGAGCGTGATGCCGCGCTGGTGGCGCTGGGCCGCGAGACCGCCGAGCGCGAGCGCACCGAGGACATGCTGCGCCAGTCGCAGAAGATGGAGGCGGTGGGCCAGCTGACCGGCGGCATCGCGCACGACTTCAACAACCTGATGACGATCATCGTCGCCAATCTGGACCGGGCGCTGCGCCTGCCGCCGGGCGACCCGCGCACCACCACGACGCTGGAGAACGCGCTGACCGGTGCGCGCCGCGCCGCCACGCTGACTGATCAGCTGCTCGCCTTTTCGCGGAAGCAGCCGCTCGATCCCGGCGTCCACGACCTGAACGATCTGGTCGCGCGCACCGCCGACCTGTTCGCCGCGACACTCGACGCCGGGATCGCGGTCCAGACCGAGCTGCCCCCCGGCGTCTGGCCGGTGCGCGTCGATGCCAACCAGACCGAGAACGCGCTGCTCAACCTCGCGGTCAACGCGCGTGACGCAATGCCCGACGGCGGCACGGTGACGATCCGCACCCTAAACATCGCCGCGGGCACTCGCGACGACGCCCCGCCGGGTGACCAGGTGATGATCGAGGTCGCCGACACCGGCACCGGCATGTCGCCCGAAACCATCGCACGGGCGTTCGAGCCGTTCTTCACGACCAAGGGCGTCGGCCAGGGCACCGGCCTCGGCCTCGCTCAGGTTTACGGCTTTATCAATCAGTCGGGCGGCCGTATTGCGATCCACAGCGTCGAGGGTGAGGGCACGACTTTGCGCATCTTCCTGCCGCGGGCCCTGGGCCCGACATGACCGGCCGGCCAACCGTCTTGATCGTTGAGGACGAGGCGCTGATCCGCGACGTCGTCGCGATGGAGTTCGCCGACGCGGGCTATGAAGTGCTCGAGGCCGAGGATTGCGACGAAGCCTTCGCGCATCTGGATGCTGACACGCCGATCGACCTGCTGTTCACCGATATCCGCCTGCCCGGCGACCTCGACGGCTGGGACATCGCACGGCGCGCGCGTGAGCTGCGCCCGGCGCTGCCGGTGTTCTACGCCACCGGCTACAGCGCCGACGCGCCGCGCCTCGTCCCGGGCGGGCAGTTCTTCCGCAAGCCCTACCGCCCGCTGGCGATCATCGACGCGGCGCGCGCGCTCGGCATCAACCCCTAGGCGCTGGGCTCGAAGTCGAGCGCGACGCCGTTGATGCAGTGGCGCTTGCCCGTCGGCGCGGGGCCGTCGGGGAATTCATGGCCCAGATGGCCCTTGCAGTTGGCGCAGTGCACCTCGGTCCGCGTCATGCCGAAGCTGCGGTCGACGGTGCGCTCGACGGCACCCGGGATCTCCTCGAAGAAGCTCGGCCAGCCGCTGCCGCTGTCGTACTTGGTGCCGCTGTCGTAGACGGCGTTGCCGCAGCCCGCGCAGTGATAGACGCCGGTGCGCTTTTCATAGTTTAGCGGGCTGGTGCCGGCGCGCTCGGTGCCGTGCTCGCGCAGCACGTGGCGTGCCTGGGGGGACAGCTTGTCGTCACGGATATCGGTCATGGGCGGCTCCTTTTTTCCTAGATAGGAATACGCGTGCGGCCCGGCTAGGTTACAGCCGGGGGACAGGCACATGAGCGATACGGCGCGACCGTTCGGCTTCTGGACCGCGACGGCACTCGTCGTCGGCGGCATGATCGGCTCGGCGATCTTCGTCCTGCCCGCCGCCCTCGCACCCTTCGGCTGGACCGGCGTGCTGGCGTGGGTGGTCGGGATCGGCGGCGCGCTCTGCGTCGCCTATGCACTGGGGCGGCTGGCGGCGACGATGCCGCATTCGACCGGGGCGATCGCGGTGACCGGCGCGGTGCTCGGCGACCTGCCCGCGGTTCTGATCGGCTGGAGCTACTGGATCTCATGCTGGGCGGCGTGCGCCGCTCTGTCGATCGCGGCGACCGGCTATCTGGCGGTATTCTGGCCGGCGCTTGCGGCAACGCCGGCGCGCGGTGCCGCAGCCGCGCTCGTCATCCTGTGGCTGCTGACCCTGCTCAACCTGCGCGGTGCCAGGGCCGCGGGGCGCTTCCAGATTGTCACGACGTTGCTCAAGCTGTTGCCGCTGCTGGTCGTCGTCGGCATCGTCGCGCTCGCCGCCGGGGCGGGCGAGGTGACGCCGCCCCCATTGCCCGCCGCCGCCGACGTTTTCGCGGGCCTGACACCGGCCGTGACGCTGACCCTGTTCGCGCTGGTCGGCTTCGAGGCGACCGGTGTCGCTGCCGAACGGATCCGTGATCCGGGTCGCACGGTGCTTCGCGCGACCATGGCGGGCACTGCGCTGACCGGCGTCCTGTACCTGGTCGTCGCAACGGGCATCGGCTTCATGCTGCCGCCCGAGCGGCTGGCCGGGTCGGTGACGCCGTTTGCGCTGTTCGTAGAGACCTTCTGGGGCCGCGGCCCGGCGCTGCTGGTGGCGCTGTTCGCCGCCGTCGCCGCGATCGGCGCGCTTGGCTGCTGGGTATTGCTGCAGAGCGAGGTGCCGCTCGGCATGGCGCGCGCCGGGCTGCTGCCGCGCTGGTTCGGCATCGTTTCGGCGCGCGACGTTCCGGTGCGCGTCACCCTGTTGTCGAGCGTGCTGGCGAGCGTTCTGATCCTCGCCGCGGGCAGCGACAGCCTTGCGGGCCTCTACGTCTTTGTCGGCAAGCTGGTGACCAGCACGACGCTGTACCTCTACCTCGCGATCTGCGTCGCTGCGCTGATCCGCCGCGTCGCGGTGATCCCTGCGGCGCTTGGGGTGCCGTTCACCCTCTGGGCGATGTGGGGCGCGGGGATTGAGGCGAGCGGACTCGGGCTGCTGCTGACCCTGACCGCGCTGCCGCTCTACTGGATGAGGGGCCAGGGGGCGATTGCGCCCCAGCCGCGTTAAGCCCCGCGATGACCAGCACCACCGCCGAGCGCGAAGCCGAAAAACAGCGCCTCGGTGACAGGATCGCCGACGAGCGCCGCATCTCGATCGTCGTCAACACGCGTTCCAGGAAGGGCAAGCATCTGTTCGACGAGGCGTGCGAGCGCTTCAAGGCGGTCGGCTTCACCCTCGACGCGGCGCACGCGGTGCCCGACCCGAAGCATCTCGACACCCGCGTCTGCGAGGTCATCGCCGGCGGCGCGACGCTGGTCGCGGTCGGCGGCGGCGACGGGACGATCAGCTCGGTGTCGCGCCACTTCATCGGCAAGGCGGCGGTGCTCGGCGTGCTGCCGCTCGGCACCGCCAACAGCTTCGCGCGCAGCCTCGGCGTCCCGCAGGATCTGCAGGGCGCCATCGAAACGCTGGCCTCGGGCCGCGTCGCGGACGTCGACCTGGGCCGCATCGACGATCATTATTTCACCAATGCCGCCGCCATCGGCCTGCCCGCGCTGATCGGCGAGACGGTGCCCCACGGGCTGAAGGCGGTACTCGGCCGCGTCGGCTATCTCGGCTGGGCAGCATACCAGTTGGCGCGCCTGAAGCCCTTCGAATGCACGCTGATCGAGGACGGTCAGGAACGACGCTATAGCGCGCTCGAGGTGCGGATCAGCAACGGCAGCTACCTGGGCGGGCTCGAGGTCGCGGAGGAGGCGAGCGTCAACAGCCGCGACCTGACCATCCAGATCGTCACCGGCCGCAGCGGCTGGACGCTGGCGAAATCATGGCTGCTCAGCGCCGTTGGCAATGGCGGCGGCGAGACGCTCGTGTCGCTGCGCACCCCCGGCCTGCGGATCGTCACCGACCCCCCGATGAGTGTCTCGGTCGACGGCGAGGTGCTGTCCGACACGCCGATCGACGTGTCGGTCGCGCGCCAGCTGCTCAAGGTCATGGTGCCGAAGGACGCGACTCCGTAGTCCAGCGCCCGTCCGCCAGCCGGTGGCACTCGATGCGCCCGGTCTCGAAGGCGCCGGTATCGCGCACGCGCACCTCGATCTCGCCTGTGTCGGTGCCGATGCGGATCAGGTTGTAGCTGTTGCGCTCGCCCCGCACCCGCGTCGACGTCGCTGTCCCCGCCTGGACGACGAGCAGGCTGCCGTGCGTCGCCGCCACGCTCTCGGCCGACCCTGCGAAGCTGCGATGGTGATGCCCCGCCAGCAGCACGTCGACGCTCGCCTCGACCGCCGCCGCCAGCGCCCGCGGCGACCGCCCCGCCGCTCCCAGCAACGCCCCCTCCTCGCCCCAGGGCAGCGCGACGAGCGGGTGATGCGTCACCAGCACGCGCATCGCGTCCGCCGACGCGTCGGCGAACAGCGCAGGCAATTCGGCAATCTGCGCCACCGACACCCGCCCGTCCGCAATCGTCAGCGACCGCGCAGTGTTGATCCCGACCACCGCCACCCCCGGCGCCGCGAAGCGCGGCGTCAGGTCGCGCGTGATGAAATGGCGATAGCGCTTGAGCGGCGTCAGGAAGCGCCGCGCGACGTCGTACAGCGGAATATCGTGATTGCCCGGCACGCCGAGCCACTTCAGCCCCAGCCCTTCGATATCCTGCAGGAACGCCCGCGCCTCCCGAAACTGCGACCGCCGTGCGCGTTGGGTGAAGTCCCCGCTGACGACGACGAGGTCGGGGCGTGCGGTATCGAGGTCGGCGAGGACGGCGGCGACCGCCGCCGGATCGTGACGACCGAAGTGGACGTCGGAGAGGTGCGCGATCTGGGCCAAGCAACTTCAACGCAGAAACGCAGCTTGCGTTTCGCGGGGCTAAACCCGCTTCCCCCTGAAATCCTTCACCACCTCGCGCGCTGCATTGTGCCCCGGCGCGCCGGTCACCCCGCCCCCGGGGTGGGTGCCGCTGCCGCACATGTAGAGGCCCTTCAGCGGGCCGCGATAGTCGCCGTGGCCCAGCATCGGGCGGGCGCTGAACAGCTGGTCGAGGGTCAGGCGGCCGTGGAAGATGTCGCCGCCGATCAGGCCGAACTTGCGTTCCAGATCGAGCGGCGAGTGGAGCTGGCGGGCGATGACGCTCGCCTTGAACCCCGGCGCCCATTTGTCGACTGCGCCGATCATGTGGTCGGCGACCGCCTCGCGCTCGTCGTCCCAGCTACGCCCGTCGGGCAGGACCGGCGCCACCTGCTGGCAGAACAGGCTGGCGACGTGGCTACCCGGTGGCGCGAGGCTGTCGTCGTAGAGCGACTGGATCAGCATCTCGACTATCGGTTCGCGCGCGACGCCGAGCGTCTTCGCGTCGAGCCAGGCGCGCTCCATGTACGCCAGCGTCGGGCCGATGATGATCCCGGCGCGCAGATGGTCGCCGCCATCGTCGGGCGCGCAGGTGAACTTCGGCAGCCCGGACAGCGCGACATTCATGCGGAATACGCCCGACCCCGAGCGGTAACCCGCGATGCGCCGCACGAACGGCGCGGGCAGCAACGCGGGGTCGATCAACTGCTGGTACAGCATCTGCGGGTGGACGTTCGACACCACGGCCTTGGCGCGGATGGTCCTGCCGCCGCTGGTGACGACGCCGACCGCGCGGCCCTTCTCGACGATCACCTCCGCCACGCCGTCGCCGACCCGCACGTCGACGCCGGCTTCGACCGCCGACTTGCAGATCGCGTCCGAGATCGCGCCCATGCCACCCATCGCGACGCCCCACACGCCCTTGACGCCGTTGACCTCGCCGAAGACGTGGTGGAGCAGGACGTAGGCGCTGCCGGGCTGGTACGGCGAGGCATAGTTGCCGACGATGCCGTCGAAGCCGAAGATCGCCTTGATCGGTTCGCTCTCGAACCAGCCGTCGAGATAGTCGCCGCACGACTTGGCGAACAGCTCGAGCAGCGTCCGCCGCTCTTCCATGTCGAGCCTGCGCATGCGGTTGCCGAGCCGCGCGCCCGCCAGGATCTCGGGCAGCGCCTCGCGCCACGATCCCTCGACGACGTTGGGCGGGGTTTCGAGGACGAGATCGCGCATCACCTCGGCGACGCTGGCGAGCTCGCCCTCATAGACGTCGAGGCGGTCGGCGTCCTTCTGGCTGAACTTGGCAACTTCCTTGTGGGTGCGCCCCTGTCCCGTGGTCAGCGATCGGCCGTCCTCGGTCGGCAGGAAGTTGGCGACGGGGCGGTGCACGATCTTCAGGCCGTGCTTCGCCAGGTCGAGGTCGGCGATGACCTTTTTGTTGAGCAGCGACACGGTGTAGCTGGCAGTCGAGTTACGAAAGCCGGGGTGGAATTCCTCGGTCACCGCCGCGCCGCCGACGATCTGGCGGCGCTCGACGAGCGTCACTTTCAGCCCCGCCCTGGCGAGATAGGCCGCACAGGTGAGGCCGTTATGCCCCCCGCCAATGACGACGACGTCGGTATCCTGGTGCCCAGCCATGCGTGTCCCCCTGCTGATGGGCGTTTCTGCCGGGGGGGCTCAACAAAGTCCATCGCGGGCCCCGGCAGAGTGTAAGATTTTCCGACAGTTCGACGTTCGTAAAGGTTAACAGCTTGAATTTATAGGCTCGTTCCGGCGTGCTAAATCATTGATTTTTCGTAAACGAACTTGGAATCGCGGCGTTAACTTGTTTGGCACACGACTTGCTTAACATTTGTTGGGTGCGGCGGGCCGCTCGCGCCCGACCGACAGAGAGCGCGCGGGGCGCTCGCTTAACCGGGTCAGCTGGCGGCCTTGAGGCTATTTTAATGCGCTTCTCTCATCTCGCAATCGCCGTGGCGGCGATCGCAGTCGGCACGACTGCCAATGCCGCCAATCTCGTCATCAACGGCTCGTTCGATGCCGACACTACTGCCACCAAGATCAACTTTCAGGGCAATGTCACCGGCTGGACCGGCGGCGCGGCGTTGACCTTCCTCGCGCCTCCGGGTTCGGCGGACGATCCCGCGCAGTATCTCGCGGTCTATGGCCCGTTCGAGGACGAGAGCCCTGACGGCGGCAATTTCATCCTTGCCGACGGCGATCCCAGTTACTCGGATGCGTTCTCGCAGACGATCAACGGGCTGACCATCGGCGGCAAGTACAAGATCGACTTCTATCAGGCGGCGGGGCAGCAGCTCGGCTTCACTGGCGCAACGACCGAGCGTTGGTCGGTGACATTCGGCACCGAAAATTTTCTCTCGGACATGTTCGAGCTGCCCGAAGCCGCTGTCGGCCCGTGGGAAGCGCAAAGCTACACCTTCACCGCAACGTCGGTCAGCCAGGTCCTGATCTTCCTCGCCGTCGGTACGCCCGGTGGCGCACCGCCGATCTCGATGCTCGACGGCGTGTCGCTGACCGCCGTTCCCGAGCCCGCGACCTGGGCCCTGCTGATCGGCGGTTTCGCCATGGTCGGCGTCGCCGCCCGTCGTCGCCGCACCACCGTCGTCGCCTGAACCCTCCCGCCTTGGCCGGGCGCGGTACGCCGCGTCCGGCCGGGCACATTGTGAAAGTAGTCAAATGCGTATCAACACCATTCTCATCGCCGCCGCACTCGCCGCCTCGGCAAGCAGCGCCGGCGCCGTCGAGCTCGTCGTCAACGGCGGCTTCGAAACCTGGGGCCTCGGCAATCAGTCGGGCCAGTTCGGGACCGCTTATGCACCGGGCGAAACGGCGCTTGCGGGCTGGACGACGTCCGGCCTGACCTATGTCTTCGTACCCGGCGACAACACTGCGGTCGGCCAGTACGGCGACTTCCAGCTGTACGGTCCGTCGAACGGCTATCCCAACGGTCTGACCACCAGCAGCCAGGGCGGCAACTATGTCGCTACGGATGCGGATCGCGGCTTCGGCACGCCGATCACGCAGCTCGTCAGCGGCTTCGAAGTCGGCAAGGAATATGTCGTCAAGTTCGAGTGGGCCGCAGCACAGCAGCTGAACTACAACGGCGCCACTTTCGAAGCGTGGCAGGCCAGCATCCTGGCGTCGAACACCACCGACCTGCGAACCGACCAGACGATCGCCGATTACGTCACGGAGACGGTCATCAATCCCCAGGCCGGCTTCCAGCCGTGGCGCAACGAGTCGTTCCGCTTCACCGCCACCGAAGCGTCGCACATCCTGCGCTTCTGGGCGACCGGCGGTCCCGGCGGTCTGCCGCCCTTCGCGCTGCTCGACGGCGTGTCGATCACCGCGGTGCCCGAGCCCGCGACCTGGGGCCTGCTGATCACCGGCTTCGCGATGGTCGGCGTCGCCGCCCGCCGCCGCCGCCGCGTGGTTGCCGCGTAACCCATGACTGCAGCCGGGCGGCGCGTCCGCCCGGCTGCCCTTGCTTTGCGGCATTTGCGCAAACGTCATCGCCGCGCGTGCGGCGACGGTGTAACGAGGTACGGTTGGTAACCGGGGTATATCTTTGACCGACGTTTCGACCTTCGCGATGCAGGTGATGAAGCTCTCCGTGTGGCTGGCGCTGCTGACGGCGATCTTCGTGCCGCTCGAACGCTGGTTCGCGCTGAAGGCGTCGCCGTGGCGGCGGGCGGAGATCGGCAACGATCTCGCATATTATTTCATCAACAATATCGTGCCCGCGATGCTGCTGGCGCTCCCGCTGGCGGCGTTGGCGACCCTGCTCCAGCATGTCGTGCCCGCCGGTTTCTACGAGGGCGTGCGCGCCCTGCCGCTGTGGGTGTCGATCCCGCTCGGCCTCGTCGTCGCCGATATCGGGGCGTACTGGGGGCATCGGCTGAGCCACGAGATCCCGTGGCTGTGGCGCTTTCACGCCGTCCACCACAGCGCCGAACATATCGACTTCATGGTCAACTCGCGCGCGCATCCGATCGACATGGTCGTCACGCGCCTGTTCGGGCTGGTGCCGCTGTACATGCTCGGGCTCGGTTCGGCGGGGGCGGCGGGGAGCATCCTGCCGGCGGTCATAGCGATCATCGGCACGCTCGCGGCGTTCTTCGTCCATGCCAACGTCCGCTGGCGGCTGGGGCCGATCGAGCAGCTGGTCGCGACGCCCGCCTTCCACCACTGGCACCACACCCGCACCGACCATATCAACCGCAACTATGCCGCGACCTTTCCATGGATCGACCGGCTGTTCGGCAGCTTCTACCTGCCGGCACACTGGCCCGATGCGTACGGCATCCCGGAGCCGCTGAGCCCGACCTTGTCCGGACAACTTCTCGCGCCGTTCACGCGGTCAGAGCCAGTCGTTCGCCCGGTACCAATCGGCGGTGGCGCGCAGCCCGTCGGCGAGGGCGACCTGCGGACGCCATAGCGCGCTCAGATTGTCGCCGCGCGTCACCCAGTCGGGGTGCGCGAGGTAACGGGCGCGCTCGGCGGTGAGACGCGAATGCCCGCCGCGCAGCCTTGCCACCGTCGTCGCCAGCGTCGCAGCGATCGCCATGCCCCAGCCGGGGACCTTGATCGGGATAACCCGCTTGCCGACAGCGACGCCGAGCGCCTGCGCCAGTTCGCGGTGACTCAGCGGCTCGCCGTCGCTGAGTTCATGCGTCGCGCGAGTGGCGGGGGCTGCGGCGAGCGCGAGCAGGGCGCGGGACAGGTCAGACGCCTCGATCATCGACGCATGACCGTCCGACGGGATCAGCGCGATGCCGTGCTTCGCCAACTGGAAAAGCGCCAGCGTCTCGCGGTCGCCCGGGCCATAGACGCCGGGCGGCCGGACGATCGACCAGTCGAGGTCCGACTCCTCGATCAGCCGCTCCGATGCCGCCTTCGACGCGCCGTATGCCGACAGGCCGGGCTCGCGCGCCGCGAGGCTCGAGACATGGACGAAGCGGCGCACCCCGGCGGCCTCTGCCACGGCGATCATCGTCGCGGTGCCCGCGACATTGCCCTCGAAGAAGCCCGCTGGGTCGGGGGCGTTGATGACGCCGGCGAGGTGGATGACGGCGTCGGCGCCTTCGCACAGGTCGGCGGGGTGAGTCAGGTCGCCGCTGACCCAAATGACGCCGGGCTGCGCGGATTGCGGGCGGCGGGTCAGCGCGCGGACTTCGTGGCCGGCAGCGACGGCCAGGCGCAGCAGGTGGCCGCCGACGAAGCCGGTACCGCCGGTGACGGCGAGGATCATCTTCTGCCCCCCTCCCTCTTCAGGGAGGGGCTGGGGGTGGGTGCGAGCGTCTTCGCGAGCCTGTCTGTAAGCAAGAAGAGCGCGGCAAGCGCAGCGCACCCACCCCCGGCCCCTCCCTGAAGAGGGAGGGGGGAAGGGTTACGCCGCAATTTCAAAGGGCTGAATCTCGCCCGACAGATACTGCAGCCGCGCCTTGCTCCGGCTCAGCTTCCCCGACGACGTTCGCGGCAGGGTCCGCGGCGGCACCAGCTCGACCACGCACGTCATGCCGGTGATGTTGCGCACCTTGTTGCGGATCGCGTCGCGCAGCACCATGCGCTCGGCCAGGTCGGACGTGCGGCACTGGACCAGCACCGCAGGCTCTTCCTCGCCCGCCGGCGAGGTGATCGAGAACGCGGCGATGTCGCCCGCCTTGAAGCCCGGCAACTGCTCGATCGCCCACTCGATGTCCTGCGGCCAGTGGTTCTTGCCGTTGATGATGATCATGTCCTTGGCGCGGCCGACGATGTAGATATAGCCGTCGACGAGGTAGCCCATGTCGCCGGTGTCGAGCCAGCCGTCGGCCAGGCACGCAGCGGTCGCCTCGGGATCGCGGAAATAGCCCGCCATGATGCCTTCGCCGCACACATAGATGCGCCCGATGCGGCGGTCCGCGAGCACGCCGCCGTCGTCGCCGCGCACCTCGACCGACAGGCCGCGCACCGGCTTGCCGCAGTTGACGATGGCGCGGTAGCGGATCGGCTTTGACGCATCGACCGGCCCGGCGCGGCCTTCGCCCGACAGCACGCGCTCGTCGACGAGGTCGGTGATGATCCCCTCGCCGATCGGCATCATGCTGACCGCAAGCGTCGCCTCGGCGAGGCCATAGCTCGGCAGGAAGGCGCTCGCCTTGAAGCCTGCGGCATCGAAGACATCGACGAAATGCTGCATGACATCGGGGCGGATCATGTCGGCGCCGTTACCTGCGACCCGCCAGCGCGACAGGTCGAAGCGCGCCGCGACGTCGATCGACGACGACACGCGCCGCGCGCAGATGTCGTAGCCGAAGGTCGGCGAATAGCTGAGCGTATGGCCCTCGTTGCGGCTGACGAGGGTCAGCCACGACAGCGGGCGGCGCGCGAAATCCTCGGTCGCGAGATAGTCGCCCGACATCTGGTTCGCCAGCGGCGAGAGCAGGCAGCCGACCAGCCCCATGTCGTGATACCAGGGCAGCCACGACACGATGCGGTCGTCGTCGCGGACCTGCGTCGCGATGGCGTGCCCTGCAAGGTTCGCCAGCAATGCGCGATGCGTGACCGCGACGCCGTGCGGGAAACGCGTGCTGCCGCTGGAATACTGGAGATAGGCGATGTCGTCGGGGGTCGCCTGCGGCAGGTCGGCGTGCGGCACCGGGGTCGCGGCGAACACCGCCCAGTCGTGCGCGGTGCAGCGCGGCAGGGTCGATGCAGCCTCCTCGACCAGCGCGAACAGCCCCGGCGGCGACAGCACGAGCAGCGGGTCGCAGCTGCCGAGCTGGGTGCGGATCTGCTCGACATAGGCGTCGCGCCCGCCGAACGAGGTGGGCAGCGGCAGCGGCGTCGGCAGCGCGCCGGCATAGACCGCGCCGAAGAAGGCGGCAGCGAAATCGGCCCCCGTCTCGGCGATCAGAGCAACACGCTCGCCCGGCGTGACGCCTGCCGCGATCAGCCGCCGCGCCTGGTCCAGCGCATCGGCGCGCAACTCGGCATAGGGATAGGCGCGTGCCAAGGTCGCACGCGCATCGAAGAAGTTCAGCCCGCGCTGGCCCTGCGCGGCATAGTCGAGCGCTTCGCCGAGCGTGGCGAAGTCGGCGATGCGGCGCGGCAACGCGTCGAGCGTTGCGGTCACGCCGTCGGTAATGGGCGAATGCAGCAAGATCGACCCTCTCTCAGACCCCTTTGCCGTGCCGGTTGCCCCGGCTCGACGCACGGCTGACCCCCGCACGCACGGCGTTCCCGATATTAAACCTTAGTTGCCGCGACGGCGCGTTCAAATTCGGACGCCACTATGGCAGAACCGTGGCGGTGAAGCCCCGACCAGATCGTTCCGAGCGACCGCCTCCGCCGCCGCTCGATGCGTCCACGCTGCGCGACCTCGCGCTGCGCTACGTCGGAAGATACGCGACGACTGCCGCGAAGTTGCAGCGCTACCTGGGCCGCAAGCTGTGGGAGCGCGGCTGGGGCGGCGACGGCGCGGCCCCCGTCGAGGCGCTGGTCGCGCAGTTCGTCGCGCAGGGCTATGTCGACGATCGCAGCTTCGGCGAGGCGCGCGCACGGGGCCTCGCGGGCAAGGGCTTCGGTGCCCGCCGCGTCGGGCAGGACCTGCAGGCGGCGGGGCTGGCGCGCGAGCTGGCGAGCGAGATCGGCGCGACGGTCGACGGGCGCGCGGCCGCCGAACGCTTTGCCCAGCGCCGTCGCTTCGGACCGTGGGACCGAAGCGGGTACGACCCCGACCGCCACCGCAAGCAGGTCGCCGCGATGCTGCGCGCCGGCCACGATTTCGCGACGGTGCGCGCCGTGCTGCGCGGCGACGCGGTCGAGGACTGACGCGGCTACTCGGCGGCGACGGCGTACCGGGCCGCTGCCGGCCGATACGCCTGCGCAAACCGCGCGATCGCTGACTCGAGCGTCGGCATCAGCTGGCCGCGTGCACTCGCGAGCCGCACGTCGCGCGGGCGTGGGGCACCGCCGTCGTCGCTGACGACACCGACGCGGCGGCGGTCGAGGCCGCTCGCATCGGCGAGCGCGCGCGCGAAGTCGGCCCAGCTCATGCCGCCCTGGTTGGCGAGGTGCCAGACGCCGCCTTCGTCGTCGATCAGCAGGTCGAGAAGCGCGTCGACGAGATCGGGCACATAGGTCGGCGAGACGATCTGGTCGGCGGCGGCGGCGAAGATCCCGAAGTTCGCCAGCGCATCGACCGCATTCACCGCGAAGTTGTGCGGATCGTCGGGCGAGAAGAATGCCGAGGTGCGGATCACCAGCGCGTCGCGGTGTGCCTCGATGACCTGCCGTTCGGCATCGGCCTTCGACCGACCATAGGCATTGAGCGGCCGCGTCGCGTCGCCCTCGACGTAAGGCGCACTCCTGCCGCCGAAGACCTGGTCCGACGAGATCTGGACGAGCGAAATGCCGCGTGCAGCGCAGGCGACCGCGAGGGTCTGGGCACCCTTGGCGTTGACCGCATCGCACAGGGCGGGCTCGCGCTCGGCCAGATCGATGTCGACGATCCCGGCGCAATTGATCACCGCCCAGGGCGTATGGCTCGCGAGCGCCCGCGCGATCGACCAGGGGTCGGTCAGCGCCAGCGTCTCCCGGTCGGTCAGCACGTGCGCCAAGCCGCGCCGGGCACACGCGGCGCTCAGTGCCCGCGCCAGCGTGCCCGTCCCGCCGGTGATCAGGATCGGACGCCCTCCCACCGCGGCTGCGGCGTCGCCGTCGTAGCCGTCGAGGAAGCGGTCGGGACGCTGCCACCAGCCGGGGGCACGAAGCAGATCGGCGTGCGGCCGCGGGCCATCGGCAGCCAGCGCTGCGAGCAGCCCTGCCATCGCGGTCGCGCGCGGCGGCGTGCTGCGCAGGTCGAAGACGCCGACCTCGTAATGCCCCTCGGGGCGAGTCAGCAGGCTGTTCCAGTCGACCGCGCCGAGCAGCGCCCACGCGGTCACCGCCTCGACCGGCACGCCCGATAGTTTCGCGGCGCGAGCGCCGTCCCAGACCTGCGCGAACCAGCGCAGCTGCTCGTCGCGCGTCGAGGCGTTGTGGCACTCGGTGATCGCGACCGGCCGCTCGTACCGCTCCCATGCGTCGCGCAGCAGCGCCTCGACCGAGATCATCGTCGGCACGGTCCGCACGGCTTCTGTATTCACGCAGTCGGCGCCGTCGCCTGCCGGGGCGACGCCGGGGTGCAGGTCGAAGCGGTGTGTCAGGAAGCGATTGCTGCACAGATAATGATTGATGCCGATCACGTCGGCCGGGCACGGGTCGGCGGCGATGGCGCGCAGGCGATCCTCCAGCCCGTGGCTCGCGATCCGCTGCCACAGCGGATGGCCGGGAACGACGCGGCCGTCGAGCAGGTCCCAGCTCAGCCAGCGGCGGTGGTTCTCAAAATCGCACTGGTCGGCCAGTTCGGGGGTTGATTGGGTCTCGCCGATGTCGTCGGTCTGCACCAGCCGCGCCGCCGGATTGACGCGGCGGATCGCACGCATCGACAGGCGCACCGCGTCGATCTGGTTGAGCAGCGCCGCCCAGCACGCTTCCTCGGTGGCGGCGTGCGGGTACCAGAGCCCGTAGAGGCAGCTGAAGCGCGCCGTCGTCAGCGGCTCGTTGACCGGGGTCCAGTCGCGCACCCAGGGGAAGCGCTCGGCGACGATGCGCGCGTGCTCGGCAAGGCCGGTGGCGAAATCGGCGTCGAGTAGGCTGGTATGCGGCGGGCCGCTGCCGTGGTGGATCAGACCGACGATGGGCCGCACGTCGAGGCGCCGCAATTCCTCGAGCTGGCGGGCTGCGCGGTCGAGCGCGTGCGCGTCGGCGGCGCAGTCCTCCCACAGCACGGGGTAGCGGATCGCGCGGATGCCGGTCGCGGCAAAGGCAGCCAGATCCTCGATCCGGTCGCCGTGGCAGGAGAAACTGGCCTGATCGGAATAGACGTCGCCGATCCGGCCGATCGTGCATTCCAGGCCGCCCCAGACCTCCATAGTTCATAGCCTTGTGCGGTTGCCGTTGAGCCTGACCCAACACGCAACCGTCCGCAGCGGTGCCGATCACGGGAACAATAATCCGGATAGGTTAACCTAGATCAAGTCTGGCGCAGCGTTTCAAGGGCTTCGGGTGTGTCGACGTCGATCAGCACGCCGTCGCTGTCGGCGGCGACTTCGACGACACGATCGGCGTGTTCGGACAGCAACGCCTTGCCGCCGACGTCGCCGCTCAGGCCGCGCAGGGCGCCGAAATGCGCGCGGCCCCACAGCACGGGGTTGCCGCGCTTGCCCGCCCGGACGGGCACGACGATCGTGGCGTCGTCCGTCGCTGCCGCCGCTAATGCACGCAGGATCGTGGGGGTGACGCGGGGCATGTCGCCGAGCAGCACGAGCGCGGCGCGCCACTCGGGGGGCACCGCGGCGAGCCCGGCGCGCAGCGATGCCGACAGGCCGTCGGCGAAGTCGGGGGCGGTGACGATCTCGACCGCCTGGCCGTCGAGTGCGGCGCGCACCGTCTCGGCACGGTCGCCGACGACGACGATCGGGCGCGGCAGGCCAGCCGCAGCGACCGCCTCGACGACGTGCGCGACGACCGCGCGGCCGTGCAGGTCGGCGACGAGCTTGCTGGGTCCGCCCATGCGGGTCGAGCGCCCGGCGGCGAGGATGATCGCCCCGACGACGCCCGCCGCACCGGTCGCGGCGCGCGGCTGCGGCCGCTCGGCCTCGGGCAAAAGGCCGCCGACGCCCATGTTGGCGATGTCGGCGCTGGTCACGCTCAGCCCGGCGACGAGGCGCTCGAGCACCCAGTCGAAGCCGTTGCGCTTGGGGCTGCGCGCGCAGCCGGGCAGGCCGATGACCATGCGTCCGCCGATTCGCCCGAGGCACAGCAGATTGCCCGGATCGACGGGCATGCCGAGCCTCTCGACGATGCCGCCCGCCGCGACGATGGCGGCCGGGATCACGTCGCGCCGGTCGACCGTCGCCGATGCGCCGGTGACGAGGGTGATCGCGGCGCCGGTCGGCTGCGCCAGACGCTCGGCCAGTGCCTCGATATCGTGCGCGCAAGTCTCGCTGCGCCCCGCGACCGCTCCGATTGCGGCGAGGCGGGCGCGCGTTACGGCGTCGGTCTTCGCCTGCGCCTTGGCGGATTGTCCGGACAACTCGGTCTGGATCAGGTCAACCGTGACGGCGCGGAATGCCGCGACGCGCAGCGGCACCGCACACGCCACTGCCGCCGCCAGAGTGTCGCCGCTTACCGCGTAGGGGATGATCTTGACCGTAGCGACGATCTCGCCCGCCGCGACGCGGGCATAAGGGGCGAGCGTGCCCAAAGTCAGCCCCTCGTCGACGGCGTTCAGGGCATCGACGGCGCGGGCGTCGACGATCAGCAGCCCGGCCGTGGCTGCCGCAAGATTGACCCGGCCGTGCGCGGGCGGCAGCGCGACGACCCCCTCTCCCGCCAGCGCCGTGCCCAGCCGTGCGGCGGCATCGGCCTCGGCGACATCGCCGTCGTCCAGACGCGCGACGGTCAGCGTATTTAGCCCCGCGTCATGGGCCGCGGCGATGTCCCCGGCGGACAGGCGGCGGCCCTTGCTCCAGCGGGTACCACCGACCGACTGGCCGTGTGCGAGCAGCGCGCCTTCGGCGTCGCGCAATGCGACGCTCGCAAAGATCATGCGGGCGCGCGCACGCGCCACGCCGCGACCATCTGCGCGGCGACCGACAACGCGATCTCGGCGGGCCCGCGTGCGCCGATGGCGAGGCCCGCAGGGCCGTGGATGCGCGCCAGCGCGGCGCCGTCGAACCCCTGCGCCCGCAGTCGCTCGAGCCGCCCGGCGTGGTTCTTCCGGCTGCCGAGCGCGGCAATATAGAAGGCGTCCGAGCGCAGCGCGGCGGCCAGCGCGACATCGTCGAGCTTGGGGTCGTGGGTCAGCGCGACCACCGCGCTCGCGGCGTTGGGCTTCCACTCGGCCAGCGCCTCGTCGGGCCAGCGCTCGTCGACTGCTGCGTCGAAGCGTGGCCCCGCGGCGAATGCCCCGCGCGGATCGATGACGGTCGCGTCGAAGCCGATCAGCGCCGCCATCGGCACGAGGGTCTGCGCGATATGCACTGCGCCGATGATCGCGAGGCGCAGGTTGGGCGAATAGACGCGGATGAACGCGCCGGTGTCGCCCTCGCGCGTGACACCGGTGGCAAGGTCGGTCGCCAGCGTCAGCGTGGCGCCTCCGTCGCGTGCCTGAACCAGCGCGTCGAGCAGCGCGGGCGGAAACGCCCCCTCGGCCACCGCCTGCACGAACACCGCGATACGCCCGCCGCACGCCAGCCCGACTTCCCAAGCGCGCGCGTCGGCGACGCCGTAGTCGAGCCGCTCCCAGCCGCCGCGCGCGATGACGTCCTGCGCCGCGACGATGACGTCGCCCTCGACGCAGCCGCCGCTGACCGACCCTTCGAACAGCCCGTCGTCGCGGATGACGAGGTGCGCGCCCGCAGCCTGCGGGGCCGAGCCCCAGGTCTCGATGACCGTGGCGATTGCGACGCCGTGGCCCGCCGCCAGCCAGGTCCGCGCGGCATCGATCGCGCGCGCGTCGTTCACGTCAGCTGCCACGCCAGCAATGCGAGGACGCCGAGGATCAGCGCGCCGCCCCATACCAGCGGCGGGATGCCGCCCGCGGCCGGGGCTTCGGCCGGAGTCTCGACCGGGGCCGCCGCCTCGACGACGGGTTCCTCGACCGCCACAGGCCCCTCGACGATCGCCTTGAAGCGTTCGAAGAAGGTCGCGGCATAGCCCTTCGCGGCGCCTTCGATGAGCCGGCTGCCGAGTTGCGCGAGCTTGCCGCCGACGCTCGACGTGACCGCATAGCGCAGCCGGGTCGCGTCGCCCTCCTCGTCGAGCACGACTTCGGCCTGGCCCTTGGCAAAGCCCGCGACACCACCCTTGCCCTCGCCGACCAGCACGTACCGGTGCGGCGGATCGAGCTCGGTCAGTGCCACCGATCCGGCGAAGGTGGCGCGCACCGGGCCGACGCGCGCGTTCATCTTGCCGTCGAAGCGCGGGGTCCCGTCGTCGCCCGTGCTTCGGGTCAGCGACTCGACGCCGTCGATGCAGCGCGCCAGCACGGTCTCGTCGTTGAGCGCCGCCCAGACCGCGGCGCGCGGCGCGGCGATCAGACTTTCCCCGGTCAATTCCATAACTTGCTCTTTACCCGCACGGTCAATCCTATGGTTCGCACCGCTTATTCGGCACGAATAGAACCCGCGCACACCCGCTTGCAACAACATGGTTTCGTATCAGCACTATTCTATGTTATTCGTTCAGCTTGGCCGGGGCAGGTTGCGTGGGGGGCCGTGTGACCGAAATCGAGTTGGCGACGAGTGATACTTTGAGCGACGGGGGATTCAGCGCGGTTGACGGCATGGCGGAACTCGCCGTGTCCGAACCCGACGTCCGCGTACGCGGCGTCGTGAAGTGGTTCGACGCCGTGCGCGGCTATGGTTTCGTCGTGCCCGACGATGCCAGCGGTGACATCCTCGTCCATTTTACCGTGGTGCGCGAGATCGGGCGGCGGACCCTGCCCGAGGGCGCGACGCTGACCTGCGTGGTGATGAAGCGCGAGCGCGGCCGCCAGGCGCGCGCCATCCTCGATCTCGACCTGTCGACCGCGATCGGCCCCGATCCCGAGACGGCGGTGCAGCGCTCGGCGGGCCGCGTCGACCCCGCCGCGCTCCTGTCGCGCGCCGGCGACCCGGAGCCGGTCGTGGTGAAATGGTTCAACCGGTTGAAGGGCTATGGATTTGTCGTGCGCGAAGGCGGCGACCAGGATATCTTCGTCCATATGGAAACCGTTCGCCGCGCCGGCCTTCTCGAACTCATCCCCGGTCAATTGCTGTCGGCGCGCATCGCGCCCGGCGACAAGGGGCCGCTCGCGGTCCAGCTCGACCCGCGCGTCTCCGACGACGAGGGGCATGACGGCGTCGGCACCAGCCTCGACTGGCTCGGCGACCGCGCTTGAAGGCTTTCATCGCGGCGTTGCTGCTGATCGCCGCAGCGCCGGGTCCGCTCGCGGCGCAGGCGATCGTCAGCGCGCAACCGACGCTCCGCACCATCCCGCTGCGCCTGGTGACCGCGGCGCGCACCTATCGCCTGCGCGTCGAGGTCGCCGCGACCCCGCGCGAGCAGCAGATCGGCATGATGTTCCGCACGCAATTGCCGCGCGGCAAGGGCATGCTGTTCCCCTTCGCCTCGCCGCGTCGGCTGAGCTTCTGGATGGAGAACACCGTCATCCCGCTCGACCTGGTGTTCGTCAGCGCGGACGGACGAATCGTCAACGTCGCCGCCAATGCCAAGCCCTATTCGCAGGACCTGATCCCGTCGCAGGGTCCCGCCGTCGCGGTGCTGGAGCTCGCGGGCGGCGAGGCGGCGCGCATGGGCCTGCGCCCCGGCGACCGGGTCGAATACACGCTGCCGTGACGCGTCTGTGCGCCGGGGCCGTGACGCGCTCACGCCGGGTTCAGGGGCCGCGGTCCACGCGGCGCGCATGATCCTCGCTGCCCTGCTGCTCGCCGCCGCTACCCCTGCGCCGCCGCAAGACCCGCGCGATGCCGAGCGCTACAGCGCCTGCCTCGCGACCGCCGGGGCCGAACCCGCGGTCGCGGTGACCGAGGCGGCGCGCTGGCGCGGTGCGGGCGGCGGCGTGCCGGCGCGGCACTGCCTGGCGCTCGCCTATCTCGCGCAGAAGCAGTTCGCCGGCGCAGCGCTCGAACTCGCCGGTGCGGCGCGCGAGGCGGAGGTTGCGCGGAGCCCGCTTGCCGTCGATCTTTGGGGTCAGGCCGGGGTTGCCGCACTCGCGGGTGGCGACGCCGCGAACGCGGTCACCTACCTGACCAGCGGCATCGCGATCGCCAGCGCGCCGGTGGCACGCGCTGCACTGCTCACCGACCGGGCGCGCGCGCTGGTCGAGCAGAAGCGGCTGGCCGAGGCGCGCACCGACCTCGATGCTGCTACGCGACTCGACGCGACCGTCGCCGATACCTGGCTGTTGCGCGCCACGCTGGCGCGGCGGACGGGCGACCTGAAGACCGCCGAGGCGAGCCTCGTCGAGGCCGCTCAGCTCGCGCCGGCAGATGCCGACGTCAGGCTGGAGGCCGGCAACATCGCTGCCGCACAGGGCCGCACCGATCTCGCGCGCGCCGCATGGAACGCGGTGATCGCCTCGGCACCGGGAACACCGGCGGCGTTGGCGGCACAGGCCGCGATCGTCGCCGCCGGTACGCCGACGCCTAGTGCAGGCGCTCCATCTCTTCCTTGAGGCGGAGCTTCTCGCGCTTCAGTTCGGCGAGGCGGACGGTGTCGGGCAACGGGCGCTGACCCTCGCGCGCCAGCGACGCTTCGAGCTGCGCGTGGCGAGCGGCGAGCGTGACGAGGTGCGCGTTGGACATGGGCTGCATCCCTTGGCTGTTGTGGTCCGGGATGAACGAGGAAAACACATGGCCGTTGCCTTGTCGCGCGCTAATTTGGCACGGTTCGGCGAAGCGCAGCTTTGCGCCGCCAAGTCGCTGTAACGGCGGACGACGGCGGGGCGGCGTGTTACACGGGTTACGGGAACGGCACGGGGGCAAGGCGTGGAAGAAGCCGAACTGCGCGCGCGACTCGAAGCGCTGACGCACGAGCATCGCGATCTCGACGCCGCGATCGATGCGCTGCGTGGGCTTGCGGGGCACGACCAGATCCAGCTCGCGCGTCTCAAGAAGCGGAAATTGCGCCTGCGCGACGAGATCGCCGTCGTGCAGGATTACCTGATCCCCGACATCATCGCCTGAGGTCCGCATGCTCGCACTGCTCGCCGCCGTCACGCTGGCCGCCACGACACCGACCGCCGCGCAGCTCCAGGCGGGCCTTGCCGGTCGGTGGACCGGCGCGCTGGGCTACCGCGACTATCAGACCAACAAACTGGAAGAGATTCCCGTCGCCACCGAGTTCCGCACTGTCGGCGACGGCGTGACGCTGATCGGCGTGTCGACCTATGACGACGGGCCGCGCGTCGGGTCGGTCTATATCACCAGCGTCCAGCTGTTCGCGGGCGACAGCGCGACGACCGCAACGTCGCGCAAGGGGCGCGCGATGGAGCTGGCGACCGACAAGGTCGCGGTGACGCGCTACGTCGACGCGACGCACTGGACGATCGTCGCCAGCCGCGACGGCACCGACGACGACAATCCGGCGAAGCTGCGCACCACCGAGACGCGCGACGGCGACAGCCTGCTCAGCATCAAGGAGGTGCTGCCCGCGAGCGCCACCGACGGCAAATACGTCTATCGCAACCAGCGCCGCCTGACGCGGGTGCGCTGAGGCGGCACTGCCCGGCGCTTCCGGATTCTGCTATACCGGACCCAGCGATATGGGGAGGTGGGTATGAATCGATTGATGCTGGCCGCGCTCTTGGCGGCAACGGTTCCGGCGGCGGCGAGCGCGGCGGTCTCGGTCATCGGCGGCGGGCTGGGTCGCGACTGCTACCTTGCGGCCGAAGCGGCGCGCGGGGCGCGCGACGGGCTCGACAGCTGCAACCGGGCGCTTGCCGACGAGGCGCTGTCGATCGGTGACCGCGCCGCGACCCTGGTCAACCGCGGTATCGTCAAGATGCAGGCGAAGGACCTGAGCGCCGCGATCGAGGATTTCGACGTCGCGATCCGCACCCGCCCGGGGACGGCGGAGGCCTATATCAACAAGGGGATCGCGCTGATCCATCTCGGCGGGCGCGACCGTGATGCGGTCGAACTGCTGACGCTCGGCCTCGCCAAGAAACCGACGCGGCCCGAGGTCGCCTATTATGTGCGCGGCATCGCCAACGAGCAGCTCGGCGCGACCCGCGAGGCGTATGAGGATTATGCGCGCGCCGCGAGCCTGAAGCCCGACTGGGCCGAGCCTGCCGAGCAGCTGTCGCGCTTCTCGGTAGTGCGCAAGGCGACGGCGGGCATCTGACGGAAAAAGCGCCCCCTCCCGGTCATGGGAGGGGGCGCGTCAGCGCTTACTCGGCGGCGAGGCGCGTCGCCTCGAGCACCGGCGTGTTCGCCGCGGCGAGCGGCGTGCCGATCTCGACCTTGCGCGGCTTCTTGTGCTCGGGGATCTCGCGCACCAGCTCGACGGTCAGCAGGCCGTTCTCGAAGCCCGCGCCGGTCACCTTGATGGTGTCGGCGAGCTGGAAGCGGCGCTCGAACCCGCGCTTGGCGATACCGCGGTGCAGGAAGGTGCGCTCACCGGCGTCGGCGTCGGCATCGGCCTTGCCGGTGACGATCAGCGTGTTCTCCTGAACCGTCAGGTCGAGCTCGTGCGCCGCAAAGCCCGCGACTGCCATCGCGATGCGATAGGCGCCGTCGCTGACTTTCTCGATATTATACGGCGGGAAGCCCGAGTCGCCGTTGTCGCCGCGCGCGGCGAATTCGACGAGGCGGTTGAGGTTCTCGTAGCCGATCGAGGACCGGAGGAGGGGGGAAATGTCGAAAGTCCGCATGTCTTCATCCTTTTCGAAAGCGATGGTCGTTCGTCCCGCCCAGGGGGGCCGGGAACGTGACCGGCCCCTGACGGCAACCGGTCGACACGGAATCTAGGTGGTGGAAACCGGGCTTCAAGAGGCGCGGCTCGCCGAACTCCATACCCGCGCGCTGCGGCTGCGCGACGCCTGGTCTGCGGCCTGGTCGGGGCTCGTGCCGGTACCGGGCGATGCCCCGACGCGGGCGCATGCAGCCTTGGCTCGCCTGGCCGCCTCGACGCAGCTGATGGAGGCGATCTCGTGGCTGCTCGTCCGCCATGCCGGGGACGCGACGCCGACCCGTCGGCACGCCGGGGCCCATGCGCCGCGTGGCCTGACCGGCGAACGCGCGACGGTCGCCGCGGCGATCGATCGACTGTATGGCGAGATTCTCGCCCTCGACGCAGGACACGAAGCATGACCGCGCTGTTCCACCTCGCCTTTCCGGTCGACGACCTCGATGCGGCGCGCGCCTTCTACGGTGACGCGATGGGCTGCGCCGAGGGCCGCGCGTCGGACCGCTGGGTCGATTTCGATTTCCACGGCCACCAGATCACCGCGCACCTGACGCCGCGCGGTGCCGAGACGAGCAGCGAGGTCGACGCCCACGCCGTGCCGATCCCGCACTTCGGCCTGATACTGGACATGGCTGCATGGACCGCTCTGCGCGACCGCCTCGTCGCGGCGGGCACGAAGTTCGTCATCGAGCCTTACATCCGCTTCGCCGGCGAGATCGGCGAGCAGGCGACGATGTTCCTGCGCGATCCTTCCGGAAACGCGCTCGAGTTCAAGGCATTCGGCGACCGCTCGGCGGTGTTCGCGCACTGACCTCCCGCGCTAGAGGTCGCGCCGCCCCAGCAGGCGCAGGCGCAGCGCGTTGAGCTTGATGAAGCCCTCCGCATCGCGCTGATCGTACGCGCCGGCGTCATCCTCGAAGGTCACGATGCCCGGTGAGTAGAGCGAGTAGGGCGACTTGCGCCCGACCACCGCCGCCACGCCCTTGTAGAGCTTGAGGCGCACCGTGCCGGTCACCTTCTTCTGGCTGTGGTCGATCGCCGCCTGCAGCATCTCGCGCTCGGGCGAGAACCAGAAGCCGTTGTAGATCAGGCCCGCGTACTTGGGGCCCAGCTCGTCCTTCAGGTGCATCGCGCCGCGGTCGAGGGTGATCTGCTCGATGCCGCGGTGGGCGATGTGCAGGATGGTGCCGCCCGGCGTCTCGTACATGCCGCGCGACTTCATGCCGACGAAGCGGTTCTCGACGAGGTCGAGGCGGCCGATGCCGTGCGTCTTGCCGAGGTCGTTGAGGCGCGCCAGCAGCGACGCAGGCGACAGCGCCTCGCCGTCGACCGCGACGGGATCGCCGCCCTCGAAGTCGACCGTGATGTACTGCGGCGTGTTCGGCGCGTCCTCGGGGTTGTCGGTGCGCGAATAGACATAGTCGGGCACCTCGTTCCACGGATCCTCGAGCACCTTGCCCTCCGAGCTCGTGTGCAGGATGTTGGCATCGGTCGAGAACGGCGACTCGCCACGCTTGTCGCGCGGGATCGGAATCTGGTGATCTTCGGCGAAGGCGATCAGCGCCTCGCGGCTGGTCAGGTCCCACTCGCGCCACGGCGCGATGATGCGGATGTCGGGGTTGAGGGCGTAATAGCCGAGCTCGAAGCGCACTTGGTCGTTGCCTTTGCCAGTCGCGCCGTGGCTGACCGCGTCGGCGTTCAGAGTCCGGGCGATCTCGATCTGGCGCTTGGCGATCAGCGGCCGCGCGATCGACGTGCCGAGCAGGTACTGGCCCTCGTACAGCGCGTTGGCGCGCATCATCGGGAAGACGTAATCGCGGACGAATTCCTCGCGCAGGTCCTCGATGAAGATATGCTCGGGGCGGACGCCCATCAGCTCGGCCTTGTGCCGTGCCGGCCCCAGCTCCTCGCCCTGGCCCAGATCGGCGGTGAAGGTCACCACCTCGCATTTATAGGTCTGCTGGAGCCATTTCAGGATCACCGACGTGTCGAGGCCGCCCGAAAAGGCGAGCACGACGCGGCGCACGCGGCCGGGCTCCTCGCTGTCGTGGGGGAATTTCTTGACGTCCTGCGACACTGGTCTGGGCCCTTTCGAAGCGCGCGCACCATAGCGGCGAGCGGCTCCGTTGCAACGATTGCGGATTTGTGACGTTGTGCAGTGCAGCATGGAGACTCAGATGGAGCCGCTCGACCCGCGCATTCAGGCCTGCATCGAGGCGTGCAACCGCTGCCACGGCAGTTGCCTGGCGATGGCATTCAATCATTGCCTCGACCAGGGCGGCGACCATGTCGCGCCGCCGCACTTTCGCCTGATGGCCGATTGCGCGCAGATTTGCGCGACGGCTGCCGACTTCATGCTGCGCTCGTCGGTGCATCACGCGGCGATCTGCGCAGCCTGCGCCGATGTCTGCGACGCCTGCGCTGACAGCTGCGAAGGTCTCGACGGCATGGAGGACTGCGTGGCCGCGTGCCGGGCGTGCGCGGAAAGCTGCCGCGCGATGGCCCTGCCGCACTGATCAGGCAGGTCTTGCGCCGACCGCCGCGCCGCGTCAGTCGAACATGTCGAACAGGCTGCGCTTCTTCTTGCGGCGGTAATCGTCGTCGTAATCCCAGTCGCGCCGCCCCTCGGGCCGGTACTGCGGACGGTTGTCGTACGGCTGCTGGTGCTGCTGCGGTGGCGGCGGCGGGCGCTGGCCGGCGTCGTCGGTCGCGACCGCGAGCAGCTTCTCCAGCTCGCCGCGGTCGAGCCAGACACCGCGGCACGTCGGGCAGATGTCGAACTCGACGCCCGACCGCTGGACGGTCTGCATCGCGCCATTGTCGTTGGGACAGAGCAGCAGGGGCATCAGAGATCTCCTTGGGCGTAGGGGGTCACGTCCATCGCGGGATAGCGTGCCTGAACCCCCGCGAGCGTCTCCGGGGTCCAGTAATCGTCGCCGGGCGGCGGAAAGCCGAACAGGTCGCGCTCGCGCACCGTCATCGCGGCGAGCGCCTCGCTCCAGCCGGGGCGGATCGCTTGGTCGGGCCACGCCATCTTGCCCGTCCAGCGCTGCCCGCGCCGCTTGAAATCGGTCATGATGATGAAGCGCGACGCATCCGCGGCCTCGAAGTTGGCGCCGCGATGGAAGACGTGGGTCTGGTACAGAATCAGCGTGCCCGCGGTGCCGGTCAACGCGACCTCGTGCTCGCGCAGCGCGTCGCCGGTCAGGTTGCGCGGGCTCAGGGGGATGTCGTGCGTGTGCTCGAGCGGCACCGCGCGCGTCGCGCCATCGGCCTCGCTAACGTCGGACAGCAGCATGATCGTCGTCAACTGCGGCCGGTCGAGGCGCGGTACGACGAGCGTGTGGTTGCCGTAGTCGCGGTGGTGCGGCTGGTCGTAGTCGATGGCACCGGCGTATTTCGCCCACAGCTCGACCTTGTAGAGGTCGATGTCCTCGCCCCCCAGGAAGCGCTCGGCGGCGTCGACGAGACCGGGCAGCACGGGCAGGCAGTCGAGCGCCGGGTTGTCGTAGGGGAACAGGCGGATCCCGGCGAACTGGCTCTTGCCGAACTTCGGATGCGCCTCGGGGTCGGCGAAATAATCGGCGGGGCGCGGGAAGATCGTCCACAGCGCCTCCTGCGCGGCGTGGAGCCGGTCGGCGGGGATGAAGTCGGGCACCATCGCGAAGCCGCGCGTGCGCACCTCGTCGAGCGTCGCGTCGGAAACGATCATTCGCGGCCTACCGGATAGAGGAGATAGCGGTCGTCGTAGTAGGGCGTGCGCGCATAGAACCACGCCAGCCGCGCGTCGCCGTCGGCGGCGAACTTCGGATCGGCGGCGAGCTTAGCGTCGAACTCGGTCTTGATCTTCGGGTCCTTAAGCATGGCGTCGGCTATCGGCGCGATCGCGTAGCCCTCGATATATTCGGTGCGCTGCAGGATGCCGGGGACGAGGCCCCAGGCGAGCGCGCCGTCCGGGCTCTCGGCCTCGAGCCACAGCGCCGCGAGCGCCGCCAGCGGCTGGTCGGCGGGCACCCGCACCGAGCCCGCAGGCCAGACCTCGCGCCGCCGCTCGCGGGTGACGCCCGTCGTCAGCGGCACGCGGCCCTCGCTTGCCTTGCCGAGCTTGGGGTCGACGAGGCGCGCCATCTCGACGTCTTGCGCGCGCGCTTCGGTCAGCGTCTCGAACTGCACGCCGTGGATGCGCAGCCGCTCGATGATCTCGGGCGCGGTCGGCGGCACCCACCACGCGACGGGCAGGGTCGCGGTGATCGACGGCTCTTCTCCGAAGATCGCGACGCGCTCGTTCTGCGGCTTGCCCAGCCAGCGCACCTCGGCGCGCCCCGATGCGGGCGACTGGTAGCTGTCCTGCGCGATGCCCTTCCACTCCATCGTCGCGACGGGCTCGGTCCGGGGCCGCCACGCCAAAGTAGCCGACTTGGGCCGCGCCGCGCGGTCGCTCGCGATCGCCGCACGCACCCCGGCCGCATCGTCGCCGAGCAGCTTCAGCGCCGCCTCGACGAGGACATAGGTACCGAGCACGCGCTGGCGATAGGGCTTCAGGCTATGCGTCTCGATCAGCACCGACGGCATGCCGCGAAGGTCGCCATAGCCGTTCGAGAAGCGCGGCGTGGTCGCGTTGAAGAACACCCCTGCGGCGGGCCGCTTGGTGTCGATCAGGTCGACGTACAGGCCTGGGATATGCCCTGCCTTGGCCAGCGCGGCGTCGGTCGCGGGCTTGAAGCGGCTGTCGAGCCAGCGGCCGATCGCCGGCGAATAGGCGTACAGCCCATTCCAGCCGTTGTAGCTGATCGTCACGTCGTACTGCTCGTCGTGACCGTCGGTGACGTGCAGGTCGAGGTAGAGCGCGGGATCGTACTTGCGGATCAGCCCGATCATCGCGCGCATTTCGGGCGCGTCGGCCTTCAGGTAATCGCGGTTGAGGTTGAGGTTCTGCGCCGTGGTGCGCCAGCCCTGGTTCTCGGGCCCGCGCTGGTTGGGGCGGTTGAAGGGCCCGCTGCGCTCGTGCCCGTCGACGTTGAAGATCGGCACGAAGACCAGGTTCGCACGGTCGAGCAGACCCGCCTTGCCCTTGAGTGCGATATCGCGGAGCAGCATCAGCCCGGCATCCTTGCCGTCGATCTCGCCCGAATGGATGCCCCCCTGCGCGAGCAGCACGGGCTTTGCGGGGTCGAGCGTCGCGCCGTCCTTGCTGACGATCACCGCGAGCATGTCGCGCCCCTGCGGCGTCTTGCCGAACACCTCGACGCGGATCAGCGGCGACGCGGCGTCGAGCTTGTCGAGCCAGGCGCGGGTCTCGGCATAGGTCGGCGTGCGGCGGAAGCCTGCGGCCTCGGCGGGCGTGATCCACGGGTCCGACGGCTTGGCGATCAGCTTTTCGCTCGCCCCCCGCCACGGCAACTCGGGCGGCAGCGGCGCGGGTGCCGCGGCGATCAGGATCAGAGCGGCGGCGATGGCGGACAGTCTCATGCCCGCGACGCTAGCCGTGCGCTCGTCCCCGCGTCTAGAGCGCCCGGTACCGCGCCTCGGTCTCGGCGATGTAATCGCGCGTTAGCGGCAGGGCTGTGCGCTGGCGGGTCATCTGGATCTGCACGTTCATATGGCCGTCGTTGCGGAACGCCGCGGTTGCCGCCGCCAGATAGAACAGCCACATGCGGTAGAATTTCTCGTCGTACAGCGCGACGATCTCGCTCCTTTTCGCGACGCAGCGGCGGTACCATTCCTCGATGGTCAGCGCGTAATGCAGGCGCAGCACCTCGATGTCGGTGATCCACAGCCAAGATTTCTCGATGCGCGGCACGATCTGCGACAGCGCCGGGGCATAGCCGCCGGGGAAGATGTATTTCGCGGTGAACGGGTCGGTGGCACCGGGGCCGTCGGCGCGCGCGATGGTATGAAGCAGCGCGACGCCGTCGTCGGCGAGCAGGCTGTGCACCTTGTCGAAGAACACGCGGTACTGCGGCAGGCCAACGTGTTCGAACATGCCGACCGAGACGATGCGGTCGAACCGCCCGGTCAGCGCGCGATAGTCGATCAGCTCGAAATGGACATGGTCGCTGACACCGGTGTCCACGGCGCGCTGCCGCGCGACCTTGAGCTGCTCCTCCGACAGCGTGACACCGGTGACATCGGCGCCGGAGACGCGGTTCAGGTAAAGCGCCAGCCCGCCCCAGCCGCAGCCGATGTCGAGCACCTTCTGCCCGGGCCGCAAGTCGAGCTTGGCGGCGATGTGCGCCAGCTTGTCGGCCTGCGCCTGCTCGAGGCTGTTGCCGGGATCGGTGAAATAGGCGCAGCTGTATTGCCGGTCGGCATCGAGAAACAGGTCGTACAGCCGGTCGCTGAGATCGTAATGGTGCGCGACGTTCCGCTTCGACTTCGCCGCCTGGTTGAACTGACCCAGCCACCCCGCCAGCGCCGCCTGACGCCACAGCGCGAAGCGGACGGGATTGTCCTTCTCCCAGCGCACGTTCCACGTCACGAGGTTGACGACATCGTTGATGTCGCCGCGCTCGAGGATCATCCGGCCGTCGATGTACGCCTCGCCCGCACCCAGCGCGAGGTTGCGCGCGATGGCGTTGGCGGTCGCGGCGTCGGTGACGCGGAATGTCGCGGGGGGCACGCGGTCGGACGGTGCGCCGTAGCGATATTCGCGGCCCTTATGGTCGATGACGCACAGGTCGCCTTCGCGGATCATGTGCTTGAACAGGCGGTCGAGCAGGAACATCGCTGGGCTTTCGAAGGTCGGTCGTGCGGCGGTTACGCGGCCTCGACCCAACCCGCTTCCTTGGCGGCGGCGCGGCGGTCGAGCTCGGCGCGGCTGACCTTCTCGCTCGCCGACTTCAGCTGGCCGCACGCCGCCATGATGTCGCGGCCGCGCGGGCGGCGAACGGGTGCGGAGATGCCGCCGCGATAGACGATGTCGCTGAACGCCGCGACGCGCTCGGGGGTCGAGGTCTCATAGTCGCTGCCGGGCCAGGGGTTGAACGGGATCAGATTGACCTTGGCGGGCAGCTTGTACTTGCGGATCAGCCGGACGAGCTCGTGCGCCTCGGCGTCGCTGTCGTTCTTGTCCTTGAGCATCACATACTCGAAAGTGATCCGCCGCGCGTTGTTGGCGCCCGGATAGGCGGCGCAGGCCGACAGCAGCTCCTCGATCCCGTAGCGCTTGTTGATAGGCACGATCTCGTCGCGGATTTCCTTGGTGACCGCGTGCAGCGAGACCGCGAGGTTGACGCCGATCTCGGCCCCGGCACGCGCCATCATCGGCACGACGCCGCTGGTCGACAGAGTGATGCGGCGCTTCGACAGGCCCAGCCCGTCGCCGTCCATGACGATGGCGAGGGCGTCGCGAACGCTGTCGAAATTATACAGCGGCTCGCCCATGCCCATCATCACGATGTTGGTCAGCAGACGGCCCTCGCCGTTGGTCGGCCATTCGCCGAGCGCATCGCGTGCCAGCATGACCTGCCCGACGATTTCGGCCGGGGTCAGGTTGCGGACCAGCGCCATCGTGCCGGTCAGGCAGAAGCGGCAGTTGAGCGTGCAGCCGATCTGCGAGCTGACGCACAGGGTGCCCCGGTCGGCGTCGGGGATGAACACGCACTCGGCCTCGTTGCCGTCGTCGAAGCGCAGCAGCCATTTGCGCGTACCGTCGCTCGACACCTGCGCCTGCGTCACCTCGGGGCGGCCGACGACGAAATGCTCGGCGATCACCGCGCGCGCGTCCTTGGAGATATTGGCCATCGCGTCGATCTCGGCCGCGCCGCGATTATAGACCCAGTGCCAGATCTGGCTGGCGCGCAGCTTGGCGGCCTTGGCGTCGAGACCGGCACCTTCCAGCGCAGCGCGCAGCGCAGGGCGCGACAGCCCGACGATCGCCGTCTTGCCGTCGGCGCGAGCACTCGGGGCCCGCGGCACGGGCACGGGATCGATAAGGCCTGGAATCTGCACGCGCGGCATGTAGAGGCGGCACGCGGCGAAAGAAAGGCCGGTTGCAGATCGGGCCCGGCAACAATAGTCTGTGCCTCGACGACCGCGCCGGTACGGGCGACCCTTCAACCGGGAGCACCGCCGATGATGCTGAACCACGTCACCCTGCCCGCGCACGACTATGACGCAAGCCTTGCCTTCTACACCGCACTGGGCCTGACCCAGATCGTTGCGGCACCACCGCGCTATGCCCGGTTCGAGATGGACGGCGGCGCGACGCTGTCGTTCGAGGTCATCGAAGGTGGCCGCGCCGGCACTGCCGAAACCTACCTGCACTGCGAGGATGTCGACGCCGCCTATGCTGCGGCCCGGTCACGCGGCGTCGTGTTCGACTTCGCGCCGCGCGACGAAACCTATCTGTGGCGGCGCGGGGGGGTCACCGACCCGGCGGGAAACCTAATCATCCTGTATCATGCAGGGACTAATCAGCGCTTCCCGCCGTGGCGGCTCGATGGCCTGATGGCCTAGGCGTTAGCGCGGGCCGCGGTCACCGCGGTTGCGTCCGCCACCGTTGCCGCTCGACTGACGCATCTCGCGACGCTCGGTGCGGACTTCCTGGCGCTGCTCGCGAACCGCCTGACGCTGCTCGCGCACCGCCGAACGGTCGACCTGCACCGGGGCCACCGCCGCGGTGGGGGCAGCGACCTGGCCGATCGCCTGCCCGACGCTCACACCGGGACGACCCGGGCGATTGTCCTGGCGATACTCGCGGCGATCCTGACGCCGGTCGGCGCGGAAACCCTGGCGGTCCTGCGTCCGGTCCGCGCGATAGGCGTTCCGGTCCTGCGTGCGGTCGGCACGGAACTGCTCGCGGGTTACCTGCCCGTTATTGAGCGCAGCGCGGTCGTCGCGGCGCTCGCCACGGAAATCGCGGCGATCGTCACGGCGCTCGGCGGTATAGTTGCGGCGATCGCGCGCCCGCTCCTGCCAATAGCGCTGCTGGTTGCCGTCCCACTGGCGGCGCTTGCCGCCGCGGTCGTAGACGTAATAGCCGGTGCCCGGATAATAATAGTCGCCGAACCAGCCGAAGCCCGCGCCGGCATAGCCGAACGGGACCGAGCGATAGCCATAAGGGTCGCCATAGTAATTGTCGTAGCCGCCGCCGTATCCGACGCCGCCATAGCCGCCGTCGTAGTAACCGCCGTCGCTGGCGTAACCAACGCCACCGTAACCATAGCCGTCGGTTGTGCACGCGCCGAGCGCGAGGAGTGCGGCACCGGCCAGGCCGGCTCGAAGAATATTTGAACGCAACATCGTGATTCTCCCGTCAATGGGCGGGTTATGCAAGTGTTGTGTTGAACGCGCGGTGAACCCTTTAGGCCGCACGGGCGCCAGAAAAACCGCCGCCGAGGTGGAGCGCGGTTTGCGTGCCGTCGACGATCTCGAACACCGTGCCTTGCGGCGCGTCGTCGGCGAAGGCGACGCCCTCGAAATCATCGCCGCCCGCCAGCAGCCCGCGCAGGACGCGCAGCGTGATACCGTGGCTGATCACCAGCACGTCGCGCGCTCGGTCGAGGCCGGCGAGCCACGCCTCCAGCCGCGCCCGAATCGCCGGGTAATACTCGCCGTTCGGCGGCACGACGTTGAAGGCGCGCCGGTCCGGGCAGACGATCGGTCCGGTCTCGGCGACGATGTCGGCATAGCGCCGCCCCTGCCAGTCGCCGACGTCGATCTCGAGCAGGCGGTCGTCGGTGCGGATGTCGAAGAAGTCGATGCCCAGATGCTCGGCGACGATTGCCGAAGTCTGCAGCGTCCGCCCCGACGGCGACGCCCAGAAGTCGAGGTCGGGGCGCTGCCCCAGATGCTCGCGCAGGAACGTCCCCATCGCCTCGGCCTGCGCGATGCCGGCGCGGGTCAGCGGCGTGTGCGCCATATGCCCCTGCATGCGGGCTCCCGCATTATAGACGGTCTCGGCGTGGCGGGCGAGGATCAGGCGCATGGGCGTGCTTGTGGGATGACAGGCGGGCGGGCGCAAGCTAGGTCGTCCCGCCATGGCCAGACTCTATCCCGACGCCGCCGCCGCCCTCGACGGCCTGTTGTTCGACGGCATGACGATCGCTGCCGGAGGCTTCGGCCTGTGCGGCATCCCGGAGAAGCTGATCGCGGGCATCGCCGCCTCGGGGGTCAAGGACCTGACCATCGTTTCGAACAACGCCGGGGTCGACGGTTTCGGGCTGGGCGTGCTGCTGCACAGCCGCCAGGTCCGCAAGATGATCTCGAGCTACGTCGGCGAGAACAAGGAGTTCGAGCGCCAGTATCTCAGCGGCGAGCTCGAGCTCGAATTCGCGCCGCAGGGCACGCTCGCCGAACGGCTGCGCGCCGGCGGGGCGGGCATTCCGGGCTTCTACACCAAGACCGGCGTTGGCACGCTGATCGCGGAAGGGAAAGAGCACAAGGACTTCGACGGCGAGACGTACATCCTGGAGCGCGGCATCGTCGCCGACCTGGCGATCGTCCACGCCTGGCGCGCCGACCCCTACGGCAACCTCGTCTATCGAAAGACCGCGCGTAACTTCAACCCGAACGCCGCGACCGCGGGGCGCGTGACGGTCGCCGAGGTCGAGGAGATGGTGCAGCCCGGCACGCTCGATCCCGACGCCATCCACACGCCGGGCGTCTATATCCAGCGCATGATCGTGGCGGCGGACAACGAGAAGCGCATCGAAAATCGTACCGTGCGGGAGCGTATCTGATGGCCTGGACCCGCGACCAGATGGCGGCACGCGCCGCGCAGGAGCTGCACGACGGCTTCTACGTCAACCTCGGCATCGGCATGCCGACGCTGGTGGCGAACCATGTTGCCGAGGGAATCGACATCACGCTGCAGAGCGAGAACGGCATGCTCGGCATGGGGCCCTTCCCCTACGCGGGCGAGGAAGACCCCGACCTGATCAACGCCGGCAAGCAGACGATCACCGAACTGCGCCGCACCAGCTATTTCAGCTCGGCCGACAGTTTTGCGATGATCCGCGGCGGCCACATGGACCTATCGATCCTCGGCGCCATGGAGGTCGCGCAGAACGGCGACATCGCCAACTGGATGGTGCCCGGCAAGCTGGTCAAGGGCATGGGCGGCGCGATGGACCTGGTCGCGGGCGCACGCCGCATCGTCGTGCTGATGGAGCATGTCGACAAGGCGGGCGGCGCCAAGTTCAAGGCGGCGTGCAGCCTGCCGCTGACCGGCGCCGGTGTCGTCGACGTCATCATCACCGACCTCGCCGTCTTCGAACGCGCCGACCGCAAGGGCGCTCCCTTCCGCCTGATCGAGACCGCACCGGGGGTCAGCGCCGACGAAGTGCGGGCGAAGACCGAAGCCGCGTACGAGGCATGATCCGCGTCGGGGTCGGCGGGTGGACGTACGAGCCGTGGCGCGGGACCTTCTACCCGCAAGGGCTGCGGCAGGCGGACGAGCTGAAGCATGCCAGCCGGGCGCTGACCGCGATCGAGATCAACGGCACCTTCTACGGCTCGCAGAAGCCCGAGAGCTATCAGAAGTGGCACGACGAGACCCCCGACGGGTTCAGGTTCAGCCTCAAGGGGCCGCGCTTCGCGGTCAATCGGCGGGTGCTGGGCGAGGCGGGCGAGTCGATCGCGCGCTTCTTCACCACTGGCATGGACCGGCTCGGCGACAAGCTCGGGCCGATCCTGTGGCAGTTTGCGGCGACCAAGCAGTTCGACCGCGACGACATGGCGGCGTTCATCGCGCTGCTGCCCGAGAAACTCGGCGAGCGGCGGCTGCAGCATGCCCTCGAGGTGCGCCACGAAAGCTTCCGCGATCCCGCCTTCCTGGCGCTGGCGCGCGGCGCCAATTGCGCGGCGGTGTTCGCGCACGCCGACAAATATCCGACGCCGCTCGACGCGACCGACGCGCCGACCGCCGACTTCGCCTATGCCCGGCTGCAGAATTGCGCCGAGGAGGAGGCGACCGGCTACCCGCCCGCGGCGCTCGACGGCTGGGCGGCGCAGGCGCGCGACTGGGCGGCGGATGGCGCGCGCGACGTCTATGTCTTCTTCATCTCGGGTGCCAAGGTTCGCGCGCCGGCGGCGGCGCAGGCGTTGATCGCGCGCCTCGCCGCGCAAAGCTGACGATCCGTTAACGAAACTGTCGCCGAAGCCCGACGTTTCCAGCGGTGTGAGCAACTCAAATTCCGAAGACGGCCGCCGCGACGACGATCGCGTCGTCGGCAACCCGCAAGCGCCGCTTCCCGAACCCTGGTTCATCCGCGAGGCGCGGGAGCGCAGTGCGGCGCGTCCGGTCGAACGGGTGGTCCCCGCCCCGGTGATGCCGCAAGCAGCGGCGGTCGAGGCTATTCCAGCCGCGCCCCCCGCCGACCGCCGGTGGCGGACCGCTTCGCTTATCGCCCTGGGTATCCTCGCCGCGATCTTCATCGGCCTGGCGTTGATCCCCAAGCAGGGCGGCGCGCCACCCGTCGCCGACCTGCCCGAAGATGGCAGCGCCGCCTCCGTGCCGCCGGTGCCGCTCGACTGTGCAAGTCCTGCATCGATCGCCAGACTCCGCGATGTCCTGGTCGGCCAGGCGCGCAGCGCCGGCGGGAGTGGCGCGATGCTCGACAACAGCGCCGCGGCCCTCTCGGTCAGCGTCGCGGCAGCATCCGACAGCGGGCGCGGCGACGGCCGGACGCTGGTCTGCCGCGGCCTGCTCAGCCTGCCGGCGATCGGCGGTGCCGCACCCCTCGCCGCGAGTATCGAGTACCGGATCCGCCCCGCGGCGGGCGGCGCGGTGGACGTGTCCGCGGTCAGCGGCGCGGCGCCGATCGTCATGGCGCTCGTGGAGGCCGGGGCGGATCAGGTGACGACGGTCGAACCCGATGGCGCAGCGGTTATCGAAGCCGAGCCGATGCCGGACGTTCCGGCGCCCTCGCAGCCCGCCGCACCCTTCATCCCCCGCGCCGCGCCGCCGCCCGCTCCCCCCGTATCCGTTCCGAACGAGCCGGAGGTCGCCGGCCCCAGCTTCGATTGCGGCCGCGTCACCTCGCGCGTGCTCGAGGCGGTCTGCTCGAGCCCGCGCCTCGCGGCGCTCGACGTCGAGATGTCCGAGCTGTTCTTCGCGCTCCGCGACGGGGCGGACCGCAACCTGCGCGACGAGCTCGACGCCGGCCGCGACGACTTCATCGCCCAGCGCCAGTCGTGCCGCGACAACCGCTGCATCGCGCGTGTCTACCGCGACCGGATCGAGGAGCTCGAAACCTATCGCTGATGACGCGCGCGGGGTAACTTACCGCTACCGCCGCGCGCGTGCGCCGCTATAGTCGCCGCCACAACTGGGGGCATCGAGGACAAGAATGAAGGCGACTGTCGAACGCGCGACGCTGCTCCGGTGCCTCGGCCACGTCCAGTCGGTGGTCGAGCGTCGCAACACTATACCGATCCTGTCGAATGTGCTGATCGAGGCCGATGGTGACGGCCTGCGCCTGATGGCGACCGACCTCGACCTGCAGGTCGTCGAGACCATCGCCGCGACCGTCGCCAGCCCCGGCGCGACCACCGTCTCGGCACACACGCTGTTCGATATCGCGCGCAAGCTGCCCGAGGGCGCGCAGGTCGAGCTGGCGGTCGCCAACGAGAAAATGACCGTCGTCGCCGGCCGCGCGCGCTTCAGCCTCGCGACGCTCAAGCGCGACGATTTCCCGGTGATCGCCGAGACCGATCTCCCGACCGCCTTCACCTTGCCGGCCGCGACGCTGCGCCAGCTGATCGACGGCACGCGCTTTGCGATCTCGACCGAGGAGACGCGCTATTATCTGAACGGCATCTTCCTGCACGTCGTCGACGGGACAGAGCCCAAGCTGCGCGCCGTCGCGACCGACGGCCACCGCCTCGCGCGCATCGAGTTCGACCGGCCCGAGGGCGCGGGCGGCATGCCCGACATCATCGTGCCACGGAAGTGCGTCGCGGAAATCCGCAAGCTGCTCGACGAGGCCGACGGCGACGTCGCCGTGTCGCTGTCGGCATCGAAGATCCGCTTCAAGCTCGGCACCGCGACGCTGACCTCTAAGCTGATCGACGGCACCTTCCCAGACTACAGCCGCGTCATCCCGACCGCCAACGACAAGCTGCTCAAGATCGACGTGAAGAGCCTGTCCGAAGGCGTCGACCGCGTCGCCGCGATCGCCACGACGGAGAAGACCCGCGCGGTCAAGATCGCGCTGGGCCGCGACAAGGTCACGCTGTCGGTCACCAGCCCTGAGAACGGCACCGCGGCCGAGGAAGTCCCCGCCGACTACACGTCGCCGGAGTTCGAGGTCGGCTTCAACTACCGCTACCTGCTCGACATCCTCGCCCAGGTCGGCAGCGACCAGGTCGACATCCACCTCGCCGACGCCGCCGCCCCGACGCTGATCCGCACCGGCGATGCGTCGAATGCGCTGTACGTACTGATGCCGATGCGGGTGTGATGCGCGCGGCCCTCGTCGCGCTGCTGATCGCCACGTCCGCGTTGGCGGCGCCCAAGCCGTCGAAGATCGCCATCACGCCTGCCAGTGCCGACGCTGCCGTGCTGGTTCGCGCGCCGCGCCTCCCGGTCACCTACACGCTCGGCATCTCCCGCTTCGATCCTGTGGCGCAGAACCTGCTGACCGGCACGTTCAGCGGCGGCTGGGTCAACATGGTGATCGACGGCGGCGCACCGGGACAAAGCTATGTCCTGCGCAAGCTCAAGCCCGGCACCTACGTGGTTCGCGACGTGTCGCAGCAGGAGTATTGGGCGGTTTGCTTCGGCGACGCGACCCGGCAGTTCAGTGTCGGGCCGGGCCAGCTGCTGTTTCTCGGCGACTTCGACGGTGCGACGCCGATCGCCGAACTCCATGCCAATGTCCGCGCCAACCCCGGCCATGGCAGTGCCAAGCAGGACACGATCCACCACTACCTCGACAAGGTCACGCCGCCGCGCCTGGCCGAACCCGATGCGGTGGCGCTCGCCGAGGCGGCCGCGTGGCTCAAGGCTGAGAGCCCCGGCACCACCGTCACGCCCGTGGCGGCAACGCTGACGCCCACGAAATTCGGAACCGGCGTCACCCTGTTCGGTCAACGGGCGTGCGGCGGCTATTTCAAGAAGAAGGTCGCGGAGGCACCTGCTCAATGACCTTCGACGATCTCACCCCGGCCGCGCTCGCCCTGCCCGGCGTGACGCTCGGCACGAGCTACGGCACCCCCGCGCTTAAGGTAGCGGGCAAGCTGATCTGCCGCCTGCGCGAGGACGGCGACTTGGCGCTCAAGGTCGAGGACGGCTTGCGCGAGGCGCTGCTCGAGACGCAGGCGGACGTCTTCCACACCACGCCGCACTACGACGGCTATCCGATGCTGCTCGTGCGGCTGGACGTTGCCGACGCCGAACAGGTGGCGGGGCTGGTCGAGCGCGCGTGGGGCACGCTGGCGTCGGCGAAGCTGCGGAAGCAGCGCCAGGCCTGAGCCGCGACATCGCGGGTGCTGCCGTCGCGCGAGGCGACGCGTTACCCCGGCGTCATGATCCTCATCCCCGTTCTCGGCGACCAGCTCAGTCCGTCGCTCGCCAGCCTGCGCGGCGGGCCGGACGGCGCGGTCGTGCTGATGGTCGAGGTGTTCGACGAGGCGACCTACGTTCGGCACCACAAGAAGAAGATCGCGCTGCTCTTCTCCGCCATGCGGCATTTCGCGGATGAGCTGCGCGCCGCCGGGTGGACGGTCGACTACGTGACGCTCGACGCGGCGGGCAACACCGGCAGCTTCACCGGCGAGGTCGGGCGGGCGATGGCGCGCCATGCCATTGACGGGGTCCGCATCGTCGAGGCGGGCGAGTGGCGCGTCGCCGACATGATCGACGGGTGGAGCGCGCAGTTCGGCGTGCCGGTCGAGGTGCTGCCCGACGACCGCTTTCTCTGCAGCCGTGCCGACTTCGTTGAATGGGCGTCCGCCCGCAAGCGCCTCATCATGGAGGACTTCTACCGCGAGATGCGCAAGCGCACCGGGCTGCTGATGAGCGTCGGCAAGCCCGTCGGCAACCGCTGGAACTTCGATCCCGAGAACCGCAAGACCCCGCCGCGCGGGCTCAACACGCCCGGCGTCGCGACCTTCGAACCCGATGCCGTGACCGACGACGTGCTGGCGCTCGTCGCGGCGCGCTTCGGGGGGCATTTCGGCGACCTGACGCCGTTCCGCTTCGCCGTGACGCGGGCACAGGCGCTGGTAGCACTCGATCATTTCATCGAGCACGCCCTGCCGCGCTTCGGCGACTATCAGGACGCGATGGTCGCGGGGCAGGATCACCTGTGGCACGCCGCGCTGTCGCCCTACATCAACTGCGGGCTGCTGCTGGCGCGCGAGGTCGTCGATGCGGCGGTCGCGGCGTACGACCGGGGCGCTGCGCCGATCAACTCGGTCGAGGGCTTCGTCCGCCAGATCATCGGGTGGCGCGAATATATCCGCGGCATCTACTGGATCGAGGGGCGCGACTACACCGCCTCCAACGCGCTGAAGGCGACGCGCGACCTGCCCGCCTTCTACTGGACCGGCGAGACCGACATGCGCTGCATGGCCGAGGCGATCGGGTCGACGAAGCGCGAGGCGTACGCGCACCACATCCACCGCCTGATGATCACCGGCAATTTCGCGATGCTGGCGGGCATCGACCCGCACCAGGTCCATGTCTGGTACCTGATCGTCTACGCCGACGCATACGAATGGGTCGAGGCGCCCAACGTCATCGGCATGAGCCAGTTCGCCGATGGCGGCCGGCTGGGGTCGAAGCCCTATGCCGGCGGCGGCGCGTACATCAACCGCATGTCTGATTACTGCGGCAAGTGCCGCTACGACGTGAAGCAGAAGACCGGCCCCGACGCCTGCCCGTTCAACGCACTCTACTGGGATTTCCTGGCGCGCCACCGCGAGGCGCTGAAGGACAACAGCCGCCTGTGGCGCATGTACGACGGCTGGGACCGCCTCGGCTCCGAGCGCCAGAAGGCGACGCGGGAGAGCGCGGCGGCGTTCCTCGCTACCCTGCCGGGCAAGGCGCCCGAATGGACGGACGGCACCGCGCCGCCTACCAGCGGGACGTGCCCCACGTCGCCCGCCTGACGCTGACCGATTTCCGCTCGTACGCGACCGCCGACGTGGTCGCCGAGCCGGGGCTGATCACCGTCACCGGCGACAACGGGCAGGGCAAGACCAATCTTCTCGAGGCGGTGTCGCTGCTATCGCCGGGGCGCGGCCTGCGCGGCGTCGCGCTGTCCGAGATGGCGCGCGAGGGCGGCGCGGGGGGCTTTGCGGTCGCTGCGGCGGTGGAGGCCGAGGGCGGCGCGATCGAGGTCGGCACGGGCACCGCCGCCGCGACCCCCGAACGCCGCGTGCTGCGCATCAACGGGGCGGCGGCGCCGATGACGCGCCTCGGCGAGTGGCTGTCGGTGCTGTGGCTGACCCCGGCGATGGACCGGCTGTTCGCCGAACCGGCATCGGCGCGGCGGCGCTTTCTCGACCGGCTGGTGCTGGCGCTGGTGCCCGGCCATGCGCGCGAAACGGTGCGCTACGACGCCGCGATGCGCGCGCGGACGCGGCTGCTGACCGGCGATGCGCCCGATCCGGCGTGGCTTAGCGCGCTCGAGCTCGCAATGGCCGAGCATGGCGAGGCGATCGCCCGCGCGCGGGCCGAGACGGTCGCGGCGCTGGGCGACATCCTCGCCGCGACCCCGGCGGGGCCGTTCGCGCAGCCGCTGCTCGCGCTGGCGGGGAACGACGCCGCGGACCTTGGCACGTTGCTGGCACGCAGCCGCGCCGCCGACGCCGCCGCGGGCCGCGCGTTGACCGGGCCGCACCGCGCTGATCTGGTCGTCCGGCACGCCGCCAAGGCCGAACCCGCGTCGCGCGGCTCGACGGGCGAGCAGAAGGCGCTGCTGATCGCCATCATCCTCGCGCACGCCCGCCTCGTCGCGGCGCGTACCGGCCGCGCGCCCATCCTCCTCCTCGACGAGATCGCCGCCCACCTCGACGCCGCGCGCCGGGCGGCGCTGTTCGAGCGGCTGGCGGAAACGGGGTCGCAGGTCTGGATGACGGGGACCGACGCGGCGCTGTTCGCGAGCGCGGGCGGTCGGCGGTTGCGCGTCGAGTCCGGTGTGGTGACCGGCTAGTATTCGAGTTTCGGGTACCATCCGTCGGGCCGACCGCCCGGTGTCAGGTCGAGGACGGTCCATAGCGGGGCGAAGTCCGGACCGCCGCGCGGATCATGGCCGGGATCGGCCATCTCGCCGGTCATCTCGCCTTTCCAGAACAGGCGGGCCGCGCCGTCGACGCGCTTGAACACTGCGAGGACCGGCCACTCCGAGCCATCGGTATCGAGCCCGCCGAAGTCGCGCGGATAATCGTCGCCGACGGCCTGCACGAACCTGAGGGCCTGCCAGCCCCGCTCGCGTGCGAAGGCGGCCTGGCGCTCGACCGGGGAGCGGCCGATGACGACCAGCGCGACTTGCTGCGTCAGATCGCGGGCGTTGGCATCGAGCGGACCCAGCAGGTTGGTGCACATCGGGCACGGCCGCTCGCGCTGCGGCCCGTACATCCAGAAATAGGTGACGAGCGTGTCGTGGTCGCCGAACAGGTCGATCAGCCCGACCTCGTCGCCATTGCCGTCGCGGAAGCGGTAATCGGTATCGATCGCCGGGCCATCGGGCAGCGTGCGCCGCAATTCGGAAACCCGGTCGATCTGCCGCTGCAGCGCGATTTCCTCGGCGAGCAGGCTCTGCCGGACGCGGGCATAGTCGGCGCTTTCGCCCGGGAAGTGTTTGCGTAGTTTGGCAAGTTCGGTCGCAGCAGTCGCTTCCACGAGCATGTCCTCCCTTTGCCTCGATAACGCTCGGCTCCAGGAAAAGTCGATTGCACCTGATACGGCGCTGCACTGAATCCTCGCGTACACGGGCGCGAACCCCTATATGACACTATCGAAACAGCGCCCCCGCGCGAGGACCCCGCATTGACCGACGAACCCCAAGACCCCACCGGTGATTCCGAGCGCGCCGACTATGGCGCCGATGCCATTCAGGTGCTGCGCGGGCTCGATGCCGTGCGCAAGCGGCCGGGCATGTATATCGGCGATACCGACGACGGGTCGGGCCTCCACCACATGGTGTTCGAAGTCAGCGACAACGCCATCGACGAGGCGCTCGCGGGCTATTGCGACCGGATCGACATCCGTCTGAACCCCGATGGCAGCGTCACCGTCGCCGACAACGGGCGCGGCATTCCGACCGGCATCCATTCGGAGGAGGGCGTTTCGGCGGCCGAGCTGGTGATGACGCAGCTCCACGCCGGCGGAAAGTTCAACAACAGCGACGACAATGCCTACAAGGTGTCGGGCGGCCTGCACGGCGTCGGCGTGTCGGTGGTCAACGCGTTGAGCGACTGGCTCGACCTGCGCATCTGGCGCGAGGGGCACGAGCATTACATGCGCTTCCACACCGGCGTGCCGCAGGCGCCGCTCGCCGTCGTCGGGCCGCAGGGCGAGCGGCGCGGCACTGAGGTGACCTTCCTGCCGAGCCCGGCGACCTTCAAGATCGTCGACTTCGATTTCGCGAAGCTCGAGCATCGCTTCCGCGAGCTGGCGTTCCTCAATTCGGGCGTCCGCCTGTTCCTGACCGACGCGCGCCACGCCGAGCAGAAGGTCGTCGAGCTCTATTACGAGGGCGGCATCGCGGCGTTCGTGAAGTATCTCGACCAGTCGAAGACCGCGCTGATCGCAGCCCCGGTCGCGATCACCGGGCAGCGCGACGACATCGGCATCGAGGTCGCGCTCGAGTGGAACGACAGCTATTACGAGCAGGTCCTCTGCTTCACCAACAACATCCCGCAGCGCGACGGCGGCACGCACTTGGCCGCCTTCCGCGCGGCGCTGACACGCACCCTCAACAGCTATGCCGACAAGTCGGGCGTGCTGAAAAAGGAGAAGGTGACGCCGACCGGCGACGACATGCGCGAAGGCCTGACCGCGATCATCTCGGTCAAGCTGCCCGACCCGAAATTCTCGTCGCAGACCAAAGACAAGCTGGTTTCGTCGGAGGTGCGCCAGCCGCTCGAAAGCCTGATCGCCGACAAGCTGGCGGAGTGGCTCGAAGAGAACCCCAGCCAAGCCAAGACGATCATGGCCAAGATCATCGACGCTGCCGCTGCCCGCGAGGCGGCGAAAAAGGCGCGCGACCTGACGCGGCGCAAGGGCGGCCTCGACATCTCGTCGCTGCCCGGCAAGCTGGCCGACTGCCAGGAGCGCGACCCGGCGCTCTCGGAGATCTTCCTGGTCGAGGGTGACTCGGCGGGCGGCTCGGCGAAGCAGGGGCGCAACCGCGCCTTTCAGGCGATCCTGCCGCTGCGCGGCAAGATCCTGAACGTCGAGCGCGCGCGCTTCGACCGGATGCTGGGATCGAAGGAGATCGGCACGATGATCCAAGCGCTCGGCGCCGGGATCGGCCGCGACGAGTTCAAGATCGAGAAGCTGCGCTACCACAAGATCGTCATCATGACCGACGCCGACGTCGACGGCGCGCATATCCGCACGCTGCTGCTGACCTTCTTCTACCGGCAGATGCCCGAGCTGATCAAAGGCGGCTTCCTCTATATCGCTCAGCCGCCGCTGTATAAAGTCTCGCGCGGCCGGTCGGAGGTGTATCTGAAGGGCGACGCGCAGCTCGACGATTATCTCGTCGACACCGGCATCGCGGGCATGGAGCTGCAGTCGGCGAGCGAGCTGCGCACCGGCAACGACCTGCGTGCGCTCGTCGATCATGCGCGGCGGATGAAGACGCTGACCAGCCACATCCCGACTCGCTACGACGCGCGGCTGGTCGAAGCATTGGCGCTGACCGGCGCGCTCGACCCGGCGATCGGCGACGATCGTGAGAAGCTGGTCGCGGCGGGTGCGAAGGCGGCGGCGTGGCTCGAGCACGGCGAGCACGTCAAGGGCTGGGTCGTCGAGCCCGCGGCGGAGGGGGGTTATCACCTCAGCCGCGCCGACCGCGGCGTCACCGACCATTTCATCGTCGACCGCGCGCTGCTGCAGTCGGCGGAGGCGCGCAAGCTGCACGCCCTCGCGCTCGAAGTCGGCGATGCCTATGCGGCGCCGTCGAAGCTGGGCGACATCACCGTCCGCCGCCCGTCGGAGCTGCTGAACGCGGTGCTCGACGCCGGGCGCAAGGGGCTGAGCGTCGCGCGCTACAAGGGGCTGGGCGAGATGAACGCCGAGCAGCTGTGGGAGACGACGCTCGACCCCGCGGCGCGCACGCTGCTGCGCGTCACGGCGGACGAGGCCGACCTCGCGGACGAGATCTTCACCAAGCTGATGGGAGACATCGTCGAACCGCGCCGCGCCTTCATCCAGGACAATGCCCTGTCGGTGGCGAACCTCGACGTCTGAGGTGGATCTGACTTAAAGGACTTCATTGCCCTTTTAAGGGACTTGGCTGTTTCTTTCAGCGCCTACGTTGTTCGAGTCTCGTGCGGAACAGGTGCGCCCTTCGCCAGCAGAACCGAAGGACGGGCGTTTGGTCGGGATTGCGCGAAATTTGAACGCAATCGGCGCGGTTTTCTTGTCAGGCGCCGCGTATTGCCAACTACCGATAGTAGGACCACGTCTAGGGGGCGGCCTGGCGCATAGGTCGCGTTCGGACCGGAAAGCGATCGCCAACTCAGTGGCTCGTCGGCATTCACACCGAGCTCTACAGAAGCGGGCAGATCGCCAGACCGATCGACTGATGGCTCTGTGCGACCGATTGGCCCTTCGATCGATCCGTCGACTGGGGATCGTCGTAAGTCTTGCGCAAATTGAGCAACTACGGCGAAGCCTAGGCCATCCGGACCTCCCTGATGGCTTCACAAAAATAGGCGAGAAGAACTGTACTTTCTTCTACGTGGTGAAGCTTGCTGGCCGTGAGATCGTCATCTCTTACGACACCAAGAACGGTTCGATTTCGGACTTTTTCGATTTAACCGAATTCGAGGGTTTGGGCTTCATGCGGTCATAAAGTTTGGCGTGCGTCTTCGCGACGAGCCGGGCCGGGCCGGGGCCACGCTAAGTTCCTGATTGCCAGCTATATGGATATCGCGCTGCGATCACGATTGATGGTCGGCAGTTCCACGCCTGGATAAGATATCAGTGCTACGATTTCTGCCTTACGCGTTAACGTGATGCCATCTGGATTGTAAACCCGGTACGTGAAGCCTCGCTCATGGCCAAGCACCTGAGCCCATTCGTTTTCAGCGACGCCCGCACGTTCCATGATCCTGGTGACATTCTTCCGGAATGAATGAAATGCCTTTGAGCGGGCGCGAAAACCGCGACTGGCTTTGAAGCGGGAAAACTCTCGTCCCGCGTCAGCGCCTGCCTTTTTGCCAGGTCCCTCGGGATTGAACGTCGGCCAGATCCGAGCTTCCGGATCACGACAGGCTCGGTCCGTGAGCCAAGACAGCGCCGGGTGGACCGGCACTTGGCGATTGCCTGCGGGAGTTTTGGCGTCACGGATCTCAAAATAGGTGACGCCTTCTGCTTGTCGCATCTGGCCCCAGGTGAGCGACGCAATTTCATCCAGCCTCAACCCGGAATGCATGCCGACCAGAGTTATTTCGAGGAGGTCCGAGCGTCGCGGGGGAGGGACAAGCAAGTTGTTCAGTTCATCGTGTTCCCACGCTCTGTAGGGCGACATGTTGACACCGGCGCGAAGCCTTGTGTGGAAGTCCACGAACGGGTTGCTGCCTTCGCAATGACCGCGCTTCTGAGCCCAATCCCAAAGCGCTTTGAGCGTGGCCATATGCCGGTTCATTGTCGCATCAGACAGGCCGCGCTCGCGGTTGCCATGGACGACGAGCAGAGCGTCCCAGCTCATAGACTGGGAAGACTTTGGCCGGACCCAATGTGGATCGAATAGACGGATCGTGTCGTAAAACCTCGCTGCATCGGTGCTGCCGATGGCGCGTATCGGCTCGTTCGCCCAGAAGCCCTGGAACAGCCGATACGTTGCCCGTTTTTGATTTTCGGTATTCGTCGCCTTCCGACCTGCTTTTGCTTTCCACTGTCGCATGAAGCTTTCTGCGACGTCGGCAAAGTCGGGATCCGATCGGCACGATTGAGCCGTGCGCCCGTGACGATCGGACCTGTCCTTCTGGCTGGAGCGACGCCCTTGACCGGCTGACTTTGCTGATGTCGAGCATTGGGCAGCTAGGGGCTGGTCGAACAAGGCGGCCCCCCCGTCGACGGGTCTAGCTTGTGCGGGGTCGACCGCGCCCGCATGGCGGCTTAGTTGCGCCAATCCGTCCGCAAGTAGCGCAGCCTCATAGATCTCGCGGAGCGGTTCAGCGATGCTCGTTTCGCCACGAAGCCGCGCTGCGAACTCGGACTTGAGCATCGCTCTTATGATCGCTGCGCGCTCATTCGCTACGTTGCGATTGGCAGTCTCCAGCTTCTTCTCGACGACAGCCAGGCCACCGTATGCCTGCCTTAGCGCAGCGGGGACTGTCTTACGAAGAGAGAACCTGCCATCTCGGCGAAGCACGATCATTTCACGATTTTGCCCCGGGGTAGCGGACCACGTGCGGGAGCTATGGCCCTATTCAACATCAGCTAGATGTTGTGATATTTCAATCGGTGCCGATCGCTAACGGGTCTGCAAGGCTGCAGTCACGAAGTCGCCTCCCATGCGAAGGCCAACCGGGTCGACAGTGTGGCCAACCTCCGGCGAGACGTGCGCCGTCACCGTGATGCCGAGATGCTCCAAATCTCGCTTGGCGGCATGCAAAGCGGCGACTGGTACCACCGGATCTGCCGAACCATGTACGAGCAGCACCTTGCCCGGCTGCAGCGCGACGCGCTCGACCCGGACGCGATCAAGCGTATGATCGCGCTGATCGAAGCCGAGCAGGGCCTTCCCCTCTATGACGCCGTTGGCCGGCTCAAGCGCGAACTCTCCGTCGACGATCGGGCTGTATTCCACTTCGAAGGAGGTGGCGTGACGATCGCCGCAGAGGTGCGGCGCGACGAGTTCGAGGGCTGGATTGCCACCGATCTGCAGCGGATCGAGACGACGATGATCAACGCCCTCGCCGCCGCACGCATGCAGCCGAACGCGGTCGACCGAGTGTTCCTGACCGGCGGCTCCTCGCTCATCCCCGCGATCAGGGGGATGTTCGACCGCCATTTCGGCGAGGAGCGCATTGCGACAGGCGGCGAGTTTACATCGATTGCGCACGGGCTTGCCCAGATCGGAAGCGAGCCCGATCCGGTAATTTGGACTGCGTGAGTTCGTTGTGGCTGACCGGTCGTCAGACAGGATCCACAAGTAGATGTTCCCGGCGCCTTTCGCCTTCCCAACTTCCGACGTTCAATCAAAGGTGTGAGATCAACCTGGAGCGCGGCTATGGTGAGAATTGGGATGCATCCGGCGTTCCCGATCTGAATGCTAAGCGCCAGCTCACTCCGAGACCGGCCATTCTCAGGTCGAAAGGCTGAATGTGCCAAATAGTCTTTTTCAAATACGGGAGGGCTAGGCGGTTTTCCGATGAGCGAAGGCTGATAGGTTTAGTGTCAAACCCTGCAATATTCGCATCGCCTCCGGATCGTCGTCAGTGAGAAGCTCGACCAAATCTTCTTGGTCAGGTTGGCCAAGCGCCACGCGGTAGAGAAGCCGTTGGGTCTTCAACTTCGCAAACCGATCGATGTCGCGGCTCTGTGGCAGGGCGAACAGGTGGCGTTTGAGCTCCGCGCCGGGCAGCGTCCACCAAGGCGTCAGGCCGGTCTCGTCATTCTTGAACGCCGTATTGGCGCTGGCCGCGACAGAGTCCCAGGGAGAGGTCCGATTGCGGCGGGCCTCGGTCAACCCATCCTTGCCCAGCTTTTCGGCGAGAGGGCGACGGACAGCGAGCCCGCCAAAGCGCTGCACGCGCCCCTCGCGCTGCTCGAGATCTACGGGACTTGAACACAGGTCCCAGTGACCGAGGCGGTCGCACCAGCTATGGAAATCGAGACCTTCCTGACCAACCGAGGTTGTCGCGAGGACATAGGGCCAGAAGGGCGTATTGAATGCACTCCTGATCTCCTCCGAGCGCGCGGGAGCCTGGTTGTCGTCGTTCTGCTCTTTCCTGAGAGACTCGCTTTCGGTTCCGCCGAACGGTACGGCCGCATGACATCGGATCCGGATTTTCTCCTTCTGCGCCTGCCCCTGAAAGCCAAACGTGCCGACGTTCGCTGATAGCGCCCCGGACAGATCGTCAACCAGACCGATCGAGCCCACCTTGGATTTGCGCAGCCAGAAATGCTCGTCGAGGACAGCCTCGAGACACCCTTCGACGCAGGCGCGCTGATACTTGGCCGTGGCGTCATCCCCTGGTAACACCGACCAGAACACAGGACGATCAAGATAGGTGCGCAACTTCGTCCAGCAGAGCCGCGCCAGCTTGCGGTAATGCTGGTTCTTATAGTCAAACAGCTCCGGCAAGTGACGATACAGCGCGCGGCCCACGACGACGCCCGGCGCGCCGAGCGCCATGTCTACGAGAGCGTCGAGCTCCCATTTGCTGATCCAGCTAATCGGCTCCGCCTCTTGGCGTAGCTTGAGAAGAGACTGGAGCGCAGCGTCCTTGGGCGCCACCCATGCCCAAGCTTTCTGAATAGCGGCAAACTCGCGCGCGTGCGGTTGCTTCTGTGCGGCCTCGATAGCTGCCAGAACCGCCCACGCCGGCTTGCGACGACGATTGTCGCGCTTGTTCAGCGCTTCGCCCGCAATCGAGGCAGGGAGCGCTCGAATGATCTGTTGTCTTGCGCGCGCGCGGACATGCCTGATCGAAGCGCCATCGCGAACATCGAGCGGGTCAACAACGCGGATCAGGAACGGGCTCGGGTGAAAGAGCGCCAAGGTCGGTCCTTGGTTGGGCTTGGGATTGAGGTGGCGTTTCTTCCATGCATTCGCGTAGGGAAGGCTGCTCTTACCCACGAACTTGCGCTCGACCTCTAGGCTGACCAGTGCGGCGACGCTTTGTGGTGTCGCCCTGAACCGGCTGAAGATCAGCATCTTCTGAGGCTGCTCCACCTTTGCCCAAGGACCTACAGGATCCCACCAAGGCAGCGATGGAAGGATCCAAGGCAATGCGAGCGCATCGGTCGGTACAATATCGCTGAGCGCACGAAGTTTGGCGCTCCCCCAGGCATCCTTCGGGGGCTTGGTCCAGGTTGTGACGCCGAGGCGCGGGACATTGCGCGTCGCCGGGAACTGCACACCGCGCGTGATCTGATAGCGGTCACCCAGCGCCTGAGCCGGTAGGGGAACAGACAGCCAATAGGCGATCGTCGCGGTCTTCAGATTCCTGGGCACTTCGGCGGTGAAGTGCCGATAGACATCCAAATCGTGTGGTTCGATCCGAACGGGCTTGGGCGGCGGTTCATTTCCTTCCCGAGATGCCGGTCGTTCGGTCCGAGACATGAGCGGCGTTAGCAGCGCCTCAAGTCGATGCTTGATCGTCTCGGCCTCGCCGATCGCCGCCTGACGGCTCTCGACCGGCAAACGCCCAATCACGTGAAGCAGATTCCCAAACCGACGGAATTGTACCTCAGCCTCTGCGCGCACCTCGGCACCACCAAGAAATGCGATGAGATTGAACAGTTCGACGTGGGGCGCAGCGCCCGAACCGGTCTCCCACCGCTCTGCGTAAAATCGATACGGAGTGGCGGAAAGCAACAGGATAGGCGGCGGCGTCGCATCGTCCTTGCCTTCGAGCAACTGGCGCGCAAGCGGATTGTCGTCGCCCGAATCGAGCAGCTCTCGGTAGCATTGAAACTCATCGAGAATTACGAGATCGGGTGTCGCGGAATCGAGCGCTGCCTGCGCCAGCGCCTTGCGCATCATGCCGACGATGTGGCCGTCCGAAAATGTCGTGTCCCTGACCGCCCGCGAGATTGTCTCGCGCGCAGGCTTGCCAAATTCAGCCCTTAGTGCCCGGCCATAGGCGGTCTTGAAAGCGACCGATGCGTGTTCGAACTTCCGCTGGGCTTCGGTGAGCGCCCAGCCCCAACCTGTACTGGCACCGTGCTCGATGAAGCCATCTGGAAACGTGTCGGTCAGACCGGGATAAATTTCGTCGAGCAGCAGCTTGATAAAGGCGCGCTCGACCGCTTTACCGCCGTAGAGGCGCTTCTTGCTGGAGAAAGACGTGTGCGGCGTGAACGCGTAAAGCCGTAAACTGCTGCTACGCTTCTCTTCGAAAGGGATGAGGCCCACGCGATCGATCTTGGAGAGCGCCGCGTCGGCGGCATCATCGTCCAGGAAACGAAGCAGCTCGAACTTGTTCTGGTCAGCAACCTTCTGACCGCTCGAGATGTAATAGACCGTGAACTTGCGGGCTTTGCGGGAGAGCGCCGCGAGCGTGTCGCGGGCGACAACGGTCTTGCCGAGACCGACCTCGTCCGCAACTAGGAACCGGCGACGCCGATTTCCGCCGGCAAGGGCTTCTGAGGCTGCTGCGACCGTGGCCTGCTGGAAAGGCTTGGACGGGGCGCTCATGCGAAGAGCTGCGTGCGGGCGATCGCCCAGATTTGGGCGAGTTCGTTCAGATCCTTCTTCTCGGAAGCGCTAAGGTTTCCGTCATGGGCGAGCAACGCTTCGACATAGGGTCTGAAATGCTTGTCGACCCTCTTAAATGCCTTTTCGTCGCGCGCCCATGCGGTGAGTATGTCTTCGAGCGTCAAACGGCCATAGCCCAACGCCTCGCGCCCCTTGGCCGCGCCTCCCAGGTCTTCGTCCCAGGCGACGTCGCCGACCGGGACTGTCTCGCCGCCGAGCATCGCACGCATCCATTCGTGGAAGGCACGCAGGCCCATATGGCTGGCGAGCGCGGCAAGGTCGCGCTTCTCATCGAGTGGCGGATCGACTTCGACACGCTGCATCCATCGCACTGAGTTTTGTGTGGAGGACACACGGACCTGAATGAACGCGGATTGGACGGACAGTGGGATCGTCCCGAGATCGAGCCGAACGCCGTCCTTGGGCCATGCGAGAAGATCGCCATTGGCGTGACCCGCAGCCAGATGGTGGCTCTCTTCAGCTAATAACGGCAGCGATCTCGCATCCAGAACGAAGCGATCACCGTCACGATGCAGGATCGGATCCCAACAGGCCATGAGCGCTTTGCGCGAATCCTCAAGCGCATCGGCTTCGCTGGTGTCGGCGGACTTAACTAGCGCGAGCTCTCCGATCGTGACCGGGGTGGCCTTACCGATCAGGAAGGCGAGGCCGGGATTGAAGGCCTCTTCGGCCTCGAGCTCGACCATGACTTCGGAATTCCGACCCGACCAGGCGCGATCGGTCGCGTTAGCGCTGCCAACCCGGACTATCGTGGTGTCACCCTGATGAAAGGCGAAGAGCTTGGCATGGAGCGCGAGTGGCTGCGGTTCGGCTTCGTCGTCCTCAGAAGGCGAGGTCCGGGGCGCTTCCGGAGCTTTCTCCTCGGTAGCATCATCTGGCGCCGCGTAAGCGAGTAAATTCGAAAAGGCTGCGAGCGGCGCCCCCGACCGGTTCGCCATGTCGATCAGCGCTGGCATCGACGACACCAGGGTTCGTGCACCCTCCGGACCCCAGCGCCCAGCCTCTTTCAGAAAGTCCGATGAGAGGAAGGGGCTGACGATCGTGAGACCGTCGATCGCGCCGGCCGGTGGCTCAACGGCGAGACCAACGCCCTCATAGAGCCCATCCAGGAGCGCGCGCATCCGGAAGCCCTCGGGCGCCTTCCACCAGACCGCGTCCAGTTCTTCGCTGATCGCCGACGCATCCGGCCGCCCGGCGACCTTGGCAAGGCCGGCGCCAAGATTCCCAACCCCTTCGAGCCGCGCCCTGCCTTTGCCGCGCTTTGGATGTCCGTCGAGAAGTATGCCCACTTCGAGATTTTGGGAGCGAGTAAGGTTCCGGCTACCGATCCACAGTCTCCAGCGCAACGGGCCCTTCGGGCTGCCGTAGGCCACCAATGCGATCTTGGGATGCCAGCTGCGTACCCGCTCGTCATGCGCTTGTTCGATCACGAATTGGTCGAGGATTCCCGCGATGCGCGGTAGCGTAACTGGCCGCGCAATCCTTCCGCGCTGAATGATTATTCGCACGTGGTCTCGGAGCTGATCGACGGCTTCCGCGAAATCGATCGCGGTGCCGCTGCCCTGCTCGTTGTTGCGACCGATCAACGCCAGCAGCATCGCTGCGATGGCCGACAGGTCTACGGAATAGGTCGCGAACAATGCCAGCCGGACGGTCTCACCGCGCTCGGGGCGAAGCTCGTCGAGATAGGGTTGCCCGGGCCATGCAGGCGGTCGCTCTTTCACGCGACGTCCTCCAAATCTCGAAGCAAGCGTTTCACGTTATCCCAACGGTAGTGGAGGGGCTGCGCATAGCCGTGCTTGTCGCCCTGCCACTCCATGCGTCGATCGACGCCGAACTGATTGTTCGCGAGACGGGCCCGGTCGCCTTTCCGGCTATACTCAGCCCGTTCATAGACGCCGAGCAAGGGCGCGGGATTTTTTTTCTTCGAGCGGACCCAGGCAATGGTCTCGCGAAGCACCGCCTCGACTGCCGTGGGCAGGTGACCGACATCCTCGAGGAAGCGAGCAAAGTCTAGGGCGGCGGCCTGCACCCCCCATTTATCCACGACGTCTACCAAATCTTTGCGGTGCAGATTCTCCTGAGGCCGCTTGTCACGTTCTTCCTTCACCGATTCGACCAAAGCTGCATAGACGGCCCGGCCGATTGCCGAGAGCGCTGCCGCCTGCCCCGCACGCCTGAGACGTGCCGCTTCCTTGCCAGCTAAGCCGAGAATCTCGTCGTCCCAACTACGCTCGGCCTCTTTCAAAGGGCGGCCGACGAGCTTAGCCAACAACGAGGGTTCGCTCGGGTCGGTTGGAGATCGGACCGCGCGAAGCTTTCGTGCCAAGAATGCTCGCTCATCAGAACTGAGTTCGAGCGTCATCTTGCCGTTGCTTTCCCAATCTAGCGGAGCATCGATCAGGCCCGTGATCGGCCACGCGATCGTCTCGAGGGGCTTGCCGTCATCATCATGCAGGGCTCGTTTGCTTCCGCCCGCGAGCAGCCTCGCCATATCGGGACGGCTCCATTGGCGTCCGTCGGGCCGCGCTGCAATTAGTCCCCATTTTGCGAGCGCCGTCCAATAAACATAAGCCGGCGGCTGGCTGATGGCGCGCGGATAGACTTCGCCGCCGATCACGCCGTCTGGCTCGCCCTCACCGTCCTTGTACTGAAGGCGGCCGGTCAGCCGATGCTCAAGATCGATGAATGCCTGAGCGAAGTCCTTTGGGGCGGGACGCTTCGCTCGCAGGCTCTGATAGAGCCATGGAATGAGGAGGGTGTAGCGTAGCCGGGTGTGCAAGACCGACGTGCCCGGGAAGAGATGGTCCGCGTAGCGCTGGTGGACGATCAGGAAGCCGACCTCGTCACGGACGCCGGCGTTGGCGCCGAACATCATCCGCTCTGCTTGCCCGAGCGCCGTTCGCGACAGGAACGTAAATCCAAAAGACGACAAGCGACGGCTCCCCCAGAACGCAGCGGATCGGAAAGTTGTTTGACGCCAGTCAGGACGACAGGCTTCCTACTTATAGTGTGGCCTGCACGCGGCGGCGCGATCAACCCCCTCGTCCGCGCCATTGTTTGATCTGACTGTACCCCGCCAACGCTCGGGGCGCCTCAATTCCGAATTCTCCAGGCGTCGATGACCAGAGGCGTTCGTGACGCCGAGGTCGAAGACTGGTGGCACGTGAATACCCCGGACAATGGGCGCTCGGACACGAAACGCAACATCGCCTACCTGCGAGCCTATCGCCGGATCGCGACAGGAGGCCACCTCTATGCCACGGGCATCTTGCTCGACCGGTCACGACTTTGGATGGATCGCTCGGTTATCAGCCGCCTTACGCGCGACGGCTATCCGCCCTGCAGTCGGCGCGCTTGGTGTCCTATACAGTCTTGTGCATTATGGCCGGAACTGAATGGCGCGGGTGAAGTGTCGGTAACTCGGTATCAGCGACAGGTGGAAGAATGGCTAGTCGCCTGCTTCCCTGCGACCGTCGCGAGAGATCGGAACGAGCGGACCCATCGCTTTCTCGAAGAGGCGCTGGAGCTCGCGCAGGCGAACGGCTGTACGCGTGAGCAGGCCGGGGCCCTTGTCGACTACGTCTATGGGCGGCCGGAAGGCCGACCGGAGCTCGAGGTCGGCGGTGTGATGGTCACGCTGGCCAGCCTATGCAGCGCCAGCGGGATCGACATGCAAGACGCCGGCGATGCGGAACTGCGCCGGAATTGGGAACGCATCGACACGATCCGTCAGAAGCAGGCATCTAAGCCGCCAGGCTCGCCCCTTCCTGAATGACCGCAGGATGCTCGCTTCAGGCATGCCGTGACGCCGGAAGGTGGCGCGCTTGATCGTGTCCTATGAAACGCCGGCGCTCCAGCAGGCCTGCTTCTCGCTGGAGGTGGCGGAAGCAGAGTATGGCGCTGTCCACGCCCAAGCGCTCATCGCGCTCATTGCCGACATCGAGGCGTTCGAGAACGTAGCGGAACTTGCCGACTTCTGGGGTGACGAGCTGCTCGTCACGATTGACGATTCACTTTCTCTTCCCATCGGTGCACACTATCGCGCATCGCTCGCTGCCGTCGGGACCCGCTACCGACGGGATGCCGGTGGTCGCGTGGTCTTGTCGAGCGTTACGAGGTTGAAGCTGTTGGCGATCACGGGGTGTCAATGACAAGCGAACAGCGCACCACGGCCGATTGGTTCTCGAAGCCCGGTGACACGCTGCGCACCCTCATGCAGCGACGGGAGATCACCGCGAACGAACTTTCGCGGCATGTGGGCGGTCCAGCGGTCATGCGCGGCCTGCTTGACGGTTCACATCCCATCGATGTCGATGTCGCTGGAAGCCTCGCCTCGGCACTCGGAGGGACCCAGTCCTTCTGGCTCAAGCGGCAGGCGAGCTACGAGGAGGCCCTCGACCGGGCCGTCGTCGCAGCGGCGTCAACGGAAGCTGCCGACTGGCTCGAGCGAGTGCCGGCCCCGGGCGCGCGTCGCGGCCGCAGATTGGACGAGGTGGCAGTGCGCGAGGAACTCCGCCGGCGCATATCCTTCTTCAACGTGCCGACCATGCGAAGCTGGCAGGCGCGCTATGGGCGCCTGTGTACGGATACTCGCTTCCGGACGTCCGGTAGTTTCTCGTCCTCCGACCCTGCGGTACTGCTTTGGCTGCGCCGGGGCGAGCTGGAGGCGGACTTATTGTCCACTCGGCTCTGGAACGCAGAAAACCTGCGCGACCGTGTAATTGAGATCAGGAAGCTATCGAGGATCAGCCAGCCGGCTCGCTTCCTTCCTAAGCTCAGGACACTGTGTGCCGAGGCCGGCGTTGCCGTGGTCGTCGTTAAGACGCCCCCGGGCTGCCATGCCAGCGGCGCTAGCCGTCTTGTGACCGCCGACAAGGCGATGATGCTCCTCAGCTTCCGGCATCGGGCGGACGACCAGTTCTGGTTCACCGTGTTCCACGAGATTGGCCATCTGGTCCTGCACGGCGCGAAGACGTTCGTCGACGAGGACGCTACCCCGGATGACGATTGCGAGCGCGAGGCCAACCACTTCGCGAGCCAATGCATCGTTCCTGAAAACCGGCTTTCGGAGTTCGAGAGCCTGCGGCCCGACCGCGACGCCATCCTGCGGTACAGCGTGTCGGTCGGCGTGGCGCCCGGCCTTACTGTTGGGCAGATGCAGCATCGGCGCATGATCGAGCGCAACCGACTTAATATGTTGAAGCGTCGTTGGACTTGGGACGAAATCGATCCCGCCCTCGTCTAGCGCGTCACCCCTTAAAGTGAACGAAACGCAGGGGACTCTTCTGCCAGTTGCAGAGCGCGTCCTCCATAACTTCCATTCCCACCTGCAAATCCTTGTCGAGTTCGTCGAGCATGGCTTGCAGCGCCGCGATCGATACGCCTGAGCGGTGCTGCCCGGTGAACAGCAGGCTGACGCCAGACCGAGGTCCCGTGGCTCCATCGAGGTACGCGGATCCTGGGATGATCGGCACTAGGCCATAGCGGCCAAGCAACATCAGGTAGTCGAAGCGTGCCAGCCGTCCGAAGCTGATGACCGGCATCTCGCGGTAGAGGACATCAAAGATGACACGAGGGTCGTTTCCCGCTCGACGTACGAGGTCAGCAAAGAAGCGACCATGGCCATTCTGCCCGATCCACCCGACATAATCCGCAACGACGCGGGCCATGTTGCGGTTCGCGGTGGGCCGGAGGCTTTCGTACTTGCGGTGGTTGCCGAACTTACCCCCCACTGCTTCCCAGTTCGTGGCAAGCCAAGCCGAGAAGGCCGCCGGGCTTCCGCTTACCGATGCCCAATCCCATGTTCCGTGGCCTAGTCGGCCGTAGACGTCGGCCAGCCGCTTCCAGCCGCTGTCCGCCGGTCGAGCGAAGTGGGTCATAAGGAATATTAGCCAAGCCGCCTCGTCTACGTTGCCGGTCTGCGCATGGAAGGCGACTGCCCGCTCGGGATCGAACCCCGGAGAATTCGGGTCGGCACGGAACGCCGCAACCGGCCGACGCTGGACTGCGTTGTAATATGACTCCCGGCGAAGGCTCGCGACAAACTGGAGAGACAGCGCCTCCAAAGCGCGAGCGTCTGCTATGCCCGGCAGCGCTCGCGCCCCCGCTGCATGTCGTCGAAGCGCGTCGGAGATGCGCAGCCGCTCATGGTCCCACGAAGGCCACATCACGCTGCGCCTGCCTGAGGCAGCGCGGACAGCGCCTGCTCCCCCACGGCTCGTCTTCCCTCTAGATAGACACGATACATCGGGTCGAAGAACTCGCGCTTCAGATCGTCGAGGGGCTCACCGCGCCGTGATGCCCAAAACACCTGCACCAGGCGGATGAAGTCCGCCCAGTAACCTGGTCCGGCCACACCGTCCGCCACGACGGACCCACCGCTCCGTATAACGGCCTCGGCGGCGAGCAGCTTGGGAATGAGCGCGAACGGGTCACCGTCTGGCATCCTCCCCATCTCGATCGGCCGCTGGAAGCCCTCACCCATGTATCGGGCCAGCCGATCCGCGAACTCGTCGTAGAAGTGCATACTGCCAGCGTGATGGATGTAGTGGCCAAGGTCCAGACCGAGCCGACGCGTCATCATTTCCTGCAGCATCGTGAAGCAGAAGACGTCGTGCGGCAGACCGAAATACGCATCGTTCGACCTCATCATCACCGACATATGCAAGAGGCCATCGCGGATGTGGAACTGCAAAGTAGTAGTGCAGGGGATCTCCGACTTGCGAACCGCAATGTCCGACGCGTCGAAAAGTTGGATTACCGCCCGCCGGGATCCCGGGCTCTTCGAGAGCAGCTCTATCACGTTGGCGATTTGATCATGCTGCCCGTGCATGCCGAACAGGCGCGGTCCATACGCTCCGGGTAGAATGCCATCCACGGCATCCTCCTCGTAGCGCTTGATATACGGAAGGATGAAGTCGAGCCGATCGGACTTTTTTAGATACCAAAGTAGCTCGCCGATCGCACTGAACGGCCGGCCTCGATCCTCGGATCGGCTGATCCGCGCACGAGGGTTCGTAAGTCGCAGCGTCACTCCCAGTAGTTCGGTGCTTGGCCCTCTAGATCCTCCGTCATGCTTGAGGCCGCTGTCGAGTAGTCGCTCGTAGAGAGCGAACAGCAAATCATCAATATTCGCACACTCGAGTTCCATGCCCGTCCCCGCAGCGCCCTAGATGCAGTTTAGCTTCCGCTCGATCCTTAGCAATGGAGCGTTCGGGCACATCCGCCAGAACTGATCCTGTCCGCCCCGGTCGCCAAAACCCGTTTTCGAAAGTAAAGAGGGGTGCGGGCGAAGCGATCCGACACCGGCAAGCCCCGGAGCTGACCGAAAGCATGGGGTTTGGGCGATGATCGAAGAAATTAGTCAAGCAACCGGCCTTGATCAGGGTGACATCCGGCAAGTCATCGATCAGTTGGCGATTCATCTTATCGCAGGCTCGAAACCTATAAGGGTCGAAATGCAGACTACATTGGGGAGTCTCTGCATTGGGAGGTAGGCTCAAGAGCCTTTTTTCACCTTCTCGGCTTTCTCGCAATCTTCTCCGAAAAGTACGAATGGGAGGCCGGAGCTGCTAACGAGTACCTTCTCCGACTCGGCTCGTCTGCCGACTGGGCTCAGTATCGATCTGATCAACCCGGAGAAGTGGATGAGAGGAAGCCTCGTTAAAGACCCGATCGCATCGTACGGCCGATTTGTTGCAAGCGTATCGAGCACAGGCGTCTTGACGGCGCAATTTTTGGCTCCGGCCTTGCACCAACGCCGCTGGATTGAACGGAACAAGCTAGCCGACCACGAGCAAGTCGAGCAGGTTGCGGATATCCGCAACCTGCACCTTAACCGCCGGGCGCTAAACTTTCAACCGAGTGCGTCAATTCAGGTGAGCAGGTGGACCGGTTACACTGTCGCCAGCGAGGCCACCGGGGTAGCCTCGACCAGTTTGTACAGCAATCTGGCCAGGGCTCGGAATTTTTGTCGTGAGCCGCCGTGGTATGCTCTTTTACCTTAACGCAAACTCATTTACGCTCCGGGAATGGATGTTGCAGCTAATCTGCATAAGACACTCGTCGCATGGCTGGGCAGCGCCGATCTGCGCGCACCTCGATCGTCAGGCGAGACTGGCGATGGGCCGGTCGCGCAAGCTGCGATTTCTGCCGATTATCAGCGTATCGTTTTGCTCGCCGATCAGCCGCAACAAGATGTCCAAAGGTATGTCAATTGGCTCGGGTGCCGTACGAAGGCAGTCGTTGCGGTCATCCCGGTCAGCCTAACCTCGCCGACCGCCTTTGCCGAAATTTACGAAACTGCGTCGACGGCATTGAGCCGCGTGACGCGGGACGATCCCGACAGGGAACTGGTCATTCATCTCAGTCCCGGCACCCCAATGATGGCAGCGGTGTGGATTATTCTTGCAAAGACCAAATTTCCAGCAACGCTGATCGAGTCATCGATCCGCCACGGTGTCAAGATCGCGTCGATACCGCTCGACATGACCGCCGAATTACTGCCGGATCTACTTCGACCTGCCGACCGTCGCTTGGAGCAGCAGAGCAGCCTCCCCGTCGCAGTGGACCCGGCGTTTTCGACCATTATTCGATCCAGCGAAATTATGGAGCGGCTGTTGGCGCGAGCCGCTCGCTGCGCCGTAAGATCAGTGCCGGTACTTATCGAAGGGGAGACCGGAACCGGAAAGGAATTGCTGGCTCGCGCTATCCACGCTGCCAGCCCGCGCGCCAGCCGGGATTTCGTTACCATCAACTGCGGCGCCTTGCCCAAGGACCTAGTCGAGGCAACGCTTTTCGGTCACGAGCGCGGTGCCTTCACCGGCGCGGTTGCCGCCCGTCCGGGGGCGTTCGAGCATGCCGATGGCGGCACGATCTTTCTCGATGAAATCGGCGAATTGCCGCTCGACGCCCAGGTCAAACTGTTGCGTGTCTTACAGGAAGGAGAGGTACAACGGATCGGAGCGGAGCGACCGCGAAGAGTCGATGTGCGGGTCTTGGCGGCGACCAATCGCGCGTTGGCGAGCGAAGCCGCAGCGGGCCGTTTTCGTGATGATCTCTTTTATCGCCTTGCCGTCGCAGTGCTCGATCTGCCAGCCATTCGCGAGCGGGGCGACGATTTGGCCTTGCTTATTGATCGCCTGCTCGAGCGCATCAACAGCGACAGCGCTTCCCAACCCGGATACGCGTCTAAGCGCCTTGCGCCGGCGGCGCGACGACGCCTCCTCAATCACGACTGGCCTGGTAACGTGCGCGAATTGAACAACACGCTTCTTCGCGCCTCGATCTGGTCGGATAGTGAAGTTCTGAATCTGCAGGACATTGAAGATGCTCTGCTCCAGCGAGCCTCGTCTGGACTAGCGGGGCAGCAATTTCGTCCTGCAAAGGGTGCTAGCCTTCCCGATCATCTCGCAACGTTGGCGCGGGCCGCCCTCGAGACCGCGCTTGAGACCGCTGGCGGGAATCGAACCGAGGCCGCCCGGCTGGTTGGGCTGCCAAGCCGTCAGACTTTTGACAACTGGCTTTCAAGGTACGTCAGGCCGCCGATCGGAAGCGGTGACGCAGTTGGCACGCGACATGCATAGACCATATTCCTGACATGACGACATCCATCAACTTTGAGTTCCTTCGGGAACGCTGGCCCGGCCTCGCCGCCCTTGGCGGGTTCGCCGAGGCGTATGCCGCGAGCGATCCCGCGAGCGCGCTGATGAAGCTGCGCCGCTTTGGCGAGGAAGCAACTGCGTATATTTATCGGGCGCACCGCCTACCGCGCCTGCCGCAATCCAACCAAAACGACCTGCTGACCAGCGCGGCGTTCGAGACGGTCGCGCCGCCGGTCGTCCGCAACAAGCTCCATACATTGCGGATCGTAGGCAACCGTGCCGTACACGGTGGTGCCGTAAACGCCGAGCAAGCGGTGCAGTGCTGCCGCGAGGCGTTCGACGTCGGCCGACTTTTCGCGGTCACGTATGCGGGCGTCTTGCCGAGCGCGTTGCCCGAGTTCGACGCAAACGCGCTAAGCCAACGTTCCGAGCCCGAGACTGCCAAGCTGCGCGCCCGTGCCAGCGCCGCCGAAGCGGCGCTCGCCGACGCTCTCGACCGGCTATCTCGCGCTGCCGTCCCCCCGCCGTCAGGCGTCGCCGTCGCCCTGCCCGATGCTGCGCAGGCGCTGGGTTTCAATGAAGCGCGGACACGCTCTGAGCTCATAACAGCGCTTCTGACTGAAGCGGGCTGGAGCGGCAGCACGGTGCACGCCGAACGTCCTGTCGGCCACCAGCCCACGCCCTCGGGCAAGGGCTCTATCGATTACGCATTGCTCGACGACGACGGCACCGTGCTCGCGGTCTTTGAGGTCAAGCGCACTGGTACCGACCCCGAGCGGGGGCGCGAGCAAGCGTTGCACTATGCCAAAGGTGTCGCGCATGAGCAGCCGTGGCAGCCGCTGGTGCTATTCGGTAACGGCTTCGACCTGTGGCGCTGGGACGAGGCGCGAGGCGAACCGCCGCGCCGCATCTTCGGCCTCCCCGCTAAGTCGAGCCTGCAGCGCCTACGGCACCAGCCGCGCCCCCTGCCACGGCTTGCGGACCACGCTCCCGACGCTCGTATCACTGGACGCGATTACCAGCGCGAGGCGATCGCGCGCGTCGCTGCTCGCTTCGATGCCGGACACCGCAAGGCGCTGATCGTCATGGCGACGGGCACCGGTAAAACCCGTGTTGCGGTCTCGCTCTCCGACGTGCTGCTGCGCGCTGGCTGGGCCAAGCGCATCCTGTTCCTCTGCGACCGTCGCGAGCTGCGCAAACAGGCGCGTGACGCCTTTGCTGAACATCTGCCGGGCGAGCCGATCCGCGTTATCGACCGGCGCATGCCCGCCGATCCGCCCGAGCGCATCTTCTTCGCCACCTACCCGGGCATGATGGGCGTTTACCGCGCGCTCGACAGCGGCTTCTTCGACCTGATCATCGCCGATGAATCGCACCGGAGCCTGTATAACATCTATCGCGAGCTGTTCTTGTGGTTTGACTCGCGCCAGCTTGGGCTGACCGCGACGCCCGTCGATATGGTCAGCCGCAACACTTTTGCGATGTTCGGCTGCGAGGACGGCGCGCCGACCTTTAACTACGGCTTGGCTGAGGCAATCGCCTACCCGTGGCTCGCGCCGTTCGAGGTCTTTGACCATTCGACGACCTTCCTGCGCGATGGGCTCAAGCTCGAGGTGCTGACGCCCGCTCAGCTCAAGGCGCTTGAGGACGAAGGCAAGGACCCCGCTGAGCTCGACTTCGACGCTGCCGAGATTGACCGCGCGGTGTTCAACAAGGACACCAACCGCCAGATCCTGCGCAATCTGATGGAGCACGGCATTCGCGACGCCGACGGGGCGCTGCCGGGCAAGACCATCGTCTTCGCGCGCAGCCATGCCCATGCGGTGCTGCTCGTTCGCCTGTTCGACGAACTGTATCCGCAATACGGCGGTCGCGTCGCGCGCGTCATCGACAGCCACGACCCCCGCGCCGACACGCTACTCGACAATTTCAAGGTTCCGACCTCCGACCTACGGATCGCGGTGTCGGTCGACATGCTCGACACCGGCATCGACGTGCCCGAGATCGTCAACCTCGTCTTCGCGCGCCCTGTCCGCAGCCCCGTCAAATTCTGGCAGATGGTGGGACGCGGCACCCGGCTGTGCGCCGACCTTTTCGGTCCCGGTGCCGACAAGACCGTGTTCCGCATCTTCGACCATTGGGGAAACTTCGAGCATTTCGGCAAAAGCCTCGCGGTCGCGCCGCGCGAAACGCCGAGCGAGGCGCTGCTGACGCGCGTCTTCCGGGCGCGCATCCAGCTTGGCCTTGCTGGTCAGGAGGCTGGCGAGGCCGACACTGCGGCCCTCGCGGCGACTCTGATGGCGCAGGACCTTGCCGCCCTCGACGAGCGCAGCGCCGCCGTGCGCGACAAGTGGCAGGCCAAGCGTCAGGCGCAGGATCCTACCCTGCTCGCGCGTCTGGCCCCTGCCGATGTCGCTCTGCTCGGCGACATCGCGCCCTTGTTCACCTGGGGGTTGCTCGACGACGGTGCTGCCGCGCGCTTCGACCTGCTGATAGCCAACCTGCAGACCGCGCGCCTGCGCGGCACCGCCGCCGGCTCGCGCTTCGCCGAAGCCGTGATGGAGGCGGCCACCCGCTTGCCGATGACCCTCACGCAGGTCGCTGCGCAGGCCCCGCTGATCCGTCGCATCGCTACACCCTCGTTTTGGGCAAGCGCGACGACCGCCGACCTCGAAACCGTCCGTCTTCAGTTGCGCCCGCTGATGCGTTTGTCGCCCGAGCCGCTGCCAGGCCCCGGCCCGGCGCTGCACGATATCGTCGAGGACGCGGCCGGCATCCGTACGGCGCGCCGCGCGGCAACTTTCCCCGCAAACGACATGGCGGCGTATCGGCACCAGGTTGAAGCGGCCCTGAAGAAACTTTTCGTGACCGACCCCGTGCTCCGCCGCATCCGCGCCGGGGAGGCAGTCAGCACCTCCGACCTCGATCACCTCGCCGCGCTTGCGCTGGTCCAGAACCCATCCGCCGACCTCGCGACCCTGCGCGAATTCTATCCCGAAGCCCCCGCCTTCGCCGCCGCTATCCGTGCCATCGTCGGGGCGGACCGCGATGCTGTGCACGCGACCTTCGCTGCCTTTACAGCGCCGCGTGCCCTGACCGGGCCGCAACTCCAGTTCCTGCGTCTGCTTGAAAGCGAGATCGTCCGCGCCGGTGTCCTCGCGCCCGCGCGGCTGTACGAGCCACCCTTCACCGGCATCGAGGCGAGCGGTCCCGACGCCCTCTTCGGCCCCCATATCGACGCGCTGTTCGACCTCGTCGCGCGCTTCGCCCCCCCGTTAAAGGACGCCTGATGGTCGACTCAGCCCTGCGCGCGCAGATCGATGCGCTATGGAATCAGTTTTGGACCGGCGGCATCACCAACCCGCTCAGCGTCATCGAACAGATTACCTTTCTGATCTATGCGCGCCTGCTTGATGTGCGCGAGGAGGCCGAAGAGGCACGCGCCCGCCGCCTCGGGCAGCCGCATGCGTCACGGTTCGACGACGAGGAACTGCGCTGGCGCGTTTGGAAGCACTGGTCGGGCGACAAGCTGCTCGCGCATGTCCGCGACCGGGTCTTCCCGCACCTGCGCCGCAGCGGCGGGGACGGTGGCACCATGGCCGCGTTCATGGCCGACGCGCAGCTGCTGATCCAGAAGCCCAGCCTGCTCGTCACCGCCGTTGCCGCTGTCGACAAGCTGCCGCTGACGCAGGGCGATACCAAGGGCGATCTCTACGAATATTTGCTGTCGAAGCTGACCACGGCGGGCATCAACGGACAGTTCCGCACGCCGCGCCATATCATTGAGCTGATGGTAGACCTCGTCGATCCGCAGCCTGGCGAACGCGTTGGCGACCCGGCGTGCGGCACCGGCGGTTTCTTGATGGAAACGATCAAGCACCTGCTGCAAAATGCCAGCAGCACCGAGCATCCAGACAGTGGCGACCGCCTGGCGCCTGCGCAATGGGATCACCTCCGCTCCGACGCCGTTCACGGCTTCGACTTTGACGCGACGATGCTGCGGATCGCCGCGATGAACCTGATGCTCCACGGCGTCGACGCGCCAGGCGTGCACTACCAGGATACGCTGTCGGGCAAGTTCGTCGGCGGCCGCAACACCGCGCTGGCGATGGACGCCTTCGATGTTGTGCTGGCGAACCCGCCATTCAAGGGCAGCCTCGATACCGAGGATGTCGCCCCCGACCTGCTGCGCGCCGTCAAGACACGCAAGACCGAGCTGCTGTTCCTGGTGCTCATCCTGCGCCTGCTGCGGGTCGGCGGGCGGTCGGCGACGATCGTGCCCGATGGCGTGTTGTTCGGCTCCAGCGCCGCGCACAAGGGCATGCGCGCCTTGCTCGTCGACCAGCACCAGCTCGACGCGGTCATCTCGCTCCCGGCTGGCGTGTTCAAGCCTTATGCCGGGGTGTCCACGGCCATCCTGGTGTTCACCAAGGGCGGGCGGACCGGCGACATCTTCATGTACGACCTCGAGAACGACGGATACAGCCTCGACGACAAGCGCACGCCCGTTGGCGGCAGCCAGTTGCACGACGTACTGACGGCGTGGAGCGCGCGCGGCAAAGCGGGCCTCGGCGACCGCATGTCGTCCGCCTTCACTGTTCCCGTCGCTGAGGTGCGTGCGCGTGGCTACGACCTCAGCGTCAGCCGTTGGCGCGAGCGCCCGGCGGAGGTCCGCGACTTCGAACCGCCGCACATCATCCTCGCGCGCATGAAAGAGATCGAAGCCGAAATCGCCCGGGACCTGGCCGAACTCGAGGGGTTGCTAGGGTGAGCATTACTTGGACTGAGAAGCCACTTGCAAAAATGGTCACTGTTACCGCTGGACAGGGCGCGCCTCAGGATGCTGCAGATTTTGGCGGTACTGGGCACCCGTTCATCCGTGCGGGTAGTCTCGACAGCTTGCTAAAGGGTCTTCCAGAAGCAGACTGCGAGACACTGTCCGATGCTTCCGCAAGTAAGAACGGCATGCGGCTTTTTCCGCGAGACACCATCGTTTTTGCCAAAAGCGGAATGTCGGCAAAGCTCGGTCGTGTCTATCGATTACGCGACGCCGCCTATCTAACGAGTCACCTTGCTGCACTCGTCCCCGATGGTCGCGCCGATCCCGGCTATCTGCATCGCTGGCTCACCAAGAATCCTCCATCGCATCTCATCCCGAACGACTCTTACCCCTCGATCCGGCTGTCGGATATCGAGCGGTTGTCCGTTCCAACCCCTTGCGAAGCCGATGAGCAGCGTCGCATTGCGGCCATTCTAGACAAGGCGGATGGCATCCGGGCCCGCCGCCGTGCCGTCCTCGCCCTCACCGACGACCTCCTTCGTGCCGCCTTCCTCGACCTGTTCGGAGATCCAGTCGCCAATCCACAAGGTTGGCCAAAATTGCCCTTGGGCAATTTGGGAAAATTGGAACGCGGACGTTCTATGCATCGTCCCCGGAATGACCCCAAGCTTTATGGTGGTATCTATCCCTTCATTCAGACGGGAGACGTGGCGCGCGCGAAAGACGTCATAAAATCCTGGTCCGTCAACTACTCCGACTTCGGCTTGAAACAAAGTCGCCTCTGGCCTGCTGGTACATTGTGCATCACAATCGCGGCGAACATTGCGGACACCGCAGTCCTGGGTTTCGATGCATGCTTTCCCGATAGTGTGGTCGGTTTCGTACCTAGCGACGATGCAACATCCGAGTATATTCAGCATGTGTTTCGTTTGCTTCGCGCTCAAATAGCAAAGGATGCGCCCGTCTCGGCGCAAGCCAACATCAATCTGGATATCCTTCGAAATTTGATTGTATGCGTTCCGCCTCGGGCCTTGCAGAGGAAATTCTCTGATTTGGTTGCCCGAAGTCGTGAAACGAGTATCCGATTTCGCTCGGCTCTCGCCGAAGCTGATACCCTCTACGCCGCCCTCGCAGACCGCGCTTTCAACGAGGAACTGTAATGCGTCTGACCGGCTTTTCGGTGCGCAACTTCAAGTCGATTGGCAATACCCCCGCCGTCGTGCGGCTCGCGCCCGTTACGTTGCTGTTCGGCCCTAACGGTGCGGGCAAGTCGAGCCTGCTCCACGCCCTCCACTACGCGCGCGAGATCGTAGAGCACGCCAACCTCGACGCCGACGTGACGCGCACCGGTGGCAGCCTCGACCTCGGAGGTTTCGCGAACTTCGTGCACGCCCGCGACCTCGACCGCGACGTGGTGCTGACGTTCGACATCGACCTCGAAGATGACGGCCTGCCGGACACTGGCTCGGTCAACGACGTCGCCGTCATGGGCTTCGAGATTGGCCACGACGAGATCGCCAGCCTCGACGAAGCAACTAACGCCCGCGTCACGCTGACAATCAGCTGGAGCCACATGGTCGGCATCCCCTATGTCGCACGCACTGCAGTCGCTATCGACGGTGAGCCGTTTGCGGCGCTTGAAGCCTCTGCCGAAATGCGCAGCGTCGAATTCGTCGATCTCAACGAATTTCATCCGGTGTTCCGTTCGCGCCTCGCCGTCGAACCCGACGACCTGGGCGCCGGCGAACGCTTTGCCAGTCTAATCTACCGCAGCATGACGCAGGACGGCGAACTCGTGCGGCGAGCACCCGTGCACCGCTCTCGTGTCGGTGCCTTGCCCTTCCTCGACCGCAACCTCGGACTCGATCAGGACTTCTCGTCGCTCGAAGAAATGCGCGGCGCGATGGCGAGCGACCCGGCAGAAACGGTGCGGATGGTGTCAGAGCGGTTGGCGATCAACGCCTATGCCTCGCGCGCGATGATCGGCGCACTGCGCGCACTCCGCGACGCCCTTGCCGCGCTCGTCCACGTTGGTCCGCTACGTGCTCTGCCACCGCGCGGCTACCTCGCCCAGCGGACGCTCGACGCAGGTCGCTGGCATAGCGGCCTGGCGGCGTGGGACCGACTTCACCACGACGACGGCACGCTGGTTCCGGTTGTCGACGACTGGCTAAGCGACCGGCTGCACAGCGGCTTTGGCGTCCGCATCGTCGAGGAGCGCCGAGTGCCCGTCGGTAGCGCCGTCGACGATGCGCTACGCACGCCGAGCCTATACTACGACGATGAGCTCGATAGCGCCGGTACCGTTCTATACGGTCGCCCCGTCGAACGGCGTATCGCGCTGACCGACACCGGCAACTACCTCGAAGTGACACCGCACGATATCGGCGTCGGTATCTCGCAGCTGCTGCCCGTCATCGTCGCCGCGCTCGCCCCTGAGAACCGCCTCGTCGCGATCGAGCAGCCCGAACTGCACATTCACCCGCGCTTGCAGACGCAGCTCGGCGATATGTTCGTCGCGGCGATCGGTGCGCCTGAAGCAGGAGCCGCCGATATCGCGCCGGCCGGAGGCAATGGAAGGACGCTTCTGATCGAGACCCACAGCGAGCATCTGCTTCTCCGCCTTCTGCGTCGCATCCGCCATACCGACGCCAGCGACCTCGCGCCCGGGGAACCGCTGGTAACGCCCGCGCTGGTCGCGGTGCACTATGCCGAGCCTGGTCTTAACGGCATGGAGATTCGGGAACTCCGCATCTCCCGAGACGGCGACTTTCTCGACGATTGGCCTGGTGGGTTTTTTGACGAGCGCGGCGACGAGCTGTTCAAGTGATTGCAGAGTTTGCTGTCGAGCCAACCTCGATTGTCGCCAGTATTCACCTGTTCGATAATGTCACGAGCCGCTTCGGTTTCGATCAGGGACGAACAATCTCAGATTTCGCTGGTGGCAGGGACGCCTGGGCGGAGCGCGTCCGCAATGCGGCAGCGTCATCATTGCGACCAGTCGAACGACTGCGTGTCGCTGATCGCCTCAATCAGCTGCGCCGCACGGCCGGGATTTTGCGCTTGCGAGAGCCCTACATTGGGGGTCCCGCCGAATGGGAAGAAAACATAGTTCGAGAACATGCGCGGAAACCTTGGGATGGGGTGGTCAGTCGGTCCGAAACCTGCGGCGGCGTCCCGGCCTGCGCCGCCGATCGAATTGGCGACAGCGCGTTATTCGAGAGCGGCGGGATCGCTCGTCAACCGCGCTCGGAAGCGGCGCTCACAAATTTGGTCGGACGTCTACTCGGCAATTCGCGCCAACTGGACCTAATCGATCCATACATGTCGATGACATCACGTTGGGTCGACCCGATTGCAAGCCTGATTGCCGTCTTCACGGCAGGAGGTCGCAGCGTCGGCGACATCGCTTTACACATGGACGAGGCGAACCAAACAAACGAGACCGACTTCGTCGCAGAGTGCCGCCGACGATTGTCACCCCGTCTCCGTGGGGGAGTGAAGATAACAATTTTTCGCTGGGGTCGAAGTGACGACCGCATGCATGAGCGGGCAGTCATCACTGAGCTCGGCGGCTACGACATCAACTCCGGTCTGGACGTTTGTGCAGGAGCGACAACATCTGTGAACCGTATCGGCCGGATTGAGGCAGCACGGATTCGCGACCGCTACACTGCCAATGGGCCATTCCCCCTCCGCCATCGCTTTACCTTGGTCGGAGAAGGGCCAAGTTGATGATCTGATAGGCTCAAAACTGCTGGCCAACGAATCGCGGGACTGGTGGATAGTCTCACCGTCGACGGCTCCGCTGAACATGAGCGGCCCGCCAGAAGACGAAGGGTCTTCCGCCTCTCATCACTGTAGGGCTCGATGGGGTATCGGGACAACGCCGCGACAGATATCTAGCGATTTTAGTTGGTGTTCTGGCTGAGCCCGGCACGACTCGCTTCATGGTGGAGATCTAGGTAGCCAAACGCATGGTTGCGGCCAGTTTTGAAGTTGCAGGCGCGAGGTGGCGTGCGTAGGCGAGTGGCTGTTTGGGGCTCGACCAGCGTAGTCCTTGCATGATTGCGCCGATATCGACTCCAGCGGCAAATAGGTCTTGATCGCAACCGACGCGCAGAGAATGCGAAGAGACACGGACTGCTGCTTTAGCAAGCTCGTCGTCCGATAGTTCGCCATCGTTTTTGAGTTGTTCGAGCAGGTGGGCAACGCGCTGCTGCAGGATCTTGGAAACCGCGCCGTCGGCGAGATGTCCGGTCGACGCGACCCGGTACGAGAGCGAGCGGAATACATAGCCAGCTTCGATGGCCGCTCGACCGAGCCACGCATCGACATGTTTGATCGAGCGGGCCGACAGCCAGGCCCGCGCCCCGTCGCCCGCCTGGTCGGTTTTCGAGCGCGGGATAAACAGCGACGCGTCACCGTTTGTTAGGCGCTCGATGTGTTCGACCTGAATGCGAACCAGTTCCGAACGCCGCAAGCCCGCGTCATAGGCCATCGAGATCAACGCACAGTCGCGTAGGCCTCGTGGATCATCAGGAATTGAGTCCAGCAAGCGCATGACCGAAAGTGGCTTCGGCACATCTGCGACAACATCGAGAGTGTCGCCTTTAAGACGAAGTCCGAAGGCCTGCTTGACGGTGCGCTTATCGATCCGCGCCAGTTCCTTCAGCTTCCAGCGGACGTTGTCGTCGACGCAGTTTGGAAACCCGGCCAGCGCGTGAAGCCGCACCAGCGAGGCGATCAGGCGATTGAGCGAGGCTTTTCGTTTGCCTGCGCGGGACTGCTCATCAACCAACAGATAGAGAGCGTGCGGGGTCAGCGGTAAGGTCGGACAGTTGCGGATGCGCTGATAGGCTTCGACGATCCGAAGATCGCTGCGGATCGCCCGAACGGTGTTAGGAGCGGCCGCCTGCATCCAGCCGACGATACGCCGATGCAGCTCGGGGTCGGGCAGCGAGGCCGGCGAAATCGCACGGAGGATCTCCTGTCGAGCTTCGCCGGCCGCGTCTGGCCCGGTCGCAACCGACATCGAACCATCCCGTTGTTCTGTCATGTCGTCACTCGCCCCAGATAATCGGAAATCTGACTATACTCGATAACGACCAGTAACAACGATAATAGCCCTTATCGTGCTTACCCAGCGAACTTGGGTTCTGGCGGTGAAGGCGCCAATTCGCGGAGCGGCTAGTTGGCGGTTCGGAAGGCACTCCTAGCGTTCCGAAAAACGGAGTATTCTCTCCAAGGTAAACGGTCCGCGAGCGTCGGGATGACTGTGAATACAAAGGGTTGCATACGTCTCTAACGCACCGTGAGTGTGGGACGTCAGCGCATGCTTTCACCGCCGACAACCGGGAAGGGAATGTTGAAATTGCGCGCTTGCGCCATCAAACGGCTTCTGCAAGGCTCGTTTTATCGCTGGTCAATCCCAGCGATGGGGCGTGGTAACCCCGAAGGCTGTCGGCCGGTCGCAATCTTGTTGTGGCCGGGTGGCCGTCGCGCATGTCCAGGGCTCGCCTAAAGGCGGCGGCGCTTGCGCGACAGCTCAGGTTACCAACACCCGGCTTCTGCCGGCGCCTCTCGACCCATGGAGAGGCTCATGATCAAGCTCGAAATGCCCGGTCAGATAACGCTTGATGCGTGGGATCGCGAACTCAGGGAAATCAGGCAATTCCTTGGCCCCTACGGTATTGAGCATATTGAAGATTTGTACATTGAATTGCGCGGCTTTGATGCCTTAGGTCGCGAGTATTTTATCGAGAGGTCGGTGAGGCTTATTCCGGTGCTCGATTTGCCTGGTGGCCCGCGCCGACGGCGGCGAAGAACGTCGACAAGCTATTTCGAGGTTCTCTCGCTGCCCCGATCCTCAAGCAATGACAGCTGACCTCACATATCGTCTCATACATTCGACCGATCATTTGTGCGAATGACGGGACCGTAAAGGCGCAGAGCGATTTTAGCGGTTACGGCTGCGGCGAAGCCGCCGAAGCGATCGCGGTAGTCTCGAAAGCGTTTAGGAATTAGCGGACTCTCGCGTGGGATCGCGACCAGGGCGAGGCGCGAGCCGTTCGGCCGAGGCGGGTGAGATGTCGCGGCACCCGACGGACCGGTTGCCCGGTGTCGGTGCGGTCATTCCATGGCGCATTGCGGCGCGGCCGAAATGCAAATTTGGGCGCTTTTGCACGGCAGTCTGCAACCCACCGTCTGGTCTTTTTCTCCCAACCTGCCCGCACCGCGAGCCCAGTTAGGCGCCGCGTGTTAGGGCTACAGCGGCAGACGGTTTCGCCAAGTCGAGCTACTCCATGGCACATGGCGGGACCAATCTGCCGACCAACGTTGCTCGATTTGGGATAAAGATTGGTAGATTCGGGACGCCTAACATAATTGAGTCTGGCCTAATTTGCCTATTCCCGCGAGTCCCGATCCTCGTCGCACAGTTAAAATACTTATCGTCAAAGTAGAAGATGCAAGTGTCTTTGACATCTGCAATGTGCTGTGCATATTGTAATTGAAGAGCGTATCGATTCGAACCTATTCGTAGAAGGATTATCGACATGGGATGCATCGGCCCTAGCTTATCATATGTTCCGCTGTGTCGGATTGGTCCGGAGTTGTGCGCGAGTGAGTTCAAATCAGATACGACGGGTAGTATGAATGGCTGGGATTACCACGGCGTCATTGGAATATTGGTAGCCGACTGGGACACGAGTTTCTTGGCGACGGGCTTCGGTTGAGCGTACCGAGTGCAGTGCGTCACTCGTCTGGGCCTTCGAAGAGCCGCTGGCCTCGTTGAAGGCGCTGATCTCGCGCGCCGCCGACCGCCTGGCCATGCTTAGCCTCATCGGTATGCGCCTGCTCGCCCCTGACCTGTTGCACGGGATCGGCCCCGAGACACTGGTAAGAGAAGGACCGCGACCATGACGCGATTTCTCCGACTCGCCACGGGCGACACGCTGATCGAGACGATGCAAGACGGTGCGCGTCGCAGGCACGTCGTCGTGCGGCGCCTGCGGTCCGCCTACGTGCTGCGGAGCAACGACGAGCGCGGCGAGCGAACGTGGACTGACGATGATCTTTGGGATCGCCACGTGCGCGGCGCCCTCGAGCACTTCGCTGCCGACCTCACGCAGCTCGATGCGAAGATCGTGAACGTGCTTGAGGCGGCCTTCGAGAGCTGGCCCAAGCAGTTGCAGTTTAGAGCACACTGCAAAGAGCAGTATTGCCTCTACGTCGACCAGCTGCACCGGCGCGGCGTCAGGCTGATGGCCGCCTACGAGCGCGCGGCGAAGACGATTTTCCGCCGCAACCGAGAGCGCTGGACGCTGCTTGCTAACAGGCAAGAGGGCGAGCGGGCTGCCGAGCGCCGTCTGCGGGCGCGCAAAGGCGTGTCAGTGATTGAGGAGCAGGAAAATGATAAGCTGGTGGTCACGCTCGACCAGCCGTCGCTTTATACCGTGCGGCTCTGGCACCAGCGCTGGGTTTCGGCCGGCCGCGTGATTGAGGTCTTGATTGATCGCTACCATGATCGAGGCGACTTCAAGCCGAAGAAGATGTCGAAGCTGGACGTACAGCAGGACGAGAGTCGCCCGCTGTGCGTCTACGGGGCGATGGGGTGGATCGCCAAGTCCGTGTATATGAAAATGCCCCGCGTGCCGGTCATGCACGCCTACCGTCAACTGAAGGCGCTCTGCACAGATCGAGGAATCGACTGCATTTCGCATACAACTTTTTATGCCTTCATTAGAAGGTATTATACTGACTACGAGGAGTACAAGGCACGCCACGGCTGGAAGGCCGCCTATTACCGCTTCAAGCTGTTCTCCCGGCGCGAAGCGCCCTCGACGCTCCTAGAAGAGGTCGAAGTTGACCACACTCTCCTCGACGTATTCGTCCGCGACCCGAACGGCCGAGTCGGCCGGCCCTGGCTTACACTCCTCTTGTGCCGCGCCACGCGGTGCGTTGTGGGGATCCATATCGGCTTTGACGTGCCCTCCTACGCCACCCTCCAGCGCGCCTTAATACATGCCATCAGTCCGAAGGACGTGAGCGCCCTCGGCCTGAAGCACGACTGGCCGTGCAGCGGCGTGATGGGCGCGGTGATAACCGATCGCGGCCTAGAGTTCCTGTGCGAGAGCTTCGTCGCTGCCGGCCGCCGCATCGGGTTCGCCATCGTCAACCTGCCCGGGCGCTGCCCGCACCTCAAGGGTGCCGTCGAGCGCTTTTTCGGCAGCATTAACGTGCGCGTACTCAGCTATATTGACGGGACCACGATCTCTCGGACGCCCCAGCACTACGATCCGGAGGCCAAGGCCAGGTTCTCGCTGGCCGATCTCACCCACCGCATCGTCGAGTGGGTCGTCGACCACTACCACCAAGAGGCGCACGAGGCGCTCGGCTGCGCGCCCGCCGCTCGCTGGGCGGAACTTGAGGCGACCCAGGGCATCCCGCCCGCCAACTTTCACCTGCTCGTCATCCTGCTGGGCGAGCGCGTGAATCGCAAGGTGATCAACACCGGCATCCACTGGGAGGGGCGGACCTATAAGTCCGATGAGCTGGAGAAGCTCCGCAAGCAGCGCGGCGGTCTCAATAAGGATTGGGAGATCCGCTGCGATCCGTACGATCGAGGCGAGGTCTGGGTTCTAGACGACACCATCAAGGTCGCCCGCTGGATCGTCGTGCCTGCAGTGCACCAGAGGACGGCACGTGGAATCACCCGCTTCCAAGCCCGCACACATCTCCGGGTGGGGCGCCAGCTGGTGCCGAAGGGTGAGCCCCTCACCGACGCGGTGATGGAGGAGGCAAAAAGTCTGGCGGATGCCGAGGCGGCGTCCGGTGTGGGGCGGCAGGTGCTGCGCTACTCCGCCGATGGCGCCCTCGCCACCCCCGTGGTCGGCGGCATGAGCATCCCGGTCATTCTGGGGTCGGCGCCCGCGCAGCGGGGCGAAGCCGGGTCGGTTGGCGGCAGCTCGGGGGCGCCGGGCGACGACCGGCCCACCCAGGTCCGAGAGGCTGCGGCCTCTGCCGGCGCCGCATCAGCCACCGACCTTGCGACCGCAAGCGACGAAGATGCTGAGGCGTCGGAGCGGTTGCAGACCCTGCTCGACGAACTCCTTCAGGTCTGAATGGAGAGGACCAATGCAGGAGCCCATCATCAGTCCGGCTGACGCCTCGCCCGCCGCCCCCCTTACCTTGGCCAGTCACGCCGGGTCGGTCCGCCTTGGCGCGGCCACCGCCGTCCCCGCAGCGGAGGCCGGTGGAGAAGATTTGGCCGAACCGCCAACTGCCACCGAGCGCGATGAGGCGTTCGGACGCCTGCAGGAGCGGATGACTAAGCTTGAATTGACCATCATCTCCCATCCCACCCACGATGCGGCGCTGGACGCACTCGAGGAGTGCCTCGCCCGGGCTAGGATGCGCAGCAACGGCCGGCGTCTGAAGGCGAAGGCGCGTCTGATCTACGGGCCTAGCGGTGCCGGCAAGACCACGCTGCTCGAGGCGTTCCTCGACCGACACCCCGATGTCGAGATGGAAGACGGCGACATCCGTCGGGTAGTCCCGGTCGAGATGCCCGAGCAGACGACCAAGCGCGCTCTTGTCGACGCGGTGCTCACAGCGATGGGCTACAAGGCGAACAACCAAGACACCGCCAACCAGATCATCGAGCAGATTGTCGACAAGGTGCAGCGGCTCGGCGTCGAGATGATCTTGATCGACGAGGGCCACCACGTTGTGGCCGGCTCGTCGCTGGAGGCGATCAGTGAGTTCCTGAAGAGCCTGCTGAACCGGGTCAAGTGCCAGATCGTCATCTTGGGGCTGCCCGAATTGCGCGAGCTGAACGACTACGCGCAGTTCGACCGTCGGCTGATGCCTGACGTGGTGCTACAACCCTACGACTGGACCAGCGTCGGGGGCCGACTCCAGTGGCTGGCGCTGCTGAGCAAGTTTGAAACTTTGCTCGACCTTCCCGAGAAGTCGCGCCTCGCTAGCGAGGACTCCGCCATGGCCATTTACGTTGCGACGGGCGGGGTGGTTGGGATCGTCTCCAAGTATCTCTCCCGCGCGCTCGAACTCGTTACGGCGCGCGGCCTCCAGCGCGTCGACAAAGCGCTTCTGGCCGAGATCTTTGCGGCGTGGCATCCCGTCGACTGCACGCCGACGAGGATCGACTTCACCGCCAAGCTGGTGGTTCCCCGAGGCGAGACCAACGAGACACTCCTGAAAAAGCTCTTGTCGGTGCCCATTGACCCCGAGACCAACCCCTTCGCCGCGTCCGCTGCAGCGTGCGAGGTGATCTGGGCTCGGCGACTCAGCGCAGGTGGTGACGTGGTCAAGGCGAAGCAGCGGACTATTGGCGGCGGTCGTCGTCGCGTCCTTGGGAAGGGCCCGCCACCGGTCAGGGCGTTCGGTCGGTGACCCGCCTGCCGCTGCGGCTCAGACCGGTGGTGGGCGAACCCGGGCATGGCGCCCTTTTGCGTCTCGCCGGCAGGAACGGCGAGTCGCGGGCGGGCTGGTTCGCCACTAGCCTGGGCCTCGATTATCGCGAGGTGCTGACGGGGCGCCACGTCGAAGCCATCGCCACCAGGGCTGGCCTTAACCCGGGCGAATTGGCGCGCTTCTCGCCAGACATAGACGCACCGACGCGGACGGTGCTCCTGAACGGCCAGGAAGTTGCACTCGGGGACTGGTCGGCGTCCTCGCGCCGGGCCTGCGTTGCATGCTGTGCTGCAGATGAGGAAGAAGCACGCGCCACCGGGCGCGCGCTTGATTGGGCTGTCGCGCATCGCGCCTTCCTAGACGTACGGTCGATCGAGCGCTGTCCCATCCACCGGCTACCCCTCCACAACTGCTGCCTAGGCTGTGGGACAGAGCTGCTCTGGTCCCGCGCGCCGTTGGGCGCGTGCCCGCATGGCTGCCGTCTCTCGAGCTTCAACGCCCGTGGCGATCTCGATGTGAGCCTTGAGCGATACCTTGCAGCCAGGATCGGCTTCGGCCCTACCATAGCGATGTTGCTGCTCGACGGCCTCCCGTACCGGCGCGTCGCGCAGCTTCTCGAGCGAGTGGGCCGGGTGGAATTGCTGGGGTGGACCCGGAGGCTTGCCCGGCAAACGCCGGAGGCGGACGCGGCCGCCCGCCGCCTGGGCTTTGAGATGGTCAGCGACTGGCCCGCCTCGCTCCTCCGCGCTCTCGACGGCATACTACTCGCCGCCTCGGAGCCGGTCGGCGTGGAGGAGGGCATCATCGCACGCTACGGCTGGGTCTACCCGGACTGGCTCGCGGTGGAGAACGACGAGGTCACCGCCTTGATCGCACCGATCGTGCGCGGGCACGCGGTCCTAAACGGGATCGTGGCCCGCGACGAGCCAATGCTCGGCCATCGTCCCCCGCCGACGATTAGCCTGACGGCGGCGGCCCGCCTTAGCGGCCTAAGCCGCGAGCGTACGCGCGCGCTTCTCGAAGGTGCGGGAGCCATCCCGGACGGCTCCAAGCGCGGCGTCGCCTTTGCGCTGGAACCGGCGGCAGTCGCTGCCGCGACGACTGCTCAGAAGACAATGGGCCTCACCAGGGAGTCTGCAGCCGTCCTGCTCGGAACCTCTCGCTCGCGCGTCGCCGACCTCCTCAGGGCTGGACTCTTGGACCGCGAGGGGAAGCATGTCGCCGCCACCTCGATCGAGACGCTGCTGCGTCTGCTTCATTCGAAAAGCAGGTCCCAGCCGGCACCCCCTTCCGCCGTGCCCCTGCCTCGCGCGTGCCGAGGCTGGGGCGTCCCGCTGGCGGAGGCGTGCGAGGCGATCGTCGTGGGGCGTCTCGCGGTGTGGGCTTCGCCGGCCAGCGGGGGCCTGTCGATGCTGCTCGTTCGGCCGGAGGACCTTGGCGCCCGTCGCCGCCAGCTGAGTCTGGCTGTCGCCGCTCGTCGCATTGGCATTCATACCGAATGCATGGGTCAGCTAGTGCGGGCCGGCGCGGTCGCGATCTGACGATGGCGGCGTGGATGCGGCTAGCCTGGAACGGTTCGCACATCTCCATGTCCCCGCCTCCGCAGTCGCCGTCGCCAGCGGCCGTGACGTCCGGCGATTAATAGTCGATCTTCGCAAGATCGGCGTGCTGCCGCGCTTTGGACCGCCTGACTTCCGCCAAGCCATTTACCTGCGCGTTGCACTCCCCGGCCAGCGGGCATGACTGCCGTGCCCCAAGACTGGCGAGGCGCGCTCGACCTCTCGGGAGTGCCCCGCCTACCGCTCCGAGTCACCCCGGGGGTCCATGAGATCGCCATCTCCTTGCTGAACCGACAGGCTGCACGCAGCGGGTTCTCCGGCATGGCGGAATTGCTCTCCCGCACTCCCAAGCTGCCTCGCAAGGGCCGCTACACGATGGGGGAGCTTGTCGAGATTGCTGCCAGGGTTAACGGGTGCGAAGAGGCCGCGCTTGCCCGCTCCAGCATCGCCCGGATCGGTGCTTCGTTCGAGCTTAACGGCGTGACCGTCCAGTCGGGACGGTTCGCTGTACAGGGCCGCGTGTGCGTCGGCTGCCTGCGGCAGGATGCGGCAGCTGCGGCCGCCCGGTCGCGCGCTTGGGCACCCTACTTACGCGACTGGTGGCAGGTGGCCCAGCTCGGCTCCTGCCCTAAGCATCGCCTTGGTCTGCTCGGCGTTTGCCCCGGTTGCTCCTCGCCGCTGGACCTGCGGCGGCCGCTCGCCGGCCGGTGCAGGTGCGGGGAGGACCTGCTTGCAGCCGTGTGCACGAGCCTGCCACCTGAGCAGGTCGAGGCGGACGCCTATCTGCTGGGGCGGCTTGGCAAGTGGCATGGGCGCGCTGTCCCGCTGGCCGACGGCCTATCGTTCGGTTCTGCGGCGGGGCTAGCGCTCAACATCGGCGGCTCGCTTGATCCGAACCTCGGGTTTAACCGGACGTGGCGACCGGGAGTCGACCGGTCGCGCTACGGCTCGATTGGCTTGCAGATCTTGGAAGAGGGCTGGGACGCGTTCGATCGGGCGCTGGGCGAGATCTGGTCGATCGCCACGGCGGTTCGTGTCCGTAGGAGGTTGGTCGGCACCTACGGCCGGTTGCAACACTGGCTCAACTTTGAAAAGGCATCGGATCTCGAGCCATTCCGCACGCGGCTGCTCCAACACGCGGCGCGGCACGCTGCGGTCTCCGGGAGCACTCGGATCTTTGGCGTTCCGCTCGAGAGGGCTGAGCGGATGACGATGGATGCTGCGAGGGTAGTGGTCGGCAAGCACCCCGGACCCATTTACTCTGTGCTGAAGGCGCTCGGCATGGCGGATCAGGCCACCGGGACCAACCGGTCAGATCTGATCCTGGTTTCTGCTGTCGAGCGTGTAAAAAAAGAGTTCGAGGAACTGGTCGATTCGGCCGAGGCGGAAGCTATGCTGGGCAGCACCAGGCAACAACTGCGCCGGTTCACCGCTGCCGAAATGATCCGCCAGTTCTGTAAGGGGCTCGGCCCCACTTCGACGGCCTACTATCGGCGGGTTAGCGTCGACCGGCTTGCGTCTGCACTCATGGACGGTCTGTTGATGGTCGATAACATCCCGGTCGGCATGATCCGCCTGGAGACTGCAAACAATCTCCTCAAGCTGGAGAGAGATGCTGTCTTCAAAGCAGCGTTCGAGGGCCGTCTTCGGCTCGGGGCCCTGCTGGTCGGAACGGACGGACGGCGTTCGGTCCGGAACGTGCTGGTCAAGCGCGAGGATCTCCGGACCCTCGTGGAGGGGACCGGCCAGCGGCGCTACAGCTATGCCGAGGCGGGTTCCGTCCTCGGCATATCGCGCCTGACTGTAGGGAAACTAGTGACGTTGGTTGCTCCCTCTAGGAAACCCGGCCGCCTTTTGCACGAAGAGATCCGGGCGATGCGAGAGCGGTTCGTTACAAGAAGTGAGATCGTCGCCGCATGGCCGCATCGCCTTCGGGGCGTCGGTGTCACCAAAGCGCTGGCCAACCGGGGCGTTCATCCGGTGTTCGACAACCTCTTAATTAATCGGGTCTTCTATCGCGCCGATATCGTGGCGGCACTTGGATCGATGCCAGCAAAGCCGTTTCGGGACCCCCTAGGGACCGCTGAACAACGAAGTTGCTAAGTCGATTAGGGACCGAACAGCGAACTTGTAGAATGAACAGCTAAGTGCCTTAGCCGACGCTTCAAAAATAGGAGTTTTCCGTATGCCCCACTTGAACGAACTCCTTAAAGTCAGAGTGGAGTACGACGTCGTCATCGTCGGCGCAGGCCATGCCGGCGCGCAGGCGGCGATCGCGCTGCGCCAGGCGAAGTTCGCAGGCACCATCGCGCTCGTCGGCGACGAGCCCGAGCTGCCGTACGAGCGCCCGCCGCTGTCGAAGGATTATCTGGCGGGCGACAAGGCGTTCGAGCGCATCCTGATCCGCCCCGCCGATTTCTGGACGGGCCGCGATATCGCGATGCTGACGGGGCGCAAGGTCGTCGCGGTCGATCCGGATGCGCGGCGGGTCACGACCGCCGACGGCGCTTCGATCGGCTACGGGGACCTGATCTGGGCCACCGGCGGCGCGCCGCGGCGGCTGTCGTGTCTGGGGCATGATTTGTCGGGCGTGCACAGCGTGCGGACGCGCGCCGACGTCGATCGGATGATCGGCGAACTGCCCGACACGGCCCGCGTCGCGGTGGTCGGCGGCGGCTATATCGGGCTCGAAGCGGCCGCCGTGCTGAGCAAGCTCGGCAAGCAGGTCGTCGTGCTCGAGGCGCAGGACCGCGTGCTGGCGCGCGTCGCGGGCGCGCCGTTGTCGCGCTTCTACGAGGCCGAGCACCGCGCGCACGGCGTCGAGGTGCGCCTCGGCGTGCAGGTCGACAGCATCGTCGGCGAGACCCGCCCGACCGGCGTCCGCCTCCACGACGGCGAGATCGTGCCGTGCGACATGGTCGTCGTCGGCATCGGCATCGTCCCCGCCGTCGCGCCTCTGCGCGCCGCCGGTGCCGAGGGCGAGAACGGCGTCGACGTCGACGAATATTGCCGGACCAGCCTGCCCCACATCTATGCGATCGGCGACTGCGCGGCGCACCGGAACGCCTTCGCCGAGCATGCGCGCATCCGGCTGGAGAGCGTGCAGAACGCCAACGACCAGGCGGGCGTCGCGGCGCGCGCTATCACGGGGGCGCCCGAACCCTATCACGCCGTGCCGTGGTTCTGGTCGAACCAGTACGATCTGCGGCTGCAGACCGTCGGCCTGTCGACGGGGCACGACGGGGTAGTGGTGCGCGGCGACCCCACAGCGCGGAGCTTCAGCCTCGTTTACCTGCGCGAGGGGCGGGTGATCGCGCTCGACTGCGTCAACGCCACGCGCGACTATGCGCAGGGCCGCGCGCTCGTCGTCGCGGGCGCGCGCCTCGACGCGGCGGCGATCGTAGGGGCGGTGGCGCTCAAGGAACTGCTCTGACCCCCTCGCGCGGCACGACCTCGATGATCGTGTCACCCGCCTCCAGCTGCTTCGCCTCGGGCTCCCAGAAGCAGAACATGCGCCCCCCGCGGTAAATGCGGTGGCCGAGCCCGGTGCGGATCTCCGCCAACGGCTTGCCGACCTCGTCCGCGGTGACCAGCCGCTCGTTCAGACCGACGCGGCCGTCGTCCGCCGCGAGATCGGCCATGTACTCGGCGATATGTGCGCCATGGGTCGAGCCCGCCAGCAACAGCCCGGCGAAGCTGGCGGGATTGATGACCGTGTTGGCGCCGGCCTGATAGGCGATCGCCTCGTTGTCCCCCGACCGAATGACGACGCTGATCGGCACATTTGGTGCGAGCCGCCGCGCAGTCAGGACGATCAGGATCGACGTGTCGTCGCGGCCCGCGGCGACGATCAGCGCGCGCGCCCGGTCGATCCGCGCCGCCTCCAGCGCGGCGTTGCGCGTCGCATTGCCCGCCATCACCGTCGTGCCGCACGCTTCGGCGGCCTGCAGCGCCGCCGGGCTGTCGTCGATGACGACGATGGTCTCGGGCTTGGCGCCGCGGCTGACGAGTTCGGTAACCGCCTCGGCCCCGCTGGTGCCGTAGCCTGCGACGACGACATGCCCGTCCAGATTCCGCTGAATGACGTTCATGCGCCACTGCTCCCCGACACGCTTGAATAGGAAATCATAGGCCGACCCCAGGAAGATCAGCCAGACGAAGATGCGGATCGGCGTCACGACCAGCGCATCGAACAGCCGCGCCTCGGTGGTCACCGGCACGATGTCGCCGTAGCCGACCGTGGTGATCGTGATCATCGTGAAATACAGCACGTCGGGGAAGGTGATCGGCGCGCCCGAACTCTGGCGCAGCCCGTCGCGGTCGAACCAGTGCACCGCCAGCGCGACGCCGATCAGCCCGACCGCGAGCAGCATCCGCCAGGTCAGCGACACCCATGGCGAGGTGCTGCTCTTGCGGCGCAGCTGGTAGCGCCTGAACTGTCCCTCGCGCTCCCGCATCGTGTCTCAATAGCGCGATCAATAGGTCTTCGAATAGCGCAGCTCGACGTTCGACCCGCCGAACGAGCTGGTCGAGCTCAGCACGCTCAATGTGCGGCTCAGCGCGATCTCGAGCTGCGTCGCGGTGAAGCCGCGCGCGTCGGTGATGACCTCCACATAGATGTTGTTGCTGATGTACTGGCCCGCTGCGAGCGCCGTGCCGCGGCCCGCGGTCTTGTCGGCGCCGAGGACGCGCAGCCGGTCGATGCCGCTGGCGGAGCGCAGCTTGCCGAGCGGGTTGAGCCCGCCGCCGCCCGAGCCGCGCAGCGAGTTGAGCGCGGCGGCCAGCTGGATCGCCTGCGTCGGCGACAGCGAAGTGATCGACCCGCCGAAGAGCAGCCGCGACAGCACCTCGTCCTGCGCCAGCGCGGGAGTCGAGGTGAAGGTGATCTCAGGGCGCTGGGCGCGACCGCCGATGTTGATCGTCGCCGACACGCCGTCGACCGTCGTGCTGGCGCTCAGCGACAGCTGCGGGTTGGTGAACGCGCCGCCGTCGAAGGTCACCGCACCGTCCTGCGCCAGCTCGAAGCGGCGGCCGGCGAACGAATAGGTGCCGCGCACGATCTGCAGCTTGCCGACGACGACCGGCGCGGTGGCGCTGCCGGTGATGCGCATGTCGGTGCGCCACTCGGCCTCCAGCCCCATGCCGCTGACGAAGATGCGGTTGTCGGCGCGGATGCGCAGGTCGAGGCGGAACTGCGACGACGGTGCGGCGGCGGCGGCGGTCGGCGCGGGCGCACCCTTGCGGCGCACGCCGGTCAGCTCGCTGATCTCGGCGGCACCCTGGCGGATGATCGCGTAGCGCGCCTCGGGGATGGTCAGCGTGCCCTTGATCAGCCCGACGCCGCGGCTGCTGGTGATCGCGATCTGGCCGGTCGCGGACGCCCCCAAAGCGTCGCCGCGCGCCAGCTGGGCGTTCGCCAGCGTGACGTTCAGGTCGAGCGGGAAGCCGGTCGCAGCGTCGAGGCCTATCGTGCCGCGCGCCACGACGGTGCCGCTGCCCGCGCGACCGGTCAGCGACAGGATTTCGAGGCGCGACCGGCTGAAGCGGCTGTCGAGCGCGATGTCCCGGATGACCGTACCGTACGCCTGGTTCTCGTAGCGCAACGTCGCGGCGCGCACGACCCCGGTGACGCTGGGGTTGTCGACGCGCCCGCCAAGGTCCGCTGCGACAACGACGGGCCCGCTGACCTGCTGCCCCGCGATGCCGGTCAGCGCCCACAGCAGCTCGGCGGGGCCGTTGTATCGGATGCCGCCCGACAAAGGTGCGGCGAGCAGGCGCTGGCTGAGGCTCGCGCCGGCGCCCAGCGGGGCAAGCTGCGCACGCACCCGGCCGATGACCGAAGTGCCACGACGGACGACCGCGTCGAGCCCCGCGCCGGTGCCCGACAGGCGCAGCCGCGTGCTCACGTCGAGCGGCGCCGACACGGTATAGGCGGCGGTGCGCGTGAAGTTCGCGATATTGAGGTTGGCATCGACCGCCGGGGTGGCGCCGCCCGCCTGGGTCGCGTCGATCGTGCCCGACACCTTGCCGCCGAGGCCGAGGCCGGGGGCGAAGGTCTCGACGATCGCAAGGTCGATGCCATCGAGGACGGCGCGCAGGCGGCTGTTGCGGCCGTACTCGCCCGCCAGCACGGCGCGGCCCTGCGGGACGATCAGTGTCGCAGGCGCGAGGCTCCAGCCGCCCGCGGTCTTGGTCGCGACCGCCGGGGCGGCGAGGCGGAAGGCGATGCCGTTGAGCGTGCCCTTGGCATTGCCGACGACGCGCGTCGGCGTCAGCGCGGCCTGCGCGGCAATGTCGAACGGTGTCGGCGCGGTCCCGCTGGCGACCAGCCCGACCGTGCCGCGGCCGGCGCGATAGTCGAACTTCGACTGGACGCGCTTCACCAGCAGCGTCCCCGAGCGCAGGTCGGCGAGATAGGCGGTGCCGCTGACCGACGGCGTGCCGGGCGTCAGCAGCGCGGTGGCGCGGACGGTGCCCGACCCGATGGTGATCGGCACCGTTCCCGGGATGCGCGCGGCACTGGCGCGGACGTCGACCGTGGCGCGCTGGACGCCGCGCTCGGACGCCAGCAGCACGCCGCCGTTGAAGCCCGAGCCCGCGAGCGTCAGCCGCCCGGCGAACGGTCCGGCCTCGGTCTGCGCGACGCTGCCCCTGAAATCGATGCCGGCGAAGCGCGCGCTGGCGATATCGACGGTCAGCGGCCCGGCGCCTGAACGCACGAGCACGTTCGCGGCGAAAGGCCCGTACTCCGAGCCGCCGGTCGCCTTGATGCGGTAGCCCGCGGCAGTGCCCTCGAGGTCGGCGACGACATTGTTCAACTGGACCCCGACATTGGGCCGCGCGGCGCGCAGCCGGACGAGCGGGCGCGCGACGGTGCCGCTGCCGCTGACCGACAGTGGGCCGTACTGGGTCGACGATCCCTGCGCTTGGAAGGCGATGCGGCCGTCTGGACGATAGCTGCCCTCGCCGCCGGTGATCCGGAAGCGCGGCGCGGTCAGGCGCAGGGCGCTGAAGCGCGCGACGCCCGCGGGATCATAGGCGATGCGCGCCGTGGCGACGGCGTTGCCGCCGAGCTGTTCGCGCAAGCTCGCGTTGTCGAGCTGCCGCGTCGCGACGCGGACGCTGCCGGTGATGCCGAAGCCGCCGCGTGCGCCGCTGACCAGCCGCGCGTCGGTCAGCAGGTCGACGCGGCCCAGTCCCTCGACGCGATAGTCGTTGACCCGGCCCTTCAGCGCGCCGTTGTACTGGCCCGTCGCGGGCGTCGCGACGACGATGGCTGTCGCATCGAGGCGGTCGGAGCGCAGGCGCAGATTGTCCGACAACAGCCGCCCGTTCGACCAGGCGAGGTCGCCGTCGACGCGGAGATTGGTCAGCAGCCCGCCGGCGGCGGCGTTGAGCCCGGTGACGCGGCGGGCGCGGGCACTGACCGGAATCAGGATGCGCTCGGCATCGATCGTCGCGCGGCCCGTCGCGGCGAGCATCTCGACCGTCGTGCCGTTGAAGACGAGCGTCGTCGCGCTGAGGTCGTACGCCAGCGCTGGCGTGCCGAACGGCCCGTCGAGGACGACTGCGAAGCGCAGATCGCGACCCGCGAGGTTCGGCGCGACCGCCCCGGGGCGGAGCAGCTGCCCGGCAACGCGGAAATTGCCGAAGCGGCTCTCGGCGAGGTCGAGCAGCCCGGTCGCGTTCGCACGGAAGGCGGTCGACTCGGCGGTCGCGGTCAGGTCGACGCGGCGCTCGGCAAGGCGCGCGGTCGCGTCGATGAGGACACCGCCGTCGGTCAGCGACGCGACCGGACCGGTGGCGAACAGCCGCTGCGGCTCGACGCGGCCGCGCACGCCGAAAATGCCGTCGCGGCCCGTGACCGCGAGGTCTGCGAGCGGCGCGCCGCCGGCCTGTGCCGCGACCTGGCCTTGCCACGCCTGCCAGCTGCCCCGCCCCGCGACGGTCAGCAGCAGCGGCTTGCCGAGTTTCGCATAGCTGTCGACCAGCCCGCCCGCCGGGCCTGCGAGCCGCGCATCGACGATCAGGCGGTTGTTGGCGGGCACCGCGTCGAGGCGCAGGCGCAGCGTGTCGCCGCCCGACAGGCCCGCACCCTGCACCGCGGCGGCATCGGCGGTGACCTTCGCGCGGCCGTCGGCGATGTCGATCGCCGCGCTCAGCCGCGCGACATGGCGCCGGCCGGTGACCGCGGGCGCGATCTCGAGCCGGTTGACGACGAGGCGGTCGAGCTTGAGGTCGATGTCGGGGAGCAGCGGCTCGTCGGGGTCCGACGGCCCCAGCACCGGGCGGCGCAGCAGCTGCGCCTCGTCGACCAGCACCTCGGCGATCTCGATCCGCTGGCTCAGCGCGGGCAGCGGCGACCAGTCGACGACCACCGCGGGCGCGGTTGCGAGCACGCCCTTCAGGTCGCGCACCTCGACGTCGCGCAGCGTCATCCGGCCATAGATCGACCCGTCGATTCGTCCCGCGCGGTAGTTGAGACCCGTCGCGCTGGTGAAGCCGGCCAGCTGGTTCAGGATAAATCGCTTGCCCGGCTGGGTGTTGAGCCCGGCGATCAGCGCCACGACGAGCACGGCCAGACCGGCGACGATGCCGGCGACCCAGAGCAGGACGCGCCGCACGCTCAGAATGCCTGGCCGATAGAGATGTACAGCGCGACGCGCCCTTCGCCGGGCCGGCGGCCGAGCGGCGTCGCGACGTCGATCCGCATCGGTCCGAAGTTGGTGTAGTAGCGCCCGCCGATCCCCGCGCCATAGCGCATGCCGCTCAGCGACGGCGACGACGCCTCGCCGACGCGGCCGCCGTCGACGAAGGGCACGATGCCGAAGTTGCCGAAGCGGTAGCGCACCTCGGCGCCGAACTCGGTCAGCGACCGCCCGCCGAGCGGCTTGTTGTCGAGGTCGCGCGGGCCCAGCTCCTGGAAGCCGAAGCCGCGCACCGACCCGCCGCCACCGGCGTACAGCCGCCGCGACGGCGCGATCGAGTCGCGTGACGCCCCGACGATGCTGCCGACCCGCGCGCGGCCCGCCAGCACGATCGCGTCGGTGACCGGGAAATAGGCACTCGCCTCGAACAGGGTGCGCGCATAGCCCTCGAATCCTGCGCTGGTCTGCTTCTGCGCCTCGGGACTGACGCGTGCGGTCAGGCGGAAGCCGCGCGTCGGGTCGAGCAGGCTGTTCGACCGGTCGTACCCCAGCTGCAGCGGCAGGGCTGCGATGAAATAGGTCCCGCGATCACGGTCGAGCCGCGTCGCGTCGAAGGCGGTCTCGCGCGACGCGATCAGCTCGGTGCCGACGCTCCACGTCCAGCGCTTCTGCCAGATCGGCGTGCTGCTGCGCGACAGGCTGGCATTCAGGTTGAAGGTCTCGGCATTGTACGCCTCGAAGCGCTGGCGCGCGAGCGAGGTGCCGAGCTGGAAGGCGCGGTCGCGCTGGCCGGCGTTCGAGCGGCGGAACTGCGCGCTGACACCCTGCTCCTGCGTGCCCGCGATCGCCGCGACTGTCAGCGCGCCCTCGGGCGGGAACAGGTTGCGGTGGGTCCAGCTGCCGGTCGCCTTCAGCCCCTCGCCGGTGCCGTAGCCTATGCTCGCGGCGAGCACCCGTGCCGGCCCGCGCGTCTGGCGGACGAGCAGGTCGACCGTCTCGGTGCCGTCGGCGGCGATGGTACCGGTGGCGACGGGCTCGACCGACACGGTCGACAACAGGCTGGTGCCGATCAGCGCCTGGCGGAGGTCGTCGACCTGGCGGCTGTCGTAGATCTCGCCCGCCTCGAAGCGCGGCAGCAGCGCGATATGGTCCACGTCGAACACCGGGTCGCCCGCGACGCGCAGGCCCCCGAAGCGCGCCTTGCGCCCCGCGGTGACGGGCAAGGTGTAGTCGCCGACGTGCGTCGCCTCGTCGAGCAGGATGTCGCGCTGGCCGACGGTGGCGAAGGGGTAGCCGCGCTCGGGCAGGCGCAACGCGATGCGTGCCTCGCCGCTCTCGACCACTGCGGCGACGATCGGGTCGCCGGTCTTCAGTTCGAGCGCCTCGAGGGCATAGCCGCGCGGCTCGGCGGCGGCGTCGGAGATGACGATGCGGCCGAGCGAATAGCGCGAGCCCTTGGTGGCGGTCAGCGTCACCGCCAGCTGCCCCTTGGCGTCCGGCGTCGCGATGACCGTGCTGGTGGCGACCGCATCGAAATAGCCTTCGGAGCGCAGCAGCCGCGCCATCAGCGCCTCGTCCTCCTCGGCGCGCGCGGCGATCTGCGCGGCATTCTCGGCAGTACGCCCCTTGCCGAGCAGCGCCGACAGGCCCTTGAACCGCGCTTCGAGGGCATCATCGTCGAGGCCCGTCACCTCGACGCGGTAACCAATGCGCGGCGCGTCGGTATCGGCGACAACGACCGTCGCGGGTGTCTCGGCAACGGCGGTACCGAGCGGCACCAGCGGCGCACCGAGCGCCGGGTCGGCGGGGGTCGGTTGCGGCGGCACGACGGGCGCCGCTTCGCCGGTCAGCGGCGGCAGCTCGGCCTGCAGATCCTGGTCGGTCAACGGCTGCGCGACCGCCGCATGCGCCAGCCCGGCTACGACGATCGACAATGCGGAACGGCAATATAGTCCGGACACCGTCAAGCGATCGTCTCGACGGAGTAATGCGGGGTCATCGGCGTTGAACCCTCCCGGGCGAACAAGGGTCCGTCGGCTCGTCGCGAGCCGACGGACCGGTTGCTAGGCACGACGGATGCGATACGGTCCGGCACGCGCCGCCAGCATTTCGCCTTTCCAGCTCAGCCGCACCAGCCCCTCCGCAACCAGCAGATCGATCGCCGCGTGCACCGCCGGCATGGTACCGCGCCAGTCGTCCGCGTCCAGCGCGCGCGCCACCTCGCTCGGGCAGATCGTCGCGTCGGCGGCACGCTGGCCGAGCAATGCCAGCGTCGCGTCGCGGGCGGTGGTCACCGGCTCGCCCCTCGCCGCGCCGATCCAAAGTTTCGATTGCAGTCACCGGTGCGGGCGGGCCTATTTGATTTCATGCTCGTTTCAATCCCGCGAACGACAGCGTGGTTGCTGGCTCTGCTCGCCCTGGCTTTCGGCGTCCAGCGGGCAGCTGCCGGTTCGCCGGAACTCGACGCCCGGCTGGCGGCGGTCCGCGCCGATGCGATGCGGTCCGTACCGGCGCCGGAGATGCTCGCCAAGATCCCCGCCGTCATCGCCTTGTCCAAGACCTTCGAGACCGGCGGCGAGCCGGCGAAGGCGGGCGCGGCGCTCAATTCCGCAGTCATCTACGCACTGCTCGGCGGCGACCTGCGGCGTGCGATCGCCATCGCCGACCGGGCGGCGGGTCTGTGCGCCGGGGCGGGCGACCGGCGCTGCTACGGCAATGCAATGAACCAGTCGGGGATCGCGCTGTGGCGGCTAAACGACCCTTATGCCGCGATGCAGCGTCTCGACCGCGGCGCGCGCGCCTTCGTCGATGCGGGCGACATCGAGCGCGCGGCGATCGCACGGCTGAACGCCGCCAACATCCGCTACGACATCGGCGACCTGACCGGCGCGCTGGCGGATTACGACCGGATCGACCGGCTGTACGGCAACAGCGCGCGCTGGGACCCGGTCGGCATGCTCGCCAGCAAGGCCGAGGTGCTGGTCAAGCTCGGCCGCCTCGACGAGGCCCGGGGCACCGCGCAGAGGGCGGCCGCGATGCTGCAGCAGCGCGGGCGGTCGAGCGGCACGCGCTGGGAGAGCGATGTCGTCAACAGCACGCGCGGCGTCATGGCACTGGTCGAGGCGAGCCTGGGCAACGCCGCCGCCGCACTGCCGCTGTACCAGGCCTATGTCGCGGCGGCCGAGAAGTCGGGGTCGCCGCTCGAGCGGCACAATGCGCATTATGCCTTTGCCGAGGGGCTGATGCTGCTCGGCCGGGCCACTGCCGCCTATCCGCACGTCCGCATCGCGCTCGACCTGATCGACGAGACCGATCCCGCGGGGCGGCGCGACACCTACGACCTCGCGTCGCGCATCGCTGCCGACAGCGGGCGCACGACCGAGGCGCTCGACCATCTGCGCAACGCGGAAAAAGTGCGCAACGAACTTGCCGCGACGACGCTGCGCTCGGCGATTGCCGATGCCAACGCCCAGACCGCGGTCGCCGAGCGCGAGGCGCAGCTGGCGCGGCGCGACGCCGCCTGGGCGACGCAGCGGACGCAGCTGCTCGGGCTCGTCGCACTCGCGGTCATCCTGACCATCCTGGTCACGGTGGTGGTCTTCGTCCGCTACCGCGCGCGGACGCTCGAGCAGCGCTATGCCGCGGTGCTCGACGAGCGCACGCGCCTCGCCCGCGAGCTGCACGACACGCTGCTTCAGGGCTTTACCGGCATCACCCTGCAGCTGCGCGCGGCGGCGAAGCGCGACCCCGCCAGCGTCAACGGCGTGCTCAGCACCATGGCCGACGAGGCCGGGCGCTGGGTCTCCGAAACGCGCCAGGCGGTGTGGGACATGCGCGCCGCGACGTCGGACCATGACCTGCAGAAGGGGCTCGAACAGGCGATCGCCACGACGCGGACGCAGAGCGACGCGCAGATCAGCCTCGATTGCGAGTTGTCCGGACAACCCGGCCAGACCGTGACGGGCGCGTTGCTGCGCGTCGCGCAGGAGGCGCTGGGCAACGCCGCGCGCCACGCCAGTGCGACGCGGATCGACGTCGCGGCGCGGACGACCGCCGAACAGGCGCGCCTCAGCATCGTCGACGACGGGGTCGGCTTTCGTGCCGCGCCCGAATTGTCGGCGCTCGGCGGGCATTGGGGGCTGCTCGGGATGCGCGAGCGGATCGAGGCGCTGGGCGGCGTGCTCACCGTCGATGCGGCGCCGGGCCGGGGCACGCGGGTCACGGCGGAGGTGCCGCTGTGACCGGCCTGCTGCGCATCCTGTGCGTCGACGACCATCCGGTGGTGCGCAGCGGGGTCGCCGCGATGCTGGCGACCGAGCCCGACTTCGCGCCTGCCGACCTCGCCGCCAACGGGCACGAGGCGCGCCTGCTCGCGACCGCGCGCCGCCCCGATGTGGTGCTGCTCGATTTCCGCCTGCGCAAGGAGGACGGGGTCGATCTCGCCGGCGAGATCAAGGCATTGGCCCCTGCCGCCAAGATCGTCATGATGACCACCTATGCCGGCGACGAGCCCGCGCACCGCGCGCTGCAGGCCGGGGTGCACGGCTATCTGCTCAAGGATTCGCTCGACCGCGAGCTGATCACTGCGGTGCGCGCGGTGCTGGCGGGGCGGCGCTATGTCCAGTCGGAGGTGGCGCGGCAGCTTGTCGAGAACGGCCCGCGCGTCATGCTGACGGCGCGCGAGCGCGACGTGCTGGCACTGCTCGCCGAAGGGCTGCGCAACAAGGTCATCGCCGACCGGCTGGGGGTGGGCGAGGCGACCGCGCGGTCGCATGTCGAGGCGATCCTGCTCAAGTTCGGGGTGCGCGAGCGCACCGCCGCCGTCGCCCACGCCGCGCGACGCGGATTCCTGCACCTCGGCTGATCTCCGCCGATTTACGGAGACTATTGCCCGCCGTCCGGGTGACGCGCCGGCGCCGGTGCGGGCGCATCAAGGCGCATGGCCTCGCTCGAAAGCTTCCGCGCCCCGACGCGCCCCCTGACCGACCAGCTGCGTCGCGTGCCGCTGTTCGCGGCGCTGCCGACCGATCGCCGCGGCTGCCTCGAACTGTTGCGCGAGGGCGCGCTGTTCGAAGTGCCGGCGGGAGTCGAGATCGTCGCCCCCGGCGATGCGGCCGCGCTGCTCGTGGTGACCGAAGGCGCGCTGGCCGACGACGGCGGGACGCGCGTCTGGTCGGCGGGCAGCTACCTCGGCGTCGCCGAAGCGCTCGGCGGCCTGCCCTTCACCGATGCCGTGCGCACCGTCGCGCCGACCCTGCTCTACCGCCTCGACGGCGCGCTGGTCGCCGAACTGATGACCCGCTGCCCGGCGATCGCGGCCAGCCTGCGTGCCGACTTCGCGCCCGCCGCGCGCCGCGCCGATTTCACCCCGACCGCATCGATCTGACCGTCCAACCCACAGGGAGAGCTGCCGTGAACCATGCCGCATCGAAGTCCGCGCCGACGCGCACCGCCCTGCGACGCCTCGCGAAGGCCGCGCCGCTCGCCGCACTCATGCTCGGCGCCGCGCCGGCCGCCGCCGAACGCATCTTCTTCGACGATTTCAACGGAGAGGCGGGCGGCGGCACCGCGACCTTCCAGACCAGCCTGAGCAACTGGACCATCGACGGCTATGTCGACGTCATCGGTACCGGCAACACGCTCGGCTACACCGTCGGCAGCACGGTCATCGACCTCGGCGGCGGGCTGACCGGCGGCTTCATGAAGAGCAAGTCGACCTTCCGCTACGATGCCGGCCAGGTCGTCACCATCTCGTGGGATATGGCGGGCAATCAGATCCGCCCGCTGGGCGAGGACGTGCCCTATCTGCAGTTCTACTTCGAGCAGACCAACCCCGAATCCTACCAGGAGGTCTATTACCTCGACGGCACCGCCTTCTTCGATTTCGCCGACTTCTACCCCTATACCGAGGGCGAGAACACGGTGCGGATCTTCGATCAGTACTTCGCCTACGGCTACGGCCTCTTCGGCGACTACCCGACGACGCGCCAGTCGATCAGCTTCCGCCCGGTCATCGCCGGGGCCTTTCAGTTCGAGCTCGGGACCTACAGCGGCGGCGGCTACGGCCCGCTGATCGACAATTTCGCGGTCGATGTCACGGACTTCGCTGCGCCGGTACCCGAGCCCGCGACCTGGGCGATGCTGATCGCGGGCTTCGGCGCGGTCGGCCTCCGCGCCCGCCGTCGCCGCGCCGCGACCGTCGCCGCCTGACCCGCCCCCCGACAGGAGACCGACATGACGATCAAGACCCTCATGCTGTGCGCGGCCGTGCTGGCGACGCCGGCGTTCGCCGCCAACGGCATCGGCCGGACCCAGTCGGGCAGTGCGAACGGCCTCAGCTGGACGGCGGTCAGCCGCATCGTCGGCCAGACCTCGACCGCCACGATCGCGGGCGGTGGCAACCCGATCTATCTGCCCACGCAGCCGCAGAAGGCCGGCGTCGTGCAGCTGCTGATGGATTACGGCCAGCTGGGCGCCGCGGTCTGCTCGGGCAGCCTCGGCTCCGACCGGCGCACGATCGTCACCGCCGCGCACTGCGTCAGCCCGTTGTCGTCGGGCCTGACGCCCGACAAGGTGACCGCGATCTTCTGGAACGGCGATCCCGACGCCGGCGCGCTGGGCAATGCCGCGGCGACCGCGATCGACATCACCGAGACTTTCGTCAATCCGGCCTATACCGGCCAGGTCATCGACCAGAACGACATCGCGGTGCTGCGCCTGGGCAGTGCCGCGCCGTCCTGGGCGACGGCGTACGACCTGTATGACGAGGGCGATCTGACCGGCAAGGCGTTCAACGTCGCGGGCTACGGCCTGCGGTCGAGCGAAGGCGGCGCGCTGGGCACCGATCTCGGCACCAACCGGCTCCGCGAAGGGGACAACACGTACGAGTTCCGCCTCGGCGACCCGCGCTGGAACGGCGTGCTCAACTTCGGCACGGCGTCCGAATACGCCTTTTCGTTCGTGTCGGACTTCGACAACGGGCTGGCGGAGAACGACTCGTCCTGCAACATCGCCGTTGCCATCGCGCTGCCGGCCGGGACCTTCTGCAATACCGGCCTGGGCGCGCGCGAAGTCGGCATCGCGGGCGGCGATTCGGGCGGGCCGGGGTTCATCGACGGCAAGCTTGCGTCGATCAACAGCTACGGCCTGACCTTCGGCAACGACTTCGGCGACGTCGACCTATTCCTCAACGCGAGCTGGGGCGAATTCAGCGGCTATGTGCCGATCTACCTCCACAGCAGCTGGATCGGCGCGGTACAGGCGGCGATTCCGGAGCCCGGGACCTGGGCGATGCTGATCGCCGGCTTCGGCATGGTGGGCGGCGCGATGCGCCGTCGCCAGGGGGTCATGGCCTGATCGGCAGTCCTTACGGGGCGCGGGCGTCGCGCACGAGCTCGCGCAGCCGCTCGAGGGGCACGCGTCCGGTGACCAGATAGGGCCCGACGACGAGCACCGGCGTCCCGGCGAGGCCCAGCCCGCGCGCCAGGCGATCGGTGTCGTCGAGCAGGCGGGTCACCGCGGGGCTCGCCGCGTCGCGTTCGAGGCGCTGCCAGTCGACCCCGGCGGCAGCGGCGGCGGCACGCAACGCCGTCTCGTCGAGCGACCCGCCGCGCCGCATCAGCGCATCGTCGAACGCCGCGTGCCGTCCTTGCGCGGCGCTGGCGAGGGCGAGGCGCGCGGCGCGGGTCGAGCGGGCCCCGAGGGTCGGCCAGTCGCGGTAGACCAGCCGGACGTCGGGGTCCTCGGCGACGAGGGTCCGCAGCGCCGGGTGCAGCGCGCGGCAGTTGCCGCAGGCATAGTCCGAAACCACGTAGATCAGGACGTTCGCGCTGGCGGGTCCCAGCGTTGGCGCGCGCGGATCGGCGAGCGCGGCCACGCCGGCGAACAGCGTCGGCGGCTCGGCCGGGCGGCGGCTGCCAAGCCACGACGTCAGCAGCTGCGTCAGCACGATGATCAGCAGCAGCCCGCCGAAGACCTGCCAGGGGCGCGGCCGCGTCACGCTGCCAACAGCCTTGAGTTCGATCGGTCGGACACGCGAGGACCAGTCTGCGGTCGGCGCGCGTGGGTCAATACGCGCCTTGCCGCGCCGAAGCCCCGCGGGCAGGTGACAGCGGGTTCGCCGGTTGCCGAATACGACCCGGCGCGCCATCTGAGGCCCATGCGACAGGAGATCGGCGTGCGACTGACGGCTTTCCTGCTGGTGCTGGCAACCGCGGCGAGCGTGCAGGCGCGCACCTACGACCTGACGATCGAGCGGCAGGTTCGCGAGATCGAGCCCGGGCGCAAGGCGAGCGTCATCACGCTGAACGGCAGCGTGCCCGGCCCGGTGCTGCGCTTCACCGAGGGTGAGACGGGCGAGGTGCGCATCACCAACCGCCTCAAGGAAAAGACCTCGATCCACTGGCACGGGCTGCTGATCCCGGGCGAGAACGACGGCTCGCCGGGGTTCAACGGCTTCACCGGCATCGAGCCCGGCGCGACCTTCACCGCGACGCTGCCGCTGCGCCAGTCGGGGACCTATTGGTACCACGCGCACTCGGCGACGCAGGAGCAGGCCGGGCAGTACGGCGCGCTGATCATCGACCCCAAGGCGGGCAGCGACATCGCGCTGAAGGTCGACCGTGAACAGGTGGTGCTGCTGTCCGAGCACACGCGCGAGACGCCCGAGCGCATCCTGCGCAACCTCAAGGGCGACGCCGGCTATTACAACTTCTCGAAGCGCACGACCCCCGAGCTGATCGCCGACGCGCGCAAGTTCGGGCTGAAGGCGACGCTCGCCGATCGCGCGGCGTGGGGGCGGATGCGGATGGACCCGACCGACATCGCCGACGTCGGCAATTACACGCTGCTGGTCAACGGCGAGCCCTCGGCACGCAACCCGTCGCTGCGCTTCACGCCCGGCGAGACGGTCCGCCTGCGCTTCGTCAACGGCTCGGCGATGAGTTTCATGGACGTGCGGCTGCCGGGGCTGACGATGACGATCGTCGCCGCCGACGGACGTGCCGTGCAGCCGGTCGAGGTCGACGAATTCCGTATCGGCGTCGCCGAGACCTATGATGTCGTCGTGCGGCCGAAGGACCAGGCGTATCCGCTGTGGGTGGAGACGCTCGACCGCAAGGCGTCGGTGCTGGCGAGCTTCGCCCCGCGCGCCGGGATGGCGGTCACCGCCCCTGCGCCGCGCCCGCGCCAAGTGCTGCTGATGAGCGAGATGGGCCATGCGATGGGCGGCATGAAGATGGCGGGCGCCGCGCCGATGGCCGGGCACGACATGGCGGCGATGGACGACGCGACGCTGACCCGCGCCGCCGCACGCCAGGCGCTCCCGGCGACGGCCGCGCCGGCCTGCACCGCCGAACACGCCGCCATGGGCCATTGCACGATGACACCCCCCGCCGCACCGGCACCCGCCTGCACCCCCGAGCATGCGGCGATGGGCCATTGCACCGCCGCCCCGCCGCCGCCTGCTGCGCCCGCCTGCACGCCCGAACACGCCGCGATGGGGCACTGCACCCCGGCGGCGCAGTCACAACCGCGCAGCGGCACCGCGGTCGCGGCGAAGGTTGCAGGCGGCACGCCGTTCCCGCGCGTCGACTATGGCTATGGCAATGACCCGATGGCGGGCCACGACATGGGCATGCCGGCGCTGGCGCGCGAGGGCGACACCGACGGCTCGGGCCGCGTCTTCGGCTGGGCGAGCGGTGCTCCCTACGGCAGCCGCGTGCTGTCGATGCGCGACCTCGTGGCGCTCCGGCCCCAGGCCGACACGCGCGCCCCGACGCGCGAGATCGTCGTCAAGGTGTCGGGCAACATGGAGCGCTACATCTGGACATTGAACGGCGCGAAGTTCGGCGAGGCGCCGCCGATCCGCGTCGCGTTCAACGAGCGCGTCCGCGTCACCTTCGTCAACGAGACGATGATGGCGCACCCGATGCACCTGCACGGCATGTTCTTCCAGGTCGAGAACGGTCAGCCGATCGACCGCATGCCCGACAAGAACGTCATCGCCGTCGCGCCGGGCCGCACCCAGTCGGTGCTGCTGACCGCCGACGAGGCGGGCGAATGGCCGATCCACTGCCACCTGCTCTACCACATGGAGTCGGGCATGATGCAGAAGCTGGTGGTCGCGTCGGTCGACAATCGCGACGGCACGCCCGCGGCGGCGCACGCCGGGCACGGCAGCCATTGATGCGGGCGCTGGCGCTCGCGCTGCTGGTCGCCGCCCCCGCCTTCGCCCAGCCGAGCGACGGGCCGGCGGTCGCACCGGCACCCGCCGACAAGGCGGTCATGGACCGGCAGGTCGACATGGGCGCGATGGGGCACCACGAGCGCACCTACACCTACAACCGCATCGAGCTCGATTATGCGCGCGACGATGGCGCCGGGCTGCTCAACTGGGACGCCGAGGGCTGGGTCGGCGGCGACCGCGACAAATTCTGGTACAAGGCGGAAGGGGAGCGCGCCGGCCGCAAGGTCGAGCAGGCCGAGTTCCAGGCGCTGTACAGCCGCAATGCCTACAGCTTCTTCGATGTGCAGGGCGGCGTGCGCTACGACCTCGAACCCGACCGGCGCGGCTATGCGGTGGTCGGGGTCCAGGGCCTGTCGCCGTACCTGCTCGAAACCGAACTCCACGCTTTCATCGGCTTCGAGGGCGACGTGTCGATCCGCTTCAAGCAGAGCTTCGACCTGCTGGTCACCAACCGGCTGATCGTCTCGCCGATGGTCGAGACCGACCTGTACCTCAACGACGCCGCCGACCGCCGCGTCGCGTCGGGCTTCTCGCGCGTCGAGACCGGCGCGGCGCTGCGCTACGAATTCAGCCGCAAGTTCGCGCCCTATGTCGCCGCCGTCTACGACCGCAAGCTCGGCGGCACGGCGCGGCTGGCGCGTGCCGACGGCGACGATCCCGGCGGCTGGACGATCCGCGCGGGCGTGCGGGCGTGGTTTTGAAGTCGCCCCGGGTCGGCGATTTCAACCGGATGAGGTGACTGTCCGGCCGAGCAAGTCCACGGCCGTCTCGCTGTCGATGACCTCGGCGTATTTCGCCTGCAGGTCGAACAGGTTGGCTTCGTGCGGGGCCGAATGCCGGTCGGCGCAGGCATCGCGCACGACGAACGGCGCAAAGCCGTGCTGCAGCGCATCGAGCGCCGTCGCCCGGACGCATCCCGACGTCGAGAAGCCGGTCACGAGCAGCGTGTCGATGCCGAGACCGCGGAGCGTCGACGCCAGCGCCGTGCCGAAGAACGACGAGGCATATTGCTTGGTGACGACGACATCGTCGGGGCCGGGCCTCAGCGAGGGCGGAAAATCGCCGAGCGGCGACCCGGCATCGAAGACGCTCAGCACCGGTAGCTTGCGGTAGAACAGCCCGCCGTCGCGGCCGCCCGCGGTATAGACGACGCGGGTGAACAACACCGGCACAGCCGCCGCCCGCGCCGCTGCCACCAGCCGCTCCAGCACCGGGATCGCCGCCTCGAACGCAGGGTCATGGAGCGCCGCGCCGGGGGTCAGATAGGCCATGCAGACGTCGACGAGCAGCAGCGCGGGCCGCTCGCCGAACGGCAGATGTCCGTCGAACGACGCCGCGTAGGAAGCGGCGAGATCGTCGCCCATCAGATCGCGCCCGCCGCCCGCAGCGCCTCGATCTCGGTGTCGGAGAGGCCGAGCAGGCCGGCATAGACCTCGTGATTATGCGCGCCGACGGAGTCGGGCGCCGGCGTCCGCACGCTCGACGGCGTGTCGCTGAGCTTCGGGAAGCTGTTCTGCATGGTCAGCGTGCCCCAGCGCGGGGTGTCGAGCTCGACCAGTGCCTCGCGCGCGGCGAAATGCGGGTCGGCGAGCATCTCCGGCGCGCGGTAGATCGTGCCGGCCGGGACGCTGTGCGCGATCATCGCGGCCTCGACTTCGGCAACGGTCCGCGTCCGCGTCCAGTCGGCGACGCGCCCGTCGAGCTCGACCTGGTTGCGCCCGCGCGAGACGTGGTCGACGTAGCGAGGATCCTGCGCCAGCTCGGGCTGGCCCATCGCGGCGCACAGCCGGGCGAACACCGCGTCTTGGTTGGCGCCGATCAGATATTCGCCGTCGCGGCAGGGATAGACGTTCGACGGCGCGATGCCGGGCAGCACCGACCCCGACCGTTCGCGGATGACGCCCGATACCTGATATTCGGGGACGAGGCTCTCCATGACCTGCAGAACCGCCTCGTACAGCGCCGAATCGACGACCTGGCCGCGGCCCGTGCGTTCGCGTGCGTGCAGTGCCGCGAGTGCGCCCATGCAGCCGTAGGTCGCGGCGAGGCTGTCACCGATCGAGACGCCCATGCGCGACGGCGGCCGGTCGGGATCGCCGACGATCGCGCGCCAGCCGCCCATCGCCTCGCCGATGCCGCCGAAGCCGGCGCGGTCGGCATAGGGGCCGGTCTGGCCGTAGCCCGAGACGCGCACGACGATCAGCCGCGGATTGTCGGCCATCAGCACGTCGGGACCCAGGCCCCATTTCTCGAGCGTGCCGGGCTTGAAATTCTCGATGAGTATGTCGGCAGTGGCGGCGAGCTTGCGGACGAGTGCCTGCCCCTCGGCGACGCGCAGGTTGGCGCTGACCGACTTCTTGTTGCGCGACACCACCTCCCACCACAGCTTGGCATCGCCGCGGCCCCATTCGCGCATCGGGTCGCCGCCGCGCTTGCCGTCGGCGGCGGGCGGCTCGACCTTGATGACCTCTGCCCCCATGTCGCCAAGCAGCTGGCCGCAGAACGGCCCCGCGATCAGCTGGCCGAGCTCGATGACGCGCAGCCCCGCCAGCGCGCCGCTGTTGACAGGCTCGCTCACGCCGCGGCGCGCTCCGGGCGCCAGACCGGCTGGCGCGGCGCGGGCAGCCCGGTTTCGGCGAGGCAGTTCGCCCGCAGCGTCTCGATCTCCGGCCCCCGGTCGAACAGCGCGGCGGTCGCCGGCCGTGCGGCGCGGATTTCGGCCCGCAGGGCCTCGGTCGCCGCCGCATCGCCGACCACGACGCCGTAGGCGCGCGCCCCGGCGGCGGTGACCAGCCCCTCGCCGACCTCCTTCTCGACCAGCGCCGGGTCGCGCAGCAGCGGGTCGCCCCAGCCGCCGCCGCCCCAGGTGATGAAGTGCAGCTGGTCGCCGGCCTCGACAGCCAGATCCTCGAGCTTGTTGCCGACGATCGCCTCGCTCCCGTCGGCGCGCTCGAGGATCTTGCGCGCCCGAGCGCCCGGTGCGCCGCCGTTGACGCCCCAGGGGGGAACGAACCAGCGGTCGTCGTGGATCGCGACGATGCCGGGTTCGAGGAAGCGATAGGTCATGTGGATGCCGTTGCCGCCGCGGTGCAGCCCGGCGCCGCCGCTGTCGGGCACGGTCTCGTAGCGTTCGATGCGCAGCGGGAAATAGCGTTCGAGGAACTCGTTCGGCACGTTGGTGAAGCCCGGCCACAGCGAATGCCCGTCGGGCCCGTCGCCCATCGGCCGCCCGGGTATGCCGCCGAAGCCGATCTGGAACAGCTGGAACCACTGCCCCGTGCGGTCGACGCCCGAGTAGAAGAGGTGGGGGCTCGACGAGAACCCCGCAGCGTTGAGGAATTCGGGCGTCCGCTGCCCGAGCAGCCCGCCCAGGATGTCGAAGATGCGGCCCAGCGCGTGCGTCCGCCCCGACAGTGCCGCCGGGAACTTCGGCTTGAGCAGCGACCCTTCCGGAATCCGCACCTCGATCAGATCGTAGAAGCCGTCGTTGAACAGGATCGCGGGGTCGAAGACCATGATCATGTAGATGCCGAAGAACATCTTGAACATGTTCTCGTTGAGATAGAAGTTGATCGAGGCGTCCGACTGCGGGTCGGTGCCGGCGAAGTCGAGGATGACCCGGTCGCCCTCGCGGTGCATCGTGCAGCGGATCCGGTAAGGGCCGAAGCCCATGCCGTCGTCGCAGATGAAATCCTCGAAGCTGACCGGCTCGGTGCCGATCGAGCTGGCGATCAGCGTCTTCATCGCGCGGTGGTTGCGCGCCAGCAGTTCCTCGGTCGCGGCGACATACAGCTCGTCGCCGAAGCGTTCGCTGAGTTCGAGCACCCGCCGCGCCGCGACCCGGCACGAGGCGATCAGCGCGTTGAGGTCGGCGCGGCACCAGTCGGGCTTGCGCGTCTGGTGCATGACGAGGGTGATCAGGTCCTCGTTATACTCGCCCTTGCGCCAGATCTTGACCGGCGGGATGCGCACGCCTTCCTCGAAGATCGAGTGCGCGTTGATCGGCATCGACCCCGCGACCTTGCCGCCGATGTCGCTCTGGTGGCCGAACATCGCGGTCCAGGCGATCAGGCGGCCGGCCTTGTAGACGGGCAGCAGGACCAGCCAGTCGTTCGAGTGGCTGATCGCCCCCTCGACCGAATAGGGGTCGCTGAGGAAGAACATGTCGCCGTCCTCGACCGTGCCGCCATAGCCGTCGAGGAAGCCGCCGATGAAGCTGCCGAACTGGCCGACGACCATGCGGCCGTGCCGGTCGGCGATCAGCGGGAAACTGTCGCCCTGCTCGCGGATGCCCGGCGACATCGCGGTGCGGACCAGGGTCGCGTCCATCTCGACGCGGGCGTTGCGCAGCGCATTCTCGATGATGTCGAGCGTGACGGGGTCGATCGCGACCTTTTCGAAGGGGACCGTGCTGGTTTCGACGATGGTCGCGGGCATCAGTGCGCCTCCGGACGGATCAGGATGTTGCCGACGGCATCGACGGTGCCGGCATGGCCGCTTTCGATCAGCGTCGTCGAGTCCATCTCGACGACGATCGCCGGGCCGGGGATGACGTCGCCGGCGCGCAGCTTCGCGCGGTCGTAGATCGCCGCCGGCTGCATCCGCCCGTCCATCCACAATTCGTGGTTGCGCAGCTTCGCCGCCGCAGGCGACCCGTCGCCCGGTTCGAGCGGCGCCGCCGGCAGGTCGAGCGTGCGGCCCAGCGCGACGGCGCGCAGGTTCACGATTTCGTGCGGGCTGGCCATGTTGAACGTGAACAGGCGGCGATGCTCCTCGTCGAAGCGCGCCAGCAGCCCCGCGATGCCGTCGGCGCGCAGCACGTCGGGGGTGATCGTCATCGGCACCTCGAAGGCCTGGCCCTCGTAACGCACGTCGATCTCGAACAGCGAAGTGACTTCGTCCTCGGGCACGCCTTCGGCGACGAGTTCGGCGACGGTCGCCGCCGCCATCGTCTCGAGCGCGCCGAGCAGGTCGGCCTCGCTGGTGTCGCGGGCAAGGCGCGCGAATGACCGCGCCGCCTCGGTCCGCATCCGCGTCGTCGCGTCACCGAGCGCGCACAGCACGCCGGGTGACACCGGCGACACCGCGGGCCAGCTGCCCATCAGCCGCGCGACCGCGTTGACGTGGAGCGGCCCGGCGCCGCCGAAACCCATCAAGGCGAAGTCGCGGGGATCATAGCCCTGTTGCACCGAGATCATGCGCAAGGCGCCGAACATGTTCTCGTTGACGATGTCGATGATGCCGCGCGCCGCCGCCATCAGGTCGATGCCGAGCGCATCGGCGATGGTCTGCACGGCAGCGGTCGCAGCGGCCCGGTCGAGGCGGAACGCCCCGCCGAGCAGGTTTTCGGGCAGGTAACCGAGCACGACATTGGCGTCGGTCACGGTCGGCAGCACGCCGCCCTTGCCGTACGCGGCGGGTCCCGGCACCGCCCCCGCCGACTGCGGCCCGACGCGCAGCGCGCCGGTCAGCTCGGGCACCGTCGCGATCGAACCGCCGCCCGCGCCGACGGTCTTCACGTCGAGCGACGACGCGCGGACGCTGAGGTGACCGACCTCGGTCGTCCGGGTGCGACGCGGCTCTAGGTTCTCGATCAGCGCGACGTCGGTCGAGGTGCCGCCGACGTCGAGCGTCAGGATGTTCTTCAATCCGGCGTTGCGCCCGACCCACAGCGCCCCGGCGACTCCGCCCGCCGGGCCCGACATCAGCAGCGAGACGGGATGCTCCTCGGCCTTTTCCGATGACATCAGCCCGCCGTCGGAGCGCAGCAGCGCGATGCGACCCTGCATGCCGGTGTCGCGCAACTTGGCGCGCAGGCTTCGGACGTAGCGGCCCACGACCGGACGCACGGCAGCATTGGCGACGGTGGTCAGCGTGCGCTCGTACTCCTGCATCTCGGGCAGGACGACATGGCTCAGCGACACCGGTGTCCCGGGCATGATCTCGGCAGCGAGCGCGCCGATCCGGGCCTCATGGTCGCCGTTGAGATAGGCGTTCGTCAGACTGACGGTGATCGCCTCGACCCCCCGCGCCTTGAGCAGTTCGAGCGCGGCGCGGACCGAGGCTTCGTCGAGGGCCGCGACCTCCGCCCCCTGGCCGTCGATCCGCCCGTCGACCTCGACCGTGTCCTGCAGCGCCGCCATCGGCACCGGCTTGGGCCAGACGATCCAGCCGGCGAGGCCGCCGGGCACGAAGCTGCGCGCGATCTGCATGACCTGGCGGTAGCCGCGGGTGACGATCAGCCCGACGCGCGCCCCCTTGCCCTCCAGCACGGCATTGGTCGCGACGGTGGTGCCGTGCAGCAGCGTCCCGATTGCGGACGGCTCGATCCCGGCCTGGTCGCAGATCGCGGCGACACCCGTCAGGATGCCGGTGGCACTGTCGGCCGGAGTCGAAGGCGTCTTGTGCCGCCAGAAGCGACCGCCCGCCGAATCGAGCAGCAGCAGATCGGTGAAGGTACCGCCGACATCGACGCCGAGACGATAGGCCATGCGCTGATCTGCCCCTGTTTGTATACAATCTATTCTTCTGTTCGCGCTCCGGTCAAGCCGGCCTGGCGGAATGCGTCGTCATAGGCGTGGAAGGCGCGCCGGATGTGCGCGGTCATCACCGCGCGCGCCCATTCGGCGTCGCGGCGGCGAAAGGCGAGGATCAACTCGTCGTGCTCGGCGTGGCTGCGGGTCACCGCCTCGCGGTCGTAGTGCCGCGCGGTGCGCAGCACGATCGGCTGTTCGACGACGGTCGCCAGCATCGCCGCGAGCCGCTCAGACCCGGCGGCGTCGGTGACAATCTGGTGGAAGGCGCGGTTGTGCGCGACGAAGCTCGCGGTATCGACCGTCGCGCCGCCGACCGCCACCCCGACCGCGGCGTTGTGCGCCGCCATCGCCTCGATCTGCTCGGGCGCAATGCGCGCCGCGGCACGGGCGGCGGCATGGCCCTCCAGCATGGTGCGCAGCGCGAACCCCTCGGCGATGTCGTCGGGCGACAGAGTGGCGACATAGCTGCGCTGCGTTTCGGAGCGCTGGATGAAGCGTTCGGCCTCCAGCCGACGCAGCGCCTCGCGCACCGGCGTGCGCGACACCCCGCAGGCAACCGCCAGCGCTTCCTCGCGCAGCGGCGCCCCGGGCCCGAGCGCGCCCGACAGGATCTCGCCCCGGACGTAGCGGTAGGCGGTATCGGCGGCCTTCGACATCGCGCCCTGTGTCGCGCCGAACACAACGGCTGACAAGTGGTTTCGGCCGTGCGCGCACCCCTTGACGGACCTGTAATGTATACAATAGCCTTTCCCGGTACATCGGAAAGGCGGTCGAAGCGACGTGTCCGAGGCCAAGCGCATCAAGGTCATCGTGCCCATCCCGATGGATCAGGCGGGCGTCGCCAATCGGCGTTCGCAGCTGCCGGATGCGCTGATCGCGCCGGGCTTCGTGCCCGAGTTCGAGGCGGTGAAGTGGGGCGCGGCGCTCGGCGACTCCTACCACGACATGCTGCTGATGGACTGGACGGTGTTCCAGGCCGGCATCGATGCCGAGGACCAGGGCTATGCCGCGGTCGTCGTGGATACCGTCAGCGACTCAGGCGTCCGCGCGCTGCGCTCCCGCCTCAGCATCCCGGTCATCGGCCCGGGCGAGGCCGCGTTCCACGCCGCGATGCTGCTCGGCAAGTCGTTCACCGTGCTGACCATGTGGCCGCAGTGGTTCCCGCTCTACGAGAAGACACTCGGCGACTATGCGCTCGGCGACCGTTGCGCCTCGCTGCGCTCGATCGACACGCGGCCCGACGTTACCGAGCTGCTGGCGGGCAAGGAAGAGGTGATCTTCGAGAAGCTGCGCGCCGAGGCGTTGCTGGCGATCGAGGAGGACGGGGCGGACGCCATCGTGCTGGGCTCGACCACCATGCACCAGTCCGCCGCCTATCTCGCCAGCGTGCTCCCGGTGCCGGTGATCAACCCCGGCGTCGTCGCGTGGAAGACCGCCGAGATGCTCGTCTCGCTCGGGCTCAACCACAGCAAGAAGGCCTTCCCCTCGCCAGAGGTCGGCAAGGACGCGGATATCAGGAGGGGCTGGGCATGAGCGGCTGGACCGAGGGCGGGACCGCTGCGGTGCCGGTGCCCTACCCGTATCTGATCGACATCGTCACCAAGCGCTATTTCGACGGCGTCGACAACAAGGCGCTGGACCAAGTCCTCGACTGTTTCACCGAGGACGCGGTGCTGACCGAGGTCACCTCGAACACCGTCCACAACGGCCGCGACGCCGGCATCGCCGCCATGTTCCGGAAGCTGTTCGCGGACTTCTCGGCCATCTGGCACGGCAACTTCGTCCATGTCGCCGATCCCGCAACCGACGCGATCTGCTCCCAGTTCACCGTCCTGATCACGCCGAACGGCGGTGCCGAGGTACGGTACGAGAACTGCAACCGCTTCTACCTGAAGGACGGCCGCTTCCACCGGGTCTATGTCTATATGAGCGGCGACAATCTGCTCAGGTCGGGAGACGCCTGATGCAGTACGAGCCCGGCCTCAGCCGCGAGCAGCTGATCGATCTCGCGCTGCATCGCTACTTCGCCGCGGTCGACCGCAAGGACCTGGGCGGCGCGCTCGGCTGCTTCCACGACGAAGCGCTGTTCACGGTGCAGACCTCGCACACCCGCCACGCCGGCCGCCAGGCGATCGCGCGGATGTTCGAAGATTTCTTCGCGGCCTATGCGACCATCGTCCACCGCGGCTTCACCTGCACGGTGGATGCCGCCCACGGCCGCATCGCGGCGTCGTTCGAGGCGGTACTGACCGGCCACGACGGTTCGGTCACGACACTTAACAACACCAATTTCTGGCGCGTCCGCGACGGTCGCTTCCAGGAGGTCCACGTCTACATGAGTGGTGCGAACGTCCTCGTCTGAGGACCGAACAGGGGGACATGCGATGCGCGCGACGGGAAGATTGCTGATCGGGGTCGCGGGTGCCGCGCTGAGCACCGGGCTTCACGCCCAGTCGACCGCCGCCCCCGCCGCCGAGGCCGCGAGCGCCGCGGCGCCCGAAGACGGCGAGATCATCATCACCGCGCGGCGCGTCAACGAGGCGCTGATCGACGTGCCGGCCTCGATCACGGCCTTCTCGGCCGCGACCATCGAGGCCAAGAACATCCAGAAGGCCGAGGACTTCGTGAAGCTGACGCCCGGCGTCACGATCGTCACCGGCACGGACGAGGCAGGTAGCACCCAGATCAACATCCGCGGCATCAACGGCGCCCGCGACGCCGAAAGTTCGGTGGCACTCGTCGTCGACGGCATTCTCAAGACCAACACCGCGCAGCTCAACCAGAAGCAGGGCACGCTGCGCCAGATCGAAATCCTGAAAGGCCCGCAGGGCGCGCTGTACGGCCGCAACGCCGCGGCGGGCGCGATCGTCATCCAGACGGTCAAGCCCGGCGACACGTTCGAGGGCGAGGGCCGCGCCTCGTTCGGCAACGTCGGCACCTACAGCGCCAACGCCTATGTCGCCGGACCGCTGTCGGACACCGTCGGCTTCGTGGTGTCGGGTGACTATGCGACCACCAACGGCTTCTACCGCAACAGCTTTCTGAACAACCGCAAGGTCGTCGACGACCAGACCAGCTGGAGCATCGACGGGCGCCTCGTCGCCAAGCTCGGCGAGGCGACGACGCTGGATGCCAAGGCCCGCTACGGCGAGCTCGACGGGGCGTCGATCAACTTCAACGCGGCGTTCCTGCTGCCCAATTTCGGCGGCGCCTTCTACGAGGACGTCAACGAGCATCCCTTCAACAGTTACAGCAACATCCGACCGACCAACGACCAGAAGACGTTCGAGGCGTCGCTGAAACTCGATCATGACTTCGACTTCGCGACGCTGACCGTCTGGGGGCTGTACAGCGATATCAAGAACGACTTCGTCGCCGACGGCACCTCGGGCGATTTCGCCCGCTACATCAGCGCCGCCCAGCCGGCGGGGAATGCCGCGGTCAACGCCTGTTTCGCCTCGACCGCGGCACTGACCGGCTTCCCGGTCAACGCCCCCGGCTTCATCGGCCAGATCCCGGTGCCGTTCATCTTCGCGCCGGCCAACGGCTCGACCTTCGGACCCTATTCGCCGACGACGTGCGACGGGACCCAGTATCAGAAGCGCGACCAGCGCGACTTCTCGACCGAAATCCGCCTGGCGTCGAACGGCGACGGGCCGCTCAACTGGCAGGTCGGCGCCTATTATCTGCACATCGACCGGCACGTCGGGGTCAGCCTCGGCGCCGACACCGGCAACGGCGTGATCAAGCAGCTCTACAACGGGCCGACCACCACCAACCCGACGTCGCAGCTGTTCGACGACAAGTTCAAGACCGACGTCTACGCCGGCTTCGGATCGATCGACTACAAGCCGACCAGCCGCTTCGACCTGTCGGTCGCGCTGCGCTACGACATCGAGCGGCGGCGCGCCGACAATCAGGTTCCGGTCGCCATCGATCCGTTCACCGGCAGCTTCATCAACCCCGGCATCGTCGGCGGCGTCGCCATCCCCGACCAGAAGAAGACCTTCAAGCAGTTCGAGCCCAAGATCAGCGTCCGCTACGAGATCTTCGACCGCAACAACGTCTATGCGAACTACGGCGTGGGCTTCAAATCGGGCGGCTTCAACAACCAGGGCGCGTCGGCGATCGTCAACACCAACTTCAACGACGGCGTGACGCCCGGCACGATCGACGCCGACGTCACGATCAACGACATCTACCGGAAGGAGAAATCGGACGCCTTCGAGGCCGGGATCAAGGGCCGCGTCGGGCCCGTCAACTACAGCCTCGCGGGCTATTACACGCGCATCAAGGACATGCAGTTCTTCGAATTCTTCGTCGGCAGCTTCGGCCTGCTGCGCGTCGTGTCGAACATCGACCGCGTCGACATCAAGGGCGTCGAGGCGAACGTCGACGCGACGATCCTCAAGGGCTGGAGCGTCTATGCCGCCGCCAACTATACCGACTCCGAGATCAAGAAGAACCGTTCGCGCCCCGACACCATCGGCAACGAGTCGCCCTACACGTCGAAATACACGATCAACGCCGGCAGCCAGCTCGACCTGCCGGTCACCGACAGCCTGAGCTTCCTCGCGCGCGCAGACTGGCGGCTGACCGGCCCGACCTGGTTCCACACGGTCCAGAACCAGACCGAGCCGACCTTGTTCAGCGCGCTGCTGCCGATCTCGGCGCTGGGCCTGCCCGCCTTCGTCGGCGACGGCAAGTTCGACCGGGCCCGGCGCGACAGCTTCTCGGTCGTCGACCTGCGCGCCGGCATCCAAGGCAAGAGCTGGAAGATCGTCGCCTTCGCCGACAACGTGTTCGACAAGAAATATCTGGCCGAGGTCATCCCGGCGATCGAGTTCGGCGGCGCCTTCATCTCGCCGGGCGCGCGCCGCCGCTACGGGGTGGAGATCGGCTACAAATTCTAGGGGCGATCCCCGCCGGCGCGATCGCCCCGGACTCAGTCGGTGCGACGCCCGACCCGGGCACGCGATGTCTGATCGAGGTCGACGACCGCGTCGACGGTCTGCAGCAGCGCGCCGATCGCGTCGTGGAGCGCCACCAGCAGTTCGCGGTTGGCGGCGGGCTTGCTCAGCTCGGGCAGCTTGAACAGCGCGCCCGACCAGCTCGGCAGCGCCAGCAGTAGCCGGTTGTCCACCGCCAGCGCCAGCGGCTTGCCGAAGCCGGCGCGTTGGCCGAGTGCCTTGAACCGTTCCATGAAGGCCGGGGTCAGCAGGGCCCGCGCGCCGATCTGGTCGGTGCCATAGACCTGCCAGCCGGCCTCGAACTCAGGGTCTTCGACGCGCACGCGCGTGCCCGGCCCGCTCTGCATCCAGTCCCTGACCGTGCCGATCACCCCCTCGTCGGCGATGATCGCGGTCGTGCCCTTCAGGCCGCGCGGCAGGGTGATCTGCGCGATCAGGCCGTTGAAGACGCTCCTGCGGTTCTTGCCGTTGCGCTTGTGCAGCGACAGCTCCAGGATGCTGATGTCGAGGCCGTGGTAGGTGCCGAACAGCTCGTCGGTGGCGCTGCTCTCGTCGAAATCCTCGAACACGTGCTCGCGCCTCAGCTGCTCGAGATCGGGGGGCACCGCCTGGCGATAGGATATGTCGCCGAACCCCGCCGCCAGCTTCGGCAGCACCTTGTCCTTGTACAGCCGCGTGTACTTGGCGCTGTTGCTCGCGGTTGCCCAGAAATAGCCGGCGACGGCGCCGATGCCGACGAACATCAGCAGGCCGAAGAGGCCGCTCGGGTCCGTTTCGAACTGGTCCCTGAGCCACCACGCGGCGCCGGCGACCGCGCCCGCGGGCACGCGCCACTTCGCCCGCTCCATCGCCTCGGTGTAGAGGTCCACGCGGGTCTTCTCGAGCTCCGTCAGCACGTCGGCGAGACCGGCCGCGAGCTGCTCGCCGAGCAGCGACTGGGCCGGTGCTGGCGCAGACTTGGGCGCGAGTTTCGTTGCCATCCAGGCGCCGCCCGCCATCACCAGCAGCCCGCCGAAAAGGCCCGCGAAGATGCCCGACAGAATTCCGCCGATGCCCGGCGACTTGTGGATCGAGCCGATGACCGCGGCGACGAACACCGCAACGGCTGCGACCAGCGCGCTCGTGAAGACCAGCTTCGCGGTCCCGCCGCGTGCCGTGGCCGCGTCGCTCACGGTGCTACAGATATTTGCTGGCGTCGACCGCAGCGCGGCTCGCGTCCGGTGCCTCGTAGAAGGGCGGCGGCGTCGATGCGCCCGCGAGACCCGCCAGCAGAGTGCCGGGAAAGATCTGGGTCGCGTTGCGCAGGTCGCCGACCGCCGAGTTGTAGAAACGGCGAGCGGCCGAGATATTGGTCTCGACCTCGCTCAGCCCGCGCTGCGCCTCGATCATCGGGCCGTCCGACTTGAGGTCGGGATAGGCCTCCGCGACGGCGAACAGCTTGCCGAGGCCGATATCGAGCTGGCCCTCGGCGGCGAACTTGGCGGCCGGGTCGGTGGCGCTGGCCGCCCTGGCGCGCAGTGCGGTGATCTCGTCGAGCAGGCCGCGCTCATGCTCCATGAAGCGCTTGGCGATGGTCAGGAGGTTGGGGATCAGGTCGTGGCGCTGCTGCAGCTGCACGTCGACCCCGGCGAGCGCCTCGCCGACCCGGTTCCGCCGCGTGACGATGGTCGCGTACCACAGATAGAGGCCGCCGATGATGACGGCGACGACGATCCAGCCGATGACACCCATTCGAACGCCCCTTACTGATGCCTCGCAACTTGACCGTTCCGGGGCCGTCTCGCAAGCGCGGCGTGCGCCGAGCGCGTGCCCGTCGAGGCCAGACCCAATCCGCCCTACCCCTGTGTCAGACCACGCGCGACGACAGGCTGTATGACGATCTCGACCCGGCGATTCCGCTGACGGCCGTCCGGATTATCGCCGCCGCCGGCCGTTGCATTTTCTGCCACCGGTTGGCGCTCGCCGAGCCCGGCGATGCTGATCGCGCGGTCGCCGCGGCGCTTTAGCCATGCTGCCACGGTGTTCGCCCGGTCCAGCGATAGCCGGTCGTTATAGTCATCGCTGCCCTTCGCGTCGGTATGGCCGTTCACCTTCACCGGCGCGGTGGGGTAGCTTTCGAGAAGATCGGCAACCTTGCGCAGCGACGCTTCAGCGTCGGTCCGAAGGCTGGCCTTGTCGAAATCGAACAGGACGTCCGCCGGCAGATCGACGACGATCGACTGGTCGTCGGTCTGCCGCGCTTTCAGGTCGGATAATAAATTGGTCGTCAGCGCGAGGCGCTCCGGTGCGACTTCGGCTGACCGCATGACCGAGGACGGTGCCGCAGCTTCGCCGAAGCTGCTCTCAGGCCCTGCCGTACCGCCACTGTCGGTTGCACCGGCGATAACGAGTTTGCTTTCCGGCGCATCGACCACCAGGCGGAAGCTGCTTGGCTCGTCCTTGAGGCTGCGCTGCGAAACGCGACCGTCGCAACCGGCCAGCGCCAGACCGAGGCAAGCGGCAAGAAGGGCAATCGCCGGCCGCGTCGCAACAGCGGGCTCGGCCCTGGCAATTCGCATCACCGCGTTGCGCCGTCCAATGGGATGACCATCGTCAGGCCCGGCGAGACGATGCTTGCGCCATCGTTGTTGTCGTTCACGACCAGCTTGATCGACTTCGCATCGGGTGCCACGGCGCCGAGAAAGACGAGCTTGCCGTTCATCGTCTGGCCTCGCTCGATGCGCAGCGACTGGTTGTCCTGCGGCGGCTTGAGCATCAGCCGCTCGCCGCTCGCGTTGAGCAGGTAGGTGCCGTTCCCGGCGAGGTCGAGACTGTTGGTGATCGTGCCGCCATAGGATGCGCTGACATCGAGCGTCGTGGCATCGGTGCCGAGCTCGACGCTCTTGACGCGCAGGGTGACGCCGACGGGGGCAACGCCTTGCACGTTCACGGCGATGGTTCGCGGGTCCGACGGAATGGCGGCGGCGGCCGGCGCGGTGGCACTGCCCCCTGCCGCGGGTGCCTCGGCGGTGACCGCGCCGGTCTTGGCCGGTTCGGACGACGTCGGCGGGGAACACGCGGCGATCAGCGACGCCAATGCCGTGACCGAAAGCATCGCACTGAATTTACGCATCTATTCACCCCGTCTTGTTGAACCACCGGAAACCGAGGCAGCCGATATTGGTTCCGAAACGAGTTGGCCCGGGGACCCGGCATCCCCCCGGTCGTAAGGCAGCCAGATCGCAACGCGCGTCGACTGCCCCAGTGCCGCCGTCGTGCGCGCCAGCCCGCGCGCCTATGTCAGCGCCGGCTTTGCCGGATCGACCGTCAAGGGCTCGACCGGCGCCCGGGTCGGCATCGCGTTCGGCTTCTGAAGCGGATATGATGGCGAACGAGGGGAGCCGGACAATGATGCGTCTGTTCATCGGGGGTGCGGTGCTGGTCGCGCTGGCAGGGTGTGGCGAGACCAGGGACGGCAATAAGCCGACGGGGGAGGCGACCGCGAAAGCCGCGCCCGCCGGGTGGAACGCCATGGACGCCTGCGCGACCGTCGGCACCCCGGCCGTCGCGGCGGCGATGGGCAAGGCGGTCACCGGCACCGCACTCGACCCGGTCAGCCAGCCCGACGGTCTGCGCGCCGGCTTCTCGATGTGCACCTTCACCCTCGCCGACGGGGCAAAGCTGACGGTGCTGACGCGCGAGGCTGCGGACGGCGACGCCTATGATGCGGCGGTCGCCGCCGCACGCAAGATCGGTGAGGAGTTCGGCTCCCCGGCAGTCGATGTCGCCGGCATCGGCAAGGCCGCGATGTGGACCGCCAGGCCAGCGGCGCTGCAGGTCTTTCTCGACGACCGGCGCTATGCGACGATCAGCCTGTTCGGCGCGGACTTCATGCCCGACGGCAGCGAGGCGGCGCGCAGCGCGGCGACGGCGATTGCACGAAAGCTGGCGTCGTGATCGCACGCCTGCTCGCCGCAGCGGTCATGGCCAGCGCCGTGCCGGCCTTCGGACAGGCGCCGGAGATCGTCCGGGACATGGCGGGGAACTGGCAGGTTCTGCCGGTCGACGGCAGGCCGGGTTGCACGATCATGCTGACCGCTAAGTCAGCCGGCGCCGAGAGCTGGGCGGCAAAACCAGAGGCATCTTGCGCGACCCGCCTGCCCGCGCTGAAGAACGTCAACGCATGGCGTCTGCAAGACGGCGTGGCGCTGCTCGCGGGGCCGGCGAGGGTCGCGTTGAGCTTTATCGAGGATGAGACCACGCTGCTCAGCAGCCCTGACCTGATCGCGCCGAAATATTACATGATCCGCGCGATCGCCGGCTTCACCCATGTCCCCCAGGCTGGCGAGCTGGCCGGCGAATGGACGATCACGCAGGGCAGGACGGCCTGTTCGATCCGGCTGCAGGGCGGCGCGATCGGACAGAGCGGCACACGGGTGGCGAAACCGGCTCCGGCGTGCACCGGGACGGCGCGCAAGCTCGACCATTGGTGGTTCGAGGGGCTGACCCTGCTGATCGGTGGCCCCGACGACCGGCTGGTGCAGTTCCACCCGACCGGCGACACGCGCTTCGCGGGCGAATCGACCGGCCCCAACGGCGCGCCAATCGCCCGCTGGTCGCTGACGCGGCCGGTCCGCGCGAAGGGTTCATAGAAGGGCTGGATCGAGTCTCCTGCTCGGACTGCTGCGCCGCATTCAGCGGCGGCGCACCGAAAGCGTCGCGATAACCAGTGCGGCGCCCGCCGCCAGCATCAGCACCCACAGCATCAGACCGAATGCCGGGCCATCGCGCACGAGAGCAATGATCAGCGCGGTCGCCAGCAGCGCCCACCCACCCGCCTTCAGGAGCCCGGCCCTAGCTGCGGGATACGGACGACCGGGCAGGACGAGCGTCCAGTTGCGCGACTGGCTGAGCGCCAGCAGGGCGAAGCCGCCATAGACGCACCCTAGCAGCGCGATCAGAAGCGACGTCGCCACCGTTATGCGGCCGGCAGGGCGGGTGCCGCCGGATCGCCGGCGACCAGCCGGGGCTTGCGCTGCCACAGCCGCATCGCGGCGATCGCTGCGACCGACCCGCCGGCGAGCATCACCAGATCCATGCCTGCCACGCCCCATTGGCCGCGCAGCGCGGCGTGCAGAGGATGATCGCCGGTGGTAACCGCATTCGACGCGACCGCCGTCAGCGCCCCCGCGGCGATCGCCCAGCACTGCACCGCCCAGGCGCGGCGTGGCAGCAGCGCGGCGTGGGCGAAGCTCGCGATCCAGACGATGAAGAACGCCCATATTTCCAGCTGCGCGCGCGACTGGCCGAGCGCGGCGGCATCGGCAGGCAGGAGGCGGTTGGCGATCAGATAGGCGAGCGTTGCAGCGATCATCCCGGTCGTTGCCCCGATGGTGATGGCGCGCACCAGGGGCATGCCCACTGCGCCTTCATTCATGTGTCGCTTGGTGCGGGACTGCAGCCAGAACAGGCTGCCGGTCGCGATCAGCACGCAGCCGAGCAGGCCGCTTGCGAAATAGAGCCAGCGCAATGGCCAGTGGCGGAACTGCGCGAAGTGCATGCCCGAGATGAAGCGCTGCGTCGTCATCATCGGGCCCGTTCGATGCTCGTGGAGCAGCCTGCCGGTCGGTCCGTCGAAGATGACGGCGTCCGATGTCATGCTCACGCGCCTGGCGAGCGACCGGTCGAACGACACGTAGGCGGCGGCGTCGCCCGAGTGGGTGACGCGCACGATCCGCGCCGTGTCGCCGCCCCAGCGCCGCGAAGCCTCGCGCGCCATCGCATCGAGCGATCCCAGCGCACGAGCCTCGCCCGCCGCATCGCGGTCGAAACCGCCGAACGCGTCCTGGGTGAAGCTCGACCCCGCGGCCGGGTACACGACCGACTGTATCCCGGGGACGTAGACCGCGATGAAGAAGACCAGCCCCGACAGGGCGATCATGAAATTGAAGGGCAAGCCCAGCACGCCCGCGACATTGTGCAGGTCGAGCGTTGTCCTCGACGTCTTGCGTCCGATGCGCAGCGTGAAGAAATCGGCGAAGATCCGGCGGTGGATGACGACGCCCGACACGCACAGCGCCATCATGGCGATCGCCGCCAGCCCGATCAGCCATTTGCCGATCTGCCATTGGTCGATCAGCAGGCTGTAGTGGAACGGGAAGAAGAAGTCGGTGGCGCCGCGGGTGGCGGGATCGTGCAGCGGCTTGCCGGTCGCCGGGTCGAGATTGAGGAAGGCGTAGGTCCCGTCCGTGACGGTGTAGCCACTGACGATCGGCGTGCGATCGGTCGGCAGCTGCATTCCCCATTCTGCAGCCCCCGTCTGGGTCATGGTCTTCGCCATCGCATCGAGCGAGACGGTCGCGGCGGGCGCCAGCCGTGTCGCCGGCATCATCCAGCGGTCGATCTCGCGATCGAACACGCTCAGCGTTCCCATCCAGAAGATGGCGAACAGCAACGCGCCGATGATCACGCCCGTCCAAGTGTGAAGCCAGTGCATCGATGCGGGGAAGGTCTCGCTCATCCCGCAGTCCCCGGCGACGCGGCAAGCCAGGCGGCGGCCGCATTGGTCAGCACGGCACCGCCGCCTATCACGATCCACGCTCGCAGCAGCCGTGCCGCGTGGACCGCCCACAGCAGGACAATCAGGAAGACCGGAAAGGCCAGCATCGACGCGAGCGCCGCCGCCTCGACGCGCGCCATCCCGGCGTCGGCCAGGGCGACGGCCAGCAAGGACCCGATGCCGATCGTCAGCGCGTAATTGCCCGGCAACGCTGCGAGGCACCGCGACACGATGTCGACGGCGGTGTTGCGGCCTCCGTTGGTCGCGGCCCTCCGGGCCATCGCTACGCTTCCCTCATCGAAAGGCCGCTGACACCGACAGGGTGACCAGCCGGGGCACGCCGACCACGAACAGGTTGCGCCCGGCCGCGGCGAGCCAGTTGGTCTTGTCGAGCACGTTGACGACGTTCAGCCGAACCGTCGTCGGCGTTCCCGCGATCTCGGTTCGATACCGCGCGCCCAGATCGAAGCGCTCCCACGACGGAATGCTTTGGGTGTTGGCGACGTTGATGAATGCCCGGTCGGTGTAGATGTATCGCCCGGTGACGGTCAGCCCTGCGAGCCTGGGGATATCCCATTCCACCGACCCGCTGACGTTCCACGGGCTGACCCCGAGCGCCTTTTTGCCATCGGTGACACCCCCCGGCGTCCGTTCCTGACGGCCATCGATATAGGCGACGCCGCCCAGCAGGCGGAGTCCCTTGACCGGCTCGCCGAAGGTCTCCAGCTCGACGCCGCGATTGCGCTGCAGGCCGTTGGCGGAAAAGATCAACGTCGTCGGATCGGTGATCGCCGACTGCTGGCTGATGTCGAAATAGGCCGCAGTCACCCCGAAGCTGCCCGCATTCCACTTTACGCCGCCCTCATATTGTTCGGCGACGAAGGGCGGCAGCACGGCGCCCGGATTGGCGACGCCCGTCGCGGGGGCGACCTGGCCGGCGCTCAGGCTCTCGGCATAATTGCCATAGAGCGAAATCGCGTCGGTCGCCTTGATCAGGACGGCGATCGTCGGCGTCACCTTGTTCTCGTTATAACCGATCTGCCGAACCTCCTGATACCGCGCGGCAAGGGTGACCAGGACCCGGTCGTTCAGCGCGCCGATCGTGTCCGCCACCGAAACGCCACGCTGCCGCGGCTGTTCGAGCTTGTCGAGGGCAAGCGGCGAGTCGCCCGCGAACGGGTTGGCGATCGCAACCGTCTGATAGATTGATCCGACCGCAAGCGGCGACGCGACGGTGACGCTCGGCGCGAAATCGCTGCCGCCGGCGAACTGCGACGCCGAGACCACGACGCGGTGGTTCAGCCCGCCGGTCTCGAAGCGCCCGCGCACCGTCGCCTCCAGCGCCGTCCGGCGGCTGGCGAACTTGCGCAGCGAGAGGTTGTTGATCACAAACGTTCCGTCGGAGCGCACTGGGCCGATGGCCGGCGCCGGCTCGTTGGTGATGCCATAGGATAACCCGGCGCGCCCGGTCAGCGTCCAGCGGTCGGACAGGTCGTATTCCGCCGTGATCAGGCCGAGATGGTTGCGCGAGCGCGACCCCGCCCAATCGGGGAATTGCTGCAGCCGGGGGTCCGGCGGCGTCGGCAGCGTGGCCCCGGCGGCCAGGCTGTAGTTCACGCCGAAGCCGCCGACGTCCGAGTGCGTATAGCCCGCATCGAGCACCGCGCGGAACCCGCCTGCGCGAACGTCGAACGCGGCCTGCACGCTGCCGAAGTCGGTGTCGGTGCCGTTATATGCCTTGCCGGTTTCGCCCGACGCGTTGATCCGTAGCCCGAACATCCCGTCCTTGCCGAAGCGGCGGCCGACATCGGCATGCGCGGCGAACGACGAGCTTTCGCGGAAGGACGCGTCGATCGACGTGACCGGCTCGTCGATGGCCCGCTTTGGCACGAAGTTGATCGACCCGCCGGCGGTGTTCCCCGTCGCGCCCCCGATCAGTGCGGTACTCGGCCCCTTGAGCACGTCGACACGCTCGAAATGGAGGATCGGCGTTCTGGTGCGGTCGGCGGTGAGATTGGGCAGCCCGTCGAACAGATAGTTGGCACTGAAAACGACGAAACCGCGGATCGCGCTCTGGTCGATGACGAAGGTGGGGTTGAGCGCCACGCGGATCGAAGGATCGTTGGTCACGACCTCGTCGAGGCTGCGCGCGCCCTGGTTCAGGATCAGCTCGCTGGTAAAGCCTTTGACGGAGAACGGCGTCTCGTAAATGTCGCCGTTACCGAGGATGCCGAGCCGCGTCTCGCCCGCGACCTGACCGCCATCGACCGCACGGTTGGCGGTGACCACGATCTCGTCGCGCTCGCGTCGATCCCGTCCCGCGGCCGGGGCGTCCTGTCCGTAGGCGGGCAGCGCCACTCCGACTGCCGACAGGACGGCACAGAGCCTCAGGTGCACCACGGATTTCATCAAGCTCACTGCCTTTGCGAATCGCTCGCAAGAGCATTAGATCATTAATCTTGCGAATCAATCGCAAACTGTCGGCGTCTGCGAGCGTCATGCCGATGTGTGTGGCGCGCGTCGCACTCGATTGACCGCGCGGCGACGATCGGCAGCCGGCAGGCTTCGATCTCGCGCAGTGAGCATGCCGGCAGTGTGGTGACCCCTACGGGAATCGAACCCGTGCTTCAGCCGTGAAAGGGCCGCGTCCTAACCGCTAGACGAAGGGGCCTCAGCGGAGCGCGTGCTGCTAGGGCAGACGCCGCTCAGGGTCAAGCCGCCACTCTGCCGCAGATTTATTGCATCGGCGATACAACCAATTACGTACATAGGCGTTATTCATAATAGTTGCGTAAGAGTAACCAGGGTAACGTAGATGAGTAGCATTGCGTCGAAATTGTTGATGTGCGTCTGTGCCGGCGGAACCGGCGCGGCGGTCGTTCCCGTGTCGAAGGCGGTTCGAAACCAGGTTGCGCCGCGCCATGCCGCGGCACCCAAGCGCGTCGCACCGATGGCCGTCGCGGCCGCCGTGGCGCCGTGCGCGCCGGTCTTCGCGGGCGCCGGGTTGACGCCGAGCCTCGCCGGGCTGGGCGGTCTGTCGCCGATGGTGTCGCTCGGCAACGAGACGCCGCTGGCCATCGGGTCACCCGGGTCGCCGCTCGGCACGCCGGGCGCGGTCGGCGACATCCTCGCCACGACGGTCGGTGGCTTTACCACAGTTGGCGGCGGCGGCGGCGGCGGCGGTGGCGGTGGTGGCGGCGGTGGCGGGACCGGCACGGGTGGTGGCGGCGGCGGCCTGCCGCCGGTGTCGAGCAACGCGCCCGAGCCGACGACCTGGGCGCTGATGATCGGCGGTTTCGGCCTGGCCGGCGGCGCGATGCGCTACCGGCGGATGGCCGCGGCCTAATCGGCGAAGGCGATATCGTCGAGGTGGAGTTCGGCGGCCGGGGTACGGCCCCAGTCGTCGCGCTTGACCCGGCCCGCCAGGTAGATCGGCCGCCGTCCCGCCGCGACAAGTGCGGCGCCCAGCGGTGCATCGGCCGAGCGGAACGCCATCGCCTTGACGCGGGCGCCGTCGGGGGCGACCGCGACGACGCGGACGTGCGCCTCGCCGACCACCTTGCACTCGAGGATCGTCCAGGGTCCGCTCGCCACGCGCGGCTGCGGCCAGCCCTGGCCGTAAGGGCCTGCACCGTCGAGCGCCTCGCACAGGTCGACGCAGACCCCGCGCGGGGAAACAGCAGCGTCCATCATCAGGCTGGCGGTCGCCCCCGCGCCCGCGACCTCGCTCGCGCAACGCTCGTTCAGGAATGCCGCGAACGCCGGGATGCCGCCGGGTGCGACGGTGACGCCCGCCGCCATCGCATGGCCGCCGCCCGCGATCAGCAGGCCGCGCTCCTTCGCCGCGAGCACCGCGCCGCCCAGATCGACGCCGGGTACCGACCGGCCCGACCCCTTGGCGCTGCCGTCGGGCTGCACCGACAGGATGATGACCGGGCGGTGGAGCCGGTCCTTGACGCGGCTGGCGACGATGCCGACGACGCCGGGGTGCCACCCCTCGCCGGCGATCACCGCGACGGCGCCGCCGGCCTCGGCGGCGCGGGCAAGGGCTTCCTCGGTGACCTCGGCCTCAATGGCGCGGCGCTCGACGTTGAGCGCATCGAGTTCGGCGGCGAGCGCGGTCGCCTCCTGCGGGTCGTCGGTGGTCAGCAGCCGCACGCCCAGGTCGGCGCGTCCCACGCGCCCGCCGGCATTGATGCGCGGCCCCAGCGCAAAGCCGAGATCATGGCACGCGGGCGCGCGCTCGATGCCGCTGACCGCGATGAGCGCGTTGAGGCCGGGGTTGCGCCGCGCCGCCATGACCTTCAGCCCCTGCGCGACGAAAGCGCGGTTGAGGCCGGTCAGCGGCACGACGTCGGCGACCGTGCCGAGCGCGACGATGTCGAGCAGGTCCATCAGCTTCGGCTCGGGCCGCGCAGCGAAGAAACCCTCGGCGCGCAATGTCCGGACAACTGCGACCGCGAGCAGGAACGCGACGCCGACCGCCGCCAGATGGCCGAACGCCGCGCCGTCCTCCTCGTCGAGACGGTTGGGGTTCACCACCGCGACGCAGCGCGGCAGCTCGGTCGAGGCGCGGTGATGATCGACGACGATGACGTCGAGCCCCGCGTCGCACGCCGCCGACAGCGCGTCGAACCCCTGCGTGCCGCAGTCGACGGTGATCACCAGCTCGGCGCCCGCACCCTTCAACGCGCGCATCGCGTCGGCGCTGGGGCCATAGCCCTCAAGCAGCCGGTCGGGGATGTAGGTCGAGACCGTGCCGCCCAGCTGGCGGATCAGGCGGACGAGCACCGCGGCACTCGTCGCACCGTCGACGTCGTAATCGCCGAACACGACGATGGCCTGGGCCCCCTTGACCGCATCGGCGACGCGGCGCGCGGCAACGTCCATGTCGCGAAAGATCGACGGGTCGGGCAGCCAGTCGCGGATCGTCGGCGCGCGCAGCCGGCTGAAATCCTGCGCGACGGCACCGCGCGCCCGGAACAGCTGCTCGACCAGTGCGTCAATGCCGCCGGCACCGTCGCCGCCCGCATCGGGCGCGACGCCGCCGCGCCACTGCCACTGCTTGCCGAGGACCGATGCACGGACGTTGAAGACGGTGGACATGGGCGGGAGTGTAGGCGCGCAGCCGCACGAAGTGAATCCCTCGGGCCTGCAACAAGCCTGCCATCTCGCGGTGGTTTTGGGCCCGTTCACGCGTAGTCGCCCCTAAAGCACTCATTCGGCCGGCAAAGACCGGCGTTCATAAGGTTTGGTCATGCGTCTGTCCGTCGTGCTGCTGCTCTCCGCGTCCATCCTGGCGCCTGCCTTCGCGCAGGAAGTGCCCGCGCCCGCCGCCGCACCTGCCGCGCCCGCTGCGGCGGTACCGGCACCTTCGGCGGACGAAGAGGAGTCGATGGACGACGAGATCGTCGTCACCGCGTCGCGGCGCAATCTGGGTGCGGTCGTCGGCGACATCACGCCCGAGGTGACGCTGAACGCCGCCGACATCCGCGCCTACGGGGTCAGCAATCTCGGCGAACTGCTCGAGGAGCTCAGCCCGCAGACGGGCAGCGTGCAGGGCCGCGGCGGCGAGGCGCCCGTCGTGCTGCTCGGCGGCCGCCGCATCAGCAGCTTCCGCGAAATTCGCGACCTGCCGCCCGAGGCCGTGGTGCGCGTCGAGATCCTGCCCGAAGAGGTCGCGCTGAAATATGGCTACCGCGCCGACCAGAAGGTCGTGAACTTCATCCTGCGCCAGCGCTTCCAGGCGATCACCACCGAGGTCGAGACGCTGCAGGCTACCGCCGGCGGGCGCCAGGGTTACGAGGCCGACATCAATTACCTGCGCCTGGCGCCCGGCAGCCGCCTCAGCCTCGACGCCGAATACGAGCGCCTGACTCCCCTGTTCGAGAGCGAGCGCAACGTCATCGAGGCCGACCCCGACCGCACCCTGTTGTCGAGCTCCGACGCGCTGAAATTGAATGGTACGTACAACCGCACCATCCTCGGCAACGTCTCGGCGACGATCAGCGCCGAGCTGGAGGGCGCCGACACGACCGCGGCGCTGGGCCGTGCGGCGGACGGCTCGCAGCGGCTGCTGCGCGACGGCGAGACGCGTAACGCCAACGTCAATTATGCGCTGAACGGAAATATCAACAAATGGCGCTGGTCCTTGGACGGCGGCTATACGCGCAACCAGTCGACGATCCTGACCGACCGCGACACCGTCACCGGCGTGGGCCGCGACCGCGCCCGGTCGGTGGCGACGACGCTGTCCAGCGTCGCCACGCTGGGCGGCGACCTGCTGACGCTGCCTGCCGGCTTCGTGTCGCTGACGCTGAAGGCGGGCTTCGACCTGCGCGACATCGCCAGCGAATCGACGCGTGCCGGGGTGTTCACCGCGACCGACCTGTCGCGCGACCAGGGCAATGCGCAGGCCAACCTCGACGTGCCGCTGCTCGAGGACAGCGCGGTCGGCAACCTCAGCGTCAATCTGAACGGCCAGCTCGAGCAATTGTCCGATTTCGGCACGCTGACGACGCTCGGCTATGGCTTCACCTGGAAGCCGGTCGACGCGGTCCAGCTGATCGGCTCGATCACCGAGGAAGACGGCGCACCGTCGATCCAGCAGCTCGGCGACCCCGTGCTGGTGACGCCCAACGTGCGCGTGTTCGACGTCGTCACGGGCCAGACCGTCGACGTCACGCGGATCGAGGGCGGCAACCCCAACCTGCTGGCGGACAGCCGCCGCGTCATGAAGCTCGGCCTGACGGTCAAGCCGATCAAGGGCAGCGACCTGTCGGTGCTCGCGACCTACACCGACACGCGGATCGACAATCCGACCGCCAGCCTGCCGTCGCCGACGCCCGAGATCGAGGCGGCCTTCCCCGACCGGTTCGAGCGCGACAATGCCGGCAATCTGTTCCGCATCGACAGCCGCCCGCTCAATTTCGAGCGTAGCAAGCAGCGGTCGCTGCGCTGGGGCCTCAACTGGTCGAAGGCACTCGCCGGGCCGCCGCCGGTCGGCCCCGACGGCAAGCCGCTGACCGCCGAACAGATCGAGGAACGCCGTGCCGCCCGCCGCGACGAGCGCCAGGGTGCGCGCGGGGCCGGTGGACCCGGCGGCGAGCGCGGCGGCAGGGGCGGCGGTCCCGGCGGCTTCGGCGGGCCGGGCGGTGGTGGCGGCGGCGGCTTCGGTGGCGGTCGCGGCGGCCGCATCACGCTGGCGCTGTTCCACACCTGGCGGCTGGAGGACACGATCCTGATCCGCGAGGGCGTGCCCGAACTCGACCTGCTCGACGGCTCGGCGACGGGGTCGCGCGGCGGCCAGTCGCGGCACAGCGTCGAGCTGCGCGCCGGGATCAACAAGAACGGCCTCGGTGCGCGGGTCAACGCCGACTGGAACAGCGCGACGCGGATAACCGCCAACCGCTCGACCGGCCAGGCGTCGGCGCAGGACCTGCGCTTCGGCGCGCTGACCACGGTCAACCTGCGGCTGTTCGCCGACCTGGGGCAACAGCGGAAGCTGGTGACCGCGGTGCCCTTCCTGCGCCGCTCGCGCGTCACGCTGGCGTTCGACAATATCTTCGACCAGCGCCTCGACGTCCGCGATACCGCAGGCCTCGTGCCGATCGGCTACCAGCCCGACCTGCTCGACCCGCTCGGCCGCTCGGTCCGGGTCAGCTTCCGCAAGCTGTTCTGATCGCTTACTTCTTCACGACGAAGCCGTAGGGGATATAGACGAACAGCTCGGTATTGCTGACCTGCGTCCAGGCGACGGCTTCGTCGAGGCCGGTGACCTCCACGCCCGCAGTCGGATAGAAGCTCGCCGCCTGCTTCGCGCCCGCCGCGATGCGGGCGTAGAGTTCGTCGCGGTACTGCTCGGGCTTGATGATGGTCAGCGCGATGCCGCCCTTCTGCACGATCTGCGAGCGCCCCGTGGGGGGCACCGATTTGACGAAGCCGGCGATCTTCGCCTGGGCACCGCCGATCGAGCCGTCGAGCTTCGTCTTGACCTTCAGGCGGATTGTCGTGGTGCCGCTATAATCCTCGAACGCCGGCTTTGGCTTGTTGTCGCCATCGTCTTCGTCGTCATCGTCGTCGGGCTCGTCCTTGCCGGCGAGGCCCGGAAACTGGTCCTGCCAGTTGGCGCGCGTCACCTCGACGACCTCGAGCTGGCCGGTCACGAGGCTGAAGCCTTGGCGCCCGGCGCGGTCGATCGCGGCGAGCAGCATCGCCTGCACCTCGCGCTGGCGCATCGCGGCGTCGCGCGAGTCCGAGGTGATCTCGATATTGCGCACCGCCGAATCGGCGAGCCGCCTGAGGCCGATCACCGGCGGCGCGGTGGTGATCGTGACGGGGCTCGCCGCCACCCGCATCCCGGTCACGATGATCTCGCCGCTACCCTCATCCTGCGCGGCGAGCGGCGCCGCGAGCAATGCAAGGCCAATGGCGGCGACGGCAGACGCTCGCATGGCGGTTCTCCCCGGGCTCACTTGGGCACGATCGTGTAGCGATAGGGCAAATGCAGGAAGACCTCGGTGGGGCTGACCTGCGACCACACGACCTGGCCGTCGATGCCCGTCACCTGCACCGCATAGTCGGAGCCGAACAGCGCGGCATGCCGCCGGGCGTCGTCCGCCACGGCTTTGGCGATCGCGTCGCGGTACTGGTCGGGATCGACGATGGTCAGCGTTAAGGAGCCGGTGCGGTCGACTGCGCCGCGACCGGTGCGCGGGATGGCCTTCACGAAGGCGTCGATCCGCTGCCCGGCCGCCGCCGTCGAGCCCGCGAGCCTCACCTTCACCAGCAGCGTCGCCTGGCTGGTATCGACCCGGCCCGCCGAAAACAGCGGCAAGCTCTGGTAACCCGTTTTGGTCACGGGAGTCAGGTCGAAACCGCCAGTCACGAGCTCGACGCCCGCGCCCGCGGCCCGGTCGAGCGCCGCCGCCAGCATGGCGTGGATCTCGCGCTTGCGCACCTCGGCATCGCGCGCGTCGGACGAGAAGCTGACCTGCACCACCGCCGAATCGGCCTGCCGTCGCAGCCCAACGACCGGACGGTCCTGCCAAGCATAAGGCGCGTTCTGCCGGTTGGCGGTGACCAGCACCTCGCCGAGACCCGGCGGTTTGGTGTCCTGCGCGTGGACCGGCACGCTGGCCACACCCAGCGCCGTCGCAAACAAGAATGCCCGTCTCATGCCCGCCTCCCCCGCAGCCGAAGTGTCGACCAAGTCGACATCAAAAGCCAGCGGCAGGCGGCGTCAGCCGCGCTTCACCGGCTCCGCGCGGCGCGTGCCGATGACGCGGCGCACCGTGCCCGAGGAGGCGCGCATGACGACGCTTTCGGTGGTGATCGTGCCGTCGCGGCGGCGCTTCACGCCTTTCAGCAGAGAACCGTCGGTGACGCCGGTCGCGGCGAAGATCACGTCGCCCTGCGCCAGGTCCTCGAGGGCGTAGATGCGGTCGAGGTCGGTGATGCCCCAGCGGCGCGCGCGGCCGCGCTCGTCGTCGTTGCGGAACACCAGCCGGCCCTGCATCTGGCCGCCGACGCAGCGCAGGGCTGCGGCCGCCAGCACGCCCTCGGGGGCGCCGCCGCTGCCGATGTAGATGTCGATGCCCGTCTCCGGATCGGTTGTCGCGATGACCCCCGCGACGTCGCCGTCGCCGATCAGCATGATGCCGCAGCCGAGCGACCGCAGCTCGGCGATCAGCGCCTCGTGGCGCGGGCGGTCGAGGACGCAGGCGATGATCTCGTGCGGCTGCACGCCCTTGGCGGCGGCGAGCGACTGGATATTCCACGTCGTCGACTTCGACAGGTCGATGGTGCCGTCGGGGTAGCCCGGGCCGATCGCCAGCTTGTCCATGTAGGTGTCGGGGGCGTTGAGCAGGCCCCCCTCTTCGGCGATGGCCAGCACGGCAAGGGCGTTCGGCCCGGCCTTGGCGGTGATCGTCGTGCCCTCCAGCGGGTCGAGCGCGATGTCGATCTTGGGGCCGGTGCCCTGCGCGCGGCCGACCTTCTCGCCGATGTACAGCATCGGGGCCTCGTCGCGCTCGCCCTCGCCGATGACGATGGTGCCGTCGAAATCGAGCTGGTTCAGCGCGTCGCGCATCGCCTCGACCGCGGCGGCGTCGGCGGCATGCTCGTCGCCGCGCCCGATCTGCTTCGACGCGGCGATCGCCGCATATTCGGTGACGCGCACCATCTCGAGGACGAGCACGCGGTCGAGGACCGCGCTGGCGGGGGCAGTGTTGGGCATGAAGGCTCCGGATGGTTCGCCCGACGGCCTAGGCGCGCCCTTATCAAAAGTCGAGAATATGCATCATCATCGGGGGTGCGAGCAGGTCGTCCGAGGCAGTCATGCGGTCGAGCGCGGCGCGAACCTGGCGCTCGACGACGTGGTGGGTAACCATCACAACGAAGACCCCGCCGCTGCCGCCGTGGCCGCGCTGGATCAGGCTTTCGATCGACACGCCCGAATCGCGCAGATGGGCGGTCAGCGCCGCGAGCACGCCGGGCCGGTCGGCAACGGTCAGGCGCAGGTAGAAGCGTCCCGCGTGGCTCGCCTGGTCCGCGGTCTCGAACTGCGTCAGCGCGGCGACCGGCATGCCGAAGGCGGGCTGCGCGGGCCCGCGGGCGATGTCGATCAGGTCGGCGACGACCGCGCTGGCGGTCGGCCCCGCGCCCGCGCCGGGGCCTGAGAAGAACAGCCGTCCGGCGAAATCGCCCTCGACCACCACGGCATTCAGCGCGCCTTCGACGTGCGCGAGCGGGTGCGCGAGCGGCACCAGGCAGGGGTGGACGCGTTGGAACAGCTTGCCATCGGCGGCACTCGCCAGCCCGACGAGCTTGATGCGGTAGCCGAGGGTCGCGGCATGGTCGATGTCGGCGCTGTCGACCGCGCGCACGCCCTCGGCGGCCACGCCCGCGAAGTCGATGCGGGACGCGAACGCCAGGCCGCTGAGGATCGATAATTTGTGCGCGGCGTCGATGCCGTCGATGTCGAAGCTGGGGTCGGCCTCGGCGTAGCCTTGCGCCTGCGCGTCGGCCAGCACCGCGCCGAACGACAGGCCCTCGGCCTCCATCCGCGTCAGGATATAGTTACACGTGCCGTTGAGGATGCCGTAGACGCGGGTGATCCCGTTCGCCGCCGCGCCCTCGCGCAGGCCCTTGATGACCGGGATGCCCCCCGCCACCGCCGCCTCGTACTTCAGCGCCGCGCCGTTCGCCTCCGCCAGGTCGCCGAGTTCGAGGCCGTGATGGGCCAGCATCGCCTTGTTCGCAGTAACCAGCGCCTTCGCCCGCCCCAGCGTCGCGCGCGCCAGCGTCAGTGCCGGGCCGTCGCTGCCGCCGATCAGCTCGACCACGACATCGACATCGTCACGGCCCGCCAGTTCGGTCGCATCGTCGACCCAGGCGAAGCGCGACAGGTCGACCCCCCGCCCCCGGTTGCGGTCGCGTGCGCTGACCGCGCTGACGACAATGCCGCGGCCCGCACGCCGCGCGATCAGCTCGGCATTGGCGTCGAGCAGCGCGACGACCCCGCCGCCGACGGTGCCGAGGCCCGCAAGGCCGATGCGCAGGGGGTTTGTCATGGCCTCGCTCTTCGCGTCGCGGGCGGGACCGCGCAAGCCCTACTCGACGATCAGATCGATTTCGCGTGTCGCGATGGGCGCATCGGGCTGCCACGGTCGCGCCAGTCTCGCGACGATATGGTAGCGACCGGCCGGTGCGGCGACGCGCAACGCGCCGCCGCTGCCGCCGCCCAGTTCCTGCCCCGGAGGTGCCGGGGTGCGCGGGCCGTCGGGCGCGCGCGTCACCCCGGGCGGCAGGTCGAGTACCCAGCTGTACCCGGTCGCCGGGCCGTCGGCGACGGGCAGGTCGATCGCCGTGCCCGCTTGCCCGCGCACCTCCATGACTCAGCCTTGCCAGCCCGCGGTGTAGATGCGCTTGTCGGGGCCGACCGCGAAGATATCGAGGTTGTTCGGGCTGCGAGCGATCGCGGTGACCATCGTGCCCGGCCCGGCGCCGCCTTCCAGGATCCGCCACCAGCCGCGCCAGCGCGCATCGCCGACCTGCCACCCGGCCGAATAGATGCCGCCGTCCTCGCCGACCGCGAAGATGTCGATGCGGCCGGGCTTGCGCGACACCGCGTGGACCGAGGTGTTCGGCGCGACGCGGAAATGCCCGACCGGCCACCAGCCCTGCCACGCCGGATTGGCCGGCGACCAGGCGGCGGTATAGACCTGCCGGTCGGTGCCAACGCAGAAGATGTCGAGCATGTCGGGCCCTCGCGACACGCCGAACACGCTGGTGTTCTGTGCCGCGACGCCGCCCGCGACGGGCCACCAGCCCGCCCACGCCTGGCCCGAATGTTTTGCAGCAGTATAGACGCGCTGGTCGGCGCCGACGCAGAAGATGTCGATCTGGTCGGGGCGGCGCACGACGCCAGTGACCGAGGAGTTGCGCGACGCGACTCCGCCGTTGATCGGCCACCAGCCCTTGATCGCCGGGTCGCCCGGCTGCCACGACGCGTGGAAGATGCGCCGGTCGCTGCCGACGCAGAACAGGTCGAGCTTGTCGAGGCTGCGCGACACCGCATGGACCGAGGTGTTCTCTGCCGCGACGCCGCCCGCGACCGGCCACCAGCCGCGGAACTCGTTATCGCCGGGCATCCAGGCAGCGGTGTAGATCTTGCGGTCGCCCATGCCGACGCAGAAGGCATCGAGGTGATCGGCACGGCGCGACACGATGGTGATCGACGACCCCGCCGCCGCCTTGCCGCCGCGCACGTGCGCCCAGCCGCGCCACTTGGTGTCGCCCGGCTGCCACGCCGCGTTGAAGGTGCCGAGGTCTGACCCGACGCACATCACGTCGAGCTTGTTGGGAGCTCGCGATACGCCGTGCACCGACGTGCTGGCTGCTGCGACGCCGCCGTTGAGCGACCACCAGCCGGCCCATCCGGCGGGTGCCGGGTAGATCACGCCCTGCGCGCCGAAGAACGCCTCGCTGTCGCTGTTGGCGGTCCCGTAGGCCATCATGAACCAGCCGGCGCCCGTGCCGTCGGGGTCGGCGGTGCCGCCGAAGCCGGTACCCCAGCTATTGCGGCAGATCCACGCGCCGAGGTCGTCGTCATAGCCGACAACGAGCACGGCGTGGCCGCCGCGCTCCTTGCCCTTGACGTGCGTGTAGACGCCGCCGTCGTAGGTGTCGAAATCCTCGTACACCGTGAAGCCGCAGACCAGCGGCCCGACGTTGGCGAGGTAGATCTTGCGGTCGTCGCCGGTCCACGCGGTGACGTCGGTGACCTTGAAAACCTTGCGGGCGCGGTCGGCGACGGCGCGCGTGTACGCCTGCCACAATTCGCTGCCGTCAGCCTGCTTCTGCCCGGGATCACCCTTGGGCGGCGTGTCGAACGCTGAACTGAAGCTCAGGTCGGCCTCGGCGACGACGCCGCGCGACTTGATCTGGTTGAGGCAGGTGCTGTTGTCCCAGCCGCCGCAGTTGGCGCCGTGCGACGAATTGAAGTGCGCGTCCGCCTCCGACAGATGGATGCTCGTCGTCGAGTGCTCGATCGCCGCCATCGCGCCGACCAGCCCGGTGCAAGCGAACGAAACGCAGGCTCCACAATAGCCCTGGTCGGTAACCGGGCCGATGACGCCGCGGTCGCGCCAGTCGAAGCGCTTGGGATGGGTGGTGAAGCCGCCAACCGCCGATTTCATCGGCGCGCGGAAGATGTGCGCCAGCCCGTCGGACTTCAGGAAATCGGCGTTGACCCGCGCCGTCTTGAGCAAACTGCGGTTTGCGGGCTCCCAACCCAGTGCCCGCGGGCGGAAGTTGGCGGGCAGTTCGCGCGCCTTCCAGGTATCGCCCGCCGCCTTGATTGCAGCGCGCAGGTCCTTGATGTCGATGACGGCCACGTTCTTCTCCCACAAAGATCACGCGACCGTTTTTTTTCAGTCAACGCGATTTGCGGGTGGAAGGCAAGTCGTTCCGGGTGCAGGCTAGCCTGCGGCGCGCACCGGCCCGCCGGCGTTGACCCCCATCGACTGGAGGTACTTCTTCACCCCCCGCGCGGCCTGGCGGATGCGGTGTTCGTTCTCGACCAGCGCGATGCGGACGAAGCCTTCGCCTTCCTCACCGAAGCCGGTGCCCGGGGCGACCGCGACGCCGGCGTGGGTGATCAGCTGCTTCGAGAACTCGACCGCACCGAGGTGCGCGAGCGCGGGCGGGATCGGGGTCCAGGCGAACATGCTGGCGGGCGGGCTCGGGATGTCCCAGCCGGCGCGGCCGAAGCTTTCGATCAGCACGTCGCGGCGGCGACGGTAGAGCAGGCGATGCTCCTCGATACAGTCCTGCGGGCCGTTCAAGGCCGCGACCGCCGCCGCCTGGATCGGCGTGAAGGCACCGTAGTCGAGGTAGGATTTGACCCGCGTCAGCGCGGCGATCAGCTGCCGGTTGCCGACCGCGAAGCCGATCCGCCAGCCCGCCATCGAATAGGTCTTCGACATCGAGGTGAACTCGATCGCAACGTCGCGTGCGCCCGGCACCTCGAGGATCGAGCGCGTCGGCTTGGCGTCGTCGAAATAAATCTCGGCGTAGGCGAGGTCGCTGATCACCCAGATGCCGTGCGCCTTGGCGAAGGCGACGACCTGTTCATAGAACTCGAGGTCGACGGTCTCGGCGGTCGGGTTCGACGGATAGCCCATGACCAGCACGGTGGGCTTGGGCACGGTATAGCGCACCGCGCGGTCGAGCTTTTCGAAGAAGTCCGGCCCCGGCGCGGCGGGAATGCCCCGGATCGTGCAGCCGGCGATGATGAAGCCGAACATGTGGATCGGGTAGCTGGGGTTCGGCGCCAAGATGACGTCGCCGGGCGCGGTGATCGCCTGCGCGAGGTTGGCGAGGCCTTCCTTAGAGCCCAGGGTTACGACGACCTCGGTTCCGGGATCGACGTCGACATTGAAGCGGCGGCCGTAATAGGCGGCCTGTGCCTTGCGAAGGCCCGGGATGCCGCGCGACGCCGAATAGCCGTGGGCGTCGGGCTTTGCCGCGACTTCGGCGAGCTTGGCGATGACGTGCGCGGGCGGGGGCGAATCGGGGTTGCCCATGCCGAGGTCGACGATATCCTCGCTGCGGGCGCGTGCGGCCGCCTTGAGGGCATTGACCTCGGCGAACACGTACGGCGGCAGGCGGCGGATCTTGTAGAAATCGTCGTTCATGGCGGGTTCCGGCGCGGCCCGTAACGGACCGCGCCACCGTCCTGCCAGAGAGTGCCCGCCGATGCTACATCGGCTTCGGCGGGTTGCCGATTACATCGGCTTGGGGGGCGTGGCCTTGGCACCCGCGATCTTGTTGTTGCCGGCGTCGCGGCTGTCGGCGGGGTAGTAGGGCAGCGCGTTCTTCTCGGTCGTCGCGCTCTGGTCGCAGCTGTCCTGCACCTTGGCGGTGCACTTGGGTAGCGGTGCGGGGGCCGCTGCCGGGGCTTCGGCGGGTGCCGGTGCGGCGGCATCCTGGGCGACGGCGGCGACGGGCAGCGCCAGCAGTGCGGCGATCAACAGGCTCTTCATCATGGTTCCCCTTGGCCCGGGCCGTCGTGCGGCCCGCAGGCGCGATGCTAGACCCGAAACGTAGCGGTCGCCAAGCCCCGCGCGGGGTATCGCGAGTGGCGGCGCGCGCGTAGACAGGCGGCGGGGATGGAGAAGCCGATGACCGCCGAAACCTCGCCGCCTGCCGTCGAGCCGCTCGAACAGTTCCAGCGCTGGACCGACCTGATCGGGCGCGGCCAGCAGACGATGCTGGAGTTCATGACGCGCGAGCCCGCCGCCGACGCCAACCCCGATCCGTTCGGCATGATGGCGACCTGGCAGAAGGTCGCCGCTGCGGCCGCCGCCGACCCGGCGAAGCTGGTCGAGATGCAGACGCGCTTCATGACCGACAGCCTGGCGCTGTGGCAGTCGTTCCTGACGCCCGGCGCCGACAAGCCGCAGGTCAAGGACAAGCGTTTCAAGGGCGAGGCGTGGGGCGAGGTGCCGGCGTTCGACCTGATGCGGCAATCCTATCTGCTCGCCTCGCAGTATATCCTCGACGCGACCGCGAACCTCGACGGCCTCGACGCCCGCGACAAGGCGAAGGCGCTGTTCCACACCAAGCAGTTCGTCGACGCGCTGAGCCCGTCCAACTATCCGCTGACCAACCCCGAGGTTCTGAAGGCGACGATCGACACCGGCGGCGAGAATTTGCTCAAGGGTCTCGACCATCTGCTCGACGACCTGAAGGCCGGGCGGATGCGGATGACCGACGAGACGGCGTTCGAGGTCGGGCGCAACGTTGCCGTGACGCCGGGCAAGGTGGTGTTCGAAAATCGCCTGTTCCAGCTGATCCAGTACACGCCGACGACGCCGGACGTGTTCGAGACGCCGCTGTTGATCTTCCCGCCGTGGATCAACAAATTCTACATCCTCGACCTGACGCCGGAGAAGAGCTTCATCCGCTGGGCGGTCGAGCAGGGGCTGACGGTGTTCGTCGTCAGCTGGAAGAACGCCGACGCGTCGATCGCCGACGTGACCCTCGATTCGTACATCGGCGAGGGCATGATCATGGCGATCGCCAAGGTGCTCGAGGCGACCGGTGCGCCCTCGACCCACACGATCGGCTACTGCGTCGCGGGCACGACGCTGGCGGCGGCGCTGGCGTACCTGACCGCCAAGGGCGAGGCCGACAAGGTGGCGAGCGCGACCTTCTTCACCGCGCAGGTCGACTTCGGCGACTGCGGCGACCTGTCGGTCTTCGTCGACGATGCGCAGCTCGACGGCATCGCCAAGCTGACCGAGGGCAAGGGCGTGCTCGACGGCCGCTACATGGCGTCGACGTTCAACATGCTGCGGTCGAACGACCTGATCTGGAACTATGTCGTCAACAACTACATGCTGGGGAAGGATTATCTGCCCTTCGACCTGCTCTACTGGAACTCGGACGCGACCAACGTGCCGGCGCTGTGGCACCAGAGCTATCTGCGCGACCTGTACCGCGACAACAAGCTGATCGAACCCGGCGGGATCAGCGTCGCGGGCGTGCCGATCGACCTGTCGACGGTCATGACGCCGAGCTACGTGCAGGGCGGCAAGGAGGACCATATCGCGCCGGCGCGGTCGGCGTACCGCATCTCGCGTATCCTCGGCGGCCCGTCGCGCTTCGTGCTCGCGGGGTCGGGGCATATCGCGGGTGTCGTCAACCCGCCGAGCCAGATGAAGTACCAGCACTGGACCGGCCCCGCCGACGCGCCGACGCTCGATGCGTTCGTCGAGGGCGCGACCGAGCACAAGGGCAGCTGGTGGCCCGACTGGATGGCGTGGCTGGCGCCGCAATCGGGCGCGAAAGTGCCGCCGCGCGTACCCGGCGAGGGGCCGCTGCAGGCGATCGAGGATGCGCCGGGGCGGTATGTGAAGGAGCGGATTTAAGGGCCGCGCTCGGCTTTTGTTCGTCATCCCCGCGAAGGCGGGGACCCAAGGTCACTGCTCTCAATTACAGGCGCAGGGCCCCTCCGCTAAAAAAACCCGGTGACTTTGGGTCCCCGCCTTCGCGGGGATGACGAAAAAACGGTGCGACCGACTACCCCCTGAGCGCCCACCCCTCCAAAATCGCCCGCAACCCATCGGGAATCGGCGCCGGCCCCTCGGGCCCGCGGTACACCATCACAGCGTCGCTCAACCCGATGCACGCGCCCCCCTGGAACAGCCCCATCGCGGTGCGGTAGCTCTTGGTGCCGATCGAGCCGACGCCGTAGCCGACGGTAACCGGCGCCGGGTACGACCCCTCGCCCAGATAATCGATTGCGACGTGGCCGATCAGGTAATGCGGCCGGTCGATCGTCGGGTGGGCACGCCACAGGCCGTGGTTGAAGCGCACGCGCGCCTCCTCGTACAACCGCGCCACCGCGACATTGTTGAGGTGGCGGTTGATGTCCATGTCGGTGAAACGCGTCTCGAGGTCGATGCGCCAGGGGTAGTTGTCGATCAGGCGGCGGCGCGGGTCGTCACGCATAATCGGTTCCTGTGTTTCACGTGAAACATCCCGTCCGGTTAGTCGAGCCGGTAACGGATCGGCAGCGTCTTCAGCCCGCTGACGAAATTGGCGATCGTGCTGCGTGGCTCGCCCGCGAGCTCGACGTGCGCCAGGCGCGGCAGCAGCTCGGCGAACAATGCGCGGATTTCGAGGCGCGCGAGGTGCAGGCCGAGGCACTGGTGGACGCCGTGGCCGAAGGCAATCTGGGGGTTCGGCGTGCGGTCGACGCGGAAACTGTCGGGGTCGTCGAACACGCGCTCGTCGCGGTTGCCCGAGGCGTAGAACAGGCACAGCGCGTCGCCGGCGCGGATGGTCTTGCCGCCGATCTCGGTATCAACCGTCGCAGTGCGCATGAAGTGCTTTACCGGCGTCGCCCAGCGGATCATCTCCTCGACCGCACCCGGCAGCAGGCCCGGGTCGGCGCGCAGCTTCGCCAGCTCGGCAGGGGCGCGGATGAGTTCGAGCATGCCGGCCGCGGCGGTCGAGCTCGTCGTGTCGTGGCCGGCGGTGGCGACGATGACGTAATAGCTCATCGCCTCGCGCTCGCCGATCGGCGCGCCGTCGATCATGCCGTTGGCGATGACGGTCGACACGTCGTCCTGGGGGTTCGCCCGGCGGGCTGCAGTCACCGCGCCGAAATAGCCGAAATACTCCTGTGCCAGCGCGAACAGGTCGACCTGCGGGTCGCCCGACCCCGCGACCGCGCCGGCGCCGGCGGTGATCCGCGCCGAGCGTGCGACGACGTCGGGGTCCTGCGGGCCGAACATCTCCTGCGTCATCTTGAGCATCCGCGGCTCGTCCTCGGGCGGCAGGCCGAGGACGCGCATGATGACGCGCAAGGGGTAGAGCAGCGCGACATCCTCGACGAAATCGCAACGGTCGCGCCCCGCCATGCCGTCGACCGCGGCCTTGGCGAGGCTCGCGATCTCGCCCTCGAGACGCTTGAGGTTCGGCGGCAGAAACCAGCTGTTGGTCAGCTTCCTCAGCTTCATGTGCTCGGGGTCGTCGAGGTCGACCAGGGTGCGGAACAGGTGCGTGTCGCCGACGGTCGCGAGCGTCCATTTCTCGGCCTCGATCGGCGCGAGATAGGTGCGGTGCCGGTTGACGAAGCGGTCGTTGGCCTTGCTGACCGCGTGGATGTCGGCGTGGCGGGTGATCGCCCAGAACGGGCGAAAGCCTGCCGGCGTGCACCAGTGCACTGGGTCGTCGGCGCGCAGGGTCCGATAGGCGTCGTGCACCGATCCGTCGGCGGTCGCCTGCGGATTGACCAGCACATCGTCGATCGTGTCGCGGCTGAACCCCCCGAACGGCTTCATGCGGGTGGCTGCGCGTCGGCGGCGCGGGCATAGGCGCGCACGGTGCCGGGCCGCGCCTTGATGCTCTCGCTCCAGCGCCCGACGTGCGTCGCGTCCTCGGTCACCCCGAAGTTCGCCGCCGCCAGCGCCCAGGGATAGCTCGTCATGTCGGCAACGCTGTACGCCGCGCCGGCGAGGAACTCATGGTCGGCCAGCCGCCGGTCCATGACGCCGATCAGGCGCCGCGTCTCGTCGGTGTAGCGCTTGATGCCGTATTCGATCTTCTCGGGCGCGAAGCGCGTGAAGTGCGCCGCCTGCCCCGCCATCGGGCCCAGCCCGCCGACCTGCCAGAAAAGCCATTCCTTGACCGCGACGCGCTCGCGCAAGCTATCGCCGCCGAAGCGCTTCGCCTTCTTCGACAGGTACAGCAGGATCGCCCCGGATTCGAAGACGCTCAAGGGGGCACCATCGTCACCCGGCTCCGGATCGACGATCGCCGGCATGCGGTTGTTCGGCGCGATCTTCAGGAAGTCGGGCTCGAACTGCGCGCCCTTGCCGATGTCGACCGGATGGATGCGATAGTCGAAGCCGCACTCCTCCAGCATCATCGTGATCTTGTGGCCGTTCGGCGTCGGCCAATAATAGAGGTCGATCATCGGCATGGCTCCCCAGGGTGGTGCGACGATGCCAGCCGCTCCGCACGTTGCCAACCCTGTCCCCGGACAATAACAGGGGCATAGAGGCCAGACAGCAGCGGGGACGGTGAGCAGCGATACGACCGGAACGGACACGCGGCGGCGGGGGCTGCGGCAGCCGCTGCTGTGGCTGCTCGCGCTCGGCGGCACGGCCGGCTTCGGCATCTTGCTGGTCACGCTGCTGCTCGCCGCGCAGCGCGCCGACGAGAGCCGTCAGCATGCCGAGGAATGGCAGCTGCACACCTATCGCGTAATGCTGACGGCCGAGCGGCTGCAATCGAGCCTGTTCGATGCGCAGCGCAGCATGCGCGGCGCGCTGATCACCAACGATAGCGCCTATCTGCCGGTGTATAGCGCGGCGGTCGGGCGGGTGCCGGGGCTGACCGCCCAGTTGCGCCGCATGACCCGCGACAACCCGCGGCAGCAGCGGCGCATCGACTGGCTGGACGCGCTGATCAAGACGCAGCTCGACCGCATGCGGACCAACGAGGCGAGCGTCCGGAGCGGCGAAATCACGCCGTTGATCGCCGCGGTGCGCAGCGGCGTCGGAGAGGTGAACATCAGCCAGATCCGCACGGCGATCGCCGCAATCGTCGAGGAGGAGCGTCAGTTCCTGGTGACCCGCGCCGCCGTCGCGCGCGCCGCAGGCGCCGAGGTGCGCGAGGCGGCGCGCGCGGTCTGGGTGATCGGTATCGCGCTGCTCGCGCTGGCGCTCGTCTCGGGCGGGGCGGCGGTGACGGCGCTGCTCCGCGCCCGGCGTGCCACCGCGCTCGCCGAGGAGGCGGCACGGGCGCGCGGCACGCTGGAGACGGCGGTCGCGCTGCGCACCGCCGAGATCGCCGCGTCGAACGCCGCGCTGAAGGAGGAGATCGCCGCCAAGGAGGTCGCCGAATCGCAGGTCCGCCAAATGCAGAAGCTCGAATCGCTGGGCCAGTTGACCGGCGGCATCGCGCACGACTTCAACAACATGCTGGCGATCGTCATCGGCAGCCTCGACCTCGCGCGTCGCCGCCTCGAAGACCCGACGGGCAAGGTGCTGCGCTATCTCGACAACGCGATGGACGGGGCAAAGCGCGCGGCGACGCTGACCGCGCGGCTGCTCGCCTTCTCGCGCCAGCAGGCGCTGGCGCCCGAGCCGATCAATCCCAACACCTTCGTCGGCAACATCTCCGAACTGCTGCGCCGCACGCTGGGCGAGGCGATCCAGATCGAGACCGTGCTGGCGGGCGGCCTGTGGCGCACCTACGCCGACGCGGGCGAGCTGGAGAACGCCATCGTCAACCTCGCGGTCAATGCCCGCGACGCGATGGGGGGCACGGGCAAGCTGACCATCGAGACCGCCAACACCCACCTCGACGACGCCTATGCGGCGAGCCACGCCGACGTCGAGCCCGGGCAATATGTCGTGATCTGCGTGACCGACACCGGCAGCGGCATGCCCGAATCGGTGATCGCCAAGGCGTTCGACCCGTTCTTCACGACCAAGGGCGTCGGCAAGGGCACGGGGCTGGGGCTCAGCCAGGTCTATGGCTTCGTCAAGCAGACCGGCGGCCACGTCAAAATCTACTCGGAGGCGGACAAGGGGACGACGGTAAAGCTGTACATGCCGCGCTGGACCGGCGCCGACGGGCCCGACAAGATCGTGATGGCCGCGGGCGAACTGCCGCGCGCCGCCGAGGGCGAGACCGTGCTCGTCGTCGAGGACGAGGCCAATGTCCGCCTGGTCACCGTCGATGCGCTGCGCGACCTCGGCTATCTGGTGGTGCATGCCGGCAACGCCGACGAGGCGCTGGCGACGATCGCCACCGAACAGCGCATCGACCTGCTGTTCACCGACATCGTCATGCCGGGCCGCAACGGCCGCGAGCTTGCCGAGGCGGCGCAGGCGCTGCGCCCCGGCCTGCCGGTGCTGTACACGACGGGCTACACGCGCAACGCCGTCGTCCACAACGGCATGCTCGACGCACAGGTGGCGTTCCTGTCCAAGCCCTTCTCGGTCGAGGCGCTGGCGGTCAAGGTCCGCCAGGTGCTCGACGGCGGCGGCGTCAACCGGGTGGTGGGCTAGCCTCCTAGCGCTTCCGGCCCTTGGTCATCGGATCGGGCTTCTTCGGCCGCACCCAGCCGGGCGGCGGCTCCATGCGCTGCTGGCTCGTGCCGAGCCCCATGCCGCCCGGCTGCTGCCGGTAGAGCTCGCCCGCCTCGCGCGCCGTATCGGCATCGCGCAACGCCTTCAGCTCGTCGCGCAGCCGCGCCGCGAGTTCGAAGTCGTTCGCAGCCGCGGCGGCGCGCATCTGCGTTTCCAGGGTCTCGCGGGTGGTCGCCATTCAGCGAAGATCGGGCGGCACGGCCTCGCCGGCGAGGCGCGCGATGGCCTCGGCCAGCGGCAGCACGACCTGCTCGCCGCCGCCCAGCGGGCGCAGCGCGACGGTGCCCTCCTCGGCCTCGCGGCGTCCGACGACGATCAGGTAGGGCACTTTCGCCAGGCTGTGCTCGCGCACCTTGTAGTTGATCTTCTCGTTCCGGAGGTCGGTCTCGACGCGCAGCCCCGCCTTGGTCAGCGCCGCCGCGACGTCGCCGGCATAGGCGTCGGCGTCGGACACGATCGTCGCGACCACCGCCTGCACGGGGGCCAGCCACAGCGGGAACTTGCCGGCATGATGTTCGATCAGGATGCCGATGAAGCGCTCGAACGATCCCAGGATCGCGCGGTGGAGCATGATCGGGCGGTGGCGCTCGCCGTCCTCGCCGACATAGCTCGCGTCGAGCCGCTCGGGCAGCACGGTGTCGGTCTGGATCGTGCCGACCTGCCATGTCCGGCCGATCGCGTCGGTCAGGTGGAATTCGAGCTTGGGGGCATAGAAGGCGCCTTCGCCGGGCAGTTCCTCCCAGCCGAACTCGGGCGTGTCGCGCCCGGTCGCCCTGACCGCGTCGCGCAGCGACTGCTCCGACCAGTCCCACATCTCCTCGGACCCGAAGCGCTTGTCGGGGCGTAGCGCGAGCTTGATCGCGTAACCGTCGAACCCCAGGTCCTTGTACACCGCGTCGAGCAGGTCGCAGAAGATCCGCACCTCCTCGATCAGCTGCTCGGCGGTGCAGAAGATGTGCGCATCGTCCTGCGTGAACTGGCGGACGCGCATGATGCCGTGCAGCGCGCCGTGCGGCTCGTTTCGGTGGCAGCAGCCGAATTCGGCCATGCGGATCGGCAGGTCGCGGTACGACTTGATGCCCTGGCGGAAGATCAGCACGTGCGCCGGGCAGTTCATGGGCTTGAGCGCCAGCAGGTCGGCGGTACCGCTGAAGATCGCTGCCGCGTCGTCGGTATTGGGGATCTCGTCGGGCACGACGAACATGTTCTCGCGGTACTTGCCCCAGTGCCCCGACTGCTCCCACTGCCGCGCCGCCATCAGCTGCGGAGTCTTGACCTCGCGGTAGCCGCCGGCATCGAGGCGGCGGCGCATGTACGCCTCCAGCGCGCGCCACAGCACATAGCCCTTGGGGTGCCAGAACACCGACCCTTGCGCTTCGGACTGCAGGTGGAACAGGTCCATGTCCTGCCCGATGCGGCGATGGTCGCGCTTCGCCGCCTCCTCGAGCTGCACCAGATGCGCATCGAGCTGCTTCTTGTTGAGCCAGCCGGTGCCGTAGATGCGGCTCAGCATCGCGTTCGCCTGGTCGCCGCGCCAATAGGCACCCGACACGCGCGTCAGCTTGAAAGCGTTTGGATCGAGCTTGCCGGTCGAGGGCAGATGCGGCCCGCGGCACATGTCGAGCCACGAATCTTCCTGGTCGCCGGCGCGGTAGATCGTCAGCACCTCGTCGTCGGGCATCTCGGCCGCCCATTCGGCCTTGAACGCCTCGCCGTGCGCCTTGAAGTGCGCGATCAGCCGGTCGCGCGGCCATTCCTCGCGCACCAGCCGCTGGTCGCGCGCGATGACGGCGCGCATCTCGGCCTCGATCGCCGGCAGGTCGTCCTCGGTGAACGGCCGCACGGGCGCGAAGTCGTAATAGAAGCCGTCGTCGGTCGACGGACCGAAGGTGATCTGCGTGCCGGGATGAAGCTTCTGCACGGCTTCGGCCAGCACGTGCGCGTAATCGTGGCGCGCGAGTTCGAGCGCGACCGCCTCGTCCTTGACGGTGACGAGCGCGAGGCTCGCGTCGCCCAGGATCGGCCGCGACAGATCGCGCAGCTCGCCGTCGACGCGCGCCGCCAGCGCCGCCTTGGCCAGCCCCGGCCCGATGCTCGCGGCAACCTCCGCCGGCGTCGTCCCCCGCGCGACTTCGCGGCTGGAACCGTCGGGCAGGGTGAGGGTGATCAGGTCTGACATGGCGGCGGGGACTTGCCTGCCTCGCGCCGCCTTAGTCAACCATTCAGCGCGCGACGACCCGCGTATAGAGGTGCCACGTCGCGTACCCCAGCACCGGCAGCGCGACCGCGAGGCCGACGAACAGCGGCAGTGCGCCGAGTGCCAGGATGGCGACGACGGTGACCCCCCAGCGGATCATCGTCATCGGGTTCTTGGCGACCGCGGCCATCGAGGTCTGGATCGCGGCGAGCGCGTCGACGGGCTTGTCGACGACCATCGGGAAGGACGCGACCGACACGCTGAGCGTCGCGATCGCGAAGGCAGCGCCCGCCAGATTGCCGAGCAGGATCATCTTCAGACCCTCGCGCGTCGCGAACAGGTCGCGCAGGAATTCGGACGGGGTCGACGGCCCCAGCTGCCCCAGCGTCGCGCCGTAGATCGCCCAGGCGGCGGCCAGCCAGGCGAGGAACAGGCCCGCCAGCACGGCGGTGAGCACGAAGATCGGCAGGCGCGAGCGGCCGCGCAGCGGATCGAGGAAGTGGAACCAGCTGCTGTCCTGACCGGTCTCGCGGCGCTTCGCGAGTTCGTAGAAGCCGGCAGCCACCGCGGGCCCGAGGATCGACAGACCGGCGACGAGCGGGAAGATCAGCGGGAACAGCCGGTTGTTGAACGCGAATGCCGAGGCGAGCAGCCCGACCACCGGATAGATCAGCGGCAGCAGCAGCAGGTCGCCGCGCTTTTCCCGGAAATCGGCCCAGCCCTGTTTCAGCGCCCAGCTCAAATCGGCGCCGGTGATGTTGCGAACGGGCGAAACGGCGTGCTCGGCGGTGTCGTCCATGGCGGGCGTGCTCCGTTACTCGGCAGCGAAGACTAACCGGTTCGCGTCAGCCCGCAACCCTTCCCGCAAACGGCCGGTTCCGGATCACGATGGCGCGGTTGAGGACGCCGGCAAAGCTGACCCACGCCAGATAGGGCACCATGAACAGCCCGCCGAGGTCGGACACGCGCGCCACCACCAGCGTCCCCGCGGCGACCGATGCCCACAGGAAGACCCATTCGATCATCGCCCAGTCGGGCCGCCGCGCGACGAAGAACAACGGGCTCCAGCCGATGAAGAACACCGCGTTGACGCCGAACGCGATGAGCAGGTCGGTGCGCGCGGCGCTGCCCGTCGAGGCGTTCCAGCCGAGCACCGCGGCGGTCGCCGCGCACGCCAGGATGACACCCCAGGCCGGACCGAACAGCCATTTCGGCGGCTGCCAGCGCGGCTTCTTCAGATCGTCGTACCACGACGTGATCGGCGAGGTCGCGCCGCCCAGCGCGCCCAGCACGAGCGCGATGCCGCCTGCGACAAAAATAGCCGTCTGCATGATTGTCCCTGCACGCGCTTGTTTGCGCACCTGCCATGTTACACAACCGGCGCATGAGTGCACCGTTCCCCTTCTCCGCCATCGTCGGCCAGGACGAGATGAAGTCGGCGCTGCTGATCGCCGCGGTCGACGCGCGCATCGGCGGCGTCATGGTGTTCGGCGACCGCGGCACGGGCAAGTCGACCGCCGTTCGTGCCCTTGCCGCGTTGTTGCCGCCGATCGCGCTGGTCGAGGGCAGCCGCTTCAACGCCGACCCCGCCGACCGGGGGCGCTACACGGCGTGCTCCGCCGCCGCCAAGGGCAAGGCGATCAAGGGGAAGGTACCGTTCATCGACCTGCCCCTCGGTGCGACCGAGGACCGGGTGGTCGGCGCGCTCGACCTCGAGGCGGCGCTGACGCGCGGTGAGAAGCGCTTCGAACCCGGCCTGTTGGCGCGTGCGCATCGTGGCTTCCTGTACATCGACGAGGTCAACCTGCTCGAGGATCACCTCGTCGACCTGCTGCTCGATGTCGCGGCCAGCGGCGAGAATCTCGTCGAGCGCGAGGGGCTCAGCGTCCGCCACCCGGCGCGCTTCGTGCTGGTCGGCAGCGGCAACCCCGAGGAGGGCGAGCTGCGCCCCCAGCTGCTCGACCGCTTCGGGCTCTCCGTTGAAGTTCGCACCCCGCAGGTGCTGAGCGAGCGCGTCGAGATCCTCAAGCGCTGCGACGCCTATGAGCGCACCCCCGACTCCTTCGCCGCCGAGTGGAAGCGCGAGGAGGCCAAGGTGCTGCGCCAGATCGCCAACGCCCATGAGGCGCTGCCCTACGTCGTGGTCCCCGACGCGACGCTCGAGTTCGCGTCGCGGCTGTGCATGACGGTGGGTGCCGACGGCCTGCGCGGTGAACTCACACTGATGCGCTCGGGCCGCGCGCTCGCGGCACTCGACGGCGCGTCGGAGGTGACGCCCGCGATCATCGCGCGTGTCGCGCCGATGGCGCTTCGGCACCGGCTGCGCCGCGGCGTCCTCGACGAGACGGGGTCGACGGCACGCATCGCGCGGGCGCTGGCGGAAATGCAGGGAGCGGACGCGGTGCCGCTCGCGGCTTGACCGCCGCCCTCGAACTCTTCGCCGTCGACCCGCTCGGCCTCGGCGGCATCGTGCTGCGCGGCCCCGCGGACGGTGGGCGCGACCGTTGGCTGGCCGACCTGACCGAACGGCTGGAGACGCCGCCGCGGCGCCTGCCGTCGGGGATCGACGATGCGCGGCTGCTCGGCGGGCTCGATGTCGCGGCGACGCTTGCTGCCGGGCGGCCGGTGGTCGCGCGGGGCCTGCTGGCGGAGGCCGATGGCGGGGTGATCGTCGTGCCGATGGCCGAACGCCTCGGCGACGGGCTCGCGGGGCGACTGGCGGGGGTGCTCGACGCAGGCGAGGTCGTCGTCGAGCGCGACGGCGCGGGCGGGCGGTCGGCGGCGCGGGTCGGGGTGGTATTGCTCGACGAGGGCGTCGACGACGAGGCCGTCGCGACGTCGCTCGCCGAACGCGCGGGGCTGTGGATTTCGGCGGACAAGGCGCCGGGCGATCCGGCGCTGGTTGTCGCAGCAAGGGCGCGGCTGGCGGAGTTGGCGGCACCGTCGCCCGACATCCTCGCAGCGCTGTGCGGCGCGGCGCTGGTGCTGGGCGTCGATTCGGCCCGCGCGACGATCTTCGCTTTGCGTGCGGCGCGGGCGGCTGCGGCCTTGGCGGGGCGTAGGGAAATCGAGGACGAGGACGTGGCGCTCGCCGCACGCCTCGTGCTGGGACCGCGCGCGACGCGCCTGCCCGACGCCGAGCCCGAAGCGGCGCAGGGCGACGCGCCGCCCGCCGATCCGCCGCCGCCGGGCGAGGACGGCGAGCCGTCGGGCGGCGATGCCGACAGCGAGGCGCGCGCACAGGCGGCCGATGCCCTGACCGACCTCGTCCTCGCCGCAGCCCGCAGCGCGGTGCCCGCCGACCTGCTGAGCGGCACCGTCAAGCGCCGCCGCAGCCGGAAGCCGGGGCCCGAGGGCGGGCGCGGCGCGGGCGAACGGCGGCCGTCGTGGCGGCGCGGGCGGCCTGCGGGGACGCGGTCGGGGATGCCCGGGGGCGGCAAGCGATTGGCGCTGGCGGCGACGCTCGGCGCTGCGGCGGTGTGGCAGCGGGCGCGCGGCGCGACTGAGGGCCGCGTCATCGTCCACCGCGACGACTTGCGCATCCGGCGTTTCGAGACACGCGCCGAGACGACCGCGATCGTCGTCGTCGACGCCAGCGGCTCGGCGGCGCTGGCGCGGCTGGCGGAGGCCAAGGGGGCGGTCGAGCTGCTGCTGGCGCAGGCGTACGTGCTGCGCACCCAGGTCGCGCTGGTCACGTTCCGGGGCCAGGGGGCGACGCTGCTGCTGCCGCCGACGCGGTCGCTGACTCGTGCACGCCGGGCGCTCGCCGAACTCGCGGGCGGGGGCGGCACGCCGCTCGCGGCGGGGCTCGACATGGCGCTGACGCTGGCACTCGCCGAACGCGCGCGGGGGCGGACGCCGCAGCTGGTGATCCTGACCGACGGGCGCGGCAACGTCGCACGGGTGCCCGAGGCCGGGCGGGCGCAGGCGGTCCTCGACGCCGACGCGGCGGCGCGCGCCATCGCCGACGCCGGCATCGCCAGCGCGCTGATCGACACCGCGCCGCGCCCGCGTGCCGAGACGCGCGCCTTCGCGGGCGTGCTGGGCGCGCGCTACATCTTCCTGCCGCGCGTCGAGGCGGGCGGCATCGCCGACGCGGTGCGCGCCGCGTGAAACCCGACTGGGTGACCGACGGCCGCGACTGGCCCAACCGCGAACACAGTCGCTTCGTCGGCGCGGGCGGCCTGCGCTGGCATGTGCAGGTCGCGGGTCAAGGCCCGGTGCTGCTCCTCCTCCACGGCGCGGGCGCCGCGACGCATAGCTGGCGCGACGTGCTGCCGCTGCTCGCGAAGGACTATACCGTCGTCGCGCCCGATCTGCCTGGCCACGGCTTCACCGCGACGCCGGGCGCGAGCGGGCTGACGATGCCCGGCATGGCGCGCGGCGTCGCGGCGCTGCTGGCAGAACTCGGCATGGCCCCGGCGCTGGTCGCGGCGCATTCGGCGGGCGCGGGCGTAGCGCTGCGCCTCGGCCTCGACGGGCACCTGCCCGGCGTTCCGGTAGTGGCGCTCAACGGCGCGATGCTGCCGTTCCCGGGTATCGCACAGCGGCTGTTCCCGGCGGTCGCGCGGCTGTTATTCGTCAACCCGCTGATGCCCGCGATCATGAGCTTCCAGGCGTCGCGCCCGGGCGCGGTGGCGCGCGTCATCGCGTCGACCGGCAGCCGCCTCGATGCGCGCGGCATCGACCTCTATTCGCGGCTGTTCCGCCGGTCGGGACATGTCGCGGGGACGCTCGGCATGATGTCGAACTGGGACCTTGCGGGGCTGAAGCGCGACCTGCCCCGCGTCGCCGCGCCGCTGGTGCTGATCGCAGGCGACAGCGACACGACCGTGCCTCCAAGGGTGTCGCGCGAGGTCGCCGCTCTCGTGCCCGGCGCGCGCCTGATCGCTCTGGCGGGCGGGCATCTGATGCACGAGGAGGACCCCGCGAACTTCGCGGCTATGATCGTCGCGGCATCCGGAACGGCAGCATCGCCTTGACCAGAGGGTGGCGGAAGCTGTCGAGCGACAGCGATTCGTGCACCGCCATCGTGTCCTCCCCAAACAGCCGCGCCGCGACCGTCGAGCGCGCGTAGAAGGGCGAATCCTCCCATGTCCGGACAACTTGCGCGATGCCGTCGTCGGCGCGGGACGATCGGTTGACCCGCCAGCCGGTGCGCGGCAGCGGCGCGGGTCGCGGCATCTCGACCGTCTCGGCCCGGCCCTGTTCGTCGAAGCGCAGCGCCAGCGCGAAGGTCGAGCGATCGCGCCGCACGCCCTCGTAGAACACCGCCGTGTCGGCCTTCAGGTGCGCGCGCGACCATTGCCAGTCGGCGAAGCCGGCCTCGAGCGGCTCGGTCCCGGTATTGGTGTCGACGTACGCCGTGCCCGACCAGTTGAGCGCGGGCTCGCTCAGCGTCACCTCGATCCGCGCGCGCGGCGCGACGGGCTGCCAGACGTGCCGCCCCGCGAGGTCGAGCGGGAAGGCCTGGGTGTTGAGGCAGTCGGGCGTGATCCGCGCGGTGCCGCGCAGCTTGCGCGGGATCGGCGCGCAGACCTCGGTGAAATCGACGACGAGCGCGTCGCCGTCCCAGTGCATCGCGCTCGGCCCGATGGTCAGCGCGTCGGCGTCGCGTTGCAGCCCGCCGCGCCCGCGCTCGGTCATCGCCCAGCGGTTGCCGCCCGGGCGGTAGACCGCGACGTTCAGCGCGACATGGTCGAGCGGGTCGCGCCGCCCACGCGCCCAGTAATAGGGCGAGAAGACGCTGCCGATGAAGGCGATGATCGTCAGGCCGTGGGTGCCGTCGTCGCTCAGCGCGTCGACGTACCACCAGGCATAGCCCTGGGGGCCGACGTTCAGGTCGAAGCGTGGTCCCGGGCGAGTGCGTGCGCTGCCTGGATGCCCGACAGCGCCGCCATCGGCACCCCCGCCCCCGGGTGCGTCGCGCCGCCCGCCAGGTACAGCCACGGCAGCTTCGTCCGCGCCCCCGGCCGCTTGAACGCCGAGGTCGGGCCGTGCGTCGCCGCGCCATAGATTGCCCCCGCCGACCCCGGGAAGGCCGCCGCGAAGTCCGCTGGCGTCGTCAGCCGGCTCGCCCGCATGTCGAGGGTCAGCCCGCACTGCCGCAGCCGCTCGAAGGTCGCTGTCGTGCATGCGTCGAACCCGTCCTCCCCGCGGCCACCGTCGCGCAACGCGGGCGCGTTGACAATCAGTTGCAGGCGTTCGGGGCGATCGGTCGCGGGGCTGTCGTCGGCGTCGCGGTCCTGCGCGCAGACATAGACGCTGGGTTCGAACGGCGCGCGACCGGCCTTCAGCTCGGCGAACTCGCGCGCATAGTCGCCCGAGAAGAACACGTTGTGGCGCACCAGCGGGAAGCCTTGCACGGTCGCGTCGCACGTCCAGACCAGCCCCGACAGCGACCGGTCGCGGGGGTCGAGCGGCCTGACCGCGCCGGGCAGCAGGCCGCGCAGCCCCTGCGGGTCGCCGCCCCAGACGACGGCGTCGGTCTCGATCGTCTCGCCGCTGGCCAGTGTCACGTGGCTCCTGCCGACCCCGGTGACCGCCTCGCCGTAGCGGTAGGTCGCGCCGTTTGCCCGCCCCAGCCCCTCGACCGCGCGCGCCAGTGCGGTCATGCCGCCATCGACGAGCCAGACGCCGTCGGCCTCGACCGCGGCGATCAGCATCAGCGTCGCGGGCGCCTCGAACGGCGACGACCCGGCATAGGTGGCGTAGCGCCCGAACAGCTGGCGCAGCCGCGGATCGGCGAAATAATGCGCGAGCCGCCCCCACAGCGTCGAAAACGGGTGGATGCCGATCAGGCCGGGCAGGCCGCGGAGCCCCATGCGCATGGTCAGGCCGAGCGGCGAGGTGGCAGGCGCCCGCAGGAAGGGTGCGTCGAGGTTGCGCCGGATCGTTCGCGCCTCGGCCATGAAGGCGGTGAAGCCGCGCGCCTCTGCGGCGCCTGCGAACACCCCGATGGCGTCGGCGCTCGCGGCGTCGTCGGCGAAGAGGTCGAGGCGCTGGTCCGGCCCCCAGGCGTGGCGCGCGAGGATGTGCGCCGGCTGCAGCGTCACCGCGTCGTCGAGCGCGCCGCCGCAGCTCTCGAAGACCTCGTCGAACACCCAGCGCATCGTGAACACGGTCGGCCCGCCCTCGACGCCGACGCCGCCGACATCGAGGCTGCGGATCTTGCCGCCCGGGGCCTGGCCTCCGTCGACGACCGTCACCGCAAAGCCGCGCGCCGCCAGCAAGGCCGCCGCCGTCAGTCCGCCCATGCCTGCGCCGACGACGACGACGCGCTTGGTTGTTGCCGGCACGCTACCGTGCCCGGGGCCGCACCGGCCACAGCAGCGCGAGGGTCAGCAGCAGCGGCGCGACATAGGGCAGGTTGATCGCCGCCGCGTCGCGCCAGCCGAGCCCGCCCGCCATCGCGAAAGTGTCGGCGAGCGGCAGCGCGAGCAGGGCGGCGACGAAGACGAACACCACTTGCCACGCCCGCGCGGCGATCAGCGCGAGTAGGAAGCAGCCCAGCCAGATCTCGCGCAGGCCGAACAGCCGCTGCCACGGCACCCCGTCGGCGGCGGGCCGCACGAACGACACGCCCAGCCCGATCAGCACGACGCCAAGCACCGCCGCCAGCGCCACGCCGAGGCGGACACGCACTGTCATGCGGGGATCGGCGGCGGGCATCGCGATGCTTGTCCGGTCGCGGCGTGGGTGCGTCAAGCCGGGGTTTGCGGCGGCGCGCCGGCGTGGCAATCAGGCGCGATGCGTACCCTCCTCCCCGTCGTGCTGCTCCTCTCCACTCCTGCTACCGCGCAGACCGCGACCGAGGCGACGCAAGCCGCGATTCAGCGCGTCGAGCGGCTCAACCCCAAGGTCAACGCGGTCATCGCGCTCGATCCGACCGCGCTCGACCAGGCCCGCACCATCGACCGCGGGCGGCGCGCGCGGGGGCCGCTGTACGGCATGGCGATCCTGGTGAAGGACAATATCGAGACCAGGGGCCCGCTGCCGACTACCGCGGGCAGCCGCGCGTTGCTGGCCAACGTCAGCGGCGTCGATGCCCCCGCGGTGGCGCGGCTGCGCGGCGCGGATGCGGTGATCCTCGGCAAGACCAACCTGTCCGAATGGGCGAACTTCCGCAGCCAGGCGTCGATCTCGGGCTGGAGCGGCGTCGGCGGACAGACGCGCAACCCGCACGCGCTGGATCGCAATCCGTGCGGCTCGTCGTCGGGCAGCGGGGCGGCGGTCGGCAGCGGCATGGTCGACGCGGCGATCGGGACCGAGACCGACGGCTCGATCACCTGCCCCGCCGCGATCAACGGAATCGTCGGGCTGAAGCCGACGGTCGGCCTCGTCAGCCGCGCGCGCATCGTGCCGATCAGCGCGAGCCAGGACACCGCCGGCCCGATGACCCGCGACGTGCGGACCGCGGCGCGCGTGCTGGGCGCGATCGCCGGTGCCGACGACCGCGATCCCGCAACCAAGGGCGCGCAGGTCGGCGACTATATGGCGGCGTTGAACCCGCAGGCATTGAAAGGCGTGCGCATCGGCGTGCTGCGCTTCGCGACGGGCTGGTCGGTGCCGGTCGACGCGTTGTTCGAACGCGCGCTCGGCGTGCTCAAGGCGCAAGGCGCGACGCTCGTCGACATCAAGGAGCTGAAGGACCGCGGCAAGATCGGCCCGGCCGAATTCACCGTGCTGCTGACCGAGTTCAAGGCCGGGCTCAACGCCTATCTCGCCGCGACGCCGCCGGGCGTGAAGACCCGCAGCCTCGCTGACGTCATCGCGTTCAACAAGACGGACGCGCGCGAGATGGCGCTGTTTGGGCAGGACATCCTCGAGAAGTCGGAAGCGACCAAGGGCCTCGACGACCCCGCCTACAAGGAGGCGCGTGCGCTGTCGCTGCGGCTGGCGGGCAAGGACGGCATCGACGCGATGCTCATCGCCACCAACACGGTCGCGCTGGTCTCACCGACGATGCCCCCCGCCTGGCTGATCGATGCGGTCAACGGCGACCAGAGCAGCGGCGGCGGCGCCGGCGGCCTCGCCGCGGTCGCGGGCTATCCGCACCTGACCGTGCCGATGGGCGATATTCGCGGGCTCCCGGTCGGCCTGTCGCTGATCGGCCCGGCATGGAGCGAGGCGCGCCTGCTCGGGCTGGGCTTTGCGTACGAACAGGCAGCGAAGATCGTGCTCAAGCCGAGCTTCCGCGCGTCGGTCGAGGACGACGCCGACGTCAAGGCACTGCCCGCCAAGTGATCGCGGCGGCGCGGCCCGAGACGTGGCGCGTCGTGCTCGCCTTCGCGCTCGCCCCAGCTGTGCCTGCCACCGTCGCCAGCGCGACGACGCTGTGGGACGGGCATGACAACGGCGGCTGGTTCGGCACGTGGAAGCTCTACGCCGTCGTCGGTGGCTATCTGCCGGCGCTGCTGCTCGGTCTCCCGGCGTGGTTCGTGCTCAGGAACCGCGTCGCGCCGGGGTACGGCGCGGCAATGCTCGCGGGTGCCATCGTCGCGGCGCTGCCATGGGTGCTGCTGGCACTGCTCGCGGGCAATCCCGACAACGCCAGCCAGGGCGGGGTCGTGACCGTCGTCGACGGGACGCGGACGCTCGGCGGCTGGATCGCCCTCCTGCGTAGCGTCGGACTCATCGCTGCCCTCGGCGCGCTCGGCGGCGTGGTGTTCCGCGTCGTCGTACACGGGCGGCGGTCGTGAGGCGCGCGCTTGTCGCGCTGCTACTTCTCGCCGCAGCACCCGCCGAGCCGCGCTTCGACGCGACCGCCGCCTGGGGCGAGTTCACGACGCTGCTGCGCACCAGCTACGGCTATTTCCAGCGGCCTGGCGTCGATGGCGAGGCGATCCTCAAGGCGTTCGAGGCGCGCGCTACCGCCGCGTCCGACCGCGCCGCGTTTGTCGATGTGCTGCAGCGGGTCGCTGCCAACTTTAACGACCCGCATTTCGTCGTCGGGCCGTTCACCGACGACGATTACGGCGTGATCCCGACCGCGGGCGACCTGCACGCGGCGCGGAAGGGCGGCGTGGCGGAGATCGTCGCAGTCCGCGACGACAGCGCGGCGGGGCTGCGGCGCGGCGACCGGATCACGAACATCGAGGGCGGCACCGTCGACGCCGCGATCGCCCGCGCCTGCGGCCGGCCCGTCGCCGTGCTGTCGGCGGTTCAGGCCGATTACTGCCTCGACATGGCCCTGGCCGGCGTCTGGAAACAGCCGCGCCGGATCACCCTTGCCGGTGCAGGCGAGCGCGCGCTGCCCGCCACCGTCGCGATGGTTCGGCGCGTGGCGGCGCTGCCCCCGCTGACCATCGAGCGGCGCGGCGGCGCGGCGGTGATCCGGGTCAACAATTCTCTCGGCCGCAACGAGACGATCGCGGCATTCAAGGACGCGCTGGCGGGCCTCGCCGATGCGCCCGTGCTGGTCATCGACCTGCGCAACACGCCGAGCGGCGGCAACACGACCGTCGCGCGCGGCATCATGGGCCACTTCGTCGATGCGCCGCGGCCCTATCAGATGCACGTCATCCCGTCGGAGGAGCGGCAGTTCGGCGTGCCGCGCCGCTTCGTCGAATATGTCATGCCGATCGCGCCGCGCTACCGCGGGCGGGTCGTGGTCCTCGGCGGTCACTGGACGGGCAGCATGGGCGAGGGGTTAATGATCGGCTTCGACGCGATCGGCGTGCCGACCGCGGGGTCGCGGCTGGGCGGCCTGCTCGGCGCCCTGTCGAACGAGGTGCTGCCGCTGTCGGGCGCCAGGGTCGACATCGGCGAGGAGCAGCTGTTCCACGTCGACGGCAGCCCCCGCGAGGACTTCCGCCCGCGCGTGTTCCGCGCCGAAGCCGAGGCGAGGGGGCCTGCCGACCCGCTGCTCGATGCCGCGATTGCCGCGGCGCGGCGGCCGCGTGGTTGAGCCGCGTATCCTCGTCGACGGCGACGCCTGCCCGGTGAAGGAGGAGGTGTACAAGGTCGCGTATCGCCACGCGGTGCCCGTCGCGGTGGTCAGCAACAGCTATTTCCGCGTGCCGCAGCATCCGCTGGTCGAGCAGGTCGTGGTCAGCGACGCGTTCGACGCTGCCGACGACTGGATCGCCGAGCGCGCCGATGCCGCGGCGATCGTCATTACCGCCGACATCCTGCTGGCCGAACGCTGCTTGAAGGCGGGCGCGACTGTGCTGTCGCCGACCGGCAAGCCGTTCACCGCCAACTCGATCGGCAGCGCCGTCGCGACGCGGGCGATCATGGCCGACCTGCGCGCCGGGGGCGACATCGTCGGCGGCCCAGCGCCGTTCTCGAAGGTGGACCGCTCGCGGTTTCTGGGAGCGCTCGACACCGCGCTCGTCGCGCTCAAGCGCCGCTAGGACAGCCAGTCGGCGATCGTCGTCGCGGTCGCTGGGTACCAAACGAGGTCGTGGCCAGCGCCGGGGACGATCCGCAGGCTTGCCACCGTGCCCGCCGCCTTGGCCAGCGCAATGCCGTGATCGACGCCGATCACCCTGTCGGCATCGCCGTGCAGGATCAGCACGGGCAGGCCGATGCCGCGCAGCTTGGCCGCGCTCGCGTAGCGGTCGCGCACGAGGGGGCGCAGCAGGCCGATGCCGAAGGTCGCCGCCACCGCGTCGGGCAGGCTGGTGAAGCCCGACACGATAACCAGCGCGCGCCAGTCGCGGCGGCGCGTCGCGAGCTCGACCGCGATCCCCGACCCGAGCGAATTGCCGATCAGCACCGTGTCGCCCGGAGGCACCCCCGCCTGCGCCAGCCAGGCCAGCGCGCCCGCGCCGTCGGCATACAGCCCGGCTTCGGAGATCCGCCCCGGCTGGCCGGCATAGCCGCGATATTCGGGGATCAGCACGCCGTAATCCGCCGCCGCGAGCCCGCGCATCGCCGCGACTCCGCCCGCCAGCCCGTCGGCATTGCCGTGGAAGAAGACGATCGTCGGTCGCCCCCGCGCCGGCCGGTACAGGGCACGCAGCTGCAATCCGTCGGCGGTCGCGAAGACGATGTCGCGGTAACCCGGCGTCGCGCCGACGGCGGGCGGCGCGGGGGCGCGGCCGACGGGGTAGATCAGGCTGCGCTGGAACGCGAAGGCGACGCCCAGCACGAGTGCGACCGCCGCCACGACGATCGCCAGTGCCATGATCAGCCAGCGTCCGGTTTCGGGTTGCACCATGGGCGCAGGCTAGGCCGCAGCCGTGCATCCGCCAATCGTGGATGACGCGCCGCCGCCGCTCGTCCACCATGGCGGGCATGACACTCCGCGCCAATTGGCTCCGCACCCGCAACCGCCTGCTCTCGTCGCCGCGATTTCAGGCCTGGGCGGGGCGGTTTCCACTGACACGGCCGCGGGCGCGGGCCGAGGCGGCGCAGCTGTTCGACCTCGTCGCGGGGTTTATCCATTCGCAGGTGCTGGCCGCGGTCGTCGAGCTGCGCCTGTGCGAGCGGCTCGCCGACGGGCCGCAGGCCGAGGCGACGCTGGCGAAGGAGTGCGACCTGCCGCCCGATTCGATGCGCCGCCTGTTGCGCGCCGCGGCGTCGCTGGGCCTCGTCGAACCGCTGGGCGGCGACTGGGCGCTGGGGCCGCGCGGTGCGGCGCTGCTCGGCAACCTCGGTGTCATGGCGATGGTCGCGCATCACGGTGCGCTTTACGCCGATCTCGCCGACCCGGTGGCGCTCCTGCGGCGCGGCGGTGGCGGCGGGGCGCTCGCCGCCTATTGGGGCTATGCCCGCGCCGCGGCGCCCGATGCGGCCGAGCCGCAAGCGGTCGCCGACTATTCGACGCTGATGGCGGCGTCGCAGCCGATGGTCGCGGCGCAGGTCGTCGCCGCGTATGACTTCTCGCGCCACCGCCGCCTGCTCGATGTCGGTGGCGGCGAGGGAGCGTTCGTGCGCGCTGTCGCCGCCGCGGTGCCCGGTCTCGACCTCGCGCTGTTCGACCTGCCCGCCGTCGCGGCGCGGGCGCGGGTCGCGCTCGACAGTGCCGGCCTGACACGCGTCGCGACGCACGGCGGCAGTTTCTTCGCCGACGATCTGCCGACCGGCTGCGACGTGGTGACGCTGGTTCGCATCCTTCACGATCACGACGACGATGCGGCGCTCGCGCTGCTCCGGCGGGTCCGTGCCGCGCTGCCCCCCGGCGGCACCCTGGTCATCGCCGAGCCCATGGCGGACGCTGTGCCGGGGCGCGTCGGCGACGCCTATTTCGGCCTCTATCTGCTGGCGATGGGATCGGGCCGCGCGCGCTCGCCCGCCGAACTGACAGCGATGCTGCAGGCAGCGGGCTTTGTACGGTCGCGCACCCTCGCGACCGATGTCCCGCTGATTGCGCGGATTATCGTTGCGACCAACTGACAGGGCGTGTTGACAACCCCGTCCGTCAACCTAGACTGACACTTCGAAGCGTCCAATCCGGCTGACACAGACCGGAAGCGCCAGGGATCAGCGGTGGTCAGCCGCAGGGGAACAGGGTCGAGATGCCGGATACCGTCGCAGTCGTCATGGAGGGACCGGGCAGCCTGGCGCTGCGTCCGCTCGCGCTCCTGCCGATGGCCGACGATGCGGTGACGGTCGCGGTCGACTGGAGCGGGATCAGCACCGGAACCGAGCGCCTGCTCTACACCGGCCGCATGCCGAACTTCCCCGGCATGGGCTATCCCCTTGTTCCCGGCTACGAATCGGTCGGCACGGTGATCGACGCTGGTCCGTCGGCCCGCGGCCGGCTGGGCGAGACGGTGTTCGTTCCCGGTGCCAATTGCTACGACGGCGCCCGTGGCCTGTTCGGCGGTGCATCGCGCAAGGTCATCCTGCCGTCGGCGCGGGCCCACAAGGTCGACGCCGCGCTCGGCGCTAAGGCCGTCCTCCTCGCGCTCGCCGCGACTGCGCAGCATGCGCTGGTCGTCGGGCGCGTCCCCGAACTCATCGTCGGCCACGGCGTGCTCGGTCGCCTGCTGGCGCGCGTCATCGTCGCGCACGGCCACCGCGCCCCCGTCGTCTGGGAAACCAACGCGACCCGCGCCACCGGCGGCGAGGGCTACGCGGTCGTGCACCCCGATGCCGACGACCGCCGCGACTATGCCTGCATCTGCGACATGAGCGGCGACGCGAACCTGATCGACACGCTGATCGGCCGCATCGCCAAGGGCGGCGAGATCGTTCTCGGCGGCTTCTACGAGGGCGACGTGCGCTTCGCCTTCGCCCCCGCCTTCATGCGTGAAGCGAGCCTGAAGATCGCCGCCGAATGGCAGCCCGCCGATCTCGCGGCAGTCAACGCGCTCGTCGCCTGCGGCCTGCTGTCGCTCGACGGTCTGATCACCCACACATCGGAGGCGGCCGACGCGGCCGACGCCTATCCCACCGCCTTTGGCGATGCGGCGTGCCTCAAGATGATTCTCGACTGGAGAGCGTGCGCATGAGTCTGGACGAAACCAAGGTCCAGGGCCTGACGCTCGACGATTTCCTGCGCATGGAAGCCGCGATCGAGCCCGACCCCGTCCACACCGGCGAGGTTACCAAGGATACGCAGATCATCGCGATCTACGGCAAGGGCGGCAGCGGCAAGTCGTTCGCGCTGTCGAACCTCAGCTACATGATGGCGCAGCAGGGCAAGCGCGTCCTGCTGATCGGCTGCGACCCCAAGAGCGACACGACCTCGCTGCTGTTCGGCGGCAAGAGCTGCCCGACGATCATCGAGACGAGCTCGAAGAAGAAGCTGGCGGGCGAGGAGGTCCGGATCGAGGACGTCTGCTTCCAGCGCGACGGCGTGTTCGCGATGGAGCTCGGCGGGCCCGAGGTCGGCCGCGGCTGCGGCGGGCGCGGCATCATTCATGGTTTCGAGCTGCTCGAGAAGCTGGGCTTCCACGAGTGGGGCTTCGATTACGTCCTGCTCGACTTCTTGGGCGACGTGGTGTGCGGCGGCTTCGGCCTGCCGATCGCCCGCGACATGTGCCAGAAGGTCATCGTCGTCGGCTCGAACGACCTGCAGTCGCTCTATGTCGCGAACAACGTCTGCAAGGCGGTCGAGTATTTCCGCAAGATGGGCGGCAACGTCGGCGTCGCGGGCATCCTGATCAACAAGGACGATGGCTCGGGCGAGGCGCAGGCGTTTGCCGATGCAGTCGGCATCCCGGTGCTGATCTCGATCCCGGCCAACGAGGACATCCGCAAGAAGTCCGCGAACTACCAGATCATCGGAACGCCCGACGGCCAGTGGGGCAGCCTGTTCGAGACGCTCGCCGAGAACGTCGCGAGTGCGCCCCCGGTGCGCCCGACGCCGCTGACGTCCGACGGCCTGCTCGGGCTGTTCTCGCCTGAGGATACCGGCGCCAATGTGACGCTGCGCCCCGCGAGCCAGGCCGACATGCGCGGCTCGGCGTTCGTCCCCAAGGCGAGCCTCGAAGTGGTCTACGACACCGTATGACCGACGATCTCGCCATGCCCGCGAACGACCTCGACGCCGTCGGCGGCTGCAGCAGCAATGCGACGCTGCGCGATGCCGCCGCCAAGGCCGGCAAGTCGGACGTGCTCGCGCGCTATGCGGCGGACTATCCGCAGGGGCCGCACGACCAGCCGCAGTCGATGTGCCCGGCGTTCGGTTCGCTTCGTGTCGGCCTGCGCATGCGCCGCACCGCGACGATCCTCTCGGGCTCGGCGTGCTGCGTGTACGGCCTGACCTTCACCTCGCATTTCTACGGCGCGCGCCGCTCGGTCGGCTACGTGCCGTTCAATTCGGAAAGCCTCGTCACCGGCAAATTGTTCGAGGATATCCGCGACGCGGTCCACGAGATGGCCGACCCGGCGCTGTACGATACGATCGTCGTCACCAACCTGTGCGTGCCGACCGCGAGCGGCGTCCCGCTGCAGCTGCTCCCCGACCAGATCGACGGCGTCCGCATCATCGGCATTGACGTGCCGGGCTTCGGCATCCCGACCCACGCCGAAGCCAAGGACGTCCTCGCCGGCGCGATGCTCGCCTACGCCCGGAAAGAGGTCGAGGCCGGCCCCGTGCCTGCGCCCAAGACCCGCGCCGACAAGCCGACGATCACCCTGCTCGGCGAGATGTTCCCGGTCGATCCGATCGGCATCGGCCAGATGCTCGAGCCGCTCGGCCTCGCCGTCGGCCCCAACGTCCCGACGCGCGAATGGCGCGAGCTGTATTCGGCGCTCGACTGCGCCGCGGTCGCCGCGATCCACCCCTTCTACACCGCCTGCATCCGCGAATTCGAAGCCGCTGGCCGCAAGGTCCTTCCCTCGGCTCCAGTGGGCCGCGACGGCACCGCGGCCTGGCTCGACGCCGTCGGCGACGCCTGCGGCATCGCACAGGCGCAGGTCGACGCCGCCAAGAACCGCTTCCTGCCGATGATCGGCGCCGCACTTGCCGCCAAGCCGATAAAGGGCCGCATCACGGTTTCGGGCTACGAAGGCTCGGAGCTGCTCGTCGCCCGCCTGCTCATCGAGAGCGGCGCCACCGTCCCCTATGTCGGCACCGCCTGCCCGCGCACCAAATGGTCGGATCCCGACCGCGAGTGGCTCGAGGCGCACGGCGTCGAGGTCAAGTTCCGCGCCAGCCTCGAGAGCGATCTTGCGGCGGTCGATTTCTACCAGCCCGACCTCGCGATCGGCACGACCCCCGTCGTCCAGCATGCCAAGTCCAAGGCGGTCCCGGCGCTGTATTTCACCAACCTGATCTCGGCGCGCCCGCTGATGGGCGTCGCGGGTGCGGGTTCGCTCGCCACCGTCGTCAACGCCGCGCTGGCGAACCAGGCGCGCTTTGACACGATGCGCGACTTCTTCGAAGGCGTCGGTACCGGTCACAGCGCCGGCATCTGGGAAAAGACCCCCGTCGACCGTCCCGAGTTCAAGGCGAAGATCGCCGGGCAGCGCATCGCCGCCGCCAAGGCCGAAGAGGCGATCGGCGCATGACGCTGGTCCTCGATCATGACCGCGCCGGCGGATATTGGGGGGCGGTCTACGCCTTCACCGCGATCAAGGGCTTGCAGGTCATCATCGACGGCCCCGTCGGCTGCGAGAACCTGCCGGTCACGAGCGTCCTGCACTACACCGACGGCCTGCCGCCGCACGAGCTGCCGATCGTCGTCACCGGCCTGGGCGAGGACGAGCTCGGCCGTCACGGCACCGAGGGCGCGATGAAGCGCGCCTGGAAGACCCTCGACCGCGATCTGCCCGCCGTGGTGGTAACCGGTAGCATCGCCGAGATGATCGGCGGCGGCGTGACGCCCGAGGGCACGAACATCCAGCGCTTCCTGCCGCGCACCATCGACGAGGACCAGTGGCAGGCCGCCGACCGCGCCCTGACCTGGCTGTGGACCCAGTACGGTACCAAGAAGGTCCCCGCGCTCCGCCCCCGCAAGGAGGGTGCCAAGCCCAAGGTCAACATCATCGGGCCGCAGTACGGCTGCTTCAACATGGCGTCGGACCTGCACGAGATCCGCCGCCTGATCGAAGGCATCGGCGCCGAGGTCCATATGGTCTTCCCGCTCGGCAGCCATCTCGCCGACGTCAAGCGGCTGGCGGATGCCGAGGTCAACGTCTGCATGTACCGCGAATTCGGCCGCGGCCTGTGCGAAACGCTCGAGCGCCCGTACCTCCAGGCGCCGATCGGCCTGACCTCGACCACCCTGTTCCTCGAAAAGCTCGGCGAACTGCTCGGCCTCGACCCGCAGCCGTTCATCGAGAAGGAAAAGCACACCACGATCAAGCCGCTGTGGGACTTGTGGCGCTCGGTGACGCAGGACTTCTTCGGCACCGCGAGCTTCGCCGTCGTCGCGACCGAAACCTATGCCCGCGGGATGAAGGCGTTCCTCGAGGACGATCTCGGCCTGCCCTGCACCTTCAGCTTCAGCCGCACCGCCGGCATCAAGCCCGACAATGTCGCGGTCAAGGAAGCCATCCGCACCTCGCCCCCGCTGGTGATGTTCGGCAGCTACAACGAGCGCATGTACATGGCCGAGCTCGGCAGCCGCGCGATCTTCGTGCCCGCCAGCTTCCCCGGCGCCGCCATCCGCCGCGCCACCGGTACGCCGTACATGGGCTATGCGGGCGCGACCTGGCTGGTCCAGGAAGTCTGCAATGCGCTGTTCGACGCGCTGTTCAACATCCTGCCGCTGTCGACCGCGATGGACGCCGCCGACGCGACGCCGGCGCGCATCCTGGCGCAGGTCGCGTGGGAGGACGAGGCGAAGGCCGAGTTCGACGCGCTGGTCGAGGCGCAACCCGTGCTCGTCCGGATCAGCGCGGCCAAGCGCCTGCGCGACGCCGCCGAGCGCCAGGCCCGCAATGCCGGGCTTCCTGCAGTTACCGCGCGTGAGCTGGCAGCCGCCGCCCGCGCCATCGAGAGCATGGCCGCATGACGCGGTCCCGCACCCTTTCGGCCCAGTATGGGGGGCCTCAACCCATCGATGCGGCGGTGGTCGCCGCTTCGATACCGCCAGGAGACGTCGCAAGCGGCCTCCATTTTCCGGCGGATAACGTGGAGATGGAGCAATGAGCGATATCAGACCGACCGACGACCGCATCACACCGAGCACGTATCTCAGCGAAGCCGAGGCGAAGGAGTTTCACAAACTCTTCATCACCAGCTTCATCGTGTTCACGCTGATCGCCATCGTCGCGCACTTCCTCGTCTGGTCGTGGCGGCCGTGGCTCGGCGAGGCACGTGCCTTCGCCGAACTCGAGACCGGCCGTACCGGCGTTACCGTAACCGAACAGGCATAAGGGAGACCGACTATGTGGAGAATTTGGCAAATGGTCGACCCGCGCCGCGCGCTGGTTGCCCTGTTCGTGTTCCTGTTCGTGCTGGCACTGTTGATTCACTTCATCCTGCTCAGCACCGAGCGCTTCAACTGGCTCGAAGGTCCGGCAGCGACTGCTCCCGCGGCTGAAGGTTCAGTGACGCCGGGGACGTGACCGACGGCCCGGCGGCGTGGGGTGACCCCCGCGCCGCCGGACGTCATCGCCCCATGATGGGCGACAAGAATTCAAGCGGACCGCGTGTCGACGCGGCCGGAGGGGCAGGCAAATGGCGCTGTTGAGCTTTGAGCGAAAGTATCGCGTCCGCGGGGGCACCCTGTTGGGCGGCGATCTGTTCGACTTCTGGGTCGGGCCATTCTACGTCGGCTTCTTCGGCGTCACGACCGCATTCTTCTCGGTGCTCGGCACCGCGCTGATCCTCTACGCCGCGTCGCTCGGGCCGACGTGGAACCCGTGGCTGATCTCGATCGCGCCGCCCGACCTCAAATACGGCCTCAACCTCGCTCCCCTGAAGGAGGGCGGCTTCTGGCAGATCATCACCTGCTGCGCGATCGGGGCCTTCGTGTCCTGGACGCTGCGCCAGGTCGAGATCTCGCGGAAGCTGGGCATGGGGTACCACGTGCCCTTCGCCTACAGCTTCGCGGTTTTCGCGTACATCAGCCTGGTGGTCATCCGGCCGCTGCTGCTCGGGGCGTGGGGCTTCGGCTTCCCCTACGGCATCTTCAGCCACCTCGATTGGGTGTCGAACACCGGCTATCAATATCTGCACTTCCACTACAACCCGGCGCACATGCTGGCGGTCAGCTTCTTCTTCACGACGACGCTGGCGCTGGCCCTGCACGGCGCGCTCATCCTATCCGCGGTCAATCCGGCCAAGGGCAGCACGGTGAAGACACCGGAATACGAGGACGGCTTCTTCCGCGATCTGATCGGCTATTCGATCGGCACGCTGGGCATCCACCGCCTGGGCCTGTTCCTGGCCCTCAACGCTGGGTTCTGGAGCGCGATCTGCATCATCATCTCGGGCCCGTTCTGGACGCGCGGCTGGCCTGAATGGTGGACGTGGTGGCTCAATCTGCCGATCTGGTCGTGAGGGGAAACAGGAAAATGGCTCGCTATCAGAACATCTTCAACCAGATCCAGCTGCGCTCGGCGCCCGAAATGGGACCGCCGCTGCCGGCCGGCGACTGGTCCCGCGACGGTAAGCCGGGGTATAGCTACTGGGCCGGCAAGCTCGGCGCGGCGCAGATCGGTCCGATCTACCTCGGCCGTCTCGGCCTCGCCTCGCTGATCTGCGGCTTCCTGGCCTTCGAGATCATCGGTCTCAACATGTGGGCGTCGGTGAACTGGGATCCGGTTCAGTTCGTCCGCCAGCTGTTCTGGCTGGCGCTCGAGCCGCCGGCGCCGAAGTACGGCTTCAAGATCCTGCCGCCCCTCAACGAGGGTGGCTGGTGGGTCATCGCGGGCTTTTTCCTGACCGCGTCGGTGCTGTTGTGGGCGGCACGCACCTATGTCCGCGCCAAACAGCTTGGCATGGGAACGCACGTCGTCTGGGCCTTCCTGTCGGCGATCTGGCTGATGCTCGTTCTCGGCTTCATCCGGCCGATGGCGATGGGCAGCTGGTCGGAGGCGGTGCCGTTCGGCATCTTCCCGCACCTCGACTGGACCGCGGCTTTCTCGATCCGCTACGGCAACCTGTTCTACAACCCCTTCCACTGCCTCTCGATCGTCTTCCTCTACGGTTCGACCCTGCTCTTCGCGATGCACGGCGCGACCGTTCTGGCGACCGGCCGCTACGGCGCGGAGCGCGAGATCGAGCAGATCACGCACCGCGGCACCGCGTTCGAGCGTGGCGCGTTGTTCTGGCGCTGGACGATGGGCTTCAACGCGACGGCGGAGTCGATCCACCGCTGGGCGTGGTGGTTCGCGGTGCTGACGACGCTGACCGGCGGCATCGGCATCCTGTTGACCGGGACCGTCGTCGACAACTGGTACCTGTGGGCGCAGCAGCACGGTTATGCGCCGACCTATCCGACGACCGGGCTCGCCGACCCGGCGGCGACTGGAGGTGCGCAGTGAAGCGGTTCGTACACGTCATCGCAGCGGCAGGTGCCGCCCTGCTGCTCACCGGCTGCGAAGTCGGCATGAAGGAATGGACGCAGACCGGCTATCGCGGTGCCGCGCTCGAGCAGATCACCGACGTCTCGTCGAAGGTCAAGCAGGGCGCGATCCCGCCGACGCCCTACCCGCTCGACGCGTCGATGCGTGAGGGCGAGCGTGCCAACGTCACCTATCAGAACGTGCAAGTCCTGGGCGACCTGTCGACCGAGGAATTCAACCATCTGATGGCGTCGATGAACACCTGGATCGCACCGGGCGACGGTGAGACACAGGGGTGCAACTACTGCCACAACCCCGAGAACATGGCGTCCGACGAGAAGTATACCAAGATCGTCGCGCGCAAGATGATTCAGATGACCCGCAACATCAACGCCAACTGGACCAGCCACGTCCAGCAGACGGGCGTGACGTGCTGGACCTGCCACCGCGGCAATGCGGTGCCGGTCAACAACTGGTCCAACGTCAGCAACGGCAAGCCTGGCCTGCGCGGCAACAAATTCGGCCAGAACACGCCCGATCCGACCGTCGGCTATGCGTCGCTGCCCACCGGCATGTTCGCCAACTACCTGCAGGGGACGCAGAACATCCGCGTCGCCTCGGACAAGGCGCTCGCATCGCCCGACCATGTCGTGTCGATCAAGAACACCGAGCAGACCTACGGCCTGATGATGCATCTGTCGCAGTCGCTGGGCGTCAACTGCACCTATTGCCATAACTCGCAGAGCTTCCGTGCGTGGAACCTCAGCCGCGCGCAGCGCAATACGGCGTGGTACGGCATCCGCATGGTCCGCGACGCCAACGACGAGTATATCGAGACGCTGACGAACGTCTTCCCGGCCAACCGCAAGGGCCCCGCGGGCGACCCGCTCAAGGTCAACTGCGCGACCTGCCACCAGGGCCAGGCGAAGCCGCTGGGCGGTGTGTCGATGCTCCCCGAACACCCGCAGCTCCGCGGGCCGGTCGGTGCGGTGACGGCGGCGGCGACGCCTCCCGATGCCAATGCGACGACCGAGGCGTTCAACAAGCCGGCCACGATGGCAACGGCCGGACCGGCATCGAATACCGCTGCGGCGGGCGATGCGGGGATGAAGGACGCGGAGAAGTAAGACCGCCCCTCCGGGCGTAACACGTGAACGAACGTCATCCCCGCGCAGGCGGGGACCCAGGGTCCCGGATTGGCGACCTTCGGTCCTCGGCTTCGCGGGGATGACCATGTTCAGGGCATTGACCCATTGCCGCGCGTCCCCCACCTGCTGCGCGCGATGACCCCAGATAATTTCGAAGATGTCGAAGCCGAGTTCGAGGCGCTCGACGACTGGGACGACCGCTACCGCGTGCTGATCGATCTCGGCCGCGCGCTGCCGCCGATGCCCGAGGCGCTGAAGACCGACGCCACCAAGGTCCGCGGCTGCGCGTCGCAGGTCTGGCTCTATCCGACGCGTGACGGAGAGCGGCTGCACTTCGCCGCCGACAGCGACGCCGCGATCGTGAAGGGGCTGGTCGCGCTGGTGCTGCTGCTCGTCCAGGAGCGGGCGGCCGCCGACATCGACCCTGCCGCCATCCGCGCGCGCCTCGACGCGCTCGGCCTGTCGAAGCATCTGTCGTCAAACCGCACCCAGGGTCTCGCGTCGATGATCGCGCGGATCGGCGAACTCGCGGCGTGAGCGAGGTCGATCCTGCGCGGCGCCGGCGCTTCATCGCGTCGTTCGTGGCGCATGTGCCGCACATCGGCGCACTCGGCATCGACTATGTCGACCACGGCGACGACTGGGCCGAACTCGCGCTGCCGCCGCGCGCCGACCTCGTCGGCTTTCCCGATCTCGGCATCGTCTCGAACGGCGCGGTCTTCTCGCTGATCGATTCGTGCGCGGGTTTTGCCGTCTTTGCGCGCCGCGGCGCGATCGGGCACGCGACGATCGATCTGCGCCTCGATTATGTCGGCGCGCCGCCGCCGGACGCGACGATGACCGCGCGGATGGAATGCTACCGCCTGACCCGCCGCATCGCCTTCGTCCGCGGCATCGCGCACGCCGGCGACCCGGCGCGGCCGATCGCCAATGCCACGGGCACATTCATGCTGGGTGACGTTTGACGATCGCGCTCGCGATGGCGGCGCTGCGTGGCGGCGGGCGCGACATCGCGCTCGACATGCTGCCCTATGCGCATTTCCTGGGGCTGCGCGCCGACGTCGATGCCGACGAGGTGCGGCTGGTGATGCCCTTCGACGACCGGCTGATCGGCGCGCCGGGGCGGCTGCACGGCGGCGCGACCGCGGGGCTGCTCGAACTCGCGGGCGTCGTCCGGCTGCTGGTCGCGCTCGGTGACGAGGAAGTGCCGCCGCAGCTCAAGCCCGTCACGGTGACGGTCGACTATCTGCGCGAGGGCGCCGCGCGCGCCACCTATGCCAGCGCGACGCTGACCCGGCTGGGGCGCCGCATCGCGAACCTGCACGCCGTCGCCTGGCAGATCGACCGCGCGCGCCCGATCGCAGCGGCGAACCTGAACATCCTGCTCGACCGGGGCGCTGTAGTAGCGTAGTAATACGATGACTTAGCCGCTCGCCGCTGCGTGACCAGGGGGTGAGACATGTCCGAAAAGGCGATCCTGCTGCTGGCGATCACCGTCGGCTTCTTCCTCTTCATGTTCGCGCCGATGCTGATCGCCTATGCGACCAGACATCCTGAGCGGAAGCGGATCGCTGCCCTCAATCCGCTGGCGCTGCTGTCGTTTCTGCTGTGGGGCGCGCTGATCGCCTGGGCGGTGGGCGGCAAGCGCGACGATTCGGTGATCGCGCAGTTCGTCGAGAAGCAGCGGCGGCACATCCCGCTCGTCGTCACGATCCTCGTCGTCGTCGGCGTCGCGGGCGGGGCGTACGCCTGGACTCAGCGCGGCGCGATCGCCCCTACCGCCGATTCGGGGTCGTCGCTGAACACCCCGTCGACCCCCGCCGCGAGATAGGCACGATACTCGGCGGCGATGTCGCCGCGCGCGGCCGGGTCGGCACCGCGGCGCAGGTCGGTCGGCAGGAAGTAATTCTCGGGCCGGAAGGTCCAGGGGTGGACCTGCAGGCCCGCCGCGTGCGCGTCGGCGACGAGCGGCGCGGGCGGCAGCAGCTTTCCCGCCGCATCGCGCCCGATCACCCGGTCCTTCGCGGGGCCGATGCCGTCGGCATACAGCGCGACGCCCTTGAGGCCGGCGGGCGTCACCAGCGTGTCGTACGCCACTCCGTCGCCCGACACGCCGTCGCCGATCAGCTGGATCAGGCGCACCTGCGTCTGGCCGCGCAAGGCCTTCAGATTGCCGACTTCGAACGACTGGATGAACACCGGCGCAGCCCTGGTCGTCCAGCCCGCCGCCTTCAGCGCGGCAAGCAGCGGCGGCTCGAGCGGCAGGCCGAGCCCGCGGAAGTAGGACGGGTGCTTGGTCTCGGGATAGATGCCGACCTTGGCCGCCTGCGCCAGCGCGATGATCTCGTCGAGGGTCGGGATCGTCTCCTGCCCATCGAACTTCGTATTGGCGGGGCGCAGCTGCGGTAGCCGCTCGCGCGCGCGCAGCGTCTTCAGCTCGGCGAGCGTGAAGTCCTCGGTGAACCACCCCGTCGTCGCCACCCCGTCGATGATCTTGGTCGCCTTGCGCGCGGCGAACTCGGGGTGAGCCGCGACATCGGTCGTGCCCGAAATCTCGTTCTCGTGCCGCGCGACGAGCACGCCGTCCTTCGTCGCCACCAGGTCGGGCTCGATGAAGTCCGCGCCGACCCGGATCGCCTCCCTGTACGCCGCGATCGTATGCTCGGGCCGCTCCGCACTCGCCCCGCGATGCGCGATGACGAGCGGGCGCGCGGTTGCGGCGGTGGCGATGAGCGTGGCCATGATGAGGAGTCCGATTCGCATCTCGCTAGCCTGGCGCGCGAATGTGTCATCCGCGTGCGTGGGTCAGAAAATCCCGACCGCCGCGTCGGCCCACCCGACCAGCACCACGAAGACCGCCGCAGCGCCGGCGATCGCGCGGTGCGACGCACGGGGCAGCCTTGCCGCCACGACTTCGTACACCAGCCCCGCGCCGACCAGCAGCAGCGCGAGCAGCGCGAAGTCGGCGGCGTCCCACGCCATCTCGGCGGTGAACTGCATTGCGATCGCGGGGGCGATCAGGATCGCGGCGATGGCGCCCCAGCGAAAGGCGCGCCACGATGACCTGTCCCGCGTGCTCAGCATCGCCGCCTTCTCAGTTGACGCCCATCAGGCGACGATAACTCAGCGCCTCGGCGATGTGAATGCGCCCGACGCGCTCGACGCCCGCGAGGTCGGCGAGGGTGCGGGCGACGCGGAGGACGCGGTGGTAGCCGCGGGCCGACAGGCGCATCGCCTGGGTGGCCTGGGTGAGCAGGCGCGCGCCGGCCTCGTCGGGCAGGGCGACGGCGTCGAGCAGCTTGCCGTCGGCCTCGGCGTTCGATCGTACCGCCCCGCCGTAGCGCGCGGTCTGGATCGCGCGGGCGGCGGCGACGCGGGCGGCGACCATGGCGCTGGTCTCGGCGGGCGGCGGCAGGCTGAGGTCGGCGGCGCTGACGGCAGCGACGTCGACGTGCAGGTCGATGCGGTCGAGGAGCGGCCCCGAGACGCGCGCCTGATAGTCCGCCGCGCATTTTGGCGCGCGGCTGCACGCCAGCGACGCGTCGCCCAGGTGCCCGCAGCGGCACGGGTTCATCGCGGCGATCAGCTGGACGCGCGCGGGATAGGTGACGTGCGCGGCGGCGCGCGCGACGCTGACCTGGCCGGTCTCCAGCGGCTGGCGCAGCGAATCGAGGACGCCGCGCGGAAATTCCGGCAGCTCGTCGAGGAACAGCACGCCGAGGTGCGCCAGGCTGACCTCGCCGGGCCGCGCACGCGCACCGCCGCCGACGAGCGCGGGCATCGACGCCGAATGATGGGGCGAGCGGAACGGCCGCACCCGCCGCAGCCGGCCACCTTCGAGCTCGCCCGCCATCGACGCGACCATCGAGACTTCGAGTGCCTCCTGCGGCGTCAGCGGCGGCAAAATGCCGGGGAGTGCGGCGGCGAGCAGCGACTTGCCCGACCCAGGGGGGCCGCTCATCAGGAGGTTGTGACCGCCGGCCGCGGCGATCTCGAGCGCGCGCTTGGCGGTTTCCTGCCCCTTGATCTCGGACAGGTCGGGGCCGCCGGCGACGAGATCTGCCATGCTGCGCTCGGGCGGCGACAGCAGCTGCACGCCCTTCAGGTGATTGATCAGCGACAGCAGGTCGGGGGCAGCAACGACCTCGACCTCCCCCGCCCACGCCGCCTCGCCGCCTTGCGACGCGGGGCAGATCAGGCCGAGGCTCGTACCGCTGGCATGCAGTGCGGCGAGCAGCACGCCGGGTACGGGGGCGAGGCGGCCGTCGAGGCCCAGCTCGCCGACGGCGACGTACTGCGCCAGCGTCTCGGCATCGATCATCCCCATCGCTGCAAGCAGGCCGAGGGCAATCGGCAGGTCGTAGTGCGACCCTTCCTTGGGCAGGTCGGCAGGCGACAGGTTGACCGTGATGCGGCGCGGCGGCAGCGCGAGACCGATCGCTTCGAGCGCAGCGCGGACGCGCTCGCCGCTCTCCCGCACCGCCTTGTCGGGCAGGCCGACGATCGACAGGCGGAACTCTTGGCCCGCGATCTGGACCTGCACCTCGACGGGGCGCGCGTCGAGGCCCAGGAACGCCACCGTGCCGACGTGCGCAACCATCATTTTCCCCCGTGCCCCGGCCCGCGAACATAGCGGGGCCGAAACGGTGCGCAACCGCCCCAATTGCGACAAAAGCCGCCGGTAGCAGACGCCCGTGCGCCGCCCGACCTTCTTGAGGATGCTGATCCGCAGCGAACCGTTCCGCGTCGTTCAGCTGGCGCTGGGCGCGGTGCTGATGATCGTCGGGCCGATCGTCGGCACGCCGATCCCGGTGCCGTTTCCGATCGGGCTGGTGCTGTTCGGGCTGGGCCTGGCGTTGGTGCTCAGGAATTCGCTGTGGGCGCGCTGGCGCTATGTGCGGTGGAAGCGGCGCTATCCGCGCGCCGGCAAGATCACCGAGTTCGGGCTGCAGCGCCACCGCCGCTTCGGCGACTATTTCCGCCGCAACACGAACCGCTGAATCCCGGACCGGCGGGGGCCGCCGCCGGTCCGGGACGCGGACGCGCGCGTGGCGCGCCGCTTGTGCTTGCACGTCCGGAGGGGTCAGCCCCGGTGATGCTCGCCCGTTGCCGGTGCCGCGGGCACCGAAAGGCTTTGCGTCAGCAGCAGCGCCGCGATGCCCGTCCAGAGCAGCGCCGCGAAGATGACGACGCGGATCGTCATGCGGTGACCGTCCCGATCCAGTGCGAACCACTCATTTCGCGACGCCCCTCAACACTTTCGTAATCGTTGCTAGGGGCGGCGGGCTGCGCCGGGCAGCCCCATTTGGGGTATATCGTGGCCGTCACGAACGGCTTAGCGTGGGGGGCAGCGATGGATGCCGCGCGTGCCTTTCTGAACCGCTTCCGGGCGGCCGATGCCGAGGGTGCGCCGCTCGCCGCGTTCGCCGACGATCCCGACGGACTGGCGGCGGTACTGGCCGACGATCCCGACGCCCTGGGTGCCGCGCTGGCGGGCGCGGTCGATGCGCGTCACGGCGGGCCGGTGGCGATCAACCGGGACTGTTTCGCGAGTGCCGCGATCGACGGCGAGGGGCGCGTCGTCGTGGCGGACGCGCGCTTCGCGGCGTGGTTCGACGACAGCGACCCGTTCGACACCGCGGTGCGCGGTATCGCGGGCGGCGCGCCGCGCGTCACTTTGTTCGCCGACGATCGCTCCGGCCGGCCGGTGGCGCTGGCGGCGGGGGGCCTCGCGGTGGCGCGCGCCTGGCCGCTCGACGAGGGTGTCGTCGCCGCGCTGACCTCGCGCCGCGCGCGCTTTGCCGTGGTGGCGTTCCGCGCCGGGTCGGCGGCGGGGGTACAGGCGGTCGAGACCTTTCGCCTGACACAGGCGGAGGCGTCGCTGGTCGCGGCCCTCGCGCGCCACGGCGACCTGCAGCTCGCGGCGGACGCGCGCGGCATCGCGTACGAAACCGCGCGAAAATTCGTCGCCGCGGCGATGCGCAAGACCGGCACGCGGCGCCAGACCGACCTGATCCGCCGCACGCTCGCAGCCGCCGCGGGCGAGCTGCCCGGCGTCGAGGCGCTGACCCCGCTGCTGCGCGAACTGTTCGGCCTGACGCGGCGGCAGGCGGAGCTGGCGGTGCATGTCGCGGGCGGCGCGACGCGCGACGAGGCAGCGGCGCGGCTCAACATCTCGATCCACCGCGCCAAGGCCGATTTGAAGACTGTCTTCGTCGCGTGCGGCATCGCCAGCGCGGTCGACTTGGCGCGGCTGATCGCCGAGGTCGAGGCGCTGCACGGGCTCGCCACCGCGTGCGATGTCAGCATCACGGCGCGCGGGGGGTCACGCGAGCCGCTGCGCCTCGTCGCGCGGCGCTGGGCGGGCGGGGTCATCGCGGTCGCCGATCATGGTCCGGCGGACGGCGCGCCGGTTGTCGTGCTGCACAGCAATGTCAGCGGTCGCCACCACTCGGCGTCGTTCATCGCCGGGCTGCAGGCGGCGGGGTACCGCCCGATCGCGGTCGAACGCGGCGGCTACGGGCTGACCGACCCCGCCCCCGGCGATCCCGTCGTCGCGGCGGCGAACGACCTCGACGATGTCCTCGACGCGCTGCGGCTGCGCCAGGTCGCGGCGGTGGCGCGCTGCACCACCGCGTCGTTCGTCGCGTGTGCGAGTGCGGCGCGCGGGCGGATCACCGGCGGCGTGCTGGTCTGGCCCGACGGGCCCGCGCACGGCGCGGGTGCGCGGATGACCGACCGCGTCCGCAGCATCTTCACCGCGCACCCGGCGCTGGCGGAGGGCTTCGCGCGCCTCGTCGCGCGGCGGTCGGGCGGCGCCGTGATCGCGAAGCTGTGGCGGGTCAGTGCGGCAGGCGTGCCGAGCGACCTCGCCGTGCTCGACGACCCGCGCGAGGTCGCCGACATCGTGCGCGGCACGCTCCAGGCGTGCGCCGGCATGACGGGGTTCCTGGGGGAGGCGCTGGCGCTGGCGGCGCGGCCGCTGCCGGTGCGGGTTCCGGCATCGCGGCGCTGGACGCTGTTGTTCGGCACCGGCTACGAACGCCACGACGTCGCCGATGCGGTCGCCTTCTGGTCGGCGGCGCTGCCGCAGGCGACGGTGCGCATCGTCGACGACGGCGTGCATTTCCTGCACGTCACCCACGGGGCCGAGGTCGTCGCCGCGCTGGGCCGTGCCGCGCTGCCGCCGTCATTGACGCACGCGCAGCCCTCGGCTATGCGCCCCGCTCACGATTTATCGCCCGCCTTCGCGCGTGGCGGCCAAGGGTAGAGACGATGAAGCGCACTTTTCAACCGAGCAAGCTGGTCCGCGCCCGTCGCCACGGCTTTCGTACGCGTATGGCGACCCCGGGCGGCCGCAAGGTTCTCGCCAACCGCCGCGCCAAGGGCCGCGCCAAGCTGAGCGCGTAACACGGGCCGCGTTGCCCCCGGCCTCGCGACGATCCGCGCGCGCGCCGACTTCCTGTCCGCCAACAAGGCCCGGCGTGCTCCCATGCCGGGCTTCGTGCTGTTGGTGCGCCAGCGCGACGACGGCAACCCCGCGATGCGCGCGGGCTTCACCGTCACCAAGAAGATCGGCAATTCGGTCATCCGCAACCGGCTGAAGCGCCGCCTGCGCGCCCTGGTGCGCGATGTGCTGCCGGAGGCGGGGGTGCCCGGTGCCGACCATGTGTTGATCGGGCGCAGCGACGGGCTGACCCGACCGTTCGTGGTGCTCGACGCCGACTTGCGCACGGCGCTGGCGAAATGCTCGCGCGCCTCCTGACTTTCCCCATCCGCGTGTATCAGCGGGTCATTTCGCCGCTGCTGCCGCCGATGTGCCGTTTTCAACCGACCTGCTCGCACTATATGGTCGAGGCGATCGAGCGGCATGGGGTGCGTGGGGCCTGGCTGGGGACGAAGCGGATCTGCCGCTGCCACCCCTGGGGCGGCGAAGGCTATGACCCGGTGCCGTGATCGGCTAAGGGCGCACCGACTTCCGAAAGACCGATCTTGACCGACAATCGCAACATGATCCTCGCCATCGCGCTGTCGGCGCTGGTGCTTATCGGCTGGACGCTGTTCTCGGACCGCTTCCTGCCCGCGCCGCCGCCGGCCGCGCGCACCGTCGCGGCCGCACCCGCCGGGTCGCCCGCGTCGCCCGCGCCCGTGGTCCCCGGCGTGACCCCCGCGATCCCCGTGCCCGGCACCAGCGCCGGCCCGCTCCGCCCTGCCGAGCTGGTCGTAGGCGAGTCGCCGCGCATCCAGATCGAGACGCCGCGCCTTGCGGGCACGATCAACCTGAAGGGCGCGCGGATCGACGACCTGGTGTTCAAGACCTATCGCGAGACGATTCGCCGTGACGCCCCTGCAGTGCGTTTGTTCGCCCCCAGTGGCGCCCCGCGCGCTTATTTCGCGCAGTTCGGCTGGACCGGCGCGGGCGCCCCCGCCCCCGACGCACTGTGGACCGCGACCGGCACGCTGACGCCGCGCACCCCCGTCGTGCTGACGACGACCGGCCCGACGGGCGCGGTGTTCGAGATCAAGCTGTCGGTCGACGACCAGTGGCTGTTCACCGCGCAGCAGACGGTGCGCAACACCGGCACCACGCCGCTGACCGTCCAGCCGTTCGGCCTCGTCAGCCACCTCGGCGAGGGCCTCGAGCCCGCGACCTTCCAGCTCCACAACGGCCCGATCGGCGTCTACAATGACCGGCTCGTCGATACCGACGTGACCTATGAAAAGCTGCGCGAGGCCGGGCAGATCGCCGCGACGACGACCGGCGGCTGGCTCGGCATCGGCGAGAAATACTGGCTCGCCGCGCTGATCCCCGACCAGTCGAAGCCCCAGGCCTTCCGCTTCGCCAGCACGACCGGCGACCGCTTCCAGACCGACTTCCTCAGCGGCGCGGTGGCCGTTGCCCCCGGTGCGGCGGCGACCGTGACCAACCGGCTGTTCGCCGGCGCGAAAGAGGTCGAGGCGCTCAATCATTACCGCGATACGCTCGGCGTGCCGCTCCTCGACCGGTCGATCGACTGGGGCTGGTTCCGCGTCATCGCGCAGCCGATCTACATGGTCCTGCACTGGCTGTTCGGCCTGACCGGCAACTTCGGGGTCGCGATCATCGGCCTGACGCTGATCATCCGCACGCTGATGTTCCCGCTGGCGAACAAGCAGTACGCGTCGATGGCCAAGATGCGCATCGTCGCGCCGCGGCTGAAGGAACTGCAGACGCGCTACAAGGACGACAAGCCCAAGCTCCAGACCGAGATGATGGAGCTGTACAAGCGCGAGAAGGTCAACCCGGTCGCGGGCTGCCTGCCGATCCTGGTGCAGATCCCGGTGTTCTACGCGCTGTACAAGACGCTGCTGATCTCGACCGAGATGCGCCACCAGCCCTTCGTGCTGTGGATCCGCGACCTGTCGGCGCCCGATCCCGTGACGCCGCTCAACCTGTTCGGGCTGATCGACTGGACCCCGCCGCACATCATCGCGCTGGGCGTCCTGCCGATCCTGCTCGGCATCACCATGTGGCTGCAGCAGAAGCTCAGCCCGCAGGTCATGGACCCGGTCCAGCGGCAGGTGTTCGCGGTCATGCCGTGGGTGTTCATGTTCATCATGGCGCCGTTCGCGGCCGGGCTGCAGCTGTACTGGACGGTCAACAACTGCGTCTCGATCCTGCAACAGTGGCTGATGCTGCGCCGCTACCCGATGCCCGCCGAGCCGACGCCCGCGCCGCTGGCCAAGACGTGAGCGACGATACGCCAGAGACGGAGAAGGAGCGGCTCTACCGTTTCGAGGACGCCCGGCGCGTCTTCGCCGGGCCGATCGAATTCCGCCTGTCGGCTCCCGCGCTCGAGTTCCTGCCCGAGGCGAAGGTGCCCGAGATCGCGTTCGCCGGCCGGTCGAACGTCGGCAAGTCGTCGCTGCTCAACGCGCTGACCGGCCAGCATGGGCTGGCGCGCACGTCGAACACGCCGGGGCGGACGCAGGAACTCAACGTCTTCGACGTCGGCGAACCCTTGAGCTTCCGCCTGATCGACATGCCGGGCTACGGCTATGCCGAGGCACCCAAGGACATCGTGCGCAAGTGGCAGGACCTGGTGTTCGACTATCTGCGCGGGCGAGCCGTCCTCAAGCGCGTGCTGCTGCTGATCGATTCGCGCCACGGCATCAAGCCGGTCGACGCGCAGATCATGGCGCTGCTCGACAAGGCGGCGGTCAGCTATCAGCTCGTGCTGACCAAGGCCGACAAGATCAAGCCGACCGAGCTCGAGGCGACGCGCGCCAAGATGGCGGTCGAGGCGGCGAAGCACCCCGCCGCCTTCCCCGAACTGCTCGCGACGAGCAGCGACAAGGGCACGGGCCTGCCCGAACTGCGTGCGGCGGTGGTCGCGGCGGCGAAGAGTTAGAGCCGCGCGGCGCTTGCCGCACCGCGGCCGCCACCCTACAACCGCCGCCATGACCGGACGCATCGACATCGAGGCGCTGTGTGCGTCCAAGGGGCTGCGCATCACCGAGCAGCGGCGCGTCATCGCGCGCGTCCTGTCCGACGCCGACGACCATCCCGATGTCGAGGAGCTGCACCGCCGCTCGGCGCAGATCGACCCGCGCATCTCGATCGCCACCGTCTATCGCACGGTGCGGCTGTTCGAGGAGGCGGGCATCCTGGCGCGCCACGATTTCAACGGCGGCCGCTCGCGCTACGAGACCGCGCCCGACGAGCATCACGACCATCTGATCAACGTCGAGACCGGCCAGGTCTTCGAATTCCACGACGACGAGCTCGAGGAGCTGCAGCGCCGCATCGCCGAGCGGATGGGCTTCACCCTCGTCGACCATCGCATGGAGCTGTACGGCCGCCCGGTCGCACCCGACCCGGCGCTGGAGGAGGTCGCGACCCTCGACCCCGCGGAGCGCGCGCCCTGACCCCAGCCGCCAGACTGGCGGCCCGCGCCCGCCGAGCGCAGCGCTTCCAGCGCTTCGGTCCCGCCAAGGCACTGGCCGGCACGCTCGCCGCCGCCGGCCTGCTGATCCCCGTCGAGCTGATCGCGCGCACCATCCGCCCGCGCGGCCGCCAGCGGCTGCCGTGGCTGTTCCACAAGGCGCTGACCCGCGCGCTCGGCATCCGGGTCAAGGTGCACGGCCGCCCGGCACGCCAGGGCGGCATATTGTTCGTCTCGAACCATGTCAGCTGGGCTGACATCCCGGTGCTGGGCAGCCTCGTCCAGGCGGCTTTCGTCGCCAAGTCCGACGTCGAGCAGATCAAGGTGGTCGGCTGGCTGGCAAGCCTGCAGCGCACCCTCTACGTCGAGCGTGACCGCCGCCAGGCGAGCGGCGAGCAGCGCACCGCCATCGCCGAGCGCCTGCAGGCGCGCGAGAACGTCATCCTGTTCCCCGAGGCGACGACCGGCGACGGCGTCGCGGTCCTGCCCTTCAAGAGCGCGCTGTTCGCCGCGGTCGGCGACGACCCCGCGCTGGTCATCCAGCCCGTGACCGTCGCCTATACCCGCCTCAATGGCATGCCGATCACCCGCGAGACGCTGCCCGACATCGTCTGGATCGGCGACACCGACCTGATCCCCCACGCGGTCGAGTTCACCGCACTGGGCCGCGTCCGCGCCGAAGTCGTCTTCCATCCCGCCGTCCGCATGGCCGACTTCGCCGACCGCAAGGCGCTGTCGCGGCATTGCCGGGAGGTCATCGCGGCCGAGTATCTGCGGTTGATGCGGGGCTTCGCGTGACGCCCGGCGGCCTTGCGGCTAAGGGGAGGCAATTCGATACCGGAAGTCCTGTGACCCAGACTTACCACGTCAAATCCTTCGGCTGCCAGATGAACGCCTATGATGCCGAGCGCATCGGCGAGCTGCTCGAGGCCGAGGGGATGGTCGCGGAGGGCATCGAGGGCGCCGATGTCGTCGTCCTCAACACCTGCCACATCCGCGAGAAGGCGGCGGAGAAAGTCTATTCGGACATCGGGCGGCTGCGCGCGCGAGACGGCGGGGCGCCGCGCATCGTCGTCGCGGGGTGCGTCGCGCAGGCCGAGGGGGCGGAAGTGCTGCGCCGCGCGCCGGCGGTCGATGTCGTCGTCGGGCCGCAGGCGTACCACCGCCTGCCCGAGTTGCTGAAGGGCCACCGTATGGTCGATACCGACATGCCCGTCGTCCCCAAGTTCGACGCCCTGCCGACGCGCCGCCGCTCGGTCGGCACCAACGCCTTCCTGACGGTGCAGGAGGGATGCGACAAGTTCTGCACCTTCTGCGTCGTCCCCTATACGCGCGGCGGCGAGGTCTCGCGGCCTGTTGGCGCGGTGCTGGCCGAGGCGCGTGCGCTGGCCGACGCGGGCGCGCGCGAACTCACGCTGCTTGGGCAGAACGTCAATGCGTACCACGGCGACGAGGACGGCGGCGGCACGCTCGACCTCGCGGGGCTGATCCGCCGCGTCGCGCAGGTGCCGGGCATCGCGCGCATCCGCTACACGACCTCGCACCCGCGCGACATGACGCAGGCCCTGATCGACGCGCACCGCGAGGTGCCGCAGCTGATGCCCTATCTCCACCTGCCCGTGCAGGCGGGGTCGGACCCGCTGCTGCGCCGCATGAACCGCGCCCACACGCGCGACAGCTACATGGCGCAGATCGCCGATATCCAGCATCAGGTGCCGGGCATCGCGATCTCGGGCGACTTCATCGTCGGCTTCCCGGGCGAGACCGACGCCGACTTCGACGCGACACTCAGCCTGGTGCGCGAAGTCGGTTATGCGCAGGCGTACAGCTTCAAATATTCGCCTCGCCCGGGCACGCCGGCGGCAACGATGGCGGGCCAGGTCCCCGAAGACGTCAAGGACGCGCGCCTCGCCGAATTGCAGCGCGTCATCGGCGAGGGCGCGATCGCCTTCAACCGCGCCAGCGTCGGCAAGACCTGCGACGTGCTGTTCGAACGCGCCGGCCGCCGCCCCGGCCAGCTGATCGGCAAATCGCCGTGGCTGCAGTCGGTTTTCGTGAGTGACGCGAGCCTCAAGATCGGCGACATTGCGCAGGTCGAGCTGGTCGATGCCCAACCCAACTCGCTGGAGGGACGCTTAGTGACCTTGGCCCAGGCTGCCTGAGTGGCGAAATCCAAGCCGCCGTCGCGTGACGCGACGTCCCGACGCGCTCCCGCCCGGGGAGCCCCGGCGAGGGGCCCGGTTTCGGGCAGCGACCGCGTCAAGGTCGAGGCCGAGTTCGACCGGCCGCAGCTGCTCGGCCCCCTGTTCGGCCAGTACGACCAGAACCTGATCGCGCTCGAAAACCGCCTCGGCGTCTATATCGCGGCGCGGGGCAACCGCGTGACGATCGAGGGCGAGGCCGACTCGGCCGCCCGCGCCCGCGACGTGCTGACCGGGCTGTACAACCGCCTCGCTCAAGGGCTTGGCGTCGATTTGGGCGATGTCGAGGGGGCGCTGTCGCTGGCGCAGGAGCCGTCGCTGTTCGGGCTGACCCACGCCGATTCGGGCCTCGCGTCGTCGCCGTCGGTGATCCGCACGCGGCGCAAGGTCATCGTCGCGCGCTCGCCGACGCAGGTCCGCTATATCGAGGCGCTGGGCAGCCACGACGTGATCTTCGCGCTCGGGCCGGCGGGCACCGGCAAGACCTATCTCGCGGTCGCACAGGCGGTCAGCCAGCTCGTCGCGGGGTCGGTCGACCGGCTGGTGCTGTCGCGGCCCGCGGTCGAGGCGGGCGAGCGGCTCGGCTTCCTGCCCGGCGACATGAAGGACAAGGTCGATCCCTATCTGCGTCCGCTTTACGACGCGCTGTACGACATGCTGCCCGCCGAACAGGTCGAACGAAGGCTTGCGAGCGGAGAGATCGAGATCGCGCCGCTGGCCTTCATGCGCGGTCGCACTTTGTCGCGCGCCTTCATCATCCTCGACGAGGCGCAGAACACCACGCCGCTGCAGATGAAGATGTTCCTGACGCGCTTCGGCGAGGGCAGCCGTATGGTCGTGTGCGGCGACCCCAACCAGGTCGACCTGCCCAACCCGGGGTCGTCGGGGCTGGCGGACGCGGTGCGCAAATTGGACGGCATCGAGGGGATCGCCACCCTGCGCTTCTCGTCGAAGGAGGTCGTGCGCCACCCGATCGTCGGCAAGATCGTCGACGCCTACGAAGGCCCGCCGCAGGACGCCTGATGCTGCTGATCGAAACCGAAGTCGCCACGCCCGGCTGGGACGCGGCCGTCGACTGGAGCGCGCTCGCGTCGCGCGCCTGCACTGCGGCCCTGGCGGAGACGCCGCACGCCGGGCTCGACCGCGCGGGCTATTCGGTGGAGGTCGCCGTGCGCCTCGCCGACGATGCCGAGGTGCGGACGCTCAATGCGCAGTATCGCGGCAAGGATCAGCCGACCAACGTATTGAGCTTCCCGATGGTGCAGCCCGACCTGATCCAGACGCTCGGCAATTCGGACGACGGCGAGGTGTTGCTGGGCGACATCATCCTGGCGTACGAGACCGTCGCCGCCGAGGCCGCGGCGAAGGGGATCGATACGCCTGCGCACGCCACGCACCTGATTGCGCACGGGCTTCTCCACCTGCTAGGCTATGACCATGGCGACGACGCAGCGGCAGCCCATATGGAGGGCCTCGAAACCGCAGCTCTCGCGCGGCTCGGCCTCGCCGATCCCTACCTCTAGACACGGTTTCCTCGAACGATGAGCGACCCCGCCAGTACCGGCGATTTCGGCGCGCGGCTGTGGCGCGGGCTGCAGACCCTGCTCGGTGGCGGTGCCGAACCGTCGCTGCGCGCCAGCCTCGAGGAAGCGATCGACGAGCATGCGTCGGCGGGCGAGCAGGGCGACGACCTGTCGCCGATCGAGCGCACGATGCTCAAGAACCTGCTGCATTTCGGCGAGCGGCTGGTCGGCGACACTGCGGTGCCACGCGCCGACATGATCGCCTTCGACGTCGATGACAGCTTTTCCGCCCTCGTCGCGCGCTTCCGCGATGCCGGCCACAGCCGCATGCCGGTGTTCCGCGGCAGCCTCGATGAAGTCATCGGGATGATTCACATCAAGGATGTCTACGCGCGGATCAGCGAGACTTTCTCCGACGCGGTGTCGAGCCAGCCCTTCCTCGACATCAAGGTCGAGTCGCTGCTCCGCGATGTGCTCCACGTGCCGCCGTCGATGCGCGTCCTCGACCTGCTGGCGCGGATGCGTGCCGGGCAGACCCACATGGCGGTCGTCGTCGACGAATATGGCGGCACCGACGGCCTGGTGACGATCGAGGACCTGGTCGAGGAGATCGTCGGCGATATCGAGGACGAGCACGACGAGACGCAGGAGAAACTGCTGCTCGAGATCGGCGAGGGCGTCTACGAGGCCGACGCGCGCCTCGACCTCGAGGAATTGCAGACCGCGCTCGAGACCGACCTGACCGACGACGACATCGGCGAGGATGTCGATACGCTGGGCGGCATGGTGTTCATGCTCGCGGGCCGCGTCCCCGCGATCGGCGAGACGGTGGTCCACCCGACCGGCTGGCGCTTCGAGATCATCGACGGCGACCCGCGGCTGGTGAAGCGCGTCCGCCTGTATCCGCCCGTCGTCGCGGCGGCGTGAGGCTTGCGGCTGTCACACGCGCGGCCTAGGCGCGCCCCATGTCCGCGCGCATCCGCTTCCTGATCGCCTTTGCCGCCGGTGCGCTGGCGGCTTGCGGGTTCGAGCCGTTCGGGCTGTGGCCGCTGACCATGGTCGCGGTCGCGGTGCTGGTCTGGCTGCTTGACCTCGCGCAGTCGCGGCGCGGCGCGTTCGCGACGGGCTGGTGGTTCGGGGTCGGACATTTCTGCGTCGGGCTGACGTGGATCGCGACCGCCTTCACCTACCAGGCGAAGATGCCGCCGGCGCTCGGCTGGGTGACGGTCGTGCTGCTGTCGATGTTCCTCAGCCTGTATCCGGGGCTGGCGACGCTCGCGACCTGGTGGGCGACGAAATCGCGGACGGCGCGGGTGTTCGTGCTGGCGGCGGCGTGGATGCTCGCCGAATGGCTGCGCGGCCATGTCCTGTCGGGCTTCGCGTGGAATCCGCTCGGCGTGGCGTGGCTCGATACAGGCGTCGCGCAGTTGGGCAGCCTGTTCGGCGGGCTCGGGCTGTCGGGGCTGATGGTGCTGGCGGGCGGGGCGGTGATGCTCGCGCTGCGCCACAACCGGCTGAGCGCGGCGCTGACGTTGGGTGCGGTGTGCGGCGTCGCTCTGCTCGGCGGATTGCTGGTCCCCGCGCCTGTCCCCGCCACCGGCCCGATGGTCCACCTCGTCCAGCCCGATATCGGCCAGTCGCAGAAGTATGAGGCGGGGCTCGAGGAGCGGCATTTCCAGCGCTACCTCAACCTGACCCGCGGCGCGCTCGCGGCGCCCGAGAACCGTGCCCCCGCGATCGTCGCCTGGCCCGAATCGGCGATCCCCTATCTGCTCGAGGAAGATCCCGGCGCCCGCGCGGCGCTTGCGGCGCTGCTCAAGCCCGGCGACCTGCTGCTCGTCGGCGGCGAGGCGTTGCAGCGCGATGCGTCGGGCGAGGTGAAGTCGGCGACCAACAGCCTGTTCGTCGTCGATCAGACCGGCACGCTGCGCGGCCGCTACGACAAGGCGCACCTCGTGCCGCTGGGCGAGTATGTCCCGGCGCGGGACATCATGACCGTGATCGGGCTGGCACGCCTGACGCCGGGCGACATCGACTTCCTGCCCGGACCCGGACCGCGCACGCTGACCCTGCCGGGCTTTCCCGCTGCGGGCATCCAGATCTGCTACGAGATGATCTTCCCCGCCGCCGTCGTGGACCCGGCGAACCGCCCGGGGTGGCTGCTCAACATCTCGAACGATGCGTGGTTCGGTCCGTCGGGGCCGCCGCAGCACATGGCGCAGGCGCGGCTGCGCGCGATCGAGGAAGGCCTCCCCGTCGCCCGCGCCACGCCGACCGGCGTGACCGGCATGATCGACGCGCGCGGCCGCGTCGTCGCCACCGCCGAACGTCACCGCATGGCGGTGGTCAGCGCGCGCCTGCCCGATGCGCTGCCGCCGACCCTCTTCGCACGCTTCGGCCACTGGACCAGCGCCGCGTTCGGCCTGCTGCTCCTCGCCGCCGCATGGGCAAGCCGGAAGCGGATATAAGGATAGCTTTATATTCTTGCCCGCGGACGCCGGCTTGCCTAGAGCGCAGACGGCATATCCATATCGGCGGGACCCCAAATGGCGCGCAGCAGCTTCATCTTCACCAGCGAATCGGTCAGCGAAGGCCATCCCGACAAGGTCGCCGACCAGATCAGCGACGCCGTCGTCGACCTGTTTCTCTCCAAGGACCCGCAGGCGCGCGTCGCGTGCGAGACGCTGACCACGACCAACCGCGTCGTGCTGGCGGGCGAAGTCCGTGGTGCCGGCATGATCGACGCCGAGGGCAACTGGGCCCCGGGCGCGCAGGAGGAAATCCAGACCGTCGTGCGCGAGACGGTCAAGCGCATCGGCTACGAGCAGGACGGCTTCCATTGGCAGAACCTGCACTTCGAGAACCACCTTCACCCCCAGTCGGCACACATCGCGCAGGGCGTCGACGAGAGCGGCAACAAGGACGAGGGCGCCGGCGACCAGGGCATCATGTTCGGCTATGCGACCGACGAGACGCCCGACTTCATGCCCGCGACGCTCTATTATTCGCACAAGGTGCTCGAGCGCATGGCCGCCGACCGCCATTCGGGCGCCGCACCCTTCCTCGAGCCCGACGCCAAGAGCCAGGTGACGCTGGCCTACGAGAACGAGATCCCCGTCCGCGCGACCGCGCTCGTCGTCTCGACGCAGCACGCGCCGGGCTATTACTGGCACAACAACGAGGGCGATCCGGAAAAGTACGGACAGCTTCGTGACTATGTGATGAGCGTTTTCAACGACGTGCTGCCCGCGGGCTTCATCACCGACGAGACAGTCATCCACGTCAATCCGACCGGGCGCTTCGAGATCGGCGGCCCCGACGGCGACGCCGGCGTGACGGGGCGCAAGATCATCGTGGACACCTACGGCGGCGCCAGCCCCCACGGCGGCGGTGCCTTCTCGGGGAAGGACCCGACCAAGGTCGACCGCTCGGCAGCGTACATCACGCGCTACCTCGCGAAGAACATCGTCGCCGCGGGCCTCGCGCGCCGCTGCACGATCCAGCTGTCGTACGCGATCGGCGTCGCCGAGCCGCTGTCGGTCTATGTCGACCTGCACGGCACCGGCACGGTCGACGAGGCTGTGCTGGAGGCGGCGCTGCCGCGTCTCGTCCGCCTGACGCCCAAGGGCATCCGTACGCACCTCGGCCTCAACAAGCCGATCTACCAGCGCAGCGCCGCCTATGGCCACTTCGGGCGTACCCCCGATGCCGACGGCGGCTTCAGCTGGGAGAAGCTCGACCTGGTCGATGCGCTGAAGTCGGCGGTCGCGAACTGAACTTCGAACGGCGTGCGTTGACAAGGCTGCGCCGTTTCCCTACCAACCCGCTTCCCGCGCGGGCTAACCCCCGCGCGCTTTACGTTTGAAGATCAAGGCAACAAGACCATGTTCGCGGTAGTGCGCACGGGCGGCAAGCAATATCGCGTCGCCGCCGATGATACGATCCTCGTCGAGAAGCTCGACGGCGTCGCGGGTGACATCGTCAACCTCGAAGCCATGATGTCGGGCGTCGGTGGCGAGATCACGATGGGCGGCACCGTCGCCGCGACCATCGTCGCGCAGACCAAGAGCGACAAGGTCATCATCTTCAAGAAGAAGCGTCGCCACAACTATCGCCGGAAGAACGGGCACCGTCAGCAGCTGACCGTGCTCAAGATCACCAGCGTCGCCTGAAGGTAACGGACAATGGCACATAAGAAAGCCGGCGGCTCATCGCGCAACGGTCGCGACTCGGCAGGGCGTCGTCTCGGCGTCAAGCTGTTCGGGGGCCAGAAGGTCCAGGGCGGCGGCATCATCGTCCGCCAGCGCGGCACCCGCGTCTATCCGGGCCGCAACGTCGGCTGCGGCGTCGACCACACGCTGTACGCGCTCGATGCCGGCGTCGTCGTGTTCCACGACGGCAAGCAGGGCCGCAAGTACGTCAGCGTCGACGCTGTCGTCGAGCCCGCTGCGATCGCCGCCGAGTAACCCTCTCTTTTGAAGACGTTTTGCGAAGGTCGGGACCCAGCCGGGTTCCGGCCTTCGATGCGTCTGGGGTCTAGGCCAGCGCCACCCGCCCGCCGGCGTGGCGCACCAGAGCGCCGCCGAGTTCGAGATCGAGCAGCACTGCCGCGACGACCGCGCTCGGCAGTTCGCTCAGCCGTACGATCTCGTCGATCGGTACCGGCGTCGGTGACAGGAGCGCGGTGACCGCCGCGATCTCGGCGTCGCCGGTATCGAGCGCCACCGGCCCCGACTCGTAGCCAAGGCCCGGCGAGCGTAGTTCGCCGCCACCGCCGAAGCCGCTGACCGCCTCGACGATGTCGGCGGCCGACTGCACGAGCGTCGCGCCCTCGCGAATCAGCATGTTGCATCCCTGCGCGCGCGGATCGAGCGGCGATCCGGGGATCGCCATGACCTCGCGCCCGGCTTCGGCCGCGAGTCGCGCGGTGATCAGCGAGCCCGAGCGCAGCGCGCCTTCGACGACCACCGTGCCGGCGCACAACCCGGCGATGATCCGGTTGCGGCGCGGGAAATGGCGCGCCTGCGGCTGGGTGCCGAAGGGCATTTCGGCGACGACCAGTCCGGACTCGCCGATGCGGCGCTGCAGGTCGGCGGTCTCGGGCGGGTAGGCGACGTCGATGCCGCCCGCGATCACCGCCACCGTGCCGCCGCTCAGCGCGCCCTCGTGCGCCGCGGCGTCGATGCCGCGTGCCAGCCCCGACACGACGACCAGACCCGCGTCGGCCAGGTCGCTCGCCAGCCCGCGCGCGAATCGCGTGCCCGCCGCACTCGCGTTGCGCGCGCCGACGATGCCGACGGCGGGACGCTCGAGCAGCGCCGCGTCGCCCTTGACCGCAATCGCCGGGGGCGCGGTCTCGGTGCGCGCCAGCAAATTGGGATACTCCGGGGTGCCGATGAAGATCAGCTGCGCGCCGAAACCTGCGACGGCGTCGAGCTCGCGCTGCGCCGCTTCGACGGTCGCGATGCGCAACGGGCGGCCGCCGCCGCGCCGCGCGAGATCGGGCAGCGCATCGAGCGCGGCCCCCGCGCTGCCGAAGCGCTGGACGAGTTGCCGGTAGGTGACGGGGCCGATCTGGTCGCTGCGGATCAGGCGCAGCCGGGCAACTGCGTCGTCGTTCAAGGCTTGGCCCCGATGCGGCTCTCGGTCCCGGCGCGCAGCCGCCCGATATTCTCGCGGTGCATGATCAGCAGGAGCACGACCATCCCTGCCAGCCACGGCACGAGGTCAAGCCGGCCCGCCCCCCAGGCGGTCGCGGGCACCGCAATCGCCGCCAGCATGCCGCCCAGCGACGACAGGCGCGTGACGACCGCGACCGCGAGCCAGACGACGCCGAACACCAGCGCCGCGACGGGTAGAACCGCGAGCGTCACGCCGAGCAGCGTCGCAACGCCCTTGCCGCCGCGGAATTTTAGCCAGACCGGGAAGACATGGCCGACGAACGCCGCCGCCCCCGCCGCGACGGGGATCGCGCTCGCGTCGCCGAAGCGCATCGCCAGCCAGACCGCGAGCGCCCCCTTGCCGGCGTCGAGGAGCAGGGTCGCCGCCGCGAGCCGCTTGTCGCCGGTGCGCAGCACGTTGGTCGCACCGATATTGCCCGATCCGACGCTGCGCAGGTCGATGCCGTTCGCGCGCGCTAGCAGCAGCCCGAAGGGGATCGAGCCGAGCAGATAGCCGACGAGGATGGTGAGGATCAGCGGCACGGGGGCGACCCTAGCGGGCGCACGCGCACGACGAAACCCCGGCGGGCGGTCCTACGCCTGTCGGGGTGGTGATCCACGCCGCTCCGCCTCCCCTTGAACCCCCGACCGGCGCTGACTGGTCGAGGCGGAAACACGAAGTCCGGCAGTGCGAGCGATGCAGGGTCGAGGCGGCAGCATGGTCGTGGGTAAACATGAAACCGGGGGAGCTGCCGGCGTCCGGCCTCGTGACATGATCCTGCATCGATCGCGCCGCACGTCCCCGCCAGCGCGACGGGAACAGGGGCGAGCCACGGACCTGTGAGTACATCCGCGACCTGCAGCCCGTATAACCCAAACGGCTCTCATTGTCAACCCATCTGGTTAACGAGTCGCGTTTGCGATGATGTTGCCGTCGGTCCAGGTCCACTCGATCGACTTGTACGCTAGGCTGATCGTCTCGGTCGCGATGCGTTTGTCGGCGTCGGGCGCGGCGGCGTCGGCGAGGGTCAGCGCGATGGCCGTGACCACCGCGTCGCTCAGCCTGATCGTATAGGCCAGCACCTCGGCGCCTCCACTGGCGCTCCCCTTGGGATTCGGCAGCCAGAAATTGACGAGGCAATCGCTCATCAGCTCGTTGCCGACCAGCGCGGCGTAAAGCGGGGGCGACGCCTTGTCGATGCGCTTGGTCACCCGGAACGCGCCATGGCCGAGGCGGCCGGTGGCGACCAGCGCGGCGGGGTCGGGGCGGGCGATGCCGTGGTCGAGTGAATGGACCTCGATCTGCCCCTCGCGGCCCTTCTGGATCGAGCCGCCCTTGATCCAGCCCTGCTTGGTGCCGGTCAGTTTCAGATAGGTCGGCATGTCCGGTCTCCCTGCGTAACGAGTATCGCGCGACCCGGCGCGACAGTGCAACCCCGTTGCCCGCGGTGCAGACGCGACCTAGACGGAGGCGATGACCGACCGCCTGACCATCGCGCTCGCGCAGCTCGGATCGTCGGTCGGCGACCTGCGCGGCAACGGCGATGCCATCCTCGCGGCGCGTGCGAGCGTTCCCGACGCCGATCTCGTCGTCACCCCCGAGCTGTCGATCATCGGCTATCCGCCGGAGGATCTGGTGCTCAAGCCCGCGGCGGTCGCGGCGTGCCGCGCCGAGCTCGACCGGCTGGCGGCGGCGACTGCGGACGGCGGGCCCGGGCTGATCGTCGGGCTGCCCTGGGCCGAGAACGGGCGGCTGTTCAATGCAGCCGCGCTCCTCGACGGCGGCACGGTGACGATCACGCGCAAGCATCTGCTGCCGAACTACGGCGTCTTCGACGAGAAGCGGGTGTTCGACGCGGGGCCGCTGCCGGGCCCGTTGAACTTCCGCGGTGTCCGCGTCGGCGTGCCGATCTGCGAGGATATCTGGGGCCCCGACGTCGCCGAATGCCTGGCGGAGACGGGTGCCGAGCTGCTGCTCGTCCCCAACGGCAGCCCCTATGAGATCGGCAAGGACGACAAGCGCCTGAGTTCGACGGTCAGCCGCGTCGTCGAGACCGGGCTGCCGCTCGCCTATCTCAACCGCGTCGGCGGGCAGGACGAGCTGGTGTTCGACGGCGCCAGCTTCGTGCTCGGCGGCGACCGGCACCTGCGCCTGCGCATGGCGGATTGGGACGAGGCGATTGTCCGGACAGACTGGTCGCGCACTGCGACGGGCTGGGACTGTGCCCACGGCGACGTCGCCCCGGCAGAAGGGCCGTGGGAGGAAATCTACCACGCGATGCTCGTCGGCCTGCGCGACTATGTGAATGCCAACCGCTTCCCCGGCGTCGTGCTCGGCCTGTCGGGGGGGATCGACTCGGCGCTGTCGGCGGCGGTCGCGGTCGATGCGCTAGGGCCCGACCGGGTGTGGGGCGTGATGATGCCGTCGCGCTTCACCAGCGCCGACAGCCTGGAGGATGCCGCCGGCTGCGCGCGCCTGCTCGGCATGCGCCTCGACACGCTGCCGATCGCGCCCGCGATGACCGCCTTCGACGACATGCTGGCGCCCCTGTTCGAGGGGCGCGCGCCCGACCTCGCCGAGGAGAACATCCAGTCGCGCATCCGCGGGCTCAGCCTGATGGCGCTGTCGAACAAGTTCGGCCCGATGCTGCTGACGACCGGCAACAAGAGCGAGATGTCGGTCGGTTACGCGACGATCTACGGCGACATGGCGGGCGGCTATTCGGTGCTGAAGGACGTGTACAAGACCAGCGTCTTCGCGCTCTCGGCATGGCGCAACGCGCATAAACCGCGTTTGGGAATGGGACCGGCCGGGCCGGTGATGCCGCAGCGGGTGATCGACAAGCCCCCGACCGCCGAGCTGCGCGACAACCAGCGCGACGACGATTCGCTGCCGCCCTATGCGGTGCTCGACGCGGTGCTGACCGGCCTGATCGAGGACGAGCTGTCGGCCGCCGACCTGGTGGCGCAGGGGCATGACGCGCACCTCGTCGCGCGGGTCGAGCGGCTGCTCTACGTCGCCGAATACAAGCGCCGCCAGGCGCCTCCGGGGGTCAAGATCGGGCGCCGCAACTTCGGCCGCGACCGGCGCTATCCGATCACCAACGCCTTCCGGACGGCCTAGGCCTCGGCGGGTTCGAGACGTCGCGAGCGAGTCAGCCGCGCGCGCAGCGCCGACCAGACGGCGGTCCAGCGCTCCTGCCACGGCCCGCGCGGGCCGGCGGGGACGACACCGAGCACGGGCACCCCGCTGGCGACTTCCAGATCCCTCGCGCCCAGCACCTCGCGCCGCAGCAGGCCGTCGATGGTCACCGACACGAACCCCAGGCCAAGGCCGAATAGCGTCGCGAGCGTCGCGATCAGCGGGATATTGGGCGCGACGGGCTCGTTGCTCGACAGCACGTCGCCCATCACCACCAGCCCGCTCTGGGTGCGTTCGGACTGCAGCCGCAATTCGGCACCGTTGCGCATGATGCGTTCCAGGTCGGCGCGTAGCACGGTGACCTGGCGCAGCGCCTGCGCCAGCTTGAGCATTTCGGGGCTGCGGGCGAGGATGCGCGCCCGCTCGTCGCGGTACGCCGCCTCGGTCTCGGTCCGCAGCCGTCGCGCCGCCGCGATGCCGCTGTCGTTCTGCGCCGCCGCGACCGCCTGCGATAGCGCCGCGCGCGTCGCATCGCGCCGTGCGAGCAGCGACTGGTAATCCGGGTTGGCGGGGCCGAGCTGGGTCAGCGCGATGCCGATCTGCTGTTCGAGCCCGTTCAGCTGCCGGCTCAGCTGGGCGATCAGCGCGGCGTTCTCGGTCGGGCGGCGCCTGGGCCCGGCTGCGGCGGCGGCGAGTTCGGCAGTCTGCAGCCGGCCAAGCGCGCCGCTCTCCAGGTCGTTGCCCGCACTGTCGGCGACGGTGCCCGTGGCGCGCTGCAGGCCGGTATAGGCGGCCTCTGCCGCGGCGAGACGCGCGCGTGCCTGCACCGCCAGCTGGTCGTAGCGGTCGGCGCGCCGCGCCGCGCCGTCGGTCTGGAGCTCGAGCGCGGTCTCGATATACGATTCGCGGATCAGTCCGGCGATCAGCTTGGCGGCATCGGCCTCGGGTGCGCGGTAGACGATCTCCATCGTGCCGCCGCCTTCAAGCGGCACGGCCGCGGTTTCCGCCATGATCCGCCGCGCGGCCCAGGTCTTGATGTCGCCGAGCCCGCCGGTCGCGTTGTTGAACGCCTCGATCACCGCGGGGTTCTCGGCCCAGCCGAGCTTGTCGATGACGCGCAGTGCGGTGCGCTCGCTCATCGCGAGCAGCTGCTGCGTCCGCACATAGGATTCGGTGCCGTCGGCGCCGATCTGGGCACCCGTCACCAGGTCGGGGCTGACCAGTTCGAGAATGACGCGCGCCCGGGCCTCATAGGTTGGCGGCAGCCGCATCGCGAAGACCATCGCAGCCCCCACGCACGCCGCGACGCACAGCAGCAGCCGCCAGCGGCCGGCATTGAGGATCAGCAGGAACTGCGTCATCGTCATCGCCCGCGACCCTAGCCCATCCCCCGCCGCCGCCGCCAATGGTTTTGCGCAGCGGTTTCACGCACTGGCCCCGCGTGCCGCATTGGGATAGTGCGGTGTGATGCGTGGTGGTGGGGTTTACTGACGATGGCGGTGCTGACGCCGTATCGGAACGGGCGGGCAGGGCGGCGTTTCCGCCCCTTGTCGCTGCTGTTCCTGCTCGCCTATGCCGCGCTGACCGGCGTGCTGGTCGCGCTGCTGCCGCCGCAGCTGATGTTCATCGTGGCGCTGCCGCTGATCGCCGGCGTGGCGCTGATCCTGTGGCTGCTGCCCGACGGCGGGCACGTCCCCGACAAGCTGCTGGCGACCTTGCTCGTCGTATGGATCGCCGCCAACTGCCTGTGGCCCAACTATCTGTCGCTCGACCTGCCGGGCCTGCCGTGGATCAACCCGCCGCGGATCGTCGTCTTCGCGCTGCTCGTCATCTCGCTGATCGCCTATTCGTCCTCGTCGACGATGCGCGCCGAGCTGGCGGCGGGGATGCGCTCGATCCCGCTCCTCAACGCCGCCTTCTGGGTGTTCTGGACGATGACGCTGCTGACCATTCCGCTGTCGTCGTCGCCGCCGTTCAGCCTCAACAAGTGGATCAACAACCAGATCTTCTGGACGTTGATGTTCGTGCTGGCGGTGTGGCTGTGCGTGCGGCCCGGGATCATGGAGCGCATCGTCCGGGTGCTGGTGTGGTCGGCGATCCTGATCAGCTGCCTCGCGATCTATGAATACCATATCCAGATGGTGCCGTGGATGAACTCGATCCCGTCGTGGCTGAAGGTCGACGAATCGCTGCTCGGACGCGTGCTGGGCTCGCAGGGACGCGCCGGTACCGACCTTTACCGGGCGCGCTCGACCTTCAACGTCAGCCTGACGTTCGCCGAGTATCTGGCGATCGTCTATCCGTTCATCATCCATCTGACGATCACGTCGCGCGGCTGGGTCCGCAAGGGACTGCTGATCGCCGGGCTGCTCGCGGTGCTGGCGGGCATGTATCTCTCGGGCGCCCGCTCGGGGATGATCGGCTTCTTCATGTCGGTGATGCTGTACGGCGGTTTCGCCGCCTTCCGTCACTGGAAGCTGAAGCGCGACAGCCTGATCGGCGTGTCGCTGCTGGCGATGCTGCCGGTCGGCGGGGCGATCTTCCTCGCCCTGTCGCTGGCGTGGCGGCGCCTGTACGTCATGATCTACGGCGGCGGACAGCATGCCGCCAGTTCGGAAGCGCGGACCGAACAATGGTCGATGGGGATTCCGAAGGTGCTGTCGAACCCGGTCGGTCATGGCCCGGGCACCAGCGGCGACGTGCTCGGCTATTTCAGCCCCGGCGGGCTGGGGACGATCGACACCTATTATCTGTCGCTGCTTCTCGAATACGGTTTCGTCGGCTTCGCGGCGTTCGTCCTGCTGTTCGGCGGGCAGTTCTTCTGGGGCCTCAAGATGTACCTGAAGGCACCGGAGGGCGAGGAAGCGCTGGTCGGTCCGGCGACGATCGCGCTGCTCAATTTCTTCGTCATCAAGTCGGTGCTGAGCAGCGAGTTCAATATGCCGCTGGCCTTCGTCTTCCTCGGCATGGTCTTCGCCGTCGCGGTGCGCCAGCGGGCGCGTGACGGGCTGGCCGTGCCGGGCCGCACGCCGGCACCCTACGGCGCCCTTCCCGCCGCCTGATCGACAGCGCTACACCGGCGGTCCATGCGGACCGCCGGTGTAGCGGCCTTCAGGCGATGTGCAGCGTCTGGAGCAGCGCGCCGACCTCGGCCGACCCCTTGAAGCTCTGCAGGTCGAAGCTGCTAGCACCGATGCCGTCGAAGCCGTGAAAGCCGCTGGCGCCCTTCGCGACGTAGCTGCTTTCCGCGAACAGGCCGCCTGCGGGCGTGTCGAAGACCTGGGCGAGCGTCAGCCCGGTCTTGTAGTTGCGGTCCCACAGATCGACGTTGCCGCGCAGCGTCACGCCGCTGTTGAACTTGTCCTGCAGCAGCAGCGGCGTGATGTTGTTCTCGACGAGTACGCCGGCCGAGCCGTTGATGTTGATCCCGGCCTCGAGATAGCCGTTCGGCGCGCTGGTCACGGTGTTGCCCCGGATGACCGCCCCGTCGACGGCGTAGATCGAGATGCCGTGACGCGCGTCGCCGTTGTACAGGTTGTTCTCGATCACGAAGTCGCTGTGGCGCGCCGTTGCCACCTCGCTGCCGATGAAGATGCCCTGGGTGCCGCCGTTGGCGCCCTGCAGGATGACGTTGTCGCGGATGACGACCTGGCTCGACCCCTTGTTGACGCCCGCGTTCCAGAACTGGATCGCGTCGCTGTGGTCGCCGGCGGCATAGTTGGGATCGAAGCCGGTCAACCGGTTCTGGGCGATCGTCACCTTCTGCACGGCAGCGAAGTCGAAGCCCTCGCGCACGTCGGTGACGCTGTTGCCGACGACGGCGATGCCGCTGCTGTTGCTGAAGCTCGCCGCGACCTTCAGCTGTTCGAAGGTCGAGTCGACGACCCGGACGTCCTTCGACTGGTCGACCCGCAGGCCGTGACCGTCGTTCCACGTATTGCCGTCGAGCGACCCGGCGAAGTCGGTGCGCACGAAGTCGATGCGGCTCGAGTCGCTGACATACACCGACTGCGTCCAGTCGCCCTCGCCTGCCAGCAGCGTGCGGCGCACGTCGATGTCGTCGAACACGACGCCGCTCGCGGCATGAACCCGGATCGAGGTGAACACCGCGTCGTTGGCGCCGTCGGCGGACTTGATGGTCAGCGCGTCGGCGAACGCCTTGTTCTTGATGGTCAGGTCGCCGTAGCTGCCGCCGGCGAGCAGGATGGTCTCGCCACCCTTGGCGCCCGCGACCGCGGTCGCGAGCTGCGCGGCGTTGGCGACCGCGATCGTCACGCCCTTGCCGCTGGCCGGTTCGGCGATGCCGCTGACGACATTGTTGCGGAAAGACACGCCGTCGACCGCCGGGGCCCAGCCCGTCTTGACGCCCACGAAGCTGTTGTCGGCGACGGTGGTGCCGGACATGCCGCTGAAGGTGAAGGTCTTGACGACGCCGGTGACGGTATTGCCGCTGACCGTCATCGCCTTGCTGTCGGCGAACCAGGCCGCCGTGCTCCACTGCTCGAAGGTCGAGCCGGTGACCGAGACGCCGGTGCTGCCGGTGACGCGCAGCGCGACGCCGTCGTTCTTCGCATTGCCGTCCATCGAGCCGCGGAAGTCCATCCCGACGAGCTGGATGTTGTTCGAGCTCGAAATATAGGCGGCCTGGGTGAAGTCGGCCTCGCCGGCCTTGAGCGGACGGTTGAGGTCGATGTCCTCGATCCGGAAGCCCGACGACTGGTGGATGCGCAGGTCGCTGATGCGCGCGTCGTTGGCGGGGTCGGCCGACTTGATCGTCACCGTCGAGGTCAGCATCCGGCTGACGATCGAGACCGCACCATAGTCGCCGGCGGCGAGGAGGATGGTCTCGCCACCCTTGATCGACTTGATCGCGGCGGCGAGCTGCGCGGCGTTGCTGACCTTGATGATCGTGGCAGGCATGTGAAGTCTCCCGGCTGGTTGCAGGGAGGTTCACGTCGGCTTGCGGTCCGGCTTGATGCGCGAAATGGGTTACCCGCGCGGTAACCAAAACGGCCTCGGTTAGCGGATGTTTAGTTTGGGCGTCAGAAGAACGCCTGCAGCCCGGTCTGCGCACGGCCGAGGATCAGCGCATGGACGTCGTGCGTGCCCTCGTAGGTGTTGACCGCCTCGAGATTCATGACGTGGCGGATCACGCCATATTCGTCGCTGATGCCGTTGCCGCCGTGCATGTCGCGGGCGACCCGCGCGATATCGAGCGCCTTGCCGCAATTGTTGCGCTTGATCAGGCTGATCGTCTCGGGCGCCAGCCGGTGCTCGTCCATCAGGCGGCCCGCGGTCAACGCAGCGTTGAGGCCCAGCGCGATTTCGGTCTGCATGTCGGCGAGCTTCTTCTGCACGAGCTGCGTCGCGGCGAGCGGGCGGCCGAACTGCTTGCGGTCGAGCGTGTACTGGCGCGCGGCGTGCCAGCAATATTCGGCGGCGCCCATCGCGCCCCAGGCGATGCCGTAGCGTGCGTTGTTGAGGCAGCCGAACGGCCCTTTGAGCCCCTCGACGCCGCTCAGCAGCCGGTCGGCGGGGATGTGGACGTCCTGCATGACGATCTCGCCGGTGACCCCGGCGCGGAGCGCGAACTTGCCCTCGATCTTGGGCGTCGACAGGCCGGCATCGCCGCGTTCGAGGATGAAGCCGCGGATCTTGTCGTCGTCGCCCTTGGCCCAGACGACGAACACGTCGGCGATCGGCGAGTTGGTGATCCACATCTTCGCGCCGTTGAGGACGTAGCCATCGGCAACGGTGCGCGCGCGGGTCTTCATGCCGCCGGGGTCCGACCCCGCGTCGGGCTCGGTCAGGCCGAACGCGCCGGTCCATTCGCCGCTCGCGAGCTTGGGCAGATAGGCCTCGCGCTGCGCCTCCGACCCGTACGCCCAGATCGGGTACATCACGAGGCTCGACTGGACGCTCATCCCCGAGCGGTACGACGAGTCGACGCGCTCGACCTCGCGCGCGATCAGGCCGTAGGCGACGTAGCTGACGCCCGCGCAGCCAAAGCCCTCGATCGTCGGGCCGAGCAGCCCGGCCTGCCCGAATTTGCGCATCAGCTCGGGATCGTGCCGCTCGTGGCGGTTCGCCTCGCGCACCGCGGGCACCAGATGCTCGTCGCAGAAGGCGCGCGCGGTATCGCGCACCATGCGCTCCTCAGGCGTCAGCTGGCTTTCGAGAAGCAGCGGATCCTGCCAGTCGAAGCGCGCCCAGGCAGGCGAGGCACCGGTGAGTTCGATCTTGGTCGCGATGTTCATGGGCGGCAGGATAGCGAAAACCGCGCGCGCATGCACCCTCGACTTGGTGCCGCATGGATGCGGCCCTGGAATATGCCGCTAGCGCGCCGCGGTCTGCGTCGGCCCGGTCACGCGCCAGATGACGTTACCGACGTCGTCCGCGACCAGCAGCGCGCCCCTGCCGTCGATCGCGACGCCGACCGGGCGGCCCTGCGCGCGGCCCTCGGCGTCGAGGAAGCCGGTCAGCACGTCGACCGGCATGCCCGCCGGTGTCGCGCCCGCGAACGGCACGAAGATCACCTTGTAGCCCGACGGCGGGTTGCGGTTCCACGATCCGTGCTGGCCGACGAAGGCGCCGCTGGCGAAGGTCGCGGGCAGCCCCTTGGCGCCGTCGCTGAACGCCAGGCCGAGCGACGCGGTGTGCGGCCCCAGCGCGTAATCGGGCTTGATCGCCTTGGCGACGAGTGCCGGATTGGCGGGCTCGACCCGCTCGTCGACGGTCTGGCCGTAATAGCTGTACGGCCAGCCGTAGAAGCCGCCCGCCTTCACCGATGTCATATAGTCGGGGACGATGTCGCTGCCGATCTCGTCGCGCTCGTTGACCGTCGTCCACAGCGCGCCGCTCGCCTTGTTCCATGCCAGGCCATTGGGGTTGCGCAGGCCGCTGGCGAACAGCGTCGTCGCACCGGTGGCGCGGTCGATCTGCAGGATCGCTGCACGGTTCTTCTCGGCGTCCATGCCGTTCTCGGCGACGTTCGAGTTCGAGCCCACGGTCGCGTACAAAGTCGCGCCATCGGCGCTGGCGATGATGTTCTTCGTCCAGTGATGGTTGCGCGGGCCCGCGGGCAGGTCGGCAAGCTTGGTCCCGGGCGTCGTGATCGTCGTCGCGCCCGGCGAATAGGCAAAGCGCACCACCGCATCGGTGTTCGCGACGTAGAGGTCGCTGCCGACCAGCACCATGCCGAACGGCGAGTTGAGGCCCTGCAGGAACACCGACCGCACCTCCGCACGGCCGTCGCCGTCGGCGTCGCGGAGCAGGGTGATGCGGTTCGCGGACGGCACCGTCGCGCCGGCGCGGCCCATGATCAGCTTCTGGATCTTGCCCTTGATGCTGGCCTCTTCCTCGGGGCGGGGCGGCGCATTGCTCTCGGCGACGAGCACGTCGCCGTTGGGCAGCGTGTAGATCCAGCGCGGATGGTCGAGGCCCCACGCGAAGGCCGAAACCGCGAGGCCGGGCGCCGCGGTCGGCTTGCCCGCCTGCCAGCCGACGACCTTGGCGATCTTGACCGTCGGCAGCAGGGTCTTGTTGGGCGCGACGAGGGTCGGGTTGGGGCCGTAGCCGGCCTCGACGGGCAGTGTCGCGGTATCGCCGCACGCGACGAGCGTCAGGGCGGCGGCAACGGGGATCAGGTGGCGCATGTCGAGAGCCTTCGCAGGTTTGCGGTCTAACGGTGCGCCGCGGCGACCGTTCCGGCGGCGGCGGCGCGGATTGCCGCACGCACGGCATCGGGGTGTTCGAGCGGCAGGAAATGCGAGGCGCCGTCGACGCGCGTCACGGCACCACCTAGGGCGGCGACGGTATCGGCGTCGGCCTGGCTGACCGTGCTGAAGCGCGTGCCGTGAAGCAGCGCGAGCGGCCCCTGCCAGGCGCGCACCGCGGCTTCGACTGCGGACGTGACCGCCGCGAAGGTCGCCGCCTCCCACGCCGGGGCGCACGCCAGCATAACTCCGTCGCCATCGGGGCGAAGGCCGCCCGCCAGATAGGCGTCGAGGTCGGCATCGTCCCAGCCGCGGAAGACGCCGCGTCCGTGCCATTGCGCGCGTGCCTCATCGACGCTGGCGAAGCGGTCGCGGCGGCGCGCGGCCTGCTCGGCGAGCGGGTTGGCGATACCCCCGTCCTGCCATGGCGCGACGCCGTCGAAGGGCACGAAGGCGGGTTCGACGAGCACCACGGCGGTCGCCAGTTCGGGCCGGCGTGCCGCGAGCTCGATGCTGACGCTCGCCCCCATCGAATGGCCGGCGAGCAGCCACGCGGGCGCGTCGTAGGTCGCAAGCAGCGCCGCGAGATCGTCCTGATAGACGCGCCACGAGGTCATCGCCGCCGGGTCGGCGGGCAGCGTCGACCGCCCGTGCCCGCGCGCGTCGCTCGCAACGATGTTGAACTCGCGCGCCAAGGGGTCGAGCAGCCGCGCATAGACCTCGGCGCACATCCCCGTCGCGTGCGCGAAATGCAGCCATGGCCGTGCGGGGTCGCCCAGCCATTCGAGGACGCCGTGCCCGGCGCGGACGCTGCGGGTCACCATTCGTGCGGCAGCAGCGAGTAGATCGCGGTGTCGCGGACGTACCCCGTCCAGGTCCGGCGGTTGCGGCGCAGGACGCCCTCGCGTGTGCACCCCAGCTTCTCGACCGCGCGGCACGAGCGGGTGTTGCGTGTGTCGATGCGAAACTCGATGCGCTCGAAGCCCTGCGCGAAGGCGTGGTCGATCATCAGGCGCTTGAGGCCGGCGTTGACGCCGCCGCCGCGCTTGTCCGGGCGAATGAAGGTGCCGCCGATCTCGACCGTGAACCGCGCCGCGTCGGGCCAGTACGATGTGCAGCCGACCACCGCGCCACTATCCAGCACCGCGAACGCCAGCCGCCCCGGCGTCGCCAGCATCGCGTCGAATACGGGATCGAAGGCGTCGCCGAGCATCGAGTAAGGGTAGATGTCCCAGACCTCGGGGTCGGCGGCGCACGCGGCGCGCAAGGCTTCGCGATGGACCTCGGCGAGCGGTACGAGGACGTCGCCCAGTGCAACGTGCAGCGGGTCCACCCTAATCCATCGCCGCGGCGAGCCTTGCCGCCATCGCCTGCCGCTCGGCGAGCGGCGTCGGCTTTTGCACGGTCGCCCATTGGCCGCGGCGGTGCGGCACCACATGGACGTGAAGGTGGAAGACCGACTGCGCCCCACCGATGTTCTGCTCGACACGGTTGCCGTCGATGCCATCGGGTGCGAGCGCGACCAGCTGCGCGCGCGCGACGCGGCGTGCGACGTTCATGATCCGCGTCAGATCGCGTGGCGACATCTCCAGCAGGTTGCGCGCCCGGCTGGTCTTGGAGATCACCAGCACGTGCCCGGGTGTCAGCGGTGCATGGTCCATGAAGGCGAGGACATATTCGTCCTCGTAGACCTTGGCGGCGGGCAGTTCGCCGCGGATGATCTTCGCGAACGGGTTCTGCAGGTCGTACGATCCCGCGACGGCGGCGGGCAGCGCTTGCAGCCGGGCCTGCGGCGCGCAGGCAGCGAGCAGCAGCGCGATCGTAACGGCACGGATCATTCGTCCCCCTTCTCCTCCGCTTCCTCGCGCGCCCGGCGGGCGTCGGACAGGCGCGTCGGCGGCGCGTCGTGGCGCAGGTCGCGCGCGACGTGCGGCTGGCGCAGGATCGCGTCGATGCGCGCACCCGCATCGAAGCTCTCGTCGCGGCGGAAGCGCAGGTCGGGGGTGTATTTGGTCGACAGCTGGCGCGCGATCTCGCCGCGCAGATAGCCGGCATGGCTCGCCAGCGCCTTGATCACCGCCTGCTCGTCGACGTCGCCCAGCGCCTTGATGAACGCGGTGGCGTGGCGCAGGTCGGGCGACACGCGCACCTCGCTGACCGAAACGATCGTCTTGTCGAGCAGCTCGTCGCGAAGCTCGCGGCGCAGCAGGATCGCGGCGAGCGCGTGGCGGACCTGCTCGCCGATGCGCAGCAGGCGCACCGAGCGGCCCTTTTCGTCGGGGGTTACCTTCATGCCTTCCCTCTATGCCGTGCGGCGGTCGCGCGCTAGGGAGCGCGCGGGACGCGAGGGGATGCACGTGGCGGCACTGTTGATGTTCGGGGCCACGGGCGACCTGTCGCGGCGCATGCTGCTGCCCTCGCTGTTCGGCCTCGACGCCGACGGGCTGCTGCCGGCCGACCTGCGCATCGTCGCGACGGCCCGCAGCAAGCTCGACGACGCGGGCTTTCGCGAGATGGCGGGCGAGGCGCTCGAAAGCGCGATCGATGCCGAGCGGCGCACCCCGGCAGCGGTCGCGCAGTTTCTCGCACGGCTCAGCTACGTACCCCTCGACGCCAGCCAGCCGCAGGGCTTCGACGCGCTGAAGGCCGCGGTCGGCGACACGCCCGACCTGTCGATCTTCCTGTCGACCGCGCCGTCGCTGTTCGAACCGACGATCGCCGGGCTGCAGGCGTCGGGCCTCGCGGGCGACGGCACCCGCCTGGCGCTCGAAAAGCCGCTCGGTCACGATCTCGCGTCGAGCGCAGCGATCAACGACGCGGTGCGCGCCGCCTTCCCCGAGGCGCGGACCTTCCGCATCGATCACTACCTCGGCAAGGAGACGGTGCAGAACCTGCTTGCGCTGCGCTTCGCCAATCTGCTGTTCGAGCCGCTGTGGAACCAGGACGGCATCGACCATGTCCAGATCACCGTGTCCGAAACCGTCGGTTTGGAGGGGCGCGGCGACTATTATGACGGCATGGGGGCGCTGCGCGACATGGTGCAGAACCACATCCTCCAGCTCGTCGCGCTGGTCGCAATGGAGCCGCCGGCGCGCTTCGACGCCACCAGCGTGCGCGACGAGAAGGTCAAGGTGCTGCGCTCGCTCCGGCCGATCGGCGCGGTCGAGGTCGAGGCGTGCAGCGTGGTCGGGCAGTACGCGGGCTATGCCGATGAGCTGGGCCGCGCCTCGGTCACCGAGACCTTCGTCGCGCTCAAGCTGCACATCGACAATTGGCGCTGGAAGGATGTGCCCTTCTACCTCCGCACCGGCAAGCACCTGACCGCGCGCCAGTCGGAGATCACCGTCGAGTTCAAGCCGGTGCCGCACTCGATCTTCGGCGACCGCAGCGGCCCGCTGTGCGCCAACCGCCTCGTCATCCGCCTGCAGCCGCACGAGAATATCCGGCTGACGATGATGGCGAAGCAGCCCGGCCTCGACCGCGACGGCTTGAAGCTGCGCGAGGTGCCGCTCGACATCGGGCTCGCCAACGCGTTTGCCGACACGCGCCGCCGCATCGCCTACGAGCGCCTGCTGCTCGACCTGATCGAGGGCGACCCGACGCTGTTCGTGCGGCGCGACGAGGTCGAGGCGCAATGGGCGTGGATCGACCGCATCCGCGCGGGCTGGGCCGCAACCGGCATGGCACCGCGTCCCTATGCGCCCGGCAGCTGGGGTCCCGACGCCGCAAAGGCGCTGATGGCGCGTGACGGGCGCGAATGGCATGACTGAGCCACGCTGGGCGAGCGCGAGCGGGCTCGTCGACCATGTCGCGGCCGAGATGCAGGTCGGCGGGGTCTTCGCGCTGCCCGGCGGCGCGACGCCGCTGCCCTATTTCGCCGAACTCGCCGCGCTGCCGCTGGGGTGGGACCGCGTCACGCTGATGCCGGGCGACGAGCGGCAGGTGCCCCACGACGATCCCCTGAGCAATTTCGGCGCCCTGTCGCGCGCCTTTGCCGAGACCGACGCGGTGCTGACGCCGCTGAGCGAAGGGCTCGAAGTGCCGCCCCTCGACCTCGTCTGGCTCGGCGTCGGCATGGACGGCCATGTCGCGTCGATCTTCCCCAGCGTCGATCCGGCGCGCGACGCCGACACCGGTGTCATCGCGGTGACGCCCGATCCGCTGCCGCCCGAAGCGCCGGTGTCGCGCCTGACATTGTCCCTCGGGACAATCGCTGCTGCCGACCATCTCGTCCTGCTCATCAAAGGCGACGCCAAGCGCCGCGCCCTCGAGGCGGCGCTGGCGGGCGGCACCCTCCCCGTCGCCCGCCTGCTCCGCATGGCGCGGGGGGCGGTCACGATCTTCTGGAGCGCGTGATGCACCCGACCGTCGCCGCCGTCACCGACCGGATCATCGAGCGCAGCCGCGCCGGGCGTGCCGCGTATCTCGCGCTGATCGAGCGCGAGGGCGAGTCGGGGTTGCGGCGGGAGAGCCTGTCGTGCGGCAACCTCGCGCACGGCTTCGCGGCGGCCGAGGGCGACAAGCCCGCGATCCGCGGCGGGCGCGCGCCGAACCTCGGCATCGTCACGGCGTTCAACGACATGCTGTCGGCGCATCAGCCCTACGAGCGCTACCCGGCGCAGATGAAGGTCTTCGCGCGCGAGGTCGGGGCCACGGCGCAGGTCGCGGGCGGCGTGCCGGCGATGTGCGACGGGGTCACGCAGGGGCAGGTCGGCATGGAGCTGTCGTTGTTCAGCCGCGATAACATCGCGCTCAGCACCGCGGTCGCGCTGAGCCACGGCATGTTCGACGGCGTCGCGCTGCTCGGCATCTGCGACAAGATCGTGCCGGGTCTGCTGATCGGCGCGTTGCGCTTCGGGCACCTGCCCGCGATTCTGATCCCCGCCGGGCCGATGCCGTCGGGGCTGCCCAACAAGGAGAAGCAGCGCGTCCGCCAGCTCTATGCCGAGGGCAAGGCGACGCGCGCCGAGCTGCTCGAGGCCGAGGCCGCGTCCTATCACTCGCCGGGCACCTGCACCTTCTACGGCACCGCGAATTCGAACCAGATGATGATGGAGGTGATGGGGCTGCACATGCCCGGCAGCGCCTTCGTCAATCCGGGCACGCCGCTCAGGACCGCGCTGACCCGCGCCGCGACGCACCGGCTGGCGGCGATGACGGCCGAGGACCGGCCGCTCGGGCGCTGCATCGATGAAAAGGCGATCGTCAACGCCGCGGTCGGGCTTCTCGCAACCGGGGGATCGACCAACCACGCGCTGCACATCCCGGCGATCGCGCGGGCGGCGGGGATCGTCATCGACTGGGAAGACCTCGATCGGCTGTCTTCGGCCGTGCCGCTGATCGCGCGCATCTACCCGAGCGGCGAGGGCGACGTGAACCGCTTCCACGCGGCGGGCGGCATGGCGTTCACGATTGCCGCGCTGCTCGATGCCGGGCTGCTCCACGACGATATCGTCACCGTCGCGGGCGCGTCCCTGCGCGACCATTCGCGGGAGCCCGCGCTCGACGGCGAGGCGCTGGTGTGGCGCGATCCGCCGCCTGCGTCGCTCGACGCCGCGATGCTCCGCACCCCGGCCGAGCCGTTCGCGCCCGACGGCGGGATGCGGCTGGTGCAGGGCAATCTGGGGCGCGCGACCTTCAAGACCAGCGCGGTATCGCCCGACCGCTGGACGATTCAAGCGCCCGCCCGCGTCTTCGCAGATCAGAACGACGTCGGTGCGGCATTCAAGGCGGGCGAGCTCGACCGCGACGTCGTCGTCGTCGTGCGCTTCCAGGGGCCGCGCGCCAACGGCATGCCCGAACTCCACAAGCTCACCCCGGCGCTCGGCGTGCTGCAGGACCGCGGTTTCAAGGTCGCGCTGGTCACCGACGGGCGCATGTCGGGCGCCAGCGGCAAGGTCCCCGCGGCGATCCATGTGACCCCCGAGGCGCACGGCGGCGGCCCGCTGGCCGCCTTACGCGACGGCGACATGGTGCGGGTCTGCGCGCGCGACGGGACGCTGTCGGTGCTCGTCGACGCGGCCGAATGGGCGGCGCGGACGCCCGCGCCCGAACCGGTGCACGCCATGGGCACGGCCCGCGAGCTGTTCGCCTTCATGCGCGCCGGTGCCGACGATGCCGAGCGCGGCGCGTCGGCGATGCTGGCGGCGGCGGGGCTGTAAGCTTTAACGCCGTCATGCTGGCGCACGCCAGCACCCATTGTCGTTGCGAACCCTGAACTCGTTGACGGCGGCGTGATGGGTGCTGGCGTGCGCCAGCATGACGAGAGAGTGCGAGGGGACTAGCCCAGCTTCGCGCAGGTCGCGGCCATACTCTTGGTGAAGTCCGACGCCGGGCCGATCGTGTCGCCCAGGATCTTGAGGCCCGCCGCGCAGTCGGTGCGCGCCTCCGCCTTGCGCCCTGCGGCAGCCAGGATGGTGGCGCGGTTGACCAGCAGGTCGCCGTGGTTGGCGTGCAGCTTGCCGTAGCTGACGTCGTAATTGCGCTTGGCGTCGTCGAGCACCGTCAGCGCCGCGTCGGTGCGGCCGCGCGCGCTCTCGACGAGCGCCAGATACACCTCGGCGATGCCGATCTGGTAGTGCGGGCCACCGTAGGCCTTGCGGTAGATCGCCACCGCCTCGCGCAGCGACCGCGCCGCGGCGTCGAGTTCGCCGCGGCCCTGCTGGATCTGCCCCTGCAGCGACAGCGCATCGCCGAGGATAGGGTTGTCGGCGTCGAGGACGCGGCGCTCGATCGCCAGCGCGCGTTCGATGCGCGCCTCGGCGACCGGCAGATTGCCCGCCATCAGGGCGTTCTGCGCGAGCCCGTACCACGACCGGCCGGTGGTCAGATGATCGTCGCCCAGCGCTTTGCGGTAGCGCGCGTTGGCATCGAGCAGCGACGCCTCCGCACCCTTGAAGTCGCCCGCGTCGGACATCACCAGCCCGCGGTTGTTGAGCAGGGTGGCGATCATCTCGGGCTTGGTGTCGGGCGCGGCGCGCAGGAAGCGCAGCGCGCGGTCGAACGCCGCGATGCCCGCGCGCGTGTCACCGCTCCCGGTATGGATCGGCCCCTCGGTTGCCGCCGCGAGGCCGCGCAGGTCGCGGTGCGCGGTCAGGTCGGGGCCGAGCAGTGCTTCGGCGCGCCGCACGTTGGCCAGCGCCTCGTCCATCCGCCCGAGCTGGAAATTGGTGTTGGCGAGCGTCAGCAGGACGCGCGCACCGTCGGGCCCGGCGCGCGGCAGCGCCGGCAGCACCCCCTCCAGCGCGGTCCGCGCCTCGGTGAACAGCCCGAGGTTGTTGTATGCGGAGCCCAGCGTCGCGAGCAGCCGCGCCTGGATCGCCGGCTGGTCGGCAAGCTCGATCCGCGCGCGGTCGGCGGAGCGGCCGAGGATGGTCAGCGCGGTCACGGTGCGCGGGTTCTCGGTCGCGGGGTTCGACAGCTTGAAGGTGCCGATCAGATAGTCGGACGCCGCCTTCGACGCCGCGCTCTCGCGCACCGCGATCAGCCTCTGCTCGTTGGCCTCGATGCGGCGCGCGTTGGCGTAGAGCGCGAGGCCGACCGCGAAGACCATGCCGACCAGCGACGCGACGGTGACCGCGAGCAGCCGCCGCAGCCGCCGCTGCGCCTCGCGCCTCACGAGATCGTCGAGCTTGAGCGCGGTCAGCCCGGCGATCAGCTTGAGCTTGGCGAGGCGCTTGCCGTCGGCATCCTCGCGCAGGTCGGCGGCGATCGGCTCGGCGGCCTCGTCGGACAGGCTGCCGTCGGGGGCGAGCTTGAAGCGCAGCGCCTGGGGGAAGCACTCGGCGTCGGGCGTATCGGTCAGCGAGGCATAGGGGGTGCCGCTGGCGATCAGCGCGAGGACGCGGTGCTCGCCGTGCAGCCGCTTGAACGCCAGGATCTCCTCGTTGACCCAGTGCGACTTGGCCGACGCGGGCGAGCAGATGACGACGAGGAACAGCGCGTTCTCGAGAGCGCTGCGCAGTTCGGCCCCGAGGTCGCCCGATGCCGGCAGCTCGTCGCGGTCGCGGAAGATCGGCGCGACGCGGCGCGGCACCGGGCCGACCGGCGTCTCGCGCCCGACCAGCTTGCGGGGGATGCGGTACGTCTCGATGGCACGGTGCAGCCATGCCGCGACGGTCTTGTCGCGGTGGCTATAGCTGATGAAGGCGCGGTAGCGCGGTGTGCCGGGTCCCTCCTCCGGCGCACCGCTCATCGTGTGACGGTCACGCCGCGACCAGCGTCCGCCGCCGCCGTGCCGCTGCGCCGACCAGACCGAAGCCGCCGATCATCATCGCCCAGGTCGCGGGCTCGGGAACCAGCGAGCCCGTATAGGTCACGTCGAGGCTGCCGTCGTCGCCGAAGGTCGGCGTGTCGAAGCCAAAGGCAGTGAACGAAGGCGGCGGCGGGATGCTGCCGTTGCGCCCGATCGGATCGCCGAAGCCGGCATAGGCGACGACGTTGCGGCCGTCGAAGCTCTGGTTACGCGTGAAGCTGGTGACGCCGGTCTCGTAGGTCAGCGTGCGGAGCTCACCCGGATTGAGCAGCCCCTCGATCGCGATGTCGATGTCGGTGGCGTCCCAGGCGAAGCCGATCGCGTACGGGTCCTCGGGGTCGGTGACGAGATTGAAGTTGGTCAGTCGCGCCGAAGCGTCGGCGAGGTCGGTGACGACGATCGCCTGCTGCAGGCTGAAATCATAGACCAGCGAGATGCCGCCCGAGATCGAGTAGATGGCGTTGCCGTCGCTCAGCACGTTGAAGAAAAAGCTCGACGACGCGATGATGCTGCCCTCGCCGCCATTCAGGCTGCGCTGTTGCACCGACAGCGGTCCGTAATCGTTGCTACCGCCGCAGTTCGGCAGCCGAGCCTCTTCGCCGCAGAACGCGCTGACGAACAGGCCGAGGCCGGCGGGCGTGATCGACGAGTGCAGGATCGGCTGCACCGCCGTCGTGCCGCTGTTGCGGAAGGTGATGTCGAGGCTGGTGAAAGAGCTCACCTGCGACGCGATGCCCGCCGCAGCATTGCCGTTCTGGAAGACGATGCTGTCGCCCGCGACGTCGGAGGTCGAGGAGAAGGCGGCATTACTGCCGAAGCGGTCGCCGACCGCGTCCGACAGGTTCTCGCCCGTGTAATCAAAGACGAATGTCCCCTCGTCAGGGGTCAGAATGATCTGCGAATTGGCGACGGTGACGATGCCGGTCACTTCGGCCGCGGCAGGTGCCGCCAAGACCAGCGCAAGCAGCGCGCTCCCCAACAGTTTGCGTCCCATCGTTACTCCCCTTGCGCTACCCCTAACGAGCGCCTGCATAGCAGGAATTTGGAAAGAGTCGATCAATGCTCGACGCGTGACAGGCGGTACATCGGGAAGGTGCCGTAATCCTTGGCGAGCGCCACGCGGCCGACATAGCGGCAGGCGAAACGATCGGGCGCCGCCATCGCCAGCGCGGCGGCGAAGCTTTCGGTGACGTAGACCTGCCCCGGCGGGGTCACCGGCTCGATCCGCGCGGCGCGCGCCACCTCGCAGCCATAGAAGGTCGGCTGGCCGGTGATCGGATCGGGGACCGCGAACATCGCGCCGTAGTGGACGCCGACGCGAAGCGTTGCGCCGGTGCCGAGCCGCGCCAGCGCCTCCTGCAGCGACAGCACCAGCTCGGCGGCGACGGCGCTGCCCTCGACCACGGCGAACAACGCGTCGCCCCAGCTGTTGCGGCACCTGACCGATGCGGCGTGGACATCGAGGACATTCGCCACGGTGCCCATCACGTCGCGCCAGAAGCGCGGCAGCTCCATCTCGGTCAGGCGCGCGAAGCCGGGGAAGTCGGCGAACACCACCGCCATCACGGCGCGCGCCGGCCCATCGTAGGCGGCGGGCAGCTTGGGCCGGTTGAGGCGGCGGTCGAGGCCGTCGGCACCCAGCACGATCGCCTCGCCGCCCGCGTCCTGCCACGCCGCGACATCGACCGCGGTGCCCGCCACGCCGCGCGCCGCCGCACCGTCCCATACCGCGAGCAGCTTCGCCGGGCCGCCGATCTGGCGGGCGCGCAGCCGCGTCATGCCCATTGCGATATTGCTCGAATAGCTGAACGCCGCCGGATCGCCGATGTCGCCGATCGGCGAGGCGATATCGACCGCGGACGCCGCCGCCAGCGTGGCATCGAAGCGTGCGCGCCATGCCGCGCCGCCGGGATCGACCGACAATGCCGCAAACTGGTCGACCGGGAAGGGCAGCACGACGTTGAGCTCGGCGCCGCGCGCCAGCAGCCGCTCGGCGACCAGGATGTCGGTGCCGCACGCCAGCGCCCCGTACGCCACCGCGACCGGGGTCGCATCGAGCACCGCATCGATGCGCGCCGCCAGCTCGGCCTCGGCCGCAGCATCGGCGAGGAACATGTGGCCGCAGTAGAACAAGGTCACCGGTGGGCGCAGCGCGTCGCGGACCAGCCGCTCGGGGTCGAGCCCCGCACCGCGTGCCAGCAGCTCGAACTGCCGCGCGGTCGTCGAGCGCGCGCCGGGGTTGCTGCCGGGCAGCGCCAGCGCGGCGCGGATGGCAGCCGCCGCCTCGGCATCGCGGCCCAGCAGCAGCAGCGCCTCGGTTCGCGTCGCGGCGCCCCAGAAGTCGGCGGGCTCGGGCAGGTCGCCCAGCAATTGCGTCGCCCGCGCCCGTGCCGCGTCGGCGTCGCCCGCCAGCAGCGCGAGGCTCGCGGCGTTGATGCCGGGGAAGGCGTCGCCGGTCTCGTCGTGGATCGAGGCGTAAGCCGCGCTCGCCTCGGCGAAGGCGCGGGCGCGCTCGGCACCGCTCAGCACCTCGGCGGCGTCCTTCGCCAGCCGTGCACCCAGTGCCCGGGAATCGACGTCGCGCGCCAGGTCGAGGCCGCGGGCGGCATAGTGGGCGCGCGCCGCCGCGGTGTCGCCCATGCGTGCCAGCGCCAGCACCAGCAGGTATGCCGCCGCCAGTCCGCCGTCCTGGGCCAGCGCGGTCTGCGCGAGGTCGTAGGTCGCGATCAGGTCGCCGCGCGCGAGGGCCGCCCGCGCGGCCGCGGTCTCGTCGATCGGATCGGCGATCAGCACGCGACGATGCCGCGCCGCACGAGGTCGTCAATCATGTCAGCCCCCAGCCCCAGGTCGCGCGCCAGTACCTCGCGCGTGTCGTGCCCCAGCGGCGGCGGGGCATTGCGATACTCGACCGGCGAGGCCGACAGGCGCAGCGGGCTGGCGACCGTCGGCACGCTGCCCGCCACGGGGTGCGGCAGGTCGAGCGCCAGTTGCCGCGCCACGACCTGCTCGTCGGCGAAGACCTGGGCGATGTCGTTGATCGGCCCGCACGGCACGGTGGCGGCCTCCAGCACCTCGACCCAGTGCTTCGTCGGCCTCGTCGCGGTGGCGGCCGACAGCGCGGCGATCAGCGGCACGCGGTTGACCACCCGCGCGGCGTTGGTCGCGTAGGCCGGGTCGGCCGCCATCGCGCCCAGCCCCAACGCGTCGGCGAAGCGCGCGAACTGCCCGTCGTTGCCGACCGCGACGATCATCGCGCCGTCGGCGGTCGGGAAGTCCTGGTAGGGCACGACGTTGGGGTGGGCGAGGCCCATCCGCCCCGGCGGCTTGCCCGACACAAGGTAGTTGAGCGCCTGATTGGCGAGGGAAGCGACGTTGACGTCGAGGAGCGCGATGTCGAGGCTCTGCCCCTCCCCCGTCCGGTCGCGGTGGGTCAGCGCCGCCAGGATGCCGACGGCGGCGTACATGCCGGTCAGCAGGTCGACGACCGCCACCCCCACCCGCTGCGGCCCCGCGTCGGGCGCGCCGTCGGCGCCGCCGGTGATGCTCATCAGCCCGCCCATCGCCTGCAGCAGCAGGTCGTACCCGGCGCGCGGGGCATAGGGTCCGGTCTGGCCGAAGCCGGTGATCGAGCAATAGACGAGGTCGGGCTTGACCGCCTTCAGCCCGGCGTAGTCGAGGCCGTATTTCGCCAGCCCCCCGACCTTGAAGTTCTCGATCACCACGTCCGCGTTGCGCGCCAGGTCGCGGACGATGGCTTGTCCCTCGGGGGTCGCGATGTCGACCGCCACCGACTGCTTGTTGCGGTTGATCGCGAGGTAATAGGCCGAGTCGGTCGTCGGCTGGCCGTCGCGGTCGTGGACGTACGGCGGCCCCCAGCCGCGCGTGTCGTCACCGCTGCCCGGCTGCTCGATCTTGATCACCGTCGCCCCCAGGTCGGCGAGCGTCTGCGACGCCCAGGGCCCCGCCAGGATGCGCGACAGGTCGAGGATGCGGATATGCGACAGCGGAGCCATGCCGCCGATGCTGTGCCCCAATCGTGACGCGGGCGCAAAGGTGACGGCGAAGATGAACAAGTAAGCGAATTTTACACTCGTGAGGCTCGTTTTCGCGGGCTCCTGCGCCCGACGGTCATGCTTCGGTCAGGCCCAAGTGCAGCTTTCTGACGTCTAACCGATCTGGTTCAAAAAGTCAATCTAAATCTGATTGGCAGCACGCCAACAGTTCGTGACATCTGCTTCGGTTCCGTTACGTTGGCGCAACCGGCTGACGGGGGGCCGCCGTGGTGCTGCGACACGCCTTGCTGACGATCCTCCTGCTGGCTGCGCGGGGCGCCGCCGCCGACGCGCCGCCACTGGTGCCGCGCGTCGTGCTGCAGGTCGATCACGCGACCGTCGCCAATGTCGCGAGTGCGAGCGCTGACCGGCAGATCATCGTTACCGCCAGTTCGGGCGACAACAGCGTGCTGATCCGCGACGCGGCGACGGGCAACATCATCGACCGATTCCGCCTGCCCTATAACAATAATCATTTTCCGGCGTTCGACCGCTTGACCGTCTCTCCCGACATGCGCCACGCGACGATCGCCGGGTGGGGCTATGCGCCCGTCGATACAATCCCACCGAACACGACGTTCGAGCAGGAAGAGACGCTGACCGTCGACCTGCGCCTGCGCCGCGTCGTCGCGACGGTAACGGGCAAGCCGCTTCGCAAGCCCGCCCGCAAGACGTTCGGACCGCAGCCGCTGAAGACGCATATCCTGCCGAACATCGGCACTCTCGGCTATGGTGCAGACGCCAGATTGCAGCTGCGACCCGCCGCGGGGGCGCCGCGCATCATTGGTCACCCGACGGCGCGCAGCTTCGCCGTCGCATCGGTGTCGCGCGACGGCACGAGGCTGGCGCTCCTGAGCCACAAGCGGTTGGCACCGCGCCGCTGGGCGACGACGATCGAGACGCTTTCGCTCGGCGGCGCAACCGCCGGTCCGGCGGTTACGCTAACCGGCTTCTTCGACCGGATCGTCTGGATCGACGCCGATACCGTGCTGCTGGCGTACGAGGATATGCTCAACGCCTTCGTATACGACACCGTCGACTATGACGCCCCCGGCCGCGCCGCGCTCGTTGACTTGGCCGCCGGCCGGGCGGTCCGAGACATCCCTGCGCGCTGTGCGGTGGTCTCGGCACGCGGGCAGCTGATCGGCATCGGCCGCCCCGGCGACTGCCGCGGGCGCGACCGCGCCGCGCCGGATACCGCGAGCGAGCGCGGGCTGTGGCAACTGGACCCGCGGCTCGACAAAGGCACGTGGCAGCGCCTCGCAGTCACCGGTCTCGAGGGTCTGCGGCTCGAGCGCATCGCCGCATATCCCGATGGACGCCGCATCGTCGTTGCGCACGACACCGGCAACCGCGCCAGCGCAGTCCACGTCGTCGAGCTCGACCGAGCGCGCGTCACCGACCAGATCAACCTCGTCGAGCAGGCGTCGCTACCCAATTGGGTCGGCTCGCTCGCCGTCAGCAGTGACGGTCGCCGCGTCGTCGGGACGGGTTCGTTCCTGTTCTTCTCGTGGACGCCGGGCAAGCGCGCGATCGACTTCCAGCGGGAGATGTCGACCGACCTGCTCGCCAGCGACGGCCGGACGCTCGTCGCCGGCTCGGCGGGAGCGGACCTGAGCCGCGTCGACGCCGAGAGCGGCAAAACCCTCGGCGGCCTGACGACCGACGCCGCGCTGGCCTTCGACTTCCTGCCCGGCAAGCCGGTGTTCGTCGGCCTGTCGCAGAACGGCGGCGCGCGCTTTTGGGATACGCGAACCTGGACCGAGCTGCTGACCGTCTACAGCTTCCCAGACGGCAAGTTCTTCGCGGTCGATCCGGCCGGGCGCTACGACACCAACCTGGGGGCGGACACCAACGAGCTGCGCTGGGTGATGGACGACGCGCCGTTGCAGTCGCTGGGTGCGCAGACTTTCATGCGCAACCTGTACGAGCCCGGGCTGCTGCGCCGGACGCTGGCGTGCGTCGAGGCCGGGTGCGCGGCCGAGTTTCCGCCGCTGCCGTCGATGGCCGACCTCAACCGCGTGCTGCCCGAGGTCGCGATCGTCGAGGTCAAGCAGCAGGGCGGTATCGCGCGCGTCACCGTCGAGGCGCGCGAGGGCAGGAACGCCAATGTCCCCAACGGCAAGCGCCTGTCGGGGATCTATGACCTGCGGCTGTTCCGCGACGGCCGGCTGGTGCGCCAGACGCCGAACCTCGGCGTGGCGCGCGACGAGGGCAAGACGCTGCCCGCGTGGCGCGCCGCGACGGCGGTGCCTCAGGCGATGGAGCATGAACGCTACCGCGAGACCTTCGAGGTCGCGGTGCCCCGCAGCGGCGGCAAGGTGGAGTTCAGCGCCTATGCATTCAACGAGGACCGGGTGAAGGGCGAGACCGCGCGACGCACGCTGGTCGTGCCGCCGCCCCGGACCCCGCCGCGCCGCCGCCTCGTCGTCGTCGCGATCGGCGTCGACAGGACGCGCAACCCGGAATGGCACCTCAGCTACGCCGCGAACGACGCGCGCAGCATCTCTGCGGCGCTCGCGAACGTGCCCGACGCCGATGTGACGGTCATTCCGCTGATCAGCGACGCCGGCGGCAACCGCGCGACCAAGCCCATCATCCGCAGTGTCCTGCTGGCGCTGGGCGGCAATGAGGACGCGTATAATCGGGAGGAGCAGCGCGAGGCGGGCATCGACCTCGCCAAGCTGACCCCCGTCGGCCCCGATGATGCGGTGCTGATCGCCTTCTCAGGGCACGGCACGACGCTCGACCGGCAGTTCTACCTGCTGCCGTGGGACGCCGACGAGGATCAGGTGACGGGCGCGCCGCAGCTGCAGACGATGATCTCCTCGGTCGAACTGACCGCCTGGCTGCGCCAGCTCGATGCGGGCGAGATCGCCTTCGTCATCGACGCCTGCCATTCGGCCGCCAGCGTCGACGGCGGCGGCTTCAAGCCGGGGCCGATGGGCGATCCCGGGCTGGGCCAGCTGGCGTTCGACAAGGGCATTCGCATCCTCGCGGCGACGCAGGCGAACGACGTCGCGCTCGAGGACGGAAAGCTCGGCCACGGGCTGCTGAGCTATGCGCTCAACGAGGGGCTGGAATGGCGCGCCGATGCGAACCGCGACGGCGCGGTGACGCTCGGCGAATGGCTGGACTATGGCGTCCGGCGCATGCCCGGCCTTGCCGCCGAACTGCGCGCCGGTGGCGTCAAGCTGGCTCGCACCGTCGCCGCGCCGCGGCCCGCGGGTGCAGTAGTGTGGTTCGACGCCCCCGACGCCAGCGTCACGCGCGTCCAGCAGCCGGCGCTGTTCGACTTCACCGGCACGCCGGCGACCATGGTGCTGCGTCGCGTGACAAAGCCGGTTAATTCGTTACGCTCGCGCTGACCGGGTACCGGGGGCCCCGACGTGCTGCTGCGACGCGCCTTGCTGACGATCGCCGCGCTGTTCGCGTGGGGCACCGCCGTCGCTGCGCCGCTGCTGCCCAAGATCGTCATGCAGGCGAACAATTACATCGACGTCGCGGCGTGGACGTCGCGCGACGACTTCATCGTGACGGTCAGCGGCTACGAGGGCGAGGTGACGGTCTGGGACGTCGCGCGGCGCGTCATCGTTGATCGCTTCGTGCTGACCATGCCCGCCGACATCGGCAACGACTTCGTGGTGATCGACCGCGTCGAGGTGGCGCCGGGCGACGCGACGGCGCTGGTCACCGGGCGGCGCTTCGCGACCGGCGAACTGCTCCCCGAGCGGCGGCAGAAGTGGCAGGTCGACCTGCGCGGCAGGCGGGTCACGCCGCTACCGGTCGAGACGGTCGCGGGCTCGAAGGCGCCGGCGACGCGCGAGGCCTATCTGGGGCCGTGGGTACGCCGCACCGAGGCGCTGACGCAGTTCTACGAGGAGGACGGCGGGGACGCGGCCGACGCGAAGGCGGTCGCCGCGCTGCCCGTGCTGCCGCGCTCGCACGACGGCAAGTGGAGCATCAAGCGCAACATCGACGGCATGATGATCGCCGGCGGCGGCGAGGTGCGGACCTTCGACACCGATCCGCCGCTGATCATCACCCACGCCGACCTGTCGCCCGACGGCACGACGCTGGCGCTGATCGACAGCGCGACCGCCGCCGTCGATGGCTCCGACCGAATCGAAACGCGCGTCCTGCTCGTCGATTCGGCGACCGGGCGCAGCCTGCCGACGCTGGTCCGGCGCGGCGCGTACGGGCGGGTGCAATGGCTCGATGGCCGGCGGCTGGTGCTGTTCGCGAACGACGACGACGACGGGCGCGACCCCGCCGATCCGGCGTCGGCGGTGATCCCGGCGCCGACGCTGGTGGTCGACATGGTGACGCGGCGCGACGTGCAGACCTTGGCGCCGCGCTGCTATGTCACCGCGATCGACGGCGGGTTCATCGGCGGCGGCCTGGCGAACTGCCGCACCGTCAAGGCCGACCGCAAGCTGTGGGTGACCGACGCCGCCGGCCGCTGGAGCAACGGGACCGACCTGGGCAAGGGCACCGCGATCGACCTGATCGCCGCCGACCGCAAGGGCGAGCGGGTCGCGATCGCCACGAGCTTCACCGACGGGACGCTGGGTGTCGCGGTGATCGACCTCAACAAGGGGCTCGACCTCGATGCGATCCCGATGGGCGGCGGGGTGTTCTCGCGGCTGGTCTTTGCCGAAGGCGGCAAGTCGCTGCTGATCGGCGCGAACGGTCAGCTGTTCCGGCGGCGCATCGGCGCCAGGCTGCCGAACGGCGAGGCGCCGCCCGTGCAGCAATACGGCGCGATCAGCGTGCTGCCGCACCTGCTCGTCACCGACGACCGGACGATCATCACGTCGAGCGTCATCGGGACCGATGTCACGCGCCTCGACCTGGTGACGGGCAAGCGCCTGCCCGGGCTCGACCACCGCAACGCCGTCGCGGGCGGGTTCCTGGCGGGCGGGCTGTTCTGGGCGGTGTCGGCGAGCGGGGGCCTGCGGATCTGGGACCTGCAGACCGACCGGATCCTCGTCACCAGCTATTTCTTCAGCCGCGAGCGGTTCTTCGCAATGACGCCGGACGGGCGCTACGACACCAACCTGGGGGCCGATGCCAAGGCGCTGCGCTGGCTGATGCCCGACGCGCCGTGGCAGAGCCTGGCGGCGCAGACCTTCATGCGCGACCTGTACGAGCCCGGGCTGGTCCGCAAGGTGATGGACTGCGCGCGGCCGCGCTGCACGCCCGGGCTGGGGGCGGTGCCCGACCTCGCGGCGCTCAACCGCACGCTGCCCGAGACGCGGATCACCGGCGTCGTCCGCAACGGCGACCGCGCGACGGTGACGGTCGCGGTGACCGAGGGCCTGGACCCGCGTGCGCCGAACGGGCGGGGGCGGTCGGGCATCCACGACGTGCGGCTGTTCCGCGACGGCAAGCTGGTGCGCCAGACCCCCGACCTCGGCATCGCGCGCGACGAGGGCAAGTCGGTCGCGCAGTGGCGCACCGCGACACGCGTCAGCCGCGACGGCGACACGGTGCAGCTGAGCTATGACGTCGCGCTGCCGCGGCGGGGCGGCAAGGTCGAGTTCACCGCCTACGCCTTCAACGAGGACCGGGTGAAGGGCGAGACGGCGCGCTCCACGCTGACCGTGCCGCCGCCGTCGGTGCTGCCTCGGCGGCGGGTCGTGGTGGTGGCGATCGGGGTCGATGCGACACACAATCCGGAGTGGCGGCTGAACTATGCCGCGAACGACGCCAACGGCCTCGCGGGCGCGCTGGGGGCGATCGGCGATGCCGACGTGTCGGTGGTGCGGCTGGTCAGCGACGGCAAGGGCGACCGCGCGACGAAGCGCAACATCCGCAGCGTCCTGCTGGCGCTGGGCGGCCAGGCGATCGACGACAACATGTTCGAACTCGCCGACGCCGGCGTCGACATCGCGGCGCTGAAGCCTGTCGGGCCCGACGACAGCGTGATCATCAGCTTCTCGGGCCACGGCACGACGCTGGCCGGGCAGTTCCACCTGCTGCCGTCGGACGCGGTGCCCGACCGCGCGAGCGGAGAACCGGTGGCGGGGTCGCTGATCTCCTCGGTCGAACTGACCGCGTGGCTGCGCCAGCTCGACGCCGGCGAGATCGCGATGGTGATCGATGCCTGCCACTCGGCCGCGAGCGTCGATGCGGGGGGCTTCAAGCCCGGGCCGATGGGCGATCCGGGGCTCGGCCAGCTGGCGTTCGACAAGGGCATCCGGATCCTCGCCGCGACGCAGGCCGACGATGTCGCGGTCGAGGACGGGCAGCTGGGCCACGGGCTGCTGAGCTATGCGCTCGACGAGGGGCTGCGCGGCAAGGCCGACACCAGTGGCGACGGGCGGGTGACGCTGGGCGAATGGCTCGACTACGGCGTCGCGCGCATGCCGGGGCTGGCGCGCGAGCTGCGCGAGGGACGGCTTAAGCTGAGCGGCGCCCCGGCCGCCGCGCCGCGCGCGCGCGGGGTCGTCTGGTTCGACGATGCCGATGCCAGCGTGACGCGGGTGCAGCAGCCGTCGCTGTTCGATTTCACGGGCACGCCGGGTGCCCTCGTCCTGCGGAGCGCGGCGCGATGAAGCTGGTCCTTGCCCTTGCGCTGCTGCTCGCCGCCCCGGCGCAGGGCGCGGTGCGCGGCGTGTTCGTCGGGATCAACGCCTATGCCAATACCGGGCCCGACCTGAAGCCGCTGCAGGGGTCGGTCAATGACGTCGTGCTGATCAAGGCGACGCTGGAGGAGCGCTACAAGCTCGGCCTCGATACGCCCGGCGCCGGGTGCCGGTCGGAGAATGCGGTGTCGATCACGCTGACCGACGCTTGCGCGACACGCGCCGCGATCCTCGACGCGCTGGTGAAGCGCATCGCTGCGAGTGCGGCGGGGGACACGCTGCTGTTCTTCTACTCCGGCCACGGCGCGAAAGCCAACGACGGCATGCAGGAACAGGCATACGGTTACCATGGCACGATCGTGCCGTACGACGGGCGCGGGTCGGGGATCGTCGACATATTCGACAGCGAACTGAAAGACCTGATCGATATCGCGGAGGACCGCGGGGTCAATTTCGTGACGATGTTCGACAGCTGTAGTTCAGGCACCGCGACGCGCGACCTGCGACCTGCCAACGCGCGGCGCGCCGGTCCGGCGACGATGCCGCGCCCTGCGACCCGGATCCGTATCGCACCGCCCGCTGCGCCGTCCGCAGGACCGGTAGCGGCGTACCGCGTCCACCTCGCGGCCTCGCGCGACCTAGAGGTGGCGAGCGAAACCCCTGACGCCGACGGCAAGTGGAACGGCAATTTCACGCGCGCGCTGGTCGACGCGATCCCCGGCCCGGGGCGACCCGCCCGGACCTATGGCGACATCATCGCGGAGGTGCGCCGCAAGATGTTCGGCACGACGCAGAACCCCCAGGCCGAGGGCGCGCTGACGACCCCGTTCCTGGGGCTGCCGCCGCCGCCGCGGCGCGTGTTCGACGCCGAGCCGCTGGGGACCGCGGTGGTGATCAGCGGCGGCACGCTGGCAGGCGTGACGCGCGGGTCGACCTACGGCCTCTACGCCAGCGACGCTGCGACGCAGGCGGGCGGGCCGCCGCTGGCGACGGGACGCGTCGAATCGGTCGAGCCATCGCGCGCGATACTGGCCGTGGCACCGCCGCCCGGGGCGAGGCGTGCGCTGGAGCTGGTCCATGCCTACGGCGACGATGCCGTGCGGCTGCGCATCGACGGCGACGGCAGTTTGGCGGCGCGGCTCAAGGACCTCGACCTGATCGTCGTCACCGACCGCGACCCGCGCTACGTGCTCGGCGTCAAGGCCGACGTCGCCGAGCTCAAGGCCATCGACGGCACCCCGGTGGGCAGCGCGATCCCGCGCGCCGATCCGAACTTCGATGCGCGGCTGCGCGAACTGCTGCGCAAGGTCGCCAATGCCGATGCGCTGCTGGCCCTGCACAACGACCGCGGCGCGGCGCTCGCCGACGTGACGCTGCTGCGCGCCTGCGCCGATACTGCGAACTGTCCCGACCTGCCGAAGGAGGGCGACGAGCCCCTGATCCCGGCCGGCACACCGGTGTATGTCGAGATCATCAACAAATCCGACAAGCCGTTGTACCCGTATGCTTTCTATGTCGATGGCGACAAGGGCATCCTGACCCTGATGCCGCCCGCAGGCGCGCGCGACCCGGCGCTGAAGCCCGGCGGGATCCGCGCCGTGCCGCGCCTGCGCACCGCCGGCGTCGGGCGCGACAATATCATCGTCATCATGGCCGACGAGCCGGTCGATCTCGCCAGCCTCGAGCAGGCGGCGGTGCGCGACGTGGCCACACCGCCGCGCAACGACCTCGAACGCCTGCTTCGCGCGGCACGGCGCGGGGCGTCGAGCCGCGACATCGCGCGCGTCGGGACATGGGGCGCGACCGTATTGACCGTCCGGCGCGTTGCGAAGGAGACCAGATGAAACGCCTGCTGCTCGCCGGGTTCGTCATGCTGACCGCCGCCGCACCGACACCGCCCCCCCCGCCGACGCCGCCGCCCGAGGAGTCGAACGGGCGCATCGTCGGTGGCGTCCCTGCCTTGCCGGGGAGCGCGCGCTGGCAGGTCGAGCTGCACCGCATCGCCGCCTTGAAAAAACTTCCGGTCGACAGGGAGCGGCCCGAATGGCAGCGTCGGCACGTCTGCGGCGGCGCCTGGATCGCGCCCGGCTGGGTACTCACCGCGGCGCACTGCGCGGAGCCCGAGACCGGCCTCGATCTAAAGGCTGACTACATCATCCGCGCCGGTTCGCTCGACATCAGCAAATCGGAGGGCATGCGCACGTATCGCATCGTGCGAATCATGATCCATAAGGGCTATCGCCCGGGCGGTCCACCGCCGCACGATATTGCCCTCCTGCGCGTCGAGGCCATCGGCCCCGAGATCCCGGTTGCCGAGCCGCCGGAGCCGATCGCGCTGCCGAGTGCCGCGACGGTGCTGCCCGCGAATGCGCTCGTGACAGTCACCGGCTGGGGCTACCAGGCGGTCAACGACAACAAATCGGTCCCGGGCGTGCTGATGGCGGCGAGGCTGCAGCTGATCCCGACCGCGTCGTGCGCCATCACCGGCACCAGCCGCGCGCTCGACCCCGATCAGCATCTCTGCGCCGGGCCCAGCGATCCGGAAAAGCCCACCGACAGCTGCCAAGGCGACAGCGGCGGCCCGCTGACGTGGCAGGGGCCGCGGCGCAGATGGTATCTGGTGGGGCTGGTCAGCTGGGGGCCGAAGAACGTCTGCGGCGGGGGCTCCCCGGGCATCTACACCAATGTCGCCGCGCATCTCGACTGGATCGAGCGCGCCAAGCTGGGACCGGAGGGACGGGTATGACGCGCTTCGCATGGCTGGGTGGTGCGGCGGTCGTCGCGGCGGCGGCAGGCGTGGCGCTGCTGTCGGGTTGCGCGCTGACCCCGCGCGTCGACTATCACGGCCTCGCCGACGCGGCGCGCGCCGACAACTGGGTACCCTATGCGCTGACCGACACGACGATCGCCATCGGCACCGGCGAGGCGCTCGGCGACAAGCTGTCGCTGGCGCGCGCCACGCCGGCTTGCGACGAGACCGGCTGCGAGCCCGCGATCGCGGCGGTGGCGGTGCCGATCGCCTTCGACGGCGAATTGCTGGCGCTGGCCCCGCGCAGCCGCCCCCTGATCTCGACCGAGATCTCGCCGACCTACTGGCCCGATTCGCTGCGCCTCAAGGTGCTGACTGTCGAGGCCAAGGATCACACGCTGGAGGCGATCACCGCGGTCGGCACCATCGTCACCGGTGCCGCGAAGCTGGGCGGCATGCGCTCGGCCGACGAGGACGACGGCGTCGAACTCCAGCTGCCGCTGATCATCGATCTCGCCGATGCCAAGAAGGCGCTGGGGAAGGCGCAGCCACTGCCGGACAATCCCGGCTGGACGATGGAGGCGCGCTTCACCGACCGGCCGCCGGGGCAGGCGGGGTTCCTCGCGCGCGCCGACCGCGGGCGCGTCCACAACGCGCTGCTGACCTCGATCTGCCGGCCGCTGCGGCTCGAACTGAAGTACGGCGAAACAAAAACCATCGTGACCGTGACCGTGCGGGTCGCCGATCCCGACTGGCTGGTGGCGATCCCGTTCCCGGCGAAGGGCTCGCTGACGCTGCACCCGCTGTGCGGCGCCGACGTGCAGGCGCAGCCCGTCACGCGGGTGACCGCCGACAAGGTCGCGGAGACGCTGTTCGCGCAGGTCGAGGCGGTGCGCGCCGCGCGGTAATTCCCCCCTCCCTTCTTCAGGGAGGGGC
>NZ_VJWA01000003.1 GCF_007097155.1 Glacieibacterium frigidum
GAAAAAGCTCCAGAAAGCGAGTTTAAATATCATAAACCTCTTAAAAAATCCTGAAAATCTCTACAAATATCAATAATAAAAATGCTTCTAATATAAAATCTTAAAATTAAACCAAAAATAAATCCTAGAAAAGTCCTTATTAAGGTAATAATTTTTTCATTAAATTTCAAAAATACTATCAAAGGGGTTTCAAATAAACAATAAGAAAGAACCAGGCCTCCCGTTAAAGTAAAACCAAATAAAAGAAATTTAGATTTAAATATATAATCCACAGATTCATAAATCCCTCCGAGAGGCCTACTTTGACTCTCATTTAAAAACCTAAAATAATATAAACGCATAGAATAAGAGCCAGAAAGTCCTACTCTAAAAGCTATCAAATATAAAAAAATCAAACTATAACTAGAACTGTAACCTATTTCTATAATAGCGTCCTTAGAATAAAATCCCGCTAAAAAAGGAAATCCACATAAAGCTAAATTGCAGATATTTATCAAAGTTCTAGCAAAAAGTCTTCCTTTTAATGAACCTCCCAAAAACCGCAAATCTTGTAAACCTTGATTCTGATGAATAACATCTCCTCTACATATAAATAGTAAAGACTTAAATATAGCGTGAGTTAAAAGATGAAAAAAAGTAATTAAAATAAGACCTAATCCTAAACTTGTTATTATTAACCCTAATTGCCTTAAAGTAGAAAGAGCAATAATCTTTTTTATATCTTGTTCTAAATTAGCCCTCAATCTTGCTATGATTATAGTTCTAAGCCCTAATAAAAAAACTAAATAAGATAAACCTGCTATTTCAATAATAAAATTTAAGCGCAAAAGAATATAAATACCCGCAGTAACAAGAGTAGAAGAATGGACTAATGCTCTAACAGGAGTAGGAGCAGCTATAGCCCGAGGTAATCAAGCCGAAAAAGGAATCTGAGCTCTTTTAGTAATAGCGGCTAATAATAGTATTAACCCAAAAAATATTAAATTTTCATCAGTTATTTCACTAAGAATATCTAAAAATTTTCAACCCCCTCATTCCACTCTTAAACCTACTAAAATTAAAATAGCCCCATCTCCCACACGATTCCTAAGCCCCGTAATTATAGCCCTTCTCACAGAA